>VXVC01000010.1:0-5984 GCA_009836625.1 Holophagales bacterium
GGCACGGATGGCGTGGCGCCGGTCGCGCACACGGAAGGCGGCGGCCCGGAGCCGAAAGCCGGGTTCTTTTAGGGCCGGGCGCCGCCGCTCTGGGGTTTCAGACCCCCCCCCCCGCTCAACCTACAAAACGGGAGGTATCAATTGTTTTTGATTTCGTTGATAAAGACAGTGTTTTCTGGGTGGTTTTCGCAGTTGATGGCCCACCAAATGGGATATGACAACTCGCCCTTCCTTGTTCTAGAAACCTCGCAAACGTCAATGCCCTGAGTCTGGTGCATCGTCAGTCTGGCGCGTGGAGGTTTGGTCGACATGGTTGTGGATGGTCTGCTCGCCGTTGGTCCGGTGAATCGTTGCGATAGCGCGATAGATCGCGCAGACCCGGATTCGGCAGGTTCTCGACGTGGCCTCGGCGGGCGCCGGAGTGTGAGTCGGCGGCGCGCCGCGTGTCTGTGGGCGCTGTTCTGCCTCTCACTGGCCGCGCAGGCGGCGGCGCAGAGCCCCATGCGAATCACGCGGTCGCAGAATGAGGTCGGTACCAGCAGGGTAGAGGGCAGCAACCTGATCTTCGAGGTGGGGCGGCAGTCTGGAACGAGCGGGGTGACGGTGAACGTCACGGTGTCGGAGTCGGCGGGGAGCGACTTCGTGGCGGCGGCGAACGAGGGCGCCCGGACGGTGACGATTCCGGACGGCAGTTCGTCCACGACGTTTACCGTGGTGACCGTGGACGACTCCGTTGTCGAGGCGGATGGCACGGTGACGGTGACGCTGACCACGGGCACCGGCTACACCGTGGGGACTCCAAGCTCCGCCTCCTGGACCGTGACGGACAACGACTTCGGGATCTCGGGCATCGCGTTCGTGGGAGCGCCGGCGACGACCCAGAACAACACGTACAAGGCGGGCGACACGGTGCGGGCGAGGGTGACCTTCAGCGAGTCGGTGGACGTGGTGGGCAGTCCCGTTCTGAAGCTGCTGTTTGCGGCGGGGACCGAGAAGGACATGACGTACGACACGTCCGGGACCCAGATGGGCAAGACGACTCTGGACTTCACCTACACCGTGGCGGCGGGAGACGCCTCCGAAGGGCTCGGCTTCGCGGCGAACAAGCTGAGCCTGCCGATGGGCGTGACGATCAGGCGGGCCGGAGCGACAGTGGGTGCCACTCTGACGCACACGGCGGTGGCGGCCAGTACGGACCACAAGGTGGACGGCGTGGCGCCGACCTTCGTGAGCGCGACGGTGGACGGGCAGACGCTCAAGATGACCTTCAACGAAAGCGTGACGGCGGCGTCGAGCAGCCTGTTCACCGTGAGCGCGACGCTGGATGGCACGACGACGACGCACACGGGCAGCGCAACGGCGGTCGCGACGATCGCCGGCCTCGTGGCGACGGTGACGCTGACTTCCGAGGTGCCCCAGGGCGCGACAGCCACGCTGGCCTATGGTCGACTGTCTAGCAGTGCGCTGCGGGACGGCGCAGGCAACGAAGTGGTGGGGTTCTCCGGCAAGCCGGTGACCAACTTGAGAGGGCACACGTCGCCGGAATTCGACGACGGCGACGCGGTCACGTTCGCGATCGCGGAGAACAACGCCGACGCGGCGACCGTGGGGACGGTGGACGCGACGGACGGGGACGGCGACACGCTGACCTGGTCGCTGGCGAGCGGCGGCGACAACGCCTCGTTCACGATCGGCGGCACGACCGGCGAGATCAAGGTGAAGACCGGGACGACGCTCGATCGCGAGGCCAAGGCCTCGTACACGATCACGGCGCGGGTGACCGACGGCGAGGACGCCGACGGCAACCAGGAAGCGACCGCGACGATCGACGACACGATCACGGTCACGGTCAACGTGACGAACGTGCCGGAACCGCCGGCCCGCATGACCGCGCCGACGGTGTCCGCGACCAGCCCGACGCAACTGACGGTGTCGTGGACGGCGCCGTCGGAAACGGGCGCCAAGGCGATCACGGGCTACATCATGCGCCACTTCGCGGGGACCGCGGACCCGGCCGACGAGACGAAGTGGACGATATCCAGCCTGTTCGACGCCACGGAGACGGAGGCGACGCTCGACGGTCTGGTTCCGGACACGACGTACCGGGTGCAGGTGACGGCCCTGGGCGACGGCTCGAGCCCCTGGTCGCCCTCGGGACAGCAAAAGACGCCGGTTTCGAAGGTAAGCCGCGTCGCGTTTGTTACGACTGCTGGCACGTACAAGGTCGGCGACCACGTGGAGGCCCGAGTGACCTTCGACTCCACGGTGGAACTGACCGGCGGACTGACCTTGAAGCTGCAGCTCGCCACGGGCACCGAGAGAGACATGACGTTGTTCCCCACGGATCAGTCGGGGAATCGTACCTCGTACGACTTCAGGTACACCGTAGTGGCCGGCGATGCCTCGGAGGGGCTCGGCTTCGGGGCGAACAAGCTGGCCCTGGCAACCGCGACGTCGAAGCTCGTTACCGCCGGAACGACGGTGAGCGCCGCCCTCACACACCCGGCGGTGGCGGCCAGTGCGAGCCGCAAGGTGGACGGCGTGCTGCCGACGTTCTCGAGCGCGACGGTGGAGCAGTCGACGCTGACGGTGACCTTCACCGAGGCGATGAAGACGTCGGGCACGAAGCCGGCGAGCAGCGTGTTCACGGTGACGGCGAGCAGCGGGGGCGTCGATACGACGATCAACGGCGGCACGTCGGCCGTGACGATCAGCGGCTCGACCGTGACGGCGGAGCTCGCTTCCTCGGTGGACATCGGCGCGACGCTGACGGTGGCCTACGCCGTGCCGTCGGCGAACCCGCTGGCGGACGCCGTGGGCAACCCGGCGGCAGCGTTCTCGGGGAAGGCGGCGACCAACAGTCCCGGGGACACGTCGCCGGAATTCGACGACGGCGACGAGGTCACGTTCATGATCGCGGAGAACAACGCCGACGCGGCGACCGTGGGGACGGTGGGCGCGACGGACCTGGACGGCGACACGCTGATCTGGGAACTGGACAGCGGCGACGACATCGACTCGTTCAGAGTTGACCCTCTCACGGGCGAGATCACGGTGGCGCCCAACACGACGTTCGACTTCGAGACGAAGACGGAGTACACGATCACGGTGGGGGTGACTGACCGCGAAGACGCCGACGGCATGATGGAGGCGGCGCCGACAACCGACGACACGATCGAGGTCACGGTCAACGTGACGAACGTGGAGGAACCGCCGGCCGCGCCGGGCGGGCTGGTCGTGAGCGGGACTTCCACGTCGATCCTCACGGTGACTTGGGACCCGCCGGCGCACACGGGAGCCAAGGCGATCACGGACTACGACGTGCGCTACTTCGCGGGGACCAGCGACCCGGCTGACGAGGCGGACTGGATCGAGGAGGGAGAGACCAACGGTCACAACCACGTCGGCACCGTCACCACGGCGCGGATCCGGAACCTGACGCCGTTCACGTCGTACCGGGTGCAGGTGCGGGCGGAGAGCGACGGCGAGGGCCCCTGGACGGCTTCGGGCGGCGCGAAGACGTTGCGGGCGACGGTAAGCGGCATCGCGTTCGCGTCAACGCCGGCTGCGCATCAGAACAAGGCCTACAAGGTCGGCGACACGGTGTGGGCGCGGGTGAGTTTCGACTTCCCGGTGAACGTGACGGGCAGTCCGGTATTGAAGTTGCTGCTCGGGGGGAGTACCGAGAGGGACATGACGTACAACGCGTCCGGGACCCAGACGCGCAAGATGGCGCTGGACTTCAGCTACACCGTGACGACGGGAGACCTCTCGGCGGGGCTCGGCTTCGCGGCGAACAAGCTGAGCGTGCCGGCGGGCGTGACGATCAAGTCGGGCGACTCGGCGGTGGATGCCGCTCTGACGCACGCGGCGGTCGCGGCGGACTCGAACCAGAAGGTGGACGGCGTGTTGCCGACGTACTCGAGCGCGACCTTGAGCCAGTCGAGGCTGGTCGTGACCTTCTCCGAGCCGATGAACGAGAGCGTGACGGCGGGGACGAGCAGCATGTTCACGGTGACGCTGACCGCGGACTCCACCGTCGTCACCGGCGCCGACTCGGCGGTGACCGTCAGCGGCAGGGCCGTGACGGCGACGCTGTCTTCCCCGGTGGCCCCGAGCGCGGCGGTGACGCTGGCCTACGTCGTGCCGTCGAGCAGCCCCCTGGTGGACACGGCGGGCAACGCGGTGGCGGCCTTCTCGGGCAAGGCGTTGACCGCCTTTGCGCACACGGCGCCGGTCTTCGCGGCCGGCGACGACACGACGTTCATGATCGCGGAGAACAACGCCGACGAGGCGTCCGTGGGCACGGCGGTGGCGACGGACGCGGACGGCGACACGCTGACCTGGTCGCTGGCGATCGGTGGCGACAACGACACGTTCACGATCGTCGGCACGACCGGCGAGATCAAGGTGGCGGCCGGGACGACGCTGGACCACGAGACGAAGGACTCGTACACGATCACGGCGCAAGTGACCGACGGCGAGGACGCGAGCGGCGGCCCGGAGACGACGGCGACGATCGACGACACGATCGAGGTGACGGTGGACGTCACGAACGTGGAGGAACCGCCGGCCGCGCCGAACCAGCCGAGCGCGAGTGCGGCTTCCGCGACGAGTCTCACGGTGGCCTGGACGCCCGGCGCGGCGGGGGCCAGGGAGATCACGGACTACGACGTGCGCTACCGCGAGGGTCATCACTCGGGTGGGCAGTGGCTCGAGGAGGGGGCGCCCGGCGGCCACACCCACACGGGCACGGAGACCTCGACGACGATCGAGAACCTGACGCCGGGCAGGCGGTACCACTTCCAGGTGCGGGCGGAGGGCGACGGCGAGAGCCCCTGGTCGGGAATTGGCACCGCGACGACGACGCTGCCGCATGTGAGCAGCGTTCTGCTGCAGGGAGCGCCGCCGGCGGATCAGAACGGTAGCTACGACGTGGCCGACATCGTGCGCGCGCGGGTGACGTTCGACGACGACGTGGACGTGACGGGCAGTCCGGTGTTGCGGCTTCTGCTCGCCCCGGGCGTTGAGAGGGACATGACCTTCGACACGTCCGGATCGTTGACGGCCACGAGGACTCTGGACTTCGCCTACACGGTGGCGGACGGAGACGTCTCGCGGTCGGGAGTCGGCTTCCCCGCGGACGCGTTGAGCACGGGATCCGGGGGGGCGATCAGGGCGGCCGGAACGACGACGGAGGCCGACCTTAAATCGCCGGCGGTCCCGGCGAACGCGGACCACCGGGTGAACTCGTCGGCGCCGCCGCCGCCGCCGCCGCCGGGAGGGGGCGGCGGTCCGGCGCCTCCCAGTGAGCCGCCGTTGGCGGAGGAGCCGAGGGCGGACGGTCGGGAGGTGACCCTGACCTTCGAGCGGACCCTGGACCGGACGTCCGTGCCCGATCCCTCGGACTTCACGGTCACGGTGACTCCCGCGGCGTCGTCGGCCGCTTCGGCGACGGGTCCGGAGGCGGTCGAGGCCGCGCAGACGGAAGAGTACCGGGTGACCGCGGTGTCGATCAGGGGCGCGACGCTGCGGCTCACGATCTCACCGCCGATTCCAGCCGGCGCGAGCGTCAGCGTGAGTTACACGAAGGGCGCCAGGCCGCTGCGGATCTCGGACGGGTCGCCGACCCCGACCTTCAGCGACGTGCCGAACTTCGAGGAGGAAGTGACCAACGACACGCCGCCCGGCGGCGGCGAGCCGGAACCTGAGCCCACAGACGGTTCGCCGACGGCCGAGGCCGGGGAGGACCTGGAAGCGGATCCGGGCGAGCGCGTGGAGCTGGACGGCTCGGGGAGTTCGGACCCGAACGGCGACGAACTGACGTTCCGGTGGACGCAGACCGGGGGCGAAGAAGTGACGCTCGACGGCGCGGACACGGAGCGGCCTTCGTTCATCGCTCCGGACGCACCGGGCGCGCTGAACTTCTCTCTCGTCGTGAACGACGGGAACACGGACAGTGAGCCGGACGAGGTGACGGTGTC
>VXVC01000010.1:5994-36278 GCA_009836625.1 Holophagales bacterium
CTCTCGTCGTGAACGACGGGAACACGGACAGTGAGCCGGACGAGGTGACGGTGTCCGTGCGCGACCTGGTGCCGAGCTTCGGCGACGCCGAAGTGAGCACCAAACGATTCCTGGCGAATCAACCCGCCAGGCCGCGGGTCCTGCCGGCGGCGAGCGGCGGCAACGGCGCGCTGACCTACACGCTCGAGCCGCTGCCCGCGGGGCTGCGTTTCGAGGACACCTCCCGGCGCATCGTGGGCACGCCGACGGTCGCGGGGCGCTTCACGGTGACCTACAGCGCAACCGACCTGGACGGTGACGCGGCGAGCCTCGAGTTCGCGATCCGGGTGTTCGACAACCGGCCGCCCACGGCGGACGCCGGAGAGGACGTGGAGACCGACCCAGGCGAACGGGTCGAGCTGGACGGCTCGGGGAGTTCGGACCCGGACGGCGACGCCTTGACCTACGCCTGGCTCCAGGCCGGCGGCGAGACGATCACGCTCGAGCAGCCGCTGTCGGCGCATCCGGCGTTCACCGCGCCCGAGCAGCCGGGGACGCTGACCTTCTCGCTGACCGTGAAGGACGGCGCGCTGACCAGCGCGCCGGACGAGGTCGCCGTGCGCGTCCGGGACCTGGCGCCGAGCTTCGTCGGTGCACCGGCCGAGGCGTTGGCGTTGGTGCAGGGCCGGGCGATCGACCCGGTCGTCATGCCCGAGGCGACGGGCGGCAACGGCGCCCTGACCTACAGCCTGACGTCGTCGCCGATGGGCCTTGCCGGTCTCGTGTTCGATGCCACGACCAGGACGCTGTCCGGCACGCCGACGGTGACGGGCGCCTACACGTTCACGTACCGTGTCGAGGACGCCGACGCCCACCGCGGTGACGGCGACGCGGCGCTGATGATCTTCCGCGTCACCTCGTCGCCGCCGACGGCGGAGCGCAGGGCGGTGCTGGAACACACGCTGGCTTCCGTGGGCCGGTCGGCGCTGACCAGCGCGGTGGACGCGATCGGCGCCCGCTTCGCGTCCGCCGTGCCGCCGCGGTCGAACATCACGATCGCCGGCCAGCAGTTGGCCGGGGGCGGGCCGGGCATCGCCGGCCGGCCGGGCGGCGGCTACGGCGGCCTTGGCGGATCTTCGGGCTTCGGCAACGGTTTCGCGCAAGGTCCGGGCCGGGGCTTCGGTCAGGGTTCCGGCCAGGGCTTCGGCCTGGGTCCCGGCGGTCAGGGTCCGCGAGGGCTGCGAACGGACGCCGACAACCTGCTGCTGGGAAGCTCGTTCGAGTGGTCGTTCGGAGGCGGAGTCGCCGAAGAGCCGGGAGAGGGCGAGGAAGAGGCCGGATCGCGACTCTGGTCGATCTGGGGCCGGGGCGACCTGAACTCATTCAACGGCCGTCCCGAGCAGGAGTCCCGTTTCGACGGCGATCTGCGCACCGGCTACCTCGGTCTCGACGTCCGGTCCGGCAGGTGGTTGGCGGGCCTCGCCGTGTCCAGGGGTTCCAGCGAGAGCGACTACAGCTTCGGCGGCGGCGACGCCGACTTCGAGCGCGGCCGCCTCGACACCTCGCTCACCACCGTGCACCCCTACGCTCGCTGGAAGCTCTCCGGCAGCGACGAGGTCTGGACCATGCTGGGCGTGGGCTGGGGCGACGCGACGCACGTGACCGGGGACGCCGCGGACCGGCCCGAGAGGAGCGATCTTTCGATGTGGATGGCCGCCGGCGGCCTGCGCAAGGCGCTGGCTGGCTTCCGCGGCGTCGACCTGGCGTTGCGGGCCGACGCCGGCCTCGCCCGGCTGGCGACCGACGGCGGTTCGCGGGCTGTTGACGGCCTGAGCGCCGGGAGCTGGCGCACGCGCGCCGGCGTCGAGGCGTCGCGGAGCTGGCAGGCCCCGGGTGACGGCGTGCTGACGCCGTTCGTCGAGCTCGCGGGCCGCTACGACGGCGGCGACGGCGCTGCGGGAATGGGGCTCGAAGTGGCAGGCGGCGCGCGCTACGGCAACGCCCGGTTCCAGGTCGAGGCTCGCGGCCGCATGCTGGCCCTGCACAACGAGAGCGGCTACGAGGAGAGCGGCGTGAGCGTCAGTGCCCGCATGGCGCCTAAGGCGAACGGCGAGGGTCTGTCGATGGAGTTCGGGCCGCGCTGGGGGGCTCCGGTCGGCGGCGCCGAGACGCTCTGGCAGGAACAGTTGCCGCAACACGGCGGCGGCGCCCTCGGCGGCGCCGGGGACGGAGTCGACGCCGCGCTCGGCTACGGCTTCCTCATGCCTTCGGTCCAGGGCGTCCTCACTCCCTTCGCCGAAGCCGCCTTCGCGGACCAGGGAAGACGGTACCGCCTGGGAGCCCGCTTCATCGTCGCGCCGGTCCAGCTCCAACTCGAACTGGCGGGCGAACACGCGGAGACGGCTGCAGTCGGGACCGCGCGGGCTCAACGCCGGTTCGTCTTCAACCTGCAGTTCCGCTTCTGAAGGCGGAGCGCGGCGGGAACGGTCCGGTGACCACGCTGCCGCCGGTTTCGGTGATCGTTCCCGCGCGCGATGCCGAGTCGACTCTTTCGGAGGCGCTCGAGTCCATTCTCGGCCAGGACTACGAGGCGGGCTTCGAGATCATCGTCGCCGACGGTTCGGACGGCGGTGCTACCCGGGCACTCGTCCGCGCACGCTTTCCGACCGTGCACCTGGTGGCGAACCTCGACCGCTCCATCCCATCCGGCCTCAACCGGGCTCTCGAGGCGGCGCGCCATCCGGTGATCGCGCGCTGCGACGCGCGCGCGACGCTCCCGCCCGGCTACCTGACCCGGGCGGTCGGCACGCTGCGCCGAACCGGCGCGGTCAACGTCGGCGGGCGCGTCCGCCCGACCGGCTCGACGTTCTTCGAACGCGCCGTGGCGCTGGCGACGAGCGCGCCGATCGGCGCCGGCGACGCCCGCTACCGGGTCGGCGGCCCGGAGGGCCCCGTCGACACGGTGTTTCCCGGCGTGTTCCGGCGTTCTGCGCTCGAAGCCGTGGGCGGCTGGGACGAGTCGCTGCCGCGCAACGAGGACTACGAACTGAACTGGCGATTGCGCGAGAACGGCGGCACCGTGTGGTTCGACCCGGGCCTTGCCGTGTCGTACCGGCCGCGCGGCAGCCTGGCTGCGCTGGCGCGGCAGTACTTCGACTACGGACGCTGGAAGCGGGCGGTTCTCGCGCGCCACCCGCGTTCGTGGCGGCTGCGCCAACTGGCCCCTCCGGTGCTGCTCGGGGCGCTGGCGGCCTCGGCCGCGCTGGCCGCGGCGGGGATCGCCGTCCTGGTCTTCGCTCCGGCGGCATCGACAACCGGTACGACGCTCCTCTACGCGGCGGCGGCATGTCCGCTGGGCTACGCGCTGCTGCTGGTCCTGGGCGCCGCGGCGATTGGCCTGCGCCGGAGACGACCGGAGGCGGGGCTGGTTCCGCTCGCGGCGGCGACGGTCCACCTTGCCTGGGCGGCCGGCTTCTTCGCCGGTCCGCCGCGCGGCCCGGCGGGTGGATGAAGCAGGCTTCCTGTCTCGCGGCGCTGGAGCGCCCGTTGCGCCTTGCCGTGTTCGCGGGCATCGCGCTGCTGCTCCTGACGCCCTTCGTGGTCACCACGAGCACCATCTTTCCGTTCGTCGTCGGCAAGGCGCTGTGGTCTCGCTCGATCATCGAGGTGGTGTTCGCGCTCTGGGCGGTGCTGGCGCTCGTCGACTCCCGCTATCGCCCGGTCGGGTCCCGGCTGCTGGGCTTGCTCGCGGCAGGCTTCGCGGTATCTCTGGTGTCGGCGGCCTTCGGTGTGAGCCCGATGCGCAGCGTGTGGTCGACGTATGAGCGCATGCAGGGACTGGTCGACGCCGCGCACTGGCTGGCGCTCGCAGTGGTGCTGGTGTCCGTGTTGCGGACGCGCGCGGCATGGCGGATGCTGCTTGGCGGCGTGGCGGCGACGGGCGCCGTGCTCGCGCTGGCGGTCGTCGCTCTCGCGCACGACGTCGACGTTCCCTTCTACGGCGCGCTGCCGGAGCTCGATCCGCCGCGGCTCGGCGGGCCCCTGGGCAATCCGACTTTTCTCAGCGCCTGCTTGCTCGTGAGCCTGATGGCCGCGCTCGGTCTCGCGGTCCGGGCCTTGCTCGCCGCTCGGGTCGACGCGTCCGGCGGCGCCGTCGCGGCGTCGCGCGCGGCCGGGGCACGGGGCTCGACCGCGCCGCGGCCCGCAAGCGCGAGGGAGCGCAAGGCCTGGCAGCGCCGCGCCCGCGCCGCCGAGCGCCTGGCGCCGCAGCGGCCGCGGCGGCCGGCAGGTCCGCCATGGGCCGCGGTGGCGCTGTGGGGGACCGCGGCGGCCCTGGCGCTGTGGGCCATGGCGCTCGCGGGCTCCGTGGGAGGCTTCGTCGGGCTGTTCGCGAGCCTGGGGTTCCTGGCCGTTGCCGGTGCGCTCCGCGCGCGCGGGCGCTTGAGAACGGTCGCCGCCGTCGCGCTCGTGGCGTTGCTCGGCTTCGCGGCCGCGGCCGGGCTGCGGGCCACGGCCGGGGACCGGAGCGCGGTCTACCTGCCCGAGCATCCCGTCGCGCGCTATGTCCTGTCGACGCATGTGACGCGCCCCGGCGTGCAGAGCCGTCTCGCCGCCTGGGAGGCGGGACTCGAAGGGTTCGCGGAGCGACCGGCGCTGGGCTTCGGCCCGGAGAACTTCATCGACGTCTTCGGCCTCTACGCTTCGGGCTACGGCGCCTTCGCCGAGCCGCACGACCGGGCCCACGGCAAGCTGGTCGAGGTGGCGGCGACGACGGGCGTTGCCGGTGTCGCGGCATGGCTGGCCATGTGGTCGCTGGCCCTGGTCACCATCTGGCGCGCCGCCCGGCGGCTGGAGGCGGCCGAACGGGCACTCGTGTTGTTCTTGGGCGCCGGGCTGGTGGGTCACCTGGTCCAGGCGCAGTTTCTGTTCGACACTCCCGTTTCGTCGCTGCAGGCCGCGATGCTGCTCGCCTTCGCGGCGGGTCTCGAAGGCGCAGCGTTCGCGGATTCGCGGCGGCCCCGGCTTCCAGGCTGGCTGCGGGACCGTTGGCGGGCGCTGTGGGGGCTGAAGCTGGCGCGCGTCGCTCTCGCCGTGGCGGCGCTCGGCGCCGCCGTCGCCGGGCTCTCGGTTCACCGTGTCATCCATGCCGCCGCGGGCGTCGAGCACGTAAGCGACGCCTCCCGCCCGCTCGAGGTCCTGGCGGGCGGCATCGGCGGTTTTCCGCCACTGGGGGATGTGCACAGGCGGTTGCTGTTCGACGGGATCGGGAGGGAGTGGGCGGAGATCCGGGCGGCGGACGGCGGCCGCGCCCGCCGTCTTCTTGAACTGGCGGCGCGGGAAGCCGCGGAGGCCGAGCGCACGAGAACGGCGGAGTGGCGGCTCCACCTCGGCGCGGCGCGGTTGTTCGCCGTCGCCGCCACGACGGATCCGGCGTACGAGGGGGAGGCGGAGCGGTTCCTGGCCAGCTCGCGGGCTCTTGCCCCCGACCGCGCGGTGTTTCTCCCGCCTCTGCGTCCGCCCGAGTCGCTCTCCGGGGCGCGCCGGGCGGATGGTCGCTACGAGCTGCGCTGGCGCTGGCCCGAGTCGGCGGGCTACGTCGCGATCGAGGAATCGGGCGACGGCGTTCCCCGGCGCTTCGTTCTCCACGCCTACGATCCCGCGCAGACCTCGTTCGTCCTGCCTGAGGGGCGCGAGCCGGGCGTTCTGCGCTACCGCATCAAGGCTTGCCGGTATCCCGGCCGGTGCAGCGCCAACGTCGAATGGCCCGCCGCCGGGGAAGGGCGCGACGGATGAGCGGACGCGAGGCCTACAAGCGGCCCTTCGATCTCCTCCTGCTGGTCTTCGTGCTGGTGCTGCTGTCGCCGTTGTGGCTTGTGCTGGGACTCGCGATCGCTCTCGCCATCCGCCTCGACGACGGCGGGCCGGTGCTGTTCCGCCAGGCCCGGCTGGGCCGGGCCGGCCGGGTCTTCGAGATCCTCAAGTTCCGCACCATGGCCGTCGACGCCGAGGAGCGGTTTGGACCGCGGTGGGCGGCGTGGAACGACCGCCGGGCCACCCGCGCTGGGCGCGTGCTGCGCCGCTTTCATCTCGATGAGGCGCCCCAGGTCGTCAACGTGCTCAGGGGCGAGATGAGTCTGGTCGGCCCGCGTCCCGAGCGCCCCGGGCGCGCCGAACGGATCAGCCGCTCGGTGCCGGGGTTTCCGGAGCGCCTGGTGGTGCGTCCCGGCATCGCCGGTCTCGCCCAGGCCCGAGGCGGTCACGACCTCGATCCACGCGACAAGCTGCGCTACGACCGGCTCTACATCGAGGCGATGAGCCCCGGCCTCGACCTGAGGCTGTGCGCGGCCTGCCTGGCGCGGGCGCTGCGGGCCTCGCCGTCGCGGGCGGGTCGCGGCTGGGCTGCCCGCGCCGACCGGCGCTCCGTACCTTCCGACCACGATCCGGCCGGTGTTGGCGGCTCGCAGACCGGCGGCTGAAGCGGCGGCGGTGGGCGCGCCCCGGCCCGCTGCCGTGCGCGGCAACGATTGGCGGGCCATCGAGCTGCCGGAACCGGGAGCGTTCGCGGCGCCGTCGCCGCTGAGCGTCGTCGTGCCATGCTTCGACGCACCCCAGGCCCTGGAGTTGACGCTCGCGGGCCTCGAAGCGCAGGACTACCCGAAGGGCCGGTTCGAGGTGATTGTCGTCGACGACGGTTCTTCGCCGCCGCTCGCGGTTCCCGGCTCGACGCCGCTCGACGTACGGGTGGTGCGCCGGGAGACCCGCGGCTTCGGGCTTTCCGCGGCCCGGAACGCCGGGGCCCGGGCGGCGGCCCACGACATCCTCGTCTTCCTGGACGGCGACGTGATCGCCGAAGCCGGTCTGCTCCGCGCCCACGCGCGGTGGCACCACTGCGTGGCGGACGCGCTCACGCAGGGCTTCTGCGCCTACGTGTCGGCCGCCGGTCTCGACGCGGCCGCGGTCCGCGGGCGGACCGGGTCACTCGCCGAACTGCTGGCCGACCGGCCGCGCGACCCGCCCTGGTTCGAGCGCCACATGGCTCGGACAGGCGACCTCACGTCGTGCCACGACGACCTGTTCCGGGCGGTGACCGGCCACAACTTCGCGATCCGCAAGGCGTTCTTCGAGGAGGCCGGCGGCTTCGACGACTCCTTCGACCGCTACGGCGGCGAGGACACGGAGTTCGGCTACCGGGTCTGGTGCCGGGGCGGGTTGCTGGTCCCGGTTCGCGAGGCGTTCGGTTGGCACCAGGGCCGCTGGGGAGCCGGCCGGGATGCCAAGGAGCGCGACCAGGATCTCCAGGCCGCGAAGCTCGCGGAGCTGATCCCCGATCCCGGCTTCCGCAGGCTGGGCCGCGGGCCGGTCTTCGCGGTGCCGCGCCACGTTGCCGCCGTCAACGCCGGAGGCGCCTCGGCGCTACAACTGCGCGAGGTCGCGGAGCGCCTGCTGGCGGATCCGGCCGACGACCTCGCCGTGCGCGTCGAGATGCCGGCAGGCCGCGGTGATTGGCGCCGGCTCCGGCAGCGGCTGGGCGCGGATCCGCGCCTCACGATCGGTCCGGCGGGGACGGCGCTGGACAGCTTCCCGCACTCGCCGTTCCACATCGCGATTCCGGCGGGCGTCGTGCCGCCGTGGGGCCTGGCGCCGAAGCTGCGCGCCGCGCTCGGCGCCGCGGTGAAGGCGGAGGTCCTCCTTCCTGAAGGCTCGCGCATCGTCATCGCGCGAACCTGGGCCCTCCACCGCGCGCGCCGCGCCGGTGGACGCGCCGAGGACTACGGGGAATCGCGCACGGTCCGCGCGCCGCGCTTCACCTTTTCGGCGGTCCGCCTCGTCGCCGGGCATGCGGGGGGCGCGCGCCGCCGCCGGGGCGTGCGCGCCGCCGCCGCGCGGATTCTGGCCGAGGCCCGGCAGCTGCGAAGGCCGGCGGCTCTGTGGCGGGTCGTCGCCTGGCTCGCCTCGGCCGCGCGCTGGCGGCTTGGCGAGCGCCGGGATGCCGCCGCGGGCCGTTCGGCGGCCGGCGAGGGGTCCGGACGATGATCTCCCACCGCCACCGGTGCATCTACGTCAAGGTCCCGAAGTGCGCCAGCACCACGATTCTGGACTGGTTCGCGGACCACGGCGGTGGCTGGCACAGCTACCGGCCCGACTGGTACGGAGGGCTGCTCGCTGAGCGCGGCCGGGATCTGGCCCGGTTGATCAACCTCTACCCCGACTACTTCACCTTCTCCTTCGTCCGCAACCCGTACGCGCGCTTCGTGTCCATCTGGCGGCACGCGCGACGGGTCGCGGCCTCGCGGACCCGGCTCTCCGCCGACTGGCCCGGTCCCGAGCGCTACGGCAGCCTGGGGGAGTTCGCGGAGCTCTGCAGTGAGTTGCGCGCCGACTTCAAGGACCGGTGGGGCCGCGATGCGCGTGACTTCTTCCGGGCCAACGCCGGGCGCGAGTACGGTCCGGATGGGATTGCGCTCCGCTACTTGCGCTTCGTCGTCATCCACATGCCGCCGCAGACCGACTTTCTGCCGGACTGCAACCCCGACCTGCTGTTCGGCGTGCGTCGCGTCAACGCCGACCCGCTCTCGTTCCTCGGCGGCGTGGAGACGATGGACGTGGACTTCGCGCAGCTGGCCGCGCGGCTGGGCCTGCCGGACGACCGGCTGCCGGTGCGCAACGCTTCGGGGATGGGCGACGGCTGCTGGGCCGACCACTACGACGCCGCCGCGCGCCGGTTGGTCGAGGATCTCTATGCGGAGGACCTGGCGTTCACCGGCTGCACGTTCAACGGCGCGCGTCCGGCGGTCGCCACGCGGGTCCCGCGGGCGGGCGCGCCGCCGCGCGGCACGCGCCGCCGCAGCCCCCGCACCCTGCCGGCGCGCGCATGGCGACGGCTGACCGCGCTCGAGATCATGGCCGAGGAACGCCTCGTCCGCTGGCCGGCCGCGGTACGCCTGTTTCGTCCGTTCAGGGTGCTGCGCGGCTTTCCTCGTTGATGTCCGGCCACGGAGGAGCGCTGGCGCTTGCCCTGATCGACTGCTACGGCTCGTCCGTGTACTTCTCTCCAGCCTCCACCGCGACGGGTAGGCGGTTACGCGGCGTCGCCAGCGGACAGGTGGCGAACTCGGTGAAGACACAGGGTGGGTTGTATGCCTTGTTGAAGTCGAGGATCGTCGTGCCGTCTTCGCCGGGCAAGGCTGCGGCCAGGTAGGGCTCGAAACGGGCCTTGAGGCGCCAGCTCGGGTTGGCGGCGCCGAAGCTGTTCGTGCCTTCCTTCAGCCAGTACAGGCCTGCCAGATTCAGCCAACCGTCGGGACCGGTGAGGCTCGCCACCCGCTCGGCACGCTACTCGGCAAGGGAATCCTCATACCGGGCGGGCTCTGACTCCTCGCCCGTTGCGGGCTGGGCGAGGACGACCGCGGGCCGGATCGTCAGCTTTCCTTGATCCCCTTCCAGGGGTTCCCCCTGAGCCGAGGCGTGATCTCCTCGAAGGCCCATTTGACGGCGGCTTCGAGATCCCATGTGATCCCGGGCGCCAGGAGAGGCTGAAGGTCGGCCAGGAACACCGGGTCCTGGAGTTTGCCCGCCAGGTTCGCTTCCAACTCGGCTCGGGAGACGCGATGACCTTCCGCTGCGAGGTACTCGACAAAGCAGTGGGCGACGCGATCGAGGTCGACTTCGACCTGGCGCGAAGCCCACCAGAGATCGAAGAGATCGCGGCTCTTCTTGCGCTGGTACAGAGCGCGGAGCTTCGTTCCGAGCAGCTCGTCCAGCGTGTACGTCGGAATCCGGGCCGTGCCTGAAAACCAACGGGATCTGACCTCAAAGCGCCTGTGAGCCAACTCCAGGATGCTGAAGTGCTCCCGCGAGTTGATCTCGATCTTGAGGCGCAGTGGAAGAGGGGGCGCTTCCTCTGACGTGAATCGGTAGAAGAGCGTCACGCGTCCTTGCTTGAAGGAGCGCTTCGGCTCGCCGAGCCAGGAGTCGAGCCGATGGCGCAAACCGTCTATCGTCGGACCGATCGGCTCGGCGACCGTCTGGACGAGATCGATGTCTTCAGAGTAGCGCGGTGGTGGTGCCAGATAGAGCTTGAAGAGCGCCGTGCCTCCTCGAAAAGCGAGACTTCGGGCCAGGCGATCATTGGCGAAGATCTCAGCCAGAGCCCGGCTGATGACCAGATCCTGCTCCACTTGCGCCTCCTGGACCCACGGAACCTGCTCCCGCCACTCAGCGATGAAGTCTGCGGGGATCAAAGGTCCGGTTCCAGGTCGGCGTTGACCAGGAGCTTCCAGTTGGCATCGCGCTTGGCAGAGGCCTTGTTCCCGCCGGGCACCAGAACCGCTGTTTCAATTGCGTGACCTTGCACGAAGCCGGCCAGAGCTTTGCTCCGGGATGAATGCCCGACCAGGTCGAGAAGGAAACCGAGCCGCTGGGACCAGGGGATAGGCGAGAGCTCGCCTAGAGCCGAGAGTTCTTCCGGGTCCAGACTCTCTCCCAACTCCGAGAGAACGGTGGCCACGTTCTCGAGCCCGCCACAGTGCCGTTCGTAGCCGACGAGGTCGTAGGCCGTGACCTCGGGCGACGCGATTCGGAGGAAGCCTCGAGGCGTGTTCACCCTCCTGGTCGGCATCGCCGCCCCGTTGTGGCGAGCGACGAAGCCGACCTTGACCAGTCCACAGTGGATCGGCGGCCGGTTCCTGGGGACGACGACCTGGAAGACCTGCGGCTGCTGGTGTGCGGCTCCGTGGTAGCGAGCGGACGTCAAGAGCCCGGCATAGTAGGGAACTGCAAGCCGGTCCATGAGTTGAGGCACGAACTGCTCTGCGGGCGGGCAGCCGAGTCTCTGGTGCTCCGGCGGAACAACGACGTGAAAGCCGCGGTGGGGCGTCGCCACGAGCCCCTTGTTCTTGAGACGCCTGAGCGCTGACCTCGCTGCCGTTAGGGAAACGCCGAGTTCGTTGGCGAGTTGCTCCGTCGAGAAGTGATAGCTACCGCGGGAGGCTCGATCACGAAGCAGGTCGGATGCCCGAGGGCGACTTGGTCTGGATTTCACTCGCGAAAAGTACCGAATACGGGCGTATTTGTCGAGCGGGATCGGATGGGGTGGCGACCGTAGCAGCGATGACCGCGGACCGGGTCGTCAGACGGTGACGCGCACGCACATGCGGCGAGTAGGCACACTGCTAGACTGCCGTTTGTAACCCTGTACCCAGATTCAGGTCTTCAGCCCGGAGTTGGAGATTGCGTGACCCACGACCCAGTCGGTGTTGTCGCCCGCGGGCGATTGATGCGGCTGCGGTGTGTGCCGTGCTCTTCCTGACGCTCGCCGGGACAACTGCTGCGACCGGACCGCCCGCGACGACGGTGGCGGCTCCGGCCTTCGACGCCGACGCGCCGCACCGCGCCCTGATCTCGCGGCACTGCCTGGGTTGCCACAACGCCCGGCTGAAGACGGCCGGGCTCGAACTGGACGCCCTGGTCGAGCAGCACACGGGACTTGACCGCGCGACCTGGGAGAAGGTGGCTCGCAAGCTGCGCGCGCGGCAGATGCCGCCGCCGGGACGGCGCCGTCCGGACGAGAGTGCATACCGAGACGCCTTGGCCTCGCTCGAGGGCGAACTCGACCGGATCGCCGCCGACCAGCCCGACCCGGGCCGCACGGAGACCTTCCGCCGGCTGAACCGGACCGAGTACCACAACGCGGTGCGGGACCTGCTGGCGCTGGAGGTCGACGTCGCCTCGCTGTTGCCGGCGGATTCGGCCAGTTACGGGTTCGACAACGTGACGGTCGGCGACCTCTCGCCGACGCTGCTGGAGCGCTATGTCGGCGCGGCGGAGAAGATCAGCCGGCTGGCGGTCGGCCGCTCATACGCGGAGCCGGTCGGCATCACGTTCCGGACGGATCCCGATCTGACCCAGGAGAAGCACGTCGAGGGTCTGCCGATCGGCACCCGGGGCGGCCTGCTCGCGACCTGGAACTTCCCGGCCGACGGGGTCTACGAGTTTTCGATCCGGCTCGCGCGCGACCGCAACGAGCACGTCGAGGGTCTGCGCGAGCCGCACGAGCTGGAACTCCTGATCGACAGAGAGCAGATCCAGTCGTTCACGGTTCAGCCGCCGGACCTGATGAGCGACGTGGCGCTGAACTACCAGCCGTCGCAGGACGATGTCGACGATCACCTGATCGTGCGAGCCCCGGTCACCGCGGGACCACATGACATCGGCGTCACCTTCCCGGCCCGGCCCTGGGTGCTGCTCGAGACGGCGCGGCAGCCTTACGAGTCGCACTTCAACTACTACCGCCACCCTCGGGTGCAGCCGGCCATCTTCTCCGTCTCGATCGTGGGGCCGTACCTGCCGCTCGGCGCCGGCGACACGCCGAGCCGCCAGCGGATCTTCGTCTGCCAGCCGCAGAACGTCGCCGAGGAGGACCCCTGCGCACGGGAGATCCTGGCCGACGTGATGCGCCGGGCCTATCGCCGGCCGGTGACCGGCGAGGACGTGCGCGGACCGTTCGCGCTCTACGATCAGGCAAGGGTAGAGCACGGGTTCGAGGCGGGCGTCGAGATGGGATTGGCGGCGGTCCTGGTCAGCCCGGAGTTCCTGTTCCGCATCGAACGGGACCCGGCCGGGGTGGAAGCCGGGGAGCCGTACCGCGTCAGCGACGTGGAGCTCGCGTCGCGGCTCGCCTTCTTCCTGTGGAGCAGCATCCCCGACGACGAACTCCTGGAGCTCGCGTCGGCCGGCCGACTGAGCGAGCCGGACGTGCTCGAGCACCAGGTCGAGCGGATGCTCGCCGACCCTCGGGCCGGGAACCTGGTCACGAACTTCGCCGCCCAGTGGCTCCATCTACGCAATCTGGACGGTGTCACGCCCGACAAGCGCCTGTTCCCGGACTTCGACGACAACTTGCGGCAGGCCATGCGCCGGGAGACGGAACTGTTCGTCGGCAGCATCCTGCGGGAGGACCGCAGCGCCCTCGATCTCGTGCGGGCGGACTACACGTTCCTCAACGAGCGGCTGGCCAAGCACTACGGCATTCCGCACGTCTACGGCAGCCGTTTCCGGCGAGTGGAACTCGACGACGACAGCGTGCGCGGCGGGTTGCTGCGCCACGGCAGCATCCTCACCGTGACCTCGTTCGCCACCCGCACCTCGCCGGTGGTGCGAGGCAACTGGGTACTGGGCAACCTGCTCGGCGTGCCGCCGCCTCCGCCTCCGCCCGATGTGCCGGACCTGCCGGAAGCGAAGATCATCGCCAGGGAGCTGCCGATGCGTGAGCGGCTGTCGGCCCATCGCGACAACCCTGCGTGTTCGGGGTGCCACCGTCTGATGGATCCGGTCGGCTTCGCGCTCGAGAACTACGACGCGATCGGCCGCTGGCGGACGGTCGACGCGGGCTTCCCGATCGACGCTTCCGGCGAGTTGTGGGACGGCACCGCCCTGGGCGGTGTTGTGGAACTCGAGTCGGCGATGCTGGCGCGGCCCGAGCTGTTCCTGACCACCCTGACCGAGAAGCTGCTCGTGTTCGGCACCGGCCGCGGCGTGACCGCGACCGACGCACCCGCCGTGCGCGCGATTCTGCGCCGCGCGGAGGCCGACGATTACCGCCTGTCGTCCCTGATTCAGGCAGTCGTCGCCAGCGACCCCTTCCAGATGAGGAGAGCATCGTCATGATCCTGACCAAGAAGGCGCTACCGCGTCGGACTTTCCTGCGCGGCATGGGCGCGGCGATCGCGCTGCCCCTGCTCGACGCGATGGTGCCGTCGATGACCGCCTGGGCGAAGACGGCGGCCAAGCCGGTGCGGCGGCTGGGCTTCGTCTACATTCCGATGGGCTCCGACATCACGCGCTGGCGTCCGGCCGGCGGCAGCGGGTCCCTCGGTGAGCTGTCCCCGTCGCTGAGTCCGCTGGAGGGCTTCAGGAAGCAGATCTCGGTGATCAGCAACCTGGAACTCAAGAACGCCTATCCGGGGACACACGCGACCTCGAACGCGGCATTCCTGAGCGCGGCGAAGGCGAAGTGGACGGAGAGCACGGACTACTACCTCGGCACGACGGTCGATCAGATCGCGGCGCAGCAGATCGGTCAGGAGACCCAGTTGCCTTCGCTCGAGCTGGCGATGGACCTGATGGACATGGTCGGCCAGTGCGACAACGGCTACGCCTGCGTGTACCAGAACAACCTCTCCTGGTCGTCGCCGACGACGCCGCTGCCGGCCGAGGCTCATCCGCGGATCGTGTTCGAGCGGCTTTTCGGCGAGGGCGGCACGGCGGCCGAGCGGCGCGAGGGGCTGAAGCGCAAGGCCAGTCTGCTCGACTGGGTTCACGAGGACATCACGCGGCTCCAGGGCATGCTGGGCCCCGGCGATCGGGTCAAGGTCAGCGAGTACCTCGACTCGGTTCGCGAAGTCGAGCGGCGCATCCAGAAGGCGGAAGCCCAGTCCGACGAAGGCGCTCTGCCCGATGTCGACCGCCCGGCCGGCGTGCCCGCCGCCTACGCCGACCACGCCCGGCTGATGTTCGATCTCCAGGTGCTGGCGCTGCAGGCCGACGTGACCCGGGTCATCACCTTCCAGCTCGCCCGCGAGTCGAGCAACCGGACCTACCCCGAGATCGGCGTACCCGATCCGCACCATCCGACTTCCCACCACGGCAACGATCCCGAAAAGGTGGCGAAGCTGGCGAAGATCAACCAGTTCCACGTCTCGCTGTTCGCGTACTTCCTGGAGAAGCTCGCGGCGGTGCCGGAGGGCGACGGCAACCTGCTCGACAACTCGCTCTACCTCTACGGCAGCGGGATGGGCAACCCGAACGTCCACGACCACGTGGACCTGCCGATCGTCGTCGCCGGCGGCGGAGGAGGAACCGTCCGCGGCGGCCAGCACATCGTCTACGACGAACCCGCTCCGATGGCCAACCTGCACCTGACCCTGCTCGACAGCGTCGGCGTACGGCTCGACTCCTTCGCGGACAGCACCGGCCGGATCGACACCCTGGCCGAGCCGGTCCACCTGGCAGGCTGAGGGGGAGAGATTGCGTAGCTTCGCCCTAGCGTTCTTTCTTGCGGTCCCGGCAGCGGCCGCCACCACCAACGCTCCCCTGGCCGACGCGGCCGAACACCTCGACACCGCCACGATCGAGCGCCTCCTCGCGGCCTCGCCGGCCGCCGACGAGATCAACGCCGCCCAGGTCGACGGCATGACGGCCCTCCACTGGGCGGTCTACCACGATCGCGGCGACCTCGTCCGCCGCCTGCTCGACGCCGGCGCCGACGTCTCCGCCGCGAACCGCTACGGCGTCGTCGCGCTGTCCCTCGCCTGCGCCAACGGCAACTTCGAGATCGTCGAAGCGCTCCTGGCTACGGGCGCTGATCCCAACGCCGTGCTCGCAGGCGGCGAGACGGTGTTCATGACCGCGGCGCGGACCGGCCGGATCGAGGTGGTCGAAGAGCTCTACGAGGCCGGCGCCGACGTCCACTTCCGCGAACCGAAGCGTGGCCAGACGGCGCTCATGTGGGCGGCCGCCGAGGGCAACCTGGAGGTCGTCGAACTGCTGCTCGAGGTCGGCGCGGACCCCAACGCGACCCTGGACTCCGGCTTCACGCCGCTCCTGTTCGCGGTCCGCGAAGGACGAATCGGCGTGATGGAGGCGCTGCTCCGGGCGGGCGTCGACGTGAACGCGCCGACACCGGGCAAGGCGGTGAAGCGGGATCGACCGCTGCCGGGCGGTCGCTCCGTTCGCCCCGGATCGACGCCGCTGCTTGTCGCGGTGACGAACGGCCACTTCGAACTCGCGGCGCGGCTGCTCGACGCGGGCGCCGATCCGAATGCGGCCCATTCCGGGTACACGGCGCTCCACATGCTGGCCCGGGTGCGCAAACCGGGCGCCGGCGACAACAACCCGCGGCCGGACGGTTCGGGATCCATGGACGGCCTGGACTTCGTTCGCGACGTGGTCGGCCACGGCGCTGATCTCGAGGCCCGGATGAGGGTGAGGGCTCGCCTGAACAACACGAGCTACAACGAACTGGGGGCGACACCGTTCGTGCTCGCGGCGCTCGTCGCTGACGCCGACCTGATGCGGACGTTTGCCGACCTCGGCGCCGATCCGCTGACCCGAACCGACGACGGCTCGACGGCATTGATGGCCGCCGCGGGTCTTGGCACGCGGTCGCCCGGTGAGGACGCCGGCACCGAGGAAGAGGTGCTCGAGGCCGTGCAGCTCGCACTCGATCTCGGTGCTGACGTCAACGCGGTCAACGACAACGGCGAAACGCCGATGCACGGCGCGGCGTACAAGAACCTGCCGCGCGTCGTCCACCTGCTGGCCGACGGCGGCGCCGACATCGAGGTCTGGAACCAGCGCAACAAGTACGGCTGGACCCCATTGACGATCGCGCGCGGCTATCGCTTTGGCAACTTCAAGCCGTCACCGGTTACCGTCGCTGCCATCGAGACGATCATGCTTGGCGAAGGGGTGCGGCCGCCGACCGAAGAGGAAGAGGACGCCAAAGCCGTCGACATCTACGCCAAGCCGGCGCCGAAACCGCCGGAGCCGGAGGCCAAGAAAGACGAAACGAAGAAGCCTCCGGCGAACTGAGCGGTCTTCGTTGCGACTGACCGCACTCCCGCTCGCCTGCGCCGCCACCCTCGTCTGCGCGGTCGCCATCCCGGCCCAGGAGCCTCCGCGACCCGTTCGCAACGACATCGCCCGGGCTGGTGAGGAGTTCCTCGTCCTCCGCCACCAGAAGCTCCAGAAGGGGACCCACGAGCGCTTCTTCGAGCTCAGCCGCGACGGCGTCTGGCCGTACTTCGAGAAGAACGGCGCGCGGATCGTCGGGCAATGGCGCCGGGTGTATCCGGTGCCCGAGGAGCTCGATCGCAGAGGAACCGAAGTCGGTGCAACCGAAAGCCCCGACTTCGACGAGGTCTACATGATGGCGCGCTACGCCAGCTACGAGCACTGGCGGGCGACGAGACCCGCCGTCATGACGCGTCTGGGCGGCAACGGCCCGGACTACGAGGCATGCGTCGAAGCGCTGGAACGCCGGCGCAACCTCACGCTCGACACGTCGGTGCGGTTCCTGCGCGGGCACTTCTACGGCAGCCCGCCGGTGTACCTTCCGCCGCTTGACGAAACGTACCGCCGCGTCCGCTAGCGAGGGAATTTCGAGTCAAGAGCAAGAATCGAGGTGCAATGCTGCGCCGGTCATACGAGGATTCTCTGCGCGGCACGTAGCTGCGGTCGCTACTCGGTGACGGAGTACCGGAGGGAGGATGCGTATGGCCGAATCTGTAGAGAACCGAACCCCGATGACGGGCGGCCGCCGTTCCCGGCCGAACGAACGGCCTCTCGCTGAACGGCATGCGGAGGTCGTGGCAGCGGCCTGCCGCGCGATCGAGGCGGCGGTGGAGCCCCCGGACCTCGACGCGCTGGCCCAGGGGGCCGGCATGAGCCGGTTCCACTTCCACCGGGTCTTCAAGAGAGTCACGGGCGTCACGCCGCGGGCATACATCGCCGGTCATCGGGGGGATCGGGTTCGCGAGGCGCTCCAGACCTCCCGAACCGTGACTGACGCGATCTACGACGCCGGCTTCAACTCGAGCGGCCGGTTCTACGCGGCGTCGTCCGAGATGCTCGGCATGGCGCCCTCGACGTTCCGGCGCGGCGGCGGCGGAGAGACGATCCGGTTCGCGGTGGGCGAGTGCTCCCTGGGCTCGATTCTCGTGGCGGCGACGGAGAAGGGAATCTGCAGCATCCTGCTCGGCGACGAGCCTGACAGGCTGGTGCGGGAGCTGGAGGACCGTTTCCCGAAGGCGGAACTTGCCGGTGGCGAGCCGGAGTTCGAGTCGTTGGTGGCGCGGGTCGTCGGCCTGGTCGAAGCACCGGCCCTCGGCCACGACCTGCCGCTCGACATCCGCGGCACGGCCTTCCAGCAGCGAGTCTGGCAGGCGCTCCGGGAGATCCCGGCCGGCGAGACCGCGAGCTACAGCGGGCTCGCCGCCGCGGTCGGATCGCCGAGAGCTTCCCGGGCAGTAGCGAGCGCATGCGCCGCCAACCCGCTCGCCATAGCGATTCCCTGCCACCGGGTGGTTCGCAGCGACGGCGCGGTCGGTGGCTACCGCTGGGGAGTGGAGCGGAAGCAGACCCTCCTAGCCCGTGAGGCCTCCCGCGCTGTAGTTGAATGAACCGGCGGTGGCCTGACAAAGAGCGACGCCTCGAGCATTCTTTCCGATGACCAAAATGAACACCAATCCGAACGGTTCGCTGTTTCCCGACCATGATTCCCTGACGGCAGCAGACCACAGGCTCACCGAGCGCCTTGGCGCGGCGCGACGTCTCATGCCGTCGCGCGACGTAGTTCCCGGCGGCCCGTCCGGCGTGTGGCTCCGGGAACTGCGAAGCATGGAATTCGACCAGCCCAAGGAGCTGGCGGGACTAGTGGAATGGGTGATCGAGGGGCTCGAAACCGGCACGGTACACGTGACGCATCCGGGCTATCTTGGCTTGTTCAACCCTGCGCCGACGTTTGCCGCCGAGTGCGCCGACCGCATTGTCTCTGTATTCAACCCCCAGATCTGCGTCCATTCGCATGCGCCGGCGGCGGTCGAGATCGAACTGCACGTGATCCGGGAAGTAGCACGCAGGGCCGGCATGCCGGATGGCTCGGGCGGACACTTCACAAGCGGTGGATCGGAAGCGAACTTAACGGGAATGCTCTGCGCTCTGCAAGCAGGATCCCCAGCGTACGGTGATGATGGCTTGTGTGCATTCGCCCATCCGCCGTGCATTTTTGTGTCGGAGGAGAGCCATTTGGCATGGCTGAAGATCGCTCACGCCGCGGGCGTCGGGCGCAACGCGGTCCGGCTGATTCAGACCGATGGGCGCGGACGCATGGACCCCGAGGCGTTGACCGAAACGATCGAAACTGACGTCCGCAGTGGCAACATGCCTGTCATGATAGCGGCGACGGCTGGCACGACCAACGCGGGGATGGTCGATCCGTTGACCCAGTGCGGCGAAATAGCCAGAAAGCACGGCATGTGGTTCCACGTCGACGCGGCATGGGGTGGTGCGCTGATCGCCAGAGATACTGGCGCTCTCAGGGGCATCGAACAAGCGGACTCGATCACGATTGACGCCCACAAGTGGTTCGCAACGACCATGGGGGCGGGCATGTTCCTGACCTCCAGACCGGATCTCGCCGCTCAGGTCTTCCGCATAGATGCGAGCTACATGCCCAGGAGCGACACGGCCAAGGACTTCTATGTCAATTCCAACCAGTGGTCGCGACGGTTCGTCGGACTGCGGATGTTTCTTGCACTCGGAACAGCAGGATGGATTGGATACGCGGACCATGTAGAGCGCGCCATTCGATTGGCGGACAGACTCGCATGGCTGTTGCAGCACGAAGGTTGGTCGCTCGTGAACCACTCTCCCATGGCCGTTGCATGCCTCGTGCCACCCGAAGGCCATGAAGCCGTTCGAAACTACGTCGATGCCGTTCGCAGCGACGGCCGGTTCTGGGTGTCAACTGCAATCTTCGAAGGCAAGCCGGTGCTGCGAGCCTGCATAACCAACGGGCGAACGAGCGAACGCGATATCGATGCACTCGTCGAAGTTCTGGCCTCCGTCCGGGTTTGATCACGACACCAGCGCCCCGTTTCGATAGAGCCCGCAGAGTCTTAGAGTCCGAGAACTCCCAGGCTAGGAGGAGAAGCTCGTGAACGTCAATGAACGTCTTGCCGAAGACCGCTGGTCAGGCGGGCTCGCACTCACTATCGAGTCCCGAGAACCGGACTTGGTGGTGGCAACAATGACTGTCACCGATGCGGCAAGGAACGCGTTCGGAACGGTCCACGCCGGAGCATTGATCTGGTTAGCCGATATCGCAGCGACGCTTTGTGCGGTCGGCGATCCGGACAGTGTGCGGGAAAACGGTGAAGGCTTCCCCTTGGCCGTGGACCTGCACACAGTCTTGCTCGGCAATGAGCGCGACGGCAAGCTGACCGCCCGGTCGACGGCAATCAGGCGTGGAAGGAAGCTCATTGTTGTGCGGACCCTCGTAACGGGTCCAACAGACCGACTGCTGATTGACATGACGACGACGCACCTGCGAGCAGATTGAGGTCGCTCTATGTGGCGGAGCCCGAAGAGAACGGTTCTCGTCGGCCTGACGATTCTGCTCGTCGGGACGGCGGGCGCTGCTGCGGGCACGGACCGGCCGAACGTGATCTTCATCCTGGCGGACGACCTCGGCTATGGAGACCTCGGGTCCTACGGCCAGCGGGTGATCCGGACGCCCAGCCTGGACCGCATGGCCGCCGAAGGGATCCGTTTCACGCAGTTCTACGCCGGAGCGACGGTGTGCGCGCCGTCCCGCAGCGTCCTGATGACCGGGCAGCACACGGGCCACACCCATGTCCGCGGCAACGCCAGGGGAACCGCCCAGTCGCTGCGCGAAGAGGACGTCACCGTCGCGGAGGTGCTGAAGTCGGCCGGCTACGCGACCGGCCTGTTCAGCAAGTGGGGCCTCGGCGAGGTCGGCATGGAAGGACATCCCCTCAGCCAGGGGTTCGATGCGTTCTACGGCTACCTCAACCAGGTCCACGCCCACAACTACTATCCCGAGTTCCTGTGGCGGGGTCTGGAGAAGGTCTCGCTCCGGAACAAGGTCGAGAGGACGCCGCGTCCGTATGGCGGTTTCGAGGGCGGTTGGGCGACGGAGCGCGGCGAGTACTCCCACGACCTGATCATGCGCGAGGCGTTGGCATGGGTGGAGGAGCAGATGGATGCGCCCTTCTTCCTCTACCTCGCCCTGACGATTCCGCATGCCAACAACGAGGCCACCCGCGCCGTCGGCGACGGGGCGGAGGTGCCGGAGTACGGCCTCTACGACGAGGAGAACTGGCCGAACCCCGACAAGGGCCAGGCGGCGATGATCACCCGCATGGACCGGGATGTGGGCACGTTGCTCAGGCGGCTCGCGGAACTGGGGATCGATGACAGGACGCTCGTCATGTTCTCGTCGGACAACGGACCGCACAACGAGTCGAACCACGACCTGCTCCGGTTCAACCCCTCCGGCAACCTGCGCGGCATCAAGCGGGACCTGTACGACGGCGGCATCCGGGTTCCGTTCCTGGCCTGGTGGCCGGGAACGATTGCGCCGGGTCAGACATCGGACCACATCGGCTACTTCGGCGACCTGATGGCCACCGTCGCCGACCTCCTGGACGTCGACAGGCCACCGGGCACCGACTCGATCAGCTTCGCCCCGACGTTGCGGGGACGCCCCGGCGAGCAGAGGACGCACGACTACCTCTACTGGGAGTTCTACGAAGCGGGATCGGCGCAGGCGGTTCGGCTAAGGCAGTGGAAGGGCGTCCGCAAGCCGATGCTGACCGGCCGTTTGGAGCTCTACGACGTCCTGCGGGACGAGGGCGAACGTTACGACGTGGCCCGCAACTACCCGGACGTGGTCGAGGAGATCGAGCGGATCATGAACGAGGCCCATGTGGCTCATCCGAACTGGACGCCGCCGTCGAACCGTTAGGAGCGCCGGTGGCGCCATCTTGTTAGAGTAGTTGGCCCTAGAGGCGGGCGAGTTGGCTGGGAGGTCGACCCCGGTGCCCGAGCCGCCGGTGCGTGTCACTCCGAGGAGCAACGCTGGCCCCATGATCTCGAAACCGGATCGACCTCCGCTGAGTCCAAACGATGAACTGCCGCCTTTCCCCGAGGGCTGGTACTTCGTAGCCAGCCGCGACTCGATTCAGCGCGAGAAGCTGATCGAGAAGACCTGGATGGGGGAGGAGATCGTCGCCTGGTGCGACGACCAGGGCCGGATCTGCGTGGCCGATGCCTTCTGCCCGCATCTGGGCTCCCACATGGGGCCGACGGTGGGCGGCGTTGTGCGCGACGGTTGTCTCGTCTGTCCGTTCCACGGCTTCACGTTCCATTCGACGGGCCGGTGCGTCGCCACTCCGAACGCCCCGGCGCCGAGCGCCGCGAAACTGAAGGTCTACGCAACCAGGGAGGTTCTGGGCATGGTCTTCGCCTGGTGGGGATACGCGGGCAGGCCGGCGCACTGGCATCTGCCCGAGGATCCGCTCGCCGGGCCGAAGTGGAGCGAACTGCGGTCCTGCGTCCTGCGCTTCCGGGGCCATCCCCAGGAAACGACGGAGAACTGCGTGGACGTCGAACATCTGGGCTACACGCATGGCTACAGCGATGTGCGCCCGGTCGGGTCGACCCTGGTTCAGGGCGCGTACCTGAGGAGCTGCTTCGACTTCAATGCGGTGCGAAGAGTCGCGGGCTTCGTTGACGTGGTCTCGCAAGTCTCGGCGGTGACACACGTCCATGGCCTGGGTTACTCCTTCGTCGAGTTCCACGAGAAGACGATCGGCATGAAGTCGAGATTGTGGGTGCTTGCCACGCCCGTCGACGGCACGGTCGTGGATCTGACCCTGGTCAGCCAGGTACGGGAGATCCGGAAGCCGGGACGGTTCTTCGTGGGCTTCGGATTCCTTCCCGTGGGCTTGCGCCACCGGCTGATGAATCGTCTCGTCCTGCGTGAGGAGAGGCGGTTCGTCCAGCAGGACGTCGTGATCTGGGAGAGGAAGCGGTACCAGGCTCCGCCCCGGCTAAGCCAGGCCGACGGCCCTGTCGGCAAGTACCGTCAGTACTCCCGGCAGTTCTATCCGGAACTCGAATCCCAGCGCAGGCCGGCCCTGAGCGTCGTCTGAGGTGCCGAGACCGCCTTCGTAGTCAGGCTCTCGCCTTGCGGAACCTCCAGCCGTGGAGAATGCGCCCGTAATGGTTGAAGGCCCGTCGGGCGCCCGGGTCGTCGAACGGGTAGTCCGCACCGAGTTGCCTGGCGGCGGCCAGACCGGTCACGAAGCAGGTTTCCTGGCTGTTGACCAGGGTGTGCGCGCCGCAGTGCCACGTTCGTCTCCTGCCCTGAATGAACTGGAAGAGCGGGACGAGGAAAGCGATGTGGCGCACGTCGTGAACGACGTGCTGGAACCACCGCCGGTGGACGATCCTGCTCTCGTCGATCTTGCTGATCGGGTTGTAGGTCACCAGACAGGGCTTGTCCGACCCGTGAGCCCACGGCTGCTGGTTGTGCATGATGTAGGTGATCTCGTAGTTGTCCGGCCGGACGCCGTACTGCTCGATGTGGTTGCTCCGCGTCTCCAGCGGCCTGACCTCGTTGTCGGGAAGAACCGAGGAGTCGCTGTGCACGATCGTGTGATTGTGCAGCTCGCTCTCGTAGCGAATCGAGGAGAGGAGGTAGCGCTCCAGCATCGTCGGCCGATCGAGCATCATCAGCGTCTGGTTCGCGTTGCAGGCGAAGATGACGTCGTCGAACGTCTCCCGGACCCCGTCCTGGTCCTCGACCACAACGCCGCTCGACTGCCGGTACACCTTGCGCACCGGACGTCCGAGACAGACCCGGTCCCGGAAGCCGGCCGACAGCGCCTCGTAGATCCGCCGGGTCCCCTGGTCCCAGGTCCTCATGGGCGTGGCGCGCTCGATGTCGAAGAACTCGAGATAGCGGGCGAAGAGCGCGGCCGGCATGTCGAAGACGTTCGTCGCCATCAGGAAGTTGACGAACATCGGTTTCAGAACCTTGTACCGGAAGTCGCCGGACAGGTCGTGCAGATTCAGCACCGTGCCCATGCTGATGTAGTTGTAAGGGTTGAGGGCGTTCAGCACTCTGGACCGCGCTCTGGTCAGAAAGGCGAATCGCTTGATTCCCTTAAGGACGCGCTGGAACTTCTCGATCTCGTCCTGAAGATCCCGCCGTATGTCCGAATCGAAGTCGTGAGCATAGACGCCGTCGCCATACCGGACGCTGTAGCTGAAACGGGTCTCGAGCAGTTCGATGCCGAACTGCTCGAGCAGCAGTACGACGTGGTCGTAGACTGAAGGAATGCACGCCGTGACGGAGATGTCGAACGGGATGGAGCTGCCGTCGTCCTGCGGCATGTCGGCGGTCACCGCGTTGCCGCCGAGCCGGTCCTGCGCCTCGTACAGGACGAAGTCGAAGCGGTCGGGACTCTGGCTCAGGGCCCAGGCGGCGCCGAGGCCGGACATGCCTCCGCCGACGATGGCAATGCGTCGCGCCGCTGCCGCCGGGCGAGACGAGCGCGTCAGGCGGGTACTTCCCGAAGTTGCTCGACGATCCGGAACTTCAGCTTCGCGCGAGGCTTCATGTTCGGGATGGGACTGAACTGAAGCCGGTAGTCCTTGGGAACGACTTCGAATCTGAAGTGGCGGGCGATCATCAGGACGTTGACCGCCAGTTGCAGCTCCGTCTGCCGGAAGCCGAGACACCTGTGGGTGCCCAGGCCGTAGGGCGCGTAACCGGGGCTGCGGTGCTCCGCCCGATCCGGCAGGTAGCGGTCGATGTCGAAGGAGTGAGGATCCGGGAAGACCTCCTCCATGTAGTGCGGCGCGGTCGAAGCGATGAAGAGCCTTGAACCGACCGGGATCTCGTAGCCCTCGATCACGCACGCGTTCATCACATTCCGGATCGCCATGGGGACGACCGGGTACATCCTGAGCGTTTCCATGAGGAAACGGTGCGTGACGTCGATCGTGGAGGGGTTGATCGCCTGACCGTCCGGATCGCCGTTCTCGAAGAGTGCGTCGGCTTCGGCGCGGATCCGCTCCCGCAGGTCCGGCTGCGTCGCCATGCCGTAGAGCGCAAAGCTGATTGCGTCGCCCACGTAGACGCTGGCAACCAGCGCCGCGGAGAGCTGGAAGCGCAACATGGTCTCCGGCACGAATTGCGGGTCGCTCGCGTGGAGCCCGAGCCAGTCGTCCGCCAGATCTCGCGGCTGGTCGATCCGCTGGGCCGGAGTATGTGAAGTCTGGATGCGTTCCAGGAGCCTGTCGACGGTCCTGGCCTTGCGCTTCATGCCGGGCGTCTTCATCATCATCTTGGGCAGGGCCCGCATGATGTGAACGGCCAGGGCGCGCTCCTTGTAGGAGACGAGGTCGTCGATGAGGTCCTGCGAATCCACTCCGACGAAGAGGGGGGAGAGGTGTGCGTTGATCAGGAGACGGCACGACCGGGCCGGTATGAGATCACCAACCTCCCAGTTCGCAAGATACGTTCGGATATAGCCGTAGAGTTGATCGAGTTGTCCGGCGAGCCTGCCGCGGGAGAATCCGGGCGACATGGCCTTGCGGAGTCGGAAATGATCCGCGCCGTCCAGGGAAGGCAGGACACCGGACGCGCCGTAGATCTTCTCGAAGTCGTTGAAGTAGTCCTTCGTTCTCAGGTACGTGCGCCCGCGCTTGTTGACCCACTGATTCACCTCGGTTCCCGCCAGGCAGATCATGCGCTCGCCGATGGGTGGGCGGAGCTCGAAGACAGGCCCGAACTCCTGGGCAAGACTGGCGAAGAGCGCGGGAACGTTGCCGTTGCGGGCGTACGGGTTGCGCAGCAGCTTCCGGAATGGGATGCTCGGCATCTTCTTCGTCAGAGCGGAGTGCCGGCGGATCGGCTCCGCGATGTTCTGGGCGACCGCCTCGGCGATGGAACGCCCGATCAGGTCCATCTTGCAGACCAGTTCGATCCGTTCCTCGACCTCTTCGTCGATCTGGAAGATGAAGCGCAGAACGTCGCAGGCGTTGACGATGGAGAGAACGATGATGTCTCGCGGATCGGGGATTTCGTCGTTGAAGATGACGTCGGCGATCCGGTCCCGAATGAACTGGCTCACCGTGCCTTCTTCGGATTGGCCGTGCGCGTCCGCCTGCCAGCCGGTTCGCGGAAGGGTCCAGAAGTCGCCGTCGTGGTGCTGGAGGATGTTCCGCTCCACCAGGCGGTCGAGGGTGAGGTCGATAACGGCTTCGGCCTGTGGCGCGAGCCGTTCGATCCAGTAGCGGGCCGTCCGCTGGTCCGGCGCCTGGGCCAGCTCCCCGAGAATCGGATCGAGAGCCGGGTCCCCGGTCTCCGTCGCGTCGACGAGATAGAGAGCTTCCGGGTCCGTGTCGATGCGCGACTGCAGGGAGAGCTCGGCAAGGACGGCGCCGGCAACGGCGCAGTGCAAGTGCCATCCGGGGACCTGATGGAAGTAGCCGTTCTCCTCGTTGAGGAGCATCAGGATCAACTCGTCCGTGAGAGTCAGCCCCTGGCTCGCCGAAGTTACGGGGGTGGGAGTCATGAGTGCATCTTACCGGGCCTTGATTCTCAGGTCCGAAGGGGCTTGCGGGCCAGGAAGCAGTACAGCGGCGTGAAGATGCCGGTCTTGCCGCCCGCGACGTAAGCCTCCGCGGTTCGATCGAGAAGTCGGACCACCTCCGCCGAGCCGTTCGGAAGGAGCCGCAGTACCTCGGCCAGCTTCGACCCCGCGATGAACGCCTTGCGACCCCAGGGAAGCCTGCGCACCGCGTTCCCCAACGTCCCGTGGCGACTCTCCATGGGCCGATACCAGGGCGTGGAGGGTCCTTCCCGGACGTCCCAATCGCTCCCCTCGATGACCTCGAATCCCGCCCGTTCGAGAGCGTGATTCACTTCCCCGAACGTGGCGATGTCGTGGAGCGCAATACCGCGCATGAGGTTCCGCTTGATGGTCCGGTGCCGGTCGTTCCGCGGGTCGAACCGGTCCGTCAGGCACATCTCCTGACCCCAGAACAGGGCGCCCGGCTTCAGCACGCGGAGTATCTCCGCGAAAGCGCGTTGCTTGTCCTGTGCATGGCACGTCGACTCGATGGCGTATCCCCCGTCGAAGCTGTCAGCCTCGAGGGCGCTCATGTCCGCGAAGCTGCACTTCCTCAGATCGGTCATGTGCTCCAGCCCCGCCTCGGCGTTCAACCTCTTCGCTTCCGCCAACTGGATCTCATTGATGTTGATTCCCACGACCCTGACATCCGCTTCACGAGCGACGCGGCGCATGGGGCCGCCGACTCCGCAACCGACGTCGACGACCTTCATGCCCTGTTGCAACTCCAACCTGGAGATTATGGCTCGCTGGTGCCGGTCCTTGGACTCCTCGAGGCTTTCGTCAGGCGTGAGGGGAGCAAAGTGCAGGGATTCCCCCCAGCCAAACACCATGAAGCCGTTGCAAAGCTCGTAGTAGTCTCTTACCGTTTCCGCGTGGTCGTAGGCGCCGGCGCCCGGAGCTTCCGCTGCCGCGCGGTCAAGCCAGCCGTTGAAGCGCCGGACTCGATGCGCGACGCCCGATCCCGCGTGCGCATCTCTCAGCGATTTCGACAGTCTGCGCAGTCGCATTAGCGCACATTCATCGGCTATGGCGTTGCCGTAGCCGACGCGTCCTGTCCGGCGCTCGCAAGCGAAGGACGCCCCGCCGGCATAAAGCGCGGATGCAACGTGCAGAGCGCCGGAACAACCATCATGAGTATGGCCGTGAGGAAGACAATGCCGAAACCGAGAGACGCGGCAAACGGGATCAGGAACTGGGCCTGAATGGCGCGCTCCAGGATCAGCGGCGTGAAGCCCAGGAACGTGGTCAGGGAAGTGAGCATGATCGGACGAAAGCGCCCCTTGGCGCCTTCGATGATCGCGGTTCTCTTCGGGTTGCCTTCCCGGAGTTTCTGATCGATGAAGTCGATCATGACCAGGGAGTCATTCACGACGACGCCGCTTAGACCGAAGATCCCCATGAAAGACACGGCGCTCAGGGCTACTCCCAGGATCCAGTGGCCCAGGATCACGCCGATGAACCCGAAGGGGATGACGGCCATGATGATGAAAGGCCTGGTGTATGAACGGAGGGGGATGGCGAGGAGCGCAAAGATCATGATCAGGGCGACCGCGAACCCCCGGTAAAGGGCGTCGATGGACTCGAGTTGTTGCTGCTGTTCTCCCCCGAACGTGTAGGTCAGGTCCGGATGCGCCGCGGTCAGGTCCGCGAGGATCGAGTTGGCCAGGATCTCGTTGGCTTCGTTGCCGGAGATCACCGAGGTGTCCACGTCGGCGGTGACGGTGACGACACGCTGGCCGTCCCGGCGCCGGAGGGCGGACGGCGAGACGCCCATGCCCAGCGAGGCCACACTCATGATTGGCACCTCGTCCCCGCCCGGCGTCCGGAGCAGGTAGCCCTCGATATCGGTAAGTGAGTTTCGCTGTTCCGCGGGCAGCCGGACAAGAACCTGTACCTCTTCCCGGCCGCGCTGCACCCTGACGGCCTCCGCGCCGAAGAACGCGCCTCTCGCCTGTCCGGCCAGCTCCTGCACGGTGAAACCGAGGGTCCGCGCTTCGGGCCGCAACTCCAGCCGAACTTCCGGGATGCCCGGGGCGTGATCCGACCGTATGTCGTAGACGCCTCCCACGCCGCGGAGTCCGTCGACCACCGAGTCGGCGATCCGGGCAAGGCGCTCCGGGTCCGGATGGGACAGTACGGCCTCGACCGGGTTCCCCAGGCTGAAGATCTCGCCGCTGAAGGTGAGGCCGCGCACGTGGGGCAGCACGCCCACCTCCTCCCGCCACGCCTGCACGACGTCTCCGGTGGAGATCCGTCTCTGCTGCGCGCCGAGGAGTTTGAACTCGATGGTGGCGATGTTGGCCTGCGGATTGACGGTCGGCTGCGGGTTGAGTCCGCCCTCCGTTCTCGATCCCAGGCCCACCGTCACCGTGGCGCCAGTCAGCAGCGGTGGCGCGTCCTCAGGCCGGCTGCGAGAGAGCCGTTCGATGGCCCGGCGGCCCGCGGCCTCCAGCTCCCGCGCCACTTCGTAGGTTCTCGGAGCCGTGGTCCCATCGGGCATCTCCAACCCGACCGTCGCGAAATCACCCTCCACGTCGTCGGCCAGCGTGGTGGGAACGATTCCCGCGGGCACCAGGGAGATGCTCAGCACGAGCATTCCAACGGCCCCCGACATCGTCACCCCGGGCCGGTCCGTGGCAAACCGGAGGGCCCGGTCCAGGGGCCCCTGCACGAACCGCTGCAACTGGACGTCGACACGACTCTGGAGTCCCGAGAAGAACCGGTCGAAGGCATTGCGCGGCACCCACTCCGGACCGGGCAGGTGGGACAGGTGGTTGGGCAGGACGAACAGCGATTCCACCAGCGAAATCAGCAGCATGGCGATGATGATGATCGGCAGGGCCTGCCATACGTCACCGATGCCCCCCGGGATGAACAGCAACGGGACGAAGGCCACCGCCGAGGTCAGGACCGCGAAGGTCAAGGGCGCCTTGATCCGCCGGACCCCGCGTATGGCGGCCGCCATCCCGGGGGTTCCCCGATTGCGTTCGGACTGAATGCACTCGGCCACAACGATGGCGTCGTCAACGACGATCCCGATGGCGAGGACGAAGGAGAAGAGGCTGATCGTGTTGATCGCCACGTCGAGCGCCATCATGACGGCGAGGGCGCCTACACCCGACACGACGAGGCCCACGGCAACCCATAGGGCGAGCCGAACCTGGAGAAACAGGCTGAGTGCGACGATCACCAGCAACAAACCCAGAATCCCGTTCTTCAGAAGAAGATCGGCGCGTTCCTCGTAGGCCTGGGATTCGTCGTTCCAGATGGTGATGCCCACACCGTCCGGCAAAGCGGGGATCACCTCGTTCGCCAGGTGCTCGCGGACCGTCGTGGCCACATCCATCACCTGCTCGCCACCGGCCCGATAGACCTCCACGAAGGCGGCGGGCCGGTCCTGGTAGCGGACAATCAGGTCAGCCTCTTCGAACCCGTCGCGGACCTTGGCGATGTCGCCGAGTCGCACGAGCGTGCCGTCGCGGCCGCTGAGAAGGACGATCTCCTCGAAGTCCTGCTGGTTGTAGTTTTGCCCGAGGGTCCGCACTCGAACCTGGGATTCCCGGGTATTGATGCTGCCGGCCGACAAGTCGAGCGAACTGCGGCGGATGGCGCCGGCAACGTCGTCAAGCGTGAGTCCCAGGGCACTCAACCGGTGAAGCGGCACCTCGATGGAGATCTCGTAGTCCCGGACCCCGCTGACCTCGACCTGGGAGACGGAGGGGAGGGTCGTAAGGTCGTCCTCTACCCGATGCGCCAGTTCCTTCAGCGAGCGCTCGGAGACGTCGCCATGGACGATGAGCCGAATCATGCTGAAGCGGTTGTCCATCTCCCGGAAAGTGGGGCGTTCGGCGCCGGCCGGGAAGGAATGGATGCGATTGACGGCGGATTCCATATCGTCCAGGGCCCGATTCATGTCCGTACCGGAGTCCATCTGGACCCGCACCGAGGCGATGCCCGGAGCCGCCAGGGACTTGACCGCCTTCACGTCATCGAGCCCGCTGACCTGGTCCTCGATCTTGACGACGATCGACTCCTCGATCTCCTCCGGCGTGGCGCCGGGATAGGCCATCGAGA
>VXVC01000012.1:0-7972 GCA_009836625.1 Holophagales bacterium
GGCCTGGGAGACGTCGATGAGGGGGAGGTCCGGGGAGGCGTCGCTCTTCCACCGCCCGACCTGGGTGATCGGCGAGTCGATCACCCGATGCACTACCTCCCTGATGCGCATTGGGGCGTAAGCTACCGGATCGTCACGGCGGCGGCTGCGAGGCCGGTCGGGAAGGGGGAAGACGAAGGATGAAGTACCTGCACACGATGGTCCGCGTCGCCAGCCTGGAGGAGGCGCTCGACTTCTACTGCGGCAAGCTGGGGATGGTCGAGATGCGCCGCTTCGACAGCGAGCAGGGGCGGTTCACGCTTGTGTTTCTGGCCGCGCCGTCGGATGTGGAGCTCGCCCGTGAGCGGACCGCGCCGTTGCTCGAGTTGACGTACAACTGGGATCCAGAGGACTACACCGGGGGTCGCAACTTCGGGCATCTCGCCTTCGAAGTCGATGACATCTACGGCACCTGCCGCTCGCTCCAGGAGCAGGGCGTGACGATCAACCGGCCGCCACGGGACGGCCGCATGGCGTTCATCCGCTCGCCGGACGGGATCTCGATCGAACTCCTGCAGGCGGGCGGCTCCCTGCCGGTCGAGGAGCCGTGGGCCTCGATGCCGAACGAGGGCACCTGGTAGGAGGCGTAGTCCCGGGACTGGCCGATCAGTACTCGGCGTAGTCCTTCTCTTCGACGAGTTCGGAGTCCAGCAGCTCGTTGATGCTCCGTTTGGCGGCCGCGCGCCGGTCGTTCGTGCGATAGACCGCCCGCGCGAGTTCGATGAAGCGTTCGCCGAAGTCGCCGTTCCGCTCGCAATCGCGGATGTCGTCCTCGATCTCCCAGAGACGCTCGTTGATCCGGCGAAGCTCCGCTGTGAACTCCTCGAGTTCCGGCGAGGGTTCCAACGCTTCCTCGCGGGTCGCGGTCAGGCTCCGCAGTTCCCGGTGGACGTTGGCCAGCTTGCCCGGGTCGGCGATCCGCTCGGCCTTGATCTCGAGGATCGTGATCTTGTCGATCAACTCGCCCGGCGACACTTCGACCTGGAGCACGGTGCCCACGACGGCGCAGACACTACAGCAGTTCGAGCTTCCGGCTCGGCCTCTCAGGCGCGCTCGCGCCGGACCAGTTCGGTTCCGGTGTCGATGACTTTGTCGGCAACCTGCCGCCAGTCGTAGCCGGCCGCGCGCTCCACGGCCGCGCGCGAGGCGGCGGCGACTTCCGAGGGCGCGCCGAGCAGCCGTTCGAGCAGGCCGGCCAACTCGCCCGCGTCGGGCTCGACGGCCCATCCTTCCCGGCCGTCGCGGACGAGTTCGGACACGGCGCTGTTCGGGGACCTGCAGTGGACCACCGGCACGCCGGCTGCCATCGCTTCGAGCGGGAAGAGCCCGAAGCCCTCTCGGGCGGAGGGTTGTACCGCGAGCGCGGCGCCCGCCACCGCGCGCCAGACGTCCTCGTTCTCGGGCAGCCGGCCGGCGAAGTGGACGACGCCGGATAGGTTCCCCCGCTCGATCTTCGCGCGGAGATCGTCCTCCGCCGGGCCGCCGCCGATGATCCGGAGCAGGGCGCCGCGCTCCGTGGCGAGCCGGCGGCCCGTCTCAGTGGCCGCCAGCCTGGCCGTGGCGTCGAGCAGCAGGTCGATCCGTTTCTCCGGGATCAACCGACCCGCGTACACCAGGGGTGGAGCGTTCGCGTCCGATTCCGCCGCGAGGGCGTGAATTCTCTCGAACGGAATGCCGTTCGGAATCACATCGACCGTCTCCCCGCGAACCTTGGAGACACGGTCCGCGGTGAGCCGGCTGACCGCGGCCGCCTGGGTGCCGAAGCGCGCCGACCAGTGTTCGCAGAGGGCGTAGAAGCGCCACATGCCGGGGCCGAATCGCCCTGGGGGCCGGTGTACCCGCCAGTAGCGACCCCAGTGCTCGTGCCAGGTGACGAGCAGCGGAATGCGCCGCTTCCGGCAGCGGCGGGCGAGCAGGGGCAGGTGAAGGTAGGGGATGTTCGCGGTCTCGACGATGTCGATGCCGTCCAGCGGGATGCGGCGCACCTGCGAGGCGAGCGTCAGCGCTTCGATGCCGGACCTGCGGCCGCGCGCCACGTAGCGCCGGCTCGCCCTGGCCACCGGTACGACGCGGACGTTGGGGTGGGGTGCGCCGGGACCGTTCGCCCAGCCCGACAGAACGACCTCGTGGCCGAGCCGGCCCAGCTCCCGCGCCAGCTCGTAGTTCCGGTGCTCGACGCCGCCGACCGACTCCGGGTAGATGCAGTCGTAGAAGAACAGCCATCGCAGCGGGCGTTGCGTCATCGCGGAAAGCGTACCCGTCGGCCGCCGAACGGGCGCCGCCCGCAGCCTCGCTGCTAGCGTCGCGGCATATGGGATGGCTGGTACGGGACCTTCCTCCCCGCGAGCGGGCTCTTCGGATCGCCGGGCTTCTTGCTCTGGGCTGGGCGTTGGTCGCCACCATTCCCGCAGTGGGCCCCGACCGGGTCGCTGGCTGGTTGTCGGGGCGGACGGCGCCGGCGCCGTCCGAGGCTGTGGCGATCGCCGTCTACGGTCCGCCGGTCGAGGTCGCTGCGCTGCCCGGCTGGGCCGGTGACGATGTGTCGGAGGCCCTGCCCGCCCTGCTCAGGAGTTGCGATCGAGTGCTGGCGCAGCCCGCCGACCGGCCGTTGAAGCCGGTCGAGCTGGGCGGCACGCCCGCCGACTGGCGTCCGTTGTGCGGCACCCTGCGTGGCCTGGGCGATGCGGCTGGCGAGGAGGAGGTGCGCGCGGTCCTGGAGCGCGAAGTCGTCGCTGTGCCGCTTTCCCGAGCGGACGCGGGCGACGCCGGCGGTCGGCCCGGGGAAGCCTCCGGCTGGCTTCAGCGGATCGGCCTCTTCACGGGCTACTTCGAGCCCCACCTCCATGGCAGCCGGCGACGCAGCGATCGCTACAACGTGCCGCTCTACACCCACCCCTCCGATCTCGTCATGGTCGACCTCGGCCGCTTTCGCGACGATCTGCGCGGCCGCCGCGTGGCCGGCCGCGTGCGCGCCGGAAGCCTCGACGTCTACGACGACCGCCAGGCCATCGCCACGGGTTCGCTGGCGGGCCGGGGCCTGGAACTCGTCTGGGTCGACGACGCGATCGACGCGTTCTTTCTCCACATCCAGGGTTCGGGCCGGATCGAACTCGACGACGGAACGGTCCTGCGCGTCGGCTACGCGGCCCAGAACGGTCACCCCTATCACGCGATCGGCCGCACCCTGGTCGACCTGGGCGAGATGGAACTCGCCGAGGTCTCGCTCCAGTCGATCGACGCCTGGCTGCGCGCGAACCCGAACCGCGCCCGCGAGGTCATGGCGACGAACCCGTCCTACGTCTTTTTTCGCGAGATCCGCGGCGAGGGACCGGTGGGGGCGCAGGGCGTCGCTTTGACGACGGAGCGCTCGCTGGCGGTCGACCGACAGCATGTTCCGCTCGGCGTTCCCGTCTGGCTCGACGCGATGATCCCGGCCGCCTCGCCCGAGGGGCCGGACGAGCGCCGGCAGTGGCTGCTCGTGGCCCAGGACACGGGCGGCGCGATCCGTGGCTCAGTGCGCGGCGACGTGTACTGGGGCTCGGGCGAGCGCGCGAAGTCGATCGCCGGCCGCATGGCGCACCGGGGCCGCTACTGGGCCCTGGCGCCCCGCGCTCTGGCGTCGCCTCCGTAGCGTTCTCCGGCGCAAGCCCATAGGGTTGGCGCATGGAGACGGTGCGCAACCTGCAACGGACGGATGCCAGCGGCGGCATCGGCGTCGTCGAGACCCGGTTCGAGCAATTCGACGAACCGCTCGAACTCCGCTGCGGCGACACGCTGTCCGGGTTCACCCTGGCCTGGGAGCAGTACGGGGAACTGAACGCTGAGCGCGACAACGTCGTTCTCCTGTTCCACGCCCTGACCGGCAGTCACCACGCGGCGGGTACGAACCACGGCGTGCCGGGCCTCGGCAACGCCTGGACGGACGAGATGGTGGTCGGCTGGTGGCACGAGTTCATCGGACCGGGGCGGGCGATCGACACGGACCACTTCTGCGTCATCTGCGTTAACTACGTCGGCGGCTGCTACGGATCGACCGGCCCGCTGTCGATCGATCCGGCCACGGGCGAGCGCTGGGGCCCGTCCTTCCCCCGGGTGCGCTTTTCGGACTCGGTGCGGGCGGCGATGCGTCTGGTCGACCGGCTGGGAATCGACGTGCTGCACGCGGGGATCGGACCCTCGACCGGCGGCATGGCGGTTCTCGATCTCGCGGTCATGTTCCCGGAACGGGTGCGCAACGTTGTCGTGGTTGCCGCCGGCATGGAGGTGACGCCGCTCCAGCGGATCCACAACTTCGAGCAGATCCAGGCGATCGCCAACGATCCGCGGTTCGACGACGGCGACTACCCGCCGGGCACGGAACTCGAGGGGATGAAGATCGCGCGCCAGATCAACCACAAGACGTTCGTCTCGCTCCGGACCCTGCGGCGGCGGGCCAGGAACACGGTTGCCGAGGCTTCGGGCGTGCCGTGGTACGGCGTGAACCACCCGATCGAGTCCTACATGCGGTACCAGGGCCGGAAGTTCGCGGCCCGGTTCGACGCCAACTCCTACCTGCGGATTCTCGACGCCTGGAGCCAGTTCGATCTGGCCGCGGCCGCCGGCGCCGGCTCTCTCCAGCAAGCGTTCGAGCGCTGCCGGGACCAGCGCTTCCTCATCTTCTCGATCAACTCCGACGTCTGTTACTACCCCGAAGAGCAGGGCGAACTGATGGCCACGCTCGAGGAAGCCGGCGTGAGTTGCATGAGGATCATCGTCCACTCCGACAAGGGGCACGACTCCTTCCTGCTGGAACCGGCTCTGTACCACCCGCACCTGACCTTCATGCTGGAGGGGCGGGGTTCCTGGCCGTAGACGTAGCTGCGGAACGACCGGGCCAGGGTCTGGCGCATTCGTGCCATGATCCGGCGTCCCGAAGCACCTGAAGGAGATTCGTCATGTGGTTGCGCCTGCGGCAGATCTGTCTGGTAGCCGAGAAACTCGCCCCGGTCGTCGACGACCTGGAGGCCGTGTTCGACATTGAGGTCTGCTTCAACGATCCCGGCATCGTTCGGTTCGGGCTCGAGAACGCCCTGTTGCCGATCGGCAACCAGTTGCTCGAGGTCGTGGCACCGATCGAGGAGAACACCGCGGGCGGCCGCTACCTGGAGAAGCGCGGCGGCGACGGCGGCTACATGTTCATCACCCAGTGCGACGATCACGCCCCTCGTCGGCGCCGGGTCGCGGAGTTGGGGATTCGCCTGGTCAACGAGTTCGAGCGCCACGGCTTCCAGAACATGCAGCTCCATCCCAAGGACACCGGCGGAACGTTCTTCGAGATCGACTGCCAGACGAACGGCCTGGAGCCGGACGGGCCGTGGGAACCGGCGGGGGAGAACTGGCAGCGTTCCAGGCGGACCGGCGTCGTCGACGCGATCGTGGCGGGGGAGATTCAGACCCCGGACCCGGACCGCCTCGCGGCCCGCTGGAGCGAGATCGCGGAGATCCCGCTGCGCGATGTCGACGGCGTGCCGACGATTCCCTTCGAGAACGCCGACTTGCGCTTCGTGCTGCCGACCGACGGCCGCCCCGAGGGGCTCGGCGGCATCGATCTGCGCGCAGTCGACGCGGACCGGGCCCGTTCAGCCGCGAGCGAGCGGGGCTGCCTCGGTGCCGACGGCGTGATCCACATCTGCGGCACCCGTATTCGACTCGTCGACTGACGATGAGAAACGGCACGGCGTCGGGCGGCTGCGCATCGCTGGCGGTCGCTGCGGCTCTGGCGTTCTTCGCGGCTGTCGCTGGCGCCGGCTCCGCTACGGCCCAGGATCGCGGCGAGGCAGGCGGCCGACCGGGTGCCTATGTCGGCGTGTTCGCCGGCTGGGGTGCTCTGGACGTCCGGCTCCTCGACGAGGACGGCTTCACGGCGGCGGACAGCCGCCCGGGCCGGACCTTCGACTACGACGACGCCGCATACCCGGTCGGCGTGGTCGCGGGTTGGGAGTTCGTGCCGCGACGCACGGCGATCCGCGTTGAACTGGACGGTCTCTTCGGTGGCCTGCCCGCGGCGGCCCGCCAGGTGGATCCGGTGGGTCAGGACGAAACGGCGGCCTCAGAGTTGCGTTGGGCCGCGACGGCGCGGGTCGGCGTGCGGCGGTCCCTCGGACGCGTCGCCGGCTTCCTCAGTGGCGGTGTGGCGGTGGCCGGGATCTCCGCTTCGTTCACGGACCTCGACCTGGGCCCGGACGGGCGCATGTACGTGGATCGGGACGATTCCTTCGCCGGGCGATCGACGCGGGTCGGCTGGGTCGCCGGCGCCGGTTTGGAGATGCCGCTGGGCGATGTCTGGATGCTCCGGTTCGAAGCGATGCGGATGGACTTCGGCGAGACGGTCGACGAGGCGGAGAACGTGACGGGCGTCAACGCCGGCGTCTGCGGGCCGAGCGGGTTACCGAGTCCCTGCGAGTACCGGATCGATCATCGGTTCGACCTTGCCCGGCTGGTCGTGGTCCGGCGTCTCGGTCGCTGATCCGCTCCCGGCGCCGTTGCCGGCGTCGAGGCTGGTTGACTTGTCCAGAAAGGCGGACCTCCGCCGGCTGCCGTCCCAACGGATGTCGGGGAGCAGCACGTCGCGTTTGGCCGCGATCCGGTCGTGGTGCGGCAGGAGGTCCTCGAGCATCGCCCGGAGTTCCGAGTCCATGTCCCGGGTCGGCTGGTAGCCCAGGGCCGGCAGGTGATCGTGGTCCGGGTTGTAGTGGTGCTCTTCCATTTCCTTGCGTGGATTCTCGATGCGCCGGATTCGCGGATCGAGACCCATCCCGGAAGCAACCGCGGCGACCTTGGCAGCGAGCTCCGAGATCGTGTAGGTCTCCTCGAACTGATTGAACACGCGGTAGTCGCCTGCTTCGGGCGGGTTGTCGACGGCCAACCTCAGGCACTGCATCGAGTCGCAGATCGGCAGGAAGCCGCGGCGCTGGTTGCCGAGCCCGAACAGGGTCAGCGGCTCGCCGATCACCGACTGGCAGCAGAAGCGGTTGAGCGCGGTCCCGAAGGCCTGGTCGAAGTCGAGTCGGGTGTGGAGTGCGGGGTTGGCCGGGTGGTCGGCAGCGCTGCCGAAGAAGCGCGTGCCGTAGACGACGCCTTGCATCACGTCGGTGGCCCGGAGCCCGAAGATGCGGCAGGCGAACATCACGTTGTTGCTGTCGTGGACCTTGCTCCAGTGGTACCAGGAGCCGGCTTGCCGCGGGAAGGGCAGGCGGTCGCGGCGGCCGCGGTACTCGATCTCGAAGAAGCCCTCGGGGATGTCCAGGTTCGGCGTGCCGTACTCGCCCATCGTGCCGAGCTTGACCAGGTGCGCCTCGGGCGCCAGGTCGCGCATCGCGTAGAGCACGTTCATCGTGCCCTCGATGTTGTTGCGCTGCACCCAGATCGCGTGATCCGCGTCCATCATCGAGTAGGGCGCCGAGGGGCATTCGCCCAGGTGGACGATCGCCTCCGGGCGGACGTCCTCGAACAGCCGGTACACCACGTCCTTGTCGGTCAGGTCGCCCTGAACCAGGTGCGGACGCCGGCCGTGGGCGGCCTCGAAAGCGTCGAGCCGGGCCTCGACGGACGCGACCGGGAGAGCCGACCGGCCGCCCATCTCGGCGACCCACTCGCGGCGGAAGCCGGCATCGATGCCGGAAACCTCGTGACCGCGGGCAGTCAGATACTGCGCCAACGGCCAGCCGAGGTAGCCGTCGATGCCTGCTATGAGAACGCGCGTGATGTCACCCCCTGTTGCACTGTGCGGGGATCAGACCGCGTTCTCGGGTGCGAACCGGGAAGATTCCGTGAGGCAGTCGATTCTACCAGCGAGAGCGCGGGAGGGGGGTTATAACGCTGTTTAGCCAGCCTCGTTGGCGACAGCCGGCGAGGCTGGCGGGTTCATGGGTGCCACCACCTCGTCCGCCTATCG
>VXVC01000012.1:8072-455216 GCA_009836625.1 Holophagales bacterium
ACCTCGTCCGCCTATCGGTCGGGCGTGGGGGTGGATCTGGACAGGTCCGAGGGCCGGGTGCTACTGTCTGCGCCGGTTCCTCGGGTGGGAGTTTGTGACACTCAGGACCTGTCGTAGCTGCCAGGTCCACCGCCCGAGGGGCCATTCTACCACTGGTCCCACGCTGTTTAGCCAGCCTCCGGCGCGCAAGCGGCGGCGGCTGGTGTCCAGCCGGCCGCTTCGCCGCGTTTAGGCACTGGGGTGAGGCGGGCCTTATCGAAGTCGGCGTGCAGCTTCCGCAGTTCTTCCTTGATGGCCGGGTCGTTGCAGTAGTGGACTGCGTCGTGCAGGTACGTTTCAGCGGTCCAGCCGTCGGCGAGGCGTCCCAGGTGCGCTTTAGCGGCGTAGAGTTGGTCGGCGCACCTCGGACACCGTTCGGCGGCGCAGTTGTTTTCGGCCTTCTTGGCGAGTGCGTCCATGCGTTCCCGGAAGTGCCGGCGCATCGGAGCCCCTTGCCGGAGGTTCTTGATAAGGAGCGGTCTGGCCATGGAGCCATTGTAAAATAGTTCCATGGACGCAGTGGAACGCTCCCGCTCACCGACTCCCGTTCTGGTGGAGTGGGAGGACAGCAGCCAGCCGGCCTCGGCTTGGCAGTGGCTCAGCGAAGCAGTCGCGGCGGTGGTTCAGTGCCGGACAGTGGGCTGGCTGCTTCCCGACAGTGACGAGAAGACCCTGCGCGTCTGCCTTGGCTACGCGGAAGGCGAAGACGGCGACTACCAGGTGTCGGGATTACAGGCAATCCCGAGGCGTGCGGTAGTCGCCGTGTACGAGGTCGCCCCTACTTCTTCCGGCCTTTAGGCTTGTTCGGCGCTTGCGTCAGCGCGGACGCGGCGACCGACTTCTGAGCCTTGGTGCTCTTGGGGTTGCGGAGTATCTTCGCCGCCTTGCTGGCGACGGACTTGCTGGTCTTCTCGTTACGGGCCATATCTACTGATGTCCTTTCTTGAGGGGGGTTTACGGCTACGGCGGCTAGCGTTCGCTTTCCTGTGGGGACGCTAACCGAAGCCGCTTGAAACCGTCAAGGAGCTTGACAGGCTTGCAGGGTTTTGATACCTTGTTAGCCAAGATGGAGGGCAGGGCAGTGAACGAGAAGGACCCCCGCAACGCACCTGGCCGGTCTGACCGGCAGGGCATGTCGATTATCGAGTTCTTCCAGTTGTTCCCGAACGACCGGGCAGCGGAGCAGTGGTTCGAGGGTCGGCGCTGGCCGAACGGTCTGTGCTGCCCGGACTGCGGCTCCTGTAACACGGTCGAGACGAAGAACCGGAAGCCTCAGCCGTACCGCTGCCGCGACTGCCGCCGGCACTTCAACGTGCGGACCGGGACGGTGATGCAGGGAAGCAGGGTCGGCTACCAGAAGTGGTTGCTCGCCATGTACCTGATGGTCACCGGCATCAGGGGCACTGCGGCCATGAAGGTTCACCGCGAGTTGAAGGTGAGCTACAAGACGGCCTGGTACCTGATGCAGCGCATCCGGGAGGGGTTCTTCGGCGGCGTGGACCCGCTGGAGGGCACCGTCGAGGTGGACGAGGTCTTCATCGGCGGGAAGCAAGAGAACCGCCATGTGAAGGACCAGGAGCGCTACAGTGCCACCGACGCCTACGGGAAGAAGGTCGTGGTTGCGGCCGTGGAGCGTGGGGGAAAGGTGGTCGGGGAGGTCATCGAAAACACGGACGCCAACACGCTGACGCGGTTCGTCGAGGGCAACGTCCAGCACGCTTCACGGGTCATCACGGACGACCACGGCGGCTACACGGACCTGATGGAGAACTACCGGCACCGCAGCGTCAAGCACTCTGCCGGCGAGTACGTCAAGGACGTGGACGTTCACACGAACACGGTGGAGTCCCTGTGGAGCACCTTAAAGCGCGGCTACGTCGGCACCTACTACAAGATGAGCCCGAAGCATCTGCACCGCTACGTCAACGAGTTCACGGGCCGAAAGAACCAGCGCGACATGGACACGACCGAACAGCTTGCCGAACTGTTCGACGGCTTCATTGGCCGCCGGCTCAAGTACGACGACCTGATTGCCTACAACGGCCGTCCCTCGGGCGCTCGCTCAGGATGGTGAAAGGAAGCGATTGAAGAAAGACACAAAGAAGAAGCGGCCCGGCCGGCCCACGGAGAACATTATCCGCTTACCGGCGGACAGCATCGAGGAGGTAGCGGACCGCATCTTCGCCAATGCGAAGCCCCCGGACCCGTCTATCCGGGTCCACAACCGACCGAAGGACTGATTCACAGCAGCACAGCCACGACAGTGGCGAGCGCAGCGAGTGCGACCAAGATCCTAAAGACCACACTGGCGAGGAAGGGCCAGGACGGTCGGCCACACAACCTTCGGAGGGCCGGGTGGATATGGATTGGGCTCGAAGATAGCTAGCCGCATTTCACCTGGTTCTCTCCAAACCTCGACTTCGCCGCGACTCAACTTGTTCAACGAAAGGAACCACTTGCCCGTGTGTTGCCTGCACCGCCTACACGGCTTTCCGTGTTCGTAGGAGTCTGCCATTAGGTTGCCGCACCGCGCCCACTTCTTGTTGTACGGTTGGTGTTTCAGCACGGCTCGTAGCCTACCGGTTTACTGACGAAACCGAAAGGACGCTCGCGTTCCTTGAGGTGTAGTACAATACAGGTCATCTTCTTTGCAAAGGGAGTTGACCGCATGTACAGACCGTATCGAGACGACTTCGACCTCCGGGGCCGCCGGTCGGTTCACGGTTACGACCGCGAGCTTGAGGCCATGGACCGGGAGCGCGAGCACCGGCAGGAGCTACGCGCCTTCGACGAGTGGCGGGACCGCCGCGACTGGCGGGAGTTTCAGGACTGGAAGCGGGGCCGTGGGCGCTAGTTCGTTGGCGGTCGGTCGTATGGAATCTCTAGGTGGTCAAGGGCCGCGTGAAACCCTAGAAGAAGTTCTTGAGCGTTCTCCTGAGTGTCTGCGTCCGCCCCTTTCAGCAATTCTCCGAAGTAGCCGTGAAAGAGACGCAGTAGAGTGCGACTTTCGCGGTCTGCGGGAGGTAGTCGCTCAATCTTCTGCAACACTATGGCAAACGCTTGAAGCAGAAGTCCCGCTGCCATAACTGCGCCGGGGGCCATTCGGGTTCGGGCGGGGATTTCCGGTAGTTCTTCAGCCATACTGTTACCTCCGTCTGTTTCGCTGAGTCATAAGGTCCATGTCCTGCTGCCGAATCATGCCAACCGTGCAGGCAGGTATACCAGTGACGGCAGCCGAAGCCCAGTCGAGAGAGTCCTTACCGGCGCGGTACCGAGCCTCCCACAGCCCCGAGGCGACCACGCCGGGAGAAACGCCCCATTCAACGTCACTAAGCCGGGCCTCTTTGCCTGGGTGGTTCACGCTTCTTACACGCCATTTCGTGGTGTCCCTGGAAGAAATGTCCACGTACAACGGCCCGCCGCGCTGACAGGGCTGCTTGCTTACCCGTCGGAACAGGGCCTCGAAGCTGTCGTTCGACCCACGGCGTGAACGGGTGACCGGCTTCGCTATCTTCTTCTCTGGCTCCGTAGCCGTAGCCGTAGTCGTCGATGGTCCCGCCAAAGCGCCGAGGAACATCACGAAGGCCACGAAGCCGACCACGGCCGCCACGGCCAGCACCGGCAGTGCCGCCACTCCAAGACAGCCATACTTGAGGAGCTTCTTGCCCGCATCGTCGGGCGCGGTCACGCCACCACCCGCCGCGTCTTGTTGGCCAGTCGCTCAGCTTTGTAGAATCGTGGGCCGGTGGGGGGCGAGGCAGTTGTTACTTGGCCACAAGTAGCCTCGGTTGAGAGGTGCCGCCCCGCACCCCCACCGTCAAATCCGCGCATGGAGAATCCCCCCTTGCAGGCGCGGCTACTTGTGGCTGCGGCAGCTTAGCAGCAACCCCGAGCACGGCGGCCAACATCGGGAACCCCCTCTCGCGGGAGAGGCCCTGGACCGGAAATGGCGTCGGGCCGTGTTGAGCGCCGGTTTGCAGCAGGGCTGGTCCGAGGCCCCTGCCTATTCACCGGTCGCCGGAAGCTACCCGCCGACCATCAAAGGCTGTTGTATTCGGCAGGCGACCCGACACGGGGCTGCCCGCTGCAAACGCTCAACGCCAACCACCGTAGCAGATCCCGCGTAGGCCCTGTTTGACGACCCGAAGCAAGCCGTTCTAGGGTCCCGCCTCCCTACCCACAAGGAGGCCCCCCATGAAGAAGGTGCTGCCGTTCGCGGCGGTCTTGATACTGCTCGTCACGGCCTGCGACAGTCTGACCGGACCAAGCGGCTGCCACTTCCAGAACTGCACCGAACTACGCCGAGTCCACCGAGACGGCGTCCCACGCGGACACTGCGCCTACCGCACCGAACTCGACCGGGACAACGACGGACACGCCTGCGAAACCTCCGCAGACCAGGGCGGCGGCTAGCAGGTCGCTTATGGGCGAGAGAGGACGGCGCGTCTGATATCGAGGGTCCGCTGGTCAATCTTGGCCAGCGTCGCGTCCACGGCGTCAAGGCGCTTCTCGTGGCTGTTCAGTCCTCCAATCACCTGTCTGAACAGCTTGTCGGCCTTCTCCTGGTTGTCGCGGACCCTCTCGGCAATGGCGGTCGTCGTCTCGCCCGCCGCATTCAACGCCGAAACGACTGCGCCGAAGTTCTCGTCCAGCGCGTCGAAGCGCTTGTCTATGGCGTCGAAGCGTTTCTTGGTGTTCTCCTCGAACCGGTCGATGCGCTCCACGATGGCGTTCTGCATCGTCCGCAGACCATCTAGCTCTTTCTGCGTGTCGGCGGCTTTGACCTTCGCCACAGTAGACGCCGCAGCACCCGCGCTCCGCGCTTCCATATTCGACATGCCCAATATTCTACCGGTCGTGGACCACCGCTGTCCACCCTCGCCAGCCGCACCCGCTAACGCGTCCGTGGCTGGCTAAACAGCGGATGACCAGTGGTAAAATGGCCCCTCGGACGGGCCGGACCTGGAGCATGACCACCAGGCCCGTTTGCATCGGGAGAACCCACCCAAGGGACCGGAACGCAGGGTAGCAGCCGGCCCCTTGGGCTGTCCACGCCCGAACGATAGGCGGACGAGGTACTGGAAACCACACCCGCCAACCTCGTAGCCGCTTGCGCGGACGAGGCTGGCTAAACCAGTTGGCCGAGCTAGGCAGCAGCTAGTTGAACGCGCTGGACAAGCGCTTGAAGCATCTCCTCAACGGTGAACATCTCCGTTTGAGCCATCACCTTGAAGATGCCAGCCTTGTCCAGCTTCTCAATCGGTACTAGCTCCTCGCTTCCAGCCAACGCCCAAGGAGCAACACGCTCCCTGACCCTCGCGTCAAGCTCAACAAACAAGAGGTCCACAAGCTGCGCGCAGTCACGGTCCCACTCTGCCTGCACCTCGGGAGCAACCACCCCGCTAAGGTGGCGGCTCATACCCTGGAGGTGGGCCAACAGTAGGTCGGCCGTCTCGGCGTCCACGAACGGAGGCACGCTTCGTTCTTCCATAGCCCCTCAACAATACAGCCGACCACCGTAGACCGTCAAGAGCCCGCTGACAAGCGGACGACGTACAGGTCGCCGCACCCGCCCGCCAACCACCGGCTACGCCGGAGGCTGGCTAAACAGCGTTATAACCCCCCGCGGGAGTCTGGCTGTTGCGGCTTCGACTGGGCGGGTGCTACCTTCCGTTCGCGTGCTCTGGTCCGGATCAAGACCGTCCGCGGCTCCGGCATGAGGATTCTCTACGGAGTTCAGGGCACGGGTCACGGTCACCTGGTGCGCTCGGCGGCGATGGTGGCCGGCCTCCGGAGCCGGGGCCACGATGTCCACTGCCTGCTGACCGGTCGGTCTTCGGCCGCGTTCGCCGACCCTGAGATCCGTGCCAGCCACACGCTGCTCGAGGGGTTCACCGGCCAGGCCGCCGGCGGGCGAGTGCGGCTGTTCCAGACCATGCGGCAGTTGCGCGTGGTTCGCTTTCTGCGCGACGTACGCAGCTTCGATGCGTCAGGCTTCGATCTCGTGCTGACGGACTACGAGCCGGTTTCCGCCTGGATCGCTCGCCGCTGCCGGCGGCCCAGCATCGGCGTCGGTCACCTGTACGCATTCCACCGGCGTCTGCGACTGCCCGGGCGGACCGGGCCGGCCAAGTGGATGCTGCGCCTGTTCGCTCCGGTCTATACGCCGGTTCGGACCGCCGTGGGTCTGCACTGGCATCGATTCGGCGGCACGAATCTGCCGCCGACGATCAGTCCCGATCTCGTCGCTGCGGCAGCGGACGGTTCGGCGCGTAGTGATGGCGAGCGGTTCCTCGTCTACCTGCCCGCGGAGAGCGAACAGAGCATCGTGGATCTTCTGGGGCGACTGCCGCAGGGGCGGTTTGTCGCCTACCGGCCTGTGCCCGAGCCGGTTGAGCGCGGCAACGTCTCGATTCGCCCCTACGACCGCAAGGCCTTCGTGGCCGATCTGGTCGACTGCGCGGGAGTCATCACGAATGCGGGTTTCTCGCTCGCCAGTGAGGCGCTCCACCTGGGCCGCCGTCTCCTGGTGCAGCCCATTCGCCGCCATCCGGAGCAGTTCCTCAACGGTCGGGCGCTCAAGGCGCTGGGTCTCGGCACCGTCGTCGAGCGGCTGACGGCGGAGCGGATCCAGTCCTGGATGGACACTCCGGAGCCGGCGCCCATGAACTATCCGGACGTCACGCGCCACCTGGTCGACTGGATCGACGGGGGCGCCGAGCGTCCGCTCGGCGAACTGGCAGCCGACGTGTGGGATGAAGTCTCCTGGCGGCCGGCATGAGCAGATCGCGAACGGCGCGTCCGGCCGATCCCGACCTCGACTTCACCCTCGCGCACTATCGCGAGATCCTGGAGCGGATCGCCTCGACCCACCGGACCTTCTCGTTCGGTGAGGCGGCTCCCCTGGGTGAGGCGCTGCTCGACGTGGAGCGCTTCGTCCTGATGCGGCACGACGTCGAGTTCAGTCTCGATGCCGCGGTGACCATGGCGCGGGCCGACCACGACGCCGGCGTTCGCTCGACCTTCTTCGTCCAGATCGGTTCCGACTACAACCTGTTCGAGGCCGACGGCGCCGGGGCGGTCGAAGAGGTTCTCGATCTGGGGCACGACCTGGGATTCCACTACGACCTGGGACTGCTGGAGCGTTCGGGCGGCGACCCGGTGGCGCTGGCCGGCCGGGCGATCGAGTTGATCGAGGGCTTCTTCGACACGCGGATCCGGGCCGCCAGCCCCCACATGCCGATGCGGTCGGGCCGGACGCTACGGATTCCCGGCGTCGTAGACGCCTACGACCCGCTCTACTTCGAGCGGATCAAGTACCTCTCCGACAGCACCCAGGTCTGGCGCGAGGGTGTGGTGACGTCGCTGCTCGACCAGTACGACCAGATCCAGCTCCTCACCCACGAGTACCACTGGACGGAGGAGGGTCTGGGCTGGGACGAGCTGCTGTTGCTCGAGGCCGAGTTCAAGTACCGCCGGCTCAGGCGCCGCGCCGAGGCGAACATCGAGCGCTTCCGGGAGGGCCTGCGCCTGCGGGCCGAGCGCGACGAGGCGTTTCGGGCAGGGCGCGGCGGGTCGAAGTAGCCTTCGGGTCGATGGATCGGGTGCGTACGGTTCGGGACGTCCTGCTGCGCCCGAGCACCGAGAGCGAGCTCCCTCGTCTCTCCGAACTGACCGAAGTCGTCTACGGCGTCCGGCGCGAGCCGGAGGTGCTGCGGTGGCTTCTCTTCCATCCCGGTCCGGGGCCGGAGGTCGAGTCTTCCGTCGCCGAACGGCATGGGCGAATCGTCGGCCACGTGGCTTCGTTGCACTGCCGCTACTGGGTCCATGGCGGAACGGTGACGGGTGCTCACCGGATGCTGTGGATGGTTGAACACGCTGCGCGAGGCAGGGCCGGCGTCCCCCTTGCCGGCCGGACGCCCGATACGGATTTCGAGGTCGTGCTCGGCGGCACCGCCGCCACCAAGGCGATGCTGGTCATGCGCGGCTTTCGCGAGGCCGGCGAGGCGCTCGAAGTGCGTCTGAGCACCGCGGCGGCGGGCTCCGCCACGACCAGGCCGACCGGCCTGGAGCTGGTCGACTTCGATCCTGCCGCGGCCGGCCCGGTCGCTCCTCCGGACACGCTGGTCAATCTCGCCGAGCCGGACCACCTGGCGTGGCTGGCGGCCTGCCCGGAGCACGACGGACTGCTGTTCACCCTGGAACGATCGGGGGAGCCGCTGGGTCCGGTCCTGCTCTACGTCAACCAGGCGAACGATCCGCCCACCGGCCGGATCGTCCACATGCCATGCCTGGAAGAGGATGCGGATCTGGCGCTACTCGCCATTCTGGACCGGCTGGGCCGGGAAGGCTGCGCCGAGGCGACGGTCCTGGCCACGGAAGATGGCCTGTTGCGGGCCGCGGAGTCGCTTGGCGGCGAGGTCTTCTACCGGCGTCCGCTCTGGTTCCGCAACCCGAACCGCGCCGTGGAGCCAGTCCGGTTCTATCTCACCTACATGGAGGGGGATCTCGCCTACCGGCGGGTGTGAGGCGCCGCGCTAGGCATGCGGCGTGACGAGGAACTTCTCGCCGGTCGCCTGCTTCGCGTAGACCGCGATGGATGCCGGATCGAGGGCCTGGCGCAGGGTGACCGTCCTGGCGTAGCTCGACGCGAAGGTCGTTCTGATCTCCGCGGCGACTCGCTGCCGGAGGCGTTCCGAGGCCTCGTAACCGACGCGGCGCAGGAAGTGGGGCAGCAGCCAGCCGCCCAGGCCCCAGGCCATGCCGAAGTTGCGGGTCAGGACGGTCTGGCTGCGGTCGAGCCCGCCGTAGATGTAGACCTGCTTGAGGGTCGCCGAGCCGTAGCGGCTGTACTCGGGGGCGCTGGCGGAGAGTGCCGCCTCCATCGCGGTCAGGATCTGGCCGGCCAGCTTGCCGCCGCCAGTGGCGTCGAAGCCGAGCGTCGCGCCGGTGTCGGTGATCGCGGCGACGAGGTCGGCCATGAAGGTCTCGGTACTCAGGTTGACGACGTGGGTGGCGCCGATGCCGCGCAGGAGTTCCTCGTGTTCCGGCCGGCGGACGACGTTGACCAGCGGTACGCCGTCCTTGGTGCAGATCTTCTGGAGCATTTGGCCCAGGTTGGAGGCGGCGGCCGTGTGGACCAGGGCCGTGTGGCCCTCGAGCCGCATCGTCTCGACCATGCCCAGGGCGGTCAGGGGATTGACGAAGCAGGAGGCGCCTTCCGCGGGCGTCGTGCCTGCGGGCAGCGCCAGGCACTGCCGGGCCTCGGCCAGCCGGTACTCCGCGTACATCGAGCCGCCGAGGACGGCGACCGTGCGGCCGATCAGGGCCTGGGCGGCCGGCGACGAACCGGCGGCGACGACCACGCCGGCGCCCTCGTTGCCGGTCGGTATTGCCTGGCCGAGGCGACCGGCGACCAGCCGCGCCAGTCCCTTGGGGAGGTCGGCGACTACCACGGGGCCGTGTTCTCCGTCCGACGCGCGGACCGTGGAGACGTCGGCCGGCCCGAACAGCACGCCCAGGTCGGACGGGTTGATCGGCGACGCCTCGACCCGGATGACGATCTGGTCCGGACCGGGTTCCGGCACCGGGACCCTGACCAGCGCCAGTTCGACGGTGCCGCCGCCGCTGTCATCAGTACGGATCGTGGAGTGGAGGGCCAGGCCGTCGGCGGGGAGTTCGGTCATGAGTCGATTCCGGGGTTGGTTGAAGCGGTAAGCGGCGGCGAAGGCTATCGCGGCTCAAGCGCCTCGGACGACTATGCTCCCGTCCTGGATGCCGCACGTCGTCTGCTCGCTTGAAGCGTCCTGCCGGCGGCCGTTCGATGTCCGGGGCCTGCTCGAGTTCTTCGCGGCCCGCGCCTTGCCGGGCGTCGAGGTCGTCGACACGGAGCGCCTGCTCTACTGCCGGACGATCGACCTCGCGCGACTGTCGCCGGATGCGCCGGAAAGCGGTCCCCGGCTCGGCGTCCTGCGGGTCGACTTTGGCGGCTCCCGCCTGAGTGCGGAAGTACATGCCACTGCGGGTGAAGGGCTCGAATCATGCCGCGAGGAAGAGGTCGAACTGCGAGTGCGGCGACTGTTCGACCTCGACGCGAACCCGGACGCCATTCGTTCGGGCCTGAGCGACCACCGCGAACTGGCCTCGGGCGGCCAGAGCTCGGCAGGCGTGCGGATTCCGGGTGCCTGGTGCCGCTTCGAGACCGCGGTCCGGGCCGTGCTGGGTCAGCAGATCTCGGTGGCCGGCGCTCGCACACTGGCGGGCCGTCTGGTCGCGGCCGCGGGCCGGGAACTGCCCTCGGGGCTGATAGAGCCCGGCCTCGAGCGGACGTTCCCGGGCCCGGATCAGGTCGCGTCCCTCGACCTCCGGACGATCGGTTTGCCCGGGTCTCGCGCCCGGGCGCTGGGTGACCTGGCGTCGGAGGTCGCGACCGGTGCGTTGAGGCTGGACGCCGACCCTCGGGAGGTCCGCCGCCGACTGCTCGATATCAAGGGCATCGGCCCCTGGACGGTCGAGTACATCGCGATGCGGGCCCTGGGCGACCGCGACGCGTTTCCGGCCAGCGACCTGGGTTTGCGCAAGGCGATCGACCGCGACCAGCCGCCCGGCGCAGCCGAGCTGGAGGCGATGGCGGAAGCCTGGCGGCCCATGCGCGCGTACGCGGCGATCCTGTTGTGGCGCCGGGGCGGTGGCGGGTAGGCTGAACCAGAACGGACCCCGACCGATGACCGCGACCTACCACGCCTTCGACACGCCGATCGGAGCCCTCCGGCTGGTGGGTGGAGAGGACTCGATCGACTGCATCGACCTGCCGAACCGGGCGGTGAAACCACCGGACCCGGCCTGGACGGCTTCCGCCGACAGACTGCCCGCGGCGCTGGCGGAGGCCAGGAGGCAGATCGAGGAGTACTTCGCGGGCGAGCGGCAGGACTTCGACCTGCCGCTCTCTCCCCACGGCACCGCGTTCCAGCGCCGCGTGTGGACCGAACTGCGGCGCATCCCGTTCGGCGAGACGATCTCCTACGGTGAGCTGGCGGCGCGCATCGGCAAGCCGACGGCCTCGAGGGCGGTGGGCGCCGCGAATGGCCGCAACCCGCTGCCGGTCGTCGTGCCCTGCCATCGGGTGATCGGCAGCGACGGCCGGCTGACCGGCTTCGGGGGCGGTCTGCCGACGAAGCAGGCGTTGCTGGACCTGGAACGGCGGGTGGCCGGAAGGCAGCTACTCCTTGCGCCGGTGCTAAGCTCGCGCGCGACTTCGTAGGCAGTTTCCCAGCCAGAGCGACCTCCACCTGGAGATTCCGGATGCGCACATCTCGACTCGTGTTTACCGCGGCCACGGCCGTCCTTCTGTTCGCCGGCGCCGCCATCGCCGCGCCGCCGGCCACGGAGAACTGGCCGGCCTTCCGCGGCCCGGACGCCATGAGCGTCGCCGACGACGACCCCCGGCTGCCGGAGAGCTGGAGCACGACGGAGAACGTGGCCTGGGTCGTCGATGTACCGGGCCTGGGGTGGTCCTCGCCGATCGTGCAGGGGGACCGCGTGTTCCTGACCACGGTGTGGAGTGAGGGCGAGGTCGAGGAGCCGAAGAAGGGTCTCTACCTCGGCGGCAACCGGATGCAGCCGTCCGTCGACGAGCACCACTGGTCGGTCTATTGCTTTGAGGTGGGGACCGGCGAGAAGTGCTGGGAGCGCGAGGTGCTGATCGGCGCTCCGGACTTTCCGCGCCACCTGAAGAACACCTATGCGTCGGAGACCCCGGTCACGGACGGCGAGCGGATCTACGCCTACTTCGGCAACGTCGGAGTTTTCGCTTTCACGCTGGACGGCGAGCCGCTCTGGGAGCAGCGGTTCGAAGTGGTCAGGACGCGCTTCGGATGGGGCACGGCGGCGTCGCCGATCGTTCACAACGGGCAGCTCTACGTCGTGAACGACAACGAGGACCAGTCCTTCCTGATGGCCCTCGACGCGGCGACCGGCGAGGAGCTGTGGCGCGACGCGCGCGACGAGGGGAGCAACTGGGCGACGCCCTTCGTGTGGGAGAACGAGCTCCGCACCGAGGTGATCACGCCGGGTACCGACCAGGTGCGCTCGTACGACGAGCAGGGGAATCTGCTGTGGCATTTCGGCGGCATGTCGTCCATCGCGATTCCGCAGCCGTTCTCGAAGTACGGCCTGCTCTACGTGTCGTCTGGCTACATCGGTGATCAGGTCCGTCCCGTCTACGCGATCAAGCCAGGCGCCGAAGGCGACATCACGCTCGAGAAGGACCAGCAGAGCAACCGCTGGGTGGTCTGGTACCAGCCACAGGCTGGCGCCTACAACCCGACGCCGCTGATCTACCGCGACCGCTTCTACACCCTGCTCGACCGGGGCTTCTTCACCGCGCACGATCCGAAGACCGGCGCCGAGGTCTACGGCAAGCAGCGGATCGAACGCGGCTCGGGCGCCTTCACGGCGTCGCCCTGGGCTTACAACGGCAAGGTCTTCGTGCTCAGCGAGGACGGCGACACGTTCGTGATCGAGGCCGGCGACGAGTTCAAGGTCGTTGGCAAGAACTCGCTCGACGAGATGGCCATGTCGACGCCGGCGATCGCCGACGGCAGCCTCTACATCCGTACCCGGAGCAAGCTGTACCGGATCACGAATCAGGCGGGCGGCGCGAGCGGGCCCTGAACGCCGGGCCTGCCGCGGCCGCGCTCTGGCTCGGCCTGGCGGCTCTCGCCCAGCCGGCGGCCGCTGTCGACTTCGACGCGGTAGCGGAGGTGTTCCGCAGCCGCTGCGCCGGTTGTCACACGGAGGGCGGCCCGGCGCCGTTCGCGTTGCGGACGTTCGAGCAGGCGCGCGCCTGGTCGTCCTCGATCCGGCGCGCGGTCGCCTCGGGGGCGATGCCTCCGTGGCACGCCGACCCGCGCTACGGCGAGTTCGCGAACGACCGGCGTCTGCGGGCTTCGGAGCGAGCGCAGCTGCTGGGCTGGATCGATGGCGGCAGCCTGCCAGGGTCTTCTTCGCTCGAGGCAGCGCCGGAAGAACGGCCCGCATCTTCCAGGAGTATCGACTGGAGCATCGGCGTTCCCGATCTCGTCTTCGAGCTGCCGGAAGAGGTGACGGTACCCGCGGCCGGTGCCGTTCCGTACCACGGCTACCGGGTGGAAACGGGTCTGGCCGAGGACGTCTGGATCCAGGCGGCGGAGACGCGGCCCGGCAACCCGGCCGTGGTCCATCACATCATCGTGCAGGCCTTCCCGGGCGCCGGCGCCGTCCAGGAACGCACCGGCGGCGATCCGCGCACGGCGGGCGATCTGGGCGGCTATGCGCCGGGCACCGGCCCCCTCGTCATGCCACCGGGGGTCGGCCGCCGGCTTCCCGCCGGCGCCGTGCTTGACTTCCAGATGCACTACACGCCGACGGGAAGGGAAGAGACGGACCGGAGCCGGATCGGCCTGGTCCTGGCGGCCGAGCCGCCTCGCCACGAGTCCCTCACGGCGCTCTGCTCGACCCCCTTCCTGTGGATTCCGGCGGGTGAGCGGGACGTCCGGTTCGAGGCGGGCCTGACCTTCCCGCGCGCCACCCGCCTGCTGTCGCTCAGGCCTCACATGCACCTGCGCGGCGACACGTTCGAGTTCCGGGCGGAGTACCCGGATGGACGCTCCGAGATACTGCTCCTGGTCACCGGCTACGACTTCAACTGGCAGACGACCTACCGGTTCGCCGAGCCCAGGCCGCTGCCCGCCGGGACGCGGCTTCGCTGCACGGCGACCTACGACAACAGCGGCGCCAACCCGCTGAACCCCGATCCGGCCCGGAACGTCTCCTGGGGACGCGAGACGACGGACGAGATGATGATCGGCTTCGTCGACTACTACGAGGTGGAGGACTAGCGGCTAGGCGGGGTTCCACTCGCCGCGGGCGACGGCAGGCACGAACTCGTCGAGGCCTTCGGGCGGGTAGTCGACGGCCCGGCCGAGTTCGGCGCTCATGTAGGCGGCCATCAGCAGGCGGGTGACCTCCAGGCCGTCCTCGAAGGTCTCCCGCGGCCGCTCCCCGCGCCGGAAGCTCTCCACCATGTGCCGGTTCTCGGCGTCGTAACCGTAGGCGGCCGGTTCGTTCGGGAGCACCGGCATGAGGCCCATCTCGGCGTTCTGCTTCTCGACCAGGTCCTCGCCGGTGTGCTGCTCGAGGTCACGGCTGAAGAAGAGTTCGAGTTCCGTGTCGAGGCTGTTGGCCCGCATCGAATACTCCGGGCCGAGCAGTTCCATCGACAGCCGCAGGCCGGCTCCCACGTAGCTCCACGAGGTCGTCGCCTCGACCACCAGGGGCGTGCCGCTCTCGTCCTCGTACTCGACCATCGCCCGGGCGAAGTCCTCGGCCGGCCGACGTACATAGTCGACTGCGTCTCCGTACTGGTCACGCAGCTTCCGGGCGTACTCGGGACGCTGCCATTTGAGGCAGTGGATCTGGGCGTGGACACGCTTCGGGATCAGGCTGTGGCGCGGCTTGCCGGGTTCGGTGAGCAGGAAGCGCGCGGCCTCGACCGAGTGGCACATCATGTCGTTCAGCACCCCGCCGCCCTGGAGTTCGCCTTGCCAGAACCAGGCGTTGTGCGGGCCGGAGTGTTCCTCGGCGGCGCGCGCCAGGTACGGACGTCCGGCTGCCCGGGCGCCGCGCTCCCAGGCCAGCTCGCGGCCTCTGACGACCGCCGGGCTGAACACCTGGTTCTCGAGGTAGCCGTCGAGGACGCCGATCTCGTTCGCGAGCTCGACCATCCGCAGCGCTTCGCCGGCGTTGCGGGCGAGCGGCTTCTCGCAGGCGATGCCGACCAGGCGGCCGCGGCCGCTGGCGACGGCCTCTGCGATCTCCTCCATGTTGGCGATCCGGCGGTCGTTGCGGCCGCAGATCCAGATCGCGTCCACCGAATCGTCCGCGACCATCGCCGCGATCGACTCGTAGGCCCTGGCGTCGCCGACGTCGAGTTCGGCGGCGAGCGCCGCCGCCGACTCAGCGCTCTCGCGGTTGGGGCTCCACACGCCCCGTACATCGGCGCCTCGGACCGCGGTCCAAGAACGGATGTGGAAGCGGGTGATGAAGCCGCTGCCGACGAAACCGATGCCGAGAGGTCCCTGGGCAGGCACTACGTGTGCGGCTTCAGCCGGCCGCGTCCTTCAGTTCCTTCGCCTTCGCGATCCAGCGTTCGACCATCGATGCCGACGGCGCGCGGCGGCTCAGTTTCTTCTCCGCGTTGACGGCGCTCATCTTGAGCGCGAGGTTCAACGCTCGGCGGCGGCTCAAGTCCCGCACGGTACGGACGCCCGAGGCGACGAGCAGCTCCGCGAAGTCCGCGCCGACGCCGCGAATGCGCATCAGGTCGGCCCGGTTGACGAGTCTCTGGATCTGGCGCTCGGGCAGTCCGGTGCGTTCCGACAGGAGCCGGCGTTCGCGGCGGTCGCGGCAGGCGCCGAGGAGACCGTCCGTGGTCCGAATTCCGGCCTTCGCCAGTTTGGCGGCAACTGCGGGACCGACGCCTCCGATCTTCCGGACGCCGTAGGGCATCAACCTACGGAGTGGAAGGACGTCGCCGTCACTTACTCGCTGCCTTCGAAGGTGAGGTTCAGACCCTCGACGTCGGCGGTGACTTCGACTTCAACCGTCTGTTCGCCGAGCTTCTCGTGCCAGAACACGAGTTCATAGGAGCCGGCGGGAAGTGCGTCGATCCGGTACTTGCCGTCGCTGCCCGTTGTGGAATGGAAGGAGTGTTCCAGGACGAAGACGTAGGCGGACATCCAGGGATGGACGTCGCACTTCACCTGAATCGGCTTCTCGGGCGCGCGGAAGAACTTCGTCCTCGTGCCGCGCGCGGGCTGGCCGATGTTGAACGGGCGGTTCGCCTTGGCCAGGGCGCGAACGTTGTGGAGAGTGGGGTCGTCGTTGACGATCTCGATGTTCTGCTCCACGCGAACGCCGATGATCCGCGGCGTGTACAGGCAGCCGCGCTGCTCCAGCCGGACGGCTTCCTCGGGCTTGTCGCCGGCGGCGCCTTCGGGCGCCTCCCGGAGATAGACGAAGGCGTTCTCAACCGCGCCGTCGTCGCCGATCAGGTTGTCGCGGGAGAGGACGCGCTTCCCTTCGTACATCGCGGCGCAGTTCGGGTCGGCGTCCATTCGCAGCGGGTAGCGCTTGAGCGGTTCGCCCTCGTAGGTGACCGTGCCGCTGATGCTGAACTCCGCGGCAGCGGCACTGCCGGAGATCAGGATGGCCGCGCCCAGGGCCCAGGCGGCGATGACAGGGCCTGAGCGGCAGGCGCGCAGGTGAAGCATCGGTCGTCGTCTCGTCGCCGTCAGCGGGAGTAGAACTCGATGACCAGAGGCACTTCGCAGACGATCGGGACTTCGTCCCGAACCGGTGTGCTGCGCAGGGTCGCCTGATAGCCGGTCTCGTCCGTCTCCACGTAGGTGGGCACCGTCACGCCGCGCGGCTCGTTGAAGCAGCGGAGTTTCCTGCTCTTCTCCCGCACCTCGACGACGTCGCCTTCCTTAACGCCGTAGGACGGAATGTTGACACGCCGGCCGTTGACCAGGATGTGGCCGTGGCCGACGAACTGGCGCGCGGCGAACACGCTGGGCGCGAAGGCCCGATGGACGACCGAGTCGAGACGGGTCTCGAGCAGGCCGACCAGATTGTCGCCGGTCACGCCCCTCATCCGCGACGCCCGCTTGTAGTAGTTGCGGAGCTGACGCTCGCTGACGTTGTACTGGTAGCGCAGCCGTTGCTTCTCGAGCAACTGCCGCCCGTAGTTGCTCTGGCGCCGCCGCCGCTTGAGGCCGTGCATGCCCGGCGGATGGCCCTTCTTTTCCATGTAGCGCGCGGCCTTGGGCGTCAGTGGTATGCCCAGCTTGCGCGAGAGCTTGACCTTGGGCCCGTTGAACTTCACGTGGTGTATCTCCGAATGTCCTGTGCCGAATGTCTTTGGGGGTTCTGCGCCGCTCGATCCGCGCGCGGGCACCGGGCCGATCTCTCTTCCCGATGGGTCGGTTCGACCGGCGTCGTGGCCCCTGGTCGCCTGGCCGGGGCTGGCTGGCGCCTGCAGCGGAGCGCGGATTGTAGCAGCGAGTCGCCGCCGGCCCAAGCCCGCATCCGGTCCCGTTTGGTTTCAGGGATGCGCTTCCGTCTCGGTCGCTTCGTCGAAGAGACTCCGCTGGTCCGTGCGACGCCGGAACGCTGCCGTCGACGGGCTCCCGGTGCGCCCGTTTCCGCCGCCGCCGAGCCCGACCCGGCGGCGCACCGTCTCGAACAGTCTGCCGATCTGTTCCGCGTACTCCCCGCCGCCCTTCATGCGGTGGTGGAAACGGGGGTCGTTCAGGTTGCCGTCGCGCGCTTCCCGCAGCCGGTTCAGCACCCGGTCGCGGCGATCCGGGAAGTGGGTCGCGAGCCAGTCGGAGAAGAGCTCCCGAAGGCCGTGGGGAAGACGGACCAGGATGTAACCGGCCCGGCTCGCCCCGGCTTCGGCCGCCGCTTCCAGGATCGCGGGGATCTGATCGTCGTTCAGGCCGGGGATGATCGGCGCGGTCATCACGCCGCAGGGGATGCCGGCGGCGCTCAGTTCACGCAGCGCCTCGAACCGCCGCCGCGGCGTCGAGGCCCGGGGTTCCATTCGCGCCGACAGCGAGGCGGAAACCGAGGTGATCGAGAGGTAGACGCCGCAGGCCTGGAAGCGGTTGAGTTCCAGGAGCAGATCGAGATCACGGGTGACGAGGTGGTTCTTCGTGATGATCGCCACCGGGTTGCGGAACTCGGCGAGGACTTCCAGACAGCGCCTGGTGATCCGCAGCTTTCGTTCGATCGGCTGGTACGGATCGGTGACGCCTGAGAGCACGATGACCTGGGGTGTCCAGCGAGGGTTCAGGAGAGCCTTCCGAAGCAGCTCCGGGGCACGCTCCTTGACCAGGATCCGACTCTCGAAGTCCAGCCCTGCGGAGAAGCCGAGGTACTCGTGGGTGGGACGGGCGTAGCAGTAGATGCAACCGTGCTCGCAGCCGCGGTAGGGGTTCAGGCTGTACTCGAAGCCGATGTCGGGAGAGTCGTTGCGGGACAGGATCGTCTTCGAGTGGTCCCGGAACAACTCGGTCGGCGGCGCGTCGCCGCGTTCGGCCACGCTCTCGCCCGGTTCGAAGTCGATATCGATCCGCTCGAAGCGGTTGCCGGGATTGGCGGCCGCACCGCGGCCACGCACTGCTCCGGAGGGCATCCTAGAGACCTTCACGAGGGACGCAGCCTACCACGACTTACGCCCTGTTTGCGGTCGTCAGGCCAAGATCAGGCGCGCGTTCCCGGAATGGGCCGCTCGTGCCCGCGCGATGACCGCGGCTCCATCGAGGCCTTGGGCCTTCAGGTCGCTCAAGAGGACGTCGGCGCGTTTCGCATCGACCGCCAGTACGAGTCCACCGGCCGTCTGGGGATCGAAGGCCAGGTCCAGGCGCGCTCCCGGGGCGGCAAGGCGCTCGACTTCGACCGGCAGCCGGGTGTTCTGGTCGTGACTCGTGCTCCGCTCGCCTCGGTCAAGCAGCTCCAGTGCACCCGGTAGCGCGGGCAGGGCGCTCAGGTAGACGTCGACGTTCACGCTGCTTGCCTGGACCACTTCGCCCAGGTGACCAGCCAGGCCGAAGCCGCTGACGTCGGTCGCGGCGGTTACGTTGGCTCGCCTGGCCGCTTCCATCGCACCCCGGTTACTCGTCTGCATCGAGGCGAAGCAGGTTCGCAGCCAGCGACCGCGACACAGCCCCATCCGGTCGGCGGCGAGCAGTACGCCGGAGCCCAGTGGCTTGGTCAGGACCAGGGCATCGCCGGGCCGAACCCGGCTCTTGAGCAGCAGGTCACGGCCGTCTTCCGACACACCCTCGACGTGGAAGCCGACGACCAGTTCAGGGCCGGTGTTCGTGTGGCCGCCGAGGAGCTGGACGCCTTCCGGATCGAGCGCTGCACGGGCGCCTGCCAGGACCTGGATCAGAAGTTCCTCAGCGGTCTCGCCGTCGGCCTCCTGGGGCAGCGTGACCAGAGCCTGCGCGAACCGGGGCGTCACCCCGGTGGCGTGGAGATCGGAGCAGGCGTTGACCGCGGCTATCCGACCCACGAGCCAGGGGTCGTCCGTGAACGCGGGGAAGGCGTCCAGCGAAGCGACGATGCGATCTCCGGCCGGCGTCCGGTAGGCGACCGCGTCGTCCGGCGTTGCCGTGTCCAGAATGACCTGGTCGCCTGTCTCCGGCCGAGCGTCCAGGCCTGCCCGCGCGAGCGCCCTGCCCAGCCGGTCGGGCCCTACCTTCGCCGCGCAGCCGCCGCAGAACATCGGGGCCGAGTGAGGCTCGCCGTTCGCTCCGTGCGCTTCGGGACCCGCCCTCATGGCGCCGAACGCGGGCAGAGCCGCACCATCCGGGCCGAGCGCCTGGAAGCGCTCCATGAAGCGGCGGTCGATCCGGTCCTTGAGCCGCATGACCCAACGACCCTCGAAGGCGGCGCCCCACTTGGCGCCGGCCGCGCGCCCGTCGCCGAGGTTGAGCAGAGCCAGGAAGTCACCCTGCGGCCGGTACCGGCGGAGTTGCTGTCCCGTCTTCAGGCGCTCCAGGTTCTCGATCAGGTAGGGCCCCATGCGCACCGCGTAGACACCGGCTCGAGGACGGTGCGGCTGGTCGATCAGGGTCGCGCAGTCGCCGACCGCGAAGATGTGGTCGTGGCCCTCCACCTGCAAAGTGGAACGGGTGCGGGCGAAGCCGCGATCGCAGAGGGGCAGGTCTGAGCCCCGGAAGATCGGCAGCGCGGCGGCGCCGGTTACCCAGAAGGTCAGGTCCGAGTCGAGTGTCCTGCCGTCTTCGAGACGCACGCCGTGCTCCTCGATGCCGGCGACGGTCGTGTCGACGAGGGTGCGGAGGCCGCGTTCGCGTGCCGCCGCCTCGATTCGCCGCGTCAGCGCCGGGTGGTAGCCGGGCAGGATGCGGTCGCCCGCCTCGACGATCGTGACCCGAGGCTCCAGGTCCAGACCGCGCAGCCGGGAGTCGATGCAGAACGCGAGTTCGATGCCGCCCGCGCCGCTACCGACGACGACCACGTTCGGCTGCTGGCTGGTCAGAGCCTCCACGCGGCCGGAGATGGCCGCCGCCAGCCGGTTGATCGGCCGCGTGGGGACGGCGTGCTCGCGCACGCCGGGCAGCTCGAGGCCGGCCACGGTCGATCCAACGTCGAAGGAGGCGACGTCGAAGGGGAGCGGCTCGCGGCCCTCGACCAGAACGCGCCGGTTCGTCGCTTCGACGCCGGTGCAAGGCGCGAGAACCACGCGGACGCCCGCCCGGCGCGCCAGCGGCACCGCGTCGATCTCCAGTTCATGCCGCTCGTACTGTCCGGCAACCAGCCCCGGCGCCATGCCGGAGTAGACGGCAATGGGCGTGTCGACGACGAGGGTCGCCTCGACCGCGGGATCCGGGTGCATCATCCAGTGGCGGAGGACCTGGATGTGCGTGTGCCCGGCGCCGACCAGGACGACCTGCGGCATCAGTGCGTGTCTGCTGGGTCCGCGGCCCGCACCGCGCCGGACGCTTCGAGACCGGCAATCCGCTCCGCGCCGTAGCCCAACTCCGCGAGCACTTCGCCCGTGTGCTCGCCGAGACACGGCGCGGGCCTCCGGATCGTCCCCGGCGTCTGCGAGAAACGCCAGGGCACGCCGGCCATGCGCAGGTTGCCGAGTTGCGGGTGCCGGACGACCTGGCTCATCGCCATCGCCTCGACCTGCGGATCGTCGAAGAACTCCTCGGCCGAGCGGACGGCGGCGCAGGGAACGCCGACCGCGACCAGCTCCGCCTCCAGTTCCCGCGCCGGCCTCGACGCGACGATCGGGTCGATCTCGGCGCTCAGCTCGGCGGCGCTGCCGACCCGCTGCGGGTTCGTCTCGTAGCGGGAGTCGTGGGCCAGGTCGTCGCGGCCGATCGCCTCGCACAACAACCGCCAGAACTTGTCCGTGCCGGCGGCGATGAAGATGGGCCCGTCGGCGGCGGCGAACATCCGGTAGGGGAAGATGCCGGGCGGTCCGGTGATCTCGGCCTCGAGCGGCTGGAGGTAGGACTGCGCCTGGGCGGTCATGATCGCCTGCAGCAGAGAGGTCTCGATGTACTGGCCCTCGCCGGTGCGTTCGCGGTGGAGGAGGGCGGCGTTGATCGAGCACACCGTGAGAACGGCGGCCATGTAGTCGGAGACCGCCACCGGGCAGATCGCGGCGACGCCGTTCATGAGCTGCTGCAGGTGGGCCGCGCCGGCCATCGACTGGAGCACCGGGTCGTAGCCGGGCCGCTGGGCGTACGGCCCGCTGCCGCCGAAGGCGCTGGACGAGGCGTACACCAGGCCCGGGTTGTGGCGGCTCAGGGTGTTGTAGTCGATGCCGAGCCTGGCCGCGACACCGGGACGGAAGTTCTCCATCGCCACGTCGGCTTCCCGGGCCAGGTCGTAGATCACCTGCCGGCCCTCCTCCGTCTTCAGGTTGACCGCGATACCGCGCTTGTTCCGGTTCCAGGCCTGGAACATCCGGCTCTCGCCTTCGATGAAGGGTCCCCAGTGGCGGGCGTTGTCGCCGCCAGGCGCTTCGATCTTCAGGACATCGGCGCCCATGTCGCCGAGCAGCATGGCCCCGTAGGAGCCGGCGATGAAGCTCGTGAAGTCGAGGACCCGGATGCCGTCGAGTGGACCGGCCGAACCGGACTCGGGCGAAGGCGTCTCAGACATTCGGCGATTGTAGCCGCGCCGAACCTCCTCGGGCCTACTCCACCAGCTCGACGTTGTCGATCTCGATCCAGAAGGCGCCGAGTTGCGTCGGCCCGCCGATGAAGAACGCCCAGGCACCCGAGGGTTCGAGACCGCTGAACGAGGACAGCGGGATCTCGATCCGGACCCATTCCTCTCCGGCCTCGAAGGAGGCGGCGGCCGGCTGCATTCCCAGGCTCTCGGCGAACGCCATCGCCTGGTAGGTCGCGCCCTCGCCGCGGGCGTCGAAGGCCAGGGCGCGGATGCCGCCGGCGTCGACCGGGTCGTTGAACCGGGCACCGAGCAGGACCATGACCCCGGACCAGGGGAAGGCGAAGCCCTCCTTGATCTCGCCCTCGATTCGCAGGGCGTTGCCGCTCCGGTCGCGGGACACCGCGCCGGTTGTCACCGTCGACTTGCCGCCGGCGAAGGCGTCGGTCGAGTGCGACCACTTGGGGGGCAGCGTACGGGCGGTCAGGTCCTCGAAGTCGCTGAGCAGTGTGGGCTCAAGGCGGGGCCGGCCGGTCGTGGGTCCGGCCTTCGTGCGCTCGAAGCGGCTCCCGTCCTTCCAGATCGCCGCGATGTCGCGAGTGGCGCGCACGTCCGCGGTCGCGTCGCCGCGAACCAGGATCAGGTCGGCCTTGAGGCCTGGCGCGATCCGGCCGCGGTCGCCCAGATCGAATGCGTCGACGGGCGCGGCGGTGGCCGCTCGCAGCGCCTCAACCGGAGTCAGACCGGCGCGGACCAGCAGCTCGAGTTCCCGATGAACGCTCGCGCCATGGGTGGTACCAGGATTCGGCGCGTCCGAGCCGGCCAGGATCGGCACTCCGGAGGCGTGCAGCGCTCCGACATCGGCCAGGATGTTCGCCATCAACTCGGGGTCCGGTTCCCGGCCGAAGTCCCGCCCCAGACCGCCTCGTTGCTCAGGCGTGAGGAAGGGAGCGATCAGCGGATCCGCCGCCAGCTCCGGACCGCCACCGGTAGCCGCGATCGTTTCGAGCACGGCGAGCGTGGGGACGACGAAGATTCCGGCCTCGCGGGCCGCTTCGACGATCTCCGCGCCTCCGGCGCCTTCGAAGTACATGTGGACCAGGCCGTCGGCGTCCGCGGCGATGACCTCTCCAGCCGCTTCCGCCGTGCTGATGTGGAAGACGGCCAGCAAGTCGTGACTGTGCGCGGCTGCCACGATCCGGGGCAGGGTCGAGACCGCGAATGTGGGTAGCGGGCGTCCGGCGGTTCCGGCTTCGTAGATCACCTTGATGAAGTCGGCCCCCGCCGCCACCCGATCGGCGATGAAGGCCTCGGTCTGCTCCGGGTCGTCCAGAGTGGGCAAGGCGACGCCGAACTGCGTGCCGTGCCCGCCCGCGACGGTGACGGGACCGCCGGCCAGGATGTCGGCCCGGCCCGGAACCGCTCCCGCTGCCTGCTGCCGGCGCCACTGCGCCGCCATGGCCTCTGCGGTCAGCATGTCCAAAACGGTCGTGACGCCGAAGTTCAGCGCCTGCTCCAGCGCGGGCCCGAAGTTGTGGGTATGGCTGTCGATCAGACCCGGCAGCAGGGTCATGCCGGCGCCGTCGACGACCGCCGCTTCGGCGCCGGCTGCCGCCGGAATGTCGGTGCCGAGCGTCACCGACTCGATCGTGCGGCCGCGGACCACGACGGTGGCGGTCGGGAGCACTTCGTCGCCCGTGAAGACGCGCGCACCCTGGATCACCGTGGCCTGCGCGAGGGCGACGCCGGCGAATGCGGTCAGACCGGAGACCGCGACGGCGGCGATGCGGAGAAGGCGGAGCAGCGCGGGCTTCATGGTCACCTCGGTCGGTTCGGACTTGCGGCGAAGGCGTATGCTAGCGACGGTCAGACGAAGGGAGAAACCGTGAAGATCAAGCTCGATATCGACTGCACGCCCGAGGAGGCGCGGGCCTTTCTCGGCCTTCCCGACGTCGCCGGGGTTCAGAACGAGATGCTCGAGAAGGTCCGCGACCGCATGGTCGCCAACCTGAAGTACGCTGACCCGCAGGAGATGTTCCGGTTCTGGTTCCCGGGCACCGCGTCGCGCATCGCGGCGCGGAGCGCTTCCGGAACCGACTCCGAGGACGGCGAGTAGGGCGCCGGCTACGCTCCGGCCCCCGCCTCCAGCCCCGTCACGTCGTACGACATGAGGATCAGGTCGTGCGTGGCGTCGTTCGGGTCGATCACCCAGTCGGCCAGCAGGGCCTCCACCGAGAAGCCCAGGTTCTGGAACATCTGACGGGCTCCCCGCTGCTCGCGGGCCATCTGGGCGACGATCTTGGTCAGCCCGATCTGCTGGGCCAGATGGAACACGTCGTGCGCCAGTTGGCCGCCGAGGCCCGCCTGACGGACCTCGGGCAGGACCATGATCCGGATTTCGCCGAGGTGCCTCATCCAGGACGACTCGCGCCGGTTCAGGCTGCCGTAGCCGACGAGACGATCGCCGAGATGTGCGAGCACAGCGACGCGGGTTCCGGCCGCGGCGCCCTCGACCCAGTTGTCGACGACCTTCGGATCCGTCATGTCGACGCGCAGGAAGCGGAGGTCCTCTTCCGGCAGAGCACGCGCAAAGGCGAGCACGTCGTCGCGGTCCGCCTGCCTCAGAAGGCTGAACTGGAAGGACTGGTTCTTGAGGCGGACCGTCCGCGGGTACTGGGTCGCCATGTCGTTCACTCGACTGTCTCCTCTTGGGCTTGGGGCTCGGGTGGGGCTTGCTCGGTTGCCTCGTCGCCGTCGGCGAGGCGGTCGAGATAGCTGGTGACGGCATCGAATGATCCGTCGATCGTGTTCTTGAACTGGCGCTGACCTTCCTGGGCGGCGCCCCGCCAGGTCTGGATCAGATCACGCGCCTCGTCGGGGAGGTTCGGGACCTGGTTCATCATCCGGTCGGCGAGTTCGAGCTGACGGTCCTGGAGGGCGACGATCGCGTCGTAGCCGTTCTCGAACGCGGCTCTCTGGAACTCGAGGACCTGCCTCTGGAAGGCAAGCACCTGTCTGGGGATGTTGCTCGGGATGTTGGGTCGATTCATGGTCTCTCCAGGTTTATGAAACTGCGGCGGTTCGGATGGGGACGGAAACGCTACGCATCCGACGGCGGGGAGTGCGGCCTGCCGCTTCGAGGAGTTCGTCCAACGACTCCACGAACAGGTCGGGCAGCACGCCGGCGTCGGGACAGGCTCGTTCGTCCACCGTGACGCCGACGTGCAGCGCCTGGTTGTAGGCGAAGAACGCGCAGGAAAGGCCCTGGCCGTAGCCCACAGGCCAGGAGGGTGTGTAGCCGGCAACCGGTCGGCCGGCCAGGAACTGAGGGATCTGGGGGCCGTTGGCGTTGGCGACAGTCAGGTGGAAGGGCGGCCGCACCGAGGACGTCATCGCTGTCGCGGCGGCCGCCAGCGGGCCGGCTGCGCCCTGCACGCCGGCGAGGCGCGACAGCACCTCGGCGACCCGGGCCGTCCGCATCAGGCGCGCTAGCTGGTGAACGGTGCGCAGCCGGTCTCCGGCACCGATGCTCAGGGGAACTTCGATGGGCAGAAGGCTTCGCCGTTTGCGGTCGCGTTCGGGAAGGTCGGTGGCCAGCGCTACGCGCAGACTTCGGCCCCGGGTCGAGACGCCTCTCAGGTCCAGATAGCGCTCGAGAGCGCCGCCGGCCAGGGCGACGACCACATCCGAGAGTGCGCCGCCCAGCCGGGCACGGATCATCCGGATGTCCCTGTAGGAGAAGGCGCACCGGATCAGGCGCCGCCGTCCGCCCAGTCTTCGGTTGAACGGCAGCGGCACCGGAGGTAGTGCGAGATCGGGCATCGTCTCGTTCAGCGTCAGGAGGGCGGTCCGGGTGTCTTCCGAGGAGAGCTCCTGGAGGGCTGCCGCCAGATCCTGGCCGATCCGTGTCCAGTTCTGGAGCCACTCCGCCCCGCGTGCGCCGCAGCGTGCGCCGTTCGAAGCCGGTTCACCGGCCTTCTTCTCCTCGACCGTCGTACCGCTCGCAAACAGCGCGTGGAAGAGGTCGCCGGTGGCCAGCCCGTCGACGGCGACCAGGTGGGACTTGATCAGCAAGGCGTCGCCGCCGTCGTGGTAGCCAGGCGCCAGGTGGAACTCCCACAGCGGTCGGCGGGGATCGAGCGGCTTGCCGAGGGCTTCGTCGAACGCGGAAACAGGGTCGCCGTTCGCGACGACGTGGAGGTGTTCGTCGAGTTCGAGCGGCGCCGTGCGCCAGCGCGGGGGGCCATAGGGCGGCCCGTCGACACGGAGGCTGAACCGCGGCAGCCTGCGCAGCCGACCCATCCAGTGCAGGAGTTCCTGCCGGTCGATCTCGCCATCGACGAGCGCCAGACCCGCGACGTGCAGTCCGGGGCTGCGGCGCTCGAGGTTCCACAGGACCGCCTGGTCGGGCGCCAGAAGGGTGTTGGATGCGGTCACGTGGCGGCCTCCGCGGTGAGCGCGGGGCTCGGGTGCCGCTTCAGAAACCGGGCGAGGTGGTAGTAGGCGAGGGCGTTGGCGGCCAGGCCGGAATGTGTGCCGAGGACTTCCCGGTTCAGCGAGGGGTGGTGGAGCCGGGTGTAGCGCCAGGCGACGACGCCGTCCCGCCGCGTGAAGATGGCGAGCTGCGGCACCTCTTCCGGGAACGGGCTTTGCACCGAGCGCACCAGGTCGCAGCGACAGTCACCCGAGAAGCAGGCGGGTTCCCGGGCGCCGTCCCGTTCGACGACGCGGCGGCGCACTGCCTCCGCCAGCCGCATCACGATGGGATGGGAGCGGACGCCCCTGATGGGTGAGCCCATCGTGGTGACGGACGCGACGAGGTCGGGACGCAGGCTCGTCACACCGCGCGACAGCAAGCCACCCAGGCTGTGGCCGACCAGGTGAACGCGCCGGCCGGTCTCGTCCGCCGCCTTCTGGAGCGTGCCGATGAGGCGGTTGCCCAGTCGGTCGAGACAGTCGGCGTTCTGCCCGATGGCCGAACGGTAGGGGCGGTAGCCGATGCGGCCGAGCCAGCCGCGCATCGGGCTCAGGTAGCCGTCGGTGCCGGTGAAGCCCGGAACGACGATCACCGCGGCGCCGTCGCCGCGCGGCACGCCGATGCCGTGGTAGATCGGCGTGAACGGCAGGAAGGCGAACTCGGCGGCCGCGAACGGTTCGCGCCACAGCGGCAGCGCGGCCGGCACGGAGTCCCGCAGGAGACGCGGGTTCGCGCTCCAGATCGGATTGGCCTGGCGCCGCCGGGCCGCCGCGGTCACTAGGCGACTCCTCGCAGTGACGAGTCGGAGTCGGGCGTGGCGGTGGCCTCTTCGGCCTCTGGCAACTCAACCTGGGGTGGCGCCGCCGCAAAGCAGAGTGCGCCGGTCGGTTCCTCGCCCTCTACGCCGGCCGCCTCCCGCAGTTCCGCGTAGGAGTCTTCGAGGCATTGGGCGAGGGACCAGGGGTCGGGGATCAGCTTGGCGTCCACCGTCATTCCCAGGGTGATGCGCTGGTTGTAGCTCAGGATGGCGACGAACAGGCCGATGTTGTTCGAGACGATTCCGAGTGGCAGCCAGTCGACCAGCTTGTGAGGTCCGAAGTAGAGCGGGATCATGGGGCCGGGCACGTTGGTCGAGACCGTGTTGAACAGGGTCTGGGAGAAGGGCATCGTCGCGGCGACCGCGGCCATGAGCGGCGGCACCCGGTCGCCGAACTGGGTCAGTTGGTAGAAGGCCTTCGCCTGGCCGGCCTCCTTCAGCTTGTTCATCGCGTCCCGTTCCCTGCCAAGGCGCTTGACCGGGTCGTCGACCCCGACGAAGAGCGGAGCGATCATGTTCGAGACGAGATTCCCGAGCTGGCCCCGTTCGTCCTGCTGGCGCATGCTGACGGGGCACATGGCCCGCAACTCGACTCCCTTCGTGTCCTGGCCGCGCTCGCGCAGGTAGCGACCGATGCCGCCGGCGAGCACGGTGAGCACGACGTCGTTCACGGTGCCGCTCAGCGCAGACTTGACGGCGCGCAGCTCAGGGAAGGAGAACTGGGCCCATGCGAAACCCCGCTCCTTGCTGACCGGTCGATTGAAGACGGTGCGCGGCGCCGGGGCAGCGGAGACCGGCAGGGTCGCGGAGCTGGCCGCCACCATCTCACGCACGCGGTCTGCGATCAGGCGGGGGCGCGCGGCATCGAAGGCGGCGTTCGTCCAGGACTCGTTGAGTTGTCCGAGGCGATGCTGCATCGCTTCCTGGAGGAGGCTCAGGGAGTCCGGCAGCGGCTTCGGCGCCCAGGGTTCGGCGGGTGCCTCCGGCAGCTCTTCCGTGGGTGAGAAGTCGCTCAGCACCATCGACAGGTCGACGCCGGAGACGCCGTCCACCATCGCGTGGTGGATCTTCCAGACGACCGCGGTGTGTCCGGGGATGCCGCGGAGCAGAATCCCCTTCCACAGCGGTCGGTTACGGTCGAGCATGCCGCTGTACGCCTCGGCGGCAGCACGAGCGAGGACCTGATGGTCGCTGTCCTCCGGGATCCAGACCTCCTCGACGTGGTTCTCAAGATTGAACGCCGGGTCGTCGACCCACACCGGGTGGGAGACGAGGAAGGGCGGGAACAGCACGCGCTGGCGGTAGCGCGGCAGCAGGTGCATACGGGCGGCGAGCTGTTCGACCATGTACTCGCGGGAGAACTCGCCTTCGTAGACCATGCAGCCGCCGATGTGCATTGTCTCGTTGGGGCGTTCGACATAGAGGAAGGCGGCATCGAGAGGGGTCAGGAATCGGTTCAGTTCCGTGGCCATTTAGGGGTCTCCAGAACGGGCGGAGCGCATGTGGGGAGGGACTTTGCTGCGCTGCTTGCTGCAGCGCAGCAGAAGCCTCGCACAGAAACAGGCGATTGGCAAGGGCCGCCCCCCTAGGCAGGCCGCCGCCAGCGGAACGTGGTGACGTCGATGACCTCGCGCGCCGGCTCGACCAGGATCCGTACCGGCGACTGCGGTACCTCGAAACGCGGAGTCAGACAACGGCGCCGTTCCCTGCCTCTCTGGGTGTGCCGGCAGGGCAGCGGAGTGCCGTCGACTTCGATGGAGATTCCCACCGCGTCACGTGAGGGCGTGCGTACGGCGATCTCCAGCGACACGAGGGTTCCGGCCGCCTCGACCGCGTCGGCTTCGGCGTGGAGCGCAGCCGGGTCGACGTCGTAGAGTCCCTCGCCTGCCTGGGAGAAGGCGGTGGTTGCGGGTGGTCCCAGGGCGGCGAAGGATCGGCGAACGAGGACAACCGGATCTCCGCGCAGCCGGAAGAGACCCGGGTCGAAGCGCTGGACGATGGCCCCGGGCTGTTCCGCGGTCAGCTCCTGGTAGACGGAGTCCTGGCCGGACTCGAGTCGAGATGCCGGGAAGAGCAGGATGTCGGCCGCCTCCCGCTCCGACCCGGACTCGGCGGCGATGCTGTCCGTGCGGATCAGTGTGGAGACATAGTTCCCGTTCCAGATCCGAGGGTCGAAGTCCTGGATCCCGAGCGGCAGTTCGGTGATGAAGGTTCGTCCCCTGAGCGGCTTCGGCCTCCCGGCCGTTCGGGCGGCTTCCGCCGAAGTCAGGGGTACGTTCTCTTCGTACACCGAGGCGTGGACGAAGCCAGCCTTGTCGAGTCCGGCGAGTCCGGCGACGACAGCCAGGATGGCGAGAGCGACGACCGTCAGCCGGCGTTCGGGCAGGGCGCGAGCGGCGCGCACCAGCTTGCCGAGGAACCAGGCGCCGGCCAGGGCGACGACGGGAGCGACGATCAACCAGTTGGGCGGCTTCGGATACCGGGTGACGACCCAGAGGGAGGCGACGTAGCCGCCGAAAAAGACGGCGAGGACGAGTGCGTCGGCGACCGTTGCGCCGCTCCGTTCGCCCGGCAACTGCCCCCGGATCTCGCGCCGTGCGCGTAGCGCGAGAAGGAGCATCCAGCCCAGGCCGAGGAGCCCGCATGCCCCCAGCACGGGGCTGAAGTAGACGCTGCCGGCGAGGCTGGTCACCGCGTTCAGCGGCTGATCGAAGAGCCCGGCGCCTGCTTCGGCGAGCCGCTCGCGATAGTGGTTCACGGTCGAGCCGAGGTGGCGCCGGTACATCTCGGGGGCGAGCACCAGCCAGGGATTGAGCAGGAGCAGCACCACGGCGCCGCCGGCGGCCGCGGCCGCGGTACGGCGGACGAGCAGACCGAGGTCGCGAACGCCGCCCAGGGCGATCGCGACGAGCAGCGGCAACGCCAGCGCCGCGCCGTTCCACTTGGCGGCGGCGGTGGCTCCGACCATGGCACCGGCGAGCGCGTAGCCTCGGAGGCTCTCGCTTCGCCTCGCGGCGAGGATCGCGTAGAGGGTCAGCACGGCGGTCAGGACCAGCATGATGTCGGGCTTGAACACCCCCGACTGGCGCATGTGCCAGGGAGCGACGGCGAGCAGGAAGGCCGCGCCCAGAGCGACCCAGGGGCCGAACAGCCGCCGGCCGATCAGGAACACGACGAACAGGGACGCGGTGCCCACCAGGGTCTGGATGATCCGGGAGATACGGACGGCGATTCGGGTGAGATAGGGCCGTCCATCCGGTGCGATCCCGAAGGTCGTCGGCAGGGAGGAGAGCCATGGCAACGAGCGCGCCGTCTCGTACACCTTGAGAGTCGCCGCGTGGGGCAGATAGGAGAGCGTCGGGTAGTGCGTGCGCACCGGCCGCCACTGGTCGTGAGCCAGGATCGCGGCGACGTTGCCCGCGTTGTAGCGCTCGTCCCAGAGCCGGTTCATCGTCGGGTCGGGCCAACTGAAGAGTACGCGGACGGCAAGCGCCCACAGGAGCAGCAGCCCGAGCAGCCCCTTCTGCAGGCTCGTCGGCTCTACCGCGCTCATCCCAGGATGGGAAAGCCGCTCACGGCGGTCAGCTCGCGGAACAGACCCTGCAGCCGCTCGAGCACCGGCCGCTCGGTGCCGCCGATCGGGCGGCCGTCGACCTCGGCGACTGCCACGAGTTCGCCCATCGTGCCGGTACAGAAGGCCTCGTCGGCACGGTAGAGCTCGGCCTGGGTGAAGTCGGCGACTTCATGGGGGATGCCGTTGTTCCGGCAGAGTTCGAGCACGGTCGAGCGGGTCACGCCCTCCGGGCAGGCGTGGCAATGGCTGGTCACCACGACCCCGTCGCGCACCAGGAAGACGTGGGTCGCGTTCGTTTCCGCCACGAAGCCCTGGCGGTCGAGCATCAGGGCGTCGTCGGCGCCGGCGGCGTTCGCCTCGATCTTGGCCAGGATGGACTGGATCAGGTTGTTGTGGTGGATCTTCGGATCCATGCAGTCGGGCGGAAAGCGGCGGATCGAGGAGGTCATCAGCCGGATGGGCTGTGAGCCGTAGACCGGCGCCTTGTGTTCGGCGAGGACGATCAGGGTGGGACCGGACGTGTTGAGCCGCGGATCCATGCCGGACGTGATCTTGACGCCCCTGGTCAGGGTCAGACGGATGTGGACATCGTCCCGCATCCCGTTCGCCTCGAGGGTGCGGCGGATCTCGTCGATGAGCTCCTCTTGCTGTGGGATTTCCGCGAAGGCCAGAGCCAGCGCCGAGTGGCGGAGGCGGTCCAGGTGCTGCTCGAGTTTGAAGATGCGGCCGTCGTACAGGCGCAGCCCCTCCCAGACGGCGTCGCCGCCCTGGACGGCGGAATCGAAGGGGCTGATGCCCGCCTGGTCGCGGTGGATCAGGTCGCCGTTGATGTTGATCAGCAGGTCCCGGTTTTGGGGGTTGGCCTTCTGGAGCATGACGGGTTCGCTGGCGGTTGGGGCGGGCGGTCTCTCGGTTCAGAAGACGAGGCGCTGGGTGGCGAGGTGATCGTAGTGCCGCTGGCACTCCTTGAGGACGCCGGCAAGGAACTCGGGAACCGGCTCGTTCTTGGCTCGGTACGGCGCGAAGCCGGTGCTCTTTTCGACCGCACCGTACCAGTGCGGCGCCCAGACGCCGTCCGTCTCGCGGCGGCCGGGCGGCCAGTTCAGCATCGCTTCGTCGAAGTCGGTGCCGACCGCGCGGCAGAGACTCTCGAGGCCCGCGCGGGGGTTCCGCAACATGTCGGCCGAGTCGATGACCGCCGGAGCCCGGCCGAGTCGCTCGCACTCCAGGTCGAAGAGCTCCCGCTGCTGGGGCAGGCCGGTATCGGACAGCTTCGGTTCCGGGAGGATGTGGATCAGCGACGTCAGCATCTCCGCCGGATCGCGGATCAGGAAGACGTTGACGAGCTTCGCCACCCAGGACCGGTCCGTTTCCGGCAGCAGGTGGTGCGCCATGTGCTTCTGGTAGAAGACCGCCCGGTCGAAGGAGGTGTCCTCCGTCAACCAGTGGACGACCCGCTCCAGGTCACTGTCGTGGTGGGCGAGGATCTCGTCCCGGCCGGGATGGTCGAGCCCGTGTTCGAGCAGGTAGTTCGCGTAGAGCGGCTCGTCGCACACGAAGGTGTCGTCGCGGTTCCCCCAGGCCCGCAGCATCGCGGTCGAGATGTTCCGGGGGCCGGACCACATGGCGATCCTCAGCACCTGTCGTTCGCCGGACACTTCGCTGCTAGGGAGGCGCCGCCGCGGTCGCTTCGCCGGCCCTTCCGTACCCGGCTCGCATCCGGGCGAACAGGGCGGTCATGTCGTCGTGGGTGGCCTCGGTCAGGAAGCGCTGGGTCCACATGATCCTCGGCGCTGCCGACACGTTCGGAGCGGGTGAGTGCAGCAGACGCATGTCGATCAGGTAGACGTCCCCGCGCCGCCCCGTCAGCTCGACGACGCGGAGGTCGACGTCGCCGCAGCGCACGGTTTCGCGCAGGAACCGGCCGCGGTCCTTCACCTGCTTCGACATGAGTTCCCGGAAGTAGCTCTCCCGGCGAAGGCGTTCCGTGATCTGCCGGGAATCGAGCCACGGAATGTCGTACAGGAGCCGGTGAGCGCCCTGGACGACGACCGTTCCGCCGCCGCCCGCCTCGACCGTGTCGAGCATGGCGAACGCCTGCACGCCGGGGACGGTCCGGCGATTGGGCAGCTTCGGCAGGTCGACATGCCAGGCGATCTCGGGCAGGGACCAGGCGCCCGGTTCGGGGAACGAGAAGAGGAGCTGTGGCCGCTTCAACAGCGGCCTGATCGGGCCGCCCGCCGTCGCCTCGACGGCCGCCTCGAGTTCCGGGGTCACCAGTTCGGCCAGTACCCGGGCGTGTCGGATTCCCTCGAGCAGGCGCTTGTTGTGGCGCTGGACAGGCTCGTCGGTCAGCTGGTCGAGTAGCCAGGCGCCGTTCCGGCGAACTCCCGCCTGCTCCGACTTCTCGTGGACGAGGTGCCGCGCGCGACTGGTCAACTCGTCCGGGAGCAGCCCGGGCAACTTGACCAGTCCGGTGGCCTCGAATCGTTCGCGATCGGTCCGGTTCATGGCGTCCTCAGGACAAGCATATGGCGGTCCTCCCGGTGATAGCTTGCGCCGATGAGCCGGCGGGCCGAGTTCGAGGCTGAGCACCCGGAAGTTCACCTCCTGTCGGCCGACCAGGCGGGTCGGGTGGACCTGGTGATGGGCGCGGTTGGCTGGTTGGGCGACGAGGAGCAGGTCACGACCTGCGCCTCCCTGGGCGGCGAGTCGAGCACCGTGATGCGCGTCGAACTCCAGGAACTGCGCGGGGGCTGGCGCACCGCGGTTCTGAAGCAGTCGCTTCCCTGGCTGCGGCGTGACGAATCCGTCGCGATGCCGTCGGGTCGCTGGCACGGCGAGCGCGCGTTCTATGCGGAGGTAGCTCGTGTACCTGAGGCCGCGGCTCACATGCCGCGTCTGATGGCGGCCAACGAAGCGAGGTCCCTGTTGCTGCTCGAGGACTTCCGCGGCGCCTCGAATCTCGCGTCGATCTACCGGGGCGGCTCGCTTGCCGATGAGGCGGCGCAGGCCCTGGGTGCGTTCCTTCGGGCTCTTCGCCTCGGGACGCGCGGCGGGGAGGAGCCGGACCTTGCGAGCACGGGCATGAAGGCCCTGAACCACCGGCTGCTGTTCGAGACGCCGTTCGCTTCGGTGATGGCGGGCGGCGATGGCGTCGGACCTGACGGTTCGGCGCCAGGCGATGCCGCCCTCGACGTGACCGAACCGGGACTGGGCGAGGCGGCGGCGGCCCTGCGGTCGGATCGTGCGTTCAGGGAGGCCGTGTCGAAGCTGGGCGGCCGCTTCCTCGGCGCCGGCGCCTGCCTGGTTCACGGCGCGTTTCATCCCGCCAACTGGCTGCTCCTGCCGGACGGCGGCGTTCGCGTCGTGGACCCGCAGTACGGTGGCTGGGGCGATGCGGAGTTCGACATCGGCACCGGGCTTGCCCATCTGCTGCTCGCCCGGCAGCCGGAGGAGGTCGTCGCGGCGTTTCTGTCGGCGGCCGTCGGCTCGGAGGAGGCCGAAGACTGCGAATCCGGCGTCGACCGGCCACTCGTGGCCCGCTACGCCGGAGTCGAGATCGTCCGCCGGCTGATCGGCGGCGGACAACTGCCGCTCGAGGCGGAGGCCGGCTTTCGTTGCGGTCTGCTGGAGACGGCCCGGAAGGCCGTCCTCTCGGGTCACCTGGAGGTACTGGAAACATGAAGCGATCCCATGCACGCCGGCTGATCGCGGCGTTCGGTGTGTTCGTGCTGGCCGCAACGCCAGTTCTCGCCCAGAGCGCCAACTTCGGACAGGGACGGGTACTTGACGGCCCCGGCCACGTGCTGCCGCACCGGGATCGGGTCGAGCCCTTCAACCGCATGCTCGAGGAGCGGCTGAACGAGCTTCTGCCGCGATTGATGCGCGAAACCGGGATCGACATGTGGCTGGTCATCAACCGGGAGTACAACGAGGATCCGGTGTTCTTCAGCCTGGTGCCGCGGCCGGTGTTCGCGGCACGCCGCACGACGATGCTCGTGTTCTTCGACCGCGGGCCGGACAACGGCGGGGTCGAACTCCTGACGGTCAACCGCTACCCGTACGGCGCGCTCTACGAGTCGGCCTGGGAGGGCGGCGACCTGGAGGAGCAGTGGCAGGGCCTGGGCGAGGTGATCGCCGCTCGCGACCCGAAGCGAATCGGCGTCAACGTCTCGCGTCACTGGCCGGTCGCGGACGGGTTGTCGGCGGCGCTCCACGAGCGGCTCCTCGAGGTGCTGACACCTGAGCTCAAGGAGCGGGTGACCAGCGCCGAGGAGCTGGTCGTGCGCTGGATCGAGACCCGCAGCTCGCTGCAGATGGAGGCCTATCCGCAGATCGTCTCCCTGGCCCGCGGCGTGATCGCCGAGGCGTTCTCGGAACGGGTGATCACCGCGGGCGCCACGACCACGGACGATGTCGCCTGGTACATCGCCCAACGCTTCGAGGACCTGGGGCTCGACATCTGGTTCCTGCCCTCCGTCAACGCCCAGCGCCGGGCGTCGGACGAGGACGAGGCCTGCGATCCGGGCGAGCCCTTCTGCGGCGGTAGCGGCGAATTCGTGATCCAGCGCGGCGACGTCCTGCACACTGACGTCGGCATCTGCTACGTCGGACTGTGTACCGACACCCAGGAGATGGGCTACGTGCTGCGTCTGGGCGAGAGTGAAGCTCCGGCGGAGCTACAGGAGGCTCTCGCCGCCGGCAACCGCTGGCAGGACATCCTCACCGGCGAGTTCCGGACCGGCCGCACCGGCAACGAGATCCTGGCCGCGACGATCTCGGTCGCCACGGACGAGGGTCTGCGTTCCAGTACCTACACCCACCCGCTCGGCGTCTTTGGCCACGCGCCGGGGCCGACGATCGGCATGTGGGACAACCAGGGGCCGACGCCGATCCGGGGCGACTGGCCGCTGTACCCGGACACCGCCTACGCGATCGAAGGCAACGTCAAGGTCGAGCTCGAGATGTGGGGCAGCCAGGACGTCCAGATCAAGCTGGAACAGAGCGCCGTCTACGACGGCGAGCAGGTGCTTTACCTGGCGGGCCGCCAGACCGAGTGGCACCTGGTCCACTAGCTGGGTGCGCCGGCCTTCTGGCCGGCATCAGGCGCGATGCCGCGGAGCGGCGAGCGCGAACTCTCTCCTAGAAGATCGCGCTCAGCAGGCCGAATCCGGCGCAGACGACGGCCACCAGACCGCCGACGACCAGCAGCACGACGCCGACGGCGAGGGTCACCGGCAGGGCCACGATGGCGATCGGAATCAGGACCGCGGCCAGCAGGGTCGCGGCGATGAAACCGATGATCTTGAACGGCAGCAGTACCAGCTTGAACGCGATCTTCGCGACGAACGCGACGACGGCGAAAACGGCAAGCAGTCCGAGGGCGATCGCCCCGAGAGTCAGGATGGTCAGGACTTCCATTTCGAGTTGCACTCCTCCTTCCTCAGGACTACGGAGATCAGGGGTAGAGGTTTCGTGGCGCGCTACACTGCCCGGATGAAGATCGACCGCAGACGTTTTCTGCAAACCGGCGCCGTGCTGGGCGCCGCTGCCGCTGCCGGCTGCATGGAGGGCGACGCCCGTTCCGGAGAAGAGGCGGCGCCGGCCGCCGAGGCCACGGTCGAGCCCCTCTACCGCATCTCCCTGGCCGAGTGGTCCTACTTCCGCGAGCTGTTCGGCCCGTCGCTGAGCGCGCTGGCCGACGGCTCCTTCGGCGATGTCCTCCAGACCGACCCCCGCTCGCTCTACCAGGGCGAACTCGATCACCTGGACTTCCCGGCGCGCGCCCGCGGCCTGGACATCGAAGCCGTGGAGTACGTGAACACCTTCTTCTTCGACCGCGCCCGCGACCAGGAGTACCTGGCCGACCTCAAGTCGCGCTGTGACGGCGAGGGCGTGATGAGTCTGCTCATCATGTGCGACGCGGAGGGATCGATCGGTGCTCCGGACGCGACGGAGCGGGCTCAGACTGTCGAGAACCACCACAAGTGGGTCGAGGCGGCGGCCTTCCTCGGCTGTCACTCGGTGCGGGTCAACGCCGCCAGTGCGGGATCCTTCGAGGAGCAGCAGAAACTGGCCGCGGACGGTCTGCGCCAGTTGTGCGAGTACGCCGACGGCTATGACATCGACGTCCTGGTCGAGAACCACGGCGGCATCTCGAGCAACGGCGAGTGGTTGTCCGGCACGCTCGCCACGGTCGATCACCCGCGCATCGGATCCCTGCCCGACTTCGGCAACTTCCGGGTCTCCGAGGAGCCCGAAGAGTGGTACGACAGGTACCGGGGCGTCACCGAGTTGATGCCGTTCGCCCGCGCCGTCAGCGCCAAGAGCTACGACTTCGATGAGAACGGCGACGAGACGACGACCGACTACGAACAGATGATGCGGATCGTCCTCGACGCCGGCTATCGCGGCTGGGTCGGCATCGAGTTCGAGGGTCCGATGGCCGCCGACGACGGCATCGTGAAGACGAAGGAACTGCTCGAGCGCCTGCGCGAGGACCTCGCGCCCGAGTACGGCTGAACTCCTACGCCGGCAGCCGCACGCTGGCGGCGGCGTGCGAGCCCGTCTGTGGGGCGCCTTCCGCTTCGAACACCCGCCCGGGGTTGAGGATGCCCTTCGGATCGAGAGTCCGTTTGAGCGTCTTCATGAGGGCGATCTCCTCAGGGGTGCGGCTGCGGCCCAGGTGGGCCCGCTTCTCGAAGCCGATGCCGTGTTCGGCCGACACCGAGCCGCCGATCGGCTCGAGGTGCCCGTAGACGATCTCTTCGACCGCGCTGCGCGCCTCCGGGGCGCCGTCGCCGACGGCGACCACGACATGCAGGTTGCCGTCACCGAGATGCCCGAAGACGACGCACTGGCTATCCGGCCAGGGCTCGGTCAGGGCGGCCCTGATCCCGGCGACGTAGCTCTCCATGTCGGCGATCCGGAGGCTGACGTCGAAGGTGAAGATCGGCGCCAGGTGGTTTAGCTGCTCGACGTCGTCGCGCAGCGCCCAGATCTCGTCGCGCTCCGCCCTGGACCGGCCGAGCACCGCGTCGCCGATCAGGCCGGCCTCCATGCACTCGCCGAGCGTCTCCTCGAACTGCGCCGCGTCCTGCTCGGGCCGTGCACCGAGCGACTCGACCAGCACGTAGTAGGGGTCGCCGTGAGGAATCGGGGGCGCCGTCCTCGCCTGCGGTCCCGTCACCAGCTCATAGAACTCGCGCCACATGACTTCGAAGGCGCTCATCGAGCCGCCGATCTCTTCTTCCAGCCGTCGCAACAGCTCGACCACCTCGGCGAAGCCCGGAACTGCCAGCAGGGCGCAGTCGTGGCTGCGGGGCCGCCGCTCCAGGCGCAGGACGACGCGAGTGACGATTCCCAGAGTGCCCTCGGAACCGACGAAGAGGTGCTTCAGGTCGTAGCCGGCGTTGTTCTTGACCATCTTGTTCAGGCTCGAGAGCACCGTGCCGTCGGCAAGCACAGCCTCCAGGCCGAGCACCGAATCGCGGGTCATGCCGTAGCGGATCGTCCGGTTGCCCCCGGCGTTGGTGGCGACGTTGCCACCGATCGTGCACGAGCCCCGGGCGCCGAGGTCGAGCGGGAAGAGCAGCCCTTCGGCTTCGGCCGCCTCCTGAATGCTCTGCAGCGCGGCGCCAGCCTGGACGGTCATCGTCCGGCCGACCGGATCGATCTCTTCGATCGCCGTCATCCGTTCGAGCGTGATCGCGACTTCCAGGTCACCGGCGACGCCGCCGCCGACGAGACCGGTCAGCCCGCCCTGCGGCACTACCGGCTGGCTTGCACCGTGGCAGGCCTCCAGGGCCGCCGAGAGTTGCTCGGTCGTGCGTGGACGGAGCACCGCCCTGGCCACGCATGGAACGGTGCCCGAACCGTCGCCGGCCCTCGCCGTTACCTCGTCGCCGAGGAGGACTCCGTCATCCCCGAGGGCGTCGCGGAGTTCGGCGAGAAGGGCGTCGCTGGAGCGACGGGTGTGATCGGTCATGGCAGTCCAGGGGAGCGTGTGGAGCGCGGATCATAGCGAGCCCGGTTCAGTGAGTTGAGACGGAGGAGTTCAGGCCAGGGTGTCGACCAACTCTGCCTCGATGACCCTCCGGTCCTGCGTCACCAGAGTCGCGCCAAGTACTCGCGCCGTCGCGACGAGAATTCGATCTGCGGGATCACGGTGAAACGAATCGGGAAGGGCGGCGACATGCTCGGCGATCGCAGGCGAGATGCCTTGCCGCCGCACGAGGGGCGGCGCTACCGCCTTGTCGAGCCACTCGCGCAGGGGCAGCGAGAGGCGTACTCGCCCCAGGCTGCAGAGGGTCGCGATCTCCCAGAGGGAGATGTCGGATACCAGGAGGGGCGACTGGGGGTCGACAGCCGCGACAGCCGCCTGTTGGGCTGGCGAAAGTCGGCCGGAATCGTCAAGCCACCAGATGAGGACATGCGTGTCCAGAAGTAGCGTCAACGGCGAGTGCTCTCCCATTCTTCTGCGGGCACCGCCGGTTCCACGATGTCGCCGACCTCGGTCACGGTGCCCTTTAGCTCGTGCTGCGGGTACGTAGCACCGGACCGAACCGCTGGAGAGAGTTCGGCGACTGGTTGGCCGCGTTTCAGAATCACGACTGGTTCGCCGGTAGCAGCTACGCGGTCGAGAATCGCCAGACAGCGTGCCTTGAAGTCGGTGGCGTTGATCGTTTCCATCTGACCAGTCTTCAGGACCGGTCATTCCTTGTCAAGCCGTCTCCGCTCACCCCGCGACGCTGTGCTCCCGCTCCCTTAGCCGGATCAGGCACTCCTGACTCGCCGAGGCGACGAGTTCGCCGTCCCGGTTGAACACGTGGCCGCGGACGAAGCCGCGGGCGCGGGCCGCGGTCGGGCTCTCCTTGCTGAAGAGGAGCCACTCGTCGGCGCGGAAGGGGCGGTGGAACCAGAGAGCGTGATCGAGGCTGGCTCCCTGGATCCGGTAGCCCTTCATCGACGGGCCGTGCGGCTGCATCGAGACGGCCATGAAGTCCAGGTCCGACATGTAGGCAAGGAAGGAGAGGTGGACGGTGCGGTCGTCGGGCAGCCGCTCCCGGCAGCGGAGCCAGGTGTTCTTTCGCGGTTCCCTGGCCTGACGGCCCTCGCGCGGTAGCATCTGGATGCCCTCGACCTGGCGGCTGTCGATCACCTCGAAACGGTGGGCGAAGCGCCTGTAGGACGGGTCGTCCTTCGCCATCTTCCCGTAGATGTCCCCGTCGGAGGGGAGATCGTCGGGCGGCGGCACGTCCGGCATGTCGGACTGGTGCTCCAGACCGCCTTCCTCGATCTGGAAGGAGGACGACATGTTGAAGATCGCCCGGCCGTGCTGGATGCCGACGACGCGCCGGGTGGTGAAGCTCCTCCCGTCGCGGATGCGGTCGACGTCGAAGAGAATCGGCCGCTCCGGATCGCCACGGCGCAGGAAGTAGGCGTGGATCGAGTGCAGGTGGCGATCCCCGACCGTCCTCGAGGCGGCGACGATGGCCTGGCCCAGCACCTGCCCGCCGAAGACGTGGTTGCCCGGCCCGTTCTGCGCACGGAACAGGTTCTCCTCGATCTGCTCCATCTGCAGCAGGTCGATCATCTCCTGGACGGCGCCGTTCATCGGGGCGGGATGGTAACGGTGCGGCGCAGCCAGTCGACGAGCTGGTCGAGGTCGGTGAACACGCTGGCGCCGGCCGCGGCGGCCCGGGTCGACTGGTCGCTGTCGCCGGGCGGCCGGTCGAAGGCAGCCAGGGGACGCCCGTAGCGGAGCGACAGCTCGATTTCGCTCCAGGTCCCCGCGCTGCCCGGCAGGGCGACCACGGCGTCGGCGGAGAGGACGTTGATGTGGTTGCGCGAGAAGGGACCGGTGCCGGACGCGCCGGACAGCGGCAGGTGCGTGCGGATCACGACTTCGACCCAAGGGTTGGGGTAGCCGTCAGGCGAGTCGTCGCCGTCCTTCTCACGCGGCACCACGCCCAGACACAGGCCGTCCCGGTCCTCGGTTTCGGCGAACGCGCGGCTCGTGGCCGTCATCGTGCCGCGGCCGGCGCCGGTCAGCAGATGCCAGCCGTTCCCGGCGATCGCCCGGCCCAGGGGCGCGGCCAGGTCCTCGTGGCCTTCGGCGCCGGAACCCATCACGCCGACGATGGGGCGCCGCTCGACTATTGGGACTTGCCCCGGGCGCTGATCGGCCACAGCTCCTCCACCCGATCGTCCTGTACCGGGTAGTACACGTCGTAGAGGTTGACGGTCGGGTCGCAGTGGGGCGTGATGCAGCGGAGCCGGTCGCCGAGTTGCACGGGCCTGGACGCCTCGGCGATCCGGAGAATGCCGTGCTCGTCGCCGCCCCAGCCGTAGACCACGCCGCCGACGTCGGCGAGCTGCGGGCGGTCCGCGTCCGAGGCGAACGCCTTGTAGCCGCCGTCGGTCGTGATCAGTTCTGGCACCGGCTGGCTGATCGCCGTCACCTGCACGAAGAGCGAAGTCTCGAAGTCGTCGAAGACGTCCCCGTTGCGACCGCCGATCCGCAGGTACTGCTCGTCCATGAACAGGTAGGAACCGACCTGGAGGTCGGTCATGCCATCGACCTCGGAGTCGATGTCCCAGGTGCCGGTGCCGCCGCCGCTCAACACGCTGACGGAGATGCCGTCGGCCTCGATCAGCCGCCTCGTCTCGACCGCGGCCTTGAGTGCCTCGAGCGACCGGGCCTGCCGCTCGGCGTGGCCGTGGACGTGCATCAGGTGGCCGGCGTAGGCCTGAAGGCCGCGCAGGTCGAGATTGGGCAGACCTTCGATCGTCCGAGCCAGTTCGAGAGCCGGTTCCCCGGTGGCGACGCCGGTGCGCCGGGTGCCCACATCGAGATCGACCAGTACGCGCTGCGTTGCGCCCTCGGCGGCCGCCGCCTGGTGGAGCCGTTCGGCCGCGGCCCGGTTGTCGACCACCAGGGTGACTTCCGGGCTCTGCTTCGAGAGGGCGACGACCCGCCCGATCTTGTCGTCGGTGACGACCGGCGAGGTGATCAGGACCTCGTCGACGCCTGCCTCGACCATGACCTCCGCCTCGCTGACCTTGGCGCAGCAGACGCCGACCGCGCCCAGTTCCATCTGGCGTTTCGCCAGGAGCGGGCACTTGTGGGTCTTGGTGTGCGGGCGCAGTGAGATGCCCCGTTCCTCGGCGTGGGCGGCCATCTTCGCCAGGTTCAGCTCCATCGTGGCGACGTCGATGAGTAGTGCCGGCGTCGGCACGTTCTCCACCGGGAGTGGCGTGTCGAGGGGAATCGGCTCGTGGCTCAACGCGGGCTCCGCGGAACGGACGGTTACACCGGAACTGCAGGCGACGGTCGCGCCGCCGGCCGCTCCGACCGCGCCCAGGAACGCGCGTCGCGTGGTGTGGTGCGCCATTCGAACCTGCGACTATAGCTTTGCGTCCCAGCTTTCCGGTCCCGGTATTCTGGTCCGGCCCATGAAGATCGCCGCCGGTTCCCTGGTCCTGTTTGCCGCGGCTCTTCCTGCCCAGCCGCCGCCGGACCGGACCTTCACCGACGCCGTGGAGGTGGCGGAGTCGTCGGTCGTCATCGAACTGCCGCGGCTGCGCGGCGTGAAGCCGTCGGACTTCGAACCGGGCGACTTGGTCGTGGAGGTGGCCGGCGAGCGGCGCCGCGTGACCGGCGTGTCCGCGCTCGATCTGAAGGCGAATCCTCGGCCGGTGCTCGTCTATGTGGACGCCGTGCTGGCCAGGGCGGAGACGGTGCGCCTCGGTGCGGAGGCGCTGGCGCGGCACGCGAGGCGGCTGGTGGCGCTAGGGCCGGTCGAAGTCGCCCTGGACGACGGTGCTCCCGGAGGCGCGGAACAGCGGCTCGTCGCGACCTCGGAGCCGGCTGCCGTTGAGGCGACGCTGGAACAGATTGCCGGCGAAGGTCTGGGCCGCGATGCCTACTTCGAGGCCGGGAACCGCCCGCTGGACCTGCCGACGTACGCCGAGGTCGTGCGTGAATCGGCGGCGCGCCTCCTGGAAGAGACCACTGCGCGCTGCGCCGATCCGCCGTGCTTCCTGTTCTGGCTGAGCGACGGGTTCCCCGCCCTGGACGATGCCGGCGTGCGAGCCGCTGGCGACCTGGAGGCGGGGCTGGCCGCGGACGGCTGGATCGTCGTTGCCATGGCGCTTCACGTGCCAACGCCGGACCCCGACGTCGGCGAGCCGCGGCCGGTCAGCTACGAGCAGTGGAAGGCGATGACGCCTGGAGTCAAGATGGCGCCGTCGCCGGGCGAGATCAGCCGTCTGCAGGGGCTCTCCGCCAGTAGCTTCGACTTCTACGTCGAGCCGCGGTACGAACCGCTGCGGCGCGCGGCGATCGCCTCCTGCGGAGCTGCGCTGCGAGTCGAACACCAGCTCGCGGCGGAGTTCGAACGGCTGGAGCGGAGGCTCCTGCTGCGCTTCGCCGCCGAGGCCGGGGGGACGGACCAGGAGGCGCTTGCGGCCATGCGATTCCTGCCGGTCGAGGTCCGTCTTGCGGAGGTGTCGCGGTTCGCGGACCGACGGAAGTTCAAACGGTGGCTGGGACTGGTGCCGCGGGAGGAGCGGCTGCGCCATGGGCAGTGGATTCGGTTCCGCCCCTAAGTTCAGAAGCTCAGCAGCGACGCCAGGTCACCCGCTACGAAGAACAGGGCCAGCGACAGCAGCGCCGTCAGCACCAGCGGAGCGACGCAGAGAAACGGCGCTTCGGCGATCGGCTTCCGATCGCCGCCGGCGCTGCCGCTTGGGCCGGCGGTGGGCGAGGTCGCGAAGAAGCCGCGAACGACCACCGGCATCAGGTAGAAGACGGCGAGCAGGGAACTCACCATCAGCACCCCCAGAAACGCGGCTTGCCACGCGAATCCGGTCTCGAGCGCGCCGACCATCAGGTACCACTTGGCCCAGGACCCGCCCAGCGGCGGGATGCCGATGATCGAGAGCGAGGCGAGGAAGAAGGCGGCGAAGGTCCAGGGCATGGTGCGGCCGAGCCCGTCGAGTTCGCTCACCTTCTTCTTGTGGGTGGCAACCAGGATGGCGCCGGCGCAGAAGAAGAGGGTGATCTTGCCGGCGGCGTGCATCGCGATCTGCAGCCCGCCGGCGAGAACACCCGTGGCCGTGGCCATCGCGGCGCCGAGGACGATGTAGGCGAGCTGGCTGATCGTCGAGTAGGCGAGCCGCGCCTTCAGGTTGTCCTGGCGGATGGCGACGACGGCCGCCATCAGCATCGTGAACGAGGCGATCGTCATCAGCGCGAGCGACGCGTTGCTGCCGGCGAGCAGGTCGAGGCCGAAGACGTAGACGACGACCTTGAGGATCGCGAACACGCCCGCCTTGACCACCGCGACCGCGTGCAGCAGCGCGCTGACCGGCGTCGGCGCCACCATCGCGTTCGGGAGCCAGCGGTGGAAGGGCATGAGCGCCGCCTTGCCGGCGCCGAAGGCGTAGAGCAGCAGGAGCACCGTGACCATCCCGGAACTCGGTTCGGAACCCAGGATGCCGCCCGGAGTGAACTCGATCGTGCCGGTCAGCCGCCAGGTGAACAGGATGGCGAACAGCAGGAAGGAGATCGAGGTGAAAAGGAGGATGCCGAGGTAGACGCGGCCTGCGCGGCGGGCCTCGTCGGTGCCGTGGTGGGTGACGAGCGGGAAGGTGAGGAGCGTCAGCGCCTCGTAGAACAGGAACAGGGTGAACAGGTTGCGGGCGAACGCGATGCCGAGCGCGGCGAAGATGGAGAGGGCGAAGAAGGTGAAGAACCGCGTCTGGTTGTGCTCGTGGTGGCCGCGCATGTAGCCGACGGCGTAGATCGAGGTCACGATCCACAGGCCGCTCGCCACCAGGCCGTAGAGCAGCCCCAGAGGCTCGACCTGGAACGCGAGTTCCACGCCCGGCAGCACCTCGAGCACGACGAGTTCCGGCCGCCCGCCTCGCAGAACGTCGTCGCCGAGTTGCCAGACGGCGGCGAACGTGCCGGCGCCGATCAGCGGCGTGGCGACGTCGCGCAGGTTCGGATGCCCGAGGCGGCCGAAGACCTGGCACGAGACCGCCGCCGCCACCGGCAGCAGCAGAGCGACTAGAATCGTCGTCCCGGAACTCATCGTCGACTCAGATCCCACCCGCGAGCAGGAGTTCGGCCGCCTCTTTGGCGACGCCGTAGGTCCAGTTCGTGGTGAGGCCGAAGAAAACGGCGGCCGCGGCGAGCACCCAGGTCGGCGCGAGCATCCCGAAGGGAGCCTCCCGTACATGGTCGATCGGCTGCGTCTCGGGCGGCTTGCGGAAGTAGACGACCTCGACCACCTTGCCGACGTAGACCAGGGCCAGCAGCGAGCTCAGCAGGATGAGCACCGCGGCTGCGGTCCAGCCGCGCTCGAGCACGCCGGACACCAGGTACCACTTGCTGACGAAACCGACCGTGCCCGGGACCCCGATCAGGCTCAGCCCTCCGATGACCAGCGCGGCCGAAGTGAGCGGCATGCGGCGGCCGATGCCGGCGAGGGCGTCGATGTGGACCGAGCCGACCCGGTAGAGCAGGCAGGCGACGACCAGGAACAATCCCCCCTTCATCACCGCGTGGTTGAACAGGTGAACCAGGCCGCCGGCCAGACCGGTCGCGTTCGCGGTCGAGAGGCCGAGCGTCATGTAGCCGATCTGGGCGACGCTCGAGTAGGCCAGCAGCCGGCGCAGGTCGGTCTGGAAGATCGCGGCGCCGGAGGCCAGGAACATGGCGAGGATGGAAAGCGGCAGCAGCACGGCCTGGAGGCGCAGTTCCTCGAACACGAAGGGCGCGCCGAAGATCGTGAACAGAACCATCGCCAGCAGGTAGAACGAGACCTTGGTCGCCGTCGCGGCAAGGAAGGCGCTGACCTTGGGAGGGGCGAAGGAGTAGGCGTTGGGCAGCCAGTGGTGCAGCGGGAACACCGCCAGCTTGATCGAGATGCCGACGACCAGAAGCGCCAGGGCGAGCACGGTGCCGCGATCGTCGAGCGACGGCTCCAGGCGGGCCGCGATGTCGCGCAGGTTCAGCGTGCCCGTCACCTGGTAGAGCAGGCCGACGCCCAGCATGAAGAAGACGCCGCCAATCGTCCCCATGACCAGGTAGTAGAAGGCGGACAGCACGGCGCGCCGGTGGCCGCCGAGGCTGACCAGGATGTAGGACGACAGCGACGAGATCTCGAGAAACACGAAGATGTTGAAGGCGTCGCCGGTGATCGTCATGCCGAGCAGACCGGAGATGCAGAGCAGGAACACCGCGTAGTACAGGTGCCGGCGCTGCTCCGGCACGCGCGGCGGACCGCCACGCGAGTCGAAGCTCATGACCACCAGGGCCATCGCGGTGACCAGGGCGAGCAGATAGGCGTTGACGGTCGAAACCCGGTGCTCGATTCCCAGCGGCGGCGGCCAGCCGCCGAGCTGGTAGGAGATCACGCCGCCGCCCCGCACCTCGAGCAGCACGGCGACCGCGATCGCGAAGCAGACCGCGACGACGCCGAGACTGAACAGGCGGCAGAAGCGCGGGTGGCGCACCAGCACGCAAACCGGCGCGGCGAGTAGCGGCAGGACGACCTCGAGGACGACGATCTTCTCGATCACGACGATGCTCTCGACCCCGGGAAGCGCCTCAAGTGTGCTCCATGTCGTAGATCACGGCCTCGTCCTCTTCGGCGGTGCGGTAGTCGCCGTGAATGCGCACGGCCAGCGCAAGCGCCAGGGCGGTGGTGGCGACGCCGACCACGATCGCGGTCAGCATCAGCACGTGCGGCAACGGGTTCGAGTAGAGGACGTCGTGGCCGCCGTGGCCCCCGGCGTGATCCGCCCCGCTTTGCACGATCGGGGCCGTGCCGCCGTCCACCTTTGCCATCGTCACGTAGAAGAGGATCGCCGCCGCCTGGAAGATGTTGAGCCCCATCACTTTCTTGATCAGGTTGTCGCGGGCGATGACGATGTAGAGCCCGACCATCATCAGCGCGATGATCAGCCAGTAGGCCCAGAGCCCGGAGAACGACTGGACCGAACTCACGGTGTCCCTTCGCCCGGTTCGGCGCCCAGGGCCGGCTCCGTCGCTTCACCGTCACCGTCTAGGCGGCGGCCGACGAACGCATAGTAGACGCGCATGATCGTCGCCGCGACGGCGATGCCGACGCCCAGTTCGATGGCGATGATGCCGAGGTGCTGGCCGTGATGACCGGTCGTCAGCGGATCGAGCGCCGAGTAGTTCAGGAACTCCCCGCCCAGGAACATCGCCAGCACGCCGACCGCGCCGTAGAGCAGCACGCCCGCGGCCATCAGCCGCTCCGTCAGCACGACGGAAACGACCTGCCGCAGCGCCTCCACCCCGAAGGTCAGGGCGAAGATGATGAGCCCCGCGGCGAAGATGACGCCGGCTTGGAAGCCTCCGCCGGGGCCGAAGTCTCCGTGGAACTGCACGTAGAGGCCGAACAGGAGAATGACCGGCACCAGAGCCCGGGCGATGACCCGGAGGATCGGCATCTCGCGGACTCTGGACGGCGGCCTCACGACTCCTCCTCGGTGCCGGCATCGCGGCGTCGCAGACCGAGTCCGCCCAGAAGCAGTGCGACCCCGACGCCGGCCGTGAAGATCACGACGACTTCACCCAGCGTGTCGTAGCCGCGAAAGCTGGCGAGGATCGCCGTGACGATGTTCGGGATGTGGATCTTCTCCTCCGTCTCGGCGATCAGGTCCGGCGCCAGGTGGTGATGGATGACGGCGTCGGGATCGCCGTAGGCCGGCATGTCCCAGGTGCCGTAGATCAGGGCCGCACCGGTGGCGACGACGATCACGATCGGCAGGATCCGCAGGATCCGCGTCCGTTCCTGTTGTTTCTCGCGCCGCGAGGTCAGGCTGAGCGCCCCGAGGAAGAGCACGGTGCTGACGCCGGCGCCGACCGCGGCCTCGGTGAAGGCGACGTCCACGGCGTCCATCAGGACGAACAGACCGGCCGCGAGCAGACTCGCGATCCCGGTCAGCATGGCGGCGGCGAACAGGTCCTTGAGTCGAGCCACGACAATGACGGTGGCGAGCAGCAGCAGCATGAGGAGGAGTTCAACCGGCGGCATCGCCGTCCCTCCCCGGGTCGTCCAGCTCGAGCGCCAGTCCGTGGCCGTGAGCCGCCTTGACGAGCGCGTGCGCGATCGCCGGGCTGCTGAAGAAGAGGAAGGCGAGCACGAGGACCAGCTTCAGCGTGACCATCGACAGGCCGCCCTGGAACATCAGCCCCAGGAGCATCAGACCGGCGCCGGCGGTGTCGGTGACGCTCGCCGCGTGGGTGCGCTGGTAGAACTCGGAGAAGCGGTGCAGGCCGATGCCGCCCACCACGCAGAAGAGCCCGCCGGCGATCAGCAGGACCGCGGTGACGATGTCGAGCGCGCCGTTCATCGATCAGCCTTCCGGTCGTCCCTCGCCAGGTTCCCGAAGCGCGCGAAGCGCAGCACCGCCAGGGTGCCGGTGAAGTTGACCAGGGTGTACACGATCGCAAGATCAAGCCACTCGGGCCGCCCGGTCAGGAAGCCGGCCACCGCGATGAGCAGCACGGTCTTCGTCCCGAACATGTTGACGGCCAGGATGCGGTCGAACACGGTGGGGCCGATCGCGGCGCGTGCGAGCGCCAGGAACATCGTCACGACGATCGCCGCCATCCCGGCCACGTACATCAGTCCGAGCCTCCTTCGAGCCGTAGTACGTCACGGTCCATCGAGCCATCCACTACGTCCGCCTCGCTCTCCGCGTCGAGGGCGTAGACGAGCAGCTCGTCGTCCCGGAGATCCAGGGTGATCGTGCCGGGCGTCAGCGTGATGAAGTTTGCGTACAGGACCTGACCGAAGGACGTCTTCTGGCTCGCGGGCACGCGCCGGAGACGGGGGTGGAGGTCGATCCTCGGCGTCAGGATGAGCTTCGTGGTGTGGAGGTTGGCGGCCGCCACTTTCAGCGCAAAGGCGACCAGGAAGCGCGGCAACCGCAGCCAGGAGGAGGCGCGGAAAAACTCGGAATCGCCGCCCGCCGCGCGGTCGAGGGCGAGGTAGAGACGCCACACGAAGCCGACCGAGACGAGGCCGAAGACCAGGATCAGCCACTCGTGCACGGTGTACGGCCCGGACAGGGACAGCCACACCGCCGCCAGCAGCGCGAGGACGCCCGGTCTCACGGCGGCGTCAGCTCCGATCGGTCCCGCCCGCTAGCCGTCCGCATACGACTGCTTCCCCTTCAGGATGGTCAGACTCCATTTGCCGGTGGCCCGGATTCTGAGCGTGTGGACACCCGCTTCCGGCACGAAGAAGGTCGTGATCCCCGCCCACTCTTCCGCGTTCTGCGAGATGTCGACGGGCGGCCCCACGGAGAACACGCCGCGGTTGCCTTCGACGGAGGCGGTGGCGGTGTGGTCGCCGCCGGCCATCTGGAACCGTACCGTGGCGTTGCCTTCGCCCTCGATGCAGCCGACGCCGCAGGGTTTCGGCGGCGGCGCCGGTGCCGGCGGCTTCCACGTCGGGCGTTCAACGACGGGCGGCGCGGGTTCGACTGCGTCCTCGGCGCATCCGGTCATGCCGAGCGCCAGGAGGCCGGCGAGCACGCGGATGCCCGCCCCGGCAAGCGGGAAAGGTCGCTTCACACTCCGCCGCCCGTCGACTCGGCGTCCGGGGTTGCGGCTTCCTCGTCGGCGTCGTCGCCGCTCTCGGCCCAGGGCAGGTAGGCGGCGTAGTCGATCTCGTGCGGCGGCGGGTCGCCGCCGGGGCCCTTCAGATAGTGCTCCATCCAGCGCAGGGTGCGGAGCATGTAGTCGAGGCGCGCCGCCGAGCGCCGGTTGCCGTGTCCCTCGCCGGGGTAGAGGACCAGCCGCACGGGCGCCTGTCCGAGGGTCTTCAGGTGCCGGTGCAGTTCGAGCGACTGGGCGGGATGGACCCGGGGATCCTCCTTGCCATGCAGGATCAGGGTTGGCGTGCGGTTGCGCTTGACGTAGTAGATGGGGCTGCTCTTCTCGAAGTAGTCCCAGTCGTCCCAGAGCGTCGTGCGGTGATGGACCAGTTCCATCTCCAGCGGAATGTCCGTCGTCCCCAGCTTGGAGATGTTGTTCGAGATGCCGACGAAGGGAATTGCCGCGGCGAAACGGTCGGAGTAGTAGGTCGCGCCCCAGGCCGAGGCGTAGCCGCCGTAGGAGCCGCCGGTGATGCCGACCCGGTCGCGGTCGACGAGGCCGATCTCGATCAGGTGGTCGACCGCGACGATCAGGTCGTCGAACTCGGGGCCGGCGGCGGCGTGCTGACCGAGCTTCGAGAAATCGACGCCGCGCCCCGTGCTGCCGCGGTAGTTCGGGTAGAAGGACGCGAAGCCGCGGGCGGCGGCGAGCTGTGCGAAGTTCGAGTAGCTGGTCAGCCAGCCGTTGCTGTGGTGGCTCTCCGGGCCGCCGTGGACGAACAGGATCAGCGGATAGCGTCGGCCCTCCTCGTAGTCGAGCGGGTAGATCAGCAGCCCCTCGAGCTCGAGTCCGTCCGGCGCTACGTGCCGAACGACCTCCTGGCGGGCCAGGTCGACGTCGTCGAGCCAGGGGTTCGAGTTCGTCATCCGCACCGGCGGCGCTCGCGGCTCCGCCGGGTCGTAGCGGTAGATCTCCCTCGGATGATCGGGGCTGTCCGCGACCAGCGCCGCCGCGCCTCCGCCGCGCGGCAGTCTGAAGCTGAGGCCGATCGGGCCGCCCGGTTCGATCAGCGTTTCCGCTTCGCCGCCGGTGGATACCCTGCCCAGGGTGCTCCAGACGCCGACGGAGGCGGCGTACAGGAGGTGCTCGTCGCCCTCCCAGGCGAACGAGGCGACGTGGCCCTCGAGTTCCGGCAGCAGGTCGCTGAAGCTGTCGGCGCCGCCTATGAGCATCAGCCGGCCGGCCGCCGGGTCGTGCTGATCGGCGGCCGACACGGCGGCGACCTGCTCGCCGTTCGGGCTGAACTCGACCTGGCCGAGCTTGCCGATCGCCTCCACCGTTGACACCACGGGGAAGTCATCCGTCGACGCGTCCACGATCACGACGGACTTGCTCGTGTAGGAGTCGTCGATCAGGGCGGTCGGCGTGGTCACCGCGGCGAGGCGTTCGCCGCCGGGACTCCAGACGGCGGAGATGACGTGCCCGTCGACCGACTCGACCAGGACGGGCTTCGACTCGTCGTCGCTGCGGTCCGTATCGAGCGCGGGAACTTCCGCGACCCAGAGCCGCGTCAGGGGACGGTCCTCTTCGTAGATCTCCTGGTTGAAGCCCTTCTCGCGGAGCGTCTTCAGTTCCTTCGCGGTTTCCTCGCGGGCCAGGAAGGCGACCCGGCTGCCGTCCGGCGACAGGACGTAGGAGCCGACGCCGTTCGCGTGTTCGACCAGCTTGCGGCTCTCGCCGCCGCCGACCGGGATGCCGTAGAGGGCGGAGGCCAAATCCTCGCCGCGGCGGGAGGTGTAGAGAATCTCGTCGTTGCCGCGGAAGCTGGGGCGGCCGACGTTCACCGGGCCGGCGATGAAAGGCCGGGAGGATCCGGGCTCGGCCATGTCGAGCACGTGCAGCTCGGTCCACGAACCGCCGCTGTCCTCGTCCAGCGGCCGCCGCGGGACGCTCAGCAGGTAGGCCGCGAGACTGCCGTCGGGCGACACCTCCACCGTGCCGACGCTGCGCAGCGTGGCGATGTGGTGAGGCTCGATCGGGTTCGCCTCCTGGGCCGTGACCGCAGCCGGCGCGGCCAGCGCGGCGATGATGCAAGCGATGTTCCGGTTCATGGGCTCTCTCCTGTCATTGGACCGCCGCGGCCTGCCGCTCTTCGATCGTCGCCAGCCGTTCCCGGATGTCGGGCGACAGCTTGACGCCCAGGTGCGTGATCGTATCCGCCGCCATGGCGATGCCGATCTCGCAACAGGTGCGGATCGGCAGACCCCGCAGCAGGCCGTAGAGGAAGCCGGCGGCGAAGCAGTCGCCGGCGCCGGTCGTGTCGACAACGTCGACCTGGTGCGCTGGAACGCGGTGGACTTCGTCGCCGCGGCGCACCCAGGCGCCCCGCACGCCGTCCTTGACCGCGACCACCTCGATCGTCTTCGCCAGCTCGCTGGCCGCGGCTTCCGGCCCGAGACCGGTCATCATCCGCGCCTCCTCGGCATTGGCGAACAGGATGTCGAATCCGTGCTCCTTGTGCCGCATGAGGTGGTCGCGCGAGCGGCGGACCGCGAACGGATCGGCGACGTCGATTGCCAGTTTGGCCCCGGCAGCACGGGCGACTTCGATGGCGTGTTCGATCGCGTCGATCTGGTTCGGGGTGTCCCAGATGTAACCCGTGGTGAAGAAGATACGGGACCTCCGGATGTCCTCTTCGGGCACGTGCTCCGGGCGGTACTGGCGGCAGACGCCCAGGTGCGTGTTCATCGTCCGCTCGCCGTCGGGCGTCACCAGCACGACCGAGGTGCCGGTGGCGCCGTCGATCCGCGCCAGGCGGTTCCGGACCCGGCTCGCGTTCAGGCCGCGCTCGAAGAGGCGGCCGGTGTCGTCGCCGGCGACCGCGGAGCTGTAGCTTGCATCGACGCCCAGCAGGGACGCAGCGCGCAGCACGTTGGCGCAGGAACCGCCGGCCTCGATCTCGGGTTGCAGGATCTCGCCGTCGCGGTTCAGCACGTGATCGAGGATCGCTTCCTGCTCCTCGGCGGTGACGAGCTTCATGATCCCCTTGTCGAGGCCCATCTCGTCGAGGTGCCGGTCCTCTACCCGGACCAGGAGGTCGAGAATCGCGTTCTCGATCCCGACCAGTTCGGGGTCGGCCCCTACCGGGCCGGTTCCTGCCCGCGGCGGCTTCGCCACGGTCCGCTCAGGCGTCTCCCCAGCGGTCCTTGACCGCCGCGCGGTCGACGTGGTCGCCGCTCCGCGGCAACTCGCTGGTGAAGATGACGTCGCGCGGCCGCTTGAAGCGGGCGATCCGGGAGCCGACGTGCTCGCGGACCGATTCCTGGTCGAGACCGCCTGGGGCGTCGGCTCCTGGAGCGACTTCGACGACGGCGCGGATCGCCTCGCCCCAGCGGTCGTCACTGACGCCGAAGACGCACACCGCGCGCACGGCGTCGAGTTCCAGGATCGCCGCCTCGACTTCGGCCGGATACACGTTCTCGCCGCCGGGCTTGATGAGTTCCTTCTCCGGCTTGCGGGCGACGTAGAACAGGTTGCCCTCCTCGTCGAAGCGGCCGATGTCGCCGGTGTGGTGCCAGCCGCCCCGGAAGGTGTGCGCGGTGACGTCGGGCTGCCCGTCGTAGCCCAGGAAGACCAGCGGTCCGCGCACGACGATTTCGCCGTCCTCGCCGGCTGGTACCTCGCGGTCGTCGTCGTCGACCAGGCGGACGCGGCAGAGTTCCGCCGCCTTGCCGGCGCAGCCGAGGCGCTCGCGGGCGTTCTGGATCGTGACGAAACCGCTCGTCTCGCACTGCCCGAAGCCGGCCCAGAAAGTGGCGTTCGTCTCGTCATGCAGCCGCTGCATCGTGTCGGGCGAGTCGAGGCCGGTGACGTGGCGGAGGCTGGCAAGGCGGCTGCCGGCTTCGGCTGCCGCGTCCAGCAGGGTGGTGAGCACCGGCGGGAAGTCACTGATCATCGTGATCGCATGGCGGTCGATCAGCTCGACGGCCTGGGCCGGGTCGTACTTCGCGGTGACCACGTTGGCGCCGCCCGCATGGAAGACGCTCAGCAGATGGCCAAGCGCCGCGATGTGGAAGAGCGGCAACGCGACCAGGTTGCGGTCCGAGCCGTCGAGGCCGAGCGACGCGATCTCCTGCAGGTTGGCCCAGACCAGGTTCGAGTGGCTGAGCAGCGCGCCGCGCGGGATCACGTCGACGGCGGCGGTCGCGATGACGGCGAACGGCTCGCTGGCGGAGACGTCGGGCCGCGGCAGGTCGTTCGCCGCGCCGGCGTAGAGCGAGTCGAGCGAGGCGTAGCCTTCCGCCGGATCGCTACCGAACTGGAACCAGTGGGGGATCGCGTCGTCGCCTGGCCCGCCCGGGACGGCGTCGAGGAAGTCGCTGCCTGTGACGAACGCCCGGGGCTTCGCCCGCTCGCGGACGAGCATCTCGATCTCCCCGGGTTGCAGCCGCCAGTTGATCGGGTAGACCACGATGCCCTGGCGGGCACAGGCGAGGTAGAGCTCCACGTATGCCGCCGAGTTCTGGGCGAGCACCGCGAGCCGGTCGGAGACCTCGAGTCCCAGGCCGTCGAGCCCCGCGGCCAGCGCGTCGACGCGTTCACGGAGCTCCGCGAAGCTCCGTTCCTCGCCGTCCTCCGTGACGAGCGCGAGCCGGTCGCCGAACGCCGTCGCGTTGCGGACGAGAACGTCGTAGAGCGTGAAGTTCTGAACGCTGGACACGGTAGACGGGGCTTCTGCGGGTGCGGACCGGCGCGCACTTTATCAACGGCAAACACTGGGTGCGCCGGCCGTTGCGTGGGCCTTCTGGCCCACGGTACCGGCATCAAGAGCGATCCGGCGAAGCCGGGAGCGCGAAACGTATCCGTCGCTACACTCGGTCCATGCCGACACGACGATGGAGACCGATTGCCCTGGTCGCACTGCTCTTCTTGCTGGCCGCCCCCAGCCACGCTTGGAACGACTTCGGCCACGAGGTCGTGGCCCGTATCGCCTGGCAGGAACTGGAGCCGGAGGTCCGGAGCCGGGTCCTGGCCCTGTTCCGGCAGGCGCCTCGGGACAGCCTGATGCACTGTCTTGATCTGAACCAGGATCGCCGCCGGGGCTGCGGTCGCTTCGCCTACCGCCTGGGGGACGCCGAGAGCGGCGAAGACGGCGACCGCATCCTGTTCGAGCGGGCCGCCTACTGGCCCGACCTGGCGCGGCAGCTCGAGAAGTACAACCGTCCGACCTGGCACTACATCGGCTGGACCTGGCGGCAGGGCACCGACGGGACCGCCCACGACACGGATCTGCCGGTGCCCGAGCCGAATGCGGTGAGCCAGTTGGTCGAACTTGCGCGCTCCGTCGCCGATGCGTCAGGCCGGCCGGGAGAGCGCGCCATCCAGCTGGCCTGGATCTTCCACCTCGTCGGCGACGTTCACCAGCCCCTTCACGCCGCGTCCCGCGTCACGGAGCGGCGCGACGAACGGGAGGGCGATCGTGGCGGCAACGGTTTCGGTCTCGACGAGTGGAACCGCAACCTCCACGCCTTCTGGGACGGCGCCCTGGACGGCCGGTTCAGGGCCCGGCACCGGCAGCAGGCGCTAGCCAGATTCGCATCCCAGGCCAACGAGCCGTTGCCCGAGCAGTTCTGGAGGGCCTTCGGAGAGGTCCGCGACAGCGAGTACGAGGCCCACAAGGACGGGGTCGCGGCCGAGGCGCGCGCCCGCCATCCTCTGGATGACGCCGTCCGCGCCAACCTCAAGTCCGGCGACTTCGAAGCCTGGGCCCGGGAGTCCAACGAGATCGTCCGCGAGTCCCTCTATCCCGCCGACCTGATCCGCGGCGAAACGCCCTCGTCCACCTACGCCGACCTGGCCTACGACACCTCCCTCAGGCGCGCTGCCCTGGCCGGCTACCGTCTCGCCGATCTGCTCCGGCACCTGCTCGGTCCCGACGAAACCCGCTGACAGGCCTCCGTCGGCTTCTGAGCGACGGCCGGGCGATAGGTGTCGCTGCTGAGCGACGATAGGGCGACGGCCGCCATGGCACGGCGGTTGCACCGGTGTTGTTCACGATGAACGAACGACGTTCACGATGAACAACTATGGGAGAAGAACCCCAATGAAGAAGATTCTGATGCCGGTGTTCCTGATCCTGGCCCTCGCGGCCTGCGACAACTTCCGCAGCCCCACGGAAGGCGGCGAGGGAGCGGAAGGGAGCGGACACAGCGAGAGCGGTGAAGGCGGTGAGGGTGGCGGCGGCGAGCCTGGCGAGTCCGGAACCCGCTACAACGTTGGCGACACGGCTCACGAGAGCCGCCAGGGCGTCGACCTCGTCATGTCGCACTACGGACCCGGAGACCGGTTCGAAGGGACGGTCATGAACACGACCGGCAGCCCGATCTCGAACGTCCGCGTCGAGATCCATCTGTCGAACGGAACCGAACTAGGGCCAACGCCGAATGTCACTCTGGGCGCCGGCGCGATGCAGGAGGTCGTGCTTGACGCCGCGGGCGAGAGCTTCGCCTGGTGGTCGGTGCACGTCGAGATCGGAAGCAGCGACTCCTAGAGGCGTTTCACGAAGTCCCGGATCGACTCGACGAGCCGGTCCGGGGCGTCGTACCCTGCAGCCGTGCGCCTGTTCGTTGCCCTCGATCTGCCTCCGGAGTTGAAGGCGGCTGTCCGAAGCCTGCAGTTCGGCCTTCGCAACGCCCGCTGGCTGGACGATGCCGGTCTGCATCTCACCCTGGCGTTCATCGGCGAGGTCGACGGTTCGGGGGTGGAGCGGGTCGAAGATGCTCTGGCCGAGGTCGAGGCCGAGCCGATCCATGTCGAGCTGCACGGCCTCGGTTGCTTTCCCGGGCGCGGCGACCCGCGAGTGCTGTGGACGGGCGCGGCGCCCAAGGCCGAGCTTGCAGCCCTTGCAGCCGCCGTCACGCGGGCCGTGCGGCGAGCCGGCGTGGCCCCGAAGCGCCGGCGATTCAATCCCCACGTCAGTCTGGTTCGATTCCGCCGCCCGCCGCCGCACGTTGACCTGGAGAGGTATCTGTCCGTCCACTCCCTGTTCCGGAGCCCGGCCTGCGAAGTCGCGTCGTTTCATCTTTACTCGAGCATCCTGCACCGGTCGGGGGCGCGCTACACGATCGAGGCGACGTTTCCTCTGGAACGAAACGACCGGTAAACGGCGCTACGGCAGCCGGTCCAGGAAGCGACGGATCGTGGCGACCAGCCGTTCCGGCGCGTCGTAGTGGACCATGTGGCCGGCGCCTTCGATCTCCTCGTGCCGGCCGCGGCGAAAGAGGGCGACGCGGCGGGCTATCTCTTCCGGTTCAGGGGTGGCGTGCTGTTCGTCGATGCCGCGGCGGCTGCTCCAGAACTCGTTGGCGAGGGCGGCGGTGAGGATGAGGGTGGGGCAGGTGACCCAGCTCCAGCGTTCCTCGGAGGCCTCCGGCACGTTCGACATCCAGGTCGTCACGACCTGGGGATCCCACTTCCACTCGAGGCCGCCGCCGGGCAAGGGGCGGGTGCCCTGTTCGACGAACTCGAGCGCGCGGTCGGGGTCGAGACGGGGATGGACGCGCTTCAGCAGGTCCCAGGCGTGGTTCCTGGACGCGACCATCCGGTGCTTGCGCGGGTGGGTCAGGGACTCGACCCCCATCCTGGCCCGTTTCTGCTTGACCTCTTCGGGGAAGCGGTTCAGGGCGTAGGGCGGACCGAGACCCTCGATCAGCACGATGGCCCGTGGCAGTTCGGAGAAGATGCCCGCCCATTGGGCCACGACCTGACCACCGAGGCTGTGGCCGATGACGATCGGCTGCTCGAGTTCGCAGTCGAGGAACACGGCGTGGAGGTCGGCGATGTGGTGGGCCATCGTGTAGATGCCGGGATGCGCGCTCTCGCCGTGGCCGCGCAGGTCGTAGGCGATGACCCGGTGGTCGGTGGCGAACGCCTCGGCGACCGGCGCGAGCGTGAGCGCGAAGTCCTGGATGCCGTGCGCCAGCAGGATCGCGGGGCCGGAGGCTCGGCCCCATTCGTAGATCTCGAGCTCGGTGCCGCTGGCTTCGATGCGTCGCTGCCGGTGGGTCGCCGGCTCGAAACGGGGCGGCGGTTGGGATGCGGTCAGGGTCAACGAGGGTCCACCAGCAGGAAACCGCTGTCGGCGAGCGTCCGGTTCAGGTCCGCCAGCGGGCCGGCAAGAGTAGCGTCGAAACGGTCTTCCTGCGCGGCGAGTTCGTCGCTGAGCACCCGCCACACCGCGACCTGCTGATCCGTGGGCCGGGCGTCGGCCTGGCCGACCGAGCGCGCCAGGTAGGTGAGTCGGGCGTAGAGCCGGCGCGGCCAGCGCAGGGAGTCCTGGCCGGTGCCGGTCAGGCGGAGGTCGAAGAACTCTCCCTCGATTGCGCGAAGCTCCTCGCGCAGCGAGCCGGCCTGGTTGGTGGCTCTGAAGACGTCGATGTCGCCCCCGCTCTCCGACAGGCGATCCTCGAGCTGCCGCACATCGCGGCGGAGGCGCTCGGCCTCGTTGATGAGACAGGCGGCGCGTTCGATGCCGTCGCGGATCTGGACGAGCAGGTCTTGCTGCGCGGCCAGGGCGCTGGCCGACGCGGTGGAGTCCGGGTCGAGCAGGAGGTCCATGTCGACCGTTGACGCTGGCTCGTCCTCGTCCGCCTCGTTGTCGGTCGGGAGGACCAGTTCGAGCCGGTAGCCGCCCGGAGCGGCCAGCATCGAGAAGCGGCCTCCGTCGGGAAGCGGGCGCCAGCCCCGCTCGGGCATCTCCCAGTCGGGCCGCTCGTCCGGCTTCGAGCGCAGCCTGACCTCGGTTGTCGGGTCGTGGCGCAGGTCCCAGGTCACGCGGTGGAGGCCCGGGGCCGCGGACAGGTCGTCCAGGGTGCGGACCAGGTCGCCTTCGGCGTCGCGGATGCGGATCGTGGCCGTCTCGTCGCCGGCGGTCGATCCCGGGATCCAGTAGTGGAGCAGGGCGCCGTAGGGCGGGTTCGTCCCGGTCGCCGGCACGTCGGGTTGGGCCATCGGCGCGCCGCGGGTGCGGAAGCGGTAGGTGACCCGTGGCGCCAGCAGCGTCGGACCGCGGCTCGCCAGACCGCGCGCGATCTCGCGCAGCGGCGTCAGGTCGTCCAGGACCCAGATGCCGCGGCCGTAGGTGGCGACCACCAGGTCGTCGAAGTGCTCCTGGACCTCGATCCAGTGGACGGGCGCCGGAGGCAGGTTCGCGGCGCCGTCGCTGCGCCGGGACAGGCTCCGCCAGTTCGCGCCGTCGTCGAAGGAGACGTGGAGCGCGTTCTCGGTTCCGAGGAACAGGAGCCCGGCCTGCTCCGGATCCTCGCGGATGGCGTGGACGTTCGCGAGCGGTCCGCGCGGCAGGCCGGCCGCGAGATCGGTCCAGGTTTCGCCGTAGTCGTGCGTCCGGAACACGTAGGGGGTCGTGTCGCCTTCCTGGTGACGGTCGATCGCCACGTAGGCCGCGCCGGCGTCGACGTCCGACGGGTCGATGTTCCGGACCGTGCCGAGAGTCGGCAGGCCGGGAAGGTTCGCGGTCACGTTCGTCCAGGTCTCGCCGCCGTCCCGGGTCAACTGGACCTGGCCGTCGTTCGTGCCGGCCCAGATCAGCCCGGGCTCGAGCGGGCTCTCGGCGATCGCGAACACGACCGGCGCGATCGTCGGTCCGGCGTCGTCGAGGGTCAGGCCGCCGGTGCGCCGCATGAGCGCAGGGTCGGCGGTGGTGAGATCGGGCGAGATCCGCTCCCAGCTCTGGCCGCGGTCGCGGCTCCTGTGAACGTACTGGCTGCCGGCGTAGACGGCCTCCGGATCGTGCGGTGAGGTGGCGAAGGGTGCCGTCCACTGGAAGCGGTACTCGAGATCCGACGCCGGCGAACTCTCGATCGCCAGCGGCCAGACGCTGACGTCGCGGGACTGGCCCGAGCGCAGGTCGTACAGCTCGAGTTGACCGTCGTAGCAGCCGGTCCAGACCAGGTCCGGGTCGGCGCGGTGGACCATCGAGAAACCGACCTCGCAGCCGCCGACGGAGTGCCACTCGCCGACCGGGATGCCCTGGGTGCGTCCTCCGTAGAGGACGCGGCTCGGCCCACGCATCGAGGGTCCGTCCTGGCGGTTGCCATAGACGTGGTACGGCACCCGGTCGTCGGTCGATACGTGGTACATCTGCGCGATCGGCAACTGGGGCCGGTACCAGGATCGCTCCCGGTCGCTCGTGATGCTGACGCCGCCGTCGTGGCCGACGATCCGCCGGTCGGCGTCGAGCGGATCGATCCAGATGTCGTGGTGGTCCCAGCCCGGCTGCTCGTAGCCCTCACTCTCGACCGTGCGACCGCCGTCGAGCGAGACCGACTGACGGGTGGCGGCGAAGCTGATCTCGTCCGCGCGGTCGGGCGCCGCGGCCATGCGCGTGTAGTAGAGCGGCCGGGTGATCAGGTTGAGGTCGCGGCTGATCAGCCGCCACGAGTCGCCCCGGTCGTCCGAGCGCCAGAGGACGCCGGCGAAGGGATCGGAGGTCGCGAAGTCGCGGTTCGAACTCGTCTCGATCAGGGCGTAGACGCGGCCCGGATCGTCGGCCGACACGGCGAGCCCGATCTTGCCGAGCGGCGGCTCGGGCAGGCCCGCGCCTTGGAGACGCACCCAGGTGTCGCCGCCGTCCCTCGAGCGGTACAGGCCGCTGCCGGGGCCGCCGCTGGTGCGGCCGGAGGTGCGGATCTCGATCTGCCAGGCCGCGGCGTAGACGAAGCGCGGGTTGTCGGGCGCGAAGGCGAGATCGACGACGCCGGTGTCCGCGTCGACGAAGAGGACGTGCTCCCAGGTCGCGCCGCCGTCGGACGTGCGGAAGACGCCTCGGGCCGCTTCGTCCTGCTCCTGCGGCCCGTAGGCGTGGCCGAGCGCGGCGACGAAGGCCGTGTCCTGGTCTTCTGGGTGGACCAGGATGCGGCCTATGCGGCCGCTGGCTTCGAGTCCCAGGTGTTCGAAGCTGTCGCCGCGGTCGGTGGAGCGGTAGAGGCCGTTGCCGATCGAGATGTTGCTGCGGATGAAGCTCTCGCCGGTGCCCACCCAGACCACGTTCGGGTCGGAGGGAGCGACCGCGATCGAGCCGATCGAGGCCGCCTCCTGGTGGTCGAAGATCGGCTCCCAGCCGACCCCGCCGTCGTTGCTGCGCCAGAGCCCGCCGGACGCGGCGCCGGCGTAGTAGATCCGTGGATCGCCGGGGACGCCGGCGACCGCGGAAACCCGGTTGCCGATCGGTCCGATGTGGCGGAACGCGAACGCGTCGAGAAGCTCCGGCGGCGCCTCCGCGACGGGTTGGGCGGCCGCCGCGGCGGCGCAGAGCAGGAGGGCGAGGAACGCTCTGTGACGCAACCTCCTAGTAGCCGACCTGCTTGTTGACGACGTTGCGCAGCGGCCTGCCGGTCGCGAAGCGGGTGATGTTGTCGCGCAGGAGTCGCGTCCGCCGCTCCTCGAGCCGGTCGGAGATCGTCGCCAGGTGCGGGGTGATCGTCACGTTCGACATGGTCCACAGCGGGTGGCCGGTCGGCAGCGGTTCGGGATCGGTGACGTCGAGCCCGGCGGCGCGCACCTTGCCGCTCTCGAGCGCCGCGACCAGGGCGTCCGTGTCGACGATCTTGCCGCGCGAGATGTTGATGAAGTACACGTCCTGCTTCATCAGTTCGAACTGGCGGGCGCCGATCAGGCCCTCCGTGGCCGGCGTGTGCGGCACGGAGGAAAAGACGACGTCGGCCCGCGGCAGCAGGTCGTCGAGTTCGTCCGGCTTGCCGACGTAGGCGACGTCGCGGTGGATCGGGATGTCTTTCGGGTCGACGCCGAGCACGGTCATGCCGAAGGCGGCGGCTCGCTGCGCGATCTGGGTGCCGATGCCGCCGAGGCCGATGACAAGCGCCGTCTTGCCCCGGAGTTCGATCATCGGCAGCTCTCGGTCCGTGTTCCAGCCCCCCGGCATCTTGGCGTTGAACGCCTTGAGGTTGCGGGTGAAGTTCAGGAGCAGGGCGAACGCGTGGTCGGCGATCTCGGGGCCCTGGATGATCTTCGCGTTGGTCAGGACGATGTCGCTGTCGCGCAGGTCCGGGATCTCGAGGAAGCCCTCGACCCCGGCGGAGTTGCTCTGGATCCAGCGCAGCTTGCTGTCGGCGACAAGGAAGTTCTCGATGCCGCGGTAGCCGGCGATCAACCCGTCGCAGGCGCTGGGGTCGAGGTCCTCGTCGATGCCGACCAGGCGGAGGTTCTCGTGCTGATCCTCGAGGTCCGCCAGTCCGTCCATGAAGAACGCCGGCATGCACACGGTAACGGGCTGGGCGACCGCGGCGGAGGCCGCGAAAGAGAGGAGAAGAACGGTGAGCAGAACCGGTCGATGATCCAGCGCTGGACGGTGGAGCATGGGCGTGTCTCCCTGGGGCTGTGAACGATGGCGTTGAGGCGAGGAGGGAGCGTACCAGCGCGCGCTACGGGCGCCCGATCCAGGTGCTACGATGCCGCCGCCTTAGGCCCCTGAGACTCACCCCAGGACCCACAGGAAGCGAGCAGATGACCACCGACGCCCTCCGCGAACGCGGCGATTCACTCGAGGACGCCTTCTTCCGGAACATGGACAGGAAGCTGATCGACGACCTCCGCGCGAAGAAGGAGCGTGAGGAACAGCTCGACGAACTGGCCGCGGCTTCGGGCATCGCACACCGTGAGGTTCTCGGCGCCCTGCTCGATGCGGGCATGCACGGCGAGGCGCTGGTGGCGGCGGGTCTGGTGCCGCTGATCGAGGTTGCGTGGTCGGACCACGCGATGGACGCCGCCGAGCGCGACGCCATCATGCAAGCCGCGAGGGATGCGGGGGTGACCCGTGGTTCGACCGCGGCCGAACTGCTCTCCGCCTGGCTGGAGCGGCGCCCGGGAGCGGAACTGCTCGAGGCCTGGAAGGGCTATGCTGCCGCGCTGGTCGCGGAACTCGACGAAGCGGACGCCGCGGCGGTGCGCGGCGACATCATGAGCCGGGCGCAGGCCGTCGCCGAAGCAGCCGGCGGCTTCCTCGGCCTCGGCAGCGTGTCCCGTGAGGAACGGCGGATGCTCGCTGAACTCGCCGCGGCGCTAGGCGGCTGAAGCGCTACCAGCTCGCCTTGATCACGCCCGGGAGCTCGCCGCGCAGCGCGAGGTCCCGCAGGGCGATCCGCGAGAGACCGAACTTTCGGTAGTAGCCGCGCGGCCGGCCGCTGACGGCGCAGCGGTTGCGGACGCGGACCGGGCTGGAGTCGCGGGGGAGCTTGTTCAGCAGGCGCTGGGCCTCGAAGCGCTGGTCGGGCGGCAGACGCTCGTCCTTCGCCAGCGCGCGCAACTCGTCGCGGCGCTCCTTGTATCTCTCGACGATCTTCTTGCGGCGGTCGTTCTTGGCGACCGATGCCTTGGTGGCCATCTTGTTCCGTGTTCCCTTGGCTGATTCCGATGCCGACGTGGCCTGTCCGGCGCGTCCGCCGTCGCGGCGCGCAGGAAGCGCGTACCTTAGCAGGTTTGGCGGCCTCCTGGGGTGAGCCGGTCAGGGCTCGATCAGATCGACCAGTTCCCGGACGCCGCCGTCGAAACGTTCGAACGCCCGCTGCGCCCGGGCGCGGTCAGCCAGGTCGCCGCTGCGGTCGAGTTCCGCGGCGCTCTGCATGACCCGTCCGATCGCCTGTCGCGCCTGTCCCCGCTCCCGGGCGCTCAGGCCGTCCAGCCGCTCGAGCAGCGCTTCAGCGAGGTCCCGCGCGTCGAACGCGGGCACGTACAGCGTCAGCCACTCGCCGTTTTCGATCTGGGACCGGACGCGGTCGCGCTTGAGCGCCATCAGCGCGGTGATCGCCGTCGGGTACTCGGGGATCGTCATCGGCGGCCGCTCGTGGCTGTGCGGCCCGGCGCGAATGGCGCCGCCGCCGCGAGAGGCGCCGCCGACCGGCTCCACCGTCGTCTCCTCGAAGTAGAAGTCGTAGCGCTGCTGTTCGCCGGCGAGCCAGACGTGGGCGAAGAACTCACTGGGAAGTTCTTCGGGGATCTGCGAGATCAGGTAGTCGCTGCCGATCGCCGGCGCCATCGGAAAACGGGTTTCGTCCCAGTCCTCGGTTTCCTCGTTCCAGGCCTCGAAGACGACGTCGCCGCCGAAGTTCCGCGGATCGACCGGCTGCTTGAAGTCGTCGTAGATGTAGAGACGGAACTCGCCCTCGTTCGGCAGCGCCCCTTCCAGGTGGTGGTAGTTGTTCGCCGCCATGAAGAACTGGCCGCCGTGGAGCGGGTTGTGGTCCATGTGGGCGGCGGCGTTCGGGTCGGCCGGGTTGGGCGCGATCCCCGGTATGCCTTCGCCGCCGGCCGGCAGGTCGGTGCCGCCGAGGCCGGCGGCCAGCATGCCGCCGCGGGACTGGGGCTCGTCGCGCGGCACGAAGATCTCCGGCAGGACGAGGTGATCGTCGAGCTCGTAGTCGACCTGGAGCGCGAAGGGCTGGACGATCGTCTCCTTCCCCCTGCCGACGTCGAACGCCCCGATCAGCTCGACCCGCGTGCCCGGCGGCGCGTGAATCGCCTCCTCGAACAGGTAGCTGGCCGGAAACTCGGGGTCGTACTCGGGTACGTAGAGCACGGTCTGCACGCGTTGATCGGGGAAGTGGACGCGGACCTCCATGCTGTCGAGCCGGTCGCCGACGTGCGGGTGCAGGCCGATCAGCCGGGCGCGTTCGGTGAGCGTGAGGCTGGCCGTCTGCGGCCGGCCCGCGCGCCGACCCTTCAGCGCGACCTCGCCGCCGGCCCGCGCGCTCTCGACCCAGAGCTCGACCTCGTCCTCGGTCTGGTTGAGGAACAGGCCCAGGCTCGAACGGTCGCGGACCTCGATCCGCGAGTCGTCGTTCGGACGTCGCCGGTACTCGACGACGAGTTCGACCTTCGAACCGGTCCGGAGCCGCTTGCCGGCGCCGTCCGGGAGCAGTACCGGGTCGTCGCCGCGCAGCCACTGGCCGAGGAAGTGAGGTCCGGGCCGGCCGGTGCGCATCCGGGTCGGTTCGGGTTCGTCCTCGTCGCGGAAGGGGTCGTAGGGAACCTGAACCTCGACCTCGAGCTGCTCCGGCTCGACGTCCTCCGGCTCGTGGACCCAGGCCGCCATCCGGTAGACGACGCCTGGGTGCTGGGGCCGGAACTCGTAGCCGGTGATCCAGGCGTCCTCCTCGAGTTCGACGGCGAGCACCTCGCGGTGGGAGGCGGTCTGCCGTCCCGGCTCGACGACCGTCTCGGCCGAGGGCTCGAGCACCAGGTCGGGATAGCCGAGCACCCACTCCTCTTCGGTGAACTCCAACGGAGGCGGCAGGTTGCGCCGGGGCCCCTGGGGTCCGCCGCCCTGGACCCAGGCGACGACGATGTCGATCTCCTGCTGGCTCATGCGACGCGAGTTCCGGAAGTGGTCGTACCGGGCGTCGGCCGTCCACGGCGGCATGCGGCCGGTCATCAGCTCTTCTTCGATCGCCACCGCCCAGGCCCGGGCGCCGGGCTTAGCGTCGTTGCCGTAAGTGGTCAGATCGATGTAGTCCGGCGCCGAGCCCTTCGGGTTGTGGCAGGGCATGCAGTAACGGCGGAGGATCGGGCGCACGTCCTCCGCGAAGTTGATGTCGGTGGTGATCCGGACGTGTGCCGGGGCCGGGTCGGTGGCGATGCCGGTCAGCGTCAGCGCGGCGAGCGCGACCGTGGCGGTCGCGGCGGCGAAGCGCCGGCCGGTCTGAGTCGGTCGCTTCCGTCTCATCGTCCGTCTCCCGAGTAGAGCGTCAGGTCGCCCTCGTTGTCGGCCACGAACAGCGGTCTGAAGTCGTAGCCGAGGCCGCGCAGACGTTCGCCGCCGCCCTCCTGGCGGTCGACGACGGCCGATACCGCGGCGACTTCGCAGCCTTCGGCTTCGACCGCCTCGATCGCGCGGAGGATCGAGCCGGCCGACGTCACGACGTCGTCGACGACGGCCACCCGGCGGCCCGGGACGATCAGCTTGCGGCCGTCCGGGTGGTACGAGGCGTCGATTCGGGCGCTGGTGCCGTGGCCCTTCGCCTTGTTGCGCACCAGGAAGCCGAAGAGCGGCCGTCCGTCCAGGTCGCTCGCCACCGATGCCGCGGTCGCCAGGTAGGCGCCGCCGACTTCTGGTCCACCCACGGCGTCGACGGCGAAGGGCCGCAACTGCTCGCACAGGGCTTCACCGATGAGCCGCGAACCCCGCGGCGACAGCACCGTCGCCTTCGTGTCGCAGTAGTAGTGCGAGCGAGCACCGGACGTCAGGACGAAGTCTCCCTTGGCGATGCTCCGCTCCTGGAGCAGCGCCTTCAACTCGTGCAGTCGCGTGTCGTTCTTCGGGTCCGGCACGGCCGGAGAGGGTATCAACGAGCAGCAGGGATAGGCTGCGGCGAGTGGCGGATCAAGGCACGTCAGACGCTCCTGCTCGTATCGGCATCGTGACCGTCTCGGACCGGGCGTCCCGAGGCGTGTACGAGGATCGCGGCGGACCTGCGATCCGCGACTACCTGGCGGAGGTGTTGACCTCGCCCTGGGGAGCCTGCGCGCGGGTGGTCGAGGACGAGGTCGACCGGATCGCGGCGGCGCTCCGCGAACTCTGTGACGACGAAGGGTGTTGCCTGGTCGTGACCACGGGCGGCACCGGCCCTGCGCGGCGCGACGTGACGCCGGAGGCCACCCTCGCCGTGTGCGAGAAGGAGATGCCGGGCTTCGGTGAACTGATGCGGCAGGTGTCGCTCCTGGCCGTGCCGACCGCGATCCTGTCGCGACAGACGGCGGGGATCCGCGGCTCGTCGCTGATCGTGAACCTGCCGGGACAGCCGAAGGCGATCGGAGAGTGCCTGGACGCCGTGTTTCCGGCGATCCCGTACTGCGTCGACCTGATCGGCGGGCCATACCTGACGACGAACGAGGAGCGGATCAAGGCGTTCCGGCCGAAGTCGGCGAAGAAGCCGGCGGACTGAGGAGGATCGACATGGAAAAGCGAGGCATCTGGCCGGTGCTCTGTACGACTCTGACCGTGCTGCTCTTCGCTCTGACCGCGGCGTGTGCACTGCCCGGCGAAGGCGGCGAGGAGGCGACGGTCTACCGGGACACCTGGGGCGTCCCGCACATCTACGCCGAGTCCGCCGAGGCCGGCCTCTACGCTTCCGGCTGGGCGATGGCGGAGGACCGGCTGTCGCAACTGCTCGAGAACTATCTCTTCGGACTCGGCGAGTACGCCGCCGCCTTCGGCCCCGGCAACAACGACGCCTGGGTCCGCTCCGATCTCGAGTCGCGGATGTGGGACCACTACGGCACGGCGAAGCGCCATTACGAGGCCAAGCTGAACCCGGAACTCCGCCGGCACCTGGCGGCGTTCATCGCGGGCATCAACGACTACCTCGACGCGCATCCCGACGAAGTGCCCGAGTGGTGGGGCGACCGCCCGGTCGACGTCTACATGCCGGTCGCCTTCAGCCGCCAGTTCATCTGGAGCTGGCCGGCGGGGCAGGCGCGCTCCGACCTGCGGGCGATCGGCATCGAGCCGAGCTTCGACGTCGACCTGCGGGCCTCCAACGAGATCGCGCTGGCGCCGGATCAGACGACGTTCGGCGCCGCGGCGCTGATCATCGACCCGCACCTCTCCTGGCTCGGCCGGCATCGTTACTGGGAGCTGCGGCTCCACGCCGGTGACATCCACATCAGCGGCTTCGCCACTTCCGGCTTCCCCTACGTCAACCTGGGCCACAACGAACACGTCGCCTGGGCCCACACGACGGGCGGCCCGGACACCGCCGACGTCTACGAACTGACCCTCGACCCGGAGGACCCGAGCCGCTATCTCTACGACGGCGAGTGGCGGCAGATGGAGAGCCGCACGGTCGAGGTCGTGGTTGCCGGCGAGGCGAAGCCGCGCGAGACGACCTTCTGGTTCTCGCACCACGGCCCGATCGTGGCGCGTCGCGACGACCGCGCGTATGCCGCGGCCCTGGCCTACGAGGAGGAGATCGGCTACCTGGAGTCCAAGTACTGGTTCATGGTCGCCGAGGACTACGAGGGCGCGGCCGCGGCACTGGACGTGCGACAGATCATGCCGCAGAACGTGATGATCGCCGACACCGGCGGCAACATCTACTACCAGCGCACGGGACGGGTCCCGATCCGCCCGGAGGGCTACGACTGGCGCCGTCCCGTCGACGGATCGACCTCCGAGACCGAATGGCTGGGCATCCACCCGGCGTCCGACCTGATGTCCCTGCTCAACCCCGAGCGGGGCTACATGCAGAACAACAACATCGGCCCGGACACGATGCTGGTCGACTCGCCGCTGGTCCCGGAGCGCTATCCGGCATACCTCTACAACCAGCCCGCCCTCTACACCCATCAACGGGGCGCCGCCGCCGTGGCGCTGCTCGAGGCGAAACGGGAAGCCGGCGCCAGGTGGAGCGAGGAAGAGATCGTCGAACTGGCGCTCAACCGCTCGGTCTACCAGTTCGAGCGCTGAGTCGAGGAGCTGAGACGTGCGCAGCCCGCGGTTTCGGGCCGGCGCACGCCGAAGCATGGGGTCGTGATGAGCGCGATCCTGCAGTGGGACGGCGTCGTCGAGCCGGACTCCCGGGGCGCTCTCGCCTACTTCCGCTGGCGCGAGGCGCTTCGCGACCTGGCGGGCGATGAGCGAATGAACGAGATGACGTCGAGGGTCAACGACTACCTCGAACTGTTCCGCGAGGCGCCCGAACCGCCCGGTCTCCGCGACGAAGACCTGCCGTTGCTGGTCGAGGCGGTCGACGTCGCGGCGGAGGCCTACTTGTCAGGCCCGGGCGGTCAGCGTCCGGTCTTCGGCGATGTCTTCAGGGTCGGCCGCCAGGACTCGAACGACGAGGTGTCCTGGCCGGTCGGCGGCGGCTCGCTCGGCGAGGCCGGGATGGCGACCATGCGTGCGGTCGGTTTCAGCCAGCCGCGCGCCGACGGCCGCCGCTGGGGCAACCGCGGTCAGACCTCGACCGAGGTCGTCATCCTCAGCAACCCGATCCGCAGCTACACCCAGCCCCCGATCGGCCAGAGCGACCGGCCCGATTCCCCGCACTACCGCGACCAGGCCGAGAAGCTGTTCTCGGCCGGCGCCATGAAGCCGAGCTGGTTCGCCCGCGAGGAACTGCTCGCCGACGGCGGCAAGAACGTCGTCTCCGAGATGCGGCTGGTCTACGAACCGGAGTAGAGGAGCCCCGATGCGTCACCGTCGAAGTCTCGGTTTCACGGCCGGCATCGTGGCTGCGATTCTCGGAACGCCCATAGCCGTATCCGCCCAGTCAGGCCACAACCTGGAGCACCCCGAACACTGGAAGGTCCGCTACGACGGCGCCGACGAACCGGCCGAAAGGAACCTCGTCGTCATGCGCCCCGGCTGGCACGTCTACGCCGGCCCCGGCGGCCTGCTCTGGGACCCGGGCCGCTTCGCCTCCGGCAACTACGCCGTCAAGAGCACGATCTACCTGTTCCCGAAAGGCGACCCCGAACGATCCGGCTCAACCCGCGTCGACACCCCCTTCGGCCTCTTCCTAGGCGGCCGCGACCTCGAAGGGGACGAGCCAACCTACGTCTCCTTCCAGATCGACAACGCCGGCCGGTTCCGTATCGCCCAACACACCGGCGATGAGTTCCAGGAACTCGCGCCTTGGAGCACCCATGATGCTGTCTCCCTGCTCGACGAGCCGGCGACCTCGCCCACGGAGAACGTTCTGGAAGTCGACGTCCGGGGCGAACAGACGATCTTCTACATCGGTGGAGAGTCCGTCGCCGAACTACCGTCCGAAGATCTCGAGCTCAAGGGCATCATCGGCCTAACCGCCGGCGAAGGCCTGAGCCTCCACATCACCGAGATCGAGATCGGCCCGAACCGCCGAAACCAATAGCCCGACGACACTCCAGCCGGTCCGGGGTCCGCGGGGGGTGGGGTCCCAGCGGACTCGAAGCGAGCGACGCCCGGTGCCCCACATCCAACGATGACCAACCGGAGCGAGCGTAGTGGAGCGAGCGCCGACCCCTCATTCACTTCTTGAGCGTGAGCGGCCGCTGGGACCCCACCCCCCGCGGAACCCGGACCGGCGGGTGCTACGCCACCTACCGACGACTACTCGCCGCCGGTGCTGGCCGCCTTGCCGGCGCGCCAGTCGTCCTCGAGGATCCGCGCGCCGCGTAGCGTGCCGCCCATCGAGTAGTTGCCTTCGTGGCAGGCGTACTCGTAGACGCGTTCTGCATCGCGCTTCCAGATGTACTCGCCGGACCAGGGGGCCTCCCAGGTGGCCGGGTCGTTCATCGTGAAGTGGTAGAGGATATTGCCGTCCGGCTGGAGCGTCAGGCGCTCCGTGACGTGGAGGTCCTTCGTCGCGCCGCGCAGGAAGCCGTCGGGCCGGAAGTGCACCGAGTCGATGACCAGGGTGTCGCCTTCCCACCAGCCGATCGAATCGCCCAGCCACCGCCGCTCCTCGGGACTCGGGTGCTCGTCGTTCAGACGGATGATCCGGGCGTCATGGACCATCTCGATCAGGATCATGATGTGGTCCTCGGTCTGCACGACCCGCTTGTAGTTGTTGTAACCGCTCGGGAAGGTCGGCGTGGCGCCGGTGAAGCCGAGGATGCAGCGCTCGCTGATCGGCAGCGACTCGGGACCGTCATAGGGGCCCGGGCCGTCGAGTTCCAGCCACCAGGCGACGCCCTCGTTCGGCCGCCGCAGCTTGGCGCGCTCCGCGAATCTCGCCTTTGCCGCCTCGGTCGTTTCCGGCATGCGGCCGTTCGGTGGGTCGATGATGATCGAGGTCCGGAACTTGCCGTCCACCGCGAACGTGTCCACGCCCCGGTCGAGCCAGAAGCTGTTGTAGCCGCCGACGTTGCCGGCCGCGCCCGGTGAGCCGTCGCCGCCTTCCGGCGGCGCCTCGCGGTTCGGATCGGAGACCTGGTGGCGCTCGGCGCGTCCCTTGGCCGCGTCGGCCGCGATCTTCTCGGCCTCCTCCGGGGTCAGGTACAGGTTCTCGCCGTACTCCTCGGGCCGCTGCAGCGGCGTCAGGGTGGCCGCGTCATACGTGCCGGTCAGATCGGGCTTGCCGTTGACGGCCCGCTTGATCTCGCCCTGGGCGGTCAGCGCAGGGGCCGCGAGCAGCAGCACGAGGATGGCGGCCACCGCCGCTGGGAATCGGACCTTCATTCTGTGTCCTCCTGTTTCGACTGGAAGCCGAGAGTGTAGCGGAGGATGGGATCGTGAAGGACTCGCGAAACGGGCACAGAAAGATCGCGGTTCCGTCGCACTAGGCCTGTACGGTCAGTGTGATCCTAGGGGTCGCCCGTCCTTTGGCCCCTCAAGGAACGAGAGGTGCTTGGTCGACTACGGGCGGCCCCACTTCGGCTCGTTGCCCGGCATCGGTCAGCGGCAGTGGACTGCCGCTGTGTCAGTCGCCGCTACCGGCGCCGGTGCTCGCGGCCTTGGCGGCCAGAGCGTCGGCCTCCAGCACCCGCGCGCCTCGCAGCGTGCCGCCCATCGAGTAGTTCCCCTCGTGACAGGCGTACTCGTAGACGTCCACGGGGCTGCGCTTCCAGATGTACTCGCCGGACCAGGGGACATCCCAGGTTGCCGGATCGTCGATCGTGAACCGGTAGAGGATATTGCCGTCCGGCTGCAGTGCCAGGCGCTCCGTGACGTGGGATTCCTGGGTCGCGCCGCGCAGGACCGCCTTCGGATGGAAGTTTCGCGAGTCGATGACCAGCGTGTCGCCCTCCCACCAGCCGATGGAGTGACCGAGCCACTTCCGTTCCCCGGGACTCGGGTGCTCCGCGTTCAGGCGCACGATGCGTGCGTCGTGGACCATCTCGATCAGGATCATGATGTGGTCCTCGGTCTGGACCACGCGCTTGAAGTTGTTGTAGAGGCTCGGGAAGGTCGGCGTAGCGCCGGTGAAGCCGACGATGCAGCGCTCGGTCACCGGCAGCGTCTCCGGACCGTCGTACGGGCCATGGCCGTCGATGTCGAGCCACCAGGCGGAGCCGTCGTTCGGCCGGCGTAACCGGCGGCGCTCTGCGGATCGTGCCTTTCCGGCCTCGGTCATCTCCGGAATGCGGCCGTTCGGAGGATCAAAGATGATCGAGGTGCGGAACTGGCCGTCGACCGCGAACGCCTCGGTCCCGGTCTCGACCCAGAACCGGTTGTAGCCGCCGACGTTGCCGGCGCCGCCCGTCGTCCCGTCGCCGCCGACCGGCGGCGGCTTGCGGTTCGGATCGGAAACCTGGTGCCGGTCGGCGGCGTACTGGGCCGCGTCCGCCTCGATCTTCGCCGCGTCCTCGGGGCTCAGGAAGAGGTTGTCGCCGTACTTCTCGGGCCGCTGAAGCGGTGTCAGGGTGCCGGCGTCGAAGGTGCCGGTCAGGTCGGGCTTGCCGTTGGCGGCGCGCTTGAGCTCGCCCTGGGCAGTCAGCGCAGGGGCCGCGATCAGCAGCGCGAGGATGGCGATCAGCGCCGCGGGGACTCGGACTCTCATGTTGGGTCCTCCGGATGACGGTGAGATGGGCGGAGTGTAGCGGAGTCGCCTTGGGGCCGTCTGTAGATCGTGTCGCAGGCGGTGCTGGCCATGCCGCCGCCAGTCGGAGGCCGAGACCCCGTACTCCGCTCTCCTTGGAGATTCTCGTCCCGACCGTGCCGGAAGCAGGCAGAGTCCGCCAGCGCTCGCTCGATCGACCGGGTCGGTAGGACTCCAGCCTCGACGCTCGTCCGGAATCGGCCAGCCGACAGGCCTCCATCGCACCGCCGAAGTCCGGTGCGCTCCAGTCGGCGGCAGGGTAGAACGTCTAGCCTGATTGTTGTAATCACACAGTCTCAGTTGACGACCGTGCAATCATGATGTTACTCTGCTGGTCTCCCAACGAGAAGGAGCCCGAAATGGCGAAGAAGCCCACAATCCGCGAACTTGAAGCACTCCTCGAGTCGGAAGAGGACGAGCCCATCGAGATACTGCCAAACGGCGAGATTCGGCCACGGGGAGGCAGCGACGCGGCTGAACGGCGGTACAAGAAGCCTCTGACCATGCGCGAGAACCTAGGCGGCGAGTACGCACAAGTGAGTCGGCCAACATGAATCTGCCACGAGTCCGTCAGGAAATCGCGGCCGCTCAGCACTACTTTGACTACGTGGAGGGTCACCCGACGGTCGAAGGCGGCGTCATGGCCTTGATCGCCTTGGAGACCAGCAGGAGTGTCTACACGATGGCCGTCCGTTTCCCAGAGTCCTACCCGAACGGCATGCCGGAGGTGCATGTGAGGACGCCGCCCCTGGAATCATCGCCGCACCGGTACGCAGGCAGCCAGATCTGCTACCTGCATCCGAGCATGTGGAACCCTGGGCGGCACGACCTGACGTTCGTGATCCAGCGAGCCGCGAAGTGGCTAGCGAAGTACGAAGTGTTCCGGCAGACGGGGAGATGGCCCGGCGCTGGGATCGCGCACTAGTCCCATGCTGATCGACTTCAAGCCACTACCGATGATGGCGCTGCGGAGCAGACCGGGCGAAGTCTTGGACGAGGTCTCCCGCGAAGGGGCGGCCTTCCTGATTGAGAGGAACGGCCAACAGAAGGCCTGTCTCGTCCCGATTTCCTACTTCCTCCCGGACATTCAGACCTCACGCGTAACAGCGGAGCTTGACAGAATCACCGACTCGAACGAGCACTGTCGGATCGCAATCAGCGAGGGGCGAGAGATTCAGTTGGTTTTTGGGGAGCTCAGTGGCAAGACCCCGGTCGACGTGACCGTCACGCTCCCGCACGGCTATCCGAACAGGGCGCCTGTCGTGTCAGCGGAGCCGCTTGAGGAGGGGTGTCCGCATCGGTGGCCAGACGGGACGTTGTGCATCTACGGAGCCGAGGCCGTTTGGAATCCCGGAAGGCACGACGTAATGCACGCGGTTGCATTGTTCAGAAGGTGGATCCAGCACTACTCGGCCTGGCGAGAGACCCGGGAATGGCCGAAAGCGGGAACGGCGTGACCAAGAATCGGCTATTCGCGAGGCTGGAACGGCTCTTTGATGTGGCTGCGTTCGCCGATTTGTGGGTGCTGGTTGCGGGATGCGGATCCGGCGGTGGACAAGTTGCACTGCAGTTGGCCATGTCCGGCGTCAGGAACTTCGTCCTTGTCGACAAGGACAAGCTCGAGGATGAGAACGTGATCCGACACGTCTGCGGCCTTCGCTACATCGGCTGCAGAAAGACCGCGGCCGTCGCTGACGTGTTGAGGGATCGCAACCCACAGGTGAGCGTCAAACAGTTCGACTGCGATCTAATGGACTGGCCGGAACTTGCTGAAGAGGTCGGGCGGGCGAACGTGGTAGTCATAGGAACCGACAACGAACCGAGCCGCTATCGGCTGAACGAGGTCTGTGTGGAGACGGCGACGCCCTTTACTGCCGGCCGTGTCTTTACGCGCGGCATAGGGGGCGAAGCCTACTCGTATAGGCCCGGGATAGGAGGCTGTCTTGCTTGTCTTGAGGGAGTTCTCGAGCGTAGCCAGTACCGGGACGGCGTGCGAGAGATCGACTTGGTTTCGGAGGAGGAGCGTCAGAAGGTGTACGACTTGGAAATCGAGGAAATCAAGGACTCGCCGGGCCTTTCAGTCGATATCGGCTTCATTGCAGCGTTTCACACCAGACTGACCTTGGACGTGTTGGGCCACGAGGCTCCTTCCCGGCCGAGGTTCTTGCGGCCGATCGCTCACAACTACTTGGTGTGGGGTAACAGAGCTGTACATCCATTCTCGAAGGACTTTCAACTGCAGCGGATGAAATTGCCGCCCCAGAACGGGTGCCGGGTTTGCGGAGGACCAGATGAAGGTGAAGCGTAACAAACGCGCGATACGGGTAGAGATCGCAGAGGACATCTTGGAGGGCGTCTTTGCAGAGTGTGACCGCTATGACCACGAAGAGACCGGTGGTCGAGTTGTAGGCCACTTCACTCAGGAACGGGGTGCGCTAGTTGTGCGGCCAACGGCTCTGATCGACCCAGGCCCGAACGCGAGGCGCTCAAGGACCAGCTTCTTTCAGGACGGGGAGTATCAGACGCGGGTCTTTCGGCGTCTTGAGGCCAAGGACCCCGCGATAGAGCACCTTGGGAATTGGCACACCCACCACGTCAATGGGTACCCCCAGCTGAGCGGTGGAGATGTGGAGACCTATCGCCGGATAGTCAATCATGAGCGGCACAACTTAGACTTCTTCTACGCTCTGCTAGTGACGCAGAGGCACGAAGGCCGTGAGGGCCTGAAGCGATACTCGGTACGCCACTACGTCCTTTTTCGGGGTGAAGCCGCTGTTCATGAGGTCTCACCGCAGAGTGTGCGCGTGACCTCGCGATCGGGACAAGTGGCGAAGGTCGCCGAACCCTCGGGGTGCTTGGCCTCCGGAGGCCGCCCAGAGGGCGACGGGTCGGGCGGGAGGCTAGCGGTCCGGGCAAGGGATCAGTTCATTCTCGAAGTGTTGTGCCCGTCGATGGAGCCCCGGCGGTCCAGCCGAACGGGGACGTTCTTCTGGAAGGGACGGGCGCAGCTGATCGACGGATCGGAGGTGGACGTTAGGGTCGTGGAAGTCCAGATTGGCGACGGACCGGTTTACTACCCAGTCGTAGCAGACGCGTCGGCGGCCGTAGCAAAGCTTTGCGAAGCTCCGTTCCCGAGCGCGGCAGAGGCTGTTCATGCGCTCGAATCGCACCTGAATCGTGAGCTCTACGAGGGTGCTGCAAGGGGACGTTGAGGCCAGACGAATGGAAGTGCTAACGCTGTACGTGGGACAAGGAAACCTGGCCGTGGTTCGGCACGGGAATGAGGCTATTGTCGTGGACACTCGGTGGCTTGCTGACCGAGCGGACGAGATTGAGTCGAAAGTGCAGAACTTCCTACATCAACGGGATCTGGTCGGCGTTGTCTTGACTGGGCTAGATGACGATCACGCGGATCCAGTGGGGCTCGACTGGCTCCTGGAGGAGTTCCAGCCAGCATGGATCATGTATCCGAAGTACTACAAGAGCACCGAGAACGCGAGGGCGGTCTTTGGCGTGATTCGGAAGCATGAGGTGCGGCGGAGGGGAGCATGGAGGCCGCTGGCACGGATAGCGGTGCGCTTGGATCAGTTGGAGTCGCGCCATCTCGGTGATTTGGCGGACGAGTTCGAGCTGGAGCTGTTCTCGCCTCATGTCGAGGACATGGATGACTCCAACAACTGCAGCGTGGTGCTCAAGGTGGAAGGCGTCGGCTCAGGGGGATTCGCGTACCTTGTTACGGGCGACACGGAGAACCCTCGGTGGGACCGAATCGTGGAGCTATTCGACGAGGCCTTAAGCTCTGATGTCTTGGCAGCGCCTCATCATGGGTCGAAGGACGCCGCGCATCCTGGGATGGCGTTAGCGGTGATGCCCGACACAGTGTTGATCAGTGCCGGAGTGGACAACCAGTACGGGCATCCGCACCGAAAGGCAGTGACGCTCTATCTGAGGGTGGCGAGGCGGGTCTTCAAGACCAACGTGCGGGAGGGCGTATCCTTCCTTACGTGGGAAGAGGGAGGCGTCTTCCACACAAGGACGGTGCGCTAGCCTAGGGCTCGTCGCTGCGGAAGAGCGCCGGAAGTGAGAGATGTCGGAGCGGTTGAGATTAGCGTTAGACCAGTACGATCGAAAGGCGCGGCTCGGACCAGCGCTCCTTAGCGGTTTGCCGCTTGTAGCCTCGGGTGTTCTCTTGGTTCCGGAACTCGGAGCGACTTGGGGTTTGGTCGGTGCTGCCGTCGTCTACAGCGGCTGTGCCACGCTGCTGACTCAGATGAGTCGAGACCTGGGCAGAGCACTTGAAGAGCGTCTGTACTGTCTGTGGGACGGCAAACCCTCGATGGCGATGCTCCGGTACAGAGATAGTCGGCTGCCCGAGTTGACGAAGGACCGTTATCGGAGCTTTCTCAGCTCGGCCGTGCCAGGACTAGTGCTGGCGTCCCGCGTGGAAGAGGAGGCGAACCCCGAGCTGGCGGACGCCGGCTACGATAGCGCGAGCTCTTGGTTGCTGGAGCAGACTAGGGACCCCAACAAGTTCGGCCTGTTGCTCGCGGAGAACATGAACTTTGGTTTCCGTCGGAACCTACTAGCCCTCAAGCCGATCGCGTTGGGAATCGACGTCGTGGCCGTAGTGTTGATCATCGGTATGGTCGTGGCGTCTTGGACGGGCGAAATCGAGAGCACAGTGTCCGCGCTTTCACTGGAGTGGTCGGCTGGCGCTGTGGTCGTCGTGGGCCATGCTCTGGTCTTTCTGGGGTACATACGAGTAGATTGGGTGCGGAGGGCAGCTGACACATACGCACGACGCCTGCTAGGCTCTTGCGACGCACTCGAGAAGTCAATGCTCCCCTGACAACGCGAGGCGTTCGGGCCTGCAGACGTGAGGGAGGTTAGTGGATCGGTGTCAAGGCCATGGCGGCGCGAGTAGCTATTGCGTGGTCTTGGCTCTGTGCGCGTGCCGCGGGACCACTTCGTGATGTTCTTCATATGACCCAGGCTGTGTTTTGCGCGCCTGAACCTCGTTGGCTGACCGTGGTGTTTAGCTAGGCGCTGCCGCGGCGCTGGCAGCGATGCGCCGCTCGCGTCGCGGGGCAGCTTCACGCCACGAGAACCTCGTCTCTAACGAAGTGCAAACGGATCAGCTTAGGCTGCGGCATCGTGTCGTCGAAGTAGCAGTCGACGGCCTCCTTGACGTTCCTACGAAGTTCCTCGCAGGAGTCGCCTTGTGTGTGGATGCCGTGACCGAGGGCACTGGCTGAGTACCCACCGTCCACCTCGTCTTCCGTGACTTCGAGGATGATCTCGGTCATACGTCGTTTCCCGTTCTGTTCGCCGGCTTGTTGCTTACGGTGGGCTCTCTGGAGAGCTTTCGGCTCCACTCTGCGAGCTGGGCTTCGTCGGCATCCAGTGCCATCGCCGCTGCTCTGTCGAGGACTCGCCTCGCCATGCACTCTTCCGCTTGGCGCATGGGCAGCAACTCCAGCTCGCTGGCCTGGGTATAGGCGGCCGCTAGGGCCTCCCAGGCCGAGCTGTCGGGCTTGGGGATTTGTATCTCGCGAAGGTGCTCAAGCTGCCAGACTGGGTAGGTGAGTTTTCGGGCACGCCGGTTCAAGAGCATTAGGCGAACCGGCGTTGAGTTGCACCAAGCGGCGAGAGCCATCGCCGTGCATTCATCCTCGATCGCGACCGGAACCCACCACCCGAACGAAGGTGTCTTGGTCCAGACCGCTGTGAGTCGTCCGCTGTGAGTGTCGAAGCGCATGGGAAGCAGCAGGTGGCTTCGCTGCCCCAAGTACCTCTTCGCCAGGCGGTCCTTTCCCGGCTTTGGCTGGTACCAGACATCGTTCTCGCCCTTCATGGTTCGCCGAAGCTGACTGCTCACTGAGTGGAACCCCTCCACCGCGCCGACGGCACTCGCGTCGCACCGTCGAAACGCATCCTGAACTCTCCTGCCGTGAGGCTCAACGGCGTGACGTAGGCCCAAGGGTTCGAGAGCGGGATGGCCTTCGAGGACGCCGGCGGCTTCAGCTAGAGAACCGTCGTACCACTGAACGGGCGTCCAGTCGCCGGCCCGCATCCGCTCCTCCGGCCAGAACGTCCGGCTGCCCCAAGCTTCGCTGCCCGCCGCGATGGCGTCCGCCGCCTCGATGGCTTCCTTGGCCGAAGCCGGCATACAATGGAGCGACACGAACTCGGTCGGCGGGGCCTCGGCGCTGCCGTCCCGCCGTCGGCAGATGAGCAGCGACTCGTGGATGCCCGTGTTCTCGGAGAAGTTGATGCGCTTCGGATCGTGCGACGTGATAATGCGCTCGATGTGGAAACGCTCGGCAAGGAAGCGCCGCTCTGACTCGCCAGAGGCGCCGATGCAGGCAGTCGCCGGGAGCACCTTGGCGATGACGCCGCGCTCATTCCGCAGCAACTGATCCGCGAGCGGCGTGAAGAACGTCCGTATGCTGTTCGTGTTGATGACGGCACCGGCTTCCTCGTCGCGCTTCGACAGTCCGTCGCGAATTCGCAGTTCGCGTTCCTGCATCCGCTTCTTGGCGTCCCCCGTGAACTTCTGGCCGCGCTTGTCGTTCGCGGTGAACGGCGGGTTCATGATCACCAGGTCGACGTCGTTGAGCGGGAAGTCGCTGCCGGCCTCGTCCGCCTCCCATCGCGTTCCGAGCGTGTCCGTTCCCTGGAGCTTCGACGCCATCTCGAAGAGCGTTGGCTGGGGGCCGTCCTCGCGCTGCCTCAGGATCTCCAGCGAACCCGCCCGTACCGTCCCGTCATCCTGAGGCCCGTGCTGCATGGTCTGCAGGTTCATCCGTGCGTAGTCCACCGACGGCGCACCGAGCGTGAGGTTGCAGGCGGCAAGCTGAACACCGTGGCGGTTGATGTCGAGTCCGCACAGGACATCCTGGACCAGGGTTCGGTGTAGCTGCTCGTCGCTCCCTTCGCCCAGGGAGCCCACTTCGCGCATCCGCGCCTTGATTGTGCGAAGCGCAGCCATCAGGAGCGTGCCGGTGCCGCAGCCGGGGTCGATGATTCGCAGCTTCTCCACGGCCCGCGGGTCGCTCCAGTCGACGAACCTCTCGTCGAGTGCGAGCCGCGCCAGCAGGAGGGCCGAGATGTTGTTCGTGTAGAACGCGCCGTCGCTCTTCGCCGAGCCGAGGATCCGGTGGTAGAGCGGCCCGGCGTGGTCGTAGCCGAGGTCGTTCAGGCTGTCCGCCAGGTTGTCCGCGCACTCCGACAGGCCGCGCAGCGCGCTTCGGATTCCCTCGTTCGTAGGAAGGGCGTTGAGCGCGGCCAGAGCCGGCTCGAACACGGGCTTGTAGTCAAACTCAAGAATCGTGCTCCACGAGGCCTTGAGCACACTGGATGGATCGTCCGTCGCCCCGACTCGGCCGAGGCCGGGCAGCATCCCCATGTCGCGTACGTCGCGTAGTCGGCGGTGCATCAGGCAGGCGTTGCATAGGAGCAGAGCTGCGATCGTCCGGGCTGCCTTCCGCGCCTGTTCGTTGTCGGCCGGCAGGTCCAGGGCGTCGGCGAGCGGCCCTTCGACTTCTTCGTTCTGGAAGATCTCGGCCGCCCGCTGCACGGCCCAGGCGATCTCGTCGGCGACCAGCTTGCCGGGCTGGCCGAGGCCTGATGCCGCGGCGACATGGGCAAAGATGCCCTCGTCGGCCGGCTCGAGTTCCAAGTCGTCGAACAGGCCGGGCGGGTCGTCCCTCGGGTCTCCCGGTGCGTTGGGGCTCGGTTTCGGTTCGTAGACCTGAACGAAGCGCGCAATGTCCTCGTGCAGCCGCTCGTCGTGCGCCTGCAGGGCCCGCAGCACTTTGCCCAGGGTGTGGTACCCCTCGGGGCTGTTTCGAAGGGCGTCCGCGACGTCCATGCCGGGCTGAACGACGACCGGCACGACGATGTAGCCGAAGTTCTTGTCCTCGGCCCTACGCATCACACGACCAACTGCTTGGACGACGTCGACCTGACTATCGCGGGGGTCGAGGAAGGCCACGGCGTTGAGGCTCGGTACGTCCACGCCCTCGGTGAAGAGCTTCACGTTGCAGACGACCCGGAGCGTGCCGTCCCCGCCCGCCGAACTGAGTCGTCGCAGCGCCTGGCTTCGGTCGAGCGCGCTGGCCGAGGCGTCGAGGTGCTCCGCCTCCACGGCCCAAGCTCGCTCCTCGCCGTGGAGCCGGCGCGTTGTCGCCGCCTTGACCTGAGGGTCCATGAGCGCGGCGGCGAACCATTTCGAACGCTTGATGCTGTTCGCGTAGGCCATGGTGCGGGGCAGCCGATCCGGACGCTCGATTCCCTTCCCCTCGCTCAGTCCGTTGATCGCCAGAGACACGCCGAGCACGCGGGTGATGTCGTTCATCGTCGGCTGGCTCTTCCTGTCGCCCTCGGCGAGGCCTTCCAGCCGAGTACGAAGGCCAGGCGTGACGCGGGACTGGTCCACCCCGAGCACGATGACCCGGTAATCCGAGAGCTTCTCGTCGTCCACGGCCGTCTTGAAGCGCAAGCGATGAAACTGGGGCCCGTAGGTCGCTTCGTCGCTCATGTCGACGACTTCGATTTCTCGCTTCGCCAGCCGGCTCTTCGACTTCCTGGTGTAGATGCGCGGCGTGGCCGTCATGTACAGCCGCTTGTCCGTGAGCAACCGTTCAGCATCGTGGACGAGTTGGAAGTCGACCTTCTCGCGCGGACGGTTCAACACGCCGGTGGTGCGGTGTGCCTCGTCGGCGATGGTGAGGGCGAAGGGCGCCGCTCCCGAGAGTTTCTGGGCTTCGGTGACCCGCATCAGCGACTGGTAGGTGCAGAACACGACCTTCGTGTGAGTGGCGCTCTTCAGCTTGGCCGCGATCTCCTCTGGATTCGAGATGACCGGGCACTCGAGTTCCGAGATTTGGATGTCCTCCTGCTCGTTCCTGCCGCCCGCGTACGGGTCGGAACAGACGACCAGCGAGCTCAGGGGCCGGGTCGTGTGGGTAAGCCACTCGCGCCGCGCCTGGGAGACGAGCGCGATGGTCGGAGCGAGGAACAGGATGGCCTCGCCGTCCGGCACGAACCGCTCCGCGATACGCAGCGCGGTGAACGTCTTGCCGGTGCCGCACGCCATGATGAGCCGTCCGCGGTCGTGGTGTTCGAGGCCCTGCAGGGTGTCCTCGATCGCCTCCCTTTGCAGCCGCCAGGGTTTCCGGACCGGGCGCTCAACCTCTCTGGCGGTGATCCGTCGGTCCCGGTAGTTGCGGAAGTCGATCCGGCGGACGTCGGTGCCCCGGATGATGTTCTCGGCCGTCCGTCCCCAACGGGAGGTCGTGACGATCCACCGCAGTCCGAAGACCCTTCCCCGTGTCCCGTCGGTGCCCGCCAGGAAACTCTGCACGTCCGCCTTCGTCACGCGATGGTGGGACGCGTAGCACTTGCACTGGATGGCGATCCACGTCCCGTCCCGGTGGAGTGCTACCAGGTCCACGCCGATGTCCTGGCCGGACAGGCCGGTCAGACGCTTGCGCTCTGGCCACTGGGCCCAACGCCAGACGCCTTCGAGTTCGAACTCAGGCTCGTTCCGCGCTAGCTGGGCGAACAGGTTCTCGAACCACTGGCCCTTTTCGGCCTCTGTGCGGCTCGTGTTCCGAATGCGTCGAAGCAGTTCACCGGCCGTAAGATCGCCCCAGTCGAGATCCTGATCCGGCGGCGGAGCGCCCAGATCAATGGCCGTCTGCACCGGGAGATCTTGCGGTGTCGTCACTTGCTCGGGCGCTGAGGCTTGGGATCTACCGCGAGACGGCAACGAGCGGCTCGACTCGCCTGTCCGTGCCCGGCTCGTGTTCGCAGTGTACACGTTGAGCGTGGCCCGGGGCATACAAAGGCCAGCTGCCGAGCATGGTAGCGAGGCCGACTCCCAGAGCAAATCCGCCCTGGCGGCAGAAGGGAGCTCCTGGCCCGCGTCTCTAGAGACGCCAATTGCTCAACTGGTGTCGGGCGTCGTCGTAGTCCCGCCGGGCGAGTCGCACGGTGTCCCTTGCCTCGTCGAGAGCCTCTAGGTACCGTTCCTCGTCACGGCTGCGTAGGCGTCTGTGTCCCATCGCGACCTCCTTCGGTAGCTGTACGCAGGGAGTAGCGAAAGACCCCGAAGTAGTCAGAACCGAGGATCCCAGATCACCTCATAGAGGACAAGAGTGCACACGATCTGCAAGGTTGATGGAACACTGCGGGGCATCGAAGATGGCGGTGGGGAAACCGTAGACAAGGACTGGGTTCGGCCTGTTAGGGCTCACCTCAAGTACAAACTCCGGCCGTCGCCCGTCCAGCCGCTGATCGCCGAAATCTACGGACGCCACATCTGGGGCTTCGGTGGCGCCACCTACGAGCTTTCTCTGGATAACGGCGTGGTACTGACCGGAAGAGTCAGAAGTTACGGCTCCTTGACATCGAATGAGATACAAAGGTCCCGTATGCTCGATGTCAGGGAGCCATTCATAGCGCTCTACCCCGACGATGCCACATCGACTGGGCTGGAAATCGACACCGTCATGTTTGGCGTCGTCTCCAGTGCGCCCTTGGCGAGTGGTGCATGCACATCACGCGGCTGGGCATCCCCGGGTCGACCGTTTCTCTTCATCGAAGGACCACTTCCGGAGGAGCGTTCTGGGCGGAAACTGACTTGGGCCGGTGGAAGCACCCTCCGGATCCGCCATCGCGGTTTCGAAATCTGGTTTTGGCCGACATCGAAGTACTGGCGGAATCTAGTTGATGCGCAGACGCTCCAGCACGACAGTATCGTGTGTATTCGCAGAGAATCGGGTGAACTCATCACATGGGAGGAGTTCAATGAGCTTAGGGGTCTCATCGAGGCATTCATGGGATGGGTGAATCACTGCGTCTCGCCAGCCTATCACGTCAAGGCATACAGGAAGCGTCGACTGGTGTACAGAGCATACAAGCTCCATCCCCATCCAACCGTGCAGAGAGATCTCTACTCTTGGCTGCCGAAGTATGGGCCCGATGAAGGACCTGGGCGGCACGGCGATATGGTCAACCACCTGTTCGAGGTATTCTCGAAGAAATGGGTTAGCCGGACGGATGACGACATGCTCCACATCGCGCTCCAGTTTCTTCGGAGCAAGGAGAAGGGAGGCCCGAGGTCTAGGCCATCCCTTCTCTATTTGCGTGACGCGTTCGGTGCGATCAGTATCCTCACGAGTATGCTGGTACCGCCGAATCGTGGTCGAAGCAGGCATCAGACTATGGTCAGGTGTATCAAGCTTCTCCGCGTCCCAGACGAGATTCCCGACAGCGACGGGCGGCGCTATCTCTCGAATCATCACCGCGAGCTCTGGTCATCGGAAAGCGGTGCGGTTCAAGAAAAGGAGAGAAGAGGAGGGAGACTCTCGCGGCCGCTAGCCAATTTGCAGAATTGGCTGCTGCATCTCGACAACCCACAGAACGCGAGCCGGCTGCTCGGCCTTAGCGGAACGACACAGAGGTACTTTGTTGAAGTGGCAGCGTGGCTTGCGGACCTGATGCTCATGAAGGTGGTCGTCTATGAGGGCACCTATCTGAACCGACTAACAGGCAACGTCGAGGCGGTACCGTGGGTCGATGAGTGCAGGTGGAGTCAATGACGCGGTATGTCATGGGAACACGACTAGGCGTGTTCCGCGATCATCAAGCGCGCCGGCGACCGGTGGATCGGCTGGATCGAGGAGGTGCCGGGCGTGAACTGCCAGGAGCGGAGCCGCGAGAAGCTGCTGGAGACCCTGTCCATCACTCTGGGCGAGGCGTTGGAGTTCAATCGCCAGGCGGCGCTGGCCGTGGCTGGTGAGGGCTACACCTCCGCCTGATTGGCCGTCGCTGCCGCCGCAGGATTATCCGACGCTCGGCCACGCCTCGCTTTGGGGACCGTGTTCGTCGGGGTGTTCAGGGTCTGAGGTTGGCCGGGCTGCCTCGGATGCTCGCCGCTCGACCATAGACTCTCTGCCCACTCAAACCGGAGGCGGCCGATAGCAGGGACGTCTTCGCGGTGGGATCTCCGCAGGGTCCCGGCGCCGCAGTCGCCGCTTCACTTTGGGCCACTTTCTCTTCCTGCTAGACCGGATTCGAGTCGATGAGCAAGAAACGGAAACGCGCCGTTCCGGACGAGGAGTTCGTAGCTGGACCATTCCGCTTTGCCCGTTTCGGCAAGCTGATCGAGATGCAGTCGAACTGGCCCGAAGGAGCGTTCGAGGAGTTCAAGCGAGCCACGCGGGACGGACACGACGCGCTTGTCACCCGCATAGACGGACTCGTCGAGACGATCGCCCGCCTCGTAACGAGTGTAGACCCTCTTCATCTGAGGCTGTATGCGCGCTCGTGCTTCGAGGCCGCTTTGATGGGAGTCGAGACTGAAGTCGAAACAGACTGGGGCCAACTGCACGCCCAACGCATGCTCGACTACACCCAGAGCGTCATCGCTTCCGCGCCGCGGCGTTCTGGCGAGTTCGCGGACATTACGCCAGAGGTCTGGGACGAGCTCTCCGAGCGGACCGAGGAGCTCTTTCTCGCTGTCACGAGGGACTACCTCCAGTCGTGGATGTTCAAGCGAGAACATGAGGAGGGCATGCCCGCTACACGCGGAGACCCGTACGTTGCCATGTCCACTGCTCACTGGATGGGCGTCAAGAACCAGCGGTACCAGTTCCACGAGCCCCGGTATCTGCTCGACGTCTTTCTTCCACACAGTGACCTGTTGGAGGACGTCTACGGCGTAACCGGTGAGGAACTCGTTGCGGGAATGACGGCGATCCTCGAGAGCCTCACGCGAGGCCTCAGTCAGGCTTTGCAGGAGTACCATGCGATCGACCTCAAGTGGAGGGACCTGACCAGTTCCCGGGATCTGTCCGATGACGAGCTTCGCAAGGAGGCTGCGAGGGCTGCAGGCGGCCAGAGCGCTCTCGACGCTGTGCTTGCGCGCCTGCACGGACCGGCGCGATTCGATGTCACGGCACTCACTGAGCTGCCGGACGCGCTCTTGGAGGACTTGGCCTGGGCTCCGGGGGAAGAGCGGGACTTCTTCGCCGAGGGGGACTATCGGGGCTGGCCCCTCCGAGTCTGGCCAATCTCGAAGCGCCCCTTCCTCCGGCTCGGAGACCGCATCTACTGCTTCGATCTGGCCTCTCTGTTCGACAACGTCTACAGGGTGATTCAGCGGGCCGTGGTTCGCCGGAACCCGAAGAGCCAGGAGCGGTGGAATCAAGCCCAACAACGGCTTTCCGAGGGCCTCGCGGTTCAGTACTTCGAGCAGCTCCTGCCAGGAGCCCGGTGCTGGCAGTCGGTGCACTACCGGGATCCCGGAACGGCGGGAGGAAGCGGCTGGTGCGAGACAGACGCGCTCATAGCGTACGACCGGCACTTGTTCGTTGTGGAGTGTCGCGCCGGGGCGTTCACCTACACCCCTCCGGCAACGGATCTACTGGCGCAGGTCGAGTCTCTCCGGAATCTCGTTGTGAAGCCGGCCGAGCAGGGGCACCGATTCGTCGACTATCTCCAGAGTGCCAGATCCGTGGCGCTCCACGACCAGAGCCGCCAGGCTGTCGGGACCATCCGCGCTGGGGACTTCGACCATATCGTCGTGTGCGGCGTTACGCTCGACGTGTTCACGGAACTGGCCGCGGGCACGAAGCAGCGGGTCGAACTCGGTGCGGGTGTGGACGGCAAGCCCATTTGGTCGCTTTCGATCGACGACCTGCGGGTCTTCTCCGACGTCTTCTCCGACTCGCTCCAGTTCCTGCACTTCGTGCAAGAGAGGTACCGCGCGCTCACTGATCCGGGGGGGCTCGAGTTCAACGACGAGCTTGACCACGTCGGCCTCTACTTCGCGCACGGCAACTACGTCAAGGCGCTGGACATTGACGGTGCCGCCACCGTGAACACGCTCGGGTACAGGGCGGACATGGACAGGTTCTTCACGAAGAAGCTGACCGAAGCCGACGCGACCTTCGAGCAGGCCAAGCTCTCTCCTCCGATCCTGGCGGCCATGGTCTCCGCGCTATCGCGGTCGCAGCGGATCGGCCGGTTCAGAGCGGCCGAGCGGCTGCTCGGATTCGGCGCTGACGAGCGTGCGCAGCTTCAGGAAGGCATCGTTCGAGAGTTGGAGGAACAGCGGCACAGGCGGAGGCGCCGTGCCAAGGCGATTTCGACTCGTGGGAGCGATGGCCTGACGATCTTCTGCTGGGGAACCCCTTGGGCGCCCCGCGCCAGCGATCTCGCGTGGGAGCACACCTGCGCGGTGGCCGGTGTGCACGACGATCGTGAGCGACTGCTCCTGGAGCTGACTTTCGACGAGCATCAGCAGATCACGGATGTCGACTGGCGGTGGGTCGATGCACAGGCGGTTCCAGGCCCGATGCGGGAGCGGCTCCAACGGGAGGCGGACGCGCTCAGGTCGACCCGGATTGCGGAGGCGCGGGCGGAGGTTGGCAAGATCGGGCGGAACGACCCTTGCCCTTGCGGCAGCGGCAGAAAGTGGAAGAAGTGCTGCCTCCAGCGGCAGTGAGGAGAGAGCCGGCGACTGGTGGATCGGCTGGACCGAAGAGGTGCCGGGCGTGAACTGCCAGGAGCGGAGTCGCGAGGAGTCGCTGGAGACGTTGACCAGCAGTCAGAGCGAGGCCCTGGAGTTCAGCTTCGTCGCTTGAACAGGACGTGGGCGGCGAAGGCTCGCCGGACCCTTGTGCCGAGTGCCTCGAAGTCGCTGATGGCTGACCCGGCATCACCAATACGGTTCTCGATGTCGGACTTGAAGCAGCGCCAGCCAGGGTCGTAGTCGGCTTCGTGCCTCTCGTCCTGCAAGTCCGCGAAGAGGCGCGCGAAGTCGCGCGCCTCCTGCGGAAAGACATGAAGCTCGCTGCTTTGGCGGCACGCCTTGCGCGCCTCGCCGTGATTGAGTGCGCGATAGGCCCGACGCCAGGACTCGGTCTTGCGCTCTGTCTTGCCGATGAGCGTGTCCGCGCAGCACCCGGCCAGGCAGTGGAACAGCGCGTAGTAGACGGTGCTCAGCGACCGCCGCAGGTCGGACTCTAGAGGGCGGCCGCGCCCGGACGGAAGCTGTCTCTGAGCCGTAGTCAGGAAGTCAGAGGCCTTCAGGGCGCCAGTCTCCCGCGTCGGCCTTCGTGACGAAGTGTGTCTTCGGCAGAATGTCCAGGCCGCGATCCCAGAGCATGTCCTGGACGTGGGTACCGAACGAGAGTTTGCCCGGGACCTTGTGGAGATCGCCGACTTCTCCGTCGTAGATCGCCCAGATATCGACGACCGCGTCTCCAAACCACGACGTGCCCGGCTGCACCCAGATGTTCGTGAAGCGAATCCCCGGGAAGGTGGCGCGCACCATCTCCTGGATCTTCGTGGTGATTTCGGGCAGTTGCTCCGAGAGCGGCTCGTTCATGGCCCTCTTTCCTCCACGGCGGGCAGCGTGGGCAGTCGCTCCCTGACCGCGAGTGAGTCTACACCGGGGCGCGACATCGAAGCGGCTCAGGCCTACTTCACGCGCCTTCGATCCGCCGCCGCGGCAGCGGCCGCTCCGGCACGTCCTCCAAGAGACCGCCGTGGCCTAGCGACGTGATGTCACGCCGCGTCAGCCGGTCGCCGACGAGCAGGCGGGGCAGCACCAGGTCGACGATGTTCCGCTTCGGACTGCGGGCGCAGCCCGGGGCGCCGAGGACCGGCGTGCCGTCGAGTTCGGCGAGCAGCAGCAGGTTGCCGGGGTCGACCGGGGCGCCGTAGCAGATGACCGCGCCGCCGGCGGTTTCGATGGCGGTCGGCGCCAGGTCGTGGCGGTCCTGGATCGCCGTTTCGCCGGCGAGGATCAGGAGATCGACGTCCGGGGCGAGTTCGGACGCCGTCGCCGCGAGCTCCTCGGTCTCCTGCTCCCGGTCGATCGGCACGAAGCGCACCTGGGTGAGTTCGGCGCCGAGGGTGCCGAGCCGCTGGCGGAAGGCCTTCTCGAATCCGGCGACGAGCCGCTCGCGGCCGGCGGAGCGACCGGCTGCGACGGTCCCGGAGACGATCAAACCGGCGGAGCTCTGGGGCAGCGGATCGAGCCGGATCAGCGGGCTGGCGGCGACGCCCTCGGCCGCGGCCACCGTCTCTTCGGACAGGGCGTAAGGGAGAATCTTCGTCGTCCCGACCATCTTGCCGGCGCGGGCCACGCTGTGGTTGGGCAAGGTGGCGAGGGTGACGCCGTCGCAGTCGTTGATGCGGTCGAGGCCTGCGGCGTCGACGCGCAGTACGCCCAGCGTCCGCGCGTGCAGGTTGACGCGCCCGGTCGTCGGGCCTCGCAGGTCGAGGCCCGTTCCGGCGACGGCTTCGCTGACCCGGCGGGCGGCCTCGTTCTCGTCGACGTCACCGGGTTCCAACTGGGCCGCGAAGACCCGGTCACGGCCGAGACCGGCCAGCACCTCCAGCTCCTCGTCGCCGAGCGCGCGGCCCTTCCGCAGCACGCGGCGGCCATCGTCGTCGTAGACGTTGTGGCCGAGGATCGCGCCGAGGGCTTCGGTAAGCGGCGTCGCTTCGAACTTCATCGCTGGGCGTGAAACTACACCGTGACCGCCGGGTGCCCCGGCGCTCTCACGGCGGCGGTAAACTCCGTCCGCCATGGCCTCCGACAACTACGGCCGAATCGACGGCTGGCGCGACGAGCTGACCGAGTGGCGGCGCGACTTCCACCGGCACCCTGAGCTCGCCTTCGAGGAGGAGCGGACCTCGCAGATCGTGACGGAACGGCTGCGGTCCTTCGGCATCGAAGAGGTCCATCACGGGATCGCGAAAACCGGGGTCGTCGCGACGATCCGCTCCGGCAGTTCGGATCGCGCGGTGGCGCTGCGGGCCGACATGGACGCGCTGCCGATCCATGAGCAGAACCACTTCGGGCATTGCTCGACCGCGGCCGGGAAGATGCATGCCTGCGGACACGACGGTCACACCGCGATGCTGCTGGGCGCCGCCCGCTACCTCGCGGAGACCCGGAACTTCGACGGCAGGGTGCAGCTCATCTTCCAGCCGGCGGAGGAGAAGGACGGCGGTGCCGGGGTCATGGTGCGGGAAGGGCTGTTCGAGCGTTTTCCGGCGGACAAGGTCTTCGGCCTGCACAACTTCCCGGGCGTGCCGACCGGCGCCTTCGCGACCAACAGCGGACCCTTCATGGCCGCGATCGACCAGTTCGAGATCGAGGTCCGCGGCCGCGGAACGCACGGCGCCTGGCCGCACAGCGGCATCGACCCGATCGTCGCCGCGTCCCAGGTCGTGCTGGGGCTCCAGACGCTCGTGTCCCGCAACGTCGATCCGCGGCGCCGGGCCGTGGTGTCCGTGACGATGAGCCATGCCGGCGAAGCGTTCAACGTGATCCCCGAGATCGCGTACCTCGCCGGAGGCGTGCGCTCCTTCCTGCGCGAGGTGCAGGACACCCTCGAGCTGGGACTCGAACGGGTCGTCCACGGCGTCTGCGCCGCCCACGGCGCCTCGGCCAAGGTGGACTACGAGCGCTACTACCCGGCGACGATCAACGCGCCGCGCGAGACGGAGGAGATGACCGCCGCGGCGCTCAGCATGGGCTGGGAAGTCGACACGGAGATGGAGCCACTGATGGGCTCCGACGACTTCGCGTTCCTGGCCGAGGAGCGTCCGGGGTCCTTCATGATGATCGGCAATGGCGACAGCGAGATGCTGCACACGCCGAGGTACGACTTCAACGACGAGCTGCTGACGATCGGCGCCAAGTACTGGGCGCGGCTGGCCGAAAGTCAGCTTTCCTAGGGCCTCCCGGAAACAAAGCCGGCGGCCGGGGCGTATTCCCTGATGACGCGGGCGGTTGGCCGGGTGAACAGGCCCCGGTTTCTCAATACTCTCTCCAAGGAGCTGGTCGCCGCCCGCGCAGCCCCAACAAAGAACCTGAAAGAAAGCCATGAAACTCGCCCATACCTTCAGGATCCCGGCCGCTCAGGCCCTCGCGGCGGTGATCCTCCTGTCCCTCCCCCTGGTGGCCGGCTGCGCGTTCGACAGCGGCGTGGCCGGCGAGCCGCCGGCCTCCGAGGCCGTGACGCCGGTTGTCGACGATGCGATTCCCGTCGCGGCGTTGCCGCTCTTCCGCGGCCGGATCGAGTCCGTGCTCCGGTTCTCGACGAACCTCGAAGCCGAGAACCGGGTCGACGTGCTGGCCGAGGCCGAGCGGCACGTGACCGACCTCCTCGTCGAGGAGGGAGACAGCGTGCGCGCCGGCCAGACCATGCTGTTGCTCGAGGACGAGGCGCAGCGCACGGCGCTCAAGAGGGTCGAGAGCCAGCTCGAACGCTCCCGCCTCGAGTACGAGCGCCAGAGGCGTCTCTTCGAGCAGGAGCTGATCAGCGAGCAGGCCTACAACCAGGCACGCTACGACCTGGAGCAGCTCGAGCTCGCGCTCGAGGACGCCGAGCGGGAACTGGGCTATGCGACGGTTACGGCGCCGATCTCCGGCGTCGTCACCGAGCGGCTCATCAACGTGGGCGACCACGTCGAGACTCACACCAAGCTGTTCGAGATCGTCGACTTCGACTCGATCGTCGCCCGGGTGTTCGTGCCCGAACGGCAGTTGGCGGGTCTGTTCGTCGGGCAGCCGGCTCGCGTACTGGCCCAGTCCCTAGCGGGCTCGCGGGATGCCGCGATCGAGCGCATCTCGCCCGTGGTCGATCCCCAAAGCGGCACGGTCAAGGTCACGCTCGGCATCCCGGGCAACCAGGGCCTGCTGCCCGGCATGTACGTCGAGGTCGACCTGGTGGCCGCCGCCCTGGAGGACACGTTGCTGGCGCCGAAGCGTGCGCTGGTCTACGACCAGGAACAGGTTTTCGTGTTCCGGGTCGCGCAGGACGACGACGGTCCCCGCGCGGAGCGACTGCTGGTCCGGATTCTCATCGAGAGCGAGGACGTCGTTCATCTGGAGGGCGACCTGGCCGACGGCGAGCGTCTGATCGTGGCCGGGCAGGCGGGACTGAAGGACGGCGCCCGTATCCGTCTGCTCGACCCGAGAGAAGCCCTCGGCTCGGGGGCGGAACTGGGCGCGGCGTCGACTCCGACCTACCAGCCCGCAAGCTGACCCGGCTCACGACATAGACAGGAGCGCGGCATGAAGGCTGCGAAGTCGTTCCTTACCCATCGCCCGGTCGCGGTGTCGATGGTCTTCCTGGCGGCGGTCGTGTTCGGCCTGCTGTCCTACCAGGGATTGCCGGTGACCCTGATGCCGGAGCTGTCCTACCCGACGCTCACGGTGCGCACCGAGTATCCGGGCGCGGCGCCGGAGGAGGTCGAGAACGACATCTCGCGGCGGATCGAGGAGCAGCTCGGCGTGGTCGGCGGCTTGCGGCGGATGAGCAGCATCAGCCGCGCCGGCGTTTCCGACGTCGTGCTCGAGTTCGCCTGGGACACGGCGATGTCCGACGCGGTGCAGGAGACGCTGGAGAAGCTCGATCTCGTCCTGCTGCCCGATTCAGCGGAGCGTCCGCTCATCCTGCGTTTCGACCCGGGACTCGATCCGGTCCTCGAACTCTCCCTGTCCGGCGAGGACGAACGTTTCGAGGGCGAAGAGGGCCTGCGCCGTCTGCGCCGGCTGGCGGAGCTTCAGGTCAAGCGGGCGCTCGAACCGATCGACGGCGTCGCCGCGGTCCGCGTCCGGGGCGGCCTGGAGGAGGAGATCCACGTTCTTCTCGACGCTCAGGCGCTGCAGCGCTCCAGGCTGTCCGTCCAGCAGGTGATCGACCGCCTGGGCCAGGAGAACATCAACGTCGCCGGCGGCACACTCAAGGAGGGACGCACCGAGTACATGGTGCGCACCGTCAACGAGTACGTGAACCTCGACCAGATCCGGGCCACGGTCGTAGCAACGGTGGAGGGACGCGAGGTCCGCGTCGGCGATCTGGCCGAAGTCCGCAGGTCGCACCGCGACCGCGAGATCCTGACCCGCACCGATGGCGGCGAGAGCGTTCAGCTCGACGTCTACAAGGAAGCGGACGCGAACATGGTCGCGCTGGCCGACCGCGTGCGGGAGCGGGTCGGCGAGCTGGACCTGGAGCGCGAGCGCGCCAGGGCGCGCGGCGAGACGGTGGAGCGGCCCCGGAACCTGCTGCAGCGGTTGACGGGCGGTTCCGGCGGCAGTGGCGGTGGTCGTAGCCCCTCGCTCGGCGGAGCGACCCTCTCGACCGATCTCTACCGTTCAGAGGGAGCGGTGCTGACGGTGGTCTCGGACCGCTCCGAGTTCATCGAAGGCAGCATCGCCGAGGTCCGCAACACGGCGATCCTTGGCGGGCTCCTGGCCGTCATCGTCCTCTACCTCTTCCTGCGCAACCTGGTCACCACGCTGTTCGTCGCGGTGTCCATCCCGATCTCGCTGCTGATCACCTTCGCGCCGCTCTCGGCCGCCTCCGTGTCGCTCAACATCATGTCCCTGGGCGGCCTGGCGCTCGGCATCGGCATGCTCGTCGATTCCTCGATCGTCGTGCTGGAGTCCATCTTCCGGTGCCGCGAGGAGGGCGACGACCTGGTCGCGTCGGCGATCCGCGGCGCGAAGGAGGTCCGTTCGGCGGTGATCGCCTCGATCCTGACCTCGATCGCCGTCTTCCTGCCGATGGTGTTCGTCGAGGGAATCGCCGGCCAGGCGTTCGGCGACCTGGGCCTGGCCGTCGTCATCTCCCTGCTGGCGTCGATGGCCGTTGCGCTGGCCTTCATTCCGATGCTCGCGAGCCGCCGCGGCTGGACGTTGCCGGAGCGCGGTGGCGCGGCCGCCAGGCTGCGGCGCTACGCGGCCTGGGAGGCGTTCCGCCGGGATGCGGCGGCGCTGCTCGGCTGGGCGCGGTCGCGGAATCCGCTGATCGGCTGGCCGGGTCTGGTGCCGGCGCTGGCGTTCATCAGCGTCCGCCTGGTCGTGGGCAGCGTGCTCGAGCTGGTCGCCAAGGTCATACTGATCCTGCTGGCGGGACTGGCGTTCCTGATCGTGCGCCTGATCGGGCCGGTCCTGGTCAAGTCCTTCACCTGGCTGAGCCGGGGACCGCTGATCGTCGTGCGCCGTCTGCTCGAGTGGCTTAGCGGGGTCTATCCCGCGCTTCTCGACCGGTCTCTGCGGTTCCCCGTCGCGGTGGTGGTCGTGGTGGCGGTCACACTGTGGAGTTCCTGGTGGCTCCTGGGGCGCCTCGACAGCGAACTGCTGCCCGAGGTTCGCCAGGGCGAGTTCACGATCGAAGTCTCGCTGCCGGTGGGCACGCCCCTGTCCGAGACCGAGCGCACGCTGGCGGCGGTCGAGAGCGCGATCCTCGAGGAGGAGCGCCACATCGACCGGCTGCTCGTGACCTACGGCTACGACGTGACGAACACCCAGCGCTCCGACGAGGGCGAGCACACCGCGAGGTTCAAGGTGCTGCTCGGGCCGGTTCAGGCGACGGTCGAGGACGAGGTGGTGGAGCGGCTGCGGCGTCGCTTCGAGTCGATACCGGACGCTTCCTCGCGGGTCTCGCGCCCGGTCCTGTTCAGCTTCAAGACGCCGATCGAGGTCGAGGTCCACGGCGAGGACCTCGATCGCCTCCAGGAATACGGCGATCGCGTCCGTGACCTGATGGCGGCGATGCCTGAGCTGGCCGACGTCGAGACGACGTTGAAGCGCGGCGCGCCCGAAGTGCAGATCGTCTACGACCGGGCGATCCTCAACCGCTACGACCTCCAGACCTCGGTCGTCGCCCAGATGGTGCGCAACCAGATCGAGGGCTTCGAGGCGACGCTCTACAACCTGCGGGACCGGCGGATACCGATCGTGGTTCGGCTCGCCGAGGAGGATCGCCGCTCGACGGACCAGTTGAACGGTCTGGTCGTGAACCCGGGCGGCGAGCGCCCGATTCCGCTCCACGCGGTCGCCGACGTCGCCGTCGGCGAAGGGCCGTCGGAGGTGCGGCGGATCGACGGCAAGCGGGTAGCGGTGATCGAGGCCAACCTGGGCGCCGCTTCGCTCGGGGGCGCCGTGGAGCGGATCGAGGAGGTGCTGGCGAACGGAATCGAGTGGCCGGCGGACATGAGCTTCCTGGTCGGCGGCCAGAGCCAGGAGTGGCAGCGGTCGAGCGCCAGTCTCTGGCTGGCCCTGGGGCTGTCCGTGTTCCTGGTCTACGTGATCATGGCGGCCCAGTTCGAGTCCCTGTTGCACCCCCTGGTCATCATGTTCTCGATTCCGCTCGCGTTCTTCGGCACCCTGGTCACCCTCTACTTGCTGGACGTCAACCTCTCGATCGTCGTCTTCCTCGGCATGATCATGCTGGCGGGGATCGTCGTGAACAACGCGATTGTCCTCGTCGACTACATCAACCGGCTGCGCGCGCGCGGCCTGCCGCGCCGCCGGGCGATCGTCGGCGCCGGCCTCGTGCGGTTGCGGCCCATCCTGATGACCACGGCGACGACCACGCTCGGCCTGCTGCCGATGGCGCTCGGCCTCGGTCAGGGCGCCGAGATCCGGACCCCGATGGCGCTAGCGGTGATCGGCGGCCTGGTCGCCTCGACCGTGCTGACCCTGATCGTCGTGCCGACGATCTACGAGATCTTCGAGCGGTTGCGGGAGGCGCTGTCGTTCTCGCGTGAGCGGATTGCCCGTCCGGCGACTGCCAACGCCGAGGCCGCCGGACCGGCCGGAGCGGTGGCGCCCCAGGTGAGTCGTCCATGATCCCCGGCGGGATGACCCCCGGCGGTCTCGGCAGGTCCCTGCCCCGGCTCTCGCTGGAGCGCCGCGTCGGCGTCCTCGTGGTCGTCGGCGCGGTCCTGGTCATGGGCTTGGTTGCGGCCCTGTCGCTGCCGATCGAGCTGATCCCGTCCGGTTACAGCTCGCCCTTCCTGCGGGTGACCGTGCCCTGGCGGGACGCTCCGCCCCAGGAGGTGCTGGACAAGGTCACGATCCCGCTGGAGGAGGAACTGGCGACCATTCGCGGGCTCGAGAACCAGTACTCGTACTGCGCCGTCGGCTTCAGCCAGGTCTTCCTGAGCTTTGCGCACGGGACGGACATGGACGTCGCCTACCGCGAGGTCCGGGACCGGATCGAACGCGCCCGGGCACGTCTGCCGGAGGATGTCCAGCAGGTCTTCATCCGCAAGGACGACGACGCAGGGATACCGGTGGCGATGGTCGGAGTTCTCGTTGACGAGGGGACGGCCGACACCTACAACCTGATCCAGAACGAGGTGATCCTGAAGCTCGAGCGGTTGCCCGGCGTGGCTTCGGTCGATGCGCAGGGCCTGATGGAGCGGGAAGTGCTGATCGAGCTCGACCGGCAGCGGGTCGAGGCGGCGGGCCTCAACATCTTCGAGATCGCCCAGGACCTGCAATCGGACTACTTCACCCTGGCGTCGGGCAACGTTCGCGCCGGCGACCGCAAGCTGCTCCTGCGGTCGGTGGCGGGGTACCCCGCGCCCCAGAACGTCCGCGACATGTGGATCACCGACACGGTGCGGCTGGGCGACATCGCCTCCGTGCGCTACGCCGTGCCCGACGACGAGTTCCGGGTGCGGGTGAACGGCCTGCCCGCGTACGCGATCCGGGTGCAGAAGGAAGGCGAGGCGAACGCGCTGGAAGTGGCCCGCGAAGTCGAACGCGTCGTGCGGGAACTGGCGGCGAATCCGCGCCTCGGGGCAATCGAGGCGGACGTGATCATGAGCTCGGGCGAGATCATCCGCGAGTCGATGGGGGTGCTCCTGTCGAGCGGCCGGATCGGGGCGATCTTCGCGGTGATCGTGCTCTTCTTCTTCCTCCGCCGGCTGCGGATGAGTCTGATCATCGCCTTCTCGATCCCGCTCTCCATGGTCGTCGCGGTGGTCGCGATGTACTTCTTCGGCGAGACCTTCAACGTGATCTCTCTGCTCGGTCTCATGATCTCGGTGGGGCTCCTGGTCGACAACTCGGTCGTGGTGGCCGAGAACATCCACCGGCTGCACCAGAGCGGCACGGGGCGTCGCCAGGCAACGCTTCAGGGGGCGGGGGAGATCGCGCTGGCGATCACCACGGCCACGCTGACCACCGTGATCGTCTTCCTGCCGGTTTCGCTGGTCGAGGGTCAGGGTCAGTTCATGCTGCTCCGGCTCGTCATCCCGATCACCGTCTCCCTGCTCGCTTCCCTGGTGGTGGCGCTGGTGGTCGTTCCGCTGGCCGTCTACGTCACCTTGCCATCGCGGTCGTCCAGTGAAAGCGGGGCGCTCCGCCATGCCCGGAACGCCTCGAACGCCCTCCTGCGACGGGCCTACGAGGCGACCTTCGGTCTCCTGAACCGCGCCTACAGCGGCATGCTGGCCTACGGGCTGCGCCGGAGGCTCGATGTCGTCCTCCTGCTTGTGGCGGCGCTGGCCCTGACCCAGGTCGCGGCCAGCGGCCGGGTGGAGGTCGTTCCGATGTCGGAGGACGACCAGGCGTTCTTCAACGTCGAGGTCCGGTTGCCGCGCAACATCTCGTTCGACGAGACGATCGAGTACTTCGCGCGCGCCGAGGAGAAGATCGACGGCTTGCGTGACGAACTCGATCTCGACTACCTCGTCTTCTTCCACGAGCGCACCTGGGGCCAGATCCAGGGGATCATGGCGACCGGCGCCGACCTCAAGATGCGCGAGGTCACCGAGCGGGTGATCGACCTGATGCCCGAGATGCCGGGCGTGCGCTTCCACACCGGCTTCGCGTCGGAGCAGGAAACGACCGACAAGGCGCTCGAGACGCTGACCCTGTTCGGCGAGGACGCCGAGGTCCTGGAAGAGGTGGCGATCGGCGTCGAGGACCGGCTGGCGCGGGTTCCGGGCGTGCTGGCGGTCAAGAAGTCGGCCGACGAGGCCCCGAACGAACTCGCGCTGGTCCTGGACCGGGATCTCGCGATGCGCCAGCAGGTCAACCCGCGGACACTGGCCGTGATGGTCGGCTACGCGCTGCGCGGCCAGGCGCTGCCGCGGATCTACTACGGCGGCCGCGACATCCCGGTGCGCATTCGCTTCGAGGAGGAGGACCGCCAGAGTCTCGCGGAACTCCGTGACTTCTCGGTGCCGACCGAGACAGGTGAGGCGCTCGCCATCGGCACCCTCGTCGACGTGCGCCAGCAGCCGTCCGCGACCCGGATCTCGCGCCGCGACAAGCAGACCGCGCGCCGGATCACGGTGGAACTCGAAGAGGGCCGGGAGAGCGAGGCGCGGCGGGCGGTGCGCGCCGTCGCCGCGCAGACCGAGCTGCCCGAAGGCGTGGCCTGGGCGCGGCTCGTGCGCAACGTCGCCGCCGAGGAGACCCGGAACCTGATGATCGCCGCGCTCATGTCGATCGCCTTCGTCTACCTGCTGATGGGCTTCCTGTTCGAGAGCTTCCTGCTGCCGGTGGCGATCCTGGTCACCATTCCGCTCGCCAGCATGGGAGTGACCTGGATCCACCTGCTCGCCGGCCGCGACCTCGACTTCCTTGGGCTGGTCGGCCTGATCATCCTGATCGGCGTCGTCGTGAACAACGGGATCGTGCTCCTTGACTCGGTCAATCGGCTGCGGGCCGCGGGCATGGAACGGACCGAGGCTCTCCTGGAAGCCGCCAACCGGCGCTTCCGGCCGATCATGATGACGGCGCTGACCACGATCGGTGGAATGGTGCCCCTCCTCTTCGGCCAGCCGACCCAGATGGGGCTGAGCTACAAGAGCTTCGCCCTGACCCTGATCGGCGGCATGGCCGCTGCGACGCTGCTGACCCTGCTCGCGGTGCCCGTGTTCTACACGCTGATCGAGGACGGCAGGGCCTGGGTGGGGCGGACGCTGGCGGGCGCACTCGCGCCGGGGCGGAAGGCGTCCGTGAGTCCGTAGCGCTGCTATAGTTTCATTCCGCAAAGCGACAGGTAGCTCTCTCCGGTCAGGGCAGCCGGGGTTCGGATAGTCCAGCAGGGCATCCGACGCTCTTTGTTCATTCCGATTCCTCCGGCTTGGCCGCCCCGGGGAGTCGGATGAACCCTCACCCTTAGTGGCTGGCCAGCCAGTAAGGAATGGAGGATCGGCTCATGAAACGTACTCTGGCTCTGGTCGCAACCCTCGTTCTCCTCGGCCTGGCGCCGCCTGTTGCCGCGGACAGTCCTGAAACCGGGATCGTCCTTGGCAGGACGGTGGACACGAACGGGGCTCCGATGCCCGGCGTAGCAGTGACCATCGTCGGCGACCGCGGTGAGAAAGTGGCGATTACCGGCACCGAGGGCGGCTATCGGTTCGCTCTACTGACTCCGGGGGCGTACACGGTCAGGGGGAGCCTGGACGGCTATCGCGATGCGGAGGCGGCGGTCAACGTGACACCTGGAGCTCGCTCCGAAATCAACCTCATCATGGGTCTTGAGGCAGCCGGAGAGATCACCGTTACGGCGGAAGCCCCCGTGATCAACCGCTTCGAGTCGACGTCAGCGGGCACCGTGACGTCCGACGTCGCGACGAATGTCATGTCCGTCAACACGAACTACTACAGCTCCCTGGCCCTGTTGCCTGGCGTGACATCGGATGGCGACCTGGCCGATGAGTATCCCGGGTCAAACGGTGCGCGCTGGATGGAAGGGGCCGTCTTCGTGGATGGAGTCGACACGACCTACACCCGTCGCGGTGGTTCACGGATGTACCTGCCACACATTGCGGTCTCCTCGACGACGCTGCAATCGACGACGGGCGGCGCTGAGTACGGCCGTGCGGTCGGCGGCATCACCAACGTCGTGACCAAGTCAGGTACCAACCGGTTCCACGGTGAGTACTTCGTGCATCGCCAGCAGGGCGACTGGGTCTCCGAGTACAAGTCCCACCCGGAGTTGGCAGAACGATGGAATTGCAGGCGTCGCGCCGTCGTGCAACCCCAGAACGACTGGCTCCGGCCGTCGTGTCAGCCGGACTTCTTCCATCGGAACGAACGGGAAAAGGACTACTCGGACCTCACACTACAGGGCTCGATCGGTGGTCCGATTGCCCGGAACAAGGCCTGGTTCTTCGCTGCCGCGGCTGACACGAACACCTTTAGCAGCCAGGAGACGTTCAGCGGCGACATCGTGGACAACAGCGCTTACGTGGGCAGCAGGATCGCGAAACTGAACTTCCAGCCCAGTCCGGCTCACGCACTGGCTGCCTACTACACCACCTCGCCGCTCGATGTGACCTTCGTCCTAGGCGACGTTCCGTCCGACCGCTACACGGCCACACCGCACGAGTTCGGCGGCGAACTGGTGACGGGAAGCTGGAACTGGAGTGCGCGCTCCGACCTGTTTCTCGAGTTCAAGCTTGCTTTCCACGACTCCAGCGAGCACAAGGCTCTCAACGCCGGCGAGGGCTATGACCTGGAGTCCGCGCTCGCGGAGAAACAGCAGGATCCGCGCTACCCCGCCAACAACCAGGGACCCCACAGCCCCGGCAACAACTTCCACGGCTACGTCGGATATCGGGGTGGCGAACAGCATTGGTGGAACGGTTGGATTCTGGACAACGGTTTCGGCCGCAACGACTATCCGCGTGATCAGGCGAACGCCCGTGTGACCTGGTTTGCCAGTGATGCGCACGAAGCCCTCTTCGGCTTCGACTGGCAGGATGTCGCCTGGGAACAGAACCTGCAGCGCAACAACCTCTACGTGGGGAACGTGTTCGACGCCTCGAGCCCGTCCGGTTTCGATAGCTGCAGCATTATCCGCATTGGCTACCGGCTCTGCTATCTGGAGGACTACAGCCCGGCCGACCTCGAGGGAGAGCCGATACTCCACGGCACGAAGTCGTCCAACACGGCCTTCTTCGCCCAGGACCGGTTCTCCGCCGGAGATCATTGGACGTTCAACCTCGGACTCCGGTACGAAGACCAGGTCCACCTGAACGACGTCAGGCGCACCGTCATCGATTCCCAGGACCTCTCGCCGAGGGTCTTCGCCGCGTACGACTTCCGAGCCGACGGTCGGACTCTGCTAAGCCTGAGTCTCGGTCGGGCGTACCAGCACCTGCCGCAGGATCTCTCCAACAACCATCTCCTGGAGGGTTGGAACGGTACGAATGCCTTCGACCGATTCATCTACTGCGACGATCTCGCGGCTTTCTTCCTCAGACATGTGTGTAGGGGAGTTGGCTACACCGGGCTGATCGGCAAGCTGCGCCCCGGAACGATGTGGCGCCAGATTGATGCGGGCGTTATTCCCCAAGTGGATATCGACCCCTACTTCAAGGATGAGATCGATCTGAGTCTGCGGTGGGCGTTGAATCCCAGGTGGTACTTCCAGGCCAGCGCAATCTACTGGACGTTCGAGAACTCCATCGGCACGACGGAGCAGAGGCTGCCCAACGGGAACTACTTCCGGTTCACGGAGAACTACAAGGACTACGAGAAGGTTCTCGGCCCATTGGGCGTCGTCGACCCGGAGGTGCTGGCGAACTTCGATGAAGGACGGCGCACCTACAGGTCGCTGCAGCTCCAGCTGAACCGGAACTTCAGGAACAATTGGGCGCTCTTCAACAACCTGACGTACGCTGACGCCAGGGGCCACTTCTGGGGCGGGCTGTTCAACAACACGAACTCGGACTACGGGCGGAACCTCGATGTAGTCCTGACCCAAGGGCATATCGATGGTTGCGCGGCGGACCAGCTCGTGCTGGAGGGTGGCCAGCCCGTCATCGACGCGAACGGCAACCGGATCGTCAAGCCGTATCCGGTGGATTGTCAAGCCATTCTGCAGCCGTTCCTGGGTCAGGCGGTATCTACAATCTACCGGTACGGTACGGCACGAGAGAACAACGAGTACGTGTGGAACAGCTTCGGCTGGAAGACCTGGAACCTCGGCAATACAGGCCACTCGTTCACTTTGGGCGGTTCTTTCTCCTGGCGCTCCGGCAAACCCTGGCAGCGCCAGAGCGGCGCGTTCCTGGGGGGTTGCAACAACGCATTTGAAGGCTGCGACCCAGAGCAGGCGATCGTGGGTCGAGGCACGGCACTCTTCTTGGAGCCGCGTGGGACCCGAGACCCCTTCAATCCGATCTGGAATCTCAACCTCACCGGAATATGGAGCTTCCGTATCCGGGGGGACTTCACCGGGAATCTCCGTGTTGATGCCACCAATGTGACGAACAACCAGGACGGCCAGCGGGTCAACGCTCAGGGTGAGTTCGGTTCCTCACGTTACATCGACTGGCAGCGTCCGCGGCGGTTCTCGTTGTCTGCGACGTTCAATTTCTAGAGAGCTCTGTGTGTCGCAGCAACCGGCTCCGTGAGCCAAGAATGTTGGCCAGAGGGCGCTTTGAAGCGAGAACTGGGGTTCATGTGGAGACAAGATCATCCTCCGATGATCCCCGATGAGCCGAATCTCACGATCACCTCTCGTTGGACTTCGGGGCCCCCGTTCACGAGCACTTCTCGTTGGGCAGCTCTCGAACTTGCCAATCGCATTGTTGACGGCTACAGTCGGCGATGGTTTTCTTTTTTTCGCTTTCGCCGTTCCCGCTTTTGTGCCCATCTCGTGTAGGGCTATTGTGCGAGAGCGTAGTAGGAGAGGAGAGAGCAGTGAGACACTCTGCTAGTGTCTGCGCCCATCGCGCGTGGAGTTGGGTGTCGACGGATTGCAGGAGAGGAGAAAGCAAGTGAGACTACTCGTATCGGTGATGCTAGCATCTCTGCTGTTCGCGGTCACAGGTCCCATCTTGGCAGAAGGGGAGCCTACTCCTAGCAAGAGACCGGAGGTTGTGGGTCAGCGAGGCCCTGAGGGCGCAGTGCCTAGCACTCACGTTGACCTTGGGCTTCCGCGATGGCTGGACTCAGGTAAGAGAAAGTTACAGACTGTAGTTCAGCGCTTCGGTCTGCCAACTGGTCTTCCGAGTAATCCGCTCTGTATGGAAGTATGCGTGGCGGCCGACCTGGAAGTGGGGCTCGCCAGATCTGCGTACGACTCCTGCGTGGCGCTGAAGGGGCCTAACGGGTGCGAGGCTCAGGCGCGCGCCTTGGCAGAGGCCAATGCTAAGTTGGATGACTGCACGTCATGCCAGGCCGATGGCCCGTGGCGTCCGCCGGTATGCGTCTTCCCCATGCGCTGCTAGTAAGGGGTTTGGGCTAGAGCGCTCCCGGGCGATGTGGTTTGTCCCGGGCGCTTGTAGTAGTTCGCAACCGAAAGGGTGGTGGCTGGGTCTTGCCCCCCCACTTGCTGGGGTGGGACCAGCGCCCAGATCGAGCATGCGGACCAGGCCGAGCGCCTTGCGCTCCCGCGCTCGCTGAATCGCGTCCTCAATCTGGCCGCGCGAGTTCGTCCAGTCGGTCAAGCGGGTGCCGTTGTAGCCGTCGAAGGCCACGATGGCGACCTGGTCGGACGGGTTGAGTCGCGCCAGATCCCTCTCCAGCCGATTCAGGAAACCGTCCCGCTGGCGGCGGATGGCGAAGAGCTCGTCGATGAAGACGAGGAAGTTCGTGCCCACCCGCTCACCTGGCGTCAGCGAGGGTGCGTTTCCGACACCATCGCCCTCCCTGGCGACCGCATGGCCCTCGTCGATCTCCGTGAAGTAGTCGACCGACACGGGCTCGCCGTCGACCAGGAGTTCGAAGTCGCTCGCGTGGAGTCCCTTGACCCGGTTTCCGTCCGGTCCGTGATGACGACCTCGACGTTCACGACGCGGACATCGAGCACCTCGGCGAAGAGGTCGGGCAGGGGCTCTTCCTGTGCCGCGGCGGGGTAAGCCGCGATTGAGGTCGAAAGGAGTCTCACCGGCGGTCTCCTATGGTACCGCTCGCCGAGAGAAGGGCACCACCGATGTCGAGGTTTGGCCGCGAGCCCCGGCGCGGGCCAGGACAGCCCCCTGCCGGACGCTGCCTCCTGTCTCGGTCGGTTCGTGTGTCGCTACCTCGGCCCGACCGTCCCTCTCGTCGACAGCAGCTCACCCGTGAGCGGGTCGTAGACCGCCGCCACGAAACGATGTTCGCGTTTGCGGATCTTGAGGTCCATCTCGAAGATGAAGAAGTCGCCGCGCGTGGGTTCCTTCGGGATGACCACCGGGATCTTCACAGCGGCCGGCGCCGCCTGATCGCCCCACTTGTTCATCAGGCGGATCCTGAACTCCAGTTCGTTCATCCACTGGCCGTTCACGGGCAGCAGTTCCACGTCTTCAAGGGGAAACGCAACGGTCATGGGTAGGTCGAGCTTCAGGAGTCCCGCCTTCCTCGGCTCGCCGAAGCTCACCTCGAGCGATTCGGCGCCAGGGGAACCGCCGAGCAGCAGGACGCCCTCAACCAGCATCCCGACCTCGGCGGCCCTGGACATGTCCAGGTAGTGTTCCCGTGTTCTCACCCGGAGGTCGGGATGGCCGGGTAGCCGCACGGCGATGCGGTGAAGCCGGTCGTCTTCGTTGCGTGGAGGTTCGAAGCCGAGCCAGTAGTAGGAGCGGGTGTCCGCCGCCGTCTCCGCGAGGGCACTCTTGCTGAAGGAGTTGATCATCGGCAGGCCGCCGGTTTCCTCGGCCAGAAACTGGAGGACATTGTGGAATCGCCGCTCGGGTACGCCCCTCCACACTCCATACCCTCCGACTGAACCCGCGAAGACTGGCGCCACGCCCGCCCCCGCGCCGAAGCCGGCGATCGGAGGACCCGGCGGGCCCTGGAATCCGGGAGTATCGATCGGGTAGAGGCTGTACCCGACCAGGTTCGCGGCGTTGACCAGAGGCCCGTAGAGCCGGTCCAGCGTTACGCCGGCGGACGCCGCCGCGTAGGCCGACCTGAAGTTCCAGGTGTCGGACACGGTGGCCCACCCCTCGATCAGCAGCAGCATGACCTTGCGGCCCGGCGCATTGGCGAAACTGCGCACGGCGCCGGCGGCGGCCATCACCGATCGTCGGGTCTTGTCCCCCCGCTCCGAGCCCATGCCGTACTGGTACATCAGACCGTACGACTTGCGTTCCCTTGCCTCCAGCAGCGCGGTCTCGATGTCGACGCGGTCGCCGGTCCAGTCCGTGAGCAGGGTGAGTTCGCGGCCGTCGTGGGCCACGACCGCGACGCGATCGGCCGGTCCGAGCCGGACCAGATCCTCTTCCAGGCGGTTCAGCACACGATCCCTGCGCTGCTTGATCGCGAACAGGTCGTCGATGAAGACGAGGTAGCTCGTGCCCACCGGCTCGTCCGGGGTCAGGGCGGGAACGGTGCCGACGCCTTCGCCGGACGCCTCCAGCGCGCGGCCCTCGTCGATCTCGGTGAAGTAGTCGATCGGTACCGTTTCACCGTCGACGTGGAGTTCGAAATCTCCCGGCTGGAGGCCCCGGATGCGGTTCCCGTTCCTGTCCGTGACGACGACTTCGACGTTGACCACGCGGACGTCGATCACGTCGGAGAAGAGGTCCGGCAGCGGACTGTCCTGCGCGGCCGCCGGTAGTGCGGCCAGCAGGCATGTGACGGTAGCCGCGGCGCGGAGTCCTGGCAGGTTCGGATTCATGTCCATCAGGTTACCTCTCGATGCTCGGCCGGGGAGATCATGGTCGGTCTCCCCTGGGACTGACAACCCCACGGGCCGACACGAGCATCCTGTCCGTGAGCGGATCGTAGACGGCCGCGACGTATCGGTACTCGCGCTTTCGAAGGCGGAGGTCCGTTTCGTAGACGAAGGTCTCGCCCGGCGCCGGCGCCTCGGGCCTGACCACCGGGACCTTGCGAACCAGCTTCCTGGACAGAATGTCCCACTTATCCACCGCCGAGATCCGGAACTCGAGTTCGTTCACCCATTGTCCGTCCATTGGTAGCAGGGTCAGCTCGTCGAGCGGGATGACTACCTCCACCGGCACGGAGATCCTGCGGAATCCGGCCTTGGTCGGTGTCCCCAGCCTCACGTCCAGGGTGTCGGCGCCGGGGGTTGTTCCGAAGAGCATCGAAGCCTCCAGGCGCATGCCGATCTCCGTGTCCTTCGACATGTCCAGGTAGTGCTCCCGGGAGCGCGCGCGGAGTTTCTTGTGTCCGACCAGCCGCACCCTGATGTCGTGCAGCTCGTCATCGCGGCTCTGTGGGGCGTCGAAACCGAGCCAGTAGTAGGAGCGTGTGTCCGCCACGGTCTCGCTGAGTGCCTTGCTGCGGAAGGCGTTGAGCATCGGTCGCCCTCCCGTTTCGTCGGCGAGGAAGCGAAAGACGTCGTGTTGCCGCTGCTCGTACGAACCGGCCATGACCATTTGCATCGACGGCCACGGCGGCGGGTAGATCGTGCTGCCGCGTGAGTCGCCCGTTACGTAGGTGTAGTAGCCGCCCGGTACCCTTGGAAGGGGTTGCCAGTAGGAGCGAGGTCCATGCTGAAGACCCGCTACGTCGACCGGGTACAGGCTGTAGCCGACCCGGTTGGCGGCATGGACCAGCGGGCTGTACAGGCTCTCGACGCTCGGTCTGGAGAGTCCCGACCGCAGGACGTCCCATACGGCGCTCGGGGCGCTCCAGCTGTCGGCCAGCAGAAGCATGACGTTGCGGCCCGGTCCGCGGGCGACGCTTTGCATGGTCGCGGTGGCCGCCATGACGGCGCGCCGGGTGGCTTCGACACCGCGGCGGCCGAAGGCCGGGCGCATCCGGGCAGCCAGTAGCGCGCTGCGGAGTTGGTACTGAGAGTTCGTCCAGTCGGTCAGCCGGGAAACGCCCTCTCCGTCGAACGCGACGATCGCCGCGCGGTCCGCCGGGTTGAGCAGGTGGAGATCCTGGTCCAGGCGGCTCAACACGCGGTCGCGGCGTCCGCGGACGGCCGACAGGTCGTCCACGAAGATCAGGTAGTTCGTACCGACCGGTTCGTCGTGGGTCAAGGCCGGCACATCCGCGACGCCGTCGCCGCCGGCGGTCCTCGCGTAGCCCTCGTCGACCTCGGTGAAGTACGCGATGGGGACCGGCTGGCGGTCCACCAGGAGCTCGAAGTCGTCTGGCTCGAGTCCGCGAATCCGGTTCCCCTTCTTGTCCGTAACGACTACTTCTACATTGACGATCCGAACGTCGATCGTGTCGGAGAACAGCTCCGGCAGCGACGGTTCCTGGGCCGTTATGGGGATCGCGGCCAGGATCAGCGCGCTCGTGATGGCTGCGCTGGATCTCAATCGGGGAACTGCCTTGATCATGTCTACCTCGGCCCGATCGTTTCGCTGGCAGACAGGATCGTGCCGCTCACCGGGTCATGGACGGCCACCACGATGCGGTGTTCCCGCTTTCGGAGCACCAGCTCCGTCGTGTACCACCAGTGCTGGCCAGGCTCCGGTTCCGCCGGGCCTGAGATGCGGACCGTCTCGACCGGCGTCTCGGAGCGGTCGCCGGATTCGTTGATCACGGAGACACGCAACTCGACCTCGTTCATCCACAGGTTGCCCATCGGGAGGAGGGTGATGTCGTCGAGGGGGATGAACACCTTCATCGGCACCAGGATCTTCCGGCCCCGGGTGGATTGGGGAGCGCCGAACTCGACCGTCAGCGTTTCCTTTCCCGCTACGCCGCCGAACAGCAGGGAACCCTCGACCATCATCGTCACTTCCGTGCTCTTCGACAGATCGAGATAGCTCCGCCTCGACCTGACCCGAAGATCGGGACGGCCAACCAGTCGCACTTCGATGTCGTGGAGCGTGTCGTCCTCGTTGCGAGGCGGTTCGAATCCGAGCCAGTAGTAGGAGCGGGTGTCGGTCGCGGCCTCGGCCAGGGCGATGTCGCGGGAGGCGTTGATCATCGGCAGTCCCCCGGTCTCGCGGGCGAGATAGCCGAGTGAAGCTTCCTGGGACCATTCGCTGTACAGATCGGTCGGCAGGGCGGAGAGGTTCGGTTCCAGCCCCAGGCTCGGACTAGGGGTGTACGTCGCGGACGGGTCGCTGGTTCCGGAGGGAGCGTTCGTGAAGGCGGGATCAAAGCCGGGAAGGTCGACGGGGTAGAGCGTGTAGCCGACCAGGTTGGCGGCGTGGACGAGGGGGCCGTAGATGCTCTCGATGCTCGGCGGCCGCCAGTCGACCGGATCGAAGTTGTCCCTGTTCCACCGGGGTACGCCCCAGCCGTCCGCCAGCACGAGCATCACCTTGCGGCCCGGTGGATCGGCGTAGCTCCGGAGAGTGGCCGTCGCGGCGAGAACGGACCGCTGGATCTCACGCTCCCGTTTGTTCAGATGCAGCGTCGACATCGCTCGCCGGATACCTGCGCGGGAGCGGACGAGAGCCGGCGATGGCCGGTCCGCCAGGGCCGGTTCGACAACGGCCGGTTCGATGTCAACGATTCGCATCATGCCCAGTGCGTCGCGCTTGTGCGCCTCGTCGAACGCGTCGCGAAGTACGTCCCGCGAGTCGGTCCAGTCCGTCAGTTCGGAGACGTTCTGGCCGTCGAACGCGACCAGGGCGACGCGATCGTTCGCACCGAGCTTTATCAGGTCCTGCTCCAGCCGCGCCAGCACCCGGTCCCGATCCCGCCTGACCGCGAAGTACTCGTCGATGAAGACGAGGTAGTTCGTGCGCACCGGCTCGCCGGGGACGAGCGAAGACACCGCCCCCGGCGCGTCCGCCTGTCCGCTCGCCCGGGCGATTCCCCCGTCGATCTCCGTGAAGTACTCGACCGGCACGCTCTCGCCGTCCACCCGAAGTTCGAAGTCCGCCGCGTCCAGGCCTTGTACCCGATTGCCCTTCCTGTCCGTAACGACCACCTCGACGTTGACCACGCGGACATCGATCGTGTCGGAGAAGAGCTCCGGCAGCGGCGACTCCTGCGCGGCGGCCGGCAGCGCGGCCAGGATCAGGGCGAACAGGAATGGGGATTGGAGTCTCACCACGTCACCTACTTGCGTTCGCTCACTGTATCCGCGGGACCGATCGTCCCCTGCGCAGAGAGGATCGCACCCGAGAGCGGGTCGTAGACAGCGGCCACGTAGCGATGCTCTCGCTTTCTCACCACGACGCCCGTGTCGTAGACGAAGGTCTGTCCCGGTTGCGGCGCCGCGGGACCGGCGATCGGGATCCTCCGGACCGGAGTTTCTGAGCGATCGCCGCTCTCGTTGATCACGGTGATCCGCAACTCCAGTTCGTTCATCCACTGGCCACCAAGGGGCAGGAGGGTCACATCGTCGAGGGGGATCGTGACCGTCACCGGCACCGCGATCTTTCGGAAGCCGGCTTTCTCGGGCGTGCCGAACTCCATCTTGAGCGCCTCGGTGCCGGGGGAGCCACCGAAGAGCAGCGATCCCTCTACCAGCATGGTGACCTCGGTTCCCTTCGACATGTCCACGTAGCTTTCGCGTGACCTGACGCGGAGGTCCCTACGGCCTGTCACGCGGACGTCGATGTCGTGCAGCTCGTCGTTCTCGTCGCGCTGGGGCTGGAAGCCGAGCCAGTAGTAGGAGCGTGTGTCCGCCGCCGCTTCGGAGAAGGCGACATCGCGGCGGGCGTTGATCATCGGCAGCCCGCCGGTTTCGTGGGCAAGGAACTCGAGAACCGCGTGCTCCCCCCACTCCGGATCGCTCGGAGAAGCGAAGTAACCGTTCGGATAGTGGAACCCGAAGAGACCTCCCTGCTGGCCGCGGCGACGCAGATAGCCCCTGTAGCGGTTGAAGCTCGCTCCTGAGAAAGGACTCCAGAAGGCGGGTTGTCCGATCGACGCGTCGGCAACGGTCCCCAGGTGGCGGGGCCGGAACCCGGGGAGATCGACCGGATACAACGTGTAGCCGACCAGGTTGGCCGAGTGGACGAGAGGACCGTACAGGTGATCCACACTCAGGTCCGGCAGCCAGGTCGTCGGCCAGTCCCCACTCCCCCGCAGGTCTCCGGGCGCCTTCCAATTCTCGACGAGGAGGAGCATCACCTTGCGGCCCGGAGCCGCGGCGAAACTGCGCACGGCCGCCGTTGCGGCCATCACGGCTCTCTGGACCCGATCGCGTGGGGTGCCCAGCCCGAGCGGCCGCCTCAGCCCGAGAGCCTCCCGTTCCATCACCTGTCGCAGCGCGTCCTCGATCTGGTCGCGGGAACCGGTCCAGTCCGTCACGCGGGTGATGTTGTACCCGTCGTACACGACGATCGCGACCCGGTCCGCCGGACCTAGCCGGGCCAGGTCGGTCTGGAGCCCGGCCAGCACCCGGTCGCGGTGGGGCTGGATCGCGGAGAGTTCGTCAACGAAGATGAGGAAACTCGTTCCGACCGGCTCGTCGGGCGCCAGGGCCGGCACCTCGCCAACGGTGCTATCGGACGAGGTTGTTGCACGCCCGTCGTCGATCTCCGTGAAGTGGTCGAGCGGCACGGGTTCGCCATCCACGTGGAGCTCGAAGTCCGACGCCTCCAGGCCGCGGATCCGGTTTCCCTGTCGGTCCGTCACCACGACCTCGATGTTGACGACTCGGACGTCGATCACGTCTGTGAACAGGTCGGGCAGTGGACTCTCCTGGCCGGCGGCCGGGACCGTGGCGAGGAGCAGGCCGGCGGTCGTCGCGCGAAGGAGGCTCACTTCGCGTCTCCGTTCGGCGTTTCGGTTCCCGTAGCTGGGCCGACATCGCCGCTGGCCGAGAGGATCGCACCCGAGAGGGGGTCGTAGACGGCAGCCACGTAGCGATGCTCACGCCGGCGCATCACGAGTTCCGTCTCGTAGACGAAGGTGTCTCCGGGCGATGGCGCCCGCGAGCCGTGGATCGGAATCTTGTCAACAGGCGTCTCGGAGCGGTCGCCGTGTTCGTCGATCAGGGTGACCCGGAACTCCAGCTCGTTCCTCCAGCGACCGTCCATCGGAAGGAGCTGGACGTCATCGAGAGGAATCGACACCTCTATCGGCACCGAGATCTTCCTGAATCCGGCCTTGCGGGGCGTGCCGAAGCGCGCTTCGAGGACGTCCTTGCCCGGCGAGTCGTCGAACACCAGAGCGCCTTCGACGAGCATTGTGACTTCGGTGCTCCGGGATATGTCCAGAAAGTGCTTTCGGGTACGAACGCGCAGGCCGCGGCGCCCGGGCAACCGCACCTTGATGTTGTGCAACTCGTCGTTCTGGTCACGGGGCGCCTCGAAGCCGAGCCAGTAGTAGGTGCGGGTGTCCTCGGCGGCCTCTCCGAGCGCTCGGTCGCGCGACCCGTCGAGCATCGGCAGTCCGCCCGTCTGCCTGGCCAGGAACCGGAGGACCTCGTGCCCGTTTTCTCTCCGGCACCACCCCTGGAGCGACGGGGTCGGGATTGCGAGTGACCGAGGCCGAGTGGACGTACCCAGGGTCCAGCCGCGGTCGTCGTTGTAGCGGGAGTCGCCGGTTGAGGAGGTGGTCCAGGGCGAGCCCCACCAGGAAGCGTCGGCGGAGGAGATGGTCCGGGGCGAGCCCCACCAGAGTGGGGCCGACGAACAGGCGACCATGTCCCTGAATCCGGGGAGATCGATCGGATACAGGCTGAAGCCGACCTGATTCGCGGCGTGAACCAGGGGGTTGTACAGGCTCTCCGTGTCGCCCCAGGGTGGAGCGGCCTCCATGATCGTCAGCGCGCGGGCCGGCTGGCTCCAGCCGTCGGTCAGGAGAAGCGCCACCTTGCGGCCGGGGGCGACGGCAAAGGCCCGTACCGTTGCGGTAGCGGCCATCACGGCTTTCCGCACCTGATTCTCCTGGGTTCCCCAGTTGCGCAGCCTTGCGCGGCCACCTGCTCCGCGCTGCCGCGCCAGAGCCAGGGCCTCGCTGATCTCCTGGCGAGAGTTGGTCCAGTCGGTCAGCCGGGAGACGTTCCTGCCATCGAAGGCGACGACGGCGACGCGATCCGCCGGGTTCAGCAGAACGAGATCCTGTTCCAGCCGGCTAAGCACCCGATCGCGGTGCTGCCGGACCGCGTGCAGGTCGTCGATGAAGATGAGGTAGTTCGTGCCCACCGGTTCGTCCGCTACCACCGACGGCACTCTCGCGACATCGTCGTCCAACGAGCTTCGCGCCACGCCCTCGTCGACTTCCGTGAAGTAGCTGATCGGTAATGGCTCCCGATCGACCAGCAGTTCGAAATCCGAGGCCTCGAGACCGCGGATACGGTTGCCCCTCCTGTCGGTCACGACCACCTCGACGTTCACCACCCGAACGTCCAGTACTTCGGAGAACAGATCAGGCCAGTCCTCTTCCTGTCCCCAAACGGGGACGGCTGCGATGCAGAAGGTGACAGCGGCAGCGAAGCCGCGCCTCGTCGAGAGCTTCCCTGGTCTCTGGCCGGTCAGAACAGAGTCCTGTAGAGCAACACGCGTGCCAGGACTCGGTGACTCAGCGGCGGATCTGGGCGAGTCTCCTGCGCAGTCCGGCCGCCTCGGGGCTTTCCGCTTCCTCGGCCAGGTCGAGCGCCTTCCGGAACTGCCCTGCGGCGGCGTCCGGCAGGCCGCTGCCGACCATCGCTTCGCCGAGGTTCGTGAGCAGTTGGATCAGGCCTTCGCGGGTGGAAGGATCCTGAGGCCGCGCCTCGTAGGCGCGATCCAGGACCTCGACGGTACGGACGACGTCGCCACGCTCGGCGCTGACCAGGGCGACGAGCAGCATCATGCTGACGTCGCCGGCGTTCAGTCGCAGGGCCTCTTCAGCCAGGTCGAGCGCCCCGCTCAGGTCGCCGGTCTGAAAGAGCGCCCGCGCCAGAAACGGCGCCACGCCTTCGAGTTCCGGATGCAGCTCGTACGCGCGGCGCGCGGCGGCGAGCGAGCCCGCCGGATCGCCAGCGGCGGCGAGGACTTCGGCGAGCGCGAAGTGGAGTTCGGGCCTCGAGGCGTCGACATCTATGCCCGCCCGCAGTTCGCGCCGCGCGAGGTCGAGTTCGCCGTGGACGCGGTGAGCGTTGGCGCGCCGCAGGTAGCTCCGGGCGTCGAGCGCCAGGTCGTGGACGCTCGAGCGGATGGGATCGTTCCGGTAGTTGATTCGTCCCAGCGAGCGCGCGGCGTCGGCGATCCGCTGTCCGCGCTCGCGGTTTCCGGCCCGCGCGTACGCCTGGGCCAGGGTGACCGCGAAGGAACGGTTCTCGGCTGCGAGTTCGCGGGCTCGGGACAAATGCCGAACGGCTGCGTCCGCGTCGGCGGCGGCGAGGGCGAGACGGCCCAGCCCGGCGTGGGCGTGGGCGTTGTCCGGGTCGAGCCGGACCGCTTGCGCGTACTCCTGGTTGGCGGCGTCGAACTGCCCCGTGCGTTCGAACGCTTCGGCCAGGCGGACACGGGCGGGCGCGTAGTCCGGGTCGAGGGCGAGGGCCGCACGATAGAGAGGGAGGCTGTCGGCGGCCGAGCGCTCGTCGACCAGGGCGGCGAGCAGGTAGGGCCATCGGAACGACCGCGGCGAGAGTTGGTGGGCCTGCCGGTAGGCGGCGATCGCTTCGTCGGTGAAGGTATGCGCCTCGAGCGCCATGCCGTAGCGGCCCCAGGCGTCCCCGTTCGCGGAGTTGGCGCGGAGGTCAGCCTGAAGAGAGGCGAGTCGCTGGCGGACGGCGGGCTCGGCGCCGTCGAGTTGGGGGGTGGGGACCTGTTGGGCGCCGGTGGGCACCACGGTCGCCGCGGCAAACAGCAGGACAGCCAGCGGTCGGGCCGTCATTGCGACTGCCCCTCGCCGCGGATGAGTTGGACGACCTGGTTGGCGGCTGCGCCGGGGAAGCGCTCGGCGAGGCCGTCGGGCCAGACGACCTCGAAGCCCTGGACGCCGCCGGAGGCGCCAAGGCCGAGGTGAGCCGTTGCCGGGCCGCCGGAGAGGTAGCTGCCGGGCGGCAGGGCATGAACGAGCCGCGCGCCCTCGGGCGTCTGGACCGTGATGCGGGCGCCGATCGCCACGCGGCGCAGCCTGGAATCGAAGGCACGGATCTGTAGCCAGTTCGAGGTATTCGCGTTGGTGTCGCCGGCGCCTGGGTCGATCGTCAGGTTGCGCAGGAGCTGGAGCGGTCCGTCCAGGTTCGCGATCACGAGATCGAGGTCGCCGTCACGGTCGAGATCGGCGGGTACGAGTGCCCGACTGAGGCTCAGCTGGGTCCAGGGGGCTAGGGCGGAAGCGTCAACGAAGCGGCCTTCTTCATTGAGCAGAAGCAGGTTCGGCTCGACGTAGTCGGACCAGAAGGCGGTCGCGTCGCCGGTCGTGGCCAGCGCGGACGGCCGTCGCTTCACCGCTCCGTTCGCCACCGCGAGATCGAGGTCGCCGTCGTTGTCGGCGTCGAAGAAGGCGGTGCCGAAGCCGGTCAGATCGAGGCTCGCCGCGCCGAGTTCCGTGTCGATCGTCGCGTCCTCGAATCCGGGCAGCATGAGGTTGCGATAGTAGGTGTTCGTCTCGGTGATCAGGTGTGTCACGAACAGGTCGAGGTCCTGGTCGAGGTCCGCGTCGCCGACGGCGATGCCCATCCCCGCCTCGCTGTTGCCCCAGCGGTTGAACGCCGAACCCTGCAGGACGCCGTCGTCCAGAAAGCGCCCGCTACCCTGGTGGATCCAGAGATTGTTCGGGTCGGCGTCATTCGCGACGTAGATGTCCACCTCGCCGTCGTGATCGAAATCGGCGGCGACGACGCCCAGGCCGGCGTCATCCACCGCGGTGATACCGGCGGCGGCGCTGACGTCCTCGAACCCGGTACCCCCCAGGTTGTGGAGCAGGACGTCGCTCAGGCCTTCGAACTCGGTCGGGCCGCAGAAGTCCCGCCGCCCGCCGTGCTGTGAGCAGACGCGCGCCGCGTCGAAGGCGACGTAGCGGGCGATGTAGACGTCGAGGTAGCCGTCCCGGTCGTAGTCGAGCAGGGCGGCGGAGGAGGACCAGCCGGGAACAGCCACGTTCCAGGCCTCGGAACGGTCCGCGAACACGCCCTTGCCGTCGTTGACGAACAGGCGGTCCGGGCCGACCCGCGTCAGGTAGAGGTCGAGGTCGCCGTCGTTGTCCAGGTCGCCGACGGCGCAGCCCATGCCGTCTCCTTCCAGTCCGGCGGCGGCCGTGGCGTTCGTGAAGACGCCGCCTTCCTGCTGCAAGTAGAAGCGGTTGCCGCCAGGGGCCGGGGCGATGATGTAGAGGTCGAGGTCGGCGTCGCCGTCCGCGTCGAACACGGCCAGACCGCCGCCCATCACCGCCGGCATCGGGTAGGTCGAGTCCGTGCCGCTCGGCAGGATGTAGTCGATGCCGCTTTCGGCCGTCACGTCGACGAAGCGGACGACGGGCGCTGCCAAGCTGGCTCCCGGCACTTCAGCCGTCCCCCTGCCGGCATCGGGCGGCGACGAACAACCAGGCGCGAAAGCCAGAGCCAGACCGGCAACGGCGCCCCGATGCGGGCGAAGCGCCCGCGTTCCCATGGACGTTACTGCCAGGCCCCCTGGATCGCACCGACGACGACAAGCCCGATCGTCATGTGCCCGGCGTTGATCAGCCACAGCTTGAGCGATCGCTGCTCGAAGAGGTACTGGACGCCCATCAGCACCGAGGCGATGCCGAGGCCGAGAAGCAGACCGACGTGGATGCCGACCATGTAGCCCCCGCCTCCCATGTCCATCATCACCATGCCGACGACGATCGCGGCGATCAACTCCAGAACGAACGAGCCGCCCATCGTCTTGACCATGTTCGATTCCGGCGGGTTCTCCATGTCGATGCCCATCTCGGCGGCCCACGCCTTGCCGAACAGGAAGGAGTACCAGACGGCGCCGAAGGCGAAGAAGGCGACGGCGGACACGACGACGGCAAGCCAGTTCAGGTCGGCAAGGTGCATGCGGAGGCTCCTCTTGTTGTTGGGGGCGCTTGCCAGTGTAGCGCCCGGCGTTCACTCCTCAGGCGCGCCGAAGTGCTCGATCATGTAGCCGTCGTAGGGGCCGGCAAGGAAGTTCAGGAAGATCTCGTTGACCAGCTTGACCGCCTTGCCGGCGGCGTACTCGACGTCACCGTCCAGGCAACGCACTTCGATCGACACCTTCCCGCCCCGATTCCGGCAACGGCAGCTCACCTTCGCCGGGTCGATCCGCCGGTGACCAGGCAGGTCGTCGCTCGCGCGCCCGGCAACGAAGGCCCTGAGCGCCCGGTCCATCTCGGACGGGTAAGGCACTCCCGGCAGGAGATCGACGAAGACCAGTTCACTCCGCCTCGGTGCGAACCGCAACCGATGCGGCTCCGGAGCGTGCCAGAGGAAACGGCACTCCAGGTTCCCCTTCCTGGCCACGCTTGCTCCGAATCCCCGGAAGATACCTTTGTCTGCATACTCCCGAAGGCACTCCAGCACGGTCTCTCGCGGCGGGGTCATGTCACTTTCGGCTCTTGGCGCCGACCAGCTGGCGCGGGGACGGGTGTGGAGGGTCCCAGCGGGCTGGAGCCAAGCGACTGTCCAGGACCTTCCATGAACCACGGACAAGCCGGAGCGCGGGCGACCGAAGCGAACGCCCAACCTCACATCCACCAAGCGGGCGTGAGCGTCCGCTGGGACCCTCCACACCCGTCCCCGTGCCAGCGGGTGCCCGCCACCGCCACCGCCGCGGCCCGTGCGGGTTCAGTGGTAGTACGCCATGCAGCCGGGTTCGACCTTGCGGGGCAGGCCGGGCGGGTACTCGTTGGTCCAGAACTCCTTGATGGCCTGGCAGTTGATGAGGGTGGAGACGCCGTCGTTGGCGGCCATTTCGTAGCTGCGGGGCAGGGCTTCGCGGAGTTGTTCGGGGGAGGTGACGTACTCGCCACGGGCGCCGAGGCCTTCGGCGATCTTGTCGTAGCGCAGGTTCTCCTGGAAGAGGTACATGTGCATCGAGCGCGTGGCGCGGCGGGCCGAACCGTAGACGCCCCAGGCGTTGTTGTTGTAGACGATCATCACCGCCGGGATCCTGTACTTCGCCAGGGTCTCGAACTCCATGCCGGAGTAGGCGATGCCGCCGTCGCCGGTGATGCCGAACACGGGTGCCCCCTGGTACGGCTCCTGGGGACCGACGCCGTTCATCACCGCGGCGCCGGCGCCGACCGTGTAGCCGACGTCGGGTCCGATCGCGCCGTACTGGTAGGCGCCGTTCAGGATCTGGCCGGGACGGTGTGCGCGCAGCCAGCGCCGGGTGTAGCGGGCGATGCCGTAGCCGCCCGAGACCACCGTCGTCTGCTCCCGTGGCAGGTCGCCGGCGTAGAGGAAGTTCGAGAGTTCCTGCGCGATCACGGCCGGATGGACCGTATCGGTGGCCGCGCTGTGCTTGAGACCGAGTTCGACCCACTCCGCGTTCTGCTTCTCGAAGGCGTCGCGGGCGGCCGCCAGTTCGGCGCGCCAGGCGGGGCGCGACGCCGAGGGCAAGGCCTCCGCGAGAGCCTCCAGGCCGCCGCGCGCGCTGGCGACGAGGCCGAGATCCACCGGCAGGTTGCGCCCGATGTCCGCCGCGTCCAGATCGATACGGATCACCTTCGCGTCCGGGTCGAAGGCGACCTCGCCGACGTTGGGCATCGAGTACTGGCCGGCGAAGATGACGAGGTCGGCGGAGAGGAGCGCGTCGGGGCCGGTGCTGACCGACAGGGGGTGGCTGTCGGGGAAGTGGCCTCGCATCGGCCCGGATTCGACGACCGCGATGTCCGCCCGCTCCGCCACGGTGCGCAGGACGTCCCAGGCCCGGTCGTAGAACACGCCGGTCGAGGCGACGATGATCGGCCGTTCAGAGCGCTGGATCATCTCCACCGCCTTCTCCGTGTCCGCCTTGGACGGATGCGGGTGGGACTCGGTCCGGTACGCGCTCTTGTCGTGGTAGTAGAGCAGGTCGTCGGGGGCGTCGAACCGGGCCCGCGCGACTTCGCCGGTGAAGTCGAGGTGGACGGGTCGCGGCACGCCGCTGCGCAGATGCCGGAAGGCGTAGGCGGCGTACTCGTAGACCCGGTTCGGGGTGATCAGCCGCTTGCCGTACTTCTTCATCCCGACCGTCGTCGGCTGCTGGTAGCCGCGCTGGATGCCGCGTTCCGTATCGTCTCCGCTGACCGTCATGTTGCTGGCCAGCACCAGCAGCGGCGTGCGGGCGGCGTTCGCGGCGCCGATGTTCATGATCATGTTCGTGAACCCCGGCCCCTCGGTGCCGGAGCAGGCGGCGACCTCACCGGTCACGCGAATGAAGCCGTCGGCGGCGGCGCACATGCTGCCTTCCGTCCGACCGCCGTAAGTGGGGATGCCCTCGGCCGCGATCGCGTTGATCACCTGGTAGTTGCCGGGGGCGCAGAACAGCGCCTCGAGGCCCTCGTCGGCGCAGGCGCGGGCGAACACCTGGGCGCCGTTCATCGGGAACTCGGCCGGGTCGGGGGCCTCGTTGCGAGTGCGGGGGATCTCGTCGGGAACGCTGATCGGCCGATCCTCGCGGTCGGCGGCGGCAGCTCGGGCCTGCTGTGCGAACAGGGCGGCCGCTCCCACTCCGGCCGCGCCGGTCGCGACGAAGCTGCGGCGAGAGAGGCCGGACTCGGTGCCGGCCGCGTCCGCGGCAGTCTGCTCGGGAGTGGGCGTGCGGGGCGGGCGTTGCGGTCTGTTCATGGTGGATTCTCCGGTTCGGCCGCAGCGCGGTACTCCTCGGGGCCGAGGCTGCGCAGGTAGTGGACGAGTTCCCAGATCTCCGCGTCGTCGAGTTCGGCCTCGAACGGCGGCATGTCGAGGCCGGCGCCGTACTTGGTGGAGCGGAAGAGATCGCCGTCGGTGGTCCCGAACCGCCAGCGTTCGGGGTCGGTGAGGTCGGTGGCCTCGAAGTCGATGTTCTCGAGTGCGCGGCCGTCGAAACCGTGGCAGATCTGGCAGTGGCGCAGGTAGTGGGTGCGACCCCTCTTCTCGGCGGCCTGCGTGTACGGCGTCGGGTTGACGGCGGGCACCGCCGGATCGTCGGCCGGGCCGGTGTCTTCGGATGCCTCCGACTGGCCGGCCGCGGCCGCGGTCAGGCCGAGCGACAGGAACGTCGCAAGGCGGAGCGCTCTGGTGGCAACTGTCATCGGGATGGCCCGGACAGTGTAACCGCGCTGCAACCGCGCCGGCCTCGGCTACTCCGCGGGAGCGGGAAGCAGCTCGATCCGGGTTTCCGCCGCTTCGAGGATGGCGGGACGCGTGTAGAGCAGGGGAAACGCCTGGTCGTTGGCCCAGGGCTCGAACAGGTCCCGGTAGTGCGGGCTCCTGGGATCACCGGACTGGCCGGGGTTGTTCATCGCCACGGAGGCGTCCCAGTTGCCGACGTCGATCACCATGCGGAAGGAGGCGCCGGAGCGCTGGTTGAAGTCGTCGCCGTAGCTCGTGTTGCCGACCGTGTCGCCGGAGCCGCCGCGCTCGGCGGGGCCGACGTCGGCGAGCCGGCGGAGGTCGTCCGGGAGGTGCGCCGACAGCGGATGCCGCAGTTCGATCTGGTGCAGGTCGCCCCAGCGCCAGCCGGCGGGGTCAGTGCCCAGGCGCTCGCTGACATCGTCGTAGGCGGCCCGCAGGCTGTCGAGCAGCGCTTCGTCGCGCGCCCGTCGCGGCCGGTCGCCGAGCCGCGGGTCCATCTCTTCGAGCATCCGGAGCAGGTGCTCGTCCTGGACCGGGAGTGGGTCCTCGCCCGCCCCGAGGGCCGCCGCCATCCGCCGGCCGACCTCGTCGCCGAGGTGCCGTTGCCACCAGACCTCGAAGAGGGCGGCCGCGGCGCTGTCCGCGGCGAGTTCGGCGTTCCAGCCGCCCAGGAGCTCGAGCGCCGGCCCGGCCTCCGGTGTCGGACTTGCTCGTCCCAGCAGCGCGTGCAGGCGGCGCGCCGGGATGGACACGTAGTCGGTCTGCAGTCGCACGGCGCCCTCGACCGTCATCGCGTCCTCGGCGTTCAGCACCTCGCCGATCCGCTGGCGCCGGTAGGGCCCGGCCCACTCCCAGCCCAGCGGCACGTCGTAGCCGGCGGGCAGGTTCATCTCGTTCGCGGTCGCGACCCAGCCGCGTCCGGGGTTGTATTCGACCGGCAGTTCGTCCATGTTCCGGTAGCCGCTCCACTCGTACCGGCCGTCGCCCGGCACCGGCAGCAGACCGTCCCAGTTGGGCCGGATCGGCGCGAGGCCGCCCGGCTTCCAGCCGATGTTGCCGCTCGCGTCCGCGTAGACCTGGTTTTCGGATGGCGTTCCCCAGCGGTTCATGGCAGCCAGGAACTGGTCCCAGTTGCGGGCGCGGATGTACTCGATCGACCCGAGGTAGGGCGCCATGCCGGGCTCCAGCCAGGCCGCGCGCAGACCGATGGCGAGATCCCGGTCGAGGTCCTGGTAGAGGACGGGGCCGTGACGGGTGAAGCGGAGTTCCACCGTGCGGGCGTCACCGCCGCGCACCGGAATCGTCTCCTCGATGGTCTCCATCGGCAGCCAGTTGCCCCGGTGCTCGTAGAAGTCGGGCTCGCCGGGCTTCGTCTTGTAGACGTAGAGGTCTTCCTGGTCGATGCTGAAGATGGTCAGCCCGAAGGCGATCGTGCCGTTGTGTCCGATCGAGATGCCGGGCAGGGCGGGTTCGCCCGCGCCGATCAGGTCGAGCCCCGGCGAGCTGAGGTGGACGATGTAGCGGAGCGAGGGCACGGCCTGGGTGCGGTGCGGATCGTTCGCCAGAAGGGGCCGACCGGTGGCGGTGCGGCGCGGCGAGATCGCCCAGTTGTTGCTGCCCTGGGATGCGGCGTCGGCCGCGTCCTGGAAGCCGGGCTCGAGGTTGTTGAAGCTGACGCCGCGCGTGCCCTGCCGGTAGACGGCGATCGCACGGGAAATCGCCGCAAGCGAGCTGCGATCAAGACCTTCCTGCACCGACAGCCGGTGGTCCGGCTGGTAGCGGTCACGAAGGGCGAGCGCTTCCGGTCCGTGTTCGTTCAGGAACGCGGCCCGGGAGAACTCACTGGTCGCGTTCCGCAGCAGACCATGACTGCGGATCCGCGTCACCGCCTCCGGCGTCCAGTGCGACGGCTCGTAGCCCAGCGCCTCGAACTCGGGCGGCATCAGCTCGGGACGCTCCAGCACCAGGTCGACATAGGCATTGACGCCGCGCGTCCAGGCCGCGACGATCCGCTTCGTGTCCGAGGCGTAGGCGAGCCACTCGGCGTGCATGTCGCCGCGGTAGAGCAGCAGCCGGGCGGCCTTGTCCTGCTCGACGAAGCGGGGCCCGAAGACCTCCGAGAGCGTCCCCTCGCCGCGCCGGCGCCAGAGGTCGATCTGCCACAGCCGGTCGCGGGCCGCGTTCCAGCCCTGGGCGAAGAACAAGTCGTCCTGGCCGCCGGCGAAGACGTGAGCGATGCCCCAGCGGTCGACCAGGATCTCGACGGGCGCCGCGAGCCCCGGGACCGCGAAGCGGGTTGTCTCGATCTCCTGGGCCGCCGTCGTCGAGGCGAGAAACAGGGCGATCGCGGGGGCCGTCTGGCGGAGCTTGCGCATCTGCGAGAGGGCACGATACCAACGGGCCGCTCGGCTAAGCTCTTCGCCCGTGATGATTCAGACCCGCCGGTCCAAGCCGTTTCGTACGATCACTCTCGCGGCGCTCGTGGTGCTGGCTGCGTCGGCCCTTGTCGCGCAGGACGAGGGTGCAGAACCCGCGGAGGCTGGAGATCAAGACGGCTCGGCTCCGGAGGCCGTGTTCTACGAGACGGCCACGGTGCGGGGCCGGGCGCTGGAGGGTGCGACCGCTTCGGTCCAGGTCGTCGACACGGACGACCTCCAGCACCTGGCGGTGCGCGACGCGGCCGAGGCGCTGCGGCTGGTGCCCGGCGCCTGGGTGCTCGGGAACGACTCCAGCGCCGCTCTCGCGGGCGTGTCGCTGCGAGGCGGCGACGCGAACTTCTCCCTCGTCCTGATCGACGGCGTGCCGATGGCCGACAGCACGGACCAGTACGGCGGTGCCTTCCCGCTCGGCAGCGTGGGAGCGGCCGAGATCGAACGCCTGGAGGTGGTCCGCGGACCACTCTCCTCGTTCTACGGGTCGAGTTCCCTGGCCGGAGCGGTGCAACTGATCACCGCGGCGCCGCGCGATGAGGCGCCCTTTCTGGGCTGGAGCGCGCACGCCGGAGATCACGACCATCTGAGCAGCCGGCTTTCCTGGGGGCGCGCGGGCGAGTCGTCGCACGGATCGATCAACGCGGCGGTTCGGGAGGAACAGGGTCGCGTCGGCGAGGACGCGCTTGAGCAGCAGACGCTCAGCGCGCGTTGGGGCCGCAATCTCGGCGATGTGTCGGCGCTCCGTTTTTCTGCGCGCCTGGCGGACTGGCAGGCCGACGACTACCCGGACGGCTCTGGCGGTCCGGTCTTCGGCAGCGGAGACCTGCGGGAGTCCGACCACAGCGATCTCGGCCTCGCGGCGATGGTCGACTTCGGCGCCGGGGAGGTCTGGAGCCACACGCTGCGGTCGACTTTCTACGAACACACGCTCGATCGGGCCAGCCCGCCGATCGTGCCGCTGGTGCCCCCGATCACAGAGTCAACGAAGTTCAACGACCTGCGGGTGGCCTGGACCGGCGCCTTCGCTCCGGCCGGCGGTGCGCCGTACGACGTCAGCCTGGGCGTCGAGGGATTGAGCGAGGAGGGCCGGAACCGGAGCCTCCTGTTGCTGCCGCCCTACTTCGGCGGCCCTCTGGCAGGCGACTACCTGATCGAACGGGAGCGTGTGGGCGCGTTCGCTGAGTGGCGCTGGAGCAGAGGCGGGCTGGTGGCCGAGATCGGCGCCCGGGCCGACTTCTTCGAGGGCGAGGGGGAGGAGCTGAGCCCGCGGGTTGGCGTGCGCTACACGCCGGCGGGTGGTTCCTGGTCCGTCCGGGCCTCGGCGGGCGAGGCGTTCAAGCTGCCGAGCCTGTACGGATTGGCCACGCCGCGGGCGATCGGCGGGAATCCGAACCTTCAGCCCGAGACCAGCGTCGGCGCCGACCTGGGGTTCGAGGCCCGGTCGGCGACCGGCGCGGCCCGGGGTGGCATCACCGTGTTTTCGAACCGGTTCGAAAACCTCGTCGACTTCGACTTCGACACCTTCCAGATCGTGAACCGGAGCAAAGTGGACGCCGAAGGCGTGGAAGCGTTCCTCGTCTGGAACCCGTCGGCGCGCGTCGGGGTCGATGTCCGCCTCACGTCGCAGGACACCGAGGACCTGGCCACGGGACGGACACTGCGCCGCAGGCCCGATCTCTACGGCGGCGTCGGCTTGCGGGTCCACCTGAGCGAGTCGGTCCGGCTCGGCCTCGAGGCCCGGCATACCGGCTCCTATCTGGACGAACAGATTCCGGCGCCGTTCCGGACCTCGGTCGCCGGCCGGGACCTGGTCGGCCTGTCGTTCGCATGGCAGGCCGCGGACCGGTGGCGGATCAGCCTGCGCGCCGACAATGCCTTCGATGAGTCGTACGAGACCCAGGTTGGCTTCCCGGGTCCTGAACGGTCCGTGAGGATCGGCATTCGCTATGGGCAGTAGGAGGATGAACGGATGAAGACGATGTTGACGGTTGTCGCTGCAATGCTGCTGGTGATCGGAGCGGTCGCCTGCGTCGAGATCCGGGTAGGCGCCCCGGATGACGCCGAAACCGAAGAGGTCGCGGTCGATCCGGCCGCGACTCCCAACGAACTCAGCGCCGAGGAAGTCGAGACAGGCTTCCAGTCGCTCTTCGACGGCGAGTCACTGGAGCACTGGCGCGGCTTCAAGCTGGACCAGGTGCCGGCCGGCTGGTCGGCAGCCGACGGTGTGGTCCACTTCCTGCCGCCCGAAGGCGACGACGCCGGGCCGCGAGCCGACCTGTTGACCCGGGAGCAGTACAGGAACTTCGAGTTCCGCTTCGACTGGGCGGTTACCGCTGGAGGCAACAGCGGCGTGATGTTCCACGTCTCCGAGGACGCACCCGCCTCCTACTCGACGGGTCCGGAGTTCCAGATCCTGGACGACGGCGGCCACCGCGACGGCCAGCGGATGGAGACCTCGGCGGCCTCGAACTACGCGCTCCACGCGCGCCAGGGCGGCGAACTGGCACCGGTGGGCGAGTTCAACACTTCCGCCCTACGGGTGGAAGGAAATCAGGTCACGCACTGGTTGAACGGCGAGAAGGTGGTCGAGTACGTGCTCTGGGATGACGACTGGAACGCGCTGGTTCAGGCCAGCAAGTTCGCCTCCATGCCCGGCTACGGGATGATGGAGACGGGCCACATCGCGCTCCAGGACCACGGCAACGAGATCTGGTTCCGCAACCTCCGCATCCTCGTTCTGCCTGATTGATGGACGACCACGGCCCCGCCTCCGGCCTGGCCTGGTTCAAGGTCGCCGACCTCGACGAGCTGGCCGAGAACCGGGTCAAGACGGTCGTGGCGGGCCGGCGCTCCATCTGCCTGACGCACCACGACGGGCAGTACGGCGCGCTGGACAACCGCTGCCCGCACCAGGGCGGTCCGCTGGGGGAAGGGTCGATCGAGAACGGCTGGCTGCGCTGCCCGTGGCACGGCTGGGACTACTGCCCGCTCACGGGAAAGTCGCCGGCGGGCTACGACGAGCGGGTGCCGACCTACGAGGTCGAAGTCCGCGGCGACGGCATCTATGTCGGTCTGGAGAAAGAGGTCGAGCGACCGCGCACGGTGAGCGACGCGATGGTCGAGACCTTCGTCAACTGGGGGGTGACCCACGTCTTCGGAATGGTCGGCCACTCGAACCTCGGACTGGCCGACGCGATCCGGGCGCAGTGCGAGGCCGGCGCCCTCCAGTACGTCGGCGTCCGCCACGAGGGCGCGGCGGCCTTCGCGGCTTCGGCCTACGGCAAGTTGACCGGCCGGCCGGCGGCCTGCCTGACGATCGCCGGGCCCGGCGCCACGAACCTGCTCACCGGCATGTGGGACGCGCGGATGGACCGGGCGCCGATCCTGGCGCTGACCGGCCAGGTGGACACTCAGGTCCTGGGCCCCGGGGCGTTCCAGGAGGTCGACCTTTCCGCCGCCTTCGCCGGGGTCGCCGCGATGAGCCATGCCGTCTACCGGGACAGCCGGCACGTCGAACTGGCGAACCTGGCCTGTAAGAACGCGATCCTCAAGCGCGACGTGGCGCACCTCATCTTCCCGGACGAGGTGCAGACACTGCCTTCGGACACTTTGGCCGGATCGCCGGAGGGTCGCCTGACTCCATCCGGAATCACTCCTCCGCCGGAGGCAACGGAACGCGCCCTGGAGTTGATCCGCGGTGCTCGGAGACCCGTCATCATCGTCGGCCACGGCGCCCGGTTCGAGATGGACGGCGTCAAGGCTCTGGCGGAGCGCCTGAACGCGCCGGTGGTGACGACCTTCAAGGCGAAGGGGCTGATCTCCGACGATCATCCCCTCGGCTGCGGCGTCCTCGGCCGTAGCGGCACGCCGGTCGCGAGCTGGTTCATGAACGAGAGCGACCTGCTGATCGTCTTCGGCGCATCGTTCTCGAACCACACCGGGATCACGACCTTCAAGCCGGTCATCCAGGTCGACTTCGAGGCGATGGCCCTCGGCAAGTTCCACGCCGTCGACGTGCCGGTCTGGGGCGAGATCGGGATCACCGCGCGGCTGTTCGCGGAGGCGCTCGGTGACGGCGCCGCCGACACCGTGGACCAGCGGCCGGAGGTCGCCGAGCGCTGGCGGATCTGGCGGCTCGAGAAGGAACGCCGTCTTGCGGACGTCGGCGAGGCCGGCGTGAGCTCCGCCGCCGTGTTCGCGGCGCTGAACCGGTGCATGCCCGAGGACGCGATCATCGCCGTCGACGTCGGCAACAACACGTACTCCTTTGGCCGCTACTTCGAGTGCCGGCGGCAGGCCGTCCTGATGTCGGGGTATCTCGGTTCGATCGGGTTCGGCTACCCGGCGGCGATGGGCGCCTGGGCGGCGACGCAGACGGCCGACGAGCGGTTCGCCGGCCGGCCGGTGGTGGCGATCACCGGCGACGGCGGCTTCGGCCAGTACCTTGGAGAGGTGATGACCGCCGTCCACCACCGGATGAACATCACCCACGTTCTGCTGAACAACAGCGAGCTCGGCAAGATCTCGAAGGAGCAGCGGGCGATCGAACTGCCCGTCTGGATGACCGACCTGACGAACCCGAACTTCGCCGAGTTCGTGACGAACTGCGGTGGCCTCGGCATCCGGGTCGGGGACGCCGGCGAACTCGACGACGCGCTCGGGCGGGCCCTGGACCACGATGGGCCGGCCACGGTCGAGGTCATCGCCGACCCCCTGCTGGTGTGAGATGACGATCGGCGGCCGCGAAGAGCTGGAGGCCCTGCGCCGGGCGGGTCGGGTCGCGGCCCGGTGTCTGGCGCGGATGGGCGAGGCTCTCGAACCGGGCATGACGACCGCCGAGCTGGATCTGATCGGTCGCGAGTACATGGAAGCGCGCGGCGCGCGTTCGGCGCCCGAGTTCTGCTACGACTTCCCGGCCGCCACCTGCATCAGCGTCAACGAGGAGGTCGCGCACGGCATCGCCGGCGAGCGGCGGATCGAGGCCGGCGACCTGGTCCACATCGACGTGTCCCTCGAACTCGGCGGCTACTTCAGCGACACTGGCGCGGCGTACGCGGTACCGCCGGTGAGCGAAGTGCGGCGGCGCATGATCTCGGCCACCCGGCGGGCGCTGGGGGCGGCGATGCGGCAGGCCCGCCACGGGCGGCGCCTGCGGAACATCGGCCGCGCGATCGAGGAGACGGCGACCAGGGCCGGTTTCGGCCTGATCCGCAACCTCGGCTCGCACGGCATCGGCCGTTCGCTCCACGAGGAGCCGAAGTTCGTGCCCGGCTTCGACGACCCGAACGACGACCGATTACTGCACGACGGCATGGTGCTGACGATCGAGCCGTTTCTGACCAACGGCCGCGAGCAGGCGAAGACCGCGAAGGACGGCTGGACGCTGCTCAACAGGCCCGGAACGACGACGGTCCAGTTCGAGCACACGATCGTCGTCACCCGCAAGAAACCTCTGGTGATGACGCTGCCGTAGCGGGTGGTGCGGGGATGAGCGAACGGCGGCGAAGCGCGATCGGCACGGTCCTCGGCCTGAGCCTCGTTCTGGGGGCCGCCGTTTCCCATGGCCAGGAACCGGACGGACCCGCCGGCCGGCCGGCGGACGAAGTGGCCCCCGTCGTGCTGAAGGCTGTCGCCTACCGCACGGTCTCGGCCGAAGTGACGCTCGTGGCCAGGAACGCGGAGGGCGTCGAGCAGGAGCTGCCTGTAGTCAGCGGTCAGCCGTTTCAGGTGTTTCTGTTCGAGCCGGGACCCTGGAACGTCCGGCCGGCGTCCGGCTCCGGCTTCTGGGGTCGTGAGGTCTACGTCGACCCCGATCTGGAACCGGACGATCCAGGCGGGGAGCAGCCGGAGGGCGACGGGACCGAAGAGCCTGCCCCCTCGGTGGTGCCGGTCTATGAGGTGCCGGTCTTCCCGGCGGTTTCCGGTTCGGGACGGGTGGTCGGCCCGCGGCGCCCGGTGTCGGAAGTCCTGATTCTCCTCGGCGATGTCGACTCCGAGCGGCTGGACCCGCGCTTCAGCCTGAAGGGAGCGAGGATCCGATGCCCGGTGGCGGACGACGGCCGATGGTCCTGCGACTTGCCGGGCACCCTGGTTCACATGGTGTTCTGGCTGCCCGGACACTCGCCGGAGTACCGCTGGGAAACGCCGCTGTTCGGCCGGCGCCAGCTTCGCATGGGCGACCAGAGGCTCGTCCCCGGCGCCAGTCTGGCCGGTTTCGTCGCCGCGGGACGGGGCTTCAGGGAGTTGGTCGAACGCTGCGTCGTCCACGTGGCGAAGGCGGATCCCGCGTTCTGGACGACCGGTCTCGAGGATGTCGTGACGACGGTGGAAGTGGCCCGGGACGGTTTCTTCCAGGCGGCGGGACTGGGCCCCGGCCTCCACTGGATTCAGGTGGACTGCGACAGCCGGGTGGCCGCGCGCGCGGGTCCCTACACGCTCCAGAGGAACGCGGAGGTGTTCCCCCGCAAGCGGGTTCCGCTCATGCGAAGTCACCTCCTGGAGCTCTCGGTGCTCCCGGCCGATTCGCCTTACGACAGCCACTGGGTGGCACGCTTGAAGCAGGTCGAGCCGGAGAACCCGGTCGAGTTCTGGCGCCAGTATCGGCCCGGGGACTATCCGCAGCAGAGGGCGGTGGTCGAGAACGGCCGCGTCCAGTTCTACGTGCCGGGCAACGGCGCGTTCAGTGTGGAGATCACGGACGAGGCGGGCGGGCGGTTCGGCGGACTGGACTACCTCGAGGTCGTGAACGATCTGACCGCGGCGGTCGAACTCGACCTCGTGCCGGTCGTGGGACGTCTGATGCTGGACGAGGTTCCGGTGCCCGGGCTCGTGTTCTTCGGCGGTCGCCAGACTTCGCCCGAACTGACCTTCCGGAGCGACAACGAAGGCTGGTTCCGGGGGGCTCTGCCGGGACGGGAGGGCTGGCGGGTCGACGCGGTGGCGCCGGAGTACGAGTTGATGCAGTTCTTCCACGATGTCGACATCCCGGTGGACGAGCCGCTGGTTCTGGAACTCGCCGACATCGTTGTCCAGGGCCGGGTGCGCAGCGCGTCCACGGGTCAGCCGGCGGAGCGCGCCATCATCCGCTTCGAGTCCGCGGAGGGGCAGCTCGTTCACCAGGCGACCGCTGGCGAGGACGGCTCCTACTCCGCTCGCGGCGTCCCGCCGGGCTGGGTCCGAATCTCGGTTCGGCGCTTGACTCCGGACAGTTGGGAGGTAAGTGATCCCTTCGAGACGATTCTGAATCCGCGCCAGTCCCTGACCGTGGATTTCGTGTTGCGGGAGCGCGTGCAGTAGCTGGTACCCTGCGCCGCCATGGGTCCGCTCGACGGCTTGCGGGTGATTGAACTGGCGACGATGGTCTCTGGGCCGATCGCCACCATGCTGCTGGCGGATCAGGGCGCCGAAGTGATCAAGGTCGAGGCGCCCCCGGGCGGCGACATCATGCGCCGGCTGGGACCCCAGCGGGGCGGCGTCACGGCCGGGTTCGCGACGATCAACCGGGGCAAGCGGTCCCTGGTCCTCGACCTGAAGCACGAGCGCGGCATCGGGATCCTGCTCGACCTGATCGGCACCGCCGATGTCTTCGTCCAGAACTTCCGGCCCGGCGTGGTCGACAAGCTGGGGCTTGGCGCCGACCGCCTGCGCGAGCTGAACCCTCGTCTCGTCTACGTTTCGATCAGCGGCTTCGGGCAGGAAGGGCCGTACGCCCAGAAGCGCGTCTACGACCCGATCATCCAGGCCCTGTCGGGCTTCGCCGACATCCAGGCCGATCGCGTCACCGGTGAGCCGAAGATGGTGCGGACGATCATCCCGGACAAGGTGACGGGCCTGACCGCGGCCCAGGCGATCACCGCGGCGCTGCTGGCCCGCGAACGGACGGGCGAGGGCCAGCACCTGGACCTCGCCATGCTCGACGCGACGATCTCCTTCACCTGGCCCGAGGGCTTCGTGCGCCAGATTCTGGTCGGCGGCGAGGTCGCGCATGGCCGTCCCGGCTCGACCAGCGACCTGATCTACCAGACTGCCGACGGCTACATCACGGCGTCCACGATCTCGGACGCCGAGTGGGAGGGCATGGCGCGGGCCACGGGCCATCTCGAATGGCTGGAGGACGAGCGGTACAACACGGCGGCGGGGCGGATCTCGAACGCGGACTCGCGCCTGGGCATGGTCGGCGACGTGATGCGGCAGCGCACTTCCGCCGAGTGGATCGCCGCGCTCGAAGCCGAGGACGTGCCCTGCGCGCCGATCCTGACTCGCAACGAGGTGCTGACCGACCCGCAGGTGGTCGAGAACGAGTTGCTGCGGGAGGTCGAGCACCCGCAGGTCGGCCGCATGAGAGTGCCTCGTCCGGCGGCGAAGTTCTCGGGTACACCGCCGGCGCCGGTCGCGCCGTCGCCGGCCCTGGGCGAGGGCGCCGACGACCTGCTGGGGGGGCTGGGCATGAACGCCGCGGAGATCGACGAACTGCGTCGACAGAAGATCGTCGGCTGAAGCGTCTCTAGGGTATGGAAGGCGTGCGGCTGCGCGGATAGAGTCCGCCGGTCGTGCGCTGGCTGCACTACTACCTCCGGTTGCTGGCCGCGGTGTCCCTGCTGCTGATCGCGGCCGGCGGCCTGGTCACGAGCACCGACTCGGGACTCGCCGTTCCCGACTGGCCGAACACGTACGGCTACTTCATGTTCGCCTTCCCGTTCTCGAAGATGGTGGGCGGCATCCTCTACGAGCACGGCCACCGCCTGATCGCGAGCGTCGTCGGCCTGCTGACGATCGGTCTGGCGGTCTGGGCCTGGCGGGTCGAGACCCGCGCCTGGGTGCGCCGGCTGGCCTGGACGGCGCTCGCCGCGGTCGTGGCTCAGGGACTGCTCGGCGGCATCACGGTGATCTACCTGCTGCCGAAACCGATCTCGATCAGCCATGCCGGCCTGGCCCAGCTCTTCTTCGCCCTGGTCGTGAGCCTGGGCGTGTTCACGTCACCGGGTTGGCGAGCGGGCTTCGGACGTTCGGAACCGCTGGACGACCCGCTGCTGGCCCGGCTTGCGCTGGTGGTTCCGGCTTTCGTGTACGTCCAGATCCTCCTCGGCGCGACGATGCGTCACAACGACGCCGGGCTCGCCATCCCGGACTTCCCGCTGGCCTTCGGCCGGCTGCTCCCGCCCGAGTGGAGCCTGGGCATCTCACTCCACTTCGCCCATCGAGTGGGCGCCGTCGCCGTGACCGTCGCGGCGGTGGCCCTGATCGTGCGCGTCCTCAGGGCCCATCGGCGCCGGCCGGAACTCGCCCGCCCGGCCCTGCTCCTGAGCGCCGTGCTGCTGGCTCAGATCGGCCTCGGCGCCTGGACCGTCTGGAGCGGCCTGCAGCCGCACATCAACACCGCGCACGTGGCGACCGGCGGCCTGCTGTGGGTCGTCTCGGTGGCGCTGGCGCTGCGGGTTCACCGCGCCTGGTTCGGCGACGCTTCGGCGATCCGGGCGAGCCGCTTCGCGACGAGCACCGGCGACGCCCCCGGGCGGGTTCCCGCGTGACGCTCCTCGCCGCGGAAGCAGCCCGGCCGAACCGTGCCGCCCTGTGGGTGGCGCTGGCCAAGCCGCGGCTCAATGCTCTGGCCGTTGCCACGGTCGGCATCGGCTACTACCTCGGGGCAGGCGTACTGGACCTGGGAGTGCTCCTCTCCGTCCTGATCGGCTCCGGTCTCGTAGCCGCGGGCGGAGCCGCGTTCAACCAGGTCGCGGAGCGAGACCTCGACGCCCTGATGACCCGCACCCGGTCCCGGCCGCTGCCCCTGGGCGGCATCTCGCCGGCGGCGGGCCAGCTTTTCGCTACCGTTCTGAGCATTGCGGGTCTCGCCGTCCTTGCCGTCGGCGCCAACCCGCTTTCCGCTGTCGTGGCGCTGGCGACTCTCGTCAGCTACGCGTGGATCTACACGCCGCTCAAACGCCGGACGCCGTTGGCCGTCCTCGTCGGCGCGGTGCCCGGCGCCCTGCCGCCGGTCATCGGCTGGGCCGCCGCAACCGGCGCCCTGAGCGTCGAGGCCTGGCTTCTCTTCGGCATCGTCTTCGCCTGGCAGCTCCCGCACTTCCACTCGCTGGCCTGGCTCCACCGCGACGACTACGCCCGAGCCGGCTTCAAGGTGCTGGCCGCAACGGATCCGGACGGTCGCCGGACGGCGGCGCACTCTCTCCTCTGGGCTCTCCTGCTTGCCGCCCTCTGTGTTCTCGCGTCCGCCGTCGGCCTCACACCTGTGGCCTTCGCCATCGCCGCCACTGGCTTCAGCGCTACCTTCGTCCTGCTCGCCGCCCGCTTTGTCTTCGACCGCAGCCCCGCCCGCGCACGGATCCTCTTCCTCGGTTCCCTCATCGTGCTGCCGCTGATCTGGACCGCCTTGGTCGCGGGCCACGCGACGCTGTAGCGGGCTACCTGAGGAGGACGATTCGGTTGTCGCCAGCCCCCGGCACCGCGGCAGTCGGAATCGAATCGTCGAAAGTGGCCAGCACGCCGTCGTGGTGAACGGCCAGTGCCAGGAGATAGACGTCCGTGATCTGGCGGTAGCCGCGAAGGGCGCCGGCGGCGAAGTGCTCCTGATCGCGGAGCGACAGCGAGTCAGGCCAGAAGACGTGATCGTCGGACTCGTGGCAAGAGCGTCGCAGGCGCTCTGCCGCTTCGGCGACGGTGGTCCGGCGGCCGGGATACCTGGGGCTGGAGACGATGCGAACGAAGCCGTTCTCGGTCAATGGACAAGTGGCCCAAAGGCCGCGCCCGGTGCTCTCGAACCAGTCGTGTGCTGTCTCGTAGTGGATGTGCTCCGTGTCGAATAGTGCGATCAGCACGTTGACGTCGAGCAGCGCCGTCAAGGTTCCTCGTCCCGAAGAGCGTTGACCACCTCGAGCGAGACAGGTCGGGCGCCTTCACGCGGCGGCAGGAGATGTATGCCGTTTCTCGTCACGGTTCGATCTTCTTTGGGCTTGAGCCCTTTTCTGACCAGCTCCGAAACGACCTGACCCATGGGAACGCCACGCTGCGCGGCGAGTTCCTTGGCAGCCCAGAGGACATCTTCGGCGAGGTTCAACGTGGTACGCATGGCGTGAGCATCACGCATCAAGCATCAGATGTCAACCGCGAACTCGGCCCGGATCGCGGCGCCGTGCTGGTCGAGTTCGGGTACCGGCGGCAGGCGTCTTCCCGGTTCGTTGGGGGCGGCGGCGGGAGCGACCATGTCGATCTCGGTGCCGTCGGGGAGAGGTTGTCTCGCCCGCCGGAGTTGCGGATGCTCCGACAGGGCGGCCACGTCGTTGAGGAAGCCGTAGGCGATGCGGGCCTGGTTCAGAGCGGCTTGGATCGAGGCCCTGTCGTGGCGCAGGAAGACAGCGCCGATCGCACTCTCCACGGCGTCGCGGGCGTTGGCGCGGTCCACGTTCCGCGGGTAGGTCTCGGCCAGTTCCGGCTGGTCGAGAACCTCGTTGCACAGCCGTGCGAACTCGCGGTCGTTCTGGACGCCGATCAGGACAGAGTCGCCGTCACCGAGCTGGAACAGGCCGTAGGGCACGATCGTCGGATGGCCGAGGCCGACGCGCGGCCAGTCGAGACCCTGCTGCTCGAAGCTCAGCAGGGGCACGGCCATCCAGTCCGCCATCGTGTGGAAGAGGGTGGCCTCGACGTTGCGGCCGGCGCCGGTGTTCTCGCGCTCGATCAGGGCTTCGAGGATGGCGGAGTAAGCGTAGATGCCGGTCGCGAAGTCGCAGATCGACACGCCGACCCGGCCGGGCTCCGCCGGTGAGCCGGTGATCGATGCGACGCCGCTCTCGGCCTGGACCAGGAGGTCGTAGGCGCGCATCGACCGGTACGGTCCCTCCTCGCCGTAGCCCGAGATGTCGCAGGTGATCAGTTGCGGATGACGCTTGCCGAGGTCCTTCGACCCGAAGCCCGCGCGCGCGGCGGCGCCCGGAGCGAGGTTCTGGATGAACACATCCGCGCGCTCGACCATCCGTTCGAGCAGGGTCCGGTCCTCCGCGTCCTTGATGTCGAGAACGATGGACTCCTTGCCGCGGTTCAGCCAGGCGAAGTAGGCCGAGACACCGCCGCTGCCGTCGTAGCCGCGGGCGAAGTCGCCGCCTTCGCGCTCGATCTTGATCACCCGGGCTCCGGCGTCGGCGAGCCGGCAGGTGGCCAGCGGCGCCGCAACCGCCTGCTCGATGGCCACCACGAGGACGCCGTCGAGAGGCCGGCCCGCGGTCATCGACGTCAGCGCCAGGCGAAGACGGGCTGCTCGTAGTGGGCCACGCGGACTTCGTTGCCGCGAAGCACCACCTCGAGCATCTGGTAGACGATCGCCGCGGTCGGCGAATGGACGAGGCCGCCGCGGATCGGCATGGAGAGCACCGGGTTCTCGCTCTCCGGTATCTCTCGCAGCACCGGCACGTCCGGACGGTCCAGGTCGACCAGGGGGATGCGGTAAGCTCTGTACACCTCGGCCGGATTCGGCTCCAGCTCCCTGTAGCCGTCGCACCAGAAGACGACCGGCGTGATGACGAAGCCGGAGCGGGTGCCGAAGTCGTCGAGTCGTCCGAGGACGGCAGACGAGTCGAGGTCCAGGCCGACCTCTTCGTGGAGTTCGCGGAGCGCCGCCTGCTCGGGTGTCTCCGCCTCGTCGATCCGGCCGCCCGGGAGAGCCCACTGACCGCGATGCCGCCGCAGCCGGAGCGACCGCCGCGTGAGCAGGAAGCAGCCGCGGCCGCCCTTGTCGGGCAGCAGCGTTACGGCGACCGCGGCGTGCGCGTTGGCCGGCGCCGCGCCCGTGTGGCCGGAGGCCTCCGCTGCCCGCGCCGCGGCGGTTTCCGGGTCGAGCGCGCGCTGCTCGAAGCGCCCCAGGTTCCGCTCGGCGTGCGCGAGAAGTTCCGTGCCGTGCCGTGCCGGAAAGCTCATCCTCCGGCGGGAGCCTCCTCGCGGACCAGCTCCAGGAACCGGCCCAGGGTGTCGAGCCGCTCGCGCACCGTGGCTCCAGCCGGGTTGAGGCGCAGGGTGGTCACGCCGGCGTCGCGGTAGGCGCGAATGCGCTCCCGCACGCGGCCCTCGTCGCCGATCAAGGTATTGCCGAGCACCATCTCGTCCGGAACCCGCGCCGCGGCCTCTTCCCGCTTGCCGGAGATCCAGAGCGCCTGTACCTCGCGTGCCGTTTCGATGAACCCGGCACGGCGGTAGGCGTCGTTGTAGAAGTTCGTCTGCGCCGAGCCCATCGCGCCAAGGGTGAAGGCCATCGCCGGCTTGCGGCGGGCGGCCATTCGTTCCAGATCGTCGCCGAACTCGACATCGCCGCCAACCTGGATGTCGATGTCTCCGAACGACCTGCCGGCGCGCTCGGCGCCGTCCCGCATCGACGGAAAGAACGCGTCGGTGTGTTCCGGGATGAAGGACGTGCCCAGCCAGCCGTCGGCGACCTCGCCGGTGTACTCGAGGGACTTCGGACCTAGAGTCGCGAGGTAGATCGGCAGGTCGGGTCGCGGGGGTTGCGACATGCGGATCGCCTTGCCCTCACCGCCCGGCCGGGGCAGGGTGTAGTGCCTGCCGTCGTACGCGATCTTCTCGCCTGACAGGGCGATCTTGAGGATGTCGACGTACTCGCGGAGGCGGCCCAGCGGCATGGCGAAGGGCACGCCGTGGAGACCCTCGACCACCTGCGGGCCGCTGACCCCGAGACCGAGCACGAAGCGGTCCTTCGAGATCGACGCCAGCGACATCGCGGTCATCGCCGTCATCGACGGCGCTCGCGCCGAGATCTGCATGATGCCGGTGCCGAGGCGGACCCGCTCGGTCCGCCCGGCTAGAAAGGCGAGCGGAGTCACCGCGTCGGTGCCCCAGGCCTCGGCCGACCAGACGTCGTCGATACCCATGCGGTCCGCCTCGACGACGTACTCCGCCAGGGCATCCCAGTTCGTTCCGGAGGCGTACGCGCTCCCTATGCCGATCGCTGTGCGCATTCCTGGTTACTCCTACCTCGCGGCCCGCGCCGGCGAGCTCGACACCGGACCGCTTCGTTACTCGTTGATTGGCGTGGGCGAGATCCAGCTACTGGACGGCGGAGGCGCGGACGAAGTAGTTCTTGCGGATGTCGGGGCGGCCCTCGGCGCCTCGTCCGGCGATGGTCTGCAACAGGTCGCCCTGCTTGGTTATCTCCCAGATCTGCTGTACGTCCGCCTCGAAGCCCGGCAGGCTGACCGTGAACGAGACGGTGAGTTTCTTCTTCCGCCACCGGGCCCGCACTTCCTGCATCCTGCCGCTGCCCAGGTCGCGCGCTGCGTGGCGCTTGTTGTCCGTGACGTAGGTCACGTTGACGTGCTGCGGAGTGGGCCAGTCCCGCCGGCGGCTGGTTTGAGTCAACTCGACGTCGTCGCCGACCAGGCGGAACTCGATCTCGATGTCGGCCGCGTTCGGTTGCGGTCGATCGGGACGCCCGGGCCAGGGCGCGTCGCTGCGTGAGATGTCCTTCTGCCAGATGCCGACGAAGCGTTCGTCCTGGGCGGCTGCCGGCGCGCCGGCGAACCAGGCGACGGCGAGCGCTGCGCCGAGGAGTGTGGCGGAGAGGCTTCTACGGCTTGGAGCAATCGGGCTCATGGACATCTCCTCATGGCTGGTTCTGTCCATTGGGACGGCTTTGCGGATCGCTTGATCCTATAGGCCCGGCCTCACTGGTCGCCCACCAGGTCCGCGAAGTACCGGATGGTCTTCTCGAGGCCGGCCTCCAGGTCGACACTGGGTTCCCAGTCGAGCAGGCGGGTGGCGCGGGAGATGTCGGGCTGGCGTGTCTTCGGATCGTCGATCGGCAGGGACTGGAACTCGATTTCACTCCGGCTTCCCGTCAGGCCCTGGATGACCCGGGCGAACTCGAGCACGGTCATCTCGTGGGGATTGCCGAGGTTGACGGGATCCGTCTCCGAGGAGTTGAGGAGCCGCCAGACTCCCTCGACCAGGTCGTCGATGAAGCAGAAGGAGCGGGTCTGGCTGCCGTCGCCGTAGACGGTCAGCGGTCTGCCGGAGAGGGCCTGGCGGATGAAGTTCGGCACGACGCGGCCATCGCGGAGCCGCATCCGCGGTCCGTAGGTGTTGAAGATGCGGACGATCCGGGTGTCCAGCTCGTGGATCCGGTGGTAGGCCATGACCATCGCTTCGGCGAAGCGCTTCGCTTCGTCGTAGACGCCGCGCGGACCGACCGGGTTCACGTTGCCCCAGTAGGACTCCGGCTGCGGGTGGATCAGCGGATCGCCGTAGACCTCCGACGTGGAGGCGAGCAGGTAGCGGGCCCCGTGGTGCTTGGCCAGACCGAGCGAGTTGTGCGTGCCGAGCGAACCCACCTTGAGCGTCTGGATCGGCAACTCCAGATAGTCGACGGGGCTGGCCGGGGAGGCGAAGTGGAGCACATTGTCGACGTGAGGTCCGACGTAGACCGGTTTACTGACGTCGTGCTCGATCAGGGTGAAGCGCTCGTTGTCGCGCAGGTGTTCGATGTTCGCCGGGCTGCCGGTGATGAAGTTGTCGACGCAGTAGACGCCGTGACCCTCGGCGAGCAACCGTTCGCAGAGATGAGAGCCGATGAAGCCGGCGCCACCGGTGACGACGGAGAGAGGTTGGCTCATCCGGCCTCCGATCCGAAAGCGGCACCGGCTGGAATCGCCGATGCGGGCCGTCGTTGACTGTCGGGCGCTCCGTCGGCCCTGCCGAGCGAGGCGTACCGGAAGCCGGCGGCGGCCACTCGTTCCGGCTCGTAGAGGTTGCGAAGATCGACGATGGACGGCTCGCGCAGCAGCGTGCGGAGACGGTCGAACTCGAGCGCGCGGAACTGGTTCCACTCGGTGAGGATGGCCAGGAGGTCCGCGCCCTCCGCGGCTTCGTAGGGGTCACCGCAGTAGATCGCGTCGGGACGGAAGCGGCGGGCGTTGTCCATCGCTGCCGGATCGTACGCGCGAACCGTGGCGCCGCGGGACAGGAGTCGGTCGAGCACGAACAGCGCCGGGGATTCCCGGATGTCGTCCGTATCGGGCTTGAACGAGAGACCGAGCATGGCGACGGTTCGTCCCCTGGGGTCGCCGAGCGCCGACTCGATCTTGCCCAGCATCCGCTCCTGGACCCGGCGATTGACCTCGAGCGTAGCCTCGACGATCTGGACCCTGGCGCCCGCGTCCCGAGCCATCGACGCCATGGCGCGGGTGTCCTTCGGGAAGCAGGAGCCGCCGAAACCCGGTCCCGGTCGCAGGAACAGCGGCCCGATCCGGCGGTCCAGACCCATGCCGTGGGCGACCACCTGCACGTCGGCGCCGGTCCGCTCGCACAGCTCAGCCACCTCATTGATGAACGAGATCCGGGTGGCGAGAAAGCTGTTCGACGCGTACTTGATCATCTCCGCGGTCTCGACGTCGGTGACGACGATCGGGACGCCGCGGGCGCGGAGGGGGGAGTAGATCTCCAGCATGATGTCCGTCGCGCGCTGGTCGCGGCTACCGATGACCAGGCGATCCGGGCGCATGAAATCCTCGATGGCGGAACCCTCGCGCAGGAATTCCGGATTGCTGACGACGGAGAAGCTGCGGCAGCGGCCGGAACCCACGATCTCCTCGATCATCCGGCCGGTCCCGACCGGTACCGTGCTCTTGGTGACGATGGCCTTGTAGCCGCTGATCTGGCCCCCGATCGCCTGGGCCACGTCCCGCACGTAGCGGAGGTCGGACGAGCCGTCCTCCCGGGGCGGCGTGCCCACCGCGATGAACACCGCGACCGCGGACTCGAGCGCTGGCGCCAGTTCAGTGGTGAAGCGGAGCCGGCCGGTCTCCTCGTTCTTTGCGACCAGGGTCTTGAGCCCTGGTTCGTAGATCGGAATGTCGCCGGCCTGAAGCCGGGCGATCTTCGACTCGTCCTGGTCGACGCAGACGACGTCCATGCCGAAGTCGGCCAGGCAGGCGCCTGTGACCAGACCGACGTAGCCGGAACCGACGACGCAGATTCTCACGTCAGCCTCGGCTTGCGGGTGGCGGTCATATCGTCCGGGCTGCGGATCGTCCGGGGGCGCGGTGCCGGTCGGCCATTGCCGGCCTCGCCCGGGGACGGTACGGTTGCTATGTTACAGGGCTCGGGGCGCGCCGTTCGGCCGGTTGCGGACGGCGGGCCGAAGCGAGGACATTCGAAGGACCACGGTGAGTCGATGAAACGCGGACGACGGCTGAGCAACGCGATCGCGACCCGCAAGTCGGTGGTCACCGCGCCGCGGCGCTTCAGCAAGGTGCAGCGCAACGAACCTTGCCCCTGCGGCAGCGGCCGGAAGTACAAGGACTGCTGCTTCGACAAGGGCGAGGCGTTCCTGAGGAAGCTGGAGCGCCAGCGCTACAAGGAGCAGCAGAAGGCGGACGGGACGCCCTGGTACGTCCGCTGGCTGACCTGAAAACGCTGGGTACGCGGGTCTTCTGACCCGCTGCCGCATGTGACCCGGGTCTTCTGACCCGGGGGAAAGAACGCGCCGGCCGTAGGCCGGCTCCTCTCAGACCGGCGTCGGCTCCGCCTTCTCGTCGACCGCCGCGTCGTGGTCCTGCTTCGCCTTGAGAAGCTGCGGCATGATCAGGTCGATGTCGCGGTTGTCCCACATGCCGTCCTTGCTGAACTTCCGGATCACCTTGGGCTGCTGCATGATGCCGACCCAGCCGCGCATCACGTCGATGATCTGGGCGGTCATGTCCGCGCCCGCGTCGGATGCCAGCCAGGCGCAGACCGGCGCGATCTGATTCGGGCTCTGCTCCGGCGCGTCCTCGTCGATCTTCATGCCGCGGCCGGCTCGCAGTTCGGCCGTCATGCGCGTCGTCGCGCCCGGCGAGATCGTGTTCACGGTGCAGCGGTACTTGGCCAGCTCCAGCGCCAGCACCCGGGAAAGACCGGCGATGCCGGCCTTGGCGGCGGCGTAGTTCGACTGGCCGAAGTTGCCGTAGAGGCCGGAAACCGAGGAGAAGTTGATGATCCGGCAGCCGGGGCGGTTCGTCTCGCGGATGTAGCGGGCGAACGGCCGGCTGCAGCAGTAGTGGCCCTTCAGGTGGACGTCGAGCACCGCGTCCCAGTCCGCCTCGTCCAGGTTGAAGATCGTGCGGTCGCGCAGGATGCCGGCGTTGTTGACCAGGACATCCAGACCGCCGAACGAGTCGACCGCCGTCTGGAAGATGTTCTGCCCGCCCTCGACGGTGGCCACGGAGTCGTAGTTCGGCACTGCCGAACCGCCGGCGCTCCGGATCTCCTCGACTACCTCGTCGGCGATCCGTGAACCGCCGGTGCCGTCGGTTGCGCCTCCCAGGTCGTTGACCACGACGTTGGCGCCTTCTTCCGCGAACTTGAGCGCGATTCCCTTGCCGATGCCGCGGCCGGCGCCGGTGACGATCGCCGTCTTGCCGTCGAGGATTCCCATCTCTTCCTGTCTCCGTCGGTAGTTCCAGTGGTTGGCGGGCCGGTACTCTACGCGACGACGGCCACGCCCTGGCTCACAGCCTCCTGGCCCTCCGCGTTGAGGACCCGGAAGGCGACCTGGAGCCCGCCGTCCCCGGTCTCGCCGGCAGTCGTGTGCTCGACCGTGATCGATGTACCGGGGATGACCATCGCGCTGAATCGGCCGTAAAGGCGCCTGAGCCGCAGGGGATCGCCGCCGCCGTAGGCGCGGAGCACCTCGCGGCCGGCGAGAGCCCACGTCGCTGTGCCGTGGAGAATGATGTCGGGCAGACCCGCGCCCAGCGCCACCTCGCGCTCCGTGTGGATTGGATTCCAGATCCGGGCGCACTCCGTGTAGACGTGAGGCATCTCCCGCGGCACGAAGATCTCGCTCCGGGCCCGGCCGTTCCCGCCGAGGCTGAGTCTGGGCGGTTCGGGGACAGGTTCCGTCTCGGCGTTGGGACCGACGGTGTCGACGCCGCGGAAGATCGAACGCGACCAGGAGGTCGTGACCGGCCGGCCTTGCTGGTCGACGGTGTCGAGGCGGGTGGTCAGCAGCACCCCGGCGCGGGTGCTCCGGATGCCGACGTAGCGGCCGCGCGTGGTCAGCGAGTCACCGGGGCGAATGGGACGGTGGAAGTGGGAGTCCTGGCTGGCGTGGACACCGCGCCGCAGCTCATGCGGCTCCCCTCCCAGGATCTCCGACCCCCGGCCGCGGCTGACGACGGGCCACTCGAGGGACACGCAGTACGGAGGCGGCGCCGCGACGCCGCCGTTTCGGGCGTCGTCGAACACGGCGTCGCTGGTTTCGCCGATGCCGGCCGCGTACGCGAGCACGTCGCGGACGGTGACGTCGATCGTCGAGGACGTGAGTTCGCTGCCGGCGGCGGCGGTCGACAGGGGCATCGCTTCGCGCGTCCGGGGCGGGTCAGTCGGGGGTGTCCGCCAGGCGCCGCTCGAGATCCTGGAGCCGACTCTTCAGTTCATCGAGTTCGGCGCGCGTGGCGTCGCCTTTCGTCTGGCCGGTCATCTGTGCCTGCATCTCCTTCGCGATGGCGCGAGGGTCCCAGAGGCGCATCCAGGACGGGTCCGGCGCGAACGGGCTTCGCCGCACTGTCTCACTCATCCGTTCGTAGACCTCGCCGGCGCTCTTCAGGTACCACTGGAAGAAGTCCCGGCCCGCCTGGTCTCGCGCCCGGACCAGGTCGCGAAGGAACTCGAGCGGCGGTCCGTGCTCGGGGTCCTTCGCGCCGTCGACGATGATCTGGGTCAGGACGTGGCGGGTGACGTCCTCTCCGGTCTTCGAGTCGACGACCTGGATGTCCCGGCCGCCGCGGACGAGTTCGGCGACGCCGTCCAGGTTCACGTAGCGGCTGCTGTGCGTGTCGTACAGCCGGCGGTTCTCGTACTTCTTGATGACGATCGGGTCGGTCATGCGGAGGGGGGTTGACACAGCGCAGCATAATGTGCAGCATTCTTGCTGCACTGCACAAGACGGGCGCCGTCAACCGAAGCGACCGTCACCGGTGCAATCTTCGAAACAGGCTTGCGAGCCGAAACCATGTGGGCCATCCGAGCAACGGATCGTACCACCCAGGAGACCTCAGATGACGACCAGCACAACCACGGCGACGACCAGCCCGAGCGTGCCTTTTCGCGGAGCGATGATCGACGCCAACCGGCGGGCGCTCGACTTCCAGAAGCGGGTGTTCGATACGAGCTTCGACATGGTGGCTTCCATGCAGGAGCGCCGCGAAGGGGCGATCAGCAAGTGGACCGAGAACTCCGAGCGGCTCCCGGCCGAGGCCAAGAGCCTGGTCCAGGAGTGGATCCGCCTGTTCCAGGACGGCCGCAACTCCTACCGCTCCGCGGTCGACGCGAGCTTCGGTCTGGCGAACAGCTACCTCGACTCGCTCACCGCGCAGGCGGAGGAGTCGTCGTAGGCTAGTTGTATGGCCGACGATCGCCCGCCTTCGAAGCCGCCGCCCGACCCCTTCGCCGCCTGGCGCGAGTGGGTCACCCAATCCGAACACCAGATGAACAAGGTGTTCAACGACATGATGGGCACGGACCAGTTCGCTCGCGCTTCGGGCGGCTGGATCGAGGCGATGACCATGTTCCAGCAGACGATGAACGAGGGCGCGCAGCGCTACTTCCAGGCGGTGAACCTTCCGACGCGCAACGATCTCAGCGAACTCGCGGAGCGCTTGACCGCGGTGGAGGAGAGGCTGTTGCGGATCGAGGGGCTGCTGGCCGAGGCGATCGGCCGGAAAGGCGACGCGAAGCCGGCGCCCCGGCCGGCTCGCACTCGCCGTCCCCCGTCTGAGCGGAAGGCGGAATGACGACGGCGTCGGCCGGCCCTTCGGCCCGCAGCGCAACGCCCGTGCTGGACGCGACCGCCGGGGTCGCGGACAGCGTGCGGCGTGAAATGGAGCGCGCGTTCCGCCGGAGCGTCAAGGGCCTCGAGTACATCTCGACGGGCGATCCGGGCGTTGGCCTGACGCCGAAGGACACGGTCCACAGCCGGGGCACGCTCCGCCTGTACCACTACCGGGCGCGGGTGGACGAGGTGTACCGGACACCGATCCTGCTGGTCATGTCCCTGATCAGCAAGCCGTACATCCTCGACCTGGCGCCGGGCCACAGCCTGATCGAGTTTCTGCTCGACCGCGGCTTCGACGTCTACATGATCGACTGGGGCACGCCCCGGCCCGAAGACAGCCGGCTACGGCTCGAGGACTACGTGCTCGACTTCATTCCCGAGTGCGTGGAGATCGTTCACGAGCGGAGCGGCGAGCCGGACGTCTCGATCGTCGGCTACTGCATGGGCGGTCTTCTGGCCGCGCTGCACGCCGCCCTGCATCCCGATGTGTCGTCCGGCGGTCGGTTGCGCAACCTGGCCTGTTTCACGACGCCGGTCAACTACGACGGGATGGGGCTGTTCAGGACCTGGACGGACCCTGCCCACTTCGACGTCGACCGGATCGTCGACCGGCTGGGCAACGTCCCGCCGCAGATGCTCTACGCCTCCTTCAACGCCCTGCGGCCGGCATCACAGGTCGCCGGCCGGGTGCGGCTCTGGGACAACATGTGGAACGACGAGTTCGTCACCTCATACCGCCGGCTCCAGCGCTGGGCCGCCGACCAGATCCCCTTCCCGGGCGAGTGCTTCCGTCAGACGACGAAGGAACTTCAGCAGCAGAACCTGCTGATGAAGGGCGAGTTCCGGCTGGGCGGCCGGCTCGTCGACCTTTCGAACATCAAGGTGCCCTTCATCCACGTCGTCGCGGAGCACGACCACATCGTGCCGTACGAGGCGGCCCGAGACCTGGTGGGAGTGGTCGGCTCCGAGGACAGGCAGGAACTCATTCTGAAGGGCGGCCACGTCAGCCTGGTCGCCGGGGCGAACGCGGTGCGCCGCCTGTGGCCGCGCCTCGAGGAGTGGCTGGCCGAGCGCTCGGTCTAAGGGGAAGAACGAGATGGCAGACCAGAAAGACCGGGTCGCGGACAACGATCCCGTATCGATAGCGCCCGTCGACCGGGTGGCACGGCGGCTGAACGCCCGCGAGCTGACGGTGCGGCCCATGGACGCGGACGACCGGTCGACCGTGCTTGCCTTCGCCGAGGGTCTTCCGGACCACGATCTCCTGTTCCTGCGCCGCGACATCCGCGACGCCGAGGTGGTCGATCAGTGGATCGGCGAGATCGAATCGGGCCAGATGAGGACGTTGCTCGCCCTGGCGGATGCCGAACTGATCGGCTACGCCTCGATCGACCGTAGCCAGTTGCAGTGGTCCTCCCACGTGGCCGAGATCCGGGTGGTCATCTCCGAGTCGGCGCGCGCAAAGGGTCTCGGCCGGTTGCTCGTGGAGCAGGCGTTCCAGGCGGCCGTCGCGGCCGGCATCGAGAAGGTCGTGGCGCGGATGACGCCGGACCAGAAAGGCGCCGTCGCCGCCTTCGAGGGGCTCGGCTTCCGCCCCGAGGGACTGATGCGGAATCACGTCCGCGATCTCTCCGGCGAGAAGCACGACCTGCTCGTCATGGGGCTTGACATCGTCGCCCTGCACGGGACGCTCGAGGGCTACGGTCTCGACGAGGCAGTAGCCGCCGCCGGCGAGTAGGTTGCCGCGTTACGATCCGGCAACTCGCTGAACGCCCGAGGAGACGAACCCATGCGAGACAACGCCGGACTCATCCTGACCAAGCGCGCCTTCCTGTCGCCGGACATGGAGGGCTTCGTCGACATCGACAGCGATCGCCGCTTCACGTTCGCGGAGTGGAACCTCCGCTCGAACCGGACCGCCAACGCGCTCCGCGAGCTCGGCGTCGGCAAGGGCGACCGCGTGGCGTTGCTGCTGATGAACAGCGTCGAGTACATGGAGACGTTCTTCGCGGTCGCCAAGATCGGCGCCGTTTGCGTGCCGCTCAACTGGCGGCTGACGCCCGAGGAACTCTCCTTCATCATCCGCGACGCCGGCGCCGGGACGCTGATCTTCGGCGACGAGTTCCAGGCCCAGGTGCTGGACCTGATCGCGCGCGGCGGCGGCGAGAACGGCACGAACGTCACGAGGTGGGTCCACGTCGGCCCGGACGAGCAGCGGCCCGACGGCTGCCTCTCGTACCTGGACGCGACGACGGCGGCGAGCGACGCAGAGCCCGAGATCGCGGCCGCGGACAGCGACCTGCTCTACATCATGTACACGTCGGGGACGACCGGTCTGCCCAAGGGCGCGGTTCACACCCACGAGTCCGCGCTGTGGGCGTCACTGACGATCATGGCGACCACGGATTTCCGCTACGGCGACCGCTTTCTGGTCTCCCTGCCGCTCTTCCACGTCGGCGCCCTGACCCCTGCGACCTGCAACGTGCACGCCGGCTGCGTCAGCGTCGTGATGCGCTCCTTCGACCCCGTCCGGGCCTGGCAGTTGGTCGGCGAAGAGAACATCGACATCATGCTGAAGGTCCCGGCGATGCTCAACTTCATGCTCCAGGTCTACGACCCGGAGCGCTGCAAGCACGAGCGACTCCGCTGGTGCATGAGCGGCGCTGCGCCGGTGCCGGTCAGCCTGATCGAGGCCTACGACAAGCTCGGCATCGAGGTTCACCAGGTCTACGGCCTGACCGAGACCTGCGGCCCGGCCTGCGTGATCTCGCCCGAGGACGCGATCCGCAAGGCCGGTTCGACCGGCAAGGCGTTCTTCCACACCTCCGTGCGGGTCGTCGACAACCACGGCGCCGACTGCGCCCCCGGCGAGGCGGGCGAGGTCCTGGTCGCCGGCCGCCACCTGATGAAGGAGTACTGGAACCGGCCCGAGGCCACCGCCGAGACGATGGTGGACGGCTGGTTCTACACCGGCGACGGCGCGGTGATGGACGAGGACGGCTTCGTCTACATCCAGGACCGGCTGAAGGACATGATCATCTCCGGCGGCGAGAACGTCTATCCGGCGGAGCTCGAAGAGGTCATCGGCCGCCACCCCAAGGTCCTCGAAGTCGGCGTCATCGGCCGCGAAAGCGAGAAGTGGGGCGAGTCTCCGGTCGCCATCGTCGTCCGCTCCGACGAGAGCCTCGAAGGCGAGGAGATCCTCGAGTTCTGCCAGGACAAGCTGGCCCGCTTCAAGCAACCGGTTGCGGTCCACTTCATCGACCAGTTGCCGCGCAACCCGTCCGGGAAGATCCTGAAGCGGTTGCTGCGCGAACAGTTCAACTGAGTCGGCGCCCCCAGCTCCGCGTCGGGCAGGACAACATCACCCCGTTCGGGCTCGACATTCACAACCCCGTGTTCGTCGTCTCGGGTGGTGTGATCTTCCTGTTCGTCCTCGGCACGCTGGTCTTCCAGAACCAGGCGGCGCGGTTCTTCAGTTGGCTGCTCCCGGCAATCCTCAGCGGGTTCGACTGGTTCTTCCTGTCGGCCGGCAACGTGTTCGTTCTCTTTGCCCTGCTGCTCGTGTTCCTGCCGGTCGGCAAGGTGCGGCTGGGTGGCCCGGACGCGAAGCCGGAGTTCTCCTACCCGGGCTGGTTCGGGATGCTGTTCGCCGCCGGCATGGGAATCGGCCTCATGTACTTCGGCGTTTCGGAGCCGCTGTCCCACTTCGGCGCCGCCCTCGACGGTCCGGTGACGGATACGGGCGGTCTGCGCAGCGACGCCGCGCCGCTAGGAGGCGCCGCCGGTGACGCGACGGCCGCGCGGGACCTCGCGATGGCGGCGACGATCTACCACTGGGGCCTGCACCCATGGGCGATCTACACCGTGGTCGCGCTGGCGCTGGCCTTCTTCGCCTACAACCACGGGCTGCCGCTGACCCTGCGCTCGGCCTTCTACCCGATTCTCGGCGACCGCGTGCGGGGCTGGTGGGGGCATGTGATCGACGTCCTGGCGGTGTTCGCCACCCTGTTCGGCCTGGCGACCTCGCTGGGACTGGGGACCACCCAGGCCCTGGCGGGGTTCAACCTGCTCTACGGCTGGGGTACGGGCGGTGTGGCCGCTGTGGTGCTGATCGGCGTCATCACGTTGCTCGCCGTCGTCTCCGTGGTGCGCGGCCTCGACCGCGGCATCAAGGTGCTGTCAGGGGTCAACATGACCCTCGCGCTGGCCTTGTTGCTCGCGGTCATCGCGATCGGCCCGACCGGCGGGATTCTGGTCACCGCCGCCAGGGGCGCGTTGGCCTACGCCGCGAACTTCGTGCCCCTGGCGATGCCGTTCGGTCGTGAGGACACCGGCTTCTCGCATGACTGGACCTCGTTCTACTGGGCCTGGTGGGTGTCCTGGTCGCCGTTCGTCGGCATGTTCATCGCCCGAGTCTCTCGCGGCCGAACCGTACGCGAGTTCGTCGTGTGCGTGATTCTCATCCCGACACTGCTGTCGATCGTCTGGATGGCGGCCTTCGGCGGCACGGCGATCTCCCAGACGATCGCGGACAGCACGGCGCCGGTGGCGTCCGCGGCCCAGGAGGTCATGCTCTTTCGGATGGTCGAGCAGTTCCCGCTCAGCGCGGTGCTGTCGCTCGCCGGCATCGTCCTGGTGCTCGTGTTCTTCGTCACCTCGTCCGACTCCGGCTCGCTCGTCGTCGACACGATCACCGCGGGCGGCAAGGAAGACGTGCCGACCAGCCAGCGTGTCTTCTGGGCCACGCTGGAAGGCGTCGTCGCCGCGGTCCTGCTCATGGTCGGCGGCACCGGCGCGCTGGACGCCCTGCGGGCGATGACCGTCTCGACGGGCCTGCCGTTCACCCTGGTGCTGCTGGCGATGTGCTATTGCGTCTGGGTCGGCCTGTGGGCCGCGGTGCGGGAGAAGCGGGGTGCTTGAGGGTGCCGCATGGCGTTCGGGCTGTTCGCTCAGGTGCGCTTCCGATGGAGAAGACTCTGTCTCGTGGGTCAGACGGGGATCCCGTCACGAGTTGGGCCGCTGGGCCCGCTATGGACTATTTGGTCTACGTGGGTTGCTTTCGTAGTCCAGTTATGCCACTATCGCTCGGTCAGTGGAAGAACGCGAATCGTGGCTAGGGAGGCAGTATGGCTGTGAGAAAGAGAATCCCCCAGACCGAACTTCCGCAGGTCTCGATCAAGAAGGCACTCAGAGTTCCGCGCGCCCTGGTCGAGCAGTACGCGGGTCAACCGACCGCGCCGCTAGAAGTCGCGATGGCTGTCGGAGTGAAGCCGAGCAGCTCTGGTTGGCGATCCCTGACCGGAGCGGCCATCGGCTATGGCTTGACCGACGGGGGGTGTAATGCTTCGACGATCGCTCTGACCGACTTGGGGAGGCGTGCCGTCGCGCCTCAGGAAGAAGGTGAGGACATCGTCGCGCTGCGCGAAGCGTGTTTGAAGCCGTTGGTCGTCGGTGGCTTCCTGCGCAAGTACGACGGGAGTAAGTTCCCTCGGGACGACATCGCCCGCAACGTTCTGAAGGGTGAGTTTGCCGTGCCCGCTGCGCGGGTGGAAGGCGCCCTTGAGACCATTCTGGAGAACGCCGAGACCGTCGGAGCGTTTCGGGAGATAGGCGGTGACCGGTACGTTTCGCTAGCTCCCCTCGCCCCGGCCGAGTCTACGACGGTCGACGTGCCCGAGATGTCACCGGCTGAGGAGGACGCGTCAGTCGCTGAAGATGTTCCTCCGGCACGCCCGGACCTCACAGCGGAGGCTGGCCTGCCCGGTACGCCAGCGCTGGCCGGCCAGGAGGAGCGTCCTGTCCGCGCTATCTTCGTCGGCCATAGCAGCGGTACGAAGGTGCTGGAGCAGGTGAAGCAGCTACTCGAACTGGCAGATCTTCGGGCAGAGGTTGCGACCGAGCAGGAGACTGCTGCCATTCCCGTTCCGGACAAGGTCTTCGAGGCGATGAGTCGGTCAGACGCTGCGATCATCTGCGTGACAGCTGACGCGGAGCAGGAAGCTGGCAACGGCTTTTCGGTCAACCCCAATGTCCTGATCGAGATCGGGGCCGCGTATGTACGCCACGACAAGAGGCTTGTCTTGCTGTGGGATCGGCGAGTGGAGGTGCCATCCAACCTCCAGGGGCTCTATCGCTGCGAGTTCGAGGGCAGCGAGTTGTCATGGGAAGCAGGCACCAAGCTCCAGAAGGCCTTGATCGCGATCAAGAAGGGGCAGGTACCGACCTAGGACGGCTCCGGCCGGCGTGCTCACCGGTTTCGTGACTTCGTAGGTAAGCAGGATGCCAAGAAGTGTGCTTGCCGGGCCGTCCGTAGCTCTTCCATGAAGGTCTTGCTATCCAGGGGGGCTGAGCGAGACATCAGGCGCATAGCCGATCGCGTTCAGCTTCGGCGCATTGTCCGTGCAATCGAGAAGCTGCCGGACGACCCCAAACCTCCGGGCGCGAAGAAGCTCGGCGGCGTATCCGGCATCTGGCGTATTCGAGTCGGCGATTGGCGGGTCTGCTACACGCTTGAGCAGCCAGGCTCGGTCCTTTTGGTCCTCACCGTCGGCCGCCGTGGCAATGTCTACGAACGACTCCGCCGTCGGCTGGCCTGAGGCGCAACGGATCGATCGTCAGACTCCAAGATCGCGCTTCACATCCTTGAGAGGAACGCCGCCATTCTCCCGATAATCGGCCAGCGCGTCCAAGGCGTCGAGCAGGTCAAGACGATCCTCAAGCGCTTCCAGCATCTCGAGATCGGAGGGCGGGACGAGTGCGGCTACGGTCTTGCCGCGCTTCTGGACGGCGATGCGCGTACCGGCTGACTGGACCCGGCCGGTGATGGCGGTGACGTTCGCTTGAAGTTCGGTGATGCGGAGAGTGTCGTGCATGGTCGCGCCTCGGGCTGTTCTGGTCCTGAGGATACGCCACTGCCTCAACGCGGTCGAATGGGCCCGGGTTCTGCTCTAACCTCGGCGAGGACGGATGGCGTCGCTCAAATGGAGAGCCCGGGTGGGCCTCAAGCGATTCCGGACGGGAACTCCTCTAGGAACCAGAACTCCCCCTCGATCGCGCCGGCTTCCTCGCCGACCGCGGCGGCTTCAGGCGTCGCCATGTAGGCCTCCGCCCTCGCCCTGTCCTCGACGCCGAGGATGAAGAACACCTCGTCGGCCTTCTCGGCCGAGCGCCACACGTGCTCGACGGACAGTCCGGCGGCCATGCCGGCGGCCTCCTGCTCGTCGAAGACGCGCCTCCAGTGGTCGATGTCCTTCACGCGGTTGCGAACGAGCAGCACCATCGTTCCGTTCTCCTCTTCCGAGTCGTCCCATTCGACGCGACGAAGACTGCGATTTGCCGCCGCGGCGACGAACGGGTCCAAGGGCGGCCCTTCAGTCATCCCGCTCAACCCACCACGCCCGCGTACCGGGGACGAACGCGGTGACGCCCGCCGGCCCCAGTTCGACGCCCCGCATCCTCTTGCTGAAGCCCCAGGTCGTGCTGTAGTTCCACAGGAACAGGGCGGGCTGGTCGGCCTGGACGTGGGCCTGCAGTTCGCGCAGCAGTTCGGCGCGGCGGTCGCGGTCGAGTTCCATGCGGGAGCGATCGAACAGCTCGTCGACCTTGGGGTTGCTGTAGCTGTCGTAGTTGCGGCCGTTGTCGATCGCTTCGCTGTGGAAGAAGTTGCGCCAGATGTCGGGGTCGGCGAAGACCTGGTAGGTGTCGACGTGGGCGATCATCTCGTGCTGGATCAGCAGTGGCGAGCGGCTCGCGTTCTCCTGGATCTCGGTGTCGAAGGAGACGCCGATGCGGCGCAGGTCGTCGCGGTAGATGTCGACCATGCGGCGGGCGTCGACGAAGGACTGGGGCAGGTTCATCATGAAGTGGAAACGGACCTGCTCGCCGTCGATCTCCTTGTAGCGCCAGCCGTCGTCGGGGCTGGTCAGCCAGCCGGCCTCGTCGAGCAGGGCGGCGGCCTTCTCGAGGTCGTACTCGAGCGGCTTGACATCGGGATTGTGGCTCCAGTGACTCGGCGGGAACATCCCGTTGGAGCGGGTGTAGACGTTCCAGCTCACCTGCCGCAGCACGCGCTCCGCGTCGTAGGCGTGGGCCATCGCGCGGCGCACCCGGACATCGCCGAAGAAGTGGTTGTTGCCGCCCTGCTGCCAGCCGATGTAGGCCTGCATCCAGCGCGGCCCCCAGGCCTTTACGCCGGCGGCGTGGAACTCCTCGTCGTTGGTCTGGCTGCCGTGCTGCTGGACGGTCAGCCAGATGTCGTCGAGCTGTCCCTTGCGGAACTGGAGCAGGGCGGCGTTGCGGTCGCTGTGGGTGGTGATCGCCTGGCGGCGGATGGGCGGCTTGTCGTGGTGGTAGTCCTCCCAGCGCTCGACGACCACGCGGTCGGCGTGGATCCACTCGACGAAGCGGAAGGGCCCGTTGCCGATGCCGAGTTCCCGCAGGTAGCGGTTGTAGTAGGCGCTTGTGCGCAGGGTCGGGTCGGCGGCGCGTTCCTCGGGATTGTTCAGGATGTGCGCCGGGACGATGGGGAAGTAGAGGTTGTCGATCCGGAGCGCGGACACCTGCCGGTGGACGACGTCGAAGGTGATGTCGTCGATGATCCGGATGTCCTCGATCTCGGCGGCCTTGTACTTGTAGTCGACCGCCGGCACGTTGTCGTCGCCGATCGCCTCCCAGGTGAAACGGACGTCCTCGGAGGTGACCGGCGCGCCGTCGTGCCAGCGCATTCCCGCGTGGAGCTTGATCCGGTGGACGAGACCGCCCTCCAGTTCCTCGACCTCGTCCACCATTGCCGGATTCCACTCCGCGGTCAGGTCCGAACTGCGGTGAGCGATCGGGTCGAACAGCAGGCGATACAGGAAGCCGTCGGTCCAGGCCCGGATGAAGAGCGGGTTGAGCGACGTCGGCTGGTCGAGCGAGTAGCGGTTGATCGTGGCCTCGGTGTCGGCCCGCTCGGGGTCGAACGGCGCGAACAGCGCGTCGGGGTTGGTGATCGGGTCCGCGCCCGGGTCGTAGTCGAACATCGCGCTCCGGGCCGGTGCGGCGGGTTGGCCCAGGCAACCCGTCAGCAGCAGGGCGGCGAGGCCGGCGGCCGCGAGGCGCGTGGTTACCTGCATTCGGCGGTCCCGGTTCCGTCCAGTTGGACCGGACGCCCGCAGAACTCCTGCGCGCACATGGCGCTCAGCGTGTCGGGATCTTCGACGTTGGCCCAGCTCCTGCGGCCGTCCGGCAGGCGGCAGGCCAGATGGGCGACGGTGGGTTCGAAGCTCGGCGCTTCGCGCTCGCCGTAAGTCGAACGGTACGAGGTCGACTTCGCGCTGCCGCCGCCGAACATGACGGTGTAGGACTCGATCTCGGCCGGCCCGGTGTAGTCGGCCACGGCTTCCCGCTTCGGGAGTGCGTGGACTTCGGCGGTCAGGTCCTCGTGCCGGTAGGGTCGATCCGGTTCCCCGGCGCTGTAGACGCCGAAGGAGTGCTTGGTCAGCATGCCGCCGTTCGCGGTGACGAGGGCGCGGCCGTCGTCCGTTTGGCGCAGGAGTTCGGCCGTGCGGGCGATCGAGTGCATGACGTAGCTGTTCAGCGGTCCGCCGCCGAAGGTGAGGCCGCCGGTGACGGTGAGCGGGCGCTGCGGATCGAGGCCGATTTCCTTCGCCGCGACCTGCACGGAACTTGGGAAGCAGCTGTAGACGTCGACGAAGTCGAGATCGGCCGCGTCGACGCCGGCGAGGTCGAGCGCCCTCTTGCCTGCCAGCCGGATCGCCGGCGACGAGTGGAGATTGTCGCGCTCGGAGACGAAGTAGTGGTCGACGGCGTCGGCGCCGCTGACCGGAAAGACCATCTTCGACCGCGGTACGCCCAACGCGAGCGCCGCATCCAGCGAGCAGAGCACGAGCGCTGCTGCCATGTCGACGCGCATGTTCGCGTTCATCAGCTTCGTGTAAGGGAAGGTCACGGCGCGGTTGGCCGGCGACACCGTGCCGATCTCGGCGGCGGTCAGAGGCGTCCGGATCCATGCGTGGGGATTCTCCTGAGCCACCCGGTTGAATCCCGCCCAGAGTTCGGCGATGCGGGCGAGGTGGCCCTCGACCGTTTCGCCGCCCTGCTTCCGCAGTGCAATGTCGAACAGGGAGTAGTACTGGACGGCCTGCTGGATGCCGCGGTTCATCTCCATCTCGTGCCGCGTCCAGCGGGTGTCGCCGTAAGTCGCGTCCGGGAGCTTGGGAGGATCGTCGTCCTGCAGCCAGCCGAGGTCCATCCCCATCTTGCGCGCCCGGCCCATCGTGCGGCCGCATTCGGCCGCGCAGAGCACGATCGCCTCGCGGCGCCCGCTCTGGATGTCGAGGGCGCTCTGGTTGAACACGGTCTGCACCTGGTTGCCGCCCACCACAGAGAGTCCGGTCTCGACCCCCGCGAAGCCCAGGGCCTCGCTCACCATCAGCGCTGGATTCCGGTAGCCCCAGACGCCCTTCATGGCCCGCACCGAATCGATCCTGTCGCGCAGGCCGGGCGCCTCGGCGTCCTCGATCGCGCCCCGTACGGCCTCCAGCATCAGTTCGATCGGCGGCCGGGCTTCGGCCGGATCGTCGGCACGCTGAAGCACCTGTGCGATGCCGACCAGAACGGGAGTGCGTTTCGTCAAGAGAAGGAGTGCCTTTGTTGCGCTGGAGATGTGACGGCTGTGAGTCGGGCCAAGCGAGTGTAGCGCTGCGCTAACGTAGCCCGGTCTCGTCACCGGCCCGCCACATGCTCACAAAGCTCACGATCCGCAACTTCAAGCGCTTCGAGGAGGTCGAGATCGAGCTGGGCAGCGCCGTGGTGCTGATCGGCCCGAACAACTCGGGCAAGACCTCGGCGATGCAGGCGCTGGCGCTGTGGGACATCGGCCTGCGGCGCTGGCTCGAACGGCGGTCTGGCGGCAGCGCGCCCGAGAAGCGTCCCGGCGTGACGGTCAACCGTCGCGACCTCGTGTCGATACCCGTTCCCAACGCGAACCTGTTGTGGCGCGACCTGCACACCCGGCACGTGCACACGGTCGACGGCCGGCAACGGACGGACAACGTCTGTATCGACGTCGTCGTTGAGGGTACGAGTTCCGGGCCGCCTGCCGACGGCGACCCGGAGCAGGGCACTTCCGAGGCTGCCGAGGCTGGTCAGGCCGGGCGCCCCTGGCGCTGCGGGCTCGAGTTCGACTACGCGAACCAGGAGTCCTTCTACTGCCGGCCGCTGCGGCTCGAACGGGGCCCGTCACCGCCGCGGATGCCGGTGCCCGACCAGGCCCGGGCGGTGAAGGTCGCCTGCCTGCCGCCGATGTCGGGCATGGCGTCGGCGGAGACCCGTCTCGACCCGGGGTCGATCAACGTGCGGGTGGGCGAGGGCCGCACGGCCGAGGTGCTGCGCAACCTGTGTTTCCGGATCCATGGCGAGAGCCCGGACGTCTGGGCCGACCTGAAGGAACGGATCGACCGGCTCTTCGGCGTCGAACTGGACGAGCCGCTCTACGTCGAGGAACGCGGCGAGATCACGATGCGGTACCGGGAACGCGGTATCTGGCTCGACCTCTCGTCCAGCGGCCGGGGTCTCCAGCAGACCCTGCTCATCCTCGCCTACCTGTACTCGAACCCGGGCGCCATCCTGTTGCTCGACGAACCGGACGCGCACCTCGAGATCCTCCGCCAGCGCGAGATCTACGCACTCGTCCGCGAGCTGGCCGAGGGCAGCGGCAGCCAGATCGTGGCCGCCAGCCACTCCGAGGTGCTGCTCGCGGAAGCGGCCGGCACGGACACGGTGATCGCCTTCGTGGGCAAGCCGCACCGCATCGACGACGGCGGCAGCCAGGTCGCCAAGGCGCTCTCTCGCATCGGCTTCAACCAGTACCTTCAGGCGGAGTTGGTCGGTTGGGTGCTCTATCTCGAGGGGTCGACGGATCTGGCGATCCTCAAGGCCTTCGCCCGGCGTCTTGGTCACGAGGCTGCCGCGAGAGCGCTCGAACGTCCCTTCGTCCAGTACGTCGGCGACCGGCTCTCGAGCGCCGAACTTCACTTCCACGGCCTCCGCGAAGCGTGTCCCGCACTGCGCGGGATCGCGCTTCTCGACAAGCTGCCGGAGAAGGTGGGGACGGATGACGGGCTTGAGCGGCAGGCCTGGCGGAAGCGGGAGATCGAGAACTACCTGTGCTCGCGGTCAGCGCTCGAGGGATGGGCCGCCGACAGCGCCCGGCGAGAGGCGTCCGGCCCGCTGTTCGAGGAGGCGGAGGCGGAGCGCCGCGTCGAGGCGATGCGGGCCTCGATCGCGGAGGTCGAAGAGGCGTCGGCCAAGAGCGGTCGGCCATCGCCGTGGGACGACGGCGCCAAGGCCAGCGCGGACCTCATGGCGCCGCTCTTCGAGGTCTACGCCCGCAGACTCGGTCAGGCGAACCTGATGTCGAAGGCGAACTTCCACCGGTTGGCCGAGTTCGTACCGGAAGACGAGATCGATCCGGAAGTCGTGGAGAAGCTGGACGCGATCGCGCGTGTCGCGACGGCCGGCTCGTGAAGGTCTCTGCCATGTTGGCGCCCGTCGCGCTTCTGGCCCTGCTCGGCTGTGCGCCGCCAGCGGCCGACGAAACCGGCGCCGATGCCGAGCCCCAGGCGCCGCGGCCGAACATCCTGTTCCTCTTCGCCGACGACCAGCGCGCCGACACGATCGGCGCCTGGGGCAACGACCTGATCGACACCCCGAACCTGGATCGCCTGGTGGCCGAGGGCTGGAGCTTCCGGCGCAACTACGTCTTCGGCTCGAACAGCGGCGCCGTCTGCGTGCCGAGCCGGGCGATGGTGCTGACCGGACGAAGCTGGATGCGCTCGCCGAACAGGATGGAGGGCGTGCCGACCCTGCCCCGGTTGCTCGAGTCCGCGGGCTACCGCACGTTCATCACGGGTAAGTGGCACAACGGCGAGGAGGCGCTGCTCCGCGCGTTCGACCGCGGCACGGCCATCTACCTCGGCGGCATGGCGGATCACACCCAAACCGAGGTGCAGGACATCGAGAACGGCGGCATGGTGCGCCGGCGAGCAGGGGAGACCTTCTCCAGTGAGCTGTTCGCCGATGCGGTCATCGAGTTCCTCGACGAGCAGGCCGGGGCGAAGGCGAGCGGTGAGTCGGACCAGCCGTTCTTCGCCTACGTGCCCTTCACCGCGCCTCACGATCCACGTCAGCCGCCGCCCGAGTACCGGGAGCGCTACTACCAGCGCAACCTCCCGCTGCCCGCCAACTACATGCCGCAGCACCCGTTCGACAACGGCGCCCTGATCCTCCGCGACGAGAACCTGGCAGCGTGGCCGCGGAACGAGGACGTGATCCGCGACCAGCTCGCCGAGTACTACGGCCTGATCAGCCACCTCGACGAACAGGTGGGCCGGATCCTCGACGCCCTGGACGAGAACGGTCAGGCGGAGAACACGATCGTCGTGTACGCCGCCGACCACGGCCTCGCCGTCGGCAGCCATGGCCTGCTGGGCAAGCAGAACCTCTACGAACACTCCATGCGCTGCCCGCTGATCATCCGCGGCCCTGGCATCCCCGCAGGGACGACCGACGCTTTCACGTACCTCTACGACCTCTTCCCGACGTTGCTCGCAGCCGGCGGCGTCGAGGCGCCTCCCGGCATCGACGGCCGGGATCTGGCGCTGCTCTGGTCCGGCGGCGACCCGACTTGGCGAAAGAGCGTCTTCCTGCCCTACCGGGACCTCATGCGCGCGGTGCGCGACGACCGCTACAAGCTGATTGTCTATCCGCTGGTCAACCACCGCCAGTTGTTCGACCTCAGCGACGACCCCGACGAACTCAACAACCTCATCGCCGATCCCGACCACGCGGAGACCGCAGCCCGCCTCGAAGCCCTCCTCGAAGGCTGGCAGACCGCCATGGGCGACACTGTGCCCCTGTCCGTCTCCGATCCGGCTCCGCTACACCGCGACCTCACCGGCACCGAACGTGAACCCGACCGCTGGCAGCCGGACTGGATTGTGGAGAAGTACTTCGACGTAGCCGCCGACTAGCGGGCGTCCTCGGCCTGCGCGCGGCCGCGGGCGCGGATGCCGGCGAGGCGTTCGCCGACTTCTTCGGGCTTGGGGCCCCGGTACATGCGGTTGACCTCGACTTCGTAGTCCATCGCGTCGCCGAGGGTCAGGTCGAAGCCGCGGTCGATCATCCGCTTGTACTGGAACATCACGTCGCGCTGGCAGGTCAGCATGTCGGTCGCAAGCTCGCGGCAGGTGGGCAGGAGGTCCTCCCGCGGAACGACACGATTGACCAGGCCCCACTCGCAGGCGCGCTCGGCCGAGAGGTAGTTGCCGGTCAGCGAGAGTTCCTTCGCCCGGCCGGGGCCGACGGCCCGCGACAGGCGCGCCGAGAGCCCCCAGCCGGAGAGCAGGCCGACCCGGGCGTGAGTGTCGGCGAAGCGGGCCTCCGGGGCAGCGATCAGGAGGTCGCAGGAGAGGGCGATTTCGAAGCCGCCGGTCACCGCGATGCCGTTGATCGCGCCGATCACGGGTTGATGGAGCGAGCGGAGCAGCTTCGGCGGATCGGCGATCGCCCTGCGCTTCCGGTCCGGATCGCTCATCTCCTTCAGATCGAGACCGGCGCAGAAGGCGCGGCCGGCGCCGGTCAGGATGACGACGCCGATCCCGTCGTCTCCGCGCAGGTCCTCGATCGCTCCGGCGAGGTCGTTGCGCAGTTCCTCCGAGAGGGCGTTCAGCACGCCCGGCCGGTTCAGCGTGAGGGTGGCGATGCCTTCGGACTTCTCTACCAGCAGGACCGGTTCCGACATGCTCGAGTTCTCCCTGTTTCGGTGGAACGGGTGCGGCATCTTACGCGGTAACCTCTCGGAGTACCTGTGCGAAGGAGGCAGCGATGGGAAGAGGACTCGTTGAAACGGCGGACCTGACTCTGAATCGCCGGACCCTGCTGGCCGCGGCTGCAGGTGGCGCAGCCATGGCGATCGGCTGCGGATCGGGCTCCGAGCCGACGGATTCCGCACCCGCTGCCGTCAACGGCTGGTCGCCGCCGGACGATGAGCGGCGGCGCGCTCTAGTGGCGACGGCGCGCTTCGGACCCAAGCAGGCCGTCCGCGGCGCCAACGGCCTCGCCATCTGCACCCACCCCCTGGCTTCCGCGGCCGCCGCCGACATGCTCGCCCTGGGCGGCAACGCCTGCGACGGCGTGCTCGCCGCCAGCATGGCCCAGGCCGTCGTCGAGCCGCACATGACGACCCTGTCGGGCTGCCTGTCGATGCTCTACTACGACGCCGCTTCCGGTGAGTACACCTACGTCAACGGCATGATGGCGGCGCCCCAGGCGGTGCCGGACGTGCGGAACATGGACGTGGCCGAGTTCGGGGCGCTGATGACGAAGACCGACGGCACGCTCTGCTTCGTGCCGGGGTTCTGGGGCGGCTTCGAGGCCGGGCACGAGCGCCATGGCCTGCTGCCGCGGGCCACCGTGATGGCTCCGGCCATCCACTACGCCCGCGACGGCTTCGAGATCCACCCCTTCCTGTGGGGTGAGATGTTCGTCGAGTCGGCGGTGCTGGGCCGGGAGCTCTTCAGCCGGGAGATCTACTTCAACGGCAGCACGCTGCGCGACATCGGCGACAAGCTGGTGCAGAGCGCCCTCGCCGACACGCTCGAGCGGCTCGCCGAAGAAGGCGGCGACCACTTTTACAGGGGCGAGTTCGGCCGCCGCTACGCCGAAACGGTACAGGCGAAGGGCGGCCTGATCACCGCCGACGACATGGCGGCCTACGAGGCGTTCTGGGACGAGCCGGTGATGGGCACGTACCGCGACTACGGCGTCGTCGGTTCGCCGGCGCCGGACTTCGGCGGCCAGGCCCTGGTCGAGATCATGAACATGGTCGAGCTGCTCGACCTCCAGCAGGCGGGCCCGGCGTTCGAGTCCGGCGAGACGACGCTCAGGATGATGCAGATCATCGGTCGGGTGTACGCCGACGCGGTGGGCGGCCGCTTCGACGGCACCCTGCCCGACGTGGAGCGGGCGATCTCGAAGGAGTACGCGGCTGAGCGGTTCGCCGCTCTCGAGGGCAAGCCGGCCAGCCCCAGCGACCGGTACGAGGCATTGGGCGTGGTGCCGCCTCCTCCGCCGGGCTCGAACCACGTCACGGTGGTCGACGCCGCGGGCAACGTCGCCACCGTGTTGCACTCGGTCATGTCGATGCCGTTCCGGACCGGCATCTACGTCGACGGCGTCTACGCCTGCGCCTCCGGCGTCCACCTCGGCTCCGGTCCGGTCGAGCCTGGCGGCCGGGCGCACGCGCGCATCTGCCCGAACATCTTCACGCGCGACGGCAAGCCGGTCCTCGCGTCCGGCTCGCCGAGCGTGTCGCTGACGGAGAACATCGTCCAGAACTCGACCAACCTGCTCGACTTCGGCCTCGACCTCGAGAGCTCGGTCCACAAGCCGCGCTTCGGCGGCTCGTCGATGAGCGTGCCCGGCGCCCTGATCGTCGAAGCCGACCTGGCCGGCGAGCCGGTCGGGCGACTCAAGGAAGCCGGCGCGGCGGTCGAAGTGGTCAATCCCTGGAACTGGCTCTGCGGCTCCTTCGAGGGCGTCCTGATCGAGGAGGACGGCGCCGTCGCCTGCGGCGACCCGCGGCGGACGGCGCAGGCGGTCGCCGTTTGAGGCGAGTTCTTCGGCTCGCGCCGGTACTCCTCCTGGCGGCTAGCGGGGCCTCGGCCGGAGAGGTCACGATCGCGGTGGCGGCGAACGCCGCCGAAGCAGTCGAGGCGCTGGCGGCCGACTTCGAGCAGCGAACGGGACATCGCGTCACGGTCACCGTCGGCTCGACGGGCAAGCTCTACGCCCAGATCCTGCACGGCGCGCCCTTCGACGTGTTCCTGGCCGCGGACCAGGAACGTCCGCGGCTGCTGGTGGAGCAGGGCTTGGCTGTCGAGGGTTCTCGCCTGACCTACGCGGTTGGTCGGCTCGTCCTCTGGAGCCCGGACGCCGAAGTCGACGCCGCCCATACGCTGCGCGCGGGCTCGTTCCGGCGACTCGCGATCGCGAACCCGGATCTCGCGCCCTACGGCGCCGCGGCCCGGGACGCCCTGCGCGAACTTGGCTTGTGGGAGAGTCTCCGCTCCAAGATCGTCGTGGGAGAGAACGTGGGTCACAGCTTCACTATGGCTGCCTCGGGCAACGCGGAGCTTGGTTTCGTTGCCTTGTCGTCCGTCCTGAGCCAGGGCGGCAGCTACTGGGAAGTGCCTCCGGACCTGCACAGGCCGATTCGCCAGGATGCGGTGCTGCTCGACCGCGCCGGCGGCACCACCGCTGCCAGAGCGTTTCATCTCTTTCTGGGCAGTCCGAAGGCTCTTGCGACGATCGAGGCGTTCGGCTTCGTCGTTGACGGCCAGCGCCGGCATCTCCGCTCCCGCTGAGGATCGCCCACCGTGGATCTGCCAGAACTTGGCCCGCTGTGGCTCAGCCTGCAGCTCGCGGCGTCGGCGACCGTGGTGCTCCTGGTTCTCGGAACGCCGCTCGCCTGGTGGTTGTCCGGTACCCGATCGCGGCTGAAGCCGGTGATCGAGGCGGTGACGGCCCTCCCTCTGGTGTTGCCGCCGACGGTGCTGGGCTTCTACCTGCTGCTGCTGATGAGCCCCCGGTCGTGGCTTGGCGGGCTCTGGGTGGAAGTCACGGACACCACTCTTACCTTCTCGTTCACGGGTCTCCTGATCGCTTCCGTCATTTACTCGCTGCCGTTCATGGTCCAGCCGTTGCAGGCCGCCTTCGAGTCGCTGGGCCGAGGGCCCCTGGAGGCCGCGGCCGCGCTGCGCGCCTCGCCTCTCGACGCCTTCCTGACCGTGGCGGCGCCCCTTTCGCTGCGCGGCTTCCTGACCGCGGCGGTCCTGACCTTCGCCCACACGATCGGCGAGTTCGGCGTCGTGCTGATGGTCGGCGGGAACATCCCGGGCGAGACGAGGGTCATCTCGATCGCCATCTACGAGCATGTGGAGACGCTCCGGTACGCGGAGGCGCACACGCTTGCCGCCGGTCTGCTGCTGTTCGCGTTCGTCGTCCTGGTGTTCGTCTACGTCTTCAATCGGAGGTTGCCGGTTCATGTCGCCTGACCGTGAGGCAACAACCCTCGAAGTCGACGTGCAGGTCGCCTTCAAGGGCTTCGATCTCCTGGTTGAGCAGGCGATCCCGGCGGCCGGCGTTACTGCGGTGTTCGGTCCTTCGGGGAGCGGCAAGACGACCCTCCTGAGGTCGCTGCTCGGGTTCGAGGCGGGAAGCAGCGGCCGCATCGTCCTGAACGGCGACGTGTGGCTCGACAGCGAAGCCGGAGTTGACCTGCCGCCTCACCGGCGCCCCATCGGTTGCACGTTCCAGGATGGACGGTTGTTCCCGCACCTGGATGTCGCCGGCAATCTGCGCTACGCCGATCGACGAAGCAGCGAGGTGAGCGCGGTATCGATCACCCGCGACGATGTCGTCGACGCACTGGATCTGGAGCCGCTTCTCGACCGGCGGCCCAACACGCTTTCGGGCGGTGAGCGCCAGCGTGCTGCTCTTGGCCGGGCGCTGCTCAGCCGGCCGCGCCTGCTGTTGCTGGACGAGCCCCTGTCGGCGCTCGATCGGCGGCGCAAGGCCGAGATCATGCCGTACCTGCTGGCGCTGCATCCGCGTTTCGGCATACCGACCCTCTACGTCAGCCATGCGGTCGACGAGGTGGCGCTGCTGGCGGACCGCGTCCTGGTCCTTTCCCAAGGCCGGGTACAGGCATTCGGCGGCACCATCGAAGTTCTTGAGCAGCTCGACCTGGCGCCGCTGACCGAGCGCTTCCAGGCCGCGGCGGTGCTCGAGGCGCGCGTCAGCGCACACGACGACGAGTACCGCCTGACCTGGCTCGACCTTGACGACCAGCGGCTCAGCGTGCCGCGGATCGAGCACCTCGCCGTCGGCGAGTCGGCCCGGCTGCTGGTGCGCTCCCGGGACGTCTCGCTCGCCACTGAACGCCCGTCGCCGACCAGCATCCGCAACGTGCTGTCCGGCGTCCTGGTCTCGCTGCATCAGGATGAGTCGACCGCGTTCGCCGAGGCCACGGTCGATCTCGGATCGCACCGGCTACGGGCGCGGATCACGCGAGCGTCGGCGGTTGAGCTGGGCCTCGCGGTCGGTTCGCCGGTCTTCGCGCTGCTCAAGAGCGTCAGCCTGGACACCCGGGCCGGACGGTAGCGCCGTTCGCCGTCTGCTACGGTCGCCGACTTGCCCGATCAGCAGAAGCTGCAGACGGAACAGTTTAGTCCGGGGTACTCCCGCTACGTGCTGGGTGTCCTCTTCGTCGTCTACGTCTTCAACTTCGTCGACCGGCAGATCCTCTCGATCCTGATCGACCCGATCAAGGAGGAACTCGGCGCCTCGGACACCCAGATGGGGTTCCTGACCGGTTTCGCCTTCGCCATCTTCTACACGGGGTTCGGCATCCCGATCGCGCGCTGGGCGGACCGGGGCGTGCGCCGGTCGATCATCGCGCTCGGCCTCACCGTCTGGAGCGTGATGACCGCGCTCTGCGGGCTGGCCCAGAGCTTCCTTCATCTTTCCCTCGCGCGCATCGGCGTCGGCATCGGCGAAGCGGCGGGCAGCCCGCCCGCTCATTCCCTGATCTCGGACTACTTTCCGCCGGAGCGGCGGGCCGCCGCGCTCTCGGTCTACAGCATCGGCATTCCGGTGGGCGTGGCGCTCGGCTACCTGACCGGCGGCTGGATGGTCGAGTTCTTCGACTGGCGGGCCGCTTTCTTCGTCGTCGGCATTCCCGGCGTACTGCTGGCGGTCGTCATGCGGCTGACCGTTCGCGAACCGCCGCGCGGCATGTCGGAGGCCGCCGGGGCCGACATCGAGTCGTACTCGCTCGGCGAGGTGGTCAGGTTCCTCCGGTCGCTCCGCTCCTTCATGCTACTGGCGGTCGCTTCAGGCATCGCTTCGCTCACGGCCTACGGCTTCGGCGCCTGGGTGCCGCCGTTCCTGGGCCGCGTGCACGGCATGGGCAGCGGCGAGATCGGCACCTGGATGGGGATCGAAACCGGCATCGGCGGCGCGCTGGGGATGGTGATCACCGGGCTTGTCGCCGACCGGCTGGCGAAGCGCGATCCGCGCTGGTACCTCTGGATCGGCGCCCTCACGATCGCCGTCTACTTCCCCTTCATGCTTGCGTTCCTGCTGCTCGACCAGGCGGTCCCGGCGCTCCTGTCCTACTTCGTCGTGCTCGCCCTGGGCGCGGTTTACCTCGGGCCGGCGATCGCCATGACCCACGCCCTGGTCACGGTCCGCATGCGGGCGCTTGCGTCCTCCGTCTTTCTGTTCGTCCTGAACCTGATCGGCATGGGGCTCGGACCCCAGATGGTCGGCTATCTGAACGACAGGCTGGCGCCGATGTACGGCATCGAGTCGATCCGCTACTCCCTGCTCTGGGTGGGGATGGCCAAGCTGCTGGCGCTGGTGCTGTTCATGCTGGCGGCGAAGTACGTCAGGGAAGACCTGAAGGCCAAGGACCGGCTGGCAACCTCGAACGCCTAGTCCCGTGGCGGAACAATCGGGGCGTGCTTGCGTTTTACGGTAAGAATCTCCCTTCGCCCGAACGTTCAACGCGCGGGGCAAGCTGCCCCTGCCCTTGGAGACACATCGATGAAGTGGACGACCAAACACGCTCCCAAACTGCTCGCCAGCCTTCTCGTCTGGCTGCTCTCGGCACTGTCCGTACTGGCCCAGGATCTGCCGGACGGCGTCACCAGGGTCGCCTCGGTCGAGGGGATCACGGAGTACCAGTTGGAGAACGGACTTCGATTTCTCCTGTTCCCCGATCAGAGCAAGCAGCAGGTCACGGTCAACATCACCTACCTGGTCGGCTCACGCCACGAGGGCTACGGCGAGACGGGGATGGCGCACCTGCTCGAGCACCTGGTCTTCAAGGGCACGCCGAACCACCCCGACATTCCCGCCGAGCTGACCGAGCACGGCGCCTTCCCGAATGGGACGACGTGGTTCGACCGGACGAACTACTTCGAGACCTTCCCGGCCACGGACGAGAACCTGGAGTGGGCGCTCGATCTGGAGGCGGACCGGATGATCAACTCCTTCATCTCGGCCGAAGACCTCGAGTCGGAGATGACCGTGGTCCGGAACGAGTGGGAGAGCGGGGAGAACCAGCCGATGGGCGTGCTCCGCAAGCGGGTCATGTCCGCTGCCTTCGACTGGCACAACTACGGCAACTCGACGATCGGCGCGCGGGCGGATCTCGAGAACGTGCCGATCGAGCGGCTGCAGGCCTTCTACCGGAAGTACTACCAGCCGGACAATGCGATCCTGGTGGTCGCCGGGCGGTTCGAAGTCGACCGGGCGCTGGAACTCGTAGCGGAGAAGTTCGGCCGGATTCCGCGGCCCGACCGCACAGGCGCGAACACGCTCTTCGACACGTACACCGCCGAGCCGGCGCAGGACGGTGAGCGGACGGTGACCCTGCGGCGCGTCGGCGACACGCAGCTCGCGATGGTCGTCTACCACGTGCCGCCGGGCGCCCACGAGCAGTACGCGGCGGTGGACGTGCTCACTCACATCCTCGGCGTCGAGCCGGCCGGACGTTTGTACAGGAACCTGGTCGAGCCGGGCCTCGCTGCCTCCGCCTTCGCCTCGAGTTTCCAACTGAACGAGCCGGGCGTACTGACGGCGGCGGTCGAGGTCCGGGAGCAGGACTCGCTGGAGGAGGCGGCCGAGGCGTTGTTCGCAACCCTCGACCAGATCGCGTCGGAGCCACCCACGGAAGAGGAAGTCGAGCGGGCCAAGACCGACTACCTGTCGCGGATCGAGCTCTCGTTCAACAATCCGCAGGGCATCGCGCTTCAGCTCAGCGAGTGGGCCTCGATGGGCGACTGGCGACTGTTCTTCCTTCACCGCGACCGCCTTGAGCAGGTGACGGCCGAGGGCGTCCACGAAGTCGCGCAGACCTACCTGCGCGATTCGAACCGCACGGTCGGGTACTTCTATCCGACGGACGAGACACCGGAACGGGCCGAGATCCCCGAGCCGCCCGATATCGCCGCACTGGTCGCGGACTACACTGGGCGCGAGGCGGTCGCCGAGGGCGAGGCGTTCGACCCGACGCCGGCGAACATCGATCGCCGCACACGGCTGGTGACCCTGTCCAACGGCGTCAAGGTCGCGTTGCTGCCCAAGCAGACCCGGGGCGAATCGGTGACCCTGCAGATGGCCTTCCGCCACGGCACCGAAGAGGCGCTGATGGGACGCGCGACCGCTGGCGATCTGGCCGGTTCGATGCTCATGCGCGGTACGAAGAACCGCTCGCGCCAGGAGATCAGCGACGAACTCGACCGCCTCAAGGCCCAGGGTGGTCTCGGCGGCGGCGCCCTGATTGCGAGCGGCTCGTTTACGACGGTGCGGGAGAACCTCGCCCCGGTCCTGCGGCTGGCCGCCGAGATCCTGCGCGAGCCGGCGTTCGATGCGAAGGAGTTCGACCTGCTGCGGGAGGAGCGTCTGGCGGGGATCGAGTCCCAACGCTCGGAGCCGATGGCTCTGGTGCCGACGGCGATGGGCAGGCACTTCGGTCCGTGGCCTGCCGATCATCCCCACTACTCGCCGACTTTCGACGAGCAGATCGAGCGCCTGGAGGCGGCGACGGTCGAGGAGGCGCGGGAGTTCTGGGCCTCCTTCTACGGTGCCGAGGGCGGCACGATCGCAGTGGTCGGCGACTTCGATCCGGACGAGGTCGCGGGCCTGCTCGAGGAGCTGTTCGGCGACTGGCAGGCACGCGAGCCGTACGAGCGGGTGGCCAATCCGCATCGCGCCGTCGAGACGGTGAGCGTCGACATCGAGACACCGGACAAGACGAACGCGATGATGATGGCCGTTTCGAGCTTCTCGATGCGGAACGACGATCCCGACTATCCGGCGCTGGTCATGGCGAACTACATGCTGGGCGGCGGATTCCTCAGTTCGCGCCTGGCAACCCGGATTCGGCAGGAGGAGGGCCTGTCCTACGGCGTCGGCTCCCAGATCGGTGTGCCGCCGATCGACGACAGTGCGCTGTTCCTGACCTTCGCCATCTTTGCGCCGGAGAACGGGGACAAGGTGGTCGACGCCTTCCGCGACGAGATGACGAAGGCGCTCGAAAACGGTTTCACCGAGGAAGAGTTCGAACCGGCGAGGCGCGGCTATCTGGACAGCCAGCAGAACGGCCGGTCCCAGGACCGCGCGCTGGCGGGCATGCTGAACAACAACCTCTTCACCGGCCGTACGATGGAGTTCACGGCGGCCCAGGAGCGGGCCATCGAAGAGTTGTCGCTCGACGAGGTCAACGCGGCGCTACGGAAGTACGTCTCGCTGGACGACATCTCGATCTTCCGCGGCGGGGACTTCGCGAACAAACTGAATCAGTAGCGCTTGCTGAGCAGAGGCGGCCGGAAGGCCGGCGCACCCAGTGGAGGGCTACAGGGTCGCCACGAGGGCGGCGATCGAGTCCGGGTTCTTCAGTGTCCCGACGTTGACGGCGTTCTCCACGGGCTCGCCGGCGAGAATCTGCTTGATCGGCACCTCGAGCTTCTTGCCGGAGAGTGTCGTCGGTACTTCGGGGATCGCCCGGATCTCGTCCGGTCCGTGACGCGGCGAGAGCCGTGTGCGCAGATGCCGGCGGATGCGGCCGGCGAGCGCCGCGTCGAGGGCGATGCCCTCGGCCAGGACAACGAACAGCCACAGCTTGCCCTCGCGATCCAGGCTGCCCGTGTCGACGATCACGCAGTCCTCGACCTCCGCTAGCTCCGCGGCGGCACGGTAGAACTCGGCCGTGCCCATGCGGACGCCGCCGCGGTTCAGCGTCGAGTCGGAGCGGCCGTAGATGACGGAGCTGCCGTCCTCGTCGATCTCAATCCAGTCGCCGTGGCGCCAGACGCCCGGCCAGTGGTCGAAGTAGCTGTCGCGGTAGCGCTCGCCAGAGTCATCGTTCCAGAAGAAGAGGGGCATGGAAGGCAGGGGTTCGGTGATCACGAGTTCGCCGACCTTGCCGGTCACCCCGCGACCGTCCTCGTCGAACGCCTCGACCTTCGCGCCGAGCGAGCGGCACTGGATGCGGCCGCGCCGGACTGGTTGCAGGGGGTTCGGGCCCACGAAGCCGGTGCACACGTCCGTGCCGCCGGAGAGTGAGCCGAGCCACACGTCGGACTTCACGTGCTCGTAGACCCAGTCGAAGCCCTCCGCGGGTAGCGGCGCCCCGGTCGAGCCGACGGCGCGCAGGGCCTCGAAGCCGAACTGCTTGCCGGGTTCGAGACCAGCCGCCCGGCAGGCCGTCAGGAAGGGCGCGCTGATGCCGAAGCAGGTCACCGCCTCCTCGTCGGCCAGGCGGTAGAGGGCTCCGAGGTCCGGCCAGCCGGGTGAACCGTCGTAAAGCACGACTGTCGTACCCAGGAGAAGCCCGGAGACGAGGTAGTTCCACATCATCCAGCCGGTCGTCGTGTACCAGAAGAACCGGTCGCCCGCGCCGAGATCGGTGTGCAGCGCCAGTTGCTTCAGGTGCTCGACGAGGATGCCGCCGTGGCCCTGGACGATCGCCTTCGGCAGCCCTGTCGTGCCCGACGAGTAGAGGATCCAGAGCGGGTGCTCGAAGGGCACCGGCTCGAAGGCGAGTTCGTCGCGGTGGGCGGTCAGTTCCTCCCAGGACAGGCGACGCGGGGCGCCGTTCGTGTCGGCGGATGGGCCGCCGGCCGGCTGTACGACGACCGCCGCGCTGAGCGTCGGCAGCGAATCGATGATCCGGTCCAGGTCGAGTCTGCGGTCGTACACGCGGCCGTTGTAGTCGTACCGGTCGACGCTGATCAGGACCTTGGGCTCGATCTGCCGGAAGCGGTCGAGCACGCTGTCGACCCCGAACTCGGGCGGACAACTCGACCAGATCGCGCCGAGACTGGCGGTGGCGAGGAAGGCGATCACTGCTTCGGCGTCGTTCGGAAGGTAGGCGACAACCCGGTCGCCGCGCGCGACGCCGAGGCGGACCAGACCGGCCCTGGCGGCGCCGACTTCGCGGTGCATGTCGTCGCGGCTGAACTCGCGTCGCACACCGGTCTCGTTGCGGCAGATGAGCGCCGGTTTGCGGCCGCCCCGGGCGAGCGCGTGCTCCGCGTAGTTCAGCCGGGCGCCGGGGAACCAGCGCGCGCCGGGCATATCCCGGTTGGCGAGCACGCGCTCCGGCGGTGCGTGGAACCGGACCTCGAAGTAGTCGGCGATCGAGGCCCAGAAAGCCTCGAGATCGGCTACCGACCAGCGCCACAGGTCGTCGTAGCCGTCGAAGCGCAGGCCGCGTTCGGCTTCCAGCCAGCGCAGATAGCGGGTCAGGCTGCTGGCCTCGACTTGTTCCGCCGCAGGCCGCCAGAGAGTGTCCTGGCCCGTCACGTGGTTTTCCTCAAAGTCTGATGCGGCGCTACGCTGTTATGGCACCCACGACACAAGGAGGCTAGACGATGAAGCACCTTCCGACGATTGCGCGCATTCTGCTGGGGCTGGTGTTCGTGTTCGGCGGCGTGACGGGTCTGTTCGAACTGGCGGAGCCCGAGATGGGAGAGGAGGGGACGGCCTTCATGGGCGCGATCATGGACACGGGCTATCTGTGGCCGGTCCTCAAGGTGACCGAGATTGTCTGCGGCGTCCTGCTGATCCTCGGGATGTTCGTGCCGCTGGCCCTGGTCGTGCTGGCACCGGTCGCCCTCAACATCCTGCTCTTCCACATCTTCCTCGAGCCTTCCGGCGTGGCCATCGGCCTGTTCCTGGTGGTGTTGGGCCTCTACACTGCCCACCAGCACCGAGAGAGCTTCAGCGGTGTCCTGAAGCGCAAGGCCTGACCGAGCTGACTCGGCGCCCGGTGGGCGTCAGGAGCCAGCGCCGACGGCGACCAGGTGTCGGCGTGCCCGGAAGTAGATGACGCCGTCCGAAATGGCGGGGGTCGCCATCAGGGTCTCTCCCAGTTCGTTGACGGCGATCTCCTCCAGTGCCGGGCCCGGCTCGATCACGTAGACGTCACCGACTTCGCTGTTGAAGTAGATGCGACCGCCGGCGGCGACGGCCGAAGCGCTGAAGCCGGAGGCGCCGCGGCCCAGACGTTTCTGGTTCAGGCGTTCGCCGGTTCGCCAATCGACGACGGTCACGACGCCGTTGTCGTAGCAGAAGTAGGCGAGGTCACCGACCACGATCGGCGTCTGCATGTAGTTCCCGAGCCGTTCGTGGAACCAGAGCATCGCCTGGTGATCCGGATCGAGCTTGCCCTCGGCGTCCGGGTCGACCGCGTAGATGGGATTCAGGCGGCCGTGGGCGTTGGTGATCAGGATCGGTCCGTCGGCGGCGCGGATCGGCGTGGGCACAGGGATGTCGCCGCCGCCCTCGAGACGCCAGAGTTCTTCGCCGGTGTCCAGGTCGTAGCCGCCGATGTGGTGGTAGCCGTTCAGCACGACCTGCTTACGGCCATCGGCTCGCTCAAAGACAGCGGGTGTGCTCCACGTTGCCACTTCCTCGCGCGGTTTCCGCCAGACGTCCTCCCCGGTTGCCGCATCCAGAACCGCGACGAAGGACTGACTCAGGATGTCGACCTGGATGACAACCCGGCCGTCGTGGACGACGGGCGAGCTGGCGAACCCCCACTCGTAGGTGGGGAAGTCGTAGGGCCCCGAGTCGAGCACGCCGAACTGCCGGTTCCACAACGGCGTTCCGTCCAGGTCGTAGGCGTGGAGTCCTTCCGAGCCGAAGAAGGCGACGAGGATGTCGCCGTCGGTCGCAGGCGTCGAGTTGGTGTGGGATGCCTTCGTGTGCCGCTTGATGGCCGGTGTGCCGTGGAACGCCGTATGCCGCCAAAGCTGCTTGCCGCTCAGCTTGTCGAAGGCGAGGACCTGGAAGCGCTGCGCCGGCTCGCCGTCGACCGGTGTGCCGTCGCCGTAGAGACCCACTTTGAGCGATGCCTCGCCGCCATCAGGCACTGCCGTGGTCAGAAAGAGGCGATCGTCCCAGATGACTGGGCTTGAGTGGCCGAGGCCGGGTACTTCGACCCGGAAGAGGATGTTGTCGCCTGTCTCCACGTTCCAGCTCGCAGGCGGCGAGCCGGTACCGGCTCCGTCCGCGCCGTTGCCGCGGAAGGAAGGCCAGTTGTCCGAGGCGGCGCCAGGCAGGGCCGTTGCCGCGGACAGAGCGAACGCGACGGTCATCGTGGTGATCGATGTTCGGAAGGAAGTCGCCATGGCGCTATGACCCGGAGCCGATGGCGATCAGGTGGCGGCGGGCCCGGAAGTAGATGACGCCGTCCGAGATCGCCGGCGTCGCCATCAGCGTTTCGCCGATCTCGTTGACCGCGACTTCCTTCAGCTCTTCACCGGCTTCTAGCACGTAGACGTCGCCGTCCTCGCTGTTCATGTAGATACGGCCGCCGGCGGCGACGGGCGAGGCGGTGAAGCCGGAGGCGCCGCGGCCCAGGCGCTGCTGCGCCACCCGCTCGCCGCTCTTCCAGTCGAACACGGTGACGACGCCGTTGTCGAAGCCGAAGTACGCGAGGTCGCCGACCACGATCGGCGTCTGCATGTAGTTCCCGAGCCGCTCGTGGAACCAGAGCATCGCCTCGTGCTCGGGATCGATCGCGCCGGCGGCGTTCGGATCGATCGCGTAGACCGGCCGCATCGGGCCATGGGCGCTGGTGATGAGGATCGGACCGTCGTCGCCGGCGCGGATCGGCGTCGGCACCGGGATGTCGCCGCCGCCTTCGAGCCGCCAGAGTTCCTTGCCGGTGTCGAAGTCGTAGCCGCCGATGTGCTGGTAGCCGTTGACGACGATCTGGCGGCCGCCGTCGCTCCGCGCGAACACGGCGGGCGTGCTCCACGTGGGAATCTCGTCGCGCCCGGTGCGCCAGAGTTCCTCGCCGGTCGCCGCGTCGAGCGCCGCGAGGAAGGAGTCGCCCTGCACGTCGACCTGGATGACCACGCGGCCGTCGTGGACCACGGGCGAACTCGCGAACCCCCATTGCGCCGTCTTGACCATGAAGAAGCCGGAGTCGAGCACCCCGAACTGGCGGTTCCAGAGCGGGTTGCCGTCCAGGTCATAGGCGTGGAGCCCCTCGGAGCCGAAGAAGACGACCAGGACCTCGCCGTCGGTGGCCGGTGTGGAGTTCGTGTGGGAGGCCTTCGTGTGGCGCTTGACCGCCGGCGTGCCTTCGAACGCGGTCCGCTGCCACAACAGCTCGCCGCTTCGCTTGTCGTAGGCCAGGACCGCGTAGCGTTGCGGCGGTTCGCCCACGACGGGCGCGATGTCGCCGTAGAGACCGACCTTGAGCGAGGCCTCCTCGCCCTCGGGCACGGACGAGGTCAGAAACAGGCGGTCGCCCCAGATCACGGGACTCGAGTGGCCGAGGCCCGGCACGGCGACGCGGAAGAGGACGTTCTCGCCGCTCTCGACGTTCCAGGTGGCCGGCGGCGTTCCGGTGCCGTTGCCGTCGGCGGCGTTGCCGCGGAAGGACGGCCAGTTGTCCGAGGCTGCGGCGAGGGAGGGAGCTATCGCGGTGACGAGTACGGCCGCAACGAGCAGGCGTCGAATCGGGGGAACGTTGGTTGGCGCCTTCATCACTGGAGTATCTTGGATCATCACCTGAGGTTACGTCGAGACGGAACGGGAGGTTTGAAGTAGCACATGAGTTCACCGATGAGCGTCTTCTGGGACCCACGTTGTGAGGTGCACACTGTACCGAGGGGGTTTCCGGAGCGGCCGGAACGCCTGCAGCTTGCCCTGCCGTACCTGAGAGAACGGGGCTGGGACCTGGTCGAAGCGGGCTCGGGAGGGCCGGTCGGCGGAATGGTCGGACAGAGCCGCCGGCTGGCCGGTCTTGTCCACGATCCCGGGTACATCGAGCGGATGGAGGCGGCGGTCGCCGACGTCGCCGAGTTGGCGGCGAAGGGCGACTTCCCGCGTCGGCCGACGCCGATGCTCGACACGAACGACAATCCGCTGTCGCCAGGGACGGCGGACGCGGCCTGGGCCGCGGTCGATGCCGCGCTTGCGGCGGGCGACCACGTCATGCTGGGCGCCGGCCACCGTGCGATGAGCGTGACCCGGCCGCCCGGGCACCACTGCGAGCGGGATCGGGCGATGGGCTTCTGCTACCTGAACCAGATCGCGGTCCTCGCGCAGGGCCTGATCGACGTGCACGGCCTGGAACGGATAGCCATCCTGGACTTCGACGTTCACCACGGCAACGGCACCCAGCACCTGTTCGACCAGCGGGCCGACGTCGCCTACCTGAGCGTCCACCAGTACCCCTTCTACCCGGGCACCGGGGCCGCCAGCGAGCGGGGGATTGGCGAAGGCGAGGGCACGACGGTGAACGCGCCACTGCCGGCCGGCAGCGGCGACGACGTCTACGGCGAGGTCATGGCCGACCTGCTGTTGCCGGCGGTCCGCTCGTTCGACCCGGACGTGCTGCTGGTGTCGGCCGGCTTCGACGCCTGGCGGAACGACCCGATCGCCGGCATGGAGCTGACCGAGGAGAGCTTCCACCGCTTCGGCGTCGACCTGGCCGAACTGGCGGAGGAGATATGCGATGGGCGGCTCGTGTCCGTGCTCGAAGGCGGCTACGACCTGAACGCCCTGCCGCGGTTGATCGACGCCTATCTCCGGGGCACTGTCGGTACGTCGCTGGATGCGTGAGGAATCTCGCCCGTCTCTCGGTGCGTTGTACGATGTGACACAGGAACGGAGGGGCCCAAGCGTTGAGAACCAAGCCGAGCTTCCCGATCAGAATACGCACCCAGAACGTCCAGTTGACCGATGACCTGAAGCAGTCGATCGAGTCCGAGGCGGCGGCGCTGAAGCGTTTCAACTCCCGGATCGTGGACTGCGAAGTGACGATCACCGGTCCCGGCCGGAATCACCGGGGCGGCCTGGCGTTCGACGTCGTGGTCAAGGTCGCGCTGCCCGGCCCGGACGTGGTGGTTCACCGCTCGGCCGCGGCCTCCATCCCGGTCGCGATCAACCAGTCGTTCGCCACTGCCCGCCGACGCGTCAAGCGCCAGGCCCATCTCCGCCGCCGCCGCGTGCCGTTCAACCGCACCTCCGGCGTCGGCCGCCGCGGCCGGCCACGCGGCGGCAACGGCCGGCGACTCGCCCGGGCGTAGCGGGTCACCCGTCGTCAGCGGCTCCGAGGGGGAGGGTCCCAGCGGACGCTTGCGCTCTCTGGGCGAAAGGGACGTCAGCGCTCGCTTCGGTCGGCTGCGCTCCGCTACGGCGTCAGTGACGGGAGCGGTCTGGGGAGTCACTTGCCTCCAGCCCGCTGGGATCCTCCCCCTCGGAGCCGCTGACGACTGGACGGCGTTGCAGGATGGCGCCAGCAGCGTGCGGGGCCGCATGTCAAAGGAACTTGCTACAGTGCGGAGGGTCGTGGCCAGCGCTCTGAGTACGGTGTAGTTCGACGAGGTCGACTGAAAGTGGGAATCAACCTCGTCCTCGCCGTAACGGATCCCGAGTGGTTCAGACAGTTGAGCCGCCGACCTGACCCTGGCGAGGTCAACTTCTGGGCCCCCTCGGCACGCAACTTCCGGGCCCTGGAACGCGGCGAGCTCTTCCTGTTCAAGTTGCGCGGCTCTCCCCATGTGATCGTAGGTGGAGGCGTCTTCGCCTACGCTTCCAACTTGCCCTGTTCATTGGCCTGGCAGGCCTTCGGAGAGGGGAACGGAGCGCAATCGGCCGACGAGATGCGCGAGCGGATCGCGGGACTGCGCCGGTCGGATCGCAGGCACCTGGGCGACTTCGAGATCGGCTGCCGGATCCTGACGGATGCCTTCTTCTTCCAGGAAGCGGAGTGGATCCCTGTTCCAAACTGGCCCGGCACGACTCCGCTCAAGACCTACAACACGGCCAATCCTGACGGTCGTCTTATCTGGGAGTCCGTGTTCGGCCTCTCCAGGCATGAGGGAGTCTCGATGCCCAACGTCACTGAGCGCCGCTATGCGCTTCGCCTGGTGGCGCAGAGACTTCACCAGGACTCGTTCCGAAAGGCCGTGATTGCGGCTTACAACGGACGCTGTGCGGTTTCGCGACTGGCTGAACCGGATCTTCTTGACGCGGCGCACATCATCTCGGACAGGGATGAGCGACTTGGGCAGCCTGTGGTTCAGAACGGAATGCCGCTTTCTAAGCTCCACCATGCAGCCTTCGACGGGCACTTGATTGGCGTAGACCCGGACTATGGTCTGCACGTCGCCGAGCGCCTTCTGAGCCAGAAGGACGGCCCGATGCTCGAGGCTCTGAAGAAGCTGCAGGGTGGCAGGATTCGACTACCCCGGCGCTTGGAGGATCGTCCCGACCGCGACCGGCTCGCTCAGCGTTTCGAGCTGTTCAAAGCTGCTGCCTGAAGCCACGGCGGACGCCGACCGCTTCTTCGCGCTTGCCGGTCATGAAGAGGTCCTGGATGCGCAGGGACTCTTCCTCCCAGCGGCGAGCACGGCTCCGGGCCGGAGGTCGAGTCGCCAAGTTCCCCACTCAGTAATGGAGATTTGCGCCAAAATCGGGTATCCGGCCGGCTGCAGCCACCACGCTCCATCTGTCCAGTTTGTCCTTCGCTCGATCTGAGTCCCAGAATCTTGAGCAGAGCTTGAAGTACTCCAGGACGACCTCTCGTTCACCGATCTCGAGGAGCTCCTCGGCGAGTGACATGTTCGGCCCGAATGAATTGAGCTGGGGTGAACCCGTTGTGTTCCCGGCGGCAATCAACCGGGATCTCGCTTCTTCGATGTTGCCCGCTCGTAGTGCGATCCGACCCAGAACGAGGTTGCCGTGGTGCACACGGTTGCCAGAGTTCCATCCTGCCGCAGTGTTTTGCAGCATGAGCTCAGCATAGTGATGGGCCTGGTCAAGCTGATCCGCCGAGAACGCTGCCTTCGCCAAGTAGTCTAGAAGTGAATCCCGAAGCGAGTCGTCTGCAAGCCCGTACGCCCTTTGAAAGTGCTCCAGAGCCCTCTCAGCGCTCTTCAGATCGCCTCCCCCCGACACCTGCGCCCCCAGGCTGTGAAGGTGCCCGAGTTCTCTCGGCCATTCCGGGTTGGAGGGATCGAGCGATTGAGCCTGTTCCAACATTTCGATGGAGGTCCTACGGTCTCCAAACTTAAGGAAAGCGGCCGCGTGTCCCAACAGCCTGGTGTTCTCGGGTTCACGGTCGATCTGACTCATCCAGGCTCTCTTGGCCTCCGAATAGCCCTCCGAGTCAAGGATGTGGTGTATCAGTGAAGGAGGCGTTCCCAGGATTTCCGACTCGGGTGAGTTGCGGATGAACCACAGCGCGTGTTCGCGTTTCGCTTCCTTCGCTGACTGATCGCGAAACGAACGCGAGCCGCCGTAGAAAGCGAGAAGCTGCGTCCGCACAGCCAAATCAGTCGGATTCGCGGCCCGTTTCGCTTCGAGCGATGCGACCTGTTCAGGCGTGAGGTTCCGGCTTGCCAGGATGGCTTCGTGGACACTCGTTTCGCTGGATGACCGCTCGGGACTTTCTTCCGGCAGGTGAGTGGACTGAGCGGCAAGGCTCACCGGATAGAGACCAATGACAAGAGTGGCGACCATCAGAGGCGTTGAGGTCTTCATCATGATCCTTCCATCTCGTTAGAGTTCGTGGCATTCCCCGCGTCGTTGAATCTCGTCTCTTAGCCCAGCACGATCTCCGCGGCCTGCCGCAGTTCGTGCTTGCTCGCGGCGCCGACCATCAGTGTCGTCACGTCGCTGTCTTCGAAGGCCTGGAGGCGGTCCCTGATTCGCTCGGGCGGGCCGACGAGGGAGATCTCGTCGGCGAAGTCGTCGGGGACGGCGGCTACGGCTTCTTCGCGCTTGCCGGTCATGAAGAGCTCCTGGATGCGGAGGGACTCTTCCTCCCAGCCCATGCGGGCCATGAGTTCGCGGTGGAAGTTGCGGTTCTTGGCGCCCATGCCGCCGACGTAGAGGGCCAGGGACTGCTTGATCGGCAGCAGGGCCTCGGCGACGTCGTCATGGACGCGGAGGCGGGCGCCGTAGGGGACTTCGAAGCCGTCGCGCTTGCCGGCCAGGGACTCGGCATAGACCTCGGGCCGGTAGGGCGAGTAGTAGAGCGGCAGCCAGCCGCTACAGAGTTCGGCGGCCAGGGCGACGTTCTTCGGCCCTTCGGCGCCGAGGAAGATGGGCAGGTCGGAACGCAGAGGGTGGACGATGGAGCGGAGCGGCTTGCCCAGTCCCCAGGAGCCCTCGCCGGTGTAGGGGAGCGGGTAGTGCTCGCTGTGCTGGGTCACGGGTTCCTCGCGGGCGAGGATCTTCTGGATGATCTCGATGTAGGCGCGGGTGCGCGACAGCGGTTTGCCGAAGGGCTGTCCGTACCAGCCCTCGACGACCTGCGGCCCGGAAACGCCGAGACCGAGGATCACCCGGCCCTGCGACAGGTGGTCGAGCGTCATCGCGTGCATGGCCGTCGACGCCGGCGTGCGCGCAGAGATCTGGGCGATGCCGGTGCCCAGGCGGATCTTCGAGGTGTGCGCACCGATCCAGGCCAGGGGCGTGAACACATCGGAGCCCCACGCCTCCGCGGTGAAGACGCAGTCGTAGCCGAGCGCCTCCGCTTCGATGGCGATGTCGAGGAAATCGGGACGCGGCCCCGCGCCCCAGTAGCCGAGTTGAAGTCCGAGTTTGAGTGTCATGGGGCCGCACCCTAGCAGCGCTTGATAGCTTGCGCCCGTGTCGCTGAAGGAGCAGTTCGACAGCCTCCAGCTCGGGGATCTGGAGGCCCGCACCGGGTTCAAGTGGAGCCGCTACACGGCGAACGGCAGCGGCATCCTGCCGGCGTGGGTCGCGGACATGGACTTCCCCATCGCGGAGCCGATCCAGCGTGTGGTCCGCAATCTCGTCGAGAAGTCCGACCTCGGCTACTGCGAGCCGCCGGAGATCGGCGATCTGCCGCAGATCTTCGGCCGGCGAATGGAGGAGCAGCTCGGCTGGACGGTGGAGCCGGAGCGGATCCGCTTCCTGGTCAACGCGCTCCAGGGCCTCGATCTCGCGGTGATGCTGGGCGCCGGGAAGGGCGAGGGGGTCGTGATCCAGACGCCGATCTATCCGCCCTTTCTCGAGGCGGTCTCCGGCGCCGGCAGGCGACTGGTCGAGTCGCCGCTTCGCCGTGGGCCGGAACGGTTCGAGATGGACCTCGATCAGTTGCGAGCGAGGATCGACAGGGACACCCGCGTGTTCATGCTCTGCAACCCCCACAATCCGAGCGGCCGCGTCTGGAGTCGAAGCGAATTGGAAGCGGTGGCGGAGCTGGCGATCGAGCACGACCTGATCGTCCTCGCCGACGAGATCCACAACGAACTCGTGTTCCCGGGCCACCAGCACACCGTGTTCGAGACGCTGGGCCCCGAGGTGAAGGAGCGGACGGTCACCATCACGTCGGCGACCAAGTCGTTCAACCTCGCGGGTCTTGAACTCGCGTTGCTGGTGTTCGGCAGCGAGAAGCTCAAGAAGCGGTTCGACGAACTGCCGCACTTCGTTCTCGCGCATCCGGGCATTCTGGGCGTCGAGGCGGCGCGGGCAGCCTGGAGCCACGGCGGCCCCTGGCTGGAAGAGGCGGTCGCCTATCTGGACGCGAACCGCGCCTTCCTCACGGACTTCGTCAACCGTCGCCTGCCGGGGGTCGTGCACGGACCCCAGGAAGCGACCTACCTCTACTGGCTGGACTGCCGCGATCTCGACCTGACGATGCCGGCTTCCCGGTTCTTTCTGAAGCGGGCGAAGGTGGCGCTCAACGATGGTGCGGAGTTCGGTCCGCCGGGCTCGCCGCTCGGATTCGAGCGCTGCACGCGGCTCAACTTCGCCACCTCGCGGGCCATTCTCGAGGAGATCCTGGAGCGGATGGCGGCCGCGGTGGAGAACGCCTGAGGAGCCGGCCAGGGACATGAAGCCCGACCGTCTGCCGGCCGCCCTCTCCGCGCACGGGGGGCTCCTTGCGGGTTGTCTGCTTTCCGGGCTCCTGGCAGTGGGCGCCCAGGCGCCGGTTTCCGCGCAATCGTCGGCGGAGGCGGGCGGAGAACTCCCGGACCTCGAGTGCCTGCGCCTGATGCGCCGGGCGCGGATCGCGGAGCTGACCTCCAGGCCCGTCTCCGAGGTCGAGTGGCTCAAGCGGGCCCGAGAGGAGTGCAATGAGCCCACGTCGGCACTGGTCGGCCTGCTTCGCGCCGACCGGCGCAACCCGTTGCCCGAAGAAGAGACGCAGGAGTACCGGCGGGAACTGATCGCCGCCATCGACGACCCGGTTTCCGCGCCTCCGCCGGGGGTCCTGGAGTTCATCGCCCGCAGCGAGGAAGCGGACGAGGCGGTGCTTCGTGCGGCCTTCGGCCTGGTCGACCGGCTGCTGACGGACGGGGGCACGGACCGGAAGCGGCTGCTGCGCCTCAAGGCGCTGCTCGACCAGCGCCTGGGCCGTCCCGCAGACGCGACGGCGGCGCTGGTCGAACTGCGAAGCCTGGAACCGGCAAGCGAGGAGGTTTCCTGGGCGCTGTTGCGCCTGCTGATCCTCCAGCAGCGGTGGGACGCGGTCGCCGACCTGTTGGGCGAGATGGCGGAGGAGGGCGGCGCGTCCATCCGGTCGCTCTACGCGCGTGCGCTGGCCAGGGCCGGCCGCGTGGACGAGGCGAACAGACAGCTCGAACTCCTGGCGGAAGAGATCGATCCGAACGATGCCCTGGCGCTCAGCGACTACGCTGCCGACGTGCTGGCCGCGGCGTGGAGTCTCCGGGACTCCGGCCGTTTCGCCGACGCGGAAGCGCTGTTCCGCCTCGCGGAGAGGCACGCCCCGGCACGGAGTTGGGCCAGGGTCGAGGCCCGGGGAGCGCTCGTCCATCTATACGGCACGGCCGAGGAGCGGGCCGCCCACGAGCAGACCGCGGCGAATCGGTGGCGTTACGTCACGGATCCCCAGTCGCTGTTGAACGAAGGCGCTAACCAGTTGAGCGCCGGGAACTTCGACCAGGCCATCGAGCTGTTGAGGCGCGCCGCGGAAGAGCTGGGGCACTTCGAGGCGGTCTGGTACAACCTCGGCTTCGCGGCCTATCGGGCCGAGCGCTGGGAGGAGGCCTACCAGGCGCTCGACCGGGCAGCGGAGCTGAACGATCAGCGCGCGGACAACTTCTTCTTCAGCGGCCTCGCGCTCACCGAACTCGAGCGCTGGGAAGAGGCGATTCCGCGGCTCCTGCGTACGGTGGAACTCGATCCGGAGCGGCGCCTCGCCCACTACAACCTGTGGGTTTGCTATCGCGTGCTCGGTCGCACGGCGGAAGCGGCTCGCCACCAGGCCGCGTACGACGCGCTGGGCGAGCGATAGCGCATCTACAGGCCCCGTACGTAGCGCTCGAACTCGGCCTGAAGCTCTGCCGGCGTGGTTTGGAAGACCGCCTCGAGGGCGTCCCGGCCGGGGTAGCCCTCGGCCAGGTAGAGCAGCATTCTGGCGAAGGACTGCGCGTTCTCCCACTCTTCCCGGCCATGGTGCAGGAAGTGGGTCAGAAGCCAGGAGAAGCTGTAGTAGTGCTGTGCTCGCTCGCCGTAGAAGGTGTCGGCGGTGGCTTCCATCAAGTCGGCGATCTCGGGCGCCTCCCCTTTCCGCAGCGCGGACTGCGCCTCTTCCAGGTTCCAGGTCGTCAGGCTCTGCAACCGGACGGGCCCCCTGCCGCCGTGCGAGATCGCGTACCGCCCGCGATCGACCGCGCCCGGAATCAGCGTGCCCCGCTCGATCTTCGAGTTGCCGAAGTACTCCGCCATGCCCTCCTCGGCCCATCGCGGCAGGTCTGACCCCGGTCCCGTCAGGTAGGTGTCGCTGAAGGCATGAAACGCCTCATGGAGCATCGTGTGCAGCAGTTCATCGAAGTACCGGACCTCCTGGTGGAAAGCCAGCAGGCCCGGCGAATGGTAGAAGCCGGCGCCGGGAAGCCGGCCCCCGAGTTCCTCCTGGAGTCGGCGCAGGCTGTTGCGGCTGCGGAACAGGTAGACGACGACCTTGAATCGGGCGGGTAGCGGCTCGATGTGCGGATCGAACAGTTCGTGGAGGAGCTGGAACACTGCCTCCATGTTCCCGGCCAGGATGTCGACCGTCGATTCGTCGTCTGCGTCGCTGATCAGGATGAAGCGGTCCGTTTCCCGCCGTCTTCTGTGCTCGCGGTCGATGTACTTCTCGGCGACTTCAATCGTCCGGTTCAGGATCCTGACCCGCTCGGCGAGAGTCGGCTGCGGCATCGGACTCGGGAGGGCCCCGGCCGACACCAGAACGTCGAGTTGCGGATCGAAACGCCTGCGGGTCGGAGCGTTTCGCTCTTCTTCGGGGCTCTGGAACTTCATTGTCCACGACAGGGTGGAGGCGACGGCGTTGCCCTCGCCGTCGCGGGCCGGACCGTAGCGCCAGCCGCCGACGCTGCGCTCGACCTGGAACCGGAGGAGATCGTCGAACTCGGACGGGGGCTCGATGGCGAGGACCTCGACTCGCGAGACGGCTCCGGCGGCGTCGATCTCGACCCGGATCTCGACTTCCGGATCGATGCCGCTGCCTGCCAACTCGTGCGGCACGAGGAGTTGGTAGCTGCGGATCGCGACCGGACCGGTAGCGATCTGCTGAGCAGCGGCGCTGCCGGCCGTCAGGAATCCAGCGGCGGCAATCGAGGCGAGCTTCCCGAAACGTCGGAGACGGGCCACTCCAGGATCCGGCGCGTGTCGGACGTCCCGCCGCCGTCCACGAGGGCCTGGGGCCCGCGTGTCGACGCATCGGGCAGGAAGGATCGCAGCCAGGCGGTGGCCACGACCTCGGCGATGCCGAGAATCTCTCCGCGGTTGGCGCGGGAGTGCGCCGCCGCGGTTTCCACCAGATCGATGAGATCTCGCTCGGCGTCTCCGGTGGGGAAGCCGAAGACCCCGCACAGACGTCCGGTCTCCTCGCCCTCCAGGGTGACGACGCGCGCGCCGACCAGGTCTCCCTCTTCCAGGGGATCCATCGCGGCATGGGGCTCGACCCGGACGCGCTCGCGGCTGGTCACCTCGTCGAGAGGGATCGGGTCCCCCTCCATGCGGCCGATCCGGTAGAGCTGCAACGTGCTTCCGACCAGCGCTTCGAGCCACTGGCGCTCGGTGACCTCCAGCAGCAGGCCGCCCTGTCCGAGCAGCTTCTCTGAGAAGCTGAAGGAGCGGCAATCGCCTTCTTCGGCGTCCGGCTCGAAGCGTCCCTGGGCGAGTATGCAGCTCATCGCATTGGCGAAGAAGGTGGACTGGTCGCGGCTGCTCCGGGCCTGGAGTTGCTCTTCCAGGTCGATCCGTTCCTGGTCGTCGAGGCCGATCAGGAACTGGTCCTCGATCGCCCATTCGACCTCTTCGCCGTAGCGTTCCAGCAGCCAGCCGCTAGCGCGTTCCACCGCGCGATCGAGCGCGGAGACGCCTACGGAGAGGGGAGCAACTTGCTGCTGTTCCATGCCAGGATGCTAACTGTGTTTCGTTGTAAATACCACAAAATGCGGAACTTAGCGAAATCGGCACGTTTTTTTCGAGCCCTGCCGCCTCATACGGAATCGGTGTTTTCCGGGTCTCCGGCTGCGTTCATCCTGCTGTACGCCGTCTGGACGCAGTGGATCTTCAGGGCGTCCGGCGCGGCGGCCAGGAAGCCCTGCCACTCGATCTCGGCGATTGCCTCCTCTGGACTCAGGCCCTGTTCGTGGGCGGCGGACGCCTGGTTCCAGAAGTCGGCCAGAAACTGCCTGAGGGCGTCGACCTGGGCCATGTCGCTGAAGGTCGGGCCGTGGCCGGGAAGGATGAGGTCGAACTCGAGCTCCTCGAAGCGGTCGAGGGTGTCCAGCCACTCGTCGACGTAGGCGTCGCCGATGTACGCGGCGCCGGCGAGGACGAGGTCGCCGGTGAAGACGACCCGCTCGTTCGGCAGCAGGACGACTACGTCGCCGCCGGTGTGGCCGCGGCCGAGGTGGAGCAGCTCGATCGGCCGGTCCCGGCCCTCGAAGGTGCGGTGGATCGTCATCCGGCTGGTCAGGGTGACGTTGGGCGGCGTCGGTTCCGTCTCGCCGACCGCCACGTAGTGGGCCTCCTGGATCCGGATCGCGTTGTGCGCCTGGTCCTTCTCCTCTCCGTCCTCCATCGCGTCCGCCGTCTCCTTCATCACGGCGATCTGGTTCGGGATGTTCCCGGTGAAGATCGCGGCGGTCGGCTGGTCCATCACGTCCGTCATCAGCATCGCGCGGGTGAACTCGTGGCCGACGATCGCCACGTCCTCGGGAAACGACTGGTTCCCGTGGGCATGGTCGAAGTGGTAGTGCGTGTTGACGAGGTGCGTGACCGGCTTGTCCGTGACTTCGGCGATCGAGGCGAGCAGGGCCCGTGCTGCGGCCGGCGTGACGTGCGAGTCGACGACCAGGGCGTCCTCGTCCGTCACGACCAGCATCGCGTTGCTCTGGACGAAGATCACGTCGTCTCGGCCGAGGATGAAGTAGACGCCGGGCGCGACCTCCTCGAACGTGTGGGTGTCGGTCAGGATGGTGCCTTCGGGCAGAGCCTCTTCCGCGGCGCAGCCGGCGAGGCCGATGGCCAGGAACGCGGCGGCGAGGCAGATCGTTGCGAGTCGGTGGGTCGGGCGCATGGGAACTGCTCCTCTCCGGTTCGGTTCACCCGTCGGTCGAAGGGAATCATAGATCCCCGGATGGCTCGGGATCACAACTCCAGCCGGCGCATCCGCCGCACCGCGTAGTCGCAGGCGCGGGCGGTGAGCGCCATGTAGGTCAGGCTCGGGTTCTGGCAGGCTGACGACGCCATCGCGGCGCCGTCGGTGATGAACAGGTTCGGCACGTCCCAGGACTGGCACCAGCCGTTCAGCACGGACGTCGCGGGATCCCGGCCCATCCGCGCCGTCCCCATCTCGTGGATCGCGAAGCCTGGCAAGGAGTTCCGGTTGAAGGTGCGGATGTTCCTGGCGCCGAGCGCTTCCAGCATCTCGGCGGCGCGGGTCTGGATGCTCTCGCGCATCGCCTCCTCGTTCTCGCCGTAGCTCATCGTGATCCGGGCCGCCGGAATGCCCCAGCGGTCCTCGAGCTCCGGGTCGATCGTCACGCGGTTGTCGGGGTTCGGCAGGTTCTCGCCGAAGCCGCTGAAGTTGAGCCGCCACGGCGCGAGCCCGCGCAGGCTCGCCTTGTAGTCGGCGCCGAAGCCCGGCTGGCCGATGCCGCCCTGCCACAGGGTGCCGCGGCGGGCGCCGCACTGGTAGCCGAAGCCGCGCAGGAAGTCCTTCTCCCGAGTGGCTTCGGCCCGGTCGCCGTCGAGATTGACGAAGCGCGGCAGGTAGCAGGAGTTGGGTCGCCGGCCGAAGGTCGTCTTGTCCTCCAGGCCGTCCAGGTTCCCGTTCGCGCCGACCTGGAAGATGTGGTCCATCAGGTTGCGGCCGACCTGGCCGCTCGAGTTCGCCAGGCCTTCGGAGAAGCGGGGAGTCTTCGAGTTCAGGAGGATGCGCGCCGATTCGATCGTCGAGGCGCACAGGAAGACAATGCGGCCGCGCACCTCGATCGACTCCATCGATTCGGCGTCGATCAGGTGAACGCCGCTCACCCGGTCCGTCTGCTCGTCGTAGACCAGGTTGCGGACGACGCTGTTGGGGCGCACGGTCAGCCGGCCCGTCGCCTCGGCCGCCGGCAGCGTGGCGTTCAGGCTGGAGAAGTAGGACCGGCTAATGCAGCCGCGGCGGCAGATGCCGCAGTAGTGGCAGGCACGGCGGCCGAGATGGTGCTTGGTGAGCACCGCGACCCGGGCCGGCGTGAACCGGCGCGTGCCGCCGAAGGCGCGGTCGAGGCCCTCACGGACGCGCTCCTCCATGCAGGTCTGGGCGATCGGCGGCAGGAACTTCCCGTCCGGAAGCTGGGGCATGTTCTCCGGCTGGCCGGCGATGCCGACGAAGGACTCCACGTGGTCGTACCAGGGCGCGAGGTCGCGGTAGCGGATCGGCCAGTCCGTGCCGTAGCCGTCGCGGGTGTTCGCTTCGAAGTCCAGGTCGCTCCAGCGATAGCTCTGCCGTCCCCAGAGCAGGGACCGCCCGCCGACGATGCGCGCCCGGATCCACAGGAACTCCTGGCCGCCGTCGCCGATCGAGTACGGGTTGTCGATGTCGTCGACGAAGAACTTCCCGGACCACTCGTCGCAGGCGCCGGCGCGGCTCTGGACCGGTTGCCGCTCGGCCTGGTGCTTGCGGTCCCTCAGTCCCCGGTAGGGCATTTGCCAGGGCGGCGTGTGCTCGTTGTAGTCGCGCTCGGGAATGACCGGCGGTCCGGCTTCGAGCACCAGCGTTTCCAGGCCCTTCTCGGTCAGCTCCTTCGCCGCCCAGCCGCCGGTGATGCCGGAGCCGATGACGATCGCATCCCAGGTCTTGCGCTCGATGATCTGCACCATGGTTGCAGCAGGCCTCAGGCGTCCTCGATGTCGACGCAGGGATCCCAGCGTCCGGGAACGATTCGGTAGCCGAGTTCGGACTTCATGCCGGCCTCGGAGGTGTAGTAGCCGAACAGGGTGAGCCACTTGACCAGGTCGAAGAAGGGCTGCTCGTGGAGCCGGTTCACGTTGCGTGAGAAGGCGCGGCCGTCTCGGCGGGCGAGAGCTTCGTCCTGCGCTTCGGTCAGCAGTTCGTCCTGCGCCTGGTCTTCGAGGTCGACGAAGCCGCCGACCTCGGGGTGGCTCTCGCGAGCGCGGGCATCGAACCGGTCGAGTTCGGCGAGCAGGTGATCCCGCGCCGCGTCCGGCAGCCAGCCCTCCAGCAGCCGGTCGACGAAGGCCGGGATGCCGGCGTCACCGGCGCCTGGGGTGTCGGTGGTCGGCAGGATGCGTTCCGCGATCGCGTTCAGGGTGGCTCCCTGATGCTCGGTGAGGACGGCGAGCGGTTGCGGTTCGCCGCCGGTTTCCTGCTGCGGATGCAGGTGCAGATGGGCGATATGCGGGTTCGCGAACAGCTCCGCCGGCAGGAACGGCAGTGCGGCGGCGCCGCCAATCACCTGGAGGGCACGCCGGCGGCCCAGGGTCTCAGCCGGTTCCTGGCCTGGAGAACGTGTCATTGCGAGTGATGCTAGCTCTTCCGCTGCGCTTCGAGCTTCTTCTCGAAGCAGAGGCTGTGCGGGTCGTACGCGTACTCGTTGTAGCAGGGAATCTGGACGTAGCCGAACGAGCGGTAGAGGCCGATCGCGGCCGGCTGGCGCTCGCCGGTCTCGAGGCGAAGCGACCTGTAGCCGAAGGCGGCAGCGCGGGCTTCGAGCTCCTCCAGGATGCGGCGTCCGAGGGACTGCCCGCGGTACTCCGGGACCACATACATCCGCTTGATTTCGGCCTGCTCGGCGCTCAGGCGGCGCAGTGCGCCGCAGGCGACGGCCTCGCCCCCGGCGGTGCGGCCGAGGAGCAGGCAGCAGCCGGGGGCGTCCAGCTTGTCCGGCTCGACGCTGTAGATGCTGTCCGCGGGATAGAGCTCGCCGAGTTCGCGGTCGAGCGCTTCGTGCAGACGGGCGAAGGCCGGGTCGCCGGGGTCGCCGGGTTCGATCCGGATGATGTCCGCGCTCACTGAAATTCCGGAGATTCCCTGAGCATCTGGTCCCGCAGGGTGCGCTTGTGGATCTTCTCGGTGGCGCCGCGCGGCAACTGCTCGTCCTGGAGCCACACGTAGCGCGGCACCTTGAACCGGGCCAGGTGCTCGGCGACATGGGCGCGGACGCCGGCCGCGTCGAGTTCGGTGCCTTCCTTGGGCACCACGACCACGGCGAGTTCCTCGCCCAGCCGGTCGTCGGGGACGCCGAAGGCCGCCGCCTCGTAGACGGCGGGATGCTCGTAGACGACCCGCTCGATCTCGGCGCAGTAGATGTTCTCGCCGCCGCGCAGCACCATGTCCTTCTTGCGGTCGCGGATGTAGAGGAAGCCGTCCTCGTCGATTTCGGCGATGTCGCCGGTGCGCAGCCAGCCGTGCTGGATCGTCTCGGCGGTCGCCTCCGGGCGGTTCCAGTAGCCGCGGATGTTCATCGACGACTTCATGATCAGCTCGCCCTGATCACCCGATGGCAGTTCGTTGCCGTCGTCGTCGATGATCTTCAGCTCGACGATCGGGCACGGCTTGCCGCAACTGTCCGGCTTCTCGACCAGGCCCTCGTCCGTGTTGCCGGCGCCGCCAGCGTTCGTCTCCGTCATCCCCCAGCCGAAGGACCAGTGCTTGTCCGGCATCAGGACCTGCAGGCGGTCGACCATGCCTCCGGGGATCGGCGCGCCGCCGCCCGACACGGCGATGAGACTCCGCAGGTCGCGTTCCTGGAGCGCCGGCGACTGCAGCATCTCCCACGTCATCGTCGGCACGCCGTTGAAGGAAGTGACGCGCTCGCGCTCGATCAGTTCCAGGCCGAGCTCCGGGTTCCACTTGTACATCATCACGATCTTGCGCCCGACCCCGAAGGAGGCCAGGAGGCCGGCGTGGCTGCCGCTGACGTGAAACAGGGGCAGGGGCATCAGGATCGAGGGCTGGAACTCCGGGTTCTCCTCCGGTTCCTCGAGCAGGCCCATGGCGATCCGCTGGGCGCCGTAGAAGCCCCAACTGCCGATGCCGCTGAGGACGCCCCGGTGGGTGGAGACGGCGCCCTTCGGGAACCCGGTCGTACCGGAAGTGAAGAGGATCGTCACGTCGTCGTGGGGGCCCAGGTCGACGTCGGGCATCGGCTGACCGGCCGCTTCACGCCAGACTTCCTCGAAGTCGTCCACGCCCTCGGGGAGCTCCTCCTCCCAACGCACGCCGATGCTCTTGACGCCGAGGCCCGGCAGCTTGCTCGCCACCCGTTCGTAGCGCTGCTGGTCGAAGAAGGCGAGCCTGGCGCCGGAGTCCCTGAAGCCGTACTCCAGCTCCTCGCCCGACCACCAGCCGTTCAGCGAGACGGAGATGGCGCCGGACGACGTGATCGCCATGAAGGCGATCACCCACTCCGGGTAGTTCCGCATGCCGATCGCCACCCGGTCGCCCTTCTTGACGCCGTAGCGGTGGATGAGTTGGTGGGCGATGGCTGCCGCCCGCTCGTAGGCTTCGTCGTAGGTCAGCCGGGTGTCCTGGAACACCAGGAAGTCCTTGTCGCCGTGGTCCTCTCGCGCCTGGTCGTAGACCTGGCGGAGCGTCGGCGGCAGGTTCTTGAACACCTGGTAGTCGACCCCACGCACCGTCTCGGTCACCAGCTCCCAGTCCGCGCCCGGAGCGGTCAGGTGGGCGACCGACTCGTCGTAGGTCATCTGGCCGTGGATCGGCCCGGTCTTCGTGTCACGCATGTCGTTCATGCCATCGCCGCCCGTTCTTCCTCGTACGCCGCCCGTTCCTCCTCGTAGCCCTCGAAGGAGTGCTTGAGCGTCGCGTTGTTCAGAATCATCTCGGCCCGCGGTTCCTTCGATCTCGCGTCGAGGAATGTCGTCCTGACCCAGTTCGACTCCGTCCGCCGGCTCTCGCTCAGGGCAACGATCTCGCGCTCCAGGAGGTAGTCCTGGCCGACGAAGAGAGGACCGTCGATCATCCGGATCTGCTGGCCGGCGAACAGGCCCAGGGCCGGTCCGCGGGTCGGGAAGCCGGCCTGACGGTTGGAGTAACCCGCGAGGACGCTGACCATCTCCAGCGGGATGATCGCGCGACCCCAGGGCGATGAGGCGCCCTCGTCCGCCGTGTACCACGGCGAGGGCTCGGTGATCTTGTCGAGCTTCTGATTCAGAGAGAAGGGATAGAGCTTGCCCATGTTCTGGTCGAAGTCCATCCGGACCTCCTCGAGTCCCTTGCCCTTCATTCCCACCTCGAGGTCACGCAGGACGACCAGGGGCCCGGGCGGCCGCAGACGGGACATCCGGGTGGCGAGCTCGGAGGACTCGACGTCGCCGCGGATCGAGGCGGTTCCGATCAGCACCTCCGTGCCGTCTTCCTTCTCGGCACGGACGCGGACCTGGGTCTGGCCATTGGCGGGCTGTTCGACGAAGGCGCGCACCTGCTCGCCCTCGACCACCATGTTCCTGTAGTGGGCGCTCAGGCAGCCGGTTTCGAACCACTCCTGCCCCCACAGGTCGTGGAGCAGGGGCACGAACTGGCTGAAGTGAGTCGGACCTTCGATCGGGCCGCCGGCCTGGAAGCCCATCTTCTCGGCCGTGGAGTCGTCGTGAATGGACAGGTGACCGCCGTACTCCTGCTCGGCGAGCATCTGTCTGGGGGTGCGCAGCGGTCCGCGGATGTAGGTCGGCGTGTCGAATGCCTCGGCCATTCGGTTCTCCTCGCTTGGGAAGGGCGAAGTGTAGCGCCGTGAGATGATGAGGCGTGGCGAAGCCTCCCGGCGAGGATGTGGTCATCCGGAGCGTCGAGTCGGCGCTGGGTTCGCAGCGTTCCACCGCGCAAGCTACTAGGATCCCGCCATGAGTCGGCTGGAGGTGCTTCTCGATGCAATGCGTCCGCTTCTGGAAGAACAGGGGGCCTACGGCGCCTGGCTCTTCGGGTCGCAAGCGCGGGGCACCGCGGATGCCGAGAGCGACATCGACCTGATCGTCGTGCAGCCGAGCGACGAGCCCAGGCCACTGCGCCGGCTGGCCTACTCCGAGGCGGTCGAGGCGGCGGGCGGGGCGGTGGATCTCCTGATCTACACGCCCGAGGAGTTCGAGGCGATGAGGTCGGCGGGACGGCCCTTTCTGGTGGATGCGCTCCTGGAGGCGAAGCCCGTTCACCTCGGAACGCCCTGGGGCGAACTCGTCGAGCGGGAGCTCCAGGAACTTCGTGGCGCCGGGGCGGCCTCGTTACCGACGCCGCCGGAAGTGGCGCGGGCCGAAGCCGAGCGGTGGCTTGGGCATGCCGAGTACGACCTCGGCTTTGCCCGCTACGCCTTTGACGGACGGCACTACAACCAGGCCTGCTTCTTCGCACAGCAGGCGGCGGAGAAGGCGGTCAAGTCGATCGCCTACGGCCTGGGCGAGCGCCGTGTGCGCACCCACTCGCTGGTGGAAATGATCGATCGCTACGCGGAACGAGCCCCGGACCTGGTCGCGCTGCGTGGTTTGGGCAAGGGCCTGGACGTTCACTACGTCGAGGCCCGCTACCCGAACGGCCAGGACAGGGGCATACCGGCCGAGACCTACACCCGACAGATGGCGGAGGAAGCCCTCGAAGCGGCGGAACCGTTCGTGGCGGCGGCGACCGGCCGCGTGCAGGCGGAACCCGATGCCGATCAGGCCTAGCTGTCGGCCGTGATCCCCCGGGCGACCGCGGCGCGCACGGCCGCGCCCGCGGGCTTTCCGGAGACGGCGTCGACGGCCTGGAAGTCGAGGTTGCGGCCGCGTTCCACGTACTCGACCCAGTACGGGTAGGCGCACGGTTCGGAGCGAAGCAACCTGCCGCGTTCACGGCGGCGCTTGCCGCGAGCCGCCATCAGCAGCACGCGACCTGCGAAGTCGGCGGCCCGCTCCTCCGCTTCGGCTGGTTGGAGCGCAGGCGGAAGGGTCGCCGGTCCCGGTACGACCTCGAGACCGTCGAGTCGGATGTGCGCGGCCTGCCCGCTGAGCCGGCAGACGAGGACGGCGAGCTGCTTGCCCGGGTCGGAGCCGCTCTCGGGCGTGTATGTATCCGCGGCGGCCTCGAGCGTTTCGTAGACGACGAGCCAGTGAGGCAGGTAGAGAAGTTCGAAGGCGACCGGCCGCCCGCGCCGGAGTCGCCGCAGCCGGCCTCCTGCCAGCGTCTGGCGTGCTTCGTCGCCGGCGATCTTCGGCGTGATCGCCGGGGCGGGTTGTGGCGCCTCGCTCAGCGTTTTCCCGTCTGCTTTGAACGACCGCGGCTGCCGTAGAACATGAGGACGGCGGCCGCCAGCAGCAGGGCCGCCCCGGCGGCGGTGCTGAGCGCGAGATCGATCGTCTCGGCAGCGGAGAACCCCCCGATGAGAACCGGAATCGACAGCACCGCCAGAAACACGCCGAGGATGCGGGCGGTGGAGCGGTCGCGGCTGGTGTGGTCAGAGGTCATGGCGTCGCAGGGGTGGCTGGTCAGGCCAGCAGGAGGTAGATCACGAGGTAGGGGACGATGAACAGCGCCGCCCAGACTCGGAGGTCCCGCCACTTCGCGCGGTCGGGCGCTCCGCGGAGCACCCAGTCGGGGCGGAGTCGCCACACGGCGACCGCCGGCAGGATGAGCAGCAGCGCCACGGCGATGCGGGCGCTCCACAGCGGCAGCGCGCCCATCGCGACGTTGATCGGACCGAGGACGAACTCGAGGATCGCTCTCATCGCGGATCGCCCTCGTCCTGGAGGCGTGCGACCCGGTTTCGCAGCGCCGCCTGGACCGCCTCGTCATTCCGCACCTCGCCCCAGACCAGGCCGCGCAGGCGTTCCGGCGATTCGGGCGGCGTCAGCCGACTGACGATCCAGGTCACGGCGAGAGTGAACACGAAAGACCACCAGGCGACGAACAGGAACGGTTCCTCGGACGGGAACAACCCGTCCATGGCAGGACTGTTCAGCAGCAGGCAGAGTCCGACGCCCGAGACCAGACCCGCAGCGCCGCCGTAACGGTTTGCCCCGCGCCACAGGATGCCGAGCAGGAGCACGGCCAGCGTCGGCCCCTGGATCAGGGAGAAGACGGTCTGGATCGCGTTGTAGATGTTGCTGAAGCGTTGCTCGATCTCGGGTGCGATGAAGGCGGCGACGAGAAGCAGCACGGCGGACAGGATGCGGCCGAAGCGGAGCTCCGCCGCGGTGCCGAGCTCCGCGCGGCCCAGGCGCCGCCGGAGTCGTCCCAGCAGATCGCGGCTCCAGAGGGTCGCCGCCGAGTTGAGGTTGGAGTCGACGCTCGACATGAGCGCTGCCAGGAAGGCGGCGAACATCAGGCCCCGCAGGCCCGGCGGCAGCAACTGGGCGATCAGGCTCGGCACCGCCTCGTCAGCGTTCTGGAGGTCGGGGACGATCAGGATCGCGGCCAGCCCCGGCAGGGCGACGAGCAGCGGAATGAACAGCTTGAGGAAACCCGCGAGGAGCACCCCCGCCTTGGCGTCCCATTCGCTGCGCGCGCCGAGCGCCCTCTGCACGATCGTCTGGTTGCCGGTGTAGTAGGCGATGGAGAGGACGATGCCGAGTCCCAGGACGATCCCGGTCCAGGGGAAGGGAGTCGTCGTGTCGTGCGGCAGGTAGAGCGAGAAGTGGTCCGCGTACTGGGCGCCCTGGTTGAGCACGCCGTCGCGGAGCGCCGCGAGCCCGCCGACTTCGTAGAGAGCGCGCGCGACCAGGGCGGCACCGCCGACGAACATGATGATGAGCTGCAGCACGTCGGTCATCACGACCGCCGCCAGGCCGCCACTGATCGTGTAGATGCCGACGATGGCGGTCGTGATCCAGATGGAGAACTGCGGATCCCAGCCGAGCACGGTGCGCATGAGGAGCGCGGTGGCGTGGATCATGATCCCGAGGTTCAGCACCAGGATGACGCCCCAGGCCAGGGCGAGGAAGCTGCGCACGCCGCTGCCGTAGCGCCGGCCCAGGAACTCCGGCACGGTGTAGACGCCGCTGCGCCAGTAGAAGGGGACGATCAGGAAAGCGGCGATCAACAGCGCCGGCATCGAGCCGAGCCAGTCGAAGTTGGCCTGGGCGAGCCCGTAGCGGTAGGTGCCGCCGGCGACGGCGATGAAGTCCGTGGCGCCGATGTCGCTGACCACGATCGACATGCCGATCGCCCAGAACGGCAGGGCGCGGCCGGCGAGCAGGAAGTCGCCGCTGGTCTTGACGTAGCGGCTGAAGGTGGTACCGATGACCAGTATCCCCGCCAGGTAGACGAGGACGATCGTGGTGTCGAGCCCGGAGAGGCCCCAGGTCATGGTGCGTCGCCTTCCGCCGTCGCCGCGCCGATTGCCGTCGCCGTTTGAAGGTGCCTGAGACTCACCTCGATGTCGCGCTCTGGTGCTCCGTCGGTCTCGGCCGTTTCGTCCTGCTCGACGACGAACAGGCGCACGCCTGCCCCGAGCGCGGCCTCGACGCAGCCGGCGATGTCGACGTCGCCCTCGCCGAGCGGCCGGAACCAGCGTTCGGAGGTTGCCTGTTCGGCCGTCCGCTCCTCGGGCAGTCCGGGGAGCAGGCCGTCCTTCAGGTGGAGGAGTCGCACCCGATCGCCGAGTTCCCTGATCAGAGCCACGGGGTCCGAGCCGGCGAAGGCGGCCCAGTAGATGTCCAGCTCCAGTCCCCAGCCTTCCTGGGAGCGGCAGGAGACGAGCGCGTGCAGGCCGTCCGGGCCGAGCCTTTCCGGCTGGCCGTCGTCGAACGGGAACACCTCGAACTCGTGGTTGTGGTACGCGAAACGGAAGCCGCCGGCCCGGAACCGGTAGCTCAGCAGGTCGAGGCGGCGGCCGAGTTCCATGTAGTGCGCGCGGCAGCCGTCTCCGCGCTGCTCGGCGTCGAGCCAGGGGCAGACGAGCACCTGGCAGTGGAGGGCGCGGTAGGTGTCCATGACACCGGCCGGATCCGCCTCCAGTTCGGAGAGCGGCACGTGGGCCGCGAGGAGCCCGAGGCCGCGTTTCGACAGTAGCTCTCGGAGGTCCTCGGCCGTGCGCCCCCAGAGACCGCCGAACCACTCGATCTCGCGGTAGCCGGCCTCCGCCGCCTGATCGAGGGCGGCTTCGAGATTCTGCTCTGCCTGCCGCCGGAGGGTGTAGAGCTGGAGCGCCACTCGCGGAGCGCCGACCGCGCCATCCGTCAACGGGACGGCTCCGCTGGCGCGTCGCCCGATGTTTCCTCGATCAGCTCGTGGTAGAGGCCGAGGTAGTAGGGCAAGAGGAAGCTGGCGCCGTCGGCCAGGTAGCGGCCCTGGCCGCCGTGGTCGAGTCGCCAGGGGTCGTGATTCCAGTGGTTGACGAAGCGCTCGTCGATCGGCAATACGCGGCCGTCCAGCAGGCGACCGCGAACGCCACGGCGCTCCTCCTGGTCTCGCAGCAGCACGATGTCGAGCCGGTGGCTGTTCGAGAGGGCCCAGTCGAAGCGGTCGAGAGGATAGAGGACCAGGCTCTCGACGGCGTCGTCCAGAGGAAAGTCGTCGCGACGGTAGGTCTCGTCGTCGAAGGCGTCACGGTAGCCGTTGCCGTCGATGGCGGCGGCGTGGATGAAGTCGAACAGCGGATTCCGTTCCGGTTGCAGGACCTTCCAGTACTGGCGCAGCGAGTGGGCGGCGACGCTCCGTACCGCCTCATCCCGCTCGTACGTCAGGAGGTGGTAGTAGTTCATGAACGCCATCTCGTCGTCCGACTGGTTGCCGGTGCCGGGGCCGCTCTGGACCTTGGGGTTGCGCAGGTTCGCCAGGTAGGCGTGGTCGTCGAGGAGACTCCGCGCGGCATCGGCGTAGCGTTGCGCGCGCCGGGCCCCGGCCTCGGACCCCGTGTCGCTCATGTGTTCGGCGATTCGCAGGTAGGTCAGGTAGGAGAGCGAGTTGAGCCCCCGCTCCTCCCACCAGTCCTGGTCATGGTTCAGTTGCTCCGGGCCGAAGACCGCCCAGCGGGTGCGTTGCCCGTCATGGTCGATGAGAGCGCCACCGTGGTCGATCAGGTGGTCGACGATCGCGAGCACCGTCTCGCGGACCTCGGCGCGTTCCGTCTCGGTGTCCGCGACCAGGTCGTAGTACAGGCCGTAGAAGAAGAAGTGGCCGTCCAGCTCGTCGGAGCTCGTGTCGCTCTTCCAGTACCACTTGCCGTCGGCGCTGGTGGGCCAGCGGGGATCGATGACCTTCCACAGGCCGTCGCGTTCCTGGCGGAACCGGCGGTCGCTCTCCACGCGACCGGCGTTCGGGTCCGGGCCGTCTACGGGCAGGATGGTGCGGGCGACGAAGCCGGGCTCGGCGGGAGGCGTGCCGCCCTGGGTCACGAGTTGCAGGAAGCGCAGCGCCTCGAACGCCTGGCGCGCGTTCTCGCGTGCTTCCGGCTCCCCGGTGACGGCCCAGCGAAAGCACTCGGCGGCGCCGTACATCGAGGTCCACAGGCCGTCGTTGTCGCTGTCGGACTGGCGGAACGCCGACGTGTCGCCGGGGTTCTCGAGGGCGACACCCAGCACGTAACCGTAGGGCGTGCGGCGATGGAAGCGCTCGATCGCCTGGTGGAAGCGCTCCGCCTTCTGCCGCAAGGTCATCGGACGCATGTGGATCCTGCCGGGCCCGGCGATGGTCTCGATCCGAACGGTGCCGTCGCGTTCGACTTCGACCGACAGGATGTGGTCGTGGGGCAGCCAGCGCCGTCCCTGCCGGTACTGCCAGCGAGGCGGGTCGTCCGGGGTGGCGCCGGGGATCAGATGGACGAGGCCACGGGTCGTGCCCGCCCAGATCGAGCCGTCCGGCGCAGCGGCGAGGCTGGTGAAGTCGTTCCAGGGCAGACCGTCGGTACGGTCGTAGAGCCGCCACGCGCCGCTGATTTCGTCGAGAGAGCCCAGGCCCTGAGGCGAGGCGAACCACAGGCTGCCGTCGTAGTCGAACTCCACCGCCCGCACATCGACCGGCGCCCAGCTCCGGTCGCCATGACGCGGCAGCAGACGGCGCCAGACGGTGTCGGAGCCGTCCCGCAGGTAGACGCCGGAGGACGTGGCGGCTGCTACGCGGATCGCGGCATCCGTGATGACCTCGCGGACTTCGCCGGGGGCGTCGAGGGTGGTGGCGGGGGACGGCGCCACCGTGAGCGAAGCGTCGTCGCCGTCGGTTGGCGGCTCGTACTCCGCCACTTGCTGCACGAACGGTTCGACCCGGATTGGCAACTCCGTCTGGCCCGCCAGGGCGAGAGGGACCACCAGCAACCCGAGCAGTGAGGCTGTACGCAGGTTCACGCCGGGAAGACTAGCTTGCGTCCGTCGGTTCCGGCCTCAGGCGCGCACGGTCCGTACTCCGTACAGGGGGAAGTGGGCATCGCGAGTGACGACCGTGAGTCCCTCGGCCTGAGCCTGGGCGATCAGGAACCGGTCGAAGGGGTCCTTGTGATGCCGGGGCAGCCGTGCGGCCAGCTCCGCGTGATGGAAGGTCAGCGGCAGATGGGAGAGTCCCTTCTCGTCGACTATCGCGGCGAGGTTGTCCGGGGCCTCCATCTTCCCTCTCAGCCGCTTGACCGTGACTTCCCATGCCGTGACGGCGCTGACGAAGATCTCGTTGCGAGGGTCGGCTATCGCTGCGCGGGCGCCCCTCCGGAGCATCGACTCGTCCGAGATCCACCAGAGGAATGCGTGGGTATCGAGCAGCAGACGCTCCACCGTCAGGTTTCGTCCGGAAAGATCTTCGAGTTCATGAGTTCGTCGAACAGTTCCTCGTCCGGCTCGTCGAAGTCCGGCGCCATCCAGATCTTCCCTTCCAGACCGCCCGGCTTGCGGGGTTCCAGCTTCTTCTCGCGATAGGGCTCGAGCCGCAGGTACGGCTCCCCCGCCTTGGCGATGACGACCTCCTCGCCTTCCCAGGCCAGCCTGCCCAGGCGCGAGAGTTGTGATTTCGCTTCGTGCATGTTCACCTTCATCCGTTTCTCCCCTCCAGAATCCGGCCTGGCTAAGTCTGGCTAAGTCTCGTTCCGCCGTCAAGCAGGAGGGGCATTTCTCATGGCAGAGTCGTCGCCATGGCGGACACGCGACTCCGCGTACTGCGCGACGGCGAGATCGAGGTTCTGCTCGACCTGCTGGACGGCTGGCCCTTCCCCGACGGCCAGCGGGGGCGGAACTTCTTCCGACGCTACATCGAGCTCGATCCTGCCTTCGAACCGCGGAACGTCTGGGTGGCCGAGCAGGGCGGTGAACTGGTCTCGTGCGTGCAGATCTTCCCGCGACGGGTGCGGATCGGCGGCGAAGCGCTGCCCATGGGCGGCATCGGCAGCGTGTTCACCAGGCCGGACCACAGGCGTCAAGGCGTGGCCGGCGCCCTGCTCGAGCGGGTGATCGACGCGATGCGTGAGAGAGGGATGGTGCTCTCGTACCTCCTCGCCGAGCGACTGCGTTGGTACGGGCAGTACGGCTACCGGCCGTGGTCGCGCGGCTGGCGCACACTGCACTGGCCGGGGGTTGGCGGATCGCTGGCTGGCGGCGCCCGCCGCTACGACCCGGCGGCCGACGCGGGCGTGCTGAAGCGTCTCTGGGGCGTCTATGCGGGCGGCGCCGCCGGCGCGCCGCTGGACGGCATCGTCGACCGCGGCTCCCCGGAGGACTGGCGTAGCAGCTTCCAGCTTGCCGGCACGCCGGAGGAGGACATCTGGATCGCGGAGGGTAGTTCTCGCAGGACGGCCTACCTGCGTGTCGCCGACTTCAACGGACGGCTGCGGGCGCTGGAGTGGGGCCGGGAGGCTGACGGCGCCCCTGGCTTGAGCGAGTTGCTGGCCGCGGCCATGGCTGGGCGGAGGGTCGAGTCGATCCGGATGCCCCTGATTCGCGACGCGGCCCTGGAGGGCTTGCTGGCGGCCGCCGGCACACGGATCGACACCCGGCCGGCATGGAACGAAGTACCGCCCGACGCGACGCCTCCCGCCACCTGGATGGTCCGTAGCCTCGACGACGATGCACTCGCCAGGCGGCTGGGTACGGCGAACGTCGGCGATCTCCTGGCTCGCTTCCTGCCGCCCCAGCGTTTCGCCTTTTGGGAGGCGGATCGCTTCTAGGAGTTAGGGGCGCTCCACGGAGTAGACCAGGTCGACCGTGCCCGTCTCCTTGTAGACGCCCTGTGCTACGAGTTCGAGCTTGATGCGCGGTGCCGGCTCGGCAATGAGCGGAATCCCGCCACCGAGAATCGTCGGAATCACCGCGACCTCCACTGTGTCGACGAGACCCGCCTCGGCAAGGCTGCGGAACAGCGACCCACCGCCGAACAGCCAGATGTCCTTCTTGCCGGTCTCCTCGCGGAGCGATTGGACGACCTCCTTCCAGTCGTCGCCGACGATCGTGATGTTCTTGTAGTCGGCCTGCCGGAGGGTGCGCGAGAACACGAAAGTCCGCGCGCCGGGCATCGAACGCTGGTCCTGGCCGCCGGTGCTCTCGAAGGTCTTCCGGCCGATCAGGTAGGTGTCGAACTCGCCGTACAGCTCGGAGAAGTCGTAGTCGGGATCGATGACGATCCAGTCCGCTTCACCGTCGGGTCCGGCGATGTAGCCGTCCAGGCTCATGGCGACGCAGTAACGAACTCTTCTCATGTCTCTTCGTTCCGTCCCGGGAGTGCCCTCACGCCAGCAGTTCGGCGCGCAGGACAGCGCAGAGCCTAGTCTGTAGCCGTCCGCGGCTACACTCCCAACCGTGCAGGTTCTGGACCCCTCCTGGGAGGGCTCACCGCCACAACTCTCGCCGGCGCCCCGGTTGGAAGCGTTGGCTGGCGTCGATGTTGCCTTGCTCTCGAATGGCAAGGCCGGCGTCGCGCCGCTGTTCGACCACCTCGAGTCGCTGCTGCGGGAACGCTGGAAGGTGGCCGCGGTGGAGCGCGCGACGAAGGGGAACTACAGCGCTCCGGCCGAGCCTGAACTCGTGCGCCGTCTGGCGCGGCGCCGTCTGGTCATCACCGGTGTCGGGGACTGAGGGAGCTGCTCGTCGTGCAGTCTGCACGACGCCGTCACGTTCGAGCGCGAAGGTGTGCCCGCGGTCGGCGTGATGACGTCGGCGTTCGTCGATGGCGCCGAGTTGATGGCGCACGCCTGCGGGGCCCCGGACTACAGGTTCGCGGTGATCGAGCATCCGATCAGCAGCGCGACCGACGCGGAGCTCCTGGAACGGGCGAGCGAGATCGTGAGGCAGGCGGAGGAACTGGTGTTTGCCGCGGCGCCGGAGGGCTCGCCGTGATGGGTCGGCGGTGGGTCGGCGTCGGAGTTGTGGCGTTTACCGTGCTGCTTTCGGCACCGGCTGCGGGCCAGGACGGCGTCGTGCTGGCGGAGTTCATCTTCCACGACGCGCCCACCCCGAGTGTCACGCCTCGACGATCGCCGAGACGGCTTCCGGCGCTCTGGTCGCTGCATGGTTCGGCGGGACAGCCGAACGCAACGCGGACGTCGGCATCTGGTTCAGCCGGCTCGGCGTCGACGGCTGGACGTCCCCGGTCGAAGTCGCCAACGGAGTTCAGCCGGACGGCGGCCGCTATCCGACCTGGAACCCGGTCCTCTACCAGCCGCCCCGCGACGGTGCGCCGCTGCTCCTCTTCTTCAAGGTGGGGCCGAGCCCGCCTGAGTGGTGGGGAATGGTCATGGAATCGGAGGACGACGGCCGTACCTGGAGCGAACCCCGGCGGCTTCCGGAGGGCATTCTGGGTCCGATCAAGAACAAGCCGATCACCCTGCCCGACGGCAGTCTGCTCGCCGGCTCGAGTATCGAGGATGCGCCGGAACCTCCTGCCTGGCGGGCGCACTTCGAGCGTTCGCCCGATCTGGGCCGAACCTGGGCTCGTAGCGAGCGGCTGGCCGGCCGGACTTCGGGCGGTGAGCACTTCTGGATCATCCAGCCGACGATCCTGGAACTCGGCGACGGCGAACTCCTGGCGCTGTTTCGGTCCAAGCAGAGTCGAATAGCGGCGTCCCGCTCAGCGGACGAAGGCCGCACCTGGGGGCCGATCTACGCCACCGGCCTGCTCAATCCCGACGCCGGGGTCGATGGCCTTACGCTGGCCGACGGCCGGCACCTTCTCGTCTACAACCACAAGGTGCGCGTGGATGGTGCCTGGGCCGGCTCCCGGTCGCGCCTGAACGTGGCGCTCTCGGACGACGGCGACACCTGGGACGCGGCCCTGATGCTGGAGGACCAGGACGGGGAGTACTCCTATCCGGCGGTTATCCAGAGCAGCGACGGCCAGGTCCATGTGACGTACACGCACCGGCGCACGCGCATCCGGCATCTGGTCCTCGACCCGGCTCTGCTGCTGCGGCACCCGATGTCCGGAGTCGAGTGGCCGGCGGAAGCGCCGGTCCTGCCTCCCGAGTGACCGCGAGCGCCGATCTCGTCGTTTTCGTCGCCTACCTGGCGGCGGTGGTGGTGCTCGGGCTCTCGCTGGCCAGGCGGAGCGGAACGGCGCGCGGGTTCATGGTCGCCGGCGGAGCGCTGCCGGGCTGGGCGGTCGGCATGTCGATGTTCGGCACGTTCCTTTCCAGCAACACGTTCATCGGGGTCCCGGGGCAGGCGTACGGCGGCAACTGGAACGCGTTCGTGTTCTCGCTGTCCCTGCCGGTGGCGGCCTTCCTCGCCGCGCGCTGGTGGATCCCGTTCTATCGCCGCGGCGACTCGGTGTCGGCCTACCACCACCTGGAGGAGCGTTTCGGCCGCTGGGCGCGGACCTACGCCGTTGCCTGTTACCTGCTGACCCAGTTCGCGCGGGTCGGGTCGATCCTGTTCGGCGTCGCTCTGGCGATGAACGCCCTGACCGGCTGGCCGGTGGCCTGGATCATTCTGAGCACCGGCGTCGTCGTCACGGTCTACACCCTGGTCGGCGGCATCGAAGCGGTCATCTGGACCGACGTGATCCAGAGTGTCGTGCTGACCATCGGCGCCCTGATCGTCGTCGGACTCCTGATCGCGGATGCGCAGGGTGGGTTCGGCGGACTGCTCGAAACGGCGCAGGCCGCGGAGAAGTTCTCGCTCGGCAGCTTTTCCTTCGACTTCACGACCTCGACGTTCTGGGTCGTCCTGGTCTACGGCCTGTTCATCAACTTCACCAACTTCGGCATCGACCAGAGCTATGTCCAGCGATATCACGCGGCGGTGACCGACCGTGCCGCGTCTCGCTCGGTGTGGCTGGCGGCCGGCCTCTACCTGCCGGTTTCGGCCGTCTTCTTCTTCATTGGCACCGGGCTGTTCGTCGTTCTCCAGGGCCAGCCCGAGGCGGCCGGTCTCGCTGCTGATCAAGCGTTCCCGCACTACATCTCGACTCGGCTGCCGTCCGGTGCCGCGGGCCTGCTGATCGCGGCGCTGTTCGCGGCGGCGATGAGCAGCATCGACACCTCGTTCAACAGCTCAGCCACGGTGTTCCTGTCGGACATCTACCGGACGTACATCCGGCCCGAGCGCGGTCCGGACGGCGGCGAGGCGGAGGATCTGAGTGTGCTGCGGAGGTCCACGGTCGTCATCGGCGTTCTCGGCACGGGTGCGGCGCTACTGATGATCGGCGCGGAAAGCCTGCTGGACGTCTGGTGGACAGTGTCGGGCATCTTCGCTGGCGGACTGCTGGGACTCTTCGCGCTCGACCGGTTGGCGCCGCGGACCGGGCGGGCGGCGGCCCAGGTTGGAGTGGCGGTGGGCGTGCTCGTCATCGTCTGGATGACGGTGTCGCCGCGGCTTGAGGGCGGCCTGGCCATGCTGCGCATTCCGCTGCACAGCTACATGATCACCGTCATTGGCACGCTAACGATCTTCGGTGTCGGTCTGGTGCTTTCCGGCGGGCGTCGGACGCCCGGCGCTGCGATAGGGTGACAACCTTCGCGCAGTCACCGATGTTCGCTCGAGTTTCTCCGCCGACCCCGCGCTCCGCCCGTCCACGCCGGCTGGCGGTCGTCCTGGCCGCTTCGCTCCTGCTGCTTTCGCTGGGCGGCTGCAACAACAGCGGGGATCTACTGGGCGTCGAGCTCGTCGTCTTCACCCTCGGCGAGTGGGCCGGTACCGGGCCGCAGGGAGAGGAGTTCCGGTTCATCCTGGAGCGCGACGATGACGATGTGAGGCTCGCCGCCTTCCTCGTCAACCTGCCGGGACTTGCGGACGCTGCCGTGGGCGAGCCCGAGGCATGCGCCACGCTGGTCAACGCGTTCACAAGGTTCGGGAACTCCAACGCGAACGTCCGGATCCGCGAAGCCGGCTTCCGGTTCCGCACGCCGAACGACGTCCGGGTCGACCAGGACGGCCTGATCGAGGCGGTGATCACCGGCACCTTCGACTCTCCGGACAGCGCGATGGTTGACGCCGAGATCGAGATCGACGCCACGCGCTTCCTCCCTTGCCGCATCGAGACGATGGCCAGTTGGGAGATGGAGCCGGTCGGTTCCTGAATCGCGGGCGAGACGAGAGCGAGGCGGAGGCGGAGGATGTATCCCGGCAGGTACGCGCGCGAAACTCCGGACAAGGCGGCGGTCATCATGGCCGGGACCGGCGAGATGGTCACCTACTTCGAACTCGACCGTCGGTCGAACCGTCTGGCTCAGCTCTGGTACGCGCGGGGCCTGCGGCCGGGCGACCACGTGGCGATCTTCATGGAGAACGACCCGCGGTACTTCGACGTCTACTGGGCGGCGATCCGGTCGGGCCTCTACCTGACCACGGTGAATCGCTACCTGACCGCGGAGGAGGCGGCGTACATCGTCAAGGACTGCGGCGCGGAGAGCATCGTCGGTTCGGCGAAGCTGGCCGAAGCGTGTGCCGAACTGACGGACCTGATCCCGAGCTGTCCGAGCCGGCTGATCGTCGACGACGACGGAATGGGAACTCCGCCGGGCTGGGATGACTATGGCGAGGCGACAGCCGCGTTTCCAGCCGAGCCGCTCGCCGATCAGCCGCGCGGCAGCACGATGCTCTACAGCTCCGGCACGACCGGGCGGCCCAAGGGCATCCTGCGACCGCTGACCGGTCTGTCGGTGGAGGAGATGCCGGACCAGCGATTCGAGGTGCTGACGACGATCTACGGCATCGACGCCGATTCGATCTACCTGTCGCCTGCGCCCCTGTACCACGCGGCGCCGCTCGGCTTCACGGCCGGGACGCAGACTCTCGGTGGCACGGTGGTCGTTATGGAGCGGTTCGACCCGGAGCTCTCGCTCAAGGCGATCGAGGACTACGGCATCACCGTCAGCCAGTGGGTGCCGACGATGTTCAGCCGCATGCTCAAGCTCCCCGAGCAGGCGCGCACCCGCTTCGACCTGTCGAGCCACAAGCGGGCGATCCACGCCGCGGCTCCCTGTCCGGTCGACGTCAAACGGCGGATGATCGAGTGGTGGGGGCCGATCATCCTGGAGTACTACGCCGGCTCCGAGGGCAACGGCATGTGCGCGGTCGAAACGGAGGAGTGGCTCATGAAGCCGGGCACGGTCGGCCAGTGCCTGACCGCAACGGTCCACATCTGTGACGACGAAGGCGAGGAGTTGCCGGCGGGCGAACCGGGGACGATCTTCTTCGAACCGCCCGAGGACGCCGACCTGTTCGAGTACCACGGCGACCGGGAGAAGACCCTCGGCTCGCGGCACCCGCGCCATCCCCGCTGGAGCACTCTCGGCGATGTCGGCTACCTGGACGAGGACGGTTACGTCTTCCTGACCGACCGCAAGGCGTTCATGATCATCTCGGGCGGTGTCAACATCTATCCGCAGGAGATCGAGGACGCTCTCATCCTTCACCCGAAGGTGGCCGACGTGGCGGTGATTGGCGCGCCGAACGAGGACCTGGGCGAAGAAGTCAGGGCGGTCGTCCAGTTGATGCCCGGTTTCGAGGAGAGCCCGGACGTTGCCGAGGAGCTCCTCGCCTACGCGAGAGAGCGCGTGGCGCACTACAAGGCGCCGAAGTCGATCGACTTCGAGGAGCAGCTCCCACGGCTTCCAACCGGGAAGCTCTACAAGCGCCTGCTGCGGGACCGCTACTGGACGGGCCGTTCCTCGCGGATCGTCTGAGGCTGGACGGCGACTGGCTTGCTGACCAGGATCGCGGACGAACTCGCCTCGGCGGTCGACGATCTCCGATTCGGCCCCCCGGTCGCCCACGTCTACAACCCGCTGGTCTACGCCCAAGCGGCGCACCACGCGTACCTGAACCTGGCCGGCGCCGGGCCGGGCAGGGTGATTCTCCTCGGGATGAACCCGGGCCCGTGGGGCATGACCCAGACCGGCGTTCCGTTCGGTGAGGTGGCGTACGTGCAGGAGTGGCTCGGCATCGACGCTTCGGTGGAACCGCCGGCTGTTCAGCACCCGAAACGGCCGATCCTCGGTTTCGACTGCCGGCGGAGCGAGGTTAGTGGCCGGCGCGTCTGGGGCTGGGCGAAGCAGCGTTTCGAGGACCCGGAGGCGTTCTTCAGGCGGTTCCTGATCTGGAACTACTGCCCGCTGGCGTTTCTCCTGGAGAGCGGGGCCAACCTGACACCGGACCGGCTGCCGGCACGCGAAAAGGCGCCCCTGTTTCAGGCCTGCGACCGGGCGCTGCGGCAGGCCGTCGAAGCGCTGGAGCCCCGGCTCGTGGTCGGAGTCGGTGCTTTCGCGGAAGGCCGGTCGCGGCGCGCGCTCGCGGACCTGAACGTGCCGGTCGGCCGGATGCTCCATCCGAGCCCGGCGAGCCCGGCCGCGAACCGCGGCTGGCAGGAGCAGGCGGAACGTGATCTGCGCGCCCTGGGTGTGAAGTTCCAGAGCTAGCGCTGGCCGGCGTTCCGGAGCTCGACCTCCGCGTCGTCGATGGCCAGGACGACGGCGTCGTGGATCGCCGGTCGGAGCCTGCGGATCGCGATGTTCTCGCGGGTCGGATGAACCCGATTGGTCAGCAGGACGACGATCAGCTCGAGTTCCGGGTCGATCCAGAGTGAGGTGCCGGTGAAGCCGGTGTGGCCGAAAGAGCGGGCCGAGAAGTAGCGCCCGGCGGAGCTGGGGTCGGACGGCGTGTCCCAGCCCAACGCGCGGCTGCTGCCGGGCACGAGTTCGGCCCGGTGCGTGAAGAGGGCGACCGTGTCGTGGCCGGCGATCCGACGGCCGCCGTACGCGCCGCCGTTCAGCATCGTCTGGGCGAACGCGGCGACGTCGCGCGCGGTGCCGAAGAGGCCGGCGTGGGGTGCTACGCCGCCCAGGGCATGGGTGTTCTCATCATGGACTTCGCCATGCGGCAGTCGGCCGCGCCAGGAATCGAACTCGGTCGGAGCGATCCGTCCGCGCAGGGAATCCGAGGGCCGGTAGCCGGTGTCGGCCAGCCCCAGCGGATCGAGGATCTCGTCCTGGACAAGTTCGGCGAGGCCATGGCCGGATTCACGCTCCAGGATCTCTCCAAGCAGCAGCACTCCCAGGTCCGAGTAGATCGACCGTTCGCGGGGCCCGACCTCCAGTTCGGTAGCGGCGATGTGCTCCAGATAGCGGGCGCGGGCCTCGTCGCGGTCGAGACCCTCCCCGAGCTCCCGGAACAGCTCGCTGCAGCAGGGCAGGCCGCTCGTATGGGCCAGGAGATCCCGCAGCGTTGCCCCGCCCACCGGCGACCCTTCGAGCTCCGGCAGGCAGGAGGCGGCGGTGTCATCCAGGTCGAGGGCGCCGGACTCGACCCGGCGCATCATCAGGGTCGTCGTCGCGATGACCTTGGTCAGCGAGGCCAGGTCGTAGATCGTCGATGGAGTGACTGCGGGGGCGTCGTCATCGTAGGTCAGGCGGCCGGCCGCCCGTTCGAGTGCCACCGAGCCGCGGCGCGCCACAAGCAGGACGCCGCCCGGAGCGACCCCCTCCGCCACGGCACCCTCCAGCAGGGCGGCCGCCTGTTCGAGCCGCTCCGGGTCGAAGCCGGCCGACGCAGGCGCGGCGACCTGGAGTGTGGCGGCGGTCGTAGCCGGCTCGGCCGATCCGGGTGAAGACACGTTTGCCGCGGGTCTTGTCGATTGACAGGCTAGGGAGGCGGCGAAGAGCAGAAGAGTCGCTGGTAGCCGAACCGCCGGCGCATTGGTGGGTCCTCGCACGGCGTCCATGGCGGGCGAAGAAGGCAACGTCACGAGAATACCGGTTGCTATCCTGACTCGCACCGTCTGGAATCGGCGGTTGGACACGAGGAGGCAGACCATGAAGACAACGCTGACGACGGCGACAGTGCTGCTGGCCGTGGGTTGCGGCTATGGCGGCGATACCGGGGAAGCCGAAACGATGGCGGAGGAGGCAACGGAAGAGATGGAGAGCGCCGGCACGGTGATACGCAGCGACCCGGCAATGGACGACCTGGTACCGGTCGGCGCCGTCGTCGAGAAGGTGGCCGACGGTTTCACGTTCACCGAGGGCCCGGTGTGGGTTCCCGGTGACCCCGACCGTCTCTACTTCAGCGACATTCCGGAGAACAAGGTCTACCGCTGGTCCGAGAGCGAGGGCGCGGTGGTGTTCCTCGATCCGGTCCTGCCGGACGACGCCGGCACCGGCGGCGTCGGCGGATCGAACGGACTGGCGCTTCACCCGGACGGCCGGCTCGTTCTCTGCGAGCACGGCAACCGCGTGGTGTCCGCGATGCCCCTGGACGGCGAGCGGGCGACCCTGGCCGACAGCTATGACGGCAAGCGGCTGAACAGCCCGAACGACATCGTCTACCACTCGACCGGCGCCGCCTTCTTCACCGATCCGCCCTACGGTCTGCCGAACCAGTCGGAGAACAAGGAGCAGGAGCACAACGGGATCTACCGGCTGGACCCGGACGGGACGGTGACCCTGCTCGAGACCGGTCAGACCCGTCCCAACGGCCTCGGCCTGTCGCCGGACGAGAAGACGCTCTACGTCGCGAACTCCGACGCGCCGCCCAACCGGTACTGGAAGAAGTACGCGGTGAACGACGACCTCACCCTGGGCGAAGGCGAGATGTTCTTCGACGCCAGCGGCATGGAGGCGCCCGGCGCGCCGGACGGTCTGGCCGTCGACGTGGACGGCAACGTCTTCGCGACCGGGCCGGGCGGCGTGATGGTCTTCGCGCCCGACGGCCGTCACCTGGGCACGATCGCGCCGGCCGAGCTGCCGGCCAACACCGCCTTCGGCGGCGACGGCAGCACGCTCTACATGACGGCGCGCTCCGGGCTCTACCGGGTCAGCACGAGCACCCGGGGTCTCGTGTACCGGGGCGAGTGATTCACACGTAGGCCGGCATGGGCCTTGGCGGCAGCTTCGGCCTTGCCGACTGGCTGATTCTGCTGGCGCTGTTCGCCGCCATCACTGTGATGGTGCGCTCGCTGTCGCGACGGCAGAAGACGGAGCGCGACTACTTCGGCGGCGCCCGGAACTTGCCCTGGTACGCGGTGGCGGCCTCCCTGGTCGCGACCGAGATCAGCGCGGTCACCTACATCAGCCTGCCCTCGATCGTCCATCGGCCGGGAGGCGACCTGACCTACCTGCAGATCGGGTTGTTCGGCTACCTGGCCGCCCGGCTGCTGGTGGCGTGGTTCTTCGTCCCCGCCTACTACCGCTACGACGTGATGAGTCCCTACGACCTGATCGAGCGGCGGCTGGGCACGGCGGGAGCCTCCGTGCGACGGACGGCGACCGGCATGTTCTGGCTGGGAGGCCTCCTGGCCCAGTCCGCCCGGGTCTACCTCTCCGCGGTCGTCCTGGGTGTCCTGCTTCACCGGGAACTGGGATGGCTGGAACGGACGACAGGGGTGCCGCCCCACGTGGCGGCGGTGGCGGCGGTGGTCGTCATCGCCGTGGTCTGGACCTGGCTCGGCGGTATCGTCGCGGTGGTCTGGACCGACGTCGTCCTCTTCCTGCTGTTCGTGGCCGGCGTCGCGGTCAGCCTGGGTGTCGTGGCGCGGGAACTCGAGGCGGGTATGGCGCCGGCGCTTGCCGCCGCGTGGAGCGAGGGGAAGTTCACCTTGTTCGACCTGTCGGCGTCCCTTGTCGCGCCCTACACGCTCTGGGCCGCGCTGATCGGCGCCACGATCGGCGGCGTCGCCGCCTTCGGCACGGACCAGTTGATGGCGCAACGCCTCTTCTGCTGTCGCAGCGCGCGGGACGCTCAACTGGCGGTGATGGCCAGCGGCGCGTCAGTGCTCGTTTCCCTCTCGTTCGCCTTCGTCGGGATCGGCTTGTGGGCCTACTACGAGCAGGCGCCGCTTACAGGCGTGGCGGCCGAGATCGTGGCCGAGCAGCCCGACCGGATCTTCGCCGTCTTCGCGGTCGAGGCGGTGGCCGTCGGTCTGAAGGCGCTCGTCGTCGCCGGCGCGCTGGCGGCGGCGGTTTCCAGCCTGGACTCGATCCTCGCGGCGCTCGCGCAGACGACGTCCGCTCTCCTGCGTTCCCGCGCACGCCCGGGCAACGGCGTGCGCCTGCCGCGGCTGCTCGTGCTCGGCTGGGGTTTCGTGCTCGGACTGACCTCGCTCGCGATGGACACGGTGGCGGCCCGCTACGACGCGCTGCTCGACCTCGCGCTGGCGATGGCCGGATACACCGGAGGCGCGCTGCTTGCGGCGGTGGCTCTGGCGCTCGCTCCACTTGGCCGCGACGGGCGGGGCTTCCTCTGGTCCGGGCCGCTCTCGGCGCTCGCCGTGTTCGCCGCGGTCTGGCATCAGCCGGCGGCGGGTTGGGTCTGCCTGCTCGGCGTCATCGTGCTGCTTTGGACCTGGTTGCGCCGGGATGGGCGGGGGCGTCGCGGGGCGAGCCTTCTGCTCTTGGTCGGCGCGACGCTGGTGATGGCTCTGTGGCGCTGGGCGGAGGGGCCCGGCGGCGAGGTTCTTGCCTGGCCGTGGTACGTGCCGCTTGGGGCGGTGGTGGCCTGGTTGTGGGGACTGGGGCTGAGTCGCCGCGTGCCTGCTAGCGTGGAAGGGTGAGCGAGAGCGAAGGCACCACGCGTCGTCAGGTGATGGCCGCGGCGGGCGCTCTAGGCGCCGCGGCGGTGGCCGGCTCGGCTTGCGCTCCCTCCGACCGCGATCGCGACGCACAGCCCGGAGCCGCGCCGACGGAGGTGGACGGCTTCGCACTCGAAGAGGTGACGATCGCCGAACTGGGGCGCCAGATGGCCGAGGGGGAGCGGACGAGCCGGGAGATCACCGACCTCTACCTCGCCCGCATCGAGGCCCTGGACCGCCAGGGTCCGACGCTGCGCGCCGTCATCGAGACGAACCCGGACGCCCTTGAGATCGCGGAAGAACTCGACCGCGAGCGGGCCGGCGGAATCGTGCGCGGCCCCCTGCACGGCGTGCCGATCCTGCTCAAGGACAACATCTCCACCGCCGACCGCACGACGACCACGGCCGGTTCCCTCGCGCTGGAGGGGTCGATCCCGCCGCGGGATGCGTTCGTGGCGGTCCGGCTTCGTCAGGCCGGGGCGGTGCTCCTCGGCAAGGCGAACCTGAGCGAGTGGGCCAACTTCCGCTCTAACCGGTCCAGTTCGGGCTGGAGCGCGCGCGGCGGGCAGTGCCGCAACCCGTACGTCCTCTCCCGCAACCCCTGCGGCTCGAGTTCCGGTTCGGGCGCCGCCACGTCCGCGAACCTTTGCGCCGCGGCGGTGGGCACGGAGACCGACGGCTCGATCATCTGTCCGTCGTCGGCGAATGGCCTGGTCGGCATCAAGCCGACCGTCGGTTTGGTCAGCCGGAGCGGCGTCATCCCGATCTCCGCGGTCCAGGACACCGCCGGGCCGATGGCCCGCACGGTCGCTGACGCCGCGGCATTGCTCGGCGGCATGACGGGTGAGGACCCGCTGGATCAGGCCACCGCCGGATCGCCGGTTCCCACCGATCTGACACGCCACCTAAGCGAGCTTGGCTCGGCAGACCGCGGTGAACCGGACGCCGCCGACCTGAGCAGCCTCCGGATCGGCATCGGCCGCCAGTTCTTCGACCGGGACGGCCGTGTCGACGCCGTCATGGAGGAGGCGATCGAGACGCTCCGGAGCCTGGGTGCCGAGATCGTCGACCCGGTGGAGATCGCCCATCGCCGGGAAGTGGGGCGGCACGAGTACGAAGCGATGCTGTACGAGTTCAAGGCCGGTCTGAACGAGTACCTGGCCGGGCTGGGCGACGACGCTCCGGCGAGGACGCTCGCGGACGTCATCGCGTTCAATGAGGCGCACGCGGCCGAGGAGATGCCGTACTTCGGCCAGGAGATCCTGATCGAGGCGGAGGCCAAGGGGCCGCTTTCGGAGGCTGCCTACCGGACGGCGCGAGACGAGGCGAGCCGGCTGTCACGCGAGGAGGGCCTCGACGCGGTGCTCGCCCAGCATCGTCTGGACGCCATCCTCGGCCCGAGCGGCGGTCCGGCCTGGGTGACCGATCTGGTCCACGGCGACGGCTTCTCGGTCGGAAGTTCCGGCGCGCCGGCGGTCGCCGGCTACCCGAACGTGACCGTTCCGGCCGGCCACGTCCACGGCCTGCCGGTCGGCGTCTCGTTCTTCGGCGCCGCCTGGAGCGAGCCGACGCTGATCCGCATCGCCTGGGCCTTCGAGCGGGCCGCGCCCCACCGCCGGCCGCCGCGGTTCCACGCCGGCGTCGACGAAGCCTGAACGCGCGGCGCTAGGCCCTCATCGCCCGAAAGCACTTCCGCAGCTCGTCGACGAAGACGTCCGGCACCTCGAAGGCGGCGAAGTGCCCGCCCTTCTCGAGCCGGTTCCAGTAGACGAGCTGCCGGTACCGGCGCTCAGCCCAGCGCCGGGAGGAGCGGAAGATCTCCTTGGGGAAGATGCTGCAGCCGACCGGGATCTCGACCGGATCGCCGCCACCCCTGCCGAAACTCTCCCAGTAGAGCCGCCCGGAGGACGCGCCGCAGGCCGGCAGCCAGTACATCATCACGTTGTCGAGCAACTGGTCGCGCGTCAGCACGTTCTCCGGGTGGCCGTCGCAGTCCATCCAGGACCAGAACTTCTCGATGATCCAGGCGGCCTGCCCGGCCGGTGAATCGACCAGGCCGTAACCAAGGGTCTGCGGCCGGGTCGACTGCTGCTTGGAGTAGCCGGAATCCCAGTCCTGGTAGTGCTGGAGCCCGGCGAGTGCGTCCTTCTCGATGTCCGTCAGGTCGTCCATCGTGCTCCGGTCCACGCCCGAGGTGGGCATGTTCAGGTGGATGCCGTGGCAATGCTCGTGGTCCTGGATCGCGATCGCCGTGCTCACGGCCGCTCCCCAGTCGCCGCCCTGGGCGAAGTACCACTCGTAGCCGAGCCGCGACATGAGTTCGGCCCAGGCGTCGGCGATCTTCTCGACGCTCCAGCCGGCCTGGGTCGGTTTGTCCGAGAACCCGAACCCCGGCAGAGCGGGAACGACCAGGTGAAAGGCGTCCTCCTCGGAGCCGCCGTGAGCGGTCGGATCGAGTAGCGGCTCGAGCACGTCCAGGAACTCGACGATCGAGCCCGGCCAGCCGTGGGTCATCACCAGTGGCGCGGCCCCCCGGTGCTTCGAGCGCAGGTGGAGGAAGTGGATGCCCAGTCCGTCGATCTCGGTCCTGAACTGGTCGAGATCGTTCAGGCGGCTTTCCAGGCGACGCCAGTCGTAGGAGGATGCCCAGTACTCGCACACCTCCTTCGTGTAGGCGAGGGGAATGCCCTGGGTCCAGTCGTCGACCGTCTCGCGTTCGGGCCAGCGGGTGGCAGCCAGCCGGCGGCGAAGGTCGGTCAGTTCCTCTTCGTCGATCTCGATTTGGTAGGGCGTGATGTCGGTCATGCGCGGACGCTAGCACTAGCGTCGCGACCGCCCTAGAAGCCCAGGCGGGCTCCGACCGAGACGGTCTCGATGTCGCCGCCGATCGACTCGAAGCGACCGACAAGACTGAGACGGCCCAGGAGCTGGAACTCTGCTCCGACGCCGTACACCAGGTCTTCCTCGTCCAGGTCGTCGAGAGTGACGTCGAAGTCGTCCAGTGCGTCCTCCAGATCGGCGCCCCACGACACGATGCCGACCTTCGCGAAGACGGAGATGCGGCCGGTAATCGCGTACTGGGGCACGATGGCCACCGACAGGACGTTGATCTTGCCGCGGATCGGAATGTCGGAGCACGGCACGCCCTCCGCGCAGGGCCGGACCGCGCCGTCGACTTCCGACAGGTCGTGGTATGCGGCCTCCACGGCGAAGTTGTCGTTGAACTTGAAGCCGATTTCGTAGGCCCGCGAGTTGCCGTCACCATCGAGGATCTGGTCGAGAGCGTCGTCGGCGTTGACCTCGACGTCCGTCCGGCCGAGGTGGAAGCCGACGTAGAACTCGCGCTCGGCGGCTGCCGGGGACGCGGTCAGCAACATCACGACCGCTAGCGCACCGGTCGTCGCCGCGGGCAGGAAACGGGGCATCGAAGAACGGCGTTCCATCATCGTGGCCTCCCGGGAAGACGGCACAGGAAGTCGTACGCAGAAGCATACAGGAATGGCTATAGGTGTGTTTGTCAGGGTCCGGGGCGCTCCTCGGCCGGATGGAATGGAGTAGCGTCGGCGGCCGATGAGCGATCCTGTGTGCTTGATCTCCGGCGTCGGCCCCGGCACCGGGGCGGCGCTCGCCCGGCGGTTCACCTCCGGCGGTTACCGGGTGGCCATGCTGGCTCGCAACGAAGACCGACTGCGCGCCCTGGAGTCCGAGATCGAGGGTTCGCGTGCCTACGTCTGCGACGTCTCGGACTCCGAGGCCGTGCGCGCGACGGTCGCCAACGTGCGTGGCGATTTCGGCGCGCCGACGGTGCTCGTACACAACGCCGTAGGCGGCGCCTTCGGCGACTTCCTGGAGATCGAGCCCGAGCAGTTGCACGCGAACTTCGAGGTCAACGTGATGGGGCTTCTTTACGTTGCCCGTGCGCTGGCCCCGGCGATGATCGAGGCCGGGCGTGGGGCGATCATGGTCACAGGGAACACCGCCGCGCGCCGCGGCGTACCGCGTTTCGCCGGCTTCGCGCCGACCAAGGCGGGACAGCGCATCCTGGCGGAGTCGATGGCGCGAAGCCTGGGACCTCAGGGCGTTCACGTCGCGTACTTCGTGATCGACGCGGTGATCGACCTGGAGTGGACGCGGCGGCGGATGCCCGACCAGCCCGACGACTTCTTCATCAAGCCGGAAGCGATCGCGGAGAACGTCTGGTACGTGGCCCACCAGGATCCGTCTGCGTGGAGTTTCGAGGTCGAACTCAGGCCCTACGGCGAGCACTGGTAGCGGTCGGTTCCGTCGGACCGGCGTGGTAACTTGGAGCGGCGTATGAGACGTTCCCTCCTGGCTCTCCTGAGTGCGCTCCTGATCGCCCTGGGCGCCGCGGCCTGCGGCGGCGAGAGCACGGCGCCGGCGCCGGACGAGGCTCCGGAAGCCGACGTCGCGGTCTCCGCGGACGGTGAAGACGACGGCTGGGGACTCCGGAACGACCCCGTGGCGCAGCGGGTCGAGCCGTTCCGGATCTTCGACAACCTCTACTACGTCGGCATCGAGTGGGTGTCGTCCTATCTGCTGGTGACGACGGACGGCCTGATCCTGATCGGATCGCTCTACGGCGACTTCATCGAGAACGCGATCGACGGCATCCGCGCCGTGGGGTTTGATCCTTCGGATCTGAAGTACGTCCTCGTCACCCACGGCCACTTCGACCATGTCGGCGGCGCGGCGAGGTTCCAGGAGGCCTACGGCGCACGGGTCGGCATGACCGAAGCCGACTGGGAGCTGGCTGAACAGCCGCCGAACGACCCCCGCTACGAGATCGACGTTCCGGTGCACGACATGGTGATCGCGGATGGCGACACCCTGCAGTTGGGCGATACGGAGGTCCGCTTCTACGTAACCCCCGGCCACACCGAGGGGGTCCTTTCGATGGAGTTCCCGGTGCGGGACGGCGGGGAGGAGCACCGCGCGTTCGTCTTTGGCGGCGTGGGCCTCAACTTCGAGGGAGTCCACCGGACGAACCTCTACCTGGACAGCGTGGCCCGGATCCGGAGACTCGCCGGCGAGGAGGGGAATCCGATCGAGGTCAACATCACGAACCACGCCGGGATGGGACGGATTTTCGAGCGTGCGGAGCGGTTGGCGTCACGGGGCTCCTCGGATCCCCATCCCTTCGTCGATCCGCAGGGTTTTATCGACTGGCTGGCGGAGCTGCAGCGAAACGCCGAGCACAAGCTGGTCGTCGAACGCGAGCTGGCCGGCGAGTAGGTGAAGAGCTTCGAGTTGATGCCGCGTTTCCAGAACGCGGTGGCGGGGTTCGATCTGTTTCACCGGGAGGACCCGGCGACGGCGACGGTGGATGGCGAACAGGTGCCTCGGGAACTGGCCTACTCGCGCCGGATGGCGGCCTGGGTCGAGCGCCTCGATCCGGAGGCCGGTGAGATCCTGGTGCTCGCGGCCCACTGCCAGCACCTGCGCCGCTTCAGCCTGCCGCGGACGGACTATCCCGAGGGACGCAAGGGCTATCTCGCCTGGCGGCGCGCGGCCGCGCTCGAACATGCCAGGCTTGCGGGCGCGGTGCTGCGCGATGCCGGCTACCGCCGGGAGCAGATGGAACGGGTCCAGAACCTCGTGCTCAAGCGCGCGGGCCGGAGTGCGGCCGCGGAGATGCAGACCCTGGAAGACGCGGCCTGCCTGGTGTTTCTGGAACACGACCTGGAGGCGCTGGCCGGCCGTTTGGGGCCGGACAAGACGGCGGAAGTGCTCGCCAGAACCTGGCCCAAGATGTCGGGCGCCGGCCGCGAAGCCGCGGCGGCGCTGGAATTGAAGCCGGAACTGCGGGCGCTCGTCGACCGCGCACTGGGTGCGCCGGCGACTCCCTAGCCGGTCCTGAGGGTCAGCCGCTCTCGGGATTCCCCTATCCGCTTCACCTGGACCGGCGCGTCGCCATCGTGAACGCCGGCTTCGGCCAGGGCCCGTTGGAAGGCGCCGGCGAGCGTCACGGCCGTCGCCTTGTCGGAGGGAAACAGCCGGTCGTTGACCCTCAACTCGAGCCGGTGGCGGTCGAAGGCGACCCGGCCGCCCAGGTTGGGCTCGGCTTCGATCAGGTCGCAGACGCGGAAGGCGCACTCGAGCAGCGACCTGAGCCGGTCGTCGAGGCTGCCGATTCCCTCGAGCTCCGCCCCGGATTCGTGGCGTCGGCTGTAGAGCAGACCCGGCTCGCCCCGGCTGAGGTCGTAGGCGTAGATCGCGTCGTGGCCGACGAGCAGCACACCCGGTCCCTCGTGGACGTGGCTGTAGTCGGCGACGTCGATCAGGAGCTCCGGCAGCACGCGCTCGGTGATCCAGCGGTGGAAGACCGGAATGAACTCCTCTGCCTCCACTTCCGCGGGGTCGGCCGCCAGCACTTTCAGGTCGAACTTGACCAGGGTGTCGAGGTCGGAGACCAGGGCGCTCTCCATGTCCATCAAGCCACTCTCGCGGCCTGGAGCTCGGAGATCCGCTGGTTGCAGGCGTGGGCCGCCTCGATGAACAACTGCGCCTCCTCGATCCGGCGGTGTGCCTCCTCGCCCGAGTCGGTTTCAGCGTCGCCGTGGATACGGAACAGGTAGTTGGCGAACTTGGCGCCGGCGTACGGGTCGAAGAAGAGCTCCGTGTCGTAGAAGCGGGTGCGGAACTCGCCGACGATCTCCTTCGGCGCGGTGCCGATGTCGATGTTCTCCGTTGTGATCAGCGCGCGCGCCGCCTGGAGCATCGCCGCGTAGGCCTTCGCCGCGGCGGCTTCAGCGGCGCCCCGGTCGAGTTCGAGCAGGCCCTGGAAGACCTCGCGCTCGGCGGCGGAGAGACCGAACTCGACCGCGGTCACGACCTCGCCGGCGCACTCGCCGACGCCGAGGTCGCCGATCGTGTACTCGCGCGGGTCACCCCAGTCGGAGTAGAGAGTGCGATCCTCGAGGTACGTGGGCAGCTTCGTCAGGTCGTCGAGCAGTTGCCGGATGCGGGCCTTGCCGACCCGGGCGATGAAGCTTTGGAAGCTCTCACCCTTCTCCCGCTCGGTCACGTACAGACCGGCGATCCGTTCGACCGCCTCGGGAATGCGCTTGGCCGGTACCGCGACCACGGCGAGACCGTAGGAACCCGCGTTCTCGGTCCATTGACCGCCGAGGATGACCTGGAAGTGGGGGATGGTGCGGCCGTCGCTCTTGCGGCTGACGCCGTAGAAACCGATGTCAGCGACGTGGTGCTGGCCGCAGGAGTTGAAGCAGCCCGAGACCTTGATCCGGAGGTCCTTCACCGCCTCGTCGGCAAGCACGCCGGTGGTCTTGATGGAGGTGGCGATGCGCTTGCGGAGTTCGCCGGCGAGTCCGCGTGACGCTGAGATCCCCAGCTTGCACGTGTCGGTGCCGGGGCAGGCGGTGACGTCGACGAGGGAGGAGGCGCCGGGCTCGCCCATGCCCTGTTCCCGCAGTTCGGCGTAGAGCGCTGGCAGGTCCGCCTCGCTGATGTTGCGGAGCAGGATGTTCTGTTCGACGGTGTTCCGCACGTGGCCGCCGTTGTACCGCCGGGTCGTGTCGGCCAGCGCCCGCAACTGGGTCGAGGTCAGGTCGCCGAGAGGCAGGTTGATCGCCACCGCGACGTAGCCGGGCTGGCGTTGCCGCTGGACGTTCGATCCCAGCCATTCGGCGAAGCCGTCGGGTCGCTCGCCGGCCTCCAGCGTTGCCGCCGGTCGAGTCGGCGCCTCGTCCGTGACCGAGAGGTCTCCCAGGTACGCGCTCCAGCGATCGTCGGGAGGCAGGATCGCCAGTTCTTCGTCGACCAGGCGGGTGAACTCCTCGATGCCCAACTTGGCCACGAGGAACTTGACCCGTGCCCGTGCCCGGTTCCGTTTCTCGCCGAGTCGCCCGAAGACGCGGCAGACGGCCTGCGCCAGGGGCAGGAGTTCGTCTTCTCGCACGAACTCTCGCAGGACCTTGGCCTGGTGCGGCACCGCGCCGAGGCCGCCCCCTACGTAGACCTTGAAGCCGCGTTCGGTACCGCTGCTCGTGCCGTTGCCGGTCGGGCGGACCTGGGCTACCGCCCCGAGGTCGTGCATGTTGGCGAGTCCGCAGGCGTGCTGTGCACAGCCGGAGAAGGCGATTTTGAACTTGCGGCCGAAGTCCTGGGCGTCCTTGTGCCCGAGCAGGAACCAGGTCAGAGCGTGGGCGTACGGCGAGACGTCGAACGGTTCGTCGCGGCAGACGCCGGCCATCGGGCAGGCCGTCACGTTGCGCACCGAGTTGCCGCACGCTTCCTGGGTCGTGATGCCGGCGGCGGCCAGACGCCGCATGATGTCCGGGGTGTCGTCGATGTGGATGAAGTGGAGCTGGATGTCCTGGCGGGTCGTGACGTGGGCGATGCCGTCCGAGTACTCCTCGGCGAGGTCCGCGAGGACCTCCATCTGCTCCCCATTCATGGCGCCGAACGGAATCTTGATCCGCAGCATCCCGGGGGCGTCCCATACCGTGTTCGGCCCCTTGGTCAGGTCGCCGCAGGGGTACTCGAGGGCTCGGCTCGCCGTGCCGTCGTGGCGCTGGCCGTTGTCGTAGCGCTGGCCGTAGACGCCGCGTCGCAGGCGGGTCTCGGCGAAGACCTTGTCGTCGATCTTGCCCTGGCGCTTCTGCGCGATCTGGGTCTCGAAGATGTCGATCTCTTCGTCGAGGTGAGGCGGGACGCGGCCCTCGAGGCGCTGCTTCCAGGTCGCGGTGGAGTCCACGGTTAGTTGGCTCATCGATCGGTTCTCGCTTGCTCTTCAGGGGATCGACCGTCCGCTCCAGAGTGCGAGGTGGGCGGTGGCCGTCGTATTCGTGACCAAAGTGGTCACATTGGTCATCATTCTACGCTTTTCCGCGTCCAACGTTGCAACCGCGTTGGTCACGGAGAGAGGACGGCGACCCCTGCTGACCGAGCCGCCGGGCCCTTCCGGTCGGCTACATCAGGTCCGTGAAACGAACGGGCTCAGGGAAGTCGGCCGAGGCGGCGCGGATCTTCTCGCCGATGGCCGCCACGTCCCACGGATCCTGGTCGTTCGGCCGGCTGGCGATCTCGAGCGACTGCCAGGCCAGGAGCGATACCTTGTTGCCGCCGACCGCGAAGATGCGACCCGTGATGTCGGCGGCGTCGTCGGTGCAGAGCCAAACGACGGCCGGCGACACCTTCTCCGGCGCCAGCGGTTCGGCGGTCGTCTCCGGCATGATGTCCTCGGTCAGGCGCGACCAGGCCGCGGGGGCGAGGAGGTTCACCGTCACGCCGTACTTCGCGCCTTCGAGCGCGAGACAGCGCATGAAGCCGGCCATCCCGGCCTTCGCGGCGCCGTAGTTCGTCTGGCCGAAGTTGCCGAGCAGGCCCGAGGTCGAACTCGTCATGATGATGCGGCCGCCGGACTCCTGCTCGATCATTTGGTCGTAGGCCGCCTTGGTCACGAGGTAGGTGCCGCGCAGATGCACGTCGAGGACGATGTCCCACATCTCGTCGGTCATGTTCTTGAACGACTTGTCGCGCAGGATGCCGGCGTTGTTGATCGCGATGTCGAGCTTGCCGAACTCGTCGACGGCGTGCTGGACCATCGCCCGGGCGGCGTCGCCGTCCGAAACCGAGCCGTAGTCGGCGACCGCCTGGCCGCCGGCGTCGCGGATCTCCTGGGCCACCTGGTCGGCCATCGTGGTGCCGGCGCCGGTGCCGTCCCGCGCTCCGCCCAGATCGTTGACCACGACCGCGGCGCCTTCCTGCGCCAGCAGGAGCGCGTGTGTGCGGCCCAGACCGCCGCCAGCGCCGGTAACGAGTGCAACCTTTCCGTCGAGCAGACCCATGATGCGTATCCCTTCCTTCGTCTCTTCGTGTTTCGTTGTGCCGAAGCGCGCGAAGTGTACCCGGAGTCACGCGTCGGTAGAGTCCTGTCGATGAGTAGCTCGATGCTGAGACCACTTGCAGGTGGTTTGGCTGCTACGTGCCTCCTCGCTGCCGCGAACGGAGTCTCCGCACATCCGCCTCAGCACCCACCAGAGCCGAGCGCCGCGATGCTCCTCCGCCAGGCGAGCCTCCACGAGTCTCGTGGCGACTACGAGGCCGCGATCGCTGGCTATGACCGGGCGATCGAGGTCGAGCCGCGGAACTGGCAGCTCTATCTCTTCCGGGGATCGGCGCGGTTCAAGGCGGGGCAGGTCGAGGAGTCCATCGAGGACTTCGATCAGGTGGTGGTTCTGGAGCCTTCACAGGACCCGTACCTGTGGCAGCGGGGCATCTCGTACTACTACGCCGGGCGGTTCGGGGACTGCCGAGGCCAGTTCGAGCGGCACCGGCTGGTCAATCCGAACGATGTCGAGAACGCGGTCTGGCACTTGCTCTGCGTCGCGGCCGAGGAGGGTCTGGAGGCTGCACAAGAATCGATGCTGCCGGTCGGCCCGGATGCTCGCCGGCCGATGAAGGAGATCGACGCGCTGTTCCGGGGCGAGGGGAGTGTCGCGGAGGTCGAGGCCGCGGTGCGAGTAGAGGGTTCCGGCGCACGCTTCTACGCCGACCTGTACCTGGGCCTCTACTACGAGCTCGTGGGCCAGGAAGAGAAGGCCGCCGCGTCGGTCGAGCGCGCCGCGTCGCTATCCAACCGCGGATACATGGTCGAGGTGGCGCGAGTCCACCGTGGGCGAAAGCTGCCCTGATGAGCGGCGAAGCCATCGGGCGCGACGTCTCGTCGCCGCGCCTGTCAAAGGAACATGTACACGTTTGGAGCTTCCTACGCCCCTGTGTACGATGACTCCGTGATCGACACTCTGCAGGCGGCGCGGGCGTTTCGGGGGGCGGGCTTCACCGAGGCTCAGGCGGACGTCGTGCTGCGGACGATGAAGCAGGCTGTCGAGGGCGACCTCGCCACGAAGGCGGACCTCCAGGTGACGAAGGCAGACCTGCGGTCCGAGATCCAGGCGGTTCGCACCGAAGTCCAGACCCTGCGCGGGGACCTCTACCGGCACCTTTGGGTCATGGCGGCCGGCATCGTGGGAATGACGGTGGCGCTGATCAAGCTGCTTCCCTGAACCGACTTGCCGCAGTGGCACCGACCGCTTCCGGGCACCCAGCCGGGTTGACGTCCGGCCTACTCTTGGCTCCGGACGTTTGCCGCTTCGGATAGAGCAGGAGACAGTGCAAGGCGTCTCGCGAACGTGCGGCGTGTGCCTCGGGCCGACTCGGACGGGTGCTCCTCGATCAGGAGGGCATGGCGGCCGTTCCCGCTGATCGCCGGCTCGTCACTGTGCAGGGGTGGCGGCCACGTGTATTCGGGTGCTGGGCCCTCCAGCCAGTCTGAGGTATGGCGCACCGGAGTCCGTTCCGGGAACGGACTCTGCCAGACGTGTTCAAGGCGGTAGCGGTCTGGCTCGGAGATGATCCGCGTGTAGCCGCGTCTTGGGTGGGGTCGCCCTCCGCCTTCCCCGCGCAGGGACGATTCAATCGGAAAGGCCCACTCCGTACGGAGTCTGGACAGATCGTAGGCCAGCCACGCACCGGCGTCACCGTCCAGGACCCATAGAAGAAGTTCCTCCATCTGCCAGATGGTGTCGTGGCCTGGCCAGATGCCTCGGGAGCCAGTGTACGGGCGAGCGGAACGCAGTTGCTCCGGCTGCAGACGGTCGACGGAACTGTTGCCGAACCGGAGCAGATGAAGGTGTTCGCCGTATGGCACCAGCACGATTGGACCGCTGGTGTCGAGAACGATGAAGTTGTTGTCGTCATAGTCCGTAGACGACCGCTCCGCCTTCGCCGGATAGAAGGCGACCGTTCCCTTGCGCTCGGTTCTTGTGGGGGCCGTGGTTCCGAACGTGAAGTGTCGGCCGACTGCCAGGCGGGTGGAGTCGTCGAACTGGTAAGTCGTGGCGCCCCACATCGAGGCATCGGCGGAGAAGACAATGTTCGGATGCGGGTACCGAGCGGGGTCCCACTCGCCGTGGAACTGGAGCGCTCCGCTGCCGGTAACTCCGTACAGGCGATAGCTGAAGTCGCAGTGATTGTCGCCCTCGAACAGGGGCAGGCAGTCCCAGATGACGAGGTGGCTGTCCGAAAGAGGATGTGCGTACTTCACGTTCTTCGTGTCCAACGTGAGGATCTGGGATTGGTCACCGTGCCATAGCGTCAAACGAGTCTCCCCACCCTCCAGAGACTGGATGGCGATCCACGCCTTGCCGTTGTCGTCGATCGCCACTCCCATCACCTCGCCTTCGGGCAGTGCGAGGAGATCCTCTGCCGCCGTGGGCGTGGCACATATGGCAAGGAGGAGAATCGAGGCGACATACAGGAACCTCTTGCGCCGAAGCAGTAGGGTGTGCGCCCTTGTTTGCGTCACTCGGGATTCTCCGAGTCGGCCCGGTTGAGATGGCAGTCCGGGATTGAGCCGTCGGTCGACGGTGCCGGGCGGAGATCGATACGGCGGGCGCGGCGAAGCTCGCCTTCGATGATGATTGCATGGCGGCCGTTGGAACTCACGAATGTGGCTTCTGCTGGATTGCCCCGCTGACAGTCCGAGAGGTGGCGCACCACGGATTTGTCGGATTTATCGGAGTCCGTGCTCGGCCAGTCATGCACGAGTCGATAGGCGGCAGGTTCGAATACAACCTGGACGAATCCCCGATGCGGATGAGGCCATGCGGAGGTGGTCACCGCGTTCACGTTGATCGTCCAGAACGGGCTGTCGGGCAACTCGGCCGGCGACTCGATGTCTCGAAAGTCGTAGGCCTGCCAAGTTCTGCCGGTGGTGGTCTCCGGCCAGAGGGCCGGGTCTTCCGGATCCTGGTCGTACTTCATCGCCCACAGAACGCTCTCGTCCTTCTGGTAAGCGAAGCTGAAGCCGGCCCAGGCGACCTCACGTTCGCGTTCGTCCCACCTGGTCGCCTTGGGCTCATGGTGCAGCCACGGGAGGGCCTGGACATCGTCATCCCCGAAAGTGAGGATGTACGCTCCGCCGCTCCACGGCGTGAGGACGATTCCTCGATCGATGTCAAGATAGAAGACAGGCGGAAGGCCCATTTCGGGCATGTGGGGCTCGGGATAGTCGAACAGGACTGTCGCGGTTCGCTCGATCGCGGCGGATGAGGAGCGCCCAAGGGTGAAGGTCCTTCTCCTCTCGTCACCGCTCATTGCGATCCAGGCCGTTCCATCGTCGGAAATGGTCGACTCTCCTCCCGGGGCTAGCTCCCACTCAAGTTGAGCGTCGCCGCTCTCGTTCAGTTCGAAGATCTGGTAGCTCCAGGCGCAGTGGCTGCCGAATCGAGGCAGGGAAACGCAGTTCGTCAAGACGAATCTGTCGTCGGCGAATCGGACGCTTCTCGCTCTCTCCGATGGGGCCGTGATCGTCCGGGTGGACTCGGCGCTGTCCCAGAAGAGCACGGAGGTTGCCTCGTGTTCCCGGCCCCAACCATGGGTGATGGCGATCATCGCGGTTCCGTCGTCCCGAACGACGCCGCCGACGACGCGGCCCTCCGGAAGGGAAAGAACCTCTCCCTGCAAAGAACCGGTGGCAAGAGAGGAGACGACGATGGCCGCCAGGATCAGGCGCATCGTCGTTGGCAACGCGCGCAGTCCGACGGCGATTCCGGGCTCCGATGCATCGGCAGCGGAGGCTAGCCCGCCTCGCCAGCGATCGCCCACAGGTGGCCGTCGGTGCGGATGTACCAGACGCCGCCGACCAGGGCCGGCGAGGCGATCGTCCGTTCGCCGATGCGATTCACGTGGAGAAGCTCGAAGTCCGGCCCTTCCTTGATCACGAAGGTCTCGCCGTTGTCGTTGGTGAAGAAGATCTTGCCGCCGAAGGCGACCGGGGCGGCGGAGAAGCCCTCGCGCATCCGTTCGCCCAGGCGTTCCTGCCAGAGGACCTCGCCGGTCTTCGCTTCGTAGACGGTGATCACGCTGGCCATGTCGTTGACCATGTAGAGGTACTCGCCGACCAGCATCGGGGCGACGACGAAGGGGGACCCCTTGGCCGCGGACCAGACGATGCGGCTGTCCGTCACGTCGCCGTTGCCGCCGGGACGGATCGCCAGGGTCGGGCCGGCGCGGCCGGAGGTGCTGAACAGCAGGTCGTGGCCGACCACGGGGCTCGGGATGACCTCGAAGGTCGTGCCGCCGGCCCGCCACAGCTCGCGGCCGTCCTCGGGCGCGTAGGCGATCACGTGGTGCTGGCTGTTGACGATGATCTCGTCGCGCTCTTCGCCCTCGTCCGTCGTCACGGAGATCGCTGCCGGCGAACTCCAGCCGACCTGGGTGTCCCTCTCGGTGCGCCAGAGTTCCTCTCCGGTGCGGCGGTCGAAGGCGGCGATGAAGGACGCGGCGCGCTGCTGCTCCTGCACGATGATCAGACGATCGCCGTGCAGCAGGGGCGAGGAGGCGGTGCCGTGGAAGGCGCTCAACTCGCCGAAGGACTTGTGCCAGACGATCTCGCCATCCATGTCGAGCGCGAGCAGGCCGTGGTTGCCGAGGTAGGCGTAGACGCGTTCGCCGTCGGTGGTCGGGGTGGAGGACGCGTGGCCGTTCTTCGGGTAGGCGCGCTCGGGGTTCGCGGCGGGCGCCGCGGTGGTCCAGAGCCTCTTGCCGGTCGCCCGGTCGAAGGCGAGCACCGAGCGCCTGGCGCCGGCCGCTTCGGCGGTGGTCAGGAACAGCGCATCGCCCCAGACGATCGGCGACGAGTTGCCGTTGCCGGGGACGGCGACCTTCCAGCGCACGTTCTCCTCCGGACCCCAACGGTCGACGTAGCCAGTGCCCACAACTTCGCCCTGGCCGCTCGGGCCGCGCCACTGAGGCCAGGTGGTAGCCGGGTCGGCGTCGGCCGGCGTCATTCGCGCCCGTTCGTTGGCGGCGGCGGGGTCGGCGGCAAGTGCCGTGAGGAGAAAGGCGAAGGCGAACAGGCGAATCGGCGTAGTGTGGGTCATAGCGGAATGATAGAACCTGCCGCGAAACGGAACCCACTGGGAGCAGCATCGAAATGAGCGACACCTTTCGAGCGGTCGTCGTCGACAAGGTCGACGATCAGCACAGCGCCGGCCTGCGTGACCTGACGCTGAGCGACCTGCCCGAGCACGACGTGCTGGTCGATGTCGAGTACTCCACGTTGAACTACAAGGACGGCCTGGCGATCACGGGCGCGGCGCCGATCTGCCGTTCGGTGCCGATGGTCTGCGGTGTCGATCTGGCCGGGACGGTGGCGGAGTCCGCTTCGGACTCGTTCTCTCCGGGCGACCGCGTGCTGGTCAACGGCTACGGACTGAGCGAGAGCCACTGGGGCGGCTACTCGCAGAAGGCGAGGTTGAAATCCGACTGGCTGCTCCCGGTGCCGGACGCTTTCACGAACCAGCAGGCGATGGCGATCGGCACCGCCGGGTACACGGCGATGCTGTGCGTGATGGCGCTGCAGGATCACGGCGTGAAGCCGGAGAGAGGCGACGTCGTGGTCACGGGCGCGGCGGGAGGCGTGGGTTCCGTGGCGGTGGCGCTGCTGGCGCGCGCCGGCTACCGGGTGATTGCCTCCACCGGGCGCGAAGCGGAACATGGCTACCTGACCAGCCTGGGCGCCGCCGACTTCATCGCCCGCGACACGCTGTCCGCGAAGCCGCGGCCGATCGGCCGCGAGAGTTGGGCAGGCGCGGTCGACGTCGTCGGCTCGGCGACGCTGGCGAACCTGATCGCCCAGACCCGCTACGGCGGTTGCGTGGCGGCCTGCGGACTGGCCGGCGGCATGGACCTGCCGTCGAGCGTGTACCCCTTCATTCTGCGCGGCGTCGTTCTGGCGGGCGTCGACTCCGTCATGGCGCCCATGGACCTGCGCCGCGAGGCCTGGCGCCGGCTGGCCGCGGAGCTTCCGGCCGACCTGCTGTCCGAGATGACCTCGGTCGAGCCGATGAGCCGGATCGAGGAACTCGCAGCGTCGATCCTGGCGGGCCAGACGCGCGGCAGGGTGGTCATCGACGTCAACGCGTGAGTAGTTCGACCTCAACGCGTGAACGACCGGGCGGGAGAGGTCGAATGAACCAGGGAACGCGGCTGGGTGTCCTGGCAACGAACCTTCTCCTTGTCGTTGCCCCTGTTTCGGTCGTCGCCCAGGATAGCGAGTGGCCGGTGACCACCGGCGACAAGGGCGGGCAGCGCTACTCGCCGCTCGACCAGATCGACGCGGACAACGTCAGCGAGCTCGAGGTCGCCTGGCGCTGGTCGTCGCCCGACAACGATCGGGTGGCGGAGGATCGGCGGCTGCGGAGCCGGCGGATGCAGCCCGGCGGCCACCAGGTCACGCCGATCAAGATCGGCGACCGCCTCTACGCAACGACCGGCCTGAGCCAGATTGCCGCGCTCGATCCGGCGACCGGCGAGACGGAGTGGGTCTACGATCCGGAGGCCTACGATGCCGGCCGTCCGACGAACCTCGGCTTCGTTCACCGGGGCGCGAGCTACTGGCCGGGGAGACCAGGCGGCGACGGCCCTGAGGCGGTGCCGGCGCGACTCTTCTACGGTACCGGCGATGCCCGGCTCCTGGCCGTCGACCCGTTCACCGGCGAACCGGTCGGCAGCTTCGGCGACGGGGGAGCGGTCGACCTGATCGAGGGTCTGCGCCGCGAGGTCAGGCGGCGCCGCGCTTACGCCGTCAGCTCGCCGGCCATGGTCTGCCGCGACACCGTGATCGTGGGCGCCTCGATATCGGACGCCCCGAACCACCCCGACGCGCCGCCCGGCGACATCCGCGGCTTCGATCCGGTGACCGGCGAGCTGCGCTGGACCTTCCACTCGATTCCGCAGCCGGGCGAGTTCGGGCACGACACCTGGGAGAACGACTCCTGGCAGTACACGGGCAACGCGAACGTGTGGACGCTGATCACCGCGGACGAGGAACTCGGCCTCGTCTACCTGCCGTTCGGCACGCCGACCAACGACTGGTACGGCGGCCACCGGCTGGGCGACAACCTGTTCGCGGAGAGCCTGGTGGCGCTCGACTGCGAGACCGGTGAGCGCAAGTGGCACTTCCAGGCGATCCGGCACGGCCTCTGGGACTACGACCTGGTGACGCCTCCGATCCTGGGCGAGGTCGAGGTCGACGGCCGGAAACTCAGGATCGCGGCGCAGCTCAGCAAGCAGGGCTTCGTCTACGTCTTCGATGCCGACAGCGGCGAGCCGGTGTGGCCGATCGAGCACCGGCCGGTGCCGCGGAGCACGGTTCCCGGCGAACGTTCGGCGCCGACCCAGCCGTTTCCGACCAAGCCGCCCGCGTACGAGCGGCAGGGCATGCACGAGGGCCAGTTGCTCGATCTCACGCCGGAGATCCTGGAACGGGCGAAGGAGATCCTCGAGCAATATGACTACGGTCCGCTCTACACGCCTCCTTCGTTGCGGGGTACCTGGCAGGTGCCCGGCTGGGGCGGCGGCGCGAGCTGGCCGGGCGGCGCCTTCGACCCGGAGACCGGCTGGCTGTACGTGCCTTCCTTCAACCGGCCGGTCGTGCTGACGATCAAGAAGCCGGACCCGAACCGGTCGTCCTTCGACTACATCGGTTCCATCCAGATCAGTCCGCCCGGTCCGTTCGGCCTGCCGATCGTCAAGCCTCCGTACTCGCGCATGACCGCATACGACCTGAACCGCGGTGAGATCGAGTGGGTGCGGCCGTTGGGACAGGGGCCGACCGGACATCCGGCGATCCGCGATCTGGATCTGGAGCCGATGGGCTCGGGCTCGCGTGCCCACGTCCTGCTGACGCCGGAGCTGCTGTTCGTGGGCCTGGAGGCCACGGTTCATCCGGATGCCGAGATGGAGACCGAATCGATGGATCTCGAATCGTCGGCGCTCGAGGAGCTGGCCGTGGCGGACGAGGAGCAGGCGGCGATGCTCGCCGAGATCGCGGCGAGCCGCGACTGGCGTTTCGAACCTTCGACGTTTTCGGCCATGGACAAGACGACCGGCGAGACGGTCTGGTCGGTGGAGATCGAAGCCGGCGTCGGCGGGTCGCCGATGACCTACGTGCACGGGGGCCGCCAGTACGTGGTCCTCGCCGTGGGGGGCAGCGGAGTGCCCTCGGAGTTGATTGCCTTTGCGCTGTCGGGAGAAACAGGCTGAGCTTCCGCGCGTACAATCCCTCGGGCACCTTTCCCGCACCGAGCAACGAAGGAGAACGAAGATGTGGCGAGCTGGCGAACGGACGAACCGACGGCGTTTGGCGGCTGTTGCCGCCTCCGCTTTCCTGCTGGCATCGGTAGGGGGAGCGGCGATGGGCAGTGATCTGATGGATCGCGTGGAGCACGGCTACGCCGACTCGAACGGCATCAAGATCCACTACGCCTCGATCGGCGAGGGTCCCCTGGTCGTGATGATCCACGGCTTTCCGGACTTCTGGTACTCATGGCGGCACCAGATGGAGGTTCTTTCGAGCGACTTCCAGGTCGTCGCGATCGACCAGCGCGGCTACAACAAGAGTGACCAGCCCGAGGGCGACGAGAACTACGACATGCGCTACCTCGTCGGCGACGTCGCGGCGGTGATCCGCCACCTCGGCCGCGATAAGGCGACGATCGTCGGGCATGACTGGGGCGGCGCGGTCGCCTGGCAGTTCGCGTTTCATGTGCCGCAGATGACGGAGCGGCTGATCATCCTGAACCTGCCGCATCCGAACGGCATGGGCCGGGAACTCGCGAACAACCCGGAGCAGCGGCAGAACAGCGGCTACGCCCGCAAGTTCCAGGAGGGCAGCCCCAGCGACCCGGACATCTTCTTCGGTATGCCGATGACGCCGCAGACGCTCTCCGGCTGGGTGCAGGACGAGGACGCGAGAGCGCACTACGAGGCGGCGTTCGAACGCTCCGACTTCGATGCGATGCTCGCCTACTACAAGCGGAACTACCCGCGCGAGGGCGGTGGCGGCATCGGCCAGGCGGAGGGCCAGGAGACGCCCCGCCTGGGCATGCCGGTGCTCCAGTTCCACGGCCTGGACGACACGGCGCTGCACTCGGACGGCCTGAACAACACCTGGGACTGGCTGGACAGCGACCTGACCCTGGTCACCGTCCCGGGGGCGAACCACTTCGTGCAGGAGGACGCGGCCGACCTCGTCTCGACGACGATGAAGTGGTGGCTGCTGTCGCGGGTGGAGTAGGGCCAGCAAGAGCGGACGAGGGGAGCCGTGGCATGGCGGCGCAGGGACCGCTTCACCACCACGCCGAGCAGGGTGGAGGTGAACGTCCGGGCCATACCTCTCCTGGAGCCCGGCGGATGGAGACTCCTTTCCGTCGACGAGGTGTCCTTGGTTGGCACGGTACCGAAGGACTATCTGGCGTATGGCGCTCCCCGCTTGACCGGAGATTCAAGAGATCGCGACAGGCTGTCCGTGGTCTCCTCCGGCCACATTGCGAAGAAGGGGCGGTTTCAGGCGGACGCCCGCGAGTGCGTCACGGAGGAGATCATCTCGAAGATCGGGTCGATGCTCCCGGTGCGGATGGCTCGGTCACGGCTCGTCCGGGTGGCGAAGGACGATGTGCGGTTCCTTTCCCGCGATTTCGTGGACGTGGAGCACGAGCGGCTGCGCCACGGCATCGAGCTTGCCGCGGCCTACTTCGGGGCGACGCCGGACGAAGTAGCCGCCACCTTTCAGCTTGCGGACCGGAAGCGGGAGCGACAGTTCTACACGGTCGAGCACATGTTGACGATCCTGGACGAGCTCTACGGGGAGGACTCTGGCACCCTTGCGGTGGACTTTGTCAAGATGCTCGCGTTCGATGCCTTCGTCGGTGCGCCGGACCGGCACGGCATGAACTGGGGTGTCCTCGAGCCCAGGAGGTCGGGCCGGGTTCCTCCGCGATTCGCGCCGATCTTCGACACGGCGCGGGGTCTCTTCGTCAATCACTCCGATGCCGACTTGGCGCGGCAGGCCGGCCGTCTCGGGCGACAGCAGTTCGTCGAACGGTATGCTCAACGCTCGCGGCCGATTCTCTCAGTCGGGGGAGCGGCGACTCAGGATCACTTCGGACTCGTGGCAGGCCTCGCGAAGGACCATCCGGCACTCTTCCCAGCGATGCGGACTGTCTTTGACGCGGTGTCTATTCCGGCCATCGAACGTATGCTGCAGCGGCGGTTTCGGCGCATCATTACCCAACGACGACTGAGGTTCATCGTTGACCTCCTTGAGTTCCGAATCGGCGTCCTGCGCCAGGAGAAGCGGCCATGAAGAAGCCCGTTCAGCGAGCCTGGGAGCAGCTACTGCGGGCTTCGGGGATCCGCCGACCGCGACTCGCCCCCAGCGAACTCATGGGGACGCGTTTGGAGGTCGTGCAGCGAAGCAGGAAGTACGGCCATGAGCTGGTGGGCCACTTGTCGTGCGAAGACGGCAAGTTCGTCTTCCGCTACGAACCGAGCTACCAAGGGCCTCTGATCGCGGAGTTTCCGGACCGCGACAGTCCACACAAGAGCGAAGTCCTGTGGCCGTTCTTCGAAGTGCGAATGCCGCCGACCAGCCGGAAGGACGTCCAGGAAGTCATGAACCGGGTCAATGCCGACGACCCGCTTGAAGTGCTCGCGGCGCTTGGTGGCGTTTCGGTGACGAATCCCTACGAACTGCGTCTCGCGGGCGAAGGCGCGGGCGGCCCCTGATCGTTCGGCCAGGCATGGCCCATGCCTCCTGCCATTGGCAACATGTTGGGCAGATGCGAGACGCCCACGTTCGCCCTCTGCTGGAGGCACTCGTGTACCTGATCAGGGTCAGTGACGCTCGGTACCTGCTACCAGCGCGGCCGCGTGCTGACGTGGGCCGGATCGTCCGTCAGTTGGACGACCTCGCCTGTCTCGATCTCGATCTTCCAGATCTCCCAGTTCCCGGAACGGTCCGACTCGAAGACGATCCAGCGGCCGTCGCGGGAGAACCAGGGGTGGCCGTCGTTGGCGTCGGAAACGGTGAGGCGGCGCTGGTTCGAGCCGTCGATGTCGGCGAGGAAGACGTCGTCCGTCGGTCCGGTCTGGTTCGTCTGCCAGGCAATCGTCTGGCCGTCAGGTGAGACGGCGGGCCTGCGATGCCGATGATTCCGGTCGGTGAGCGCGGTGTAGGTGCCCTGGCCGTAGCCGTCGAAGCGGATGATCGCGATCTCCATTCGTCGCTCGCCGTTCTCGGGCTCGCTCTCGGCCTGGAAGAGGACAGCGCGCTGTAACCCGACCCCGTTGCCGACCCGGAGCGCCGTCGTGTTCGCGGCGTCGAGCTGGCGGCGGTCGCTCAGCTCGAGGATGAGGCCCTGGTTGAAGCCGTCGCCGTCGGGACAGTTCCGGGTGTAGACGAGCTGCCGGGTGATCGGCGAGATGCTGGCGTGGTGAACGGCGCAGCCTTCGACCTCGCGCAGCACCTCGCGCTCGCCGGTCGCCAGATCCTCGCGGAAGATCCGGGCGCCGGCCTCGACGCCAGTTTCGGCGTCGGTGAACTCGGCGTAGACGACGCTTCTGAGGTCGAAGGTCAGGGAGGGGTGGTCCAGGTGCTGGGGAACGCCCTCGCGCACCAGGCGCACCCCGCTGCCGTCGCCCTCCATGATCCAGATGTCGGCGCCGCCGTAGAAGCCGGGGACGGTGGGCGTGGCGCCCGTGTTCGCGAAGCGCTGGAAGACGATCGGCGCCGTGAACTCGGGCTCCGCCGGCGGCGGCGAAGCACCGGAATCCTCGCCCGATGGAGACTCCCCGTTGGCACCGCAGCCGAGCGCCGTCGCCGCGAGAGTGAGAAGCGCGACGACGGCGGCCGGCGAGCGGTGACGTCCGACCGCCCGCGGACGGGCGCTCGGACCGTGACGCTGGTGACGCGTGGACGCGCCACCAGGGTTCACTGGCCGGCGGGACCCGCCGGAGTCGCTGCCCTGGCGGCGCCGCTGTCGGCGGCGACGTAGTCGATGAAGCCGATCAGCATCTCGTCCGTCGACTCGGCGCCCCAGGTGACGTCGACCGTCGGATCCGGGTTGTGCGGGTTGTCGGCCGAGTTGTCGAACGAGGCCGAGACTTCGATCCGGGTGCCGGCCGGCAAGCGGAGCGGCTCGGCCAGGTCGTAGGACGTCTGCCAGTTGAAGTCGTAGCGGCTGACGCTCAGTAACTCCCGCTGCTCGCCGTTGGGCAGGAAGGCGGTGTAGGTCATCGACTTGCCGCGGTAGTGCATGTGGGGCGTGAACGAGCGGACCACGACGTCCTGGTCGAAGACGTGGGTCGCCTGCGCCCTGTAGTCCGCCTCACCGGCGGGGATGTGGAACGTGGTGTTCAGGATCCAGAGGTTGACCAGCTCCCTCTCGACTTCCTCCGGCTCGGCGAACCAGAGGGCGACGCGGGTCTGGTCGGTCGCCGCCTTGCCGTTCGGGTGGTAGTGAAAATCGCCGAGCAGGTTCTGCCCCTTGGGCAGCAGGCGACCGGTGCCCGGCGGGAAGTGCTGCGGCGCGAAGCCGGCGGCCCAGGCGCCGACCCAGCCTTCCTGGCCGGGGTCGTCGTCGTCACCCCGCCACAGGATGAAGTGGTGGAGTACCGAGCGATCGCCGGCCTGGACCTCGATTGCGCGAATCCAGCGATCCTGCTCGAACCCGGTCTTGATCGGCACGTCGAGGAACTCGTCCGGTCCGTCGGCGGCGACCTCATGGGGATCGAACTCGTACACCCAGTCCGGCTCGCCGAAGGTCCACTCGCTGGCCTTCTCCGGCTTTTCGTAGACGGGCTCGTCGCCCTGGCCGCGGGGCGCGCCGTTCGCGGCCCAGTTCGTGATCGCCTCGATCTCGTTGTCGCTCAGGCTGATGTCGTTCGCCCACGGGCCGTAGCCCGGATCGGCGTCCCAAGGCGGCATGTCGCGGTTCTCGACCGCGCGCGCGATAGACCGCGCCCACGGGCGCGCTTCGCGATAGGTGCGCAGCGACATCGGCGCGATTTCGCCGGGCTGATGGCAGGAGGCGCAGTTCTCGTGAAGGATCGGCGCGACGTCGTCGACGAACGTGGGCTGGTCCAGGTTCACGCCGGCGGCGATGGCCGGCGCCAGCAGGAGCAGAGACGCAGAGGCGGCTACGACGCGGTTCAGGCGGGAGGCTCGGGTCATCGGGTGCTCTCCGGAAACGGTTCGAGATGGGGCCCGGATTGTAGCCCGGGACTCCTCCTACCTTGTTTCCGGTCGCTACTACCCGGTGGGCAGGGTAGCCGGAGTCTCGTTCTCGGCCGGCGTGCCGATCATCTCGCCCGGTCCCATGTCCATCCGCAGCGTGCCGTCCTCCTGGATGGAACCCTTGAGCTGCATCGTGTTGCCGGGCGTCTCCGCGGTGGCGGTCACGTCGTTGCCGTCCCAGACGATGTCGACGATCGGCGCCGGCAGCACGAGGGTGCCGAACTGGACGAACCAGCCGCCCGGGACGCCGCCGCGGGGCAGGAGCATGGCGGTCGGCTCGGGCCCCTTGCCAGGCTGGCGTTGTACGTCAAAGCGCCACGCCTGACCGGGATGGGTCTGGGCGAGTTCCGCCAGCTTGGCGAGCACCGGGCTCGCCGGCTTGGGACTGATGCCCTCGGCGGCCACGAAGTCGACGAATCCGATCAGCATCTCGTCGGTCGAGTCGGTGCCCCAGGTGACGTCGATCGTCGGATCGGGGTTGTGAGGGTTGTCGGCGGAGTTGTCCCAGTGCGCGGTGACTTCGATCCGGGTACCGGCCGGCAGGGCCACCGGCTCGACGAAGTTGTAGCCCGTCTGCCAGTTGAAGTCGTAGCGGCTGACGCTGAGCAGGTCCCTCTCGCCGCCGTCGGGCAGGTGCGCGGTGTACGTCATGTCCTTACCGCGGTAGTGCATGTGGGGAGCCAGCGAGCGAACAACGACGTCCTCGGTGAACACGTGGTTCGCGCGTGCCTCGTGGTTCGGGTCGCCGGCGGGGATCCTGAACGTGGAGTTCATGACCCAGAGGTTGATCAGTTCCTTCTCGACCTCCTCGGGCTCGGCGAACCAGATGCCGATGCGGGTCTTGTCGGTCGAGGCGGTGCCGTTCGGGTGGTAGTGGAAGTCGCCGAGCAGGTTCTGGCCCTTGGGTAACAGGCGGGCGGTTCCCGGCGGGAACTCGTTCGGTGTCGCGCCGGCGGCCCAGGCGTCGATCCAGGCGTCCTGGACCCCGCCGCCTGGGGCGGCGCGCCAGAGGATGAAGTGGTGGACGACTTCGCGGTCGCCGGGCTGGACCTCGACCGCCCGGATCCAGCGGTCCTCGTCGAAGCCGGTTTCGACCGGAAACACGGCGAACTCGTCGGGCCCGTCCGCCGCGACCTCGAACGGGTCGAACTCGTAGACCCAGTCCGGTTCGCCGAAGGCCCACTCGCCGGCGCTTGGGGGAGGCTCGTAGACGGGTTCGTCTCCGTCGCCGCGCGGAGCGCCGCTACTGGCCCAGCGGGTGATCGCCTCGATCTCCGCATCGCTCAGGGAGATGTCGTTCGTGAAGGGGCCGTAGCCCGGGTCGGCGTCCCAGGGCGGCATGTCGCGGTTCTCGACCGCCCGGGCGATCGAGCGGGCCCAGGGGCGTACCTCGCGGTAGGTGCGCAGCGACATCGGGGCGATCTCCTCCGGCTGATGGCAGGAAGCGCAGTTCTCGTGGAGGATCGGCGCGATGTCGTCGACGAAGGTGGGCTGTTCCAGGTTCAGGGCGTGGCTCGCGGCGGGGATGGCGAGCACGGCGACGGCGGCGACCACTGTCGCGCCGCGGAGCAGGGGAGTCCGGTTCATATCCAGGTCCTTGAGAGCGGGTGTGAACGTGTTGATGGAAACACGGCGGCCGCCGGATGCGTTTACAACTCAGGGCGTTGCACCCCGTGACCGCGATGGTTTCGACAGTACCCGACTATACGGCGCTCAAGGCTTCGGGTTTCGGCTTCCGGCCGGATCGCGGTGCTACGCTCGATGGCATGTTTCGGGTTGAATCGGCACGCAGGCGATGGTTCCTTCCAGCGGCGATTCTCCTTGTGTCGAGCCTCTTGTGGGCCGACGGTCTGGCCGCCCAGAATGTGCTTTCCAGGGCGCTCCAGGAGCGTATCCAGGAGAATCCGCACACGACCGAAGCGGACGTCGATGCCGGTGCGCGCGTGTTTCGCCGGAGTTGCTCGCTCTGCCACGGCGCCGACGGCACGGGCGGCGACGGCCCCGACCTGACGCGCGGCGTGTTCCGTCACGGCAGCAGCGATGCGGCGCTGTTCCGCAACATCCTGACCGGCATCCCGAACACGGGGATGGGCGGCATCTACCAGCCGGACAGGTCGATTTGGCAGGTCGTGTCCTACGTAAGGTCGCTCAGCCGGGCCGTTGGCGAGGAAGAGGTGCCGGGCGATCCGCGACGTGGACGGATGCTGTACATGACCCGCGGCTCCTGCTCCGACTGTCACCGCCTGAACGGCTCGGGCGGCCGGCTCGGTCCCGATCTGTCCGACCTGGGCTGGCGGCGGGCGCCGGACCACATCGGCGCGTCGATCACCGATCCTTCCGCGGCGATGGACGCCGACTACCGGACGGTCGAAGTCAGGACCAGGGACGGGGGGATCGTCCGGGGCGTGTTGCGCAACGAGGATCGCTACTCGATCCAGTTCCTGGACGAGTTCGAGAACCTCCGCTCCTTCCAGAAGACGGATCTGGCAGCGATCGACAAACCCGAGGAGTCGCTGATGCCGCCCCTCGCCAGCTTCTTCCGCGGCCGGGATCTCGACGACCTGGTCGCCTACCTCTACTCGCTGCGGCCGGAGTAAAGATGACGATCGGAACCAAGACCGCGGCTCTCGCCGCGTCCTTCCTGCTTGCGGCCGGGGGCGTGTCCGCTCAGCGTGGCGTGTCCTACGAACGCCTGCAGGCCGCGGCCGACGAGCCGGGCAACTGGCTCATGTACTCCGGCCAGTACGGCAGCCAGCGCTTCAGCCGCCTCGTCGAGATCGATCGCTCGAACGCGGCGGATCTGCAGCTCCGCTGGGTTCGTCAAATGCCGACGCTTGGTCGCCTGGAAACGACGCCGCTGGTGATCGACGAGGTGATGTACGCGACGACGCCGGACAACGTCGTCATCGCGCTCGATGCGCGCACCGGCCAGCAGTACTGGTCCTACGCTCACGAGCTGCCGGATCAGCTCGCTCTCTGCTGCGGCAAGCAGAACCGGGGCGTTGCCATTCGCGGCGACCGGCTCTACATGGGCACGATCGATGCGCACCTGGTCTCCCTGGACGCCAAGACCGGCGCCGTGATCTGGGACACGGAAGTGGGCGAGCCCCGCACGGGGCAGTCGATCACGGCGGCGCCGATGATCATCCGCGATCTGGTCATCACCGGGATCGGGGGCGGCGAGTACGGCATCCGGGGCTTCCTCGACGCCTACGACGCGGACAGCGGCGACCTGCGCTGGCGTACCTACACGATTCCCGGGCCGGGCGAACCCGGCAACGAGACCTGGGAGGGCGACTCCTGGAAGACGGGCGGCGCGCCGACCTGGATGACGGGCTCCTACGACCCCGAGCTCGATCTCCTCTACTGGGGCACGGGCAATCCGGGGCCGGACTGGAACGGCGAGGTCCGCGAGGGCGACAACCTGCACTCGGACTCGGTGCTGGCGATCCGGCCGGACACGGGCGAGATCGTCTGGACCTTCCAGTTCACGCCCCACGACGTCCACGACTGGGACGCCTGTCAGGTGCCGATCCTGTTCGACGCGCAGTACCAGGGCGAGCAACGCAAGCTGATGGCCTTCGCCAACCGGAACGCCTTCTTCTACCTGCTGGACCGCGAGACCGGGGAGTTCCTGTTCGCGCGCGAGTTCGCGCGACAGACGTGGGCCGAGGGAATCGACCAGGACACGGGCCGGCCGATCCGCGTGCCGAACATGTTCCCCAGCGAGGAGGGCACCCTCGTCGCACCGACGATCGGCGGCGCCGCGAACTGGTTCTCGCCCACCTACAGCCCCGACACCGGCCTGTTCTACATCCAGGCCTACGACGCCGAGATGCTCTACTACATGGCCGAGGCCGAGTACGAAGAGGGCGAGCTCTTCGTCGGCGGCTACGGCAAGCCGGCCGGGCCGGCCGACCAGTACGTGAGCGCGGTGCGCGCGATCGATCCGCTGACCGGCGACAGGAAGTGGGAGTACCAGGTCCAGCCCCGGTCCACGTCAGGCCTGCTCGCGACGAAGGGCGGCCTGGTGTTCGGCGGCAGCGTCGCGGGCATCTTCTACGCCCTCGACGCCGAGAGCGGCGAGGAGCTCTGGCACCGTCGGCTCGGCGGCAACGTCTTCGCGGCGCCGATCAGCTACGAGGCGGGCGGGCAGCAGCACGTGACGATCGCCGCCGGCCGGGCGCTGTTCACGTTCGCTCTGCCTGCCGAGTGAGAGTCGCCTGACAAGTCACCGGCTATCCGTGTAAGCTCCAGCGTTTGCCGGACATGAGCGTACCTTCAGAACTGGGGATCGCGGACCTTGGGGAGCGACCGACCGACGGTGAGGTCCAGCGATGAACGTGTTCCCTGATCTTCATCTGGAGGACCTGCGGGCTGAGGTTGAACCCAAGGCCCTGGGTCGCCAGCTTGGCGAGCGGGACCGCCCCATGCTCGACGCGGTCGAGGACCAGGGACAGGCCAAGATCAGCCAGTTCATCGCCCAGAAGAAGAATGAAGCGGTCCAGTTACGAGACGAGAGGCTGACGGAGATCGACAAAGGTCTGGCTGAGCTTGACCACCCGCTGCTTCCTGGTGCGTTGGAGAGTGTTACGCAACAGGCGCTGGCCGAGTTCGGGGATGTCGAGCAGAGGCACTCCGACGATCTACGGAACGACCTCCAGGAATGGCGAAAGAGACGGGAGGACTTTCTCGACTTCAAGGAAGAGAACGGCATCAGTCGCGAACCCGACTACCATTCGACAATCAGGCGTTGGGTCGGCGGCGGCGGCCTCTTCGTACTTCTGTTGGTGGAGAGCTTCCTGAACGCCGGTTTCCTTGCCGAGGGCAGCGAGGCGGGGCTCTTCGGGGGTTGGGCTGTCGCGATCGGTTTCAGCGCGGTGAACATCCTGGCGCCCTTCGGCCTCTTCGGTCCGCTGAGCCGCTACGTTCGCCACGTGAGACTCAGTCTCAAGGTCGCGGGCTGGGCGTGCCTGTCGGCCTGGGTCGGGTTGGCCCTCCTGCTGAACCTCGGGCTCGCCCACTATCGGGAGGCTTCCGAGGCACTGGCGGATGATCCGGACGCCGAAATGGTGACCCGCCTGTTGGCACAGCCTCTCGGGATGGAAACGGCTGCCTCGTGGCTTCTGTTCGTTCTGGGTTTGGGCTTCTCGGTGCTTGCCTTCTACGAAGGGTGGAAGTTCTGGGGCGATTCGTACCCGGGCTACCGGGGTGTTCATGTCCGGATGTCGGAAGCCAGGGAACAGCACGAGGACCTCAGGGCCGAGGCTGCGGATGAGCTGAAGGAGGTTCGGCTCAAATGGCTTGCCAAGGCGGAAGAGACGCTGGATCGCGCACGGATGCAACCCGCCGAGACGCGTCGGCTGCTGAAGAGCGAGGGGGATTTGGTCTCTGCGTTCGATGACCACATGGAGCAGTTACGGAACTTCGGCGTCGCACTGATCGAGGAGTACCGCGTCGCCAACCACGCCGTGCGCAGTGACCGCGCCGTGCCCGCATCCCACGCCGAGCCCTGGGAGTTCGTTCCCCCTTCTCCTCATCGGGTGCGCGGGTCGGAACCGCGTCTGGTGGACGAATCCTCGCTTGCGCGGCTGCAGGCGGAGCACTTGGAGGCTGTTCGCGCGCTGAACGCCCAGTGGGAGGCGGCGCAACAGCGGCTCGGACTCGCTGGCCAGAACCCCGGCAGCGAGAATGCCCCGTCGTAGACGCCGCCGGTCCCGTCGCCGGCGGGGCTCGGATCGACTCTCGATTGGGCAGAAGGCCGCCGTTGCCTGCGGCCTGGTCGTGGCGGTTGCCGTCTTGTTCCTGTTCGGCCGCTACGTCGTGTTTGCCCCCGGCCCGCCCGAACGCGACCCCGACACCGGCTGTCCAGAGACCGGTCCTAGCTCGCTGACCGCGATCATGATCGACGCAACGGATCGGATCGGAGCGATCAGCCGCGCCGACGTGCTGGCGCGTCTGGACGAGTATGTCGCGGCGAGCCGCGAGGACGAGATGGTCATCGGATTCGAGGCCAGGCCGGTGGGCGAAGAGATCGACGACCCGCTGCTGATGGTCTGTCATCCCGGCGACCCGGAGAAGGCGAGCGAGTGGACGCAGAATCCGCGACGCATCCGGCAACGGCTTGAGGAGCGGTTCCGGCAACCGCTCGAGGCTCTGTTCCGGGACCTTCTCGGCCGTGAGGAAGCGCCGACGTCGCCGCTCATGGAGAGTGTCCAGAGCGTCGCCGTTTCCTTTCTTGGCCGCGAGGAGTACGTGGACATCCCGAAACGGTTGGTCCTCGTGTCCGATTTGATGCAGCACAGCGAGTACTTGTCCTTCTTTCGCCAACCCGTCGAGTACGACGCCTTCGCGAGGAGTCACGGCGCGGACGCTCTCGGCACAGACCTAGGGGGAACCACCGTGGACATCCTCTTTGTACAGCGGGAGGCGCACCGCCGGCTCCGCAGCACACGCGGTCTGGCCGAGTTCTGGGGACGCTGGATTGAGGATCAGGGCGGCATGGTCCGATCCGTAGTCAGCATTGACGGGATGAACTGATGGCGCCGGGCCGCCGCCGGGGCGGCGAACGGGATTTGAACCCCCGCGCGGCCTTTCTGTGGTTCGCGGCTGGAGGAGGGCTCCTGCTGGCGCTCCTGAAGCTCGTGACGAGTCACTGGTTTCCCCCGGTTCTCCTCTCGCTGTTACTGATCGTCGCGTACGGCTTCTTCTTTCTCTGGGACCGGGGACTGAGTGGTCCAAGGTTCGAGCACGCGGGCGACAATCTCTACTACGTCGGTTTCCTCTACACCCTCATCTCACTAGCGGTATCGCTATACCGGTTTACCAGCGACGGCTACACCGAGGACATCGTCCAAGGCTTCGGGGTCGCGTTGAGCAGCACTGTCTTCGGCCTGATCGGTCGCGTGTACGTCAATCAGTCGTCCGCCGACGAACCGGCCAGCGTGGAGGCGGCTACGCGCCAGAGCCTGGTAGTCGCCCACCGAGAACTCCGGGCTGAGATGGACTACGCGATCGAGGACTACAAGCGGTTCCGCGAGGACTTGGGTGAGCTGCGGGAGGCCCTCGGGCGAGCGAAGGGGGTTACGGCCGAGGAGACCAAGGCGTTGGCGGACGAGGCCGCCAAACTTGAGGATGTGCGCGGCTTGGCCCTGAGACTGGACAAGGCCGCCGAAGACGTCATCGCGAGGATTGCCCAAAGACAGGAAGAGCTGGCGGTCGGTATGAAGGACGAGGCGATGACAACGCTGCGGAACATCGCTTCTCAGCAGGTAGCCATGAGCGACGGCGTGGTCGAGGCGCAGCGGGATGCCTTGAACCGAGTCGGGGCTCGTCTGAACGATGCGGCGTCCTCTTTGGATCGGTCGGCCGCATCGATGTCGCGAACGATCGAAACGAAGGAGCAGGAAATCGTAGTCCAGGCGAAAGCGCTGCGGAGTGCCGTCGATCTCGCGCTGGAGAGCTTTGGCACCGCGGACTTCGAGCGCGAGGTCGCCACGCGCGTCCTGGATCCCGCGGAGACTCGCTTGCGTCGGTTGATCGAGGGGTACCAGCCCTTGGCCAAGAGCTTGGTCAGAACGCAGGATGGGCAGGAACGGGTTGTCGCGGAGAGCCGGCGAGTCCTTGAACAGTTGTCGAAGGTGTTCGCTCAGCATGAGGACCTAGCGGGTCACTACCAAGGCGCTGCGGACTCGTTGGTCAGGGCGGCGAGTATTCTGGAGTCCGTTCCCGAGCAGCTTGAGCGCCAATCAGCGCGGTCGGAAGCTGTGGCCCGCGAGGCTGCGGTGGTTGGTGAACGCCTACGTGAGTCGACCGGCGCGCTCGAAAGAGCGAGCGCTTCCCTGACCGCCGCGTCCCGGTCGGCGTCAAGACCCAAGCGCGGCATCTTCGCGTCCTTTCGTCGCACCTGAACCGGATGGCGTTCGAAGAAGGGCCCCCCGAAGCGGGCCGCGCCTTTCCGCGTGGTCTGGTTCTCGGCTTCACCATGGCCGAGATTGCGATCCTGATCATCTTCGTGCTGCTGCTTGTGTTGGCGGCGATGCTGACGCGCGAATCGGACAGACGCGAGCAGGCCGAGTCGGAATTGGAGCGGTACGAGGACGTGCAGGAGATCTTCGAGGAGGAGGAGCTGCCGCAGGATCCCACGGTTCTGCGGTCGTACCTAGTGGAGCGCGTCGAGCGGCATCACGCGGCCGAAAACTGGCGGGTGCTGGTCCGCGAACTGGAGCGAACGGCTCCGGGGCCATCCCCGCAGGAACTCCTCGACCGGATCCAGCAGTCGGAGATTGGCACAATGTCGCCATCTGAGGTGGAGGAGTTGCTGGCGGCGCGGCGCGCCGTGGAGCAAGCGGATGCTCACGCCGAACTCGAAGAGGCGCTTCAGGAGGCCGGCGTTTCGCCTTCGGCGGGAGAGATCCAGGACATGGCGGCCGCGATGCGTGCTGCGGATGAGCAGGGAATGACGCCCGCGGAGGTTCGGAACGCCATCGAGAACCGCGTTTGGAACGAGGTGGTTGACGACGCAGGTCGGTTGGTCGAACCGGAAGACCTACGGGATCTACTGGATGCGGTCAGAGCCGCCGCCGAGCAGGGGCTCTCGCCCGAGCAGGTAAGAAACTCCGTCGACGCGCAGAGCCGACTTGAACAGGCGCTCGATGAACGCGACCGAGAGCGGGAGAAGGCCGAGAGTCTCCAGATGCAACTTCGTTCTCTCGGTGGCGGCACGGATCACCCAAGCTGTTGGTACCAGGATGACGGCATCACGACGGCCTACCTCTTCGATGTCGCTCTGACCGCCCGGGGCAGCTTGGTAGTGGACTTCGCCGCCACGTCGCCCGAGTATGTGCTCGACGCATCCGGGCGCCGGCTGGGTACGACCGGGGAGGCGCGTGCCTCCCTACCGGTAGGCAGCGTTCGGCTTCAGGAGCCCTTGAGCCCCGGGGAGTTTCTTCGACAGACGAAACCGGTCCACGACTGGAGTATCGACAACGAGCCCGAGTGTCGCTTCTTTGTGCGTGTCTTCGACCGCACAGGGGCAAGCCAGAAGCAGCTCTACAAGGACCAGTTACAGGTGGTCGAACAGCCGTTCTACAAGTTGCTCATGGATAGTTCGGGGCTACCACCCGCTCTGGCCCGGACGGTGGGGCAGTAGTGGCGGCGGGTGCGTTGCACCTCGTTGCCCGTCAGGCCCGGACCCGGATCCTCGACTCCTCAACGATCCAAAGCTCGCCTCCGGTCAGCGAGTCGGACAAGGCGGCCACAAGTCGCATCCCGGTCTCGAGAACGCGCGTGCGGGACTGATCGCCCAACCTCAGGACGATGATTCCTGAGGAGGCCTCGGGAGGATGGGTTCGGATGTCGGCGAAGTCGGTGTCGAAGGTGACGAGAACGCGACCTTCCTCGCTGCAGAGCGACGCGAGTTCAGAGTCTCGGGCGCCGCCAAGTCCCTGATCGAGGACTGTGGCCACATCGTGTCCGGACCGACGGAGAAGGCCCGCGAGTTCTACGGGGAGGTTCTCGTCCAGCTTGAAGCGCATTCGGGAGGCTAACCGGAGAGAGCCACCACCCTCTCCTTCGCGAGTTCCGCGGCGTAGCACATGGCCGCTCGCACTGAGTCCGTCGTGATCGAGGGGTAGCTCCGGACGATTTCCTGCGGCGTAAGGCCTGCCGCCGCGTTGTCGAGTATCGCGGTAACGAGTACTCGGGTACCGGCGATACAGGCCTGTCCGTGGCAGACCTCCGGATCAACAGTGATGTGGTCACGCCAGTTCATGCACACATGCTAGCGCGTCGGCACGTGGGTCCCTCCGGTCGAGGCCCTCCGGCCCCAGCGTCGACTGGGCCGAGTCGAAGCCGGCTGCGAGCGTCAGTCTGGTCTACAGACGCCGCAGGGTTCGTACCGCTCCACTGCCTCGTTTCGCTTCATCGGGATCTTACTCTTGCTCAGGAAGCGACAGCCTTCCCTGTGGTACTTGCGACCGGTGCGGGTCACGTAGACCGTACCGCTTTCCCTGGGGGAACGCCGCGCTTCAGGTGAGGCGGACGAACGTGGGTTCGATCCGCCGACCACTTCGCCCCACAGGCCTCTCCGGTTGTCCCGGGCCTCTCGCTCGAACTGCCGGAACGCTTCCATGTGCCGGAACGGAAACCGCGTGTAGGCGTGGCCGTAGCCGCGGCGGATGATCTCGGCGTTCACGAACGTCCCGTCAGGAAGATAGACGTAGGCCAGAGTGCGACCGTAGCGATCCTGCCGTTCCTGGTCGTACTCGAGCCGCACTCGCTTCCCCTCGAGCAGCCGCTTCGTGAAGGCGCTCGCCTCCTTGCCGAAGAACTCGACGGGCCGGTTCGGGTGGACGGTCTCAGGCGTGTCGACGCCGATCAGGCGGACCCGGCCCACGCCTTCGACGATGATCGTGTCGCCGTCGACGACCCGCTCCACCAGTTGGGCCGGCGCACTGGTCGCGGCCAGGAGGCTGAACAGGAACGCGGTTCCGCAGCGAACGGCGAGTGGATGGCGGAGCAGGGGGCGCACTTCGCGAGGGCGCAACGGAGGCGCTCATACGGAGCGGCGCCGCCGACGAACCCGAAGTCAAGGACATTTGACGCTTGAACCGTTGCATTCTGCAAGCCGGCAAGGTGCTTTGTCCAGGCCGCGCAGCGCGCTCGCACGGGCTGCCGCCGCGGCTTTCCGTCCATGTCAGAAGGGGATTGGCGGACTGGGCCGCCGTCTCCTGACGCGGATTGGCGCTACTCCGGGTACTCGGTGAAGCAGGGGATGCTCTCGTCGAGAGCGCTCCAGGGCGCCCTGGAGCCGACGAAGATGTTCACGGCCGGCTTGACTTCCGGGTCGCCGTCAAGCGATCCGGCCGGAATCTGCATCCCGCCGGGATCCCGGAGCCGGGGCACCAGGCTGCCGCAGTGGCGGCAGAACGCGGTGCCCTTGACGTCCGCTTCCGGCATCTTGTAGTCGACGACCGATTCGCTCCCAGTCAGCCAGCTGAAGGCGTCCTCGGCGACGAAGACGAACGTGCCGTAGGCGGCGCTCGTCTGGCGGCGGCACCGGGAGCAGTGGCAATTCACCATGCGATCCGGTGGGCCGTCGAACTCGTAGGTCACGACGCCGCAGAGACAGCTACCGAGCGTGGCGCCGCGTGTGGCAGGCTCCCGAACCGGCTTCTCGATGCCGGGCGGAGCCCCCCAGTCGGGCGGGTACTCGTCGTGCTGGGGCAGATCGTCGACGATCGTGTGCCAGGGCGCCTTCGAGCCGGCGAAGATGTGCAGCGTGGGCCGGATGCCTGGGTCCTCGGCGACGCTGCCCATCGTGACGAGCGCCACGGGGCCGCCTTCCGGGTTGGCCGGCGCGGCGGAGCCACAGCGCGGGCAGAAGTGGCGGAACCCGTGCTCTGACGACTGGTAGTGGACGATCTTGTCCTGGCCGTGCGTCCAGCGGAAGAACTTCGGGTCGACCGCGCCGAAGGTGGCGTAGGCCGAACCGTGGAACTTCCTGCACACGGAGCAGTGGCAGTGGGCGATCTCCATCAGGTCGCCATCGACCTTGAATGCGACGTCCCCGCAAAGACAGGCGCCGGTGAGCATGGCTCAGCAATCCGTGCCGCGAGGTCGGTTTCCGGTCAACAGACTGTAGAAGTGCGTGTCGCCTCGTCGCGAAAGTCGGGGTCGGAGCCTGCGAGCGTACTCCGTTCACCAGCGTGGTGACCCGACTCCGCTACCGAAGCAGTGGCGCTCCTTCCTCGGGCAGACACGAGGGCTGCCCGCAAGGGGCATTTGGAAGCTGCGCCGTCAAGAAAGTTAGCACGTTGTCCGAGTTGACACTCTGACCTGCCGCACGCTAGGTTCCCGGAAACGTTACCGGAGGAACCAGTGGCTGAGCCAGCAACGCGAAAGACGTCGAAAGAGCGGGTGAGGCGCCATCGCAGAAAGGCGCTGGCCGAGGGCTCAAGGAGGGTCGAAGTGACCGTGCCGGCTGAGGACGCGGAGTTGATCCGGGCGGTCGCGCGAACTCTCCGGGAAGGAGGCAGGGGGGGAACGGTGCTTCGGCGGCGCCTTGCCGACCTTGCCTCGGCGCCGCGGATCAGGACTGCGGCGGATCTGTTCGCCGCGTTGCGTTCGACGTTTCCGGCCGGCATGGAGTTGGAGTTCGAGCGCGACCGCTCTCCTGGCCGACCGGTCGACCTGGAGTGACCTTCCTGCTTGACACGAACGTCGTCAGCGAGACGGTGAAGCCGAGGCCTGCGCGACCGGTCGACGATTGGTTGGCGGGGAGCTTGGCGACGGACCTCTATCTCTCGGCCATCACACTCGGTGAGATTGTCCGCGGCGCGCGCAGGCTGCGGGACGAAGGAAGGCGTCGCGCGTACGAGGCATGGATCGAACGTCAGTTGTTGCGGGACTTCAGGGGGCGCATCCTCCCCTTCGACGTGGAGGCGGCGACGATCTGGGGCGAGATACTGGCCGCCGGAGATCGCGCGGGGCTGACGCTTCCAGCCGTCGACGCGCAGATCGCGGCGGTCGCGCGCCGCCACGGCATGACGGTCGTAACGCGGAACGTCCGCGACTTCTCGCTGATGAACGTGCCGCTGTTGAACCCCTGGTCGGAGCAGGGCGGCTAGCGACGCGTCCCGACCGGGCGCCGTGACGCCTGGCTTGTCCCGCGGGACCTGACTCTCCTTACGGTAGGTTCCCTCCATGCGGCGTGGACTTGTGGCGGCGGCGTGCCTGTGCAGTGCCTGCCTGCTGTCGCTACCGCTCGCAGCCGTCGACGACGGTGGCGACGCCCACGTCGTCGTCGCGTTCGCCGCGGAGCCGACCCAGATCGACCCCACCCGGACTTCTGCGGGCGTCGACCAGTACTTCATGGCGCTGTTCTACGAGCAGTTGCTGACGGCGGGGCCGGACCTCAGGCAACGGAATTGGTTGGCCGAGTCCTGGCGGCTGTTCGAGCGCGACGGAGTGTGGCTGATCGGCGTCGAGTTGCGGCGGGGCGTCCGGTTCCACAACGGCGACGAACTGACGGCGCACGATCTCCGGTACTGCTATCTCCGGCAGCGGGATCCGGGCCTTTCGCGTCAGGCCGGGCGTTGGCGGCACGTGGCCGACGTCCGGGTGCTCGGCGACTACGAACTGGAGATCGTCTTCAAGGGGTTGCCGGACTCGGCGCTGCTGCCCCTCAACCTCGACCTCTGGGCGATCCCGCGCCGGTACTACGAGGAGGTCGGGAACGAAGGCGTGCAAGCGCATCCGATCGGCACCGGGCCGTGGAAGTTCGTGTCGCGCAGCGTGCGCGAGGAGATCGTCGTCGAACGCTTCGATGACTACTGGGACCCCGACTCGCTGCCGGGCATCCGCCGGCTGACGATCAAGATCATCCCCGAGGACACGACCCGGGTCGCCGCCTTCAAGACGGGCGCGGTCGACTGGATCGACGCAGTGCCGCCGGCCCAGGTCGCCGACTTCGAGCGCACGCCCGGCGTGAAGGTCGCCTCGCTGCCCACGAGTAACAACCTGTTCCTGGCGCTGAACGCTCTCGACCCGAGAAGTCCGTTGGGAGATGTCCGCGTGCGACAGGCAGTGGCGCACGCGATCGACTTCGACGCGATCATCCGGTACATCCTCCATGAGCAGGGCATCCGGACAGTCCAGGTGACGCCGGGGGCGCCGGGGCACGACCCCGCGCTGAAGCCGTACGCCTTCGACCCGGACCGTTCCCGCGAGCTGCTGCGGCAGGCCGGCTACGGCCGCGGCATCAACGTGAACTGCTACAACCTGACCACGCCGCGCGAGCCGTATCTCAAGGAAGTGGGCGAGGCGATGTTCGCCTATCTGACCGCTGCGGGCATCCGCTGCCGGATCGTGCAGCTCGAGTACGGCGCCTGGATCAACCTCGGCCGCCGGGACGCCCGACCCGAGATGGACGGCATCGCGAGCTGGATGTGGGGCCACGGCGCGCTCGGCGATCCGACCGACCCGTGGGGTGGCCACCTGCACTCGTATGGTGACGGCTGGGGCTGGTACTCGTACCACGACGACCCGGAACTGGACGGGATGGTTGAGACCCTGCGCGTGACGGTCGAGCCGGACGCGAAGGAGGCACTGATCCGCGAGATCGCGCGGCTCAAGCACGAGCGGGTGGCCGGCGGCGTGCCGACCTACCGGCCGCTCGTCACGCTGGCCTGGCGCGACACGCTGCGCTTCGTGCCCTGGCCGCAGGCGAATTGGCGCATGATGCGGGACATCGGCCTGGCGGACTCGCCGGTCCCTTGAACCCGACGAGGCCATGCGCGCCTACCTGATCCGCCGGCTCTGGCAGGGCGCGGTGGCGGTTCTCGGCGCGCTCCTGATCGTCTTCGTGGCGCAACGTCTGGCCGGAGACCCGGTCGCTCTGCTGCTGCCGATGGACGCTTCGGAAGAGGACTTCGCGGCGATGCGCGAAGCGCTGGGGCTCGATCGGCCGCTGCCGGTCCAGTTCCTCGTCTTCCTGCGTGACGCGTTCACCGGCGACTTCGGTAAGTCGTACCAGTGGCAGGCGCCGGCGATGGCGCTGCTGCTCGAGCGCCTGCCGGCGACCCTGGAACTGGCGCTGGCGGGGCTGGCCTTCGCGTTGCTCCTCGCCGTGCCGCTGGGTGTGATGTCCGCCGTCTACCGGGGCCGGTGGGTCGACCGTCTGGCGAAGGTGCTGGCGCTTCTGGGCCAGGCCATGCCGGGGTTCTGGGTAGGCCTCCTGCTCATCCTGTTCCTGGCCGTGAGACTTCAGTGGCTGCCAGCCTTCGGCCGCGAGGGACCGCTTCACCTCGTTCTCCCGGCGATCGCTCTGGGCTGGTACCCGGTGGCCGCGATGACGCGCACGCTGCGCTCGTCGATGCTCGACATTCTGGACAGCGACTACATCCGCACCGGCCGGGTGATGGGGCTGCCGGAACGCACTGTCATCTGGCGCTACGCGCTGCGCAATGCCGCCGTGCCCCTGGCGACGATGATCGGCGTCTACTTCGCGAACATGCTTGGCGGTGCGTTCGTCATCGAGGTTGTGTTCGCCTGGCCGGGGGTCGGGCGGGCGGTGGTCGACGCCGTTTTCGCGCGGGACTTTCCGGTCGTGCAGGCCGGTGTTCTGCTGTCGGCGGTCATCTTCGTCGTCGTGAATCTCCTCGTCGACCTGAGCTACGGTCTGATCGATCCGAGGATCCGCCATGGCTGAGCGGCGCGAAGCGAGGTTCCCCGTTGTCTCCTGCGTGGTTCTCGGCCTGGTCCTGCTGTGCGCCGTCGTGGGGCCATGGTTCGCGCCTCACGAGGCCTCCGAGATCGTGCTTGCCGAGTCGATGACGCCGCCGTTCTGGCGGTCCGGCGGCAGCCTCGACTACCCGCTGGGAACGGACATGCTGGGGCGCGACATCCTGAGCCGGATCATCGCCGGTGCCCGCGTTTCGGTGACGGTGGCGGTCTACGCCATCGGACTCTCCGGCGGCATCGGCGCCGCGCTGGGCATCTCGGCGGGCTACTTCGGCGGGATCGTCGACGCCGTGATCTCGCGGCTCATCGACATCCAGATGTCGATTCCGGCGATTCCGCTCGCGATGCTGTTCGCCGCCGTGTTGCCTCCCGGCGAAGGGATGGTGATCACGATCATCGTCCTGACCTACTGGACCTGGTACGCGCGGATTGTCCGCGGCGAGGTGCTCAGCCTGCGCGAGCGGGACTTCATCACCGTGGCCAAGGTCGCGGGTGTCTCGAGTCCGATGATCCTGATCCGGCATCTGACCCCGAACGTCCTGAACACGCTGCTCGTGCTGGCGACGCTCCAGTTCGGCAGCGTGATCGTCTTCGAGGCGGGGCTGAGCTTCCTGGGTCTCGGCATCCAGCCGCCCCAGGTGTCGTGGGGCGGGATGCTCGCCGATGGCCGCAACTTCATCGAGGTCGCCTGGTGGTTGATCACCATGCCGGGCCTGGCGATCATGGCTTCGTGTCTGGCCTCGAACCTGTTGGGCGACTGGTTGCGGGACACGTTCGATCCGAAACGGCGGCTGACCTAGTGGCCGGCGTGGACCAAGCCGGACTGGAAGCCTGGGGTTGGGCGCCCGACTTCGCCGAGTCCTGCGGCCGGTTTCTGGAGTCGGCGGGTGCGCCGGAGCACCTGTTCCCGGCGCGCGTGGTCTCGATATCGCGAGGCGTGTTCCACGTTGCCGCCGCCCAGGGTGAGATCGACGCCCGGGTGCTGAAGCGTGTCCGGACCTCGGCCACCGGCGCACCGGCGGTCGGCGACTGGGTGGTGGTCGAGTCTTTCTCCGTTCCCGGGGTCGATCCGAGGATCGTCCACGTGCTCGATCGCCGGAGCCGGCTGTCGCGCAAGGCGGCCGGCGCGCGGACACAGGAGCAGGTGGTGGCCGCGAATGTCGACGCCGTGTTCCTGGTGATGGGTCTTGACGGCGACTTCAACCCCCGCCGCCTCGAGCGCTTCGTCGCCATGGTCAGGGAGAGCGGCGCCGAGCCCGTCGTCGTCCTGACCAAGGCGGACCTCTGCACCGACCCGGAGGCCGGGCGCGCACGGGCCGAGCAGGCGGCGCCGGGAACGACGGTCGTTGCGGTCAATGCGCTCGCGGGCGAGAACCTGGAACCGCTCGCGGAGCATCTGGCAACCGGCAGCACCGTGGCAATGGTCGGCTCCTCGGGCGCGGGCAAGTCCACCCTGCTCAACGCCCTCTGCGGCGAGGTGGTGATGCACACCGCCCCGGTCAGGGAGAGCGACGACCGCGGCCGCCACACGACGACGCACCGGCGGCTGGTTCAGTTGCCGGGCGGCGGCCTCCTGATCGACAACCCGGGTATCCGGGAACTCCAGCTCTGGGCCGACGACGAGGGAAGCCTCGAGGAGACGTTCGACGACATCGAGGAACTTGCCGTCGGCTGCCGCTTCCGCGACTGCGGCCACGGACGGGAGCCCGGCTGCGCGGTCCAGGCGGCGATCCGGGACAGCTCGCTGGACCCGGCCCGGCTACGCAACTACAACGACCTCCGCGAAGAGCAGCGCCGGCTCGAGCAGCGCCGCGACGAAGCGTCTCGCCGTGCCGGGGAGCGAAAGCTGGGCGCTTTCTACAAGTCGGTCCAGCAGGCGAAGAAGAACCGGCGCTGGTAGCCGCGGGTGGGCCGCCTACCAGGACGCGAAGCGGCGGCGGACGACGGGTGCGGTCAGCGTGGACAGGGACTTCCTCTGAACGCCGTCCGCGTCGAAGTTGCCCTGCGCGAGCCAGCGCTCGTAGCAGGAACGCAGTTCTTCCCAGTCTCGGTCGATGATCGCGAACCACGCCGTGTCGCGGTTCCGTCCTCGGAAGATCGTGGCTTGCCGGAACACGCCTTCGAATGTGAAGCCGAGCCTCTCGGCGGCGGCGATGGAGGCTGCGTTCAGGCGGTCGCACTTCCATTCGTAGCGCCGGTAGCCGAGTTCGAAGGCGTTCCGCATCATCAGGACCATCGCCTCAGTGGCGGCCGTGGTCCGCTGCAGACGGGGTGGATAGCAGATGTTCCCGACCTCGATCGAGCCAACGGCGGGGTTGATCCGCAGATACGACGCGACGCCGGCCGCTCGTCCGTCCGCTTCGTCCACGATGGCGAAGAAGAGCCGGTCTTCACGTTCCGTCGCGGCTTCGGTCCATGACCGGAGGTCGGCTCGTGAGCCGAACGGACCGTAGCTGAGGTAGGTCCAGATCCGGCCTTCGACATCGGCGGCGGTCGCTTCGTACAGGTCTTCGGCGAGGCGCGCGGGATCGAGGGGCTCAACGCGACAGTGGCGTCCCACCAGCGAACTGCGGGAGGGAGGCGGCGGGGCGTTCCAGCCGTCGAGCGCGAGCCCGACCGGCTGGCCGAGCGGATTCGGGTTCGACTGGCTCATCGGTCTTATCCGAACAACCCCTTCGCCGCCTTCGCCTCCGGCGCCAGCCAGGCTGCGGCGCAGTAGGCGGCAAAGGAGATCGCCATCGCCGGGAACACCGCGTGCATGCCCTGGATGTCGAGCAGCATCCACAGCCCCAGCGTCACGCCGCCGGCGGTGAAAGACCAGAGCGCCGCCGCGCCATTGCCGCGGCGCCAGGTCAGGCCCAGAGCGAGGGAGGGCAGGAAGCAGGCGGCGTAGAGGGCGCCGGAGAACGAGGTCAGTTCGACGATGCCGCCCGGCGGGTCGATGGCGAGAATCGCGGTGATGGCGGCGAACAGCACGACGCAGATGCGGGTGTTGCGGACGGCGTGACGGTCGTCGGCGGGCACCAGCAGGCCGAGCAGGTCGCGCTGGAAGGTCGACGCCATCACGAGGAGGACGCTGTCGAGTGAGGACATGGCGGCGGAGACCAGGGCGAGGAACAGCAGTGCCTGCACGACCGGCGGGAAGATCGCAGGGTCGCTGAGCATCATCGGGATGACCTGGTCGGTGTCGGCGATCCCCTGACCGACGACGAAGTGGGCGTAGAGCCCGAGCGGCGCGAGCAGGCTGAACACGATGAGAAAACTCAGGGTCGACACGACCAGGCCGCTTCTCGCGGCGGTCTCGGTCTCCAGGGCGTAGAAGCGCGAGAGCTGGCGTGGTTCGACGATCAGCTTGACGGTGGAAGCGAAGACGACCCCGATCAGCATCCCCAGCGGCTGGGCCGTATCCCAGCGGACGAGAGAGCCGTCGCCGATCTGAGCCAGGTCGGCGAGCCGGCCGATGCCCCCGGCGGCGCGGGTGATCAGGAAGAACATGAGCACCGCCGCCATCGTCATCAGCATGCCCTGGACGAAGTCGGTCCGCGCCACGGAGTGGAAGCCGCCGATCATCGTGTAGAGACAGACGATCAGGACGACGACGAAGAGCGACAGGCCGTAGCTCAGGTCCAGGAGCTCGACCAGCAACGAGCCGATGCCCTTGAATACCGCGGTCATGTACAGGAAGCTGGAGAAGATGACGATCAGGGCGGCTACGAAGCGGGCGGGCCGGCTGTTGAAGCGAAAGCCGATGTAGTCCGGGATGGTCACCGAGCCGAGAGTCTCGGTGACACCGCGCAGGCGCGGCGCCAGCCACGCCCACGCGACGAAGGAGAGGACGACCGCGGTCGGGATGATCAGCAACCAGGCGATGCCGGAGGCGTAGGCCCTGCCGGCGAAGCCGATGAAGCTGTTCGTGCTGGCGTAGGTGGCGAAGAAGGAGACGCCCAGGATGATGCCGCCGAGCGATCGGCCACCGACCAGGAAGTCGGCGAGATCGCGTGTCCGACGCTGGCCGATCAGGGCGTGGTGCACCAGAACGCCCGTGTAGAGGGCGAACAGGACGAGGATCAGCGCGTGTTCACGGAGCCACATGATCGGACTTCAGTCGTGCCGGGCAGGCAGCGGCGTTCGCGGCTGCTCGAACGCCGCGATCACAGGCCCATTTGATCGAGATACCAGCCGTCGAAGATCTGGAGGCAGGCCTCGCTGCCTTCGTAGGTGGTGGGGCGGTAGCCGCGGGACGCGACGCCCAACTGCGTAAGGGCGCATACCTCCCAGTCCTGGCGGTTGACGAGATGCCAGAAATCGACCGCGTCGCTGGGATCGAAGTCCGGTGCGGCGGCCACCTCCGGGTCGAACAGCCATTCACACACCACACGCGTTCGTCCAGCCTCGATCGGCCACAGCGTGTGGGTCACGACATAGTCCCGGTGCAGGCTGATCAGCAGGTTCGGGTACACGTGGTAGTACTGCACCGAGGTCCGGTCGGTGACCTCGATCGCCGGCAGGTCGGGGCGGTTGCTTCTGCCGGTCGCCGACATCGTGTTGCAACCGTCGTTCAGCGTCATCGGGCCGCCGACGTAGTAGCGGCCGACTTCCAGGTTGCCGCCGTTCCGGTAGTCCGACACCCGGTTCAGTTCCGGGTGGACGACGGCGCAGTGGTAGCACTCGTTGTAGTTCTCGCACAGGATCTTCCAGTTCGCCTGCGCCTCGTACTCGTGACGGTCGCCCCGGACCAGCCGGTCGAGGGTGAACCGGGACATGTCCGGCAGGTCGGCGGCGACCTCGGCGAGCGGCGGCCCGTCGGCCGCCAGGGAGAGGAAGAAGAAGCCGTCCATCGCGTCGATCCGAACCGGCACCAGGCCGGCGCGCCCGGCGTCGAAGTCGTTCCCCATGTGCGGCGCGCCGACCAGCCGGCCGTCGAGGCCGTAGGTCCAGGCGTGGTAGGGGCACTGGAAGACCCTGGCCCGGCCCGCGCATTCGTCGACGACTCGCGATCCCCGGTGGCGGCAGACGTTGAAGAAGGCGGCAAGACCGTCTCCTGCCGCGGTGCGCACCGCGATCACGGACTCGCCGCCGATCTCGCGGGTCACGAACCGCCCAGGTTCGTCCAGTTCCTCGAGCCGTCCGCCGCACACCCACATGCGCGAGAAGATGCGCTCCATCTCCTGCTCGAAGACCGTGGCGTCTGTGTACAGGTCGCCGTCCAGGGGACGGGGCGCCTTGCGCGGAACCATGGGTGAATCCATGGGGTGAATCCTAGCCCGCGTGTGCCATCATCCGGCCGTGCCGCGTCTCCTTCTGCTCGCCGTCCTGCTCGGTGTGTCCGCGGTCCCGGTTGCGATTCAGGCCCAGGAGGCCGAAGCGACAGCGCCACCCGAGGGGGAGTTGGTCGCGGAGTTCGACGAAGAGTTGGTGGTGGTCGGCAGCCGCGCGCGTCCGCGGTCGGTGACCGAGTCCTCCGTCCCGATCGACGCCATCCCGGTCGAGGATGTCATCAGCCAGGGCGCCAGTACGCTGGACTACCAGTTGCGGAACCTGGTGCCCTCGTTCAATGTCGCGACCCATCCAATCAGCGGCGCCGCGTCGCTGGTGCGGCCGGCCAGCCTGCGCAACCTGGCCCATGACCACACCCTGGTTCTGGTGAACGGCAAGCGCAGGCACCGCTCGGCGATTCTGGTCTGGTTCGGGGGCGTGACCGACGGTACCCAGGGGCCGGACATCTCGACCATCCCCGCGACCGCGCTGCGACAGGTGGAGGTGTTGCGCGACGGAGCCTCGGCGCAGTACGGCTCCGACGCGATCGCCGGCGTCATGAACTTCCTGCTCAAGGACTCGCCCTCGGGCGGCAGCCTGGAGGTGAAGAGCGGCGTCTACGGCGCGGGCGACGGCCAGGCGTACGCGATCGCCGGCGACGTCGGACTGCCGCTGGGGGAGAACGGCTTCGCCCATCTGAGCATGGAATACGGCAACGCCGACCCGACCAGCCGCAGCGTGCAGCGCGCCGACGCGGCGGCACTGATCGCTGCCGGCAACACGCACGTCCGCGACCCGGCGCAGATCTGGGGTGACTCGGAGTACGAGGACGACCTGAAGCTCTTCGGGAACTTCGGCAAGCTGCTGGGGAATGGCGCGCAGGTCTACGGGCACGCCAACTACGCCGAGAAGACGGCGACGCAGGGCTTCTACTACCGGAATCCCAACACGCGCGCGAACATCTTCAGCCTGGACGGCGGCCGCACGCTGCTCATCGGCGACGTGCTCGACGCGGAGGACGGCGTCCGCGACGGATCGGCGGGATGTCCCACGGTGACCATCACCGACAACCGGCCGGACCAGGACGCTCTGGCGCAGGTGTTCGCCGACCCCAACTGCTTCTCCTTCCAGGAGATCGCTCCGGGCGGATTCACGCCCTACTTCAGCGGCGTGATGACCGACACGTCGGCCGTGGCCGGGGTGCGCCGCACCACGAAGAGCGGCTTCACCTGGGACGCCAGCGCCAGCTACGGCTCTCACGAAGCGGACTTCTTCCTCTTCAACACCGTGAACGCCTCGCTCGGCCCGGCGAGCCCGCGCGACTTCGACCCGGGCGTCTACCGGCAAGCCGAACTCAATCTGAACTTCGACGTCTCCTACGCGGTCTCCGAACTCGTTCACGTGGCCGGCGGAGCCGAGTGGCGTGACGAGCGCTTCACGATCCGCTCCGGGGAGCTGCCGTCGTGGCAGGTCGGACCGTACGCGGCGCAGGGTTTCGTCTCCGGCTCCAACGGTTTCCCGGGCTTCCCCGACTACACGGCCGGGACCTGGACCCGCGCCAACACCGCGGTGTACGGCGACGTGGAACTGCGGGATCCGGACGGCCGATGGACGCTGGGCGGCGCGTTGCGATTCGAGCACTTCGACGTCTTCGGCGATACGACAAACGGAAAGCTCTCGGCCCGCTACGCCCTGACGGACACGGTTTCCGTGCGCGGCGGCGTCAGCACCGGCTTCCGGGCCCCGACGCCGGGTCAGCAGAACGTGTTCAACGTGCAGTCGACGATCAACCCGGAGACGCTCGATCTGGTCGACAGCGCCACCGTGCCGTCGACCTTCCGCGCCGCGCAGTTCCGCGGCGGCCAGGCGCTCGAGCCCGAAACCTCGACCAACGTGACGGCGGGGCTCGTGGTCGACACCGGGCCCTTCACGCTGACGGCGGACACCTACCACATCGACGTCGACCGGCGGCTCGCCCTGTCCCAGTTCTTCACGCTGGCCGAAGAAGAGCGCGCCCTGCTGCTGTCGGAAGGCATCACCTCGGCGCGCACGCTGTCCTCGTTCCGGTTCTTCATCAACGACTTCTCGTCGCGGACCCAGGGGATCGACATCGTCTCGACCTGGACGCCGCCGGTCCTGGGCGGCGACACTGTGTTCAGCCTGGCGCTCAACCACACGGAGACGGAGATCACGAAGGACTCCGAGCTGCTCGGTCCCGGCGACGTGCTCGCGCTGGAACGGGGGGTGCCGGAGACGCGGTGGAACCTGGCCGTCAACCAGGGAATCGGGCGCGTGGACCTTCTGGGGCGCCTCCACTACTTCGGCTCGTGGGTGGACCACATCGACGCCCGCTCCGTACGCCGGGCCGACGCGCCGGTCCTGAGCGGCCGGTACATCCTCGACCTGGAAGTCAGCGTCCCCCTGGTGCCCGACGCCACGCTTGCGATCGGCGGCCAGAACGTCTTCGACACGTTCTCGGATCGGATGGACCTGTTCGCCGCGCAGTTCGGTCTGCCTTACAGTCAGTTCACGCCCTGGGGCCTGGGCGGCGGGTACTACTACGCGCGGCTCAACTACCGCTGGGGCGGATAGGAGCGGCGGTCCTTGCCGCGGCGGGCTCCGCAGGGAACGCAGGCCGTTCAGCGCGCGCTGGGGCTGCTCCGCTCGTTCACTCCCGAGGCGCCGGAGCACCGCCTGTCGGAGCTCGCAGCGGCGCACGGGCTCCATCCGTCGACGGCGCATCGCCTGCTCGGCGTACTGGAGGCGGAGGGTCTGATCGGCCGCAGTCCGGACAGTCAGGCCTACCGGTGGATGCCGGGCGCACCGGGCGCCGGAGATGCCGCGCCGTCACCGCGCTACAACGGCCTGCGGCCGCTCGAACCGTTGCGGACGCCGTTCCACCGGCGGACAGCCGCGCTGTGCGAGAGCGGCGCGTGGCGCGACTGGTCGGGCTACACGTGCGTCGAAACCTACGAGCCGACGCCTGAACGCGAGTACTGGGCGGTCCGCAACGCGGCCGGCCTGATCGACGTGTCGCCGCTGTTCAAGTACGAGATCACGGGAGCGGACGCGGTGCGGTTGCTGGACCGGATGATGACGCGGGACTTCTCGAAGAGCCAAACGGGCCGGGTGATGTACACGTCCTGGTGCAACGAGGACGGCCACCTGCTGCAGGACGGCAACGTGCAGCGCCTCGCGCGCGAACGCTTCCTGGTCAGCGCGGCGGAGCCGTGCCTGCGCTGGTTCGAGGACTGCGGCTGGGGCATGGACGTCGAGGTGCGGGACGTCTCGGAAGAGATCGGCGTGCTTGCGCTCCAGGGGCCGCGGGCGCGGGCGGTAGCCGAGGCGGCCACGACGGGACTCGACTTCGGCGCGATGCGCTACTTCGACCTCGCGGCCGGCGAGGTCGGCTCAGGCGCCGGAGGCGCCCCGGTGACGGTGACCCGCACCGGCTACACCGGCGATCTCGGCTACGAGTTCTGGGTGGCTGCCGAGCACGCGGAGGCGCTGTGGGACGCTCTCGTCGAGGCGGGTCGGGACCACGGGCTGCTGCCCGCGGGGCTCCTGGCGCTCGACATGGTGCGGGTCGAAGCCGGCCTGGTGCTGATCGATGTCGACTACGTGTCCGCGTCCCACGCCGAGATCGAGGTGCTGAAGGCGACGCCGGCCGAGGCGGGACTCGGGTTCACCGTCAAGCTCGACAAGCAGGCCGACTTCGTAGGCCGCCGCGCGCTCGTGCTGGAACGAGACCGCGGACCTGCCTGGGCAATGGTCGGCCTCGAGGTCGACTGGTTCGAGTTGGAGCGGTTGTGGTCCGAGATCGACCTCCGCCCGCAGGTCGTGGGCCAGCCGGCGTCCAGGAAGCCGACGCCGGTGTTCGCGCCCGGAGGATGGCAGGTCGGCCAGTGCACTAGCCGGTTCTTCTCGCCCCTGCTCAAGAAGTACGTGGGCCTCGCCACGGTGCACGCCGACGCGGCCGCCCTGGGGACGGAACTCGATGTCGAGGTCGCCGTCGGCTACGGTCGGCGCCGGGCACGGGCGCGAGTCGTCCGGCGGCCGTTCTTCAATCCGGCGCGCAAGACGGCGGTCGATCCGATGCCCGGGGTTGACGAATGACCGATGCGATCGTGGTCGGCGCCGGCCACAACGGCCTGGTTGCCGCGGCTTATCTCGCCCGAGCCGGTCTCGACGTCGTGGTGCTGGAGTCCTCTCCCGAGATCGGCGGCGCCACCCGCAGCCAGGAGGCCTTCCCGGGCTTCCGGTTCAGCGTGTTCTCCTACCTCGTTTCGCTGTTGCGGCCGGAGGTCATCCACGAACTCGACCTGGTGCGCCACGGCCTGCTCCTCGTCCCCACCGCGAGCACCCTGAACCCGCTGCCGGGGGGCGACTGCCTGTTCCGCGAGGCGGATCCGCAGAGGACGTACCGCCACATCGCCCGTCACTCGCGGCGCGATGCCGAGGCGCTGTTCGAGTACAAGCTCGAGATGCGCCGCATGGGCCACCTGATGTACCGGCTGCAGCGGGCGGCGCCCGACGAACTGGCCGCGGCGATAGGTGACCGGGTCGCCGAGAGTGCGGAGCACCTGGACGTCGAGGTGTCGGCGGAGGTCGCCGACATTGCGCGTTACTTCCTCGACCTGCCGGCGGAGCGGTTGCGCGGCTTCGTGCAGATGCTGACGATGAGTTCGGCCGATTTCCTCGGCCAGTGGTTCGAGTCCGACGTGCTGAAGGCCGCGCTGTCGAGTTCCAGCATCATCGGCTCGATGCTGTCTCCCCGCACGCCGGGCTCGGCATACGTGCTCCTGCACCACTACATGGGCGAGGTCGACGGGGTCTACCGGGAGTGGGGTTTCCAGAAGGGGGGCACCGGCGCGGTGGCGGCGACGATCGCCAGGGCGGCGCAAAGCCACGGCGCCGAGATCCGGACGCACAGCCCCGTGGCGCGGGTGCTGGTGAGTGACCGCCGGGCGGCGGGCGTGGTGCTGGCGAACGGCGACGAGTTGCGGGCCGGCGTCGTCATGTCGTCTGCGGCGCCGCAGATCAGCCTCGGCCGGCTGCTCGATCCCGAGGATGTCCCGGGCGGGGCCGGCGCCGGACTCGTCGAACGGGCGGCTCGGTGGCAGAGCGGCGGCTGCGCGGGCAAGGTGAATCTCGCGATCTCCGGCCTGCCGCGCTTCGAGTGCATGCCGGAGCCCGGCCCCCACCTCTCGGGCGGGATCACGATCGCCCCGGGCCTCGACTACGTCGACCGCGCCTACGACGACGCGAAGTACGGCGGCTTCTCGGAACGACCGTTCATCGACATGATCATCCCGTCCGTCCTCGATCCGGACATGGCGCCGCCGGGCAAGCATGTCCTCTCCTGCTTCGTGCAGTACGCCCCGTACGAACTGGCGGCGGGCTCCTGGGACGAGGGTCAGCGCGAGGCGTTCGGCGATGCCGTGGTGCGCACACTCGCCGAGTACGCGCCTGGCATCGAGGACCAGATCCTGCACCGGCAGGTGCTCGTGCCGCCGGACATCGAGGCGATCGCCGGTATCCCCGGGGGCAACATCTTCCACGGCGAGCTGCGGCTGTCGCAGTTGTTCCTGCTGCGCCCCGACCCGGCCGCGGCGGCCTTCCGGACGCCGTTGCCCGGCTACTACCTCTGCGGCTCGTCGACGCAGTTCGGCGGCGGCATTTCCGGCGGCCCGGCCCGGCTGGCCGCGCTCCGGGTGCTGGACGATCTGCGGACAGCCGACACGGCCGGTGGCGGGAGCGCGGAGGCGCCTTGAACGGTCGAGTAGCCATCGTCGGCGGCGGCCACAACGGCCTGGTCGCCGCGGCGCTCCTGGCGCGATCGGGGCGCGACGTCGTTCTGTTCGAGGCGCGGCCGGAGCTCGGCGGGCTGGCGTCGACGCGGGAGCTCATCCCCGGCCACCGGGTCGATGCGGGCAGCCACGACCTGGGGATGTTCCGCCGTTCCGTGATGGAGGAGTTGGAGCTTGCCGGGCACGGGTTGGAGTTGATCGAAGCTCCGGCGGTAGCCGCCGTTCCGGCGACCGCCGATTCGAGCGCCGTCGTGCTCTGGCCCGAAGTCGGGCGCACCGTGGAGGGGCTGGGCGGGGTCAGCCGTCGTGACGCGGCTGCCTGGCCCGGCTTCGTGTTCGAGCTGGCTGAGCGCGCGGCGACTCTCGAGCCGCTCCTCTCCAGGCCGTTGGAGCTCGCCGACATAGGGGGCCTCCTCATCGCGCCGGAAGTCCTGCGGGCGCTGTCCTCGCCGCTCGAGGAGTCGCTGCGCGAGCGGTTCGAGAACCGGTCACTGCTGGCCGGGCTTTGCGGTGTGGCGCTCCCCGCGACCGGTCTGGGACCTCGCGCCAACGGGACCGGCTGGCCGTTGCTCTTCCACTGCGCTCTGGGCGGTTCCGACCGACTGGCGCCGGTGGTCCGCGCTCAGGGCGGCGCCGGGGCTCTGGCATCCGCCCTGGCCACTTCGGCGGCGGCGTCGGGCGCGGAGATCCGGACCGGCGTTGCCGTCTCCCGGATTCTCGTGGATTCGGGGCGCGTCGCCGGCGTGCAGTTGGCGGATGGCGAACGGATCGAAGCCGGGGCCGTCATCTCGACCGCGACGCCCTCCGTCACCTTCCTCGAGCTGCTCGGCGCGTCGGTCCTCGAACCTCGCTTCGTGCGGCGGCTGCTCAACGTGAAGTACCGCGGCGCCGCGGCGAGACTTGCGCTGTCGCTCGACGGCCTGCCGGCGTTCCGCGGGCTGGAGCGGCCTGCGCTGACCGGCCGGATCGTGCTGGCGGAGCAACCGGACGACATCGAGCGGGCGGCCGACGCCGCGAAGTACCGCCGCCTGCCGGACCGTCCGTGGATCGAGGCGGCGCTGCCGACGACTCTCGATCCGTCGCTGGCACCCGCGGGGCGGCACCTGTTGCTGGCGACGGTGCACCACCTGCCGTTCGACCTGGACGGCGGCTGGGACGCGGGCGGTCCGGAGCTCCTGGCCCGGGTGGCGGCCGAACTCGAGCGGTGGGCGCCCGGCATCGGCGGCCTGGTCCGGGAGCACGCGCTGCTGCTGCCCACGGACTTCGAGGCGGACTACGGCGCAACGGCCGGCGGGCTCCATCACGGCGAGATGAACCCGTCCCAGAGCCTGTGGCTTCGACCGACGGCGTCGGCCTGGGCGGGCGAGCCGCTGCCCGCCTCTGGCCTGTGGCTGGGCGGCGCCGGTTGCCATCCGGGAGGCGGTCTGACCGGCTTGCCGGGAACGATCGCTGCGGTCTCCCTGCTCAGGGGATAACCTCGCGCGACCTGACCTGGAGATCATCGATGAAGAACTTCCTTCCTTTCGTGTTCGCGCTCGGCACGGCGCTCTGCTGGGGCCTCTACGGCCCGGTGCTTGGCAGGGCGCGCCTGGTGGACGAGACGATGTCGCCGTTCAAGCCCTATGTCGGCATCGGGATCGCCTATCTCGTCATCGCCATCGTCGGCGGTCTGATCGGCATGAGAGTGATGGGCGACAGCTTCGAACCGACCGGACCGTCGGGAATCTGGGGTCTCTACGCCGGCACCCTCGGCGCGCTGGGTGCGCTTTCGCTGACGCTCGCCATGTTCAGCGGCGGGGCGCGGATTCCCTACGCCGTCATGCCGGTCGTGTTCGGCGGCGCGGTCACGGTCACGGCGCTCTTCACGCTGTACCGCGGCCGGGGCCAGCTCGAGGTGAGTCCCCTGCTCTGGGTCGGCATCGGCGGGATGCTGATCTCGGTCATCCTGATCACGACGAACACGCCGCACCCCGGCCCGCCGGGCGGCGGCCACGGCGAGCAGGCGACGGTGAGCGAGGGGGAAAGCGAAACAGGACAATGAGACGAGCGCGGGGAGGCGGATGGACGCGGCGCGCGACATTTGCGGTCGCGTGCGCCTTCGCGGCAGGAGGTCTCGCGGCGGAGGAGCGAAAGGGCTTCTATCTGAGCAGCGGCATGGGAATCCACGCCGCGCCGGGGGTCTTCCTCGTCGGCCACAGCGACGATCGGGCGAGCCGCTGCGACGAGTTCATCAATCCGCGCTACGCCGAGGTGGAAGGATGTACGACGCCCGATCGCGGCTCCGGCGCCGGTTGGCGGACGTCGTTCGACAGCGCCCGCGGTCTGTTCGCAGGCGCCGCCCTGGGCTATGACTTCGGCGGCCGGCTGCGCCTGGAAGCGGAGTACTTCCACCGCGATTCGACCTACGACCAGTCGGCGCCGGTTGCCAGCGCCACCGGCGCCACGTTCGCCAAGCTGGGCGGCGAGATCCAGGTCGCGGAGGAACGGATCAACAGCGTCACGTCGGACAGCGTCTTCGCGAATCTCTACGTCGACTTCGGCGGAGGCGGGCGGTGGACTCCCTACGTGGGCGTCGGCGTCGGACTCGGCGCGACCGAGATCGACTACGGCACCTTGTGGGCGCGGAACACGGATCCCGACTCGATCACGACTGCTGCCGGCTTGCCCAATGAGGAGGAGGTGCGCCGTAACCTCGCCGGCACGGTTACCAGCGAGACGACGACGCTCGACGACGATCTCTCCGGCTACCAGGTCATCGCGGGCCTGAACTACGCGCTCGGCGATCGCGTCAGCCTCGACTTCGAGGCGCGATGGACCGACTTCGACGGCTTCTACTCGCTCGACGAAGACGGCTGGCGCCGGCTCCGCAGCCATCCGTCCCAGCTTCGGCTCGACGGCAGCGAGCCCGTCTCCTACTGGATGGAGACCGAGGACACGGACATCCGGGTCGTGAGCGTCAGCCTGCGCTACGACTTCTAGGAGCGAGCGCCACCCGGAGCGGCTTCACCATGTGGGCGCCGTAGCCGATGAGAAACAGCGCCGAGGCGATCAGGTGCATCGCGATCCAGGTCTGCCGCCAGACATCGCCGACGGCGGTCTGGATCAGGTAGCCGGAGACGATCATCGGGGCGCAGCCCAGCAGCAGGGACAGGCCGCTCCGGCGGCGGTCGCGGACCCGGCGCCGGTAGTGCCGCCAGACGTGATCCCGCCAGATCAGGCCGACGGCGAACACGAGAAGTGGCGCCGTCCACAGGTGAAGGTGCTGGACGTGCGGCTGCCAGGGATGGCCGACGATCGCGAACTCGTCGGCAGGCTCCGTGAAGTAGCGCATCCACGCGTACACGAGCCCCGTACCGCCTACCAGGGCGGTCGACGTATGAACGGTCCAGGCGGTCAGGCGGTTCATGGCACGAGCTCGCCGTCCCTGAAAAGGTCCTTCCTGAGCACCTGATCGAGCGCCAGGATTCTGCGTACCGCATCGGTTGTAGCGCGGGCGGTCAGGGTGGCGCCCGTCACCGCGTGGATCGACCGCTTCAGGCGCAGCCTCGAGTCGAGCCGCAGCCTGAGGAACTGGTCGTACCAGCTCCGGCGGGGGATGTACTCCTCCGGCTCGAGGAAGGACATGATCTCCAGGCGTGCGACCCGGCCCTCGGAGTCGACCACGACCATCACCGTCTCGGCCAGCGTGCGGACCCGGTGGGCATCGAAGTAGGCGGTGCCTCCGCAGTCGGAGCGGTAGCGAACGACGAGCCGTGAGTCGATCCTGGCGCCGCCCAGTTCGGCGGCGCGTTGTCGTTCGTCCTGGGTCAGGTAGTGGGTCTCGCGATCGACCTCGCAGTCCGGGAAGGCGAGTTCAAGCGCTTCGTCGCGGGTCAGGAACACGCCGCCGGCGGCCGGCTGTGGGGCCCACAGCGACAGCACCAGGGTGCCGGCTGCCGCGGCCGCGAGTGAGGCGCGGCGGCTGGTCGCGTCGAAACTCACGACGTTCCGTCTCTGCTCCGCAGGCTCCTAGAAGAGGTAGCCCATGGCCAGGTTCCATTCGTCGAACCCGGTGCCGCCTGGGTTGGTCCAGTCCTGGTAGCCGACCTTGAAGACAAGCCGGTCGATGGGCTGCCAGGCGGCGCCCCAGGTCAGGATCTCGCGATCGTAGATCGGGTCGCTTTCGAATCCGGCCGGCACGCGGACCTGGGTGTCGATCGACTCGACGCGGACGAAGGGCGACAGCGAAGCGCGCCCGCCGCGGTAGGCGAGCACGTCGTATGCGAGCTCGAGGTAGTGCCCCTCCAGCCGCTCGCCGATCGAGTCGCTGCCGGTGATGCCCAGCGCCGCGTTGAGTCGGGCCGCGTCGCCGACGTCGCCCTGGGCCCACAGACCGCGCAACCGGAAGCCCCGGTGGCTCCAGTCGAAGTGGAAGTCGAGGATCTCGGTACGGGCGTCGATCGTGGCCCCGGCGGGGTCGAGGAGTCCCTGGCCGGAGTTCCCGACGAAGGCCGAGACGCCGACGATCAGCCCGGGCGTCGCGGTGTAGTCCAGGCGTCCGGTCCAGGCGAAGTCTTCGGCCTGTGCCTGCGCGCCCTTCTGGCGTCCGCCGCGGAGGCCGTTGGACGTGAAGCCGGCGCCTTTCAGGCCGTTGACCACGTAGCTCCGGTAGGAGAAGGGCCCCACGTCGCCGAAGATGCCTGCGCCGTTCTCGCGCCAGGTGCTCGGAATCAGGACCTGCTCCACGTAGGGGCGCTCCGCGCTCGGGAAGAGGGTGGGCTCGTGCAGCTCGTTGAGCCAGCCCATGGGGAGCAGCAGGATTCCCGTGCGGAAGTTCAACTGCGGCTTCCACAGGTAGTCGATGTACGCGAACTCGACCGAGGCGCTGCCGGACTTCGACGTCGAGGCGTGCTCGAACTCGATCTCCGAGTTGAACACCCACCGCTCGTCGAATTTGTAGCCGACGTAGACGATGGCGCGCAGGAAGTCGATGGTGTCGCCGAAGCCGGTCGGTTCGCCGCCTTCGCGCTTGCTGGCGTAGCTCTCGAAGACCATTTCTCCGTAGCCGCCGATCGACAGGCCTTCCTCCACCCGGTAGACCTTCGATGCGGCGATGCCCAGGCCGTAGAGGCCTTCATCGGCCTCGGCTCCAGCGGTTGCCGCGGAACCGAGGTTGAGCTTCTCGATCTCCTCGGCGAGGACCTCGATCTGCCGCTCCAATTCGGCCACTCGCTCGTCGGGCGCCTGAGCGGCGAGTTCGGCGATCGCCCGCCGCAGGTTCTCGATCTGCTCCTCGAGCGTCGCGATGCGCTCTTCGGTGGAGTCCTGTGCGGGCGCGGGGCCGGCCGTCAGGACGAGGGCGGCCAGTGCCACAAGCAGCACTAACGGCCTGGCTCCGGCCCTTCGAGAGTTGGTCTTCATCCGCTTCGCCCCCCCTCCGGTTTCGCCAGGCAACGACGCTGCCTTTCGGCGAGGCCGGGATAGTGGATCGGATTGGTCCTATTTGTCAAGGACCGACCGCGCACGGGCCGGATTGCCTGCCGGCTTCACGGTGCCGGCGTGGGCGAGAGAGCTACTCGACGACGCGGGTGGCGTTGGCTTCCATGTCGCCGAAGTCGCTGGCGAAGCTGCCGGTGAGGCTGTCGCCGTCGACAGTGCCGGAGAACGTCAGGCTGAGCGACTGTCCGCCGGCGTCGATGTCCATGGTGAAGCCGAGCGTGCCGTCGTCGTTCCAGGTCACGTCGGCGAGCTCGACGTCACCCTGGGGCGAACTCATCGTTCCCATCAGGCCGCTGGCGTCGCCGGACACGATCAGGGTGGGTTCCTGGGTGCCGAGGGGAGTCTCGATCGTCATGTTCCAGGAACCTACGGCGGCGGGCAGGGCCGGCGCGCCATAGCCGCTGCAGGCGAATGTAAGCAGGGCGGCGACGAGGGCCAGGAGCAGTGTGTTGCGGAGTTTCCCGGTTTGGGGGGTCATTGTGGCCTTTCCGGTCCCCGTCGGGACCCGTGTCGTTCGAAACGTTGCCTGGAGCGTCGGATCGCTCCGTAGTCAGGATCGCGTAGGCGGCGAATGATAGCCGAGGAACGGGTTCGGCGGCGCTACTCGTTCTCCAACTGGCGGCGCATGTCGTCGAACATGGCCAGGTCGGCGAGCGACGGTTCCGGGTTGTGCAGGTCGAGGCTGGCGAGCCTGTCGCGCACGATGTCGGCGACCGCCCAGCGCATGTACGGCTTGCTGTCGGCGGGAATCGCGTACCACGGCGCGTGGCTCCTGGTGGTGCCCCTGATCGCCTCGCCGTAGGCGCTCATGTACTCGTTCCAGAACCCGCGTTCTCGGACGTCGCTGATGGCGAACTTCCAGTGCTTGTCCGGCCGGTCGAGACGCCGCAGGAAACGCGCCTTCTGTTCGTCGCGGGAGATGTTCAGGAAGAACTTGAGGATCACGGTGCCGTTGCGCGCCAGGTGCCGCTCGTGTTCGACGATCGACTCCATGCGTTGCTGCCACAGGCCGTTGGGGTCCACGTGGGGCAGGTTCTGCTTTTCCAGCAACTCGGGATGGACCCGTACGACGAGCACCTCTTCGTAGTAGCTGCGGTTGAACACGCCGATGCGGCCGCGCTCGGGCAGGCTGCGGGCGGTGCGCCACAGAAAGTCGTGATCGAGTTCTTCGCTTGAGGGTTGCTTGAAGTTGAACACCTGGCAGCCCGCCGGGTTGACGCCGGTGAGCAGGGCGTTGATCGTGCTGTCCTTGCCGGCGGCGTCCATCGCCTGGAAGACGAGCAGCAGCGCGTACCGGTTCTCGGCGTACAGCAACCGCTGCTGACGGCTGATGTCGCGCACGGCGCGCCGGCGCAACTTGCGCAGTTCGTTGTGGCCGGGCGCGTCCGGCGGCGGCGCCGTGGCCCACTTTCGAGGATCGAATCGTTTCGTCCCCTCGGGAACCAGGTAACGCTGAGCCGGCTTCGCGGTCTCGTGGAGAACGCCTTCGGGGCCGTCTGTGGACATGAAGGGCTTAGGATACTCGCACGGATGAGCCGGGTCAGGAGATGATCGCTACGAAGCGACCCCATCGACGGGAGTTCCTCAAGACCGTAGGGGCGGCGACGGTAGGCGTGGCCGTCGCGTGCAGCCTGCGCTCCGGACGGGATCTGGACCGCACGCCGAACGTCGTCTTCATCCTCGCCGACGACATGGGCTACGGCGACATCACCGGTCTGAACCGTGACTCGCAGATTCCGACCGCGAACATCGATCGCCTGATTCGCGAGGGCCGCTACTTCACCGACGCCCATTCGCCCTCGGCCCTTTGCACCCCGACCCGCTATGGCGTGCTCACCGGCCGCTACTGCTTCCGTACGCGAGTGAAACGCAGCGTGCTCTGGGGCTACAGCCGCCACCTGATCGAACCCGAGCGCACGACGGTCGCTTCGCTTCTGAAGGAACGCGGCTACCGGACCCACTGCATCGGCAAGTGGCATCTGGGCATGGACATGCCGGCCCGGGGCGGCGGCGGATTCCGCGATGCCGACGAGGTCGTTGACCAGCGTTCCTACACCGGCGACGTCGACTGGGCGGGCCGGATCGACAACGGGCCCGTTGCCAACGGCTTCGACACGTTCTACGGCATCTCGGCTTCGCTCGACATGCACCCCTACATCTACATTGAGAACGACCGTTTTCTGGGCGAGTGCACAGTCGAGGACGACCTGCTCTTCGTCACCGAAGACACCCGTGAAGAGCGCTACGGTGACAACCTCGGCCCGGCTCACGCCGACTTCCGCGCCGACGAAGTGATGCCGAAGCTGACCCGGCGGACCGTGGAGACGATTGAGGCTCAGGACGCCGACGAGCCCTTCTTCGTGTTCCTCGGGCTCACTGCTCCCCACATCCCGATCGTGCCGTCGGAGAGGTTCCGCGGATTGAGCGAACTCGGGCCCTACGGCGACTTCTGTCTCGAGGTCGACGACACCGTGGGGCAGGTGCTGGATGCCCTCGACCGCAAGGGAATCACCGACGACACGCTGGTCATCTTCACCGCCGACAACGGGTGCGCGCCCTACATCGGGGTCGAGGAGATGAACGAGCAGGGGCACTACCCGAGCTACGTCTACCGGGGCTACAAGTCGGACATCTACGAGGGCGGCCACCGCATTCCGTTCGCCGCCCGCTGGCCGAGTCGGATCCCGGCGGGAACCCACTCCGACGAGATCATCTGCCTGACGGACCTGCTCGCGACCTGCGCCGGCATCACCGGCACGAGGCTCGGAGAAGATGCCGGCGAAGACAGCTACGACATTCTCCCGGCGCTTCTCGGCGAACCTCTGTCCGCACCGATCCGTGAGGCGACCGTGTACCAGGCGGGCGACGGCTCGTACGCGATCCGGCAGGGCCGCTGGAAGCTGGAGGACACACCGAGCTCCGGCGGCTACTACCGCGTGTCACGCGAAGAGGCCCGCGAGGCCGGCCTGCCGGAGATCCAGCTCTACGATCTGTTCGCGGACATCGGGGAACGCACGAACGTCTACGCCGAGCATCCCGACGTTGTGGAACATCTGACGGCCCTGCTCGAGAAGTACAAGCGCCAGGACCGCAGCGCACCCGTGCTGTAGCGCCTTTGGCTACTCCACGTTCGTGGTGGGAAGGAACCCTGCGAGTTCGTCTACAACAGGTGCGTACTCCGGCACGGAAGCCAGGTTGGTCCACTCGTTCGGGTCTGCGTCGTGGTCATACAACTCCTGACCGCCGTCGTGGTACTCGATGTAGCGCCAGCGTTCGCTGCGGACGGAGTGGTTCCCGTATCCGTAGGTCGTCAGCACGGGTCGTGGCCATGCCGACTCGGGGTCCTCGAGCAGGGGCACGAGGCTCTGGCCGTCCAGCCCGTTTCGGGCGGGGACTCCGGCAAGCTCCACCAGGGTCGGGTAGAGATCGATCAGGCTGACGGGGCGTGGACTCGTGGCGCCGCGCCGCGTCGCCGCCGGCGAGGAGATGATCAGCGTCGTACGCGTGGTCACCTCCCAGAGTGCGTGCTTCCGCCAGTGCTGCTTCTGGCCGAGATGCCAGCCGTGATCGCCCCAGAGCACGACGATGGTGTTGTCGGTGTGCTCGCTAGCGTCCAGAGCGTCCAGCAGGCGGCCGACATGCGCGTCGACGAAGCTGATCGTGGCCAGGTAGCTCTGCACCGCCCGGTGCCACTGGTCGTGCTTCAGCACCATCGCGTGGTCCTCGCCGTGCCTGCTGAAGTTGCGGGAGTCGGAGACCGCGTACACCTCCGCCGCGAGTTTCTTCCCGAACGCCGGAAGGTCGTCCCGGTCGTTGTCCAGGGTCGCCGGCAGTTCGATTTCCTCCAGTGGGTGCATGTCGAAGTACTTCCTCGGCACGTACCAGGGCAGGTGGGGCTTGGTGAAGCCGCAGGCCAGGAAGAAGGGCTTCTCGTGCGGCTTGTTCAGCTCGCCGATTGTCCAATCCACGATCTTGACGTCGAACATCTCGGCGTCGTCCACGTCGAGCGGTCCCCAGGGCGCCCAGGCTGACTCGGGGACACCTTCCTGCCGTTCGCCGATGTGCCGGGCGCCGCCCGGCCGGGGCGGCGTGTAGTACTCGTCCCAGGAGTCCGGGTCACCGGCGCTTCTGCCGTGGAAGATCTTGCCGCCTCCCTGCGTGGAGTAGCCGTAGGCCTTCAGGTGCTGCATCAGGGTCACGGCGTCGGGCAGCTTCTCGCGAAACCGCTCGCGGTTGCCGTAGACGCCGGAGTTCGACGGCAGGACGCCCGACAGCAGGCTGATTCGGGAGGGATTGCAGAGAGGCGCCGGCGCGTAGGCCCTCGTAAACGATACGCCTCGGCGAGCCAGGCGATCGATGTTCGGCGTGCTCGCCTGTGGGTGGCCGGCCAGGTGGCCGACCCAGTCGTTCAGGTCGTCGACGGCGATAAAGAGGATGTTGGGAGGCCGGTCCTGCGCAAGCGTCGGCGCGGCGACGAGCACCGCCAGAGCGATGAGCAATGCAGCGACTGGGAACCTGTGCATCCTGCCTCCCGACGTTCGAGAACCCGCCCTACTATAGGGCTGGATCGAGCCGCTAGAGTCATGGCGTGAGGCAGACCCGTCGTACCTTCCTGGCCTCTTCCGCTTCGATTCTGAGCGCCGCGGCCCTGCCCGCCGCGCGACCGCAGGCGGGCAGGGCTTCGAACATCCTGCTCTGCATCTCCGACGACCAGTCCTGGTTGCACACCGGTGCGGGGGGCGATCCCGTCGTGCGCACTCCGGGCTTCGACCGGGTGGCTTCGGAGGGGGTTCTCTTCACGCAGGCCTTCTGCGACGAGCCGACCTGCGGGCCCTCGCGGAGCGCGCTCCTTACGGGTCAGCCGTTCTGCTTCTGGCTTGGCAGCTACGACCCGCACCGGCCGTACACGGCGGGATCGGGGCAGGAGTCGGGCAAGGATCCGGCGAAGGTCGACGTCCCGCCGCACGTCCCGGACCATCCGATCGTGCGCGATGACATCCTCGACTACTACGTCGAGGTGGAGCGCTTCGACGGTACGGTCGAGGCCGCGCTCGCGCTTCTCGAGCAGGCGGGAGAACTCGAGAACACTCTGGTCGTCGTCACCAGCGATCACGGGATGCCGTTCCCGCGGGCCAAGGCCAGCCTGTACGACTACGGCAGCCGGGTTCCGCTGGCGGTTCGCTGGGGCGATGCGATTCCCGGCGGCGGCGTGGAGCCGGACCGGGACGCCGCCTTCATCGCGATGGAGCGGCACGACGGCTGCCGCCGACGCGGCAAGGGCTACCCCTGCCGGGCGATTCGTACCGAGAGCCATCTCTACATCCGGAACTTCGAACCGACGCGTTGGCCTTCGGGCTCGCCGAACGCGAAGGACTGCGCCAGGGGCATCCCCTATGGCGAGATCGATTCGTCGCCGACCAAGACGCTGATGATGGAGTCGCGAGACGAGCCCGGGATCGACCATCTGGCGGAGCTCTCCTTCGGCACACGGTCCGCGCACGAGCTCTACGACCTTCGAAGCGATCCGGGCCAGCTGAACAACCTCGCGAGCGACTCGTCGGCGTGGCCGGTCCTGGAGCAGTTGCGGGATCGGCTGATGGACCATCTCGCAGCGACCGGCGATCCGAGGGCGCTGGGCCTGCCCGCGCCCTGGGACTACTACCCCTACTACGGCCGGAGAGTGAACGAGGACTGGGAGGTCGACGCACCGCCGGGCTAGAGTTGCCTGAACCGACCCGACAGGAGAAACAGGATGAGCAGAGTCGACTGGTACTACCACCGAAACGGCTGAACGAGCTGCAAGAGAGCGTCCAAGTTGATGGACGCACGCGGCGCGGAGATAGCGAACAGGACTCCGGCGAGCCGGAAGTTGGGGAGGGCCGACGCGGAGGCGCTACTCGCCGACGCGCAGACCCTCTACGTGGCGAAGGGGCAAAAGCACACGGAACTGCCGGCCTCGGATCCGGGCGCGGCCGACCTGATGCTCGGGCCCACGGGCAACCTGCGGGCGCCGGTGGTCAGGGTGGGCCGCACGCTGATCGTGGGCTACCACGAAGAGGCCCTGAGCCAGGCACTCGGCTGATCGAGACTCAGTTGTAGCTCAGGGGCCTGACGTCCTCCGGGTCGTCGCCCTCGAACAGCAGGCGGCCGTCGACGAAGCGGGCGCTGGGCAGCGCGACCGCCAGCACCTCGCCCAACTGTTCGACGGCGTGGACCGTCAGCGTCTCCAGGACGTCGGCGGGCAGGTCCTCCAGGTCGGCCTCGTTCTGCTTCGGCAGCACGATCTCCCGGATGCCGGCGCGCACCGCGCCCAGCACCTTCTCCTTGACGCCGCCGATCGGTAGCACGCGCCCGGAGAGCGTGATCTCTCCCGTCATGGCGATGCGTGCCTTCGCCGGCCGACCGGAAAGCGCCGAGACCAGGGCGGCGGCCATCGTCACCCCGGCAGAAGGCCCGTCCTTGGGGATGGCGCCGGCCGGAACGTGGACGTGCACGTCGGTCTCGAAACTCCCGGGCGGGATCCGCAGCGCCTCGGCGTTCGATTTCGCATAGGTCCAGGCCGCCCGCGCCGACTCCTTCATCACGTCGCCGAGCTGGCCGGTGAGCTGGAGTTCGCCCTTGCCGCTCGTCGTCTCGACCTCGACGAACATGATGTCGCCGCCGACCGGCGTGTAGTACATGCCGGTGGCGACTCCGACCGCGTCCCGTTCGAGGGCCCGCTCCGGCCGGACGCGAGGACGGCCCAGGAACTCCCGCACCTCGGCGGCGCCGACGTTCGTCGTCGCGACCTGTTCGGCGGCCTCCTCGGAGCCGTCGCCCGGCTCCTCGGGGGTCGAGGCCAGCTTGCGCGCGACCTTGCGCACCATGCGGCCGAGCTCCCGCTCGAGTTGCCGGACGCCGGCTTCGTGGGTGTAACGGGAGATCACCTCGCCCAGCGCCTCGTCGCCGACGTCGATCTGGTCGGGCGACAGGCCGCCGTTGCGCACGGCCCGCGGCAGCAGGAACTGACTGGCGATGCCGAGCTTCTCCCGCTCGGTGTAGCCGGAGAACTCGACCGTCTCCATCCGGTCGCGCAGCGGCGCGGGGATGTTCTGGATGAAGTTCGCGGTGGCGATGAACAGGACCTGACTGAGGTCGTAGGGGACGCCGAGGTAGTGGTCGATGAACGCGCTGTTCTGCGCCGGGTCGAGCACCTCGAGCAGGGCGGCCGAAGGGTCGCCCTGGAGCGACGCGCCGAGCTTGTCGACCTCGTCGAGGAGGAAGACCGGGTTCTTGACCCCGGCCTGTTTCATGCCGTGGAGGATGCGGCCGGGCATCGAGCCGACGTAGGTGCGCCGGTGGCCCCGGATGTCCGCCTCGTCACGGGCGCCGCCGAGCGAGACCCGGACGTACTCGCGGCCCATGGCGCGCGCGATGGACTTTGCGATCGACGTCTTGCCGACGCCGGGAGGCCCGGCGAACAGCAGGATCGGGCTGCGGTTGGTGCGCGGGTCTTCTGACCCGCTGCCGCCTGAGGCGGCTGGGAGATCGCCGCCGGCGCCAGCCGGCGTCCTTTCCGCCGCCTCGGTCTCTCCCTCCACTTCCGGCTCCTCCCGCCGGGCCCGCCGGTCGTGCATGACCCGCACAGCCAGGAACTCGAGGATGCGGTCCTTCACGTCGTCGAGGCCGTAGTGGTCCTCGTCCAGGATGTGGGCCGCGTCGTCGAGGTCGAGCCGTTCCTCGCTCAGCTCGCTCCAGGGCAGTTCGCACATCGTCTCGATGTAGGTGCGGATGACCTGGGACTCCATCGACTCGCGACCCATGCGCTCCAGCCGCCGGAACTCGCGTTCGACTTCCTTGCGCGCCGCCGCCGGCAGCTCCAGGTCGTCGACGCGGGCCCTGAGTTCCTCGAGATCGTCCGCGCCGTCGTCGTCGCCGAGTTCCTTCCGAATCGCCTTCAACTGCTCGCGGAGGTACATCTCGCGCTGGCGGTCGCCGAGCTCCTCCTGGACCTGGGTGTTGATGTCCTCCTGGGCGTCGAGGACCTTGATCCGCCGCTGGACGAGTGTCAGGACGCGGCGCATGCGCTCCTCGACCGCGAGGGTCTCGAGCAGGGACTGATGGTCGTTGGCCGGGAGTTCGAGATGACCCGCCACCAGGTCGGCAAGCCGGCCGGAGTCGGGGACCGCGCGCAGCGTCTTCGTGATGACGTCGTTCGGGATACCGGAGCGGGCGCCCAGCTCGGCGGCGCGGTTCCGCAGCTCCTCGTCGAGGGCGACGAAGGCGAGGTCCTTCGGATCCACCGGCAGCAGTTCCTCCGCCGGCGACACGGTGGCGACGAGGTGCTCGTCGCTCTCGTCGATGCGCAGCACGATGCCGCGGTGAAGCCCGACCACGACCGCCTGGGTGCCGCGCAGGCCGTGCTGGAGCTGGACGACTCGGGCGACGACGCCGATCGTGTGCAGGCCGAGTGGGTCGACCTCCTCGCTCTTCTCCCGCTGGAGCAGGGCGAAGAACGTGCGCTCGGGATGCTCGGCGGCGGCCTGGATCGCGCTCAGCGTGTCGGCTCGTCCGATCTCCATCGGCATCGTGACCCCCGGGTAGACGACCATGTCGCGGAGGACGATGACGGGCAGGTCCGGCTTGGGCCCCTTCGCCCGCGTGGCCAGGGGCCCTTCGGGCAGCGCCTGTTCCCCGGGCGTCGCGTTCGTCTCCGGCTCGTGGTTCTCGTGCCGATCGTCGGGTTCAGTCATGAGTCGAGTGCCTCTCGGTTCGGGGCGGTGGTCGTGCTTGTGTCCGCCGGAACGGAGCTGCGGCGGGATCTTATTCCATTTCGCTTAGGTTGTACACATCTTAGTGTTTCTTCATAAAGATCGGCGAGCCAGCGATTCCTCCTTGCGTCGCCAGCGGTCGTTCAGCCAGTTCGTCACGCCGTCCGGCTCGACGGCAGCTATCGGGATTGTCTCCCACGCCACCTCCACCGACCCCGCGGCGCCGCCGAGGAACTCCCAGAAGGTGGAGGGCCGCGGGTAGGCGAGCGTCAGATCGACGATCGAGCCTCCGCCCGGGGCGAGCGCCTCGATCATGGCGGCGAGGCCGCCGGCGCGAGGCGGCAGCAGGTGCTGGTATTGCGGAGCAATCCCGGATACTCCGTGCCTGTCGCCGGCGACGCGCCTGTTCGCATCCCGCTTGGCGAACGTGAAGCGCGTGCCCTCGGCGAACGAGAGGATGGCCGCGGGTGACTCGAGCAGGGCGGCTGCTGCTTCGGTCACCCGGCGGCGGTCGTCGCCGCGCCGGCTCCCGGCGTCGATCCTGCGCTGGGCGCGGCGGCGGAGGACGGGGAAGTCGAAAGCGAGGATGATCAGGCCGAAGATCGGCACGTAGAGCAGTTCGCGCTTGCACAGGAACGTGACGATGGGACCGCGTGTGGCGATGAGACTCTGGACCAGGAAGATGTCGGCCCAGGAGCGGTGGTTCGATAGGACGATGTGAGGCCGCGTCGGGTCGAGGCTCAGTGCGCGGCCGCGCCAGGAGGCCCGGGAGATGCGCCGCAGCAGCACGTTGTCGACGCGCACGGCGGCGCGGTAGATGCGCGCGGCGGCTCGCCGGAACCATGGTCGCGTCCGCGGCGTCGCCTTGGCGGGTAGCAGGACGAGCAGCAGCAGCGCCCAGACGGTCAGGTTCAGCGTGATGGCGGCGAGGCAGATCGCCGCCCTCAGGTGCTGGGGCGCCGTCAAGTCCCGCGGGGCGGCCAGGGCAGGAGCGTGTTCGTGCCGCGGACGTAGTCCCGGTAGCCGGGATCATCGCGCCACTTCCGGTTCGCCCGCGCTTCGAGCATCCGTACGCCGCTGATCCTGGTCAGGAGCAGCCAGACGAAGACCGGCGAGACCAGTGTCGCCAGTTGCCAGCCCTCGAGCGTCGGCGCCGCGATCACCGCGATGCCGGTCCACAGCACGATCTCGCCGAAGTAATTCGGGTGGCGCGACCAGGCCCAGAGCCCCGACGTGATGTACCGGTCCCGGTTCGCGGGTACGGCGCGGAAGCGCGTCTTCTGGGCGTCGGCGGTCACCTCGATCAGGAAGCCGAGAGTCCACAGGGCCAGCCCGGTTGCGAGGGTCCAGTCCGGCGGCGTGCTTTCGGTCGCGAGCAGCGCCGCCAGCGCCGGGGCCGCGGTCAGTGATACCCAAAGGCCCTGGAGGGTCCAGGTCATCAGGAAGACGGGGCAGTTCGGTTTGATCTGCCGGAAGCGGCGATCCTCGCCGTCCCGGCGTACGCGCAGGAAGAGGAAAGGACCCAGCCTTAGCGCCCACACCGCGATGGCGGCGGCGATGACGAGCGATCGCGGGTCGAAGCCGGCGCGGATGAGCAGGGCGCCCGCGGTCACGACGAGGAAGGTGATGCTCCCGGTCAGATCGAAGAAGCGCTCCGTCTGGAGGAACCAGGCCGGGATGAACGCGATCCACTGGACGGCGAAGGCCGCGGCGACGACGACCGCGAAGGCCGGCAGGCCGCCGACTTCCACGCCGCGACTGCCGCCGGCCGCCCCCATCAGCGCGCCGGCAACGAGCGCCCCCGCGATGCCCAGGTAGGGGAGAGACTTCGGCACGGACGGAACCTAGCAGTCAGTACGGCATGTCGTCGTCGCCGAGACCGAAGTGGTGTCCGAGCTCGTGCACCAGGGTGTCGCGCACTTCGCGCACGACGTCCGCCTCCGTGTTGCAGATCCACAGGATCGGCAGACGGTAGATCACGACCCGGTCGGGCAGTGAGCTGTAGCCGCTGCCCCGTTCGTCGAGGGGTACGCCGTGGTAGAGGCCCAGCAGGTCGTCCTCCTCCGGGTCGAGCCCGACCAGGCGCAGGTCCTCCTCGCTCGGCTCCTCTTCGACCACGACGGCGACGTTGTCGATCAGCTCGGCGAACGCCGGGGGCAGCGTGTCCAGAGCACGCGACAGCAGGTACTCGAACCGCGGCAGGTCGACCTCGATCATGGGCGGCAAGCCTGTCAGGCGTCGTCCCGGACTGCTAGGGTCCCGCCGGAAAGAGTCGAGCGCTTCCGTGACCGATCCCAGACGACGTCCCAACATGAGCGACGACCCGCTGGCGCCGGGAGAAGCGGCCAGGAACGCACTGACCCTTCACGAGCTGGTCGTGGCCGCCCGCCGCAACCTGGACGGCAACGTCTGGGACTACCTGGTTGGCGGCGCCGAGACCGAGACGAGCGTGAAGCGGAACCGGCAGGCGCTGGACTCCGTGGCCTTCCGGCCGCGCGTTCTCACCGATGTCTCGAAGGTCGAGGCCGGTGGCTCTCTGCTGGGCCACGACCTGCGCATTCCGGTCATCCTGGCGCCGATCGGCTCGCTGCAGCTCTTCGAGGAGGGCGGCGGCGCCACGGCCGCCGAGGCAGCCGAGGACTTCGGGATCATGAACTTCGTCAGTTCGGTGTGCCTGCCGGGGCTCGAGGGGACGGCCGAGGCATCCGATTCAGCGAAGGTGTACCAGCTCTACCTCGCCGACGACGAGGACTGGATGCGCGGTCTGATCCGGCGGGCGGTGGCCGCCGGCTACAACGGCTTCTGCCTGACCGTCGACACCCAGGTCTACAGCCGGCGGGAGCGGGATCTGCTGAAGCGCTGGCGGCCGCCCTCGGTCGGCGAGGCGACCACCCGCGTAGCGCCGCTCAACTACCAGGCACGGATGACCTGGGACCTGGTCAAGCGGATCAAGGACGAGTTCGACATCCCGTTGATCCTCAAGGGCATCGCCACGGCTGAGGACGCTGGCGCCGCGTGCGAGCACGGAGTCGACGTGGTCTACGTGTCGAACCACGGCGGTCGCCAGCTCGACCACTGCCGCGGCACCCTCGACACGCTCCCGGAGGTCGTCGAGGAGGTCGACGGTCGCACCCAGGTCGTCGTCGACGGCGGCTTCATGCGGGGCACGGACGTGGTCAAGGCCAGGGTTCTGGGCGCCGACGCGGTCGGCATCGGCCGCCTCGAGGCCATCGCCATGGCCGCCGGCGGCCGCGAAGGCGTCGTCCGCATGCTCAGCATCCTCGAGCACGAGATCGTCACCTGCCTCGGCCTCCTCGGCGTCACCGGCTGGGACGAACTCGACGCCACCTGTCTCCACCGCGCCCTGCCGGTCGATCCTCCGACCGTCCTCGGCGCCTTTCCGTTCCTGGACCTGGACTACCCGTATCTCTGATCCCGCGACGCGCATGGAAGAAGCCCTGCTCCTGCGGCGGATACGGGAGGAGTTTCCCAACGTCACGTGGACGTCGCACCGGTACCTGACGCACGGCTGGGACCACGTCGTCCTGATCCTCGACGAGGCGCTCGTCTTCCGGGCTCCCAGGACCCAGGCGTACCGGAATGCGCTGGCGAACGAAGCCAGGCTGCTTCGCTACCTCCAGCCGAGGGTCGCCGTCGGCATTCCCGACTACGTCTACGAGTCCGCCGACGGCTCGTTCGCCGGCTACAGACTTCTCGCCGGTCGGGAGCTGGACGTCGCCACGTTCGGTCGGCTCTCCGATACGGCAAGGGAACGGATAGCGGAACAGCTCGCCGCGTTCCTCACCGCGGTCCACGAGACCCCGAAGTCGGTCGCCCGTGAGTGCGGCGTGTCCGAGCGGGACCCGCGGAGGGACCACGAGGACTTCGTTCGTGACGTCGAAGCGCTCGTGCTACCGCGCCTCGCATCGAGCGAAGTCGAGGTCATCCGTGGCTTCCTGACCGAGCTGGCCGCAGAAGCGAAACCGACCCGCTCGACGTCGCTCGTCCACGGCGACCTGGCCGGCGAGCACATCCTCTGGGATGCGGACCGGCGACAGGTCAACATCATCGACTTCAGCGACCGCTCCATCGGAGACCCCGCCTTCGACTTCGCAGGACTGCTCGCCAACGGGCAGCAGTTCGCCCAACGCGTCGTGGACCAGTACCGCGGACCGAAGGATGAGGGGATGCTGTGGCGGGCGCGGTTGTACTTCCGCCGGATCGCACTGGAGACGATGGTGTACGCGCTGCAGGGCTACCCGTGCACCTTCGAGGAAGGCCGCGCGGAGTTCGGGGCCCGGTTCCGGGTGTAACCGAGAACTCTCCGGCGGCGCTAAACCGTCGGATCGTCGCTGATCTGCACCACCATCTTGCCGGTGTTCTCGCCGCGGAAGAGGCCCATGAACGCCTCCGGGGCGTTCGCGAGGCCGGAGACGATCGTCTCGCGGTAGGCGACCTTGCCTTCCGCGATCCAGCCGGCCTGCTCGACGTGACCGACGGGGACGAACTCGACGCCTCCCACCTCCACCGTGCCCTGCCGGTCGATCGTCCAGTGGTCTTGACTCGGAACAAGCACTGTCGAGGCCCCTGCATTGACCCAGACCCACCAACCGGAGCGAGCGGAGTGAGTCTCGACTGGGCGAAATGGCATGGAGGACCAAGGCGCGTAGGTGCGAGTCGGGCCAAGCGGACGAATCCACAGGTTTATGCGAGCTCTTTCTCCCAAGGGCGTTAGCGACGACCCTGCGTGATCGCACAATTCTCGCCCCAAGACGGCGGTGCGTCGCTCATTCATCGGATTTCATCCGCCAAGCTAGGTTGACACCCCCACAGGGAGAAGCTAGGGTCCCGCGAATCATCACAACCCTACAGTCGAGAATCGCCCGCGGATGAGCCGCAGAGGGGTAGGGCTGTAGCCTGCAAGGGGGGACTCATGCTCCAATCACGCCATCTTCGTTACGCGCTGCTGAGCGCACTCGCCTTCTTGTCGCTCGCAGTCGTTGGCGCGCCCGAAGTCGCGTCCGCTTGTGAAACGTGCAGCCCGAGGGCCACCTGCTACGACGTTGCCGTTGGCTTCAAGAACTGCAAGTCCCGAGGCGGTCTATTCACCCGCAGTTGCTTCGCCTCGATCGAATGCCCGCTCCGCTATAGCCCCGTCAATACCGACGGAGAGACGCCGGAACCTCTTCAAGTAGCGTCTAAGGAGCGCCCAGCCGACCTCTTCTCTACACGGGGGTCTGGGGTTCGTTCCGCTTGCCTTGCTGGACAGAATCCGCCTCATGAGGCCTGCCGGATCCAGAACGGTAAGCTCCTCGCGTCATGTGAGGCGACGGCCACCGTGGCTGAATCGCTGCCGGCCCAGCAGTCCATCGTTGCTGAGACCCGCGCTGCAGGTGGCCGGCTCGCACTATCGCGGGCGGCGTCCGCCCCGTGAACCGGCTCGCCGAACCGTTCTTTCGCGTTTCGGTCGCCCTCCTATTGACGGCAGCGGTTCCGGGGCTGAACGCCCAGACGGAAGTTGTCACCGTCGTTCGAGGGGAACTGCCTATCCACTCCCAGGCTCGGGTTGTGGTTCGCGACCAAGAGGGGGATGAACGCCTAGCTGTACCAATCGACACCAGCGACAGCGCGGCACATCGCATCCGCCTAACGGACACCGATACGGTCAGCTGTGCAGGTGACGGTCTTTGGTGCCCAGTTCTGACTACTTCTGCCGGTGGCGGCGTAGCAGGCCGGCTGGTTCTTCCGGTGTTCAACCGGACTTCTTTCCGGATGCCGGTCGTCCTGCCGCCGGGTGAAGGTTGGGTGGGTGAGAAGCTCCAGGTTGAGTTCTGGCTCAGGTCAAGGCAGTCGCAGGATCATGCTTTGCCGTCATTGGCACAGGCAGATGAACGGTTCGTCCTGGAGGCGTCAGTCGACACCACGGACACCGGGTTGACGGTAGGCTGGTCTGGGCCAGCAGGTGCTCTCGACTTCCGCATTGCGGCCGAAGGGTGGGCGCCTGCGTACTTGTTTGATATCGAGACCCGGCCAGGCAGCGTGACTCTGCCCCAGACGAAGTTCGTCCGAGGATCATCGCTCTCAGCGTTTGCCGTAGATGTCGAGACAGGTGCTGGAGTCCCTGACGTGGCGGTTGCGCTCCATCTTCCCGATGCTGAGTACGAGGATGAACGCGCTCGGCGACTCCGTAGGTCAGAAACCACGAACGACCGCGGTTTCGTCCAGCTGCGAGGCATCCCACCAGGCATTTACGACCTCGTCCTCTCAAGTGAAGGCCGACCTCCGACCCATATCAGGGACGTCGAGATGACGGACGGTGCCGAGACCTGGCTCGGCAATGTGGAACTACTTGGATTCGCTCAGATGACGGTCCACGTAGAACCCGCTACCAACAATGGGGAGCCATGGCGCATCGAGGTTTGGCAACTGACTGAGCCGTGGACAGAGGCCTCGGCGACCACAAGTAGTGGCGTGTCTGTCTTGCGCGGACTCGTGCAAGGGCAGTACGAAGTCAGAGTAATCGGTTCCAGGGACAGCCTGGTTCGATCGGAAACACGCTGGATAGGCAGCGATGAGACGGTATTCCTGTCTCTCGACCTAGCCCGGGTCAGAGGACGGGTTCTCCTTGGTAGATACGGCGTCCGTTCCGAAGTGGATCTCGCTACCGGCGGCGGCGACCGCTCTCGGTTCAAGACAGACGACGAAGGCCGCTTCGGGGGCAGCATTCCCCGGCCGCTTCAGGACCGGGTTGTTGCGTTCGTGGAGACGGAGGACGGCATTCATCGGACGTTTCGGCTAGAGCCACGCCAGCGTAGCGGTGCCTACGAAGTGTTACTCGAGCTGGGTAATCATGGTATCCGGGGCCAAGTGCTGGAGGCTACGTCGAGACGGCCAATCGACGGCGCCCTGGTCATGATCCGGCGTCCAGAGAACGAGGGCTTCTATCCGAGTGAACTGATGGTCGACGCTACCGGTTCTTTCGTCTTCCTGGGCCTCGATGCCGACAACTACGAGTTGACCGCCTACCGGGACGGCTACACGGAAGCCCGTCTGGCCGGAACTCCCGCTATCGAGATGTCGGGCCCCGAAGAGGTCGTGGACACGCCCGGGCCGAACGGGGTTACGATCCTGTTGCAGCCGGGAACGCCTCTCGACGTCCTCATAACCTCCGCCGACGGCATTCCGGAGCGCGGTGCCAACGTCAGAGTGTTCACGCTGACACCCGAAGGCACAGGCATTGGTGAAACGACCACCGACCTTGCGGGACGGGGTCAAGTCGTCGTGCCGCGCAGCGTCCTGCCCGCGGCAGTCGTCGTCCAGGCTCCGTCCGGTGTCCTCTGGTCTGGCTGCGTGGTTGTACCCGAAGAGGAACAGGTGCTACACCTTCAGCTTCCTTCCGCACCCGGCGGGACACTCTTGCTGCGGCGAACGGAACCGGATCTCGGCGATGGTCTTCCCATGCCCGATCAGGATCTCGTCTCGCTTGGCGGCGGATTGCTCCGAATCCAGGACTTTCTGAACTGGACGGCCGCTGTTGGACTTCCACTGCCTTCCGAGGACACGTTTCGAGTACCTCGGGTGGCATCCGGCCATTACGCCGTTACCGAAACTCTGCCATTGGGGCTAGACGCCTATCCGGCCGCTTGTCAGGGGACGGGTCGGCCGACTGGAGCCTGGGAGTATCTCCCGGTTGGCGGAGAACTGGCCCTGCCGTTTCGGTTTGAAGCGGTTGACGACGGGAGCTTCTGGATCCCCGGCTAACGTGAGGCAGCCTCGCGAGCTGACCGATTGGGGACGGTGGGGCGGAGACGGGCGAGAGGTTCTGGTCGGGCTGGGCCATGCCCCCGAATGGCCGTCTCCGCCGCGACAGCCGTGGTGAGTCCTCGACCAACGTGGAACAGCCTTCAGCGTAGTGAGTGACCCGCTACGGAGTACGCAACGGTGGCGGAGGTGTTCATCACAACCCTACGCGAGAGCCGCGGGCCGTAACGGGCCACCATTTAGCGTACCGCAGCGATGCCTCCGTAGCAGACTGAGAGTTCCTCGGCATCAAAGCGCGATACCCTCGGCTCCTTCGTTCCCTTGTTCAGGCATGCTCGTCCAGGAGGAGCCGGTTCAGGATCCGCATGGTCTGACCGACCGAGAAACTGGTCGGTCAACCGCCGGATGCCGCAGGAAAGACCCGCTACGGAACGGAACCGGCAGGTTCGTGCCAACGCCTCTCCTCGATCTCTCAAGCCGCGCTAAACCGTCGGATCGTCGCTGATCTGCACCACCATCTTGCCGGTGTTCTCGCCGCGGAAGAGGCCCATGAACGCCTCCGGGGCGTTCGCGAGGCCGGAGACGATCGTCTCGCGGTAGGCGACCTTGCCTTCCGCGATCCAGCCGGCGACGTCGCGGACGAAGTCGGCGCGGCGGTCCATGTGGTCGGAGACGATGAAGCCCTGCATCCTGAGGCGCTTCGGAATGATCGAGATGAGGGTCCTCGGTCCCGGTCGCGGCTCCTCGTCGTTGTAGTGGGCGATCATCCCGCACACCGGGATCCGCCCGAACATGTTCATGTGCAGCAGGACGGCCTCGAGCGTCGGTCCGCCGACGTTCTCGAAGTAGACGTCGATGCCGTCCGGGCAGGTCTCGCTCAGGGACCGGTTCAGGTCGTCGTGGTAGTCGAAGGCGGCGTCGTAGCCGAGATCGGAGACCAGGTGCTCGACCTTGTCCGGTGAGCCGGCGCTGCCGACCGCGCGGCAGCCCTTGATCTTCGCGATCTGGCCGACGAGGCTGCCGACCGCGCCCGCCGCGGCCGACACGAAGACGGTCTCGCCCTCCTTCGGTTCGCCGAGGTCGAGCAGGCCGACGTAGGCGGTCATCCCCGGCATGCCGAGCACGCCGAGAAAGGCGGACAGCGGCGCGCCGTGGGTGTCGAGTTTCTGCAACTCCGTCGCGTGGGCGGCGAAGTGGCTGCGCCAGCCGAAGCGGCTCGACACCAGGTCGCCCGGCGAGAGGGCGTCCGTGTTCGACTCCTCGACGACCCCCACGGCGCCGCCGTCGAGCGGTTTCCCGATGGCGAACGGCGGCGTGTAGGACTTGATGTCCCGCATGCGGCCCCGCATGTACGGGTCGACCGACATGTAGACGTTGCGCACCAGCGCCTGGCCTTCGCCGGCGGCCGGCATCCCGGTCTCGGCGAGTTCAAAGTTGGCCGCCTCGGGTTCGCCGGCGGGGCGGGAAGCGAGGCGGATTTCCTGGCTGCGGTCGGACATCTTTCGTCGTGCTCCGGAAGGGGTCAGTCGATGATCGCCTGGTAGGCGAGGTTGCGGAACTCCGTGCCGTAGGTCAGGCCGGCGTGGGGGAGGATCTGGATCATGAACACGGCGACCATCTCCTCGTCGGGGTCGATCCAGAAGCGGGTGCCCGCGGCGCCGCCCCAACTGTAGTCACCGGGAGAACCCAGCGCGCCGTTGATGCCCGGGTTCGTGTTGACCCGGAAGGTGAGCCCGAACCCGTCGCCCGGCCCCATCAACTGACCGACCCGCGGCATGTCGCCGATGTGGTCGGAAGACAGCAGCTTGACGGACTTCGGACTCAGCAACTGGCCGCCGTCGTAGCGGCCGCCGTCGAGCAGCATCTGGACCATCCGGTAATAGTCGGTGGTGGTCGAGACGAGGCCCGCGCCGCCGTAGAAGATCTTCGGCTTCTTGAGATAGGAGTCCTGCGGCGGCGCGCTGGAGCGCATGACGGTGCCGTCGCCCGCTTCGCGGTCGGGCGTGTAGAGCACGGCCAGCCGGTCTTCGGTGCCCGGGCGGACGTAGAAGGCCGTGTCCTTCATCCCGAGCGGCTTGAAGATCTCCTCTTCGAGGAAGACGTCGAAGGTCTTGCCCGAGATCACCTCGACCAGGCGGCCCAGGACGTCCATGCCGTAGCCGTAGCGCCACACGGTGCCGGGGTGGTCGTGCAGCGGCGACTGGCCCAGCTTGTCGACGAACTCCTCCAGGGTCTGGTCGCGGTTGCCGACGCCGAGTTCGGCGTAGTACATGCCGCCGCGCGCGTTGCGCGGACCGCCGTAGCTGATGCCGGCGCTATGGGTCAGCAGGTCCTGGACCGTCATGTCGCGGTTCGCCGGGACGAGTTCCATGCGCGGATCGCCGGTCGGGGCGACGCTCCACTCGGTGACTTCCAGGTCGCCGAGCGCCGGAATCCAGCGCGAGGCCGGCGTGCGCAGCGGGAAGCCGTACTTCTCGTGGAGGATCATGACGGCGACGCCGGTCACCGCCTTGGACATCGAGTAGATGCGGAAGAGCGCGTCCTTCGGCATCGGCTCCTTCGTCTCGAGATCCCGGTAGCCGTAGGTGTTGAAGTACGCGATCTCACCGCGGCGGGCGATCAGACCGGTGGCTCCGGCGACCTTGCCGGCCTCGATGTAGCCGTTCATCGCCGCGTCGATGCGGGCGAGCCGTTCGGCCGACAGGCCAACCTGCTCCGGCTTCGAGATCGTGACCTCGGGGTCGGCGGCCGTCAGCGGCGCTGCGGCGGCCAGAGTCAGGGCGAGCAGCGCTGCGACCGCAGGCCGCCAGGGTGAGAACATCCCTCGCTTCATCGTCGTCTCCTCGTACGTTGGTCGTGACGTGGGGGCCGATCGTAACGGAGCCGAAATCGCGCTGCTACAGTGACGCGGAATCCCGACCAAGCAGATGCCGGTACCCATCCCACCGCTGCGCGAGGAGAACCTGCCCGAGCGCAAGCTCTCCTTCTGGCAACTCGCCGGGCCTGGCGCGATCATGATCGGCCTCGCGATCGGTGCCGGCGAACTCGCGGTGTGGCCTTGGGTGACGGCCAAGTTCGGCACCGTGATGTTGTGGGCGGCGGCGCTAGGCGTCTTCCTCCAGCTCTGGATCAACATCGAGATCGGCCGCTGGGCGGTGGTCACGGGCGAGCACCCGTACACGTCGTACGCGCGCATGTCGATGACGGTCATCTACGCGTTCCTCACCTTGGGGTTCGTCGGCCTGTTCCTGCCGGGCTGGGCGCGGATGTCGGGAGCGGCGCTCAAGGCGCTCTTCTTCGGACCCGACGGTCCCGGTCCGGAGTGGTTCTGGACCGCGATCACGTTCGGGTTCATCGCGCTCATCCTGTTCGGGCCCAAACAGATGTACCGGGCGGTCGAGCGGGCGATCGGGATCATGGTCCTGGTCATCACGATCGGCCTGATCTACGTCGCGTTCTCCGTCGGCACCTGGGACGCGGTCAAGGAGATGGGGAGCGGGCTAGTCAACTTCGGCCACATCGAGCTGGACGATGAGTTCACCTTCGCCCGGTTCTTCGGCGCCGTGGTCTTCGCCGGCATCGGCGGCGCCGGCAATCTCTGGTACGCCTTCTACCTTCGGGACAAGAACATCGGAATGGGTGGCCGCATCCCGGTGCTGGCGAACCCGCTGCGCGTCCACAAGACGGCCGAAGTCCAGACCGGGTTCCGCTACATAGAGAGTCCCGAGAACGCGAGCCGGTTCAAGCGCTGGATGCGCTTCGTGATCCAGGACCAGGTCATCTTCTTCTGGCTCGGCAACACCTTCACCATGTTCCTGTTCATGTTCGGTGCACTGACCGTGCTGCGCCCGGCGGGGATCGTTCCCGCCGAGGGCCAGATCGTCTGGGACATGTCGATCATCCTGGAGTCGAGCCTCGGCACCTTTGGCCGCTACGTCTTCCTGCTGATCGGCATGGCCGCCCTGTTCAGCTCGCAGCTCGGCGGCGTCGACGGCGGCGCCCGCACCTGGTCCTACCTGCTGGGCTCCATGTTCAAGTTCGGCCGCAAGCGCACCCAGAGCCAGTGGTACCTGATCTTCGCCATCATGTTCATGGTCGCCGGCACCGCCTCCACCGCGTTCTTTGAAGTCTCCGGGGTGTCCGCGCTCGGCTTCATCTTCAACGCCGCCCTGCTGGGCGGATTCGCGATGGCGATCTACGTTCCGCTGACGCTCTACGTGAACCTGACGAAGCTGCCGAAGTCCGCCCGCCCGAAGGCGCTCAACATCGTGATGATGCTGATCGCTTCCGCGGTCTACGTGTCGTTCACCCTGTTCACGATCTGGGGCCTGATCTTCGGGTGATCAGGACCGGGAGCTCAGCCGGTGAAGCGGAGCAGGGCCGCCCCCCAGTGGAAGCCGGCGCCGAAGGAGGTCAGCAGCACCAGGTCGCCCGGCGAGATGCGGCCCTTGGTGTGGGCTTCCCAGAGCGCCAGGGGAACCGATGCCGAGCCGGTGTTCCCGTACTCCTGGAGGTTCGTGTAGACCTTCTCCATCGGTACGGACAGGTTCTTCGCGACCGCCTGAACGATACGCAGGTTCGCCTGGTGGGGCACGATCATGGCCACGTCTTCGAGCTTCGCGCCCACGGCTTCCAGCACGTCGAGGCCGACTTCCGACATGCGATGGACGGCGTGACGGAACACCGCCCGGCCCTCCATGATCAGCTTCAGATGCTCTTCCTTCTGGGCGTACTCGAGGCTGAACGGCTTGCGAGTGCCGCCGATCTCCAGGGTCAGAATGCTCCACTGGCTGCCGTCGGTGCCGGTCCTGGCGCCGAGGATCTCGGCCATTTGTGGTCCGCGCTCGACGATCACGCCGGCCGCGGCGTCGCCGAACAGTACGCAGGTCTCCCGGATCTTCCAGCTCACCAGACGCGTAATCAGCTCGACGCCGATGACGAGCACCCGGCGGGTGCCGGTCAGGACCCGCGAGCGGGCGACGTCCATCGCCTGCACGAAGCCGGCGCAACCGCTGCCGCCGAGGTCGTAGGAAGGGACTTCGCGGGCGCCGAGCTTGCGCTGGACGAAGGAGGCCGTATCCGGCGTGTAGACCTCCGGAGTGTCCGTGGCCACGATGATCTCGTCGATCTCTTCGGGGCCGATACCGCGGCTCTCGAGGGCCGATCTGGCGGCGGCCGTCGCCAGGTCGGCGGTGGACTCGTCCTCGGCGGCGACGCGCCGCCGGTGGATGCCGGTGCGTTCGACGATCCACTCGTCTGAAGTATCTACGTAGCGGGTCCACTCCTCGTTCGTCATCACTCGCTCCGGCACATAGCCGCCGAAGCCGCTGATTCCTACGGCCGTGTTCGTCAAGTGGTCTCCTAGGGGCGTGAAATCGCCGGGTGGCTCTTCCACCGTACCACCGCTTGGCTACTCGGGTGGCGGCTCCTGGTCGTCGCCCAGCAGTTCCGCGATCACTTCGTCCGTGTCGGCGCCGCACACGGGAGGGGACCGGCGGTAGGTCACCGGCGTGTCGGACATCCTGATCGGGTTGGCGACGACCGGCACGCTGCCGCGGTCGGAAAGCGGGTGCGGCATGTCGATCGTCATGCCGCGGGCCTTCGCCTGGTCCGATGCCAGCGCCTGTTCCAGGTTGTGGATCGGTCCGCCGGGCACGCCGCGCGCTTCCAGGCCGGCCAGCACCTCGGCGCTGCTCAGCTCGCGCACGAGATCCGACAGCCGGGCCACCAGTTCGTCCCGGTGGGCGAGCCGGCCGGCGTTCGTCCGGTAGCGCACGTCCGCCGCCAGTTCGGGGGCGCCGAGCAACTCGCAGAACCGCTCGTACTGGGAGTCGTTGCCGACCGCGACGATCACGTGCCCGTCGGCGGTCTCGAAGACGCCGTAGGGAACGATGTTCGGGTGCTCGTTGCCGCGCCGCTCCGGCACCCCGCCGGAGACCAGGTAGTTCGATCCCTCGTTGACCAGCCAGGCCATCTGGGCGTCGACCAGGGCGACGTCGATGTGCTGGCCCCGGCCGGTGCGGTCGCGGTGCCGCAGCGCCGCCAGGATCGCGGTCGCCGCGTACATGCCGCACATGATGTCGGCGATGCCGACGCCGACCTTCATCGGTTCGCCGTCCGGCGCGCCGGTGAGGCTCATGATGCCGCCGTAGCCTTGCGCCAGCAGGTCGTAGCCCGCGCGGTGGGCGTTCGGTCCGGTCTGGCCGAAGCCGGTGATCGAACAGTAGACGAGTCCCGGCAGTTCATCCCTGAGGTCGTCGTAGCCGAGACCGTAGCGGCTGAGTGCCCCGACCTTGAAGTTCTCGATCAGGACGTCCGAGCGGGCAGCGAGCCGGCGGACCAGGCCGGCGCCCTCGCTGGTCGCGAGATCGATCGCGACCGAGCGCTTGTTCCGGTTGGCGCACAGGTAGTACGCACTCTCGCTCGTGTCTTCGCCGTTCGCGTCCTTCACGAAGGGCGGACCCCAGCCGCGCGTGTCGTCGCCCCGGCCGGGACGTTCGATCTTGATCACGTCCGCGCCGAGGTCGCCGAGCAGTTGGGTGCACGTCGGCCCGGCCAGGATGCGGGTCAGGTCGAGGATCCGGAGTCCGTCGAGGGCGGGCATGGCTGCGGCGCGTCCACCGGTCGGCGCCGGACGCGGATGGCAGCCGTAGCATACGATCCTCTCTCTATGCGGAAGTTCGATGTGGTCGTGGTCGGAGCCGGGTTTGCGGGGCTCTACATGGTCTACCGCCTGCGCGGCCTGGGGTTCACGGTCCGGGCGGTCGAGGTCGGCGACGATGTCGGCGGCACCTGGTACTGGAACCGCTATCCGGGCGCCCGCTGCGATGTCGAGAGCCTGGAGTACTCGTACCAGTTCTCGGAGGAACTCCAGCAGGAGTGGTCGTGGAGTGAACGCTACTCGGGCCAACCGGAGATCCTCCGCTACGCGAACCACGTGGCCGATCGCTTCGACCTCCGGCGCGACATCGAGTTCGGCCGCCGTGTCGTGTCGACCCGCTTCGACGAGGCGGCTTCGGGATGGCGGATCGAAGTTGCGTCGGCGGATGCGTCGACCTCAGCGCCCCTGGAACGCGACGGCAACGGCAACCGGGCCCCGAACGAGATCGTCTTCGCCCGCTTCGTCGTCATGGCTACCGGCTGCCTGTCGGCGGCCAACCTGCCGGAGTTCCCCGGGATCGATGACTTCGAAGGCGCGAAGTACCACACCGGCGCCTGGCCGCACGAAGACGTCGACTTCACCGGGCTCCGGGTGGGGATCGTCGGCACGGGGTCATCGGCGATCCAGGCGATCCCGGTGATCGCGCAGGAGGCGGCCCACCTCACCGTCTTCCAGCGCACGCCGAACTACTCGATTCCGGCCCAGAACGGTCCGATGGACCGCGACCGCGAGGCGGACGTCAAGGCCGAGTATCCGGCCTTCCGGGCACGCAACAAGCGGATGCCGGCCGGGCTCGGCGCCGACATGAACGCGATGAACGACGCGTTCGCGGAAGTTCGTCCGGAGGAACGCCGACGACGCTTCGAGGAGCGTTGGGAGTACGGCGGCTTCTCCTTCATGGCCTCCTTCGCCGACATGCTGGCGAGCCAGGAGGCGAACGACGCCGCCGCCGGGTTCGTGCGCGAGAAGATTCGCGGCATCGTCGACGACCGCGAAGTCGCCGACCTGCTTAGCCCGCACAACGTGATCGGCTGCAAGCGGATCTGCCTCGACAGCGGCTACTTCGAGACGTTCAACCGGTCCAACGTCACCCTGGTCGACGTCAGCTCCGCGCCGATCGGGAAGATCACAGAGTCCGGGCTCCGCACGGGCGGCCGGGACTACGAGCTGGACGCGATCGTCTTCGCAACGGGGTTCGACGCGATGACCGGCGCGCTCACCCGCATCGACATTCGGGGCCGCGGCGGGCGGAGCCTGCGCTCGAAGTGGGAGGACGGCCCCCGCGCCTACCTCGGCCTCGGCGTGGCGGGCTTCCCCAACCTGTTCGTGATCACCGGCCCCGGGAGCCCGTCCGTGCTCTCCAACATGCTCCCGTCGATCGAGCAGCACGTGGACTGGATCGCCGACTGCATGGCCTGGATGCGGAACCGCGGCCACGCCGCGATCGAGGCGACACCGGAGGCCGAGAACGAATGGGTCGCCCACGTCGGCGAGGTCGCCGGCGCGACTCTCTATCCCACCTGCAACTCCTGGTACCTGGGGGCCAACGTGCCGGGCAAGCCGCGAGTGTTCATGCCCTACCTGGGTTTTCCTCCCTACGTGGAGAAGTGCGACGCCGTCGCGGCCAACGACTATGAGGGGTTCGAACTGACATGAGATACAGAACCTGCCTCGTTTCTCTTTCCCTGGCATTCTGGTTCATGGCGTCGCTGCTGGCGGCGACGCCTGTCGACGCCCAGCTACAGGTTGAGCCCGCCGCCGGGGTCATCCAGGACACCGTCGACGTCGAGGTCGTGAACATCGACGTCCACGTCACCGATCGTCAGGGCGCTCCGGTCTCCGGGCTCGAGCTCTCGAACTTCCAGGTCTTCGAGAACGGCGAACGTGTTCAGCCGGTGAACTTCTACGAAGTCGTCCGGGAAGACCCGGACGCAACGGCGCCGATCTGGCTGGTCCTCTACTTCGATCAGCACAACATGCTGTCCGCGAACCGCGACCGGGCGCTTGCCGAACTGGAGGTCGACCTGCCGACGGTGCTCGAGGATCGCCGCGTGCGGATCATGGTCGCCGCGCACGACCAGGAGCCGCGCGTGATTCAGGCCTTCACCCGGAACTGGGGAGCGATCCGGGGCGCCCTGAACGGGCTGAAGGGTCAGGAGACTGTTGGCGACCAGAGGGACGGTCTCCGGCAGAGCGCTCAACTCTCCGTCACGGACATCTTTCACCGGATGCGCAGCCGCGATCGACTCGACCGCCAGAACGCGGGCCTCGCTATCGACGCCCTGTTGGGCGAGATGAGGACGTACGCCCGCGAGGTCTACAACGATTCGGAGGCCAGCTTCGAGGCGCTCGGGAACTTCGTGCGCACGCTGGCCTGGCTCGAGGGCCGCAAGGCGCTCGTCTTCGTCTCCGACGGCATCGCCGAGCGGCCCCTCGGTACCCTGATGGAGCACGTCCAGGACTTGCTCACGGGCGGCGCCAGCGACGCCGGCGCCCTGGTCGAGCGGGCGGGCGGCGGTCAGGCCGGCGGCGCGCCCGGCACGGGCGGCATCTTCGACCGTGATGCGAGCATGGAGGTCGGCCGCCTGCAACAGGAGGTCGAGCAGTTCCGGGCGACCGCGACGATTCAGGCCATCGTCGCCGAGGCCAACACCTACGGCGTCACGCTGTTCGCGGCCAAGCCGCCGCCGGGCGACGCCGCGACGAGCGCCAGGCGCTCCAGGGGGCGCGGCGCGCTGATGGAGGTCTCGGACCGCCGGGAAGCGCTTCACAACCTGGCCGAAGGGACCGGCGGGTTCGGTCGCACCGGCGGCGGGAGGCTGACCGGCGTGCTGGCCCAGGCCGTCGGCGGCATGCAGTCGTACTACTCGCTCGGGCTCTCTTCGGCGAACAAGGTCGAGGGCGAGTTCACGTCGATCGAGGTGCGAGTGCGCGGAGTGAGGGGCGCCTCGGCCGACTACCGCCGGAGCTACGTCAAGAAAGGGGTCCGGTCGCGCATCTCGGAGCGGGCGCTGGCGGCGGCCTACGTCGGTGAGAGCGACAACCCGCACGGGATGGAGGTGAACGTCGACGCGATCATGCCCGTCGAAGGCCAGGACCTGTACGACGTGCAGATGTGGATCGAGTTTCCGATCAAGAGCGTGGAACTGGTCGAGATCGACGGCGTTCACCGCTCCGCCACGCGGCTGGTCGTCGTGGCGATGGACGACGACGACGAACTGACCGCGGCACAACACCTGGAGGTGCCGCTCGAGGTGCCCGCGGAGACGCTCGCGGACGCCCTGGAAAGCCACTACCGGGCGGGCCTGAGAATCCGTCTGCCCGGGGGCCGGCAACGGATCGCGCTCGGTCTCTGGGACCAGGCGGCCCGGTCGGGGTCGGTGTTGACTGACGCCTTGACCGTGGGGGGATAGCGATGAAGAACCTGTTCGACGTTTCCGGCAAGGTGGCGGTGGTCACCGGCGGCTCCCGCGGCATCGGGGCGATGATCGCGCGCGGCTACGTCGAGAACGGCGTGCGGACCTACATCAGTTCGCGGAAGGCTGCTGTCTGCGACGCGATGGCAGACGAGCTTTCGGCGTACGGCGAGTGTGTTTCGCTACCGAACGACCTGTCGACGATCGAAGGAGTGGAGCGCTTCTGCGCCGAGCTGCGGGAACGCGAAGAGAGGATTCACATCCTGGTGAACAACGCCGGCGCCGCCTGGGGAGCGCCGCTCGAGGAGTTCCCCGAGTCCGGCTGGGACAAGGTGATGGACATCAACCTGAAGGGCCCGTTCTACCTGACCGTCAAGCTGCTCCCCGAGTTGCGCGCCGCGGCCACGGAGGACGATCCGGCGCGGGTGATCAACATCGCCTCGATCGACGGCCTGCACGTGAACCCGCAGGAGCACTACCCCTACAGCGCCAGCAAGGCCGGCATGATCCACCTGACCCGAGCCCTCGCGCGCCGCCTCGCGCCTGAGGACATCACGGTGAACGCCGTCTGCCCGGGGCCGTTCGAGAGCAAGATGATGGAGTACAACCTGCGGAAGTTCGGCGACGAGATCCGCGCCCGCAACCCGCGCAAGCGGATCGGCACGCCGGAGGACATGGCCGGCGTTTCGATCTACCTGGCGTCCCGCGCCGCGGCCTACGTCACCGGCGCCGCCATCCCGGTCGACGGCGGCATCTTCGCGGTGAGCTGAGATGCAACCGGACGTCGGACGAGGCCGCGCTACGGTGCCGATTGCCGTCGAGGCCGGGCTGGCGATCGACTCTAGCTAATCGCTCCGCGAGCCGACTTGGGAGCGTGGCGGCCAATACGCGAAGAGCTCTGCAGCAGCATCCACGACGTAGAAGCGGCCCAGAGCGTAAGTGATTCCGGTGGGACGGATGTTTGCCTGGTCCAGATCGAAGTCGGCCGACGGCACGCGCCGGCCGCCGTTGTCATATGCGTAGACTTTGTCATGGAACTGGTCCACGACGTAGAAACGGCCATGGGCGTACGTGATTCCTGCGGGACTGCCGTTCTCCGGATCCAGGTCGAAGTCGGCCGAATCCATGCGCGCACCGTTGCGGGCGTACGCGTAGACTCTGTCGCTCCACTCATCTACGATGTACAGGTGGTCATTAGCGTAGGTGATTCCTGCGGAACTGCCGTTGTTTAGGTAGAAGTCGGTCGACCACAGCATACGCGAGCCCCTGCCCCAATACCCGTAGACTTTGTCGAGCCACTTGTCTACGACGTAGAAGCCGTGCTCGGCGTACGTGATTCCTGCGGGACTGCCCCGGTCAAGGTAAAAGTCGGCCGACGGCACACGCAAGCCGTTGTTGCCGTACGCGTAGGCTTTTTCGTCGGTCCTTTCATCCGCGACATAGAAGCGGCCATGGGCATAGGCGATCCCCCTTGGTTCGTTGCTACCAGGGATTAGGCTCCAGCGGCCCACTTCCCGCGAGCCGGCGCTCGAGCACCGGAACGCAGCGGTATCGCTGCTGGTGGCGGCGGTGTGGCCCGACTTGTTGCGGTGGAACCACCGTTGCCCGTCGCTGATCCGGATGACGACGAGGTTGAACGCGAGGTCCGTTACGGGTGCCACGTACACCCAGCGGTGGTCGTTGATGGAACAGCCGTCGAGCACCTTGATCAGCACTTCCGCGTTGTCACGATTGAAGAACCAGAGCAACCCGGACTGTCCCGACGCCCATGTACCCGACTTGGCCTCGCCGATCGTGCCGTCGCTGACTTCGTAGCACATACGGACGATGTAGCCGCCGTCGAAGGAGAGCGGCGTTGCTCTGGGCTCACAGTCGGTGTAGCCGCTGGAGTCCAAGGCTGCCATCACTGGTGCCGCCCAAGGCACCAAGGCAAGTGTGAGGAGAGCGGGCAGGACGCGGCTTTTCTTGGGTGCGGACATGTCGGGAGGATAGCTGGCCGACTCGAACTTCCGGCGCATTCCGCGCTGTGGCCGCACGCCTGCCCCGACGCCCCGTAGACTTCTGCCGACAAGCCCGATGTCCGACGGTGCGCGAACCGGGTGGAAGAGTGGTCGCGAGGCGCTGCGACTCAGTCCTCGTCGCCGCTGATGCTGCAGATCCCGTTGCCCTTGGCTGCTATGTAGAGGAACACGAAGCAGAAGAGAACGGCGGCCTCCCCGCGGTTCACCAGCGGGAACAGGTAGTGCAGGATGCCGGGGTCTTCGACCGGCCGGAACACGTGGCCGAGGAAGTAGGCGAAGGCCATCAGGCCGCTGGCGAGGAAGGCGACGGGTCGGGTGAACAGGCCGACCATGATCAATGCGCCGCCGATCAGCTCGATTGGCCCGGCGATGTAGAGGATGAAGCCGGGGGCCTCAGGAGTCGGAAGGGGAAAGCCGAGCAGCTTCTGCGCCCCGTGCCAGAGGAAAAGGAAGCCGGCGACGATGCGCATCGCGGCGTAGGTCTGGGGCTGGCAGTTCTTGAGCGACTCGAGCATCGCGTTCCTCCCTGGGCTGTTGTGGTGTGGGGCTAGCCTACCGTCCGGTTCGGGCGTCTACCGGCGACAGGATGTCTTCGTCCCTGGTCGCGATCAGCAGCCGGTGCGGCCGGTCCTTGATCAGGCTGCGTTCGAAGGGGACGATGCGGAGTGCCCAGTTGCGAAGGGCCGGGAACGCCTCGAAGTTCCGGTGGATCGTGAAGATGCCGACGGTTGGGCCGTGCGAAACCGCCTCGAACTCGCTCCAGAAGTCGGCGAGCGACCAGTGGAAGCCGGCGGCGTAGAAGGAGTACACGACGTCGTAGGGACCGGGCAGAGCGTCCAGGCGGTGATGGAGTTCGTGGGCGTCGAAGACGCGGAAGTGCGGCACCTCGTTGTGCTCCAGCACCTGGCGCAACGTCGTGAGATCACCGCAGAAGGAGCGGTCGGTCCGTTCGCCGCTCCGGGGATAGTCGATGCGCGGACCGTCGCCGTCGTAGAGGTGGAACTCCGTGTCGTTCCAGTCGAGCGCGCGCCGGAAGAAGGCGGTCGACCGGCCCAGGCCGCAGCCGATGTCGAGCGCCTTGCCGGGGCGCGGCATGGCGCGGAGCACGGGCTCAGCGGCGTCGAACTCGCCCCAGCAGGACCCGTTCTGGGTCAGCTCCCAGAACGACCGCGAGGTCTCTCCGGGTGCAAGGTGAAACTGCGGTGACAGGCGGGAGATCGCGGCCACCATCTCCGCGGTCATCGGCGGCGCCCGGAAGTGCCGTTCCCGGTCCCGGAAGCGCGGGTGGATGTCGGCCGCCGAGAGCTCGCGACCGGTGCGCTTGCGCCACTCGGCGCGCAGCCGCGGCAACAGGAAGCTGACGTCCACCGGCAGGCGGCGCTAGCGGCGGACGCGGATCGGGAAGGGTGGCTTCGCCGGCTCTGCCGGCGGGTTCGCCTCCAGTTGCTCGAGGACCATCTCGATCGCCTTCTCGAGTTGCGGATCGCGGCCGGCGATGATGTCCGCGGGCCACTGCTCGACGTCGATGTCGGGCGGCACGCCGACGTTTTCGACGACGAAGCCGTCCTCTGTCCAGATCGCCAGGTTCGGCGCGGTGACGAAGCCGCCGTCCATCAGGATGGGGAAGCCGAGGGTGCCGACCAGACCGCCCCAGGTCCGCTTGCCGACCAGCGGGCCGAGGCCGAGCTTGCGGAACATCCACGGCAGCAGGTCGCCGCCGGAACCGGCGGTCTCGTCGATGATCATGACCTTCGGCCCCAGTATGGCGCCGCTGGGCGTGCGGAAATCGGCGCCGTAGCGGGTCGCCCAGTGGCTGATGTACGGGCGCCGCAGGTGGTCGATGTAGTAGTCCGCGACCTGGCCGCCGCCGTTGAACCGCTCGTCGACGATCAGGGCCTGCTTGTGGACCTGCGGGAAGAAGTAGCGCTTGAAGTAGGTGTGGCCCAGAGTGGTCGTGTTCGGCACGTAGACGTAGGCGACCCGGCCGTCGGTGGCTTCGTTGACCTTCGCCAGGTTGCCCTCGACCCACTCCCGGTTGCGGAGCGCCGACTCGTTCGCGATCGGGACCACGGACACGGTGCGCGAACCGGAGCCGTCCGCGTTCGGACCGACCGTGATGTCCGTGATCTTGCCGGCCGTGTTCTCGAAGCGCTCGAAGACGTTATCGGAGGCTTCGAGGTCGACGCCGTTGACGGCAAGCAGATACTCGCCGGCGGAAACGGAGACGCCCGGCTCGGTGAGCGGTGCCCGCAGTTCGGGGTTCCAGTTCAGGCCCCCAAGGACGTGGGCGAAGCGGTAGCGGCCGTCGGCGATCTCGAAGTCGGCGCCGAGCAGGCCCCCGCCCACGCGCTCCGGATCGGCCCGCCGGTCGCCGCCGCCTACCCGGTGGTGGCCGACCGCGATCTCGCTGCACATCCAGCGCAGCACCTTGTTCAGGTCGGCGCGGGTGGCGATGTCGGCCAGGAAGCCGCTGTACTTCTCGGCCATCGCCGGCCAGTCGGCCCCGTGCATGCCCGGGTCGTAGAAGTAGTCGCGGTTGATCCGCCAGACCTCGTCGTAGATCTGTTTCCACTCCGCGCGCGGATCGATGCGGACGGTCAGCTTGTCGACCGCCATGGCGCTTTGCGCGCGATCGATCTTGCCGCCGGCGTTCGCGATGCCGAAGTCGTTCTGGCCGGCGTAGAGCAGCTTCTTGCCGTCGGCGCTCAGCGAGAAGCCCCCGACGCCGGAGAGCAGCACCGTTTCCTCGCGATCCTCCAGGTTGAAGAGGACGAGATCGCCGCCACCCCCGCCGAACCGGCCCGCGGGCTGCGAGCGGAGGTAGTAGAGCTTGCCCGCTTCGCCGGCTTCCAGGTTGCTGTAGCCGCCGGCCTGGACGGGCAGTGCGAGGATGCGCTGATTCAGGCCTTCGAAGTCGATCTCGACCTGTGGCCCTTCGGCGTCTTCACCGTCGCTGTCGGCGTCGGTGTTGTTGCCCTCCTCGGCCTCCTCGTCGCCTTCGTCCGACTCCACGGCCTCCTCGTCGCTCTCCGCGGCAAGCGGCGATTCGCCGTCCTGGCGCAGGACCGCGAGATAGATCGCGCTCGACAGTTCCATGTCCGCGTTCGACATGGCGAACCAGTGCTTCACGGGACCGGCGTCGGTCGAAGCGCGGAAGTACAGGTAGTCGCCGCTCCGGTCGAAGACGGGTTCGCCGACCTCGCTCAGCCCGTCGGTCACCGGGTGGGATGTCTCTGCTTCCACGTCGTAGACGAACACCTGCTGCATGTAGGAGCGCGTGTTCAGGGTGTAGGCGACGTAGCTTGAGTCCGGCGCCCAGGAGTGGCCGGGTCGGGGCGGGAAGGACGGCCCGTAGTAGTACTCGCTCGCCACCTTCGCCACGTCGCCGCTGTCGAGATCGATGACGAAGAGCGTCATCGAGTTGTCGACGTAGCTGATCCTCTCGCCGTCGGGCGACCACTCGGGGCCGTGGTAGAAGCCGTTGCCGCCGGGTTCGCCGCCCAGCTCGTAGCGGCGAACATCGCCGCTCTCCTGGTCGCGGACGTGGAGTCCGTACTCGCCACCCTGGTCCGAGAAGTAGGCGATGCTTCTGCCGTCGGGCGACCAGGCCGGGTCGCGCTCGTGGACGCCGGGCGTGCGGGTCAGGTTGCGGGCGTCGCCCTTCTTGGCCGGCAGGGTCAGCACCTCGCCCCGATAGCCGAACGCGGCGCGGGCGCCAGTGGGCGAGATGGACGCGCTGCGGATGTTCTCCGGCCCCTCGACCCAACGAGGCCGGGTCTCGGTCAGGTCGGCCGCGACGCCGATTCGAAGGCGCTCATGGCGGTCCGAGGCCGGATCGTAGACGTGCAGGTAGCCGCCCTGCTCGTAGATCACCGTGTCGGCGGAACCCGAGAGATCCTCGACGTGAAAGTCCTCGAACTCGGAATGCCGGACGATCTCGCCGCTACCCGTCTCGAAGGAGTAGAGGTTGAATTCGCCGTCCCGGTCGGAGCGGAAGAACACCCGGTTGCCGATCCAGGTCGGGTCCGTGTCGTTCGAACGGCCTTCGGGTTGCGGGATCGTCTGTACCGAGTGATCGCCGGTGTCGTAGATCCAGATCCGCGACGTCGTGCCGCCGCGGTAGTTCTTCCACTGCTCGAAGCGTTCGGGGGTGGGGATGTAGGCGATGCGACTGCCGTCGGGCGAGTAGCTCGCGCGCAGCCCGTGCGGGATCGGGAGCTTCGCGGGCAGCCCGCCGGTCAAGGGCACGGTGAAGAGCTGGAAGTGGCGGTTCGTGAACATGCTGCGCTGGGAAGCGAACAGCACGGCCGAACCGTCGACGGTGAAGCCCTGAACCAGATCGGCGCCCGGGTGCCAGGTGAGCCGCTTCGGCTCGCCGCCCGCGGCGGGCATGACGAAAACGTCGATGTTGCCGTCGTACTCGGCGCTGAATGCGACCAGAGTGCCGTCGGGGGAGAAGCGGGGGGTGGTCTCCGTCCCCTCGTGGGAGGTGAGCCGGCGCGCTCCTGAGCCGTCGCGGCCGGCGATCCACAGGTCTCCTGCGTAGGCAAACGCCACGTGATCAGCGCTCACCGCGGGCTGGGACAGCAGCCTCGTGTCCGTGACGTCGATCGCGTGAAGGGCGGGCGCCAGCGTGCCGGTCGCGATGGCGACGATGGCAGGGGTCAGAAAGCGGATTCCGTTCGCGGTTGGATTCATGTCGGTCCCTCGGAAGTGGGGTCGGTTCTGGCCGGTTCGGCGGCTGGTACTCTGCCACGATGCGCAACAAGAAAGTCGGTTCTCCTGAACCTGGCCGAATTCCGCGTCGACAGTTCCTCGCCGGAGGCGCCGCGGCGGCAACGGCGTTTGCCGTCGGCGCGGCTCCCGGGGCGCCGGCAGCGCGTGCCGCGCAGCCTGCCAGCGGAGGCGCATTCCAACTCAAGTACGCGCCCCACTTCGGGATGTTCCGGCACCACGCCGGCAACGATCACATCGACCAGCTCCGCTTCATGCACGACGAGGGTTTCCGGGCCCTCGAGGACAACGGCATGGGCGGCCGCGAGCCGGAGCTCCAGGAGAAGATCGCCGCGGAGCTGGACCGTCTGGGGATGGAGATGGGCGTCTTCGTCGCTCACACCTCCTGGGGCGGCGTGAGTTTCGCCTCCTCCGACTCTTCGGCCCGTGAGGCGATCGAGGCGGACATGAGGAAGGCGGTCGAAATCGGCAAGAGGGTGAACGCGACCTGGTGCACCGTCGTCCCCGGCCAGCTCGATCCGGGCCTCGAGTGGGAGTACCAGACCGCCAACGTGGTCGAGAACCTGAAACGGGCCGCGGCGATCCTCGAGCCGGCCGGCCTCGTGGCGGTGCTCGAGCCGCTCAATCACTGGACGAACCACCCCGGCGTGTTCCTGACCGGGATTCCTCAGGCGTACCAGATCTGCAAGGCGGTCGGATCGCCCTCGGTCAAGATCCTGGACGACCTCTACCACCAGCAGATCACCGAGGGGAACCTGATTCCGAACCTCGATCGGGCCTGGGACGAGATCGCTTACATCCAGGTCGGCGACAACCCGGGGCGCAAGGAGCCGACCACTGGCGAGATCAACTACCTCAACGTCTTCCGGCACCTGAAGGGCAAGGGCTTCGACGGCATCGTCGGCATGGAGCACGGGAACTCGCTGCCGGGCCGGGAGGGCGAGCGGGCCGTGATCGACGCTTACCGGGAGTGCGACGCCTGAAGGCTGCAGCCTTCCTCCTTCGGTTCGGTGGCGTGTTCGCCGTCGCGGCACTTTCCTGGCCGGGGACGGCCGAGGCGCAGCCGCGGACGCCCTGGGGCGACCCGGACCTGCAGGGAATCTGGACCAGCGCCACGCTGACTCCGCTCGAACGCCCGGAGGCGATGGCCGGTCGCGCGTCGCTGAGTGAGTCGGAGGCGTCAGAGCTGGAGCGGACCACGGTCGAGAGCCGCATCGCCGCGGACGGCACCTCCCGGCCGGGAAGCGTCGGCGGCTACAACCTGATCTGGATGGACGCGTCGACCCGGGTGGACGCGGATCGCCGTACGTCGCTCATCGTAGATCCGCCGGACGGCCGGATCCCGTGGACGGCGGCGGCGCGCGAGGCGAGCAGGGTGGAGCTGGCGCGCTACGGCAACGGGCCGTTCCTGGACCACACCGATCTCGACACCGGCGAACGCTGCATCACGGACGGCCTGCCGCTGATGGTCCCGATCCAGCCCTACAACATGAACTTCCTGATCCTGCAGACCCCGGACGCGGTGGTCATGCTGCACGAGATGTACCACGAGCTCCGCATCGTGCCGCTCGATAACCGGCCGCGCCTGCCGGAGACGATCGGGCTCTGGCTGGGCGACTCCCGCGGCCGCTGGGAGGGCGACACCCTGGTCGTCGAGACGACGAACATCGCCGACAAGACGGACTACCACTGGAGCCGCCTGTGGCGGGCGGCGCGGCCGACCATGCGGCTCGTCGAGCGCTTCAGGCGCATCGACGAGCGGACGATCGACTACCGGTTCACCGTCGAGGATCCGACGATGTTCACCGCCGCCTGGACGGTGTCGGCGCCGCTGACGAACGACCAGGCGTCACGGGGAGTGACCGTCGGCGGGCTGTTCGAGTTCGCCTGCCACGAGGGCAACCGGGCGGTCACGAACGTGCTGAGCGGCGCCCGGGCCGAAGAGGCCCGGGCCGCCGCTGAGGACTGAGAAAGCCGGGAGCTACTGGCCGACGCCGAAGGGCAGGACGCCCATCTGGTTGTCCCACATGACGATGATCGCGCCGCCGGCGTCCGAGACGTCGGAGAACAGGATCGTCATCTGGTCGATGGAGAACTCCTCCGTCGTGGTCATCATCGGCGCGCGGACGACGTCATGGTCCGCGTTGTAGCCGTAGGCGCCCCAGGTCAGGCCTTCCGCCATCTTGGCCCGGTCGAACGCCTCCATGTAGGGCTGCTTCGAGATGATCGCTGTCCAGGCGCCGTCCTTCAGGTCGATGAACAGGCTGTACTCGCCGGCCGGGACGGTGCTGCCGCCGATCATCAGGTCGGCCTCTGTGTTGATCCGGGTCGTCACGTTCGCACCGGCACGCCAGACGGGGCCGCCCGCGAGAAGGGTCTGCCCGTACTCTTCGCCGGAGCCGAAGACGCCGTTCCGACCACGCAGGATCGGCCGGCCGTAGGTGATGTCGATCCAGGCGTCGCCGATCTGGGTCGAGGCGGCGCCTTCGGGGCTGGCGGGGCGGTCGCCCTGGGCCACGGCGGGTGCGAATCCGATCACCGCGAGGCAGAAGCTGAGAATGAGAACGCGGCAGGCAGTCTGTCGGTACATTGTCGCTGGGTCTCCTGAGGTTCTTGGGAGTGCTGGTTCTTTCGCGAACGCGGACTCTAGCAGCCCGTGGCGGGAGCCGGGCCGCGTTTGACCCGGAGGGTGTGGAGTAGTCTCCGATAGGTCAAGGGGCTGTCATGATGCGCTCGTTTCCGACCGTTCCGCTTCGCCGCCGAGCCGCCCGAATCGCGGCGGTCACCCTGGTCGCGTCCTTGGCTGCGGGCGCGTTCGCCGTCCCCGCCGCTGCCGCCGACAGCGACGCGGTGGTCTTCAGCCGCGACGTGGCGCCGATCCTGATGCGCCACTGCGTCGGCTGCCACCGGCCGGGCGAAATCGCGCCGATGTCGCTCCTGAGCTACCGGGAGACGCGGCCCTGGGCCCGCTCGATCCGGCGTGTCGTCGTCAACGGCGAAATGCCGCCGTGGTTCGCGAACCCGGAGCACGGCGTCTGGGCGAACGACGCCCGGCTGAGCAAGGACGAGATCGAGACGATCGCCGCCTGGGTCGATGGCGGCGCCAGGCCCGGCGATCCGGCGCTGATGCCCGAACCGCCTCGGTTCAGGGATGGCTGGCAGGTGGGCGAGCCGGACCACGTGATCGAACTGCCGCCGGTAACCGTGCCGGCGAACGGGCCGGACCTGGCTCCCACACAGCTCGTGCGGCTGGACATCCCGGAGCGTCGCTGGGTGCGGGCCGTGGAGTTCCAGCCCGGCGACCGCACCGTGAATCACCACCAGATCGTCTTCAGGGGTGGATTCGGCGGGACGGATTCGCCTGGCGGTGAGGAGCGGCCGGTCGATGACCGGCAGCGCGGGGAAGCCGGCACCGTCGACGTGAACATCTTCGCGGTCTGGGCGGCCGGGGCGGCGCCGACCGTGTTCCCGGACGGCGCCGGACGCTGGGTGGACCCCGGGGGCTTGCTGATGGTCAACCAGCACTACCATCCGAACGGCGACTCGGAACGTACCGACCGGACCCGGATCGGCCTCTACTTCGGCGAGGGTCCACTGGAGATCGAGGTGGAGGCGATCTTCGCGAGCAGGATGGACTTCACGATCCCGGCCGGCGCCCCGAACCATCGAATCGTGACCCGCCACGAACTCGGGAGCGATTCGCGGATCGTGTCCTACTTCCCGCACATGCACATGCGCGGCCGGGCGATGTCGTTCATCGCGGTGTATCCGGACGGCAGCCGCGAGATCCTCCTCGACGTGCCGGAGTTCGACTTCGACTGGCAACTCTTCTACTACCCGGAGGCGCCGAACCTGCTGCCGGCGGGGAGCGTGGTCGAGGTCGTGGCGCACTACGACAACTCGGCGGCGAACCCCTACAACCCGGATCCGAACCGCGACGTCGGCTTTGGCTTTCGGTCGACGGACGAGATGATGGTCGGCATCTTCGAGTTGATCGAAGTCGGTCCGGGTGAGAAGGCGGAGTCGGACGCGACCGGCGGCGAGTGACCGGCACCGGCCAGACCGTAAGCGTCAACGGGATCGCGCACATCCAGTTGACGGTCCGGGACCCGGAACGGTGCCTGCCGTTCTGGGAGCGGCTCTGCAACTTCCTGGAGATGAAGACCCTGATCCGGGGCGAGGACGTGCTGTACTGCATCGGCAGCCGGACCGGCATCCTGGTCCGCGCCGCGCCGCCGGACAAGCGCGACCGGCCCTTCGACCAGGATCGTCCCGGGCTCCACCACCTCTGCTTCCGGGCCCGCAGCCGCGCGGACGTTGACGCGATCTACCGCTTCATCGAAGCCGAACTGGACGCGACCGTCGTCCACGGCCCGGAGGAGGGCGACCGGTTCGCGCCCGGCTACTACTCGATCCTGGTCGAGGATCCGGACGGAATCCGGGTCGAGGTGAACCATGTGCCGGGCAAGGGGCACTTCGGTGAGGGCGGCCGGCTGGGGCCGGACGGGGCGGGGGCCGCCACGACGTACGGCGACCACGGGCTGGGGGACTAGTCGAGGTCGATGACGTAGACGGTGTTCGCCGCGTCGCCGGCGACCCAGGCGGTCTCACCGTCGGTGGCGATGCCGTTGAACAGCATCGTGTTCGGGAAGGCGCCGCTGGGCGGCACGTGCAGTTCGAGCCCGTCGGCGACTGTCGTTGACTCGCCGCTCGCCGGGTCGATCGCCACCACCCGGCCGGCGCCGGCCTCGACGACGTAGATCGAACCGTTCGCGGCGGCGAGACCTTCCGGCTGGTCGAGGCCTTCGGCGACCGTCTCGACACCGTCGTCGCCGATGCGCAGTACGGTGCCCGCGAGGTTGTCGGTGACGTAGAGGGTACCGTCCGCCGCGGTCAGGCCGGCCGGTCCCGAGAGGCCCTCGGCCAGGACCCGTTTCTCCTCGGGATTCCCGGGAGAGAAGGCGATCACGTTGCCGGCGCCCCACTGACTGGCGACGACATCGCCCTCGAACTGGATCGCGTCGATCGGGGCGGCCAGCTCGCCGAAGATCTGGACCAGTGCGTCGGCGGCCGGATCCCAGAGTCGCACCGCGTTGTCGAACCAGCTCGACAGCACGAGGCGGCCCTCGTCGGCGGCATGAACGGACATGGATGTGCCGATGTCCGAGAAGCCGATCACGTCGCGCACGACGCCGAGTTCGTCGCCGGTTGACGGATCGAGCTGGCGCAGGGCGAAGAAGTCGGCGACCACGAGCCGGGTCGCTTCGCCGCTGCCGATGAGCGCCACGCCGCCAGGCATGTTCAGTCCGCCCTTGAGCACCATGCGGTTCTCCTCAGGCGACAGGGCCTCGACGATGAAGCCGTCGGCGAAGCTCGATATGAAGAGGCGGTCCGACTCGTCGAAGGCGAAGTTGTCGAGCCCGGGCTGGACGCGGGCGACGACCTCCTTGCCGCCGTCGCCGCCCACCCGGACGACCTCCCCCCGGAGCGAGTCGAGGACGTGGAGGACGCCTTCGCTGTTGAACTTGACGGCGGCCGGCACCTCGAAGCCGCTGGCGACCGTCTCCATCTCGCCGCTGTCGACGTCGACGCGGACGACTTCGCCGCGGAACCAGCGCGGGCCGTAGAGCCTGCCGTCGGCGGAACCCCAGTCCATGCCGTTCAGGCCGCAGCCGGGCCCGAGATCGTCGCGAATCACCCGTGGCTCGGTCTCGCCCGCCGGGTCGAGCTCGAACAGGTTCGTGTCCATGAAGCACTGGGAGACGAACAGCCGCCCGTCGTCCGAGAAGGTGATCGGGTTGACGCCGACGCCCGGCGAGGCGACTACGCGGGTCTCGCCAGTGGGCGTCCGCATCGTCACGTCGCCGTTGCTGATGTCGGTCCAGTACACGGAGCCGTCGGGCCCGAAGGCCAGGTCGTCGGGCGACTGTGCTCCGTCGTCCAGCCCCCAGTTGTCGAGGATCTCGCCGCTCTCCGGGTCGATCCGTGCCACCGCGGGCGTTACCACCGAGGTCAGATACAGAGCGCCATCGGGCCCGAACATGATGCCGTTGATGCCGCGGAAGCTGGCGCTCTCACCAATCGTTCGGACTTCTTCGGCGGCGGCTTCCACCACGTCGGCGTCCGGGGGAGCGCACCCGGCCAGCAGGGTCAGGGCGCCAAGACATGCGGCGGTTCGGGAGAGTCGTAGAAACATCGTTGGCTCCTTGGTTGAGAGACGGCTCCTCAGTTGAGAAGTGGTTCGAGGACCACGTAGCGGATGACGAATCCGACCAGGGTCAGCTCAATCAGGAAGATGGCCCAGATCCCGGTCCGGATCCCCCGGCCGGGGCGAATGCGAGGATCCATCCGTTTTCTCTGAAGCCAGAGCACGGCGCCGCTCTGAATCGGCAGCAGCATTCCGGCGACCAGGGAGCTGATCGTGATCAGCAATCGCGGGTTCTGGATCCACATGTAGACGATGAAGCAGAAGATCGGGACGGCGGCGCAGTAGCCGCGGATCCAGAGTCTGCGGGCGGCCAGGTTGCGCCGCTTCAGGTAGCCCAGCTCCATGATGTAGTCGGGGATGTAGCGGGCTTCGCCGGCGATGAACGAGATCATCGTCGAGAACAGGATGCAGAAGGCGCCGACGCCGAACAGCCACAGCGACCAGGGGCCCAGGGTCTGCGTGAACATCTCGGAGAGCATGGAGATCGTCTCCAGGCCGTCGGGCTCCTTTCCGAGTTTCTTCAGCACGCCGGCGCCGAGCATGTAGAAGGGCACTGTCGCGCAGGTCAGGAGGACCAGCGTGACCCACACGTCCGTCTGCATGACCCTGATCCAGCCCCGGGCGCGCGTCTCCCAGCCCGGTGCATCGCTGCGGCCGATGAAGTTCGGGTAGCCCTTCTCTACGCACCAGTACTGGTAGGCGGAGGTCTCCGCGGAGTTGACGCCCGAGTAGCCGTAGACGGCCATGGCGGCGACGATGAACTCGGGTGGGAAGCTGAACGTGAAGCCCGACGCGAGATCGGCCCGTGTGACCGCGAACTCCGTGCCCTGCATCAGGATCGCGCACACGAGCGTGGCGCCGGTGAAGATCATGACCAGCGCCAGCATCACGTTCTCCAGGATCCGGTAGGAGCCCGTGGTCAGGACGGCGATGGTGATCACGGCCAGCAGTCCGGCGGCCAGCGTCGACGGCACCTCCGGGACCAGCAGGGTCAGAGCCTGACCGGCGCCGCCGATGATGCCCCCCATTCCCAGCAGTCCGGGAACCAGGGCGATCAGGGTGATCGCGACGGCGAAGCTGACGTGGCCGCGGCCGATCCGGATTCGGAAGGGGAGGCGGTTCATCGCCCGCACGTAGGTGTCGCCCGAAACCAGCGTGTAGCGGGCGAGTTCCGCCTGGATCAACGACTTGATCCAGCATGAGAGAAGCACCCACCAGAGCAGGACGAAGCCGGCCGCGGCGCCCAGGGCAGAGGTGAGAATGATCTCGCCCGAACCGACGATCGCTCCGGAAATGACGATGCTCGGGCCGAGATAGCGAATCCGGTTGCGCCAGTTCGCGGGCGGTGGAACGGCTCCGCCCTCCCGGACCGTGTAGGGATCGCTCCTCTGTTCGACGCAAGCGCTTGAAGCCATTCAGTCGAGAAAGGGGCCGAGGACCACGTACCGGATCACGAAACCCGCGAGGACGAGTTCGACCAGGAAGATGGCCCAGATGCCGGTGCGGATTCCGCGGCCGGGCCGAACTCGCGGATCCATGCGCTTCTTCTGCAGCCAGAGCACGGCGCCGCTCTGGATCGGCAGCAGCATCCCGATGACCAGCGAACTGATCGTGATCAGCAATCTCGGGTTCTGAATCCACATGTACACGGTGAAGGCGAACAGCGGGATCACCGTGCAGTAGCCACGGATCCAGGACCTGCGCGCTGCCAGGTTCTGCCGCTTCATGTACCCCAGCTCCATCACGTAGTCGGGGATGTACCGCGCGCCGCCCGCGATGGAGGAGAGCATGGTCGAGAACAGGATGCTGAAGGCGCCGACGCCGAACAGCCACAGCGACCATGGGCCGAGGGTCTGGGTGAACATGTCCGACAGCATGGAGATCGTCTCCAGGCCGTCGGGCTCCTGACCGAGCTTCTTGAGCACCCCTGCGCCCAGGATGTAGAAGGGCAGCGTCGCGCAGGTCAGGAGCAGAAGCGTGACCCAGACGTCGGTCTGCATCACCTTGATCCAGCCGCGGGCCCGCTCCTCCCAGCCCGGCGAGTCGCTGCGGCCGATGAAGTTCGGATAGCCCTTCTCTACGCACCAGTACTGGTAGGCGGACGTTTCGGAAGAGTTGACGCCTGTGTAGCCGTAGACGGCGAGGGCGGCGACGAAGTACTCGGGCGGGAAGTTGAATGTGAAGCCCGACGCGAGTTCGGTCCGCGTGACGGCGAACTCGGTGAACTGCATCAGGATCGCGCACACGAGGGTGGCGCCGGTGAAGATCATCACCAGGGCCAGCATCACGTTCTCCAGGATCTTGTAGGAGCCCGTGATGAGCAGCGCGATCGCCGCCGCGGCCAGCACGCCGGCGGCCAGGGTGGAGGGCACCTCGGGCACCATCAGCGTCAGCGCCTGACCGGCGCCGCCAACGATGCCGCCGAGGCCGAGCAGCCCCGGAACCAGGGCGATCAGCGCGATCGCGATGGGGAAACTGACGTGCCCGCGTCCGAGGGGGATACGGCCAGGGAGCCGGTTCATCGCCCGGATGTAGGTGTCACCCGAGACCAGTGTGTAGCGGGCGAACTCGGCCTGGATCAACGACTTGATCCAGCACGAGAGAAGCACCCACCAGAGCAGGACGAAGCCGGCCGCGGCACCCAGAGCCGAAGTGAGAATGATCTCGCCTGAGCCGACGATCGAACCGGAGACGACGACGCTGGGGCCGAGATAGCGGAGCCGGTTACGCCAGGTGACGGGCGGGGGTGTGGCGCCGCCCTCGCGGACGGTGTAGGGATCGCTCCGCGGAAGGGGAGAGTCGCTCATCGGGGGTGAAGGCGCGACTCTACACCGCGCGACCCGCTGACGGAGGCGGGACTGGTACGCTCGACATTCTTCGCGCGCCGGCATTGGCGCCGGCACTCGGCAGGCAGCGGAGCATCAACACGGAGACGCTTTCGATGAAGGAGCGACAACGCTTTCAGAGAGTCCCGACGTTCGGCGCCGTCGCCCTGCTCCTGGTGCTTGCAGCCGCCGCGCCTCCCCATCTCAAGGTGTCGAACACGAGCCCCGAGGACGGCGCGACGCTGAGCGGTCCGGTGCGCACCCTGCGGGTCTGGTTCAACCAGGAACCGGACGTGCCTCTGAGCAAGCTGGAGCTGACCGGCCCGACCGGTCCGTTGAGCGTCGAGGGCCTTCACACGATGGGCGAGAAGGATCTGATGGCCAGGGTTTCAGGGCGGATGCCGGACGGTTCGTACACCGCCAAGTGGCAGACGGCGGGCGACGACGGCCACGTCCTGACCGGCGAGTGGACCTTCACGATCGACCGCGGCGGTCGCTGAGACGCTGGACGCGGGTTCGTCACTGAGCTGGGAGATGGCCGGCCGTTGGGCCGTCTATCTGCCGCTGCTCCTGGTTTGCGGCGCGACCGGCATGCGCCTGCTGGAGGCGATGGGTCCACGCGACCTGGCGGTTCGCGACCTGGGGGTCGAACTGGCCCGACTCACGCTGCTGTCCTGTCTGCTGCTGCTGGCGGCGTTCCTGCTGCGCGCCGTGTTCCAGTCGATCGAGGTCTGGGGAGTGGGGGAGGCGTTTGCGCTCGACAACCTGCGAGCGGTCGCGCTCGAGAGCCGCTGGGGGGAACGATGGCGTTGGCAGACCGCAGCGGCGGCCGTCGCGACTCTCGGTGCCCTTGCGGCCTACAGGGTGCCCGCGCTTGGCCTGACGATCGCGGGGATGGGAGCCCTCGGGCTTGCGGCGACGTTGCCGATGACCGGCCATGCGTTCGGCAACCCGGTTGCTTGGACTGCGCAGAGCATCCACGTGCTGGGCGCTGGCTTCTGGATCGGCACGTTGATCGTCATCCTCGTTCTTCCGTTGATGGTGCCGGGGACGTCCGTGGCGGAGGCGGCGTCCATGCGCCGGTTCTGGCTCGGCGCCTTCTGGCCGCTGGCGATTGTCGCCGCGACGCTTCTGGTCCTGAGCGGGGTGGTGCTGGCGGTTCTCTACCTGCCGGCCTGGGACACGCTCTGGACCGAGCCGTACGGCCGCATTCTGCTGGCCAAGATGGCCGGGAGCGTGTGCGTCCTGTTCCTGGGCGCCGTGAACCACCTCCGGATGAACTTCCGCCCCGATGCCCACACGGATCCGGTACCGCTGACGGTCGCCCTCGAGGTCGTCTTCGCGTTGGTCGTGCTCGCGGCCACGGGGATGCTCACCAGCACCGCGCAGCCGGACATGCACTGAGGTGCCCGGAGCGGCTGACCCGTCGGGGATCTAGCTAGAAGGTGATCCGGCTGCTCACCCCGATTGTGCGCGGCTGGTTCGTCAGGTAGCCGACGCGGGCGCGCGTGCCGCGTTCCTGGTCGAGAGCCAGCAGGGCACGCTCATCGAGCGCGTTGTTGACGAAGAGCGCTATGTCCCAACGCTCGTTCAGGAAGCCGAGGCGCAGGTTCAGGAGGTCGTAGGCCGGCATCTCGGGGTCGAAGCGAAACGTGGTTTGCGCAAGCGGTCCGCCGACCGGATTCGTAGCGGAGAGCGCCAGCAGGTCGACGGTGCCGAAGCCCGGGGCGTGGTCGCCAATCTGGGTGAAGCGGGAACCGACGTGCTGGAATGCCGAGGAGAGGTAGCCTGCCCAATCGCCGGCCTCCCAGCGCCAGGTCGCGGCCACCGCGGCCTGGAACCGGGGCACGGTCGGCAGCCGGTTGCCCTTCTCGATGCCGGAGACCACGCTGGTCGTCCCGTCGGCTGCGGTCGAGGTCAGGGTCGACCCGAGTTCGGAGTCCGCGTAGCTGGCGGAAATCGCGAAGTCGAAGACAGCCGAGGGCTGAGCCGTCAGCTCGAGCTCCAGGCCCGTGCTGCGAGCGTTCGGCACGTTGAAGACGAGCCGGGACGAGCAGGACCCGGCGGTGACGGTTGTCTGCAGGTTCGAGATGTCCATCGTGAACGCCGCGACATTGAAGGTGCCGCGGCCGCCCATGATCGTGGACTTCGACCCGATCTCGACGTTCCAGAGTTCCTCGTCCTCCCAGGAGTCGCGGCCGCTGAAGGTCGCGAGGTCTTCCGGGGTGCAGACGGGCACGTTCAGCGGGTCGTTGATGCCGCCGAGACGGAAGCCTTTGGAGACCTGGGCGTTGAGTTGCGTGTTCTCGGTCGCTTCGAAGCTGGCGATGAAGCGGGGCGCCACGCCGTCGGCGCTGGTTTCGCCCTCGGTCGGCCCCGGATCCGCGAACAGCCCGTCGAAGACCTGGCTGCGGGTCTCCTCGTAGTCGTACCAGCGTGCTCCCGCGGTCAGGTCGAGCCGTTCGCCGGCGGTCCAGGTGATCTCGAAGAAGGCAGCCGTCTGGTCGAACTCGTAGTTCAGGTCGGAGTAGAACAGCTCGTCGACCGCGGCGCCGAAAGCGCCCGCGGTGGGAATGCCGGTCATCGCCTGGAAGCCGGTGACCGGCAGGCTCTGGCCGTAGTCCCGTTCGCTCGTGCCGTAGAAGAGGCCGAGCACCCAGTGGGTGTACTCGTCCCCGCTCGCCAGCCGGAGTTCCTGGGTGAGGCCGCTCGCGGTCGTCGCGTCGATGAGGGGCGCGTCCAGCGTGTAGACCGCTTCGGGAAGGCCGATCGTGGCTCCGGCGACGCTCGCGTAGAGGGCTGTCGAGTCGCGCACGACGAGCACGTCGCGGTCGGTGGCCGAGGTGATGGACGTGAAGTAGTAGCCGTCGGGGAGATCGACCACGACCTTGAGATCGGCGAGCAGGAACTCGTCGGTGTAGGGCTCCTCGAACTGGGTGAAGAGCTGGCGCTCGCCGAGATCCACGGCGGGCCGGCTCGTCGTGTACGGGTTGGCCAGGATGTTGAAGTCGTCGATCCGGTTCCAGCCGTCCATCTCGACTTCCTGGTAGAGGAGGCGCGGCGTGACCGTCACGTTCTCCGACGGCTCGAGGCGCAGAGCCCAGCGGGCGCCGGTGCGTTCGCCGGAGTTCACGTCTTTGTTCACGCTCAGGTCGGGCTGCACGGCGTCCATGAAGCCGCCGAACGAGGTGTGGTAGGCGGTGATTCGCATCGCCGTGGTGTCGCCCACCGGCACGTTGACCGCGACCTTCGCGCTTTCTCCCATACCGCCGTCACCGACCGAGGAGATGGAGAGCTCCCCGAAGCCGTCCGAGACTCCGAGCTCCGGCTGGTTCGTGATGTAGCGGACCGTGCCGGCGAGCGAGCCCGATCCGAACAGCGTGCCCTGCGGTCCTCGCAGCACCTCGACGCGGGACATGTCGAACAGGTCGATGTCCGGAGTGAAAAGGGACAGGGAGATGACGGACTCGTCGAGGTAGATGCCGACCTGCTCCTTGACGCCAGGCTGGTCGCGGACGATCTGTCCGGCGGCGACGCCGCGCATCGCGACCTGACTCTGACCGGGACCGAGGTTCTGCACGGTGAAGCCAGCGACGTTGGCCGCGATCTCTTCGAGGTCGCCGGCGCCGCGGCTGCGCAGGACTTCCTCGCTGGGCGCTACGACGGAGAAAGGCACCTCCTGGAGGTTCTCCTCCCTCTTGCGCGCGGTGACGGTGATCTCTTCGGAGAAGCTGCCGGATGCGGGCTCGGCTTCCTCGGCGGAGTTCGTCTGAGCCGCGGCCGGCACGGGGACCGTGCCCGCGAGAGCCAGCAGGCCGAGTGTCGGGAGGAGTTGTGTGAGTGTTCGAGTCATGGTCAGGGCCGCAGGTGCGGCTCGAGCAGCTTGCCCCACTGCTTGTCGTACGGGTGAACGCGATCGACCTCGACGCCTCCGCGGTACACGGGCCGACCGGAGTTGGCCCACTCGAAGATTGAGCCTTCCAGATTCCAGACCCGATCGAGAATGTCCGGGTCATGCAACTGGATCAGGTCGGCAACCGCGGCGGAGGAACGGTAGCCGACGGAACAGTAGAGGACGATCGGTCGATCGCGATCCGCGGCGGCGACCGCTTCGGCGATGTCCCCGCCCTGGGCGTGGACGGCTCCGGGCAGGTGGCTGACCTCGTACTCGAAGGGCTCGCGGACGTCGATCACCAGAGGTGGCGGCTCTTCCTCCAGCCGCCGGTCGAGCTCTTCGATGCTCATCTGGGGCACGCCGGGAAAGCTCGCCCGCACCAGGGCCTTGAGTTGGGACATCGTCGGCGCGCCACAGGTCAGGGCCATCAGCGCGCCGAGCATCAGCGCTCCGATCTTCGGGATCCTCGGGTTACGTCCAGACATGGGTGTGTGCCGCCGGCAACGGTCGTGGCGCGGGCGGGATTCCATTATCATCACGGCTCCGGCGCTCGCATCCTGCTCTTCGCGGATAGCCCGCCGTCGATGTGACCCGATGAAGGACTCTCTCGTAGCCGTTCCGTCGAGCACGTATCTGGTTTCCGGATCGCGCCTGGCGGCGTGCGCGGCGGCCTGGTGCGGCCTGCACTGCGCGCTCACACCGGTCCTGGTCGCGGTGGCGCCCGCGCTGGCGCTCTCCGAAGGCGTCGAGCGAGCCGTTTGGGCAGGGACCGTCCTTCTCGGCGCGGTGATGCTCGGCCTGGGCCCGGGCGGCAGGAACCGGGTCGTGTTCGTCACCTTTGTCGGGGGGGCCGTGGTCTGGGCAGCCTCCCTCGCGGGCTGGCTCCAGCCGCTGCCCGAGATCGCGACGTCGGCCGCCGGAAGCCTCATCCTCGCAGGGGCCATGGTGCAGAGCGCCCGTGTCTGCCACGCCAGCGCGTGCGCGGTCTGCGCCGACGAGGAGCGAGCGGATCGGGGAGACTGAGGACGACAGCCACGCCGCGTGCGGTCGTCACTCTCCGGCGGCGGCTCCGGTGGCTTCAGTGGACGGCGCCCGCCCGGCGGGTTGGCCGACCATCTTCATCTCGAACGGCCGCTCGGTGTCGGCCCCCATCGTGATCGTGCCCTGGAGCGCCCCTTGCGCGTCGAGTTCCGCTTCGATCACCGTCGTGGTGGCTGACGCCTCGGGGGTGGGGAAGTGGGTCGTCACCCGCAGGCGGTCGCCGGACCAGGCGAAGTCGTCGAGGGTGATCGTGAACATCTGCAGACCGGATGCCACGTAGAGGATGCCCTCGCCCTCGCGGGGCGTCCAGAAAGCGATCGGCAGGAACCCGTCGGCCAGGAAGGAGGTCCCCCGTGGATGCCGGGCGATCAGCTTCGTCAGCTTGTCGACGTTGTCCTTCGGCCGGTGGTAGCCGCCGTCCTTGCGGACGATCTCCATGAAGCCGACGAACATCTCGTTGACCACGTCGCCACGGTAGATGATCTCGCGGGTCGGATCGGGGTTGGCCGGGTTGCTCTCCGAGTTGTCCCAGACCGCCGTGACCTCGATCCGGCTCGAGGCCGGCAGGTCGATCGGCTCGGTGGGGTAGTAGAGCCACTGCCAGTTGTAGTCGTACTTCGGCACGTCGAGCAGGGTCTCGCTGCTTCCGTCCGCGTGGAGGATGCGGTAGGTCATCGCCTTGCCCCGAACGTGCATGTGGGGGCTGAAGGCGAGGATCTGCATGTCGTCGTCGGGCTGAAAGAATCCCTCCTCGGCGTGGTGACCGGCGCCCGGCGGAATCCGGATGCCGGTGTTGGCGACCGAGACGGTCGCCACTTCACGCTCCAGTTCGCCCTTGCCGAAGTAGATCCCGATACGGGTGACGTCCGATGTCGCTTCGCCGAACGGGTGGTAGTGGGAGTCCATCGTGATCGTCGTGCCCGGGCCCAGAACCCGGCCGGTGCCCTCGGGGAAGACGTAGGGCGGCATGCCCGCGGTCCAGATCCCGAACACGCCGCTGCCCCCGGCACCCTCGCTCACCCTCTCGCCTGAGCCGATCGGGCCACCGCTCTCGCGCCGCGGTGTCGTGTACGTGGCCTGGAAGTGGTGCGTGGCTCTGCGGTCGCCGGGGAGGAACTCGATCGCCTGTACCCATCGTTCCTCCTCCAGCTCGAGCGCGATGCGCTGCTTGGGGAAGAGATCCGGGCCTTCCGCCGGCACCTCGATGCGGTCGAGCGTCAGCACGTAGTCCGGTTCGCCCAGCGTCCAGCCCTCGGGGAAGGTCGGCGCCGGCGGCAGGTCGGCGGGATCGCCCTCGGGCGCGCCGCCCGTGGCCCAGCCCGCGATCGTTGCGATCTGTTCGGCGGAGAGGGAGAGGTCATTACGGAACACGACGTGCTCCGACTCGGCGCTCCAGGGCGGCATATCGCCGTTCTCGACCGCCCGCGCCATGCCGCGTGCCCAGGGGCGGGCCTCCCGGTAGGAGAGCAGCGACATCGGCGCCGCCTGGTTCGGGCGATGACACTGGACGCACTTCTCGAACAGGATGGGCGCCACGTCGCGGCTGAAGGTCGGCGGGTCGGCCGCGCCGGCTGCCGTCGCTGTGAGCAGGACGGTGCTGGCGACCAACGCCGCGAGCGTGTATGGGTGGCGGCGGATAGGGGATCTCGTGAGCATGTTCGTCCCTGAACTGATGGGTTTGGCGATTGCGTTCAGTCTAACAAGCGGCGGGCTGAGGTTCGTTCGTGCGGTAGGCTCGATGGCGCTTCCCCAAGGTACGTGGAGACGAATCGGAGGACACTCCATGCGCATCGATCGAGCCGCCCTGGCTATCTGTCTGTTCGCCGTTGCGGCGATGCTGATCGCGGCCCCTGCCGTGGTGGCGGGTGAAGAGGACATCCCGCGCACCGCCAGCGGCAAGCCCGACCTGACGGGTCGCTACAACATCGCGAGCTCGACGCCGTTCGAACGGCCGTCGGAGTTCGGCGACGAACTCTTTCTCACCGTCGAGGAAGCGGAAGAGATCATGGAGCGGACCCGCGCGGCGGTGGCCAGGTCCAACGCCGCCAGCGATCCGGAGCGGTCCGCGCCCCCGGCCGGCGGCGACGGCTCTCCCGGCGCCGCCGGCGCGGTCGGCGGCTACAACTCGTTCTGGACCGACCGCGGGAGCGACCGCTTCGCCATCGACGGGAAGTTCCGTACCTCCATCCTGACCGATCCGCCGAACGGCCGCATGCCGTCGCTCTCCGAGGCGGGGAAGGCTCGCCGTGCCGACTTGCATCCGTACGCCTACGAGAACACCGGCAGCGCCTGGTGGCTCGAGACCGGCGACGACCCGTACGACGGCCCGGAGACACTGTCGGTCCTCGATCGCTGCCTGTACCTGGGAGCGGCGGCGACTCCGGCTCGCCCGATTCTCTACAACAACCTGAAGACCATCACGCAGACCGAGGACCACGTGGTCATCCTGGTCGAGTGGATGCACTGGGCCAAGGTCGTGCGGCTGAACGCGGAGCACGCGCCGCCGGAGGTGCGTTCGCTGGGCGGCGACCCGATCGGCTGGTGGGAAGGCGACACCCTGGTGGTCGAGACGACGAACTTCCTCGAGCGGCCGGGCGTTGCGCGCGAGGGTCTGAAGGTAGTCGAGCGCTTTACCCGCCAGAGCGCGGACGGGCTCCTGTACGAGTTCACGGTGCACGACCCGGACTACACGGCACCCTACGGTGGCGAGTTTCTCTGGCCGCAGACGGAGGAACTGAACTACGAGTACGCCTGCCACGAGGGCAACTACGCGATGGGCAACATCCTTCGGGGCGCGCGACTGCTCGAGCGGGAGTACCTCGAGCAGAAGGGTCAGGCGGGCAGCACCGGCTCGGGGGACGAGTAGGCCCTCAGCAGGGGTTCGATGGGAACGTTCTCCTACGCGGCCTGGGACCGCCTGCTGGCCGAGGTCGTCGCGGAGGACGGCAAGGTCGACTACGAGCGTCTCGCCGCGCGGCGGCCGCTGCTGGAGGAGTTCATAGCCGAACTCGGCGAAACGTCGCCGGAAAGCCGCCCGGACCTCTTCCCGAGCGAGGAGGACGGGCTCGCCTACTGGATCAACGCTTACAACGCGTTCACCCTGCACGCGATCGCTGAGGAGTACCCGATCCGGTCGGTCTGGAAGACGCGCGACGGGCAGTTCTTCCAGCGGCGGCGGCACATCGCCGGCGGTTCGGCGGCCAGCCTCGACGATATCGAGCACCAGATCCTCCGATCGGACTACGCCGAGCCGCGCATCCACTTCGCGATCAACTGCGGCGCGAACGGTTGCCCGGCGGTGCGTCCCTCGGCGTACCGGGGAGAGGGTCTGCGCGACACGCTGCGTGAAGCGGCCGGGGCGTTCCTCGCGAATCGCTGGAACTGCCGTGTCGACCACGAAGCGGAGCGGATCCACGTTTCCCGCATCTTCCGGATGTACGCGGAGGACTTCGCCGGCGGAGCGGGTACGCGCGAGGAGTACCGGCGCGGCGTCCTGAGCTTCGTGGCCGAGCACGCGGGGCTGGAACTCGAGCAGATCGCTGGCTACGAGCTCGTCTACAACACGTACGACTGGGGTCTCAACGACACGCACCGCGATCCGAACATCGGCCCAATCACGTTTCACGAGCCCGTGGAGCACTTCTCCGAGGCCGACGGCGAACTCCGCGAGCTCCATCTCTACGAGGGCAACTTCTGCAACCGGGCGTGTTCCTGGTGCACGATCAACGGCTCGCCCGAGGGCTGGTACGAGCGCTACACGCCGGAGGTGCTGGACCAGGCGCTCAGTTCCCTCGCCGCGGACGGCAACCTGAAGTTCTACGGTGGCGAGCCGACCCTGCACACGCGGGAGATCGCCGGCGCCATGCGCTATGTCCGGGAGCGTGGTTTCACCGGTCTGATTACCGTGTTCTCGAACGGCATCCAGGCGGAGAAGCTGATCTCGATCCTCGAGTCGGACCCGAAGAGCGAGGCGGTGCTCAACTACTCGATCTACCACGGCAGGGACGCCGATCCGATGCCGGCCTACGCGCGCGAGCGCCTGGAGGACTGGGCCCGCGCGAACCCGAACCGCATCTTCCAGGGCTACAAGGTGCTGTTCCACGCCGGCGCCGGCGCCGACCAGGAGTTTGCCCGCGACCGGGAGTCGGAGTACCACGGCATGGGCAATCGCTGCGTCCGCTGTTTTCCCGTGCTGACCACGAAGGGCCGGTTCCACGCCTGTCCGTTCGCCGCCGAGATCGAGTCGCCCCACTTCGACCTAGGCGCCGTCGGCTCGGATTCCGGCACCGTCTTCGAGAACTACCGGACGTTCCTGCGCTGGGTGGACGACGAACTCGATCCCGCGGCGGCGGCGAAGGGTGTCTCGAGCTGCGAGATGTGCCACAAGCACCTGGGCCAACTGCCGGTTCCCGAGTTCACGGCGGGTGAGAGTCCGGCATAGAGCAGCTTCGACGCTGCTCGCCCTGGCCGCGCTCGCCTACGCCGGTCTGTTCACAGCGAACTCCCTGGTCCGCGTGCGGACCTTCAGCGCGGACTCGATGAACTACGTCGATGTCGCGCGCCGGATAGCCGCCGGCGACGGGCTGGTGCAGTCGACCGGCGGATTCAACCAGCCCTTCTACCTGTCCGGCGATCTCGACCTGCCCTCGGCGTTCACGGCGCAGCCGCCCGGCTATCCGCTGGCGATCGCCCTCGTGTCGAGGTTCGGGATCGAGGCGCCGGACGCGGCGCTGGTCGTCTCGGCGTTGTCATACGCCGGGGTTCTCCTCCTCGTCTACCTGCTCGGAAGGCGGATCGGAGGTTCGGTGGCCGCGCTGATCGCACTCGGCGCCGCGCTCTTGTTCGTGCCGTTGACACACCTCGGCCGAGCCGCCTTGAGCGAGTGCCTGGCGGTCGCTGTGGTGCTGCTGTTCTTTCTTCTACTCGACCGGCTCCGCGAGTGGGCGCCGGAGGATTCTCCGCCGTGGCGCGCCCTACTGTGGCACGTCATGCTGGGCCTGCTCGCCGGTGCGGCCTTTGGCGTTCGGTACTCCCTGTGGCCGCTGCCGCTGGTCGGTATCGCGGCACTGTGGCTCGGCGGCTCCGGTCCGCGAGAAGAGCGCCGCGACGCGGCGAGGCGATTGGTCCCGACGTTCGCGGTCGGTGCCCTGGTGCCGGTGGCCTGGATCCTGGGCCGCAACCTGTCGGTCGAAGGAAACCTCCTGCCGGCGGCGATGCCCGCGATGACGACGCTTCCCCAAAGCCTTGAACGCGCCGTCACGGCCGTCCTCGGTGGCTGGCGCTCGACCGCACTCGGCAACTGGCCGGACGCGACGCTACTCGCCGTCGTGCTCGGGGTCCTGGTCGCCTTCGCGATCCGTTCGGTCAGGAACTCCAGCCGTACGCGACTCCCGCCACGGGCACGTCTGCCACTGCTCATCTGCTCATGGGCCGTTCTCTACCTCGCGGCCGTCATCTGGCGCAGCACGCAGGCGAACTTCGATCCGATCGGCGTTCGGCTGGCCTTACCGGCGACGGTGCTCCTGATTCCGGTGTTCGGAGCCCTCCTGGCCGCGGCCCTCCCTGAGGCGCGGCGATACGCCTGGTTGCCTCCCGCGATCCTCGTGGGCTGCTTCGGCGCCGCCTTCGTCCGCGAGGCGACGCTCTGGTCGACAGGCCACGACGCTCGGGTCGTCGAGTTCCGGAGCGAACGCCAGCAGTGGCTGCGCGATCACACCGGCCCCGGCGACCTCGTCATCGGAGGCGGCACGATGGACGTTCCCTTCCTGGTCCCCGGCAGCCATGCAATCTCCTATGCGGGACTGCCCTACACGGAAGTCCTGACCTATCCCGACCTCGAGCGGATCGCCAACCGCCACTGCGCCAACTTCGACCGCCTCCTCCTCGTCGTCCGCCCAACCGTCCAACTCGGCGGCGGCCGTTCCGACGAAGATCCCAGCAACTGGCTCGGCCCCTTCATCGCCGACGCCCGCGCCGGCCGCCACGAACCGTACCCGCTACTCGAACCCGTAGCGTTGCTCAACGAAGCCAGGGTCTACCGGATCATCTGCCCCTGACGACCGGCGTCTCCGGATCCCCTTCCCAGAAGACCTCGCCGTCACGCGCTCCCAACCAACGACGACCGCCAGCCGGTTCGGGTCCGGGGAGAGGGTCTCTGCGAGGCTGTCGGCAAGCGACGGTCGACGCCCCTTCATCGACCACCGTCAAACCGGAGCGCAGCCGACCGCAGCGAGCGCCGACCCCTCTTTATCCGAGTAAGCGCGAGCGGCCGCAGGGACCCTCTCCCCGGACCCGAACCGGCGGGTGACCGCCGCCGACGCTACGCAGGCGCCTCGGCGACGCCGGATGACTTGGCGCCGGCCCAGCGGTTGAAGCCCAGTTCGCCGCGAACGTCGGCGGTGCGCTCGAGCATCATCGCGTCGCTGGGGATGCCGGTCGAGTCGGCCACCCGGACGAGGCCGTTGAAGATGCCGACCGTAGCGGCGGCTTCGACGAACTTCGCCGGACCCAGGGTTTCCAGCGCCCGGGCTCGGGCCTTGTCCAGGTCGTCCGTCGCCCGCACGACCGCTTCCGCGAAAGCGGTGAGGACCGCGCCGTCCTCGACGCCTCCATCAGCGGCGTCCTCCACCGCGGCACTCAGGTCGACTTCTTCTCCTGCGGCCTGGCTGCTCGCCCGGAGCAGCATGGTATGGGCGGTCGTTCAGTAGAAGCACTGGTTGAGCGCCGAGACCCGGGCGGCGAGAAGTTCTACCTGGGGCCGGGCCATGGGCCGGTGGTCCCACACCATCTCATTGAAGTCGGACGCGGTTCCCGAGTACATGGCGGCGACCATGCGGAAGAACGTGCGGACGCCTTCCGGCACCAGGCTCAATGCCCGGGCAACGTTGGCGCGTTGCCAGTCGATGACCTGAACGGGTACCCAGGCGCCGATGTCGCCCATGTTGTCGGGCCGTTCGCGGGTGGGCTCGCCGACCTCCGGTTCGGGCAGCGTCTCGTGTTCGATCCCCATCGCTTCGCAGAAGGCGTCGGCGGCAACCGTCGTCACGACGACCGAGGCGAGTTCGACGTACGGTGCGTCGCCAAGCTCGGCGATCGTGGCTTCGGCCCAGTCGCGGTCGAGATGGGTCGGATCGGCGCCGATCTTCCGCGCCGCCTCGATGGCCTTTTCCGGCAGTGGCGTGCCCGGTTCGCCGCGGTCACGGTTCCAGGGCGGCTCCTTGCGCTGGATGCGCTCGGCGCGAGCGAGAGCGGCGATGGCCACCCGCTCGGGCCCCGTCCACCAGGTGCCGGGCCGGCCGATGTCGGCCCACGACTTGCGGAGCGCCGTGGTCATGTCCTCGCGGACGGGAACGGGGAAGCGATTGTCTTCGAAGCTCACGGACTGCTGTCCTCACCTGTCTCTTCCAGGTGACGTGCGCCGCTCAGCGTGTTGTAGACCGCCCAGTTGCCTTCGTGGCAGGCGTACTCGAACATCTCGTTGTCCGGATCGAAGTAGAGCGGGATGTTCACCGTCCAGGTGTCGGTGTAGTTGGCCGGATCGTCGATCGTGACCGTCCAGTCCACCGTGTGCTCGTCGACGCGGGTGAAGCGCTCCACTGTGACGAGCTCCGTGCTGACCGGAATCCCCTTGATCCGGCCCTGGGAGCCGCTGGTCGCGATCCAGCCCTTGTCGGAGAAGTTCCTCGTCTCGACAACCAGTGTGTCGCCGTCCCAGTGGCCGCGGGAGTCGCCATTCCAGAGGTGGAGGTCCCCCGGGATGCGTTCCCGTCCGTCGACCGGGATGAAGCGGACATCGTTGATCATCTCGGAGTAGATGACGACGTACTGCGGCGTCTGGGCGATCCGGTAGTTGTTGTTGTAGCCGGCGGGGAACAGGTGTCCGGGGACGCCGCGGGTGATGCAGCGGTCCCAGACGCTCATGTACTCGTACGAGTCGAACATCTTGACCAGGTTGTCGGCGCGCACCTGCTGCGCCTCCGGCCGCACCGGGACGCGGCCGGACGGCGGATCGACGACCAGGGAGGTTCGCCGGCTGCCGACGATCCTGGTGCCGAGTTCGAGCCAGTGCAGGTTGTAGGCGCCGACGTTCTGGCCGGCCTCGGCCTTCTGCGCCGGCCGCTCCGCCCGGCTCTGGATCATGTCCTGGCGGGCCGCCTCGGCCTGAGCGACTTCCTCCTCGGTGAGGAAGGCCTTGTCGCCCATCTCGGCCGGCCGCTCGAAGGGGGTCAAGGTCGTGTTCGTCCACAGGCCCTGAAGGTCGGGATGGCCCCAGGGAGTGCGCGGCGTCTGCCAGTCGTCGGCCGCCAGGGCCGGCGCCGCCAGAAGTGGGATCGCCACGGCGAGAGCGAGCGTGGTCCGTCCGATCATCGGTGACTTCCTCCGTCTGCGTTCGGTGCTTCTGTCTGCGTTGGGGTGGTTGCGAGGCTATCAAGCGCGCCGCCGCCTCAGTCTTCGCTCATCAGCGCCTGGGCCCGTCGCCAGCGCTCGACGATCCGGTCTTCCCGCTCGTAGTCGAAACGTCCCGTGCCTGCGGCGTAGAGGTCCTTCTCGTCGGGCGGGTTGTCGTGCAGATGGCGGGCCGTGGCGCGGGTCGCCGTCTCCGGATCGACCACGTCGCGGTAGCCGAGCAGGTTGCGGGCCTTCGACATGTCGAGGAGCTGATTGGACTTCTCCGCGAGCGGGAAGACGCCGCGGCAGAAGGGCGCCGGGACGCCGACCAGCTCCATTGCAGCATCGAGTTCATCGACGATGGCCTCCGCCACGGCCCGGCAACTGATCACCCGTTCGTCGCCTGCGTTGAACGCCTCTCCCGCGGCTTCCGGCCTGGTGGCGGCGAGGTAGACGAGTCGGGCCAGGTTCTCGGCGTAACCGCGCTGGAAGTAGGTCACGCCGTCGTGGGGGAGAATCATGAAGGGCCGTCGGTCGATGATGCGCTTGACCACCGCCCACTCGTGGTTCATCGGCGTGCGCGGGCCGTAGACGCCGGGGTAGCGGAGGATGACGACCTCGAAGTCGCCGCGGCCGTGCTGCTCGAAGAGCTGGTCTTCGCCCGCAGCAACCTTGCCGGTGTAGTTCTTCGCGTCGTACTGGCGGGGCGCGAACTCCGGTATGGGCAACGGAATGCGGCCCTCCGGTGTCGGCGGCTGCGAACCCTTGTAGACGGGCTGACCGGTGATGCCGACGAGGCGTTTCGTCTTTCCGGCGAGTTCGTCGGCCAGGGTGCGCAGCCGGCCGTACATGCACACCGCGATGTCCCACTCGCGGGAGGCGATCCTGGCGCGGATGTCGTCGCGGTCGCGGGCGTTGCCGAGTATCCGCTCGACCGGCCCGTCGAAGTCGACCGGATGGCGACCCGAGTGGAAGATCGAGACGTCGTGTCCCGCGCGGAGGAAGGTGTTGACGATCGGCGGGCCCGTGGGTCCGGTGCCGCCGACAACTAGGATGCGTGACATGGCGCGGAGTGTACGCGGGTTGCCGGCAAGGCTGACGCTCCTGGTAGCGGTCGCCGCGGGTGTCAGCGTGCAGCAGCAGGGGGAACCGGTGCGAGTCCTCACCGCCGGGCAGGCGGAGCGGGGGCGGACCCTCTACGAGGAGATCTGCATCGAGTGCCACCTCGCCAGCCTGGCCGGTGCAAACGAGGCGCCGCCCCTCCGCGGAGCGGACTTCCTCGACGCCTGGGGTGCCGGCGCCGTCGTCGATCTTGCGGACACGATCCGGGTCACGATGCCGCCGGAGGACCGGAACTCCCTCACCCCTCAGCAGAGTTACGACCTCGCCGCCTTCGTGCTGCAGCAGAACGGCGCGGCTGCCGGCGATGAGACGCTGGCTGTGGACCACCCGGGTCCTGGCGTGGCGGAGGAGGTCGTCACGCCGCCCGGGGAACGGGAGATCGAGGACTTCGAGCCGGTGACGGCGGAGATGCTGCGCGACCCGGCCCCCGGCGACTGGCTGATGTTCCGTCGCACCTACGACGGGCAGGGCCACAGCCCGCTCGATCAGATCGACTCCGGCAACGTGGGCGAGCTGCGGCTGGCCTGGTCCTGGGCGATGGCGGACGGCGTGAACCAGCCGACGCCGCTCGTCTATCGCGGGGTTATGTACCTGGCCAACCCGCGCAACATCATCCAGGCGCTCGAGGCCGACACCGGCACCCTGATCTGGGAGTACCGGCGGTCCCTCGAGGGCGATCTGGCGCGCGGCTTCAACCAGCTTCGCAACCTCGCGATCTGGGGCGACCTGATCTTCGTCGCCACCAAGGACGCGGCGATGCTGGCGCTCGACGCCCGGAGCGGGCGGCCGCGCTGGGAGACGCAGATCGCCGATCCGGCGAAGGGCTACCGGAACACGAGCGGACCGATCGTGGTGCCATACGGCCGCACCCAAGGCGGTCGCGGCGCGGGAGTTGGACGAGCCGCCCAAGGAGACGGGCTCGTGATCAACGGCATCAACGGCTGTATCCGCTACTTCGAGGACAGTTGCTTCATCACCGCCCACGACGCGGAAACCGGCGAGGAGAGGTGGCGCACCTACACGATCGCCCGGCCAGGGGAACCGGGAGGCGAAACCTGGGGCGATCTGTCGCTCGTGCTGCGGGGCGGCGGCGACTCGTGGATTCCCGGCAGCTACGACCCGGAACTCGAGTTACTCTACTGGCCGGTGGCTCAGGCGAAGCCCTGGGTGCCGGCGAGCCGTGGCCTCACGATCGACCACGAAGTGCTTTACACGAACTCGACCCTGGCGATGCGTCCCGGCGACGGGGAGATCGCCTTCTACCGCCAGCACGTGCCCGGCGAGGCCCTCGACCTCGACGAGGCGTTCGAGCAGGTCCTGATCGACCGCGACGGCCGGCGGTTACTGCTCACCTCCGGCAAGCACGGCATCCTGTGGAAGCTCGACCGCACGGACGGCTCCTTCGTGTCCCTCAAGGAAATGGTGTTCCAGAACGTTTTCGATCACATCGACCGCGAGACCGGCGAGGTGCGCTACCGCGAGGACATCGCGTCGGCCGAAGTCGGGGAGTGGGTCTCGGTCTGTCCGAGCACGGCCGGAGGCCACAACTGGCAGGCCTCCTCCTACAGCCCCGCGCACGGGTTGCTGGTCGTGCCGCTGAGCCAGAGCTGCCTCGACATCTCCGGCCGCGAGCCGCGCTTCGAAGAGGGTGCGGGGGGCGAGCGGGCGGACCGGAAGTGGTTCGAGATGCCCGGTACGGAGGGACGGCTCGGCAAGCTCGCGGCCTACGACGTGGACACGATGGAGGAGGTCTGGAGCATCGAGCAGCGGCCGGCCTTCCTCACCGCGGCCCTGACCACGGCCGGCGGCGTCGTTTTCGCCGGCGACATCGACCGCCGTTTCCGGGCCTGGGACACCGCAACGGGTCGAGAACTCTGGGGGACCCGCCTGCCGACCTCGGTGCAGGGCTTCCCGGTCAGCTACGCAGTCGACGGCGTCCAGTACGTGGCGGTGTCGACGGGGCTCGGGGGCGGCAGCCCGCGGTTCGTTCCAGCCCGAGTCAGCCCGGAGATCCGCTATCCGCCAAGCGGGAACGGGCTGTTCGTCTTCCGCCTGCCGTAAGCCAGGCCTTCGCTATAGTCCGCCATCATGAAAAAGCTCAGATCGGCCGTGTCGCTGCCGGCGATGCTGCTTCTCGCTGTGTCTGCGGCGGTGCAGGCACAGGACGGCGCGTACCAGGCGCCACAGACGCCGGACGGCGACCCGGATCTCAATGGCATCTGGCAGGCGATGAACAGCGCGCACTGGGATCTCGAAGCTCACCACGCGCGGCGCACCCCGGTGCCCGAGTACGGTGCCTTCGGGGCGATTCCGGCCGGGCTGAGCGTTGTGGAGGGCGGAGAGATTCCGTACCAGGACTGGGCGCTCGAGCAGCGCAACGCGAACCGGCAGGACTGGTTGAACCTGGACCCGGCGGCGAAGTGCTTCATTCCGGGCATCCCGCGGGCCAACTACATGCCCTTGCCCTTCCAGATCGTGCAAACGCCGAAGGCTGTCTTTTTCGCCTACGAGTGGGGCGGCAACAGCCGCGCGGTTCGGCTCGACCGCCCAGGCACCAGAGCGGTACTGCCGTCCTGGATGGGCTACTCGCTCGGGCGCTGGGAGGGCGACACGCTGGTGGTCGAGGTCACGGACCAGGTCCCCGACACCTGGTTCGACGCCTCCGGCAACTTCCACAGCGAGGAGCTCAAGGTCGTCGAACGCTACACGCGCACCGGACCGGACTCGATGCACTACGAGGCGACGATCACCGATCCGAACGTGTTCACCGAGCCGTGGACGATCAGCATGCCGCTCTACCGGCGCCTTGAAGAGAACGCGCGCCTGCTCGAGTTCAAGTGCATTCCGCTCGGGGGAGAGGACGCGGCCTACGGCCATCTGCGCCGCGGGGCGACGCCAGAGTGAAAGGAGTCGAAGTCATGAAGCACCGACTGTCCGCAAGCACCGTCGTTCTCGTCGTCGCCGCCCTGGTCGTCACCGGGGCCGTGTACGCCGAGGATGAGAAGCTCGTCACGTCCTGGGGCGTTCCCGACCTGCAGGGCACCTGGGACTACCGCTCGATCACGCCGCTCGAGCGGCCGGCGGAGTTCGGCGACAAGGCGACCCTGACCGCCGAAGAGGCGGCGGCCCTGGAGCAGCGGCGTAGGGAAGCGCGTGCCGCGCGCGCGGCGCAAGGCGGCGACGTCGATCCCAGCCAGGGCGACGTCGATGTGGGCTACAACTCCTTCTGGCTCGACCTCGGCGACAAGGTCTCGGGCACGATGCGGACTTCCCTGGTCATCGATCCGCCGAACGGCCGCCTGCCGAAGATGACGGACGGGGCGATTCGCCGGGTGAACGAGCGCTACGCACTCTGGGGTCAGCCGCCTGCCGGTCCCGAAGAGCGGAACTCGTTCGAGCGCTGCATCGTCGGCTTCAACGCCGGCCCGCCGATGACGCCGGGCGCGTACAACAACATGATGGAGATCTTCCAGTCGCCGGGATACGTCGCGATCATGACCGAGATGATCAACGACCACCGGGTCATCCCGACCGACGGCCGGGAGCACGCCGACGAGGGCATGCGCTTCTGGAAGGGCGACTCCTCAGGCGTCTGGGACGGCGACACGTTCGTCGTGACGACGAAGAACTACACCGAGCACACCGCGTACCGCGGCACCGGCCCGAACCTGATCCTGACCGAGCGCTTCACTCGCACCGGTCCGGACGCCCTGCTCTACGAGTACACGGTCGACGACCCCGAGTCCTTCGAAGCTCCCTGGACGACCGCGCTCGAGATGCGGCGGAGTGACGACCCGGTTCTCGAGTACGCCTGTCACGAAGGCAACCGCGCAATGACCCTCATGCTTCGCGGCGCTCGCCATCGCGAGCAGCAGGGCACCGCCGAAGACGGCAAGGACTGGCTGGCCAGTTGGTATGGTGGCCAGAACCGCGTCGACGCGGCGCGGGAGGCGCTGGAGGCGGCGAAAGCGGAGCAGGATCAGTAGCCATGGACTTCTACTTCTTCATCCTCATGGCCATCGTGTTCATCGGCCTGGAGGTCGTCGCCTCCTTCGGTGTGCTCGACGACAACCAGGAATCGAGCCAGGTCTCCGGCGACGGTTGATCTACTGCTCGGTCGGGTCGGCGCCGTCTCGTGGAGCGCCGGTGCCGGAGGAACCCATGAACAGGCTGCGACCGTCGGGGAGCTTCATGTCACGGCCGCTGCCGCGGCAGTTCGGCGTGCAGAGCTGGTCCTTGCTCTGGTAGCCGCGGACGATGACTTCCGTACCGGGCCTGAGCAGGGTGCGGGTCAGGCCGCGGCGCACCAGGGTGTTGGGCGTGCCGGCCTCGAGTTCCCAGGTCATCGTCTCGCCGTTGTCCAGGGTGGTTTCGACGTGGACCCAGGCGTGGGGGTTGATCCACTCCACCTTGGTGATCTTGCCCTCCACCTTGATCGGCAGATTGGCGTCGAACTCCGCGGAGAAAGCGTGGTGGGCGAGGGAGGGGCCGGTCGCGGTCAGGGTCAGCGCGAGAACGGCCACGGGCAGGACTGGGTGGACTCGTCGGGACATCTGAACCTCCTGTTGGGTGTTGATCTTAGTTGAGAAGGCCTTCTCCCAGATGGGAGTATCATTCTCCGTACAGGCCCCCGCGCCTAGCTCGCGATCCGGTTGGTAGGTCGACGCCTGCTGGCGGCGAGCCGCTCGCGTACTGTCCAAACCGGAACAAGGAGGCGAAATGCACGCCAGGACCCTGTTGATCTTGCTGACGCTGATCTTTGTGATCAGTTGGGGAACCGCCTTCGCTGCTGGAGACGGCAGCGATTCCGGCGCTCCTCCTCCCCAGGAGGACGAGGAGCACGACGACGAGGACCACGAGGGTGAAGAGCACGGCGAAGAAGAGGACGTGCTCGACTTTCACGCCCACGACGTGGTCGTCGTCACCGGCTCGGCGATCGAGGAACCAGCCGTCGACCTCCCCTACGCCGTCGAGATACTGAACCGGGAACTCCAGAAGGAGCAGGGGTCGCTGCAGACGGTCGATCTGATCAAGAACTTGACCGCCTCGTCCGGTGTTATCGGCGAGGCGAACAGTTGGTACAACGACCAGGGGACGGCGGTGCCCGAGAATGTTGCCAACGTGAACCTCCGGGGCCTCGGGGCCTCGAGGACGTTGGTCCTGCTCAACGGGCGGCGCCAGACGGCGTTGCCGGCGCGGCTGTTTGGCGGCCGCTTCGTCGACATCAACGCCTTTCCCTCGATTGCGGTCGACCGCATCGAGGTGCTGAAGGAAGGCGCCGCCGCGATCTACGGTTCGGACGCCGTCGCCGGCGTCGCCAACTTCGTCACGCGCGACGAGTTCACCGGGTTCGAGGTGTCGCTCTCGCACGAGAGCATGGACGGCGCCGGCGACTCGACGGCGGGTGCGATCTGGGGCGGCAAGCTGGGCAGCTCGGACCATCATCTGGTCTTCTCGCTCGAGCGCGCGGAGCGTTCGCATCTCGGCGCACGGGAGCGGCCGTACACGCTCCAGGATCGCGCCACCGGTTGGTTCTGGGGTTGGTCCAACACCGGCAATCCGGGCATCTTCCTGCAGCCGAACCTCTCCGGCGGCGAAACCTCCTCCGCCTTTGTCGAGGAACTGGCACGGGCGCGCAACGGCACCGCGGGCACGGACTACTTCGTTGATCCCGCGTGCAACGGCCTCGGCGGCTACGACCGGGGCTGGACCTGTGCCTTTCGTTATCAGCCGTGGGACAGCCTGATCGAGGCGACCGAGACGAACCGGTTCTTCGCCGAGTTGAACGGTCCGCTTGCCGAGGGTACGACGTACCACCTGGAGGCGCTGTACGCGGACTCGATCATCCCGAACTTCGTGACCACGCCTTCCTTCCCTCCGGTGTCCCTGCTGGACGGCCTGCAGCTGATCTCGAACGAACACCCGGGGCGCACGGAGTTCTGCAACAGCTCCTTTGGGCTGGGCGGCTTCGCTTCCGGGGAAGACTGCCTGCAGGACGACTGGTACTTCTACGGTCGACTGGTCGGTAACGCGGGCCCCGGACGCGGCCTGCGGCGGGGCACGGAGACGACCCGCCTCGCGGCGAACATCGACCACGAACTGTCGATCGGCGGCAAGGCGGCCAACCTCGATGTCGGCGTGAACTACTCGCGTGCGACCGGCAACATGAACCACCCGGCGGAGTACGCGTACCGCAAGTTCCTCGCCTTCCGCGGCTACGGCGGCCCGAATTGCGGCGTCGGCGTAGTGGCCGACGACACGAGCCCCTCGGGGATGCGGCTTGGCGATACCGGTTCGGCTCAGGCCGGCACCGGCGACTGCCATTACTACAACCCGTTCGGCAACGCGATCGAGTTCTCCGCCCAGCCGGGTGCACCGTGGGAGAACAGCCCAAATCCGATGTACGTCGCGGGCCTGCAAACAACCGGGCCATGCTCGACTGGATCAACGAACAGGTGAACGTCGAGAACGAGGCGGAACTCGTCGTTGCCGAGGCGACGCTGTCGGGCAACTGGCTGCCCCAGAGGCTCGACTACGCGTTCGGTTACCAGTACCGCCACGTCGATGTGAGCGCGATCCCGAACGCGGTCGGCAACTACGCGCTGAATCCCTGCGTCGTGCCGGGCGACCGCTCGTGCGTCGACCCGACCACCGGCAGGCAGAGGGGAGCGCGCGCCGGCACCTTCACTTTCACCTCGGGCTACTACCCGTACGGCGACTCCCAGGCGGTGCACCGGGCGTTCGGCGAGCTGTCCGTCAACGCGCTCCGTGGCGACATGCAGTTCGCGGCGAACTACGAGCTCCACGACGAGATCGACAGCTTCGATCCGAAGTTCTCGGGCCGCTGGCAGCTCTCCGCGGGCGAAGACCACGTGCTGTCGTTCCGAACGTCGGTCCAGACCACGTTCCGCGCACCCTCGGTCGACGATCTGAACGAGGAGGTTCGCACGACTCTGGAGTACCTGAACACGGTCGGCGTCTACAAGGCCGTCGACGCCTTCGGCAGCCGATCACTGCTGCCGGAGCAGGCGTTCACCTACAACCTGGGCCTGGTGCTCTTCGCCTCGCCCGGCATCGACGTCACGCTGGACTACTGGAGCTACGACTTCGACGACGTGATCGCTCCGCTGCCGCAGCAGGAGGTCGTGCGGCTCTACGCGGAAGGCTACGGCGGCAACCAGGCGGCGCTCAACGCGGTCATGGGGAGAGTCGTCTGCCCCGGCGGCGTAACGGACGGTTCCTGCGTTCCCGGCGACATCGAGAGGGTGCGGATCGACCTGATCAACTGGCCCGGAATCAAGACGTCGGGCTTCGACTTCCATCTGCACGGCCACGTCGACGCCGGCCCGGGGGAACTCTCCTTCGGCGTGGACAGCACCTACACCCAGAGCTACGAGCTGAAGAAGCTCGAACGCGACGGCGTCGTCTACCGTGAGCAGAAGGACGTCGTCGGCCTGCTGAACCGGGACACGCCGATCGCGCCGCCGCTGCCGGAGCTGAAGGCGAAGGCCTCGCTCGGCTATCGGTGGAGCGACTACAGCCTGATCGGTTGGGCGAACTACATCTCGTCCTACGAAGACAGCAACGTGGCCTGGACTCCGCCCGAACTGCTACCGATCGACGAGTGGCTGACCTTCGATCTGACCTTCCTGTGGCGTTTCCCGCGGCTCGGTTTCGACCTCGCCCTGTCGGCGATCAACCTGACCGACGAGGATCCGCCGCTCGTCTTCTTCGAGCAGTCGTTCGACGCCCTGACCGCGAATCCGAAGGGTCGGCGGTTGAAGGCGCTCATGAGCTACCGCTTCGGCAACTAACGCAGCGGACGGGCAGGGCAAGTAGGATGGCGGGGAACAGGCCCCGCAGGAGATCCGTCGACGATGCCCAACACTCCGTTCGCGGCGGGCGCCCTGGTTCTCGCTCTCCACGCGTTACCCGCGGGGGCACAGGAGGTCGGCGGCGCCGCGCCGGCCGAGCCCTCGTCGAGGGAAATCGCCGACCGCGTGCAGGCGGACGTTGACGAGACCTCGCTCCGCTGGCTCGGCATCACCAGGGTCCGGTACTCGATCCCTCTTGAGTTCTCGGCAGGCGGCGGAGCCGTCCTGGCGCGCATGCCGGCCGGCTACGACTGCACCACCTTCTGCGAGTACCGCGGGTTCGTCGCGCAGATCGAGCCGGGTTCAGCGGGAGGACAGCTCGGCATCGGCTATGCCCGTGTGATCGCCACGCCCAAGCCGCGTTCCGCCTTCCTGAACAACGTCTACGTCGGCTGGAGCGCTCGCGCCGTCCTGGTTCGCACCTGGGGAGCCTCCGAACTGGATCCCGCGCGGCAGACGCTGGCCGGCTTCGAAGGGCAGTTCGCGCTGCCTCGTCTCAGCTTCAATCTGGGCGTCTTGCGGCGGATCAGCTCGGCGCACGAAGGCGCCGACCGCTACGTCTACACGGCCGGCATCGGCTGGGGCTTCTGATGCCGGCAGCGGCCCGACCGGCGCCCCCGCGTTTCGGATCGACCGTTCTGTTCGTAACGCTGCTCTTCGGACTCGGCGGCGCCGGCGCCGCACCGGGCCTCGAGACGGACCAGTTCTTCGCCTGGGGCCGCCACCTCGAGGACATGACCGAGGTGCTGAACGCCCGGGTCAACCTGGAACTCGACCGCCTGGTCGCCGAGCTGAATCGGGAGGGCAGGGACCGCCGGTGCCAGAAGGTACGGTTCCGGTTCTTCAAGCGTCATCGCATGCTGTTCTTCGACGGCTTCGAGACCTGGTCGGTGAACTCGCCCCTGGTCAGCCGGTCGCCCTCGGGACCCGAGGAGATGCGGGAGTTCGAGCAGAGGTACATCTACGGCGGCACGTCACCGCTGTTCGACACCGGCCGGTGGATGCCGCCGAGTCCGACGGTGGAGGTCAACGGGGTGCGGCTGGGGACGGACAAGCTCACGCATTTCCTGGGAACCGCCTGGTACTACCACCGCTGGTATCGAAAGGCCCGTGCGCGGGGCGTGACGCCCGCCGAAGCCGAGGATCGAGCCGTACATCGCGGTCTGCAGCATGAGATCACGATTCTCGGCAGGGCCGTCTCGGGCGTGCTGTCGCTGGCGGACCTGGAGGCGAACTACGAGGGCATGTGGTTCTACGAGCACCTCTGCGCCGGCGACGACCCCCACATCGTCTACGACGAGGCAGTGTGGCGCCTCCGCAGATCGTTCGATCTGCGCGACTACGTGACGCCCGAATGGGACGAGTCCTACCAGCCGAACATCTACGTGCGCCGGAAGTGGAGAAAGGTGAAGCCGCGGATGCTGGGATACTGTCCGATGCTCGAACACCCGCAGGTGAGGGCGAGGCGTCAGGAGTATGCGAAGAGGGACCGGGTCACGGAGACGGAGAAGCTGATCGATGAGATGGTCGCTGCTGGAAAACTGCCGGACCCGTCAGGGTTCTCGATCAAGAGCGTGTGTCGTGAAGCTGCGAACTGAGGCGCTCCTCGCGGCCGCGCTGCTGGCTCTGGCCTGCGGCGCTTCGGCCCCGGAAACGGCCGCGGAGACCGAAGCCGCCGCGGTCGAGCCGGCGCTTGAACGAATTGGCCTCGGTTCCTGCCTGAGGCAGGACCTGCCGCAGCCGATCTTCGACGCGATTCTCGACGACGACTTCGAACTCTTCGTGTTCCTCGGCGACAACGTCTACGGCGACGTCGAGTCCGAGGACCTGCGCGAGCTGCGGGACGCCTACGCGATGCAGGCCGAAGCCGATGGCTTCAGCCGGCTGCGCCAGGCGGGAGTGCCGCTCGCCGCCACCTGGGACGACCATGACTATGGCCTGAACGACGCCGGCGCCGACTTCTTCGGCCGCGAAGAGGCGCAGCGGATCTTCGAGGACTTCTGGGACGTGCCGCCGGATTCCGAGCGGGCCTCGCGCCCCGGGGTCTACGACGCCGTGACTTACGGTCCGCCGGGCCGCCGGGTTCAGCTCATCCTGCTCGACACGCGGTACTTCCGCTCCCCGCTACGGCTGACCGACGAGCGCGGTGCGCCGGGCAAGGAGCGCTACATGCCGGATCCTGATCCAAGCAAGACGATGCTGGGTGAGGATCAGTGGGCGTGGCTCGGTCAAGTGCTCCAGGAGGAGGCGGACCTGCGCATCCTGGCGTCGTCGATCCAGGTGATCGCCGACGGTCACGGGTACGAGGCGTGGCGGCAACTGCCCGCCGAGCGTGATCGCCTCTACGCCCTCCTGCGCGAGACGGGCGCGAACGGCGTGGTGATGATCTCCGGCGACCGCCACCGCGGCGGCATCTACCGTCGCGACGACGCGCTCGGCTACCCGCTTCTGGAACTCACCGCGAGTTCCCTCAACTCGGCATTCACCAGCGAGGAAGAGGCCGGGCCGTACCGGTTGGGGCCGACCTATCGGCCGGAGAACTATGGTGCGTTGTCCATCGACTGGACTTCCCGCTCGGTGACGCTGGAAGTCCGCGGCATGGACGGCGAGCCGGCCCTCGAAGAGACCCTCAACCTGGATGACCTGCGAGCCGAGTGAGCTTGAGGAGACCGCGAGATGACGACGCTAGAACCCGAAGCCGAAGCCCAGGAAATCAACGGCGTCTCACGGCGCCAGGTGATTCACGCCCTGTCCCTGGCCGGCGCCGCTGGCTTGCTCGCCGGTTGTAACGGCGATGCGACGACTGCCGCGGATAGCGCCGCCGATGTGGCCGCCGGGCCGATTCCCGACGATCTCTGGCGCGCCGGCGCCGGCGAGCTCGCGGCGGCCATTCGCCGCGGCGAGGTTTCGAGCGTCGAGGTCGTCGAGTCCCATCTCGCGCGCGTCGAAGCGGTGAACGGCCACCTGAACGCGGTCGTGCGTGTGCTGGCTGACGAGGCTCGCGCCGCCGCTCAGGCTGCCGACGAGGCAGTGGCGGCGGGTGCCGAGCTGGGGCCGCTGCACGGTGTGCCGATCTCGGTGAAAGACAACATCGCCGTCGCCGGCACCCCGACCACGAACGGCGTGCCGGCATTCGCCGAGGAGAACGCCGAAGAGGACGCGTTGATCGTGACGCGCCTCAAGGAGGCCGGCGCCATTGTCCTGACCCGGACCAACCTGCCCGATCTCGGCCTCAGGGTCCATACGGACAGCTACCTCTACGGCGTCACGCGCAACCCGTGGGCCGCGGACCGCAATGTCGGCGGTTCGAGCGGCGGGGAAGGTTCGGCCCTCGCAGCCGGCATGAGCTGCCTTGGGCTCGGCAACGACATCGGCGGTTCGCTTCGCATTCCGGCCCAGTGCAACGGCATCGCGTCGCTCAAGCCGACGCTGGGACGGATCGCCAGCGCCACGGGAGGCAGCATGTCGGGGCAGTTGATGGCCGTCGACGGTCCGATGGCGCGCCGCGTGGCAGATCTGCGTACGGCCTACGACTTGCTGGGGAGATACCACCGCAGCGATCCGTGGTCGGTCCCCGTTCCTCTCGACCTGGAGCCGCCGGCTGCGCCGGTCAAGGTCGCGCTGGTGCCGGAGCCCAGCGGCGGCTCGACTCACCCGGACATCGCCGCCGGCGTGCGAGCCGCGGGAGCGGCCCTCGAGGCGGCAGGCTACGCGGTCGAGGAGATTGAACCGCCGATGGTCGCAGAGGCCCTCCGGGCATGGGAGGTCCTGCTCGGTTACGAGTTGAGCGTCACGCGGTCGGCGCTGGAAGAGATCATGTCGCCGGCTGCCTTCGACTTCCTGGACCGTGCGCTCGATCTCTTCGCGGTCGAATCGCCGATCGAATACATGGCCGTGTACGGTCAACGCCACGCGATCGCCAGCGCCTGGCAGGAGTTTCAGGAGGACTACCCTCTGATCGTCGGCCCGATCATGACTGAGCCGCCCTTCGTCATCGGCCTCGACCTCGAGGACCCGGGGGCGGTCCTGGCCCAGATGCGATTCGAGGTTGCGCTCAACCTGCTCGGCCTGCCCGCCGTCTGCGTGCCGACCGGCGTCGCCAACGGCCTCCCCCAGGTGGTCGAGGTGATCGGCGGCCGCTACCGCGAGGGTCTCTGCCTCGAGGCGGCCCAGGCGATCGAGGACGCGCTCGGCATCGTCACGCCGATCGATCCCGTGATGGCCTGAGCGGCTCGCCGCCGACTCAGTGGATCTCCGCCGCCTGGCCCCAGGCGGCCCTCAGCTTGTCGAAGTCGAAGTCCGCCTGTTTGGCGGCGTCGATGATGACCCGCTCGCGCCGGGCAATCAGGTCGGCGGCCGCCTCGACCTGGTCGGCCACGTCAGCGGGGATGACCACGGCGCCGTGCTGGTCGGCGTGGATCAGGTCGGCGTCCGAGACGGCCATGCCGGCGACGGTCACCGGACCGCCGTAGTCGACCACGTGGACGAACGCATGTGACGGGCCGACCCGACCGGCGAGGAGCTGGAAGCCCTCGGCGATGTCGTCGAGGTCGCGGATGCTGCCGTCCGTGATCACGCCGAGACAGCCCAGGCCGCGGTGGATGTTCGAGTTCACCTCGCCCCAGAAGGCGCCGTAGCCGCGGGCGCCGTCGTCGAGATCCTGGATGACCGTGATCGTCGGACCGTCGCCCGAAGCCAGGTACTCGTAGTAGCCGACGGAGGCGCGGCGCGCCTCCGTCGGGTCCGCCGCGTTCGGGTGCTGGGCCCGGATACGGGCGGTTCGCGCGAAGCCGACGATCGGCGGCAGATCGGGCCGTGCGCACACCAGCGGGTCGACGGTGTAGCCGTGGCCGCGCCGCTTGGGCGCCACGACCTCCAGCGCGTTGCAGACGGTGGGCGTGTCGAGGGAACGAAGAGCGTCGAGGACGGCGGAAGAAGTCATGGGCGCGCAGTGTAGCTTGCGTCGTTGTTGACGCGGCGGGGAATCGTGTGTAATGTTGACAACGTCAACAACGCGGAAGGAGAAACCGTGAACGAGGAACTGAGCCGGTTCGTACGAGAAGCGTTGTCGCGGGGCGCGAGCCGCGACGAGATCCGGGAGGCGCTGGCCGCTGCGAGCTGGCGGCAGGGTGACATCGACAAGGCGCTCGGCGCCTGGGTGGACCGGGACTTCGTGGCGCCGATCCCGCGGCCGCGACCATATCTGGGCGCCCGGGAGGCCTTTCTCTACCTCGTCCTCTTCGCGGCGCTGTACACGGCGGCGATCAGCTTCGGCAACGTGACGTTCGTACTGATCAACCGGACCTTCGCCGATGTGGCATTCACTCTTCCGGCCGCGGCTTCCGCCGAGATGCTGCGCTGGGGGCTGGCGTATCTCGTCATCTCCTTCCCGGCGTTCCTGCTGATCCAGCGGATGGTGAGGCGCACGCTGCGCGACGATCCGGACTTGCGCTCGTCACGGATCAGGAAGTGGCTCACCTATCTGACGCTGTTCGTCGCCGCGGGCGTCCTGGCGGGTGATCTGATCGCCCTTGTGTTCTTCGGCCTGGGCGGTGAGCTGGCCATACGTTTCATTCTGAAGGTCGGGGTCGTGGCCGCAATTGCCGGCAGCGTGTTCGGCTACTACTTCTGGGACCTGCGCCAGGACGACGTGGAAGTGACCGAAGACAGTCAGGCGCCGAAGCTGCCGACCGTCTTCGCCGGCGTGTCGGCGGTCGCCGTCCTCCTGGCGGTCGTCCTGGGACTGGCTGCCGTCGGTTCGCCCGGGAAGGCGCGTGAGCGCGGGCTGGACGTTGCCCGCGTGGGGAGTCTGCGGGACATCGTCCGCGGTGTCGACATCTACTGGGAGCGGAACGGTTCCCTGCCCGCGGGTCTGGAATCCCTCAGTGGCGAACGGGACATCAACATCGTGTCGATCGTCGATCCGGAGACCCGGGAGCCCTACACTTTCAGGGCTACGGGGGACAAGGCGTACGAACTCTGCGCGACGTTCAGCCTCGATGCACCCACCGATCAGGCGTCGCTACGGATGTATCCCTACCGGGAGCGGTTCTGGAGGCACCCCGCCGGCTACCACTGCTTCGACCTCGAAGCGATCGAGCCCGACGCTCGGCGTTGGTGACTTACACCGCGACCTGGACCTGAACCCGCTCGGAGAGCCGCGCGCCCAGGAGGTGGGAGGCGTCCGCCACCATCTCGTGGAGGATCTCGCTGGCCGGGCGAGTCTTCTGCAGCATGCCGGAGGCCTGCCCGGCGGCGTTCATCAGCAGGTCGTCCCGTCCGGCGGTGCGGATGGAGTGGAGCAGGTCGCGCGTGAGCACCCCCTGCAGCCCCATCGGCAGCGCCCGGATGCCGCTGGCTTCCCATGCCTGGATCAGCGGATTCGTGATGTTCCGCATCGTCTTGCCGCTGTAGAGACGGGTGACCACCGTGTCCTCGGTGGCGGCCTCCAGGATGCGCTGCTTCTGCAGCGCGGGCTGGTTCGCCTCGTGCGAAACCAGGAAGGCGGTGCCGCACCACGCACCGATGGCGCCGGCGGCGATGACCGCCGCCAGGCCGCGACCGTCGGCGACGCCGCCCGCGGCGACGACCGGGATCGGCGCTACCGCGTCCATGACCTGGGGCAGGAGCGCCAGGGTGCCGATCTTGCCGGTATGACCGCCGGCTTCCGTGCCCTGGGCGACGACGATGTCGGCGCCGCCCTCGGCGACGCGCCGCGCGGCGCGGGCGTTACCAACGAGGGAGACGATCTTGATGCCTGCGTCCTTGAGCGCTCTGGCGAAGGGCGCGGGCGAACCGAGACCGGAGGCGAACACCGGGATCTTCTCTTCCAGCAGGACTTCCATCTGGGCGCCGGCGTAGCTCTTGCCCTCGGGCACCGTCCAACTCGGCGTCGGGGGCGGGGCCTCGATCCACTCGATGCCCAGGCTCTCGGCCATTTTCATGAGCGCGTCGCGCGTTTCCGCCGGCACCAGGTCGCGGGTCGGCACCGTCGCCGAGGTCGGTCCGCTACCGGCCTTCTCGAGGAAGTTCGATGCCAGCAACAGGTCGACCCCGAACGGCCTGTCCGTCTTCGCGCGCACCTTGTTGATCTCGGCCCGCAGGTCCTCGGGGCTGTAGGCAACGCCTCCGATCACGCCCAGGCCGCCGGCCTCGGAAACGGCGGCCACCAGGTCGGCCTTGGCGACGGGTTCCGCGCCGCCCGCCACGGGTCCCATGCCGGCGGAGAACACGGGATACTCGATCCCGAGCATGTCGCAGAGTTCGGTGCGCAGGAAGGGACGGGACATGGCGGCTCCTCTCGGTTGCGGACCGTCAGCGCCAGGGGGCGCCGGGGCCGGCGGCGGTGCGTATCGGTTAACGGTTGGATTCGGGGTTCGGCCCGCGAGTATACGCGTCCGAAGTGCGGCTCAGAGCAGGTCGAGCTGCGGTATGCGAAGCTGGTTCGCGACCGCCTCCTCGACCGTGTCGAGCCAGCCTTCCCGATGCTCCGGATCGAGTACTAGCACCCCGATCCGGCGGTCCTCCAGTTCGTTCCAGAGCCGGTCGTCGATCTGTTGCCGGAAGGCGGGGTCGATGGCGCGAACACCGTCGGGCTGCGCCTCGCTGCCGCGCAGGATCGGAACGTAGACCTTCAGGTCGTATGTCGTGCACCAGGACTCGATCAGGGGTTCCAGCGCCGGCTGCCGGCCGCGAGCGAACAGCAGGTAGACGTAGTTGTCGAGAACGCTGCGGTCGCAGATCACGACAGGCGAACGGGCCTCGGCGGCCAGTTCGTCGGCGATCTGGGAGTGGAGAATCCACGACTGCGCCTCCAGGGTCGTTCCCTCGTTGAGCGGCAGCGGGCAACGGCGCGCCACCTCGACCACGACATCGAGGTTGATGTCGCGGCGTTTCAGGCGCGCGGCGAGCCCGTAGGCGAGGGTCGTCTTGCCGACGCCGTGGGTGCCGATGAAGGCCACTTTGAAAGGCATGGGCGGGTGCGACACTACTGCGAGTTCCGGCTCGTGAGAGGATCGCGCCGAATGCGCCCTTTCCGATTCGCCGCTGCCCTGATGCTGACGGTCGTGGCGTGTGGGCCGGCGCCTGATGATTCGGCTGATGGCTCCTGGCCCGACCGCTCTCCGCGTCACGACGTTGTCGAAGAACTGCGCGCCGATCTGCTGAGACCGCGCGCCGAGGCGGACGGCGGCGGCACTGCGACCGTCGAGGAGCTCGGTGGGCCTGCGGTCGCCGGCCGGCCCGGAAGCTGGCGGATCGTCTATCGGGCGGGACCGTCGGGGGTCACGGTGGGGGGGGCCGTCTATCTTCAGGTGTCGCCGTTCTGGGGCTGGAGCACTCCGCAGGTCGAACGCGAAGCGGCTGTCGGCTACACGCTGATAGCTACCGACGCCGAGGGTGTGGATCTGTCGGCCGAGACGCTCGATCAGCAATTGCTGGCCGTTCATGTCGGTGGCCGTCCCTTGCGGGAAGGGGAGCGGATCGAGATCACGTACGGAGCGGGCCCGGCGGGCGCGCTGGCTGACCGCTACGCGGAGCGGGAGTCGCGCTTCTGGGTGGCCGTCGACGGCGACGGCGACGGTGCACGGGAGCTGATCGCGGAGTCGCCGACCGTCGATGTGATGCCGGGACCGCCTGCAGGGTTGCTGCTGCACCTTCCCTCTACGGCCCGGCCGGGCGATGAGATCAGCCTTGCTGCTGCGCTGGTCGACGCGGCCGGGAACGGCTGGCCGACGGCAGCCGGGACGCTTGAACTTCGGTTGCCGGCCGGCGTCAGCCTGGTCGGCTCAAACGCCGGTTTCCCGGCCGGCGTGGAGCGGCCCGTCTCCCTGGCTCTCGCCGCGGAGGATCGGGGCCGGCTCGTCGTTCCGCTTCGGCTTTCCGCGGAGGCCGCCGGCGTGATCAGGGTGCGCGGGCGGCTGGTCGACGCCGAGACCGGGCCCGGATTCGAAGCGGAAAGCAACCCTCTCCTCGTCTCGCCGGCCGGCCGGCGCATCCTGTGGGCCGATCTCCAGAACCACTCGGGTCTCTCCGACGGTTCGGCGACGCCGGACGATCTGCTGCGCTACGCGCGGGAGGTGGCCGGCCTCGACGCCGCGGCCGTGACCGACCACGACCACTGGGGCATGCGGTTCATGGACGGCGAGCCCTCGATCTGGCGCCGGACGCTGGATGCGGCCGACGCCCGCAACGAACCGGGTCGCTTCGTCGCGCTGGCCGGCTACGAGTGGACGAACTGGGTCGAGGGCCATCGCCACGTCGTCTTCTTCGAGCCGACGGCCGAAGCCGCGGCCGGCCTGCTCCTCAGCTCGATCGACGAGCGTTACGACGAGCCGCGGGAGCTATGGGCCGGCCTCGAGGACGTGCGGGCGCTGACCTTCGCCCACCACTCTGCCGGGGCTCCCATTGCCACGGACTGGTCTTCGCCGCCTCCAGCCGGCCTCGAGCCCGTTACCGAGATCGTGTCCGTCCACGGCTCGAGCGAGGCCGCCGACTCACCGGGCATGGTCGTCCGGAATGCTCTGGCCGGCAACTTCGTGCGTGACGCTCTGGATCGAGGCTACCGGCTCGGATTCGTGGGCTCGAGCGACGGCCACGACGGGCATCCGGGCCTGGGCCACCTCGCGTCGCCGAGCGGCGGCGTGGCGGCGATCCTGAGTGACGAATTGACCCGGGAGGGGATCTACGAGGCGCTGCTCGCGCGTCGCACCTATGCCACGAACGGGCCCAGGATCGTGGTCCGCGCGAGCTACGCGGGATGGCCGATCGGCGCCGACATCCCCGCCGTCGCGGCTGCCGCGGGCGCGGTCGGCCCGATTGCCGGCGTGCCGCAGCAAACTCTGGTCGTACGGGCGATTGCGCCGGGGAAGATCACGCGGATCGAAGTGGTCAGCCGCCAGGGCGCGGCCGGCGCAGGTGCCCTGACGGGCGAGGCCCTCTGCGGGGAAGGTGAGCGGGAGTGCAGTCTCACCGTGCCGCTGCCCGGCTTCCGGGCTGGCGGCTACCTCTATCTTCGTGTGGTGCAGGAAGACGGCGGCGCCGCCTGGACCAGCCCCTTCTTCTTTCGGTAAGAGGGGCCTACTCGGCTGCCTCTTCCTCCACATGCACCATGATGTACTGCGACAGGCCCGGCTCGTCGAGCGTACGGTGCTCGCCATCGCCGATCTGGAGACAGAGGTAGTGCTCGCCGGGGCTGAGCTCGAGTTCGATCGAGTCTGAGCCGTCTCCGAAGTGGATCCACGGGTCCGCTGTGGGGATCACGATGCCCGGCTCCAGGCACTCGCCGTCGATCGCGATGTGGTAGTGGCCCGCCCCTTCGTTGATCGCGCCGTCGCCCACCGGCTCGATGATGAAGTTCTCGGCCGCGAACTGCAGGTTGATCAGGCTGGGGATGGTGGCGTGGTTCTCGAGGTCCACGAAGTAGACGCGCGGCGCGCCGTCGTCGGCCGCTTCCTCGGCGTGGTCCATGTCGCCTTCCGCATGGCCGTGGTCAGCGTGGTCGTCGGTGCCGCCTCCGCATGCGCCAAGCGGGAGCAGCAACAGGGCTGCCACCAAAGTCAGGGAGTGGCGGTTCTTGGCGAGGTCGAGGAGCATGTTCGTTTCTCCGTAGTCCTAGGCGTGCGCGGCGGCGGTCGCGCGGAGGCCGAGCCCGGCCACGACCGCGAACAGCAGCGCGAAGACCATGTTCGCGATACTCCCATCGCCGCTCGCCAGACCCATCCCCGCGATCACCAGCAAAGCCAGGGCGATGATCATCGAGAAGACGTTGCCCATCTTCTGGGCGTCTTCCTCGCTGCCGCCCATGCAGCCGACGCGGACCAGGAAGAAGGTCAGGACGGCGAAGAAGGCGAGGAGGTTCCACCAGGACCCGGCCGCCGCATGGACCATGGCCTGACTGGCCCACCAGCCGGCGCCGAGAATGTACGCGATCGCAAACATGAAGTTCTTGAACATGGCGAACGGGAATGTAGCAGCTTGCGGCGTAGAACGCTACGCGTGATTCGACGGCTCTAGTTGGCCGCCACCGCGTGCTCGAGCACCTCGGCGTACTTCTCGTACGCGGCCTGACGGAGCTTCGGCAGGTGGGTGGTCGGGAAGAGGTCGTCCGTGCCGGCGTACTCCCGCAGTAACTGCCTTGCCACGGTGATCTTGTGGACCTCGGTCGGGCCGTCGGCCAGGGCCATGTGGAACGAGTCGATGACGCCGGCGGAGTAGGGCATCTCGTTCGAGACGCCAAGCGACCCGTGGATCATCAGCGCCCGGGAGAAGACATCCAGGTAGACCTTCGGCATGACGGCCTTCACTGCCGAGATGTCCTTGCGGACCATCCGGTAATCCTTGTACTTGTCGATCTTCCAGGCTGTCTGGAGCACGAACAGCCGGAACTGCTCGATCTGCGCCCAGGAGTCGGCGATCTTCTCCTGCACGAGCTGCTTCTGCGCCAGCAACTCGCCCTGGGTCTCGCGCGAGAGCACTCGCTCGCACATCTGGTCGAAGGCGGTACGCACCTTTGCGATCGTCCGCATCGCGTGGTGGATGCGGCCGCCGCCCAGGCGGGTCTGTGCGACCACGAAGCCCTGGCCGCGCTGGCCGAGCAGGTGGTCCTGGGGGATGCGGACGTCGGTGTAGCGGACGTAGCCGTGCGAGCCCTCCTGCTCCCCCGCGCCGACAGCGACGTTGCGGACGATCTCGACCCCCGGCGTGTCCTTCGGCACGAGGAACATGGACATCCTGTTGTAGGGCGGCGCGTCCGGATCGGTCACTACCATGACGATGAGGAAGGAGGCGTAGCGGGCATTGGAGGAGAACCACTTCTCGCCGTTGATCACCCATTCGTCGCCGTCGAGGACGGCGCGGGTCGTGAACACCTTCGGGTCGGAGCCGCCGTGCGGCTCGGTCATCGAGTAGGCGGAGACCATCTCGTTGTCGAGCAGCGGCTGCAGGAAGCGCGCCTTCTGTGCGTCCGTGCCGTAGTGGGCGATGATCTCGGCGTTGCCGGAGTCCGGCGCCTGGCAGCCGAAGACGATCGGCGCGTGCGGCGCCCGGCCCAGGATCTCGTTCATCAGCGCCAGCTTGACCTGGCCGTAGCCCTGGCCGCCGAGGTCGGGACCGAGATGGCAGGCCCAGAGCGCCCGCTTCTTCACTTCCTCCTGGAGCGGCGGGATCAGCTTCTGCCGCTTGGGACAGGACAGGTCGTAGGGGCTGCCGAGGACGAAGCGGAGCGGTTCGATCTCGTTCGTGACGAACTCGTCCATCCAGTCCAGCTTGTCCTGGAATTCAGCATCTGTTTCGAAGTCCCAAGCCATCGTTCTTCTCCTCTAAGAGCCCTGTTCCTGAAGGCCGCATAGCGTACCGGATCGCCGCGTAGACTCGCCGGATGTTCATGAACAAGGCCGCGAGCGCAGTTCTCCTGCTGATCCTGGCTTCCGGATGCGGCGGCAACTCCGATCCCGGCCCTGGCAACGATGCGATCGGCGATTGGCGTCACTACGCCGCCGACCGCGCCTCGACCAAGTACTCGCCGCTCGACCAGATCAACCCCTCGAACGTCGACCGCCTGCGCGAAGTCTGGCGCTGGACGTCGGTCGAAGCCGAAGCCGACACGGAGCACCGCGGCGGCATGTACAAGAGCACGCCGCTCTACATCGCCGGGACGCTCTACATCACGACCTCGCTCAGCCAGTTGGCGGCGATCGACCCGGGCACCGGCGAGACGCTTTGGGTCTACGACCCGAGGAGCTACGACGCCGGCCGCCCGGCCAACGCCGGTTTCCAGCACCGTGGACTCGAGTACTGGAGCGGAGAGATCGACGGCGAACCTGCGGAGCGGCTCGTCTACGCCGCCCACCACCGTCGCCTCATCTCACTTGACCGTCTGACCGGCGAACCAGACCCGGCGTTCGGCGACGGCGGCATGGTGAACACCGCCCTGGGTCTCGGCCGCGACATCAACGAGCGCCAGTACACGCACTCGGCGCCACCGATCGTCTGCGCTGGCGTCATCGTGCTCGGCTCGATCATCTCCGACGGCCCGAGGGGACCGAAGATGCCTCCCGGCCACGTCCGGGGCTACGACGTGCGTACCGGCGAGCAACGCTGGATCTTCCACACGATTCCGCAGCCCGGCGAGTTCGGCAACGAGACCTGGCTCGACGGCTCCTGGGAGTACTCCGGCAACACGAACGTGTGGACGATGATGAGCTGCGACGACGAACTCGGCTTCGTCTACCTGCCGGTGTCGACGCCGACCAACGACTGGTACGGCGGTCACCGGCCGGGCGACAACCTGTTCGCCGAAAGCCTGGTCGCGCTTGACGCGAGCACGGGCGAGCGGAAGTGGCACTTCCAGGCCGTTCGCCACGGCCTGTGGGACTACGACCTGGGTTCGGCGCCGAACCTGGTCGACGTCACCGTCGACGGTCGCGAGATCAAGGCGGTCGCCCAGGTCAGCAAGCAGGGCATCACCTACGTGTTCGACCGGGAAACGGGCGAGCCGGTGTGGCCGATCGAGGAGATCCCCGTACCGCAGACGACGGTGCCCGGTGAATGGAGTTCGCCGACCCAGCCGATGCCGACGAAGCCGGCGCCGTTCGAGCGGCTCGGCCTCACCGAGGACGACCTGATCGACTTCACGCCGGAGCTTCGCGCCGAGGCGCTCGAGATCGTCGACGACTACGTGCTGGGGCCGATCTACACGCCGCCGCTCGAGGTCAAGGAAGGCGGCAAGCTCGGCGTGCTGACGCTGCCGTCCGCGGCGGGGGGTGCGAACTGGCGCGGCGCCGCGATCGATCCCGAGGCCGGCGTCCTCTACGTGCCGTCGATGACCAAGTTGATGAGCTTCGGCGTGCAGCAGGCCGACCCGGCACGCTCCGAGTTCCGTTACGTCAACGCCCTTGGCATCCCGGAGGGGCCGCGCGGTCTTCCCCTGGTCAAGCCGCCCTACAGCCGGATCACCGCGATCGACCTGAACACGGGCGAGCACCTGTGGCAGGTCGCCCACGGTCCAGGTCCGAAGGACCATCCCGCGATCGCCCACCTCGATCTGCCCGACCTGGGCAGTGCTTCCCACGGCATCCTCTCGAACGGCGGTCTGGCGCTGACCAGGGATCTGATCTTCATCATCCAGGCCGACTACGACCCGAGCCGGATGACCTTCATGGGTAACGCCGGACACATTCGCGCCTACGACAAGCGTGACGGCGCGAAGCTGTGGGAGCACCGCGTCGAACCCACGCCGCACGGCACGCCGATGACCTATCTCCACGAAGGGCGGCAATACCTGGCCTTCACCGTTGGTGCCGGCCGCGGGGAACAAATCCCGGCCCTGGTGGCGTTGGCGCTGGAGTAAGCCTGTAACAGGGAGGTCCAGCCCCATGACACGGCGGATTGCGCCCGCCGGCGCCGTCCTAGGTTCGTTGCTTCTTTGCGGATGCTCGGCGGTCGGTACGCCCGAGCCCGCTTGCCGTCCGTTGGAAGTCGCCGAGTTCCCCCTGCTTGGTGGCATCCGGGGTACCTGGATGGATGACGAGCGGTTCGTGCTTGCGGACCTGCACCAGTCGCGGTTGCTCGTTTACAGCACGTCCGAGGGACTCGTGCGCATTGTCAACGGTTGGGAGACCGAAGACCTGGCGCTCAACTTCGTGTCGCCGATGGACGTGGAGCCCTGGGGACGGGGCTACGTGCTGGCTGACTCGGACGTAAGCCGGCCAGATCGGCTTCTCGAACTCGGTCGTGACCTGAGGCCCCGGCAGCTTCTGTGGGAGGGCGATATCCAACGAGTTGCGGACGGATGGAGCGGCAAGGAGGTCTTCAGTGTCGATGAGTTGGTCGCCTTGCGGAGCAGGCTCTACGTACGGGGCGGCCGGCGAACTGGTCCGCAGGACGCCAACCGAGAGTACGCCGAGTTCGGAAGCGAGCCGGTGGCTGGTCAGAGGTCGGGCGCGCTTCGCGAGACCTCCGCGTGGCCCGGCTACCCGGGCGAGTTGGACGCCGGCGGCATGGCGTTCAGCCACTTGGCGGAGGTAGGCGCTTCGGACCATTCTGTGTTTGCCCTCCGCTACTCCCCGGCTGTGTTCCTTCAGGAACTCGTGGGCGAGGGTCGGAGCTTGAAGGCGTTTCCGGAACTGCCCACGCCGTTGCCGACGCTGCCTCAAGCAAGCCAGGACCGAATGGCTGAGTTCTACGCGGCTTTGGAGGCGTCCAGCTATCCGGCCGGTCTCTACGGTGACGAGGACAGCCTGTACGTCCTGATGCGGGACGCGACGGGTGGCGAACCGGGCTGGGATCTGCACCGGATCGACCCGCAACGGGATGAGGTCATCGGCAGGGTCCGTTTGCCGACCAAGGCTGCCCACGTGAGTCTGCTGCCTGGTCGCAGGTACTGGGTGCTCGAGGAGTCCAGTAGCGGCTTGGACCGTTCTTTTCGACCGCCGATCCGGTTTCTTCTGCTGAGTTCGGCCGCGCTTCGTGCCGGGGAGGTTCCATCATGCGATTGAGTTCTGTTCTCGTCTGTCTTGCCGTTCTGCAACCACCTGGCGCAGCCGCGGCGACGCAGCAGGCGCCGGCTCCCGTGCCAGGCCAGATTGTTGTGCGGGGAGCGGACGGCCAGCCCGCGGGCGGGGCATCGGTCACGGTGTTGCTGCCAGGGCGTGGGGGTGTCTCGCCGGCGGACGAGATCCTCGTTCGGAGCCGAACGGAGGAGAATGGCACCATCGAGAATGCCGTGCCGCGTCTGCACGGCCTGATGCTCGTCATCGATCATCCGGCCCACCTGCCGTTTGTTGGCCAGTACCCGAACCAGCCGCCACCCAGTGAGTTCCGGCTGCAGGCTGGGCGGACGGCGGAGGGTGTCGCGCGCGAGGCGGACGGCGGGCGAACGGTAGCTGGAGCCCAGGTCTGCGCGGTGTGGCAGGACCCCAACCTGCCCGACTGGTTCGGAACCTTGCGGCGCTGCGCGGAAAGCGGGGTGCGGGGCGCGTTCGAGCTGGCGGGTCTTCCGGCCGCCAACCTCCGCGCGACGGCCGATGCGGCCGGCTTCGAGACGGACTCCCGGACCATCGAGCAGGGGCGGCGGGCCCCGCGTGTCGTCTTCGAACTCGTTGCCCGAGAAGAGCCGGCCACCGAGGCGGAAACGGGGCCCGCCGGCGCCGGCGAAGTGCGCGTCGAACTCGTCGGCGCCGCCGGAGAACCGATCCGCAACTTCACGATGCGGACCAACGCCGTCGGCCGGATGGGCGGCGCTTCCCATGACGTCGAGGATGCCGAGGGTCCGGTGCTGGTGCCGATCAGCCCTTCCTTCGGTGGCGACACGACGGTCGACCTCTCGTTCCGGGCCGAGAACTACCTCGAGTCTTCGCTCATTCGCGTCGCGCCCATACCCGGCGGTGAGATCGAACTTGGCCTGATCGCCCTCGACCCGGGTTCGGTCGTGCAGGGACGGCTGTTCGACGCGGTAGGGGCCGAACGCGCGGCCGGCTGCCTGGTCGAGTTGCTTCCACCCGGCGCGGGCGCTGTCGCGGCCCTGATGCTGCGCCAGCGTCACGTGACCGTGTCCGATCCGGAAGGCGGTTACATGCTCGGCGGCCTCCGCGCGGGCCGCTACCACCTGCGCCTGCAATGCCCGGAGGTGCCGGTCACGGATCGGCTGATCGTGCTCGGCGCGAACGAACTCGCCGACCAGGGCGAATCCTGGCTGGATTCCGGCCGCCCGGTCGCCGTGCAGGTCACGGGGATCGACGGCGGGACGGTTCGATTGCTGGACCGGTTCCGGGAGGTCGAGGCGCCGATCGTCCAGGCGACGTTGCAGGTGCCGGCGGAAGCGGAGGCGAGGCAGCGGAGTGGCGAGGACTCCAGAGTGCGAGCGGAGTTCATGGCGGCGCCCGACGTCTATCGCCTGGAGGTTCTGGACGCTTCGGGCAGGCTTCGCGTTTCACAGGAGGTGGCCGTCGAGGAGGGCCCGGCCGAGGTGCAGACGATCGGCGTGGCGATAGCGACTCGGGTCATCCAGAGCATCCTGGTCATGGACGGTCGCCCGGTGACCGGCGGCCACGTCTCCTTCAGCAGAGTGTTCGACCCGTCGAGAAGCTCCGGGAAGCTCCAGATCGTCTCGCAGCGGCCTGGCGGGTCCCGACAGCAGCGTGTGCTGGGCATTCCGCCTCAGGCAGTAGGTGGGGCCGTAGGCCCGGACGGGGCCTTCGAGGTGGCGGGAGCGCCGACCGACCTGCTGTGGATGACCTGGCGTGCCGAGGGCAGCAACGTCGGACGGTTGTGGCCCGAAGGCCCGCTGCCGCGGATGGATCTGAACGGCGTTCGGGTGACGGGCGAACTGCTCGACGTCAACGGCGCGCCGATCGGTGGCCAGGTGTCGCTGATCGGGGACGTCGGGCGTACTGTCGCCTACGCGGAGGCCGGCGACGATGGCCGCTTCGAGTTACCGCCGGCGCCGCCGGGTCCGTACCGCCTCAAGGCGTCTGCGGGAGTGTCGCCGACCCGTGTGAGGGAGGGCAGGAGTAGCCTGGCTGGAACCGTGGTCCAGGATCTCGCGCTCGGCACCGAGCCGCCGCCACACCTGGTGTTGCGTGTCGAAGACGCGGAAACGGGCGTACTCGAAGTCGAACTCCAGCGCGCCGACGGCAGTCCGGCTGCCGGTGCGTGGCTTCACTTCGTCAACGCCTCAGGCGACATGGTCAACACCAGTTTGGCGTCGGCGGCCGGGCAGGCCAGTCGGGATTTACCCGCAGGTGACATCTCGCTGGTCTGGAGCGATGGCGCCGCCTGCACGGGCGGCCTTGGGGTCAACGTTGAGGCGGGCCGCACCTCCACGAAAAGGGAATCGCTACTGATGGGCCGCCTGCTCGAGCTGCGATGCCCAGCCGCGGACTGCGGCGGCGAACCCCTCTCTTTCCTCAGCGTTACCACCGAGTCCGGTGCCGAGATCGCGAGCCACCTGACCGGCGCCCGCGAGGCTGTGCGTTTCTCCGACACCGGCCGGCTCGGGCTCGGCTGCGTGACGCCCGGCGCCTACGAGGTCTCCTTCTGGGCCGCGGGCCGCCGCTGGGGTGCTGAGGTCAATGTCGGGAGCAGAGGGAATCTGGAGGAGCCGGTGGTCGTGAACGGCCGCGCGGCGGGGCTCTAGCTTCGCGGCCTACCGCGGCCCCGCAAGCACGGCTTGCAGCACCTGCGCCGGTCGGGCGAAGTCATTCGCCCCGCCGAAGCGACCGACCTCCCGGCCGTCGCGGTAGATGATCGCGGTCGGCAGGCCCGTTACCTCGTTGCTCTTGACTTCCGGGTCTTCCCAGCCGCCCGGAGGGGAAGCCAGCCCGTAGTACTCGAAGGTGACCTGCGTGCCCTCCAGTCCGGCGTTGACCTGGAGCAGGTTGGGCAGCACCTGCTTGCAGACGCCGCACCAGGTGCCGAAGAAGACCCTGACCCGGGCAGGCTCGGTGTCGTGGAGTGCGGCCATGGCGGCGGCATTCGGCTGGAACGCGTCCATACCGACGCGATAGCCGGGCGAGTGCTCGAGCAACTCGCCAAGGGTGCGGTCGCCGATCAGCGGGGGCCGGGGGAGGATCTTCACGTGGCGGCCCTCTAAGGGCAGGACGATCGTGGTCTGGTCTGGTCTGGCCTCGCCGATGTAGGACTTGTCCGGTTCGGCGACCACGTCGTAGCCGGGTCCCGACGCAAGGAGGTCGGAGCCCTGGAGCCGGTCCACGGCCATGCTGCGGGCCCACAGCAGGAGGGGGTCACCCAGGGAGTCACTGAGGATCAGCATCGATGCCGCCCGCTGGGAGAGATAGAGCCTGGCCCCGGAATCGGTTTGCCCGTCGATCTCGAGAATGTAGTCGTCGATGGGAAGGAAGCCGCTCAGGACCGGGTGCGCGGTCTGGGCCGGAAGCTGCGCGGCAACTCCCACCATCAATGCGGGCAGGACCCAAAGCGTTGACGTGATCCGTCGGGTCGTCACGGCGGGGGATCCTAGCGCGGGCGCGGCTTCAGGCGACCCTGGAGCCGGCGGGCTCTTCGTCGATCTGACGCTGGAGCTGCCTTGCGCGCGACCTGGCCGTGGTGACCGTGCGCTCCTTGACGTCCTCGTAGCCGCGGATGGAGTCGGGGAGCTCGGCCAGCTCGACGACCAGCGGCGCAGAGTTCGAGTCGAGCCGTTCGAGGGCCCCGTGCACCAGGCCGCGGTACCAGTCGAACAACCCGCGCTCGAGGCGGCGGTGCCTGGTTGCACCGAAGACGTCGAGCGCGGTGCCGCGAAGCCCGCGCGTGGCGTACAGCAGCCGGAACAGCGAGCGCGACCAGGCCCCCAGGCGGATCTTCCGCTTCCAGCCGAACCGGCGGAGCGTCGGCGGGTGGAGCAGGACCTGGCGGGACAGCGAGCCGTCGTAGTCCCGGGAGACCTGATCCCAGGTCGGGTCCTGGAGCCACAGGCGCGCGACTTCGTACTCGTCCTTGACCGCGAGGAGCTTGAAGCCGTAGCGGGCCGCTGCCTCGCGTACCGCGGTGTGGCCCGGCAGCCTCGACTCCTCCGCGTCCGCCACCTCGCCGACGAACCCGAGATAGCGCTCGGCGAAGCTCCCTCCGCCGTAGAGCAGCAGGTCGGCGACTCGGCCGGGCAGGAGGCGGTCGAGCGACCCTCCCCGCGGCGCGGCGGCGAGGAGCCGGTCGAGTTCCGGCGCTAGCTTCGGCGCCCAGCGTTCGAGGCGCTCGCGGGCGGCGTCCACCGCCGCGGCCGCGGTCGGCGCCTCGGGTTCGGCGAGTCCGGCGGCGCGCCGGAACCGTTCCGGATCGGCGACGGACAGGCGACCGTAGCGGAAGGCCTGGATGTTGTCTTCGATGGCAACACCGTTCGCCACCAGCGCTTGCTCGATGAACCGCGCCTGAAGCGGCAGCAGACCCTCCTGGTAGGCGGCGCCGACCAGGAAGATGTTGCCGGTGACGCTGTTGCCGAGCAGGCGCTCGGTGGCGGCCTCGGCGTCCACGAAGTAACTGCGGTCGCTGTCGGTGAACAGGGCGAGCCGCTTGCGCAGCTCGTCGAGAGGGGGCATCCGCGCGGCGCTGTCCGTGATCACCGCGGCCGGGCTGATGCCGGCGGTGTTGGCGACCACGGCCGTGGTCTCCTGCGAGAACCGCTTCAGGTTGTCGGGTGCGATCGTGGCCAGCAGATCGAAGGAGAGAGCCAGGTCGGCCTCGCCGTTGCCTAGCTTGTTGGCTCGGGGGATCGGCCCGCGGCTGAGCAGCAGGTTCGACACGACCGCGCCGCCTTTCTGCGCAAGTCCTGTCTGGTCGAGGTGGACCGCGTACCGGCCCTCCATCAGGGCCGCGGTGACGAGGATCGCGTCGACGGTCACCACGCCGGTGCCGCCGATGCCCACGAGCAACGCCCGGAAGGTGGCGTCGTCGGGCAGTTGACGGACGGGTTCCGGCGTCTCGTCCCCGGCGAGTGGCGCCGCGGCCGCGCGGCGGACCGGTTTCGTCCCGTCTCCCAGTTCGACAGTCATGAAAGCGGGGCAGTCGCCCTCGAGGCAGGAGTAGTCCAGGTTGCAGGACGATTGGTGGATCTGGGTCTTGCGGCCGTACTCCGTTTCCAGCGGCGCGACGGACAGGCAGTTCGACTTCGCCGCGCAGTCGCCGCAGCCCTCGCAGACCGCCGGGTTGATGTAGACCCGTTGCTTCGGCGTCTCCTGGATGCCGCGCTTGCGTTCGCGCCGCTTCTCGGCCGCGCACTGCTGGTCGTAGACGACGGCAGTGGGGCCCTTGATCGCGCGCAGCTCCTTGAGCACCTGGTCGTAGTCGCGGCGATGCCGGATCTCGACCCCGTTGTCGTCGCGATGGGGGAAGCGCTCCAGATCCTCGGTCACCAGCACGACCCGCTTCATGCCCTGGAGCTGAAGCTGCTTCGCCACGCCCATCGAGCTGAGCAGCCCCACCGCGTCCTGGCCGCCGGTCATGGCGACGGCGGAGTTGTAGAGGATGCGGAAGGTCATGTGGAGGTCGGCGGCGATGCAGGCCTCGATCGCCTTGCTGGCGGAGTGGGCGTAGGTGCCGTCGCCGACGTTCTGGAAGACGTGCTCCTGCTCCGTGAACGGCGCGAGGCCGATCCAGCAGGCGCCCTCGCCGCCCATCTGCGGCAGCCAACTGACGCCCCGGTCCATCCACATCGCCATCGCGTGGCAGCCGATGCCGCCGCCGGCGACGTCCGACCCTTCCGGGAGCTGGGTCGACGTGTTGTGGGGGCAGCCGCTGCAGAAGTAGGGCGTGCGCGGCAGCGCGGCGGGCAGCTTTGTGGCCAGTTCGGCGGACTCGGCGCCGGCCCGCAGGTGGGCCAGCTTCTCGGCCGGCACCGCCTCCGGCAGCCGGTGCTCCAGGTAGGCGCCGAGGATCCGCGCCATGTCGTGGCCTTCGAGTTCCCCGTGCATCGGGAACAGTGACTCGCCGCCTGGCGTCTCCTTGCCGGCGACCAGTGGCCGGTCGGGCAGGTTGTAGAGGACCTGGCGGATCTGGGTCTCGACGAAACCGCGCTTGTCCTCGACGACGATGATCTCTTCGAGGCCCTGGGCGAACTCGCGCAGGCGCCGCGGCTCGATCGGCGCGATGCAGCCGAGCTTGAGCACCCGGATGCCGTGGCGGTCGAGCGCGGCCTCGTCCAGCCCGAGCAGTTCGAGCGCCAGACGCAGGTCGCGGTAGGGCTTGCCGGCCGCGACCAGGCCGATGCGGTCGCCGGGGCTGGCGCAGCGGATGCTGTCGAGGCCGTTGGCGTGGATGTAAGCGAGAGCGGCCGCGGTGCGCTCGGAGAAGATCTGCCGCTCGAGCTCGATCGAGTAGGGGGGCAGCAGCCGCATGTCGAGTTGCTTCTCGAACTGGCGACCGCCGATCGTGAGGTCCGGCAGGACGGGCGGTGCCGTCCGCGGCAGGTCGACGACCGCGCCGCCGTCGGCGACGTTGGTCACGATCTTGAGCCCGGTCCACAGACCCGCGTACCGGGACAGCGCGATCCCGTGCAGCCCGAGTTCCAGCACCTCGGCCGGGTCGCCCGGATAGAGCACCGGAATCGAGAGGTCGAAGAGGCTGATCGTGCTGTCGCCGGGAATCGTCGAGCTCTTGCAGGCGGTGTCGTCGCCGGCCAGGACGAGGACGCCGCCGTGCTTGCCTGTACCGATGAAGTTGCCGTGGCGGAAGGCGTCGCCGGTGCGGTCGACGCCGGGCGTCTTGCCGTACCAGATGCCGACTACGCCGTCGAAGCGTTCGTGGGGAAAACGTTCCAGGAGCTGGGCGCCGTAGATCGCGGTCGCCGCTGTCTCCTCGTTGATCGCGGGTCGGCAGACCACGTCGTGGTTCGCCAACAGCCGGTTCGCTCGCTGAAGCTGCTTGTCGTATTCGCCCAGCGGCGATCCGGGATAGCCGCTGATGAAGGCGCCAACCCGCAGACCGGCTTCCCGGTCGCGGCGGTGCTGGTCCATCGGTAGCCGGACAAGAGCCTGGACACCGGTGATTGCGACGCGGCCTTCAGTGAGCGTGTATTTGTCGTCTAATGAGAAGGCCGTCATTACCCCTTAGCCTATCGCGGGCCCCGGCCGGCATGCGGCCCGTCCCCGTCGAGTCGTCAGCCGGCGCGGACCTGAGCGAACCAGTCCCGACCGGAGGTTGCGGGCCGCCCGCCAAGGATCGTTCGCTTGATCGCCTGGACGCCCCGCGGGGGATAACCGGCGATGGTCGTGGAAAGTTCCCGGGCGCGGTCGAGCACGGCGTCGTCGGCGACGACCTCGGAGGCAACGCCCATTGCCGCAAGCTCCGGTCCCGGGTAGCGACGGCCGATGATCGCCAGCCGCGCCGCCACGCTCTCCGGGTGGCGCAGCCGCAGCCAGGCCATGTTCATCGGCGCCGCCATCCCCATCTGGATCTCGCCGACGTGCAGAAAGGCCTGCTCGCCGGCAACCACGAGGTCGGCGGCGAGCGCCAGCGCCGAGCCCGCGTTGATCGCGAAGCGTTCGAGCGCGGCGACGATCGGCTTCGGGCAGTCGTAGAGCGCCGCGTGGACGTCGAGCCAGAGGCCGCTGAAGCGCGGCATCCAGTCGGGCGGCGGGTCGGCCCGGAACTCGCCGAGGTCGAGGCCGGAGCAGAAGGCGCCGCCGGCGCCGCGAACCAGCAGGACGGCGACCTCGTCGTCTTCGGTCGCCGCGACGATCTCCTCGCGCAGGCGTTGCGCCAGCGGCCCGGTCACGGCGTTCCTGCGGGCGGGCCGGTTCAGGACGATCTCGGCGACGCCGCCCTCGCGCGTCGAGAAGACCGGATCGGCGGCCGCGGTCACGTCAGTCGCCCTGGGCGTCGACGAACCAGTCGCCCGGGAGTGGCTGGCCTTCGTAGAGCCGTCCCTGGAAGCGCCTCATGCCGTGCAGCCAGCGGTCGACGTCGGTCGCCTTGCGCCGGACGTACTCCGCGACTTCGGGGTGGGGGAGGACCCAGAAGCGCTCCTGGCGTACCGCGTCGATGCAGGCGTCGGCGGCCTGTTCGGCCGTGAGGACGCCGTCGCCCGAGGCCACGCCGACGGACAGGCCCCGCCGGCGGTTCCGGTCGGGGCTGTTGGCGCCGATGTTCGTCTTCACCGCCTGCGGGCAGTGCACGGAAACACGGATGCCCTGGTGGCCGTGGGTGATCGCGATCCACTCCGCCAGCGCCACCGCCGCGTGCTTGGTCAGTGAGTAGGCGAGCGAACCGATCTGGGTCAGCAGACCGGCCGCGGAGGCCGTACTCATGATGTAGCCCTCGCCGCGCTCGATCATCGAGGGCAGGACGGCCCGCGCGGCGTAGACGTGGGACATCACGTGGACCTCCCACTGATCGTTGATCTCCTTGTTGGGGACCTCGAGCCCACCCATCGTCACGAAGCCGGCGTTCGACATGAAGAGGTCGATCGGGCCGATGTTCGACTGCGTCGCCGCGACCAGGCCGCGCACCGCGCCCTCGTCCGCTACGTCCAGGCCGACGCCCGTGCCGCCGATCGCGGCGGCGACTTGCTTGGCTCCGGCCTCGTCGCGGTCGGCGACGACGACGTGCCGCGCGCCCTCGCGGTGAAACGCTTCCGCCAGCGCCTTGCCGATTCCGGAGGCGCCGCCGGTGACGACCATGATCCTGTTCGCGATGTCCACTGTGATCCTCCTCCGCGGTTGAAACCCGTCGCACCGCCGGCTCGCGCCGGCGCGCAATCCTACGGCCTGCGGGCGACTACTCGGGCTGCAGCTCGATCAGGAAGCCGCCGCGGCGTTCGCCCGGCACCAGGTCGAGCGGTACGCCGAACCCGTCGTAGCCTTGCCGTTGGACCATCAGGGACGTCGTCATTCGAGGAGCGAACTCAAGCCGGTACTCGCCGTTGGCGTTGCTCTGGGTGAAGCCGGCCGGGATCCACTCCTCCTCGGCGCCCGGGGCGAGCTCCGCCTCTGGGTCCACGACAATGGCGACCAGGTTGGCGCCGGCGACGGGCTCCCGGGTCACGGCGTCGATGACGGTCCCGGCCAGCACCGCCGACGGGTTCAGGTCGACGAGGATGTCCTGGTCGGCCTGGAGCTCGATTTCGCGGGAGTGGGTGACGCCATTCGGTTCCGCGATCATCACCTTGTATGAACCGGCCGCGAGACCGTCGATGTGGAACCGGCCCTGCTGATCGATCCGTACGGTGCGCGCCCGACCGTAACTCCGGGTGCCTTCGATCACGTGAAGGTCGCCGCCGGCGAGAGGTTGACCCTGGGATCGGACTTCGCCGGTCAGGGTGAGGCCCGGTTCGAAGTTCAGTTCAATGAACGCCTCTCCAGGGCCCGTGTCGAGCGTGACCGACCGTTCGACGGTGCGGCCGTCGCGCTCCTCGGCAGTGACAGTCCATTCCCCTGGTCCGAGTTCGCCGAGTTGGAAGCGGCCCTCGAGATCGGGAGTCGTCATGCCGCCGAGGAGGCGTTCCTGTACGGCCCTTACCGAGATGCCGGCGAGTGCGTCGGGCGGGCGGCCCGTCACGACGCCGCTCAGCGTGATTCCGCGATGCAGCACGAAGTCGACGCCGGTGACGGACTGGCCTTCGACGCGGACCGGGAAACGGCCGGACGCGGCGCGGGCATAGCCGTCCGCGTGGGCCCGCAGTTCGTACCTGCCGTCGCCCAGGCCGCCGATTCGGTAGCTTCCGTCCTGGTCGGTGATGGCCTCCAGCGGGAGCCTGGGAAGAACCTGTCGCTGGGCGTCGGCCAGTTCGTCCAGCGAAAGCGTCGGCTCGACAGGATGGGCCTCGACTCTTGCGAGTGGCACCGGCGAACCAGCGGCGGTGCTGGCGGTCCCGGAGATCTCCCAGCCAGGTTGCAGCTTGAGGTCGACTTCGTTCGTTCCACGCTCGATCACGACCTCGGTCACACCGTCCTGGTAGTCCGGATGGCGGGCGACGATCCGGGCGCGACCCGACGGAACCCTGTAGGCCTCGTAGGCGCCCCCGGCGTCGGTTCGGGCGCTGTGGTGCGTTGCTGTCACCTGACTCGCCAGGTCGATCGGTTGAACGAGGATTTCCGCTCCGGCGACCGGCTCGCCGTACGGGTCGGTTACGACGCCCGCGAGCCGGGCCCGGGCGCGCAGGCGGAGTTCGATCTCGCGCTCTTCGCCGGGCCGAAGCCGGATGGAGTCGATGTCTTCTGCTAACTGTCCGCCGGCGATGTCGACCGTCCAGGGTCCCGCTCCGAGAGCTTCGAAACGGAAGCGGCCGTCGCCGTCGGCGGTCGTTTCGTGTTGGGTCAAAGGGGTACTCCACGCCGTCCGGCTGAGTCCCGGGTTGCGGTCGAGTCTCAGCCAGATGTACGCGTTGGCGACGCCCTCGCCGTCCGCGTCGAGAACCCGGCCGACGAGTCTGGCCCCCTCGCCCAACTCGACCTCGATCAGCCCCCCGGCCTGCGGGCGCACCGCGGCCATCTCGAACGGTTCGTAGCCTTCGGCCTCCACGACGAGGTCGGCCGGTTCGGTGCGGAGTCCGCCGATGCGAAAGGTGCCGTCCGCTCTTGTCACCGAGGTCCTGATCTCGGGTTCGTGAGGCCGGCGATGGTCGATGTTGTTCTGGTGGACCTTGACCTGAGCACCGCCCACCGGGCGGCGCTGGAAGTCACGCACGACGCCCTCGATCGCCGCGCCGACATCGAGTGTGAGCGTACCTACGTCCTTCGTCCCGTCGCCCGACGGCACCTCGAATGCCACTGCCCGGACACTGACGTGTTCCGGATGACTCGCGGTCAGCTCGTGGCGTCCGGGCGGGGTGCCGGCGAACTCGAACACACCGCGGGCGTCGGTCGTACTGGTCCTCCTGGCCGCGATGTTCTGCGAGTACCCGCCGGCTCCCGTCACAGCGACCGGTAGCAGGGCGACCTCAGCGCCCGCAATGGGAGCGCCACGCTTGTCGGTGATGGCCCCCTGGACAAGCCGGCCCCGGGTCAGCACGATGCGAACGGGCTCCCGCGTCGAGCCCGCGGGCGCCGCCGGAATGGAGGTGGTTCCAGATGCGTAGCTGTCCGCCTCGGCGTGGAGACGGTAGGTGTGACCGGACGCAACGCCGGAGATGAAGAAGGACCCGTCGGCGGCCGAGGTCGCCCTCCAGGTTCCGGGGCCGATGCTCCAGCCGCCACTTTGACCGGTCGGTTCGATCCACAGGGAGGCGCCCGCGACCGGCCGGCCGGCCGCGTCGACGACCTGACCGCCGAGGAGCGCCGCCGGCGCCAGCACGATGTCGACGCCATCGGCGGACCCGATCCGCTCGGCTGTCACCATGGCGCTGGTTGCCTGGTAGCCGTCGGCGGCGATGCCGACCTGCGCCCGGCCCCGGTGGAGCCAGGTGCGCAGGACGAAGGCGCCGCCCGGGCCTGATCGCGTTTGCTCGCCGGGCCGGTGCCAGATCGCCGCACCGGGGACCGGACCTCCGGTGCTTGCGTCGGTGACGCTACCGGCGATCTTGGCCGGCGGCCGGAGCCGGATCTCGACGGCCGCAGGGGCGGCGGCTTCGCTGGGCTCCGGTCCCAGGGGAGCGGTCCAGGCAAGTGAGTGATTCTCGGCAATCGCCTGGTAGATGAGGCTTTGGTCCGACGTGAGGCCTACCGTGGCTTCGCCGCGTTCGTCGGTCAGCGCCAGCGGTACGTCCTGGCTCTCGCCGACCGTGACCACGGCGCGGGGCGCCGGCCTGCCGCGCGGATCCAGCACGCGGACGGTGACGCCGACCCCCGGTGTCAGCTCAAAACCACCGCCGCCGTCTCCGATGGGCCCAGCGCGCAGCCGGAACCCATGCGCCGAAACGAAGGCGTTCACCTCCGCGGTCGGCATCGAGAACGTGGCCACTCCGGTGGCATCGGTGCGGGCGGCGGCGCGCCAGAAGCGCGGGTAGATCCGTTGCCGGGGTTGATTCCATCGCGGCCGCGCCACGTTCGCTTCGGCGCGTTCCGAACGCCACAGGACGGGGTCGACAACTACGAGGGCGCCTTCGACGGGTTGGCCGTCGAGATCCTTCGCGCCGACCGTCAGCGTGTGCCAGTTCGGGACTTCGATGGGCGGCAGGACGGTCGGTGCCGCCAGTGGCGCCAGGCTGTGGGACACGGGCGCCACGGCGACGCCGCGGGCTTCCGGCGCCGCGTTCTCTGGCCGAGCGGAGATGTCCAGCCGGTAGGGCCCCACGGCAGGCGCGCTCAGCGTGAAGGCGCCGTCCGGGCCGGATCGGGTCGAGTCCACGATTGCGCTCAAGGGACCGGACTCGCCCAGATCTTCGAGCCGGCGCTCGTAGCGGCTCGGGGAGGGCCTCAGCTCGAGATCCAGACCCGCTGCCGGTGCGCCCTCCTCGTCGACAAGAGTTCCGGTGACGGTCAGTGCGGGACCGGGAGGCGGCTGCGCGTGCAGACGAGCCGCGGCCAGTCCCGTCCAGAGACCGAGCGCCAGGCTTGTGCAGGCGGCGCCGAGCAGTACTCTCCGCATCGTGTCTCTCTCCCCGGTTGCCGTAGCCTGAGCGCTACACGCACCACTCTAGAGAGGCGAGGGGAAGAACACCGGACACTAGGTTGCGGATTCCGGCCATGTTCGCTCAAGAGCGGCCAGTTCCGGTCCTCCGGGGTTCGACTCGAAGACCAGGCCCTCGCGGCGCTCGGCCGGCGCCAGCTGCACTGCCATTCGCTGTTCCTCGAACCCGACGCTGTTGACCACAATCTCGTTTGCGCCGGGGGCCGGTCGCAGTTCGAAGCGCCCGTCGGCGGTAGTCCTCGCCATGCTGCCCGGCAGGGGCTGGTCGAGGCCAAGGTCGACTAGGGTCGCGACGAAGGCCTCGGCAAGCGGCTCCCCGGTTTCCGCGTTCACGACCCGTCCGGTCAGCCTCGCCTGCGCTTCCAGGTCGAGGCGCAGATGTCGGTTCTCGCGAAGCTCGATGCGCCGCCGGTAGGCGGCGCCGGTCGGAACAGCGATCATGGCGAAGTAGATGCCCGGTTGTAGCCCGGGCACCTCGAAGTGTCCTCTACGGTCCATATGGGACCATCGTGGCTGTGTGCCGCCCGCCCGGTTGAGCGCCAGAGTGCCGCCCTCTACCGTCCGTCCCGCGACGGTGATCTGGCCGGTCAGAAGCACTCCCGGCTCGAAGTGAAGCTCGACGACGACGTCGTCTCCGGGAGAGAGAGCGACCGCCTGCTGAACGGTTTCACCGTCGACATCCACGGCCGACACGACCCAGTTTCCCGGCGGCAGGTTGCCGATCCGATACTCCCCGGCCTCGGTGCTTTGGGCTTCACGGAACGCGTTGCCCTGGACAGCGTGGACCCGGAAACCGGTGCGCGAAACGCCGGTTACGCAGACTGTCACCCGCGCCTCCGGCACGAGAACGATGCCGACGCCGGCCGCGGAGCGATCGTCGAGCCGAACCGTCTCGTCGAAGTCGCTCTTTGCGTACCCTTCAGCGGAGGCCGTCAGTTCGTAGACGCCGGCGTTCAGACCCTTCAAACGGTAGTCGCCGTTGCGGTCGGCCTGCGCCTCGACCATGCCGGACGAACCTGGCCAGCGGTCAGCGAAGAGGTCGGGAATCGCTACGATCCGGGCGAGGGGGATGGCCTCGCCGCTGCTCGACCGGATCGACCCGGCGATCTCGAGGCCCGGCTCAAGCGTCAGCGAGACCTGGTTCGGCTCGGGATCGATCGCGAACTCGTGCACCGCGTCCCGGTACTCGGCGTGGGTGGCGACGAGGATCGCAGAGCCGTGCGGGAGCCCCGGGATCTCGAAGCGGCCCCGGGAGTCGGTCGTGGAGCCCCGGGAAGAGGCGGCCGAGGAGGACGATGGGCCGGGGGCTCCGGTACTGACGGTGATCGTGACTTCGGCGTCCGCCAGTGGGCGCCCCTGAGGGTCCGTGACCGTACCGGCAACCTGGACGCCAGAAACCCTGTCGAGATGCCCGAGGACGAGTTCGATCGTCCGGACTTCGTCTCCCTGCAGGCGAATGAGCCCGCTGTGGGCTCCGCCTCCATGGCCAGCTTCGCCGACCGGTCCCGCGGCCGTGGCGAGCCAGGGGCCGGTGCCCAGGGACTCGAAGCGGAAACGTCCCTCCGGGTCGGTCTGGATGGTCGCCGGTTGCGTCGTCGATTCGGTGGAGGACTTGTGTTCCACGTTCAGGAGGAGCACCATGGCGTCGGGAACCGCGACGCCCTTCGCGTCGACGACGCGTCCCTCCAGCGTGCCGGCGCGCTCCGGCTCGGAGTCGAGCGCGCCGTCGGGGTCGTCGGCAGGAGCCTTCACGTCGGGGCGGACGTGGTCGTACGTCATCACGATCGCGGCGCCCCGCTGGTTTGGAGGCGTAGGTTTGGGCATCTACCTGTCGGACGAGCTTCGCTCTCTCCGCATCTTGACCCGGATCGGCTTGCGACGTTGGCGGGTACGGCGCGTTGTAGGTGCTCTCATGCGATGCGATGCCCGCTTCCAGGAGGATGGGCATGTCGGTTCGGCGACCCTCTGCGTACTCTAGCGCGCAACGCGCGACCGACGTTCCTGGCGAGAGGCGTGGAGCGGTCCGGATCCCTTGACGAAACGCCTCGGATCTGTTCGTCTTCACGAACTGTTCACGGGGGTGGCGGGCAGCGTCCCGGAGGAGCGAGACGAATGGCAAAGCACCGAACCAGCCTCTTGGTTGCGTTGATCGTGGCTCTGATCGTGCCGCGGACGGCCCACGCCTATCTCGATCCAGCGTCGGGGAGCATGATCCTGCAGGCGGTAATCGGTGGCGTGGCGGCCGCGGCGCTCGCTTTCAAGTACTACTGGCGCCGCATTCAGACTTTCTTCGGCTACGGCAGTACCGACGAGCCCGAGTCCGAATAGTGCGGGCCGGGGCTGCGAGCGAGTCCCAGGCCGAGCCTTCCTCCTTCCGCGATCCGGCGGGGCAGGTGATCGAGGGCCGAGACGGTCGCATTTTTCGAAGCGTCGCGCCGGCTGCGGTGGAGGAGTACCGCTACGTGCGGGAGTGCGGTCTCGTCGACGCGTTGGTCGTTGAGGGAGGCCTGGTGGCGGCGGAGGAAGTCGACCCCGTCGAGGCCGGTGTCCTGCCGCCGCCGGGCGGGTTGGTCCTCGAGCATCCCCGGCTGCCGTTCATCTCCTACCCCTACGAGTGGCCCTTCTCCCTCCTGAAGGAGGCCGCGCTTCATCACCTGGAGCTGCAGATCCGACTCCTGGACCGGGGCATCTCGCTTTCGGATGCGAGCGCGTACAACGTGCAGTTCAAGGGCGCCAAACCGGTGTTCATCGATTGGCTGTCACTGCGACGCTATCGGGAAGGCGAGTACTGGGAAGGCCACTCGCAGTTCTGCGAACAATTCCTGAACCCTCTGCTGCTGGCGTCGGAGCTGGGCGTTCCGCACAACGCGTGGTATCGCGGGATGCAGGAGGGGATCCCGGCTCGCGAAGTGGCGGCCCTGCTGCCGCGCCGGCGGCGTTGGTCACCGAGGGTCCAGGCCCACGTCCTGTTGCCGCTTCGCTTCGAACGGCGCGCCGGCTCGCGTAGCGAGGCGGCGAAGCGGACAGAGAGACGTCCGTTGCCGCGCAACGCCTACCGCGGTCTTCTGACCCAGCTCCGGCGCTGGATCAGGAGCCTCGAGCCCAGGGGCACGGACACGACCTGGAGCGACTACTCCCTTCTGACCAGCTACGACACGGCCGAAGCCTCGCGCAAGGCTGAATCCGTGCGGTCGTTCATTGCCGAGGCGCCGCCGGAGCAGCTCTGGGATCTCGGCTGCAACACGGGCGAGTTTTCCGCCATCGCCCTGGAAGAGGGCGTTCGCGACGTGATCGGCTTCGATGCGGACTTCGGCGCGCTGGAGGCCGCCTGCGCGCGGGCGCGCTCGGATCGCCTGCGCTTCCTGCCCCTCTACCAGGATCTGGCCAACCCGTCACCCGACCAGGGCTGGTCCCAGACCGAGAGGCGCTCGCTGGCGCATCGCTCCCGCAGTGCGGGCGCGCTGGTGGCGCTGGCCGTTCTCCACCACCTGGCCATCGGCCGCAACGTGCCGCTGCCGCGGATCGCTGCCTGGCTCGTCTCGCTGGCGCCCCGCGGCCTGGTCGAGTTCGTTCCCCAGGGGGATCCGAGGGTCGACGACCTGCTCACGTTGCGCGGCGATCGCTTCGCCGACTACACGCCGGAGGCGTGGGAGGCGGCGCTGGAACCGTACGCTGCGGTTCGTCATGTCGAGACGGTGTCGGCGAGCGGGCGGAGGTTGTATACCTACGAGCGTCGGTAAGGAGTGCGCACCGGCTACCTGTCTTGCGGCTCGGACGGGACTGGCTGCAGTCGAATCACCAGCCCCTCCTGGCGGTGCCCCGGGCCGATGTTCACAGGGATCAAGGCGCCCTGGTAACCGTCGTGCTTGACCCATAGCTGTTCGGTTCCGGGGCCGAGGCGGATCTCGAATCTCCCTCCGTCCGCACTGAGGGCGCCGCCGGTGATGACCCCCGATTCGTAGACCCGTTGATTGTCATCGCCGCTGGCGAGCGCGGCCACGGTCGGGACGTCCCCGGCCTCCAGGGAGGCGTCGCGGAGCGGCAGGCCGGTCGTCGCGTCGAGGACGATTCCGGAAAGGACGGCCTCGGGCTGAAGATCGATGCGCAGGCCTTCCACGTCTTCCTGGAGTTCGATCGAGCGGTACTCCGCGCCGCCGTAGGGCCTGTTGACCCTCAGGCGGTAGGCCCCGGCCTCCAGTCCGTTCATCTCGAAGCGGCCCTGCTGGTCGGCCTCCGCGTACCGCGCCTCCTCGTTTTCCAGATGTTGAGCGAGCAGTTGTCCGCCGACCAGGGGCGCGCCGGCGGCCAGCACCTGCCCGGTCAAGCGGTGTCCGCGGTCGAACGCGAGTTCGACGAACGCCTCTGCGCCAGCCGCGGCGATCGTCACAGAGCGTTCGATCGATCGGGCAGTGAAGGAGTCGCCACGCCTGGCGACGACCTGCCAGACGCCAGGCGCCAGGTCCTTGATGGTGAAGTTGCCTTCGGTGTCCGGCGTGGTGCTTTGCCATTGGGCCTGCCGGGTCGCAATGATCGTCACCTGCGCCAGATCCGCCGGCCGCAGGCCGGTCACCATGCCTCTGAGTGAAGCGCCGGACTCGAGCACGATCTCCACGCGGGCTGCGCCCCGGCCATCGACATCGACCGGTTCTTCGGGACCGCTCTCCGCGTACCCGGCTGCGCGGACAACGAGGAAGTAACGGCCTGCTTCCAGGCCCGTGAGGCGAAAGGAACCGTTGCCGTCGGCGACCGTCGTGTTCGGCGGATGCACGTACGTGCGTAGGCTGACCTCGAAGTTCGTGGATTCCTCGGAATGGGCTTCGACGGTCGCCGGAACGGGTGTGCCGCTCGCCGACCGGACGATGCCGCTGATCTCGCCGCCGGGCTGGAGTTGAACCGTCAGCTCGGTGTTGCCCGGCCCTACGACGATCTCTCTTGTCTCGTTGGGGTGCTGGTGATGCTCGACGGTCAACGTGGCTGGGCCGGCGCGGACTTCGAGCTGGGCACGTCCGCTGCCGTCCGTGGTGTCGAACTCGCGCGACTGAGTCGCGTCCTTCGGCACCAGCCGGACCCGCGCTTCGGCTACGGGTCGCCCCGAGGATGCCGTCACGATGACCGTCAACTGCTCCTGGGCGTGAAGATGGAGTTCGATCGTCCGCTCGGATCCGGAGATGAGCTCGAGGGGATCGGTTCGGACGGCTTCGGCTCCGGCGCTCGCTTCAAGGGACCAGGTTCCGGGAAGCACGTTCTCGAAAACGAAACGGCCGTCGCCGTCGGTCCGTGACCTCGTGTCTTCCGAAGAGAAGATGCGACCGCGCATTCGGGTCTGGATGTCGGGTTCCAGGTAGATCCTGGCGCCCACGGCGGCGGCTCCCGCAGCGGTCAGCACGCGCCCCGAGAGCGAGGCTCCCGGTATCAGTTGGATCAGGATCGGCTCCCCGGTCGCCGGTCGCGCACCTCGAAACGCGAACGAGGGGTAGTCCTCCGCCTCGACGGTGAGATCGACCTGCTCGTGTGGAAGTCCCGTAAGGGTGAAGCCGCCTTCCGCGTCGGTCGTCGCCGAGCGTTCGCTTCGATCCGGGCCGTACCCGCGAAACCAGACGACTGCACCCTCGACCGGTTCCTGGTCGGGATCGACGACCACACCGAGAATCTCCGCTCCCGGCACCAGCGTGAAGTCTCCGAGGTCGACCTCTTCCCGGCCCTCGGGAACTTCGATCGGGACATCGCCGGGGCTGACGTAGTCGGCGTGCGAGATGCGCAGGCCGTACTCGCCGGTCTTCACGCCGGCGATGAGGAATGCTCCCTGGTCGTCGGTTGCGACCGGTTCGGTGACGTCGGTGTCACGGCGGCTCGCGAACCGCGGCTGCTTCTGTTCCGGCCACTTCAGGCTGACTTCGGCGCCGGGCACGGAGCTTCCGTCCGTGTCCACGACCTGGCCCCGAACCTGGCGGCCCTCGGTCAGCCGGATCCGAACGGGATCGGCGGTCGCTCCAGGCTCGTAGGGTGGCAGATCGATGGCGAAGCTCGCGAATCCCTCGGCGCGAACCGTGAGCCGGTACGGGTTGCCGTAGACGATGCCGGCCATCCGGAAAGAACCGTCGGCGGCCGAACTCGCGCTCTGCGACCGGATGGCGAACATGGTGGCGATCGGCTCCGTGCCCCGGGGCTGAGCCGAGATGTCTGCGCCGGCTATCGGCTGGTCTGCTGCGTCGGTGACGAAGCCGTGCAGGGGAGCTGCCGGCCTCAAGGTGACAGCCGTCTCGTCGGCAACTCCGTACTCAGGGATTCCCGCACTTACGTCGGTGGAGAGGTAGCCGTCGGCCACTATCCGCAGGGGGATCGATACCTCACGGGGCCGGGGATTCAACAGGAACTCGCCGGTCCGACCGCTCTGCGCGTTCTCGCCGGGGGAACCCCTGACCCAGATCGCCGCGCCAGCGACTGGAGCGCCGGAAGCGCGGTCGACGATTCGACCTGGAATGCGGAGCGGAGCTTCCAGCCGAAGATCGACGATTCGTTCGCCGTCGGCGGAGTCAGCGGGAGCTGCGTCCGGCCGGGAAGCGCGGGCGAGGGCATTGTCCCAGCGCTGTGCCTCGTAGGCGGCGCCGCCGACGGTGCCTACGATGGCCTCGCCCTGTTCGTCGGTCATGGCCAGGGGCGCCCTGGTGTTGCCGTGGGTTCGGAGAAGGACACCCGGTGCCGGCGCACCGTCGGGTCCGCTCACTCGGAACCGGATACCCGGGTCGTGCGCCAGGACGAAGGCGGTTCGCCCCGCCTCCGTCGTTGCCGTCTCGACCGCGAAACCCGCGGCCGATACGGTGACGTCGGCGTTGGTCGTCGGCATCAGGAAGCGGGCATTGCCTTCTTCATCCGTCCGTGCCGCTGCGGGTTGGAAGCGGGGGTAGAGGCGTGCGGGCTGCCGGTCGGAGTTCCGCTCTTCGTATCGAGGGGACCTTGTCCGCGTGGGCCTCGCGATGACCAGGGCCCCTTCGATTGGCCGGCCGTCGGCGTCCAGGACGCGGGCGGCGACGAGATGGCGATCGGGCAGCTCGTTCGGTTGAAGAACCCGCGGCGCCTCCAGGGGCGCGAGATTCCCGTAGACGAGGGGCACGACGACATCGGGCGTGGAGGCCGGCGGCGCGATCCGGATCTCGAAGCGGTAGGGCCCGGGCACCGGCGCCTCGAGCCGGAAACTGCCGTCCGGACCGGAGTGCATGCGGTCCACGGCGGCCGGCTGGCCGTCGTGGCCCAGCAGATCGACGCCGAGCTCGAAAGTGCTCGGGTAGGGGCGGAGCACGACCTCGACGCCGGCCACGGGAGCGCCGCGTTCGTCGACGAGCGTTCCGCTGACGGCAAGCGGCGGCAGGGTCGACTGGGCGCCTAGCCCCCCGGCGCCGAGGCCGATCAGGCCCGCCAGCCCGACACACGGCAGCAGCTGGGCCAGGCGCACGGCTACTGATCCTGAGCGTCGGGATGCGCGGGTTGCAGCCGGATCACCAGCCCTTCGCGGTGCTCGCCCGGCGCGATGTTCAGAGGAATCTGAGCACTCTCGTATCCGTCGAGCGTCACCCACAGGTGGTCGGCGTTCGGGCCGAGTTCGAGGTTGAACCTGCCGCCCGGCTGCGTGAAGGAGGAGCTGGCGCCGGCGAGCGACGTGTCGGCGCCCTGGCCCGTCGCTAGAACACTTATCGTGGCCGCGTCGGCTGCCATCAGGCTGACGAAGTCGAGCGGCCGGCCGGTTGCGGCGTCCACGACGGTGCCGGCGACCGTCGCCGCGGCGGGCGCCAGTTCGATGCGGACTCCCTCCAGGTCGGTCTGCAGGTCGATCGCCTGGTACTGCGAGCTTCCGAAGTCCGGCCGACGGATGACCACCTGATTCGGGCCGGGTTCGAGTCCCTCCAGGGCGAAGCGACCTTCACGGTCGGCGCGGACGGACACACCACCCACGGACAGCCTTGCGCTGCCAAGGGGCGCACCTTTTTCCAGCACTTGCCCGGACAGCCGCAACCCGCGTTCGAAAGGCAACTCGACGAAGACCTCGGTCATGCCCGGCTCGATCGTCACGGTCCGTTCGACAGTTCGCTCCCAGTCGCCCTTGACGGCTCTGACTTGCCATGTCCCCGGGCCGATTCCTCGCACGGAAAAGCTCCCGTCGGTGTCCCGCGTGGCGTCGCGGGACCGCGGCCCCTTGCGGGCGTAGATCTGCACTTGATTCAGGTCGGCCGGGGACAGGCCGGTTACGGCACCGACGATCGAGGCCTCCGGCTCCAGCACGATCTCGATGCCGTCGACCGCGCTGTCGCCGATCTCGATCGCCTCGTCCGGGCCGCCGTCCGCGTAGCCGGTTGCGCGTGCCGTGAGGATGTAGCGGCGTGGTTCGAGCCCGGTGATGCGGAAGGTGCCGTTCTGGTCGGAAACCGTGTTCGTGCGGTGCGACTCGGCACCGAAGGAGTACTCGGTTTCGGCCTCTACCGTAGCCAGGGCCAGAGGAGTGCCCTGGTGTGAGCGGACCGTGCCGCTGAGCTCCACGCCAGGTCGAAGTTGAAAGTGAACCTCGTTGTTGCCCGGGTCGAGTTGGAGTTGCCGCGACTCGTCGCGAAGCTCGTCGTGGCTGACCTTCACGGTTGCAGGTCCCGGCGTGATGTCGATCACCGACCGTCCGCTGACGTCCGTCCGGCCGTAGCCACTTGGCAGCCGCTCGCCGGGTGACTCCAGACGAATCTGCGCGCCGGCAGCAGGTTCGCCGAGAGGCGTCGTGACGATCACGGTCAACCGGTCGGGAGTGCCCAGAACCAGTTCGATCTCCCGCTCGGCGCCCGCCGCCAACTCGAACGCCTCCACTTTGGCCGCTTCCGTTCCTTTCCTCGCTTCGGCCGACCAGGTGCCGGAGGGAACTTCATCGAAACGAAAGCGGCCTTCGGCATCGGTGACTCGCCGGGGAAACATGTCTCTCGGTCCCCGCAGGACCGGATTCCCGCCGGAACGGCGGTCGAGTTCGATTCTGAGCCTCACGGGGACACCGACGGCGCCGTTGCCGCCTGCGTCGACGACGCGACCCGCAACGGCTCCTCCCTCCAGTAGCTCGATCAGGACCGGGTCCTCGCTGCCGACGCGCACGCCCGGCCGAACGAGCAGCGGATAGCCGGCCCCCCGTACGCCGAGGTCGACCAGATCGGTAGAGAGGCCGTCGAGCCTGAAACGGCCGTCCGCATCGGCTGTGGCCGTCCGCGGAGTGCCGCCGAACTGGTTCCGAGCCTGAGCCCTTATCCAGGCTCCTGCGACGGGTTCACCGTCGGCGCCTACTACGACTCCGTGGATCGTTCCGCCGGAGACGAAGGTCAGGAGGCCGAGATCGAGGCCTCCTTCGCCGGCAGGAACCTCGATCTCCGTGGGCGGGCGGTCCGCGTACTCGGGATGGCGAAGTTGCAGTTCGTAGTCACCTGGAGCCACGGCGGAGAACGCGAATGCACCCTGTTCGTTCGTTGTAGTGGCGACGGCCGGAGCCTCGAAGGAGGTTCTGAAGTCGGATTGATCCAGAGGCCACAGCAACGACACCCTGGCTTCGGCCACCGGATTCCCGTCGGTGTCGACCGCTGCGCCGTGGACCTGGCGCCCTCTACCGAGCACCACGTGGACGGAGTCGATCGCTGCACCGGGCTCTATGGGCGGCAGGTCGAGGAACCCACTCGCGTAGCCGGCAGCCTGAACGACCAGGCGGTAGGTGTGGCCGTGGACCACCTCGTCCACGCGGAAGGAACCGTCGGAGGCCGAGCTTGCGGATCCCATCTGGAGCGAGTTGAACGGCGTAACCAGAGCGCCTCTGGGCCGGGCCCGAATCCTGGCGCCTTCTATCGCCGCACCGGAGGCATCGGTCACCAGTCCGCGGATGGAGGCATCGGTGACAGATGAATCGCCGACTGGCTGGGAAACAAGGGGGCCGGCGGCGAGCGCGGCGAGGCCGAGCAGGAGCCAGGGTCGGGGCATCCCTGTGGTCAACCGGATCGCCGGGAGCGGCATTTTCGGGAGTCTATGGGTTGACCGGGCCGCGGCGCAGCGTATGGCTACCGATCGGGAGCGTCGGGAGGCGCCGGCTGCAGCCGGATCACCAGCCCTTCGACGTGTTCGCCCGGCGTGATGTTCAGAGGAATCTGAACGTCCTCGTAGCCGTCGTGAGTGATCCACAGGCGGTCGGCGTTCGCACCCAGCTCGAGCGTGAACTGGCCTGCGGCTTCACTGAGAACAGAGCTGGCTCCGACGAGTAGACCGCCTCCCCCGCCCGCGGCGATCGCGCCGATCGTGGCGGCGTCGGCGGCCATCAGGCTGACCCAGTCGAGCGGCTGGCCGGTCTCGGCGTCGACGACGACGCCGGTAACGGTGGCCGTGGCCGGCTCGAGTTCGATGCGGACGCCTTCCAGGTCGGTTTGCAGATCGATCGACTGGTACTGCGTGCCACTGAAGTCCGGCCGGCGGATGACCACCTGATTCGGGCCGGGCATGAGCCCTTCCAGCGCGAAGCGGCCTTCGCGGTCGGCGCGGCCGTACACGTCGCCTACCGACAGTATTGCGCCGCCAAGGGGCGCACCGTCTTCAACCACTTGTCCGGACAGGCGCAGCCCGCGCTCGAACGGCAGTTCGACGAAGACCTCGCTCATGCCCCGCTCGATCGTCACGGTCCGTTCGACCGTCCGCTCCCAGTCGCCCTTGGTTGCTTCGACCTGCCATGTCCCCGGGCCGACTCCCTGTACCGAGAACTTCCCCTCGGTGTCCCTCGTGGCGTCGCGGACACGGGGCCCTTTCCACGCGGAGATCCGCACCTGGTTGAGATCGGACGGCGACAGCCCGGTTACGACGGCGACGATCGAGGCTTCCGGTTCCAGCACGATCTCGATGCCTTCGACGGCGTCGTCGCGGATCTCGATCGGCTCTTCCGGGCCGCCGTCCGCGTAGCCAGGCGCGCGTGCGGTGAGGATGTAGGGGCGGGATTCGAGGCCAGTGAGGCGGAAGGCGCCGTTCCGGTCGGAGACGGTGTTCGTGCCGTGCCACTCCACGTCGGAGGAGTAGTCGGTTTCAGCCGCCACGGTGGCCAGGGGCAAAGGGGTGCCCTGGTACGAGCGCACCGTGCCGCTGAGTTCCAGGCCGCGCCGAAGCTTGAACCGAACCTCGTTGTCGCCCGGCTCGAGCCGCACTTGCCGCGACTCGTCGCGGAGTGTCTCGTGGCTGACCGTGACCGTTACGGTGTCGGGCGTGATGTCGATCACCGCCCGTCCGCTGCCGTCCGTTTGTCCGTAGCCGGTCGGAAAACGCTCTCCTGGTGCTCCCACGTCAATCTGCGCGTCGGCCACCGGCTCGCCGACCTCCGTCACGACGGTGACGATCAGCCGGTCCCTGGTCCGCAGGACGAGTTCGATCCCCCGTTCTCCGCCGGGAAGCAACTCGATCCCATCGAGCTTTGCCCCCTCCGTTCCCCGGCTTGCCTCGGCCGACCAGGTGCCGGCCGCGAGACCGTCGAACCGGAACCGGCCGTCCCGGTCCGTGACTTGTTCGGGGAGCGTGTCGACGGCGTCCCACAGGCGTGGGTCGGCATCGCTGCTGTAGTCGAGTCCGAACCAAAGGTAGACGGGAACGCCGGCGGCACCGTTGCCGCCGTTGTCGAGGACGCGGCCGGCAATGGAGGCCCCGGGTCTGAGCTCGATCAGGACCGGGTCGGCGTGGTCGACGCGCACGTTCGGCTCGACTTGGGCTGGGTAGCCGCTAGCCTCGACCCCAAGGTCGGCGAGAACCGAGGAGAATCCTCTGAGCCGGAATCGGCCGTCCGCGTCGGTTGTGGCCGTTCTGGCTGGTGCTTCGAACCAATCCCGTTCGTAGGCCTGAATGGTTGCGCGGCCGACCGGCTCCCCGCCGGGGTCCGTGACGACGCCGTGGATCACTCCGCCGGCTTCCAGCGTGAGATCGCCGAGATCGAAGTCCGACTCGCCGACCGGGACTTCGACCCGGGAGGGTGGCCGATTGGCGTAGTCGGCGTGGCTGACCCGGATCTCGTACGCGCCTGGTCCGGTGGCGGGGAGTGCGAAGACGCCCCGACCGTCGGTTGCGGCGGCTCCGGCCGGGGCCTCGAGCCCGGACCGGAAGTCGGACGGATCGAGAGGCCAGAGCAGCGAGACCTGAGCCTGCGCGACCGGGTTTCCGTCGGCATCGACGACCGAGCCGAGGACGCGCCGCCCCTTGCTCAGCACGAGATGAACGGGGTCGACGGGAATGCCCGGCTCAAGGGGCGGCAGGTCGAGGACGGTAGGGGCGTAGCCCGCCGCTTGTGCGGTCAAACGGTGCGTTTGTCCGTACAGGGCCTCCTCCACCCGGAAGGAGCCGTCGGCGCCTGAAATGGCCGGAGTGGATGAAAACGAGAAGCCGGGCGGGACGCCGGCGCCGCCGGGCTCGGCGCGGATGCTGGCGCCGGCAACGGGTTGACCGGCTTCGTCGGTGACCAGGCCCCGAATCGGTGCTGAAGGCGTCAGCCCGATTCGCACCTCCTCCCGATTGGAAAGGTCCGCGGCGCTGATGTCGACTCCCGCGGGGAGGAAACCGGTCGCCGTCGCCTGCAGATACACCTTTCGATTGGCGGGTCGGGTGCTCAGGTCGAATGTGCCGGTGGCTTCGCTGAATGCGTGGTGACCGGGGAACGACTGCACCCAGATCGCCGCGCTGTGGATCGGCAGGCCCGACGCCGCGTCGACGATGCGGCCTGGAATCCGGACCGGCTCCTCGAGTCGCACGTCGATGACGTGCTCTCGTTGCTGCGATTCGCCCGGAGTCGCCGCCGGGAGGGAAACCCGGGCGAATGCACCGTCGGCTGCTTCGACTTCCAGGGCGGTCTCCGCGCCAGGGGGCCGTCCGATGACCGCTTCGCCATTGCGGTCGGTGATGGCCAAGGGCGTGTCGAAGCCGCCGAGGGCGCCTGGCGTGCCGAGAGTCGCCAGGGCGTCCGAAGTGTCGGCATGCAAGGCTCTGTCGCGAGCGCTCTCGGTCCGGATGAGCACACCGGGCGCGGGGGCGCCGGTTGGACCGCGGACGCGCAGTCGGACGCCGGGATCTCGGTCCAGCCGCAACACGGCGCGGCCGGATCGCGTCCTGCCCTTGCCGAGGACGAATCCGCTCGCCGAGACGACGACGGTGGCCTCCGCGGTCGGCATTGCGATGCGCGCGATTCCGTCGGCATCGGTGCGAGACGAGGCGGGCTGGTGGGTCGGCAGGATGAACTGAGCCGACGGACGAGAGTAGTTTCCCGAGTTCAGTTCACGAGCCATCCGGTTGAGAACGCCAAGGGTGCGACGCGGGAACCAGATGCTGGGGTTTGCCACGACCAGTGCTCCCTCGATTGGCCGATCGTCCGCATCGAGCACCCGGACGGCGATGAGATGGCGATCGGGCACATCGATCGCGTTCGAGACCTGCGCGCCCTTGAGTGGGAGCAGCTCGCCGTGTATCAGCGGGATGGCGTCACCCGGCTCGTTCGCTGGCGTCGAGCGCCCGAACTCCAGCCGGTAGGGACCAGCCGCGGGCGCCCCGAGGGAGAAGACTCCGTCTGCGTCGGAGCGGACCCGATCAACCGCCTCCGGCAGTGCGTCCGAGTGGCCGAGAACGTACAGATCCGCTTCGAAGGCGCTTGGATACGGTCGCAGAACGACCTCGATGTCGGCGGCGGGAGCGCCGCTGTCGTCGACAACGGCGCCTGTGATCGTGTTGTGCGAGTCGGCGGGTTGGGCGGCGAGGGGACCGGCGGCGAGTGCGGCGAGGCCGGCTACGCCGAGGCACAGCAGTAGCTGGGGCATGCCCGAGTGCAACCCGCACCGGCGACAGGTCATTCCGGGGTTCCGGCCTCGAAAGCGGCCGCGATGGCGAGCGTCATCCGATCGCTGCCCCGGGCCGTCACGATCTGCAGGCCGACCGGCAGCCCGGACGCTCCGACTCCGCAGGGGACGGAAATCGCCGGGCAGCCGGTGACGGTGATCGAGTAGCACGAGGCCATCCAGTCCGTGTAGCTCGTCATCGGCTGACCTTCGATCTCCACGGGGTAGGGCTGGTCGACGTCGAAGGGCAGGACCTGAACCGTCGGCAGCAGCAGGGCGTCGTAGCGCTCGAAGAACTCGACCACGCGGCAATGGAGGCGGGTGCGTTCCGCCTGGGCGGTCGCGATGTCCGGGCCGGTGAGCGCCAGACCCCGTTCGACCTCCTCGATCACGGTGTCCTTCATCTGATCGCGGTGCCCGGGGAACACCGGCCCCAGCTTGTCGGCGAACAGGTTGGCGCGCAGGGTGCGGAAGATGCTGCCGGCGCCGGACAGGTCGGGCGCGGCTTCTTCGATCTCGGCGCCCAGGTCCCGGAACGCCGGCAGGGCGGCTTCACAGACCTCGACGACCTCGCGTTCGACCGGGTAGCGGCCGAGGTTCGGGGTCCAGGCGAGGCGCAGCTCGCGGAGGTCGAGCGGCTCGACCGGGTGGAAGGGCTCGGAAGGGCGTGCGAGCGAGATCGGGTCGCGCGGGTCCGGTCCGGCGATGACCGAGAAGAGGAGAGCGGCGTCGGCGACGTTGCGGGCCATCGGCCCGAGCACGGCGAGATCGTCCCAGCCCTGCTCGGGCGGCACCCGGGGCACGCGGCCCGGCGTCGGCCGGAAGCCGACGACTCCGCAGAAGCTGGCCGGGTTGCGGAGCGAACCGCCGAGGTCGCTGCCGTCGGCGATCGGCAGCATGCCGCTGGCGAGCACGGCGGCCGCGCCGCCGCTCGAACCGCCGCAGGTGCGTTCCGAATCCCAGGGATTGCGGGTCTTGCCGAAGACCGGGTTGAACGTCTGCGACCCGGCGCCGAACTCGGGCGTGTTCGTCTTGCCGATGACGACGGCGCCCGCGTCGCGGATCCGTTCGACGATCAGAGCGTCGAAATCGGGCACGTTGTCCGCGAAGATCGGCGAGCCGAAGGTGGTGCGGATGCCCTTCGTCGGGACCAGGTCCTTGACCGCGGTCGGCAGGCCGAGCAGCGGCTTCGCGGCGGCGGTCTCCGGATCGCGGCGGCGCAGGTCATCGGCGGCCCGGGCCTGCTCGAACGCGTGGTCGCGGTCGAGCGTGCAAATCGCGTTGAGTTCCGGGTTGCGCCGGTCGATCCAGCCGAGGTGGGCTTCGAGCACCTCGACCGCCGAGACCTCGCCGCTGGCGAGCAACCCGGCGAGGTCAAGGGCGGTGCGGGTGCAGAGGTCGGGAGCGCCCACCACTGGGCGGCGCCCGGCGGCGGCCGTCACTCGGCGCCGGTGCTGGCGGCTTCCCCGGCGGTCACATGCTCGGCGAGGAAGGCCCGGATGACCCGGAAGATCTCCTGCTGCTCGTCGGGCGTGAAGTTGCCGTGGCCCTTGCCGGGCACGGTGTGGATCTTGTTCGCTACACCCGCCTTGTCCAGCTTGGCGTGCAGGTCGAGGGCGTGCTGGTAGGGCACGATGTTGTCGACGTCGCCGTGGATCGTCAGGATCGGCGGCAATCCTGACCGCACGTAGGTGAGCGGCGACACACGCTTGGCCAGTTCCATGCGGTCGCTGCGGGAGCCCATCCAGGCGACCGCGTAGCTCTTCGCGTTGACGCCCTCGAGCAGGTCGCCGACATCCGTGATCCCGAACCAGTTGACGATGGCGGCGACCGGCATCTCGTACTCGTCGGCCGCGGCCCAGCCCGGACGGTCCGCGTCACGACCGGGGCAGAGCCGGTCGAGGCCCGCCGAGGCCGGCAGCATGCCCGTGGTCAGGGACAGGTGACCGCCGGCCGAGGCGCCGGTGACGACCAGGCGGGAGGTGTCGATGTTGTAGTCCTCGGCGTTTTCGTAGACCCAGCGCAGCGCGCAGCGACAGTCCTCGACGGCGCCGGGCGCGAGCGCGTTGCGGCCAAGCCGATACTCCACGTTGACCACCGCCCAGCCCATCTCCAGGTAGGGGAGCGCCCGCAGCACGCTGGACTCCTTCGTGCCGCCAACCCAGCCGCCGCCGTGGATGTAGATCAGGGTAGGCACCGGCCCCTGGCCGCGGGGGGTCATCACGTCGAGCTTCGATTCGTAGCCGTCCGCCGTCAGATAGGTGATGTTCGGAGCGACGCGATAGCGGCTCATGATGTCGACCGTCACCGACTCGCCGTCCTGAGCGAAGGCGGGGACCGGTGGAGTGAAGAGCAGGGCGGCGATGGCGATGGCCGCCGCGACCGCGGCGCTGCGCGACGTTCGGCTGAGTCGAGTCACTGTGGACCTCCCTTGTTGGATCGGGATTCTGTTGATGAGGACGAAGTGTAGCGATCAGGCGACGATGCCGCGGCCACGGTAGGCGGCGATCTCGTTGGCGGAGAGCCCGAGGACGTCGCTGAGGACGACGTCGGTGTGCTCGCCGAGCAGGGGCGCCCGGCGAGGGCTGAGATCGCGGCCTGCGATACGAAAGGGCGGCCCGATGAGTTCCAGGTCGCCCCACTCCGGGTGTTCGACGGTGGCGAAGGAGCCGCGGGCCCGCAGGTGCGAGTCGGCGTAGAGGTCCCGGGCGTCGCGTGAGGGAGCGGCGGCGACGCCGGCCCGGAAGAGTTCACGCGCCAGCCAGTCGCGGTCCCGCTCTCTGGTCCAGGCGCCGATGATCGCGTCGAGCTCCGTCTCATTCTGCTTCCTGGCCGTTGCGGTTGCGAATCGCGGATCCTCGGCCAGCTCGGGCCGGCCCATCGTCGCCGCGAGGCGGCCGAACTCCCCGTCGCTGTGGACCTCGATGGCGAGCCAGCGATCGATGCCCCAGCAGCGATAGACGCCGTGCGGCGCCGACGAGCGGTGGGAGTTGCCGGCGCGCTCGGGGATCTCGCCGGTCATCTCGTACTCGAGCAGTACGTCGCCGAGGATCGAGCTGACGCCCTCGCACTGCGAGTAGTCGATGAACTGGCCTTCGCCGGTGCGGCCGCGGTGGTGCAGCGCGGCGACGATCGAGAAGGCGAGCGTGATCGCGTTCATCAGATCGACGTCGCCGCCGCTGTGGGTCGGGTGATCGTCCGGGTAGCCGGAGATCCAGGCCCCGCCGGCCACGCCCTGGTGGACCATCGCGTAGCCGAGATACTCGGTTTCCGGGCCGCCGTGGCCGCGGCCCGACGAGGAGGCGACGACCAGAGCCGGGTTTGCCCGGCGCAGGCTCTCGTGGTCGAGGCCGAGCCTGACCATGGCGCCGGGCCGCATATTGTCGTAGATCACGTCGCACTCGCCGGCGAGGCGCAGGGCGAGTTCGCGGCCTTCCGCTTCTGACAGGTCCAGGGCCAGCGACCGCTTATTCAGGTTCATCGTGTTGAACGCCATGCCGGCGTCCTGGCCGATCTTCTGCGGCGCCTCCTCGGCGCGGGGCCAGACCACGGAGCGGCGGGTCAGATCGAGGCGCTTGGGTCCCTCGACCTTGATCACTTCAGCGCCCAGGGTGGACAGCAGGACGCCTGCATAGGGGCCGGCCCACACCCAGGCGAACTCGGCCACCCGAATGCCCTCGAGCGGGAGCCTGGGGTTGGCGGGGGCGGGGGGCGGGACGCCTCCGGCCGGATTGCCGTTGCCGGCCGTCGAGACCTCGGCGCGGACCTCGTTGGAATGCTCGCCGAGCAGCGGCGCCGGGCGCGCAACACGGGGCGGCGACCCGGCCATCCGGTACGGCCAGCCGGCGTAGCGGCGTTTCCCGGCACGGGGGTGGTTCACCTCGACGAAGTAGTCGCGGGCCAGGTACTGCTGGTAGTCCATCACGTCCGCGGCGTCGTGGATCGGTCCGACCGGGATGCCGAGTTTGGCGGCGCGGTGGTAGAGATCGTCGCGTTTCTGTTCGAGGGCCCAGGCGTCGACCTCGGGAGCGATGTCCATCAGGTGGTGGCTGCGGTAGGCCATGTCCTTCCACTCGTCGCCCTGGCACCACTCGGGATTGCCCATCAGTTCGCGGAAGAGTTCGAAGTGGTGATCGTCGAAGGCGTTCAGGATGACGTAGCCGTCACTCGTCTTCAGCCTGCCCATGGCCGGTGGCCGATCCGGCACCCGTGACCAGGTCGTCTCGTGGTAGCGGGCGCTGGCCGCGAGCGGCGCCACCATGCTGATCATCACGTCCTGAATCGAGACGTCGACCCGGGCGCCGCCGCCGTGGCTGCGTTCGTAGAGCTGAGCGGCAACCGCCAGCGCCGTCACCAGGCCGGCGTGGTAGCCGGCCTGATGGCCGCCCAGGGCGACCGGCGCGCGGTCGATGTCGCGTGACCGGGCCGGCATCTGGTTGACCAGTCCGCCGCCGTGCATGAGCGTCAGCTCGCCGGCGGGCGCTCCCGAGCGCGGTCCCGAGAGGCCGTACGGCGTAACCGCCGCCACGATCAGATCCGGCGGTGTCTCGGCCGGCGGTTCGCGGTCGACAACCAGGGCGTCGGCGGTCTGGAGCAGGTCGTCGAGGGTCGCGCGATCGGCTTCGTCGTCGAGGTCGAGGACGACGCCGCGTTTGCTCGTGTTGCAGTAGAGGAAGAGGGGCGAGCCTTCCGGGTCGGAGCCGTTCGTCCGGCGGGCGTGATCGCCCGCGGGCGGTTCGACCTTGATGACGTCGGCGCCCAGGTCGGCAAGCAGCTTGCCGCAGTACGGGCCGGCGACACCCTCCGCGAGTTCGACGATCCTGAGCCCGGCGAAGGGGGCCGGTTCCGAGGCGTTCGGTGGAGTCATCGGAGCTTGTAGGCCTCCCTCGCGGATCGCAGCCAGTCGTGCTGGTCCTTGTCGCCGAAGTAGTAGAAGACGGCGCCGTTCGGCAGCATGAGGACGCCGATGCCGCCGTAGCCGAGCATCTGCCGCACCCAGACCTGCTTCGTGCCGGTGCCGTCGGTGACCTGGATCTGCCGCGACCAGATCGAGTTGTTGTACTTGTTCGGGTGGCCGTTGTGGACGGCGTCCAGGCCCGGATCGTCCGCGTCTTCCTGCATCGCGGCGGCCACCATGCCCGGATGGAGCACCTGCCGGTCGCCGATCCGGCCGCGCTGGACGTTCAGCAGGTTGGCGATCTTCAGGATGTCGTCCGGGGTCCAGAACATGCCGTAGCCGCCGAAGACGTAGCCGTCGGCCCGGTTGTCCGTGCGCAGCGACTGGAGCGCCCCGGCGGAGACGCCCAGCGGCCTGTAGACCTCGGTGGCCAGGAACTCCAGCAGGTCGGCGGGCTCCTTTGGCGAGGCGCCCGCTTGCTGGCCGAGGTACCCGCTCATGGCCACGGACAGCAGGAAGGCGTCCGTCGTGTGGTACACCCAGCGTGCGCCGGGCGACTCCCTCGTCGGGTAGGCGAGGGCGCCCCGCAGCTTGCGGTTCCGGTGCTCCGGCACGAAGAAGTTCAGCTCGGTCGTCGAGTTCTTTTCGTCGTCCTGGTTGCCCGTGTCCCAGTAGTGGCCGGTCGCCATGTCGAGGGCGTGCTCGAAGGTCACGCCGTGGAAGCTGCCCCTGGGTGGCTTGGGCACGTAGTCCCTGAGTTCGAGTTCGGTCACCTCGAAACCGTCCCTCTGCGCCAGCCGCATCAGCGCGACGGCGCCGACGGCGGTCTTGGCAGTGGAGTAGGACGGCAGGCGGATCTGCTCGGGATACGGGTAGTCACCGTAGCGGGTGTGGACCGGGCCCTGGTAGTGGACCCCGCCGAAGGCGACGCCGAAGGCGGTGAGGTGCTCGCGGTCGAAGCCGCCGCCGAACGCCTGAGGGTAGACCTGGGCGCGCGGGTAGTCGTCCCGAATCTCCTCGATCGGCCGGATCGGGAGCCGGGAGGCGGCTTCGGCAGCGTAGGCCGCGAGTACTACCCTTGCCTCGGGCGGCTCGCCGGAGGTGAAGCGGGTGGGGCCCGCGTCCCAGAGGTCGAACTTGAAGTACTTGCAGGTCTCCTGCGTGGCCTGGAAGGCCGCCGGCGAGGTGGCGCCGCCGTCGAACAGGAAGGACACGACACCGTGGTAGGCGCAGTTCTGGTTGCGCTCGACCAGTGTGATCGGCAACGAGGCCCGGCTTCTGCCGCCGTCGCCGTTCTCGCTCCAGATCCGGCCCGGTCCGACGATGACGTTCCAGTAGGCGTCGCCGGTGTAGCGGAGCGCCCGGTTGGCGGGCACCAGGTGGGAGCCACTCTGGACCAGGGCGACATCGAGCCGCGGAATGCGGCGCAGGGCGGAGACGATCGGCGGCTCATCCGCCCGCAGGTAGGTGTCGTGGTGGACTGTCCAGGAGGCTCCGCCGCCGCCGAAGAGCTGCAGCGTGCCTCGCATCTCGTGGCGCGGCGGTGCGGCGTTCTCGGGCAGGCCAAAGGCCGCGTTGTCGACGGGAGTCGGATGCTCACCGGCCAGGAGCTGGGATGCCGGCAGCGCGGTCCGCGCGACGTCACCCGAGCCGGCGAGGGGGTCGCCGGGCAGGTCGACGGCGGCCGCCGCGGGCTGGACGGCGGCCGCGCAGACGGTCCAGAGCAGGGCCGCGAATCGGGTCATGGCGGCTGATGGTAGCTTGCCGGCGTGACCCGGATGCGGCGCCCGCCATGTACGTCCACCTGATCGACGGCACCTACGAGCTCTTTCGCCACCACTTCGGCGCGCCGAGCTATCGCAACGACGACGGGCTCGAGGTGGGGGCGGTGCGTGGAGTCGTCTTCTCGGTGCTCGGCATGTTTCGGGATGGGGCGACCCATGTGGCGGTGGCGACCGACCACGTGATCGAGTCGTTCCGCAACGAGATGTGGCCCGGCTACAAGACCGGCGAGGGGATCGAGCCGGAGTTGCTGGCCCAGTTCCCGGTGCTCGAGGAGGCCCTGGCCGCGCTCGGGGTCACGGTCTGGCCGATGGTCGAGCACGAGGCCGACGACGGGCTTGCCAGCGGCGCCGCGATGGCGGCCGCGGACGAGCGGGTCGTCGAGGTCCGCATCTGCACGCCGGACAAGGATCTGGCCCAGTGCGTCGACGCCGGTCGGGGCGGCAAGACGGTCCAGGTGGACCGCCGGCGGGGCGTGCGCTGGGAGGCCGACGGCGTCCGCGAGAAGTTCGGTGTCGAGCCCGAGTCGATCCCGGACTACCTGGGGTTGGTCGGCGACAGCGCCGACGGTTTCCCGGGTCTGCGCGGCTGGGGCGCCAAGTCGACGGCGACGGTGCTCGCGCACTACGTCCACCTGGAGCAGATCCCGGACGAACCGTGGAAGTGGGCGGTCAAGGTGCGGGGACGGGACCGCCTGGCGGCGACGCTGCGCGAGGAGCGGGCGTCGGCGGAGCTGTTCCGGGAGCTCGCGACCCTGGTCCGCGAAGCGCCGGTCAGCGCTTCCGTCGACGAACTCCGCTGGCGGGGCCCGCGGCCCGAGCTGGAGGCTGTGGCTGGACGGCTGGCCGCGCCCGGCCTGGTCCAGCAGGCGGAGCGGGTGGCCACGGACTCGACGTAGGATCCGTTTCGTTGTGAAGCTGATCGACAAGCTGCGCTCGGCGATCGCCGAGGGACGGCCCTTCTACTCCTTCGAGTACTTCCCACCGAAGACGGAGGCGGGGATCGAGAACCTCTACGCGCGCATCGAGCGCATGGGGCGTCTTGAGCCGGCGTTCGTCGACGTCACCTGGGGCGCCGGAGGCAGCACGGCCGAGTTGACCTTCGAGCTGGCGAACACGATCGAGAACGTGCTCGGCCTCGAAACGATGATGCACCTGACCTGCACCAACATGCCGCGGCGCCGGATCGCGGCGGTGCTGGACGACTGCCGCGCGCGCGGCATCGGCAACATCCTGGCGCTGCGCGGGGATCCGCCCCGCGGCCGCGGCGCCTGGTCGCCGATCGCCGACGGCTTCTCGCACGCCTCGGACCTGGTGCGGTTCATCCGCGAGGAGCATGGAGACCACTTCGGGATCTGCGTTGGCGGCTACCCGGAAGGTCACCCGGAGGCTCCCAGCCGGGAGCGCGATCTCGACCATCTCGCCGCCAAGGTGGAGACTGGCGCCGATTTCGTGATCACGCAAATGTTCTACGAGCCGGAGCTCTACTTCCGCTTCCTGGAGGAGTGCCGGGAACGCGGCATCGACTGTCCGATCGTTCCCGGACTGGCACCGATCAACGGTTACCAGTCCTTTCAGCGGATCACGGGCTTCGGCGCCAGCGCGCCGCCCGAGATCGTCAGCGAGATCGAAGCGCGCCGCTACCACGACGCGTCGGTGCGCGAGTACGGCCAGGATCTGTTGACCGGCATCTGCCGCCGCCTGCTGGACGGCGGCGCCCCCGGTCTTCACTTCTACACGTTGAATCTCGAGCGATCGGTGCAGGTCATCCTCGACCGGCTCGGCATCGTGCCGGAGCGCACGGAAAGGGTCCTGCCCTGGCGAAGCGCGACGGCGGTTCAGCGCCCCAGGGAGGACGTCCGTCCGATCTTCTGGGCCAACCGGCCGAAGAGCTACCTCGCCCGCACCCGGGACTGGGACGAGTTTCCGAACGGTCGCTGGGGCGACGCCGGCTCACCGGCGTTCGGCGATCTCGGCGATCACCATCTCGCGTTTCGACCGATCAAGGCCGATATGGCCCGTGAGCGGTGGGGCCGCGAGCTGCCCTCGATCGACCAGGTGCGGGAGGTCTTCGCGGGTTTCTGCCGTGGCGACGTCGACGGGATCCCCTGGTACGACTGGCCGCTGGACCTGGAGAGCGAACCGCTGCGCAACGCCCTGGTGCGGCTGAATCTGGCGGGGCTGCTCACGATCAACTCGCAGCCGCGCGTGAACGGTGCTCCGTCCGACGACCCCGCGGTCGGCTGGGGCGGCACCGGCGGCCGCGTCTACCAGAAGGCCTATCTGGAGTTCTTCGTGGCGCCGGAGCAGGTGCCCCCATTGCTCGCTGCGCTGGAAGCGAACGAGAGCCTGACGTACCACGCGATCGACCGGTCCGGTACGGCCTACAGCAACTGCGACACGGTCAACGCGGTGACCTGGGGCGTGTTCCCCGGTGAGGAGATCCGCCAGCCGACCATCGTCGACCCGCGCTCGTTCGAGGTCTGGAAGGACGAGGCCTTCGACCTGTGGCTCTCCTCCTGGGCGGCAGTTTACGAAGAAGGCAGTGAGTCGCGGCGCCTGCTACAGCGCATCCACGATACGTACTTTCTGGTCAACGTGGTCGACAATGACTACGTCGACGGCGACCTCCTCGGCTACCTGCTGGAGGCCATTCAGGCCGACGAACCGCCGTCCATGACGATCGTCGCGCCGGTCACGTAGCTGCCCATCTTCGAGGCCAGGAACACGGCCGCGCCCGCGATCTCGTTGGGCTGCGCGTGCCGGCCGACCGGCGTCCGGCTGGCGATCGCCTGCCGTTTCTCCTCGGAGTCGACGAGCACGCTCGCGAAGTAGGTCTCGACGACACCGGGCGCGATCGCGTTGACCCGGATGCCGAACTGGCCGAGTTCCTTGGCCCAGCCGCGGGTCATGTTGAGCACCGCCGCCTTGGTCAGCGCGTAGGTCAGTTCGTTGGGACCCGGCCGCAGACCGGCGATCGAGGCGACGCTGATCACGTTGCCCGAGCCCTGTTTCTTCATCAGCCGCGCCGCCTGCTGGATGTGGACAAAGTAGCCTTTGAGGTTGACCTCCAGGGTCTTGTCGAAGGCCCACTCCGGCATGTCGATCGCCGGTCCGAAGTAGGGGTTCGTCGCCGCGTTGTTGACGAGGATGTCGAGCCGCCCGAACTCGCTCTCGATGCGCGCGAACAGCGCCGCGATCTGTTCCACGTTGCCGGCGTGACAGGCGATCGGCACCGCCTTTCCGCCGTCGGCCTCGATCGACTCGGCGACCTTGTCGAGCCCTTCCTGCTTCCGCGACGCGAGGATCACGGTCGCGCCCTGTTCGGCGAAGCCGCGGGCGATGGCCTCGCCGATGCCGCGCGAGGCGCCGGTGACGAGGGCGACCTGGTCGGTGAGGCTGAAGTCGAGGATGGGCATGGGCGATCTCCTGCGGGTGGCTTCGTTTCGGCGCGTGAGCATACGCCGAGCGCCGGCGCGGGACCGACACGAACGAGCGCCGGTCAACCCAGGCAGCGTGCCGCCCACAGTTGCGTGTTGTATGCGGCGTACCAGGTCAGCCTCCGCGTGGGCAAACGTTCTCTTCGCTGCCGTGATGCGGAAGCCGGGCACAAGAAACTCCTCCTGTTCCACTCCCGTCATGAGACCGCTGGCTATCCCGAGCGCGCGGCGGCCCGCAGCCCGGGGTCCTCGGCTTCAGACGCCATCTTCTGGAGGAACGAATCGGTTGCGGGTGGGGTTGACGCGTTGGACCCCGCGTACTGATTGAAGCTGCCGATTTCGAACAGCACCTGCCGCCACCCTAGCTTCTTTCAGGTCGGGCCTCGGACCGGGTACGGGCCGTGGCAGAGCTCAGCCTTCAGACGCCGTCGCCACGGTCTGCTCCACGAGGGATAAGAACTCCGCGGACAGCGAGTTGGTTCTGGCTAGTACCTGGCCGTGCTGATCGACGAGTATGTAGGTGGGGTAGGAGCGAACATCCAGTTTGCGAGTCACTTCGCTGGACGTGCCGACGTGCCAGTTGGCCCAGGGCATGGGCTCCTTCTCGATGAAGGTGGTCACGGTCTCAAGGTTTGCGTCGACGCTGATTGCCAGAAGAGCGAAACGGTCCGCTCCGAGGTCGGCGACCAGCTCACGGAGATCCGGTAGCGCGGCGACGCAGGGTTTGCACCAGGTGGCCCAGAAATCGAGCAGCAGCACGCGTCCTCTGTAGTCGGCCAGCGTCTCCTCGATGCCGTCGAGACTAGACCCTGCCAGTGCGGGCAGGATTCCTCCGACGGTCGTTCGGCGGATCCGGTCGATCAGGTCCGCTTCGGCGTCACTGAAGGTTCTCGTAGCCAACGCCTCTCCGAAACGCCCCCGGAACTGCTCGCTTTCGACGCCCGCTTTCAGTCCAGTCGCCATCTCAAGGGCGCGTTCGCGGCTCACTGCGCGTTCCGCTGCGCTTAGTCCTTCGGCATCGACGGCTCGTGCGAGGTCCCGGGCGCGGTAGTAGCGAGCAGAGGCGCTCAACACCGGGTTCTCCGCGCCAGTCGCCATCTCCTCGAGGAAGACGTTGGCCGCCGACTGAGCTGAATCGCCGTTCTGCCGGAGGCTGTCGATCTGGGCTACGAGTTCCGGCCACCGTTCATAGTCGGGTGCCAGGTCCGCGATTGCCCTGGCTGCAGCGTAGGTCAGCCGTTGGTTCCTCGGGTTTCCTGCGGCTCCGGAGTCGAACTGAGGGAGTTTGACGAGAAACTCTGCGGCTTCGATCGTCCTGTCGTACCTTCCGGCGCCTTCGAGGATCGCCGATGCCGCAGCGATCGCGGGCCCGATGTCGGGGCGTTCCGGGAGCTCCGTGAGCGGAATGAACATCCGGTCTTCCTCTACCGCGATCTTTCGGCCGACTTCCAGCCACACCGCATGCTCCTGTATGTACTTGTCGATCGTTTGCCAGTTCGGATCGGCGTCCAGAAGCGTCGCCGAAGTGTCGTCGTCAAGACCTTTCGTAGGCGAATCCGTAACGCGGTCACACGCGCCGCCTGCTAGAAGCAGAATCGTGGTGGCGGCCAGGAGGACGGGCGGGGTCGCGTGCTCGGCCTCTGTCTCCACGTTGCGTAGGGCCGTCTTCATGTTGTTGCCGGTCGCAACTGCATTCCGATCCGCTGCTATTCCGGTCCCGGTAGGACAGGCCTGGTCGTTCACTGCGACTGCTACCGTCCCGCACGGTGACCGAACCCTGTTCCGACCTGCGCGTGATCGAGGTCGCCGGTTCTCCGGCCGGCGCGTATGCGGGGCGGCTGCTTGCCGCCTGCGGCGCCGAGGTGCTGCGGATCGAGCCGCCCGGGGGAGACCCGTGGCGGGAAATCGGAGAGAGGTGGCGGGGCGTCGGGGCGGAGTACGCGTACCTCAACCTGGGCAAGCGTGCCGCGCGGCTGCGGCCGAGCGAAGACGGTGGGCACACGCAGATACTGGAGCTGGTCGATCGCGGCCTTGCCGACGTCGTGATCGAGAGTTCTGCGCCGGGGCCGCTTGAACCTCTGATCGACGGTGCGGATGCACCGCACGCCGTGCTGTTGCGGATCTCGCCGTTCGGGTTGGAGGCCGGTGCGCGCGAAGCCTGGCGCGAGACGGGGCCGTCGCGGTCGAACGAGTTCACCGACGACGCCTGGTCGGGCCACACCTTCCTCAACGGCGGGGCGGATCGGGAGCCGATCGTGCGGCCGGGCCTCCACGCGCACTGCCAGGCGGGAGCGCACGCGGCGATCGGCGGGCTGGCCGCGCTCCTGGCGCGCCCCCGGATCGGCCGCGGCCAGACGGTCGACGTGTCCCACGTCGAGGGCCTCGCCGCGATGCACCAGTACACCACGGTGATGTGGACGCAGGCCCGACACGTACTTCCCCGCGTCGGCAACACGCAGGGCGGCCCCTGGCACCCGATCGGCGTCTACCGGTGCAAGGACGGGTACGTGTTCCTGGCGATGCCGAGCTGGGAGATGGTCCGGCCCTTCCTCCTGGCCGCCGGTCTCGACGCGGTGGCGGAGGATGGGCGCTTCGTCCGGGACGTCGACCGCGCCCACCACCGGCTCGAGTTCGACCGCGCGATCGAGCCGTGGCTGATGGCTCACACGATGGCGGAGATCATCGAGCTGGGCGTGCGGGCGCGGGTGCCGATCGGCCCGATCCACGACGCGCTGAGCGTGCTCGAGGATCCGCACTTCCGGGCGCGGGACTTCTTCGTGCCGATCGACGGCGCGGAGGGGCCGCTCGTGCCCCGCGGTCCGTTCGTGCTCGACGGTAAGGCGCCGGCGCTCTCGTCGGACGACGCAATCGTTGGGCCGGCGCCGCTCCTGGACGACGCGCCGGCGCCGTCGTCGCCGGCGGCCTCGCTGGGCGAGGATGACGGCGCGCTCGACCACGGGCCGCTCCAGGGCGTCCGCGTTCTCGACCTGACCCGGGTGTGGGCGGGGCCGCTGGCGACCCGCATCCTGGGCGACCTCGGGGCCGACGTGATCAAGGTCGAGGCGGCGTGGTCGCGCGGTCCGGCCACGCGGCCTGCCCGCGATGGGGCGCTGAGCCACCTGTTTCCGGAGGACGAGGTCGGCGAGCGGCCATTCAACCGGAGCGCGGCGTTCAACAAGATGAACCGCAACAAGCGGTCGCTCACCCTCGAGCTGAACGATCCCGAGGCGAAGCGGCTGTTCGAGAGGCTGGTCGAGCAGTCGGACGTCGTCTGCGACAACTTCAGTCCCCGGGTCATGCCGAAGCTGGGGCTCGCAGCGGATCGGCTGCGCGAGGTCAATCCACGGGTCGTGGCGGTCGCGATGCCGGGTTTCGGCCACTCGGGGCCCTACCGCGACCGGCTGGCCTACGGTCCGTTGATCGAGGCGTCGATGGGGCTGACTTCTCACATCGGCTACCGCGACGGTCCGCCATGCCGGTCCGGCGTCGCCTGGCCTGATCCGGTGACCGCGCTTCATACCGTCGTCGGAACGCTGGCCATGCTGTACCGGCGCTCCCGTTCGCCGGAAGGCGCTGGCGGGACCGTCGAGACGCCCATGGTCGAAGCGACGGCCACGACCTTCGGCGACAGCATCCTGACCGCGCAGCTTCGCGGGGCGGCCGAGCCGAGGCGCGGCAACCGCCATTCGCGGCGGGCGCCCCAGGGCTGCTATCCGTGTCGTGGCGAGGAGCGCTGGATTGCGATCAGCGTCGAGGACGACCGGCAGTGGCGGGCGCTATGCGGCCTCGCCGGCCTGGAAGCGTCGCTTGCTTCGATGTCGCTCGAGCAGCGGCAGACGGAGGAGGACCGGATCGATGACCTGCTGACGGACTGGACCCGTGACCAGGAGCGAGGCTCGCTGGTTGAAAGCCTGCATCGAGTGGGCGTGACTGCGGCGCCGGTCGCCGACGGTCGCGACCTGGCCGAGAATCAGTTCCTCGAGGCTCGCCGCTTCTGGGCTGAGGTCGATCATCCGGAGGTCGGCCGTCGCCGCTATCCAGGTCTGCCGATCCGGCTGAGCGCCACGCCGCCGACCTATCGGCGCGGCGCCCCGTGTCTCGGCGAGCACAACCGGGAGGTCCTGGTCGAGGTCCTGGGCTTCGACGATGCGCGGGTCGACGAACTGGAACACGCCGGTATCCTGCGGGACACGCCGCCTGCGGGCGCGACGGGTCGGGGTGTCAAGAGAGACTGACGTACGGAGGCGCGGGGATGAAACTCGACTTCGTTCTTGAGGCCTGCCTCTACGTGGACGATCTGGACGCGGCCGAGGACTTCTACACGGAGATCCTTGGTCTGGCCCTCCACTCGAAGCTGGAAGGGCGGCACGTCTTCTTCCGCTGCGGCAGCCAGATGGTCCTCCTCTTCAACCCGGACGCGACGTCCGACCCGGACTTGACCCCGCGGGGTCTCGGGCTCCACGGATCGCACGGACCCGGTCATCTTGCGTTCGGCGTCACGGAAGAAGAGATCGACCTCTGGCGTGCTCATCTCGAGAGCCACCACGTTCCGGTCGAGCAGGAGATCGACTGGGGAGGCAGCCGGGGACGATCGATCTACTTTCGCGATCCGGACGGAAACAGCCTGGAGTTCGCAACGTCCGCGTTGTGGGGGTTGACCGAGCCGCCTGGCCGCTAGGGATCGAAGGCAGGGTGGTTCGCCACCGGCAGGTGGGGGGCGTTTCCGGACGGTTTGCGCAGACTCAGTTCTTCGAACAGCAGGTCGGGGATCGAGACCGATACGACTTCGCCCAGACCGAGTGCGCTGAACGCGCCCGCCAGGAAGGACGGGATCAACCCACCGGCGGGTGAGTGGGGGAAGCTGTACACGGTCGACGTATCGGACACGGCCACGATGTCGCGGAACGCCGCTTCGGTCACGGCGACGAGTTCCGCCCTGGGAATCAGTTCTTCCCTGCCGTCAGGAAAGAACTTGTAGGCGAGGCTGGTGTTGCCCAGCCCCGGACCTGCCTGGGGTCCCGAGCGCAGGAGGCTCAGGGTGCCCCCCGGACCATCTCCGGACTCGGGTTTGCCCATGCGGCGCACGACGATTCCGTAGTCCGCACCCCGCTCTTCGATCAGCAGCATGAACTCGGCGAGTAGCTCTTCGCGATTCATGCCGCGATTCGAGGCGACGATCAGGTTGCTCGGCGCCGGACCTTCTCCGCGTCGGTTCGCGGTGCTTTGCTCGATTCCCGGGACCGGATTGCGGGACGTGAGCAGAGACTTCAGGATGCCGTTCTCGATCAGGGCCTTCGACCTTGCCTCGACGCCGTCGTCATCGACCGCGTAGCCGCCGAGGAAGCCGTCGCCGTCGGCGGAGGGGTCGTCGTGGATGTTGAGGAATCGCGGCAGGACCCTGGCCCCGATCCGGTCGAGGAACGGGTTGCGGCTCTGCTGCAGCATGCGCGCGAAGTTCGGTTCGGCGTCGGGTACGCGGTTGCCCAGTAGTCTGGGCACGAGCACCTGAGCGAACAGTTCGGCGGCGGCCTGACCCTCGAAGAGGACGGGGCCGCTGTATCGGTCCAGGCCCTCGGCGGAACGTCGAGCGGTCAGATTGGCGCCCATGGCGGCAACGCGCGATTCCAGATCGGTCCGGTCGCTGATGTCGTTCCAGGAACGGCCGCGGGCCGCGACGGAGTCGTTCAGAACGACGCCGTCTGTGGCTTGCGTGCGCGCCTCGACGACGATCGAAGCGCTGGGGTCGGAGCGGATGAAGGCGGACCCCTCGCTGTTCAGGTAGTAGGTGCGGCGGTTGCCGGCCGAGGCCGAGACGTTCGAACTGAAGATCTCGGGCAGGTCCCTGAATGGGGCGGAGAGGTCCCGGGCGAGTTCTTCGAGGGCGGTCCGGGGCGGGAGGCCGGGGGCGGCCTGGTCGAAGTACGTGAACGGCTCCTCCGATGAGAAGTCGGCGATGTCCTCGGCCCGGGTTTCGTTCTGGAGCACGGCGCGTTTCTCCGCCAGCGACTCCAGTGCGGCCTTGTAGGCCTGGTCCGTGGCGAGCCAGATCTGCCGCCTGATCTCGCGGTAGTCGTTCTCCAGCGGCAGAAATCCGCCCATCGCGAAGCTCGACGGGAAGAGGGACATTGAGCCGAAGTTCGTGTTGTCGAAGGACGGATCGCCAATGCGGACTTCGACGCTCAGTCGTCTGCTCTTGTCTTCTGAACTCGACAGCAGTGCGCCGAAGCTCCCGGCGGCGTTCAGCCGTTCGGTTTCCCGCACCGTGTACGCGAGGAAGTAGGGCTTTTCCAGTCCCTCCAGCTCGAGTTGCTCGGTGCTGCGCGCCAGCTCGTCGCGCATTGCCTGCATGATGACGTTGAGTTCGGCTTCTTCCTGAGCGTTCACCGCGGGAAGCGGGACGAGTGAGAGGGCCACGACCGCAGCCAGGAGAGGCGTCGGCGTCACCGCAAACCTACGGTTCTTCAAGGACAGGAGCATGGCTAGATGTCTCCCACTGGTGCTGGCAGGATCGGTGGTCGATCCTGGTTCTTCTCTTTCTTCTGCACTTCGATCTGGGATACCAGGATCGACGGAGCGGCCGCCGAAACCGGCACCATGCCCGACTCCGCGCCGCAGAAGCCGTTGAACACGCCGATCCTGTCGTCCGCCGCGACCACGCGGCTGAACGTCGTGAGCGGCGTGCCGATCAGGTCGACGCCGCGGACCAGTTCCTCGCGGCCGTCCGGGTAGACCCGGTAGACGAGGAGCGGCGACACGTTGAACGAGTTGGGAATGACACGTCCCGTGAACGTGAAGCCGCCCTGGATCTCCTCGATACGAAGTCCGAACGGTCTCTCGGCTGCCTCGATCGCCTCGACGAACCTCGCCTTCAGTTCGTCGCTCGTCAGCGGATCGGTTGCTTCGACGATCAGGTTCGACTGTCTGGAGACCGGCTTGCGACCGGGCTGCTTGCGGCCGTGACCGTTGGAGTTCGGGAAGCCCTCGATGGGGGAGCGGGACATGAGGAAGTTCTTGAGGATTCCCTTGTCGATCGCGGTCACTCGTTGAGCGGCAACGCCCTGGTTGTCGTAGCGATAGCTGCCGACCAGGTCTGAGGGCCCGTAGGTCCTGATCGTCGGATCGAAGTGCACGGAGAAGCTCTCCGGCAGGACGCGCTGGTTCAGTTGGTCGCGGAAGGTCTGGCTGTCATCGGCTTCCTTCAGGCGATGACCCTCGAGCCGGTGTCCCAGGATCTCGTGGAAGAAGACGCCGCTGGCTTCGCCGGACAGGATCGCCGGACCGGTGTAGGGCTCCACGAGCGGCGCTTCGCGGAGCGCCAGGAGAATCTCGATCATCTTCCCGACGTCCCGCTCGACCGTCTCGTCGTCCGGAAGTCCGTCGAGCGTGAAGGAGCTGTAGCTCTTGTAGAGCGGCAGTTCCATGCCGTCGTCGGCCTTCGTCATGGCCGAGACGAACAGGCGGTACCTGGTTTCCGAGGTCTGGATTTCGGAACCCTCGCTGTTGACGAACCAGCGCGTGTCCGTGCCGGCGGTGAGGGAAGCCGAGGCCCGCAGGAACTCGTCATGTTCGGCGAACGGCGCCGAGTAGCGCCTGACCCTGTCTTCCCATTCGGCGCGGTCGTACTCAACGGGCCGGGGATGGTCCACGCCCTTTGATGCGGTTTCGCGGGAGAAGTCGTCGGACTGGTCCTCGGCCTCGACCTTCACCTGCACGTTCGTCTGCACCTGGGTGAGTTGCTCCAGCGCGCGCTTGTACTCCTTGTCGGTCTCGGCCCAGAGGACGCTACGGATCGCGGCGGGGTCGTCGTCGAGGGGCACCTGGGTGCGACCGGAGCCAAGAAACGCTGAGGAGAAGAAGGTGTCCCGAATCGGTCGAGTGTTGTCCAGCGAGTAGTCGCCGACGCGGAGGTCGATGTCGAGGAGGCGCTCGCGGCGTTCGGCGCTGTTGGTGAGAGCGCCGAACGAGGCGCCGATGGACACGCTCCGGCTTTCCGAGATCTCGTAACTCAGAAAGTACGGCGGGGTCTCCTCCTCGCCGAGCAGCTCCATCGAGCGGCCGAGTTCCGCCTTCATCGCGTCCAGCACGGTTGATTGGCCGGCCGCCGGCGCGGCCGCGAGAGCGATGCCGCAAAGGCTGATCAGAAGGCGCCGCAGGGGCAGTCTGATCAAGCCGCTGCCGTGTTCACGATTCCACTGAACTTCGGACATACACACGCCTCCCCTCGTTGGTGGGTCCGATTGTTGGTACGGATCTGGTTACCCGCCCGTTTGCTCTGCGACTTCCCTCTCTTCAAGGCGCGCGCCGCGCAGCGTATTCCCGAGGGAGTAGTTCCCCTCGTGACAGGCGTACTCGTAGAGCTTGTCGTCGGTCGCGGGCCAGGTGTACTCGACGGTGTAGGGCGCTTCCCAGTCGCCGTTCTCGACGGTGAACCGGTAGAGGACGGTATCCGCGTCCTGGAACGAGAAGCGCTCGACGACGCGCTGGTCGGCCGGTGGCGAGGGATCGCCGTAGAGGGCGAAGGTCACCCAGTTCTCCTCCTGGAAGTTCGTCGTTTCGACGACCAGGGTGTCGTCCTCCCACCAGGCCACGGAATCGCCGGCGCGCGAGCGGTACCCTGGCGGCGCGGGGCGGGCGGCCTCCCTGGACGGGCTGATCGGGATGATCCGCGCGTAGTGCATCCACTCGATCAGGATCATCAGGTGGGTATCGGTCTGCACCACCGTCTTCAGGTTGTTGTAGAACTTGGGGTAGATCGGGATCGTCCCCTCGAGCGAGAAGATGCAGCGGTCGGCGATGGACAGCGACTCCGGGTCGTCATAGGGGCCGACCTCGCGGTCGCGCCACCACGCCCTGCCCTGGTTCTGGAGGAAGAACCCGTAGACGCCTTCCCGGCGGGCCTTGCCGCGCTCGGTCAACGGCGGAAAGCGGCCGTTCGGCGGGTCGACGATGAGGGAGGTGCGGTGCCGGCCGCCGACCTTGACCGCCGAGGTGCCGCGGTCCATGAAGAAGTAGTTGTAGCCGCCCACGCTGGCGCCCGCGGGTGGCGCCTCGCGGTCCGGGTCGCTGGCTCTGGAGGTGAGGCCGATCCTTGCCGCTTCCTGCGACCGGATCCGCTCGGCCTCTTCCTCGGTCAGGTGGAGGCGGTCGCCGAGCTCGATGCTGCGCTCGATCGGCGTCAGCGTGCTGATGTCGTAGTTGCCGGAGAAGTCGGGCTTGCCGGTCGGCGTTCTGGGGATTTCGTCCGCCGCGGCGGCCCCTGCGAGCCCTATGGCGTATGCCAGAACGACGGCCCTGCGAATGTACCCGTGAGTGCTCATTGTGCACCTCCCGTCTGCGCGGTGACTTCCCGCTCCTCGAGGCGCGCGCCACGCAGCGTGTTCCCGGTGGCGTAGTTGCCTTCGTGGCAGGCGAACTCGAATAGCTTGTCGTCGGTCGCGGGCCACGTGTACTCGCCGCCGTACGGCGTCTCCCAGTCGCCGCTCTCGAGCGTGAACCGATAGAGGAGGGTTTCGGCGTCCTCGAAGGAGAAGCGCTCGATGACGTGCTGGTCGGCCGGCGGGGACGGCTCGCCGAAGAGAGTCGTCGCGATCCACTTCTCTTCCAGGAAGTTCGTCGTGTCGACGACGAGCGTGTCGCCCTCCCACCAGGCGACCGAGTCGCCGGCGCGCGAGCGGATCTCGGAGGGCAGGTGCCGGGCCCCTTCCTTCGACTGGCTGATCGGGATGACCCGCGCGTAGTGCATCCACTCGATGAGGATCATCAGGTGGGTGTCGGTCTGCACGATCGTCTTGATGTTGTTGTAGTTCTTGGGGTAGATCGGGATCGTCGCCTCGAGCGAGAAGATGCAGCGATCGGCGATCGACAGCGACTCCGGGCCGTCGTAGGGACCGACTACGCGGTCGCGCCACCAGGCAGGCCCCGTGTTCCGCTTCGAGAATCCGTAGAGTCCGTTTCGCCGCGCTTCTCCACGCTCGGTCAGAGCCGGAAAGCGGCCGTTCGGAGGGTCGACGAGGAGGGAGGTTCGGTACTTGCCGTCGACCTTGACCGCCGACGTGCCCCGATCCATGAAGAAGTAGTTGTAGCCACCGACGCTGCCGCCGACCGGAGGCGCGGTCCGATCAGGATCGCTCGCCTGCGACCTGGTTTCGATGTTTAGAGCCTCCTGTAGCCGGATCTCATCGGCTTCGGCTTCGGTCAGGGTCAGGCGTTCGCCCAACCCGGGACTACGCTGCACCGGCGTCAGCGAGCTGATGTCGTAGTTGCCGGAGAAATCGGGTCTTCCGTTTGGGGTCCTTGGGATGTCCTCGGCCGTCGCGGTTCCCGCGCCGGCGATCGCGATCACGAGAACGAAGGTAGTGCGGGTGCGACCGTTGGTCATCATCGAGCTCCTCACTGGCGGTGATCCTCGGAGTCTAGCGACGGCACGTACCAGATCGGCGACGACCAGGCCCGTTCCTGGAGCGTCGCCGGCAGGTCCGGCCGCGGTTCGACGCCAGCTCGCAGGGCGTCCCAGGTCGACCAGCGGCAGGTCGGGTTCTCGAGAACGCGGACGTAGTAGAGGGCGTGTTGAGCCGGGTCGAAGCCGGGGTCCCGCCACAACGCGCTGAGTTCCGCGGCGCCGACATGCTGCGGGAAGCTGCAGTCGGAGAGATCGACGGTGGCGCCGTTGTCGGGGCAGCGCGGCGGGCTGCCGGACGGAACAGCGTTGCCGGAGCAGGCGACGTCGACGACCCGTTCGCGGGCCTCGCCGTCCTCGACCCAGCCCTTGACGAGCTGCACGCGCTGGAGCGGCGCGCTGTCCTTGTCGCGCACGGCCCAGACCAGGAAGCGCGGGCTGCGGCCGGCTGAGGCGAGCAGGTCGCCGCCCATCGGCACGCCGTTGTCGTAGGCCTTCTCGATCATCTCCGGGTCCGACGCGAGGTCGTCCGGGTAGTCGTAGCCGGCGAAGAAGCGGATGCGAACCCGCGGTCCCGTGGTGGCGAAGGTCTCCTTGCGGCGCAGGGCGTCGTAGATCGCGTCGCGGGTGTTCTGCTCGGCCCAGACCCCGGTGAGCCCGGAGGCGCTGTAGTAGCGGTTGTTGTTGCGTGCGTACCTCCGGCCGGGCGCGGCCGCGGCGTCGAGCGGCACCGACCCGCGGCGCTCGGGCGTTCCGTCGCCGGCGCCGATCTTGCCGTGGAAGTTGGACTCCGCCGTCGTTCCGCCCCCGTTGTGGGAGTCGGTCGAGCCGATCAGGCCGAAGCGGAAGGGGTTGAAGCCGCGCGTCTCCTGGAGCGCGAGGCCGTTGACGTAGGCCTCTCGGACGTAGCCGCCTGGCGCCTGGCTGGGCAGCGTGGTGCCGACGCGGAAGGCGTAGATCTCGAAGTCCGCCCACTCGTCGTTCGGCGACAGCAGAGGGTGAGTGTCCGACGTGCCCTTGATCTGGGTGACCTCGACCAGCGGCTCGTTGCGGTTTCGCTGCTCCGCGTAGGCGGCGTCGAGGTCGCCGCCGTCGAACCGCTCGAGCCGGAACATCTGACCGTTGCTGCCGTTCGGGTTGTGCGGGATCGCGAGCGCCTCGAAGCCCTCGGCGCGGCGCGCGTCCAGCCAGCGCCAGAGGTCCTCGGGGTTGTGCGAGTCGTGGGCGGTGAACGGCCTCGGCGGCGCGGCGCCGCCCCTGAAGATGACGTTGCGGTGCAGGTTGCCGCGATCGTCCGAGAAGGCCGTGTACTCGTAGCCGATGAAGGTGGTGAAGCTGCCCGGATCGTTGTGCCGCTCGGCGGAGTCGACGATCTCCTGCCAGGCGCTACGGCCGTCGCTTGTATCGGAGGGCTTGGGCGCTCTCGACGGATCGCCGCCCGGGCCGATGGCGGCGAAGAACGGGTTCTCCGGGTCGTCGATGGCCGGCATGTCCGCCAGAAAGGCGCCGTGATCGGTCACGGCCAGGAAGTCGAGCGGGCCGGTCCGGAGCTGGAAGCGGAAGCCGTTCGTGTGCTGGATCGGTTCGCCACGGGCGAACCGGTAGGCCCGCTCCGGGTCCGTGCGGACGCCGAAGAGGTAGGCGTCGTAGGAGTAGCCCGTGTGGACGTGGAGGTCGCCGAAGTAGGCGTTCCTTTGGGGGTTCGGCGGGTCGGTGTTCTCCGCGGCGGCCAGCAGAGCCGGGACCAGGGCCGCGCAGCAGAGGAGCGCTTGCTGCCTCAGCGTCAGCTCCCTAGCCGCCAGGCACGTACCAGATCGGCGACGACCAGGCGCGCTCCTGGATCGTCGACGGCATGTCGGGATTCGGCTCGACGCCGGCGCGGATGGCGTCCCAGGTCGACCAGCGGCAGGTCGGGTTCTCCAGCACGCGGACGTAGTACACGGCGTGCTTCGCGGCGTCGAAGTCCGGGTCGGTCCACAGGGCCGAGAGTTCGGCTGCACCGAGATCCTGGGAGTAGCTGCAGTCGGACAGATCGACGCTGGCGCCGTTGTCGGGACAGCGGAGTGGATCGCCGGACGGGATCGCCCCGTCGGCACAGGCGATGTCGATGACCGATTCGCGCGGTTCGCCGTCCTCGACCCAGCCTTTGACCATCTGCAGGCGCTGGAGCGGGGCGCTGTCCGCGTCGCGGGCCGCCCAGACCAGGAAGCGGGGGTTGCGGCCCTCGTCCGCCAGCAGGTCGCCGCCCATCGGAACGCCCCCGTCGTAAGCGTCGGCGATCATCTCCGGGTCGGACGTCAGGTCGTCGGTGTAGTGGTAGCCGCCGAAGAAGCGGATCCGCATCCGCGGGCCACTGGTGGCGAAGGTCTCCTTGCGCCGGAAGGCGGCATAGATCGAGTCGCGGGTGTTCTCCTCGGCCCAGACGCCGGCGAGCCCCGAGCCGCCCCAGTACTCGAACGCGTTCTGGGCGTACCGTTCGCCGTCCTCGGTCGGTTCGTCGAGCGGTACGGAGCCCCGCCGCTGGCCGTCGCCGTCGCCGACGCCGACCTTGCCGTGGAAGTTGTCCTCCTCCGGCGTGCCTCCCGAGTTGTGGGTGTCGGTCGCGCCGATCATGCCGAAGCGGAACGGGTTGAAGCCCTGCGTCTCCTGCAGCACGAGACCGTTCACGTAGGCCTCGCGAACGTAGCTGCCCTTCGGTTCGCTGTAGAGCGTGGTGGCGATCCGGTAGGGGAAGATCTCGAACTCGGCCCACTCGTCGTTCGGCGACAGCAGAGGGTGGGTCTCCGAGGTGCCCTTGACCTGCGTCATCTCGACCAGCGGCTCGTTGCGCATTCTCAGGTCGGCGTACGCGGCGTCGAGGGGTTCGCCGCCCACCGTCTCCAGCATGAACATGTGACCGTTGCTGCCGTTCGAGTTGTGCGGGATGGCCAGGCCCTCGATGCCCTCCTCGCGCAGGCCGTCGAGCCAGCGCCAGAGATCCTCGGGATTCCGCGAATCGGTCGTGGCGAACGGCTTGGGCGGCACGTTGCTGCCCTTGAAGATGACGTTGCGGTGCAGGTTGCCGCGGTCGTCCGACGAGGTCGTGTACTCGTAGCCGATGAAGGTCGTGAAGTTGCCCGGATCGTTGTGGGCCTCCGCGGCATCGATGATCGCCTGCCAGGCGGTGCGGGCGGCATGGTCGACCGCGTCCGCGGGCAGCTCGGCGAACTCGCCGCTCCCCAGGCCCCGGATGGCGCGGGCGAAGCCACCCACCGGCGCCGGCTGTCGCAGATCGGCGCCGAGAGCGGTGTCATAGAGGGCGCTCGCGGGGTTGTCCATCTCCGGCATGACGCCCAGGTACAGGCCGTGGTCGGTCACGGCCTGGAAGTCGAGCGCGCCGCTCTGGAGTTGGAGTTGGTGGCCGCTCGGGTGATCGATCGCCTCGCCCTTGGCGAAGCGGTAGGCGTCGTCCGGATTCGTCCGGGTCTGAAACAGGTAGGCGTCGAACGAGAAGCGCGTGTGGACGTGGAGATCGCCGAAGTAGGCGTCCTTGAGCGGGTTTGGAGCGTCGGCTTCTCCGCCCGCGGTGCTGGCGCCGCCTTCCGGGTCGCCGGCGGCGCAGCCGAACAGGACGAGCGAGAAGAGAGCCGCGGAAGCTAGAGCAGCGCGGGAAAGACGCATGGCGATCTCCTTGTGACAGGTTTGCGGCTGACTAGGTTAGCGCGGGAGCGCTGGCGCCACGTAGCCGCGGAAGGCGCCTCGCCCGATCAGCGCGGCAACACCCGCGATGTCGTCGGCGAGCGGCCGGTCCTCGGTGTACGGCGGCGAGATCGCACGCACCGTCGCGATCGCCTCCTCGATCGCGGTGGAGCTCCGATCCGGACGGCGGAACTCGATTCCCTGAGCCGCCGCGAGCAGTTCGATCGCGACGATGTTCTGCACGTTGTCCAGCATGTCGTGCAGCCGCCGTGCCCCGTGGGTCGCCATGCTGACGTGGTCCTCCTGGTTGGCGGAGGTCGGGATCGTGTCCACCGTCGCGGGATGGGCGAGGCACTTGTTCTCGGACACGAGGGCCGCGGCGGTGGTGCCGGCCATCATGAAGCCGCTGTTCAGGCCGCTGTTGCGGACCAGAAAGGCCGGCAACTGGCTGAGATTGGCGTCGATGAGAAGCGCAGTACGTCGTTCGGACAGCGAACCGATCTCGGCGACCGCGAGCGCCAGGTAGTCGGCGGCGATCGCGACCGGCTCCGCATGGAAGTTGCCGCCGGAGAGGATCTCTCCGGTGCTCGCGAAGACGAGCGGATTGTCGGTGACGGCGTTCGCTTCCGTCTCGAGAAGGCCGGAGACGTGGCGGAGCGCTTCCAGACAGGCACCGGCGACCGGGGGCTGGCAGCGGATCGAGTACGGATCCTGCACCCGGTTGCACTTCAGGTGCGAGGCCCGGATTTCGCTTCCCTTCATCAGCTCCCGCAACGCGGTGGCGACGTCGGCCTGACCGGAATGCCCCCGGAGATCCTGGATTCGTCGGTCGAACGGGCCGTCGCTGCCCTTGGTCGCGTCGGTGGCCATCGCGCCGGCCACCAAGGCCGCGGCCAGGACATTCTCGGCTCGGAAGACCGCGGCCAGCGCCAGCGCCGTCGACACCTGAGTGCCGTTCAGCAGCGCAAGACCCTCCTTCGGGCCCAGCCGGATCGGCTCGATACCCGCCTCGGTCAGGGCTTCAAGCGCGGGGACCAGCCTGCCGCGGACATGGGCCTCGCCCTCCCCGAGCAGCACCCGCGACAGATGGGCGAGCGGCGCGAGGTCTCCCGAGGCGCCAACCGAGCCCTGCGACGGAATGCACGGGTAGATCTCGTGCTCCAGGAGCGCTCTCAGTGCGTCGACCAACTCCAGTCGCACGCCGGAATGGCCGCGGGCAAGAGCCATCACCTTCAGCAGGATCACCAGCCGCACGATCTCGTCGCTCAGGTCGTCGCCGACGCCGGCGGCGTGGGAGCGCACCAGGTTCTCCTGGAGGTGGGCGAGTTCGTCCTCTTCGATCCGCACCTGGGCGAGTTGCCCGAAGCCGGTGTTGACGCCGTAGACCGCGGTGCCTTCGGCGATCACGCGGTCGACGGCTGCCGCGGCGGCTTCGATTCGGCTCCTGGCGTCCTCGCCGAGCTCGACGCTGAGCGGAAGGCGCCAGGCTTCCCGCAGTTCGTCAAGCGTTAGCGGCGAACCGTTGAGTTGGAGGTTCATCGCTGCGCGGCGCCCGGGACCATGGGCAGGTTGAGGCCTTGCTCGCGGGCGCATTCGATCGCGTCCTCGTAACCGGCGTCGGCGTGACGCATGACGCCGGTCGCCGGGTCGTTCCACAGCACACGCTCTATCCGCCGGTCGGCGGCCTCGCTGCCGTCGCAGACGATGACGAACCCGGCGTGCTGGGCGTACCCCATGCCGACTCCGCCGCCGTGATGCACAGAGACCCAGGTGGCGCCGCTGGCGGTGTTCAGCATCGCGTTGAGGAACGCCCAGTCGGAGACCGCGTCGGAGCCGTCTCGCATCGCCTCGGTCTCGCGGTTCGGGCTTGCGACGGAGCCGCTGTCCAGGTGATCGCGGCCGATGACGACGGGTGCACGCAACTCGCCGGTTCGGACCATCTCGTTGAAGGCGAGGCCGATCCGGTGACGCTGGCCCAGGCCCACCCAGCAGATCCGCGCCGGCAGCCCCTGGAACCGGATCTGCTCGCGTGCGGCATCCAGCCAGTTGTGCAGGTGCGGGTCGTCGGGAATCAGTTCCTTGACCTTCGCGTCGGTGCGGTAGATGTCCTCGTGATCGCCGGACAGGGCGGCCCAGCGGAAGGGACCGATGCCCCGGCAGAACAGGGGTCGGATGTATGCCGGCACGAAACCGGGGAAGTCGAAGGCGTTTTCGACACCCGCTCCGAGCGCCTCCTGGCGGATGTTGTTGCCGTAGTCGAAGGTGGGCACGCCGGCCTCGCTGAAGCCGAGCATCGCGCGAACATGGACCGCGATCGACTCGCGGGCCGCCGTCGCCACCGCGTCGGGATCGGTCTCCCTGCGGGCACGCCACTCGTCGACGCTCCAGCCGATCGGCAGATAGCCGTTCGCCGGATCGTGGGCGGAGGTCTGATCGGTCAGCGCGTCGGGCCGCACGCCGCGGGCCAGCAGTTCGGGGAGAGTCTCGGCGGCGTTGCCGAGCAGACCGACGGAGAGCGGCGACCGCGCTTCGACCGACGCCTGGATCACGGTCAGAGCCTCGTCGAGGGACTCGGCCCGCATGTCGACGTAGCCGGTCTCGAGCCGCTTCTCGATCCGGTCCGCCTGGCATTCGATCGCCAGCAGCGAGGCCCCGGCCAACTTGGCGGCGAGGGGCTGCGCTCCGCCCATGCCGCCCAGTCCGGCGGTCAGAATCCAGCGCCCGGACAGGTCGCCGCCGTAGTGCTGCCGGCCCATCTCGACGAAGGTCTCGTACGTCCCCTGGATGATCCCCTGGCTGCCGATGTAGATCCACGAGCCGGCGGTCATCTGCCCGAACATCATCAGGCCCAGCCGGTCGAGTTCGCGGAAGTGCTCCCAGGTCGCCCAGGCGGGGACGAGGTTCGAGTTGGCGATGAGAACGCGAGGGGCGTCGGCGTGGGTCCTGAACACCCCGACCGGCTTTCCGGACTGGACGACGAGCGTTTCGTCGGCTTCCAGTTCACGGAGCGTTTCGGTGAGGCGCTCGTAGGACTCCCAGTTGCGGGCCGCCTTGCCGATCCCGCCGTAGACGACGAGGTCCTCTGGCCGCTCCGCGACCTCCGGGTCGAGGTTGTTCATCAGCATGCGGAGCGGCGCCTCGGTGAGCCAACTCTTCGCCGAGATGTTGCTCCCGGTGGGCGCCCTGATCGGTTCGATCCGGGTGGTCTTCACATGGGGCTCCGCGGTTACGGGCCTGTTTCCAGGTTTGCCAGTGCTCTTGCGAAGTCTCTTGCCGCTTCGCTGCGATCGGCGTGCTCGCCGCCTGCTACCCGCCACTTGCCATCGACCATCACCCGTTCGATGGGGAGGCGGTAGCCCGAGAATACCAGCGCGTCGAGCAGGGTGGCCGGGTCGTGGCCGGCAAGCATCGGATCCCCGGCGTCGAGGACGACCAGATCGGCCGGCGCGCCCTGCTCGAGGCCGATGGCCCCGTGGCCGGCTGCCTGGGCGCCGCCGGCAAGCGCGTGCTCGAACAGTTCCCGCCCGACGTGCTGGTCCTGCATGGACGCCACGTTGCGCGACTGCGAGCGAAGCCGCTGTCCGTACTCGAGCCAGCGCAGTTCCTCGAAGGGATTGATCGAAACGTGGCTGTCGGAGCCGATCGCGATGCGGCCGCCGTGCCGCAGATAGTCGGGCAGCGGAAACAGACCGTCGCCCAGGTTCGCCTCGGTCGTCGGACACAGGCAAACGGCGGCGGCGGACATGGCGAGATCGCGGCACTCGTCCGCGTCCATGTGGGTGGCATGCACCAGGCACCACGGCTCACCGATCTCGAAACGATCCAGGAGCCAACGGACCGGGCGCTGTCCGTGCGCAGCCAGGCACTCGTCGACCTCCCGTTGCTGCTCGGCGACGTGGAGGTGCATCGGCGCGCCGGTTTCTCCGGCTCGCGCCGCGACCTGGCGCAGCGACGTTTCGCCCACCGCGCGCAGGCTGTGGACGCCGATACCGACCTTGATCGTCCCGGACGCGGTCTCGGCGGCGCGTTCCTGGTGGTCCAGAAAACGCGCGGTAGTCAGGGCAAAGGGGCGTTGACCGGGTGTGACGGCGTCGTCGTCGAATCCCGCGCGCTGGTAGAGCACGGGGACGTAGGTCAACCGGATGCCGGTGGCGGAAGCTGCGCTGTGGATCGCCTCGAACATCGTCTCCGCGTTCCCGGTTCCAGCCGGCTCCCGGTGCAGGTAGTGGAACTCGACGACCGAGGTGTACCCGCTCTGCAGCATCTCCACGTACGCCTGCCGCGCGATCGCCTCGAACCGGTGGGCATCGAGCCGTTGCACGAGTCGGTACATGCTCCGACGCCATGTCCAGAAGCTGTCGCGGCCGGCTCCCGCGCGGTGTTCGGTCTTGCCGGCCAGCGCCCGCTGGAAGGCGTGGCTGTGAGCATTGGTGAGGCCGGGAATGAGGATGTCGGCGTCCAGGTCGGCGGGGTAGCGGGCGGCGCCTGGCTCCGCCCGGACGATCGTGCCTCCGTCGATGACCAGCAGCACGTCTTCCGCCCATTCGCGCGCCAGAAGCGCGAGGCGTGCCCTGATCCTCGTCACCATGGTCCACGCTACTGCCTGGCGGTGTCGTCTGGCAATCGCGTGGACAACGCGGCAGGATCGGACAAATGGACCGTTGGGACCTGCTGCTGACCGACGTGCGCATCGCGACGATGCGTCACGGCGTCGTCGCCTACGGGACGGTCGAGGACGGCGCGCTGGCGATCACCGGGGGGACGATCGCCTGGGTCGGGCCGCGTTCCCGGCTGCCGCCGGGCCAGGCCGCCGAGCAACGCTCCCTCGATGGCCGATGGATCACTCCCGCCCTCATCGATTGCCACACCCACCTGGTCTTCGGAGGAGACCGGGGGGCGGAATTCGAGGCGCGTCTCGGCGGTGCGAGCTACGAGGACATCGCCGACGCGGGCGGTGGCATCATGTCGACGGTCCGCGCGACCCGGGCGGCGACCGAGGACGAGCTCTACGGCGCCGCGGTCGATCGACTGAGAGCCCTGGCCGCCGAAGGTGCCGCCACGGTCGAGATCAAGTCCGGCTATGGCCTCGATACAGAGACGGAACTCCGGATGCTGGAGGTGGCCCGGCGTCTCGGTCGGCACTCCGGCCTGACGATCCGGACCACGCTTCTCGCGGCGCACGCGGTGCCGGCCGAGTTCAGGGGCCGGGCGGACGACTACATCGATCTGGTCCTGGCGGAGGTGATGCCCGCGGCGGTGGAACGAAACCTCGCCGATGCCGTGGACGCCTTCTGCGAGGGGATCGCGTTCGACGTCGCCCAGGTCGCCAGGGTCTTCGAGCGCGCCGTCGATCTCGGCCTGCCGGTCAAACTCCACGCGGACCAGTTGAGCGATGGCGGCGGCGCCGAGGTGGCCGCCCGTTTCCGAGCGCTGTCGGCGGACCATCTCGAGTACACACCGCCGCACGGCGTGCAAGCGCTGGCGAAGGCCGGGACGGTCGCCGTACTGCTACCCGGCGCGTGCCTGACGCTCGACGAGACGTGCCGCCCGCCGGTCGGCGAGTTGCGCCGGCATGGGGTGCCGATCGCGATCGCCACGGACTGCAATCCGGGCACGTCGTCGCTGTGTTCCCTGCCGGAGACGATGGCCCTGGCCAGTCGTCTCTTCGGTCTGACGCCGGAGGAATGCCTGACCGGTGTCACGCGTCACGCCGCGCGGGCGCTGGGACTCGAGGATCGGGGCACGCTGGAGGCGGGGAAGCGTGCCGACATCGCCATCTGGGATATCGCCCATCCGCGGGATCTGAGCTACTGGCTGGGCCGGAGCCAGCTCGCCGAGCTGCTGGTTGCCGGAGCCGCGCCGCCGGTTGCCACGAGTGCCTGAAGGAGGAGGAGTCGATGAAACGCCTCGAGACCATTCTCGCTGCCGCTACCCTGTGGTTCGGTGCGGTTGCTTCCGCGGCCGGTGCCCAGGCGGCGAATCCGCGGAACCTGCCGCCGGCCGAGTACATGGACCTGGCGAGCAGCCTTCTGGAGCAACTGATCGAGATCGACACGACGGACACCGACCGTGGCGACAACACGCGGGCCGCCCGGGTCGTGGCCGACGCGCTGCTCGGCGCCGGCTTCCCGGCTGAGGACGTCCACGTGCTGGTCCCCGATGGGTTCCCCACCAAGGGCAACCTGGTGGCGCGGCTTCGCGGCAGCGACCCGGATGCCGAGCCGATCCTGCTGCTGGCCCACCTCGATGTCGTCGAGGCTCAGCCGGAGGACTGGAGCCCCGACATCCCTCCGTTCGAGTTCCAGGAGCGGGACGGCTACTTCTACGGTCGCGGTACGGCGGACGACAAGGACGAGTGCGCGATCCACACGGCCAACCTGATCCGCCTGCGCCGCGAGCGCTTCGTCCCCGAGCGCGACATCGTGATCGCGCTGACCGCCGACGAGGAGAGCGGCACCCGCAACGGCGTCGAGTTCCTGCTCGCGGACCACAGGGACCTGATCGACGCGGCGTTCGCGCTGAACGAGGGCGGCGGCGGCATGGAGCGGGATGGCCGCAAGGTCTCGAACAACGTGCAGGCGGCTGAGAAGGTCTACCTCTCCTTCTGGTTCGCGGCGAAGAACCCGGGCGGCCACTCGTCGCTACCGGTGCGCGAAAACGCGATCTACGAACTGTCGGCGGCGCTGCTGGCGGTCCGCGAGTTCGATTTCCCGGTCATGCTGAACGAAGTGACCGAGGAGTTCTTCGACCGTTCCGCGGACCTCGTCGGCGGCGAGACCGGCGAGGCGATGCGGCGGATCGTGGACGACCCTGACGACGCCGCGGCGCTGGCCGTGCTGTCGCGGCAGGCTTCATACAACGCACGCCTGCGGACCACCTGCGTCGCCACCCTGGTCGAGGGCGGTCACGCCGAGAACGCGCTGCCGCAGTTGGCCCGTGCGAACGTGAACTGTCGCCTGCTGCCCGACCACGACCCGGATGAAGTCGAGGAGACGTTGCGCCGGCTGGCGGCGCCCTTCGGCGTCGAGGTGGAGCGGAGACGGGAGGCGACGCCGAGCCCGCCCTCGCCGCTGACCGGCGAGGTTCTCGACGCGATCGAGCGGGTAACGGAGGAGATGTGGCCCGGCGTGCCCGTGCTGCCCGTCATGTCGAGCGGCGCCACCGACGGCCTCTACCTCCGCAACGCCGGTATCCCGGTCTACGGAGTCTCGGGCATCTTCGGCGACATGGACGATGTCCGCGTGCACGGTCGGGACGAGCGGATCCGGATCGACCACTTCCACGAGGGGCAGGAGTTCTTGTACCGGCTGGTCAAGGCGCTGGCCGGGGCGCGTTGAGCTCTACCGCGGCGCCGCGCAGCATGACCGCGAACACGCGGTAGCGCTCGACGAACGAAGCGGCATCGGACTCGCCCGGAACGACGCCCCTGAAGCCGGCGCGCAGGAGATCCGGACTCCCGAAGCGCGCGGCGATGTCGGGTCGTTCCTGGTTGAGCCCGAGGTTGATGAGAAAGTGGCCGTCCCGGTAGATGACGATCTGGCGCGGCCGTTCACCTCGCGTTGCGTCCACGACCCATCCCTCGATCTCGACCCGGTTCTCCGACACGAGGAGGTCGACCTCTCCGTGATAGCCGTCGCCCGGCGGCCGGACGGTCAGCCGACGGCCGTCGGTCGTCGGTAGCACCTCGCGGTTAGCGGGCTCCCGTTCGAGAGGCAGATAGGCAAAGCGGAGGCGGCTGGCCACTCCGCGCCGCGACACGGCGTAGGCGAGGACGCCTTCGTGTTCGACGATTTCCCGGTCGGCCGAGGCCCGGAACGCGAAGCCGCCATTCTCGAAGGGCGGTCCGTAGAGGGCGGCGAGATCCGGTCGCCGGTGGGCGCCGGGCTGGTGGACCGTCAACTCGTCGCCGATGAACAGGAGGACCGCTTCGACGCCGTCGGGATCCGGCGGTTCGTCGCGGATGAAACCGCTGACCACGAAGTCGGCCGCGCTCTCGACCGGTTGGGGGCCGGGTCGTGGCAGTACGGCATCGAGAGCGCCGTCGAAGCCGGTCGGGGGAGGGACGATGGGGATGCGGCTCGGCGGTGCGGCTTCGCCATCAGCGAGGCGATAGCGGAGCACGGCCTCCAGGTGGCCGGCGGCGCTTCGGGCGACGTCGTACCAATACTCGTCCCCTTCGCCGGGTGGAGAGGAAGGGGGTGCGATCAGCGAGTGGAGGCTCCACTCCTGTCCGTGCTCTGTTGAGTGTTGCGAGAAAGATCCGCGCCCGTGCTGCGAGAAACGGTGTGCAGCCCGTCCGCCGTCGTGCCGCCGTCAACACTCTGTTGGCGGAATCAAGCGGAACTAGGCGGAACCTCGTGGAACGCTCCGGGCGGTCCTACGGCACAAACTGGCAGTGCGAGATGCGCGCGCCGATGGCAACGGCGACGCAGATCGCGACGGCGATCACGAGGCCGTGCCAGCCGGAGCCGCGATGCGTGCCGTACCTCACGGTGCCGGGTCGGGGAGCTCGCTGATGCGGTTTCGGACGCCGACCCACAGCTCGTAGAACTTGCCGCCCGGTCGCGCTCCGCCCGCGGCCCGCGCGACCCTGCGCTTGAGTGCTGGCGACGACTCGCCGGCGACGATCGCCTCGCGGATCAGGTTCCACTGGTCGATGTGGCGCTGGGACTTCGTCTTGACCTCGTGGAACTTGATCGCCGTGTCGATCATGGCGAGCAGCTTGGCGTCCGCATCGTCCACGTCGGGCGTCTCGGGCTGGGCTTCGCCGGCCTCCTCGGCTTCGACGGCGGCCGCAGCCTCAGCGGCCTGCTGGACGTCGATCTCGTCGTCGACCTGGTCGGCTTCGGCGGCCGGCAGCGGCTGTTCCTCCTCCGGTCCGGCTGCGGCAGCCTCGGCGAGCGCCTGTTCGGCGGCCCTGCGCGCGACGATGACCCGCTGCGGAATGGCATCCCACAGTCCCTTGATGGCGGCGTGCCACGGCTCCTTGAGGGCGTCGTGGCCGCCAGCTTCGGCTGCCAGCAGCGCGGCTGCCTGCCCTTCGTCGATCCAGTAGTCGAACCAGTCGCGGTCGGACAGGATGCGGGTCACCCAGCCGTTCATGAGGTTGTTGAACGGGTAGTGCGAGACCGCCTTCCATTCGGGCGTCTTCCACCACTCCTCGGCCGCGGCGGCCTCCGGGTGCAGCGTCTCGAACCGGGCCTTCACTGCCGAGGCCTCGTCTCCGCGGATGCCGCCCAGCACGCGGCGGAACTCCATGCGGGCCTTGGCGTCGAGCGCGCCCCAGCACGGCAGGCCGTACCGTTCCTCGATCTCGGCGATCGCCTCGTCTCCCCTGTACTCACCGCGGCGCCTGCCGCCCATGTAGTAGATCTCGCCGATGAGCGTCCACTGCACCGGACCCTTGATCGGCGATCCGCTGTTCCCGTCGCGCTCCTTCTCGTTGCGCAGCGCGTCGGAGTACTGCTTGTAGCCGCCCTCCTGGACGTAGAGCAGGTTGCTCCGGCCGCGGCGCCAGGTGTCCTGCTCCTTCCAGGAGTCGTCGGCGAGCAGCTTCGCCCGGGCGGCTGCCTTCGCTTCGGCGAGGGCGCGTTCCTTGTCACGGATCGCGTCGAGCCGGACCCGGATGCGGTGCTTGGCGAGCGGCGCGCCCTCGATGCCGTCCTTGTCGAACTTCAGGGCGACGTGCATGTACGCCTCGAGCCGGAACCTGTCCATGCCGTCGTAGTGGGCCTCGTCGAAGCCCAGCGCGTCCTTCGCCTTCGGGTCGTTCGTCCAGGCCATCAGGATGGGACTCCTTCAACGGTGAAGCCGAACGCTGCTGCGCTGTCTTCGCCAAGCAAGTAGAGGACTGTTCCGTCACCCGAACGGGAAGCAAGGACCGTCCCCGCCGGTCCGGTCAGATGCGCGGACTTCGACGGCAGCGGTGTGCTGGCAACGCCGAGCGAGAAGACTGGCACCTCAACGGAGAACTGCTCGGACACCAGGGCTTTCGCCGCGTCCGCGCCTGACCGCCCGGTGAAACGCAGGACGGGATACAGGTCGATGTCGGCCACCTTGATCTCCGCCACGGCCTGATTGTTTTCCGAGCCGCCCGAACCCAGGCGCACCGGAGGAGGCGGGCCAAGATGGGCAGTGCCCGTGCGGGCGTAGTCCATCTCGCAGTGAATGCGCTCCTCGATCGCGTGAATGACCTCCGCGGGCGTCATGTCGATCACGTACAGCCAGACCCCCGTGTGCGCGAACTCGAGTCGCACCAGATCTCGCTCAGTCGTGTTCTTGCCGTCTGAAACTTTCCGGCGGTCCAGTGCCACCCTCTCGATCATGTTCACGCACAAGTACGTGTCGAGGAAGCTGGAGAGCTCAATCGTCGAATCCCTAGTAGGACCGGAACTTGCCCGGACGCTGAGAAATCGGTTGCTCATGTCTATCCTCCCGTCAGAGTGGCCGAGGCTACAGCTCGCTGGCCCCCAGCCAGTGTTTTCCGATCTCGGTCGCGCCGATCCACATCTTGGTGACCGGCGTGCTCCCAAGCCAGCCGATCATGTCCTCGGCTGGCGGAGCTGCGAAGGGGGACGTGCCCAGCCCATCCCAGATAGTCAACTCGGCGTCGACGGCAGACTCGCCGTCGTTGACTGCACCGACGAAGGCATTCAGTATCCCGCCCGGAGTCCCTGCGGACAGGCCAAGGACCCCCCACAGGTACGGCTCCACATCGTCGTCTCCAACGTAGTCGTCGTCAAGCACCCAGGAGTGGGTCTTGTAGGTGACTCCGATCTTGCCGCCCGTGTTGAAACTGGGGGACAAGTCCTGACTCGTACCGCCGCCGAAGCCCGGCGCCGAGTTGCTGTCGGTGAAGTCCATACGGACTTGATGCGGAGAATCCGCGCTGCCGTCGAGCACGCGCATTACCAGATTGGACCAGTACCTCGTGATGCTGATCCCCGATACCAAGAGCGCGGCGTCCACTTGCGGGCGCGAGCCCGCGGGCGGACGCCACACCAGTTGACTCGCTGACCGTGTGAGCCAACTTGCCGGCAGCGGAATGGTCTGGTGCGCCATCTACGGCCCCGTTCGCAGGTAGAACGTGTTCGGGTCTTTGATGGCGAGCGCGTTGTAGGCGGCCTCGCCGATGGCGACGATGTGGCGCACGGTCGCAGACTCGATGAAGTCGTCGTGCAACCCTGTGAGCCGGGCGAAACCGCTGCGGCGCAGTGTGTACGCCTTTGTCGTGTTGACGCCGCCGTAGCGCAGGTGGTAATCCGCCCGACCCGCATCAGGGAAGCTCGGGTTGTAGCCGATGTCCACAGTCGGCGCGTGGCTGTTCGCGTCGGTGAAGTAGGCCAGCCACTGCGTGGGTGTCGCCATCTGGCTGGACGTGGTGAGCAGATGGGACCTCATGTGCATGTAATTGATCCCGCCCACGACGACTTGGAGATACGGCCCCATCTCCAACTGCCTCGCTGTCGTCCCATCCGTGACCTTGAAGAAGACGGCGGTGTTCGCCAGATTCACCTGGCCATCGAGGTAGTCGTAGACGTTCTTCTTGATGTAGGCGTGGGCGAAATAGTCACCGTCGTCGGTGAGTTCCACGTAGAACGCGGCCACGGCGCTCAGCGGGTTGTGCAGCATCTCGCCCGCGTCCGCATGCCCGCCGAATCCGCGAGTCACGTAGCCCCAGAAGTTGTTGCCGACTTTCTCCAGCTTGATCTTGGTCTTGTTCGCGACGCCTGTCGTCAGCTCATACAGACCCGACTCGTAGGGGATGCTGTGCCCGCCCGCCGTGTGTCTCGCTTTCGCCGTCAGGTAGTAGTGCTCCGGGGCGTCCGCCGCTGCTGGGTCGAGCGTCTCCTCCGAAATATCCGTGACGTGCTCGGCGATGTAGGTGTGGAGCTTGGCGAGATCAGCCCGGAGCTCGTCAACGTGGTTAGGCTCGATCTCGTCAAGGATTTGCTTCAGGCCCTGCACGTCCACGAGTTGCCACACGGTCAGCACCGTGCTGGCGTCCCATGCGGTGAAGATGTCCTGGTAGAGCTTGCCGTCGCCCTTGCTGTAGAAGTTGACTGGCCCGAGGACCCAGGGCTGTCCGGCCACGGTGCCGTACAGGTCGTCGCCGGGAATGTGCAGCACGTCGTCTCCTACCCTGACGACGTAGATCACGTTTGCGTCGTTGATGACGGTGACGCCGGAAAGCTCGACCTCAGTGGCGACACTGCCGAGGGTCCCCCGGTATTGTTCGGCAATGGCGGGGGTGTCGACGGCCGCATCAAAGTAAGCGACCCGGATTTGCAGCTTGTCGCCGGACGTGAGTGCGTTGACGCGCCCCTGCACTCGGAATTGCAGGCCGCTCTGGTCTTCGAGCGCGACACTCAGCCCGCGGTCGGTTCCGCCATCGGCGGAGCGCACCAGGTAGGTGCCGAGCCCGTCCAGGATTGGCGTGTTGGCGAGGATGTCGGAGCCGTTGAGCAGCGTCACGTGCCAGCCGATGGCGCCATCCGGCAACGCAGCCGGAATCGTAATCGACTGGTCATCGCTCGCCGCGACCATCCCAAGTGCCGAACCCTCCGCCGATGCGGTGAAGCGAATCGCATTCGTCGCGACGCCGTTCAAGTCTTGCGTCTCGGCCAGCACCACCCAACGGAGCGAGTCATCGGCGAACACCTCGCCCTCGATGCCGCGGGCCGCGTCAATCGCGTTGCGCACGGCGATCCGCTGCGAGTTGTTGAGCGTCGGAGGATGCTTGAACGCGGCGTCGCCGATCTGTTCGTCCGTCTTCCCGCCGGCAGCGATGGCGGTGCGGATGGCCGCCAGATCGTTGACCTTCCAGATCTCCAGGGCGTCGTCCGTCGCCTCGTCCAGGGTGCGGTAGAGCTTGCCGGCGTCCGTGCCGCCCTTCGAGTAGAAGTTGGCGATGCCGACCTCCAACGGACTGCCACTGCGCTGCTGATAGAGCGCGGCACCGGTGACGTACTCGGTCGTCGCCCGCACCCGGATCAGGTAGAGCACGTTGGCGCTGTTCTCGACCGCGACCTCGCTGACCTGCGCCTCGCCTCTGCCGGAGCCGGTCGTGCCGTCGAAGACGTTCTCGATCAGAGGATCGGCGCCATCGCCGCCCGCCGTGGCTCCCTCCTCGATACCGTTGAGCTTGGCCCGCAGCTCGGACGTGAACGGTCCGTACCGCTCAACGAAGTCGGCCAGGACTTCACGCTGCGTGAACTCCCAAACCCTGACGCGCTGCGCCGTGCTGATGGCGCGAACGACCAGTTGATCCGAGGAGTCCCGCCAGTAGTTGACCGCGCCGGAGTGAAAGGCACCCTTGTTCGAGCTCGTGCGGGCGTAGAGGCCGTCGTGATCCTCGAACGTCCACGCGGTGTCGGGATGGCCGACCGCCTCGAACACCACCTCGCGCAGCAGGTCTCCGTCGACGATGGCGTAGTCCGAGACGACCTGCTGCGTTCCCCCGGCAAGCTGGAGATCGGCGACCAAGCGGAAGCCGGTTCGCTGCGCCAACTGGGTCAGCCCGTCGATGGCAGCCGCGTCGACGAGCTTGTGGTCGCGCCGCGTCGACCGCAGCTTGTCGGGGAAGTCGATGGGCATCAGTCGTACTCCAGGGTGATCGTCCGGCTGCCCGTCCCGAGAATCGCCGGGTCCTGCTCGACGTTCGAGGCGTAGACGATGTGCCCGGCGAACGTCCCGGACGCCAGCCGGGTGAAGCCGCCCAGGATGTCGTGCGTGTTGCCGTCGAAGTACGCGGCCGACGGCGCCCCGGCGGAATCGGGAACGGCGAACCACAGCCAGCCGTCACCGTCATCCGCCTCGGCCGGGATCGTCAGCACGTCGGTCGTGAACGTGTCGCCGGCCGTGATCTCGGAGGACATCGGCGTCTGCTGGGCCGCCCATCCGACATAGCGATTGTGGGCGCTGTGCACGGCTCCTCCTGAGCTCAGCTTGACGATCTCCGCGTGGAATGCGGTCATTGCCGAATTGGACGACCGGTGAGCGAACAAGTTGACGGCGGTATCGGCCGCCAGGATGACCAGCATGCGGCCCGACCAGGGCGTTGCGTCTGTAAACCGGGCGTAGATCGGGTTGGACTGGTCCAGTGCCGCATTGTCGGAGGCCCGCCGTAGCTCGAACCATGCGCTGCTCTGCGTGTTGGCGAAGGTGAAGACCGCGTGGATGTTGACGAGGTAGACACCGGCCCCGAGCGTGAAGTCGTTGCCCGAGATGTTGGACAGGAACTCGTTGCCCCCAGCGCCGTTGACGACGGAGAGAGCGTTCGGGGTCAGCTCTACTTCGGTTTGGCCGTTGGCGAGGTCGTCGAAGTTCACGCGCTCGACGCGGGCCTCGATAGTGCCGGTTGCGGTGCCGTCCCCGCCTGCGTTGTCGTCCACGTACTTCTTCGTGGCGGCGTGCAGGTCGGCGGACGGCGCTCCGCTCAGGGTGAGAGCGCCCGTCAGGGTGCCGCCGGTCAGCGGCAAGCCCGCGTTGTCGTCCACGTACTTTTTCGTCGCCGCCTCCAGGTCGGCGGACGGCGCTCCGCTCAGGGTGAGAGCGCCCGTCAGGGTGCCGCCACTCCGCTGGAGAGCGCCCCTGATCAATGTCTCGATCGAGGTCGTGAACACGGCCCGGATCGCCGACCGGACACGCTGCGCGGTCCACACGCGGCGCGCGGCGGACGAGCCGGCGGCCGCGTCGGATGCGGACACCGTGGGCAGGGCCGCGACGATCAACTGTCGGATGCGGGCGGCGCTCCAGCCGAGAATGGTCGCGCCCGTCGCACCAGCCTGCGCCTGCGTCGCGCCCCGGACGCCGCCGAGCGCGCCTTCGGTGGCCTGCGGCAGCACATAGTCCGAGTTGCTGTCGCCGCTGTCGCCGCCGTTGCCGCTGGACGCCGCGGCGCCGCCCCGTAGCGGAAACGGCATCTACTCCGCCTCGCTGGTGACCACCACCGACTCGCCGTTGAGGCACCAGACCCAGATGCCCAGACCGGCCTCCGGCAGCAGGTCGCGGTTCCAGTGCTCTCCCGGTTCCAGGAACAGCGCGTGGTCGCCGGCGTCGGGCGCAGACGCGGCCTCCGCGATCTGGACGTTCCGGTTGCCCACGTTCTGGATCGCGTAGCGGGTGCCGTTGGCGAGGCCCGTGAGCGCCGTCGGCGCCTCGTCTACGGCGTGGGAAGCGGTGGCCATGACCGACCGCAATCCTCACCACAGAGGCGGGACACGATCCAGTCGAGTCGCGTCAGAAACGCCGAAACCGGTCCGCCGCCATCCGCAGGCAGGACAGCGCCACGACCACCGGCACGAGCAGCACCATCCGCAGCCACCACTTGAGCAGCGCCAGGACCGGAAGCCGGGTCAAAGACGCCCCGGCACGGAACGCCGGAGGCTTTGTAGACTCGCCGTCTTCATGGCATCGGAGCCTCCCGCTTAGGTTTCGAAGTCGGCCGGCGTCGCGGTGTCATCGCGGCGCGGGCCACTTCTCCGGTCATCCTACACCGACGCCCCAGCCCTCGGCGAGATGACGGGCCACGATGTCCACGATCTCCTCGGCGTTGCCCGGGCCGATGCCGAGGAACGGCCGCGCCGGGATGCCCGCTTCGGTCCGACCGAGCTGGTGGGTGGCCGCGTAGATGAGATTGGTGCCGGCCACGGCCGACGTCCGGTCGTGGTCCGACAGGATCGAGCCGCTCAGGTCGCCCTCGCGCAACAGGATCTTCTCGGAGTAGCCCAGCCGGCGCTTCGCGCGCAGCGTCGCCGCCTGCAGTGCCTTCCAGGGCACGCCGTCCGGCGACGTTTCCCGGTCGAAGGCCTCGGCGGCGATGTCGGCGAGCAGCTCGGAGACCTCGAGCATCGCCGGCGACAGGTCCTCGCCGTCCCGGATCAACTGGTTCAGGCTGGCGATCACCCGGCGGTGCTCTGCTTCATTGAACTGGATGTCGATCGTCGTCATCAGCCGTCCCCGCAGAAGCAAGAGGCCCCGGCGTCGTCGGGGCCGTCCGCAAAGGCGAGGCGCGACTGGCTCAGGGCCAGGCGCCGCAGCTCCCGGTAGCTCTCCCGCTTCCTGAACCAGGCGATCTCGGCCTTGCGAAGGTCGCGGCCGTGAGCGTCTCGATACTCCTCCTGCTTGATCCACCAGTCCGCCAGTTCCGGCTCCTCCGCGATCAGCGCCAGCAGTTTCCCTTTGCCCTTGAGGAAGCAGAGGTCGCAGTTTCCCTGGTCGCTCCGGATGCCGAGGTCGAAAGGCGCCTGACGCCAGTAGCGGTCGACGTCCTCCAGCGTCACGCCGGCGAGCGCCAGCGGGTAGGTCACCGTGCAGTTCTCCATCAGGGCCGCCCGAATCCGCCGGGGCTCGTCGGCCCGGATGCCCAGCACGCTCGTCCACCCCTTGCGCGGCCAGCCCAGCGAGCGCACGACGTACCGCTGAATCGTGCTCACCTTGAGTTGGTCGGTGCACATCCGGGCGACCACGTGCGGCAGCATCTTCTTGGCCCGGATCATCGCCTCGAAGGGCTCGCCCTTCCGGGCGGCCGTGGCGAAGTCGACGACGCCGTGGACGTGCTTCGGGTCCTTGGCTCCGCCCGCGGCCCACGGCCGGTGGCGGTACTCGAGCCAGCGCAGACCGACGTTCCACTCCCGGTCCATGCGATTCAGGAACACGAGCGTCTCCTCGCGCTCCTTGCCCGTGTTGGCGAAGACCGGAACGACGTGCGGAGGCAGCCGTCCGTCGTTGGCGTCCAGGACCTGGCGGAGCAGGAAGCCGCTGGTGCGGCCGCCGCTGACGTTCAGGACGTAGCGGCGCGGCTTGCCGAAAGCGTCGGTCGCGGGGAGCAGGTAGGGGTTCATCGGCCTCCGATCCGCGCGAACAGCTGCGGGTTCCTGGCCCGCACCTGGGCCAGCAGGTCGGCCGCGGCGGCGCCGGCGACGGGGGCCTCGCTCCAGCCCGGGTCCGGCCGGAACACCATCTGCGCTCCGTGCGGCGGGTCCTCGAAGACGTACTCGATGCCGGGCCGGTACAAGCCGGTCCGCTCGTCGACGAGCTGGTCGACCTCGCGCAGCCGGCCGGCGGAGCTGTAGACCTGCAGTCCCATCATGCGCACCTGGGCCTCCGTGAGCGCCCTGACGCGGCAGCGGCAGCCCCAGCCGTTCGGGGGGTAGATGTAGCGCCAGATCGGATCGTCCGCGCGAAACACGCGCCCTGACAGCGCCAGGTGGCTCGGCCTGATGCGGCTGTCCTCGATGCCGACGTACATCCAGTAGGGCCGCGCGGCCAGGTTGGCCGACTGGCTCTGGAACCGGGCCGCCGCGCGGGCGGTGCGCATGTTGGTCCGGTAGATCGTCCGCAGCCGCCTGGCGCTGCCGAGCTGGACCACCTGCTGGCTGCCGTCGGGCGCGATCCGCGTCTGCTTGCCCCACCAGCCGGCTCTCCGGAGCGCCGGCTCGAGCTCCTGCCGGAACTGCCGCTCCGTCCAGCCTTCCGTCAGGGCGCGGTCGACGGCGCCGCGGATCGTCTCGAGTACCGAGGCCTCCGTCGCCTTGGCCACGGTGAACGCCACCGCGTGCAGCCGCTGCTCGACCTCCCGCCAGTCCCAGGAGATCAGGTAGCCCTTCGCCTCGAGGTACTCGATTGCCCGGCGCGGAGGCAGGTCGGCCGCGACCCGGAAGTCCGCGACGTCGGGCATTCAGACCTCCGCCCGATTCCGCCAGAGAACCTCGGTGCGCGGAGTCGCCTTGCCGCCGTGCCGGGGCTGGGTGTGCGCGGCGTGCTCGTCGCGCAGCCAGCCAGCTTCATCGAGTTCCGGCCAGTCGTTGGGGTAACCGCTGATCCCTACGACGCTACGAGCTGCAAGCAGTCCTTCAAGAAGTCTTGTTCGGTCGAAGGTGCCGATGTAGTCCTTCTCGTGTCCTCGGTACGGTGGGTCCAGGTAGAGAACCGACGTCGCGGTCGCACCGCATCGCCGCAGAAGCACTTCGGCGGGGTCCGTCAGGATCTGGACGCTACGGATGCGGTCCGCGATCGCGCAGATCCTTTTCGCGCTGGTCTTGAGGGACACAGCCCCGGATCGACCGTAGCGCTTGGACAAAGATGGTGCAGCCGACGGATGCAGGGCGTCGCGGGCGAGCATACGCGCCTGCATCCAAACGATCGCTCGTTTGGCGTCGTGGTCCGGCCACGATGGCGGTGCCGCCTGTCCGAGCCAGGCGACCATGTCTCGAAGAAGCTTGGCCGATCGAGGCGGAAAGTCGGCACTTGCTGCCAGCGCCAGCCGCTCGGCTTCGCGCTGCGCGGACAACCACCAGTTGACCAGATCAGCGTCCGTGTCGGAAATCGACTCAAGTCGGGCCCGGTCACGGGCAAGGAGGACCGACGCCATTCCTGCAAATGGCTCGACGTAGTGGCTTCCCAAAGGCAGCAACGAGGAGATCCACTTGGCCAGTCGAGTCTTGCCGCCGAAGTAGCTAAACGGCGGCTTCAGAAGCGCAGCGTCGGACGTCATCACGGATCAAAGCCTCTGGCCGTCGAGGCCGTAGTTCATCCACAGGCAGGCAGTGCGGATGCCGCCGGAGCCGCCGCCCAGCATTGCCCGGGTCGGCTTCTGCTCCCGACGCCAGCCGGGCAGGTGATCGCCCCACGGGTCCGTGTTGTAGCCGCTGAGCGCCACCCGGCCCTTCTGGCGCCGGAGCGTTGCGGCCAGCCGCGGCACGTCGACATCGTTCTCGGCGTAGGGCCGCGTGTGCCGGCTCGTGCTGGGGTACGGCGGGTCGACGAAGATCACCGCCTGGGCGACGCGCTCCGCCCGTTCGAGCAGGGCCACCGCGTCGCCGCAGTAGAGCTGCACCATGCGAAGCCTGTCAGCTAAGGCGTCGAAAACGTCGTCGCCGATTCGAGGCGACCGGACGACGTACGAACCTCGCCACGCCTTTCCGGGTGCGTTGGTGTTGGTCATGACCACGGTCAGCGCCAGTGCGCGGCGGATCGGATCGCGGTGGTGCTCGGCGTCGTGCAGGGCCTCGTCGTGGAGCACCTTGCTGCTGTAGGGCTGACGCCGCAGAAGCCGCTTCAGCTCGTCGTGGTGATCCCGCACGACCTTCCACCAGTTGACGACCCGCTGGTCGCTGTCGTTCACCATCTCCAGGAACGCCGGCGGTCGGCTCAGGAGCACGCCGAGCATTCCGGCGTAGGGCTCGATGTAGGTCTGCCGCCCGGCGGCGGGGTTCGGCAGGAGAGAGGCCACCCAGCGGCCCAGACGGAGGGGAGACTTGCCGCCCGGCCACTTCAGGCCGCGCATCGTCGGCTTTCGTGCGTGATTCCGCGCTCGGCGCGGCGCGCCACGTCGTCTGCCGGTGATTCGAGCCGTCATGCCGCGACCTCCACGCCGTCCGCGATCGCCGCCAAAATGGCCCGCCCCGACGGGCTGCTGCGATAGCTGGGCGAGCACTGCGCCAGCTCGACGGCCGCCTCGTGGATCGACTCGCCCGGCACGCCCGTGCCGATCGGCCGGTGGTACGGCCCGAGAAGCCGATAAGCCGCCGTCATCGAGTTGCCGGGTCGGCACTCGCTCCAGCGCCGCGTGCTCAGGCCGCCGGCGAACCGGAGACCCGCGGCCAGCGCGCGGCGCCACATGAAGGCCAGCGCGTGGTCCGACAGGCCGTTGTCCGCTCCGCCTCCGCCGACGTCACTGTGCACGCCGGGGAACCAGACCTGCTCGACCTGCTGGTCGTCGGTCGGCTGCGCCGTCCACAGCGAGGGCGCGAACGGCCGCCGCTTCTCGTCGATCGCCACCAGGTGGCAGGCGGTCCGGATGTGAGGGCCGAGGGTGACGTCGTGCCAGCGGTGGCGCCGGGCTCCGACCCAGCGCAGGCCGTCGATCGGCACGCCCAGAGAACCCACCGTGTCCCAGACGCCGAGGAAGTGGACCGGCACGGGGGAGCTGCCGCCGCAGTACTGGCTGCGGTAAGCCCTGATCCTGCTCTCGGTCCACTCCGGATCCGGCTCCGGCGGCAGGCCGACGCCGCCGAGCATCCCGGCGACGCTGCGGGCGGTGTAGGCGCCGCGGCTGTAGCCGAACAGGAAGATGCGGTCGCCCGGGCGGTAGTGCTGCGCCAGCCAGCGGTACGCCTGGTCGACGTTCTCGGCCAGGCCGACGCCGAAGACGCCGCCGCGCACCCGGTCCCAGCGCCCGGTGCCGACGCCGGCGTCGTAGTAGACGAGCTGGCGCTCGCCTGCAGTGGCGGCGGTGGCGGCGGCGGCCCGGTACGTCCTGACGACGTTCGTGGGGTGCGCAGCGTCCGCGCGGTTCCAGGTGCCGTCGAGGCAAAGAACCAGGTTGCGCATCAGGCCGGGGCGATCTCCAGATCGCGCCACTCCCAGCCGGGCTGGAGCGGATGGTGCCGCTGCACCTCCGGGTCGTCGAAGCGCGGATAGCCGAGGCCCAGCACCATCGGAAGCCGCGGCCAGTCCCCGACGTTGACCGGGGCGTCGATCTGGACGTCGATGCCGGCGCCGTCGACCAGGCTGAACCGCAACCGGCCGCCCTTGCGCGCCTCGTACCGGCAGTGGACGCGGTACGCGCCGCCCGGCCGGAGCCGGCAGGACCGCTCGAACTTCTGCTTCTCGCCGTGAGGGACTCCGCAGTCGGTCCGCAGGATCAGCTTCCCGCGGCGGACCAGGGCCAGCGCCAAGAGGTTCCGGTGCTTCGGCATGCACCACCAGAGCAGCTGGGCGCCGTCCGGGTTGATCTCGGCGGGGATCACCGTGACCGAGAGCTCGGCGGTCCGCTCGTGGCGCGGCCACCGGAACTGACGCCGGAAGTCCGGCTGCTGCCCGGTGGCCTTGTGGACCCGCCCGGGCACGTGAACGACGCGCCGACCTGGCGCCGCCGCGTTCGGGCGCTCGGCGGTTTCCGCATCCGGGCCCGCGAACGCCGGCAGCGGGCTCTTGTCGGCTGCCGGCTGAGCCTCGCCGGCTCTTGCCGGCAGGCCGTGGATCGCGACGGCGGCGTTGGCCATCATCTGGGCCTGCTGCATCAGGGTGATGAACGTCGACCGCTCCCGGCTGGGCGGGATCATGCCGGCGACGTCGACGGCGGTGTCCGTCATCCTGGCGCGGATGCGCTCGTGCGTCCTGACCGCTTCCGGTCCCGGCGAGTGATAGCGGAACGTCTCTCGGATCTCCTCGGGCTTCATCGTCTTCCTCCGTTTCAGTGCGACCTGGTCGGCGTCGGGCCGTTGTCGAGAAGCATGCGCTTTCGCCGTACGACGGCCCGGTCCCCCAAACAGCGGTCGCCGGACCGGGAGCTGTAGTGCGTCGGGGTCTCGGTGTACGCCGCGGCCATCTGCTCGCACACGGTCGAGCAGAACCCGGCGCCGTCGTGGGTGCGGCCGCAGCGTGGACAGGTGGCGGTCATGGCTCCTTCTCCTGAATCTCGAGGCGGCCCAGGGCGTCGGCCGCGAACAGCAGCCGCGCCAGGCGCTCGGTGAGCTGGCGCGTCTCCATGCCGGGGTAGACGGCGGCAAGGTCGCGGATCATCCCGGCCGGGTCGCTCTGCGCCAGGTCGAGCACGGGCCGGATGAGGTCCTCGGCGAGCAGGTCCCACGCGCCGTCGTCGACGGCGGCCAGCACCTGCTCGATCTGGTCGGGACGTGGCCGGCCTTCCGCCAGAACGGCCGCCCTGGGCGCACCAGGGCGCGACAGGGCGCGGTTCTGCCAGCCGGCCATGTTCGCCTCGTCCCCTTCGTCCTCCCCGCCGAAACGGCCGCCAGGGCCGCCCTGCGGCATCATCTGGGGCATCGTCTCCTCGCCGAGCTCCACGCCGTAGGTCTCCTTGACGTACTCCTCGGTGAGCCGCCGCCCGGTGAACTCCACGATCAGCTTGTCGCGCTTGGCCAGCGCCTCGAGGTCGGGCGGGTCCTCCATCACGCGGTTCACGCGCGGGACCGCGGCACCGGGGAAGTTCCACTCGGTGAGCCAGGTGGCGACCGTCCGCGTGAACGACTCGCTGATCACCCAGGCGTCGGCGCCGATGACCTCCTTCTTGACCTCGTGGTGGACCTGCGCCTGCGACAGCGAGGAGCCGTCCTCGAGCGTCATGGTCTCAGACAGGATGACCTCGGCGATCGCGCGGTCCATCCGCGCGTAGAACTCCTCGTAGCTCATCGTGCCGGTGGCCTTGCGCTCGAGCAGCTCGATCAGGTTGCCGTCCGGGATGACGACGCCGGTCTCGGTCCGCAGCGCCAGGCACGCTTCGAGGAGCTTCGCCTTGTCCTGCTCCGACGCACCGGGCAGGTGCTTGCCGACGGCGATCGGCATGCCGAACTTCTCGAGCGCGATCAGCCAGAACTGCGCCTGGTTGCGCTTGAGGAAGACGGGCCAGTAGAGCTGGTGGGCGAGGCCGCGGCCGTAGGGCTCGTCGGCGTTGTCGGCGCCGGTCCGGAACGTCCAGAACTTCCGGTCCGGCATCATCTCGCCCTGCGGCTGCTCCTGGGTGATCAGGAGCAGCTCGTAGCGGCGCCGCATGGTCTTGGAGACCCGCCACCGGAACCGGCGCCGGTTGCGCGGCAGGATCTTCTCCGGCACGACGTACTGGCCGTCGCGGCCCCAGATCACCTCGGCGACCGAGTAGCCGTAGTGGACGCCGTAGAGCATCTGCTCGGTCAGCGTGTCCCAGTCCAGGGAATGGAGCACGTCCTCGAGGTGATCGGCGGCGGCCTGGTCGTCTGCCGGCACATTCGAGCCATCCGCACGCTTCTGGCCTGGCCGACGTCCGGGCAGCACCTCGATCTCGCGGTCGATCAGCGCCGAGAACCGCTGCTGGAAGGACGACTTGACCCGGTCGTCGCGCAGCAGCTCCTCGTAGAGCTCGTAGTCGCCGCCGCCGCGGCTGGTGAGCACGCCGTCCTGCGGCTGCAGGTACCAGAGGCCGTCGACCCATCCGCGGGTGACGTCGCGGGTGCCGGTGACGCGGGCGACGTCGCCTCGTGGCGTCCGGGCGGCCATCAGACGAAGCCCCTCAGATCGGCGGAGCCGGCGAAGCCGCGAAGCCCGGTCGACACACCGGGCCGCCGCGGACCGCCGACAAACTCGTCACGCCAGTCGCCGGCGCCGACCGCACGGCCGGCGGTCCGGAAGTCGAACGGACCGCCCGCCTGCGCCGCGGCCTGGCAACCCAGCGCCAGCGCGACGACGCTGTCGCCGTGGCGACCGCCGCGAGCCGTCTGGCCGGCCGGCAGCTTCGGCGTGCCGTTGACCAGCTTCACCGCCCGGTGGTCGGACAGGACGTCGGCGGACCGCGGAAACTCGATCTCGCCGTCCTCGACCCGGCCGTGGTAGCGCGGCATCCACTCCCGCCACCACGGCTCGGTGATCACGACCTGCTCGATCGTGGAGCCCCAGCGGTCCGCCATCATCTCGGCGACGGCCGAGCCGGCGCCGGTGGCGTCCATCGCGGCGCCGCCGAACCGCGGCAGGCGCCTGGCCAGGTGGTCCAGGACCTGCAGCTGCTGGGCGTGGGGCACGACGTGCATCTCGATCAGGAACGGGCAGCGCAGGACGTTGGGGCCGATCTCGAGCGGCGCCGCGACGCTGAGCGCGATCCTGCGCGCGAAATCGAAGCCGAAGACGTGCAGGCGCTCAAGCACCAGGGCGTCGAGCAGCGGGTCGAGTTGCTCCGCGATCCACTCCGCCGTCTTCTCGCGGCGGACCTCCTCGGCCGTGTTGTCCCACGACGCCGGCGGCTTGAGCCGGATCACCGGGGCGTCGTCGCTCATGCAGGCTTCGACCTGGGCGCGGCTGAAGTAGGCGCCGGCGGACCGGGCCGGGATGCAGAACAGCTCCTCGTCGGCGTCGTCGCCGTAGGACTCGATCACCTCGGCCCGCCACTGCTGCTCGTACTCCGGCGTCCACTGGCGGCCGGTCATCTCGCAGATCTTGCGGACCAGGCCGGCGTTGATCGCGTCGTCGAGGTCCGTCTTGAACAGGACGGCGTTGCGCTTGCCGGCCTTGATGTCGGCGAGAAAGTCGTTCCAGGGGTTCTCGATGCCGTTCTGGGTCGACAGGAACCGGACCATCCCGCCCCACATCACCATCGCCATCGCCGCCTTCTGCACCGCCGCCAGGTCGTCGACGAACGCCGCCTCGTCGAGGACGTACTTCGTGCCCGGCCGCCCGCGCGAGCGCAGCACCCGGGGCGACGACGGCAGCGCCACGACCGAGTAGCCGGAGTCGAGGTCGATCCGGAACTTGAGCACCTGCCGGTCGTCGTCGGAGATCACCGTCTCCGACCGGATCTCCGACGCCTCCAGCTCGTAGTACTTCGCCCAGTCGGCCGCGTCGTTGATGTACTCCTCGGTCATGTCCTGGGAGTAGCTCTGGTAGTAGACCGGGCCGCCGCTGCGCTTCGAGGCGTGAATCACCGAGGAGGCGGCGTCGGACCAGGACGCGCCGATCCGCCGCGACTTGTCCCACGCGGCCACCGGCACCCGCTTCTCGTCGAGGGCCATCCACTCGGACTGGTACGGCAGCAGGCTGCGCCTCATGCCTTCAGCCGCTCCCGGAGGAAGTCCGCGAACTCGTCGGAGATCCCGCCCTCCTTCTGGCCTTCGTCGACGACCTCCCGCGCACCCTGCAGCATCGCCTCGGTCTTGCGGCCGATCTCGCCGGCGCGCTCGATCCGCTGGATCGCCAGCGCCAGCTCGCCGATGCCCTTGGCGTCCAGCGCCGGCGGCGCGTCCGGGTCGTCGCCGCCGCTCCGCTCCGCGACGTTGATCGCGTAGTCGAACGCGATCGACCGCAGGACCTCGATCGCCAGCTGACCCACCTCGCCAGTCGGCTCGTCGCCCAGTCGGGCCACCCACGCCTCGGCGATCGCCCGCGTCTCCTTCACCCGGGCGCCCACCGCCTCCATGCGCGTCGAGTACCGGTTCAACCCGGCCTTCGACAGCGGCGCCTCGCCGGCGGCAGCCAGCGGCGCGCGGAGGCGCTCGATGATCTCCGTCTGCGGCACGCCCGACCGCAGCAGACCGTCCAGCTCGCGCTTGAGCTCCGGCTCGAGCCGGTCGATCCGGCTCATGCGGCCGCGGGTGCGGCGGCCCTCGCCCCAGCCCGGATCAGCCATCGGGAGCCGGCCTCGCCACGCCCGGCACGCTCGCACGGCCCTCGGCGACGTCCAGGCCGCGCTCCGTCAACTGGAGCCGGTACACCGACTCGGCGAGCTGCGTCGACCGGATCAGGCCCTGCTCCTCGAGCCAGGCCAGCGCCGAGCGCTGCTGGTCCGACGTCGGCCGGTGGCCGAGCATCTCGAGCGAGCTGCGCAGGATGCGGCTGTTCGCCTCGTTGCCGCCGGCCTCGAGCACCTGCAGCACCGCGAGCCGCAGGTCCTTCTCGACCTGGGCCTTGAGGTTGGCGCGCAGCGTCACTGCTGGTTCCGCTCCGAAAGCAGCGCCTGGAGGATGTTGTCGAGGACCCGGTTGCCGGCCGTGATCGCGCCCTTGACCTCGCCGACCTCGGACCGGACGTCGCCCACCTCGCGGCTCACCTTGTCGCCGACCCGGGTGATCCGGCCCTGAATCTCCGTCAGGTCCTGGTGCGTCGGCAGCGCCTCCATCTTCGTCTCGAGCGTGGTCACCCGCGTCTCCAGGTCGTCGATGTCGTGCCTGTTGATCTGGCCGCGCTTCGTGATCCAGGTCCACACGATGCCCACCGCGGACACCATCGCCGCGGCGGCGGCGATGAACAACTCGATCTGCACCAGGGGTTCCGTCACGCCGCCCTCCTCATCGCTTCGGCCATCCGGCCGAGGCTGTTCCAGTGCCGGTAGCTCCTGCCCGTCCAGCGGCCGATCGCCGTCAGGCGCCCGCGCGGTTCGTCACGCCAGGCGATGTGCACCCAGTTCGGCGCGAACGGGTTGCCGTACTCGTGGATCAACTGGTGCACGCCGAGGTCGGCGGCCATCAGCGCCGCGGCCATCCAGAGCCAGCCGTCGCGCGACGGCGAGCCGTGGACCGTCCCGCCGGCGCCGGCAAGAATCGGACCGGGCAGGTCGCGGCCGTCCCACTCCTGGACGATCGAGGCGATGGCCTCCTGGCCCGCCTCCGACCGCCGGAAGCCGGCCTTGAGCCGGATGTCGGCCGCCTGGCCGCGCACGTGCTGCGACGTCGCGCTGCCGCCGACCAGCTCGTTCAGGGCTCCGCAGCGGTAGCCGCTGTTGACCAGGATCGGCCAGCCGAGACGCTCGCGCAGGGGCTCGAGCACTTGGTGGCACAGAATCCCGAGGTGCGTCGTCACCGTCTCCGGCGGGTTGCACTGCTGCTTCCAGATCTCCGGGAAGCCGCGGCCCCGGGGCGACTCCAGCATCTCCGCCAGCGTGAAGTGCGCACTGAGGCGATCCTTCATGGCTGCCGATTCTCAGTCCCGGTCACGGACCCGAGTGGCGATGTCCGCGTCATCGCCGGCCTTGACGATCCGCCGCAGCTGCCGCGTGCTCAGTCCGTGACGCTTCGCCAGCTGGTCGTAGGAGAGGCCGTCCTGGAACTGCCGCCGGATCAGCTGGTCGCGCTTCGCACGGTCGACCTCGCGCCGCAGCGCCTCCGCGGTCGGCATCGGATCGCCGCCCATCGCCTCCGTGAGCTCCGTCGCGATCAGGAGGGCCCGCTCGTAGGGGTCGTCCATCGCCACGGCCCAGGCGGTGTCGTTCACGGCCCGCCAGATCGCGGCGAGCATCCGGGACACCGGCGTCATCGCGCCACCACCACCGCGGCCGCGTAGTTCTCGAGCATCGCCAGGTCGGCCGCCAGCTCCTCGGACGACGCGCCGTCCTCGAGTTCGACAACCAAACGGCCCTCGTCCAGCCCGGCCGGCCTGGTCCAGCGCAACAGGCGCGGCGTCAGAGCCGCCCACACCCGGTCGCCGATGCCCGGGTTGCCCCGGCACCAACTGGCCCACTTCCGGCGGTTTCCGTCGTCGGCCCGCTTCTTCTCCTCAGGCGCCGGCCGAGCCGACGCTCCGACCTGCAGATGCTGGCGGTCGCGCCATGCCTTCTCGACCGGGGAGCGGAAGTAGCTCAGGCTGCCCACCCGCTCGACGCCGACGCGGCCCGGAGTGTGGTCCTCCCGGCGCTGCATCACCTCGTCGATCACTTCCCGCACGCAGTGGAGGGGGATGCCGGCTTCGTGCCAGGAGCGCGCGAGCTCCCGGTCGCGCGGACTGAGGATCATGCCGCGGACGATTCGCCCGACGACGTGATCCTCGACGGCCATGACGTAGGTGGCGACGTTCATCGCTGCCGCCTCCGCATCGCCATGAGCCCGTTGATCACCCGCACCGCGTGGTGGCTCGCCGTCACCCGGTCGAAGCCGAGGTTCTTGCGGAGCCAGCGCTCGTACCCGTCCTCGTGCCGCCACTCGATCTCGGACCGCAGCTCAGCGATCAGCCGCAGCTGGTCGGCGGTCGCCATCCGCACGACGCCGGGCGGCAGCGGCTCCGGCTTCTTCTTCGGTCCGGGCGTGGCCCGCTTGCCGGGCTTCCGGTCGATGCCGAGGGCGCGCAGCACCCTGTTCGCCTCGCGGACGTTCAGGTGGACCGAGGACCGGTGCCCCGTCTCCCCCTCGAGCAGGTCGCGGTAGGCGTCGTCGTCCAGGCCGCGCTGTCCCTTCAACGTGTGGATCGCGATCTGCTGCTGCCGCGTGATCGGCCGCGGCCGCTTGCGGGCGGCCTCAGCCACCGTCCAGCCTCCCGAACGACACGACCGAGATCTTCGGGTTCCAGTCGAGCAGCCGCATCCAGCGCGCGAGCTCGCGGCTCTCCGGCAGAAGACTGCCCGGCGGGCGGTTCCCACACGCACCGTCAGGCGCGACGATCGAAGGCCGCCGTGGTTCGCGGCCGGGAACCTGGAGCCCGCCGGGCGCCGGAGCGCTGCCGGAGTCAACAGCAGCCGCCGGCTGCGGCGGTTGGTCGGTAGGAATGAGTGGGACCGACCTCTGAGGAGCACTCACCGCTTACCCCGATTCTTCACACCGCGCGCCGGATCGCCGGCGCCTCGTCCAGGCCGTCCAGCACGCCGTCGATCGCCCCGTCCGCGGGCTTCGTCTCGAAGTCCGGCGCGGGCTGGCTGCCGGGGTGAAGCACCGCGTGGGCGCACTCCGGCTCGATGCGGTCCTCGCCGCGCGCCGAAGCCTCGGCCAGGCAGTCGTCGACCAGGGCGATCAGGTCGAGCCAGTTGCGCGCGCGGTCCGAGTGCGGCAGCTGGTTCACGGCGCCCGGCGCGATCCGCGTGCCCAGCACGTCCTCGAGCGCGTCGGCCGCCTCGTCGACCGTCAGGCCGGCCAGGCGCACGCGATCGGACCGCAGGCCCACCTCCGGGATCGCGCCGACCCTGTCCGCCTGGCCCAGCAGGACGATCCCGAGCAGCGGCGACACGCCGAGCCAGTCCAGCTCGCGCAGCCGCTTCAGCGCTCGCAGCGTCTGGTGGTGCAGCGTGTGGGCGTCGTCGATCAGGAGCACGATGGGCGCGCTCTGCTGGGCGCGGCCGAGCACGCGGCGGACCTGGTGGCTGCGCGCCTCGCCGGACCTCCGCGGCCGCTCGTCGGGCATGAGGCCCCGGACGATCGCCCACTCGATGTCGCCCATGTGCAGGCGCTCGCGGGTGAGCCGCAGCGGCTCCACCACCCGCGCGCCCGCGGTGTTCAGCGCCATCCGCGCCGAGTGCGTCTTGCCGGCGCCGCGCGGGCCGACGATGGACACCATCAGCCGCGCCTCGACCGCGGCCGCGACCGTGCCGGCGACCCGGCGGTCGTCCGCAGTCTCGAGGTGGAGGCGGGACCAGGGATCGGCCGGCAGGCCGACCCGCTTCCGCATGAGGACTTTCACGACTGGTCCTCCGCCTGCTGCACCTCCACCAGGCCGTAGGCGACGGCCGACTCGACGAGTTCCAGGAACTCCTCCTCGTCGGCCACCTTGCCCTCGGCGCGCATGATCGCGTAAAGCTCCTCGAGCGAGAGGGCGACTTCACCTCTCTCGGTCTGTGTCTTGATGCTCATCCGGTTCCTCCAACCGCCCGGGTCAGCCGGCCGGCAAGTTCCTGAACGGCGCGACGGGACAGGCCCTCGCGCTCGAGGTAGGCCGCCACCTTCGCCCGCTGACCAGGCGAAAGCGGTGGGCACAGTGCGGTCAGCGCGCGCATCGCGCTGTCCAGATCGGCGTAGGCGTCGACGGCCATCGGGTTCTCGAGCGGCTCCGCCTCCGCCACCGGCGCCTTCATGGCGATCACGTTGCTAGGCTGGGCCGTCCGCGGCCGGAAGACGTCGACACCTCCGGCTACTCCCACCTCGTCGACCACGAGAGCCTCGAGGGGAGTCGGCTTCTGGCCGCGGACCTCTCCGTACCGCGGCGGGCGCCACCGGTGCGCGGCCGCCCGCGTGCCGTCGTCGGCTTCGAGCACGATCGAGTCCGGGTCGTCGTCCGTCGACGGCCGGCGGGCGATCACCCGCTGGCCCGCGAACTCCGCGGCGGCGCCGGCCTCGACCTCCCACTGCTCGCCGAGCCACTTGACGATGCCGGCGACGTCGACGTTGCGCCGGACCTCGTGGGCCATCGTCTCCATCGGGTTCTCGGGCAGCGCCCTGATCGGCTCCGGCCGGCCGCGCAGCAGCGCCCGGAAGGCGTCCGACCGGCTCGCGACGCGGTTGGCCACCAGCGTCCGGCTGGGGCGGCTGTCGTTCTCGCGGCGCTCGTACTCGCCGAGGCGGTCGTTCAGCTCGGACAGCAGGATGTGCTTCTCCTCGCGCAGGTGAAGCGCCCGCTCGAAGCGGCTCCAGCGCGTCCGGTGCGACCGCTCCACGCCGCCCATCCGCGACGACTGGTACGGCTTCCCGGTCACCACCGCGATCCCGATCCGGCCCAGCAGGTCGACCGACGCCGACGACTTGGCCAGCGGACCGAGGTCGGACCAGAGGTTCTCCGGCACGCCCTCCATCGGCGGCCTGCCGCCGGCGAACGCCCAGCACAAGACGTCCATCGCGTCGACGGCCGTCTCGCCCAGGGCGACGACGTAGCGCGACACGACCAGGCCCGTGCACATGTCCCACAGCGCGTAGTTGAGGACGCGCTGGCGCTCCGGGCCGAGCGGCTTGTTCTTGTAGCCCGACGCCTTCCACGGGCGGTCGTACACCCGGAGCAGCCAGTCGTCGCCGCGGCGCTCCACGGGGTACAGGCGCTCCGACGTCGAGGCGTCGACCTGGACCGCCTGCATCGGCCACTCGGCGCCCATGCGCCGGTGCATCTTCCGACGTCGGAAACCCAGCTCCTCGCGGGCGATCCGGTGAGCCGTGCCAACCGGCATCATCGCGGCCTCGGGCGGCAGCGCGCCGCTCCCGATCCCCGCCTCGATCGCCAGGTCGAGCGGCACCGGCTTCGGGGACCGGTGCGCGATGGCGACCGCCACCCGCGTCCACTGCCGGTACTCCGGCCGCTGCGGCTCCCGACGGCGCCGAGGACCGCCGACGCGGGCCTTGCGCCACACCGTCGCCGGCGAGCACCCGAAACGCCGCGCCAGGTCCTCGGCGACCCGCGAGCGCTCGCCGCGAGGCGCGGCGGCGAGGGTCTCCCGGATCAGGCGGACGGCGTCGTCGGAGAGCATCGTCTCAGGCGGCGCTCCTGGCCTTGCAGGCCCTCTCGTACCCGGCCTTGAACTCCGGGTCGGTCTTCTTCCACTTGTGGACCATCGAGTACGCGACGTTGCAGCGCCGGGCGGCCAGCTTGGCGTTCGCCCCCGCCTCGATCTCGGCCAGAATCGCCTGCTTGCACTCGGCGATCTGGGCGTGGGTGCGGCGGCGCTGGGGCTTCTTCTTCGCCTGGCGGTGCTGCTCGTCCAGGATCAGGTCGCTCAGGTCCGGCTCGGCCTTCGGCTGCGGATCGTCCTCCGGCTGGATCAGGCCCAGCAGCTCGAGGTTCACGCGCACGTCGAGCAGGAGCTCCTCGGCCTGGTCGAGCTGCCGGCGCATCCGCTCCGCCTCAGACCGGAGGTGCTGTTCGGCTTCCACGAGGTCCTGGAACGTCATCATCGGGGGGGGGTGAACTCATTGACCGTCTCCTTCTCCGAAGGCCAGCGAGCCGATCCGCTCGGCCGAGTCGGCCAGCGCGCCGGCCAGCGCCGTCGCCCGCTCGCGCGTCGTCTCGGGCGCTCCCTGCAGCGAGAGCACCGCGTCCATCGCCAGGTCGCCGGCCCGGCGCTCCAGTTCCTCGAGCGACCGGATCAGCTCCGTCGCCCGCGACGACGGGTGGCCGCGGGTCACGCGCTCGAAGTTGAGCTGCTCGAGCGCCTCGTCGCGCTCCTCCTCGAGCGCCCTGATCTTCTCGCGCGTCGCCGGCGTCTCGCCGGTCTCCGCGCTCTCGATCAGCGCGCGGATCGCACCGTGCCGCCGCCGCGGCGGCTTCACCATGATGTCGGCCACCTGCTGGTCCGTCGCGTCGGACAGATCCACGCCCGCGTCGACCGCCTCGCCCAGCAGGTGCAGGGCGTCGGTCGGCCGGCTCTGAGCCAGCTCGCGCAGCGCGCGGTTTTTGCGGGCCACCTCCCAGCCGTCGACCATCCGGCGCGCCTGCTCGGCCTCCACCGGCGTGTGCCGTCCGACGAAGTCGTCGAAGCCCTCGTCGCCCACCTCGCGGCGGATCGTCCACAGGCCCTCCATCACCTTCGCCTCGATCTCCTGCCCGAGCCGCACCAGCGCCTGGCCCGCGGCCCACAGCGTGCGGATCTCGGCGGCCGCGTCCAGCGCCGCCTGCGGCGCCGGAAGCGCCCCGTCCGCCTTCACAAGGTCGCTCAAGTCAGATGCCTCCTGTAAGCGTCGTCGAGCGCCAGACCCAGACGCCGCGAGAGCTGCGACACGTGCGGCGCCAGCCGCCACCCGCCGCCCGGCGTCTGCTCCGCCCAGCCCGCGGCGTCCAGGTTGACCAGCGCCCGGTAAACCTGGTCCCGCGACTCGCCGAGTTTCTCCGCCAGCGCCGTCACCGACTTGGGATCGAGGGGCAGGACCGACAGCGCCTCGACCACCTCCAGCAGCGCCTGCGACGTCTCGTTGATGTACCGGTTCCCGGCGCTCAGCTCGTCCGGGTCGATGTCGAGCGCCCGGCCCAGGGCCTGGAGCACCTTCGAGTCCGGTAGCTCGGCACGGCCCTGCTCGATCGCGCGCAGGCCGTCCAGGTCGATGTCGACGCCGGCCAACTTGGCCGCCAGCTCGCCGACGTCGGCCAGCGACAGGCCGGCACGGCGACGGGCGGCGCGGATGCGGCGGCCGACCGCGCGCACCCTGCTCACGCCCGGCCCTCCTGCTCGAGACGCGCGATGCGGTTCGACAGGGCGTTGTAGAGCCGGTTCCAGTACAAGCGGGACTCCTTGGTCCGCGCCCGGTTCAGGTTCAGCTTGGCGTGGATCAGCTCGGACTCGAGCCGCTTCGGATCGTCGCCGCAGTGCGCCAGCAGCTGGTCGATGCGGGCCTGGGCGCTCACGCCGCCTCCTCGCCCAGGTCGTCGAGCATCAGCTTCACGAACGCCTCGAGGTCGTCGGCGTCGACCATCGTGATCGTGACCTTGTCGCCGGTGTCCTCGAGCGTCACGCCGATCGACGCCAGCTCCTTCCCCGGCAGCTTGGCCAGCGCGGCCTTCACCGGCGCTGTCGTCGTCTTGAGCAGCTCGGTGGCCTTGTCCGGCATCCTCTCGCGGACCGCCGCGACGATCGCGTCGGCGTCGCCGACCAGCTTCCCGGGCTGCTTGCGGAGCCCGTACTTGACGCCCTCCTGGGCGCGGGTGCGGGGCTTCCTGAACAGCGGCCGGTTCTGGTCGATCGCCTGATGCAGCGCGTCCCGCGCCACCGCGACCTCGGCGATCCGGTTCTCGATGCCGCGCCGCCGGCGGCGGACCATCGCCCGCTGCTCCTGGCGGATCGGCTCCACGTAGTCGTTCAGGCGGCGCTGGGCGTTCGCCAGGTCGCGCGCAAGCGCCGCGATCACCTCGTGGGAAGTCACAGCCCGAGCACCTTGACGACGGCGCGCTCGAGCATCTCGAACACCGCGATCAGGATCAGGGACAGCATCACGCCGATGCCGACGGCGGTCCGGCGGCGCAGCGGCTTCACTTCGACACCTCCGCGTGAACGGCGCCGCGCGGGTGCGGCGACTCCGGATCGCTCGAGGCGATCATCCAGAAGGCCAGGCCGAGCAGCACGCCGGTCAGAAGGCCGTCGCCCCAGCGGCGCCACCAGCCCACGAAGCGGGCGCGGCGGTCCGCGCGGCGCATTTCGCGCTGGATCGCGGGCCAGTCAGGGGATTGTCGGTAGGGGTTCATGGGGTCGCGTTCCTCCTCAGTTGGTCAGTGGCAGCCGGCGCTGCGGCTGCACGGGTTTCGTCATCCGGTAGAACCAGACGGGGCCGGTCGGCGTCTCCTCCCGGCGGCAGTCGATCTCCGCGCCGTTCGCGCGCAGCTCCGAGACGATCGCGGAGACGGCGCACACGGCGGCGTTCAGGCCGATGTCCAGCGTCGAGCGCTCCTGGCCGTCCTTCAGCAGGTCGTGGACGCGCTGCAGGCGCGGGGAGTTCTCGAGGGCGGCGTGGTGCATGGCGCCGGCGCGGTTGTCGCGGTGGGCGCCGCGGACCTGGCCGCGGCTCACGAGGCGGCCTCCGCAACACGCTGCCGAGCCATCTCCGCGTAGTCCTCGTTGAGTTCGATCAGGGTCGCGTCGCGGCCGAGAGCTTGAGCGACCAGGCCGACCGTGCCGACACCGCCGAACGGGTCGAGCACCTGCCCTCCGGCAGGCGAGCCCGCCCTGATGCACGGCTCCACGAGGGCGGTCGGGAACGTGGCGAAGTGATTGCCCGGGAACGGCCTGGTCGCGATCGACCAGACGTTCCGCAGGTTCGCACCGTTGCCTGGCTTCCAGTCGCTCAGGTTGCCCGGCGAGCTGAGCGGAGGCACCCCTCGGCGGTCCGGGTAACGCTTCTTCGTGCGGTGACGCGCACCCTCGAACGTGTACGGTCTGCGCACCGCGGCTGCGTCGTAGAAGTAGCGCTCGCTCCTGGCGAACAGAAAGACCTTCTCGTGGGCGTTCGATGGCCGGTCGCGGACGCTCTCTGGGCGCGGGTTTGGTTTCGCCCAGACGATCTCCGACCGTAGCCACCAGCCATCGGCCTGCAGCGCCAGCGCCACACGCGCGGGCAGCAGCATGAGGTCCTTCGGTTTGAGGCCGGTCTTCACCTTGCGACGCCCGATGCCCGTCCGACCATGAAGTGCGGCGGCGTGCTTGCCTCCGGTGCGGCCGCCCCACTTGCCGTCGTTCGCGTAGGCGTCGCCGTAGTTGAGCCAGAGCGTGCCGTCCGGGCGCAGCACTCGACGGACTTCCCGGAAGACCGCAACTAGGTTCTCGATGTGCTGCTCGAGCGTGGGCTCGAGGCCAACGCCGTCCGGCACTCCGTAGTCACGCAGGCCCCAGTACGGCGGCGAGGTGACGACCGTGTGAAACAGGTCCGGCTCCAGGGTCGGCAGCACGTCCAGGCAGTCGGCGGTGAGGATCGTGACGGTCACGCAGCCCCCTCGAACCCGAACCGCCCCGCCAGCTCGGCGTTCCGCTCCCGGCGATCGCGGCGGGCCTTGAACCGGACGTCGCCGGCGTCGACCAGCGCATCGAGAATCCGGGCCGTCCAGGACGGCGGGTCGGTGCGCCGGGGCTCCGTCGGGCCGGCCGGGCCGTCGTCGCGGTAGCGCTTGCACACGTCGTCGTAGGTGGCGCGGGCGGCCTCGGCGGGCAGGCCGATCGCCTCGAGCAGAGCGGCGGGACGGCGGACCCGGCCGGACGGGCCGAGTTCGCGGGCCGCGGCCAGGCGCTCGTCCTGCTCCGATGGCGTGGACGCCGCCTCGGCGGCGGGACTGCCGGGAGTCGGCGCCGGACGCGGGATGTCGGAGGGCCAGGCAAGGTCGGGGGGCCAGTGGTCGGAGGCGCGCTGAAGGATGCGCTCGACGCGGCGCCCGGTGAGGCTCGTGCCGCGTGCCATGCGATCCAGCGTGTCCCCGGAGCCAGTGAGCAAGCGGGACGAGTAGGACTCGGAGATCCGGCGACCCGCCGCGTAGCGCTGGACAAGGTCTCGAACCCATCGGTCGGTCTGCACCATCATGCTCACGAGTATGCACGATCATGCACCACTTGTCCACGATCGCGCAATAGTGCAGAATGGTGCACCTTGCTCGGCCCGGCCTCAGCTGCTCTGAGTCGACTCGTCCAAAAGGCGAGAGCCGCGAGTGCGGCCGAATCGGATGCTGCATTCGCGCGGTCGTGCGGCCTCAAGTACTCGGAAATGCGCGGCCTACTGGACAAGAAGCAGCCTCAGGCGCCGTCGCTAGACAAAGCCTCCCGGATCTGCGCCAGCCTGGGCATCGACTTCCGCCTCGGCGATGCCGGGGTCTTCGCGCTGGCCGAATCACGGAGTTCCCTGCCCGAGAACTCCGTGATCGTCGCCGAGATACACCGAGTCAGGTCCAGTGCTGCGATGCTGATCGGCGCGCTAGGGAGCCTTGAGCAGGCTGCTTCGGCTTCGCCGCCAAACGGGCAGCCGCCGCCGGACAAGCTGAGCCTCGGCCTCCACGAGTGTCCGTACTGCCTTACGTTCTCCCACTTCGTCGACCAGGCGCTTGAGTTCAAGGGCTTGGCAGCTGTCCCGAAGCGAAACCTCCCACTGCTTCAGAAAGCCGAGGAGGAAGACGAAGACGAAGACGAGGACGACGACTCCGAAGTACTGGCGGCCGCCGCCTGGTCGGCGACGGTCGCTCTACGTTGCAAGACAGGAGGTGTCGGGTGTCCCGACGATCGGACAAGGAGCTCATGGAAGCCGGAGTGCTCACCGTCTACCTTGACCAGCCTGAGAACGCCGATGTGGCGCGGCACGTCAGAGCGAACAGCGCGAAGAACGAACGGAGCAACTACGCGGCGGCGCTCATGCGGGTTGGGATCGAGAAGGAGCGAGCCGCCCTGGCGCTGGCCCGGCAGATCGCTGCAGCGGTCAGGGCGGAGCCTCGGGAGGACTGATGGAGGAGGAACAGTTCGAGCGGGTCGAGTTTCTGCTGCAGTCCATTCGCAAGGCGGCGTGGTGGTGTACCGCCTTCGTCATCCTGACGGCTTTGGTTGCCGGGTGCGTTGATGGCTCGGGAACGAACAAGGATGGGCCGAGCGCTCGTCACTTGCCGGCAGTTGCCCGTTGGATGGAATCGAACAGGGCGATGGCGTCGCAGATTCGAGAGCGCGGAAGGCCGGACTGCGTCACTGTGCTGCAGGTTGTGGCCCGTAGCGACCCCGCCATCCGTGAGCTTGAACGTAGTGCCAGCGCGCCTAGGCGAGACATGGCTCTTTCGATTCTGGAGACGGTCCAGTACGCTGAAGCGCTTCTGATAGTCGAAAACGGTTGTCGGGAGGGCGGCTGAGGTGCCGACAAGGAGTGCCGTCAGGTGGTCTCTCGTGTTGGGCTTGGTTGCTGTCACGGGATGCGCGCCACCGGAACCGCCGTCGATGGTGCTGTGGATCGTCGACACGCTGCGCCAGGATCGTCTTGGCGTCTACGGCTTCGACCGTCCGGTATCTCCGCACTACGATGCTCTTGCTGCGGAGTCGACGGTGTTCGACGCGGCGTTCGCGCAGTCGAGTTGGACTCGCCCCACGGTCGCCTCGATACTGACCGGGGTCGGACCCGCCCGGCACGCCGTGCACTCCATGAACCACAGTCTTGCCGAGACCTGGACCACCTTGCCGGAGCGCCTGAGCGAGCTCGGCTACGCGACGGCCGGCTTCTCGGCGAACGGCAACGTCAAGCGCGAGCTGGGGTTCGCCCAGGGGTTCGACGAGTTCTGGTTCAGCAACCGCGTCACCGCCGGAACGATGGCCGAGAGGGCGCTGGCCTGGCTGGACGAGCTCGGAAGGGGGCAGCCCTTCTTCCTCATGATCCTGTCCGTCGAGCCGCACGACGGCTATGAACCCGCGGCGCCGTTCCGGGAGCGGTTCGCTGCCGAGGTTGCCGACCCGGACGTCGGCACCGAGTCGTTCATGGACGACCTGAGGTGGGGCGAAAGCAAGGCCAGAGCGGCCGACTCCGAACTGGTGAAGGACCTGCTGGCTCTCTACGATGGGGAAGTCGCTTGGAACGACCAGCAGTTCGGCGACTTCCGGCGTGAACTGACGGAGCGCGGGCTCGATCCGGCGATCATCGTCGTGGCGGATCACGGCGAGGCGTTCGGGGAGCACGGTCGCTTCGGGCATATCGATCTGCAAGCGGAAGTGATGCGCGTCCCCCTGCTGATCCGCCTGCCGGGCCAGACGAAGGGACGGCGCTCCGGCGTGCCCGTTTCCCAAGTCGATCTTGCACCGACTCTGGTGGAGCTGGCTGGCGGTGCCCAAGCGCTTGATGACGACGGCGTGAGCCTCGTGCCGGCGTTGGGAGATCGGCCGGCGGGCGGGCTGTCGTCCGGGCGGCCGATCCTCTCGGTGAGCATGCTGCGGCGGGGAGAGGTGGTGCCGGAGTACTCGCTCGTGAACCGGGGCTGGAAGCTGGTCTGGACCCCTGATCGCGAAACGGTCGAGTTGTTCTCCTGGAGGAGCAAGGAGGGCGAGGCGGTCAACCTGGCGGAGGACCATCCCGCAATCGCTTCGGGGATGCTTCACGACCTCCGACAGCGGATCGAACAGGCCGACGCGGTCTCGGTCGAGACCGAACTCGACGAGGAAACCCGCCGGCAGCTGAAGGCGATGGGCTACATCGAGTGACGCTCCGCCGATAACGCCTGTCACGGGCGCCGTCGCAGGATTCCTCTGCAATGGCGCGCATCCACATCCTCCGTCCGGGGAAGTTCCGCGACCTGAAGGGCCGCGAGGTGAACCTGACCCAGCAGGACATGGAGCGGATGGCGGCCGGCTACGAGCGCAACTCGGCGCCGGTGATCGTGGGCCACAAGGACGATCCCGAGGACCCGGCCCACGGCTGGGCGGCTTCGCTCTCGGCGGACGCCCGCGGCCTTTGGGCCGAGGTGCCGCGCCTGACGAAGCAGATGCGGGAGTGGATCAGCGAGGGCCGCTACCGCAAGGTGTCGGCGAAGCTGCTGCGCAAGGCCGGCGGCTGGGGCGTGGCCCACATCGGGATGCTGGGCGCCCGGCAGCCTGCGGTGTCCGGGCTCGATCCGGTCGAGCTGGCCGCGGGCGACGAGCCCGGCGACGTGATCTTTGGTGAGGTTGAGCTCGCGGCTCTTTCCGCCGGCAAGCACGAAACAGACGATGACGACGAGAACAATGGCAATGGCGGGGCGCTGGCTTTGGCGTCTCGCGCCCTGAATCTTGCCCGGGACGTGCTCTCGGGTCGCGGCGTTGCCGAACCACCAGACGAGACTGGAGGCTCCAGGATGACCGACACTGGTACCTCTGCCGGCCGGCAGGGGGACGACTTGAAGGCTCAGCTGGCCGCGGAGCGCGAGGCGCGGGAGGCTCTCCAGAAGGAGGTCGACGAGCTGAAGCTGGCGCGTAAGCGGTCGAAGGCTTCGGGCGCGGTGAAGGCGGCGGTCAAGGCCGGCCGCCTGCTGCCGCGCGACGAGGAGCCGATGACGGCGTTGCTCGCCGCGTTGGCCGACGTCGAGGTCGACGGCGAGCCGTTCACCGTCGAGTTGGCTGCGGCCGGCGACGACGGCGAGGACCGCACGCTGTCCGGCGCCGAGTACCTCGGCGACCTGTTGGGCCGCCTGGCGGTCAACGTGCCGCAGGGCGAGATCTCCGGCAGGGCGCCCGGCGAGGTTTCCTCGCCGACGCTCGCGGCGCCTCCGAGCGAAGCGATCCTGGCCCGCCAGAAGGTCGCGGACCGCGCTCAGGCGCTGATGCGTGAGAACAAGGACCTCAGTCTGGCCGACGCGCAGGTCCAGGCGGCGGTCGAGCTCGCGGGGCCGGCGTCATGAGCACGCTGGCGCGCGCGATCCACCGCGAGACGCTCTTCGCCGGCGAGGACGTCAAGGAGCACCGTTTCGTCAACGTCGACGCGGAGTACCCGGCGAACGACGGCGACGCCTCCTTCGGGGTTACGGACTACGCCGCGAAGGAGGACGAGGCGGTCGCGGTTGTGACCGACGGCACCGCCACGGTCGAGGTCGCGGCCGCCGTCAGCAAGGGCCGCGAGGTCATGTCTGACGACGAGGGCAAGGCCATCCACTGGACGAGCGGTCAGATCGCCGCCGGCATCGCCCTTGAGGCGGCGGCCGCCGACGGCGACAAGATCCGCGTCAAGGTCTTTTCACGAGGGGAGACGTCGTAATGGCTCCGCTGACTTCCAGGCAGGCTCAGGTCGTCGACCCGATCCTCACGCCTCTCATCCAGGACTACCGGCCCGACACGAGCATGCACGTGTGGCCGATCCTGTTCCCGATCGCGTCGGTCAACCTGCTCGAGGGCAAGTACATCCGTCACAGCAAGTCGGGGTTCGTCGAGGTCGACATCCGCCGGGCGAAGACTGGCGCGATCCAGCGCGTCCGGCGCGGCTGGACGGACGAGAGCGTGTCTCTCGAGCGTCGTTCGATGGCGGGCGAGGTCGCGCAGTCGGACGCCGAGCAGGCGGCCAACATCCCTGGCGCGGGCATCGCTCTTCAGCAGCGCGAGATGACGCTCACGATGGACCAGGTCAGCCTGCAGATCGAGATCGAGGCCGCCCGGGTCGCCCAGGACACGGACAGCTTCGCGTCCGGCCACAGCACGTCGCTGGCCAGCGGCGCGCGGTGGGACAAGACCGGCGCCGATCCGCAGGTCGCCGTTTCCGACGCGAAGGCGCTGGTCCGCCGCAAGTGCGGCCGCGAGCCGAACGTCCTGGTGCTCGGTTACGAGGTCTGCCGCAAGCTGCTTCTCCGCGAGGACATCAAGGAGGAGATCTACGGCGACATGCCGCGGCTCGAGCGGACGATGTCGGACGCCGACAAGCTGATGCGCCTGGCGCGTTACTTCGGCGTCGACCACGTGGCGCAGTGTCAGGCCCTCAAGGTCCAGACCGAGGACGACGACGATTTCGACGAGGTCTGGGGCAAGGTGGCGATCCTGGCCCGGTCCGAGCTGTCGGCGGAGTCGGACACGGTACTGCACCGGGTGACCTGGGGCGCGGGCCTGCGGCTCATGGGCTACCCGCGAGCTCTGGAGTCCTGGTACGACAACGATCACACCTGCTGGGTCCACCCGATGGAGACCTACGACACGCCGGTGACGATCACGGATAACGCCGGCTACCTCTGGCTGACGGCGGTCGACTGATGGCCGATCCGGAGAAGGTGGAGATGGTCACGGTCCGTTGCCTGATGCAGGTGACGGACGACGCTCTGCATCAGCCCGGTGACGTGATCGAGGTGCCGGCGGACCAGGTCGAGAGCCTGGTCGAGGTCGGCGCCGTCGAGGTCGTCGAGCCGGAGCCGGAAACCGGTACCGAGCCTCCGCCTGCCCCGGAGCCCGAGCCGGAACCCACACCACCCAAACCGAAGCCCAGGGCGCGCCGCAAGACGAAGACGCGCTCGAAGAGGAGTTCCTGATGACCCGCAAGCTGATCCTGTTCGCCACCCTGCTGCTCGGTCTCGTCGCGATGGCGTCGGCCCAGCAGCAGCCCGCACCCGATCCCGTTTCGGACCCGGCGCCGCAGCAGGTTGCTCCGCCGGCTCAGCCGCAGGACGTCGCTCCCGCGGAGGAGGAGAAGCCGATCGGCGTACGCTTGGCCGAGGCGGTCACGGAGTTCTCGAAGGCGGTCCAGGCGGCCGAGCGCGGTGAGGACGACGTCGAGGATGCGCAGGCCGAGGTGGACCGGCTCGAGGGTGAGCTCGCCACGGCCCAGCAGGCGACCCAAACGGCAACGGACAGCCTGGGTGGTTTGCACGGTACGACTCGCGATGCTGGCGAGGCCGTGATCGCCCTGATGACGGAATACCTCGAGACGCTGCCCGACTGAGGCCGGCGTCGAGCAGGTCCACCTTCAATGGCGCGCTACGCCGTCATCGCCGACCTGGCCGCTCAGGCGTCCTGGGAGATGTTGGCGGGAGCAGCCGGCAAGGACGATCTGCTGGTCGGTGACGACGCCGACGAGGTGATCGACGGAGCAGCCTTGCGGGCCGCGGTCAACAGCGAAACGCCTCCGACCGACGGCACGGCGATGGCCGGGGCGATCGCTCGTTTGGAGCGTGCGCTCGACGACGCCTGCGCGCTGGTCGACAGCTACCTCCTGCGGCGGTATCCGTCCTACGAGCAGCCGGCTCGCGGCTCGGAGTCGCCGACGCCGGTGACGGTGTGGACGGTCGATCTGGCGCTCGAGCGTCTGTTGGGCCGCGGCGAGGGCGACGAATGGAATCTCCGGGGCCAGAACGTGAGGTCCCAGTTGAAGGCGCTTGCTGCGGGCGACATCGAGCTGCCCGGAGACATCGACGGTGACGGCGAGGACGATCACGTCGACGGAGAGATCCTGTTCGAGGCGCCGGCCGCGACCTTCTCGCGCAGTTCGCTGTCCGGGTTCGTCGGGCGGTGATGGAGCTCACGTCATGGCGCGACCGTCTCAAGCGGGAAACGAAGCTCAGGGTCTACGGTGCCCTGACGGAGGACCTCGCCCGAAAGGTCGCCCAGCGGACCGGGGACGCGGCGTTTCTGAGCTGGCTGTCGGACGCCGGCGGCGAGAGCGAGGTGATCGGCCTCGTGCGGCAGTTCGTGGCGACCGAGGTTTCGGTGCTGCTGCGCGTGTCCAGCCTGCACGGCCCGGAGCAGGGCCTGGTGGAGCTGGCGCGGGTGCGCCGCGCGGTCCGCGCCGCCCTGGTGGGCTGGCAGCCGACGTACACGGACGGCGGCGAGGAGCTGCACGCGGAGGAGGTCGAGTTCCGGCGGGGCCAGGCGATCGCCGTCGACCCGAAGGGCGTCCAGTGGTGGCAGGACGTTTACGCCACCCGCTATCTGATCACGGAGGCATGAGATGACGATTCTGAGTGCGCGGCGATCGCTGGTCCTCGCGAAGCTGGAGACGACGGAGGGGACCGCGATCGCGACCGCCGCGGTCGACGCGGTGCTGGTGTCGAACCTGACGCTGACTCCGATCACGGGCGGCACGGCCGACCGTGAGCTGGTGCAGCCGTACTACGGCAACTCGCCGCAGATCCCGATCAACACCCACCAGCAGGTGGAGTTCCAGACCGAGATCGCGGGCGCGGCCCTGAAGGACGTTTCCAGCGCCCCGATCATCGCGCCGGAGTGGGGAAAGCTGCTCCAGTGCGTCGGTTTCGACACCGGCACGTTCAGCAAGTACGACATCGGCTCCACCGGGGACCAGGCGCCGTCGCAGAACAACCTGCTCACGTACAAGCCGATTTCAGGCAGCGAGAAGTCGCTGACGATCCGCGCCAACCTCGCGGGCCAGCAGCACACGCTGGCCGGGGCGAAGGGGAACGTAGTGTTCCGGATCGCCTCGGGCGAGATTCCCCGGATGCAGTGGCGGTTTCTGGGCCGCTGGGCAGAGCCGGGTTCCGTATTGGCTATTGAACCGAACTACTCTGCCTGGCAGCCTCCGCTGCCGGCGAGCAACGTCAACACGCCGGAGGTCAGTTTCTTCGGCGAGGACGCCATTCGGGTCTCGTCGATCGAGATCGACATGGGCATCGAGGTGCTGCACCGGGAGATCATCGGCGCCGACAGCGCGGTGGTGATCACCGATCGGGCGGTGTCGGGGACGATCGTCATGGACGCGATCGCGCTCTCGACCTGGAACCCGTTTGCGGCGGCGCTGGCCGGGACGACCGGCGCCCTCGAGGTGGTGCAGGGCAAGGCGGGTCCGGCGGACGGCTCGAAGTCGGGCGGTCAGGTCCGGATCAAGTGTCCGAAGTGCCAGTTGGGCGAGCCGACCTACGGCGAGGCCGACGGCGTACGGCAGATCAACCTGCCGTTCGTCGCGCTGCCGAACGCGGCGGCCGGAAACGACGAGATCACGGTGGAGGTGCTGTAGATGCGACACAGTCTGGAGTTTCGCCTGGTGAGGCGCCGCTGGTTCGGCGACCTGACGATCGCCAGGGGCGCGGTCGACCGCGGCAAGGACGGCGAGTGGGGCTACGAGCTCCGCGGCGCGGACGGCAAGGTCTGCGCGATCTCGACGCGGCGCTACGGCACGAGCGGGGAGGCGTTCGACGACCTGCGCGTGGACTTCCCGGCCTTGCGGGTGGTCCGGTCGTGAGGATCGCTCGGACGTTTCTGCTGCTGGTTCTGGTCGCCGCCGCGGGCTTCGCCCAGACGTACGGCTCGGCGGACGGCGAGACGTGGCTCTACCCGGTGGACGAAGCCTCGGCCGTCGACGGGGACACGATCCGCGCCAGGGTGCGTCTCGGCTTCGGGCTGGACCGTGCCGTCAGCATCCGGCTGGCCGGCGTGGACACGGCCGAGACCCGGGGCGGCGGCGAGGTCCTGAAGGCCCACGGCCGGGCCGCGAAGCAATACGCCGGCGACTGGCTGGAGCAGTGCTTGCAGCCCGCGGCGCTGATCCTCGACGAGGACAAGTACGGCCGCTCGGTCGGCGACCTGCTGTGCGGCGACGACCGGCTCACGGTCGACCTGCTGCTCGAGCGCCTGGCGGTCCCGTACGACGGCGGCAACCGGGAGGAGATTCAGGACCTGCACCGCGCGAACGCGGCGTGGAGGGCCAGGCAGTGACGTTCAGGCTCGCCGATCCGGAGAAGCTGTATCCGTTCGACGTCACGATCGACGTGCCGTCGCAGGAGGGCTTCGAGCCCCAGACCTGCCGGCTGATGTTTCGTCTCCTGTCGACCGAGGAGGAGGCCGACCTGATCACGAAGGGCGACCTCGAGTACCTGAAAGGGGTCGTCGGCGGCTGGGACGAGAGCGTCTGCGGTCACGACGGCGCGCCGCTCGAGTTCAGCGACGAAACGCTGGAGATGCTCGCGGGCATCCCCTACTTCGTCGTGTCGGTCCAGCGCGAGTACCGCCGCTTCATGCTGGTGCTGCCGGGAAAAATCTCGAGGCAGTCGCCCGCCACTGGTGGCGCGGGTCGTCGGGGCGGGACGAAGTCGAAGAGGCGGCGGAAGCGCTAGGGATCCGGATCGAAGGATCGCTTCCGGAGGAGAACGAGCATTGCGCCGTGCTGGCCTGCAACTGGGACGCGGTGAGGGCCTTTCTGGCGTCGGACACGCAGTGGCGTTTCGCTCCTTCGGGTCGTTTAGCCGGTCTCGACTACCTGGCCGCTCGGGCGGCGGTCCGGGCGATCTCGGCGGACGGTTTGGGCCTCGAGAAACGTGGCCGCCGTTTGCGCTGGCGCCGCGTCTTCGACGGTCTGCGGACGATGGAGGCGGAGGTGCTCAAGCAGGTCAGGGCAGCGAGCCCGTCGCCGCCGGTCAGCGACCCGCGAGTGTGACGAGCAGGCCGGCCAGAGCCCAGATCATCCCGGCCAGGACGGTGAGGGCCACCGTGGCGGCGAGGAGGAGCATGCCGCCAGGCGTCTCGGCCACCCAATCGACCGCCAGATACAGCAGCCAGAGAAGGCCGGCGGGCAGCGCGGCGCCGATCGCGCCGCCGAGCCACGCCACCCAGCGCGGTACGTCCTGCTGTGCCGTGGTCACGGGGAGCAAGCTAGCACATGCCTGACCGCGACCTGCGCCTCGGCATCCGGCTGACGGCGGACGGCAAGGGGCTTCGCGGCGAGGTTCGCCTGTCGCGCCGCGAGCTCGACCGGTTCACGCGCTCGGAGGAGCGTGGCGCCGCGGCGGCCCGGACTTACAGCCGCAGGCAGCGCCAGGCGGCGGGGGCCACGCGGGAGGTCGGCCGGTCGGCGCTTGAGGCGCACGGGCGGCTCGGACGTTACCTGGGCCTGTTCGCCGGCGGCGATCTGATCCGCCGCGGCATCCAGCAGACGGTGGAGCTGTCGGACGCAAACGTCGAGCTCGGGAACCGGTTGCGGCTGGTGTCGGACAGCGAGGAGGAGTCCGCGCGGGTCCGCGAGCGCCTGGTCGACATCTCCCAGGACACGCGCACGGAGCTGTCGGCGAACGCCGCGCTCTACAGTCGTCTGAGTCTGGCCGCCGACAGCCTGGGCCGCGACGAGGAGGAGCTGCTGCGGGTCACGGACCTGCTGAACAAGCAGTTGAAGATCGGCGGCAGCAACGCGCGGGAGGGCGCGCAGGGCCTGATCCAGTTCGCCCAGGGCCTCGCCTCGGGCCGGCTGCAGGGCGACGAGCTCCGCTCGGTGATGGAGAACCTGCTCGGCGTCCAGCAGGGCCTGATCGTCGGGTTCGCGGAGCTGCGGCGCCGGGGCGAGATCGACTTCGAGGTGACCCGGGCGAACATCCGGGACCTGGCTTCCCAGGGCGTGCTGTCGTCGGAGCTCCTGCTCGACGCGATCCTGGCGTCCGCCGACGACACGGAGCGGAAGTGGCAGGACGTGTCCCACGGCATCGGCAGCGCGCTGGTCCAGGTCCGCAACTCGGTGCAGCTGCTGGTCGCCGACTTCGAGGAGGACACGGGCAACTTCGAGAGCATCGCCCGCGGGATCGAAGGCGTGTCGGACGCGATCGACCGGGTCGACCCTAAGTCGCTCGAGCGGATCCTGACGGTGGGGCAGCTTCTCGCCGTGCTTTACGGCGGTCGTCTCGCCGTCGGGCTGGTGCTGTACACGCGGCGGCAGCTCGCGGCGGCGCTCGCCAACCAGACGTTCTCCAGCACGGCCCTGGCGGCCCATGCGCGGGCGTCCGTGTTGACGGTGGGCCTAAGCCACGGCGCCAGGGCTGCCGTCGCGTACGGCACGGCTCTGCGCGGCCTGGCGATAGCTTCCAACGTCCTCTTCGGCCCGGTGGGCCTGATCGCTCTGGGGGTCTACGCGGTCTACGAGCTGACGAGGGGACAGCGCGATCTCGAGGACAGCGTCGTGACGCTGGCGCCGGCGTTCAACCGGTGGGGCGACGAGATCGGGCGCACGCGCGAGGAGCTCGAGAAGCTGACCGAGGCCCAGCGCGACGTCGTGCGGCTGGACCTGGAGGAGGAGATCGACCGGGCGCAGAGCCGCCTGGCCGAGGCTCGCCGGGCGCTGGCGCGGGAGGAGGCCGGCCGGATCGCGCCGCTCGGCCGGGAGCGCTTCGTCCGGCTGGAGGCCGACGACGAGGCGATCACCCGTGCGCAGGCGAACGTCGACACGCTGGAGCGGGAACTCGAGGAGCTGCAGGACCGGGCGGGCAACGTGGCCGGCGCTTTGGCTGACGTTGCCCGGGCCGCCGATGCGGCAGTCGACCCGATCTCGCGCTACATCGCCACGCTGAACGACGAGGATCGCGAGGCCTTCGAGAGGGCCCAGGAGCAGCTGGCGCGTCGGCGACTGAGCATCGATCGGGCGCTGGCCACGGAGCGCGAGCGGGTGGAGCTCGACTACCAGCAGCGCGTGAAGGACATCCAGGAGCAGTTCAGCGGCGATGCGGCATCGCGGCGCCTGGCCCGGGCGGCCGAGCTGCGAGACGAGGACCTGGCGGAGATCACGAGGCGGGAGCGTGAGGAGCAGGCGAAGGCCGCCGCGGCTGATCGAGACCGTGCGGCTGCCGCTGCCGCGGCGGCAACCGAGCTGGCGCGCCTGCGGAACGAGAACGACCGGATCGCCGCCGGCGGCGCCGTTGCGCTTGCACAGATCGAACGCGAGCGCGAGCAGCGGGAGCTGATCCTCGAGGTGATCCAGGAGCACGCCGAGGTAGCGCCGGACGTCGTGGCGGACCTCGTCGCGGAGAGGCTGGCGCGCGAGGAGTTGACAGAGGTCATGGAGCTGCAAGCGGCGGTGTCGTCGCGCATTCTCGCACGGGCGGTGCAGGGCCTGCGGCCCCTGCCGGATCTGCCGGGGGGCGAAGAGACGGAGACCCGGAAGGCGACGCTCCAGGACTACGCCGCGGTGGTTGGCGACCTCGAGAGCACTCTCTCGAGGTTCGCTTCCGGCGAGGGAGACCGAAGCCGGAAGCTGTTTCGTCTGCGTCGGGCGGTGGCCTACGGCAGCGCGATCGTCAACACGGCCTCGGGCGTCACGCGGGCTTTGGGCGAGTTCACGCCTCCCGCCAACCTGGTCTTCGCCGGAATCGTGGCGGCGATCGGCGCCGCCCAGATCGCGGCGATCCGGTCGGCGCGCGAGCCTCAGGGCTTCCGTTACGGCGGCGTCATCGACCGCCGTGTGGACTTCAGCTACGGCGGCGGCCGCCGCGGCTTCGCCGGCGAGGCCGGCCCGGAGGCGATCCTGCCGCTGCGTCGCGGTGCGGGTGGCCGTCTGGGCGTCGACAACACGGGCGCCGGCGGCACGACGCTCGTGGTGGACGTCGGCGGACTGTCGATCACGGTGCAGGCGCCGGAGGGCACCGAGGATCCGGAGGGGTTCGGGCGGATCGCGGCCTACGAAGCCCGCCGTCAGCTCGAGCCGATGGTGCTCGACATCATGCGCGAACAGCAGCGCCCTGGCGGCGTCTCCAACCCGACCACGACGGTGACGTAGATGCCGGCCACGATTCGTTTGCCCGACGTCGGGCTGTCGCGGGGCTCCGGGATGGTGACGGACTTCGACCTGCGCAAGGCCCAGTTCGGGGACGGTTACGAGCAGGTGGCGGCCGCCGGGCTCAACAACCACAAGCGCCGCTACCGGTGCGTGTGGCGGGCGATCACGGTGGCGGAGGCTAACAGCCTGCTGACGTTCATCAGGGCGCGGAGCGGCCACGAGCCGTTCCTGTTCCGGCCGCCCGAGGAGACGGCGGACATCCAGTGGCGCTGCGAGCGGTTCTCGGGGCCGTCGTGGGTGTCCGCGACGCACCGAGACATGGAGGCTGAACTGATCGAGGACTTCACGCCATGACGTCCCAGACGTTCACCGCTGAGGGCACCGTCGACGTCGGCCTCCGGATCATCACGTTCAACGGGCTTCGGATCAACTTGGCGTCTGGCCTGGTGCAGGGCGGCGGTGCCGCGGTTCTCGAGCTGTTGAGGATCGCCAGCACGACCGGGGAAGTGGAGACAGCAGACGACGCGGACCTGACCGCGGCTTGGGAGAGAAGCGCGGTGGCGATCACGCTCGCGTTGGGCGAGCACAGCGCGACCGTTTTCGGCCCGAACCACCCGGGCTCGTTCCGGGACGACTCCGCGCCCTATCTGTGGCTTCATGGCTCGAGCTCCGCGGTGATCGCGCTGGTGATCGCCGCGGGCGCCGGCACGCACACGTTCACGATCACGCTCGACGACGGCGTTACCGGCACGACGGTGACGGCGAACGCCGGCGCCGACAAGTCGGTGGCGTCGGGCGGCACGGTTCGGCTGGACGGTTCGGCGACGGTGCAGAACGCCGAGGGCGCTACGACCTACGCCTGGCGCCGTGTGAGCGGCAGCGGCGGCTCTCTGGACGACGCGACGGCTCAGCGGCCGACGTTCACGGCTCCGGCGCTCGCGCGAGGCGCTGCGGACCGGCCGATCGTCTTCGAGCTGGTGGCCACGAACAACGATGTCTCGTCGGCCGGCGACCAGGTCACCATCACGGTGACGGCGCCGGCGCTGGCGGCGCCGGTACTGAGCGGCACGTCGGGCGACGCCAGCGCGAGGCTGACCTGGACGGCTGTGACGGGCGCCACGGGCTACCAGCGGCGGCACAAGCGGACGTCATCGTCGAGCTGGGGTTCGTGGGCCTCGGCGGGGAGCAATCGCGTCCAGACGTACGGCTCGCTGGTGAATGGTGTCTCCTACGACTTCCAGGTGCGGGCGACATCGGCGGCGCAGCAGGGGCCGCCGTCAAACACGTTGACGCTCACGCCGGAGGAGGCTGTCCCGGACACGCCCGCAGCGCCCGACGTGGACGTCGTTTACGACGACGTCACGGTCTCGTGGACGGAGGTGGCGAGAGACAGCGGCGGGTACGACATCCAGAGGCGGACGGGGGCGAGCGGCGCGTGGGCGACCATCGCCTCCGACGTGGACGGCTCGAGCTACGTCGACCGCAATCGCCCGCCGGGAACGTACTACTACAGGATTCGCGCCGGCAACGGCGGCGGGAATTCCGGCTACTCCGTCGCCAGCGACGCCGCTGTGGCAACGGCTCCGCCCCCGACGACGGTCGTAGCCGACGCCGGGTCGGACAAGACGGTGGCCTCAGGCGGCACGGTCCGGCTGGACGGTTCGGCGACGGTAGCGAACGGCGAGGGCGCGACGACCTACGCCTGGCGCCGTGTGAGCGGGTCAGGCGGCGTGCTCAACGAGACGGACCCGCAAAGGCCGACGTACCACGCACCGACACTCCAGCCGGGCTCGGACGACCTGACGATTGTCTACGAGCTCAAGGCCACGAACAACGGCGTGACTTCGGCCGGCGACCGCGTCACGATCACGGTGACGGCGCCTCCTCCGCCGACGACGGTGGTGGCCGACGCCGGCGCGGACAAGACGGTGGGAAGCCGCGGCACGGTCCGGCTGGACGGTTCGGCGACGGTGCAGAACGCGCAGGGCGCGACGACGTGGGCCTGGCGGCGGGTGAGCGGCAGTGGCGGTTCTCTGGACGACTCGACGGCCCAGCGGCCGACATTCACGGCGCCGGCGCTCGAAGCTGGCGGCGCGAACCGCGCGATCGTTTTCGAGCTGGTGGCCACGAACAACGGCGTCTCCTCCGCCGGCGATCGGGTGACGGTCACGGTCCAGGCGCCCAGGTCGTTGGCCAGCGCAGCGGATGCCGGTGCGATCGTGGACCTGTTCAAGGTGACGCTCGAGGACGGAAGCGTGGAGCAGTACACGACGGGTCCGGTCGACGGCGGCTCGGTGCGTTACGGCGGCCAGACGTACGCTCCTTTGCCGATCACGCTCGACGGTGCGCGCTTCGTTTCCACCGGCGCTGCAGGCCGTCCGACGCTGCGGGTCTCGAACCTGGGGACGGCGACGGAGCCGAGGGACTGGCACGGGGCGACGATCGAGCGGACGCGGACGCTGGCCCGCTATCTGGACGGCGCCGCGGAGGCGGACAGCGATCGCCACTTCGCGGTGGAGTCGTGGGTGGTGGACCGTCTGGCGTCGCAGCGCCGCGACGAGGTGGTCTGGCAGCTGTCGTCGCCGCTGGACGTCGAGATCGCGATGATTCCGGGGCGCCAGGTCTTGCGCGACGTCTGCGGCTGGGCGTACCGCCGGCGCGTGGGCGGCCAGTGGGTGAACCCGCCGGCCGAGACGGGCTGCCCGTACCGCGGCACCAGGCCGGACGGCGGGCCGTTCTGGGACGCGGAGGACGAGTCGACCAACGATCCGGCGAAGGACAAGTGCAGCCTGCGGCTGTCGGGCTGCCAGCTGCGGTTCGGAGAGAACGGGGAACTGCCGTTCGGCGGCTTCGCCGGCGTGGCCAGGTACAGGCGGTGATGCGGCTCCACCCGCGGGCGCTGGCGGCGCTGAACGAGCACCTCGAACGGGAGTGGCCGCGCGAGGCGGGCGGCGTCATCCGGTGCGGCGGCTTTTTCCCGCTCGAGAACCTGCATCCCGATCCGGAGCGGCACTGGGAGTTCGAGACCGAGGACATCGACAGCGTCGAGGCGGTGATTCACTCGCACCCGGACGGCTGCGAGTTCCCGTCACGGGCCGACATGGAGTCCCAGATCGCGCTCGGTCTGCCTCACGGCATCGTCCCGGTGACGGACGTCGGCGCCGCGCTCCCGTTCTTCTGGCCGGACACCGGCCGTCCGTACCTCGGCCGGCCGTACCGCCACGGTGTGACGGACTGCCTGCAGCTGCTCCGAGACTGGCTGAGGCGCGAGCGCGGGATCGAGGTGCCGCCGTTCGCCTACGGCTGGCAGGAGGAGGCCGACCTGTTCAGTGACGGCATCCGGGATCTTGGCTGGGAGCGCGTCGATCCGACTGCTGCCGTCGCCGGCGACGTCGTGCTGCTGGGTCGCGGCCGCGCGACGCATTGCGGTGTGCTGCTCGAGGATGGGCAGGTGCTCCACCATCCGGGGGCGAAGCCTTACGATCCGACGTGCCTGTCCAGGCGCACGCCGGCGGCCCGGCTGTCGCGGCTGGTGACCGGCGTGGTAAGGCCGCGGTGATCACTCTCCGTCTGCAGGGCTCGCTGGCGGCCTGCGTGCGGCCGCGCCTGTCGGATGCCGACCTTCGCCGGTCGAGCGAGGGCGAGGCGGTTCTCGATCTCGACGCGCGTTCGGTGATCGAGGCGTTGCGGCTTCTGGCGCCTCAGGTCCCGAACCTCGAGTGGACGCTGAAGATGGGCTCGTTCCGGATAACGGCCGACGGCAAGCCGATGTCGGCCGAGGAGCTGGACGTGAGCCTGCCCGACCGGACCTACGTGTCGGTGGCTCCGGCGCTGGCCGGCTCCGGTCCGGCGATTCCGGTCTGGGGAAAGGTGCTGCTCTACATCGCCGGCGTCGTGGCGGTGGGCGAGTACACCGCCAGCCAGATTCCGTCGATCCCGGACCTGGACCACCTCGAGCACGGCGAGCGGCGGACGCTGTTCTCGGGTCCGGTGAACAGCAACGCCCAGGGCGGCGCGGTGCCGCTGATCTACGGCCGCACGCGGGTGGGCTCGGTGGTGGTGTCCGGAGGCATCACCCAGGAGCGTCCGACGGGCGGCGACTACGCCGATCCGCCGGCGATGCGCCTCGGCGGCGATCGTCCTCCGGGATTCGACCGCGCGCGGCTCGACCGTGGCCGCGACGCCCTGCGGCCGAACATCTCCACCGACGCCGGCGACGCTTCGGAGGAGCGTTCCGTCATGCGGGTGATCGACCTGCTGGGCGAGGGCGAGATCGAGGGCCTGGTGGACGGTCTGAAGTCGGTGTACATCGACGACATCGCGGTGCAGGACGAGGACGGCGACACGAACCTCGAGGGCGTGTCGATCCAGGAGCGGAAGGGGCTGCCGCACGGCGCCGCCGGCCAGGCGGCGCTGACGGGGTTCGATGCGACGTCGACGGACCTCGGCCGGCGGCGCACGGAGCTGGTGGCGAACACGCCGGTCGACCAGAACGTGCCGCAGGGCTACGACGCGGTGCGCGTGACGCTGTACTTCCCTCGGCTGCTCGAGTACGACGAGAACGGCAACGAGATCGCCACGGAGGTGCGGTTCCGGATCCAGTCCCGGCCCGGCGCGAGCGGGAACTGGACCACCGTGCTGACCCAGACGATGCGGGACCGCTCGCTCGACGATCAGGAAGCCTCGTGGCGGGTCGAGCGGCCGGACTCGGTCGGCGCGTCGGGCACCTGGCAGGTGCGGGTGGAGCGGCTGTCGCCGGCGGCCACGTCGACGAAGGTGCACAACGACGTCCATCTCCAGCGGGTGTCCGGACTGCGGGACGTGAAGCAGACGTACCCGCACAGCGCGCTGGTCGGCGTCACGATCGAGGCGGACCGGGTGGAGGTCAACCCCACGCGGCGGCAGTACGAGGTGCGCGGCCGGAAGGTGCTGACGCCTCCGAACTCCGTGTGGAACCCGAACCGGGCGACGTCGACGCACGCTGCGGCGTACGGCGGCGGCCTCTGGGACGGTTCGGGGATGGTGCGGCGCTTCACCGACAACCCGGCGTGGATCGCCTACGACCTGCTGACGGACCCACGGGCCGGCCTCGGCGACGTGCCGGGGATGGTCGCGGCCGCGCGCCAGGCGCGGGCGTACTTCCTGGCGCTGTCGAGGCGATGCGACGAGCTGGTGCCGGCGCCGAACAGCGCGACGGAGATGGAGCCGCGGTGGCGGTTCAACGGCGTGATCCAGAAGCGCGAGCAGGCCCGGAAGGTGGTCGACTGGGTGCTGTCGGCCTGCCGTGCCGGCGCGCTGTGGAGCGAGGGCGCCATCGACCTGACGATCGACGGCGAGAGCGACGTCGCCGCGTCGATCGGCAACGCGAACGTGATCGACGGGGAGTTCGACTATCAGGGCCTGCGGTCGCAGGAGCGTTACTCGGTGGTCGCGGTGACGTGGCAGGACCCCGTCGACGGCTACCAGTCCGGTGTGGAGCTCGTGGTGGACCACGGCCTGGTGGCGAAGTACGGATTCCGGCAGAAGAACGTCGCCGCGATCGGTTGCACGTCCCGAGGTCAGGCGCACCGGGTGGGTCTGCTGATCCTGAACGAGCAGGAGAACGAGTCGGAGACGGCGCGTTTCGGGATGGCGCTCGAGGGGATGGACCTGCGGCCCGGGGATCGCATCCGGATCGCGGACCGGCACCGTTTCGGGGTGCGGGCGGCCTTCCGGGTGAAGAGCGTGGACACGTCGACGGCGGGCCAGGAGACGATCACGCTGGACGATGACGCTCCACGGCTGATTGGCGGCGGCCGGATCGTGTGGGGCGAGAACGGCGAGGCGGCGGTGGTCCGGGCCCAGGTGGGCCGGGACGACCTGCTGCGCACGACGGACGTGCCGACCGGGCTGATGCCGGGCGACCTGGTGGTGAACAAGGCCAGCGTCATCGACTGGATCGTGACGCGGCTGTCGGAGCGCGACGAGCTCGAGGTGAACGTCGAGGCCCGGCGGCACGACGCGCAGAAGTACACGGCCGTGGAGGAGCGGCGGGAGCTGGCGCCGCCCTTGGTCGACCCGTACGCGGCGATCCTGGCGCCGACGGCCGTGACGGTGCGTGAGACGACGTACATGGACGGGAACCAGGTCCGGAGCCAGCTCGAGATCGCGGTCCGCGGCGGCGACGACACGCGGATCGACCGCGTGGAGTACTGGATCCAGCGCCCGACGCGGTCGGCGACGCCGGAGGAGATCGCGGCGGGTGACCCGTCGGCGCTGCCTCGAGGTCCGTGGGAGCCGCTGCGGATCACGGACGCCCGCAGCATCGTGGAGAAGAACGTCGCGCTCGGCGGCTACCGGCTGCGAGCTCGGTTCATTGGCCGGCGCCGTCGATCAGACTGGACGATGAGCGCGGAGCTCGTGGCCGACGGCAAGACCGATCCCTTGGCGGCGCCGGCGGGGCTTGAAGCAGCTGCCGCCGCGGGCGGCTATTGGGTGAAGTGGACGGCGGTGACGGAGCCAGACTACTGGTACACCGAGATCTACGATCGGGAGGGCGATCCCGGGCCGGCGGAGGCGGACGTGGATCTGTCGGAGGCCGGCTGGACGTTTCGCGGGCGGATCTCGGGGACGGCCTTCCGGCGGGTCGGCACCACGACGACGGACAACCTGCGCGTCGCGGTGCGCCACGTGGACACGTCGCGTCTGCGGACGGTGGCGCGCGAGGTGGGCGTCACGCCGGCGACGCTGGCGGCGAACGACGGCGTCGGCTTCGAGTGGCAGGGAACCTGGTCGGCCTCGCATGGCACCTACCGGACGGTCGACGATGATCACGCGGTTCGGGACGTGGTCGCTTACGACGGGCGGACGTGGATCTGCGTGCAGACGCACGCCTCGGCGGCGGACAAGGCTCCGCCGGCGGGCGATTCCGACGCGACGAGCAACACCTGGTGGGAGCTGCTCGCGAACCACGGCGATCCCGGAGAGGACGGGGACTCGTTCATGTGGCGAGGCGCCTGGACGTCGGGCGTGGAGTACGAGCTGCGGGACTGCGTGTCGAGCGACCACCGGAGCTGGATCTGCGTGCTGGGGCACACCTCGAGCTCGGCGAACCAGCCGACCGAGGACAACGGCGGGATCATCAACGGCACCCGCCACTGGGACCTGCTCGCCGACCGCGGCGACATCGGCCCGGAGGCGAACGACGGCGTGGGGTTCGAGTGGCAGGGAGGCTGGTCGGCCTCGCACGGCACCTACCGGACAGTCGACGACGACAACATGGTGCGGGACGTGGTGAGCCACGAGGGGCGGACGTGGATCTGCCGGTCAACGCACGAGGCGGCGGCGAACAGGGCTCCGCCCGGGACGGACTCCGACGCGACGAGCAACACGTGGTGGGAGCTGCTCGCGAACCACGGCGATCCGGGCGTGGACGGGGACTCGTTCATGTGGCGCGGCGCGTGGGTGTCGGGGCGGGAGTACTCCGCTCAGGAGTGCGTGGCGAATGACGGGCGCTCGTGGATCTGCACCAGCGACCATGAGTCGACTGCCGGCAACGCGCCGACCGAAGCGAACAACGGCGGTACGTTCTGGGACCTGCTCGCGGACCGCGGCGACCCGGGTGACAATGCGCCGAGGCCAGTCAGCATCACCGGAGGGTCGATTACGTTCGGCGGCTCCGCAGGCGCATACACAAGCCGCGGGCAGCTGGTCGGCACCTACCCGCCAGGCCTCTCCAAGATCGAAAACCTCAACACGGTTTACTACGACGAAGCGTCCGGGCGAGAGCCCCAGCGCTCGATCCGCCGGATGAACTCGCCGAACCCGGCCGGCGGCGTGCTCGAGGGCTCGATTCTCGGGTTCAACACCAACGGCGGCGTCGCAGCTTCCTACTATGCCCGCGAGTGGGTGTCGTCAGTCGTCACGTTTCACCTGGTCGACGGCGTCGAATACGCATCGGGCCCCGTTGGCAGGGTTGTTTCGGGCGAACCCGGCACCACCGTGACGAGACCGGCCGCGCCCTTGGCGCCGACTGTCTCAGCGTCGGGCCGCAACGTCACGATCAGGGGAACGGCCGCGGCTAGGGCCACGAGCTACCGGTTGCAGCGCCGCACCGGGCCCAGCGGCTCCTGGACCACCATCGTCAACTCGACGACCAACCTCACCCAGAACGACCGTAACCGGCCGGACGGCACCTACTACTACCGGTTCGTCGCCGTGAACTCGGCGGGCTCGACCACAGGCGCGACCTCGAGCTCGATCACCACCGTGACGAGACCGGCCGCCGCGCCCTTGGCGCCGACTGTCTCAGCGTCGGGCCGCAACGTCACGATCAGGGGAACGGCCGCGGCTAGGGCCACGAGCTACCGGTTGCAGCGCCGCACCGGGCCCAGCGGCTCCTGGACCACCATCGTCAACTCGACGACCAACCTCACCCAGAACGACCGTAACCGGCCGGACGGCACCTACTACTACCGGTTCGTCGCCGTGAACTCGGCGGGCTCGACCACAGGCGCGACCTCGAGCTCGATCACCA
>VXVC01000012.1:455226-725982 GCA_009836625.1 Holophagales bacterium
GTCGCCGTGAACTCGGCGGGCTCGACCACAGGCGCGACCTCGAGCTCGATCACCATCGACGAGGACGGCGGCGGCGGCGGAACCGACGGCCAGCCGCCTTCTGCCCCTTCGACGACTGCGGTCGGCGGCGAGCGCACCTACACGCTGACTGCGTCGCGGGTGACCGGCGACGGCACGGTTCGCTATCGCTTCTGGTGGCGGCAGAACAGCTCCGGATCGTGGGTGTTGCTGACGACCTGGAACACGTCGCGGTCGTACACCCAGTCCAACGCGCCAACGGGCACGCATCAGTTCGCGGCCGAGGCCCAGGACGATGACGGCTCCAGCGGCCGCGGAACCTCGGACTCGGCCACTGTCACGGAACCTGCACCGCAGGCTCCCGGGCGTCCCACGATCAGCGGTGGCACGCTGACCCACGACGGCAACGGCAACACCGTGGTCACGGTCAGGGTCACGGAGAGCACCTCCGGCGACGCCGCAACCGCCCTGTCCCTTCAGGGCTACGGCGGCTCCGGCCTCGGCTGGTACAACATCGCCACCGGCACCGTCGTCATTGGGAACATCACGATCACGGTCACGTCCGCGGCCTCGAGGGGATCGAACCGCGTGTGGTCGCTCACCTACCGGATAAACAACCACGAGTTGTCCACGGCCACGCTGCGCGCGGTGCTGTCGAACGCGACAGGGAGCAGCCCCACGAGCGCGAACCGGACGATTTCATGATCGCCTTTCTTTCCAAGCGGCTCGACGTAACGGATCCGGTGCGCTGGTACCGGGCCGCGCCCGGCGACGAGCGCCAGGTGTGCCACCTGTTCGACCGTTGGCCCGACGACCCCGAACGTCCTGCCCTCGGCGGCTGGACCGGAGGCGGACTGCTGTCGTACGACGCCAGCATCGCCGGGATCTCGGCGCAGATTGTGGCCGACCACGACATTGACTATCAGGGGGCGTTCGCGGACGCCGCCGAGGCCAGGTGCGTGCGCTCGGCCGAGGCCGCGGCCATGGTGACGTCGGAGGTCGTTGTCCTCGCGTCTGTCTCCGAGAATGCGTATCTGGATCTCGAGGACGTGCTTGCGTGGATGGTCGCCTGCGGGCTCAGCGGGGTCGTGCGGACGCTGGTCGGGTACGGCACCGAGGCCGACGACGGGCTGGCCGACCTGGACGCCCTGGACCCGTCGATTGCGGTGATCGGCTGGCCGGAGCTGTAGCCGATCGCGGTCGGCTAGGAAGCCCCGCCGCCGGCTACTGGGCGGCCTTGCTGTTGCGCTAAAGCGACCGCGACCGCCTGCTGCAGGTGGTCTTGGAAGCGTTGGGCGCGCTGTTGCTTGACGGTTCGGCGTATGCTCCAGAACGCGACGAGGACGCCGACGATGTTGAGTACCGGGGCGACAAACCAGACGAGCAACCTGATCGACGGCATCGCGTGCAGGGCATCGTAGATCTCTTGGGCGTTGGGCATTTCGGTGCCTCCTACTCTGGGGGTTTACCTTGCGCCGCCCAGGTAAGGACCATCAGGACGGCCGACTCGATCGTGGGGGTAGGCGCCGCCTCGGGGAGCCTGGCCCTGACCGTGTGAAGAAGCCGTGCCGCGGTGGCGTCGCTCATGGTGAGCTGGATCTCGACGTCAGCGTTCGAGCGGCCGTCGACGTGGACGACTCCTGGTGCGGCGTGGCTCATCGGGGGATCTCCTCACCACACGATCGGTGGCGGTTCGCCGTCGCTGCCGTCGTCGGGGTCTGTCCAGCCGTGCTGCTGGGCGACGAAGCGGAGCATCTCGGTGAGTTCCGCCAGTTGCCGATCGTGGGCGTCGAGGCGTGAGTTGATCTGGTTGAACCGGCTGTCGACGGCGTCAAGGCGTGCGTCCAGCACGTCGAAGCGGCGGCCCACGGCCTCGAGGTGGTCGTTGAGGTCGCGGCGCAACTCGGCGCCAGGGTCGGTGTCGATGCGGCCCAAGGTCATGGCGAGCCAGCGTAGCACGGGCAGCCGTCAACAGAGTGTTGGCGTGGTCAACACGCCTGCGCAGGGTTTCTCGCATCACTGGGTGGGCGGTTTCTCGCGCGCCTCAACACTCGAACCCGTCGACCCGTTCGTAGCCGAGATTGGCGGGGAAGCCGGCCCCTTCGCGCGGATCCCGGACACCGTAGTTGTCGGCCCGTAGTAGCAGCAGGTCCGGCAGGAACTTTCCGGTGGCGACGCGGCGCGGCACGTCGTAGCGGAGCCCGGGCGTGACCAGGCCGCCCCGATCGACGATGCGCAGCCCGCTGACCCAGCCGATGTGCCCGATTTCGCGGACCAGAATGGACGTGCTCGGGTGGTAACGACCTGCGAGCCAAGCTCCGATGTTCTCGAGACCTTGCTGGCGGTCGGTCGGTTCGGCGCGGTATGCGATCTGCTGGGACGTGTTGCGTAGCACGGGCAGCGTGAGCGCGAGTACCGGAATCACCACGAGCAGCGCGGAGGCGAGCGGCCGCCGGAGGACGACGCGGACGGCGCCGGGCAGACGATCCACGGCCCGGCTGCAGAGTCGGCCCGCCCCGGCGAGACAGGCATGGACGCCCAGTGCGAGCAGGAATGCGCCGAGGATGTTCAGCGTGTAGTAGTGCCACGTGTAGCCCGGCAGCGATCCGATCGCGGCGTAGCCGAGAAGAGCGCCGAGCGGGAAGGCGATCAGCGGCCAGAGGTCGGCCCGGCGGCGCAGCAGCGCGGTGGCGCCGACGAGCAGAAGCCCCGGGAGGAGTAGCGGGCCCGCGATCGAGTGCGTCAGCGAGGGGCTGTACGCCGCCAGGAGACTGTTGCCGGCTTCGGCGTAGGCTTCTCGCACCAGGCCCAGATAGCGCCCCGCCGAGGCGATGCTCTCGCCTTCCTTTGCTCCCAGCGTCCTGGGCAGGACGTTGCCGTAGTAGGCAAGGGCGAAGAGGAGCCATGGCAGCGCCGTCGCCAGTGCCGCCACTGCCGGACGCACGGGTGGCTTGCGTTCGCGCAGCCAGCCGTGTGAGAGCAGCATGGCCGCGAGCAGGGCGCCCTCCGGCCGGGTCAGGAACAGCAGCGCCGACGTGACAGAGGCGGCAGTGGCGCGACCGCCCAGGTGCAGGTCGAGCGCCAGCAGGAAGAGCAGGGCGAAGAGATGAATCTCCATCCCCACATAGAGGTAGTTGTAGGCGACAGCCGGATTGAAGGTGACCAGAGCCACCGCCAGAGGCGCCGCGGGCCCAGCACCGAGGCGAATCAGCAGTCTGGCCGCGAGGGCGGCCGTGCCCAGCATGCAGAGCAGGCCGAACCCGTTCTGCCATGCCGCTGCCTCGTCTCCACCGAGGACCACGAACAAGCTGCTCAGCAGGGTGAACAGCGGGGTCGTGAAGCCCATCACACGCTCGCCGGCGTTGTAGACGAGGCCGTTGCCCTCCGCCAGGTTGCGGGCGTAGCGGAGGACGATCAACTGATCCTCGAAGCGCAGCCGCAGGGCCAGGTTGGGGATCAGGCGGGCGGCGAACCAGACGGCGAAGACGCCGAAGAGGGCCCACGCGCCCAGGACTGTCAGGCGCCGCTGTCGGGCCGACCAGTCGCCTGCCTCACGCCCCGGCCTCGACATTGGCCGCAGTCTAGCGACGACCCGTGACGGGGCGCCGACCTAGCCCTCGGTCCCGCGCTTCGCCAACTACGGTTCTATGGGTAGTTCGACGGCAACGCCACGCAGCATGACCGCGAACACGCGATGGCGTTCGGCAAGGGTCGCCGGATCGGGCCCGCCGGGAACCCGGCCTCGAAAGCCCGTCCGCAGCAGTCGTTCGTCCCCGTAGTGTTCGGCGACGTCGGGTCTCTCCCGGTTCGCACCCATAGCGGCCAGGAACTCGCCGTCCCGATAGATGACGATCTGCCGCGGTCGTTCGCTTCGCCGGACGTCGGCGGCCCAGCCTTCGATCAGCGTATGCGCGGCCGGCTTGGTCACGAGATCGACAGCACCATCGAAACCGTCTCCCGGGGGCCGCACGGGCAGCCGCCGTCCGTCGCTGACTACGAGAAGCTCCGCGCCGTCGGAAGTCCGCTCAAGGGCTCGATAGGCGAAGGGCAGCCGGACGGCGACGTCGCGGTGGGAGATTGCATAGACGACGACGCCCTCACGTTCTATTCCGCTCAGCTCATCGGCGGTTGGACCTTGGGGTCGATCGGACGTGGCGAATCGATCGTCCGGGAGACCGAAACCGCTATAGGAGTGTCCCGCCCGCTCGGCTGCGTCTTCACGCCGGCGACCCGTTTCGCCAGCCCATATCTCCCGCCCGCTCAGAAAGGCGACGACTTCCTGGTGACTACCCAGGTCCTTGAGGTCAGCAGCCCATCCGTGAATCCGCTTTCGGTCCGGAGTCCAGCCGCCGACTGAACCGATGATCTCGGCGCTGCGTCGCTCGATGGGGATGCGTTCAGGTTCCGCGTGGGCAGCGTTCCTGGGTCGGCGCAGCAGCACGTCGGGCCCTGGGGCACTGCGGACCAACTCATATGTCGCCTGCGGCCGAGGATACAACTGCTGAACCCGGTCACCTCTCCTGGCCAGCAGCGAGAGCGAGTTCTTGTCGAGGACCGTGGCCGGAAGGGAGATGCGGAAGGTCATCTCTTCTCGCTGGTCTTCGAGCTGCCGTCTGCGCCGCCTTGTCCGATCGTCCGGGCCCCGGTAGAGGAGAGCCGACCCGTCGAAGACGAAGAACTCGTCCGCAGGGCGAAGTGGCTTGCCGGGCCTTGAGGTCAACAGGACCTGGAAGCCGCCGCCCGGTAGCTCCACGTGGGATTGGAAGAGATGATCTCCTCCTTCGAGGAACCCGTCTCCGGCGAGATCGACACCACGCACTCTGCCAAACTCGGCCACGAGTCGCGGAGGCCGACCGCCACTCAGCAGGGCTGTTAGGACCGTCTGCTCTTGCTCCTCGAGAGGGGGGCCGCCATGGATCTCGTAGACGCCGATCCGTCGGTTTCCGACCTGGAGCCACCGCTCCTCGATCAGTGCCGAGAAGCGGCTTGCGCCGCGTTCGGTGAAGGTCATCGTCGTTGCTCGCACCGTGCCATCCACGGAGATCGCAAGCGGCGTGTCGTCTGCGACCCTCGGCTCGATTCGACCGGTCACCAGGCTGGGGACGAAACCGGTTTCTGGCTGCACGTCCTGGAAGGCGGCCGGCGTGCTGAGCATGGCCCTCGTGCTCGCTGCGACTGGTTCCCCTTCGGTTGCGTTGCTGCTGGCCAGATCGGCTACTTGACGTCCCAGGAGATCAGGTCGCGGCCCAGCCGCGAAGACGCCCCTGAAAGGGTCCTCGGAAGACTGTGCCTCTCTGCCGGTGCCGAAGAGCCTGTCCAGACGTTCGAGGGTCTGCCGGCGCCGAACGGCGTCGGTGTCAAAACTCCGGGCAGCGGGGCTCTCGTTGTAACAGCAGACCTTGATGTTGCGGGGGGAGCGATCGCTCACGGGTCTGCCGTCGACCGACCAGGGCGGTCTCACGCCGATGGCCTCCGCGATTGTCGGCACTATGTCGATCGTCTGAACGGTGTGATGCAGGGAAGCGCCCGTCGTCTGTCCGGGATGCTTGATGAACAGAGGCACTTCCAGCACGTCCTCCGCGTTCGCATCGGTGGCCGCACGCAGGCGTTGTCCGGGTCGAAAGCTGTGACCATGGTCGGCAAGGACGACGACCAGTGCGCGGTCGTAGATCCCGGTTTCCTTTAGCCGGTCGAGAACCTGGCCCAGGACTCGGTCGGCGTAGCCCACTTGGAGAAGGTGGCGCTGCAGACCCTGAATCGTCAGCCACTCGTCGTCGGGCAGACTCCTCCCGTTGAAGCCGGCAGCACTGATCGGAGAGCCGGCCGGTGCGTACTCTCGGCCGGAAGGCAAGTACTTCCACGGCCGGTGCGGCAGGTTGAGGTGGAGGTAGTAGAACGGGGCTCGGCGGCTTCTCTCCCCGATGCGCTGCAGGAAGTCGTCGAGCAGTTGTGGAACGTCCTGGTACAGGCCGCCGCGTTCCGGCCGACTCTCTCCGAGTGGGCCATTCGAGCGGGCGTCACGGAAGCCGGTCCACGTGTGGCTTACGGAAGGTAGCCCCGTTCGGAGATCGGGGGGCAGGAGCAAGTGACCGTAGACGACCGCGAGGTCATCGGCTGCACCTGTCAATCGGGCCCAAGGGCTCGGCGTGGGTCTTGCGCATATGGCCGGAGGACAGAGTTGGGTCACCGTCTCGTGGGCCACGACGTCGTAGTCGCCCCTGCTTCCCAGCCAGGAGAACAGATTCGATGTGTGCTCGCGGTAGTGGGCGATGGAATCGGGTTGTGGCAACCTGCCGGTAAGGAGCGCCGGTATTGCCTTGGACGTTTGCAGCCCTGCCGTGACCGCGTGGACATACCAGTCGGAGTCTTCGGCAAGAGCGGCGAATGAGGGGAACCGCCGGCTGTCAATCGAGCCGTCAGGAAGTTGAAGCGAACTCGTCGGCAGTTCGTCGAAAACCACCAGCACGATCGGCAGGTCGGTCTGCACGGCCGGTGCTGCGGCGATCACCGGATCGGGTTCAAAGTGAGTTGCCGAGACCGTCGGCAGCAACCCTCGAACGCCGGGGCGAAGCAGGAAGACGAGTGGTGCGATGACCGCTGTGGCGGCGCCAATCGCAACCGCGTTCGAGAAGGCGCGATACCGGTTCAGGCAAATGACCAACGCCGTGCCCGCCGCGAGGGAGAGAACCAGGGCGACGACAGCGGGCAGCCGGTGCATCAACTGGAGCGCGAAGGCACCGGCGAGCAACATTCGCACCCCGTCGATCCAGAGCCGTCCGGCGCGACTGCCGCGGATGCCGGGAATGACCAGAGGCGATGTCAGCAACGCCGGGATCCCGAGTGTGGCACCCAGCGCCAACCCGGCTAGAAGCGGTGCGCCCGTCAGGCGTTGGGCCACCAGGAAATCCGGTTCCCTGCCGATCAGATCGAGGATCGGCTGAGCTACGGCGAACGTCCAGAGCGCCCACACGTGTGACGCGGCGACCCAACCTCCTGCGACAGCCCCCGGACGTTCCCGGCCCTGTGCCTTGGACGAAGCCCCGTTCTTCATGCAAAAGGCCTCTAGGGACTCGTTCCCGGTGCCGCAATCGCCGGCAATTCCAGGGCCGAACCACTGAGCATCAGAGCGAAGACGCGGTGGCGCTCGGCGAACGTCTCGGGTTCGGGAGCGCCGGACACGACGCCCCGGAAACCGGTGCGTAGCAGCCGGGGGTCGTCGTGATGTGCCGCGACATCCGGTCGCTCGCGGTTCGCGCCCAGGTTCTTCATGAACTTGCCATCGCGGTAGATGACGATCTGGCGGGGTCGTTCGCCTTGTTCGACATCGGCGGCCCAACCTTCGATCAGGGTGCGCCTCCCCGGCTTGGTGATCAGGTCGATCGCCCCTTCCAGGCCGTTTCCGGTCTGCCGCACAGGGAGTCGGCGGCCGTCGCTGATGGGCAGGATCTCGAGTCCATCCTCGTCGAACTCGAGAGGTGTGTAGAAGAACTTCAGCCGAACCGCCATGTCCCGGCGCGAGATCGCGTAGGCGACGATGCCCTCCCGTCGGATCGCATCCAGGATCTCGGCATCGGTTTCGGAATCCGGCTCGGCGCCGGGCCCGGTCTTCTGGGTGAACCCCGTGTAGAGGTGTTCCCGGCCGTAGCGGTCCGCGACGTTGGGCCTTTGGTGGTGAGTCGTTCCGAGCCAATACTGGCGACCTTCGAGAAACGCCACCACTTGCTGGATACTGCCGGGTGCGGTGAGATCCACAGCCCAACCGTGGATGTTCGCGGCTTCCCGGTGGCTGCCCTCGAGGTAGCCGAGCAGGCCGGTGTCGTCTCGCACGACCGGTATTCGCTCCACGTCGCCCGCAAGAGCGCTTCGGGACCGCCGCAGCAGCTCGTCTCCCTTGCCTTGTTCCCAGGACAGTTCGTACACGAAGCCCAGAGGGCGTTCAACGTACTCGAGTCCAGAGGCGTTTTCCCCCTCCGAGACCAGAAACACGTCGACTTGATTCAGTCCCGGCTGGAAGAGGCGGTCCGGCAGCATCGCCGCGATGCCGATGTCGCCGTCGCTGGTCTGGTGGGGACGAACCGAGGCTCCGATGACGCCGTTCAGGGCTACTGCGAAGGAGCGTTCGAGGAGCCATTCGGGTCCCGTGAGCGTTCCCTGGACGATGGCCGGCAACGACGAGCGCTCGAGGCTGACGTCGTCCCAGAGATCAGGTTTTTCGAGTTGGATGCCGGCCTCGCCGGTCTGACGCGGCAGCTCCGAGATCCTCTGGCCGTGAAGGCTGGGAACGGCGCCGATTGCGAGCGGGTCATTCGTCTCGCCGAGCAGGGCTGCCTGGTCGGCGAGACGTGTCCGCCGCCAGGGCTCGCGGTCGACCGGCACCTCGACTCTGGCCGCGTACTTGCCCATCAGCGACGGGGCTCGGGTGTCCTGGGGCCGGGGAATCACACTCGCGTCGGCCCCCGCGAGTTCAAGAATCCGCGAGGTCAGGCCGACCAGAGACGTTGGTCTTTCGTCGATCTCCGGTTCGTGCTGAAAGGGAGACTTGATCAGCAGGGGCACGGAGGCCAGGTCCAGGATCTGGCCTCCTGACGGATCGCCTGCATCGGGGAAGCGGCGTGATCTCCCTGGCAGGAAGGAAACGCCGTGATCGGCGGCGATCACGATCACGCTCCGTTCGAACAGATCGAGAGCTTCCAGCCTCGCTACCAACTCGCCGATCAGACGGTCCACGAACTGAACCTGCAGGAGGTAGCGCTTCCGGGAGTGCAGGGCGTGCCAGGGTTCGGTGCTCCATCGTTCCCGTTGTAGTCCGTGGATGCGGTTGCGGGGGGTCTGGTAGGAGTGTCCCGAAGGCAGGTACTCCCACGGGGTGTGCGGCAACAGCGAGTGCATGAAGTACAAGCCGGGAGTTTCGCCGGACGGCCTGAACGCGCCGATGAACTTCCTGAATTCGGCCGCCCGGTCCGCCTCTCGAAGGTGGCGGAGAGCTCGCTGGACCGCCTCTTCGTCGTCGTCGACCGGTGTCGAGGCCTGGTCCTGGCCGAAGGCGCTCCAGGTCCGCGTGACTTCCGGGAGCCGTTCCGTCCAGGCCGCCGGCAGTGTCAGGTTGAGCCAGACGATACGGAGGTCGGAAAGCAGGAGGCCGAAGCGTGCCCCGAAGGCGGGACGCCGCTCGGCCACCAGGTTGAGTTCCGGTGGGCAGAGCGAGGTGATGGGCTCGATGGCGGAAATGTCGTGGCTTGGCGCCAGTACGGTGAACAGGTTGACCGGGTTCGCGGCGAGAGTGGGAAGCCGGCCCTGCTCGGCTTCCTGGCCGGTCAGCATCGCGGGCAGCGCGAGTTCCGACACGTCGGCGGCGGCCGTCGCGTTCGGATACCAGGTGGCCTGGTCGGCCAGACGCGCCAGGTTGGGAAGCCGTTCGCGGTCGATCGATCCCTGGGCGTCGAGGATCGAGGTCAGCGACCACTCGTCGAAGATCACCAGGACGACCGGCGCGCGCGCGCCGGTGTCGTCAAGATCGGCCGGGATCGCGTCGTTGGGGTTGGCCGCGCTCTGGCGAACTCGCCCGTCGAGCACGAGGAGTACCGGTACCAGGATCGCGGCGATGGACAGCAGCAGGGCGAATGAGCGGACGCCCCGGAATCGGATGTAGGCCCACCCCACGCCGGCGCCGGCGGCCAGCGCAAGGATCGCGGCAAGGGCCGCGGGCAGGTTGCGGATCGCCTGCAGGGCGATTAGCGCGACGAGCAGGCCGACGGGGGCCGCAATCGCCGGCCGCATCCAGGATGGGCGAAGGAACCGGAACGCGGCGCCCGGCGTGGAGAGCACCAGTGTCGGGACGATGGCGACCACCACGACCAGAGCCAGAAGGTCGCCCATGTAGAGGCTGCGGATGGCGAAGAACTCGGGCGCCCGTCTCAGCAAGTCGTAGACCGGCTGGGCGAAGGCGAGACTGCTCAGCCCGGCGATTGCCAGCACACCGGCGCCCAGGCTCCTGTTCAGTTGAACTTGGTCTGTGCTCAGTGTGCGTGGCGATACTGCTTCGCCCTTCGGCTCGCTCTTCCGGGTTTTGCCGGGGGTTGCCGGAGGCGACTTCGACATAGGGGCCGATGCTAACAGCATCCTGTGCTTGGGCTGACGCCGGGACAACGCTAGGGCCGGCGGTTGTCGAGGAGCGGGGCGAGCACGCCGCGCAGGACGTCGGGCAAGCCTCGGGTAGCGCTGTGCTACCCTGCGTCGCCTTCTAGGACAGACGGGACGCTAGGTGGGTAGAAGGTCGACATCGGGGCCGAGTCGCGGTCGCCGGAACCTGCGCCAACGTGGACGCGTTGGCCAGGAGTGCTTGGTGCGCACCCGGTGAGTGGCTGCTCCTGGATGTCGCCGGTGACCGATCGAGACGAGGACTTGGAATGAACCTGACTCGTTTGGCCTGTGGCCTTCTGTTCGTCGCCGGCGCGTTCCAGGCGGCGCCCGCAAGCGCCATCGTCTACGGCATGCCGACGGACGAGAGCATGGTGGACCGGTCGCCGATCATCGTCTTTGGGGAAGTCCTGAGCGCACAGGCGGGGGCCGATCCGAACTCGCCGCCTACCGACTACCTGTTTGTGGTCGAGGAAGTGCTCAAGGGATTCGTGGCCGGCAGCGGCATCATGGTCCGGCAACCCGGTGGCGCGGACGGTACGGTCGCACCGGTGGCGGACTTGCCGATGTTGGCGGAGGGCAACCGGGTTCTGCTGTTCCTGCATCCGGAGAAGAACGGCGCCCACAGCATCGTGGAGCAGGGACTCGGCATGTTCTTCGAGGCGCGGGTCGGGGACGGGGTCTTTCTGCTGCGCGAACCCTCACTTGAAGGTGCGGCCGTTCCACCGGGAGAATGGGCGGCATCCAACGGCGGCGGCCGTCACGGCTACCGGGACGGAGGGGCCTTTCGCCGCTGGATCGTCGACCGCGCGGTGGGCGTGGAGCGCCCTTCCGACTATCTTCGTGGCGCAGGTGCTGGCGATCCAGCGGTCCGGGCTTCGCTCGGTCCTGAGTGCGACTCGGGTCAGACGCCAACGGTGGCCTGCGCCGTTCGCGCGTCCGCGTCAACGACCGATTTCAACTTGGATCCTCAGAACCGCAACCCCAAGGGGATCACGTTCGCCGATGGCCGCTTCTACATTCTGGACAGTCGATCGGGTCGGCTTGGCGATGGGAGTGTCTATGTGCACAGTGCCAACGGGAGGCGCATACAGTCGGCGGACTTCCCGCTGGATGACCACGGCGAAGTTCTGGAAGGGATCACGTATGCCGATGGCCGCTTGTACGTGGTTGGTGGGAGACCCGCAAGAGCCTACGCGTATGACCTCGACGGACAGCGGCTCGATCAGAACGATTTCCCGCTCGCCGCTCTCAGCGCGATTGCTGGGAGTTCAACTGGGATCACGTATGCCGATGACCGCTTGTATGTAGTGGACCAGTTTGCGAAGAAGGTCATCGCCTACTTCCCAAACGGGAAGCGTCCGTTGTTTTCCGGTTTCGACCTCGATCCCGACAACCGCGTTGCGTATGGGATCACATACGCCAAGGGGCGGTTCCTTGGACTCTTCGATCGGTTCTTCGTGGTGGACGCCCTGGCCGAAAAGGTCTTTGCGTATAGTGAGAGAGGGCGCCGTGTGGAGTCGGATGACTTCGACCTGAAGTCCGGCACGCCCCAAGGGATCACGTACGCCGATGGTCGGTTGTATGTAGTTGGCTCTGGCAAGGTCTCCGTGTACAGCACAAGCGGGGAGCGGGCGCCCGGTCCTGACTTGGTTGTTGAGAATCCGAAGGTGACCGACGATAGTCTGGAGGTCGGCGACAGCTTCAGATTCGCTGCGACAGTGCGCAACCGGGGTGAGGGTCCCTCGGCGGCTACGACGCTGAGCTACTACCGATCTTCGAGCCGCCTGATCGACACATCAGACAGGTTCTTGGACTCCCATTCGATCAGCGCTCTCGGCGCTTCGGCCTCGGACAGGCGGAACATCGGCCTGCGGACGCCGTCGAGGGCGGGCACGTACTACTACGGCGCCTGCGTCGACCCCGTAGCGGGCGAATCACACCCGACCAACAACTGCTCGGAGGGCGTACGGGTCACTGTCACCGGCTCATCGGCTCCAGACCTGGTTGTGGACAATCCGAAGGTGACTGACGATCGGCTCGCGGCCGGCGAGTGGTTCAGGTTTGCCGCGACGGTGCGCAACCAAGGCGAGGGGCGGTCTGCTGCCACGACTCTTCGTTACTACGTATCTTCGGCCGGAGGCACAACGTTCGATACGTTCCTCGACCAGACCGACCCGATCCGCGCTCTTTCGGCCACCGGTACGGACAGGCAGAACGTCCGCCTGCAGGCGCTCGCGACTCCTGGCACCTACTACTATGGCGCCTGTGTTGTTCGCGTCGCTGGCGAAACCAACACGGGCAACAACTGCTCAGAGGGTGTACGGGTCACTGTTACCGGTTCGCCAGTTCCAGACCTGGTTGTGGAGAATCCGAAGGTGACAGACGATCGTCTGGAGGCTGGCGAGCAGTTTAGGTTTGCGGCAACGGTGCGCAACCAGGGCAAGGGGCGCTCGGCGGCCACGACGTTGCGCTACTACCGGTCCCGGAACAGCCAGATCGACACGTCGTCCGACACGTTCTTGGCCTCTGATCGGATCGGCGGCCTCTCCGGTACGGCCACCGAGCGGCACAATGTCGGTCTGCGGGCGCCACGTACGCCCGGCACTTACTACTACGGCGCCTGCGTTGACTCTGTGTCGGGAGAATCGAACAGGCGCAACAACTGCTCGGAGGGCGTCCGCGTCACTGTCACCGGGCCTCCGGCCCCGGACCTGGTTGTAGAGTTTCCGTTGGCAAGCGAGCCAGTCGTGGGCTTGTTCGAGGCGTTTTCGTTCAGCGCAACCGTGGTGAACAAGGGGAACCGCCGATGGCCGGGTACTACTCTGCTGAGATACTACGTTTCTGCTGACTCCAAGATTGATGACAGGGACACTCAGTTGAGTGTTCTCCGCCCTGTGGGCGCCCTAGACGTTGGTGGTAGTAGCACGTGGACGGTTGCTTTGCGAGAGTCGCGTGCGGGCACGTACTACTACGGTGCCTGTGTTGGATCGGTTGCTGATGAGTCCAACACCTCGAACAACTGTTCGCGCGGTGTGCGCGTGACCGTGAAGGAGGGTGCGAAGGTTACCGAGAAGTACCAGCATGATGATGGCACGTTCGAGGAGCACCACATCGTGTTTCTCGGCGGTGAGGCTGCCTTCGAGATGGAGTTCGCCGAGCGGTTCGTCTTGAGGCAGGGTGACGTTCTGGAGCAAGTCGAGTTCTGCGTGAAACGAGGAGAGAGCCGCCGAATCCCAGTCAGGGTGCGGCTCTTAGACGAAAGCACATACGGGGGACCGGGGGTACTAAAACACGGCCTAGACCTCAACTTGGTGCATGGCGGCCCGGGCACTACGGCTTGCTTCAGACAGGATGTGCCTGGTGCTGCCGGTATCGAGGGTTATCGTGCGGTGCATGTCGAGGGCCCGATGTGGGTTGGTGTTTCTTGGCTGCGCTCGAGCGGCTTGAGCATGGGAGTCGACTCGGACGGCCGCGGGCAAGGACGGCCGTACGCCCGAGGCAGGCGCACAGCGGACGAGTTGTGGGGCGGGGCATGGTTTGAGGTAGAGGAGCCCGCGATCGGAATTCGGCTCTGGGTGAGCCGCGCTGGTGGTGGCTCGGGAACACCTGATCTGGCTGTCGAGCCCGCGCGGGTCGCCAAGAACGGCGTGGCGCCGGGCGAAGAGCTTTTCGTGGACGTTGCCGTGGTGAATCTAGGCAGCGAGGCGTCCGACTCCACGACGTTGCGCTTGTACCGTTCGAGTGATTCGACGATCAATGACCAAGACACGGAGGTCCGGGCCGTTTCTCAAGAACCCCTGAGCCCTTCCGGCAGAACAAACTGGTCTCTGAGGGCCGTTGCGCCGTCCAGGGCAGATACCTATCACTACGGCGCCTGCGTGGACAGGGTGGCGGGCGAGACGAACACGGGGAACAACTGTTCCAGAAGCGTGCCTATCACTGTCGGTGGCGGCGGCGGTCCAGATTTGGTCGTGGAGTCCGAATCGATCAGCGAACCCAGCGTAGAGGTCAATGAGTTTTTCACGTTCAGTGCGACCGTAGTGAACCGTGGAATTGGACGATCCTCGCCCACCAAGCTGCACTACTACCATTCTACTGATGACACGATTGACGAGAGCGACACTCGGCTGATAGGCCCGGACGAGGATGTTGGGGCCCTGACCAGTGGTGGAAGCAGTACTAAGTTGGCAAGGTGGTACCATTCGAGGGCCGGAACGTATTACTACGGCGCATGTGTGGTGTCGGTTCCTGGTGAGTCGAATACCGGGAACAACTGTTCAGCCAGGGGTGTAAAGGTCGTTGTTGGCGACACCGGTGGCGGCACGGATTCTAGCTTCAACTTGGATTCGGCTAACGGCGGGCCGACAGGAATCACATACGCGAACGGTAGGTTCTATGTGGTAGACCAAGGTGCCGACAAGGTGTTTGCATACGGCAGCGATTGGCGCCGGTCTTCCTCGGACGAGTTCCCTCTGGGTTCGCACACGGTCCCCAAGGGGATCACGTACGCGAACGGCCAATTCTACGTCGTGGACGAAGCCAATAACAGGGTTTACGCATACAGACCAGACGGTAGCCCTTTAGGTGACTTCAGGCTGGCTTTCACGGCTGATTTCCCCAACGGTATCGTTTACGCACAGAGCCGATTCTTCGTGCTGCTGCTGAACGCCGGTGAGGTTCACGCATACCGGGAGAACGGGAACAGGGACTCGTCGGATGACTGGAGGCTGACTTCGTCTAACGGTCGGCCGGTGGGAATCACATACGCCGACGGCGACTTCTACGTAGTGGATCAGGATGGCGGCAAGGTGTACGCATACAACGGCAGTGGGAGTTGGCACTCGTCGTCCGACTTCGGCCTTGATCCGGAGAACGCTCATCCGGGCGGAATCGCATACGCCAACGGGCGCTTTTACGTCGTGGACTGGGCGGATGACAAGGTCTATGTGTACGGTAGCAGGGGCGGTCGGATCTCGTCAGCCGACTTCAGGCTCGACTTCAGTAGTGACCAGCGGCAGGAGTGAGATAGTCCCCCTACTTTGGGTAGTTTCGTGGGGAGCTAAGGTGCTTCGTACCTGTCAATCGACGTAGCCCAGCGCTTCCAACTGTCGGCGGGTCTCCTCATCGATCGTGACCTCGACCGAGTCGGCACCGCCTTTGTTCTCGAGGATCTCGATCTCCTCCTGCAGGACGCGCAGCAGGCGCCGCGCGAGCTCCGGTTGCTCGCCTGCGAGGTCGACGAGTTCCTCCGGATCGCTGACCCGGTCGAACAAGAGAATGGTCGACTGCGTTCCGGGTCGCTTCGCCCAGATCAGCTTCCATCTGTCGAGAACCAGCGAGTAGAACGGCGGCAGTTGGAGTTCTGCTCCGCTCTTGAAGCTGGCGGAGACGATCGGCCGCGACGAGCGCATGTCCTCGCCGTTGAGGAGCGGGACGAGGCTTTGCCCGTCCACGTCGTTCGCATTGCCGCCGGCCAGATCGACGAGCGTCGGCAAGAGGTCGGCCTGCTGAACGGGTCGCTCGACGCGGCGGCCCGCGGTCTGACCCGGCAGGCGAACCAGGAACGGGATGTGCATCGCTTCCCGGTGCAGGTTCAGGTGGCCGAAGTGTCCGTGCTCGCCGAATTCCTCGCCATGATCCGCGATGACGACGATTGCCGGGTCGACGTCGCGCTCATCGAGGTTGCGACGAAACCGGCCAAACTCGTAGTCGCTCCAGGCGACCTCGCCTTCGTAGAGTTGGAGCAGTTGCCGGACGAGGTCAGGACTGGACGGCCGCTTCTTGAACCTGAGCTGTTGCATGAACTTCACGGTTCCGATGTCGCCCCCGCCGACATCACCGGCGAAGCGCCCTCGGAACGGCTCAACAGGCTCGTATCCGTCGTGCGGCTCGATGGACAGGATCATAATGAAGAACGGTTTGTCGGGCGACTCTTCTCGTAGGCCATCCATCCAGCCTAGAGCATGGTCGACGAGTGCGTCCGCCGGCGCGCGGTTCTTGAACCAGAACTCGTCGAAGCCCTGGTCGAAGCCGAACTTGCTCTGCACCTGCCCGTTGGCCGTGAAGAAGGCCGTCGCGTAGCCAAGTTCCTGAAGGAGCTCCGGAAGCATCTGCCACTCGTCGCCGAGGCTGTCGTTGCCTCTGTTGACGCCGTGCCTCAGGGGATTGACCCCCGTCAGCATCGTGGCGACGGTCGGTCGAGTCCACGACGACTGGGCCATTGCCGACTCGAACACGGTCGCCTGTTCGGCCATGGCGTCGTAGTTCGGCGACACCGGGCGCTCGAAACCATAGAGGCCGAGGCGGTCTACGCGGAGTGTGTCGACGATCCAGAGAACGATAGACGGGCGCGGTTCTTCCGGCCCGCTGCAGGCGGGCAGAACCAGTCCGACGAGAAGGGCCGCCAGACGGATTCCTCTGGTGGCGGGGGATGGGGCAGCTTCGTCGCGGTAACCGGTAGACCGTGTTCGGGGGCGCCGTGTCACGGCCGGCAGCCTAGCGCAGCCACTGACCCGCCTTGCTCCTCCCGGCAGCGGCGATCCGGCCTTGGCTTCGGCTTGACGGCCGCCGGCGGTTACGGCCACACTGTTCTCATGGCCGTCGTCACGATCAAGTCGACCTGTTCGCCGCTGACTCGGTTGCAGGTTCCCTAACGATCATGAAGACGGGCGGACGGCAACCGCACCGCGACATAACCCACCCAGTCGACATAGGCGGCGTGGTCGTCGGCGGCGGCGCGCCGGTAGTCGTGCAGTCGATGACCAGCACCGACACCGCGGATGTCGACGCCACGACGACGCAGGCGTTGGCGCTGGCCGAGGCCGGCTCCGAACTGGTGCGGATCACCGTGAACGTTGACGCAGCGGCGGTCGCCGTGCCCGAGATCCGCGCCCGGCTCGACGCCGAGGGTTGCGATGTGCCCCTGGTCGGCGACTTCCACTACAACGGCCACGTCCTCCTCGAGCGGCATCCCGCGTGCGCGAGGGCTCTGGCGAAGCTGCGGATCAACCCCGGCAACGTCGGCCGCGGCGGCCGGCGCGATCCCCAGTTCGCCGCCATCTGCGAGGTGGCGCGGCGGCTCGGCAAGCCGGTCCGGATCGGCGTGAACGGCGGATCGCTCGACCAGGACCTGTTGATGTCGAAGATGGAGGAGAACACGGAACGCGACCTCGGCAGGACGTCGGAGGAGATCGTCGGCGAGTGCATGGTTCTGTCGGCGCTCCGTTCCACGGAGCTGGCGCTCGATTGCGGCCTGACGGAGGAACAGATCGTCATCTCCTGCAAGATGTCGTCGCCCAGGGACCTGATCGAGGTCTACGGGGACCTGGCGAGCCGGACGAGACAGCCGCTGCATCTCGGCCTGACCGAGGCCGGGATGGGGCTGAAGGGGCTCGTGTGGTCGTCCTCCGCCATGTCCGTTTTGCTGGTGGAGGGCATCGGCGACACGATCCGAACGTCCCTCACCCCGCGACCCGGCGGCGACCGCCGCGAGGAGGTTCATGCCTGCCGCGAGCTGCTCCAGGCGCTGGGGCTCCGCGCCTTCGCGCCCAGCGTGACGGCATGCCCCGGCTGCGGCCGCACGACGAGCACGACGTTCCAGGAGCTGGCGCTTCAGGTCGAGGACTTCATCGAGGCGAACATGCCCGAGTGGCGCCGCCGCTACGACGGCGTCGAGGAGCTGAAGCTCGCCGTCATGGGCTGCGTCGTCAACGGCCCCGGCGAGTCGAAGGCCGCCGACATCGGCATCTCCCTGCCGGGGACCGGCGAGGCGCCGACCTGCCCGGTCTACGTCGACGGTCGGCAGTTCACGACGCTGCGAGGGACCGCGGCGGAACTGTCGGAGCAGTTCACCCGAATCGTCGGAGACTACGTGGAGAGCCGGTATCCGGCGAAGGTGTAGTTGTGGTTCGTGTGGCGAGACTCGCCTTTCCGGCACTGAGCTTCGTCCTGGGCTCTGGTCTGGCCCTCTCCGCGCTCGGCTGCGGATGGATGCCGACCGGAACCGAGGAGCCCGAGGAGAAGCTGGGGCGGCTCCTTGCCGACCTGTACCCGCTTCCGGAAGGCCGCAATCTCGATATCCGGCCGCCGCCTCATCCGCCTGAGCGTCTCGTCCTCTACCGCACCTGGAGCCCGTCGCAAGCTCGGGCGATTCCGAGCGGGCCTACCGCGACGATCATCGTCTGGAGCGCCGAGGGCCCAGTCGTCGACGGGGTCTGCTTCGGGTGCGACGATCTCGCCTCGCTTGTATCGCATCTCGGCGTGCGCCGCGACGCCATTCGCGTTGAAGGCGGTACCGGGAACGTCCCGGTCATCGCCGACGTGGTGAAACGTCACGGCGCCACACGAGACGAGCTCCTGTCGGAGTTGCCTGGCCTGCTCAGTGAGAGGTTGGACCTGGACGTCAGCTTGCAGCAGGTCGAAACGATGGCCCGGACACTGGTGCTGAGGGGCGAGATCGGAACGGTGGCGCCGGACGACGAGTACGGCGGTGCCCGATACCTGCATGCCTTCGCTGACGCCAAGAACGAGGATCCACGGCGCGGTGCGGGCGGTGGCCCCTCGAAAGACGCCGGGACGCTCGTCGAACTCCTGTCGATCGCACTCGAGATGCCAGTCGTCGACGAGACGTTCGGGGCAGCCGTCGAGCCCTTTCACGTGAGAGTCCACGACTCGGCCTACGGCACGGAGGGACTGGAGCTGTTGGTGCGGAACCTGGAAGCCCAGACCGCTCTCGACATTTCGGTCGAGGACCGTCCGGACCGACTCGTGGTGGTGTCGCCGGCCGGTTGATTCGTAGGGGTCCTTCCTGGATGGTTGCCATGCGGCTTCGCCATCCGTCGTGGCTCTACGGCAGATCGCGGAACTCGGGGCTTTGTAGCCAGTCCCCGGCGAAGCGCTCCGTGATCTCGTCCATCGCGGCCGGGGACCTGGGGTACTGGCCCTTGTCGTCGGTGTCCTCGATCCAGCCTGCCAGCGCTTCTCGCATCTCGTTCAGCACGCCGGCATAGGCGGGATCTCCGGCCAGGTTGACCACTTCGTCCGGGTCGTTCTCGAGATCGTAGAGCTCTTCGGCGACGCGTTGTCCGTAGGGCGCGGCCTGGGCGCGCGTCAACTTGCCTTCCCCGGCCAGTCGCCGGATCGTCAGGAAACTGCTGTCATCCGGATCGCCGGCGAGGTCGATCATCTCCCGATGGCCCCAGTTGATGAGCGGTCGGTCCAGCATGAAGTTCCTGATGTAGTGGAAGCGCGGCCCCACCACCGATCGGACCCGGTCGATGACGTTCGACATGCGGTCGGCAGAGGTGAACACGTAGTCGCGGCGGTAGTCCGCGCCGAAGACGTTCTTCGCGTCCATGAACCCGGGCACGTCGAGGCCGGCGAGCGCCAGCGACGTGGCCGCGATGTCCATCAGGTTGACGAGATCGGCCCGTTGCGTGCCGGGTTTCACGACCTCCGGTAATCCAGGCGCGACGACGATCAGCGGAATCCTCAAGCCCTCGTCGTAGGAGAACTCCTTGCTCCGGGGCAGATCAGACCCGTGGTCGGAGAAAAGCACGAGGACGGTGCGTTCCCAGAGTCCGTCGGCCTTCAGTTGCCCCACCAGTTCGCCTACCTGGTGGTCGGTGCGCAGGATCGAGTTGTAGTGGTCGGCGATGTGCCGGCGCACCTGGGGAATGTCGGGATACTGCGCCGGCACCGGCACGTCCGCCGGATCCACGGGCCCAAGACCGAGCGCCTTCAGTTCCCCGGCGATGTTCGCGACGCCCTTTCCGCCGGCCACCTTCATCTGCCCGAAGAACGGCTTGCCTTCGGGCACGTCGCGCCAGTGTCCGCCGCCCTGCGGACCCTTCCAGGACGGGATGTCCGACGACTCCGGGCCGATCGTGTAGAGCTTCGCGCGGTCGTAGGTGAAGTTGAAGTCGTCCTTGCTGGCGTTGTAGGTCTCGTAGCCCGCGGCCCGGAACAGTTCGGGAACGGTCACGACCCCTTCCGGCAGATCGATCTGGTAGCCGGGAACCCGTCCCGAACGATGGTCGTGCGCCCCGATCCGAATGGCGTAGCTGCCGGTGATCAGCGAGGAACGGGTGGGGCTGCACACCGGCGTCGGCGCGTACGCCCGTTCGAACAGCACGCCCTGCCGCGCCAGCGCGTCGATGTTGGGCGTCTCGACGAGGTCGTGCCCGTAGCTCGAGTACCAGGGCGATTGGTCGTCGATGTCGATCCAGAGGACGTTGGCCCGGGCGGTGTGTTGTTGCGGCGCCGCGGCCCCCGCGAGCAACGCCAACCAAGCCAGGAAGATCACTTCGCCAGTCGGCCGTCGAGTTCCAGGTCGGCCGCTACTCCCTGCATCGCCGCCAGCACGTTGCCGGCGTGCTGCCAGAGTTCGAGTTCGCCATCGAAGCACTCGCGGCTGAAGTCGGCGGTGACCTCCTCGACGTGCTCGCGGTCGACGCCGGCGGCGAAGGCCCGCTGCTTCCAGCGCTTACGGACGGACTTGAGGGGCACGTCGCGCACGTCCTTGCTCGGGCGGATCAGGGCGGCGGCGCTGATCAGGCCGGTGATCTCGTCGCAGGCCAGCAGCGCGTAGTCGCGCGAGGTCTCCCGCTCGACGCCGGTGCCCTCCGTGTTGTGGGAGAGGATCGTGCGGATGATGTCCTCGTCGAGACCGCGTTCGCGGAGGATGGCGGCGCCGTCGGCCGGGTGCTGCTCCAGGGTCGGGTGGATCTCCCAGTCGAAGTCGTGGAGGAGGCCGGCGAGGCCCCAGGACTCCGGGTCGCCGCCGAGCTGTTCCGCGTACCAGCGCATCGCGGCTTCGACCGCCAGCATGTGCTTCCGCAGTCCCGGAGCCTTCACGAACTCCTGCACCGTCTGCCAGGCTGCCTCTCGGTCCATCTCCGTCGCCCTTTCGTCTCAGGTGGCCGGGGATTGTACGCGCTTGCGGTAGCTACAATCCCTGCGCCATGACGATGGGTGGAGGACCGTACGCGCGCAGGATGAGCTTCGGCGGACTCTCGGGGCCGCACGCGCGCGATCTGCTGCTGCTGGTGGGCGTGCTGTTCGCTACCTTCTCGATGCAGTTCCTGCAAGGGCTGGCCATCGTGCCGGAGCTGATGCGGCTGTCGAGTTCGGTGTGGCAGCAGGGAATGGTCTGGCAGCTCGTGACCTATCCGGCCGCCGGTTGGGGCGGACCGTCGATCTGGTTCCTGGTGAGCCTCCTGATCTTCTACATGTTCGCGAACGACGTGCGCTGGGCTCTTGGCAGGCAGCGGTTCTGGAACCTGGTCTGGATGTCGGCCGGAGTCGCGGCGGTGGCGGCTTGCCTGGTCCGGTTGCTGGCAGGCGGCGCCGCTCCGAACGCCTTCGTCGTCATGCAGGGCCAGCAGATGCTGCTGGCGATCGCGATCACCGGCTTCGCGGTGATTCGGCGTGACGCCACGATCATGTTGTTCTTCGTGCTTCCGATCAAGGCCCGGTGGTTCATCTGGATCGAGATCGCCTTCGCCTGGGTCCTCTTCCTGCGGACAAGCGACTTTGCAGGCTTCATCGGCATCTGCACAGCGGTCGGCGCCGTCGTTGCGTTGCTGCGGCCCGGACGCACCAAGGGCCTGATGCGCGAGTCGCGGCTGCGGCTCGAACGCTGGTACATCCGCCAGAAGCTGAACCGCGGCCGCCGCCGTTTCCGTGTCGTCCCGGGCGGCAAGAAGCCGAAGGACGACGACCGCGTGCGCCGCGGCCCCTGGGTCAACTGACTTTCGGCCGGCTCATCAGCCGGAAGGCCAGGAGGATGGCGGCCAGGGCGAGGGCGTAGTGCCACCAGGTGGGTTCTTCGGTGAGCCCGATCTGTTCGATTCTCGCGCCGCTGAGGGCCAGGGCGTTGTGCAGCGCGTGCCAGGCCATGGCCGGGTAGATGGAGCCGGTGCGCAGGACGGCGATGACCAGGAAGACGCCGAGCAGCGAGGTGGGCGGGATTCGGAACAGGTCGACGTGGAAGAAGCCGAATGCGATGCCCGCGATGAGCACGAGCGGGACGGGGTTCAGCCGCGCCCTGAGGCCGTGAAGCAGGACGCCGCGGAAGGCGATCTCCTCGAAGATGCCGGGCAGGACGGCGAAGAAGAACAGCATCTGCCAGAGCGGGAGGTCGGCGCCGAAGGCGTCGGCCATCGCTTCCAGCCACTCTTCCGGAATCGGCATCGCCAGACTGGCGAGGCGGACGACGCCGTTGGCCAGGACGAGGCCTGCCGGGGCGGCGATCAGGACGCCCAGCCAGGCGGCCGCGGGCGGTGGCTTGAGCGACAGCGTCTCCCGCAGGGGCAGCCGGTAACGGGCGATCATCAGCCAGGCGGCGGCGCCGAGAATCGACAGGTTGATCGTGATCAGAAGCCGCCCGTCGATGCCGCCGCCGCTGTTCAGTTGCCAGACGAGGAGCAGAGCCCAGAGGACGGCGAACCAGCCGGCGACGCGGCGCGGGAAGAGCGCGGGCCCGCCGGCGAGGTCGGCGGCGTCGGTGTCGCTGGCCGTGATCAGCTTCTCGGCCGACAGCGTCCGCACCGAGGCGCGGGCGAGCAGTGCCGCGGCGCCGGCGGTGACCGTCCAGGCGGCGGCGAGCAGCGGCCAGTCGTAGGTGCCGGTCAGAATCTCGCGGGCGGCGACGCCGAGATTCGCGATCGGCACGACGACGATCGCGCTGCGCAGGGCGATACCGGGCAACACCGGGATGGCGGCGATCGCGAGCGCGCCGAGCATGACCGGCGCGAACAGCAGTTGCGCTTCCTTGTAGGTCTTTGAGCGTCCGGAGACGAGGAGCAGGGCGCTGGAGAGAAGCACCGCGGCGGGTGCGTACAGGAAGAGCAGGAGCAGTCCCGTGCCAACCGGAATGACCAGCTTCAGGCCCTCGGGGGCCGGGATGACGTCCAACTGCATCCACAGCACGATGTTCGCGATGTTCAGGATGCTGGTGATCAGTGCTACGGACAGGATCGAGAGGTTCTTGGCGGTGACGATCTCGATCCGGCGAGCGGCCGTCGTCAGGAGTGTTTCGAGCGTGCCGCGTTCCTTTTCGCCCGCCAGCGCGTCGGTGGCGACGATCGAGCCGCCGGTCAGCATCATCAGCACGATGATCGCGGTCAGGATGCGTCCGAGGAGGAGCCCGGAGGTCTGTTCCTCGCTGGCGGTTTCGATCCGTTCGACCGGCAGCAGGTCCGCGGGGTCCGCCTCGAAGCCGGCGGCGGCGAGACGCTGCTCGCGGACTTCGACGCGGGTGCTTCGCAGAGCACGCCTCAGATATCCCTCGGCGGTGCCCGACGCGTCGAGGTCCGCGCGATAGGTCAGGACCGCGCGTGGAGCGCCGCCGTCTTCGGTCACAGGCTCCCAGGCGAGGTGGACGTGGAGGCGACCGTCGTCGAGGGCGGCTGGCAGGTCGTCAGGCGGCGCGACCCGTTCGAAGAGCACGGCCGGGCCGGCTTCCGGGTCCGCGTCGCCGTTTCGGCCGTCGTCGCCGTTTCGGCCGTCGTCGCCGACGCGTGCCAGCGCCCGGTCGAGCCACGTCGCCCCGTCGGCCGACGCGGGGTTCTCGGCGACGGCGTAGAGGTACGTTCGGCTTTCGAGTCGTTCCTGCCGCCGCTCCGTGGTCAGCGAGGTCAGGTACCACATCAGCGGCCACATGACGAGCGGCAGGGCAACCGCGAACACCAGCAGCCGGGGATTCCGGGCGAGCTGGCGCAGGTCGTTCGTTACCAGCGCGCTGACGGTCCGCGGGTTCATCCGGGAGAGCCCTCGCCGTCAGGCCGGCGTGTCGTTGCCGGTGACGTAGTGGACGAAGATGTCCTCAAGATAGTGGTGCGAGGTCGCCGCGCGCAGCCCTTCGAGGCCGTCGCAGGCGCGGATCCGCCCCTTGTCGATGATCGCGATCCGGTCGCAGAGCCGCTCGGCTTCGCTCATGATGTGGGTCGAGAACAGGATCGTCTTGCCCTCGTCGCGCAGTTCCTGGATGCCCTTCTGCAGATCGAGCGCGTTCAGCACGTCCAGACCGACGGTCGGCTCGTCGAAGATGAGCACCGGAGGGTCGTGGACGACGGTGCGGGCGATCGAGACCTTCTGCTTCATGCCGGTCGAGAGCTTTTCGATCCGGGCCCCGGCGTACTCGCTGAGACCGAAACGCTCGATCATCTCCTCGACGCGGTCCTTCGTGCTCTCGGCCGGGTACTTGTTGACCCGGGCGAACAGGGTCAGCGTCTCGCGCGCGGTGAGCCGCGGATAGAGCGCGGTGCTGGCCGAGTAGAAGCCGAGGTTGCGCCGCACTTCCACCGGTTCGCGGACGACATCGTGGCCGAGCACACGGGCCGTTCCGTCCGAGGGCTGAAGCACGGTGGAGATCATCCGCAGGGTGGTCGTCTTGCCCGCGCCGTTGGCGCCGAGCAACCCGAAGATCTCGCCGCTCCGGCACACGAAGTCGACTTCGCTGACCGCGTTGACCTCGCCCCGGGCCTGGTCGAAGAAGTTCTTCGAGAGACCCTGGACCTCGACCTGGATGGTGCTCACGCCTTACCTCCCACTGGCTTAAGCCGCTGGCGCAGGAACTGGAACAGGTTGCCCTCGAAGGAACCGGTGGCGACCTCCTCGACCCGCAGCACGCGCGAGGCGAGCCACAGGCAGCCGACGATCGCCGCGGCGTTGGAGAGCAGCGTGATGCCGAGCTGCAGCCAGAGCAGGTTGCCCGCGATCGCCTGGCGCAGCAGCAGGACGACGTTGACCACCGGAATGGCTGCAAGCGGCGGCGTGAACTCGAGGCTCGGGTCGTTCAGGACGACGACCGGGAAGATGACGAGCAGGTAGAGGGGAGTGACCATCGACTGACCTTCCTTGAAGGTGCGGGCGAAGGCTGCGAGGATCATCATCGCGGCGCCGATCAGAGCGCCCAGCAGCACGGCGGTGAGGAGCAGGACCGGCAGTGACCGTAGCGGCAGCTCGAAGGCGAAGCCGCTGCCGTCGCCGTTGCCCAGCCGGGCGAGCAGCGGTCCCAGGAAGGAACGGAAGGAAACGACCATGGCGGCGGCGTTGAGCGCGCCGGCGACGGTGCCCATCGTGGCGACGTACAGGTACTTGGCGGCCACGATGTGGATGCGCCGGGTGGCGAGCGTGCTGGTCGTCTCCCAGGTGTTCCGCTCGCGCTCCCCGGCTGTCGAGTCGATCGCCGGGTAGAGGCAGCCGTTCGCGATCATGATGACGAAGAACAGGGGGATCATCATCCCCATCAGGAACTGGCCCATCTCGACGCCGGTGGCGAGATTGTTGGACTCCACCTCGAACACCCGCCACTCGGCGCCTTCGAGACCGTGCTGACCGGCGATCCGGTCGAGCCAGTCCGAGCGTTCGGCGGAGAGCGCCCGCTCCAGCCGCCCGCGGGCGGTCTGGGACTGGTCGCTCGAGCCGTTGCTCATGAGCGCGACGGCGGCGTTGCCCTGCGGGCCGTCGGGCGTCGCCTCGAAGATCAGGGCGGCGTCGAGTTCGTCCGCGAGCAGGCGTTCCTCGATGCCGGTGCGATAGGCAGCGGCGGTCCGGGCCGATGGGACGTCGACCTCGGTGACCTCGATTCGGCCCTCCTCTTCGAGCCGCTCGAGCAGGCCCCGATGCTCCGCCGGCAGACCCGCGATCTCGACCCGCGAAGCGAAGCTCTCGGTGCGGGCGGTCACGAACAGGATCGCCGAGAACATCACCCACATCATTAGCGGGTACATCAGAAGCGGGATCAGGATCCCGTTGATCAGAACGGAGCGTTCGCGCAGGGCGGCGCGCAGTTCGCTCAGATAGAGCAGACGAATGGCGGTCCAGTCCATAGAGGCCGCTGTGTTCTACGGAGAAGCGGGCCCGGGGTTCAGGCCCGCTGTGCGACTTCCCAGGCCAGTCCGGCCGTCCGCGGCACCGACTCGCCGACCTCCCTTGCGTGGGCGCTGGCGGCGGTGCCGTCGCGCACCCTGCCGGCGATGCCCTGGGCGATGCCGGCGCTGCGGAACAGGTTGTAGGCGAGGTAGAAGTTCCAGTGCTCGATGCCGTCACGGCCGGTCCGGCGGCAGTAGGCGTCGCGGTAGACCTCGAGGGTCGGGATGCCCAGCGCCTCCAGGTCGCGGCCCTTGAGTCCGCCCTTGTCCTTCGGGATCTCCCACTGCATCGTGTGGTAGCTGAAGTCGGCCAGCGGATGGCCGAGCGTGCCCAGCTCCCAGTCGAGGATCGCGATCACCTCGGCCCGTTCCGGGTGCAGGATCATGTTGTCGAGCCGGAAGTCGCCGTGGACGATCGTCGTCTCGTCGCCGTCCGGGATGTTCGCCGGCAGCCACTCGATCAGCGCGTTCATCGCCGGGATGTCCCGCGTCTCCGAGGCAAGGTACTGCTTCGTCCAGCGGTGGATCTGGCGCGCGAAGTAGTTCCCCGGCTTGCCGTAGGTGGACAGCCCGACCGCCTCGTAGTCGACCTGGTGCAGCCTGGCCAAGGTCCTGTTCATCGCGTCGTAGATCGCGAACCGCCCGGCCGGTTCCATGCCCGGTAGCAGCGCCTCCCAGAGGATCCGGCCCTTCACGTGCTCCATGACGAAGAACATCGTGCCGACGACCGACTCGTCGGTGCAGAGACAGTACGTGCGTGGCACGGGGACGCCCGTGTCGCGGAGCGCCGTCATTACCCGGTACTCGCGGTCCACCGCGTGCGCCGAGGGCAGCAGTTTGCCCGGCGGCTTGCGGCGCAGCACGTAGCTCTTGCCGCCGGCCTCGAGCAGGTAGGTGGGGCAGGACTGTCCGCCCTTGAACTGCTGGACCTGGAGGTCACCCGAGAACCCATCGACGTGCTCTTCGAGGTAGCGCTGCAACGGCGCCAGGTCGAAGCTGAGGCGCTCGGCGACCTCCCTTGTCCCCGAGAACTTCTCCTGGCGGCTCTCCGTCATCGGCGGCGCATGTTAGCGCGCCGTCCGGCTCACTTCGCCGGCAGGTAGACCTCGCCGCCGGCCTCGCGGAACTCCCCGGCCTTCTCCTTGAGCCCGGCCTCCAGAGCTTCGGCGTCGTCGAGCCCCTTCTCGGCTGCGTAGTCGCGGATCTGCTGGGTGATCTCCATCGAGCAGAACTTTGGGCCGCACATGGAGCAGAAGTGGGCGACCTTGGCGCCTTCCTGGGGCAGGGTCTCGTCGTGAAAGGCGCGGGCGCGCTCGGGGTCGAGCGAGAGGTTGAACTGGTCCTCCCAGCGGAACTCGAAGCGGGCCTTGGAGACGGCGTTGTCGCGGGCCTGGGCGCCGGGGTGGCCCTTGGCCAGGTCGGCGGCGTGAGCGGCGATCTTGTACGTGATCACGCCTTCGCGGACGTCCTCGCGGTTGGGCAGGCCGAGGTGTTCCTTGGGCGTGACGTAGCAGAGCATCGCGGTGCCGAACCAGCCGATCATCGCGGCGCCGATGCCGGAAGTGATGTGGTCGTAGCCGGGCGCGATGTCGGTGGTGAGCGGCCCCAGGGTGTAGAAGGGCGCCTCGTCGCACCACTCGAGCTGCTTGTCCATGTTCTCCTTGATCATGTGCATCGGCACGTGACCGGGGCCCTCGTTCATCACTTGGACGTCGAAGTCCCAGGCGCGGCGCGTCAGTTCGCCCTGCGTCTTGAGCTCCGCGAACTGGGCCTCGTCGTTGGCGTCTTCGATCGAGCCGGGGCGGAGCCCGTCGCCGATCGAGAAGGAGACGTCGTAGGCGGCCATGATCTCGCAGATGTCGTCCCAGTGGGTGTAGAGGAAGCTCTCCCGGTGGTGGGAGAGGCACCACTTGGCCATGATCGAGCCGCCGCGGCTGACGATGCCGGTACGCCGCTTCGCGGTCAGCGGCACGTAGCGCAACAGCACGCCGGCGTGGATCGTGAAGTAGTCGACGCCCTGTTCGGCCTGCTCGATCAGCGTGTCCCGGAACATCTCCCAGGTCAGCTCCTCGGGCCGGCCGTCCACCTTCTCCAGGGCCTGGTAGATCGGAACCGTGCCGATGGGCACCGGCGAGTTGCGGAGGATCCACTCCCGGGTCTCGTGGATGTTGCGGCCGGTGGAGAGATCCATCACCGTGTCGGCGCCCCAGCGGATCGCCCACACCATCTTCTCGACCTCCTCCTCGATCGACGAGGTGACCGCCGAGTTGCCGATGTTCGCGTTCACCTTGACCAGGAAGTTCCGCCCGATCGCCATCGGCTCGAGCTCCGGGTGGTTGATGTTGGCGGGGATGATCGCGCGGCCGCGGGCGACTTCGGCGCGCACGAACTCGGGCGTGATCGTCTGCGGGATCGCGGCGCCGAAGCTCTCGCCAGCGTGCTGGGCCGCGATCTCGTCGGCGATCTGCTCGCGGCGCTGGTTCTCGCGGATGGCGATGTACTCCATCTCCGGCGTGACCTCGCCGCGCTTTGCGTAGTGCATCTGGGTCACGCGGCTGCCGGCCCGGGCGCGTAGCGGCCGGCGCCCGGCAGTGAAGCGGACGTGGTCGAGCCGGGGGTTCGCGGCCCGTTCGCGTCCGTAGCTGGAGGAGACGTGGTCCAGTTCCTCGACATCACCACGCTTCCGGATCCAGGATCGGCGGATCGGCTCCAGGCCGCGACGGACGTCGATCTCGACGGCCGGGTCCGTGTACGGCCCCGATGTGTCGTAGACAACGACCGGCGGATTGTGCTCCTTCGGTCCCAGCGCGGTCAGGCCGCTCGCGGCGGACGGGCCCGCGCCGGCGGGCGTCGGCGACTGGCTGATCTCGCGCATCGGCACGCGGATCGAGGGATCAGATCCCTCGACGTAGACCTTGCGCGAGTTGGGGAGGGGCTCGCGGCTCAGCAGTGGCGCCGCGCTCTGCGGGATTCGGTCGGCGATGGTCATGGCTGCATTCCCTACGTCGGTGTCAACCGTTTCAGGTTCGAAGGCTCCCGTGCACAGGCCCGTCGGCCAGCACGATCTCAGGCTGTCGTTTCAGCCGCACCCAGCGTGCGGGCCACGATAGCAGCCGTTGCGCTTTGCACGGGTCCGGCAGGCGCCGCCCGGCGGCGGCCGGCCCGGTCGGGCGAATAGAATCGAAGCGCCTCGGTGCGCGTCGAGATGGACATGGACCCCACAAACAGGCCAAGGACGGACCCGGCCCGCCAGGACGTCGACCCGGCCGAGACGGCCGAATGGCTCGAAGCCCTGGACGCGGTGATGGAGCGCGAAGGGCCGGAGCGCGCGCACTATCTGCTCGAAACCCTGGTGGACAAGGCTCGGAGGTCGGGCGCCTACCTGCCCTACAAGGCGACCACCGCCTACCTGAACACGATCCCGGTGCAGGCGCAGGAGCCGTTGCCGGGCGACGCGGACATCGAGTGGCGGATCCGCAGCATCGTCCGCTGGAACGCGATGGCGATGGTTGTCCGGGCCAACCATGACTACGAGGGGCTGGGCGGGCACATCGCGTCCTTCGCTTCCGCCGCCACCCTCTACGACGTCGGCTTCAACCACTTCTTCCACGCCCCGTCGGAGCAGCACGGCGGCGACCTGGTCATGGTCCAGGGGCACTCTTCGCCGGGCATCTACGCGCGCGCCTTTCTGGAGGGCCGGCTGAGCGAGGAGGAACTGCTGCGTTTCCGGCGCGAGGCGCGGCCGGGGGGCCTATCGTCCTACCCCCATCCCTGGCTGATGCCGAGCTTCTGGCAGTACCCGACCGTGTCCATGGGGCTCGGCCCGTTGATGGCGATCTTCCAGGCGCGGTTCATGAAGTACCTCCACAACCGCGGCCTGGTCGACACCGAAGGGCGCAAGGTGTGGGCCTTCATGGGCGACGGCGAGATGGACGAGCCGGAGTCCCTGGGATCGATCTCGCTGGCCTCGCGCGAGAACCTCGACAACCTGATCTTCGTCGTCAACTGCAACCTGCAGCGGCTGGACGGGCCGGTCCGAGGCAACGGCAAGATCATCCAGGAGCTCGAGGCCGTGTTCCGGGGCGCCGGCTGGAACGTGATCAAGCTGGTCTGGGGCTCCTACTGGGATCCGCTGCTCGCCCGCGACCGCCACGGGCTGCTGCGGCGGCGCATGGAGGAAGCGGTCGACGGCGAGTACCAGGCATACAAGGCGAGCCAGGACGGCGGCTTCGTGCGCGAGCACTTCTTCGGCAAGTACCCGGAACTCAAGGCCATGGTCGCCCACCTGACCGACGAGGACATCTGGCGGCTCAATCGCGGCGGCCACGACCCGCACAAGATCTACGCCGCCTATGCGGCGGCGATGAAGCACGCCGGCCAGCCCACCGTCATTCTGGCCAAGACGGTCAAGGGCTACGGCATGGGCGAAGCGGGCGAGGGGATGAACATCACCCACCAGCAGAAGAAGATGGGACTGCGGGCTCTGATGGGTTTCCGCGACCGCCTCGACATCCCCGTCTCGGACGAGGAACTGGAGGAGACGCCCTTCTACCGGCCGCCGGACGACAGTCCGGAGGTCCGCTACCTGAAGGAGCGCCGCGAGGCGCTGGGCGGCTACCTGCCGGCGCGGGAGGTCGAGGCCGCGCCGCTCGAGGTGCCCGACCTCTCCGCCTTCGACGCCCTGCTGCGGTCCAGTCGCGGCCGCGCGTTCTCGACCACGATGGCGTTCGTGCGGCTGCTGACCCTGCTCACCAGGGACCCGGCGATCCGCAACCGGCTGGTCCCGATCGTCGCCGACGAGGCGCGCACCTTCGGCATGGAGGGAATGTTCCGGCAACTCGGCATCTACGCCCCCACGGGCCAGCTCTACGAGCCGGTGGACGCCCACAAGATCGCGCCGTACAAGGAGGCCCGCGACGGCCAGATCCTCCAGGAGGGGATCAACGAGGCGGGAGCGCTCTGCTCCTGGATGGCGGCGGGCACTTCGGCCGCGAACCACGGCTTCCACATGATCCCGTTCTTCATCTTCTACTCGATGTTCGGGTTCCAGCGCGTCGGCGACCTGATCTGGGCCGCCGCCGACATGCAGGCGCGAGGTTTCCTGATCGGCGGCACCTCCGGGCGGACGACCCTGAACGGCGAAGGTTTGCAGCACCAGGACGGTCACAGCCATCTGGCCGCGTCGACGGTGCCGAACTGCGTCTCCTACGACCCGACCTACGCGTACGAGCTGGCCGTCATCCTCCAGGACGGGTTGCGCCGGATGTACGCGGACGGCGAACCGGTCTTCTACTACCTGACGACGCTGAACGAGAACTACGAGCACCCGAGGATGCCCGAGGGCGCCGAGGACGGAATCCGGCGCGGGCTCTACCGGATCAGACCTGGTTCGCGGCACCGCAAGCGCGCCACGCTGCTTGGCTCGGGCGCGATTCTGCGCGAGGCGGAGGCCGCCGCCGAGATGCTGGAGGAGGACTGGAAGGTGTCCACCGAGGTGTGGTCGGCGACCAGCTTCAACAGGCTGCGGCGCGACGGCATCGAGGTGGAACGCTGGAACCGCCTCCATCCGGGCGAGGAGAAGAGAGTGTCCTACGTCCGGCAGTGCCTGACGGGCCGCGGCGGCGTCACCGTCGCCGCGAGCGACTACATGAAGGTCTACACGGACCAGATCCGCGCCTTCGTTCCGGGCCCCTACCGCACGCTCGGCACCGACGGCTTCGGTCGCAGCGACACCCGCGAGGAGTTGCGTGCCTTCTTCGAGGTCGACCGCCGGCACATCGTGGTGGCGGCGCTGGCCTCGCTGGCCGAGAACGGCGATATCGAATCCGAGGCGCCTGCGAAGGCGATCGAGGCCTACGGCATCGACCCGAACGCACCGAACCCGGCCACCGCGTGAGCGACACCGTTCCCGTCGTCGTTCCTGACATCGGCGACTTCGACCAGGTCGACGTGGTCGAGGTGCTGGTCGCCGTGGGCGACGACGTCTCGATCGACCAGTCCCTCATCACGCTGGAGAGCGACAAGGCCTCGATGGAGGTGCCGTCTCCGGCCGCCGGCCGGGTGGTCGAGATCGCGGTCGAGCTCGGCGGCCAGGTAGGCGAGGGCGACCTGATCCTGACGATCGAAGCGGCCGAGCCGCCGGCCGAGGAACGGGAAGAGGCGGCCGGGCCGTCCGAAGAGTCGGATCCGAGCGCCGTGGAGGCGACCGCGCCTGCGCCTTCCCCGGCGCCCCGTCCGTCGCCCTCGCGACGGCGGCCGCCGCCGCCGGCCGCAGGCGGTCTCGCCACCTCCACCAGTCCGCCGCACGCCAGCCCCGCGGTGCGAAGGTTCGCCCGCCTGCTTGGCGCCGACCTCACGAAAGTGTCCGGCAGCGGCGCCAGGGGCCGGATCCTCCGCGAGGACGTGGAGGCCTTTGTCAAGGACGTCATGACGGGCCGCGGACCGGCGGCGGGCGCGGGCATCCCGCCGGTCCCGGAGATCGACTTCTCGAAGTTCGGCCCGGTCGAGTCGAAGCCGCTCAGTCGCATCCGCAAGCTCTCGGCGGCCAACCTCCACCGAAGCTGGCTCAACGTCCCGCACGTCACCCAGCACGACGAGGCGGACATCACGGACCTGGAGGCCTTCCGGCGCGCCCACCTGGACGAAGCGCGCGAACGCGGCGTCCGGCTCACGCTGCTCGCCTTCCTGATGAAGGCGGTGGCGGCGTCATTGGCCGAGTTCCCGGAGATGAACTCGTCGCTGGCGCCCGACGGCGAGTCGCTGATCCTCAAGCGCTACTTCCACCTGGGAGTGGCGGTCGATACGCCGGACGGTCTCGTCGTGCCGGTGGTCCGCGACGTCGACCGCAAGAGCGTCTACGAGCTGGCCGGGGAACTGGGAGAGGTCAGCGGCCGCGCCAGAGAGCGTAAGCTCCGGCCCGCCGACATCCAGGGCGCCAGCTTCACGGTTTCGAGCCTGGGCGGCATCGGCGGCACCGCCTTCACGCCGATCGTCAACGCACCCGAGGTCGGCATCCTGGGCGTCTCGCGCGCCGTGCGGCGGCCGGTCTACATCGGCGCCGGTCTGGCGCCGCGGCTCATGCTGCCGGTCTCATTGTCGTACGACCACCGGGTGATCGACGGCGCCAGCGCGGTGCGCTTCACGACTCACCTCTGCTCCGCGCTCGCCGACATCCGCCGGGTCGTGCTTTGACCGAACCGATTCGCATCGTCGTACCGGACATCGGCGACTTCGAGTCCGTCGACGTGGTCGAGGTGCTCGTTTCGCCGGGCGAGCACGTCGATGTCGAAGCCGGGCTGATCACGCTCGAGAGCGACAAGGCGTCGATGGAAGTGCCGTCGACGCACAGCGGCGTCGTGCTGGAGGTCGCCGTGTCGCTCGGCGACAAGGTGGGGGAAGGAGACCTGATCGCCGTTCTCGACCCCGGCGACGAGTCGCACCCCGATCAGCGGGTGGAGCGGCCGCGGCATCCGCATGCGCCGCCCGAGCAGACCGGAGCGACTTCCGGCGCGGACGCGGCGCCTGAACCTGCGGCGGAAGAGCAGGCGGCGCCGGTCGAGGCGGCGACTCCTTCGCCATCTTCCGCGCCGAAGGAAGTGGACGCGGAGGTCCTCGTCCTGGGCGCCGGCCCCGGTGGCTACACCGCCGCTTTTCGCGCCGCGGACCTGGGCCGGCAGGTCGTGCTCGTTGAACCGCACGCCAACCTCGGCGGCGTGTGCCTGAACGTCGGCTGCATTCCGTCGAAGGCCCTGCTGCACGCCGCGCGTGTGGTGGAGGAGGCCGCCGAGTTCGCGGCTCACGGCATCGACTTCGGCGCGTCCGCCATCGACCGGGGCAAGCTGGGCCGCTGGAAGGACGGCGTCGTCGGCCGTCTGACCGGCGGGCTTGCGCAGCTCGCCGAGCGGCGCAACGTGGAGGTGGTGCGCGGCCGCGGCCGCTTCACCGGTCCTCACGAAGTCGAAGTCGAGGACGGCGAGAGAGGCACGCGCGCGTTGAGCTTCGGTCAGGCGATCGTCGCGGTCGGCTCGCGGCCGGCGATGATCCCCGGTCTGCCGGAGGGCGATCCGCGCGTCTGGGACTCGACCGACGCCCTCGAACTCGACCCGGACTTCGAGCCGGGCGGTCGGTTGCTGGTCATCGGCGGCGGCACCATCGGCCTCGAGATGGCGACGGTCTACGCCGCTCTGGGGTATCGCGTAACCGTTGTTGAGCTGCTGCCGGAACTCCTCACGGGGGTCGATCGGGATCTCGTGCGGCCGTTGCAGCGGCGGCTGGGCGCCCGCCTCGAGAACGTCCATCTGGCGACACGGGTCACCGGCGTGAAGGCCCAGAAGAACGGCCTGATGGTCTCGATGGAGGGCGAGAACGCCCCGGGCTCCGGCCTGTTCGGGCGCGTACTGGTCGCGGTCGGCCGCCGCCCGAACAGCGACCGCTTCGGCGCCGGGGCCGCCGGCATCCACGTCGACGAACAGGGCTTCGTGCCGGTCGATGACCAGCAGCGCACGAACGTGCCGCACATCTTTGCGATCGGCGACCTCGTGCCCGGGCCGATGCTGGCGCACAAGGCGACCCACGAAGGCAAGGTGGCGGCCGAGGTGGCGGCGGGAGAGAAGAGCGGCTTCGAGGCGCGGGTCATTCCGTCGGTCGCGTACACGGACCCGGAGGTGGCCTGGGTCGGCCTGACCGAAACCGAGGCGCGCGAGAACGGCACCGCCTACAAGAAGGGCGTCTTCCCGTGGTCGGCGTCCGGCCGCGCGCTGACGCTGGGCCGCGCGGAGGGTACGACCAAGCTCCTGTTCGATCCGGGCACCGGCCGGGTGATCGGCGCCGGCATCGTCGGGGTCAATGCCGGCGACCTGATCGCCGAGGCGACGCTGGCGATCGAGATGAACGCCGACGCCGCCGACCTGGCGTTGACCGTCCACCCGCACCCGACCCTCTCCGAGACAGTCGCCTTCGCCGCCGAGGCGTACGAGGGGACGATCACCGATCTCTACCTGCCGCGGCGCGGGAAGCGGTGACGCCGCGGTCGACGTGAGCCGCCTCGACAAGTGGCTGCAGGTGTCGCGGATGTTCCGCGCGCGTTCCAGGGCGACCGCGGCCTGCTCCGCCGGCCGCGTCACGGTCAACGGCCAGCAGGCCAAGGCCCACCGCCAACTCAAGGTCGGCGACCGGATCGAGTTCAGGATCCGCGACTGGAAGCGGATCCTCGTCGTGCGGGAACTGCGGGACCGGCCGCTGCCGAAGGCCGAGGCGCCGCGGCTGTACGAGGATCTGAGCCCGCCCAGGCCAGAGCCGCCTGACCGTGACGCTCAGGCTGTAGCGGTTCCTGCTCACCGCCGCCGCGGCGCCGGCCGTCCAACCAAGCGGGACCGGCGGCTGATCGACCGGCTGCGCTGACGCGGGGCGCGCTACAGTCCGGCACTATGCCCACCAGATCGTCCTTGATCCGATTCGCTGCCGTCGTCGCGCTCGTCACGCTGTCCGCGGCCGCTTGCACCGGTCCGCTGCCGGAGCGCTCCACGGGTCCCTCGGGCCCGGCATACGACCCCGCTACCGACCCGCTCGTCAACCCACCGACGCTGACCGAGCCGTACCCGTTCGATCGGCCGGAAGTCGTGGCGCGGGACGACACGCTGGTGCGTTACATGCTGGGCGATCCGCGCACGCTGAACCCGATCTTCGCCATCTTCTGGGAGGACTACTACCTCTCGGGCGCGCTGTTCCAGGCGCTGACGACGCGCAACGCGGACATGACGACGGTGTGGAACCAGACCATGGTCGAAGAGGGCGTGATGGCGGACGACTGGAAGAGCGCCCGCGTGCGCATCCGGCCGGGGCTGACCTGGCACGACGGCAGGCCGTGGACGATGCACGACCTGAAGTTCACCTACGACATGGTGGCCTCGGACGACGTGCCGGCGGCGATGTACAAGCACGACGTGGACCAGGTCGAACGGATCGACGTGATCGACGACCTGACGGTCGAGTTTCACTTCAAGGACGCGCTGGTCACGAACATGCTGGCGATGCGGGTCCCGCCGATTCCGCGCCACATCTGGAACAACCCGGAAGAGCTGGCAAACGACCCGACGATGCGGAGCAGCGAGTACTTCAACCACTACGCGCGCGAGGAAGTCATCGGCTCGGGCCCCTTCCGGTTCGTGTCCTGGACCCAGACCGACAAGATCGTCGTCGAACGCTGGGACGACTTCCCCGACGCCGCCCGCGTGGCACCGTTCAAGAGGGTGATCTACCGGCCCCAGAGCGACCGCAACCTCGGTCTGCTCCTGTTCAAGAAGGGCGAACTCGACGAGTACTGGTTCACACCGCAGCAGTTCGCCACCCAGAGCAACGACGAGGAGTTCGAGCGGTTTGGCGTCAAGGGCTGGGCGCCGGCGCGGCGTATCTCGAGGATCGGCTGGAACCAGGACGGCAGCAACCCCTTCTTCACCGATGTCCGCGTGCGGCGGGCGATGACCCACGCGTACGACCAGAAGCGTGTGATCCGCGACGTGACCTACGGCGTCTACCTCGAGACCGACCAGCTCTGGGACAAGGACCACATGGGCTACAACCCGGACGTCCCCAAGTACCCGTTCGACCTGGAACGCGCCGGCGAGCTGCTGGACGAGGCCGGCTGGCTACCGGACCCCGATGACGGCTGGCGGTACAAGGAGATCGACGGCGAGAAGGTGAAGTTCTCGTTCGAGCTGGAGCTCTCCCAGACCTTTGACGACGCGGTCAAGATGGCCGACATCTACCGCGAAGACCTGCGCAGCATCGGCGTCGAGCTGACGCTTCGCCAGTTCGAGAACGCGACTCACGAACAGCACCTGCTGGAGCACGAGTTCCAGGCCCACGCCGACGCCGACGAGGTGACGACCGATCCGGACCAGTGGACGATTCGCCTCCACTCGACGAGCTATGACAATGCCCGCAACTACGTCGGGTACAAGAGCGACCGGGTCGACGACCTGCTTGAGCGCGGTCGGCGCGAGTTCGACCCCGAGGCCCGCGCCGCGATCTATCGAGAACTGGCCTACGTCGTCGCCGAGGACCAGCCGTTCACGATGATGTGGAACTACTCCGAGATCCGGGCTTTCAGCAAGCGCCTCCGCGGCGTCGAGTTCGCGCCCTCCGGCGTTTTCCTGTTCCAGCCGACTCCGCCTCCCGGCAGCGACTGGTGGACCAGCCCCGGCTGGTGGACGCACCGCGACGACGTCGCCGCGTACGCCTCCGGCGGCTAGCCGTTCCGCGGCACCCGCCCGTCCAGAGGCCGTGGGAAGGGGTCCCTGCGGACGCTCGCTCCGGCTTGGTGGATGAGAAGTTGGGCGCTCGCTTCGGTCGACTGCGCTCCGCTAGGTTGTGGGTTACTGGGGGTTGGCCGGCAGTCGCTTGTCTCCAGCCCGCAGGGACCCCTTCCCACGGCCTCCGCACGGGCTGAACGCTGTACGCTGCGACGGGCCTCAGCGGCGCTTCGGCTGAACATTGGCGAGCCCGCGCAACGGACCGCTGGCGCCTTGCATGGATGACTTGAGTAATGCAGACTAGAGAAATGAACGCACAGCAGCCAACTCGCTTGCCGGAGTCGACGATTACTTCCCGGGGCCAGACGACCCTTCCCAAGGAGGTGCGTGAAGCGCTTGACCTGAAGGCGGGGGACAAGGTGCGCTACCTCATCTACGATGGAGAGGTACGTGTTGCACCGGTTCTGCCGCTTAGTCGGTTGTACGGAGTACTGGAGTACGACGGACCGCCGGTGACTCTGGAGGACATCGAGCGCGGCATCATCGAGGGTGCCTGCCGCAGTGCACTGGGGGATGACTGGTCGCCGGAGACACCAGAGGAAGCGGAACGGGTCGCCGTCGGAGGCGCCGGTCGTAAGTGATCGCTCTCGACACGAACGTCCTCCTTCGGTTCTTCCTCCGGGATGACGAGGAGCAGGGGGAAGCGGCGGAGAAGCTGCTGCTGCAGTTGACGCTCGACGAGCCGGGGTTCGTCAGTCGAGAGGTTCTGGTCGAGCTGGTTTGGGCACTGGAGTACACCTTCCGTTTTGGGCGAGAGCGGATCGCAAGCTTCCTCGATCAACTCGTCCACGTTGCGGCGGTCGAGATCGAAAGCGCGAGCGACGTAGCGGAGGCCACAGGCGGCTATCGCCGTGGCGGCGCCGATTTCGCCGACCGGATGATCGCGGCCGCGGCGCGGCGCGCTGGCGCAGTGCCGCTCTACACCTTCGACCGGAAGGCGGCGCGGCTGCCGGGCGTCACTCTGGTGGAGCCTCGCTAGCCCGCTTCTCGTTGGTCCGCGCGTACTCGAGGATGTTCAGCAGGCCGTAGTTGCCTTCGTGGCAGGCGTACTCGAAGATCGCCTGGTCCGACTTCTTCATCTCGACGCGGGCGCTCCAGCGGCGCTCGAAGGACTCCGGATCGTCGATCGTGTACTCGTAGAGGAGGGTGTCCTCGTCGAAGCGGGTGAAGCGTTCGGTCAGGAGCATGTTGCCGCCCGAGCCCGCGAAGCTGATCCGGGGATCGAAGTTCCGGGTCTCGACGACCAGGGTCTCGCCGTCCCAGTGGCCGCGCGAGTCGCCCTTGAACTGGCGTACGTGCTCAGGCAGACGGGGCTGGTCGTCGAGGGGGACGATCCGGGTGTCGTGGACCATCTCGTTGAGCAGCGCGACGGTGTCCGGCGTTACCAGGATCAGCACGTTGTTGTTGTAGCCGCCGGGGTTCATCGGCGGTCCGGCGTTGAAGCCCATCAGGCAGCGTTCCCAGAGGTTGCGGTCCTCGGGACCGGCCGGCGGGCTGGCGCGCAGGTCGCGGCGTTTCTCAGCTCGGCGCCGGCCGTCTTCGGTCATCGGCGGGATGCGGCCGTTCGGCGGGTCGAAGATCAACGAAGTGCGTCGTGACGGTTGCACGTTGCGCCCGTGGTCGAGCCAGTACGGGGCGTGGACGCTCGGGCTCCGCTTCTGGGCCTCGGCGCGGCGCGCGATCGTGTCGCGTTCGAACTGGGCCGCCTCCTCGACGGTGAAGTACTCCTTTTCGGCATGGGCCGCGGGTCTCTGAAGCGGTGTGGCGGTGGCGAAATCCCACAGCCCGTCGATATCGCCGGGCGGGGACCAGGTCGAGCCCGCCTGGGCGCAGAGCGGCGCGCTGGAGACCGTGGCCAGTACCAGGACGGCCGGGAAGAGGTCGCGCTTTCTCCTGGTGGGGAACACCAGCGTTCAGAATAGCGCCTGCACCGCCTCCGTCAACTCGGTTGCGTGTAGGCTCCGCCGCCCATGTCGCAAGCGCTCACCCTCGTCATCGGCAACAAGAACTACTCGTCCTGGTCGCTCCGGCCGTGGGCCCTGATGACCGAACTCGGCATTCCGTTCTCTGAACGGATGCTGAAGTTCGACTCGGAGGACTGGGAGGCGAACATCGATCGCCTGTCGCCAGCGAGGCTTGTACCCGTGCTCTGGGAGGGGGAACCTGGCGACGGCTTCGCGACGTTCGACACGGTGGCGATCGTCGAGCGGTTGAACGACCTCCATCCCGCGCGCGGAATCTGGCCGTTCGACGCCCGGGCCCGGGCCCGCGCCCGTTCACTGGTCGCGAACTTCCACTCCGGCTATCCGGCGTTGCGCTCGGCGATGCCGATGAACATCCGCTCGCACCATCCGGGCAAGGGCCACGAGCCGGAGGTCATGTCCGAGATCGAACGGCTGACGCGCCTCTGGCGCGACACCCGCGCCGAGTTCGGCACCCACAGCCCTTACCTCTTCGGCAACTTCTCGGCCGCCGACGCCTACTTCCTGCCGGTCGCGTCGCGGTTCGCGACCTACGAGCCGCCGCTGGACCGGGAAGCCCAGGACTATTGCCGCGCCCTGCTCGACACGATGGCGATGCGCGAGTGGAGCCGGGCGGCCCGCCTGGAGACGGAGTTCGTGCCCGAGGACGAACCCTACGCCGATCCTCCCTGAGGAGACGGTTCGCCGATCAGGGAAGAACCAGGGGCCCCAGCACCGAGCCCCACAGGGCGATGCCCAGGGCCACTCCGAGCAACGGCGGCATGACGGCGCGCAACCTCTGGCCGCGAGGAAACGCGGTCACGAGGAACCAGTAGCTGAGCAGGAAGCAGATGAGGCCGGGCAGAACGGCGAGCGACGCGGGGATTCCCATGATCGCCGCAAAGTTGGCTTCGTCCTGGTTACCCGTGAATCCGCCGACAAACAGGTCGACGGCGATCACCGGAATCGCCGCTGCGCCCTGCAGTGGCGCGACGAATCCACTTCCGAGAACCAGCGAAAGGGGACCGGGACCGTATCTCCGGACCCAGAGCACGAAGCCGATCGCCGTCAGGTAGGAGACGAGTGGCCCCGCGGCGGCGCTCAGGGCTACCTGCCACGGTTCGGCAATCGCGGCCGCGGCCTCGACGTCTCCCGCACGCCAGAGCCGGCGAAACTCGCTGGAGCCGGTCCAACTGACCGAGGCGTATCGCAGGACGGTGTCGGGGAACCCGTACGCGACGCCGACGGCGAAGTGCCCCAGTTCGTGGAGCTGGATCCCGATGGGAGCGGCGATCGCACCGCCGGCCAGTCCGGCCAGCCACTTGCCGCTTCGCAGCCACTGCCGCAACGGGATCTGCGCGGTTCCCTGACGCTCGGTGTCTGACACGGTTCCGGCTCAAAGAGCCCCGTCGAGTCCGAGCACGAGAGCGACGACCAGGTCGTGAAGGTCGTTCATCGCGGCTTCACTGACGTGCTCGATTGTGTCCCTGCTCGAGTGGATGATCCGGAAGACCTCGGGCATGAAGCCCTCGCGGAGCCCGGACTCGGGCCCCGCGTTCAGGGCGAGCCACATCTGGTGCGACGCCGCGGCGCCGTTCATGGCGAGCGAGACGTTGGGGATTCCCGCGGCCTGGAAGGGACGATCGTCGCTTGGGGGATAGCGGGGGAAACCCATGCACGTGATCTCGCTCGCGGCGCATGCGACGCGAAGGCTGCGGTAAACCGTGTCGTTTCCCTCGTGGGAGGTCGGCCCGTACATCAGCGTGCCTTCGCCGACGACCACGTCGACGTTGACCATGGCGGCGACGCGGCCGGTGTCTTCCACTTGCACGTAGGCCTGAGAGCCGAGGAGCCCGTGTTCCTCGAGGTCGAAGAGAACGATCCGGACGCGGTGGCTCAACTCGTGTCGTTGCAGGGTCTCCGCGACCCTCGTCAGGACCACCGAGGCCGCGCCGTTGTCCACGGCGCCGCCGACGACCGTGCCGTCCTCTAGGCGGACCACGTCGTAGTGCGCGCCGACGACGATGTCGCGAGGCCCCTCGCCGACCGTGGCGATCAGGTTCTTCCCGGTTCCTCTCGGCTGCCGCTCCGTTGCGGTGGCCGGGAACTCCTGTTCAAGGGGTTCGAGTCCGCGCTCCCGGAACATGCGAAGCAGTTCGGCTCCGCGATCCACCGTCTCGCGGCCGACGATCCGACCCAGATCGTCGAGCAGGCCGGTTAGCGGGGCCTGCCGTGGTTCCGCGGGGGTCGGCGGGCTTTCCGGGCCCGGGGCGGCGATGTTCGAGCACGCCAGCGCCAGGCACGCGCACAGAGCGGCGCATGCCAACCGGCTGTGGCGGGCGCGATGGCCGCCGGGGTGTACTGCGGTCGTGAGAACCTCCCGTGTCGTGGGCGTCAGGCGCCCTCTCCCACGATCACGTCCACCTGGTCCTGCGGCGCGTAGAAGTACGAGCCCGGCCGGAAGTCGTAGCCGAGGTCGCCGAGCAGACGGCGCTGGCGCGGCGTGCAGCGCTCAAGGACTTCGGGCGTTGGCTCCGGGTCGTAGGTGCGCAGAAACAGCTGGCAGTAGTTGTACAGGATCGTCTTGCGGGCGCGTGGCGACGCGTTGACGGAGGGGCCGTGCCAGAGCGAGTGCGGGAAGAGAATGCAGTCGCCGGCCTTGCCCTTGAGCTGGACAGCTCCCGGGGTCTTCGGCCCCGGGGCGGGGTAGGGGCGGTCGGGGAACGGGCGCATGTGGCTGCCGGGGAAGACGGTGAAGTTGCCGCTGTCTTCGTCCGTGATGTCGGAGAGCAGGTACATCCCCTTCATCGCCAGTGGCAGGCTGGTTTCGGTGACCCGGATGCGGCGAAGCGCTTCGCCGCCGTCCGTGTGCGTGTAGCCCGGCCACTTGGGGTTGGACGGACGGACGATCGCCTGGGTCATGCTGAGCACAACGTAGGGCCCCATGATGTCGGTGATCAGGTCGAAGACGGGGGAGGCGTCCATCAGGTCGAGGAACGCCTGGTCGTAGCCGAGCAGGACCCGGCGGTCCATGAAGCCCTCCGGGTCGCGGTCGACGGCGTGGTCGAGCCAGCCGTAGTGGCCCAGCGGCCCGTCGGGACTTGGTTCCCAACCCGGGAGTTGCCGGATCCGGTCGAGTTCGGCGTCGAAGAACGTGACCTGGTCCGGCGACAGCGCCTGCTCGACGCGAATGTAGCCGTCGATCGCCCACTGTTCGCGCTGCGCCTGAGTCAGTTTCTCCATGACGGTTGCCTCCTGCTGCGGGCCCCGTGGGCGGTCCGGGCTGATGTCGGTTTGCCTGTTTGTGGTGCCTGAGAATACGCCGGCTCGTCCGCGGCCGTCACGGGCCGGGTTCATCGCGGTCGCCGGCGCGTTCCATTGCGCTGCGGGCTCGGTCGGCCGCTGCGGGGTGGCTGGACAGCCAGGTGGGGAAGCTGCCAGTTCCGCTTTCGCGCTCAAGTCGCTCCAGGATGTCGCCGAGGCGAGTCGGCGAGACTCCGGCGCGGAGGAGATAGTCGGCGGCGAACTCGTCGGCGGCTCGCTCGAAATCGCGCGAGTAGCTCTGAGCGATCAACTGGTCCGGACCCAGGACCGAGAGCGCCGCTAGCGACACATCACCGGTAACCGCGGTCCACAACGCCAGCAGAGTGGACCTCTGGGCCATCGAGCGAAGCACGTGACGGCCCTCAACGTGCCCCAGTTCGTGGGCGAGTACCGCGATGATCTCCTCGTCATGCTCGGCGAACTCCACGAGTTCATCCGTGACGACGACGGTGCCGCCCGGCAGGGCAAAGGCGTTCGGAGCGCCCAGGGAGTAGAACTGGAGGTCTGCGTGTTCTACACCTGCTTCCCGCTTCATCTCTTCGAAGGCGGCCAGCAGGTCGTTTCTGCGATTCGGCTCGAGCGCCGACGTCTCGAGGACCTCGAGCTGTCGGAGCAGGTTCAACCCGTTCTGACCGAGGAGCGCCTCCGCTTCCTGGGGCGTCGTTGCGACGACCAGACTGGCCACGGCCGGAGCTCCCCACCTGGTGAACGAGTACATGACGGTCGCTACTACGGCCAGCGCCGCGGCCGCGCCTCGCCAGGTGCTGTCGAGGCGATGGACAAGGCGCCAGAACCGATCGCGCCGCGGCTCGGGGTCGTCGCGCCGAAGGCGGACCCGGAGTTCGTCCAGGGCGTCGTTGTCCTGCACCTCGCAGACCGCACCGTCCGGCAGGTGGATGAAGCGTGGCGTGTCCGCGACGCGGTTCGGTATCCGCACGTCGCGGTAGACGAGGCGCTCTTCGAGTTCGGCACCATCGACAATGAGGTCGCCGGCGTCGGTGAAGGTGAGAGCGGCGGCTTTCCGTCTGGACGACTTCCCGTCGTAGTACCGGCAGGCGACGGCGTTCATATCCCGATCTCCAGGCCGAACTCGCCGGCGGCCTCGGCTCCGGTGGCGCCGACACTCTGCCTGTCGCCTGCTTCGTAAGCGTCCGGATCTTCGCGCTGGAGCACGCGGAACTCGCCCACGACGTATCGCAGGAAGCGGATTCTGGCGAAGGGAATGAAGAGACCGAACGTAGTGACGATCGCCGCCGCGTTGCTCGCGTACAGCCAGAGCATGGTGGGAAAGGAGAGAGTTAGCGAGAACTCGTTGCCGCCCAGTCGCGAGGAGTTCCATCGATAGCAGAGCAGGCGCGTTCGGAGATAGGCGGCGACGAAGAGCATGACGAGTCCGACAATCGCCAGCGTGCCGATCATGAACGCGCCCATGTCCGGAGCCGCGGTTCCCGGATCGGCGCCGGTTGCCATGGAGCGCCCGACTACGACAAGGAGCACGAAGAACACGCCGCCGACGTAGAGGACGCCAACCACCACCGCGGTGATGACGTACATCCGGTAGTAGGGCCCCGGCCGGCCTGTGAAGCCGAACGTCCTGTTGCCGAAGCTCGACTCGGTAACCAGGAAACGGTCGCGTCCGAACACGGTCAACGGTCTCACCAGGCCGAGCGTTACGATGGAAGCGGCCCAGGACAGCGGATACCAGACGGCGGCGTCCCAGTACCTGCCGCTGAAGTCGAAGGCAAGACTCCGATGTCTGGAGTTGCGCATGTGGAAGGAACGCGCCCGGACCACGACCCACGGCACCAGCGGCATGAGAACCAGAAGAGCTGCGTAGTAGTACAGGATGGACACCCGCTGGGCCAGCGAGACGGGTACCAGGACGAGGAGAAGGACGACCCTCCCCCTGAGGATCGCGACCGGGTTCGCGGTGTAGTCGAAGGCGTCGTCGCCGAGCCAGACGTTCCCGTACAGGTAGCGCCGCGCCCGCACCTTCGCCCAGGCGGAGTAGATGCCAAGGGTCAGGAGCGTCAGCGCGACGTTGACGATCCAGATGCGGAAGTACTCCCTGCCGTCGCCGGTGAAACGTAGCTGCCGGGTCTGGGAAGAGGTTTCAGCGGCGCTCTGGCTGGGGAACTCCGGCGGCGACGCGGGCGATTCGCCGCCCGGATCGACAGGCCCAGCGTCGTCCTTCATTCCGCGCAGATTACTAGCTGCCGGCCAGGGACAGGCGCGCTTGGCGATCGGCGGTCGCCAACGGACACGGCGACCTGACGTAACTCCTTTGCTGCTAGGAGTTTGCGAGAAACCCGCAAACGAGTATGCTGGCTCGCGGGGGGCCGTCTGCAACTCTCTTCGCCAGTCCGGTTCGGGGTATCATGCCGGCACAGTTTGGGGTAGCGAGCCGCCCTGGCGCCCACCGGCGGAACTCGCGGCGGATGGCCAGCGGAGGATGAGATGAAGGGATCTGCACCGATCGGCTCGGCGGCTCGTGTACGGATGGCTCACTGCGTGACCGTTCTGGCGGTTGTCCTGGGGGCGGCGCCTGCCTGGAGCCAGGAGGAGGCCGAGCCCAGCGAACTCGACCGCGTTCTAGCCGCGCACTTCGAGGCGCGCGGCGGGCTCGAGCGCCTGCGCGCCGTCACCGGTGTACGCGGCGCGGCCACGATGTCCATGCAGGGAATGGAGGCGTTGTTCACGGTGCTCCTGCGGGCGCCGAACCAGGTGCGGATGGACGGCGATTTCGGCGGCATGGCCCTGATTCGGGCCTTCGACGGCGAGCAGGCCTGGGCTCAGCAACCGGGGGAGATGAAACCGGTTCTGCTCGAGGGAGACCTGGCGGCCGTCGCCGCCGCGGACGCCGACGTCAGCGTGCAGGGCCTGGTCGGCCTCGAGGAGCGCGGCTACGACATCGAACTCGCCGGCCGCGAGGAGATCGAGAGTGGCGAGGCCTGGAAACTCCTCGTCACGGCGCCGAGTGGTGTCGTCCAGCAGGTCTTCATCGGGGTCGAGGACGGCCTGGAGAGGAAGCGCGTGGCACAGGTGGATCTCGGCTTCGGCCTGCAGGAGACGGCCACCCTGTTCGAGGACTTCCGCGAGGTCGACGGCCTGATGATCGCCCACCGGCACATGATGATCAGTCCGATGGGGGAGATGCCGCTCCAGTTCGAGTCCTTCGAGATCAATCCGGAGATCGACCCCGACGTCTTCTTCATGCCGGGGCAGAAGGCCGACGCTGCGCTCGGCCTGGACGAGGTACTGGCTCGCTACGGAAGCGCCCGCGGCGGTTCGGCCGCCGAAGTGGAGACACTGAGCGCGGTCGGCACGGCGGTCCTGCTCGGCTTCGAAGTGCCGATGAAGGCGGCATTCGCCCGCCCGAGTTCGTTCCGCATCGACATCGACCTGCAGGGGCTGTCGATGATCCTGGCCTACGACGGCGAGACGCCGTGGACCCTGTCGCCGATGCAGGGAGTCGTCGAGCCCGCGCCGCTGGCCGAGGAGACGGTCGGAGCGGCGGAGCTGCTAGGCGAGTTCCTTTGGGGGTTGCTTGCGAGCAGGGAGGAGCGCGGCCTGGACGTGTCGTTCGGGGGCGTCGGGAAGGTCGCTCGCGACGAGACATACCGGCTCGACATCGTCACCTCGGCAGGCGAGGAGCGCACACTCCACCTGGGCGGCGAGGACTTCCTGGAGCGTCAGGTCGCCTTCGACGGGGCGCTCTTGGGTTCCACCGGTGAGATCGAGGTGACGCTTGGCGACTACATGGACGCCGGCGGGCTGATGGTGCCGGGGACGATCCGGATCGCGGTGGCGGGTCAGGTTGCCGCCGAGTTGAGGATCCGGGAGACCGACACCGGCGCGGACATCGACCCGGCATCGTTTACCATGCCCGCTCCCGCCGACCCGGAGACGCCGGGTCCGGCCGCCTAGGAGCTTGCGCATGTCGAATCTGACTTCCGCCTCGATCACGCGAACATCGGCTCGCCTCGTGAGCGGCCGCTTCCTCCCCGCCTCCGCGTTCGCTCTGGCGGTTACCGCTTCGGCGGCGTTTGCTGTCGCGTCGGTGGCCGACGACGCCGAGGGTACCGAGCCGGTCGAGGACCCCGCCCTGGCCGAGACGATCGTCGTCACCGCCTCCCGCGCCGAACAGGAACTGGGCCAGGTGACGTCCAGCGTGTCCGTGCTCTCCGGCGAGGAACTCCGGGCCAGCGCTTCCCTGGCGCTCGACGACACGATGCGCCGGGTGCCTGGCTTCAGCCTGTTCCGCCGCAACAGCTCGATGGTCGCTCATCCGACCAGCCAGGGCGTCTCGCTTCGCGGGATCGGACCGAGCGGCGTCAGCCGCACGCTGGTACTGCTCGACGGCCTGCCGCTCAACGATCCGTTCGGAGGCTGGATCTACTGGGGACGCGTCGGGCGCGAGAGCCTGGACCGGATCGAGGTCGTGCGCGGCGGCGGTTCGAGTCTCTGGGGCAACTCCGCCCTGGGCGGCGTGATCCATCTGGTCACCGCGACCCCGTCGGAATCGGGACCCGGGTTGAGCCTCTCGGCGCTGGCCGGCGACCACGGCGTGCTCTCGGGCGACGCCTGGTTCGGGCAGGGATTCGAGAGCGCTTCGTTGACCCTGTCGGCGAGGAGCTTCGACATGGACGGCTACCCGGTCGTGCGGGATGACCAGCGCGGGCCGATCGACGTCGACGCGTTCTCCGAGCAGACCAGCGTCGGCGGCCGGCTGACGTTCTCTCCCGGCGAGTCGGTGCAGATTGCGATCGGCGGCGACAACCTCTCCGAGGACCGCGGCAACGGCACGCCGCTCACCGGCAACGACACGGACCTGACCTCCTTCCGTTTCAGCGCGGACGTAGTGAGCGGCCGGGGCGATACCTGGACGGTCCGCGGCTTCACCCACGAGCAGGAGTTCGCCAGCCGGTTCAGCGCCCAGCAGGTCGACCGGTCGTCCGAGCGGCCGGCCCTCGACCAGTTCCTGGTCGACTCCGAGGCCACTGGCCTCGGTGCGCAGTGGGAGGGCGAAGTCGGATCCGGCCTGTGGGTCGCCGGCGCCGAGTGGCGGAGCGTCGACGGCGCGACGAACGAGGACTTCTTCTACACGACGCAGTTCAACCGTCGCCGCATGGCCGGCGGCGACCAGTCGATTACCGGCGCATACGTCCAGCGACGGGCCGACTTCGGCGATCGCCTGACGCTCGAAATCGGAGCTCGCATCGACCGTTGGCAGACGGGATCCGGCAGCCGGCTCGAGATCAACAAGGCCGACGGCTCGATTCGCCGCGATGACATGTTCGAGGACCGGGAAGAGACGGCGGCGTCGCCGCGGATCGGCTTCCTCTACGCCCTCGACCTGGGCTGGAGCCTGCGCGGTTCGGTGTACGGGTCGTTCCGGGCGCCGACCGTCAACGAGCTGTACCGGCCCTTCCGGGTTCGCAACGACATCACCGAGGCGAACGAGGCGCTCGAGCCGGAGCGGCTCTCCGGCATCGAGTTCGGCTCCGTGCGCTACCAGGGCGGCTCGCGGCTGTCGCTGAACGCCTTTCTCAACAGGGTCGAGAACCCGATCGCCAACGTGACGCTCGCCTCGATTCCGAGCAGCCGCTTCTTCGCGCCCTGCGGCTTCGTGCCAGGCGGCGGATCCTGCCGGCAGCGGCTCAACCTGGACCGCACCCGCATCCAGGGCCTCGAGGCGGAGCTTCGCCAGCGGCTCGGCGAGGACTGGCGGCTCGATGTCTCCTACCTCTACAGCAATGCGGAAGTCGACAGCGCCGCCGAGTTCCCGGAACTCGAGGGGAAGCGGCTGGCGCAGACGCCCGAGCAGTCGGCGAGCCTCGGCCTCGAATACTCGAACCCCGAGGTCCTCCAGGCGCGTCTCGGACTTCGGTTCGTCGGCGAGCAGTACGAGGACGATCTGAACACGAGGCCGCTGTCCAGTTTCGCCGTCGTGGACCTGAGCGCAGCCCGTGCGCTCAGTGACCGTTGGCATGTCTTCGCCGGTCTCGAGAACCTGCTCGGCGAGGAAGTGCAGGTCGGTATCTCCGGTACCGGGCTGGTCACGATCGGCGCCCCCCGCATGGTGCATGTCGGAGTGCGCCACGTTCTGAACCCCTGAACCGAAAGGGGCAGCTTTGGCGAAGCGAGTCACAGCCGAGACCCTCTCCCGCCGCCAGCGGGAGATCTCGGTATCGGAGTTCTTCGCCAAGAACCGGCACCTGCTCGGCTTCGATTCGCTCCGCAAGGCGCTGCTGACGACCGTCAAGGAGGCGGTCGACAACTCGCTCGACGCCTGCGAGGAGGCGGGCATCCTGCCCGAGATCTGGGTCGAGCTCGAAGCGGCCGAAGGAAACAACCGGTACGTCGTGCGTGTGACCGACAACGGCCCGGGGATCGTCGAAACGCAAGCGCCGCGGATCTTCGGGCAACTGCTCTACGGGTCGAAGTTCCACAGCCTGAAGCAGAGCCGCGGCCAGCAGGGGATCGGCATCTCGGCGGCTGCGATGTACGGCCAGTTGACGACCGGCAAGCCGGTGTCGATCGTGTCGCGCACCGGCCCCCGTTCGCCCGCCTATGCGATGCAGGTCGTCATCGACACGAACACGAACAAGCCGAAGGCGGTCGGGAAGAAGAAGCTCGACGACTGGGATCTCGATCACGGTACCCGGGTCGAGCTGGAACTCGAGGCGCAGTACATGAAGGGCCGCCAGTCGGTCGAGGAGTTCCTGCACCAGGTGGCCGTGGCGAACCCCCACGCAACGTTGCACTACAGGGATCCGCACGGCGAAGAAACGGACTACGTCCGGGGCGTCCAGTCGAACCCGGCGGCGCCGAGCGAGATCAAGCCGCATCCGCACGGCGTCGAACTCGGCGTGCTGATGAAGATGCTGCAGTCGACCCAGCACGCGACGATCAGCCAGTGCCTGTCCCGGGACTTCAGCCGGGTGTCGCCGCAGATGGCGGTGGGCCTCGCCAAACGGGCCGGGATCGATCCGAAGGCGCGTCCGAACACGGTCGTGCGCAAGGCCGCCGACCAGCTCTACCAGGCGCTGAACGACTCCGCGACCCGCATCCGGCCGCCGTCGACCGACTGCCTGTCGCCGATCGGCGTGCAGGAGTTGCTGGCCGGCCTGACCCGGGGCATCCGGGCGGAGTTCTACGGGGTCGAGACGCGCCGGCCGGCGGTTTACCGCGGCAATCCGTTCCAGGTCGAGGTCGGCCTGGCCTGGGGCGGCGACTTGCCCGCGGACGACTTGGCCAAGGTGCTCCGGTTCGCGAACCGCGTTCCGCTGCAGTACCTCGCCGGCTCCTGCTGCATCACCAAGGCCGTGATGGACGTCTCCTGGCGCAACTACGGCCTGACCCAGTCGCGCGGCGCGCTGCCGTCGGGTCCGCTGATCGTGCTGGTGCATCTCGCCTCGGTGTGGGTTCCCTTCAGCTCCGAGAGCAAGGTCGCGGTCGCGGACTACGACGAGATCCGCAAGGAGATCAAGCTCGCCGTGCAGACCTGCGGGCGCCGCCTCGGCCAGTACGTCAAGCGCAAGGCGCGAGCGAAGAGCGAGGCGCGTCGCCGGGAGGTGTTCAACCTCTATATCGAGGAGGTCGTCAACTCGGTGGAGGCGATCACCGGCAAGGACCAGAAGCTGTTCCGCGACCGGCTGCTCGCGATCAGCCGAAAGAAGACGGAGCTGGCGGGAATGCTCGAGGAGCAGGAGGCCTCCAGCGACGAGCTGGAAGCCTGCGAGAACGTCCTCGTCGTCGATCCGAACGCCGGACCGCCTGTTGCCGAAGACGCCGAAGCGGCGGCCGCTGAGCACTTGCCGCCGCCGCTTCCCGTGGAGGCCGAGCGTGATCCCGGGTCGCAGTTGGAGCTGGTATGACGGCTGACCGGCTGAAGATCCCGGCCAGCCTCGACGCGAAGGCCAAGATCGAGCACCTGGCGAAGAAGACGATCGCGATGGCGCGCCGCGAGGTCGATCCCTACGTCGACATCCCGTCGCGCACGCTCTCGAACGTCACCTTCTCGAAGCGCAAGAAGATCATCGAGATGGGCGACGCGACCCAGCGCCGGTCGCTCTTCAACCTGAACCAGGCGCGCAAGTACATGCAGACGCTACTGGTCGCCCGCGGCTGCTCCCAGCTCCTGGACGAGCAGAAGACGACGAGCATCCGCGACCTCTACTACATGAGCAAGCACACCCTGGCCGACGGCAAGGAGAACACCTTCGATGGCCAGGAGGAATCGGACCCGATCATCGAGGACCTGGAGGTCACTCTGGGCGCCCTGCGCGAGGAACTCCACCTGTTCGCGGCCAAGCGCGGCTCGGTCGTCGGCCCGTTGACGCTGGTCGACGCCGGCGACGTGATCGACCTGTCCCGTATGGGCTCAGGGGGATGGTCGGTTCCCGGGATCGTCGAGCCGGAGACGATCCGCTTCGTCGGCCACGGCGCCAGGTTCATCCTGCTGGTGGAGAAGGAAGCGGTCTGGGCGCGGCTCAACGAGGACAAGTTCTGGAAGCGGCACAACTGCATCCTCGTTACTGGCCAGGGACAGCCGCCGCGGGGCGTGCGGCGTCTCCTCTACCGGATGGTCCACGAGCTGGAGCTGCCGCTCTACGTCTTCGTCGACAACGACCCCTGGGGCTACTACATCCACTCCGTCGTCAAACAGGGCTCCATCGGCCTCGCCTTCGAATCCAGGCGGATGGCGGTGCCCAAGGCCCGCTTCATCGGTCTTTCCAGCTTCGACCCCGCCGCGTACGACCTCTCCGAAGACGTCAGCATCCGCCTGAACGACCAGGACCGCTCCCGCGCGAAGGAGATCCTGAACTACGAGTGGTTCAAGGCCAGGGCCTGGCAGAAGGAGATCAAGAACATGCTCAGCGCCGGCGTCAAGTGGGAACTCGAAGCCCTCTCGAGCAAGGGCCTCTCCTTCGTCACCGAGGAGTTCCTGCCGAAGAAGATCGCCGACCGCGACTGGATCTAGCGCCTCCTTACCACTCGCCCAACTCGACCTCCGGCGTTTTCGGCAACTCCTCCGCAAGCAGCCAGCGGGCGAAGAGAACGCCCTCGTTGTAGCCGGCGGTGCTGATCCAGTTCTTCGGCGCCTCCCGGTGGCTCAGGTAGATGACGTAGCTGCCGTCCGGCTCGGCGACGGCGGTCTGCTTGTTGACGCACACCTGGAAGTCGTTGTAGTTCGTCGACTGCATCAGGTAGTTCCACGTCTGGAGACCCCAGTAGCACGCTTCCGGTGACCGGAAACGCACCTTGAGGTACTCGTGCTCCTGCAGCCGGAAGCGGCAGAAGCAGTAGATGTTGTCGACCGTCCCCCAACCGCCCTGCTCCGGGTCGAACTCCCACGGATCGCAGAACTCGTTGAACGGGAGGTGGACCGGCAGCGGCGCGATCCACGTCGTGCACATGAAGAACATCGCCATGCTGCGGATTCGCCGTGCCAGCTCGACGTCGTCGAGCGGCAGCGCGGGTGGCTGCGGCGAGGCGTTCTCGATGCTGAGAATGCTCTCCCGCGCCGTCGCGCGGTCGAGGAAGTACTCGCGCGTGAAGAGCGACACCGAGTCGGGGTCGATCTGGAACTCGTTCGGCCCCTTCGGATCGGGCGTCAGCTTGATCTCGAACGACCCGTCGTCGTCGAAGGCGATGTCGCGGTGGTTGACGTTCAATGTCACCCGGTCCGCCAGCTCGCCGTTCGGATCGCCGCCGTAGAGGCAGAAGCTCAGGTAGCAACTGCCGAAGTGCCGCCCCCGGATGACGTACTCCTGGTCGCCGCGGACCTGCGAGAAGTAGTAGACCGCGTCCACGTTGTCCCCGTAGAGCTTGCGGGTCCCGTCGGTGAGCCGCATGAGCCGTGGCCGCAGGGGGTCGTTGTGGAGGTAGAAGTCGATCGTTACCTGCATCAGGTGGAACAGGTGCTGGTAGCCGTCCACGTGGCCCTGGTGGTCGAGTTCTTTCTCGGGGTCGAGGAACGTCTGCTCGGCGTTGCGGATCACGTCCAGAAACTCGTGCAGCGCCTGCCGACTCTCGAAGTCGCTGTCGCTCATCGCTGTGTCTCCAGGAAGTTGAGATAGTGGGCGTACTCGTTCTCGATCTCGGCCCGTGTCGTGCCCATCTGGTCCAGCGAGTACTCGTGGACGCCGTGCTTTCCCCGGCGCTCCTGCTGCAGGAATCGCTCCATGCGGAGCCGGTCCTCCGGCCGGAGGTCCCAGCCGAAGCGGGCATAGATCACGTCGACGACCGACATCTGGTCCTTGACGAAGTCGTCGAAGAACACGTCGACCATCTGTTCCTCGCGGTCGAGCTCCCGGCGGTCTCGCAGGAACCGGGCGAAGTAGTCGGCCCAGGTCAGGAGTTGCTCACGCGCCGTTCGCGGCGTGTCCTCGTGGTCCGAGTAGAACGACCGCATCGACGAGATCAGGCTCCCGACCGAGGGCACCACGTCGGCCGGGTGGCGATGGGTCACGATGACCCGGGCATCGGGATAGACCTCGAAGAGAGCCCGCAGCCGCATCAGGTGGACGGGCGACTTCAGCAGCCAGCGACGGGCGGGAACGCCGCCCGACTGCAGGAACTGCAGGAAGCGCCGGTGCCAGCGCAGGTTCTGCGCCTGGTCGGCCTTCGCGAACCAGTCGAGGTACTCGGGCAGCCAGGCCATGGCGACGTACTGGAAGCTCGTGAAGTTGAGCGCCGTGATGCCGATGCACTCCTGCGGCGAGTCGGCCGTCATGTAGTGCTTGCGGCGGAAGTCGGGCACGAGCCGGAAGATCTGGTCGAACTCCTTGCGCACCGTCTCGATGCGCTCGTTGTCCCGGTAGTCGTCCGGATTCGGCGCCGGGTGGGGCAGGAGGCACTCCCAGGACAGCGGCGCCCGGTGGTTTCGGTCCAGGTGCAGCAGAGCGTGGAGGATCGTCGTCCCGCTCCGCGGCATGCCGACGATGAAGACCGGCGCGCGGACCTCTTCGTCGCCGATCTCGGGGTGTTCCGAGAGCGCTCGCTCGACTTGGGAGCGCGAGTCGGCCGAACGTTGCACCGTGCCGCGCGCGGCCAGCCGACCGAACGTGCTCAGCCGCGCGTGCGTCTCGAGCCCGTGCACGAGGCGCTCGACGCCGTCGCGGAATATCGGATCGCGCACCTCGAACCCGCTGGCCCGACGCGCGTTCTCCAGAATCCGCTCGGGCGTCAGCCTGAAGGGCGTCAGTCCGCAGTGGCCGGCAACCGCTCCGACACGGTTGACGGCCTTGAGCGCGACCGGCTGCCGGATCCGGATCGAAGGGTTCGCCAAGCTCAGGTCAGCTTCTTCAGCTTGGCGGCAATCGACATGTCGCCCTTGACCTTGATCTTCCCCGACGCGACGGCCATGAACGGCTTGATCTCCTTGCGCTGCAGCTTGCCGAAGGTGTCGAGCGACATCCGGACCGTGCAGTCCGTCTCGACCTCCTGGCCCGACACCTTCGAGACGACGTTCGCCTCACCCGTCCCGTCGATCAGCATCTGCTCCTCGTCCAGCAGGAACAGCAGCCTCTTCCCAAGGGGATCGATACCCCCCGCCTTTACGGCCATGTCGGCAACGAACTCGTCGATCGTCATCACAAGCTCCTGGTCGTGGAACCCGCGAACCCTAACCCACGCTGAGCCGGCGCCGCTGGCTAGTTCAGCGCTGCGGCCGCAGCAGGAAACGCCTTCAGCACCTCCCGTGTCATGTCCCAGCGGTCGAAGCCCTGGCGCCCCCAGTCGAGGCCGCGGCGGACGATGACGAGGTCGTGGGAGGGGACGATGACGACGTACTGGCCGCGGTTGCCGGCGGTGGAGTAGGCGTCTTTGGGGACGTCCCTGCGTTCGTCGGGGACGAGCCAGAACTGGCCGCCGTAGAAGTTGCCGCGGTTGGCTGTCGAGGGGGCCGGGGTGCGGACGAAGTCGATCCACTCCTCGGAGATGAGGCGTTTGCCGTTCCAGACGCCGTTCTGGAGATAGAGAAGACCGAAGCGGGCAAGGTCGCGGGTGCTGGTGTAGACCTGACTGCTGAGGATGAAGTCGCCGAAGCGGTCGGTGCTGAGCAGGGTGTTCCGCATGCCGATTCGGTCGAGCAGGCGCTTGCGCGGGAACTCGTGGTACTTCTTCTCGCTGCCGAGGGCGCGCTTCATCGCGTAGACGGCGAGCAGGGTGTCGTAGTTCTCGTAGTCCCAGTTGGCGCCCGGCTCGCGGATCAGGGCGCGGCGGCGTGCGCCTTCGACGGAGCTGGCGCCGGCCCAGTAGGACAGGCCGGAGCCGACGGCGTACTCCTGCCCGCCGTTGTCCACCGTCTGCAGGCCGCTCGACATGTTCAGCGCGTGACGCAGGGTGGTCGCGGAGCGCGGGTCGGTCTCCGCCGCGGCGGCTTCCTTGGGAAGGAAGTCGAAGCCGAGCGGCTCGTCGAGAGCCAGCTTGCCGTCGTCGACCAGCATGCCGATCAGCGTCGAGGCGATGCTCTTCGCCGTCGACCAGGTGCGCGTGCGCGTCGTCATGTCGACGCCGTCGGCGTAGCGTTCGTGGACGATCCGGCCGCGATGGACGACGAGCAGGCTCAGCGTGACCTGCTGGGGTGACTCGCGGTCGAAAGCCCAGTCGGAGGCGGCCTGGAGCGCGGTCGCGTCGACATCGGACGGCGGTGAGATCGGACCGGTCTTGTCTCCGTTGGGCCAGGGGATCTTCGCCGCATCGCCGGCCGGTGGCGGCATCTCGATGGCGGGCAGGCTGTCTATGTCCTCCAGTGTCTGATCGGGCGCCAGGACGACGCAGCCGATTCCCTCGCGGAAGGCGGCCCGCATCTTCGGCACGCCGTGGCCCGATCCGATCGTCACGGCTCTGCGTTCCCAATCGACTTCGTAGTCGCCGCCTTCCGCGGTTCCGACCGGTTCCGGCAGGTAGGCGAGTTCCTGCGCGAACACCTGCTCGAGGGTCCGGTTGGACGTGAACAGCCCGTTGCACATGAAGATCGCCTGCTGGCCCAGGCGGACCATCTGCCGCTGCGGTTGCCAGTAGTCGTAGGTTTCCTCCTGCTGGGCGGCGGCGGGGAGAGCAGTCAGCAGGATGGAGGTGGCCAGAGCGGGACACCAGGACTTCATGGGTTGCGATCCTCCTTCAGCTCAAAGTAGCAGCACCGTCGCGAGCGCCAAGCCAGTACAGGTTCTGCCGGCCCCCGGGTCCGTCGGAGCGGTAGCGGGCGACTTCGGTCAACGGGAAGCCTTCGACCAGACGATCGAGTTCCGGTTCGCCGGCGTGGTGGCAGTAGCGGCGGGCCTGGTGCGCGGGTCTTCCGACCCGCTGCCGCCGGAGGCGGCGGGAGGATCGTCGCCGGCTTTGCCGGCGGCCTTCGGTGTCGGCCGGCCCCCAGCGGAGCAGGTGATCTCCGGGCTCGAGTTCCGCAGGGTCGACGCCGGCTTCCGAGGCCCAATCGAGCCGGCGGCGCTCGAAGCCGGGGTCGTCCGCGAACTGCCAGCAGGTGAGGGCGAGGAGGCCGCCGGGCGCCACGGCTGATGCGGCGCGTTCGAGGGTGCGGCGGCGCATGTCGAAGCCCGGGATGTGGTGGAGGACGCCGAAGAGGGTGACGAGGTCGTAGGTCGCTTCGGCGAGGGTGCAGTTCTCGATGTCGTTGGCCTCGAAGCGGATGTGGTCGAGGCCGGCGGCGGCCGCTCGGGCGTGGTCGATCAGCTCGCTGCTGAGGTCGATGCCCTGGTAGGTGAAGCGTCGGTCGCTGAGCAGTTCGGGGTTGTGCTGCAGGAACAGGGCGAAGCGGCCGTTCCCGCAGCCGAGGTCGAGGACACGTAGGGGGCGGTCCGTGGCCGGTGCCGCGGTTTCGACAACCCGCTGCCAGCCCGGCCAGCCGCCCGGGTGGCGGGTACGGTCGAAGTCGGCCGCGTGGCGGCTGTAGAAGTTGCGGTTGATCCGGCGGAGGGCGGCTTGCGTGAAGGCGTCCAACCGGCTCTATCCAGAACCCAGGCTGAGCCCGCCGTCGACGGCGAGCAGGGCTCCGGTGATCCAGTCGTTCGCCGGGTCGCAGAGGAAGACGACGGCTCGCGCGACGTCGTCCGGTTCGCCGACGCGGCCCAGCGGCACCTCGTCGCCGAAGCCTTCGAGGAAGGCGGCGGCCTCGTCCGGCGGCATGATCGTCTCGAAGATCGGGGTGCGCACCACCCCGGGAAGCACCGCGTTTACCCGAATCCGGTCGCCGGCGAGTTCGGCCGCGAGGCTGCGGGTCAGCGCGTCGACGCCGGCCTTCGCGGCCGTGTAGACGGAGCAGTTGGCGAGCGGCGACTGAGTGAGCGACGAGGAGATGTTGACGATCGAGGCGCCGCCGCGACCCGCGCGGAGATGGGGGATCGTGGCCCGGGTCGCGAACAGCACGCCCTTCAGGTCGACGTCGATGACGAGGTCGACCGGGTCGGGTTCGGTCTCGTCGCTCTCGGCCGCGAGCGGCCCGGCGCGGTAGACGCCGGCGCAGTTGACGAGGATGTCCAGCCCTCCGAGTTCGCGGGCCGCTTCTTCCACCATCTGCCGCGCGCCGTCCGCGCTCGAGACGTCGCCGGCGACGGCGACGGCGCGAAGGCCGAGCGCGCGCAGGTCGGCGGCGGCTGTTTCGACCACCTCCCGGCGGCGGCCGCCGAGGGCGATGCCGCATCCGCCCCGGGCAAGGGCACGGCCGATCGCCAGTCCGATGCCGCTGCCGCCGCCCGTGATCAGGGCCGCCCGCCCCTGGAACAGTGTCCAGGTGGCCGTCTCGCCGGCTGTGGTCGTCATCGCCTCGTTGCCCGCAAGCGCCCGGTGCCGCCGTAGTAGGTTCCTGTCATGGCGGCGACAATAGCCCCGAAGCGTTTCTCGTTCGAGCCCGAAGAGCACGCGGCGGAGCTCGACGCGATCATCGGCGCCATCGAGAGCGCGTCACGCTTCGAGGAGCGCGATCTCGACGATCTGCTGCGCCGCCACCCGAAGAACGGCAGGGGCTTCTTCTCGAAGAGCGAGTTGATCCGCGGCTATCGCGCGCTTCGACCCGGTTCGGCGGGCGAGCAGACTTTCGTCGACCGGGTGCGGATGAAGCCGGTCCGAACGCGGAGCGGCGTGGCGCCGGTGACCGTGCTGACCAAGCCCTTCCCGTGCCCGGGCCGGTGCATCTTCTGCCCCAGCGACGTGCGGATGCCGAAGAGCTACCTGTCGTCCGAGCCCGGCGCCCAGCGGGCCGCCGAACACCAGTTCGATCCCTACCGGCAGACCCTCTCCCGCCTCCGCTCCTACCGCCACACCGGGCATCCGGTCGACAAGGTGGAGTTGATCGTCCTCGGCGGCACCTGGTCGAGCTATCCGGAGGGCTACCAGGTCTGGTTCATTCTGCGCTGTCTCCAGGCGATGAACGAGTTTTTCGACGTGTCGTCCGGGCCGGCGGCGGATCCGCTGCTGGCGCTCGATCCCGCGGTGGACTTTCGGCACCTCGAGGAGACGGTGCGGGGCGCGGAGGTCGACTCGTCGGACGCGGCAGCCGGCCGCAGCTACAACCAGGTCGTCTCCGACTGGACCGCCGCCCATCCACGGGCGGCCGCCGAGGCGCGCGAGCAGCACGCTGGCTGGGACGACCTGCTGGCGGCGCAGCGCGAGAACGAGACGTCGCCGGTCCGCTGCGTCGGGTTGTCGCTCGAGACCCGGCCCGACCGGCTCGACGCGGCGGAGGCGCTGCGCATGCGGCGGCTCGGAGCGACCAAAGTCCAGATCGGCATCCAGAGCATGGACGACGACGTTCTGGCCCTCAACGGCCGCGGCCACGATACGGCCCGGTCGCGGCGCGCCGTGCGCTTCCTGCGCCAGGCCGGCTTCAAGATCCAGGCGCACTGGATGCCGAATCTCCACGGTTCCACGCCGGCCAGGGACCGGGAGGACTTCGACCGGCTGTTCGCGGATCCCGACGTACGTCCGGACGAACTCAAGGTCTATCCGTGCTCCTTGATCGAGAGTGCCGAACTCATGGCGTACCACCGCCGCGGCGAGTGGCTTCCGTACGAGACGGACGAGCTGCTCGACGTCCTGGTCTACGGTCTGGGCGGCGCGCCGCGCTACTGCCGCCTCAGCAGGGTGATCCGCGACATTCCCGGCACGGACATCGTCACCGGCAACCGCACGACGAACCTGCGTCAGGTGGCTGAGGCCGAGGCGGCGGCGCGCGGGATCCGCTGCCGGGACATCCGCGCCCGCGAGGTCGGCGGCCGCCCGGTCGAGCCGCGCCGGCTGCGCCTGCGGCGCACCGACTACGAGGCGTCGGGCGGCCGGGAGATCTTCCTCGAGTTCGTGACCGCGAATGACCGGATCGCGGGGTTCCTGCGGCTTCGCCTGCCCGGGCGGTCCGCCGCGGACGACATCTCGCTCCCGGAGCTGGCGAACAGGGCGATCATCCGCGAGGTTCACGTCTACGGAGCGGTCGTCGGCCTGGGTGAGCGGGAGGAGGGACGGTCGCAGCACGTCGGCCTCGGCCGGCGCCTGATCGCCGAGGCGCTGGACATCGCGGCCGGCGCCGGGTTTGGTCAGGTGGCCGTCATCTCCTCGGTCGGCACCCGCGAGTACTACCGCCGGCTCGGCTTCGAGGACGGCGAGCTGTACCAGCACCGGTCGGCGCGGGAGCCGCTGGAGACTCCGACGTGAGCGCGCTCACGACCGACCTCTACCAGTTGACGATGGCCCAGGGGTACTGGCGGCACGGCCGCCACCTGGACCGGGCCAGCTTCTACCTGTCCATTCGCCACACTCCGTTCGACGGCGGCTTCGCCGTCGCGGCGGGCCTCGAGCAGGTCGTGGATTTCCTGGTCGATCTTCGTTTCGAGCCCGAGGACCTCGAGTACCTGCGAAGCCTTGCCGGAAGCGACGGCAGGCCCCTGTTCGCCCCTGACTTCCTCGCGGCGCTGCCGACGCTCGACCTCTCCGTCTCGCTGGCCGCCGTCCCGGAGGGAACGGCCGTCTTCGCGCGAGAACCGCTACTCCGGATCGAGGCGCCGCTGCTGGTCGGCCAGTTGATCGAGACGCCCGTCCTCAACATATTCAACTTCCAGACGCTGGTGGCGACGAAGGCTGCCAGGCTTTGCCACATCGCCGCGCCGGGCCAGCCGGTGCTGGAGTTCGGTCTGCGCCGGGCGCAGGGCTTCGACGGCGGTTTGAGCGCCAGCCGCGCCGCCTACGTCGGCGGCTGCTTCGCGACCTCGAACGTCGAGGCGGGACAGCGCTTCGGCATTCCGGTGCGCGGTACTCACGCGCACAGTTGGGTCCAGGCCTTCGACTCGGAGCGTGAAGCGTTCGACGCGTTCGCGGAGACGATGCCGAACAACTGCGTCCTCCTGGTCGATACCTACGACGTGGAGCGGGGGATCGAGAACGCGATCGCCACCGCGCGGGTGCTCGAGCGGCGCGGCAAGCGGCTGCTCGGCATCCGTCTCGACTCGGGCGACCTGCTGCTGCAGAGCCGCGCGGCGCGGCGGCGGCTCAACGAGGAGGGGCTCGAGGACGTCGCCATCGTCGTCAGTGACAACCTGGACGAGAAGAAGATTCTGGCGTTGCGGCGGGCGGGCGCGGCGATCGACATCTGGGGCGTCGGCACCGCGCTGGTGACGGCGGCGGGCGCGGGCGCGCTGGGAGGCGTGTACAAGCTGTCGGCCATCCGGCGGAGCGGCGAGGAGGCGTGGCGGCCAGTGTTCAAGTTCGGCGCCGGCGTCGGCAAGGCCTCCCTGCCGGGGCGCCTGCAGGTGCGGCGCTACCGCGACGGCGCCGGCGGCCTGGAGCGGGACGTGATCCACGCGCTCGACGAGGGCGGGGAGGCCTCCGGCCTGGACGATCCGGGTGGCCAGAATCTGCTCGTGCCGGTGCTGGAGGACGGCCGGCTGATCGAGTCGCTGCCGTCGCTCGACGCCGCTCGCGAGACGGCGGGGCGCGAGGTGGCTTCACTGCCGTCGGCGTTGCAGGACCTCGAGGCTCACGGGCCGGCGCCGGTCGAGGTCACGGCGAGCCTGATGGAGCAGTGCGACCGGCTGGCGGCCTCGCACGCACCGCCCGCCCGCTCGGCCTGAACCTCCGGAAACCGGCGCTTCGGAGGCCGGTCGTTCATAATCCCGCATGGCCGCAAGGTTAGACAGGTCAGCAGTTCGCCGTTTCGACGACCTCTACGAGCACGGGTTCGCCCGGGTTGCGGCGTGTCTGCCGCAGGTCGAGATCGCCGATCCGGCGACGAACCTGGAGCGCACTCTCGACCTGGCCCGGAGCGCGGACCGGGACGGCGCCGTCGCCGTCGTCTTCCCCGAACTGAGCCTGAGCGGCTACTCGCTGGATGACCTGTTCCATCAGTCCGCGGTGCTCGATGGATCGCGAGCGGCGCTGCTGGCTCTGGCGGAGGCCTCCCGGGAGCTGCGTCCGGTGCTGATCGTCGGTCTGCCGCTTCAGGCCGACGGCGCCGTGTTCAACGTCGCGGCGGTCGTGCACGGCGGCCGGATCGCGGGCATCGTGCCCAAGGTCTACCTGCCGAACTACCGCGAGTACTACGAGAAGCGCTACTTCGCCGCCGCCGAGTCGCGGCGGTCGGACTTCGTCTCCCTGGGTGACGAGGACGTGCCTTTCGGCGAGGATCTGCTGTTCGATGTGGGTCCCGTTCCAGGTTTCCGCTTCCACGTCGAGATCTGCGAGGACCTGTGGTCGCCGCGGCCGCCGAGCACCCGGGGCGCCATGGCGGGAGCAACCGTGCTCTTCAACCTGTCGGCGAGCAACGTGACGATCGGCAAGGCGGACTACCGGCGCCTGCTGTGCGCGTCGCAGTCGGGCCGGTCGATCGCTGCCTACGTCTACGCCGGAGCGGGCGCCGGGGAGTCGACGACCGACCTCGCCTGGGACAGCCACGGCCTGATCTGTGAGAACGGGGAGCGGCTGGCCGAGTCCGAGCGCTTCAGCCAGGAGCCCCAGACGATCGGCGCCGACATCGACCTCGAGCGGCTCTCGCAGGAGCGACTCCGCATGTCGACGTTCCGGGACGCGGTGCGCCGGGAGTCCTATGCCGGCGAGTTCCGGCAGGTAGCGGTGACGGTGGAGCGGCCATCAGCCCCCGTGGCGCTACGGCGGGAGATCCCGCGCTTGCCCTACGTGCCGGCGGACAGTGCGGAGCGGGACGAGCGCTGCGCTGAGGCCTTCGACATTCAGGTCTCCGGGCTGGTTCAGCGGCTGCGGGCCACCGGTCTCGAGAAGGTGGTCATCGGCGTCTCGGGCGGACTCGACTCGAGCCACGCCCTCATCGTCTGCGTACGGGCGTTCGCTCGACTCGGGCTGCCGGCGTCGAACATCCTCGCCTACACGCTGCCGGGCTTCGGCACCTCGACACGCACCTACGAGAACGCGAACCGGCTGATGGAGTCGCTCGGCGTCACCGCGTCCGAGATCGACATCCGGCCGCCGAGCGAAGAGATGCTGAAGGCGATCGACCACCCGTACGGGCGTGGCGAGCGCGGCGATGGCGTCTACGACTCCACCTTCGAGAACGTCCAGGCCGGCGAGCGCACCGCCCACCTGTTCCGGCTCGCGAACCTCCACCGGGGTCTGGTGATCGGCACCGGCGATCTCTCGGAACTGGCGCTGGGCTGGTGCACCTACGGCGTCGGCGACCAGATGGCCCACTACAGCGTGAACTCGTCCGTGCCGAAGACCCTGATCCAGCACCTGATCCGCTGGGAGGTCGAGCGTGGCGAGTTCGGCGCCGCCGCCAGCGAGACGCTGCAGTCGATCGTCGACACGGAGATCTCGCCGGAACTGGTGCCGCCGGAGGATGGCGGGGAGGACGGCAACGGCGAGCCGGCGCAGTCGACCGAGGAGGCGATCGGGCCGTTCGAACTCCAGGACTTCCATCTCTACTACCTGAGCCGCTACGGCTACCGGCCGAGCCGGGTCGCCTACCTTGCCCACCAGGCCTGGGGAGACCGGAACCGGGGCGCCTGGCTCGACACGATTCCCGAAGCCGAGCGCGGCGAGTACTCGCTGGCCGAGATCAAGCACTGGCTGGAGATCTTCCTGGTCCGCTTCTTCGGCACCAGCCAGTTCAAGCGGTCGGCGCTGCCGAACGGACCGAAGGTGGGGTCGGGCGGGTCGTTGTCGCCGCGCGGTGACTGGCGCGCCCCGTCGGACGGCGGTCCCGCGGTCTGGGTGGAGGAGTTGCGTCGCAACGTGCCGTAGGCGGTCAGCTCCAGTCCGAGGCGTCGTCTTCGGAACCTGCAATGTGGACGCCGGCTTCCTGCCAGCGCTTCATCGAGGCTTCGACTTCAGGTGTGAAGTCGGCGAGGAAGCGCCCGGGCTTCGCCGGGTCGGGCACGGCGACCGCCGACATGCAGTCGGCCAGCACATGCAGCCTGCTTGCCGGGACGTCGCGGGACTGCATCTCGGCCAGCAGATCGTCGACCGTGTGACGAACGCAGTGGCTGGCCGCCTGGCCGGCCACGATGATTGCGTCGGCCTCGAGCAGCGAGTCGATCAGCGTCTCGTTGCGCCGATCGAGCTGCTCGCCGTCGTGTCGGACCAGCACTTCGGGCGCGAGCAGGGAGTAGAACTCGGTCAGGGAGTTTGCGCCCTTGATCAGGATCGGCGTTTCGGCGCCGCGCGCGTAGCTGAAGAACAGCCGCGCTTCCTGCACCGCGCCGACCAGGCCGTGGCCCTCGCTGCCGAGAAAACAGTGCGGTGGCCACAGGTAGAGGCTGTACTTCCCGGTGGCTTCGAGCCGCCGGCAGTAGTCCAGGGCCTGGCGTCGCAGCCAGTCGTAGGTGCCGTCGCCGAACCAGCCGGCGAGAGCCGGGTTGGGCACCGCCTTGCCGGCTTCGACCTCGGAGGCGAGCACCTCACGGTAGCCGTCGAGCTGTTTGCCGGAGGCGTCGAGCCAGAACGAAGAGAAGAAGATCTGCTGCGGTGTGTGGCTGTCGAGGCTGGAGGCGATCTCGGTCAGGTTGCCGAGGTTGCGGTAGATGAAGCGGACCACGCGGTCGGTGTCCTCGATCGCGCCGCGGCCCGAACGGCCGCCGACGTAGAGCGCGCCTTCGGGCAGGCAGAAGTCCCGCTGTTCGTCGACCAGCAGGAGGATGCGGCGGGTCTCGTCGGTCGTCGCCGGGGTGAGCTCGTGGCGGCTTCGCCATTCGGCGGCCGCGGCCGCGACCCGGTTCGGGTCGGGGTTGTATGACCACTCGCCGCTCCGGTACGGATCGCTCTTCGGACCGGCGGCGGCTGGCAAGGGTAGGAGCGCCATGTCAGGTGGAACGCTAGCAAGGGACTGCTACTCTCGCGCCCTTCCACGAAACGGCCATGCAACGGCCCCGCAAGCGAACAGGAGCAGGCAAGTGAGTTACGAGTTTCTCCAGGTCGAGAAGAACGATCACGTCTGGGAAGTGACCCTCAACCGGCCGGAGCGCATGAACGCGATCCACCCGCCGACGAGCCAGGAGCTCGACTCGGTGTTCAACGACTTCGCGGCCGATGACGACGCCTGGGTGGCGATCCTCACCGGCGCCGGCGATCGCGCGTTCTCGGCCGGCAACGACCTGAAGTACCAGGCCGAGCACGGCAGCAAGACGGTCCGGGCCGGGATGAGAGGCGTACGCGGCGGTTTCGGCGGCATCACGGCCCGCTTCGACCTGCACAAGCCGATGATCGCGGCGGTCAACGGCTTCGCGCTCGGCGGCGGCTTCGAGCTGGTGCTCGCCTGCGACATCATCATCGCCTCCGAGAAGGCGACCTTCGGGCTGCCGGAGCCCCGTGTCGGCCTGATGGCGGGAGCGCTTGGCGTGCACCGCCTGCCGCGGCAGATCCCCTACCACCAGGCGATGGGCATGCTGCTGACCGGCCGCCACATCACGCCGCAGGAGGCGAAGGAACTGGGGATCGTCAACGAGGTCTGCGCCCACGACGAGCTGCTCGACCGGGCCCGGGCCTGGGCGGCGCAGATCCTGGAGTGCGCGCCGCTCTCGGTGCGTGCGAGCAAGGAGGCCGCGAACAAGGGCCTCGGCATGGCGCTCGAACAGGCAGCGGGTTCGATCTTCCCGTGGACGGCGCAGATGAACCAGTCGGAGGACCTGGTCGAGGGTCCGAAGGCTTTCGCCGAGAAGCGACCACCGAACTGGAAGGGCCGGTAGACCGCCAGGGCGCCTGGTCCGTGGAGATCGAAGGCAAGGTCGCCGTCGTCACCGGCTCCTCGTCGGGTGTCGGCGAGGCGACGGCCGAACTGCTGGCGGGGCTGGGCGCGTCGGTGGTCGTCAACTACCACAGCGGCGCCGAAGCCGCCGAGCGGATCGTCGGCGGCATCCGCGACCGTGGCGGCAACGCCGTTGCCGTTCAGGCCGACATGCGGAAGGACGCCGACTGCCGGCGGCTCATCGCATCGGCTGTCGAGGCCTTCGGCGCGCTGCACATCCTCGTGAACAACGCGGGAGTGACCCGTTTCATCGCCCATGACGACCTCGAGGGCGTCACCGATGAGGTCTGGGACGACATCCTCGGCGCCAACCTTCGCGGCGTCTTCAACTGCACGCGCGCGGCCGCGCCGCACATGAAGGAGGCGGGCGAAGGCGCCGTGGTCAACGTCGCCTCGATTGCCGGAATCGGTGGCGGCGGCAGCAGCATCCCCTATGCCGCGTCGAAGGCCGCGGTCATCGTGATGACGAAGTCGCTGGCGCGGGTGCTCGGTCCGGAGATCCGGGTCAACACGATCGCCCCCGGCTTCATCGAGGGGCGCTGGCTACGCGGCGGGCTCGGCGACGAGAACTATGACAAGGCCCAGCAGCACGTGAGCGCGGGGTCGCCGCTCAGGGGCGTGGCGACTTCCGAAACCTGCGCCGACGCGATCCTCGCCCTGATCGAGCGCAACGTGTTCGTGACCGGCCACACGGTGACCGTCGACGGCGGCTGGAGCCTCTAGGCCGGGCCGGCGCCGCTAGCTCGCCCGCAGCGTTTCCCGCTGCACCGTCAGCGCCTCGATCCGGTCGCGGTCGACCTCGACGCCGAGGCCGGTGCCGACCGGCACGTCGACCCAGCCGTCGCCGTCCATCGTCCACTCCGGCGACACGACATCGCGCGCCCAGTAGCGGTTGCTAGGGCTCACGTCGCCGGGGATCGTGAAGTTCGGCAGGGAAGCCAGGGCGACGTTGTAGGCGCGACCGATGCCGCTTTCCAGCATGCCGCCGCACCAGACCGGGATGTCGTTCGCCTCGCACAGGTCGTGGATGGCCTTCGAGGCCGTGAACCCGGCGACCCGGCCCGGCTTGATGTTGACGATCCGGCCGGCTTGGAGGCGGATCATGTCCTCGGCGCGAGCGATGTTGGTGATCGATTCGTCGAGGCAGACCGGGGTCCGCATCCGTCGCTGGAGTTCGGCGTGCCGGGCGACGTCGTCCCAGGCCAGGGGCTGTTCGACCATCACCAGGTCGAGGTCGTCTAGTTGGACGAGGTGGTCGGTGTCGTCCAGGGTGTAGGCGTTGTTCGCGTCGGCCATCAACGGCGCGTCCGGCCCGAGGCGCTCGCGGACGGCGTGCAGGTAGTCGAGGTCCTGGCCGGGCTTGATCTTCAGTTTGATCTTCCGGTAGCCCTCGGCCAGCGCCTTCTCGGCCTTGTCGGCGAGCTCCGCCGGCGAGCTCTGGATGCCGATCGAAATGCCGGTGCCGATCCGTTTTCGCGTGCCGCCGAGTAGTGACGAGAGGCTCTGGCCCGCCTTCGTTGCCGCCAGCGCCCAGGCCCCCATCTCGATCGCGGCCTGTGCCATCTCGTGGCCGCGGAGATCCTCGGACAGGGCGGCTGACACGTCCCGGGGCGTCTCGAAGCGGCGGCCAAGCACCCGCGGCGCCAGCCACTCGCGGATCGCCAGGGTCGCCGTGTCGATGCTCTCGGGAGAGTAGTTCGGGAAGTCGCCGGCGACACACTCGGACCAGGTCGAGGCCCCGTCCGCGTCGACCAGCTCCAGCAGCAGGATGCGGCGGGTCGTCGTGACGCCGGACGAGATCCGGAACGGCTCGACCAGGGGCAGTTGGATCTCGCGCAGGGTGATCGAGTCGATCTGAAGGCTCATTGCTTCTCCGTTTCTTCGAGCTTCTCGAGCCGGTAGTAGTAGCGCCGGTTCAGCAACGTGTGGGCGCCGGCGTCCTCGCCGGCATCCGGCTCGGGATCTTCGCGCCAGGTGAACCCGGTCACTTCGTAGCCAGCCTCCAGGCACTCCTGGAACTGCGCCCGGGTGCGCCGCCGCCAGGCGGAGGCGTGTTCGGGCGCGGAGCGCAGGATGGAGCCGATGTTCGGCGGCACCTCCACCCAGGCGGTGTCCACCAGCGCCTCGTCGACCGGGCAGGGCGCCGTGTCCCGGGTCGGCCCTGCGGTCGGGCCGCCCTCCATCAGGCGTTCGACCCGCTCGCTCCCGATCGCCCAGGCGACGATGAAGCGGTCCGTTCCCAGTCCACTGTGCAGGATGCTGCCCGTGTCCTCGCCGTACATGTCCACGACGTACTCGACCGGCAGCGCGCCGAGCCGGTTCAGGTTGAGGTTCGCGTTCCGGGCGACCAGGGGGTCGTAGGTCCAGTACACGGTCTCGACGTCGAGTTCCAGCAGGAGTTCGCGCTGGAACGCCTTGAGCTCGCGACCGAGCCCAAGGCCGCGGGCGTCCCGCGCTACTGCCAGCATGTGGGACCAGTGGGCCCGCTGCCCGAAGCGGAAGCCGCTCATGCCGTAGATGAAGCCCAGCATCCGGCCGGCCCCGTCGTAGGCGCCGGCGACCACGCCGCCGATCTTCTGGGAGATCTTGAGCATCGGCGGCGGCACCGCGTCGTCGAAGCTGTCGCCCCAGGTCTCGCGCTGGAGATCGACGATCGCAGCGTAGTCCTCCTCGGAACTCGCGTTCCGGAGCTCGATGCCGGAAGCCAGCCGTTTGCGCATGGTGGGCGATCGTACAGCCACGCGCGGGCGGGAGATGCTGGTGCGCGACTGGGTCGCTACCCGACCTCCGCTTCCTGGAACGCCCTCGCCCGGAACAGGAAGTCGATGATGTTCCCTTCGTGCGGCTGCAGCCAGTTGAGCTGAATCGTCGGCACCGGGCCGAGGTTCAGGCGGTCGACGTGGGTTGCGTCGACCAGTTGGCGTCGCCAGCGCTCGTCACTCGTGATCGCGCTGCACACGAGGGTGTCGCCAATCGCACTCAGCATCTTCTCTTGCGGGCACTCGACGACGGAGACGAAGGGGAACATGTACTCGACGTTCGCCGCTTCGATGTCGGCGTCGGCGCAGTGGAGGACGGTCGGCAGCAGGTAGTCGCAGCGCTCGCGTTCGTCGAGCCGTCCGTTTCCCCGCATCTCGGACGTCAGGTCGCGGACGCCGGGAACGTCGACCTGCCGCTCGATCATGCCGTCGATCGCTTTCGCCATGCCCGGCACGGTGAAGGCGGCGAGCGGTGACTCGGGGTCGTCGGCCGGCTTGGGCAGCACGGGCGCCAGCCGCTCGGCGAGAGCCTGGGCGATCTCTTCCGTGTGGCGTGAGGCCCAGACGCCGGAACAGGAGATGCAGCTCCGGCCGCTGTTGACCAACACGCTGTCGACCATCACGTCGAGGTACTGCTCCCAGTCGTCGACCACGTCGTCGCCGAGCAGGATCTTGCTGAATCCGGGGCCGTGCGGCTGGACGCGGGGGTCGTTCTGGTAGCGGGCGACGGTGTCCGCGCCGCCGAAGATCATGCTGCGCGAGCAGGAGGCGAGAACCGCCGCGCCGATGTCGCCTTCGCCCGGGTAGATGGAGATGGCTTCGCGTGGCACGCCGGCTTGGGCGAAGGCCTCGGTCATCCGGTAGGGCGTCCACGGTTCCTGCGGTCCGGGCTTGAACACGAGGCCGACCTGGAGCGGGATGACCGGCATCCACAGCGTGTGCACTCCCGGCGAGTTGGACGGCAGCACCAGGCCGATCACCGGCGCCTGCGCCTGGTAGCTGACCGGCACGCCGCGCTCTTCGACGCCGTGGCCGCGGGCCAGGATGTCGAGGTCGAGACCGCGGGTCAGGGCCTCCAGGACCTCGCCCATGTTCGTCAGCACGAAGTGGTTCTTGTCCATGTTCGCCCGGCACATGTGCTCCGGCAGGCCGGTGGTCGCCGACTGGTAGTGGACGAAGTCCTCCGGGGTCTGACTGCCGCTGCCGAGGGGGAGGTTGGCGTTCAGGTAGAGGTCGGCGGCCTCGATCACCATGGAGATCAGTTCGCTGGACGGGATCTCGCGCAGGATGTCGCGGGCGCGCTGGGCGCGGCGCATGTCGCGCTGGACCAGGCCGGGGTTGGTCTGGTGCAGCGTGGCCAGCTCGTCGCCGGACTCGAAGTGAACGATCGTCGCCTTCTCGAGCGACTCGTAGGGCTTGCCCCAACGGATGGCGGGGATGTCGATCATGCTGGTTACCTGTACGCGGCCGGTGGGTGGCCGGAGGATGAATCGAGCGTTATGAAGCGGCGGAATGGTAGCACCGGGCTGCTAGCCTTCGCCGGCCATGGAGGACCGTCGCACCGTTCTGAAATCGGCCCTGGCGCTGGGTCTGGGTGTGCGTGGCCTGAACGTACTGCACGCGCAATCCGACGATCCGCGGAGGGCTCGACCGCGGGAAGGCGACCACTTCGTGTTCGCCTTCGGGCCGCGCCAGGGCCAGACGATCCGGGTCGACGACGTTCCCCTCGCGAGCAAGCAGCTCATCTGCTACGCGGTGGACCCGTCATCCGGCGCCGTGCGTGACGGCTCGCGCCTCAACCAGGTGCTGCTGCTGCGCTTCGAGCCCGACTCGTTGACACGGGAGACGCGGGAAGCGTCCGCGGACGGCGTCGTCGCCTACTCGGGCATCTGCCCCCATACCGGCTGCGACATCGAGGACTGGTCCGAGGAGGCGGAGTTCCTGGTCTGTTCCTGCCACGAATCGGAGTTCGATCCGCGAGACGGCGCCGAGGTCATCTCGGGCCCGGCTCCGCGCCGGCTGCCGTCGCTGCCGCTTCGCTCGGAAGAGGGCGTGCTCGTTGCTGCGGGCGCTTTCAGCGCGACGATCCGGTTCGAGAGGGAGTTCTGACGATGATGGATCGGCAAGCAGTTCTGCGACGGACGGTGGCCCTCCTCGTTTTCGTCGCCGCGGTGGCGCCGGCGATCGGCCAGGAACGCGCCTACCGCGCGGTGACCCAGGAGCGCCTTCTCGCGCCCGAGCCGGAGAACTGGCTGATGTACCGGCGCACCTACGACGGCTGGGGCTACAGCCCGCTCGATCGGATCGACACCTCGAACGTCGCCTCGCTCGCGCCGGCGTGGACGTTCTCGACCAGCATCAACGAGGGCCACCAGGCGCCGCCGATCGTCAACGACGGGACACTGTTCATCACGACGCCGGGGAGCCGCGTGCTGGCGCTGGACGCGCGGTCTGGCGAGTTGCTGTGGCGCTTCGTGCCCGAGCTGCCGGAGGACCTGCAGCAGATGCACCCGACGAACCGCGGCGTCGCGCTGTGGGGCGACCGGGTCTACGTCGCCACGGTCGATGCGCGCCTCTTCGCGCTCGACGCGCGGACGGGAAGGGTGGCCTGGGAGACGGCGGTCGAGAACTACGCCCGCGGCTACTACATGACGCTCGCGCCCCTGGCCGTCGAGGGGAAGGTGATGGTCGGCGTGTCAGGAGGGGAGTGGGGTATCCGCGGTTTCGTCGCCGCCTACGACGCGGCCAGCGGGGACGAACTCTGGAAGACGTACACGATTCCCGGTCCAGGCGAGCCCGGCCATGACAGTTGGCCCGGCGACACTTGGCGGACCGGCGGCGTGCCGGTCTGGGTCACCGGCACTTACGACCCGGAACTGCGGCTGACCTACTGGGGTACCGGCAACGGCGGCCCGTGGATGGGCGACGCCCGGCCGGGCGACAACCTCTACGCCACGTCGGTGCTGGCGCTCGACGTCGACACCGGCGAGTTGAGGGCGCACCACCAATACCACTGGAACGACAGTTGGGACTGGGACGAGGTCGACCCGCCGCTCCTGATCGACGTGGAGCGCGGCGGCTCGACTCGCAAGGCGCTCGTCCATCCGGGGCGGAACGCGTATCTCTGGGTGCTCGAGCGGAGCGCCGACGCGATCGACTTCCTGGACGCCACGCCCTTCGTCCACCAGGACGTGTTCACCTCGATCGATCCTGAAACCGGCCGGCCGGAGTACGACCCGGAGAAGACGCCCGCGACGGGAGAAGGAGCGGTGTTCTGTCCGTCGTGGTCCGGCGCCAAGAACTGGCCTCCGGCTGCTTATAGCCCGGACACGAAGCTGCTCTACGTCCCGGCCAACGAGAACACGTGCTCCTACCTCGAGGGAGTCGAGGCGGACTATCGGCCCGGGCGCACGTTCATGGGCATGGAGGGGCGATTCGTGTCGCGCGAAGGCGCGGAGCACTACGGCGAACTCCAGGCCTGGAACCTCGACACCCGGGAGAAGGTGTGGACGGTCGAGTTCGAGCGCAAGCTCTGGGGACCGGTGCTGACCACCGGCGGCGGTCTCGTCTTCGCCGGCGGCACGAGCGACCGCTACTTCCGGGCCTTCGACGCGGCGACGGGCGAACTCCTGTGGCGGCAGCGGACGAACTCGGGCATCAGCGGCGTCCCCACGTCCTTCGAAGTCGACGGCGTGCAGTACATCGCGGTCCAGTCGGGCTGGGGCGTCGACGCGCAGCGCGGCACGGCTCACCTGGACGGGGCGATCGGCACGAACACCTACGTGCCGCAGGGCGGCGTGCTCTGGGTCTTCGCGTTGCCTGACTAGCGGTTCCACCGGGGGAGTCGCCGCGGCGGCTGGTGCTGTAGTCTGCCGCCGCTTCAGGCCGCCGATCACAGCAGGACCTAGCCCGATTGGAGTTCGCAGATGGAAGTCGCCAGCGCTGACGCCCAGGCCCAGGCCAGGGAACGACTCGATGCCCACGTTCGGGACATGATGGAGTGGCACTTCAGCCCGGAGACCGGAACGCCGTTCTGGCTGGACTTCGCCTCGAAGCTCGACTTCGACCCGCGCAGCGACGTCGCCTGCTACGCGGACTTGCGCAAGTTCCCGCCCTTCGAGGACGAGTGGCTGCGCGGCGGACCGGTGCGGCGCTGGGTGCCGAAGGCGATGGCCGACGATCCGATCTACGTGTTCGAGACCGGAGGCACGACGGGTATCCCGAAGAGCCGGGTGGCACTCAACGACTTCCGCACGGACTACGAGCTGTTCAGCGGGAGCCTGCCGGACGAGCACTTCCCGCCGGGTTCCAACTGGCTGATGCTGGGGCCGTCGGGTCCGCGCCGCCTGCGTCTGGCGGTGGAGCACCTCTGCCAGTACCGCGGCGGCATCTGCTTCTGCGTCGACCTCGACCCGCGCTGGGTGATCAAGCTGATCAAGAAGGGCTGGATGGAGCACCTGGAGGCGTACAAGGACCATGTGATCGACCAGGCGCTGACGGTGCTCTCTGCCGGTCACGACATCCAGGCCATGTTCGCGACGCCGAAGCTGCTCGAGTCCCTTTGCCTGGCGCTCGAGGACCGCGGCCAGACCCTCGCGGACACCGGGATCAAGGGCATCTTCTCGGGCGGTACCGAGTTCACGCCGCAATGGACCCGCTTCGCGGTCGAGGAGTTGCTCGACGGCGTCTACATGACGCCCACCTACGGCAACACGCTAATGGGCCTGGCCGCCTCGCGGCCGGTCACGGCCGGCGACGGCTACACGATCGCCTACTACGCGCCGCAGCCGCGGGCCGTACTCGAGGTCGTCGACCCCGACGACCCGGACCAGGTCGTCGACTACGGCGCCACCGGCCGCGTCCGGCTGACGACGCTCACCCGCGAGTTCTTCGTCCCCGGCTTCCTCGAGCGCGACGAGGGCGAGCGGGAGCAACCCTACGTCGACTATCCCTGGGATGGCGTCAGCGGCGTGCGGCCGTTCGCGAGGCTGGCCTCGGCGACGACGGTCGGGGTGTACTAGGAGTCTCCCGCTAGGGCGCGGCGCGGTTGCGGTAGAGCGCCGGATCGACCACCTCGGCCATCGCCCTTTCGTTGAGGCCGTCCACGAGACGGGCGATGCGCGTGGCCGCCGCGGCCGGCTCGCGCAGCGCCTCGCCGTACTCGATCTCGATCCACTCGAACTGCGGCGCGTGGCGGAGAAGGTAGTTCACCCGCCAGAGCTGGTCCTGCCACAGTTCCATCATCCGCTCGTCCGGCGTGTCGTCGGTCTCGCCCCGGCGGTCCAGCATCTTGCGTTGCGAGGCCAGCACCTCCCCGAGGTCGCGGCGCATCAGGATGACCCTGTAGTTCAGGTTCGGCGGCAGGTCCTTGAGCAGGAAGGAGATGACCTTGACCGCGCGGCCGCGTGAGGCGCGGAGCCAGGATTTGTCGGGAGCGGTCGCGAGGTCCTTGACCCGCTCGTCCTCGTAGTAGCCGCGCGGGTTGTCCACGTCGGCCTCGCGCTCGCCGTCGGTCACGATCTCCATGCCGCCGGCCTCGAGCATCTTCATCGCCATCGAGGTGCCGGAGCGGGGGAGACCGGAAACGACGACGATGGGCCGGCCGTAGCGGAATCGTCTCCAGAGTGTTCTGGCGCTCATGGCGAAGGGGATGCTACCCCCGGCTTGGTATGCTCCGCGGCGCTTCGCGAGCCGCCGCACTCCTGCGCTCGGGCGGCGCCAGCACTTGGAGAAACCGTTGCCAGCTCAGCGTCTCGTAACCGTCGCGCTGGCGCTTCTGGCGGCGCTCTTCGCCGCCGCGCCGGCGGCCGCCTACATCGGTCCGGGGGCGGGGTTCGCGCTCATGTCGTCGTTCCTGGTGCTGCTGGCGACGGTGGCGCTGGCCTTCCTCTCGCTGCTCGCGTGGCCGGTTCGGACCCTGTGGCGGGTCGTGCGGCGCAAGAAGCCGCCGAAGGCGCACGTCAGGCGGCTCGTGTTCGTCGGACTCGACGGTCAGGACCCGCGGTTGACGGAGCGGATGATGAAGGAGGGCAAGCTGCCCAACTTCAAGCGTCTCAGCAAGCAGGGGAGCTATCGCCGGATCGCCAGTACGTATCCCGCGCTGTCCCCGGTTGCCTGGTCGACCTTCGCGACCGGCGCCAATCCGGGCAAGCACAACATCTTCGACTTCCTGGACCGCGACCTCCGAAGCTACCTGCCGAAGCTGTCGTCGGCCCACATCGGTCGCGTGGAGCGCTTCCTGAAGCTGGGCAAGTGGAAGATCCCGCTGCAGAAGCCGGAGATTCGCATGCTGCGGCGGTCGAAGCCGTTCTGGACCGTGCTCGGCGAGCGGAACGTCTGGAGCACCGTGCTGCGGGTGCCGATCACCTTTCCGCCGGATCGGTTCTACGGCGCGCAACTGGCGGCGATGTGCGTGCCGGACCTGGTGGGCAGTCAGGGCACCTTCCTGCTCTACACGACGCGTCCGGCGAGGGACGCGATCCGGGAGGGGGGCGTGCGCGTGCCGCTGAGTTCCAACGGTTCCGGCCCCGACCACTTCGACTGCGTGGTCGAGGGGCCCGAGAACAGCTTCCTGGAGGGCGATCCGCCGCCTCCTCTCCGCGCGCCGATGACGATCGAAGTAGACCGCGAGGAGAAGACCGCGACGGTCAGCGTGGCGGGAGAGACGGTGGACCTCCAGCAGGGACAGCTCTCCGACTGGGTGCGTCTCGAGTTCCGGGCCGCGCCCGGGATCAAGGTCCACGGCCTGACCCGGATGCTGCTGACGGAAGCCGCCGAGCACACATCGCTCTACCTGACCGCGATCCACATCGACCCCGAGAAGCCCGCGATGCCGATCTCGCACCCGTCCTACTACGCCCCGTACCTGGCGAAGCGGGTCGGCGACTTCGCGACTCTGGGCCTGGCCGAGGACACGACGGCTCTGAACGAGGGAGTGACCGACGACGCGACCTTCCTCCGGCAGTCCTACGACATCGACCGCGAGCGCGAGGAGATGTTCTTCGCCGCGCTCGAGCGACTGCGCAAGGGCTCCCTGACCTGCGTCTTCGACGCCACCGACCGGATCCAGCACATGTTCTGGCGCTACATGGAAGACGGACACCCGGCTGCGAACGGCCGCAAGACGGGCAAGCAGCGCCGGACGATCGAGGAGCACTACCGGCACAACGACGCCCTGGTCGGCCGGGTGATGGAGAAGCTGGCCGACGACGACCTGCTCATCGTCCTCTCGGACCACGGCTTCGCCTCCTTCCGGCGAGGCGTGAACCTGAACCGATGGCTTCTCGACCACGGCTACCTGGTGTTGCGCGAGGACGCGGACGGCACGGAGGAGTGGCTGGAGGGTGTGGACTGGACGCGCACCCGGGCCTACGCGCTCGGTCTCGCCGGCGTGTTCTTGAATCTCAGGGGCCGCGAGGCGGGTGGCATCGTCGAGCCCGGCGAGGAGGCGCGGGCGCTCAAACGCGAACTGATCGCCGCCTGGGACGGTCTGCGCGACGAGGAGCGAAGCGCGGTCGGCATCAACGCCGCCTTCGACGCCGAGGATCTGTACACCGGTCCCTACAAGGGGAACGCCCCCGACCTGATCGTCGGCTACAACGACGGCTACCGGGTGTCCTGGGACTGCGCCGTCGGCGTGGTCGCGGGCCCGGTCTTCTCCGACAACACGAAGGCCTGGAGCGGCGACCACTGTGTCGACCCGCGGCTGGTCCCGGGCATCTTCTTCAGCAGCCGCCCGGTCGACCGCGACGACGACCTGTCGCTACTCGACATGGCGCCCACCGCGCTGGCCCTGTTCGGCATCGACAAGCCGGACTACATGGAGGGAGAGTCGGTGTTCGACCCAGCGGGAATGGCGGCGTGAAGCGGCCCCTCCTGGCAGCGGCGGCGCTCGTCCCGGTCGTCCTGGCGATCGGGTGCGGCGGCGGTGGCGTCGGCCCGTCCGAGGGGCCGAAGGTCATCGTGCTCGGCTTCGACGGCCTGGACCCTGAGCTCACCAGGCAGTTGATCGACGAAGGGAGGCTGCCGAACTTCGCCCGGCTCGAGGCGATGGGTGGCTTCACGGAGCTGGAGACGACGATCCCGCCGCACAGCCCGGTGGCCTGGTCGAGCTTCGTCACCGGCATGGACCCGGGCGGCCACGGCATCTTCGACTTCCTGCACCGGGACCCGGAGACGATGATCCCGTACTCGTCGACGGCCGCGGCGTCCTCCGGCGGACGTTTCCTGGAGGTGGGACCCTGGCAGTTTCCGCTCACCAGCGGGGACTACGTGCAGTTCCGGCACGGCACGCCGTTCTGGGAGGTGCTGGAGGAGCACGGCGTGCGCACGACCGTCGTCCGCATGCCGGCGAACTTCCCGGTCTCGGGCACGGCCAGCCGCGAACTCTCGGGCATGGGCACGAGCGACCTCCTCGGCACCGACGGCACCTTCACCTTCTACACCTCGGAGCTGTTCGCGGACCGGGACATCAGCGGCGGCGACATCGTCGAGCTCGACATCTACGACAACGTGGTCGAGGCCGAGTTGCTCGGACCCGACAACCCGCTGCTGCGGGAGCCGGTCAAGCTGACCGCGCCATTCACCGTCTACCTCGATCCGGAGACGGAGAGCGCCAAGATCGAGTTGGGCGACCAGCAGATCGTGCTCCGGGTGGGGGAGTGGAGCGACTGGCTGGAGGTCGACTTCGAGATGATGCCGACCCAGCACCTGCGCGGCATCTGCCGGATGTACCTGCGCGCGCTCGAGCCGGAGTTCGAGCTCTACGTCAGCCCGATCGACCACGATCCGATGTCGCCCGCGGCGCCGATCTCGACGCCGCCCGACTTCGCGGCCGAGCTGGCGGAGGCGGTCGACCGCTTCTACACGGAGGGGATGCCCGAGGACACGAAAACCCTGACGGAGGGCGTCTTTACCCCGGAGGAGTTCCTGGTCCAGGCCAGGATCGCCGGCGACGAGGTCGCCGAGCAGTACGGCTACGTGCTGGACCGCTACCTGGAACAGCAGGGAGGCTTCCTGTTCTACTATTTCGGCAACGTGGATCAGATCGGCCACGTCCGCTGGCGGTCGCGCGATCCGGAGCACCCCGTCTACGACCCGGAAGTCGACGCCGTGCACGAGGACCTGATCCCGACGCTCTACGAGGGACTCGACGCGGTCGTCGGGCAGACGCTGGACCGGCTCGGGGCCGAAGCCGGCCTCGGCGACGGCGACGCGGACGAACCGCTGCTGATCGTCATGTCGGACCACGGCTTCGCCTCCTGGCGCCGCGCCTTTCACCTGAACGCCTGGCTCGCCGAGAAGGGCTACCTGACGGCGAGAAACCCGGACCCCTACGCGGACGAGGGTTTCCTGCTGAACGTCGACTGGGACGAGACCCGGGCCTACGGGATCGGCTTCTCGGGTCTCTACGTCAACCTGCGCGGCCGCGAGCGCGACGGCACGGTGACGGCGGCGGAGCGCCTCGATCTGGTCCGGGAGCTGAAGCGGGAACTGCTGGCGGTCGTCGATCCGGAGACGGGCGAACCCGCGATCACGGAAGTCCACCTTCGCGAGGACTACGCCTTCCAGGGACAGACAGCGATCGGTCCCGACCTCGTCGTCGGCTACGCGAAGGGCTACCGGGGGGCGACGGAATCGGCGTCGGGCGAGGTCGTGGGTGAGGTCTTCAGCGACAACGACAGCGCCTGGAGCGGCGATCACATGATGGACCACCGGACCGTGCCCGGCGTGCTCCTGGTCAGCCGTCCGCTCGGCCGTCCCGCTCGGGGCATCGTCGACCTGGCGGCCTCGATTCTGGCCGAGTACGGCGTGGAAGAGTTCCCGCCGCTTCAGGGCGGCGCGGCGACGGGCTCGCCCTGAACCGGGTCGGACGACCGCTAACGCAAGGAGGACGAGGATGTTCGGTGGCGGCAAGGTCAAGCTCGACAAGGAACTCATCGCGCGGGTGAAGCGCTACAGCGACATCGCGGGCTACTCGTCCGTCGAGGAGTTCATCACCCACGCCCTGGAGAAGGAGCTGGCCAAGCTCGAAGGCGCCGAGTCGAGGGAGGAGATCGAGAAGCGGCTGCGCGGCCTGGGGTACATCTCCTAGCGCCGCCAGAGCTCGTCGATGTCCCTTCTGAACGCCGCCCTCCGCGCCGTCTTCGACGTGGCGCTCCGGCCCTTCGCGGCCTTGCCGCCGATCCTGCCGGTGGCCATCGTGGCGCTGGTCTCGGGCATCTTCGCGCTGTTGGTCTATCGCTGGACGTCGAACCAGACGGCGATCGCCGCGGTCAAGCGGCGGCTGTTCGGGCACCTGCTCGAGGTGCGGCTGTTCAACGACGACCTGCGGGCGGTGCTGGCGGCCCAGCTTCGGCTGCTGCGCGAGAACCTGACCTACCTGCGGCTGAACCTGGTTCCGCTCCTGTGGATGATCGTGCCGTTCATGCTGCTGATCGCCCAGTTGCAGTTCCACTACGGCTACGACGGCCTCGAAGTAGGCGAACGCACACTGCTCGTCGTCGACCTGGCGCCGGCGGAGCCGGGGGCCGCGGGCGGGGATGAGGCGGCGCCGCGCCCGCCGATCGAGCTGGAGGCGCCGGCCGGCGTCGCGGTGGAGACGGCCGGCGTTTGGGTGCCGCGCCTGCGGCAGGTCGTGTGGCGGCTGCGGCCGGACGAGCCGGGGCGACACGAACTCGTCGTGCGCGCGGACGGTGCTACGTTCACGAAGAGCCTCTTCGTCGTGGATCCGGAGGGTGGCGCCAGGTGGGTGCGCCGCTCGCCGACGAGGCGCCGGGCGGCGATTCTCGACCAGTTGCTCTACCCGGCCGAGCCCTCGCTGCCGCGCGGCGGACCGATCGAGCGGATCGACGTGCGGTACGGCACCGCCGCGATCTCGTTCTTCGGGCTGTTCGACGTCCACTGGCTGATCGCCTTCCTGATCCTCTCCCTCGCGTTCGCGTTCGCGCTGCGGAACCGCTTCGGCGTCACCCTGTGACCGCGCCGTCGATCGACGTCGTCATTCCCGCCTACAACGAGGAGGAGTCGATCGGCCTGGTGCTCGCCGACATGCCGGCCGACCTGGTGCGCCGGGTCGTCGTCGCCGACAACAACTCGCGGGACGCGACGGCGGCGCGGGCGCGCGAGGCCGGGGCCGAGGTCGTGCCGGCGCCGGTGCAGGGCTATGGCAGCGCCTGTCTGGCCGGGCTCGGTCATCTGCGGCGGATCGGACCACCCGAGATCGTCGTCTTCCTGGACGCCGACTACTCGGATCACCCCGAGGAGATGCCGCGGCTGGTGGAGCCGATCGCGCGCGGCGAGGCGGACCTGGTCATCGGCTCGCGGGTGCTGGGAAAGGCCGAACCAGGCGCACTGCTGCCCCAGGCGCGATGGGGCAACCGGTTCGCCTGCCTGCTCGTGCGCATGCTCTACGGCCACCGCTACACCGACCTGGGGCCGTTCCGCGCCGTCTCGTGGCAGGCGCTCGAGTCGCTCGGCATGCGCGATCCGAACTTCGGCTGGACCGCGGAGATGCAGGTCAAGGCGCTGCGGCGGCGTCTGCGGGTCGTCGAGGCGCCGGTCAGCTACCGCCGCCGGACCGGCGTCTCGAAGATCACCGGCACGGTCTCGGGCACCGTGCGGGCCGGCTGGAAGATCATCGCCACCATACTTCGCTACAGTCGCGGGCCGACATGAACGGGATGACGGGTACTGCCGTGAACGCCGCCGGCGGGGAAGTGCCGGCCAGCGAGATCGAGGTCGAGGTTCGCTACAAGGAAACGGACCAGATGGCTGTGGTCCACCACTCGAACTACCTCGTGTGGTTCGAGCTCGCCCGCACTCATCATTGCCGCGTCGCGGGCATGGCCTACCGGAAGATCGAGGACGAGGGCTACTGGCTGATGGTCACCGGGGTCCAGCTCAAGTACCGGGGCGGCGCTCGCTACGGCGACAGGGTTCGCGTCGTCTGCTGGCTCGATCGGCTGAAGAGCCGCGCGATGAGCTTCGGCTACCGGGTGGAGGTCGACGAGCGGGTACTGGTCGAGGGCCGGACGGACCACGTCTGGGTGGACAAGGCGTCCGGCAACCACTGCCGGATGCCGGAGGTCGTCGTCCCGATCTTCCGCTCGATGGAAAACTAGAAACAGGCGTAGCCGCCGTCGATCACGAACTCGTCGCCGGTGTGGTAGCTCGACGCCCTGCTCGCCAGGTAGACGGCGATGCCGCTGAAGTCCTCGCCGACGCCCCAGCGGCGCACCGGAACCCGCCGCAGGACCTTCGTCTGGAACGCTTCCGTGTTGATCGCCCGCTCGGTCATGGCGGTGGCGATCCAGCCGGGCAGGACCGAGTTGACCCGGATCCTGTGGCGCGCGTGCTCGACCGCCAGGCCCCGCACCATCGCGTTGAGCCCCGCCTTCGTCGACGCGTAGTGCTCGCTGCGCGGCGCGCCGAAGACCGCCGAGAGGCTGCTGGTCGCGACCAGGGAGCCCCCCTCGCCGCGCTCGACCATGTGCCGGATCGCCTGTTGGAAGGTCTGGAAGACGCCTTCCATGTTGACCTGGAAGATCCGTCGCCACTCCTCCATCGACATGTCGATGAACGGCGTGCCGCGGCCGCCGATTCCGGCGTTGGCGAAGCAGGAGTCAACCTTGCCCAGCAACTCGACGGTCCGTGCGAACGAGGCCGCCACCGCATCGGCGTCGCCGACGTCGCAGCGCAGGGCTTCCACCCGCGTGCCGTGCCGCGCCAGTTGCTCCCGCGCGTTCGCGTTCTTCTCCTCGTTCGTGCCCCAGATGCAGACATCGGCGCCCGCCTGCGCGAGTCCTTCGGCAAAGCCGAGGCCGATTCCGGAGTTGCCGCCGGTGACGAGAGCCACCGTTCCGCTCAGGTCGAATGCGTCGTAAGCCAAGGTCGTTCTCCTTCGTCCGTCCCGTGCGTCGTTCGTCGATGCGGCGCGGAGCATAGCGCCGCCGGGCGGTCCCCGGGCTCAGCCGAACCAGAGCCGGACCGCGAACAGGATGACGGTGACTGTGACGACGCGCTGGACCCAGGCGTGACCCTTGAGCACGGTGAGCCGCACGCCCAGCCAGCCGCCGGCCATGTTCCCGACCGCGAGCGCGAGACCGAAGCTCCAGTCGACCCGGCCGGAGAGCGCGAACAGGAGCAGTGACAGGCCGGTGAAGCAGAGGATGCTGAGCACCTTCACCGCGTTGCCGCGGACCAGGTCCAGGCCGGCCAGCGAGGTCGCGGCGAGGATGAAGAACCCGACCCCTGCCTGGACGAAGCCGCCGTAGACGCCGACGCCGAAGAAGCCGAGAGCGAGGAGGCCCACCCGGAGCGTCGCTGGTTGCCCTTCGGGTTCTGCTCGCCGCGAGATCAGGGTCCAGAGGGTCACTACGACCATCAGAGCCGCCAGCACGCGGCGGAAGGCGTCGTCGCTGATGACGAGAGCCGCCCAGGCGCCCAGCCCGGCGCCGGCGGTTGCGGGCAGCGCCGCCCACAGGATCGCCCGCCGGTCGAGGACGCCGTGACGGTGGAAGCCCCAGGAGGCGACGACGTTCTGGAGGAGGATCGCGACCCGGTTCGTGCCGTTGGCTACGCCGGGAGGGAGACCGAAGAAGATGAGGATCGGCAGCGTGAGAAACGAGCCGCCGCCCGCGACCACGTTCAAGGCGCCGGCGACGCAGCCGGCGAGCGCAAGCGCTGGGTAGACGATCGCCGGCTCGTTCACGGCGAGGAGGTTAACGCTCCGAAGATAGACTCCGAAATGATGGCCGATCAGACGACGCCGAGCCGTGGCTCCAGCAACTCGTCGCTGGTCTCCTTCCTGGGCGGCCTGCGTTTCCCGCAACTGTTCGTCGTTCTGGCGGTCGTCTTCCTCATCGACCTGTTCATTCCCGACGTTCTTCCCTTCGTCGACGAGTTGATCCTGGGGCTACTGACCCTGATGACAGGCACCTGGCGCGATCGTCGACGTCCCCCGGAAAAGAACGTGACGCCGCCGGAGACGCCTGGATGACGATCGGCCGGCTCCTCCTGGCGCTGTTGGCGGTCCTCACGGCCGCCGCCCCGGCAGGGGCCCAGGAGTGGAGCGGCAGCAACGGCTTTCAGGTCGTGGTGACGGATGACGCCGGGCAGCCGTTGCCGGGGGTCACGGTCATGGTTCTTCTGGCCGAGCCCGATCGCTCCGGCGGACCGCCGCCGCTGCTGACGGACGCATCCGGCGTGACGGAAGTCAGCGGCCTGTCGGCAGGCGAGTGGCAGGTCGAACTGCGGCGCGAGGGGTTCATGATCGTGAGCTCCTACCTGAAGCTGGAAGACGGGAAGCGGCCGCAGGTCGGGTTCACCTCACGCCAGCGCACGGGTCCCTTCTGGGCGCCGATGAACGTCGGCTACTCGAGCCTGGGCATAGACACGTCGGCGGTCAGTGCGGGCTCGGCGCGGGCGATGACCCGGGCCCAGCGACGGGCCGAGCGACGGGCCGAGCAACGGGCGCGCCGGCTGCGCAGTGAGAACGTGGCACGGGTGGTGGAGCCGCCGCCGGAACCGCCGCCGGAACCTCCGGAGGCGCCTGCCGCGCAGCCTGTGGCTGTAGCGGAACAGCCGGCCGCTGAGCCGCCGGCGGAGAAGCGGCCTGCCGCTGCGCTGCCCGAGCCCGTACCCGAGCCCGAACCGGCCGTGGTCCGCCTGCTTCCGAACCGCACTCTGCTGCGCGCCGGCGCCTGCCCCGAGTGCGGGCCCGGCGAGTGGTCGGTGGCGAGTAACTGGACCGCCGAGCCGAGGACGGCCGAGACCGTCGCTTGCGCCCCTGATCTCGCCGCGCGGATGGAGCGCGTGGCCAGGATCGTCGAGGAGTCGTTGTCTGTCGACTTCCGGGTCTACGCCGGGGCGCTCGCCGAGCCCACCGGCAACGACGTGCTGAGGTTGCTGCCGGACGTGGTTCGGAGCGAAGTCCAGGAACTGTTGTTGCCGATCCTCGATCCGGAACGGTCCTGCCAGGTCCTGGGCATCTTTCTGCCTGAAGGGGCGCGGTTCATCGGCTTCCAGTACGAGGCTGCGGACCTCGAGAGTCGGGGCAGCTGTCTCCCGGAGCAGCCGTGCGGGATCGGCGAAGCTGCCTGGCGCGGCAACCCGGTGATTCACAGTCACCAGCACGGCACCTTCGTCTACGGTGTGTTCGAGAACCTGTCCCCCGAGCGTAGGCGGGAAGCGAACTTCAAGGCGTACTTCCGCCCCCCTCGCGGCTGGCTTCCGCCGCGCTGACCGTCGTTCCGCCGGTCTCCTGCGGTAGTCTCGGCGCAGCCATTCCCCTGCAAGGAGAGCCACCATGCCGTTTCGTGGAAACGTCTCCAGCCTGTTCGTCGTCCTCGTCTTTCTGTCGCTTCTCGCCACGCCCGCCATGGCGGCCGGGGACGACGACATCCGGCGCACGGTGAGCGGCCGGCCGGACCTGTCCGGCAACTACGATGTCGCGAACCTGACCCCGTACGAGCGGGATCCCCGCCTCGGCGACAAGCAGTTCATGACCGCCGAGGAGGCGGAGCGGATCGCTGCGGGGATGGCGGCAGCCAGCGCAGGCGCCAACGCCGTCAGCGACCCGGACCGTGAGGCGCCGCCGGCTGGCGGGGACGGTTCCGCGGGCGCGTCCGGCGCGGTCGGCGGCTACAACTTCTTCTGGCTCGACTTTGGTAACCGGGCGTACCCGATCGATGGTCAATACCGGACGTCGGTCCTCACCGACCCGCCGAACGGCCGCATGCCGGAACTCACCGAGGCCGGAAAGGCGCGGCGGGCCAGGGTGAACCCGTACCTCTACAAGAACACCGGCGACGCCTGGTGGCTCGAGGCCGGGGACGATCCCTACGACGGTCCCGAGACGCTGACTCCCGGAGACCGCTGCATCTACACCGGCGTGGCCACCACCCCGGTGCGTTCCCTGCCCTACAACAACCTGAAGACGATCACGCAGACCGAGGATCACGTCGTCATCCTGGTCGAGTGGATGCACTGGGCGAAGGTGGTCCGCCTGAACGCCGAGCACGCGCCGGCCGACTACCGCTCAATGGGCGGCGACTCGATCGGTTGGTGGGAAGACGACACCCTGGTCGTGGAGACGACCAACTTCCTCGACAGCCAGAGCGACCCGCGGGATGGCCTGAGGGTGATCGAGCGCTTCAGCCGCCACGGCGACAGGGACCTGCTCTACGGATTCACCGTCCATGACACGGACTACGCCGCCCCCTACAGCGGCGAACTCGTCTGGCCGGGAACCGACGACCTTCTGTACGAGTACGCCTGCCACGAAGGCAACTACGCGATGGGCAACATTCTCCGCGGCGCCCGGCTGCTGGAGAAGGAGTACTACGAGAAGAAGGCCCAAGGCGCGAGCACGGGTTCCGGCAGCGAGTAGACGCCTACTGCAGCGAGAAGTTGACGGTCAGGTTGATGTAGACCGGAACCGGTTCGCCGTTCAGGGTGGCGGGTTCGTAGCGCCATTCCTGGACGACCTGGACGGCGGACTCGGTGAGGCCTTCCGGCAGGCCCTTGAGCACCTTGACGTAGCCGACGTTGCCCAGGGTATCGACGACGGCCTGCAGGATGACGACGCCCTGGATGCGTGCCTGGCGCGCCTCTTCGGTGTAGTTGGGCAGCGGAGCGTAGGTCTTCTTTGGCGGCAGGACGTCGCCCTCGACCCACATGGTGCCGGGCGGTCCGGCGGGCGAGGGGGCTTCGGGGAGGTCGAACAGGACGTCGGCAATGCCGTCGATCTCCAGTTGCGGCGCCTCGAAGAGCTGTTCCCGGATCAGCGGTTCGGGTTCGTCGGGAGTCGGATCGGGAATCGGGATCTTCTTCGTCTTGCGCTGGGGGACGGGCTCCGCCTTGGCGGGGGGCGGCGGCTTGAATCGCACGGCCTGGACGACGAAGGCCTTCGGCGCCTGCGCGGCCTGTAGGGCCCGCGGCCTCATGCTGGGGAAGCTGATGACGAACAGCAGCGCGTGGAAGGCGATCGTCGCGATGACGGCGATTCGCAGCGGGGTCCGGTTCTCGGGCTCCAACTCGTATGGCGATCCACCGAGATGGAGGGAACCGGGTGCGAACTTCGACCGGGTGGTCTCGCGTCGCTCGAGCTTGAAGGCCATGGTGCTAGCGGTTTACAACGCGCCGGGTGCCGTTTCGCTTCCAGGATTCTACGCGTCGGGCGACAATTCGCGATCGAGCGCGGCGTCGAGAGTAGAGAAGCGGTACCGGAAGTTGCTGTTCCGCAGGACCGTGGGAACGACTCTGGCGCTGGCAAGCAGCGTCTCCCGGGCCATGGCCCCGAAGGCCAGGCGGAGTGCTGATGAAGGCACCGGGAGCAGAGCCGGACGCCCCAGCGTGGCGGCGATGGCTCTGGTCAAGTCGGCGTTCGTGACCTGTTCCGGAGCGACGATGTTCACGGGTCCCCGGATGTCGCGTTTCATCACGTGAAGGATCGCGGCCACCGCGTCGTCGATGTGGATCCAGGGGAAGTACTGGCGCCCGGATCCGAGCCGGCCGCCCAAGCCCAGCCGGAAGGGCGTCAGCATCCTGGCCAGGGCGCCGCCGCGTGCCGAGAGCACGACCCCGAACCGGAGGATCGCGACGCGCTCGCAAACCGCGCCCGCGGTCAGGGCGGCGGACTCCCACTCCCGGCATACCGAGGCGAGGAAGCCGCCCCCGGACGTCGAGTCCTCGTCCAGCAGCTCGTCGCCCCGGTCGCCGTAGTAGCCGACCGCGGAGGCGCAGACGAAGACCCGCGGTGCCTGCTCGAGGCGGCTCAGCGACTCGACCAGCCGCCGGGTTGCGGGGCCGCGCGAGGCGCCGATCCTGCTGCGGCGCTCGGTGGTCCATCGGCCACCGGCGACGTTCTCGCCGGCCAGGTGGACCAGGACATCGAGCCCGGACGCGGCCTCCGAATCCGCCAGACCGTGTTCAGGCCGCCATTCGAGTTCATCCGCCCGCGACGGCGTGCGGCGCACGAGCCGGTGGCAACGACTACCCGCGGCCTCGAGGCTGCGGGTGAGCGCGCTGCCGATGAGTCCCGACGCGCCGCTAAGGGCCACGTTCATCACACCAAGGTAACAGCCGCGCCGAGCGGCGCTATTCTCGCGGCCACCGTGCCCGCGCTGCCGACGCCGCCGACGAACCGCCGCCTGGCCGCGATGCTCCGTCGCATCCGGCGGCACCTGGAGGGCTCGGAACTGCCGATCGTGACCCTGATCGCGGAGACCGAGCGCGACCCCTTCAAGGTGCTGGTGTCGACGATCCTGAGCGCGCGGACCAAGGACGAGGCGACGGCGGGGGCAACGAGGCGGTTGTTCCAGGCGGCGTCGACGGCGGAAGAGATCGGCAACCTGCCGCTAGCGGAACTGGAGCGGCTCATCTTCCCGGTCGGCTTCTACCGCACGAAAGCGAAGAACCTGAAGCTCGCGATGACGGTGCTGCGCGAGCGGTTCGGCGGTGAGGTGCCCCGTACGGTCGATGAGCTGGTCGAACTCCCCGGCGTCGGCCGCAAGACGGCGAACCTGGTCGTCACCGAGGGGTTTCGCCGCCCCGGCATCTGCGTCGACACCCACGTGCACCGGATCACGAACCTCTGGGGTTACGTGGAGACGAAAACCCCGCTCGAGACGGAGATGGCGCTGCGCCGGAAGCTGCCGCGCAGCCAGTGGATCGGCTTGAACAAGACGCTGGTCAGCTTCGGCCAGAAGCTGTGCCTGCCGGTGAGTCCCTGGTGTTCCCGCTGTCCGGTCGAGGAGTGGTGTCCCAAACTCGGGGTTGGACGGAGCCGCTGACCGCTACGAGCCGCCCGCCTGGTCTTCGAGCGACCACAGCCGTTCCCACTCGCTGAGCAGGCTGCTGTCGACGCGTGTCAGCAGGGCGTGGAAGTAGCCGAGCTGGTCGAACACCGCGTCCGTCTTGAAACGGTCCGGAACACCGCGACTCAGGACCTTGAACAGCCGGCTCAGGTAGCGCAGAACGACGCCTTCGGACCGCTGCAGGTCATAGCGCCTGATGAACTCGTTGAAGCTCAGGGAGCCCTCGTAGACCTCGCGGCCGACCCGTTTCGGCCGGATCGAGTCGCCGCGCACCCACGGATGGGAACGGCGGAACTCATCGAACGTCGGTTCGATCAGGTCGACCAGGGGTCGTGGATGGGTGACCTCGCGCAGCCGTTCCATCCGTTCCTCGAACGGCACCCGCTTCGCCTTGAGCCGTGCCGCGAGTTCGTCCCGCAGCTTGGCGGCCTGACGCCGTAGCACGATCCCGGGATCCTCCAGGATCGCCTCGACCAGGCTGAGCAGGTCCAGGGCGTAGTCCGGGTCCTCGCGGTCGAGCAGTTCCAGGGTCGAGACGAGGTAGAGCGACAGGTTCTGGTGCATCGAGAACTCGATCTGCAGTTCCCGGTCGGCCTTGACGACGTAGCCGCCGGCCCGCGCCGCCATCCGCAGGATGCCGGCGCGGTGCAGCGCCCGGACGAGTTCGGCCGACTGGCCGATCAGACGGTCCCTGGTTGCGGCAGGTTCGTGGCAGGCGGCGATCAACCGTCGCAGCGATGCGAAGTTCGTCCGGCGTCCGCCGTTGCGGGACGACTCGTCGGCCTGGATCAGGTCGAACACCATGCCGTGACGGAGGCGGAAACGGGATTCCAGCGTCTCGGGGGGGTGGGTCACGAGACGCTCGAAGGTGCGCTCGTCCCAGGGCACGAAACCGCGCGGCGGCCGTTTGCGGACCTGCCTGCGGCCCCTGCCGCGCGGCGAGGTCCTGGCTTTCAGACTCCTGCGCCGGTTCTCTATCTCGTGCGCCGGCGCCTGACAGACCACCCAGCCCAGGTCATCGAACCCCTTGCGGCCGGCGCGACCGGCGATCTGCTGGAAGTCCCGTACCTTGAGGATCGTGTCCTTCTCGCCGTCGAACTTGCAGAGCTGGCTGAACAGGACGGTGCGGATCGGCACGTTGACGCCCACGCCCAGCGTGTCCGTGCCGGCGATGACCTTGAGCAGCCCCGACTGGGCGAGCTTCTCGACGAGCAACCGGTACTTCGGCAGCAGGCCCGCGTGGTGGACGCCGACGCCGAAGCCAAGGAAGCGCCGCATCTCCTTGCCGTAGGCCGTGTCGAAACGGAAGTCACCGATCTCCCTGAAGATCGCCTTCTTCTCCTCCCTCGAACAGAGTCTGAGGCTGGTCAGGCTCTGGGCGAGCCGCGCGCAGTCCCGCTGGGTGAAGTTGACGACGTAGATGGGCGCCCGGCCGGCGTTTGCGAGTTCCTCGATCGTGACGTGCAGCGGTGTCTCGCGGTACTCGTACTCGAGCGGCACCGGCCGATCCCTGCTGCTGATGAGCGCCACGGGGCGGCCTGTCGCGCGCTCCAGGGCCTCGCTGATCGGCGCCATGTTGCCGAGCGTCGCCGACATCAGGAGGAAGGTCGTGCCGGGAAGCGTGATCAGGGGCACCTGCCACGACACGCCGCGCTCCGGGTCCGCGTAGAAGTGGAACTCGTCCATCACCACGTAGTCGACGGGCAGGTCCGCGCCCCGCCGCAGCGCCATGTTCGCGAGCACTTCGGCTGTGCAGCAGACGATCGGCGCCTTCGGGTTGATGCTGGCGTCGCCGGTGAGCATGCCCACCCGTTCTGCGCCGAACTCGTTGCACATGCGGAAGAACTGCTCGGAAGCGAGGGCCTTGACCGGCGCCGTGTAGAAGCCGGTTCTGCCCTCGCACAGCCCCTTCCACAGCATCGCCATCGCGACCAGCGACTTGCCCGAGCCGGTCGGCGTGTCGAGGACCACGTGGCGGCCGGCCATCACTTCGAGCAGCGCTTCCCCCTGGGCGGGGAACAGCTCGAAACCGAGCCCGGCGACCCAGTCGAGGAAGCGGGCCAGGATGATCTCGGATGAGACCGCTCCCGGGCTCTCGGGCAACCGATCGGCCAGGCGAGCACCAGTCACCTGTGTAGCCTAGGGGGCTGTGGTTCGGGAACGCAACGGTGCCGCGGTGTCCGACATCCGGTCGCCCGTGATCGTCCTGGTCGGTCCGCAGATGGGCGAGAACGTCGGCGCCGCGGCCCGGGCGATGCTGAACTGCGGGCTGACGGAACTGCGGCTGGTCTCTCCGCGCGATGGCTGGCCGAACGAGCGGGCGCAGGCGATGGCCACCGGCGCCTCGCTTGACGTCATCGACCGGGCGCGGGTCTTCGAAAGCACGGCGGCGGCGGTCGCGGACCTGCACCGCGTGTACGCCACGACCGCCCGCCGCCGCGACATGCTCAAGCCGGCAATCGGACCGCGGGATCTGGCCTCCGGGATCCGGGACTGCGCCGCTGAGGGACTGCGTTCCGGCGTTCTGTTCGGTCCGGAGCGGGCGGGTCTCGACAACGACGACGTCGCGCTGGCCTCGCACATCGTCCACATCCCGCTGAACCCCGGATACTCGTCCCTCAATCTGGCCCAGGCCGTGTTGCTGGTTGGCTACGCCTGGTTCGAGGCCGGTTCCGGCCCCTCCGCGCCGCGCGAGCAGGCTTCCGTGACGCCTCCGGCCACGTTGGCGCAGCTCGTCAACCTGTTCGAGCACCTGGAACAGGAGCTCGACGCCTCCGGCTTCCTGCGGGTGGCGGAGAAGCGTGGCATCATGGTTCGCAACCTGAGGAGCATCCTCCACCGCGCCGAACTCAGGGAACACGAGGTGCGGGCGCTGCACGGCGTGGTCAGTTCGTTGGCCGGCCGGCGCAAGGACGGCAGACCGGTGCGGCAACCGGCACTCACGGCCGAGGCGATCGGGGAAGATGGCGAGTCTGGATCGGGTTGAACCGGACGATGAAGCTGCGTAGCCAACTCATCCTCGCCTTTCTGGTGCTGGCGGTGCTGCCGCTGGCCGGCATCGTCGGCTACACGTACGTCTCCTCGGCAAGGGCGTTCCGGGCCGCGGTCGAGGCGGAATCGCTTGAGGTCACGAGGCAGATATCGGTCGGCCTCCTCCGGACCAGGGACGATGTGCGGGGGTACATGCGGAGGCTTGGCACGATTCTCCCCTTCGACGACCCCCAGTACGCCGATCCGGAAGCCCTTGTGGAGTTCCTCTGGAGCACCATGGGCGATGGCGCGGACTTCGTCGATGCGCTGGAACTGGTTCCCGCGGTCCCGCCGGGACGGGCATCGGGTGCTGAGCGTCGCCGCAGTCCCGGGAGCGGAGGTCCCGGTCAACGGGGGCGCAGGCCGCGTGACTGGGTCGCTCGCGTCTTCGGTGGCCCCGTCTCGACTCCCGTCCACCGGGACGGCGACGTGGTGGCGCACCTGGAAGCCGCGATCCGGCCCGAGAATCTGATGCGAGATGTCCTGCGACGCATTCCACGGAGCGGCGGCGCGGTGCCGTTCGCACTGGACGCGGAGGGTGACATCTACACCTCCGAGCCGGAGGAACTGGAACTCCTCGAGGAAGTGCACTGCGCCGGCGACGAACCCCTTCTTGACGCGCTCGCTGCGGGGCACGAGGACCTCTGTCAGGGCATGAGCGAATGGGTGGTCGCGACGCAGGCTGCCGCGGAAGGCGAGTTGATCTACGGCATCGTGCGTCCGATCGGGCCGTCCCTGGCCGAAATGAGGAACGCGTCGCTACGCAACCTGGGCGTCGGCGTGGGGATCCTCAGCCTGTCGATGCTGGCGGTGGCGCCGCTCTCGAACCGCCTGACCCGGAGGCTCAGCCACCTGACCAGGCAGGTCGACCGGCTGGCCCGCGGCGACGCTGCCGCCCGGGCGCGACTCGGCGGCCGGGATGAGGTCGGCAAGCTGGGCGAAGCGTTCAACCGCATGGCCCGCGACCAGGAAAAGAGCCGGCAGCAGTTGCTCGAGCAGGAGCGGGAGCGGCGTCGTCAGGAAGTCGACCGTCGCCTGCTGGAGGCGGAGAACGAGCGGCAGACGAGCGAACTCGAGGAGGCGCGCACGTTCCAGCTCTCGCTGCTGCCCGCCGGCATCCCCGAGCACCCGGACCTGGAGATCGCCGTGTTCCTGCGCACGGCCTCGGAGGTCGGGGGCGATTACTACGACTTCAGCCGCCTCCGGCCGGACGGTTTGCTGACCATCGCGGTCGGCGACGCAACCGGCCACGGCGCCCGCGCGGGGACGATGGTGACGGTGGTGAAGTCGCTGCTGTCGTCGGCGGACATGGGCCACTTCCGCTCGGTCAGCGGCACGGCCTCGCCGGCGCCCGGGGCGCCCGGTGCGCCCGGTGCACCCGCACTGCTTGACCTGGCCGACTTCCTGTCCCACGCGACAGCGACGATCCGCTCGATGAACCTGGGGCGGCGGGCGATGGCTCTGGTGCTGGCGCGCTACCGGGACGGGGCGCTCGACCTGGCGTCGGCCGGCATGCCGCCGGTGCTGGTCAGCCGCTTTCCGGCGGGTGAGGTCGAGGAGATCATGACGTCCGGCGTGCCGCTCGGCACTCTGGCGAACGCGTCCTACGAGAATCGCCGGGTGCGGCTTGAACCCGGCGACGCGGTCCTGCTGATGAGCGACGGTTTGCCGGAGATGCTCGGCGAGGACGGCGAGCCGATCGGCTACGCGGCGGTCGCCGAGCGCTGGCGGGAGGTCGGGCAACGTCCGGCGGCGGAGGCGGTGATGGAGTTCGAACGCTGGGTGGAGGAGCTGTCGCCGCAGGGAGTTCCCGCCGACGACGTGACCTTCGTCGTGATCAGGCGCCGGCCGCTCGAGTAGTCCGAGCAAGCCGAAACCAGTGTAGAATCAACAGTTACCGTGGCGAACCCGGTAAATGCCTTGACGAATCCAAAAGGCGCAGCCGCTGAAGATCTGATCGAGCCGTCGACCGCGACGGTTCCGGTCGAACCACTGGAGGCGGCTGAACCATTGGAGGCGGAGGGGGACCCGCCCGCGAAGCGGCACGTGCCGGCCATTGTGCCGGGTCTCGCCGAGCACTACATCAACCGGGAGCTGAGCTGGCTGCGCTTCAACAGCCGGGTTCTCGAAGAGGCTCGCGATTCCCGGCATCCGCTGCTCGAGCGGGTCAAGTTCCTCTCGATCTACGGCAGCAACCTGGACGAGTTCTTCATGGTTCGCGTCGCGGGTCTGGTGCGGCAACTCGAACGTGGCGCGCTGGAAGCGCCGCCGGACGGAATGACGCCGTCCGAGCAGTTGGCCGGCATCCGCTCCCATGTCGAGCGCGAACGCCGGCTCGTCTATGGCTGCTGGCATGACGACCTGCTGCCCAAGCTGAACGAAGCGGGGATCAAGATCGTCTCGTACGACTCCCTTTCGGCCAAGAAGAAACGCAAGCTGCGGGCCTACTTCAAGCGCGACATCTTCCCCGTCCTGACGCCGCTGGCATTCGACCCGAGCCATCCGTTTCCTCACGTCTCGAACCTGAGCCTGAACCTGGCGGTGGTCATCGACGACGGCAGTCACGGTGAGCGCTTCGCCCGCGTCAAGGTTCCGCAGGTGCTGCCGCGGCTGGTGCGGGCGCCGGGCAGCAGCCGCGACGAACTCGGACTGGAGTCGGGGCGGGGCAGGTTCGTGTGGATCGAGGAGCTGATCGCGGCCAATCTCGACCTGCTGTTCCCCGGCTTCGAGATTGCGGCCGCCTACACTTTCCGGGTCACGCGAGACGCCGACCTGGAGGTGGGGGAGGACGAGGCGGGCGATCTGCTGACGGCGATCGTCGAGGTCGTCGGGCAGAGGCACTTCGGCTCCGTCGTGCGCCTGGAGGTACGCGAGGACATGCCGAAGCGCATCCGGGCGATCCTGGAGCGGAACATGGGTTTGGCGCGGTTCCAGGTCGACACCTTGCCATCACCGCTCGGCCTGGCCGACCTGAGCGAGATCGCGTTCCTCGACCTGCCCGAACTCCGCGACAGCGCCATCCGCCCCGTGCGGCATGCCGCGCTCCGGAGCGACGAGTCCCTGTTCGAGGCGATTCGCCGGCGCGATCACCTCCTGTACCACCCCTACGACAGCTTCTCGCCGGTCGTCCGGCTGCTGCAGGAGGCGGCGGCCGACCCGGACGTGATCGCGATCAAGCAGACGCTGTACCGCGTGGGCGCGAACTCACCCGTCGTCGAGGCCCTGATGGAGGCGCGGGAGAAGGGGAAGCAGGTTTCGGTCCTGGTCGAGTTGAAGGCGCGCTTCGACGAGGAGTACAACATCGGCTGGGCGCGGGCGCTGGAAGCCGCCGGCGTTCATGTCGTGTACGGCGTGATGGGGCTCAAGACCCACGCCAAGATGTGCCTGGTGGTGCGTCGGGAGGCGGGCAAGCTGCACTCCTACGCGCACCTCGCGACCGGCAACTACAACCCGGTGACCGCCCGCATCTACACGGACATCGGGCTGCTGACGGACGACCCCGAGACCACTTCGGACGTCGCCAAGCTGTTCAACGCGATCACCGGTTACGCCCGTGAGGAGCGCTACAGCCGTCTCCTGGTCGCGCCGCACCAGATGCGCGGCGAACTCATCCGGCGAATCGAACGGGAGATCGAAGGCCACCGGCTGCGCGGTGACGGCCGCCTGATCTTCAAGATGAACTCGCTGGTCGACCGCGAGTGCATCGACGCGCTGTACCGCGCCTCCCAGGCCGGCGTCGAGGTGCTGCTGCAGGTGCGGGGAATCTGCTGCCTGCGTCCGGGCGTGCCGGGCCTGTCCGAGAACATCTCGGTGACCTCGATCGTCGGCCGGTTCCTCGAACACTCGCGGCTGTACTACTTCCGGAACGGCGGCGACGAGGAGCTGTTCACCGGCAGCGCCGACCTGATGCCTCGCAACCTGAACGGCCGCGTCGAACTGCTGTGTCCGATCCTGGATCCGGACCTGCGGCAGGCGGCGCTCCGGGACATCCTGGCGCCGCACCTGGTCGACACGGCGAACTGCCGGCGTCTGGAGTCGGACGGCAGCTACGCGCGGGTCGAGCCGGAGGCCGGCAGCGAGCCCCTGGATTCCCAGCGGGCTCTGCTCCAGGGCAGCCACGGCTGGCACCTGGAGTAGCGGCCGGCGTCGGCCGCCTCCGCTTCAGTCGACGTCGGCGAAGTCGGGCGCCCGCTTCTCCATGTTCGCCATCACGGCTTCGACCTGATTCGGCGAACCGATCAGGCCGACCTGCAGCCGCTCCTCGGTTTCGAGACCTTCGCGGACGCCGACCCTCGGGGCGGTGTCGAGCACCTGCTTGGCGGCGCGGATCGCGTGCGGCGAGTTGGCCGCGATCTCGCGCGCGAGGGCGAGCGCGTCATCGAGCGGCTGTTCGGAAAGCCGGGTGGCGAGGCCGAGTTCGGCGGCCTCGACGCCGCTGATCACGCGGCCGGTGAAGGTCAGCTCCTTGGCGATGTCGGAGCGCACCACGTGCTGCAGCAACTGGGGACCGGCCATGTCGGGGATCAGACCCCAGACGATCTCGCGCACCGAGAGTCTGGCTTCAGGATGGACGACACGCAGATCGGCGCCCAGCGCGACCTGGAAGCCGCCGCCGTACGCCACGCCGTGGACCGCGGCGATGACGGGAACGGGCATCGAATGCCAGCCCCAGGCCGCGAACTGGGCGCGGTTGGCGGGGTTCTCGTCGGTCCGCTGGACCAGCTCGCGCGTCGAGGATTGCCTGTCGCCGCCCTGCTGCATGGCGCGGAAACTGCCGAAGTCGAGGCCGGCACAGAAGGCGCGGCCGTTGCCGGAGAGCACGACCGCGCGCACCGACGAGTCCTCTGCCAGCTCGCGGGCGGTGTCGCCCAGGGCGTCGAACATCGCGCCGTCCAGCGCGTTCAGCTTGTCCGCGCGGTCGAGACGCACGTCGGCGACGCCGGCTTCGATGTCAACGGTGAGGCGGGGGCGGGCGGCTACGTCGGTCATGGTCATCTCCGGATGCGTGGTGGGTTTCAAGGGGCGCGAGCGTACCGCAGCTAGGTCTCGGCCCAGGCTCGCGATCTCTCGACCGCCCGCTGCCAGCCGGCTGCGAGGCGGCGTCGCCCCGCGGGTGTCGATCGCGGTTCGAACTCGCGGTCGAGGGCCCAGTTGCTCGTCACGTCTGCCTGGTCGCTCCAGAAGCCGACGGCGAGCCCGGCGAGGTAGGCGGCGCCGAGAGCGGTGGTTTCGGCGACGACCGGCCGTTGCACGCGCTTGCCGAGCAGGTCGGCCTGGAACTGCATGAGCGAGTCGTTGACCGCGGCACCGCCGTCGACCCGGAGTTCGCGCATCCTTGAACCGGCGTCGGCCTCCATGGCTCGGACGACGTCGAGGCTCTGGTATGCCATGGACTCGACGGTGGCTCTGGCCACGTGGCCGGCGGTGGTCGAACGCTCGAGTCCGATGAGGAGACCCCGGGCATATGGATCCCAGTACGGTGCGCCGAGGCCGACGAACGCCGGGACCAGGAAGACGCCGCCGCTGTCCGGCTCGCTCGCGGCCAGTTCCTCGATCTGGTCCGAACGTTCGATGAGTCCCAGTCCGTCGCGCAGCCACTGGACGGCGGCGCCGCCAACGAACACCGATCCCTCGAGACAGTACGTCGGTCTGCCGCCCCGCACCCAGCCGACGGTGGTGAGGAGGCCGTTCTTCGACGAAACGGCCCGGTTTCCGGTGTTCATCAGGATGAAGCAGCCGGTGCCGTAGGTGTTCTTCACCATGCCGCGCCGGAAGCAGCCCTGTCCGAAGGTGGCGGCCTGCTGGTCGCCGGCGATTCCGGCGATCGGAATCCGCCGCCCGAACAGGCGCCGGTCCGTCCGCCCGAAGTCGCCGCTCGAGTCCCGTACGTCGGGCAGCATGGCGCGAGGCACGCGCAGGATGCCGAGCAACTCGTCGTCCCAGTCCAGGTTGTGAATGTCGAACAGGAGGGTGCGCGAGGCGTTGCTCGCGTCCGTGGCGTGAACTTCGCCGCCGGTCAGGCGCCAGAGCAGGAACGTGTCGATCGTTCCGGCCAGGATCTCGCCGCGGCGGGCGCGGGCGCGGAGCTTGTGCTTGTCGAGCAGGTACGCGATCTTCGTACCCGAGAAGTACGGATCGAGGACCAGGCCGGTCTTTTGGCGAAACAGATCCTCGTGTCCTTGCTGCTTCAGTCGCTCGCAGAGCGGGGCGGTGATCCGGCTCTGCCAGACGATCGCGTTGTCGATCGGTTCGCCGCTGTCGCGCTCCCACAGGACGACGGTCTCTCGCTGATTCGCGATGCCGATGGCGGCGATGTCGGCGGCGGAGGCGGACGCTTCCCGGATGGCGGCGCGGGCGGTGGCGAGCTGGGTCTTCCAGATCGCTTCGGGATCATGCTCGACGTGTCCGGGGGACGGGTAGAGCTGCGGGAACTCCCGCTGCGCCGAAGCGGCGGCAGTGCCCTGGTGCTCGAAGAGGATGGAGCGGCTGGAAGTCGTGCCCTGGTCGAGGGCGAGGACGTAGCTCATGGTTGCCGCGGCCTACCAGCCGAGACCGCGAAAGGCCAGGGCGCCGAGCACTCCGCCGGCGAGCGGCCCGGCCACCGGGACCCACGCATAGCCCCAGTCGGAGCCGCCCTTGCCCGGGATCGGCAGCACCGCGTGGGCGATGCGCGGGCCCAGATCGCGCGCCGGGTTGATCGCGTAGCCGGTGGGGCCACCGAGTGAGAGTCCGATTCCCCAGACCAGGAAACCGACGAGGAGGGGGTTTATGCCCGTGGCGAACACCGCCGACAGGTCGATCTCGCCGGCGAGTTCGGAGGCGTTGGCCGCGATGGCCAGCACCCCGAAGACCAGAACGGCGGTGCCAACCACCTCGGTCACGAAGTTGGCGCCCTGGCGCCGCGGAATCTCGGGAGCGGTGCAGAAGACTCCGAGCTTCGCCGCCTGATCCGACGTGACCGCCCAGTGGGGACGGTAGCTGAGATAGACGACGACCGCGCCGGCGAAAGCGCCGAGCAACTGGGCGCCGATGTAGGTCGGCAACAGGGCCGCTTCGAGTTCGCCGATCGACCACAGGCCGACGCTGACGGCCGGGTTGATGTGCGCGCCGCTGATCCGGCCGACGCAGTAGACCGCCAGCGCTACGGCAAGCCCCCATCCGGTCGCGATGACGATCCAGCCGCTGTCGTTCCCCTTGGTCCGGGCGAGGACCACGTTGGCCACGACGCCGTCGCCCAGGATGATCAGGAGCGCGGTGCCGACCAGCTCGGCGACGAAGATGTCCATTCAGGTCTCCTTTGACGAGGAGCTCGAGAATACACTTCGCGCGGGCGAGAGCCCGGGCCCCGAGGCGACCTGAGGAGTAGACGATGGACCAGTGGAAGAACCCGTTTTCTAGACAGACCTTCGCCTTCCTGCGCGAACTCGCGGAGAACAACGAGCGCGACTGGTTCAAGGCCAACGGCGAGCGCTATGAGGATGTCGTGCGCGAGCCGGCGCTGCAGTTCATCAGCGACTTCGGGACCCGGATCGATGACGTGTCCAGCCACTTTCTGGCGGTGCCGAAGAAGGTCGGCGGTTCCCTGTTCCGCATCCACCGGGACGTCCGGTTCTCTCGCGACAAGCGGCCCTACAAGACCCACATCGGCATCCACTTCCGCCACGAGCGGCATCGCGACGCCCATGCGCCCGGCTTCTACCTCCACATCGAACCGGGCAGCGTCTTCATGGGCGGCGGGATGTGGCGGCCCCACCCGGAGGCGCTGCGGGCGATCCGGCAGCAGATCGTGGAAGACGCTGACGGCTGGGCCGAGGTCACCGGGAATCCCGGGCTCGGCGGGGAGCTCGAACTGGGCGGTGAGAGTCTGAAGCGGGCGCCGCGAGGCTTCGATGCGGATCATCCCCGAATCGACGACATCAAGCGCAAGTCCTTCATGGCCGTCGCGCGCCTCAATCAGACCCGCTTGCTCGGCGGCGGCTTTCTGGACGAGTTCACGGGCCTCTGCGCCGCCGCCTCGCCCCTGATGCGGTTCGTCTGCCGGGCGACCGGCGTGCCCTACTGAGACTGAGCCCTAGCTCGCCTTGGTGCGGCGACGGTCGACGGCCGTCGAGAGGTTCTCGAAGGTAACCCCGAGGCGTTCGGCGGTGAGCGCCGCGAGGGAGGTCCGGGCGACGCCACCGTTGAACTGGTAGGTGCTCCGCCGGGCGTCGTCGAGTTCCACCTGGAGAAACTCCAGGCCCAGTTCGTGGTGGTTCTCCTCCAGGGACCTGGCGTGGTCGAGGAAGTGGGTCGTGACGTAGGCCACCGGATCGACGCGCCGGAGCAGTTGCAGGACCAGGGTGAAGACCTCGATGCCCTCCGACGGGTTGGTGCCCGAGCAGAGTTCGTCCAGGATGACCATCGAACCGTGCTCCATCTCCTCGAACAGGGTGCGGATACGCACGAGTTCCCGGCCCAGGCGGCCCTCTACCTGGTCGGCGCTCTCGCGTTCAATCAGGGAGACGAAGAGCCCGTTCTGCACCCGCAGGCGGCCTCGGGCGCACGGTGCGTAGAGGCCCGACTGGGCGAGCAGCTGGGCGAGCGCGATGGCCTGGATCAGCCGCGTCTTGCCGCCCGAGTTGGGCCCGGTCACGACCGTGATCGGCACACTGCCGGCGGTCCTCACGGTGCAAGGGACGGGCGCCTGCTCCTGATGCAGCAGCAGGGGGTTCCACAGGTCCTCGCAGACGAAGGCGGGTCCGGTGTCGTGGTCGGGCAGCAGTTCGGGGATGCACATCGTGAGGCCGCGTCCAGCGGCGCGGTCCCTCAGCGCGCGCACCGCCAGGTAGAGCTCCAGTTGGCCAAGCAGTTGGATCAGCGGGATCAGGGCCGGGGACAGGGAGACGTAGACCCTCTCGATCACCCGGTTCAGGAGCTCCCGGTTTGTCATCGAGTAGCCGCCGATCCCCAACCTCAGCCGGCCCCAGAAGCGCTTGATCGGCCGCGTCCAGAAGCGGTTGTCGCTGCACTCTTCGAGGGAACGCACCTCGACCCGGCGGATCCGGCCGTCACCGCCCAGGGAGATGTCGAGGTTCAGCTGGGCGAGCTGGTCCTCGTAGTCCAGGAGGGCGGCGAGGGTCTTGTACTCCTCCGTCTCGTGGATCGCGGCCGCCCCCTCGTGGAGGCGCCTGAGACCGGAACGGGCGGATCCGAACCGGTCGTGCATCAGGTCGATGACGAGACGGCTCTGCTTCAGGATGTCCAGGTTGTGGGCCGCCGTGTCGACGATGCGGTGATAGCGGGGCGTACGGTGAAGCGACAGCAGAGCGAACAGCTCGCGGTAGAGCTGTTTGGCTGACGCCAGGATCTCGTCGTTCTCGTCCATCTCGCGCAGGATCGACTGCCGGAACTCGATCGTCTGCAGATCGGTCGGGGTAGCGGATAGCGCGCGCCGGAGAAAGCGCTCGTTGATCGGGTACTGGACGCCGTCCATCTTGATCTCGAAGCTCTCCGCGATCAGCCGGTCGATGAACAGGTCCTGCTCGAAGAACTCGGGCCGCCAGGTGGTGGGCGGCGTCTCCGCCTCCGCCATCAGGTCATGGAACTCGGTGCCGATCTCCCGGCCGAGAATGGCGAGGCCGAGCAGGTCGGACAGAGCCTCCCGGTCGATGCCGAGAAAGGGCTCCCGGTTCAGGAGATCCGGGATGGGGATCATGGGGGTTAGCGGCGCAGCGGCGAGCGGCGGCGGCGCTCGTTGAGCGACCGCATTTCACGGTAGGGGGACACTCCCTCGACTTCGCTACGAGGCAGTGGGTGACCGAGCGCCAGCTCTATCTGGCGCACGATCGGCTTGTCGAGCCAGGTGCCGATCGACGACACGACCCCTTCGGCGGCGCCGCGGGCGGTGCGGCCGGCGCGGTGGATGTAGTCCTCGGCGGTGTCGGGAAGGTCGTAGTTCAGGATGTGCTCGATGCCCTGGACGTCGATGCCGCGGGCCGCGATGTTCGTCGCCACCAGGATGCGATGACGACCGGCGCGGAAACTCTCAAGAGCGTCGACCCGGTGCTTCTGCGAGCGGTCCGAGTGGATGCGCGCGACGCTGTGCCGTCCTCGCTCCAGCACGCGGCACAACCACTCGGCGTCGGACCGGCGCTTGGTGAAGACGAGGGTCGAGCCGGGGACCGAATCGAGCAGCGCCAGGGCGCAGCTCTTCTTGTCCTTCTCGTCGACCAGGTAGAGGCGGTGTTCGATTCCGGAAGCGGCGCCGCGGGGCGCCAGATCGATCCGGAGCGGGTCGTTCATGTAGCGCTGGGCCAGACGTTCGATCGGGGGCGGCATGGTGGCCGAGAAGAGCATCGTGTGCCGCTTGCTGGGCACCTGGGTCACGATCCGCTGCACCTGAGGCATGAAGCCGAGGTCGAGCATGTGATCGGCTTCGTCCAGCACGAGTTCCTCGACGTTGCGGAGGCTCACCGTGCCGCGTTCGGTGTGGTCCAGGAGTCGCCCGGGCGTTGCGACCAGGACATCGGGGTCCCGGCGCAACTGGTCGAACTGGGGTCCGATCTTCACGCCTCCGATCAGGCAGGCCGAGGTGACTCGCAGGCGGCTCTTGCGGAAGACGTCGAGGAAGGCCTTGGTCTGCAGGGCGATCTCGCGCGTGGGGCAAACGACGAGCGCGCGCACGCCCTTGCCCCGGCCGAGCCGCTGGATGATCGGCAGGACGAAGGCGGCCGTCTTGCCGGAGCCGGTTTCGGCCAGACCGATCAGGTCCCTGCCGGCGATCGCGTCGGGGATCACGTCGGCCTGGATCGGCGTCGGGTGCTCGAAGCCGATCTCGGCGAGCACCTCCAGGATCTCCGGATTCAGCCCGAGGCTGCCGAAGTCCCTGTCGGTCGTCTCGACGTGATGCTGGGGTATCGCCGGCTCTGCAGGTGTTTCACCGGCGTTGTTCGGGGCGCATGTACCGTTCGCCACAGCGGTCATCATACCAGTGCGCCTGGCCCCTGTAAGTGATTGGTAGTCAGTGGTTTCACGCCTGTGAGCGGTCATTGGCGGCGGCGAAGGCCGAGCCGCTGCAGGAACCCGCGCCGCTCGGGTGCGAGTTGTTTCGGCGGGTCGGCGCTCCTGGCGACGCGGCCGCCGCGGTCGGTCGCTTCGGCCCAGAACTGAAGGCTCCGGCCCCCGTGCTCGGCTTGCGTCACCGTCGCCTCGAAGACGATCTCGGCGGTTCTCGCGTCGCCCGCACCGTCCGTGGCGGGAACCATCCCAGGCTCGACCGATCCAAGTACCGCTTCGACGACGGCGCCTTCCCCGTCGCGGTCGAACCAGCGCCAGAAGAAACGGACCGAAACCACCTCGTAGTCGTCCCGGGCACGAACCAGCAGCACCAGATCCTCGCGGCGGTCGTACTCGACCTGGTCCAGGCTCGAACCGTCCGCGGCCAGTATCTCGACGACGGGGCCTCCCTGGTCAAGGTCGTCCAGCAGCAGCTTGAGGGTGGACTCCACCTGGGCCAGGCGACGACGGTTCTCGGGCGTCCGTTCCATGGCGGCGAGAACCTCCAGAGCCTCGTGCGGTCGTTGACGGCCCAGCACCTCGATTTCGCGGATCGCGGCGTCCAGGTCGCTCCGCCGTTGGAACACCGCTTCGATAGAAGCGAGTCTGACGTCAACGGAAGCGGTCTCCCTCGCCGCATCGCCGCGAAGCGACTTGAGTTCGAGCAGCAGCGTTCGGGCCTCTTCCAGTCGGTTGGCCGTCATCAGGCGTCCGGCCGTGTCCTCGATCGCTTCGGCGGCGCGGTCCTCGAAGGCGAGGCCGGCCGCGAATCGCGGGTGGCGCCGTGCGAAGTCCTGAGCCAGCCGGAGCGCTGCCAGCCGGTCGCTGCCCAGCAGCCCCTCGATCGCGTCGACCTCCGCGGTCAGCCGCCGGGCGTCGTCGACGTAGCGGGATGCCTGCGGGTCCCGCCGGAGCGCGATCATCCGGTCGCGCGATAGCGAGCCCAGGGCGCGGCGAAGACGGTCGAGATCGGCATCCTCGAAGCCGGCTTCGAACTCTACGGCGGCCAGCAGGACCGGGTCGTTCCCGAGGCGCTCCAGCATCGCGCTCAGGGTCTCGCGATGGTCGGGCAGCAGTTCCCTGGCGGCGGGACTGGCGTCGAAGTCCAGCATCAGGCGCTGCGCTTCACGGAGTCTTCCCTGGGCCATCAGGTCGAGCGCATCGCTGAGTTCGCGCGGCAGGGGCGGTGGCGGCTCGGGCTCCGGACGGGCTGGCAGGGGAGCCGGAGCGGTGCGGGATGCCTCGTGGGAAGCGGCGGGCGCAGTGTCCGGCGCCATCCAGCGCAGGACCAGCAAGGCCGCCGCGACACCGATCGCAGCCGCCGCCAGGATCTGCGTCGGCCGCGGCGATGTTGCCGGAACGGTTTCAGGTGGCCGCACTGGGCGATCCTAGTTGTTGATAGGTTCCGAGGTGCCTGTAGGAGCGCGTACGGACTCACTGCGCGAAAACCGTTCGGAGGGCCTCGAGAATGCCGAAGAGACTCCTTTTTCCGCTTCTGTTCATCCCGCTTCTCGTGCTGGCGGTTCCCGCTCTGGCCCAGGATCCGGGGCCTGCCAATGTCGGCGCCGACCTGCGCGGCGGTGACGTGACCGGCGCGGTCGGTGGCCGGGACAACACGCGCGTGTTCGGCACGATTCTCGACTCGAGCGGGAACCCGCTGCCGGATGTGGACATCTGGTTCCAGAACGACAACATGCCGGCGCCGAGGCTACGCGCCAAGGGCAGGAAGACCGGTACCTACCTCTTGCGCAACATGGGTCGTATCTTCAGTCGCGACGATTACGAGGGGATCACCGTTCGGGTCACGTTCGAGCGCAACGGCTTCCGCTCGGTCATAGCGCGCGTCGCGGTTCAGCGCGACGGATCCCAGCAGCTCTATCCGATCCTCTTCCGGGAGGGCGAGTCGATGGAGCCGGAGGGCATCCGCACGGTGCTTACCGGAAGGGTTCAGAACAACCGCGGCAAGCCAGTCAAGGGCGGCGGCGAGGTCACGATCACGTCAGGTGACGGCTCGTTCCAGGCGAGCGGTCCGGTCGAGAAGAACGGAGAGTTCGCGATCGTGCTCTGGGACGCTCCGGAGCTGGTGAACGCGTCCTTCAGGATGACGAAGGGCGGCTCCCGCGACGACATCATTGAGTTGAAGCCGTCACCACAGGCCGACGTTGTCGTGGCCCAGTTCTTCTACCCGCAGATGTAGTCGACGAGCTACCAGCGAGGCCGGCGTTCCTCGCGCGGGCGGGCTTCGTTGACGCGGAGGGTGCGACCGCCGAACTGCTGCCGGTCCAGAGCGGAGATGGCCTCCTGGCCTCCGGACGCCATCTCGACGAAGCCAAAGCCTCGCGGCCGGCCGGTCTCACGGTCGTTGATCAGCGAAACTTCTGACACCTCGCCATGAGCCTGGAACAGCGCGCGAACCGCCTCTTCCGTCGTGTCGAAGGGGAGGTTCCCCACGTAGATTCTCGTTGCCATCTGCTGCTCCTGTTTCTCGGCCTTGGGGTTCCACTGTGGATCCACGCACGAGAACGACAGGCGCATCCTGGTTCGCCGCGTGAGCTCTGCACCCACTGCCTAATGGCGGGACGCTAGCACAAAGGCGTCCCTAGCCGTTCGCGCGCAGGTCCTCGTAGTAGGCGTCGAAGGCGTCCAGCCGATCCTTGAGCAAGCCCTGGATGACGCCGATCTTGTCGCCCAGTTCGAGGACGCCGTCGGCGTCCGGATCGTAGACGGGCCAGTCGGGCAGACCGTCGCCGTTGGGGTCGCCGCTGGCCGCGAAGTTGACCCAGTACCTCGCCATCGTGTCCGCGAGCGCCCTGTCGGTCTCGTCCCAGGCGTGGTTGAAGGGGCCGATCTCGTCCCTCACGTCGCCGCTGCGGTGGAGGTTGTCGAAGGCGTAGATGATCTCCGCCGCGTGGTACGAACCGTAGGCGTCCGCCTCGTCCCACGGCGGTACCCGGGAGAAGAAGTACATTCGTACGGGTCGTTGTCCGGTGCGGTTCTGCAATCTGGCCCAGGTCCGCATCTGCCAGGCGAAGAACTGGTCGGCCGTGTTCTCGTAGGCGGCGACGCGAGCCTGAGCGTCGTTCTCGGCGGGGTAGACCGCGAACATCGCGTCGGCGTGGTCGCCGTACGTGTCTGCGAGCAACTGCCGGTAGTCGGCGACGGTGGTCCCGGCGGGACCGGCGAACAGGGCGGTCCCTTCATCGCTGTTGAAGCCGACGATCGTGTCGACGTCGTTCTGCTCGCCGGTGGCGAACAGATCGTGGATGTCGCGCGGGAAGACATGGCCGTCGCTGACGCCGACGAAACCGAGCGCTTCGGACGCACTGGCCGCTTCGTAGACCTCCGCGGCGGTGGCGGCGCGCATGGCCGCGAGGTCGCCGGCGCCGAGGCGCTCAGCGATGCGAGCACCTTCGGACTCCGCGTCTCCAAGCTGCGGCATGGGCCAGAAGATGCCGCCGCTGTGCCCGATCGCACGATGGAAGAGGCCGGCCGCCAGGGGCGTCGCGGTCAGGTAGTTCACGCTCCAGGAGCCCGCCGACTCGCCGAAGATCGTGACCCGGCCCGGGTCTCCGCCGAAGGCGGCGATGTTCGCCTGCACCCACTCGAGCGCGGCGATCTGGTCCAGGATGCCGTAGTTCCCGGACGCTCCCAACTCGTTCTCGGCCGAGAGTTCCGCGTGAGCCAGGAAGCCCATCGGCCCGAGCCGGTAGTTGATCGTCACCAGCACGACGCCGCGCTCGGCCAGGCTCTCCCCGTCGTAGAGGAGAGTGCTTCCGGAGCCGGTCTGGAGGCCGCCTCCGTGGATCCACACCATGACCGGAAGAGCTGCTTCGGCGTGTTCGGCGCCGGTCCAGACGTTCAGGTAGAGACAGTCCTCGCTGCGTTCGATCTCGCCGGTGTTGTAGAAGGAACCGGGTGGAGACAGCGGTTGCCAGCAGGAGGCGGAGAACTCCGTGGCATCACGGCTGCCCTCCCAGGCGCCGGCGGGCTGGGGCGGCCGCCATCTGAGGTCGTCAACCGGCGGCGCCGCGAACGGGACACCGGCGAACTTGAGGACTCCGGACTCGAGTGCCTGGCCCTCGACCGAGCCGAGCTCCGTTTTGACGGTCGTGGTGAGGGGCTCAACCTGCTCGCCGCCGCATGCCAGCGTCAGAGCGAAACCGGCCCCCAGGATCGTTCCGCCGGCACGGCGGGTTGTCGCTTTGGTCGACATCGTCTTACTCCTCCCCGCCTGGGGGGTTGGCTCGAGTTTCCGGCTCGCGCGCCGGCGCCGGCTGGAAGCGCAGGGCGACGCCGTTGTTGCAGTAACGCAGGCCGGTGGGCGCCGGCCCGTCGCTGAAGACGTGGCCCTGGTGGCCGCCGCAGCGGGTGCAGTGGTACTCGGTTCGGGGGACGATCAGCTTGAAGTCCCGCTTCGTGTCGACGGCCCCGGCGATGGGCTCGAAGAAGCTGGGCCAGCCGGTGCCGCTGTCGAATTTCGCGTCCGACCGGAACAGCTCGGCGCCGCAGCCGGCGCAGAGGAAGATGCCGCGCCGGCACTCATGGTTGAGCGCCGAAGTGAAGGGGCGTTCGGTTGCCTCCCGCCGCAGAACCCGGAACTCCTCGTCGCCGAGTCTTGCCCGCCATTCCGATTCGGGGAGGTTGAGCCGGCCGCTCACTCGGCAATCCTCGGTCGTCATGCAGCGGGCATCCTATCTTGGGGCAGAATGGACCCATGACGACGCGACGACCGCCGGTGGACCACATCATCCGTACGCGCGACCTCTACTCGAGCCTGGGCCACGATCCCTATCGATGGGTTCGCAGCGATGATCCGCCTCCGTGGACCGAGCTTGCGAAGCCTCTGCGGGAGTGTCGAGTGGGGCTGGTGGGCTCCGGTGGTGTGTATCGGGCGGGCCAGGTCGCCTTCCACCATCGGGACGACATCTCGCTGCGAGTGATCGATACGTCGGTTCCCGTTTCGGAACTGCGGACGAGCCACTTCGCCTACGACCAGACCGACGCGCGTACGGACCCGAACGTCGTCTTTCCGGTCGACACGTTGCGCACCCTCGTGGCGGAGGGCGTGATCGGCGAGCTGTCGCCGCGCGCCTATGCTTTCATGGGGGGGATCTACTCGGCCCGCCGCGTTCGGGATGCACTGGCTCCGGAGATCAGCCGCCGGCTCGCTGAGGACCAGGTCGATCTGGCGTTGCTGGTCCCCGTGTGACCGGTCTGCCATCAGTCCGTGGGACTGATAGCGCGTCGAGTCGAGGCGGACGGGATTCCGACCACGTCGCTGACTTCCGCTCTCTCGATCACCCGCTCGGTCAATCCTCCTCGCGCCGTCTTTCTCGACTATCCCCTCGGTCACACGGCGGGGAAGGCGAAGGACCCGGCGCTGCAGCGGGAGATCGTCGCCGCCGCGCTTGCGGCCGTGGACGAGCTGGAGCAGCCTGGCGCGGTGAAGATGCTGCCGTATCGCTGGTCGGGCGATGACGACTGGAAGCGTGAAACGATGCTGAACGGCGATACCCGGAGCCATCGGTCGAGCAGCCCGGAGTACCAGTGCGAGGCCGACCGAGCGCTGGCGGCGGCCGCGGGGGACTGTCCCACCTGCATCTTCCTGTGAGGCCGGGTACGGATCGTCGCCCGGGCGAAGGTGGCGCCGGGCGGTACGACACGCTCGCACCACCCGGCGCCGAACGGGTCCGTGCCTTGCCCCTTTGTGGCACGAGCCCGTTCATATGTACGAACAGAAACGGCCGGAGTTCGATCCGGATTCCCGATTCTCGCTGTCGGAGGGAGGCCAGAGGCCTGACGTCTGTCTGACGGGAATCTGACCGGAGCCCCCAGCGCCCCGCCAGCTCCTTCAGAACGGCTTGTACAGCGACAGGTAGGCAGCGACGGCCGCCAGCAGCGGCAGGATGACGACCAGCGGCTTGGCCAGGGCCTGGTTGCGATAGGGCAGCGTGAGCGCGGCTCCGAAGCACAACCAGATCACGAGCTTCGCCCAGGCCCAACCGGGCAGGCTGGCGCCGAGCATGCCGAAACCGGCTACGACGCTCAGGACCAGGCCGACTCCGTGCATGGCGGCGAGCAGGCCGCGCAGCTGGTTGTCCTCCCTGCGACCGCCGTTCGCGGCGTGAACCGCCACGCCGCCCGCGGCGGCAAGCACCATGACCGCTCCCAGCACGTGCAGGAGCTTGTAGACCATGTAGGGCACTCTCGGGTCGGGTCCTCCCCAGGTTGGTGGGGCGTCGGCCTGTTAGCGTATCGCCAATGACGCCGCTCGAGCGACTCGACGACTGGGACGACTTCGTTGCAGAGCTCTATCCGACCCCGGTGGAGTCGGGCGGCAAACGGCGGGAGGACTACCGGGACTTCGAGGTGCCCCCCCGCGACACGGTGCGCGAGTTCTACCGGCTGAATCACCGGAACCAGACCTGGGACTTCGTTCAGGACAAGAAGGCGGAGTACCTCACGCTCGACCGGGCTGAACTCCCGGCCTGGGAGGCGCTCGAGTTCCTGAACACCCTGGTGGACGACTCGGACCCGGATCTGGACCTCTCGCAGCTCGACCACCTGTTACAGACGGCGGAGGCGATCCGGGCCGACGGCCATCCGGACTGGTTCGTGCTGGCCGGACTGGTACACGACCTGGGAAAGGTGCTCTGTCTGTGGGGCGAGCCGCAGTGGGCGGTGGTCGGCGACACCTTTCCGGTCGGCTGCGCGTTTTCGGACCGGATCGTCTATCCGGAGCTGTTCGAGGGCAACCCGGACGCGGCGAATCCGACCTACTCGACACCTCTCGGGGTGTACGAAGCTGGCTGCGGCCTGGACCGGGTCCACCTGTCCTGGGGCCACGACGAGTACCTCTACCAGGTGCTCAGCGACTACCTGCCGGAGCCGGCGCTCTACATGATCCGCTACCACTCCTTCTATGCGTGTCACCGCGAGGGCGCGTACCGGGAGCTGATGAACGACCGTGACCGGGAGATGTTCGCCTGGGTGCGACTCTTCAACGGCTACGACCTGTACTCCAAGAGCGACCGTCCGCCCGATGCCGCGGAGTTGAGGCCGTACTACGAAGGCCTGATCGAGCGCTACCTGCCCGCGAAGCTGAACCTCTAGCCGGCTTGCAGACGGCTGCAGGCCCTACTCGAAGCGCACGAGGGCGGCTACAGCGAGCACCGCCATCGCGACCAGGTAGAGCTTGACGATGGCGGGCAGGATGAAGCGCAGCCAGCGCTGGTAGGGGATGCGCGCAAGGAGCAGCATGCCCATCAGCAGGGCGTTCGTCGGCACGATCAGATTCATCAACCCGTCGCCGAGCTGGTAGGCGAGCACCGAAGTCTCGCGGCCGACTCCGGTGAGGTCCGCGAGTGGCGCCATGATCGGCATCGTCACGTATGCCTGCCCGCTGCCGGAGGGGATCAGGAAGTTGCACACGCTCTGTACCAGGAGCATGCCCCACGCCGAGATGACGGCGGCCCCTGAACCCAGGGCCTCTGCTCTTGCGAGCAGTGAGGCGATGCCGTGGATCACCGTGTCGATGACCCGGGCGTCCGAGAGCACGACCTCGATCGTGCGTGCGAAGCCGATCAGCAGGGCGGTTCCGGTCAGCTCGGCGGCGCCGCTGGTGAACGCTCTGGCGGTCCGGTTCGCCGACACCCGGCCCAGGACGGCCGAGATGATCGTCACGCCCAGGAAGAGCGCCGCGAGTTCGACCAGGTACCAGCCGTGCACGTTGACGCCCCAGATGAAGACGCCGATCATCGCCGCGAAGGAGACGAGGATGCCGAGCCGGGCCGGCGTGAGTTCGGCTGCGCTCAGTTCATGCGCGCCGCCCGAGTAGTCGATGTCGCGCACGAGGCTCTGTTCCGGGTCGTTGCCGATGCGGCGCGCATAGCGCAGGACGTGGTGGACGCCGACGACCAGCATGACCGCCAGCAGCGCCCAGCGGAGCCCGAAGCCGGTACCCGGGTCCTGGCCGGCGATGTCCTTGGCGATCATCACGGTGAAGGGGTTGATCGCCGCGGTGCCGTAGCCGATCCCGGCGCCCAGGTAGACGATGCCGAGGGCGACCACGGCGTCCATCTTGAGCGCGATGCACATGGCGACCAGGATCGGCACGAAGGGCATGTACTCCTCGGCCATGCCGATCGTCGACGAACCGACCGCGAACAGCGCGGTCATTCCTCCGACCAGCAGGACCGGTCGCCCGCCCAGGGTCTTGATCGCCGCGCCGATCGCCGCGTCGATCGCGCCGGTTGTCCGGATGACCCCGATCGCGCCGCCGACCAGGAAGACGAAGAAGATGATTTCGGCCGCGGCTTCGAGCCCGCGAGGCACCTTGGTCAGGGCGGCATGCCAGGGCAGGGGTGCCGCTTCGACGGCGTGGTACGTGCCGGCGAGCACCTGCCGGCCGTCGCGTTCGTACTCGCCGGCCGGCAGCACGTACGTGAGGACCTGCGCCGCCACGATCATGGCGAAGATCAGCACCAGGGCTTCCGGGAAACGGCTTGTACTGGTGGTCGTCATGACCGTTGTCGCCGGCAGGGGGTCAATCTGCGTGGCGGCGGCTGCGGGCTTCTCTCCGCTGTTGCTGGCGGCTCTCGATGTTGGCGATCGAGTCGTCCGGGACGGCCTCGATCAGGCGGCGTGTGTACTCCTCGCTGGGTGTCATGTAGATCGCCTCGGACGGTCCCTGTTCCACGATCTTGCCGTCGAGCATCACCGCCATCATGTCGGACATGAACTTGACCACCGACAGGTCGTGGCTGATGAAGATGTAGGTCAGGCCGCGCTCTTCCTGCAGGTCCTTGAGCAGGTTCAGCACCTGCGCTTGCACCGACACGTCGAGCGCCGACACGGATTCGTCGCAGATGATCAGCTTCGGCTGGACCGCCAGCGCGCGGGCCACCGATATCCGCTGTCGCTGGCCGCCGGAGAACTCGTGGGGGTACCGGCGGAGATGGCCGGCCTCCATGCCGACCTCTTCGAGCAGTCGGGCGGCCCGGTCGCGACGGTCGCTCCGGCTGTCGCCGATCTTGTGGATCGCCATGGCTTCGCTGAGCATGGCCTCGACGGTCATGCGCGGGTTCAGCGAAGAGTAAGGGTCCTGGAGGATGATCTGCATCTTCCCGCGCAGGGACCTGAGGCGGCTCGCCGGGATCGTGGTCACGTCCTGGTCCTCGAACCGGACCGTTCCACCGGTGATGTCGATCAGTCGCAGTAGTGCCAGACCGGTGGTCGTCTTGCCGCAGCCGGATTCTCCTACCAGTCCCAGCGTCTGACCGGGGTAGACGTCGAAGGAGATGCCGTCAACGGCCTTGACGTCGCCGACCTGCCGGCGCAGGAAGCCGCTCTTGATGGGGTAGTAGACCTTCAGGTCGCGAACCTGAAGCAGGGGTTCGGTGCCGCCCGCGACCCGGTCGCCGGGTCCGGGGTTCTCGGCGTAGCCCAGGTCCTCGAGCGCACTCTGCGGGTGAAGCAGCCGCCCGCGCCCACGCCCGACGAGTTCGTCGAGGGACTCCGGCGTCAGTTCGCGCTCGGTGATCCGGATCTCGCCTCCGTCGCCCTCGTCGTCCACGTCCATGAAGTCGGCGACCGTGGGCAGACGGCGGAAGTCGCGGTCGAGGTGCGGCCGGCAGGCGAGCAAGCCCTTGGTGTAAGGGTGCTGGGGGTTGCTGAACACGTCGGTCACCGAGCCGCGCTCGACGATCCGGCCCCGGAACATGACCGCGATCCGGTCGGCGATCTCGGCGATCACGCCCAGGTCGTGGCTGATGAACAGGATGGACATGCCGCGCTCGTCGCGCAGGCGGCGGATCAGGTCGAGGATCTGCGCCTGGATCGTGACGTCCAGGGCCGTCGACGGCTCGTCGGCGATCAGCAGCTTCGGGTTGCACGACAGCGCCATAGCGATCATCACGCGCTGCTTCTGGCCGCCCGACATCTCGTGGGGATAGGTGTCGATCCGGCGCTCGGGCTCCGGGATGCCGACCTCTTCGAACAGTTCGATCGTTCGCTGGCGGGCCTGTTTGCGGTTCATGCCGAGATGGACGCGAAGCGCCTCGCCCACCTGGTCGCCGACCCGGAACACCGGGTTCAGCGACGTGCCGGGCTCCTGGAAGATCATCCCGATGTCCTTGCCGCGCAGGTCCCGCATCTCACGGTTGGGCAGATGGACCAGATCGCGGCCGAACCAGGCGATCTCGCCGGTCTCGATGTTCGCGGTGCTCTCCAGCAGCCGCATCACCGACAGCGAGGTCACCGACTTGCCCGACCCGGACTCGCCGACGAGACCGAGCGTCTCGCCCTCTTCGATGGTCAGGTTGATGTCGTCGACCGCGCGGACCGTCTCGTGTTTGCCGTGGAACCAGGTGCGGAGCTCCCGTATCTGGAGCAGCGGCGGCGCCGCGGCCGGCGACGAGGACACACCGGTTTCGGTCATCGGCGTGACTCTATCCGGCCCCTCCGGTTGCGTGTCACAATCCGCGGATCGTGAAGCGTTTACTCGTGGGAACGGTGGCGGCGATCGGTCTGGCCGCGCTCGGCGCCTGCGCCGGCGGCATGGACGGGAGCGAAAGCGGCGGCGTCGCGCGGGGAACGATCGGTTTCTCGGCCATGACGCTCAAGAACCCGTTCTTCAAGATCATCGCCGACAGCCTGACCGCGGAGGCGGAGCGCCACGGCTTCGACGTCGTCGTCACCGATGCCGAACGCGACGTGAACCGGCAGTCGCAGCAGGTAGACAACTTCCTGGCTTCCGGCGTCGTCGCGATCGTGCTGAACCCGGTGGACCGGATCGCCATCGGTCCCGCGGTGCGGAGGGCGAACGAAGCCGGAGTGCCGGTCTTCACGTCCGATCTCCAGGCCGTCGCCGAGGGCGTCGAGATCGCCGGTCATGTCGGCACCGACAACTACCAGGGCGGGCTGCTGGCCGGCGAGGCGATGATCGAGGCGCTCGGCGAGGCCGGCGGCGAGGTGCTCGTGCTGCACTTCAAGCAGGCCAACTCCTGCGTCCTGCGGGTGGACGGCTTCCGCCACGCGATCGGGGAGTACAACCGGGACCGGACCGAGGGCCGGATCGAGATCGTGGCCGAACTCGAGGGCGGCGGCCTGCGCGACGAGGGCTACCGGGCGATGGCGGATGGCATCCAGGCCTATCCGGACCTCGCCGGCGTGTTCGCGATCAACGATCCCTCGGCACTGGGCGCGCGCACCGCGCTCGAGCAGGCTGGACGCGCGGACCAGGTCAGGATCGTCGGCTTCGACGGCGAGATCGCGGGTCGGGAGGCGATCCGGGACGGAAAGATCTACGCCGATCCGATTCAGTACCCGGACCGGATGGGAGTCATGACGGTGCAGAACATCGTGAGTTACCTCGACGGCGAGGACTTCGAGCGCGTCCACCTGATCCCGACAGAGCTCTACCGGCAGGCCGACGCCGAGCAGGACCCGACACTCGACTAGGGCTTCGGCCTGCCGGCAGCCACTTGCTCGCACTCCATCGGATCAGCAAGAGCTACCCGGGCGTGGACGCCCTTCGCGGCGTCAGTCTGGCGGTGGGCGCGGGCGAGGTGCTGGGCCTGGTCGGCGAGAACGGCGCCGGCAAGAGCACCCTGATACGGATCGTCTCGGGCGCCGAGCGGCCGGACCGCGGCCGGATCGAGTTCGAGGGCGAAGCCGCCGCGTTCGCGTCGCCCGCGGACGCGCGCGACCGGGGAATCGCCGTGATCCACCAGGAGCTCAGCCTGGTGCCGCAACTGAGCGTGCGCGAGAACCTCTTTCTCGGCGCCGGCTGGTCCCGGCGGGGGATCGTCCGCCGGCGTTGGGAAGAGCGGGAGGCGCGGCGTCTGCTCGACCTGCTGGAGTTGGACATCGATCCCGATGCCCGTTGCTCGGAGTTGTCGCTCGGCGCCCGCCAGGCGGTCGAGATCGCGAAGGCCCTGGCGCTCGAACCCCGGCTGCTGATCCTGGACGAGCCGACGGCGGCGCTGTCGCCACGCGAGGCGCGGGCCTTGTTGCGTCAGGTGCGGGGAGTGGCGTGCCGGGGTGCTGCCGCGATCTACATCAGCCACCGGCTCGAGGAGATCGAGGCGGTCGCCGACCGCGTCGCCGTGCTCCGCGACGGCGAACTGGTGCACGGCATCGACCGGCATGAACCTGCTGGGGAGGGCGATCGTCGCCTGCCCCTGGATCGTGACGAGTTGATCGAGGCGATGGTCGGCCGCAGTCTGAGCACGGAGTTCCCCCCTCGATTCCCGCAGGCGATCGGTGAGCCGCGGCTCGAAGTCCGGGGGCTGTCGGCGGGTCGCCGGGTTCGCGACGTTTCCTTCGACATCCGTCGCGGCGAGGTTCTGGGACTCGCCGGCCTGGTGGGCGCGGGCCGGACCGAGGTGGCGCGGATGATCTCCGGCGCCGTTGCCTCGGACGGCGGCGAGGTGCGGCTCGACGGCAGGCGGCTCGACCTTCGGTCGCCGCGGCAGGCGATCAGGAGCGGCATCTGCCTGCTGCCGGAGGATCGCAGGGGCGAGGGTCTTGTGCTGAGCCGAAGCGCGCGGGACAACTTCGCGCTTCCCAACCTGGACCGTTTCCGGCGCTGGCGGACTTTGGTCGATCGCCGCCGCGAGGGGCAAGCCTTCAGCCGGTGGAGGGAGCAACTGGACATCCGGCTTGCCCGGCCCGGCCAGCGGGTGGCGACGCTGTCGGGCGGCAACCAGCAGAAGGTCGTGATCGCCAGGTGGCTCGAACGCGGCGCCAGGGTCGTTCTTTGCGACGAGCCGACCCGGGGCATCGACGTCGGGGCGCGCTACGAGATCTACGAGTGGATCCGCCGGATCGCATCGGAAGGCAAGTCGGTGCTCCTGATCAGCTCGGAACTGGAGGAGGTTCTCGGGTTGAGCGACCGTGTGCTGGTCATGCACGAGGGCCGCATCCGGGGCGAGATCCCGGATCCGGCGAGCGCCGATCCGGCGGGTGTGTTGCGGATCGCCGCCGGTATCGACCGTTCGGAGGAACCCTCCGTTGCCTGAAGACGTCGGTGAATCCGCCGCCGGTCGCTGGCGCCGCAGGTTGCTCGACCTCCTGGGCCGGAACCTCTCGGTCGTCGTCCTGGCCCTCCTCTGCCTGATCTCGAGCGCGGCGACCTGGCGCGAGCAGAACCCGATCACGAGTCGTTCGGGCGGCGCGGTCGCCCGGCAGGTGCTGGAGGCGTGCCCGGCGCCGTGCTCGGTGCTCGTCGTGGCGCGGGACACGGAGGCCGACATGGTGTTCGCGCGGGCGATCGAGGAGGGCCTCGAGGGTTCCCGAGTCCGGATCGCCGGTCGCGTGTTCGGCCAGCCGCGCGAAGTGCGGCTCGAACTGGAGCGGCTGGCCGGGACCGGCGCTTCCCTCGATGCGATCGCCACCCACCGGATCGCCTCCGAGTGGGGACCGGTGCGAACCGCGGGTGTGCCGGTGTTCTCTCCGGGGAGCTACCACTGGCCGACGTTCCTGACGGCCCGCAACCTGCTCAACGTGGTGAACCAGAACGCCGACATCGCGATCATCGCGCTCGGCATGACCTTGGTCATCCTGACCGCGGGCATCGACCTCTCGGTCGGCAGCCTGCTGGCGCTGGCGGGCGTGATCGCGGCAGTGACGGCGCAGGAGTGGTTCGGGGGCGCCGCAGCCTCGCCGGCGGGACTTCTGGCGGCAATGCTCCTGGGTGTCGTGGCCGCGGCGCTGGGCGGTCTGCTCAGCGGGACCATGGTCACCGCGTTCCGGGTACCGCCGTTCGTGGCCACCCTTGGGCTGATGATGCTCGCCCGCGGCCTGGCCCTGATCCTCGCTGTCGGCCATCAGCGGCGCCTGGTGGGCGGCGGTGCCGAAGGGACGCCGGAGGCGGTGCGGGTCGATGCGTCAGTCTTCGCCTGGCTCGGTAACGGCGCCGTGCTCGGGGTGCCGAATCCCATCGTGCTCATGCTCGTCCTCTTCGTTGCCGCCCACCTGCTGATGACGCGGACCATGTTCGGACGCTACGTCTACGCCGTCGGCGGCAACGTCGAGGCGGCGCGCTTGTCGGGCGTGCCGGTGACCGCGGTGCTGCTCGCCGTCTACTGCCTGTGCGGAGCGTTCGCCGGCCTGGCGGGGATCGTCGACGCCTCGCGCTTCGAGGGCGGACGACCCAACGCGGGAGAGCTCTACGAATTGCAGGTGATCGCCGCCGTCGTGGTCGGCGGCGCAAGCCTCGCGGGCGGCCGCGGCCGGGTCGCGGGGACGCTGATCGGTGCGATGATCATCGCCGTCATCCAGAACGGCCTGAACATCGCGGGGGTCGCGTCCTACGAGCAGAAGGTCGTGTTCGGGGCTCTGATCCTCGCCGCGGTGCTGCTCGACCGGCTTCAGCCGAAGATCGCCTCCAGGCGGGCGCGCATGACCCGGTGATTGACCTCGACTCCGGTCCAGTAGCGGATCCCGCTCACTCCCTGGTTGACCAGCATGCCGAGCCCGTCGAGCACGGTACAGCCGCGAGCTGCAGCCGCCTCGATGAGGCGGGTCCTGGGGGGGTTCGGAATCACGTCGGCGACTACTGTCGAGGGTCGGAGAGAGTCGAGGTCGAGCGGCAGCTCGGCGTCGACGTCCGGGAACAGGCCGATGGAGGTGGCGTTGATCGCCACGTCAACCGGCTCCGGCAGCCGGTAGACGCCGCGCCAGTGCTCGAACCGGGCCCGGGTCCCCGTGTGGGTGCCGATGTGCTGTACCAGTTCTTGGCCCCGTTCGCGCGTGCGGTTGATGACGGTGATCTTGGCTGCTCCGGCCAGGGCCAGTTCGACCGCGATCGCCCGAGCGGCGCCGCCGGCGCCGAAGATCACGACTCGCTTGCCGGCCGCCGGCGTCACTTCCTCGAGTGAACGGAGGAAGCCCTTGCCGTCCGTGTTCTCGCCGATGAATCGGCCGTCGCCGTCGCGGACGACGCAGTTCACCGCGCCGATCAGCCGGGCTGATTCGCCCAGCCCGTCGAGGTACTCGATCACCGTGACCTTGTGGGGAAGCGAACAGTTGAATCCGGCCCAGCCCATGGCGCGGGCACCGGCCACCGCCGCCGCCAGACGGTCCGCCGGCACTTCGCAGTTCACGTAGCGCCAGTGCAGGTCGTGGTGACGGAAGGCCGCTTCGACCATCTCCACGGTCGGGTTCTCGGCGGCGGGATCGGCGAAGGAACCGACGATCTGGGGCAGGAAGTCCATGGCGGTTCGGGTCGAGGGCATAGTGTAGGGAGTTGCGGATCAAATCAACGAGGGAGGGCAGTTATGGCCAGACGCTTCGCACTCGCGCTTCTGATCCTGACGCTAGCCGGCTGTGGCGGACGTGAGGCAGCCGATTCCGGCGCCGGCAACGTAGAGGAGGCGGCCGAAGCCGTACCGACTCACCTGGGGGACTGCATCCTGCTCGACCCGAAGGGAGATGTCCCCGAGGACGTCTACCAGCACGGCGACGTGGTACGCACCGATGCCATACCGCCCTTCACCAAGGAACTGCAGGTGTACGGCCTCAAGCTCGCCGCCCGTGACGACATCTCGGACGACTTCATGCGACTGGTCGCGAAGACGATCGCCGAGTCGTTTCCGCGGGACGCCGGCCTCGACGCCGGTCTCCAGCGCGAAGTGCTCGCGAATCACTATCGCTACAACGCCCTGATTCCGGTTCCGCTCGGCGACGACATGAGCTTCGCGGAGGAGAACGAGGAGCAGTGGGCCGAGATCGAGAAGAACAACTCGGTGTGCGACATCATCATGCAGGGCACTCCCGTAGGGCCCGAAGGCCAGGTGATGGAGGTGGTCGAGCACATCCTCCACTACGTGACGGACATCGGCCTGCACTACACGTTTCCGGACGTCTGGGGCATCTCCGAGGACTCGGAACTCGCCCGCGCGATGGCGAAGGCCGGGGAGGAAGGCTACTACCAGTTGGACCAGTACCTCGACTTCGAGGACGAGGAAGTCCGCTTCCGGGTCCAGATGCAGGAGTTCGCCTACTGGTTCATTTCGACGGCCTGGAACCTCCAGGCCCCCTACGGCCCCGTGTGGGAGGAGGAATGGACGATCATCGACCAGGAGGAGCTGCGGGAGAAGCTGCCCGAGATGTACGCGGCGTACGAGGAGACGGCGGCACGTGTGATGGTCGCTCCCAGCCTGGAGACACTGCAGGAGATCGGTCCGACTCGGGCTGAGGAACGGGGAAACTGAGCCTCTTTCCGGGCGCGCTGGAATAGCGCCCGGAATCGGCCAAGTTACACGTTGCCGGTCCTTTACCGCCCACAGGCGGGGTAAAGTAGGCGGTTCGCATGACGATTCTGCTCCAGAGTCAGCCGGAGCCTTCACGGGGCGATGTCGACCCGCTGTTCCGCGAGGCGGAACAGAGGGCTCGGGCGTTCTCCCTGTTTCCGGAGGCGGGTGACAGGCAGGTCGGCGAAGCTGCCGGGCGCATCTCGGGACTGATCTCCGAGCGGCGAATCCGCCAGAAGCTCAAGCGACTCGCCAGGCTGGAGGTCGACGAGTACATTCGCCGGACAGTGGCCCCGGCCGAGGATCCCGGTCGCGTCGGCACCGGCGCCGTGCTGGCCGCGACGAGCTGGGAGCTGGTTGAGGAGAGAAACCATGGCCCGCTCTACGCCGCCGTGTTCGAGACCGGGATCGAGGGCCACAGACGGCGGTTCGGCGTGCTGGCACAGGAACGCTCCGTGCAGAACGGCGTGTGGATGCCGGAACACCACGAGCTCGCGGTCGAAGTGATCCGTTCCTTCGCCCGCCGGGCTCTGCCCGTGGTTGCCTTCATGGACACGCCCGGGGCGGATGCCGGCGAGGAGGCGAACCGCGGCAATCAGGCTCACGCGATCTCGCGGCTGATCGCCGAGATGGCACAGCTTCACGTGCCGACGGTCGGCGTCGTGCTCGGCAACGGCTACTCCGGCGGCGCGATTCCACTCGCCACGACGAATGTCCTGCTGTCGGTGCGCGACGGCGTGTTCAACACGATCCAGCCGCGCGGACTGGCGAACATCGTGCGCCGCTACGACCTGTCCTGGGAAGAGTGCGCGAAGGCGGTCGGCGTCTCGGCATACGAACTCTACGAGCAGGGCTATCTCGACGGCGTGATCGACTTCGTTCCCGCCGAGGGGGGTGACCGGCTGGCCTGTTTCGAGGCCGCCGTCACGACGTCGATCGCTCTCGTGGAGCAGCGGGCGAAGCTGTTCGTGCGCGACGAACCGGCCGTGTTCGAGCACTATCGCCGCAACACGCGACGGTACGTCGACCCCTCCCGCAGCCTCACCGTGCTCGAGGAGTTCGCCGGCCTGTCGCGTCTGCACAGCCCGGCGGAGCAGGCGAACGTGTTCGGCGTCGCGTTCCGGTACCTGCGCTATCTGGGACTGCGACGCCGCCTGAGCTCGACGACGGTGTCGGGCTACGGCCGCCTGGCCGCGGCCGAGGTGCCGGCCGGAGCCGCCAGGGCGCGACGCGAGCGGCAGCGGCGCCTCTCGTTCGAGCGTTGGCTCGACAACCCGTTGGCGGTTCGCTACGACGACGTCCTGAGCCGGACCTACAAGCGCTACGCGGCCGCGCGTGACTCGCTGCACGAAGGACGGGGCCGGCTCGCGTCCTTCCTGCTCGGCAGCCGCGAGTACCACTTCAACCGCGCCCGGGCCGAACTGCTGCTGGAGTACGGCTTCCATCTGTACAACCAGTGGAAGGACGGGGCGGAGGACAACTTCGGGCGGCTGCTCACCGTCATGCGGGCGGTCGAGGAGGAAGGGGTGGAGGGACGGAACTCGACCTCCGAAACGGTTGGAGTTTCCCAGGCCGCCGACCTCACGGTGCTCGATGTGATCCTCCAACCGCAGCTCCTGCGGCTGTTCCGGCGCGAGTGCGAGAACTTCATCTGCTTCGACCGGCTGTACGACCACATCTTCCAGCACCTGCGCCAGATCGCCAGCGAGGCTCGTGAAGAAAACGTGATCGCGCGCGAGTCCGTCCACCTCCTCCTGCGCCACTCGCTGAACGCGGCGATGGGGGAGCTGACGGCGGGGCTCGAGGGTGACTCGGCAGAGGAGGCCGAGGCCCGTCTGCGCAGGCAGTTCCGCTCCTGGTTGCGCCACTTCTCCCGGCATCCGCGGCGCGGTCGGCTGCTCAAGGCGGTGGCCGAGTGGAAGCGGCTCCAGATGCCGCGCATCTCCGAGCCGCTCTTCGGGCTGGTGACGTTCCTGTTCGAACGCCTGCTGCCGAACTTCTACGAGGACGAGCAGGGGATCCGCGGCTACGACGGTCGCATCTCACCGCGCAACATCGGAATCAAGGACTTCTGGAACCGTCTCGACGCGGCCTACCGCGACCTGCTGCTCGAGGACGTGCTGGCCGAGCAGAAGCGGAACACGCCGCGCCGGCCTCAGGCGATCCTCGACCGCTTCTTCTACGACGTCCAGGAAATCGAAGCGGACCGTATGACGGCAGATCCGGTGAGCTTCCCGGGACTTCGGGTATCGATCGAGCGGGCGCTCGAACAGGGAGTCACGCCTTGCGGGACGGTGGCGGCTCTGGCCCGGATCCGGACCGGCGCCCTGGCCGACGGAGAAGACGGTGGCGGCGCGGGGAACCGGGTGGGCGTCCTGGTTTCGAACCTCGCGTTCCAGGCCGGTTCATTCGACATGGCGAGTTCCGAGAAGTTCTGCAAGCTCCTGCTCCGCTGCGCGGAGGAACGCCTGCCGGTCGTCTGTTTCATCTCCTCGGGCGGCATGCTGACCAAGGAAGGCGCCGGCGCTCTGTTCTCGATGTCGATTGTCAACGACCGGATCACCCGCTTCGTCCGGGACAACGACCTGCCCGTGATCTGCTTCGGCTACGGCGACTGCACGGGCGGCGCCCAGGCCAGCCTGGTCACCCATCCCCTGGTCCAGACCTATTACTTCTCGGGCACGAACATGCCGTTCGCCGGGCAGATCGTCGTTCCCTCCCACCTGCCGATGGCTTCGACCCTCTCGAACTACCTGAGCGAGGTCGAGGGTTCGATGCACGGACTCGTCGAGCATCCCTTCGGTGAGGAACTCGATGAGCAGCTACGCCAGGTCGATTCGCAGATTCCGGTCCCCGAGGACACCGTCGGCGCCGTTCTGCGTCGGCTGCTCCAGGAGGAACGACGCGTCGAGTTCCTGACGGCCCGCCGGCGGCGGCAGGAAGAGGCGGAGGTCCACGAGCCCGCGCCTCCAGTGGCTCCACGCCAGGTGCAGCGGGCGCTGATCCACGCGCGGGGTTGCACCGCGGTGAAGCTCGTGCGGGTTGCGCAGAGGGCCGGCGTCGAAGTGATCCTGGTGCAGTCCGATCCAGACGTCGACTCGCCCGCGGCCACGATGCTGCGCGAGCGCGACACGCTGGTCTGCATCGGCGGCAGCACTCCGGACGAGAGCTACCTGAACGCCCACTCGGTGATCCGCATCGCCGAGCGGGAAGGGGCCGACGCCCTCCATCCCGGAATCGGATTCCTTTCCGAGAGCGCGTCCTTCGCTGATCTTTGCCGGAGTCACGGGCTGAACTTCATCGGTCCGACCGGCGATGCGATGAGGCGGATGGGCAACAAGTCGAACGCGATCCAGACGGCGGTCCAGGTGGGCGTACCCGTCGTGCCCGGCAGCGAGGGCATCCTGACCGACGCGGACACGGCGCTCGCCGTCGCCGAGTCGATCGGCTTTCCGGTGATGCTCAAGGCGGTCCATGGCGGCGGCGGCAAGGGCATTCGTCGGGTGGACCGGGCGGAGGACTTCCGGGAAGCGTTCGCGCAGATTCGCGTCGAGGCGGAGAGCGCCTTCGGGAACGCAGACTGCTACCTTGAGAAGTGCGTGGTGTCGCTGCGCCACGTCGAGGTGCAGGTGGTTTGCGACCAGCACGGTACGGTGCGCGTGCTGGGCCTGCGCGACTGCAGCGTGCAGCGGAACAACCAGAAGCTGATCGAGGAATCGGGGTCGACGGCGTTGCCGGAAGCGCTGCGCGAGCAGAGCTTCCGCTACGCCGCTGCGATCGCCGCGGAGATCGGCTATGTCGGCGCGGGCACCGTGGAGTTCATCTTCGATCTCGAGGACCAGAAGCTCTACTTCATGGAGATGAACACGCGGCTTCAGGTCGAGCATCCGGTGACGGAGGCGGTCAGCGGCACGGACATCGTCAAGGCCCAGTTCGAGGTTGCGGGCGGTGCGAGGATCGCCGACGCGCCCCTCGCGGAGGACGGCTACGCGATGGAGGTTCGGATCAACGCGGAGCGCGCCTCCCTCTCGGCGGACGGGATCGCTCTCCTGCCCTCGCCCGGGACGGTCACCCGCTGCGACTTCCCGCAGCGTGAGGACATCGACGTGCTGGCGGCGATCGAGACGGGCGCCGTCGTGTCGCCCTACTACGACAGTCTGGTCGCGCAGGTCGTGTGCCACGGCAGGGATCGCGCGGACACGATCGATCGCCTCGTCTCCTACCTGGAAGAGGTCGCCATCGAGGGCGTTTGCACGAACCTGCCGTTGCTCCGCCGCGTCCTGGGCGACGAGCAGTTTCGATCGGGCGACTACGACACGCGCTACCTCACCGACTTTCTCGACCGCATCTCCGGCGACGAACTGGTGGACGAAGTCGAGCGGTTCGCTGGCGTCGGGCGAAACGTCGACCGGGCCGACATTGAGATCGAAGGCAGCGATGAGCTCAAGGTCAAGGCGCCGTCCGGCGGTCTCTTCTACGCCGCCGCTTCCCCGAACGATCCGCCCTTCGTCCGCGCGGGCGACGTGGTGAGCCGCGAGAAGACCCTGTGCCTGATCGAGGCGATGAAGCTGTTCAGGCCGGTGTCGCTCGCGTCCCTGGACGCTGGCGCCGACCTGTTCGACGGCCATTCCCGTTACGAGGTGATGCGCGTCAACGCGGCGAACGGCCAGGTCGTGAACCAGGACGACCTGCTCTTCGTCGTGAGGCCGGCGGAAGGCTGAACGTCGGCTTGCGGCGGGCGGGCCACATATCAGGAGCGGTAGCGGCCGGGAGGTCCGGGTGCTGAACCGCCTCTTCCGTCTCGACCACCACCAGACAACTGTCAGGAGAGAGGTCGCCGCCGGCGTCACGACTTACCTGACGATGGCCTACGTCGCCGTCGTCAACCCGCAGATCCTCAGCGAGGCGGGGATGGACCGGGGGGCGGTCTTCGTCGCCACCTGTCTCGCCGCGGCGATTGCCTGCGCCGCGATGGGTCTGTACGCGAACTACCCGATCGCGCTGGCGCCGGGAATGGGGATCAACGCCTACTTCACGTACGGCGTCGTGCTGGGGATGGGGCACCCCTGGCAGGTCGCGCTGGGAGCGCTGTTCATCTCCGGCGTCTGTTTCGTTCTCATTTCTGTGTTTCCTATCCGGGCCTGGATCGTGAACGCCTTCCCGCGTTCCCTCAAGATGGCGACGGCCGCGGGCATCGGCTTCTTCCTCGCCCTCATTGCGATGCGGAACGCCGGCATGGTGGTCACCAACGAGGCGACGCTGGTCGGACTCGGCGACGTGACGTCCTGGAGCGTCATCCTGGCCGTCGTGGGCCTGGTGCTGATCGCGGCGCTCGATACCCTGAAGAAGGCAGGGGCCGTGCTGATCGGGATCCTCGCCGTGACCCTGATCGGCATCGTCGTCGGTGAGGCGAGCTGGCAGGGAGTGGTGTCGACCGTACCGTCGCTGGCCCCCACGTTTTGGCAACTGGACATCCTTGCCGCCTTCGACGCGGCCTTCATCGGGATCATCTTCGCCTTCCTGTTTACGGATCTGTTCGACACCTCGGGTACTCTGATCGCGGTCTCGAAGCAGGGAAACCTGCTCGACGGGGACGGCAACCTGCCGCGGCTGAGGCACGCCGTCATCGTCGATTCCGGTGCTTCCGTGCTCGGGTCGGTTCTGGGGACGTCCTCGGTAACGAGCTACGTCGAGAGCGCCGCCGGCGTGAAGGCGGGCGGACGCACCGGCCTGACCTCCGTTACGGTCGCGGCGCTGTTCGTGCTGACCCTCTTCCTGTCGCCGCTGACGGCGACGATCCCGCCGTTCGCGACGGCGGCCGCCCTGCTTTTCGTTGCCAGCGTGATGGTCCGCAACATGATCGAGATCGACTGGAGCGACGCGACCGAGTACGTGCCGGCGGTCGTGCTCGCGGTGACGATCCCGTTCAGCTTCTCGATCGCCCACGGCATCGCGGCTGGCTTCATCACCTACACGGCGATCAAGCTGCTGGCCGGTCGATTCGGTCAACTGCGTCCGGCGGTGGCGGTTCTCGCGGTCGTGTTCGTCATCAAGATCGCCCTTCTGGGCACCTGACGGGGAGACGGTATGGAACGGTCGAGGAGTTGGCTTCTGGCGCTCGTGCTGCTGTGCGCTTCTGCTCTGGTTGCGACCATGCCACTGTCGGCGCAGGCCTCCGGTCCGTGCGAAACGAACGACAGCTACCGGGCTCTGGACTTCCTGCTCGGCGAATGGCGCCTGGTGTCGGGCGGGGAGACGGTAGGCCACAGCCGGGTGGAGAAGCTGGAGGGCGGCTGCCTGATCGAGGAGACCTGGTCCTTCGTCGATGGCAGGTCGGGCCGGACCTACAGTTCCCTCGATCCGGCCGCCAGCGCGTGGCGGCGGTTCAGCGTCTCGAATGGCGGCGTCATGGTGCGCTCGAGCGGCACGGTCGACGGCGCGGAACTCGTGTTCGACGGCGAGTACGTTGCCGCGGACGGACGGCGTTCGAATTGGCGGGAACGGCTGAGCCTCGAAGCCGACGGACGGATCGCCCGGACCGCCGGCACGTCGAGGCGCGCCAGCCGCGGCGACCGCCCTTCGAGGGTGCTGTTCGAGGGACACTACGTTCCCGCCGGCTACTCCGAGCCGCGGTTGTCTCGTCCGGTCGAAACGGCCGTGGAACCGGCCGTACCGCCGGACCCGCCTGCGCGGGTAGCGGCGGAACCGGTTCCGTCCACGCCTCCCGCCGCCGCGCCGGCGGCGGGCGATGTGACGCCCGGTTCGGCCCGCGCCGTCGATGCGGCGGCGATCGAACGCATCGCCATGGCGTCGCCGATGGTTCTCCGCGTGCCGCTGGGGGCGGTCGAGGCACTTCCCGAGGGGTACGGCTGGATCACGCGCGACACCGCTCCCTACCTGTGTGAGGGGGTGACGATTCAGGGTGTGCAGGTCGAACGCCGCGCGCGCCGCGGCCGTGTCGAGCTCGAGGTGGAGTTGGCTGTCCACGGCAGCCGGGCCGCTCGGCGGATCAACGTCGGCGTCGACCTTCGGCGGGCCGGTCGCCCGGACGACGACGACCCGGTCGCCTCGGGCGCTACCGCGGGCCGAGTTGGCCGCAACATCCCGGAGCAGATCGAGCATGGTTCGGTGGCGTTTGAGCTGTCGTTGGCGATGGACGCCGCCGTCTTCGACGAGATCGTCGCGGCCGCGGAGCGGCCGGAACTCGTCATCACGCTGACGGTCGGCAGGTGAGTTCGACAGGCCGCGAAGGGGACGAGCGGTCCTCCGCGCCGGTACCGTTCCGCCGGCTGTACGGGCTCGCCAGACCGTACCTGCAGCCGTTGTGCTGGGGCACCGTCCTCCTGCTCGCCGGCAGCGGCGTCTTCCTGCTGATACCGATGCGGGCTGGGCAGTTCGTGGACAGCGCGCTTGAGTCCGGTTCCGTTCAGGAGCTTCGTCAGATCGTCACCTGGTTGATCGGCCTGTTCGCGGTCCTGGGCCTGCTTGGCTACTTCCAGACCTGGCTTCTCGGCGCGGCGGGCGCGCGGCTGCTGCGCGATCTGCGCCGCCGCCTGTTCGATCACCTGGTCGGTCTGTCGATCGACTTCTTCGACCGGCGTCGGGTCGGTGAGTTGCTGTCGAGGATGAACTCGGACCTCACGGTGGTACAGACCGCCCTGACGGAGCAGATCCCGTCCGGGCTCCAGGCGATGGCGCGTTTCGTCGGCGTGCTGGCGATCCTGCTCGTCATGCAGACCCGGTTGACCGCGGTCGCCCTGCTGGTGGTGCCTCCGGTCGTGGTGTTCGCGATGGTCTTCGGCCGGCGACTCGAGAGGGTGGCGGTCGAAGAGCGCGACGCGGTCGCGGAAACCTCCGCCTGGGCCGAGGAGGCGCTGGCCGGCGTTCGGACCGTGCAGGCGTTCTCGGCCGAGAAACAAGCTCGGGGTCGCTACCGCGAACGGTTGATCGATCTACTGGGCATTCAGTTCCGCAACGTCCGTCTCTACGGCGCGTTCAGCGGTCTGATCACGTTCTTCGGCTTCACCGCCTTCGCCCTGGTGCTCGGATACGGCGGAAACCTGATGATCGACGGGGCGATGACGGCGGGTCAGTTGACGTCGTTTCTCCTCTACACGTTCGCGATCGCGACATCGGTGGGTCAGTTGGGATCGCTCTACGCCGGCTACCGTCGACTTCGGGGATCGAGCGAGCGCGTCTTCCAGCTACTCGACGAGCGTTCGGCGATCGTCGATTCGGCCTCGCCCATTCGGCTAGCGCAGGACGCCGCTTCCCTGAGCCTCCGTTCGATCGGCTTCCGCTACGAGGGCGCCGAAGAGCCCGCTCTCACCGACGTGTCGCTGGAAGTCGAGCCGGGGGAACTGGCGGCGTTGGTCGGACCCTCAGGTTCCGGCAAGAGCACACTCTTCTCGCTGCTGCTGCGCTTCTACGAGCCCCAGCAGGGCGAACTGCTGCTCGACGGTCGGCCGCTTCGCGATGTCGCGCTGGCCGATCTGCGGCGCCGCATGGCGTTGGTGCCCCAGGACATCTTCCTGTTCTCGGGATCCGTCGCCGAGAACATCCGGCTGGCCAGGCCGGATGCGGGCGACGACGAGGTGCGGGCGGCCGCCGAGGCGGCGGGCGCGGCGTCGTTCATCGAACGCCTGGACGAGGGCTTCGAAACGGAGGTCGGCGAGCGCGGTGTGCGGCTCTCTGCCGGCCAGCGGCAGCGGGTCGCGATCGCGCGCGCCTTTCTGCGCGACCCGCAGATCCTCCTGCTGGACGAGGCGACGAGCTCTCTCGATCCGGACTCGGAGGCGACGGTCCAGCGGGCGATCGAGCAGTTGCTGGAGGGCAGGACGACGGTCGTCATCGCCCACCGCCTGGCCACCGCGCGCCGGGCCCGGCGCATCCACGTCCTGGACCAGGGGCGGCTGGTGGCCGCCGGCAGCCACGAAGAGCTGTACGCGGCGAACGAGCTGTACCGCCGCTACTGGTTGCTCCAGAGCCTGGAAAGGCAACAGCCGCCCGCGCCGATCCAGTCGGCGGCGGGCGGCTGAGGTAGTCCGAACGCTGAGACGCGAGCTAGAAGCGCTGGCCCCAGGCGTAGTTGAAGCGGACGTAGTAGTAGGCCCCGTTGAAGCCGAACGGTGAGAACTGGCCGTACCGGTTGCCGACTCCGTCGGCGGCGCCGGGGTTGTCTTCCGGATAGGTGTTCAGCAGGTTCTGCACGCCGATGGCGATCGACGTGTCGTTCGGCAGCGGGAAGCCGAGTTCGACGTCGAGCAGGAACTCGCCGCTGTAGTCGCCGTACATCGGCGCGTTGTTCCGGCCGAGGAGGTTCTGCGCGTCCTCGCTGTCCCACCAGCCGTCGTAGTAGTTCACGCGGGCCATCAGGTTCCAGTTGTCGGCGCTGTGGTTCATCCCCAGGTTCCAGCGGAACTCAGGCAGGCCCTGCTCGATCGTGGCGATGCGGAAGGGGCCGACCGTGTCGGGATTGTGGTCCGTGACCTCCGTCTTCGTGTAGTTGAACACGAGGCTGAAGCTCGTGTCGCCACCGAGCTCCGGCGGCGTCCAGGTGCCGACGACGTCCAGGCCCTGCGTCTGCGTGGCGAAGTCGTTGACGAAGAACCGGAAGTTCTTCAGGTTCCGCGCCTCGACGAAACCGCCGGAGAGCAGTTGCTCGATCTCCGCGTCCGTCACGCAGCCCGGCTCCGGGTTCGCGAGGATGTTGCACTGGCGGAACGTCTCGGACAGGGCGATCCGGTCGTCCACGTCGATGTTGAAGATGTCGGCAGTCAGTGTGAACGCACCCCTGTCGACGACCAGACCGGCCGAGAAGTTGACCGCGTCCTCGGGCTGGAGGTCCTCGCCGCCCCGCAGCGCCGCGGGCGCGGAGTTGGAGGGCACCGTGCCGCTGTTGGACAGGCCCCCGGTCTCCGGATCGAAGGCCGTCGTCACGTTGAACGCGTTCTGCTGGCCGGGCGTCGGAGCGCGGAAGCCGGTGCTGACGGCGGCGCGCAGCGCCACGGCGTCGGACACCTGCCGGCGGCCGGACACCTTGGCGTTGATCGTGTTGCCGAAACCGTCGAAGTCCTCGACCCGCAGCGCGGCGGTGAAGGTCCCCCTCTCGTCCGGCGTGTCGATCTCCAGGTCGCCGTAAACCGCGACGTTGGCTCGATCCCAGGTTCCGGCGGTGACGTCGGCGCGATAGCCGTTGAAGCCGTTCGAGCCGGAGCTGAAGCCCTGGGCGGCGTAGGGGCCGATCTCCCAGGAAGCCGGGTCGCCGGCGCCGATCCGGAACTGCTCGTTGCGCCACTCCAGACCGGCCGCGAGGCTCATGTTGTCGCGCACCGGGTAGGTAATGTCGAAGTTGACGTTCGTGTCGGTCTGCTCGTAGATGCCGGGCATGAACGACGTCGGCGTGTCGTAGCCGAGCGAGGCGTTCACCGTGTTGTAGATGAACTGGTCGACCTCGCTGCTACCGACGTTGACGCTGAGATCCCAGGTCATGCCGCTGTCAAGGTAGCCGCGGAGGCCGGCAACGATCGAGGAATCGATCAGGTCGCCGCCGAACTGGGGCGTGAAGCCGCCGGGGAAGCGGGTCCGCAGCGTGAAGCAGTTCGGGTCCGCTTCGACAGCAGCCAGGGCGGCGGGGTCGGGAACGTGATCGACGACCGGGATCGCGGGGCAGTTGCCGGCGCCCTCGACGCCGGTCGCGGCCCATACCCGATCGCCAACGAGCAGGAACTTGCCCCGTCTCGCCGGGTCCGAGTAGGTGAAGACGCCGGTCCGCGTGTTCGGGTTGCGGAAGTAGAAACCGCCCGTCGTCTTCCGGCTGGCGTAGTTGGCGTGGCCGTAGAACTGGGTGCCGTTGTTGAACAGGCTGCCGAAGTTGGCGAACAGCTTGATGTCGTCCTCGACCAGCGGCGAGCCCCAGACCTGCGCCGGGTTGCGGATGTCGCTGTTGCCGGTGTTGATGATGTTGATCGCGTCGTTCCGCTGGACGCTGCGGCTCGTCGGGTCGGCGGCGCCGTACTCCATGCTCAGGTTGAAGAAGCCGTTCTCGCCCATCGGCATGCCGAAGTTCGCGGCGACGGCGTAGGACATGCCCTTGTCGCCGGCGAACGTGTACTGGCCGCCGAAGCCGGAACTGGAGCCTGGGTTCGAGTCCTGGAACTGACCCGACCGGATTTCCACGCTGCCGCCCGAGCTCGCGTCCTTGAGCTGGAAGTTGATGACGCCGGCGATCGCGTCGGAGCCGTACTGTGCCGAGGCGCCGTCGCGCAGGACTTCGACCTGGCGCAGCGCGATGGCCGGGATGATGGAGATGTCCGGCCCCTGGGAGCCATCGGAGATGCCGTTGCCCAGCCAGGCGATGACGGCGGCGCGATGACGGCGCTTGCCGTTGACCAGGATCAGGGTGTGGTCCGGCGCCAGACCGCGGAGGTTGGCCGGTCGGACCAGGGTGGCCGCGTCACTGATCGGCTGTGTGCCGACGTTGTAGGACGGGACGACGGTGCGGATCCGGTCCGTCAGGTCGTTGGCTCCCTGGCTGACCAGCTCGGTCTCGGGAATGACGTCGACCGGCACGGGCGATGCGGTGACGGTGCGTCCCTCCGTCCGGGTACCGACGACGACGATCGTCTCTTCGAACTCCTGCGGTTCTTCGGCCTCGGACTCGTCCTGGTTGTCCCCTTCCTGTGCCATGACTGGTACCGCCAGACAGAACGTCAGGAACAGGACCAGCAGGTACGACAGGCGGAGGGGCTCGACTTCAGGTTTCCTCATGGGAAGTGCTCCTTTGTTCGATTGCACGTCGACCGCGTTGAAGACTACAGCACTTCGGCGACCGGCTGCTAGCGTCCTGGCCGGATGGGGGGAGTCTCGGGGAGCGGGCAAACGTGGCGATGCATCGGAGCGCCGACCTGGCAGCGGGTCGTGCTCTGGGTGCTACTGCTCGTGCTGGCGGCCGTTGCAGCCGTCTTCGATCCGTCGGACTGGCCCTACACGGTGGGCGACGAGGGCGTCTACGCGATGCAGGCCCAGAGCCTCGCCTTTGACCTCGATCGGCGCTACGAAGAAGCCGACTTTCGGCGCTACCAGCGGTTGACGGGCAAGGTGCCCGACCCGTTGATTCTCCAGACCGTCGACGATGGCGCCACGCTCGTCTATGCGAAGCCGGCCTTCTATTCGCTCTATCTCGCGCCCTTCGTCCGACTTGCGCCCCAGCATGGGCCGATCCTGGCGAACCTGCTGCTGTTTCTGCTGGCGGCGCTGCTGCTCGACTGCCTGCTGACCGCCCGGATCGGCGCCGACGGCCCGCTGGTGGCGGCGTTCCTGCTCTTCTTCTCGGTCACCTTCGGCCATGTGTTCTGGATCCACGCGGACCTCTTCTACCTGGTGGTCACGGCGCTGGGTCTCTGCTGCCTGGATCCCTGGCTCGAGGACAGGCAACTCCCTGCGGCGCGGCTGGTCGCCGGGGGCGCCCTCCTGGCGGTGGCCGGGGCCGGCCGGCCGTTCTACCTGGCGGTGCTGGCGGCGGTGCTCCTGGCGACCTCGCCGACGTTGCGTCAGGCGTGGGGTCGCCGGGCCGCCGCTCTCGTCGTCGGCGGTGCGATGCTGCTGCTCGCCGGTTCGGCGTGGTTTCACCGCACGAGCGGCGGCGCGTGGACTCCCTACGTGAGCGAACGGCAGGGCTTCAGCAGCGCCACGGGCTATCCGGACGTCAACTTCGAGCGGCAGCGCTGGCCGGAGCTGCTGTCCGTGCGCGGCGATGCGTCCTGGGCTCGCGAGGGCTTCCTGCTGCCCGACTTCGACGCGGCGCTGCTCGGCCACAACGTGGTGTACGCGTTGATCGGCCGGAGCATCGGCATCATCCCGTACTTCCTGCCGCTGCTTGTCGCCTGCGCCTGTCTGCAGCGCGGCTCGCGGCGGCGATGGCTGCTGCTCGGAATCGCCGTCGGACTCCTGGCCTTCCTGATCAAGAATCCGTACAACTTCTACGGCGGAGCGGGAGCGATCGGGAACCGCTGGTTCCTGCCGCTGTACGCGGCCTGCTGGTTCCTGATCGAGCGGCCGCCGTCCAGGCGCTGGCTCGCGACCATGTCCGTTGGAGCGGCGCTGTTCGTCCTGCCGCTGTGGCGGACGGCGGCTTCCTTCCCGCTGGAGATCGATCGCGAGCACGGCGCCCGCCGCTTGCGCTACGTATCGGCGGCGGCGAAGGGGCTTCTGCCGCTCGAGACGTCCCAGATTCACCTCGGGTCGGCGCCTGCGGACATCCAGCACGGCGACCTCCGCGTCCGGCTGATCGGCGACGGCGTTTGGCCGCACGGTTCCGACGGAATCCGCTACCGGCCGTCCGCCGACGGCGAGATCCTGGTCGGTTCGCCGGTGCGGCTTGCCCGTCTGACGGTGACTCTGGCGCCTGTCGGCGAGAGTACGGGTCAGGCAACGATGCGCCATGTCCTCGAGCGGCCGACCCGGATCGCGCGGCACCGCTACTGGTACGGCGGGATTCCGCTGAACTACTACCGCTTGCGCTTGCCCGGGATGTCGGGAGGAGACCGGGAGGTCACCCTGACGCCGGAGTTCGACTGGAGGTGACACCGGTGTTTGCATGCGGGTGTTGGTAGTCTGACGCCGTGAGTGGGGCTGGACGGAACGGAGCGGGAGGGGTCACACGGCGTGCGGTTCCGGTTCTGGCCGTCGCCGCGCTGGCTGGCGTCGCATCGGCCCAGGATCCGTGCATCGACTGCCACGCCGCCCAGGAACTCGACGAAGTGGCGCAAGTCCACTTGCGGCAGTTCCGCGACTCGGCTCACGCCTCTGCCGGCGTCTCCTGCGCGGACTGTCATGGGGGCAACACGTCGACGTTCGTGGAGTTGCGCGCCCACAAGGGCGTGCTCAACAGCGCCCACGGTGACAGCCCGACCAACCACTGGAACCTGCCGCGGACCTGCGGGCGCTGCCATGACGCCGAGTACGGGGCGCTGCAGGAGAGCCCCCACTACGCGCTGCTCGAGCGCCAGGTCCGTGCCGCTCCGACCTGCACGACCTGCCACGGCAGTCTGGCGGCTCAGTCGCTGGGCGTTGAAGGTGGCTTGCAGGCGCAGTGCAATCGCTGTCACGGCCCGGACGCCGATCACGAAGAGGTCGGCATTCCCGGTGAAGCAGGCCAGGAAGCGCTGGCGCGGGGCGGCCGCAACCTGGCGCGGCTTCGGACTCTGGGCCAGCAGCGGGCCGAGGTGAGTCGTGCCGTTCTGCGGCTCAGGGACCCCTCGAAGCGCCATGAGGCGGCCGACGCGCTGTTCGCGATCAACGCTTCGTGGGACGAGGCGATCGAGGCCGGTCATGCGTTCCACTGGTCGGACTGGGAGAGCGCGCTCGACGCGATGACGGGCGCGATCGGCGAACTCAGGTCAGCACTGGCGCCCGGCGGAGACCGCTGATCGGTCTCGACTGACGGCCGCGAGGGGATGTCGGCTCCTAGGGCGGTTCAGGTTTCGGATTCGCGGTCCGCTTCACGCAGCGAGCGCATCAGTGACACCGCCATGAGCGCTCCGACGACGAGGAGAGGCAGCGAGACGACCAGGGTGGCCGACTGGATGACTCGCAACTGGTCGTTGCCGCCCTCCTGGCCGATGAACATCAGCGTGACTGGCAGAATGCCGACCGCAACGGCCCAGAACAGGCGGTGCCAGCGGGCCGGATGCGTTCCTTCGGGCAGGTTGCGGGTGGCCGATGCCGCCAGGCAGTAGGACGCGGAGTCGTAGGTCGTGGCAATGAAGACGATCGCCACGAGCGCGAAGACAGCGAGGACGAGGGTCCCGAGCGGCAGGAAGCCGATGCTCTGGGCGATTGCGGTCTCGCTGCCGGCCTGAGCGGCGATGTCGCGCACGGGAAGCGCTCCCGAAAGGTCCAGGTGCATGCTGTAGTTGCCGAGCACGGCGTAGAAGAGGGCGCAGCCGAGCGTGCCCAGGACCAGCATGCCGAGGATCAGTTGCCGCACCGTCCGGCCACGGGAGATGCGGGTCACGAACAGGCCCATGAAGGGTCCGTAGGCAATCCACCAGGCCCAGTAGAAGACGGTCATGTCCTCGATGAAGCCGGTGCGCGCTACGGGGTCCGTCCAGGTGTTCAGCCGGATGAAGTTCTCGAGCATCAAACCGATGGAGTTGGTGCCGCTGCGAAGAAGGAAGTTCGTCGGACCGACGATCAGGATGAAGGCGAGCAGGGCGATCGCGGCGAGGATCGAGCCGTCGGAGAGGGGCTTGATGCCCCGTTCGAGTCCGAGGTAGACGCTGGCCGCGAACAGGGTGACGCAGACGAGCAGGATCGTCACCTGAAGTCCGAAGGTCTGTGCGATTCCCAGGACTTCGCTGACGCAGGCCGCCACCATCGGCGTTCCGAGCCCGAGTGAAGTGCCGGTGCCGCCGACCAGGGCCAGGATGAACAGGACGTCGACGATCCGTGCCGGGGGGCGGTCGTAGCCGTCGCGGCCGATCAGTGCGTGCAGGCCCGTGCTCAGGCGGAGTACCGGCGCGTGTTGCCGGTAGTAGGGGATCGCGATCGCCACGGCCGGGAAGCAGTACAGCGCCCAGGCCGAGATGCCCCAGTGGAAGATGCCGTAGGTCGCCGCCCATTCGACCGCCTCGGTGGAGTTTGGGGCGAGTTCGAAGGGCGGTTTGTCGAGGTAGGTCACCCACTCGATGGTCGACCAGTAGAGGAGTCCGGCCCCGATGCCGGCGCAGAAGAGCATCGCCATCCAGCTGAAGATGTTGAAGTCCGGCCGGCTGTCTTCGTGGCCGAGCCTTCGCTTGCCGTGGTGGCTGAAGGCGAGCCAGACCAGGAACACGGTGACCGCCAGCGTCGCCCACTGGTAGATGAGGCCGAAGCGCTCCGTCAGGGACTCGTAGGCCTGGACGACGAGGGCGCCGCCAGCCTGGGGCGCCAGCGCGAGGGGAGCGCAGACCAGCACGATCAGCCCGACGCTGACGCCGAAGGCGGTGCGGTCGATGCGGGGCGGGCGAGGAGCCACGCGGTCAGCCGGTGACCGGCAAGGCCGCGGCGAGATTCCTCAGCGCAAGTTCCACGGTGTCGACCGCCAGCAGGTACTCGTTCAGATCCAGGTGCTCGTTCGGGGTGTGGTCGAGTGTACTGTCTCCCGGTCCGTAGGCGGCGATGGGGCATCGCCACACCGGCCAGACGATGTTCATGTCGCAGGTGCCGGTCTTGACGACGAACTTCGGTGCGACCTGCGGGCCGCCCACCGCGCGAATGGCGGCGAGGAACGCGCGGACCAGCGGCGAGTGCCGGTCGGCCCGGACCCCGATCTCGTAGCCGCGCAGGCTGAGTTCCAGGCCGGCGTGCCCCTGCTCGCAGCGGATGGTCCCCGTGGCCCGATCCGAATCGAGGTCCGAGAACAGCGGTCCGTTGATGTCCGCCGCCGCGCCGCGGAACCAGCTCGTCAGTTCGTCGACCAGTGCGGCGACGTCGAAGTCGACGGGGAGCCTCAGGCCGTAGTCGGCGCGTACGGTGTCGTAGAGACCGTCGCTGGTGGTCCCGATGGAGCGGAGGCTGGGCAGCACCCGTTCGAACGGTGTCTGGCCTCCGTGGCGTTCGGCCACCTGCTCCAGGCGCCGCCAGAGGTCGAACGCCGTGATGCCGACGCCGACCTCCGGGCCGGCCGTATGGCTGCTCGGCCGCCGGGCCATCAGGTCGATCAGCAGGCGTCCCTTGTAGCCGAGGGTCACCCGGTGCCAGTGGCTGGGCTCGCCGATGATGCAGAAGTCGGGCGCCGGTTCGTCGCGGCCGTTCAGCCGCTTCAGCAGGAAGTGGGCGCCGCGGGAACTCGCCGCCTCCTCTTCCGTCGCGCCGGCGACGATCACCCGCAGGTCGTGGGCGCGGGCCCAGTCTCCGCCGAGTCGCGCCGCCGCCGCGACGAAGCTGGCGAGCGGCCCCTTCGCGTCGACCGAACCCCGACCATGCAGGATGCCGTGAGCCGATCCGTCGTCCTCGATCCGGACCGGGATGTTTCCCGGCACGGTATCGATGTGCCCGAGCAGGACGACCAGGCGGGAGGCCTCAGGGTCGCCCAATTCGCCGACGGCGTTCAGCGCGCCGTCGACGTGGCAGCGTTCGAGACCGCGCGCGGCCATCTGGTCGGCCAGCCAGCCGCTGGCCGCGGCTTCGTGCCGGGACAGCGACGGGACCGCGACGAGTCCTCGCACCAGCTCGATCTCGGCGCGATGCCGTTCGGCGTCCACGGTCGCGGCATCCACGGTCATTCGCCTCCGAGCACGTCCTGGATCGCTTCGGCGCCGCGCTCGAGTTCCTCGTGCGTGACGATCAGCGGCGGCAGCAGGCGAATCACGTTCGGGCCCGCGGGCAGGGCCAGGACCCGGTGTTCGGTCGCGAGTCGGGCGATGTGGCGGCCGGCGCGCTCGCGCAGGACGACTCCGATCATCAGGCCGCGTCCCCGAACTTCCCGCACCCGCGGATTCGAGGCGAACCGGCTCCTGAGCGACTCGGCGAAACGCGCGCCGATCGTCGCCGCCCTTGCCGGCAGGTCGAGACGCTCGAGCGTCTCGATCACGGCCAGGCCGACCGCGCAGGCGAGCGGGTTGCCGCCGTACGTCGAGCCGTGGCTGCCGGGGCGAAGCGCCTCGGCGACCCGGCCGCCGTAGGCGATCGCTCCGAGCGGGAAGCCGCCGCCGATGCCCTTGGCCATTGCCACCAGGTCGGGCTCGAGTCCGGGCGTGTACTGATGGGCGAACCACCTGCCGCAACGGCCGAACCCCGTTTGCACTTCGTCGAGGATGAGCAGGGCGCCGTGCCGGTCGCAGGCGCGGCGCGTTGCCAGCAGGACATCGTCGCCGAGGACGTTGACGCCGCCTTCGCCCTGCACGGGTTCGAGGACGACCGCGGCCGTCTCCCCGGAGACCGCCTGGTCGACTGCCTCGGCTTCCGGCTGAACGAAGACGGCATCGTGAAGCAGGCCGTCGTAGGGCCTGCGCGCCGCCGGGTTCCAGGTCATCGCCAGTGCGCCCAGGGTGCGGCCGTGGAAGCTGCTTCGGAGCGCCACAGTTCGGCTTCTTCCCGTAGCGAGCGCCGCGAACTTGAGCGCGCCCTCGACCGCCTCCGTGCCGCTGTTGCACAGGAACACGCGGTCGAGCGTCGCGGGCAGGATGGCGACCAGCGCCTCGACGTACTCCGCGCGCACGGCGCTCGACACGTTGAGCGGACAGAAGGTGAGGCGCTCCGCCTGGCGCTTGATGGCGTCGACGATCGCCGGGTGGTTGTAGCCCAGGCAGCAGACGCCGTAACCGGCGGTCAGGTCCAGGTAACGGTCGCCGTTCTCCGCGATCAGTTCGCAACCCTCGCCGCCCACAATCGGCGGGGTGGGCCGGCGCGGCGCCCAGGTCCCGAGGCGGCGGTCTTCGGCGCTAGCCGACGCCGGCGTGACGTGTTCGCTCATCGGGCCTCCTCCCGCGGACCTGGCCTGACGACGACGTGAGTGCCCGCGCCGTCGAGGGCCGCCCGCACGGGCCGTTCCGCCCGGCCATCCGCGAAGATGATCCGGCCAGCCCCGCCGCGGAGCGCCTCGGCGGCGCCGAGCACCTTTTTCTTCATCCGGTCTTCGGCCGCGGCCGACAGGGGTTCGAGCCCGGCGTCGGGGGCGGCACCGGAGAGCGCGTCGCGGGCGACCTCGAAGCGGGGAATCAAGGAGTCTTCGTCGGGGAAGTCGGCGAGCAGTCCCGGCGTGGCGGAGAGATAGACGAGGGTCGGGGCGCCCAGGGCAGTCGCAAGGGCGGCCGCGGCGCGATCCCCGTCCACGTTCACGGCTTCGCCGTCGAAGGAGGCCCCGGGGGGCGTCAGCACCGGCAGGTAACCGCCGCCGAGCAGCAGGCGCAGGAGTTCACCGTTGACCTTCTCGACGGTGCCGGTCCAGTCGTCGCGCAACACCATTCGCCGGCCGCCGCGCCGGATGCGCAGCTTGTCCTTGCGGCGCCCCTCGAACAGGCGGCCGTCGAGCCCGGACAGTCCGACCGCCGCAACGCCCTGGCGCTGCAGGAGTTCGACCCAGCGCTTGTTCAGCAGGCCGCAGTAGACCATCTCGAAGATCTCGAGCGTGCGGCGGTCCGTCCGGCGGCTGCTGTAGCCGCTTTCACTGGTCACGAACTGCGGCGGGTGTCCCAACTGCTCGGCGACCTCGTTCGTCGTCTCCGCGCCGCCGTGAACCAGGACGACGCGCCGACCGGCTCGCCACAGGGATCCGACGTCGGCGGCGATCGCTTCGAGGTCGAGCGCCTTGCCGCCGCCGGCCTTGATCACGAGCTGTTCGCCGGAGTTGTCTGGGCTGGTTTCGGCCATTCTCTTCGCTAGACGGGGTGAAGGCCGAGGAAGTCGAGGCCCCGGGTCTCATCGTACCCGCACATCAGGTTGGCGCACTGGACCGCGTTGCCGGCCGCGCCTTTCATCAGGTTGTCGATGGCGCAGATGACGACCAGACGCCTGGTCCGCGGATCGAGGTCGAAACCGACCTCGGCGTGATTGCTGCCGGCGAGGATCTTCGGTTCGGGGTAGCGGTGAATGCCGCGCCGGTCCTTGACCAGCCGCACGAAGGGATGCTGCCGGCAGAAGGAACGGTAGGCGCGGAAGAGCTCTCGCTCGACGGTCCTGGCGTCCGTCGCGCCGGCAAGGAAGAGGTGGCTGGTCGCCAGAACGCCGCGCACCATCTCGACCGCGGTCACCGAGAGGTGGACGTTGCCCTTGACGTCGACGCCGCGGCTTGCGAACGCCTGTTCGACCTCGGCGGTATGCCGATGGCCCGTCGGCCGGAAGCTGCGCACGACGCCCGACCGCTCGGGGTGGTGGGAGGCGTCCGACGACGAGGCGCCGCCTTCGCTGCTGCCGACCTTCAGTTCGGTGACGACTCCCCGGCTCCAGTCGACGAGATCGTTCTCCCGGGGCCCGGGTTCGAGCAGGGGAAGCAGACCGAGCAGGGTCGCGGTCGCGTTGCACCCCACGCCGCTCGCATGGGATGCGGCGGCCGCTGCCTCACGGTCCAGCTCGGGCAGCCCGTAGACGAAGCGGTCGAGCCATTCGGGCGCGGGATGGGCGGTGCCGTACCAGTCTTCCCAGGCGTCTGCCGACCGCAGCCGGAAGTCGGCCGAGAGATCGACGACCTTCGGCGCGAGTTCGGAGTAGAGGTCGATGTCCCTGGCGGCGTTGCCGTGCGGCAGGCAGAGGAAGAGCAGGTCGCAGCGCTCGAGTTCGTCCAGTGTGGAGAAACGCAGGTCGGTGTGACCGCGCAGGTTCGGGTGGGTGAAGTGCACGAAGGAGCCGGCCAGCCGGCGCGACGTGACCTGCCCGACCTCGAAATCGGGGTGACCGAGCAGCAGCCGCAGCAGCTCACCGCCGGCATAACCGGAGCCGCCGACGATCGATGCGTGGAGGGTCATGCGGCCTCCGTCGCGTGGGCCTCGTCCCAGCCCACGGTGGCCACCCGCTCCACGAAGTCGATCATGCGCGCGGGGATGTCGACGCCGGTGGGTGCGACGGAGTTGCGGAACTCCATCGTGTGGTTGACTTCCAGCACCAGCAGGCCGTGCTCGGGGTCCTCCACCAGGTCGACGGCCAGCAGACCGCCGCCGACGGCGCGGGCGGCTCGCCGGCAGAGATCGTCGATCTCCGGTGTGATCGGGCAGTTCTCGGTGGAGGCGCCGCGCGCGGTGTTGGTGATCCAGTGCGGCGCTCGGCGATAGATCGCGCAGAGAGTGCGGCCGCCGGCGACGAAGGCCCGGATATCGCGCTCCGGCTTGTCGACGTAGCGTTGCAGGTAGAAGATGGAGTGCTGGTATGAGCCGAGCGTGCTCTTGTGCTCGAGTAGCGCCTCGGCGGCGTCGCGGTCGTTGAGGCGCGCTACCAGGCGGCCCCAGGAGCCGACGGTTGGCTTCATCACGACCGGATAGCCGAGTTCCTCGATCGCGAGCAGGGCCGCCTCCGGCGTCGAGGCCACCCGGGTGGCGGGTGTCGGCACCGAGGCCGCATGGAGCAGGCTCGAGGTGCGGACCTTGTCGCCGCAGTTCTCGATCACGCAGGCCGGGTTGACGGTGGCCACGTCGCGGTCGGCAAGGACGCGCAGGTTGGCCAGGGCCCGGCTGTAGCTGAGCGAACGGTCGAAGACGACGTCGAAGTCGAAGGACGGCTCGAGTGCGCTGCTGCCGCCGAGCGCGAGGACGACCCTGCGGTCGTCGATCAGCTCGACGTCGGCCGGCCGACGCTCGAGTTCGGCGAAGAGCAGCTTCTCTTCGGGCCGGACCCGGCTGTAGAGGACTCCGATGCGCATCGTTTGCGGCTCCGCTACTCGCCCCAGTCCTCTTCTTCTTCCGGCGCGAGTTCCAGGCTGACGGGATCGAGCTCGATTACTTCGAGGTCGATGCCGCAGCCGGCGCACTGGACGATCTCATGCTGCATCACGGCCTCGAGCCTCACGGACTCGAAGCACTCGGGGCACTCGCTGTCGGCGTCGACGGTCTGGAGTTCCATTGCGATGTCTCCTCGGTCGGGTTTGCGCTTGCAGAAAGAAGAAAAGCCGGCTCATCCTTCTGGATGGCCGGCCTCTAGGAGAAGATGCGTTCTCGATCTACCAGGTCACCCAGGATCGTGTCCCGGACGCTTCGCGCCACGGCAGTGACCCTTGGCGAGAGGAGTGATCGAGGCGGAGGTGGAGTGGACGCGCATCTTGCGGTTCGGCGTTGAACGGGCGCAGAGGGTAAGGAATCAGTACCGTGCTGTCAAGCGCGGGGCTCCCGCCCGTCGTCCGTTCGCAGCACGGGCGCATCGGCCTTTTTCCAGGCCGTGAAGCCGCCGCCGACGTGGGACACGGGCGCCAGCCCCATGTCCTGAACCGCCTTCGTCGCCAGCGCGGAGCGCCAGCCGCTGGCGCAGTGGAAGATGAACTCCCGGTTGCCGCCAAAGACATCCTTGAAGTAGGGGCTGTCCGGATCCACCCAGAACTCGATCATGCCCCGGGGGGCGTGGAAGGAGCCGGGGATGAAGCCTTCACGGGCCCGTTCGCGGATGTCGCGCAGATCGACGATGAGCGCACCGGCTTGCTGCCGTTCGAGCGCGGCCGCGACCGTGACCGTCTCGACGGCGTCGTCGGCTTCGGCGACGAGTTGCCGTACTCCCCTGGTGATCGCCACTGCCGTCAGTCCACTTTCCGGATCGTGTCGCCGACGCGCGCCGTTCCCGGCTCGACCACGCGGGCGTAGATCCCGCGCAGGTGCCGCGACCTGCCCTCGGGCGTGGCGGTGAACTTGAGCGCCTCCAGGCCGAAGCGCTGCCGGTACTTGCTGCAGCCGGTGTGGGGAAGGGCGGTGACCTCGATGGTCGCGCCGCCGATGCGGAGCCGGGTACCCGGCGGCAGGTTGCTCTCGCTCAGGTCGAGGTCGACGTAGAGCTGGTCGCCGGCGAGCGGCCACCGGTCGCGGCAGCCGGAAATCAGCTCTGCGAACCGCGCGTTGGTCAGAGTGATCTGGGCGTCCGGATCGGGTGAGCCGTCCGGAAGGGTGTAGCCGCGGCGGCCCCTCCAGGAGTCTCCCTCGAGGCCCTCTTCGATCGTCAGCCGTCCCTCATCGAGCGTCTCGCGCTGATTGACGCCGGGCCGCCGGACGATCATCTCCAGCGTACCGCCGTCGGCGGGGGAGGCCAGAATGTGGCCGAAGCCGGCCTCCAGGTCCGCCTCGGTGAGGTGAGCAGGCTCGGGGGTGGTTTCAAGGTCAGCGCACACTGAACTCTCTCCTGATGTAAGAACCGTTGCCGCCGTTCTCGTCCCAGAGGCCGATCGCCACCCGGTGGCTGCCGCGCGGGATCGGATACTCGAAGCTGACGGCGAAGAACTGGTCCCGGGCCTCCGCCCAGTCCCGGTCGGGGATGGCCAGGGGCAGGACGATGTGGCTCGGCGCCAATTGCTCGCCGTCCTCGGTGAGCACGACCGCTACCACGCGGACCTGGTCGGTGCGTTCTCCCGCCTGCTCGACCATGACGAGCTTGTCGAGGGGCACAGAGACGGTGAAGTCGACATCGTAGAAACCGCCGCCGCCGGTGTCCCACTGAATGCTGTCGATGTGGAGTCCGTGGGGGTTCTCGGTCCAGCCGAGCAGCAGGGCGCCGACGGTGCGCTCGGCCAGCCGCTCGCGGAGAGACCGCGCCACGTAGCTCGTTCGGTGGCGCAGCCGCAGGTTCCGCGGCCGGGGCCTGATGCGAACCTCGTGGATCGAGCCCTCGACGAACTCGTCGAGCACGTAGCCGAGCGAGTAGTAGGAACGGAGATCTTCCGCCACCTGATCGAAGAAGGTCTCCACGTTGCGGCCGGAAACCCAGGCGCGGCCGCCGGTGTCGTGGGCGAGCCCGTTCAGGACACCTCGGAGGTCGGAGAGGTAGGTGAGCTTCTGCTGGTCCGACACGCGCTCGGACAGCGCCGCCGCGGCGACTTCGACCTCAGGCGGCTTGAAGGCATAGAAGGAGACGCGGTGGGAGTTGGCACGCGCGGCCAGGCCGGTGTAGCGGTCACTGAGATCGAAAGTGGACAGGTGTTGCTGGAAGGATGTGGCGGTGAGCGCCGCGGTGCCCTGGATGTTCGAGTTCCTCGTGTAGAGGTTGTTCGGTGCGTCGAAGCCCTCAGGCGCGTCGACTTCGCGGTTCTGCATCAGCTCGATGCCGGTTTCTTCCCGGCGACCGGCTACCCGCTTCTGCACGTTCTGGAGAAGGCGGTCGAACGGCCGTGCCGCAAAGCCGTCGCTGATCAGGAAGAAGGCCTTGCGTCCGGGAACGAGGGCCAGCGACTCGACGACTTGCTCGATCGCGTCGGCGGTGCGGGCGCTGTCCTGATGCACGACGCGCGCGTAGGCGAGCAACTCGGCAAGCGTCGCGCGCAGGGCGCCGATGCTGCCGGCCGACTGCTGTCGCCTTGCGTTCAGTTGGTCCATCAACTGCAGGAAACTCTCCTGGGACCTGCGCTTGAGGCCTTGAGCCTCCGTGAACACCTGGTGGGCGGCCTCGGCCCGGTTCAGACCCTGGGCGAGGGCGATGTAGTCGGTCGTCAGGTCCTGGAGCAACCGCAATTCGCCGTCGAAGGCGACCACCATCGCGTAGACGGGAACGCTCCGGTCGCCGGCATCGAGCTGGCCGCGGGCGAAGTCCTTGATCTGATCCATGACCGCGGAGCGGCTGGCGGCGGAGAGATGCGTGTTGTCGAAGAAGAATGTGATCGACAGCGGCTCCCGCAGGAGATCCGGGGCCGCGTCGCCGGCTTCGGCGCCGCGGCCGAAGTAGCTGAGTTCGACCGGTGCGCCGTTGTCGAAGACGCGGAAGTTCTGGCGCGCCAGGTCATTCGCCGGACGCCCGTTACGGTCGGTGGCGACGACGTCCACGTTGACGACGGTCACTTCGACGACGTCGCTCAGTTCGCCGACGCCCCGGCCGAGCGGGGCCTCCTGCCCTGCTTCAGTGACCGTCGCCGGGGCCGGCGGGGTTCCGAGGGCCAGGACTGTGCCGAGCAGAGTCGCTCCGATCATCGTGTCGTCTCTCAGAATGGCTACGGTGTGTGCCGCTCCAGGAAGGCCCTCACCTCAGCCGCCGCTGCGGTTGCCGCCTGTTCGCTCTTCCAGTCGAGAATCATCTCGTTGTTGGGCGCCAGGGCTGCAATCTCCTCGGCGATCGGCCGGGGATGGTAGGCGTCGTCGCCGGCCAGAATCAGGAGCGGCGTCTCGATTCCGGCAACGAAGTCGCGGCCGACGTTGAACGTGAAGTCGCCGCCGTACATCCGCTCGCGGAAGGGGGGCAGCGCCTCCGGCTTCACGTCGTCCCGACGCTCGAGTAGAGCGTCGGCCCAGGTGTCGAACATGGCGTAGAACAGATCCTGGTTTTCGTGATGGCCGATCGGGTTCTGGAGCACGGCGGCACCGACCCGGGATGCGTCGGCCTGGAGGACGCCGAGGCAGTAGGAGGAACCGATGCAGCCGCCCATCAGGTGACATCGCTCGATGCCCAGGTGATCGAGCAGCGCGAGGTGATCCTCCGTGTACGAATGCCAGCCGTCCGCGGGGGTTACCGGCGCGGTGGATCCGCCGGCGTTGCGCTGGTCCATCGAGATGACCCGGAACGACCCCGAGAGCGCTTCGCGCGGGTCGAACGGGCTCGTCCCCCAGATTTCGGCAGCCGAACGCATGCCGCCCGGCGCGAACAGGAGCACGGGGAAGCCCTCGCCGGCTTCCCACCACCGGATTCGCGTCTCGCCCCGTTCGAAGACCGGCATGAGGCAAGCGTACCAGCGGAAGGCCGCCCGAGACTTCGGTCGATCGCGAAGTAGATGGAACCTCGCCGGCTGATCGTGCGTAGAGTCAGCAGGGAGGAACGACTTGATGGAACATGACGAGATGAACGACGACACCTCTTCGTCCGCAGGCTCCGCACCCGAATCGTCGACATCCGCCGAGCCGCCGGAGCCGCCGGAACCGCCGCCGGAAGACGCTGGCCCGGGTCTGGCCGGTCAGATTGCCGCCGGTCTGGCTCTGATCGTACTGGGCGGCGTTCTGCTGTTTCTCGAGCGCCTCGATAGCGGCGCGCACGGATACCTGCTGTTCATCCTGATCGGGGGCGTTTTCGTCGCGGGCTACCTGTACAAGCGGGCGTTCGGGTTGCTCATACCCGGAGCGCTGCTGCTGGGGATAGGAGGCGGCCTGGTCTTCGAGGATCTTCACTCCGGCCCGTTCGTCGACGGCGACAACGTCGCACTGGGCCTCGGACTGGGTTTCATTCTGATCTATGTCGCTTCCCTGCTGTACGAGCGGCAGAACCGCTGGTGGCCGCTGATACCCGGCGGATTCCTCGTCATAGCGAGCCTCCCGGACTTCGTCTGGGTGGACGACGTCCTCGACTTCTGGCCGGTTGCCGTCATGGCGGTCGGCGTTCTCCTGCTCTTCCGCGGTGTCGTGTCACGCCAGAGGGAGGGAGAAGCCCGGCGAGTCGATCCCTGAAAGCCGCTTCCCCGCGGGTCGTTGGCGGATAACATCCGCCGCCACGACGAAGAGGAGGAGGCTGCTTTGGGCGTAGAACTGACGAAGGACTCGATCGATCTCGGCATCGTCGTGCGCGACGCGGAGGCGTCGCTTCACTTCTACCGGGACATTCTGGGACTCGAGGACCAGGGCGAGATGCCGATGCCGGGCGGAACGATGCACCGCCTGCTCTGCGGCACGAGCCTGATCAAGCTGGTGTCGCTGTCGAGACAGCCGGACGCCGCGGCGCCGCCGGGAGGCATCGGAGGAGCAACGGGCTACCGGTACTGGACCTTGTCGGTCTCGAACCTGGACGAGGTCACGGCCCAGGCGGAGGAAGCGGGCCGCAAGGTCGTCATCTCGCCGCGGGAGATCCGTCCCGGCATCAAGATCTCGATGATCGAGGATCCGGACGGCAACTGGGTCGAGTTGCTTCAGGTCGGCTGACGGGCCACGGAGTCTTGGCGCTTACGGGAAGGGAAGCCGTTCGCCTGGAGCCGCGCCGGCGTCGCCGGCTGCCCTGGGCGGCGATCGCAGCGATCCTCGTTGCGGTCCTGGTTGCCGTCGGTGCGGTGCTGTGGCTGCGCATCGGACCGGAGCCCGTCGTGACGATCAGGTCCGACCTGCCCGGGATCGGCCCGAGGACGGTCGTGACCTCCGCGGCGGAGGCCGGCGGCCGCGGTCTCGGTTCGATCCGGGTGGAACTGATTCAGGGCGGGGAGCCGGTGTTGCTCGAAGAGAGGACTCACCGGCCGCCCGGACCGTTTTCACTCGGTGGCGAGACGGTCGCCGAGGCGACGCTCGAGGTCGTAGTGGGCCGGGAGTCGACGCCGGGCCTGGTCGAGGGCGAGGCCACGGTGAGGGTCACGGTCGATCGCCCCGGGACCCTGCTGCGCCGGCCCAGGCCCAGAGTGGCCGAACTCACGCTGCCGGTCCGATTCCGCCCGCCGGAGCTGAACTCGGTGCGGGTGACGGCGGCGCCCACCCAGTCGGGCAGTGGCGTCCTGCGTTATCTCGTCGGCGACAGCGCGGTGGAGAGTGGAGTCGAGGTCGGACCGTACCGGTTCCCGGGCCATCCGCTTCCCGGCGGGGACCCCCAGGAGCGGTTCGCGCTCTTTGGCGTTCCCTACGACAGTGCCGATCCATCGCCCTTCCGGCTGGTCGCACGCGATGAACTCGGCAACGAGGCGAACGTGCGGTTCCTCGGCGAGGTGGAGCCGTCGCCGCTCCGGTCCTCGACCATCCGGCTCAGCGACGGGTTCATGGCGCGCGTGGTCCCGGCGATCATGTCCCACACGCCGGAACTCGAAGACCGGGGCAGCCTGCTCGACAACTACCTCATGCTGAACGGCGAGCTGCGGCGGATGAACGCCGAACGCATGGTCGAGATCGCGGCCGACTCGGCGCCGCGTCAGCTCTGGAGGGGACCGTTCCGACAGATGCGGAACACGCAGGTCATGGACCAGTTCGCGACCCGCCGGCAATACCTGTACGACGGCCGCGTCGTCGACACGCAGGATCATCTCGGCTTCGATCTCGCGTCGCGGATCCAGGACGACGTGCCGGCCGCCAACTCGGGTGTCGTCGGGCTGGCGGAGTACTTCGGCATTTATGGCAACACGGTGATCGTCGATCACGGCTACGGTCTGCAGACGCTGTACTCGCACCTGTCCCGGATCGACGTCGAGGTGGGTCAGGAAGTCGAGGCCGGCGAGCGCCTGGGACTCAGCGGCCAGACCGGCCTCGCCGGAGGCGATCATCTCCACTTCGCCGTTCTGCTCGGCGGCCTGCCGGTGAATCCCCTGGAGTGGTTCGACGCCAGGTGGATCCGGGACCACGTCGGCACGGTGCTGCCGCTTGAGGGCAGCGGCTGAAGCGGCGCAAAGTGGTAGGGTGTTACAACTTTCTGAGGCAGGTTCCAGCCAGCCCCGGTGGGCGGCGTCCGAAAGGGAAAGGGATGAAGCAGAATCGCATTGCGGTCGCCTTGCTGCCGTTCGCTCTGCTCGTGCCGGCCGTCGCAGCCCAGGAGACCTCGCAAACGGCCGGATTCTTCGAGGGTGTGGCGCCGCTCGTCGACCGTTCCTGCATCCGCTGCCACGGAAACCGCACCGCGACGCCCCTCAGCATCACCCGCCTGAGTCATGACCTGACGGACGCGAGGACGTTTCGCACCTGGCAGCGCATTCACGACCGGCTGAAGAACGGTGAGATGCCACCGCCCGAGGCGCCGAAGCCCGAGGCGGAGTTGATCGAGGCGGCGCTGGCGTCGCTCAAGGGCGCTTTGGTGGAGGCCAATCTGGCTGCCCGCGGAGGCCAGCGCGTGCCGCTGCGGCGCCTGACCCGGCTCGAATACGCGTACACGATCCAGGATCTGCTCCAGATCGACGAAGCGGTGGCGATGGAACTGAGCCGGAGCCTGCCTGCCGAAGCTGACTCGGGCGGTTTCGACACCGTGGCTGCGAACCAGAGCATGTCGCCCCTGCATGTCCGCAGCTATCTCGAGGTGGCGGATCGGGCGCTCGACGAGGCCCTCAAGATCGGGCCGCGGCCGTCTACGGGCCGGCGGGAGATCGCCTACGGCGACTCGCAGTACCTCACGTTCATGAGCAAGGCGGAGATCCTGGGCGGCGGGATCACCAAGATGCTGGACGACGCCGCGGTCATGTTCGTCGACGGCGGCTCGACGTATCTCATGCACAGTGAGACCGAGGACTACCACGTGCCCTACGCCGGCCTCTATCGCGCCACGATCGAGGGCTGGGCGTACCAGCCTCAAGGTCCGCTGACGCTGACCGTCTACCGGGGGTCGAAGCATGGTGGCGCCGCTGCGTCGCTCGACGAACTGATCGCTTCCTACGATCTGGTCGGCACACAACCGCGGACGATGCAGTTCGAGACCTTCCTCCGGCCGGGCGACCTCCTCGCCCCGTCGATCGCCGAGGCGGACCCTCCGCCCGGCGAGTACTTCGACTACTACCCTCCGGACAAGAACGTCGAGAACTACAAGGGCGAGGGGATCGCGCTCCGGTCGCTGACGATCGAGGGTCCGCTGTTCGAAGACTGGCCGCCGCCGAGCGCCCGGAAGCTGCTGGTCGGTCTGGACTTCGACGACGCGGGCGACGTCGTCCTCACGAAGACGCCGTACGAGCACGTGGTCGACATCGTTGCCGCGTTCGGGCCGCGGGCTTTCCGGCGCCCGCTCGCCGAGGATGAGCTCGAGGCCTACGCGAGTCTCGCTCAGTCGCTCCTGGAGGACGGCCGGCCGTTCATCGAAGCCGTGCGTATACCGCTCCGCGCCATCCTGAGCGCGCCGCCCTTCCTGTTTCAGACTGGCGATCCGGGTCGACTGGACGACCACGCGCTGGCGTCCCGGCTCTCCTACTTCCTGTGGCGCAGCCTGCCGGACGATGCGCTGCTTGCCAGTGCGGACGACGGCAGCTTGTCCGACCCGGAGGTCTTGGCGGCTCAGGTCGAGCGGTTGCTCGACGATCCCAGGTCGGAGCGGTTCGTCAAGGACTTCGCGGGCCAGGCCTTCCGGCTCTACGAAATGAAGGCGACGAACCCGGACTCCGGCCTCTATCCCGAGTACGACGACCGACTGGGGCAGGCGATGGCCCAGGAGACGCGGATGTTCCTGGCCGAACTGATCGCCGGGGACCACAGCGTTGGCAGCCTGATCGACGCCGACTTCACGTTCGTCAACAGGCGGTTGGCCGAGCACTACGGTATTCCGGGAATCGAGGGACAGTTCATGCGCAAGGTCACGCTGCCGCCGGACAGCGTCCGCGGCGGGCTGATTACCCAGGCGAGCATCCACAAGATCACGGCCAACGGCACGATCACCTCGCCGATACCCCGCGGCAACTTTGTGCTGGCGAACCTGCTCGGTCAGCCGGCGCCGCCGCCGCCCGAGAGTGTCGAGGCCCTCGAGCCGGACACGCGCGGCGCCACCACGGTCCGTGAGCAGTTGGCGAAGCACCGCAACGAGCCCGTCTGCAACAGTTGCCACCGGGTGATCGACCCGCCGGGCTTCGCCCTCGAGTCTTTCGATGTGATCGGCGGCCTCCGCACGCACTACCGCGCGGCAGGCGGTGAAGGAACGACTCCGGAAGGCTACACCTATCCGATGCCGTACAAGCAGGGGCCCCCGGTCGACGCCACCGGCATCACGGCCGACGGCGAGCCCTTCGCCGGGATCGAGGAGTACAAGAGGTTGCTCAAGAGGGATGTGGAGCAGGTGGCCCGCCACATGGTGTCCCAACTCCTCGTCTACTCGACCGGCGCCGAGGTCGAGTTCGCGGACCGGGACGGCGTGGAGCGGATCGTGGCGAAGCTGAGGGACGGCGGATATCCGTTCAGGACGATGATCCACGAGGTCACCAACAGCGACCTCTTCAGGACGAGGTAGCGATGAACCTGACCCAACCTCTGGACCGCCGTACCTTCCTGCGCGCCTCGGGCGTCGCTCTCGCGCTACCGATGCTCGAGTCGATGACCCCGAGGCTGGTCCATGCCGCCGCCGCCGGTCCCAGGCGGATGGTCAACATCTGCAACACGCTCGGCCTCTACAAGGAGGCCTGGTTCCCGGAGGCAGCCGGTGCGGCCTGGGAGACCACGGAGTACCTCTCCCTTCTCGAGAAGCACCGGCAGAACTTCACCCTGTTCACGGGGTTCTCGCACGAGGAGCAGACGGGCCGGCAGCCGCACAACTCGGAGATCACGTTCCTGACGGCGGCCCGGCGGCCCGGCCTGGACGGCTTCCGAAACACGATCTCGATGGACCAGGTGGTCGCGAACCATCTCGGGTACACGACCCGGTTCCCGTCCGTGGTGCTGGGCACGGCGTCGCCGCAGAGCCAGTCCTACACCAGCAGCGGGGCCATGGTGCCGGCGGAGACGAGTCCGGCGAACCTGTTCCGCCAGTTGTTCCTGCAGGGGACGCCTGAGGAAGTCGAACGCGAGAAACAGAGCCTGAACGACGGAGGCAGCATCCTGGACCGGCTCAAGTCGCAGACTTCGGCACTCCGCCGCCGGGTAAGCATGGCCGATCAGGTGAAGCTGGACTCCTACTTCAACGCGGTGCGGACTGCCGAACTCGACCTGGCCGAGGTCAAGGCCTGGCAGCAGAAGCCGAAGCCGGTTGTCGACGCGGAACCGCCCGTCGACATCCCGTCGCGCTCCGACCTGATCGGTCGGATCAAGCTGATGTTCCGGATGATCCCGCTGATCCTGGAGACCGACTCGTCACGGGTCGTCAGCCTGATGATCCAGGATCACGGCGTGGTGATCGACGTGCCGGGCGTCAACTTCGACCAGCACAGCCTGTCCCATCATGGCCAGGATCCGGCGAAGATCGCGCAGCTCAAGAAGATCGAGACCGAGATCGTCGAGAGCTTCGACGATCTGCTGGTCGATCTGGGCGAACGCAGCGATGGCAACGGCTCGCTGCTCGACAACACGGCGGTGCTGTTCGGCAGCAACCTCGGCAACGCGAACTCCCACGAACCGAAGGATCTGCCGATCCTGGTGGCGGGCGGAGGCTTCGGCCACGGCCAGCACATCGTCCACGAAGGCAGGCACAACGCGCCGCTCTGCAATCTGTACGTGACCCTGCTCCAGTCGATGGGCGTGGAGACGGACTCGTTCGGTCAGAGCACCGGCACGCTGATCTGGGCTTAGATCAGCCGAGGCGCACGGCGCCGGAAGATCGGTTAGCGAGCTGATCTCGCTTGCCGAAGCCGGTCGACTTCCACGCCTTCGAGTCCGGCAAGGTCGCCAGCGCTGTGCTGTACCTTGAGCACGGCCGCGACGATGTCGTCGACTTCGGCCGCCGTGCCGAGCAGGAACTGGTGGGGCAGCCAGACGGACTCCCGGTAGGCGGCGCGCTCGGCGTTCGGACAGTCCGCTGCCGGCGCGGCCGCCAGCGCCGCGCTCCACGTCGGGTAGCGGGTCGGGTCCGGGCGAAGAAGTTCGCTCACGGGCAGTGACTCGTAGAAACGGCCGTCGGCCGGCACGCCTTCGGCTTCGAGGGCCGCGACGAAGACGTCCCGGTCGATGCCGGCAAACGCGTCGCCGTCGAAGCGGAAGACGAACTGGTAGATGGCCTGGGTCGTCACCCGGTCGTCGATCCGGAGATTGGTGAGACCGTCGATGTCCTCGATCGCGGCTTGCAGGCGCCGGGCGTTGGCGGCGCGGGTGTCGTGCTGGTGGTCGAGCCGCGCGAGCTGGACTTCGAGGATTGCAGCCTGCAGGTCAGTCAGCCGGTAGTTGTGGCCGACGACCGCGGCGTGCTGTGCGGCTTCGGGGCGCTGGCGGCCGCAGTTCACCAGGGCGTGGAGGCGGTCGAGAATCGCATCGTCCGAGGTCGTCACGATGCCGCCCTCGCCGGCCGTCATCAGCTTCGAGGTCTGGAAGCTGAAGGAGCCGGCATCGCCCCAGGAACCGACGCCGCGACCGCGCCAGCGGGCGCCGTGAGCGTGGGCGCAGTCCTCGAGCACTGCCAGTCCATGCTTCCCGGCGAGCGAGCCGATCGCGTCCAGGTCGGCCACGGTCATCGCCAGGTGCACCGGGACGATTGCCTGGGTGCGCTCGGTCACCAGTGCCGCCGCCGACTCCACATCGAGGCACCAGGTTTCCGGGTCGATGTCGGCGAACACAGGTACGCAGCCCGCGAACAGGGCGGCCGAGGCGGTCGCCTCGAAGGTGTAGGCCGGAACGATGACCTCGGCGCCCGGTTCGACGCCCATCGCCTGCAGCGCGACTTCGAGCGAGACCGTGCCGTTCGCCACGCACAGGGCGTGTTCGCAGTCGTGGCGTTCGGCGAAGGCGGCGGCGAAGGCGGCCGCGCGCTCGTTCGGCAGCGGGAATCCGCCCCAGTCGCCGTCCCGGAGCGCCGCGATCAGGGCCCGCTCTTCTTCGGCGCCGCGTGCCGGCCATTGAGGCCACGCCTTGTCGCGGACCGGAGTGCCGCCGAGCAGGGCGAGCTTGGTGGAGGATCCGTGGCCGGCCACGCGGCGACGCTACCAGCGAGCGAAGGAGGTCTGCGTGCCGTGCCTGGTCACGGAGTCGCTGGCGTAGCGGACGCCGAAGGCCGCGGCCTGCCGGCTGTCCGAGGTGGCAAGCAGGCCGGCGGCGAAAGCGCCGTTGAAGGCGTCGCCGGCGCCGGTCGTGTCGACCGCGTCGACCTGCGGTGCGGGGATCAACTCCGGCGGTGACTCCGGCTTTGCGACCAGGACGCCGGCCGGGCCCAGGGTCAGGATCGCGCCGCGGTAGCCGAGCCTGAGCAACTCGGCCGCGGCGTCGGCGGCGCTGTCGGCATCGATCCGCTCGCCGGTCCGGCCCAACAGTACCCCGCACTCCACTTCGTTCGGTGTGACCCAGTCGACGTGCCGGGGATCGAGCGCCGGATCGCTCGCCTCGTCGATGGGCGCCGGGTTCCAGATCACCGGCACGCCGGCACCGTGAGCGCGTTCGACGGCGCTCCGGACACCGTCTGCCGGGGTTTCGTTCTGGATCAGCAGCAGCCCCGCCTCCTCGATCGGCGCCGCCGCCAGCGCGTCCGCGGTCAGCCGGCTGTTCGCCCCCGGGGAGTTCATGATCCGGTTGTCGCCGGTGGCGGCCTCGACCCAGACGACTGAGAGACCCGTGTGGCAGTCGTCGAGGACGAGGAGATAGCGGGTGTCGATTCCGTCTTCCTCAAAGGTCCGCCGTTGGGCCGCGAAGTGGGCGTCGTTGCCGACCGCGCCACCGAAGAGAACGGGCGGTGCGGCGTGGCCGAGCGCGCCGCGGCACCGGACCGTCGCCACCGCCTGGTTGGCGCCCTTGCCGCCGCAGGATTCGAACAGTTCGGCGCCTGTGATCGTCTCGCCCTGCCGGGGCAGCCTCGGATGCCTGAAGATGAGGTCGTAGTTGACCGAGCCGATGACGAGCAGGGGGCCGGCCAAGAGCTCAGCCCGTGTCCCAGCGCAGGCGCGTGGCGCCGATCGAAAAGGCGAGGACCCCGATGGCCACCAGAACGGCGCAGGGCAACAGCATCTCGCTCAGCGTGAAGCCGCGCCAGATCGCGCCCTCGTACGCTATGAGCGTCCACTTCATCGGGCTGATGTTGCCGAGGGTCTGCATCCACTCCGGCATCAGGAACAGGGGCACCATGCCGCCGCCGAGCATGGTGAAGGGGAGCGCGATGCCCCATCCGACTCCGGCGGCCGCCTGTTCCGTGCGACCGATGACGCTGAGGACCATCATGATGCCGCAGAAGCAGATCGAACCGCAGAGAAGGGCCAGAGCGAGAAGCGGATAGGAAGTGGGCGTCACGCCGAACACGGTGATGCCGAGCGTAATCAGGGCAGAACTGGTGAACAGGGTCGCGCCGAGGCAGGCCAGCCCTTTGGCGGCCAGGAGTTGACGGGCCGTGATCGGTGCCACCAGCAGCCGCATCAGCGTGCCTCGGCTCCGTTCGATCGCGATCGACATGCTGAAGGACACGGAACCGCCGATCAGGGTCCAGAGCATGGCCTGCGCGAAGGAGGTGGCGTAGGAGTTGGTGGGTCCACGTCTCTGCGCCTGGACCTGGGTCTGTTCGATCTCGAGTGGAGGGCCGAATCCGCCGGTCGCGCCCGTGGTGACCGAGCCCAGCCCGGCTTCGTCGATCAGCACCGGAATGCGCGGGATCTGGTCGAGAACGTTCAGGAGGTCGTCACGGGCCTCCGAGGGAGGGCTGAACTCCTCGATCAGGCGCCGGTTCTGCTCGTTCGTTACGGACATGCGGGACGGATCGCTCATGAACGCCTGCAGTTCGGCTCCGGCCGCTTCGAGCAGGACGCCGCGGACCATCCCGGCGGCGGCGAACTGCGTTGGATCGACGCTCATCTCGACTTCGGGTGTCGCCACGAAGGGATTGTCCAGGGCGGCCCCGAACCCGGGCCTCAAGGTGACCAGGACGGCGGTCTGGCCCCGGCGCACCTGTTCCAGCGCCTGGTCGCCTGGAATCCGCTCGATGGCGAGTCCGCCGGCGGCCTCGAGCCGCCCGACGAAGCGTGCTGAACCGGCGGTCCTGTCCGCGTCGACGAGGGCGATCGGAATGCTCGCCGGTCCGCGGCTAAGGCCGGCGAACATGGCGCCGAAGAAGATCGCCATCATCAACGGGAAGAAGATCGTGAAGAAGAAGCCCAGCTTGTCGCGGAAGAGGATGTGGATGTCCTTCGCGGCCATGGCGACGATCTTGTTCACGTTGTGCTCCTGGCGGGCCTAGTCCCGCAGCGCCCTGCCGGTGAGGTTGAGAAAGACCGTTTCCAGATCCGGCGGGAGGTACTGGAAGTGATCCACCGCCTGCCTGGCCTGGAGTTCGGCGAGCGTTCCGAGCGGATCGGTCGTCTCGTGGCGTGACTCGCCGTCGCCGGTCCGGACCACCAGGTTGCCGGGACCGCCATGGGCCGTGATCAGTGCCGGCACCGTGTCGAGCGCCATCAACCGGCCCCGGTCGAGAATCGCGACCCGGTCGCAGAGACGCTGGGCCTCCTCCATGTAGTGGGTCGTGTAGACGACCTGTTTACCTTCGTCCCGGAGCTGTTCGACGCGCTCGAAGATCGCGTTCCTCGATTGGGGATCCACGCCGACGGTCGGCTCATCGAGCAGCACGAGTTCCGGGTCGTGGATGATCGCGACTGCCAGGTTGAGTCGCCGCTGCATGCCGCCGGAGTACTTGGAGACCACCTTCTTCCCGACGTCCACAAGGTCGGCGAAGTCGAGGCAGGCGGCGACCCGCTCTTCCAGGTCGGATCCCCGGAGACCGTGCAGCCGGCCGAAGAAACGCAGGTTGTCGGCGCCGCTGATCTGCTCATAAAGAGCGATGGACTGCGGCGCCAGGCCCAGCGATCTCCGATTCTCCGCGTCGCGGGGGTTCCGGTCGAAGGCCTCGTCCGCGAAACGGACGACCCCTTCGTCCGGCTCGAGCAGACCGACCGCCATGTTGATGGCCGTCGTCTTGCCGGCGCCGTTCGGCCCCAGCAGCCCGAACACTTCGCCGGCCTCCAGTTCGAACGACAGGTCGTCGACCGCGCGCAGGTCGCCGAAGCACTTGCTGACATGGTCGAACACGAGCATTGGCTGTCAGGTTGCTGTTACGCAACGCCGCGGCGCTTGTTTCGCGGGATCGCGATCCGGCGGGCGCGTGACGGCGCCGTCAGATGGCGAGCGTATCGCCCGACGCCATGACCTTGACCTCGACGCCGGCCGGGGCGAAAGCGGCCGGGTCCTGCGCGATCGGGGGCCACGTGTTGTAGTGGATCGGGATCGCTACCGGTGCACCGACCAGTTCGGCCGCCTTCGTTGCCAGTTCCGGACCCATCGTGAAGCGGTCGCCGATCGGTACGCAGGCGGCGTCCGGCCTGTAGATCTCGCCGATCAGCTTCATGTCGCCGAAGAGCCCCGTGTCGCCGCAGTGGTAGACGGTCTTTCCGCCCATGTGGACGACGAGTCCGCACGGCATCCCCATGTAGCGGCCTTCGTACGACGACGAATGGAAGGCGTGGGTGAACGCGACCCAGCCGAACTCCGTGTCGATCCGACCGCCCGGGTTGCCGGGATTCACGTTGTCGTGCCCTTGTTCCTGCAGGTAGTTGCACATCTCGAACGCTGCGATCACGTTGGCGTTGTTGGCCCGGGCGATCGCCAGGGTGTCGCCGAAGTGGTCCGCGTGGCCGTGGGTCAGGGCGATGGCGTCGCACTTCACGTCTCCGGCCGCCATCGTCGCCACCGGGTTGCCGGTGAGAAAGGGATCGACCGCGAGCGTGTGGTTGCCGTCGCTCATCAGGAAGCCGGAGTGGCCGAGGAACGTGAGTTCGAGTGTCATGGCGTGATTCCTCTCTTTGGGGGCGGCTCTACTCCGCCTGTTCGGCGGGCAGGTGGACGACCAGGCCGTCCAGTTCCTCGGTCACTCGGATTTGGCAGCTCAGGCGGCTCGTGGGTCGCACGTCGATGCCGTACTCGAGCGTGAACTCCTCCTCGTCGTGGCGGGGGCCGACCGCCTCGACCCAGGCCTCGTCGATGTAGACGTGGCAGGTGCTGCAGGAGCAGTTGCCGCCGCAGGCCGCGACGATGCCGTCGACGTTGTTGTCGACCGCGCACTCCATGACGGAGTCCCCGATCGGCGCCTCGACCACGCGCGAGCCGCCGTCCTGGTCGATGTAGGTGATCTTCGGCATCTTGCCCGCCCCCTCGTCGCCATGGGGCACTGCCGGCCGCCCGGTCGGGCCGACGGACGGGGAGTCTATTCGACCGGCCGGCCGGTCAGTCCACGAACCGCTCGGCGATCCAGCTTCCGATCAGACCGAGAACTTCCGGCGCCATCGTCTCTTCGATCTGCGCGTACTCGGCGGGGGAACCGGTGCGCGCGGTCTGGAACAGGTGGTTCATGTCGGCAAAGCGGCGAATCGTGACGTCCTGGTTGCCGGACGCGGCGAGCGCAGCCTCCATGGCGGACTGATTCTGATTGGCGTCGACCTGGGTGTCCTTGCCGCCGAACAGGGCCAGTGTCGGCACCGCGAGTCCTCCCAGGGCAGGCCGCGGGTCGTAACGGATGAAGAACCGGAACCAGGGACTGAGGTTCGACTCGACCGCGGCGGACACGGCGGTTTCCAGGGCCTCGCCGCTCAGTTGCGCCGTCTCGGGCGATGCGGCCAGTTGCTCGACGACGACCTCCCGCAGGGCGGCTTCCGCCTCCTGTGGCGGCATCCCGGAGCCGATGATCTCGAGCGCCCTATCCTGAAGCGCAGCCAGTTCCTCGATCATCTGCGCTGGGGCGCCGTTCGCCGCCGCGATTCGCCGGAGCTGCTGGCGCAACAGATCGCCGCCGGGCACTCCCGGCCCTGCCAGTAGCACGGCGTACGCGATCGTGCCCGGCTCGACCCGGTTGAGTGCCAGCGGAGCGACGAGACCGCCTTCGGAGATGCCGATCAGGCCGACCCGTTCCGGGTGGATCCGGTCGTGGCCGCGCAGGAAACGCACGCCGGTCAGAACATCGTTCGCCTTGTCCCTGGACGTCGATTGCCACGTGCTGCCGGTGGAACCGCCGACGCCGCGATCGTCGACGCGAAGCACCGCGATGCCGAGCCGGGTCAGATGGTCTGCGAGCACGAGGAAGGGCTTGTGGCCGGCGAGTTCGAGATCGCGGTTCAGGGCGCCGCTGCCGGAGATCAGGAGCGCTGCCGGGACCTTGCCCTCGCCGGGCGGCAGGGTCAGCGTGCCGGCGATCTTCACGTCGCCGTTCGTGTACTCGACTTCCTCGGCGTCGTAGGGGAAGGGCGGCTTCGGTTCCTGCGGACGCGAGGGCGCTTCGACTTCGACGGCGTCGCGGCCAAGCTTGAACGGGAGCCGGGCCGGCCCCTGGCGGAACTCGCCCGTGATTTCACCGCCGGAAAGCGTGCCCTCGAAAGTCGGTTCGCCGGGGACCCCGTTGATCGTGAAGCGGACGCTCTCGCTCTCCACGGCGACGTCGCTGAGCGGCAGGTCGACAGCACCCTGAGCCGGGATGTCGATCGTGCCCGACCAGGCGCCGTCGGTCTCGGCCAGGTCGACCATGACGACTAGCGGCCCCGTGGGCGCCTCGATCGAACCTTCCCAGTGACCGGAGGCCTCAGCCGTCTGGGCGGTAAGCGGCGTCACGACAGCAAGCGCTGACGCGATGGCGACAGGCAAGGCTGTCTCTACGATCCGGGGAATGCGGACTGTGACCATGGGGACGCTCCTTTCGGTTCCCGGAATCGTAGACGCTCTCCGAGCACTTCGGGTTGCCGTTTCTGACGTGCTAGCGCGACTCTTCGATCCGATACAGGTGCCTGCCGGTACGGATGAAGAAGGCACCGTCGGCTACCGCGATCGAGGCAAGGGTCGAGCCGTCGAGTTCGTTGCGGGCCAACTGCTCGAACCTGGGGCCGGGCGCGATGACGGTCGTGCCGCCCTCTTCGTTCTGAAAGTAGATCCTGCCGCCGGCATGGATCGGCGAGGCCGAGTGGTTGCCGCCGAGCCGGTGCTGCCAGCGAATCTCGCCCGTGAGAGCATCGATGCAGGTGGCGACTCCGGTGTCGGTCACCGTGAAGAGTTCGTCGCCGACGAGGATCGGCGACACGGTGAGCGGAGCGCCCCGGCGGAGCCGCCAGGCGACCTCCGATTCCGTGACGTCGCCTTTGCCGGTCGGTCGCACGGCAAGCAGGACCGGCTCGTTGAAGCCGGTCGAGAGGTAGACGAGCCCGTGACCGTAGACCGGTCGGGAGACGTTGGAGAAGCCGCCGGGGTACTCGACTCGCCAGATCTCGTTGCCGGTCGCGGGCTCGTGCGCGGAGGCGCGGAAGGCGCTCACATTGACGATCTGCTCCGTGTTCGCGAGTTCGATCGCGAGCGGCGTGGAGTAGGCCTGCGAGATCGGCGCCGGCCGCACGGACCGCCAACGCTCCTCACCGGTTTCGGCGTCCACGGCGACCAGGAAGGCGGTGTCGTAGCCGTCGATGCTCACGATCAGCAAACCCTCGTGAAGGATGGGCGAACCGCCGTTGCCGTGCTGTGACGTGTAGGGGAAACGAGTTCGCCAGAGAACTTCGCCGGCCGACTCGCCACCCGTGGCAACTGCCGCGGTGCCCTGGGCACCGAAGTGGACGAAGACGCGCTCGTCGCCCGGGTCGATCACCGGCGTCGGCGAAGCGAAGCTGTTCTTCTGGTTGAGGAGGGTCGTGTCGGAGATGGCGAGGACCTCGACGTCCATCGCCACGCCGCCGCTGCTGGTGTCGTAGGCGAGCAACCGCAGCGACGTTCCGGTTTCGCGGTCGGTGACTGCGGTCGTCAGCCAGACCAGGCCGCCGCCGATCACCGGCGACGACCATCCGCGACCGGGGACCGCCGTCTTCCAGGCGATGTTCTCCGTCTCACTCCAGGCGAGCGGGACCGACGCGTCCGGCGCGTGCCCCTGTCCGGTCGGACCCCGGAACTGCGGCCATTCGCCGGCGTGGGCGGCAGCAGCCACGGACAGGGCCAGCGCCGCGCCCAGGGCTGCCCGCACGCTCAGCGAGGTTCTTCCGCCAGCGCCCTGCATTCCTTCCACCGAAAGCACCTCGTCGTGTGGTCGTTGACCATGCCCACAGCCTGCATGAAGGCGTAGCAGATCGTCGGACCGACGAAGCGGAAGCCGCGCGCCTTGAGCGCCTTGCTCATGGCCTCGGAGGCCGGGGTCGAGGCGGGAATCTCCTCGAGCCGCTGCCAGTCGTTGACGACGGGCGCCCCGGCGCTGAAATCCCACAGGAAAGCCTGGGGATCCACGCCCGCCTCCCACAGGTCCAGCCACGCCTGTGCGTTGCCGACCGCTGCCCGTACCTTGAGGCGGTTGCGCACGATTCCCGGATCCTGCAGGAGCGATGCGACCTTCTGCTCGTCGTAGCGCGCGACGCGTTCCGGATCAAATCCGTCGAACGCGCGCCGGTACGCCTCGCGCTTCTTGAGGATCGTGTACCAGCTCAGACCCGCCTGAGCGCCCTCGAGCACGAGCATCTCGAAGAGCTTCCGGTCGTCGCGGACCGGAACGCCCCATTCCTCGTCGTGGTAGACGAGGTAGAGAGGATCCTCGTTGACCCACCCGCAGCGTGTCCGCTCCGACACTACGGGTAGTAGCCGCGAATCGTCCGCGCCCTGGCGCCTCGCTGGTCGACGACGACCTCCACCCGCCGGAAGGCATCGGAGGGCGCGGTGCTCGAGGACTGGTAGGCGAGGAAGTACTTCGAGCGCAACTCGAGGCCGATCTGATCGTAGACGGCGGCGAGTTCGCTGGTGTTCTCCACGAAGAAGGCGCGGCCGCCGGTCTCCAGCGCCAACTGCTCCAGCACCTTCTTCGGGCTCTCCTTCGCCTTCTTCGGCAGCGCCAGCCCGATCGCGTAGATGGCGGCCTCCGAGCGGCGGGCGTACTCCAGCGCGTCGTCGAGGTCGTAGCGGCTGTGTTCGTCGACGCCGTCGGAGAGCAGCAGCACGGCGCGCTGGCCGGGCAGTCCGTTCAGGTGGTACAGCGTGAAGATGAGGCTGTCGTAGAGCGCCGTGCCGCGTTCGGCGCGGAGCCCCATCAGGCCCTTCGCGAACTCGATCCGGTCGCGGGTGAAGGGCGATGCGAGGTGCGGCCGGTCGTTGAACGTGACGATGGAGAGTTCGTCGCGCTCGGTGATCACCTGCTGGAAGAAGTCTGCGGCCGCCTTGACGGATTCCGCGAGCCGTTCCTCCATCGAGGCCGAGACATCGAGCAGGATGGTGCCCACGAGCGGCGTGTCGTCGACGCGCTCGAAGCGCAGGATCTCCTGGGCCACGCCGTCCTCCAGCACCTGAAAGGCGTTCTGGCCCAGGTCGAGCAGCGGCCGCCGGTCGCGGTCGTCGACCGTCGTGTAGAGCTCGACGAAGTCGACCTGGACTTCTTCGAGGGTCGCCGGTCCGTTGATGATCGCCGTGTCCTCGACGAAGGCCGCCGGCCCTTCGGCGTCGAGCAGCTTGCCCACGATCCGGATGATTGTGAGTTCCCGTCCGTCTGGAAGCTCGACCGGGACGGTGAAGGGCTCCTCGTAGAGCGTCGCCACCTGGTCGGCGTTGCGGAAGACCTGGAGTTCCTCCAGGCTGCGGCCTTCGGGGACTGTCACCTGCGCGCGCAGGCGAACGCTGTTGCTGTACTGGTTGCCGGGAATCGGCTCGATGATCCGGACGTCGAAACGGTGCGGCGAGCCGTTGATGAGAAAGGAATCGCTGGCGATCTGGTTGCCTTCGAGGTCCAAGGCGATCGCGCGCAGCATCTGGCTGCGGGGGAGCTCGCCCAGTCGGACGTCGACGCTGTAGGGCGCCCGCTTGGTCGTGAACAGGTCCTTGTCGTCCAGGGTGAAGCGGACCTTGTCGACCGGGCCGGTGACCGCCGTGTCGAAGCGCAGGTAGCCGGACACGAGTTCGCCGCCCGGCGGGATGATCCGGATCGTCGGCTCGCCGGAGGCCAGCGAACGGTTCGCTTCGGCGAAGATCGGTTCCAGGTCGGCCTCCGTCCAGCCCGCGGCCGCTTCGACCCTCGGCACCTCGAGCGGTTCGGCGTGACGCCAGACCGCGTCCCCGTTCAGGTCGTCGACGCGCAGGATCAGTTTGTAGTCGCCGGGCCGCAGGTAGCGCTGGGCGACGAGGGGCATGGCCGGCTGCGTTTCGCGTGACGCCTCGTCGCCTTCGACCGGGAACTCGAAGCGGTAGCGGAAACTCTCGAACAGGCGGTCGGCGCCGGTGTCCGCGTCCGCCCGCAGGACCTCTCCGATCAGCTCGAAGGCGTAGGAGCGGGCGCCGGCGAGGTCGGCGAGGGCGGCGCCTTCCGGCTCGACCTGAACCAGGGTCTGGACCACGGTCCGGCTCTCCTTGCGGCCGGGAAAGGAGACGTCGAGCGCGGCGGCCAGTTCCGGCGCGCCCGAGGGCAGGTCGGTCGAGTAGGACTCGAACGTGCGCAGCCACTCGTCGGACGGCGCTTCGATTGGTTCCAGTTTCTCGCCGATCATCCGCTCGTAGAAGAAGCCGAGCATGCCGCCCCAGTCGTTCAGGATCTGGATGATCTGGAGGGCGTAGCCGAGTTCCTCCTCCTTGCAGCCGGCGCCGAGGTCCTCCCTGCGGAGACCGCCGATTCCAGCTCCCGGCAGGTCGAGCCGGCCGCCCGGCTGGAGGGCCGAGATGCTGAGTTCCTCGCTCGGGTACCACGCCCGCCAGGGGCCGACGCCAAGCCGCCGGTAGAAGATGACCGCGTATTGGTCGTGCCGGAGCCGGCGGGAGAAGATCGAGCCCATTACCTGGCTCAAGTCCTCGAAACCGTAGAACCAGGCCTCGATGCTCGTCGCCGAGCGCCTGGGGCAGATCTCCACGTGGACGCCGGGCGGCCCGTTCAGCAGGTAGTAGCGCGCCCGCTCGTCGTCCGTGTTCTCGAACAACTGGCGGACCATGGCCAGTCGCTCGCTCCAGTGCTCCCGGAACTCGTTGCGCGCCGTGTCCGGGTAGGGATCCCGCGCTTTCCAGAACTCGGCGATGAAGGCGTCCCGCTGGTAGTCCTGGGACAGGCAGAGGAAGGAGTGGATCTCCTCGTCGCTGAGCAGCAGGGCGACTTCCTCGGTCCATTGCCGGTGCTGGGACGGCAGGCTCTCGACCGCGGGCTGGCGGCCGTCCTGGCAGGGCGGCCGCTTCTTCTTGGCCGCCGATGCCGTGCCGCCGGCGAGGAGCAGCGCGGCGGCGGCGATGAGGAAGGCTCGGATGAGGACGCGGCTGCGCACGGTGGTTCGCCCCGGGGCAGGGCGTCCTAGTCTATGCCTCCCTTTCAGGGCCGGTAGGTGAACGCCTGCCGGCCGACCGGCACCGACTCCGCGACCAGGTTGGCCCAGCGGCAGAGAATCGGCCGGGTGTCGCGCGGGTCGATGATCTCCTCGATCTCGAAGTACTCCGCCGACCGGAACGGGGAACGGACGCGGTTCAGGCGCTCCCTGATCCGGTCCAGGTGAGCGTCGTAGTCCTCGGCTTCGGCGAGTTCGGCCTTGTAGGCGACCTCGATGCCGCCCTCGATCGGCAGCGAGCCCCAGTCGCCGGACGGCCACGCATAGCGGAAGTGGTGGCTTCCCGGCTTGTGGTTGGCGCCGCCGGCGACGCCGAACGCCTTGCGGATGACGACGCAGCAGAACGGCGTCGTGCACTGGCCCAGCGCCGCGAGGACCTGGGAACCGAAGCGGATCGTCGCGGTGTGCTCGGACTCGCGGCCGATCAGGAAACCCGGGCAGTCCTCCAGGTGGAGCAGGGGCAGGTGGAAGGTCGAAGCGAGGTCGATCAATCGGGACAGCTTGCGGCAGGAGTCGGCGTCCCAGCCGCCACCGTAGACATTCACGTCCTCGGCGAAGATCGCGATCGGCCAGCCGTCCAGGCGCGCCAGTCCGGTGATGATGGACCGCCCCCAGTCGCGGCCGATCTCGAAGAAGGAGCCGCGGTCCACGATCCGCCCGAGAAGCTCGCGCATCCGGTAGGTGCGCTTCGGGTCGCGCGGCACGAAGTCGAGCAGTTCCGGATCGCGGCGCTCCGGGTCGTCGGCGCGCTCCGACTCGGGAAGCCGCGGCGGCAGTTGATCGACGTTGGTCGGCAAGTAGGAGAGGAAGCGGCGGGCGCGGTCGAACGCCTCGGCCTCAGTGTCCACCGCATCGTCGATCGCTCCGTTTGCGGTGTGGATGCGGGCGTGTCCGAGTTCTTCTTTCGGCACCACGCCGCCACCCGCCCATTCGACCAGGGCCGGGCCGGCGATCATCATCTGGGCCGTGTCGCGGACGATGACCGAGTAGTGGGCGGTGCATACCCGGGCGGCGCCGATCCCGGCGACGGAACCGAGCGCCAGGGACACGGATGGGGCGACCGCCAGGTGCTGCACGACGACTTCCCAGCTTCGAAGTTCCGGTATGTAGGTGCGGCCCGCCATCTCGATCGTCTTGACCGAGCCGCCGCCCCCCATGCCGTCGACCAGGCGCACGTGCGGGAGCTTCATCTCGAGCGCCAGGCCTTCCGACCGCGTCCGCTTGGCGGGAATCGAAGCGTCCGCAGAGCCACCGCGCACCGTGAAATCGTCGCCCGAAACGACTGCGGGCCGACCGTCGATCTCGCCGACTCCGAAGACGAAGTTCGAGGGCCGGAAGGACACGAGTTCGCCGTCCTCCGCGTACTCGGCGCGGCCGGCGATCTCACCGATCTCGTGGAAGCTGCCGGCGTCGATCATCGCGTCGATGCGCTCGCGGACGGTCAGCTTGCCGAAATGGTGCTGGCGCTCGACCTTGTCCGGGCCTCCCATCTTCCGCGCCAGTTCACGGCGGCGCCTCAGTTCATCGATCTCGGGCCGCCAGCTCACTTCGTCGTCCTCACTCCGTTTCGCTCCCGCGTTCCATACGCCGCAGCAGGGCGCGCAGGTCGCGCTCCATCTGCGGCAGACGGTTCAACACCGCCTCGATGCGCAACTGCCGCGCCTTCGGCCGGGCCGGATCGCCGTACAGGACCGCGCCGGCCGGTACGTCGCGGTAGCTGATCGTGTTGCCGCCGAGCATTGCCCCGTCGCCGACCGTAACGCCGTCGGCGGCGCCGGCGCCCCCGGCCAGGACGACGCCGTCGCCGAGCCTGGCGCCGCCCGCCGTCTTGGCCAGGGGCAGGATCAGGCAGTGCTCGCCGACGAGCGTGTTGTGGGCGATGTGGACCAGGTCGCCTAGTTTGGAGCCCCGGCCGATCACCGTAGCGTCGAGGGCGGCCCGGTCGATCGTGACCTGGGAGCCGATCTCCACGTCGTCCCCGATCGCCACGGTGCCGACCTGGGGGATCTTGAGGTGGCGTCCCTCCCGCTGCAGGTAGCCGTAGCCGTCGCAGCCGATCACCGTGCCGCCGTGAACGACGACCCGGTCGCCGACCGTCACGTCCTCCATGACGACAACGTTGGGAAACAGGACGCAGTCGCTGCCGACACGGCTCCGTGGTCCGACGCAGGCGTTCGCGTGGAGCACGGTGCGGTCGCCGATCGCGGCGTCGTCCCGCACCGTGACGCCGGCGCCGATCGAGACATCGGCGCCGAGGGAGACGCTCTCGGCCACGACGGCCGACGGATGCACGCCCGCACTCTCCCGCCGGCGTTCCCGATCGATGTGCTGAAGCACGACGACGAAGGCGGCGAAGGGATCGTCGACGACGATCTGGTGGGCGGCCAGGCGGGTCGTCGCTGCCGGCACGACGAGCGCGCCGGCCCGGGTGTTCGTGGCCTTCAGTGTCCGTTCGTCCTTGGCGAAGGACAGTTGGTCCGGGCCGGCCTGCTCCAGGGAAGCGACCGAGTGGCACAGGAACCCGCCGTCGCCGTGCAGTTCGGAACCGACGCCCGCGTCGGCGAGCAGGGCGCGCACCTCGTCGAGCGTCTTCTCCAGTCGTGGCATGAGGACGCCCGGACGAAGCTCCGGTTCAGGGATCGAGGCGATAGACGCGGCGCGCCGTGTCGCGGAAGAGTGCCGCCTTCTCGTCGTCCGAGAAGTCCGCCACGATGCGCTGGAAGGAGTTCCAGAGGAGCGTGTAGGCGCCCCCGGCGCGGTCGACAGGGAAGTTCGACTCGAACATGCAGCGGTCGACGCCGAAGCGGTCGATGCAATGTAGGTAGTAAGGGCGGTGGGCTTTCGCCGTCTCGGCCGAGGACGGCGGCGCGTCCTGCTTGTGCCAGCCGAAGCCGCAGATCTTCATCGGCAGGCCGCCGAGCTTGACGACGACGTTCTCGCAGCGCGCCAGGTCGGTGATCGACTTGCGCCAGGCTGCTTCCACCTCCCGGCGCCGGCCCCGGTACGGCCCGATGCCAAGGGGCCCGCCGACGTGATCGAGGATGATCCGCGTGTCCGGGAAGGCATGGGCCAGGTCGGTCAGTTCATCGATCTGCGGGTGGTAGAGCCAGGCGTCGAAACTCAGGTCGAGTGGCCCGAGGCAGGCGAATCCGCTCCGGAAGTCCGAGCGCAGCAGCATGCTCGGCGGCGGTTTGGAGTGGGACACCCGGATGTCCGGGCTGGGGTCGTACGCGGCGGAATGGCGGATGCCGCGGAAGCGGCCGCCGCCGGCCTCGATGTGGGCTTCGAGAACCGCCTTGGCGCCATCGCCCAGGAGCATGTTCGCGTGGCTAACGATGCCGGCGATCGAAGCGCCCGCGCCGTCGCTTCGTTTGGCGACTTCCAGCACGAACTCCGTTTCGCCGACGACCCGCATCTCTTCGGGGCCTTCCTCCCGGTAACCGGAAGCGCACTCGACGAAAACGGTCGAGGTCACGTTGTGGCCGGCCCCGGTGTCGCCGTGGAGTTCCGCCAGCATGTACCGCGATTCCGGGTAGTCCCAGAGATGGTGGTGGGGGTCGCAGATCTCCTGATCCGGGTCGATCGGCTCTTCCCGCGTCCGGGCCAGCCAGGCGGCTTCCTGTTCGTTCATGCGTGTGACTCCTACATTCACGAAGACGGGAGGTGTTCCATGGGCCATCCAGCGGTGGCGGGTGTCAGGAGTTGTCCTTGCGGGTCCTGATCTCGCCGAAGACCTCGGCGTTCGTGGCGCCGGCCATGCCGAGCTGCGCGCGGATGCCCGCGTCGTCGGGTCGCAGGAAGGGGTTGGTCCGCTTCTCGACCCCCAGGTTCGAGGGCACGGTGGGCTTGCCGTCCCGCCGCAACTCCTCGATCTCCGCGACCCGTTCCATCAACTCCTCGTTGTCGGGATCGACGGTGACGGCAAAGTGGGCGTTGGAGAGGGTGTACTCGTGGCCGCAGTGGACGATCGCGTCGTCGGGCAGGGCGCGCAGCTTGGCGAGCGACTCCCACATCTGTTCCATCGTGCCCTCGAACACCCGGCCGCAGCCCAGGGCGAACAGGGTGTCGGCGCAGAAGAGCGCTCGGTCGTCCTCGAACCAGTAGGTGATGTGCCCCGTCGTGTGACCGGGCGTGTCGAACACCTGGGCCTCGGCTTCGCCGAGCTGGAAGCGATCGCCCTCGCGCACCAGCAGGTCGAGCCCCGGAATGCGGTGCTGGTCGGCGGCTGGGCCGACCACCTGGCAGCCGTACTTCTCCTTCAGTGCGGGCACCGCGGCGATGTGGTCCATGTGGTGGTGCGTGATGACGATCCAGTCGATGCCGAAACCGCTGGCGGAAAGCGCTGCCTCGATCGGATCCGTCTCTGGCGGATCGACGACTGCCGTCTTGCCGCTCCCCGTGTCGTGCAGCACGTAGGAGTAGTTGTCGCTCAGGACGGGGATCGTCTGGATCTCGAGCATGCGTTTCTCCGGCGGACTCAGCCGCAGTCCAGGCTGTTGGAGCGCACGTACGCGATCACCTTCCAGATCGTGTCTTCGGGGATCTTCCCCTCGAAGGGGAGCATCTCCGTGTTCGGCACGCCCTCGTTGATCACGCGGTACAGGTCGGCGTCCGTGTCGCCGTGGTCCCAGTCGCAGTCGAAGAGGTTCGGGGCGTCCTTGGTGACGCCCGGTGTCGTCGAATGGCAGTAGCCGGTGCAGACGGCGCGGAACATGCGCCGTCCGGCGGTGATCGCGGCGGGGTCCTCGAGGTACGCGGCGACGGGCGATGAAGCGGCTTCCGGTTCGGCGGCTGCGGCCGCGACGTCTGGCGCGGCCGGCGGCTCCACCGCGGCGGCGGGCTCTGCCGCCGCCGCTGTCGCCGTCGTGGCGTCAACGGCGGCCTGCGCGCCGGGTTCCTCGGGCGCCGGCCCGCCGCCGGTGGCGCAGGCCGCCAGCAGCACCGGCAGGGCCAGACCGATCAACGAGGAGTAGCGAGCTTGCACGGCAGGCGGTTCGTTGGTGTTGGGCGGTTCGCTCGTGGTGGTCAGGGCGTTGCTCCTCGACGGTCAGGGCCCGCCGATGCCCAGCGCGCGGATCGCTTCCGGCGAGGACACGGTGGGGAACGGTTCGATGCGGAAGATGCCATAACGCGCGGCCAGGCGCGCGAGAGTGCCGTCGCGGCGGAGGTCTTCGAGCACGCGCGCGACATCGTCACCAAGCGCGTCGCCGGCGCGCACCGCGGCGTGTTCGTTGAAGCGGAGTCCTGGAGGCGGCTCGAAGGCGTTCACGGGGTCCTTTCCCAGGCTGGCCAGGGCCGGGCCGAAGATCAGCGCCGCGGCGGCCCGGCCGTCGTCCACGGCGCCGACGACATCGGCCGCGCTTGGTTGCGAGGTCCAGTCCAGCCCTGCCGCCTGGGCGGCGAAGTGGGCGAGCGACTGCAGCCGCACTGCTACCTTGCGGTTCGCCACCGCTGCCGGCAGGCCGGCCCAGTCGAGGTTCTCGGCGGTCGGCATGTAGATCTCGAAGGCGGCCGCGTAGTAGGGCGGGCTGAGATCGGCCGCTCCGGCCAGTCGCCCGAGCGCGAGCCGGCCGGGTACGGAGGGTACGAGATCGCACTCGCCGTCGAGCAACTCGTCGAACGGCAGATCCGTGTCGTCTATCTCGGAGTAGGGCGGAGCCTTCGGCCGCCAGACCGGAACGAAGTCGCGGCCGAGGCGCTCCGCGGCTTCCCGGAACAGATCGTGGTCGAAGCCCGTACCTTCCGTGCGGTGGGCGCGCGGCAAGTCGTCCTCGAGCAGGCAGACCCGTAACTCCTCGGCCTGCGCGGGGGCGACCGCCAGGAAGAGGACGAGCGCTCCGGCCGCGGGTATCGGCCGCGTAGCTGCCGACACCACAGTCATCACGAATCGAGTTCAAAGACGAGCAGCATGCTGCCTTCGGGCAGCGAGGGCGCGGTGCCGACCGCGGTCTGGACCACGCCGCCGCCGCCGGAACCGACTGCCATGAAGGTCCGGCCCTCGTACTGGTACGCGATCGGGTGGCTGCGGATGCCGGAGCCGGTCTGGTAGCGCCAGACTTCTTCACCGGTCTCGGCGTCGAAGCCGAGAAGGTGGCCGGAGGCGTTGCCGGTGACGACCAGGCCGCCCGCGGTGCTGAGCACGCCCGCGAGCATCGGCACCGGGTCGCGGTAGCTCCACCTCGTCTCGCCGGTGCTGACGTCGATGGCCGACAGGTGCCCGTACGACTTCCCTTCGGCGGTGTCGGTCGGGATCGGCTCGCCGCCGAAGAACGGGATGCCCTCGACGAAGACGACGACGCCCTTGCGGAACATCATGCAGCTCTCGATCGTCGGCACGTAGGCGAGGCCGGTCTCCGGACTGTAGGCGCCGGCGTAGGCGGCGTTGTTGCCACCGGCGAGACCGGGGCAGACGCGCTGGGTCGGTTCGTCCGCCGGCTTCATCACCGGGTCGACGACCGGCCGGCCGTCCTCGTCCAGCGTCGCCCAGTTCAACTGGTGGACGTACTGGCTGGCGTGCAGGAAGCCGCCGTCGCGGCGGTCGAGAACGTAGAAGTAGCCGTTCCGGTTCGCCTGGACCAGGGCGGGAACGGTCTGCTCGTTGACCTGGACGTCGACCAGCCAGACCTCGGAGTTACCGTCGTAGTCCCAGACGTCGTGGGGCGTGAACTGGAAGTACCACTTGCGCTCGCCCGTCTTGATGTCGACGGCCAGCACGCTGTCGCTATAGAGGTTGTCGCCGAGGCGGGTGTCGCCGTTCCAGTCGGGGGAGGGGTTGCCGGTGGTCCAGAACAGCGTCTGGGTCGCCGGATCGTAACTGCCGGTTGCCCAGGTGGCGGCGCCCCCGGTCTTGTACGACTCGCCCAACCAGGTCTCGACACCGGGCTCGCCAGTGTCCGGCACGGTGTAGTGGCGCCAGAGCAACTCGCCGGTCTCCAGGTCGTAGCCGTCGAAGAAACCGCGGACACCGTACTCGCCGCCGCCGATGCCGATGACCACGACGCCCTCGGCGATGAGTGGCGCGGAGGTGATCGAGAAGCCCCTGGCGTACGGGATCACCTCGGTGTCCCAGGCGAGCTCGCCCGTCTTGCGGTCGAAGGCGAGCAGGCGGGCATCGAGGGTGCCCATGACGACGAGATCCCCGCCGATGCCGACGCCGCGGTTCACCGGCCCGCAGCAGATGCGCAGATCGGAGGGGTTCTGGTGGTCGTAGCGCCAGAGCAGCGTGCCGTCGGCGGCGTCGTAGGCGAGCAGACGGTTCATCGAAGACGTCAGGTAGAGCACGCCGTCGTAGACCACGGGTGAGGACTCGAGCTGACTCGGAACGCCGGTCTGGGCGACCCAGGCGACGCGGAGGTCGGAGACGCTGTCAGGCGTCAGCTCGGTGATCGGCGAGTGTCGCCAGCTCGCGTAGTTGCCGCCGTAGTGGAGCCAGGACTCGCGCGTCGGCGCCGCCTCGAGCAGCGACTGGTCGACCGGGCCCGCGCCGTCTCCGACGGCCGCCGCCGCCGGCCAGTGGTGCTGGGGCCCTTCGGTGGCGCCCCCCTTCTGGGCTGCGACCGGAAGAGCCAGAAACAGCAGAGCGAGAGCACCGGTCGTGACCTGGAGAACCGGCTTCCTGGCGGCGTGACGGATGGCTGGCATGGACAATCTCCTGAGACGTTCCAGGCGTCGCGAGGAGCGCCTGGAGAAGCTGTTCGTGCGGGCGGCGAATGATACCGTGCGGCCCGTTTCGTGTGCTTGAGAAGACCCGCGCACCCAGTGAGGAGAAGCCCGAGATGACGGACGACGACAGCGGCACGCAGTCACTCTATGGCCGGCTCGACCCGGAACAGGTCGGCGCCTTCGCTCTGAAGGTGTGGCAGTTCAAGCAGGGCGAGCTCGTCTCCCTGATGATTCACCTCGGCGACCGGCTGGGCATCTATCGCACCCTTCAGGGCCTGGGTCCGGTGAGCCCGGCGGAACTGGCCGAAGCCAGCGGGCTGAAGGAGCGCTGGTTGCGCGAGTGGCTGCACGGCCAGGCGGCCGCCGGACTGCTCGACTACCACGGAGTCGAGAACGGCGGCGAGCCGCGCTTCGAGCTCAACGGCGTCGCCGCGGCGGTGCTCGCGGACGAGGAGAACTCCGTGGCCTTCGCCGCCGGCGCCTTCGGCTATCCGCCCGACCACGACGTGATCGACGGTACTGCGGAGGCGTTCAGGACCGGAATCGGCCTGTCCTACCAGCAGCTCGGGCCCTGCGCCGCGCATCGCACCGAGCGCATGCTCGGCCCCTGGACCCGGCAGGCGCTGGTGCCGCGGATCGTGCCCGCGCTCGACGGCGTCGAGGATCGGCTGCGGGCCGGAATCGACGTCATCGACGTCGGCTGTGGCGGCGGCGTGGCGCTCCTGTCCCTGGCCCGGGCCTTCCCGGAGTCGCGTTTCACCGGGTACGACCCGTCCGCGCACGCGATCGACATCGCCCGTGAGCGCACCCGGGAAGCAGGCGTCGCGAACGTCGACTGGCAGATCGCTCCCGGCGAGGACCTGCCGCGGGAGCCGAGCTTCGACCTGGTCGTGACCTTCGACTGCATCCACGACATGACGCGACCGGACCTCGTCATCAAGGCCATCCGCGGCGCCATCCGGGACGACGGCACCTGGTTGATCAAGGACATCCGCAGCAGCCCGCGGTTCGAGGACAACATGCGCAATCCGGTGCTTGCGCTCCTCTACGGGTTCTCGGTTTCGGCCTGCATGTCGTCGGCCCTGTCCGAGCCGGACGGCATGGGCCTGGGAACGCTGGGTTTCAACCCGGTCGTGGCGGAGCGGATGGTGCGGGAAGCCGGCTTCACCCGCTTCCGGATGCACGACTTCGACGACCCGGCGAACCTGTACTACGAAGTCCGACCCTGACCGCCGGCTATTGCCAGCGCAGGTCGACGCGGTCGATCGCCAAGCCGTTCGCCGGCATGGCGTTGCCGCGTGGGACCTCGAGGACGAGTTGAGCGCCTGCCGGCCACGGCGCCGGCGCCACCGCCCGGGTCTGCCAGTCGTCATCGCTACCTGCGGCGAAGGTCAGGCGACCGAGTTCCTGGCCGCCGGCACGAGCGACAAGGGTCACGGGCGCCGCACGGTTCCGGATCACCCGGAGAACGACGGCGATCTCCACCCGGTCGCCACCCGGGATCACGGCCGCTTCGGCGCGGCTCCCTTCCGGAAGCACCCACGCTTCGGGATAGCGCGTGCGGTCAAGCGTCCAGCGCTCCGGTTCCTGGTTTCCCCCGGTACGATGCACCGCCGCGCTTTCGATCTCCAGGCGTCGCGTAGGCAGGGAATCCGCGAGCACCGGCAGGGCAGCCAGGAACAGGAGCGGGAGGCCGGCGCAGGCCGCCGCCACGCTCCTCCGGCGCACTCGCGGCGCAAGGATGGCCACGGCGACCGCGAGCACAGGCAGGAGCCACGTCGCTGTCCGGGCCCGGGTGGCCGACGGCAGCAGGCGGGCCAGGTCGAGACCGGTCCGCGCCTCCAGGTGATGAAGGAAGTGGTGACGCCCGTCGGCCAGGTTGTAGGTCCATCCCGGTTCCACGACGAACAGGACCGTCAAGGCGCCCGAGAGAAGCGCCAACACCAGGGCGAGGGCGACGATGCCGGCCGCGGGCGAGCGGACCGCTGAACCCTCGGCGCCCTGGCGTCCGAGGTCGGGCCTCCGCTCGAACAGGGGCACCAGGAGCAGGGCGAGGAACGGAAGAACGACGAGGCCGTAGCGGAACGGTGGCGACCAACCGCCGTACCACTCGCGGCGGGAGGCGACCAGGAGCAGCGTGGGGCCGGCGATCAGCGCAACCTCGAACAGGAGTCGCCGGTTCCGCCTGAAACTGGCCACGGCGCCGGGGAACAGAAGCAGCCAGATCGGCGCGCAGGCGATCAGTCCGTAGGCGAGGTCGAAGAACAGCCCGTTGAGTCCGAGCGCGAGCTTCGAGGCCGGTTCCCGGTAGACCTCGAGTTCGTTCCAGGAGTGCATGCCAAGCACGGTGCCGAACACGGCGCGGTTCGACCACAGGACGAGGAGAGCGGACGGTACGCCGACGGCCGCCAGCACCAGGAGTCCGCGGCGGCGGCGGGCCGGGGCGAGCCGCAGCACGAGGATCAGCGCGAGCGCGACGCTGATCAGGGCCAGCCGGAGCTTGATCGCGGGAAGGAGCGCCAGCGACAGGGCGAGGAGAGCCCACATCCTCCATTCGGCACCTTCCGTTTCGGTCGTCGGGCTCTCCTTGCCGCCGGTGAGACGGTCGATCCACCGGAACGCGGCCACAGCGAGGACGACGGCGGCGACTTCCGCCCAGATCTGCTGGCTGTAGATCAGAAACGGTGCGGCGAAACTGAAGATTGCGTAGGCGGCGAGGCGCGCGCGAGCGTCCTGGCTGAACGCGGTGAGATCGAGCAGCAGCCAGGCGCCCAGGGCGGCCAGTGCTGCGAGGACGACCATCGCGCCCGCCCGGCCGCCAAGGCGGTACGCGGGGGCCATGACCGCCTGCAGTACGGCGCCATGGCGCGAGCGGATGGTGCCGTCGTCGGTCTCGGGATCGCCGGGCTGCGGTTCGATCGCGCGCGGCATGAACGCAAGCGAGTCCTGATTCCGGTAGTTGTTCGCGACATCGAGGTCGAAGTCGTACGCGATGCTATGGGTCGTGAGGAGAAACCAGGGTTCATCGCCGTCGGGGGCGCGCTCGTGGATCGACCAGGGGATCAGGGCCAGGTAGAGGCCGAAGGGAAGCAGCAGGAAAACGAGCGGGGGCCGACCGGCGCCGGCCGCGCGTTCAAGCAGAGGCTCGAGGGCCAGAACCCGGCAGGTGACATAGAGCAGGCCCGCGGCCACCGCTCCCGCCATCGCGGCGGGTTGCCAGGCGGCGACGCCCACGAGTGGCGAGGCGAGCGTGATCGCCCCGAGAACGACGGCCGCCCCCAGCGCCCAGGCATCGATTCCGCGGCGGACCATCTCCGCCGCATTCTAGGAGCTTGCGCCGCGAAACGCGGCGCAGCAAGTTCGCGGCGGAAGCTCCTGGGAGCGGACGGGATGGGCCGAAACACGGCGCTTGCGACGGGTTTCGGGGCGCTAGCGGCGGCCGCCCCTGCTTTACTGGCCGCCGTTCAGCGCCTGAAGCACTCTCGGCGGCGTCATCGGCAGCTCCGTCGGCCGCGCACCGCAGGCGTCGGCGATGGCGTTGGCCACGGCGGCCGCCGTGGGGACGACCGGGGGCTCTCCGACGCCGCGGGCGCCGAAGGGCCCGTGGTCGGACGGCACCTCGACCAGGACCGTTTCGAGCTCGGTCGGACTCTGGGCGGAGTGGGGCAGGGCGTAGTCGTTCAGGGTTGCCGTCAGGAGCTGACCGTCCTCGCTGTACGCCATCTCCTCGTAGAGCGCCCAGCCGATGCCCTGCAGGGCGCCGCCCATCATCTGGCCCTCGACCGCGGCCGGATTGATTGCCCGGCCGCAGTCCTGGATGACGACGACCCGGTCGACGTCGACCCGTCCGGTTTCCCGGTCCACCCGCACCTCCGCGAGTTGGGCGCAGAAGCCCGGCGCCTGGCTGGTCTGGGCGTGCCGGCCGTGACCGAAGACCGGCGCCTGCCGGCCGCCGAACCGCATCGTCCGCTGGGCGATCTTCTTGAGTGGAATCGCCTTGTCGGGCGAGCCCTTCACCTGCACGGCGCCGTCGACGATCTCGAGGTCCTCGGGATCCGCCTCGAAGGTCTGCGCGGCGAGTTCCAGCGTCTGCTGGCGCGCCTCGCGGGCCGCCTGAATGACCGGCGGGCCGACCGTGTAGATCGTCTTGCTGCCACCCGAAGCCCCGGCGTACGGCCCCGACGACGTGTCGCCCGTGGCGATCGTGACCTTGTCCGGGTCAAGGCCGAATGCTTCGGCCGCCATGAGCGCCATGCTCGTGTTCGTGCCGTTGATGTCGGCCGTGCTGATGTGGACCTTGAGCGTGCCGTCGGTCTGCAACGCGCAGGCGGCGGAGGCCGGCTCCGTGCCGCCGGGCCAGGCGCCGAGCGCGATGCCGACGCCCCGTCCCTCGGCCCGCGCCTGCTCGCGGTTCTGCCAGGCCGGGTGATCGCGGAGAGCTTCCAGGACCTGCCGCTGGCCCATCCCGGCCCAGGGCATTCCGGACGCCATCGGGGTGCCCTTCTCCGAGGCGTTCTGCAGCCGGAACTCGACCGGGTCGAGGTCGAGTTCGCGAGCGAGCTGGTCGAGGACCGTCTCGACGACGAATGCCGCCTGGGGAGCGAGCGGCGCGCGATAGGCGCCGACCGACGGCTTGTTCGTCGTGACCTCGAAGCCGCCGACCGCCTGGTTCGGGGTCTGGTAGGAGCTCCCCAGCAGGGTCCCGGCAAGGGCGGTCATCGAGGAGGGGAAACAGCCGCAGTCGATCGCCAGGTCGGCCTCGAGCGCGGTGAGCTCTCCGCTCCGCTTCGCTCCAGCCCGAATCGTGATCCGGGTCGAAGGCGCCGGAGTCGCCGCCAGCATCTCCTCGGTCCGGGTCATCACCAGGCGGACGGGGCGCTGGTGCTGGACCGCGGCGAGTGCGAGGAGGGGCTCGTACAGGACGAATTTGGCGCCGAAACCGCCGCCGACCGGAGTGCCGATGACCCTCACCTGGTCCTGCGGCATGCCGAGCACGCCGGCGATCGCGTCCCGGATGAAGAACGGCGCCTGGGTCGAGCAGTAGACGGTCATTCCGTTCCCCATCGGATCCGGGTCGATCAGGGAGGCGTGGGGCTCGATGTAGGACTGGTGGACGGACGCGGTGCGGAAGACCCGTTCGACGACCGCGTCCGCCTCGGCGTAGCCGCGCTCGAGATCGCCGCGCTCGAAGCGCATCCTGTTCGTCACGTTGGGCGACGAGGCGACCGCCTCTTCGCCCTCCGATACGTCGCCGGCTCCGTGCGCTGCCGCCTCCTCCGACTGTCCCGGGAGACCGTCAGGCCAGACCGCCTGGGCGTCGGGCGCCTCCGCCTGCTCGATCGTCACGATGGCATCGAGCGGCTGGTAGTCGACCGCGACGGCATCCGCGGCGTCCGCGGCCACCGCCTCGTTCTCGGCGAGAACGAGCGCGACCGGGTGGCCGACGAAGATCGCCCGCTCGCGCGCCAGAAGGAGGGTCGCCCGGTTACTCGGCGGCAGCGCCGGAAGGTCGGCGGCGGTGATGACCGCGGCCACCCCCGGCATCGCCTCGGCGGCGGCGGTGTCGATGCTCAGCACTTCGGCGTGGGCATGGGGGCTCGTGACCAGGCGGGCATGGAGGAGCCCGGGCCGGTCGAGGTCGCCGCAAAAACGGAGCGAGCCCTTGACCTTGGGCGCGCCCTCGAGGAGCTTGGTGGGGGTGCCGATCGCTGTCATCTGCTGTCTCCGCCTGTGGGGAAGGTGAGTCGGGGACCAGTATTGGAGTGAGCGATTGTTACGGAACTGGGCCCCGAGGGGAAGGGGCGGGCACCGAGAAAGAGAAGAGCCCCGAGGGCTGACGCGCCTCGGGGCTCCGGTGACGCTCTTGGACCGCGGTCTGCGCGGCTCGGCTGAGCGTGTTTGGGCCGATGGGATGGCGTGGGATTGTTCCCGGAGGAGATGTCCTACGCCTGGTAGGGGTTTCCTAGGGAGCCGCCACCTCCATCAAGCCGCATCTGCAGTACTCCACTAGACCACCTCCTTTCCGGGCTAATCCACTAATCGGCGGGTCCCACCCCGCCCGGCCTCGGGATCGCCCCGACTGACCCCGGGACCGCCGCTACGCCTCGTGACGCCGCGGAACGACATGGCCCCGATGCTGCTCGATTCTTGAGGCGGTTGTCAAACCCCCTTGTTTTCAGCAGCTTAGGACGGACTGCCGCGCTCGAACCGCTCAGGTGGTGCCTGTTTCGGCCGGCTGCGGCTTGTCGCCTCCGCCCCCTTCAGGGGCTTTCGACCGTCTCGGTCGCCGGCGTCGTCGCCGGCGTCTGCTGGGGCGCGTCGCGCCGTTGCCGCTCGACGCCGCATCGGCCTTGTCGCCCTGGCCGCGCTCGTCGACGTCGGGAGAATCGATGCCGGGTACCTTGATCGCATCGGTACCCGCGCCGTCCTCGGTGGATCCAGCGCCGTTGCCGCCCGTAGCCGCGCCCTCCGCCGCGGATGCCTTTTCCTTCGGCCTGGCCTTCGCCTTCGCCTTGCGAGCGGCCTTCGACCGGCGTCTCCGTCCGCCTCTGCGCCGGCGCTTCTTCGGCGCTCCTTCCTGCGCGGCCTCTTCGGCCGCGGTGGGTTCGTCTTCCGGTTCCTCGTCCGTGTCGCCGATCGACGGAGTCGCCAGCATCTCCTGCTCCAGCTTCTTCTCTTGCGCCTCTTCCCGCTCGCGTTTCTTGACGTCGGCCAAGTCGCGGGCAAGCCAGCTGATCTCCGGCTCCTGGCCGTGAAGATGAGGCTGTCCCGAGATCTCGATCTCGAGTTCGAACTCCTGCCCCAGCTTGACCAGCGCCTCGCGATGCCGGTTCTGGAGGAAGTCGGCGAGTTCCGGCTGCATCGCGATACGTACGCCCCTCATGTAGCCGGCGGCGCCGTGGGACTCGATGTTGCGCAGCAGACGCAGCGCGATCAGGTCCGGACTGGCGACCCGGCCCGTGCCTCCGCAGCTCGCACAGTCCCCATGGGTGCGCATCTGCAAGGCCTGGTGGATGCGTTGGCGGTTGATCTCGAGCAGGCCGTTGGCGCTGATTCGGCTGACCGTGAAGCGGGCCTTGTCCGGCTTCATCGCGTCCTTCATTGCCTTCTCGACCTTGCGGCGGTTGCGCGGACTGCGCATGTCGATGAAGTCAACGACGATCAGGCCGCCGATGTCGCGGAGCCGGAGCTGCCGGCCGACTTCCGCGGCGGCCTCGACGTTCGTGCCAACCGCGGTTTCCTCCTGGCTCGCTCCCCTCTTGGAGCGTCCCGAGTTCACGTCGATGGCAGTCAGGGCCTCGGTGGGATCGATCACGATGGAGCCGCCCGAAGGCAGATCGGCTCTGCGCTCGAAGATGTTCTGGATCTGGGGCTCGAGGTCGTACACTGAGAACAGCGGTCTGCGCCCCGTGTAACGATTGAGGACCGTCTTGCTGCGCGGCATGAAGGCCCGCATGTACTGCTCGGCACGGCCGTGGGCGGTGTCCTCGTCCACCAGGACTTCCTGGATCGAACTGTCGAGATAGTCGCGCAGTCCCTGCAGGACGATGTCCTGGTCGCTGTAGAGGAGTCTGGTCCCCTTGGAATCGCGGGCGTCGCGGGAGATGCGCTTCCATAGCCGGAGCAGGGCGTTCATGTCGCGGTTGAGCGCCGTCTTGGTCTGCCCGAGGGCGTTCGTGCGGACGATGACGCCGCCGCCGTCGGGGACCGGCAGCGATTCGGCCATCGCCTTCAGCTTCAGGCGAACCTCCTCCGTGTCGACTTTCCGGGAAACGCCGCAGGTCTTGTCGAACGGCGAGAGCACGAGGTAGCGCCCGGCCAGACTGAGGTTCGTGGTCAGGGCCGCGCCCTTGTTGCCTTCCGGCTCGCGGGTCACCTGCACCACGATGGGCCGGCCGCGGACGAGCACCTCCTCGATCTTCGGCCGCTTGGACTTCGGGGCCGCCTGGTAGTAGGCGTCCGGCACGACGTCCTGGATTGCAAGAAAGCCGTGCTTCGGAGCGCCGTAGTCGATGAAGGCGGCGTTCAGGCTCGGCTCAATGTTCGCGATCTTGCCGTAGTAGATGTTCCCGCGGGTCAGCCCCCGCTCGGCGATGTCGACCTTCAGGTCTTCGAGCACCGAGTCGTTGGCGATGGCGATGCGGAGTTCGGTGGAACTCCGCGCGTTGATGAGCATTCTTCGGGTCACAAAGTCTCCGGGGGACGGCGGATGCGCCGTCGGTTGAATCGGTGGGGACGATTCCGGCCGCGGGGGCGCCAGGGCGCGGCGCGACTCCCCGAGGGGAGCCTGCGGGCCGGCAGATCTCGGTTCGCAGCAGATGGGACTGCGCGACCGGGCGCTCGGGCCGGGTCGTCGTCGGAGGCGGCGGGTGTAGCCTAGAGTTCACCACGGGCTGTTGGAGCGGCCCTCGGGCGACGCGAGTCGTCTCACGCGAGTTTCCTCAGAGTGGACGAACTGTCAGAAGGAGAAAGGCTGAAGCCAAGCGCTGACTCGTACGATCGAGTTGCGCGACGCAAGCCTGTGGAGGCCAGAGCCGCCGCCGTGGCTAAGGATAGCAGTTTCCGGCACTTGGGGCTTCGAACCGAGCCCGGCCGCCGATGAGACCGATCCACGGCGATGTCCGCGGCTTGCGAGCCGCGCAGCGAGGAGCGCTCGAACGCACCTACCGGCGGAAGGTGAGCCCGGACCAGGTTGTCTCGACGGAGCTGGCGCGTCACCTGTGCACGCTCTCACGGGAGATCGGCCGGCAGGTAGGCGTGCTGCTGACCCGCGACGGCGCGGTCAGCAAGGTCATCGTCGGCGACGCGCGTCAGCTCGAGATTCCCGACATCGGCCGCCTGCGCGGCGGTCCCGGACGCTTTCGGCGACTGCGCCTGGTGCATACGCACCTGCGGGGCGAGGGGCTCTCGACCGACGACCTGAACGACCTTGCGCTGCTCCGGCTCGACCTGGTCGCCGTGGTGCAGGCCGAGGCGGACGGCTCCGCCGGCGCGATCGAGGTTGCGTACCTGGCGCCCTCGGCGGCGGGTGCGACGGCGCCGGAGGCCGCGGGCGACGATGGAGCAGGGGCCGAGGCACCGTTCCTGCGCGTCGAGGCGCCCCAGGTCTACGAGCTGGACCTGGACTTCGCGGCCACCATCCGCGAAGTCGAGCGCGAGTTCGGCCGCTATCGCGGCGGCCGCGAAGCGACGAAGGAACGGGCGCTGGTGATCGGCGTGAGGCCGGAGGACGACCATTTCGCCGAGACGGTCGAGCTGGTCCGTTCTGCCGGCGTCGAGGTGGCGGGGAGGCTCAGGCAGCGCCGCTCGCGGGTGCATCCGAGGACAGTCGTCGGGAGGGGCAAGCTGACCGACATCGTGCTGCAGAGCATGCGCGCGGGCGCCGAGGTGGCGATCTTCGACATCGACCTGAAGCCGGCCCAGGCCAGGGCCTTCGAGGACGCTACCGGCCTCAAGGCGATCGACCGCACGCAGCTCATCCTGGACGTGTTCGCGCAGCGAGCGCGTTCCCGCGACGGCAAGCTCCAGGTCGAGCTGGCGCAGTTGCGCTATTCGCTGCCGCGGCTGACCGAGAAGGACGCGGGCCTGTCGCGACTGGCGGGCGGCATCGGTGGCCGAGGTCCCGGCGAGACGGTCCTCGAGGTGGGACGGCGGCGGATCCGCGACCGGATCCGCAACCTGGAGCGGCAGGTCGAGAAGCTGTCCAGGCAACGCGACGTGGCCCGCAGCCGCCGGCGCGACCGCCGGGTGCCCGTCCTCTCGCTGATCGGCTACACGAACGCGGGCAAGAGCACGCTGCTCAATGCGCTGACGCGGAGCGAGGTCGAGACGGCCGGCAAGCTGTTCGTCACCCTCGACCCGACGAGTCGGCGAATCCGTTTCCCGCGTGAGGGCGAAGTCGTCATCACTGACACGGTCGGCTTCATCGCGGAGCTGCCGCCCGATCTCGTGCGGGCGTTCCGCGCCACGCTGGAGGAACTCGGGGACGCGGACCTGCTGCTCCACGTCGTTGACGCCGCTGATGCGGGTTGGCGGGCAAAGGTGGAGGCGGTGGAGCGGCTGATCGAGGAGCTGTCGCTCAACTCGAAGCCCCTCCTCGTCGTGCTGAACAAGTGCGACCTGGTGACGGAGGAGCACGCGGGACGGATGGCCGGCCAGCTCGAGGCGGTGGCGGTCAGCGCGCGCACCCGGGCCGGTTTCGGTCGGCTCATCGATCGTGCCGAGGAGGCGATGGGGCGGGCCGCGCCGCTCCTGCCCGGGGGCCGGTTGGGGCGCGGAGCGGCAGCCGCACGCTGATACGCTCAAGCACGCCATGAAGTGCTGTCCCGGGCTTCAGAGGATCGGATGGGGAGCGCTCGCGGTGCTCCTCCTGGCCGGCATGGCGACGCTGCTTGCGCATTCCCTCGCGTCGCCGGCGACTGCCTCCGATTCGCCGCTGGGCCGCCCCGACTTCGAGGGCTGGTACGAAGGGGCCGCAGGGCTGGCCGAGGCGCTCGAGGTCCAGCAGCGCGACCGGCTGCCGCTGTTCCTGTACATCTACACCGACTGGTGTCCCTACTGTCGCCAGTTCGAGCGTGAGCTGCTGACCGACGATGAGGTCGACGGCTACCTGGACGCGGTGCTGGCGGTGCGGATGAACCCCGAGTCCGGGGGCCAGGAGAGCCAGTTGGCCCGGAGATTCGGCGTGCGCGGCTATCCGACCCTGGTCATGTACAGCGCCGACGGCGAGACCGCCTCGTACGTGGAACGGATGGAGATGGTTGACGGTGAACCCCGCCTGATGAGCGGCAGGGCCTTCCTGCGCGTGCTGGACGAGGCGGCCAACCGGTAGGCCGGTCACCGGATGGACGAGCGCCGCGAACGCCGGCCGCCGGGGGCCATCGTCTACTACGACGGTGACTGCGCGCTCTGCAACTGGTCGGTGGCCAGGTGTCTGTCCCGGGGCGTACCGCCCGGTGTCCGGTTCGCGCCCCAGGACGGTGAATCGTTCGAGCGGCTGACCGCTGCCCGGCCCGATCTGGCGGAGCTGGACAGCATGGTGCTGCAGATTCTGCCGGCGACGCACGCGGGAGCTGCTCCGAGTTCGCCCTTGCCGGGTGAGATCAAGGTTCGCAGCGAGGCCGTGCTCTGGTTGGCGGCGCGGTTGGATGGCCCGGAGCGCTGGCTCGCCCTGCTGTCGCGGGTGGTGCCAAGGACCGTTCTGGACTGGGGCTACCGGTTGTTGGCGCGAAACCGCCGGCGGGTTGGCAGCCGGCTGGCCGAATGTCCCGTGCCGACGCCGGAGCAGCGGCGCTACTTCCTGGCGTGAGCACGGCCCGGGGAGTGCCCCCGAGCCTGGCGGACAGCCTTCCCCGCGACATCGCTGCCGCCGCGCACGAGATCGGCCCGCTGGAGGAGCTGATCGAAGAAGCTCGACGACTCGGCTTCAGCCTGCCTGGCACCCTCGAAAGCGCCATCGACAAGCGGCGCCGGGAGTACCTTGCCGGCCGGATTAGCGGCGGGTACGCGCTGAGGCAGCTACTCGGGCCCGACGCGTCGGAGGGCGAGATCGCCGGCGACGACGACGATGTCCCCCGGTGGCCGGAGGGTGTGGTCGGCTCTATCTCCCACGGCGCCGGCTTCGGTTTCGCCGCCGTTGCGGCGGCCGACCGGTACCGGGGGCTCGGCGTCGATGTGGAACGCGTCGTGTCCACAGAGCAGGCCGGGCGGCTCGGTGCGCGGGTGCTGAACGAGCGCGAGATGAGTCTCCGGCAGGGAAGCGCCGGCGTCGTGAGCGAGGCGGAGATGTTCACGCTCGTGTTCTCGGCCAAGGAGAGCGCGTACAAGGCCCTGTTTCCCCGCTACCGGCAGGTGCTCGGGTTCTCGGATGTCGAACTGGAGCGGCGGGAGGCGGGCGACGGCGACGCTGGCTGCGGCGAGCTGCGGCTTCGGACGAGGGTCGCGAGAGAGGGCGGGGCAGTCCGGCGCCTCGTCGGCTGGTACGCGTTGACGGGCGACCAGGCTGACGAGTCCACCGGCGGCGCGTCGCGAGTGTGGGCCGTCGTCACGATTCCGTCCCGTGACGACCGCGGGCGGGCGTTCCCGGAGTTCTCTGCGCGAAGAGGTCCTTGACAGGCGTCAAATGACCGTCGTATCGTCGTCGAATGACGAGAGGCGATGCCGCTGCCGTACTTGCGGGCTACGCGAACCGGGCCGAGTTGCCGACGACCGAGGCTGCCCGTCTGGGGGATCTGCTCGGGATCGAGGATGCCGCCGTCCTGAGTGACCTTGAACTCGCGCGCCGAGTCGGCGGCGGCCTGCATCCCGACGCGGCGACCGTGCTGATGGAGATTCTCGGCCGTGCGAACGTCGTCGGACCCGTGATCCCCGAGGCGACGCTGCGACGGGCTCGCAACGAGGCCAAGCCGCTGTCGAGAGAGATGAGCGAGCGGCTCTACGAGCTCAGCCGCATCGTCGAGGCCCTCAGCCGCTCGTACAAGGGGGACCGGGAGGGAATCATGGCCTACCTCACGGCACGCCATCCTCTCCTGGAAGGCCGGAGAGCGCTCGACGTCGCGTGCTCCAGCTCCGCCGGCGCGCGCCATGTGCTCGAACTGATTCACCGCGCCCAGGACGGCATTCCCGTGTGACCGCGAGGCTTCTCGCGTCGCCGATGCGGGTGTATCGCATCGGCGACGCCGACGGGAAGTTCCCTGTGTGGAGCGCGGAAGGGGCGCGCCGCTACAACGGCCGATGGCATGAGTACGGCGCCGAGGTGATCCACGCCTCCCGGAACTACTCGACGGCGATGCTGGAGACACTGGTCAACTGGCCGTCGCCCGTACCCTCGAACCAGCACTTCGTCGAAGCGGTCATTCCCGCCGGAACGAGCTACGAGGTCGTCACGGCCGATGTTCTTCCCGGTTGGGAACGGCCGAACCTGGCGGCTTCGCAGCGCTTCGGCGGGGACTGGTATCTGGAACGCCGCAGCGTGCTGCTCTTCGTGCCGTCGGTAGTCGCGCGCCCGGAGAGTAACGTCCTCATCAACACCCGCCATCCGGACTACGAGGGCCTGGGAATCGAGGTCGGTCTGGAGACGCCCGTGTGGTGGGATCAGCGGCTGTTCGCCTGATCGCTGCGACTGAACGTGACGCGCACCGCTGCTACGATCCGCGCTTCCGCGAACGACGACTGGATTGAATGAGGAGTCCAACGATGGCGCGTCACGCCCTTTTGGCCCTCGTTCTCGCCGGGACTTCCGTGGCTCTCGGTCAGCCGCCGGCGGATACCGATTGGTCCGTCGTGACCGGTAACGACGCGAGTCAGCGGTACGCGCCGCTGGGGCAGATCGATCGGGACAACTTCGGAGAGCTCGAAGTCGCCTGGCGATGGTCGTCGCCGGACAACGAGTTGATGACCGGGGATGGCGAAACGACGAGGCGGCGCATGGTGCCGCGGAATCACGAGGCGATTCCGATCAAGATCGGCGACCGGCTCTACGTCACGACCGGCTATGGGCAGATCGCGGCCATCGACCTCGAGCGCGGGACGAGCCTCTGGACCTATGACCCACGGGCGTACGTTCACGGCCGGCCGACGAATCTCGGCTTCACGCACCGGGGCGCGGCGTACTGGAAGGACCCGGACCTGCCCGGCGAGGGCGGCCGGCTGGTGTGGGCGGGCGGCGATTCCTTCCTGCGCGCGGTGGACACGCTGAGCGGCGAACCCGTCGCCACGTTCGGTGACGGCGGCGCCGTCGACCTCACCCTCGGCCTGCGCCGCGAGGTCTCGCGGCGGGTCTACAGCGTCAGTTCGCCTGTCACCCTGTGCCGCGACGTCGCGATCGTCGGTTCTTCCATCTCGGACGGGCCGCGCGCGCCGGAAGCGGCGCCGGGCGACGTCCGCGGATTCGACGTGCGCAGCGGCGAGCAGCTCTGGACGTTCCATTCGATTCCGCAGCAGGGCGAACCCGGGCGCGATACCTGGGAGGGCGGTTCGTGGAAGTACAGCGGCAACACGAACGTCTGGACCCTGATGAGCGCCGACCCGGAACTCGGCCTCGCCTACCTGCCGTTCGGCACGCCGACCAACGACTGGTACGGCGGACACCGCCTGGGCGACAATCTCTACGCCGAGTCGCTGGTCGCGGTCGACTGCGAAACCGGGGAGCGGCGCTGGCACTTCCAGACGGTTCACCACGGCCTGTGGGACTACGACCTGCCGACTCCGGCAATCATCGGCGACATCGAGGTCGAGGGCCGCTCCATCCGGGCGGCGATGCAGCTCTCAAAGCAGGGCTTCCTCTACGTCTTCGACGCGGGCACCGGCGAACCGGTGTGGCCGATCCTGGAGCGCGAAGTGCCGCAGACCGGCATCGTCGGGGAACGGACATCGCCCACACAACCCTTCCCCACCAGGCCGCCGGCCTTCGAACGCCAGGGCCTCGGTCCGGAGGATCTGATCGACTTCACGCCGGAACTCCGCGGCGAGGCGATGGCCATCCTCGGCCGTTACCAGTACGGGCCGATCTTCACGCCGCCCACGGAGCGCGGCACGTTTCTGATGCCCGGCTACGGCGGCGGCGCGAGCTGGCCCGGCGGCGCCTTCGACCCGGAGACCGGCATGCTCTACGTGCCGTCCTTCACCTGGCCCGTCGTGAACACGCTGCGCAAGCCCGACGCGAACCGCTCGTCCTTCGACTACGTCGGCCGCATCACCAGCGATGTCCGGGGCCCGCGCGATCTGCCGCTGGTCAAGCCGCCCTACTCCCGGATCACCGCCTACGACATGAACCGTGGCGGGATCGCCTGGACCGTGCCCCTGGGCTACGGCCCGCGCCGGCATCCGGCGCTCGCCGGGCTCGACCTGCCTGCCCTCGGCTCGGGCGCCCGCGGCCACGTCGTGGCGACGAAGACGCTGCTGTTCGTGACCTCCGGCCGGTCGCTCGCCTTTCGCGGAGTCGACCGCGAGGCGACCGCCGAGGGCGCCGGACGCGACGACTGGCGGATCGAGACGCCGGCATTGCGCGCGTTCGACAAGGCGACCGGCGAACTCGTCGGCGAGATCGAGTTGCCCGCTCACACCGACGGCAGCCCCATCACCTTCCTGCATCGAGGCCGGCAGTACCTCGTGTTCGCCCTCGGCGGCCGCGGCGCGGCCTTCGAGCTGATCGCCTACCGGCTACCCATCTAGGAGTACCCCATGAAACCGAAGACTGGATTCCTGACGCTCTGCTCCGTCCCGCTGCTGGCAACAGCCCTCGCCTGCGCGCCCGCCGGCGGCGACCTTCCGGCCGCCGGCGAGCACGCCGGCTTCGGGGCCTACACGCGGGAAGCGACCTATGACGGCGCCAACCGCCACTCCGTCTACGTGCCGATGCCCGACGGCGTGCGCGTCTCGGTCGACTACTTCATCCCGACAAGCGAAGGTGTCGAGGCGTCGGAGCCGCTGCCCACGATCCTCCACTACACCCGCTACACCCGGGCCTTCCAGATCGAGGACGAGGACGGCAACACGAGGATCTTCGCCCAGGCCGAGCAGGATCCGGTGCTGCAACACATGCTCCACCGGGGCTACACGGTCGCCGTCGCCGACGCCAGGGGCACCGGCGCCTCCTTCGGCGTCCACAACGGCGCTTTCTCGGTCGAGGAGACCGCCGACTCGTACCACATCATCGAGTGGATCGCCGCGCAGCCGTGGAGTGACGGCAACGTCGGCATGCAGGGCCGCTCGTACCCGGGCATGACCCAGTACCAGGCCGCCACGCAGAGGCCGGCGGCGCTCAAGGCGATCTTCGCCGAGATGGCCGGGCCAACCCCCTACGACTTCGTCTTCCGGGGCGGCACGTACAAGAACGAGTTCATCGGCACCTGGGGCGCCGGCACGAAGGCGGCGGATCTCTCGACCCGGGCCGCGCCGGTCGACGACGACCCGGACGGCTCGCTGCGCGACGCCGCGGTGGCGGAGCACGCCGGCAACCTGTGGGCGCACGAGATGCTGGCGGAAGCGGGCCCCGGCCTCCGCAACTGGAAGCTCGACATCGAGGACGGCAACCACGTGTCCTGGGACACGATCGGTACGAGCGACGACTGGACCGCGATCGATACGACCGGCATCGCGATCTACCACCTCGCCGGCTGGCTCGACATCTACGCCACCCAGCAGCCGATGGCCTTCGCCAACCTCCCGAACGCGTTGCAGAAGATGATGATCGGCCCCTGGATCCACAGCGGCGGCTACGGCGGCGACGTCCACAACGCCGAGTTCCTGCGCTGGTACGACCACTGGCTCAAGGGAATCGACAACGGCGTGATGGACGAAGCCCCGGTCCACTACTACGTCATGGAAGGCAGCCACACCCTCCCGGACGACCCGCAAGTCGCGCTGAGCCTCGACGAGGAGCGGGCCGAAGACCCCGCGACCTGGACCGCGGCCGATACGTGGCCCCCGGCAGGCCTCTCGAACCGGCGCTTCGCGCTCGCCGGCGAGGGCACACTGAGCGCCGGTTCAGGCGGGGGCGCCGGCCGGGACGAGTACACGGTCGACTACTCCTCCTCCGTCGGCTCCTTCTCCCGCTGGATGAACGGCCACGGCGCGAGCCGCCAGGACCGGCAAGGTACGACCTTCTTCGACGAGCGCTCTGCCGAGAACGCCAGGGCCCTTACTTACACTACCGGGCCGATGGCCGAAGCAATGACCATCGTCGGCCACCCCGTCGTCCATCTGTCCGTCACTTCGACCCACGACGACGGCGACTTCTTCGTCTACCTGGAGGAGGTCGACGCCGACGACCGCTCTCACTACGTCACCGAGGGCGCGCTGCGCGCTTCCTACCGAGCCGTCGGCGACGCGCCCTGGGACGACCTCGGTCTGCCCTTCCATCGCGGCCACGCCGAGGATCTCCAACCCCTGCCGGACGAACCCGTCGAACTCGCGATCGACCTGATGGCAACAGCAGTCACGATCGACGAGGGGCACCGCCTGCGGCTGACGATCGCCGGCGCCGACGCGGCCAACCACGCGCTCTACCCGGATCCGGAGGGCGTTGACGCGCCGACCGTGACGATCCACCGGGGCGGCGACGACGGTTCCTGGCTGGACGTGCCCGTGGCGCCGCCAGCCCCGTAGTGAACTTGTGAAGAACTTGAACAACTGGGAGTAAGCAAGAGATGAAGTACGTACCGTTAGGCAAGTCGGGTCTCTACGTCTCGCAGCTTGCGTTGGGGGCAATGACGTTTGACCGGCACGATGGCATGTTCGGCAAGATGCTCGGCGGCACGGGCCAGGAGCTCGCCACACGCATGGTTGATTGCGCGATCGATGCCGGGGTGAACATCTTCGACACGGCAAACATCTACGGCATGGGTGAGTCTGAAGTCATGCTCGGCAAGGCACTCGGTACTCGTCGCGGCGACGTCATCGTGGCGACCAAGTACAACAACCCAATGGGAACCGGCCCCAACTCGATGGGCGCAGGGCGGATATCGGCGATACGGGAGTGCGAGAACAGTTTGCGTCGCCTTGGTACCGACTGGATCGATCTCTATCAGGTACACAGTTTTGACTACACAACTCCACTTGAAGAAACGCTCCGGTCACTTGACGCGCTGGTGCAGCAAGGCAAGGTGCGCTACATCGGTTTGTCGAACTATGCCGGCTGGCAGATAGCGAAGGCCGACGGCATCTCCCAACGGCTTGGTCTCGAACGGTTCTGCTCAGTGCAGGCGTACTATTCGCTTGTCGGTAGAGAGTTGGAAAGGGAGATCGTTCCAGCCGCCTTGGATTTGGGTCTCGGCATTCTCGTATGGAGCCCGCTGGCGAGCGGATTCCTGAGCGGCAAGTACTCTCGCGATACGGCCGCCGAAGGTCGGCGAGCCGCGGTCAGTCTGCCACCCGTCAATGAGGAACGGGGTTATGACATTGTGGAAGTGGTTAGGGAGATTGCCGAGGCGAAAGCAGCTTCCGTAGCGCAGGTAGCTCTAGCCTGGATGTTGCACAAGCAGGGCATTTCAAGCGCGATAGTCGGGGCTCGCAATGAAAAGCAGCTAGCCGAGAATCTCGGTGCAGCTGACGTGGAACTATCAACGGCTGACATGGAGAAACTCGACGACGTAAGCGCGCTTGCGCCTGAGTATCCAGGCTGGACCCCAGGGCTCAGTAAACGGGGTCAGGATATGGCTAGCAGGCTTGCGGATTTAGGTTAGCTGCTCGCTTGCCGACGCCGCGCGCGGTCAGCCGCTGAGACGGCCGCCGGCGGCCGCCGTCTCCCGCAGCAGCGGCGCGGCCTGCCACTGCTCGGCGTCGAAGCGGACGGCGTAGTCGTCGAGGACGTCGACAATGCGGTCGAGGCCGAACTCGTCGGCCCAGAACATGGGGCCGCCGCGGTAGACCGGCCAGCCGTAGCCGTTGATCCAGATGACGTCGATGTCGCTGGCGCGCAGCGCGATGCCCTCCTCGAGGATCTTCGCTCCCTCGTTGACGGAGGAGAGCAGGCAACGGTTCAGGATCTCCTCGTCGCCGATCTCGCGCTGCTCGATGCCCAGCCGGCCCGCCAGGGCGCGGGCGAGGTCCATGACTTCCGGGTCGGGCGCGGCGGCTCGCGTCGTCGTGTCGTAGACGTAGTAGCCGCGGCCCGTCTTCTGGCCGCGGCGGTCGCGCTCGCAGAGCATCTCGCGCAAGGTGCTGGAGGAGGATGTCTCCGCGCTCCAGCCGACGTCCAGACCGGCCAGGTCGCTCATGCGGAAGGGACCCATCGGCATGCCGAAGTCGTAGAGCACCCGGTCGATGTCCCAGGGCAGCGCGCCCTCGAGGACCAGACGATCGGCTTGCAGGCGACGCTGGAACAGCATGCGGTTGCCGACGAAGCCGTGGCAGACGCCGACCAGGGCCGGCACCTTGCCGATGGCGCGGGAGATCGACATCGCCGTGGCGATCGCGTCGGGCGCGGACTTCTCGCCCCGTACGACCTCGACCAGCTTCATGATGTTCGCCGGGCTGAAGAAGTGCATGCCGACGACGTCCTCCGGCCGGCCGGTGACGCCGCCGATCTCGTTCACGTCCAGGTAGGAGGTGTTCGTGGCCAGTAGCGCGCCGGGCCTGGCTATCCGGTCGAGCTGGCCGAAGACACGCTTCTTCAGCTCCATGTCCTCGAACACCGCTTCGACCACGAGATCGCACTCGGCGAGCGCGTCCTGGTCGGTGCCGCCGTCGAGCAGCGCCATCCGCTCCTCGACCTGATCGGCCGTGAAGCGTCCTCGCGCGGCGCTGCGCTCGTAGTTGCTACGCACCGTGGCCAGGCCGCGGTCGAGAGCGTCGCGGTTCTGCTCGATGAGCGAGACGGGGAACCCGGCGTTGGCGAAGGCCATCGAGATGCCGCCGCCCATCGTGCCGGCGCCGAGCACGCCGACGCGGCGAATGTCGCGGACCGGTGTGTCGGCGGGGACGTCGGGGATCTTGCGCGCGGCACGCTCGGCGAAGAAGTAGTAGCGCTGGGCGCGAGACTGCGGGTCGGCATGGAGCGTCCGCGACAGCTCCGCCTCGCGGGCGAGCCCCTCGTCGAAAGGCAGCGCGGCCGCTGCCTCGACGCACTGAATGCAGATTTCGGGGGCGTTGAAGCCCCGGGTTCTGCGTGCGATCCGGCGCCGGAACTCGTCGAAGATCCCCGGGTTCTCCCGGACGACGGCGCGGTGACTCTCGATGTCCCGGACCCGTGGCAGGCCGCGACCCTCGGCGACGGCGCGGAGGGCGAAGCGGAACGCGCCGGCTTCGAGGCCGCCTTCCCCTTCGCTGCCCGCCACTGCGTCGATCAGCCCCAGGTCGAGCGCCTCCGCGGCGGTGATGTGCTCGCCGCTCGTGATCATCTCGAGCGCCCGCGGCACGCCGACCAGGCGGGGCAGTCGCTGGGTGCCGCCGCCGCCCGGCAGGATGCCGAGCTTGACTTCGGGCAGGCCCAGGCGCGCGTTCCGGTCGGCGACCCGGAAGTGGCACGCCATCGCCATCTCGAGCCCGCCGCCCAGCGCGGTGCCGTGGATCGCCGCGACGAACGGCTTGGGCGACTTCTCGATCATTCGCCGGACCTCGTTCGTGTCCGGAGGCAGGCGCGGCTTGCCGAACTCGCGGATGTCGGCGCCGGCGATGAACGTGCGGCCGCGGCAGACCAGGACGGCCGCCTGCATCTCGGAGTCGTCGGCTACTGCTGGCACGGCGGCCGCGAGCCCCTCGCGTACGTGCTGGCTCAGCGCGTTGACCGGGGGGTTGTCGATCCAGATCGCGCCGACGACTCCGAGTCCCGGCTCCTCGTGACGTTCGACCGCTACGGATTGGCTCAACTGCATCGCTCGTTCTCCATGGGGACAGGCGCGGGGAGGATACCCGGCGGCTCGTATACTCCTGTCTCAGCCGATCCAGGAGATAGAACGATGCCGAGATGCTGTCCGGGCCGTGTTCTGATGCCGACGTTCCTGCTCTTGCTCCTCGTCGCGGGAGCGGCTTTGGCCGAGGAGTGGACTGCTCCGCGCACGGCCGACGGCCACCCCGACTTCCAGGGCATCTGGGCCAACAACAGCGCGACGCCGCTCGAGCGGCCCAAGTCCTTCGGCGAGAAGGCGACCCTCACCGACGAAGAGCTCGCCGACCTCAAGCGCCGGCTCGAGGAGATCCGGGAGGGTTCCCAGGCCGGCGACCTGCTGGGCGACTACCTGATCCAGCGGGTGCTGGAGGATCCCGAGTTCCGCGGTTTCGACCAGGTGACCGGCAACTACAACTCGTTCTGGCTCGTCGACCGGGAACTCGACAACCGCACGTCACTCGTGGTGGACCCGCCGGACGGCCGCATTCCGGCCCTGACTGAGCGGGCGATGGAACGGATGCGGGCCGCGGTGGCTTACGGCGACGAGGTGCCCGCCGGCCCCGAGGACATGCCGGTCGCAGTCCGCTGCATCAGCTACGGCGTGCCGAACACCCTGGCCGGCTACAACAGCTACTTCCAGTTCTTCCAGACGGCGGACCACGTCGCGATCCTCCAGGAGCTGATCCACGACGTGAGGATCATCCCGCTCGGAGAACCGGCGCCGCTGCCCGACGACCTGCGACTCTGGCACGGCAACTCCCGGGGCTGGTTCGAGGGTGACTCGCTAGTGGTCGAGACGACGCACTATTCCGAGGCCGGCAGCTCCCGGGGCCGGGCGACGGACAGTCTCAGGGTGGTCGAGCGCTTCACGCGCACCGGTCCCGAGACGATCGAGTGGGAGATCACCTACGAGGACGAGGCGACCTGGGTGCGTCCCTGGACGATGATGATCCGGCTCGCCCGCACCGAGGATCCGATCTTCGAGTACGCCTGCCACGAGGGGAACTACGGTTTGACGAACATCCTGTCGGGCGCCCGCGCTCAGGAGCGGGAAGCGGCGGCAACTGGCGGCGGTCAGTAGGACCGACTCCGCGCCGTCGGCGAGCGCTTGGCTACTCGATCGCCTCGAGCGGGACCGCGCTCGCGAGTTTGAGATCTCGGCTCGTCACGCGGACCTCGCGCTCGATCGCCGCGTCCTGAGCGTGGTCGGTGTAGTAGGTCAGGACGTGCTGGTGCCGCAAGTCCTCCTGGATCTGGTCGAAGACCTTCTGGAACCGCTCGGTGATGGGTGGGCCACCTGTCAGGAGTTCTACGGTGAAGACCCGTCCGCCTGTCCGCTGACTGATTCGCTTGAGACGGTTGCGGGCTCGGCGTTGTGCAAGCGTGGTGCTCGATCGGAAGTGTGTGCGACCCGCGGAGTCCCTGACCCTGGTCGTTCTGGTGGACCGATCCAGTTGGATGAAGTAGATCGGAATGCCGCGGCGCTCGGCCAGCGCGGCTGACTGGTTTCGCTCCGACCGGCTGTGTTCGTCGACGCCGTCGGTCACGACGACCAGCGCCCGGCGGCCCGGCTCGCTCCGATACTGGAGTAGGGAGAAGAGGATGCCGTCGTTCAGTGCCGTGCCCAACCTGGGCACGAGTGATCGAACCCGGCTCAGGAGGAGGCGTTTGTACTCGGTCAACTCGCAGGCCAGACGAACCGTGCCGGCGAAGTCGACAACGAAGGCCCTGTCTCCCGTTGACAGGGCAGACTCCAGGAACCCGGATGACACCTCTCTCAGCTGGTGCCAGATCGGTCTGACGCTGTTCGATGTGTCGATGGCAAGGCCAAGAACCAGGGGTACGTCGTAAGCGGTGTGCAGGGCCACCGCGGGCCGCCTTCGGCCGTTCTCACGGATCTCGAAGTCCTCGGGAGAGAGTCCGCTCACGGGGTTGCCCTCGTTGTCCGTTACCAGCAACTGGAACTGGACCAGTTCGACGTCGATCTCGCTCTGGTAGTCGGCGCCCTCGATGAGTTGAGCGTCTTCCGACTCGCGACCGTTGGCGAGCGTCGCCACAACGCGGACGAAGTCGTCTCTGGACGCGTACTCCATCAGGGCATCGACCGGGATCGTGCGGGGATCGCCCGGCGCCGCGTCTGCCCCGAAGCGGGACACGGTCTCGACCAGGCGCTCGCCGCGAAGGAACGCGACCTGTTCGAGTTTCTCGGACCGTGGCAGCGAGACGTCCACCTCGATCCGCACTGCGTCGTACCCGGACTGCTGCAGGCGGCGCATCGCCTTGATGCGGACGCCGAATGGTAGGTCCGGTTCGTTGAGGATCATCCGGCCAGTGCCGAGGAGCTCGCCCAGCGCGTCGTAGCCGCGGACTTCGAGGGTCTGTTTCCGGGGCGGTCGGGCCAGTTCGACGTGGCCTGTGAACGGCTTCTTCCTGACCCTCCTCTTCAGCTCGCCGTCGAGAAGGAAGTCGAGCGCCGTGATCTGCGGATGGATGATCAGGGTCTGGATCTCGACCCTGCCGCTGAACGGCTGAAGGTAACCGCGGGTGGGCGGCACGATGTGGATCATCTTCCGCTCCGCGCCCCTCCGAAAGTCGGGGCTCGCGTCCTGGGCGATGGCCGGCGCCTTCCAGAAGACCGCCGGCGCCGGCGCGAGCACCGCTGCGAGTGCCAGGGCGGTGCGGAAGGGAGCCGATGGCCGCACGCGCTCGCCGCCGTCCTAGTCGATTCCCGGCAGCGGGACCGCGCTCAGCAGCCTGAGTCCGCGCCGGGTCACCCTGATCTCCGGTTCGATGGGGGCGCCCGGCGGGCGATCACTGTAGTAGGTGAGCACGTGCTGATGCCGGAGGTCCTCCTCGATCTGATCGAACACCTGCTCGATTCGCTCGACCCACGGCGGATCGTCGCTGAGGAGTGGAATCGCAAAGACACGCCCGCCAGTCTGCTTGCTGATCCACCTGAGCCGTCGGCGTGACTCTTGCTGTTGTCTTGTCGTGCTGGTCCAGATACCGAAAGGGTCATTGGGCTTGAACGTGTCGTCGGATTGGTCCAGTTCGATGAAGTAGATCGGTAGGCCCAGGCGCTCGGCGAAGTCGGCGGACTGTCCCGGTCGCGTGCGGCTGCGGGTGTCGACGCCGTCCGTGATCACGACGAGGGCGCGGCGGCCTGGTTCGTGACCGTACTGCAGGAGCGAGAACAGGAGCCCGTCGTTCACGGCGGTGCCGCCCCACGGGGTCAGTCGACCCAGCGCGCGGGAGAGAAGCCCTCTGTCTTCGGTCAACGGCTGGAGGAGCCTCACCGCGTCGTCGAAGTCCACGATGAAGGCACGGTCTCCCGGCGTCAGGGCGGTCTCCAGGAAGCTCGCGGCAATGGAGTGCAACTCTCGCCAGATCGGTAGCACGCTGTCCGAGGAGTCGACTGCCAGACCCAGGACCAACGGGACGTCGTGGGCGGTATGGAGACCTTCCACCGGGCGTGGTTGGCCGTTCTCGCGGACCTCGAAGTCGCCGGGTGAGAGGCCGCTGACCGGATTGTCCCGGCGATCCGTCACCAGGATCTGGATCTGGATCAGTTGAACGTCGATTTCGCTCTGGTAGTCAGCGCCCTGGAGGAGTTGCGCGTCCTCCCGTTCGCGGCCATCGGCCAGACGTGCGCTGACGTGGACGAAATCGTTCGCGTCGATTTCAGCGATCAGCGCCCCGACGCGGACCGTACCCCTGGTGTCGAGCGCCGCTTCTTCAGTGAAGTCATCCAGGCTGGAGACGAGTTCTTCGCCGCGATGGAACTCGACCCGCTCCAGCGCGGCGCTCCTCGGCACCGAGACGGCCGCTTCGACCCGGACCTGGGCGTCCTCGCCGGAATCCTGGGGGCGGATCCGCGCTATCCGGACGGAAAACGGCCTGTGGAGCCGGTTGAGGACGACCGCGTCGTTGCCTGCGTACTCCCCGCCGGGGCCCCAGGCTCGGACTTCGAGCGTCTGCTCACGGGGCGGCTCGGCCAGTTCGAGATCGGTCGCGAAGGGCGGCCTCCTCACAACCGCGGCGAGCTGCCCGTCGACGAGGAAATCGACCGCGGCGATCCGCGAGTCGATGACCAGGGTCCGGATTCGGTGACTGCCGCTCAGCAACTCGCGGTAGCCGCTTCGCGGCGGCACGATACGGATGGCCGCCGCTTCGGCGAGGCGCTCCGGCCGGCGGATGTCGGGAGGATCGGGTCCAAGTACTCTCTCCGGACGGTCGTACACCGTACGGAACTTCACGCCTGCCGTTCGGTGGCCTCGAAACTCGACGACTCGAACCAGTTGGTTGCCGTCGCGGTGGAGCGTCTCGACCCGCCGCCACTCCGCGTTCGAAGTTTCGATCGTAGGCGACTCCCTGAAGCCCACGATGCGGCCCTCGACGTTGTCGGGCCCATGATTCGTGCGCTTTTCGACGTCGAGCGGATAGGCACGGAGGATGCCCCGGTCGTCGCGGACCATGATCGCCTCGCCCTTGACCCGGATCAGGATCGTGTCGAACCGATCGGCGGCGTCCCGGGCCAATCTCCGCAGGAGCCGGGCGGCGTAGTTGTTCCCCGGGTACAGGCTGGCGGTCTTTTGAACCGGATCCTCGCTGAGTCCCTCGTTCCGCATCCAGGGGCCCAGCAGAGGGGTCAGCGAAACGTCGTCGTGCGTCGCCTCGCCGTACGGGGCGGCCTCGTCGCCGGCTGGTGCGGGCTGTGGCGACCAGGCGTGCACGGTCGGCAACCAGATTGCGAACGCGAGCGTGAGGTGACCCACTGCCCCTGCTTGAATCCGTTCCCGCATCGCTAGTCGATCCCCGGCAGCGGCACCGCGCTGCGCAGCTTCAACCCGCGCCGGGTGACCCGGATCTCCGGTTCGACCAGCGCCCCGGGAGGCTGGTCGGTGTAGTACGTCAGAACGTGCTGGCGGCGCAGATCCTCTTCGATCCGGGCGAAGACCTGCTCGATCGGCTCGCCCCACCAGCGCGTGTCGCCGTGGAGCTCCAGGTGGAAGAGACGGCCTCCCGTCGCTTCGGCGATGCGCTGGAGTCGCTCGCGGTTGCGGCGAAGAACAGCAACGCCGGGGTCCCCGGCGCGGGAGTTGTCGAGTTCGATGAAGTAAATCGGCAGACCCAGCCGCTCCGCGAACTCACTGGACTGCTCTGGGCGCGAACGGCTGTGTTGATCGGCGCCATCGGTGATCACGACCAGCGCCCGTCGACCCGGCTCGCCGCGGTACTGGAGGAGGGAGAAGAGGAGTCCATCGTTCAGGGCCGTGCCGCCCATCGGGATCAGGTAGTCGAGTCGGTCGGACAGCAGCGGTTCGTCTTCCGTCAGCGGCTGGACGAGGCGCACGGTGTGATCGAAGTCGACGAGGAAGGCCCGGTCCCCGGGCGTCACCGCGGTTTCCAGGAAGCTCCGCGCGATGAACTTAAGGCGACTCCAGGTGGGCAGCATGCTGTCCGACGAATCGACCGCGAGCCCCAGGACGAGAGGCACGTCGTAGGCGGTGTGGAGGTCTACTGCAGGGCGGCTCCGGCCGTTCTCGCGTATCTCGAAGTCCCCGGGCGAGAGTCCGCTCACCGGATTGCCGTCGCGGTCGGTCACCAGCACCTGGAACTGGACAAGCTGGATGTCGATCTCGCTCTGGAACTCGGAGCCCTGGAGGAGTTGCGCGTCTTCACGCTCACGGCCGTCGGTGAGCTTCGCGACGACGCGGATGAAGTCGTCGGGCAGGGCGCCGTCGACCAGCGCCTCGACCTGAATCGTGCGCGCGGCGCCTGCGGCTGCCTCTCGCCCAAAGTGACGCACAGCCTCGACGAGAAGGTTGCTCCGGTAGAACTCGACCCGCTCGAGCGTCGCGCCGCGGGGTAGCGAAAGCGAGGCAGCTACCCGGATCGCGGCGTTTCCGCCTACCGGAACGCTCCTTATGGCCGCGATGCGGGCGGCGAAAGGTCGGTCCACCTGGTTGAGGGGGAAATCGTCGCGGCCGAGGTACTCTCCGTTCCTGTCGTAAGCGACGACTCCGAGCTCCTGCTGGCGAGGTGGGTCGGCCAGACGGATGCGAGTCCTGAAGGGCCGTTTCCGGACCCGTCTGATTCGTTCGCCGTCGAGAGAGAACTCGACTTCGACGATTCGCGGGTCGATGATCAGTGTCTGGATCTCGACGCGTCCGCTGAGTAGTTCGCCGTAACCGCGTTCGGGCGGCAGGATGCGGATGGCGGCCGGAGGGTCGGTCACCGGGGACTCCAGGTCGAGCGGTCCCGGCCTCTCGTAGACCGTGTCGACCTGGAACGGGGGCAGGCCGCGAGGTTCGAGGTCGGTCCACCGTACGAGCCACTCGCGCTCCCGGAAGAAGGTGTCGGTCTGACGTCCGTAGGGCTCGACGATCTCGATCGTCAGTGTCTCGCCGGCTTCGAGAATGCGCCCCTTGACGCCACGACCGAGGTGGCGCCGCCTTCCGTTGTACGGGAGAACGCGCGTGCCGCCGCGGCCGTCGAGGAGCGCGACGTCGCGTTCGAGAGTGCGGATCATGAGCGTCTCGAAACTGTCGGCGACTCCTTGCGCGATCTCGCGCAGTCTTGACAGGTCCTGTTCCGACTCGAGGTCGAGACTCTCGACCTTGTGGACAGGGTGTTCGCTGAACGCGTCGTTTCTGATCCACGGTCCGAGGACGCTGGAGGAGCGGAGTTCCTCGCTGATGTCGAGGAAGCCGAACGTTTGATTGCCTGGGGGTTGTCCCGCGCTCGGTGCCGGCAGAAGACCCGTGAGGGCCAGTACCGACGCTGCCGCCAACCTCACGGGCCGCTCCCACCTTCGACCTGGGCTCATCATCGGCGAACTGCCGCCGTGGCTACTCGATCGTCTCGAGCGGCAACGCGCTTCGCACCCGGAGGCCTCTTTGGGTCATCCGCACTTCCGGCTCCACGGCCGAGCCGAACGGACGCTCGCTGTAGTACGTCAGGACGTACTGGCGCCGCAACTCTTCCTCGATGTGGTCGAACACGCTGGCCATCTGGTCGATCGACTCGATCTGGAACAGGCGGCCGCCGGTCGGCCCGGTGATCAGCCGCATGCTGTTGCGGAGGTTCGCGTCGTCCATCGTCGTTGGGCCGAAGCCGAGGGAGCGCATGGCGACGACGTAGACGGGCACTCCCAACCGCTTTCCGAAATCGATCGCGCGGGTTGGGTCGGAGCGGCTGTTCGAGTCGAAGCCGTCGGTGACGACGACCAGGGCGCGCCGGCCTGGTGTCTCTCCGTACTGCAGGAGGGAGAACAGGATCGCGTCGTAGAGGGCGGTCTGGCCCTGAGGGAAGAGGCGTTCCAGGCCGCGCGCCAGCAGTGGTTTGCTGCCGGTGAGGGGCTGCACGAGGCGGAGCGTCGAGTCGAAGTCGACCAGAAAGGCCTGGTCGCGCCAGGTCAGGGCGCCGTTCAGGAAGGCCTCGGCGATCGCGTTCGTCCGGCGCCAGATCGGCTCCATGCTGCCCGAGGAGTCGATCGCCAGCCCCAGGGACAGGGGGATGTCGTTCGAGACGTAGAGATTCTCGACCTGGCGCCGCTGGCCGTTCTCGCGGACCTCGAAGTCCTCCGGCGTGAGATCGCCGACCGGGTTGCCGCTTCGGTCGACGACGAGTACCTGGAGCTGGACGAGCTGGACGTCGATCTCGGCCTGGAACCGGGCGCCCTGGAGCAGTTCGACATCTTCGAGTTCCCGGCCGTCTCCCAGGCGCGCCACGACCCGGACGAAGTCCTGGGGCGTGACGCCGGAGATCGGGACGTCGGCCGCCACCGAGCGCACGCCGCTCGGCCCGGCCTCACCCTCGAAGTCATCGAACGACGCGACCAGCCGTTCCGTGCGGTAGAACTCGACGCGCTCCAGCGTCTCTGCGCGCGGCACGGAGATGCCGGCCTCCACGCGAACGATTGCCTGGCCGCCGGTATCGCCGGCAGTGATGCCGGCGATACGCACCGCGAATGGGGGATCTAGGCGGTTCAGAACGATCCTGTCGGTTCCCGCGTGGGCGCCCCGGGCGCTGGTCGCGCGAACCTCGATCGTCTGCTCGCGAGGCGGATCGGCGAGCCTGATCCGTGCCTCGAACGGCGGTGTGGTGACGCGGGCCGCCGGCTCGCCGTCGAGAAGGAACTCGACGACGGCGATCTGCGGGTCGATGGTGAGGGTCTGAATCACGATCCGGCCGGTGAGCAACTCGCGGTAGCCGCGCTCGGGCGGCAGAATGCGGATCGTCGCCGGCCGCGCGCTCCGTGCGCTGTCCGCGCGCTCCGGCCGCCTCCCGCCGCGACCGCCCTCGACCGGCGGCAGGAAGTCCGCCTTGTTGAAGCCGTCCTCGTCCGGTTCGGCGGCAGCCTCGCTGGCGCGCCGCGTGGACGCCGGAACCGGGACCGCGGGCGCGTCGCCGGAGCGCTCGTAGACGGTGCGGAACGAGAGATCGGCGAAGCGTCCTCCCTGGAGGTCGGTTACGAGAACGAGCCGATCGCCCTCCAGGTAGAAGGTCTCGATCCGCTGGCGCCCCTGGGAGGCAGTCTCGACCTCGAGCGAGTCACCGAGAAGGCGGGCGCGGCTACGGCCGCCGAAGCCGTCGGCGATGTCGCGCCCGTCGAGATAGAGGATGCGGTCCTCGCGCTTCGCGTTGCGGATCAGAAGCTGGGGGTCGTCGATGCGGATCAGCAGGACGTCGAGCCGCTCGGCGAGTTCTCGCGCCATCTCGCGCATTCCCGACGGGCCGTCCTGTGTGGCGCCCGGCTGTCGGCCGGTGCGGCCGCCGCCGAATCCGCCACGGCCTGAACCGCCCTGGCCGCCGCGGCCGAAGCCGCCGGTGCGTCCGCTGCCGGGGTTCGCGCCCGGCGACCGGCCCGGGCCTCCGCCGAAGGTCTGCCCGTAGGTCTCCTCGAGCTTTTCGATCGGGTCTTCGCTCAGCTTCTCGTCCCGGACCCAGATGCCCGGGATGGCGGCGACCGGGTCGTCGACCACGGTGGCGACCGACGTGTGCTGTGGAGCGGCCTCCTGAGCGAGGGCCGGGGCTGTGGAGGGCGCGATGAGCAGGCCCAAGACGCTCGCTGTCAGCCACGTGCTTGCGGAGCGGAGGGAGCGAAGCCGGTTTCGCCCGTTTTCGTCGTTCCTCGTCATGTTGACCGCCTCTATGTCTTATGCAGGATACAGGCCAGCGGCTTGCGGTCCGCCAGGAGCTCGTTAGATCGCCAGAAAGTCCCGCACTCCCTTCAACACGCACACGGCCCCCAGCGCCAGGATCACCGGCCCGGTGACCCGCCGGAACTGACGGTCGTCGAACCGGTCGAGAAGGCGGGTTCCGATCCGCGCGCCGGCCACCGCGAGCGTCATGCCGCCTGCGATCAGCCAGGGGGAGAGCCGGTCGTCGGGCAGCTCCGGCAGGACCGTGCGGGACACCCAGACGTAGTAGCCGATCTTGAGCAGATGACCGACGGTCTGGGTGAACGCCTTGGTGGCGACGATCGTGCGCCGGTCGACCTTCGTTTCGAGGTAGAACGCGTCGAGCAGGGGGCCGGACGCGCCGGCGAGAAGCTGCGCGCCGGTGACGGTCAGGCCGCAGAGCGCGGCCGTGCGCCGGTTGCGGACGTCGAGTCCCCGCAGAGCCGGCAGCAGCCGGGCAACCCAGGGGAAGCTGCCGACGACGATCAGGACCAGCGCCGGGTCGGGCACGAAGGCGATCGCCACGAACAGCAGCACGGCCAGCGATGCGCCGGCGCCGTACCACGGCAGCACGGACCACATCATGCGGTCGCGGAGGAAGAGGAATCTGGCGCCGTTCGATGTCGCCTGCACGGCGCCGTGCAGGATCATCGCTCCGGTGACCGGCAGGACGCTCGCCAGCACGGCCATCAGCATCAGACCGCCGGCCATGCCGAGCACGCCGGAGATGACGGCGGTCAGGAGAACGGTCGCGAGAATCGCTGCCGGGAGCATCCGGGAGAACTGGGCGGTGACTGGGTGCGACGCGCTCTGCCGCAGCGGCAGACTAGTCGACCCTGTCGAGGGGCAGGACGCTCTTGACCGTGAGCCCGTCGCGCAACACCTGGACGCCTGGCTCGATCGCGGCGCCTACCGGGCGGTTGGAGTAGTAGGCCAGCACGTGCTGGCGACGGAGGTCCTCCCTGATCTGGTCGAACACCTGCCGAACCTCGTCGAGGAAGTCCGGAGGCGGGAGCTCCGGGTCGATCCCGAACAGACGTCCGCCGCTCTGTTGGGCCTGCTGCCGCATGCGAAGGACATGGTCACCGGATCGGGCGGTTCGCATGAGGGACGCGCCGGCGCTCTCTCCGTCCGGCGTGTGTCCGTTGACGAGGGCGATCCGATCCCTGCCGAGGTCGATGAAGTAGATCGGGATGCCCGTTCGCTCCGCGAAGCCCGCGGCCTGTTCCGGTTCGGATCGACTGTCGATGTCCATGCCGTCCGTTACGACGATCAGAGCCCGCCTTCCGGGTTCGTTCTCGTACTGGACCAGGGAGAACAGGATGCCGTCGTTCAGGGCGGTGCCGCCGTTTGGTATCAGCCGTTCCAGACGGGCCTTCAGCGTCGGTGTACTACCGGTGAGAGGCTGAAGGAGCCGGATGCTCTCGTCGAAGTCGACCAGGAAGGCTCGATCCTCGGCTGCCAGCGAGGTTTCGAGGAACGTCCCTGCCACCGATCTGAGCTGGTTCCATACCGGCTTCATGCTGGCCGAGGAGTCGATCGCCATGCCCAGGAGGAGTGGTACTTCACCGGCCTGCTGGACTTCCTCCGCCGCCTTGGGTTCTCCGTCCTCGACGATCCGGAAGTCGGCCGCGGTCAGTCCGCCGACCGGCGCGCCCTCGGCCTCGACGACGAGGACCTGCAGGTGGACGAGTTGAACGTCGACCTCGCCCTTGAAGGTAACTCCCTCTAGAAGTTGGGCGTCCTCGAGTTCGCGGCCATCCACGAGACTTGCGGTGACGCGGACGTAGTCCTGCTGCGACAGGTCAAGCGCCGGCAGGCTTCCCCTGACTCTCCTGAAGCCGCCTGTGGCGCCGTACCGCGCCAGGTCGTCCACGGTCTCGACCAACTGCTCGTTGCGGTAGAAGGCGACGCGTTCCAGTCCGGCGCCCCGTGGAACCGCGACACGGACGTCGACGTCAACGTAGGCGCCGTCGGGTTCGTGCGGGGTCACGGCGACGATGCGGACCCCGAAGCGTGGGTCGATGCGATTCAGGACAATGCGGTCCTCGCCGACGAAGGCGCCGCGGATGCTGTAGGCGCGCACTTCGAGGGCCTGCTCTCGCGGCGGCTGGGCGAGGTTGAGCGGGGTGCGGAAGGGAGGCTTGCGGATCCGCCTTCGTCGCCGACCGTCCAGGAGGAACTCCACGCTGCCGATGGTCCGGTCGACGATCAGGGTCTCGACCTCCACGCGCCCCGTGAGCAGTTCGTGGTGGCCGCGCCGGGGAGGAACGATGCGTATCGCCGCGGGCCGGGCAAACCTGCTGGTGTCGTCGGCCGGAAGAGTCGCCATCGGAGGCGCGTCGCCACTGCGCTCGTAGACGGTGAGAAACCTCAGGTTGGGGAACCTCTCACTCTGGACCTCGATGACGCGGTGCAGTTGACCGGATTGCAGGTAGAAGGTCTCGATCAGGAGCCAGCCCGGTCTCGCCGTCTCGATCTCGAGAGTGCCCGGAAGGACACTTGCGCGATGCCGGTTTCCGTACTGGTCGGCGACTGCTGAGCCATCTTCCGGCAGCTCAACGACCTCGTGCTCGGCGTTTCGGAGGCGAACCCGGCCGCCCTCGACGCTGATCCGCAGGCGGCCCATGCGCTCGGCCAGACTTGTCGACAGACCTGTCAGAGCGACGGACGCGCGCTCGGGGTCTCGCCAGAGGCTGGCCGTTTTCTGGACCGGGTCCTCGCTGACTTCCTCGTTTCGGATCCAACTGCCTTCGAGCGCGGCGATGGAGGCGTCGGTGGCTCCGAACGTCGGGGACGTGAGGCCGAGAAGGAACAGGACGGAGCTTGCCAGGTGCGGCGACGCGAACGTTGTGGCGGTGTTCAACCTCTACCTACTCGAGCCCCTGAAGCGGGAGGATGCTCCTTAGCGTAACGTCCCTTCTCAGGCTTCGGACCTCCGGCTCGACTGCCTCGCCCTGGGCGAGCTTGCTGTAGTAGGTCAGGACGTACTGGTGCCGGAGATCTTCGTTGATCCGGTCGAACACTCGCTCCATCTCCGCGGCCACTTCGGACCGGGGCAGGCCCGGGTGGATTCGAAACAGCCGACCGCCGGTGCGCCGGGTGAGCTTCCGGACCAGGATGGGCGGTGGTGCGCTCCACCCCACGGCGATGAGGTAGATGGGGACGCCCATCCAATCGGCGAAGTCGCTGACCTGGGCCGCCTTCGAGCGGCTGTCCGCATCGTTGCCGTCGGTCACCACGACCAGAGCCCGGCGCCCCGGTTCGCGGCCGAAGTGGAGGAGCGAGAACAGCAGGCCGTCGTTCAGCGCCGTGCCGCCGCCCACCAGCAGGCGGTTGAGTCGGCCGCTGAGCAGGGGCTTGCTGTCGGTCAGCGGTTGCAGGAACCGGACGGTGTCGTCGAAGTCGACCAGGAACGCGCGATCGTCCGTGGCCAGGGCGGCTGCCATGAACATCCTGACGACCGTCTGCAGGCGTTGCCAGACCTTTGTCATGCTCCCCGAGGAGTCGATCGCGATCCCGAGCAGGAGAGGGACGTCGTTGGAGGCGTGCAGGTTCTCTACGGGGCGTCTTTCGCCGTTCTCGTGGATCTCGAAGTCCGCCGGCTGGAGATCACCCACGGGCTCGCCGTCACGGTCGACCGCCAGTATCTGGAGTTGGACCAGTTGCACGTCGACCTCGCCGCTGTACTCCGCTTCCTGGAGGAGTTCGGCATCTTCCCGTTCCCGGCCGTCCGCGAGTCTCGCCACCACTCTGATGAAGTCGCCGGGTTCGACATCCCCGACCGGCGCTTCGACACGGATCGTTCGGGGCTCCCGCTGGATCTCCTTCCAGTCCGGGTCCTCGAAGGTCGCGAGCCGACGATCACTCAGGTAGAACTCGACGCGGGCCAGCGCCGCCGCGCGTGGCACCGAGACCCGGGCCGCGACACTGACGGCCGAAGCGCCTCCCGCCACGAGCGGACGGAGAGCCGCAATCTGAACCGCGAAGGGCGAGTGAAGCCGGTTCAGCACGATCCGGTCCGTGCCGACATGGGCTCTCCCGTCGCGGTAGCCGCGGACTTCGAGCGTCTCTTCGCGGGGCGGATGGCTGAGCCGGACGCGGGCCTTGAAGGGCCGCTTGCGGGCCTGGTTCACCAGCTTTCCGTCGAGCAGGAACTCGACCGTGTGGATGAGCGGATCGATGACGAGGGCCTGAACCTCGACCGGTCCGGAGAGGAACTCCCGATAGCTGCCGCGAGGCGGCACGATGCGGATCGCGGGCGGCTCGTCGGATCGGATGCGTTCGACGTCGACCGGGCCGGCAGGGGGTGGCCTGGCTTCCGCGTGGTCATAGACGGTGGTGAAGTTCAGGTCCGGAACCGTGAGGTTCCGCAGCTCGGTTACGTGCACCAGCCGGTCGCCCGATCTGTAGTACGTCTCGATCCACTGCCAGGCCAGATCCGTTCCCGAGGTGACGACTTCCAGTACGCCACCTCCGAAGTAGGCGGCGCTTGTCCGGTCGGCCGTGTAGCGGCGCGGCAAGCCGTCGACGGGGAGGTGGATGGACTCGCGTCTGGCGTTCTCGATCAGGATCCGGTCGCTTTCCGCCTGGATTCTCGCGCTGCGCCGCCGCTCGGAGAGCCTCTCGGCTACTTCCAGGGACGAGGCAGTTATACGGCTGCGTCCCCCGACGATCGCCGTCAGTTGGTCGATCGGGTCTTCGCTGAGTTCGTCGTTGCGAACCCAGGTGCCGTTCAGTGTGGCGATGGAGGCCGCATCGGAGTCAGTCCCGGCCGTGCCCTGAGCCGAGCCTGCCTGGGAGTGAACGGCCGCCTCGGGCGTCGTCCATACAGCGATTGCCAGCAGAGCTGCGCCTGGAGTTGTTTGCGGACGCATCGGTGGCACCGGCCTGTATTCTCTGACACTTCCCATGAAGACATACATCCTGCGTCGGTTGCTGGCAATGGTGCCGACGCTGTTCTTCGCCAGTCTGATCGTCTTCGTGTCGATGCGGGTGATCCCGGGCGACGTGATCGACCTGATGCTGGCGCAGAACGACGTCTCGACCAGCCTGGACCGGGAAACGCTGGAGGCGGCGATGGGTCTCGACCAGCCGATGCTCTCCCAGTACGTGCGCTGGGCGGGCAACGCGCTGAGCGGCGACCTGGGTCAGTCGCTCTGGCGCAGCACGCCCGTGCTGGAGCAGATTCTGGAACGGCTGCCGGTGACGTTCGAGCTGGGACTGCTGGCCCTGGTCATCGCGCTGTCCGTCGCCGTTCCGGTCGGCATCCTCTCGGCCACGCGTCAGGACTCGGCCGTCGACTACGCGGCGCGCTCGTTCTCCCTCCTGATGCTGGCGATTCCCGGCTTCTGGCTCGGCACCCTGGTCATGGTGTTCCCGTCCGTGTGGTGGCGCTGGGCGCCGGAACTCGAGTACACGCCGTTCTTCGTCGATCCGATCGCGAACCTCACGCACCTCATCGTCCCGGCGATCCTGCTCGGCCTTTCCCTGTCCGCGGTGACGATGCGGATGACCCGGACGATGATGCTGGAGGTGATGCGCCAGGACTACGTGCGCACCGCCCGCGCCAAGGGCCTGCGCGAGCGGGCGGTCGTCGTCCAGCACGCGCTCAAGAACGGATTGATCCCGGTCGTCACGCTGATCGGGCTGCAGGCGCCGCTGCTGATCGGCGGCGCCGTGGTGATGGAGCAGATCTTCGTCATTCCCGGCATGGGGCTGCTGCTGCTCGAAGGGGTCTACGAGCGGGACTATCCGGTGATCTCCGGCGTCTTCCTGGTCGTCGGCGTCGCGGTGCTGCTGATCAACCTGCTGGTCGACCTGAGCTACGGCTGGCTCGACCCCAAGGTGCGCTACGGATGAGCATGTCGTGACCACCGTCGCCGCAGCCGCTCCGGACGCCATGCCGGCACGCGACCAACCGCGCTGGTGGCGCTTCACGGTCCGCCTGTTCCGGACCAAGCCGCTGGGTGCGGCGGGCGCGGTGGTCTTCGCGATCTTCCTGTTTTCCGGCGTCTTCGCCGGCGTGCTCGCTCCCTACGGCATCAACGAGACCGACCTGGCCCATCGCCTCGAGCCGCCATCGCGCCAGTTCCTGCTCGGCACCGACCACCTGGGCCGTGACCTGTTCTCCAGGGTCCTGATGGGGGCCCGCCTGTCGATGATCGTGGGTTTCTGCGCGGCCGCCCTGGCGACCGTCGTGTCGATCCTGATCGGCGTGCTCTCCGGCTACCTCGGCGGCTGGTTCGACATGCTCAGCCAGCGCCTGGTCGACGCCTGGATGACCTTCCCCGACCTGGTGCTCCTGATCGTCATCGTGTCGGTGGTGGGACCGGGGATCACCCAGATCGTGATCATCCTGGGTCTGCTCTACGGCATCGCCGGCTCCCGCATCGTGCGCGGCGCGGTGACCTCGGTGCGCGAACACGTCTACACCCACGCCGCGCAGTCGGTCGGCGCCGGGACGTTCCACATTCTGCGCCGGCACATTCTGCCCAACGTGATGCCGGTCGTCATCGTCCTGTTCACGACCCGCGTCGGCGCCGTCATCCTGTCGGAGGCGGCGCTTTCGTTTCTGGGCCTCGGCGTGCCGCCGCCGGCGCCGACGTGGGGCGGCATGCTCTCCGGCGACGGCCGCACCTACCTGTACCTTGGGCCGTGGCTGGCGCTTGCGCCCGGCATCTGCCTGACCGTCGTCGTCTACGCGGCGAACGTCTTCGGCGATGCTTTGCGCGACCTGCTCGATCCACGGATGAGAGGAACCTGACGTCATGCGAGAACGCCTTTCCCTGGTCGGTGCGGTGGCCCTCACCCTCTTCCTCGGCGCGTGCGGCGACGCGCCCCCCGCCCGTTCCCCGTCGCCGGTCGGCGGCACCGACATGGGAGCCGATCTCTCGTTTGAGCCCGGCCCGGCGCCGGTGGAGCCGCCCCGCTACGGCGGTGAACTGAACGTCGGCACGGTCTACGTCACCCTGTCGGCGCTGTCCTGGGACACGGCGGACTGGAACTGGAAGCAGAACCACGACACGGGCATGCTCTACGAGCAGCTGTTCGTCGCCGATCTCGAGCAGGCCGCGGTCCGGGGCGGTGATCAGCGCTTCGTCTCCGAGGCCTACCTGTCTCAGCAGACGATCCGCGGCGAAGTGGCCGCGAGCTGGGAATGGAAAGACCCGCTGACCCTGGTCATCAAGGTCCGGCGCGGCATGATGTTCCCGGCCAAGCCCGGAGTGATGGGGGCGAGGGAGCTCGACGCCCACGACGTCGTGTTCAGTTTCGAGCGCCTGCGCGACAGCCCGAAGGCGATTCCGACCTACTTCGACCACATCGACCGCGTCGTGGCCAGGGACGACCACACGGTCGTCTTCGAGTTCGGCGAGTTCAACGCCGAGTGGGACTACCGGTTCGGCTACGGCTACTTCTCGGGCATCGGGCCGCGGGAGCTCGCCGACGTCGACCCCAAGGACTGGCGAAACGTCACCGGTACGGGTCCGTTTTCGCTGGAGCGGTTCATCCCCGGCAACTCGCAGACCTACGCCCGCAGGCCGGACTACTGGGACCGGACCACGATCGGCGGCCAGACCTACGAGATCCCCTTCATCGACAAGCTCACTTACCGCACGATCAAGGACGAGGCGACCTACTTGACCGCCATTCGCACGGGCAAGCTGGACATCCTTGAGTACATCCGCTGGATCGCCGTCGACCACCTGAAGAAGACGACCCCCGAGCTGCGCTGGTCGCGCTGGCTGTCGACGGGCGGCACCTTCATGGTCATGCGGGTCGACCAGGAGCCGTTCGACGATGTGAGAGTGCGGCGGGCGATCAACCTCGCGGTGAACCAGCGTGAGATCGTCGAGCTGTTCTTCGGCGGCAACGCGGAGCTGTTCGCCTACCCTCAGCACCCCTCGTGGGAGGGGTACTTCGAGCCGCTCGAGGCGATGCCGCCGTCCGTGCAGGAACTGTTCGAGTACAAGCCCGAAAAGGCGCGCCGCCTGCTGGCCGAGGCGGGTTACCCCGACGGCTTCACCTTCAGGATGCAGGTGTCGGCCAACAACGCGATGCGGATGGAGCTGGCGCCGCTGCTCGCAAGCTACCTGGACCGCATCGGCGTGACGATCGAGATCGAGGTCGTGGAGTACGCGGCCTACCTGTCAATGATGACCACCCGCACCCACGGTCCCGGCTACCTGATGGCCAGCGGCCACGTGAACCCGACGACCACGCTCCGCAAGAACTTCGTTACCGGTCAGACCTGGAACCCGTCGATGTGGTCGGACCCGGAACTGGATCGTCGCATCCACGAGATGTTCCTGACCCGGGACGAGGCCGAGAGGCAGCGGATCGTCAAGCAGATCACGAAGGAGATGCTGGACGAGGCGCCCTACCTCTGGCTTCCGGTGCCTTACATCTACACGGCCTGGTGGCCGTGGGTGAAGAACTACGGCGGCGAGCTGCGGGCCGGGGCGGTGCGCCCCGGCCCGATCTACGCGCGGCTCTGGATCGACCAGGAGATGAAGCGGGAGATGGGCTTCTGAGCGCCGTGGCGGAGCCGCTGCTGCGGGTCGAGGACCTCGACGTCGCCTTCCGCTCGGGCTTTGGTGAGCGGCCGCCGGTGCGCGCGGTGAACTCGGTCTCTTTCGAGGTCGCGGCCGGCGAGACGCTGGCGATCGTGGGGGAGAGCGGCTCCGGAAAGAGCGTCACCGCGCTCTCCATCCTGCGCCTGATCCCGGATCCGGGACGGATCGAGAAGGGGAGCATCCTGTTCGAGGGCCGCGACCTGCTGGCTCTCGATGAGGCCGGCATCCGGGCGGTTCGGGGAAACCGGATCGCGATGATCTTCCAGGAGCCGATGTCCTCACTCAATCCCGTGCTCACGATCGGCGGCCAGGTTGCCGAGCCGTTGCGCCTGCACCGCAGGCTCAAACGGCGCGAGGCTCTCGAGCAGGCCGTGGACCTGCTCAGGTCGGTGGCGATTCCGGACGCGGAGAAGCGACTTGGCGACTACCCGCACCAGTTCTCGGGCGGCATGCGCCAGCGAGTGATGATCGCGATGGCCCTGGCGTGCCACCCGCGCCTCCTGATCGCCGACGAACCGACCACGGCGCTCGACGTCACGGTTCAGGCGCAGATCCTCGAGTTGCTCAAGGAACGCACCCGGGAGACGGACTCGGCGCTCATCCTGATCACGCACGATCTCGGCGTGGTTGCCCGCTACGCCGACCGGGTGGCCGTGATGTACGGCGGCCGGATCGTCGAGAGCGGACCGGCCACGGCGCTCTACGCGGATCCGCGGCATCCCTACACCCAGGGACTCCTGCGCTCGGTGCCCCGGCTCGAGGCCGACACCGGCGGCCGCCTCGAGTCGATCGAAGGCCAGCCGCCGGACCTGTCGGCGCTGCCCGCCGGCTGCGCCTTCGCGCCGCGCTGCCCTCACACTCATGAGCGCTGTCTGGGGGCGCCGCCGCCGCTCTTGGCGCACGGCACTGCCCGGGCGTGGGCCTGCTACGGAGCCGAAGAGGAGCCGGCGGCCTGATGCTGCTGCGGGTCGAGGACCTGAAGGTCCACTTTCCGGTCATGGAGGGCGTGCTCATGCGACGACGCGTCGGCTCGGTCAAGGCGGTCGACGGGGTGTCGTTCGAACTCCGGCGCGGCGAGACGTTCGGCCTGGTGGGGGAGAGTGGCTGCGGGAAGTCGACGACCGCGCTCGCGATCCTCCGCATGCTCGAACCGACCGCCGGCCGGATCGTGTTCGGCGGTGAGGACGTGACCGCGTTCAGCCAGAAGCAGTTGCGAGGAGTCAGGCGGCGAATGCAGATGGTGTTTCAGGACCCATTCGGCTCGCTCAACCCGCGCATGCGGGTGGGAGAGATCGTTGGCGAGCCGCTCAAGGTCCACGGCCTGGCCGGCGACCGCCGGCGCTACCGCGCACGAGTGGCGGAGTTGCTCGACCTGGTGGGTCTGCTGCCGGCGATGGCGAACCGCTACCCGCACCAGTTTTCGGGCGGGCAGCGACAGCGCATCGGCATCGCCCGCGCCCTTGCGCTCGAGCCCGATCTGGTCATCTGTGACGAGGCGGTGTCGGCGCTCGATGTCTCGATCCAGGCGCAGGTGCTCAATCTCCTGATGGACCTGCAGGAGCAACTCGGCCTGACCTACCTGTTCATTGCCCACGACCTGTCGGTCGTGCGCCACATCAGCGACCGGATCGGGGTGATGTATCTGGGGAGGATCGTTGAGATCACGACGCGGGACGAACTGTTCGAGCGGCCCCGGCACCCGTACACGGAGGCGCTGCTCGCGTCCGTGCCGACGCCGGATCCCTTGATCGAGGCGGCGCGGCCCCATCGGCTGATCGCCGGTGAGGTGCCGAGTGTCCGCAAGCCGCCTCCGGGCTGCGCCTTCCACCCGCGCTGCGCGAAGGTGCTCGACCACTGCGACCGGGTAGAGCCACCGCTCGAAGCGGTTGGCCCGGCGCGCGTCGCCTGTCACCTGTACGCCGATTCCTCGCCGCCCCCGGCGGCGCCGGTCAGGCCCGGGGAGCCGGCGACTTGACCGCTTCGCCCGGAACTCGACGGAAGTTCTACGGCTGGCCGATGGTCGCCGTGGGTTTCGTGACCTACGGCCTCGGCATCGCTCCGGCGTACTACGGCCTGGGCATTTTCGCGTCGTCGTTGATCGCCGATCTGGAGCTGACCCGCCAGCAGATCGGCCAGATGTTCGGGGCGTTCACGTTCACGTACGGCCTGGTCAGTCCGGTCGCGGCGGCCGTCATCCGTCGCTGGGGCATCCGGGCCACGGTGACGGCGGGCGCCCTGTGCGGCGCCAGCGGCTTCTGGGTGGTGAGCGAAGCCACGAGCGCGACCGAGATCTACCTCGGCTACTCGCTCGTCGGCGGCATCGGGATCGGCTTCTCGACGCTGCTGCCCGCCCAGGCGATGCCGGTCTTCTGGTTCCGCAGGTACCGGGCGCGGGCGACGGCGATCATCCTGTCGGGCGCCGGCGTGGTCGGCTTTCTGTGGCCGCCGGCGGCCGGGCTCGTGCTCGAGGCGTGGGACTGGCGCGTCGGCTGGCAAATCGTCGCCGGGATCTCCCTGCTCGTGGCGGCGATCGCCGTCCTCTTCATTCGGAACCGGCCGAGCGACATCGGCCAGCGTCGAGACGGACTGCCGCCGGACGACTCCGACCGTCCCGACCCGAACGGGACGGGGCATGGGGTGGAGGCGCCGCTGGCCGGGAGCAGCGCCGAAGTGGCCGGCGTGTCGGCGCCGAAGGGCGCACTGATGTGGGCTCTGCGCACGCCCCAGTTCTGGATCGCCACCTTCGCGACGGCGGCGAACACGGTGCCGTGGCGGGTCGTGTCCGCCCACGGCGGCATTCACCTGGAAGACCTCGGCTTCACGACGCTCGCCGCATCGGCCATCCTGGGCGTACGGGTCGGCGCCAGCCTGTTCGGCCGGCTGACCGGCTCGCTGGGCGACTTCATGTCGCCGATGCGCGTGCTCGCGCTGGCCCTGCTGGTCAACGCGGTCGCGCTGTCGGTCTTCGTCTCGGCGGGCTCGGCGGCCGTGGCGTATCCCTGCGTCTTCGTGATCGGCGTTGCCTACGGCACCGCCTACACGAGCGAAGTGGTCGTGTTCGGCCTGTTCTTCGGGCGGGCGGCGTTTGTTGGCACGACCGGCGTTCGGCTGTTCCTGATCGGCGTCATCGGCGCTCTCGGGCCGGTCCTGGCAGGCGCCGCGGCGGATCGAACGGGTTCCTATGCCGGCACGCTCTGGGCCCTCGCCGCCCTGGCGGTCCTGGGTGCGGCGTCGATCTGGTTCTGCCGGCCACCGGACCGGTCCGTGCTGACGGGCGAGTCGAAGACGGAGCAGTAGACTGCAAAGACACGGTAAGGAGGAGAGTCGCATGGGCAAGCGGAAGGCGCCGATCGCAGCATTCGCCATCGTCGTGCTGGCTGGGACGCCCCTCGCCGCGCAGCAGGACGGGCCGGAACTGGAGCGCACGCCCTGGGGCGCGCCCGACCTGCGCGGGATCTGGGACTTCCGGACGATCACGCCGCTCGAGCGGCCGGAGGAGCTCGGCGAGCAGGAGCGCTTCGGCAGCGCGGAGGCGGCGGCCGAGTTCGAGCAGCGGACGCTGGCGCGGCGGGACAAGGACCGCCGCACGTCCGACGGCCTTTCGGCCCAGGCCGATGTCGCGAACGCCTACAACCAGTTCTGGTGGGACTACGGCGACAAGCTGACCGAGGATCGGCGCACGTCGCTCATCGTCGATCCTCCCGACGGCCGGATTCCCGAGCTCACGGACGCGGCGAAGCAACGAGTCACGGAACGCACCGCGGCGCGACGCCGGCCGGCGCACGGCCCCGAGGACCGCGGGGTCGCCGAACGGTGCATCCTCGGCTTCAACGCCGGACCGCCGATGAGCCCGAGCGCCTACAACAACAACGTCCAGATCTTTCAGACCGAGGATACGGTCGTGCTCCTGGTCGAAATGGTCCACGACTCGCGGATCGTGCCTCTCGATGGGCGTCCGACGCTGCGGGAGGACGTGCGGCAATGGCGGGGCGACTCGCGGGGCCACTGGGAGGGCGAAACCCTGGTCGTCGTGACGACGAACTTCACTGGCGAGACCAGCTTCCGGGGGTCGGGCCCGAACATGCGGTTGACCGAGAGGTTCACCCGCGTGGGGGAGGACCGGCTCGTCTACGAGTACACGATCGACGACCCGGAGTCCTTCGAGCGTCCCTGGACGGCGGTCATTCCGATGAGCAGGAATCCGTTGCCCATGTTCGAGTACGCCTGCCACGAGGGGAACTACGGCATGTTGAACCTGCTCCGCGGCGCCCGGGCGGAGGACGCGGAAGCCGAGGCGGCCGCCAGGGCGGAGACGTCGGGCGGCTGACTCCGGTCGGCGATCCGCGCGCGTTACCTTGACGATCGCCACTGTCGGCCTGGTCCATCCGGGGGCGATGGGCGTCACCGTCGGCGCGGCGGTGCGCGAGCCGGTGCGGGTCGTGTGGGGGTCCGAGGGACGGAGCCGGGAGACCCGTGCCCGTGCCGCGGGTGCCGGTTTCGAGGATCTGGGCACGCTCGAAGCCGTGACCGCCGCGGCCGACGCCGTGCTCTCGGTCTGCCCTCCCCACGGCGCCCTGACGCTTGCCGAGGCTGTCGCAGCGACCGGATTCGACGGCCTCTATCTCGATGCGAACGCCGTATCGCCCGCCACGGCGCTCAGGATCGCGGAAGCCGCGGCGGCGGGCGGAGCGCGGTTCGTGGACGGCGGCATCGTCGGGCCGCCGGCGGTCCGGCCGGGGACCACGCGGCTCTACCTCTCGGGAGACGCCGCAGCGGAACTGGCGGCCCTGTTCGAGGACTCGGCCCTCGAGGCGATCGATCTCGACGCGGATTTCGGCGCCGCTTCGGCGCTCAAGATGTGCTACGCCGGCTTCACCAAGGGCAGCGCGGCCTTGCTGCTTTCGCTACGGGCAGCCGCGAGCGCCTACGGCGTAGAGGACGGTCTGCTCGGGGAATGGGCCAGATCGCAACCGGGTCTGGAGAAGAGGAGCGTGCGTGCCGCGGCCACGGCGGCTCCGAAGGCATGGCGCTTCGCCGGCGAGATGGAAGAGATCGCCTCGACCCTGGAGGCGGCGGGGCTGCCGGATGGGTTCCACCGGGCCGCGGCGGAGGCCTACGTGCGGCTCGCCGGATTCCGTGGCGAGGCGGAGGGCGTGACGGTCGAGGAGGTCGTCGCGGCCTTGCTCCACTCAGCCGAATGAAAAAGGGCGGCCCCGGAGGGCCGCCCTGGGTGCATTGCCGGTAGCCGGCCTGGCTACATCATGCCGCCCATGCCGCCCATGTCGGGAGCGGGCGGGGCGTCCGGCTTCTCTTCCTTGATCTCGGAGACGAGAGCCTCCGTGGTCAGCATCAGGCCGGCGATCGACGCCGCGTTCTGCAGCGCCGTCGTGGTGACCTTGGCCGGGTCGATGACGCCGGCGGCAATCAGGTCCTCCATCTCGCCGTTGGCCGCGTTGTAGCCGACCGAACCGGTCTGCGCCTTCGCGTCGCGGACGATGACCGAGCCTTCGACGCCGGCGTTCTCGGCGATCTGCCGTGTCGGCTCCTCGAGCGCGCGCTTGACGATCGAGATGCCGATGCCCACGTCGCCGTTCTCGGTCAGCCCGGCGACCGCTTCGATCGCGCGCAGCAGGGCCACGCCACCGCCCGGCACGACGCCTTCCTCGACGGCGGCCTTGGTCGCGTGCATCGCGTCCTCGACCCGAGCCTTCTTCTCCTTCATCTCGGTCTCGGTCGCTGCGCCCACCCGGATCACGGCGACACCGCCGACCAGCTTCGCCAGCCGCTCCTGGAGCTTCTCGCGGTCGTAGTCGGAGGTCGTCTCCTCGATCTGGTTGCGGATCTGCTTGACCCTGCCGGCGATCGCGGCCTGACGACCGGTGTCGCCCGACTCGGTGACGATCGTCGTGTCGTCCTTGGAGAGGACGACCTTCTTCGCCTCGCCGAGGTCCTGCCACTGGACGTTCTCGAGCTTGATGCCGAGGTCCTCGGTGATCACCCGGCCGCCGGTGAGGATCGCGATGTCCTCGAGCATCGCCTTGCGGCGATCGCCGAAGCCCGGCGCCTTGACCGCGGCTGCCTGCAGCGTGCCGCGCAGCTTGTTGACGACCAGGGTGGCCAGCGCCTCGCCCTCGATGTCCTCGGCGATGATCAGCATCGGCTTGCCCTGCTTGGCGACCTGCTCGAGGACCGGAAGCAGGTCCTTCATCGAGCTGATCTTCTTCTCGTGCAGGAGCACGACGCAGTTCTCGAGCACGCACTCCATGCGGTCGGCGTCGCTCACGAAGTAGGGCGACAGGTAACCGCGGTCGAACTGCATGCCCTCGACGACCTCGAGCTCGGTCTGCAGGCCCTTGGCCTCCTCGACCGTGATCACGCCGTCCTTGCCGACCTTGTCCATCGCCTCGGCGATGATCTGGCCGATCTCGGCGTCGTTGTTCGCGGAAATCGTGCCGACGTTGGCGATCTCCTCGCTGTCCTTGACGTCCTTGGCGAGGGAGTGGATGGCGTCGACGGCCGCGCCGACCGCGAACTCGATGCCGCGCTTCAGCTCCATCGGGTTGGCGCCGGCGGTCACGTTCTTCGCGCCCTCGCGCAGGATCGCCTGCGCCAGGACGGTAGCGGTGGTGGTGCCGTCACCGGCAACGTCGGAGGTCTTCGAGGCCACCTCGCGCACCATCTGCGCGCCCATGTTCTCGAGGCCGTCCTTCAGTTCGATCTCCTTGGCGACGGTCACGCCGTCCTTGGTGATGGTGGGGGAGCCGAACGACTTCTCGAGGACGACGTTGCGGCCCTTGGGGCCGAGCGTCACCTTGACGGCGTCGGCGAGCTTGTTGACTCCGCGCAGGACCGCGCCGCGCGCGTCCTCGGAGTAGACGATCTGCTTTGCCATGTATCTGCTCTCCAGTTCCGGCCTATCCCACGACCGCGAGGATCTCGTCCTCGCGCAGGATGACCATGTCTTCGTCGTCGATCTTGATGTCGCTGCCGGAGTACTTTCCGATCAGCACGCGGTCACCAATGCTGACGTCGAGCGCGGAACGCTCGCCGTTTTCCTGCAGCTTGCCGGGGCCGACGGCGACGACCTCGGCCTCCTGCGGCTTCTCCTTCGCAGCGTCCGGGATGATGATGCCTCCCCGGATCTGCTCCTCCTCCTCGAGCCTCTTGACGAGGACCCGGTCATGAAGCGGACGTACACTCACCAGCGATCTCCTCCTGTTGGGTTGGTGTCGGTGGATGTGGTCTTTGTGGCCGGGCGAAGGTGCTGTTAGCACTCGGCCCGGGCGAGTGCTAACAATAGAAAGATGGCGGCCCGCATGTCAACCGTCCAGGACATTCGCCGCGCGGCCGGCCCGCGGCGCAGGCGGTAGAGTCTGCCGGTCCCGCTGACGCGGTCTCCGGTGCAGGGGACCGGAAAGGAGACTCGCCTGTGATCTGGCCTCAACGAAGCAGTGCCCCTCGGGAAGGAAGAAGGGGCGGCGCCGCGGCGATGTGGATCGCTCTGCTCGGCCTGCTGGCGGCGGTGTTCGCCTGGCCGGCCGGCGGCGCGGCCCAGAGCGCGCCGACAGCGGCCGCCGTGCCGGTCGAGGAGTTCGAACTCGACAACGGCATGCGCTTCCTGCTCGTGAGCCGCCCGGAACTGACGACGGTGGCCGCGGCCTGGGTGGCCCACGTCGGTTCCGCCAACGAACGGCCGGGGATCACCGGCCTCGCCCACTTCTTCGAGCACATGATGTTCAAGGGCACGCACACGATCGGCACGAAGGACATCGAACGCGACCTCGAGATCATCGCGGAGCAGGAGGCGGTCCAGGAGCAGATCCGCGTCGAGCTGCGTGAGCAACGCCGCCGCTACCGCCTGGGCGAAATCGACGATCCGTACGATCCCGCCCACCGCACCGATGCCCTGAACGCACTGCGCGCGGAGTTCCAGCAGCTCGTGGAGGAGCAGCGTGAGCTGATGGTCAAGGACGAGCTGGACAAGGTCTACACGGACGGCGGCGGCACGAGCCTGAACGCCTTCACCAGCAACGACTTCACGGTCTACATCAACCAGTTGCCGGCGAACCGGCTGGAACTCTGGTTCTGGCTTGAGTCGGATCGCCTGCTGAATCCGGTGTTCCGCGAGTTCTACGCCGAGCGGGACGTCGTCTACGAGGAACGGCGCCTGCGCACCGAGTCGACGCCGACCGGACGCTACGACGAGCAGGCGGACGCCATGTTCTGGCAGTCCCACCCCTACAGTTGGCCGGTCATCGGCTGGGCGTCGGACCTGGAGGTGATCAGCAAGTCCCAGGCCGACGAGTTCTTCGCCACCTACTACGCGCCGAACAACCTGAGCGCCGTGCTGGTCGGCAACTTCGATTCCGCCGAAGTGCGGGAGCTGGCGGAGCGGTACTTCGGCCGCCTCGCGCGGGCCGAGCGGCCTGCGCCGGACGTCGTCACTCTCGAGGCCGAGCAACTGGCCGAGAAGCGGATGACGGCCGAGTGCGACTGCCAGCCCCAGCTCCAGGTGCGCTACCACGCGGTGCCGTTCGGCCACGACGACGGCTACGCGCTCGACGTCGCCGCGGGCGTGCTGAACGGCCGCACCGGGCGCCTCTACGAGCAGATCGTGGAGGGCGCCGAGATTGCGTCCAGCGCCAGCGCCTTCTACGAGGCGAGGAAGTACGCCGGCGTCTTCAACCTGCGCGCGGAGACGAAGGGCGCCGCGACGCCCGAGCAGCTCCTTGCCGCCTGGGACGGTATCGTCGCGGAGTTGATCGCCGAACCGGTGCCGGAGGACGAGCTGGCCAAGGTGAAGAACCGGGTGTCGGCCGACACCTACCGGCAACTCCGGGATCCGTTCTTCCTGATGATCCAGTTGGCGATCATGGACGCGCTAGGCGACTGGCGCTACCTGAACACCGTCGCGGAGCGAACGAACGAGGTCACGGCCGAGGACGTGCAGCGCGTGGCGGCAGAGTACTTCGAGCCTTCGAAGCGTCTGGTCAGCCTGTACTACCGCAAGGAGGGAACCGAAGCGACGGAGACGCCGGCCGAACTCGAGGCCCTGCCGCCGGAGATGCGGACGGCTCTCATGTCGCAGGCCGAGGCGATCGCCCAGATCGAGGATCCGGCCCAACTGGAGATGGTCCTCCAGCAGATGGAGGCCCAGTCGGCCCAGGTGCCGGAAGAGATGCGCCCGGCGCTCGACTGGATGCGCGGCGTGATCGAGGGGCGGCTGGCCGAGCTGCAGGAACAGGCTGACGAGGGAGGTGAGCAGTGAGCGGACGCGTGCTTGTGAGATTTGCGATTCCCGTCGTTCTCTGCCTCGGCCTGGCGCCGTCGCTCGGCGCCCAGGGCAGCGCCGAGATCGTCGCGCACCCGAGTGAACTGACCTACGGTCCACTGGACTTCGAACTGCCGGACGCGGAGGGTTTTCGCCACGAGCTGGCGGGGGGCGTTCCCGCCTACCTGGTGCCGGACCGTTCGCTGCCGCTGGTCGACATCACGGTGCGGTTTCGCATCGGTTCCTGGCTGGAGCCGGTCGAGCAGACCGGGCTGGCGTCCCTCACCGGCGAACTGATGCGGACCGGCGGCGCCGGCGAACTGAAGGCGAGGGCCTTCGACGAGGCGGTCGAGGCGGCTGCCGGCAACTTTTCGGCGTTCATCGGGAGTACCAGCGCCGGGATGTCGATGAACTGCCTGTCGACGGTGCTCGACGAGTGCCTCGACCTGTTCTTCTCCATGCTCACCGAGCCCCGCTTCGACGGCGACCGGCTGGACCTGGCGAAGGAGAACGAGCTGGAGAGCCTCAAGCAGCGCAATGACGATCCGGTCGATGTCGCCGGCCGCGAAGGCCAGTGGTTGCTCTACGGGCGGGACCACGTGGATTCGCGGTTCGTCACCGCGGCGTCGCTGGACGCGGTAGCTCGCGATGACCTGGTGGCGTTTCACCGGCGCTACGTGCATCCCGGCCACATGGTGGTGGCGGCCGCTGGGGACTTCGACAGCGACGAACTCGCGGCAAAGCTCTCGGCACTGCTCGACCGCTTCGGGAAAGAGGGCCGCGACCAGGCGCCGTGGCCGCCCCAGGCGGCGGCGTACGAGCCCGCGCCCGGCGTCTACGTGGCGCAGCAGGAGATTCCGCAGGGGCGCGTGCAGATCGGCCACCGCACCTTCCAGCGCGAGGACTGGGGCCATCCCGACCACTTCGCGCTGTCCATGATGGACGGGGTGCTCGGCAACGGCGGCTTCACCACGCGGCTGATGAAGAGGATCCGCTCGGACGAGGGGCTGGCCTACGGCGCCTACTCCAACTTCCGCATCGGCAGCTACTGGCCGAGCAACCTGAGCATCACCTTCCAGTCCAAGAGCGAGACGGTCGCCTTCGCGGCGAAGATCGCGCTGGAGGAGGTCGACCGGATGCGAACGGAATTGGTCCCGGAGGACGAACTCCAGACGGTCAAGGCGGCGGCCGTCGAGACCTTCCCGAGCAACTTCGAGTCGGCCGTGGCCATCGCTTCCATCTTCGCGCAGGACGAGTTTCTGGGCCGCCCCCACGACTACTGGCGGACCTACCGTGAGAACGTGGAGGCGGTGACGCCTGAGGACGTCAAACGCGTGGCCGAACTGCATCTGCTGCCCGGCAGGCTGGTCATGTTGATCGTCGGCGACTGGGAGGAGATCGAACCGGGCGACGCCGACGGCCGCGCCACGATGGCCGAGGTGGCGGAGAGGATCGGCGGCGGCGTGACCATGCTGCCGGAGCGGGACCCGGTGAGTCTGGAAACGGTGAGCCAGTGAAGCCCGGCGCAGCGGCCGGGGCGGGCTGACCCCGATGATGGCCTCGCTCGACCGGTTCCTGGAAGTCGCCGTCGGCTACGCCTGGGGCATGCCCCTGGTCGTGCTCCTGATCGGCTCGGGCGCGTTCTTCTGCCTGTACGCACGCCTGCGGCCGCTGCTCCACATGGGGCACGCCACCGCGGTGACCCTGGGCAAGTACGACTCGCCCGACGATCCGGGGCACATCAGCCATTTCCAGGCCCTGTCGACGGCGCTGGCGGCCACGATCGGGGTTGGCAACATCGGCGGTGTCGCGATCGCGGTCACCCAGGGCGGCGCCGGCGCGGTGTTCTGGATGTGGGTGGCGGCCGTCGTCGGCATGGGCACCAAGTTCTTCTCCTGCACGCTGTCCCAGATCTACCGCGGCCGGGACGAACGGGGCGCGCTCCTCGGCGGCACGATGTACACGATCGAACTCGGTCTCGGGAAGAAGTTCAAGCCGCTGGCGATCATGTTCTGCACCTTCGGCCTGTTCGGTTGCCTGCCGATGTTCCAGAGCAACCAGGTGGCGGAACTCCTGAACGCCCAGTTCGGGCTCGATCCGATCCTGACCGGCGTGGGCTGCGTGGCCCTGGTCGCGCTGGTCGCCTTCGGCGGTGTCGAACGCATCGGAGCGGTGACGGGACGCTTCGTGCCCGTCATGTGCGTCCTGTACCTGGGCATGGCGCTCTGCGTCCTGTTCGTGCGCTCTGACGTCGCGGTGGAGGTGTTCGGCCGCATCTTCCGCGAAGCCTTCACCGGTACCGCCGCGGCGGGCGGCGCGATGGGTATCGGCTTTCAGCAGGCGATGATGATCGGTGTCCGCCGAGCCGCTTTCTCGAACGAGGCGGGGCTCGGCACGGCGCCGCTTGCGCACGGCGCGGCCAGGACGAACGAGCCCGTGCGCGAGGGTCTGGTGGCGATGCTCGGTCCCTTCATCGACACGATCGTCGTCTGCTCTCTCACCGCCTTCGTCATCCTCTCCAGCGGCCTCGAAACCGTCGGCGACATCACGGGCGTGTCGCTGACCGCGGACGCGGTCGAGAGTGCCCTGGGTGCGCCGGGTCGCGCCCTGCTGGTGCTGATCGTGATGATGTTCGCGATCTCCACGATGGTCAGCTACTCGTACTACGGCAAGCGCTGTTTCGCCTACCTGTTCGGTGCGCAGCGGGACGGGCTCTACTCCTGGCTCTACCTCCTGGGCATCTTCGTCGGCGCAATCTTCGCCGCCGGCACCGTGATCAACCTGATCGACACCGCCCTGGCCATGATGGCGGTGCCGAACCTGATCGCGACGCTGCTCCTGGCGCCGAAGGTGAAGGCGGCGGCGACCGACTACTTCAACCGGCTGCGGGCGGAGCGAAGGGGTTCTTGAGCGCCCCGGCGGGCGGCGCCATGGAACGAGCGGCGGTCGCCGTTGCGGTCTGCCTTGCGTTTTCCGTCGCTCCGGCGCGGGCGATGGATCCTTGTGAGTCCGACTTCGGGTCGGCGTCTGAGGAACACCTCAGCGGCAGTCCTCTGGCGTGGGACGTGCCGGCGGTTGGGAAGTGGCGCGTGTCGAGACGTGAAGCGGGCGGCCGTATCCGGGAGGGCTGCGGTCTCGGCGTGATCGAAGCGCCTCTGAGTGCGGTACGCGGCGTCATCGACGCGGCGGCGGACTTCGACCAGTTCATGCCGCGCGTCCTGGAATCCGACGTCGAGGCGGTCTCGCCGGGTGTCTACCTGAACCGGCAGGTCCTGGACATGCCGTTTCCCGTCGAGGATCGGCGCTACACGGTTCGGGTGGAAACCGGAGCCGTCGAGACGGGAGCGGGTAGCGGATGGCGCGCACGCTGGACCTACGTCGAGGGTTCGGGGAACGTGCGGGAGAGCAAGGGCTCCTGGACGCTGATTCCGCTTGATTCCCAGCGGACCGTCGTCGTCTACCGTTTGCTGACCGACCCGGGGGGCCGCCTTCCGGCGTGGATCGTCGACTTCACCGCGCCCCGCGCGCTGCGGCGCGTGCTGGCGTCGGTACGGGAGAGAGTGCTCGGCCGGAAGTAGCTCGGCCTCTCAGCCCTCGCCGAGGACGAGGACGACGTTCTGGCCGCCGAAGCCGAAGGCGTTCACGAGCGCCACGCGGGTGGGGTGAGCCCGGGCGCGGTTCGGGACGTAGTCCAGGTCGCAGTCCGGGTCCGGACGGTCGAGGTTGATCGTCGGCGGGATCGTCCCCTCCTCGATCGTCTTGACCGCCGCCAGGGCCGATACCGCTCCGGCCGCGCCGAGCATGTGGCCGACCTGGGACTTGGTGGCGGTGACCGCGACTTCCGAGGCCCGGTCGGCGAGCGCCTTCTTGATCGCCAGCGTCTCCGCCACGTCGCCGAGCGGCGTGGCGGTGCCGTGCGCGAAGACGGCATCGACCTCGCCGGGGTCGGTGCCGCTCGATTCGAGGGCCCTGGCCATCGCGGCCGCCGCTCCGGACCCGTCAGGACGGGGGGCGGTCAGATGGTGAGCGTCGGCGGTGACGGCGCCACCCCGGACTTCGGCGTAGACCCTGGCGCCCCGTTGCTCAGCGTGGCGCTCGGTTTCGACGACGAAGGCGACACCGCCTTCGCCGAACACGAAACCGTCACGATCGGCGTCGAACGGCCGGCTTGCTGCCTTCGGATCGTCGTTGCGGGTCGAGAGGGCCTGCAGGCGCGAGAAGGTGGCGATGATCAGTGGTGTGATAGCCGCCTCGGTGCCACCGGCGATGACGGCGTCGACTTCGCCGGAGCGCAGGAGCCGGTAGGCCTCGAGCAGCGCGTAGTTTCCGCTGGCGCAGGCGAGGGTCGAGGTCGTAGTCGGCCCGGTCAGCCCGAGCTCGATCGAGATCAGGCAGGACACGGCGTTCGGCATCACGTCGGTGACCAGGAACGGATTCGCCTGCTGCGGCCCCCGCGCGACCAGCCGACGAGTGCCGGTCTCCATGCTTCCCAGGCCTCCGCCGCCGGTGTTGAACGTGATGCCGCAGCGGTGCGCCGTGGCGGGTTCGATGGCGAGTCCCGCGTCGGCGACGGCCTGCTTGGCGGAAGCCACGGCGAAGTGGGTAGCGCGCGCGAGGCGTCGAGCGGCCTTGCTCTCCAGCCACTCCCTGGGCTCGAAGTCGCGCACCTCGCAGGCGATCTTCACCTTGAAGCCGTCGGTGTCGAACGCGGTGATCGGTCCGGCGCCCGAGTCGCCGGCCTTCATCCGGCGCCAGAAGGTGTCGACGTCGTTGCCGACAGGAGTCACGGCGCCGAGTCCGGTGATCACGATCCGGCCGTTGTCGGTCGCGGGCATCGCGCGAGGATAGCGCCGCTCCCTGCGCTACGCTCGCCGCTCGCCTCCTTCAAGGCCCTGAACAGGGAGTTCGAGCATGAGTCGAGAGCCTGTCCTTCGGTTGGCAACGGTTGCCGCGGCGCTTCTGGCCGCGGTCGGGCCGGCCCTTCACGCCCAGTCCGGCGAGGACTTCATCCCCGTCACCGACGCGATGCTGGAGGATCCGGCCCCCGGCGACTGGCTGCACTGGCGTCGCACCCAGAATGGCTGGGCCTACAGCCCTCTCGACCAGATCGACCGGGAGAACGTGGGCGAGTTGACGCTGGCCTGGTCGCGCGGACTGGAGGAGGGTAGCCAGCAGGGGACGCCGCTCGTCTACGACGGCGTCATGTACTACCCGAATCCAAGCAGTGTCACCCAGGCGATCGACGCGGCGACGGGCGATTTCCTCTGGGAGTACAGGCGGCCGATCCCGAAGGACATCGCCACCTACGTCGGCGGCCTGGAGACGGTCAACCGGAGTATCGCGATCTACGGCGGTCTGATCATCGACACCGCGAACGACGGCTACGTCTACGCGCTGGACGCGCTGACCGGCGAACTGGTCTGGGAGACGCGAATCGTGGACTACGAGGAGGAGCCGGCCCGGCACTCGACCGGGCCCATCATCGCCGCCGGCCGCGTGATCTCGGGGCGAAGCTGCCGTCCGCACCGGGGGCCGGAGGCGTGCTTCATCGCCGCCCACGACGCGACGACGGGCGAGGAACTCTGGCGCCGGCCTCTGATCCCGGGGCCGGGCGAGCCGGGGAATGAGACCTGGGGCGACCTGCCGTTCGAGAACCGGCACCACGTCGGGTCCTGGATGGCGCCGAGCTACGACCCCGAGCTCGAACTGCTGATCGTCGGCACGTCGGTCACTTCGCCGGCGCCGAAGTTCCTGCTCGGCGGCCACGAGAAGCGGCACCTCTACCACAACTCGACCCTGGCTCTGGAGGTCGCGACCGGCGAGGTGCGGTGGTACTACCAGCACCTGAACGACCACTGGGACCTGGACCATCCCTTCGAGCGGCTGCTGGTCGATACGGCCGTCGCGCCCGACACGGAGGCCGTCGCGTGGCGGAATCCCCGGATCGAGGCGGGGGAGATGCGCAAGGTAGTGACCGGCGTCCCCGGCAAGACCGGTCTCGTCTACACCCTCGACCGCGAAACGGGAGAGTTCCTGTGGGCGCGGCCGACGGTGCCTCAGAACGTGATCGAGCGGATCGACGGCGAAACGGGCGTCGTGGTCGAGAACCCGGAAGTTGTCTTCACCGAACTGGAGCAGGAGCGGCTGATCTGCCCGTCGCTCCTCGGCGGCAAGGACTGGGAGGCGGGCGCCTACAGCCCGCTGACCAACGCGATGTACTACCCGCTCCGGAATCTCTGCTCCCAGATGACGACCCGCGTCGGCCGCGGGGCGATGCACTACGCACTGGTCAACGAAACGCAGTTCGCACCGGGGAAGGAGACGCTCGGCACGGTCTACGCGATCTCCGCCGAAACCGGCGAGACCCTGTGGCTACACGAGCGCCTGCCGGTGACGATGTCGCTCGTCGCGACCGCAGGCGGCCTCGTCTTCGGCGGCGACGTGGCTGGCCGCTTCTGGGCGCTGGACCAGGAAAGCGGCGAGGTGCTCTGGGAGATCAACCTCGGCTCCTCGGTAACCGGATTCCCGGTCAGCTACGAGGTCGACGGTCGCCAGTACGTGGCCGTCGGCACCGGCGCCGAGGGCGGGTCGACGTCGACCTACCGGAGGCTGACGTCGGAGCTCCGGCCGAGCTCGAACAACACGCTGTTCGTGTTCGCGCTGCCTTGAGGGGCCGGCCGCCTAGGCTCTGACCCGTTCGCGTCTCCGGCGACGTCAGGGAGCGAGTGCTGATCGTCCCAGCGCGACTCCGGAATCTCCGACGGTGCGCCTGGTCGATGGCAGGCGGCCGCCGCTGGCATACGTCTCAGTGGTACGCGGAACCAACGGAGCCGTAGAGATCTCCGGGGTCGTCGTTTTCGGTGACTGCGGTCCGTATGGTGGCTACCTTCAGATCCAGAACCCGCAGGTGCCCGTCCGCCATGCGGGCGACGGATTCGATCCGGTAGAAGGAGTCGCCGTGTGCCTCGGCGAACTCGGCCAGTCCTCGCAGCTTCACGAGAGCGTCGGCGAGTTGGGTGCCGTGCGGGTCGACGATGGAGACGTTCACTTTTTCGGTTCCGCCCTGGAAGAACAGGAAGTCGGGGCACATTCGACGCCAATTGTCCCGTGCGTCCCGGTAGGCGATCGCGAGGGCATCGCCCGATGGCCGTGACGGGTTCCTGTACCAAGCCAAGAAATCTGGCTGCTTCATTTCCTTGTCGAGCACGTCGATCTCCCACTGGTTCAACGAGCCGACGGGGAAGTTGCCGGCCGCGTCGCACATGAGGTGACCCGTCCGAATCGGCAGCTTCTGGCCGTCCTTGTCCTCGGTCTCTTCGGTGCGCACGCGGGGTCGCTTGATCTCGATCATCTGCGGTTCGGTCGCCATGCTCCTGATCTCGTCGTACGCGGTCTGGCGCTCGTCGGTCAGTCTCTTGATTGCGACCCGATACTCGTCGAACCACGTTGCGGCGAGTTCGTCGGCTTCCCGGTCGAGTTCGGCGGGCACCTCGGCAACTTGCGACAGCGCCGCGACCTGCACATGGGCGTCGAAGAGATCATCGTCTTGACCGTGCCCGGCTGGAGCCAGATGCTCGACGTACCTCCGCGCCAGTTCCGCCGTCAGAATCCGGCGCGCGCGCGCGAACTCCGCTTCGACGGAGCGTTCGTCAGCCGCTTCCACGAAGGCCTGCTGTTCGCGAACCTCCCCGCCCACGACGGCTGCGATCAACGTTTGGCCCTCCACTTCGAGGATCTGTTTCCTCGTTGCGTCTGCCTCGCTCCGGTGCTGGGTTGCCAGACCGTCGAGCTTGGCGAAGAGCCGTTCGTACGCGGCGGCTTGGGCTTCCGGCTTCAAGCCATCGCGAGCAAGCGCTAGGGCTAGGGCGGTGACCCTCGCAACAGGACGCGCGTTTCTCCGTGGCAGGGTTTGGGATGGCAGCGCATCGAACGCCTGCCACACCCTTGCGGGGATCGCGGGATTGGCCTTCATGTCGACGGGCGCCAGCAAGACGCGCCGGCCGGCGCCTCCACCCGTGCCGTCGGGGTCGCTTTCCCGGTCACCGAGCATTCTCTTTGCAACTTTGGCGGCCGTAGTCCGATCGAAGTAGGGGAGTAGGCACTCGACCGAGTTCAGGAGATCGTTGCCAGGGACGCGTCGCGCCAGCGGCGTGCGGACCATTCGGCCGAGAAGCTGGGTGATGTGCGTCTCGTCCCTGGCGGGGCGGAAGGACACGAGCACTTCGGCCCGGGGGCAGTCCCAGCCGGTCGAGATCGCGTCCTTGGCGAACAGCACCCGGATGTGTTCCCGATCCTGCACCGTCTCCGGGCTGACGTGCGGCACGGCGAAGTTCTCGAGCTCGATCGGCGCGTGATCGCCGAACACATGGGCCATCGAGTCTGCTTCGAGCTCGGGCCAGTTCTCTCGGATCGTCGCGAAGGCCGAACGCAGCAACGCATCGGGCGGTGTGTTCGGCACCTGGACGACGAGAAGAGGATGTACCGGCGCGGCGTGAAGGCCTTCCGCCTCGGCGTACGCTCGCCATGACTCGGTGCAATCGCGCGCCTTCCTCGCGGCGCGAGCCAGGAGCACGGTGTCGAACCGGCCGGTCCCCGTAGGGAAGTCGATCCGGATGTCGTCCTTGAGCAGCCCCGATTCCTGTACTCGCATGGGGTCTACGACCACGGGCGGATAGGTGGTCCGGTTCTCCGCTCGCGCCATTGCCTCGTCGAAGCGCTGGACGGTTGCGGAGATTCCCCAGACGATTGGCACGGGCGGGACGCTACGGGCGCCGTTGACCAGCCGCTGCACGATCGTCGTCCGCTCTGTCCGCTCTGTCTTGTTCGGCGCCTTCATTCCCCTGTGGGCTTCGTCGAGGATCACGTGCAGCGCAAGGGCGTCATCGGCGATCGTGTTGGCCAGGGTGTCCCACATCGTGAACGCGCGTGCGTCCGGCATTGGGCGTTGGACGCCGGCTGCGTCGCCGTCGGGGCCGCCGCGCACGAGCAAAGAGTTTCTGCCCAGCTTCTGGGAGTTGAGGAAGTACACGCATCCGGGTTCGAGCTTCTCTTGGTTGAAGGTGTTTCCGATCACGACCAGGCGGGAGTAAGGGATGCGATCCGCCGCGTCCATCAGGCGAAACCGGGTCTGCTCGTTGAGAGAGGGATCGTGGGTGAACCAGAGGACGACGGCGCCCGGTTCCGGCTCGATGTCGCGGTCCGGGTCGCCCTTGAAGAGTGCTTCGATGACCGCGGCCGCCATCACCGGCTTGCCGGCCCCTGTGGTCGCCGTGAGAGAGAAGGCTCCTGGAGCTCCGTGTTGCCGCCAGTCCCGGCGTGCGCGCTCCAGCCGCTCGAGGACGTCTCCCACCGCGTCGGTCTGGTAGTCCTTGAGCGTGTATCTCACTTCACCGCTACTCCTGGGCCGCGTTCGCGCGGAAGTTGGTCAGATAGGACTCGTACAGGCGCACTCCCTCCACCCGGCCCGGCAACTCGGCGCAGACGGTCTGGAAGCCCCGTTCGTCGTCGGTGACGACGAACGCCGTTCTCACGGCCTGCGCCTCTGCGACCGCGGCCAAGAAGTCTCGTGACGCATCGAGGTCGAACAGGACCGCGTAGGTGTCGGCCACGTCGTAATCGGCCTTTGCCTCGTCGACCCTGCGTCCCTTGGCGCCGGCCCTGAGCCAGAGAACCGGAGCGATAGTCGTGAACGCCCGGTTGTGCGCCACGGGGCGCGGCGCCTCGTAAGCCATGGTGAAGAACTCGACGTTCTCTTCCAGTCCCTCCGAAAGGGGGAACTCGTCCGTATAGGCGTAGGTCCCCTGAACGGCTTCGCCGTTCGTCGTGGCGCCTGTGACGGCGGCCCTGAGCCGGGGCTTGGTGACGTACTCACAGATTCCCGAGCGCTCCCACTCGGCGTCGCCGGGGCGCCACCCCCTGGCCCGAAGTCTCTTGGCCTCGTCGGGCGCCACTTCGTTGTTCGTGACGCCGATGCACTGCCGGCATCCGCCGTCCTGCCGATTGAGACGCATCACTGCGTGGACTGTCGTCCCGGATCCGGCGAAGAAGTCCACCACGACGGCGTCTGGCGACCTCGCGAGATAGAAGCGCAAGACGTCCTCGACGGCATACAGGGACTTGGCGTAGGGGAAGCGCCTTTGCGGGAGTAGGTGTGAGAGGAGGAGCGTTCCATGCTTGTCCGCGTTGTGGGAGGGGAGATGCCACACACGTTTCGGTGCAGGCTCATCGTCATCGATGGGCCTCGACCCAAGAACGGAACCGTCCCTCGCCCGCCCCGAAACCACTATGCTCCCGTCTTCGATACCGGCTATCGTCCCGGTCTCGAGGTACTGGATCGTCCCCTTCTTGCCGACGCGGACGTAGCCCTTCTTCCAGTTCTTCCGAAGGGTGACCGGTGTGAGTCCCCAGAGCATCTCAGTGCCGTCGGGCTTGAGCGGCCAGAACGCCTGAGTGCCCGGTGGCGCCGGAACGGATCGTCTATCGATCTCGTCCGTGACGGCACCGCCTATGGAATGTATGGCGCGAGAATTGCTGCTCACGAAGATCGGATAGAACTGGTTGGGCCTAGTTCCCCGTCGGTTGGCGGCGTTCCGGCGTCGCAAGCCCTTCCATTCAATGGGAAGCGACTCCCCTCTGTCTCCCTTGAGCCCGTCGAGCATGTTGCGGTCCCAGGGAGCTATGGCCGCCTCGCCAAACGTGACCACGAGAAGGTGTTCCTCGACGAGGGAGAACTTCCCCGGCCGCACTCGGCCGCTGCCCGAGATGACGGTTGTGACCAGTTGAATGTCCGAGTTGGCGAAGAGCTGTTCAAGGAGCAGGGCGAGGCGGTGGAGTTCCCGTTCGTCGATGGCGACGATCAACACCGAGTTGTCGGGGTTGAGCAACCGCTTCGCCAGCTTCAGACGCCGCTCCATCATCGCCAGCCACTTGGAGTGGCGGTATGCGTCGTCCTTGTCGACGTAGTCGTTGTTGTACTTCCAGTCCCGGGCACCGCTGTTGTACGGCGGGTCGATGTAGATCGCGTCGACCTCGCCCTCGTGGGTGTATAGGAGGAGCTGGAGGGCGTGGAAGTTCTCGGCGTTGATGACGGCGTGGAACGGCTTGTCGCCGCCACGCTCGATCCTGCCGGTCGAGACCAGGCCGGGATAGACTGGATCGCGAAACTCGGCGACTACGACGAGGTCGTCTACTGCGCGACTCGTGGTCCGGAGGTTAGCGTCCGGCGCCGGACGCCGGACCAGGTCGGCTACGCGGCCCTCGGGAGTACGGCGGACTCGCTGAACACGCCAAAGACGGTGGTCCGCAGGGCACGTTTCCTGCTCTCTCTCTCTCTCTCTCTCTCTCTCTCTCTCTCTCTCTCTCTCTCTCTGGAGGGCAGGAACCGCACCTTGTCGCCTCTTCGGACCGGTCGGCCGGGAAGGTCCACGGTCTCGGGAATGTGGCGCTCGAAGTTGAGGCCGAAGGCGCGTCGTGCCTGGAGGGCTTCGATCTCGCTCCTGAGGTCGGCGCCAAGCTGCGGGTGCTTCGCTTGGACCTCGCGGAGCAGGCTGCTCAACCTTGACACGATTCTCAGGGGCCGGTCGTTTCCGAAGCGGCGCGGGAACGCCGTCGGGATGTTAGCGCGGGCATCAGGGACGGCGCCATTGCCTTGTGCCTCTCGCGGTAGCGAGGCCGTGAGGCGATCCCGTGCCTACGGCAGGATTTTTTCGTAGTAACATCAATTGTGCGGATCGAGTTCGACGAGGCGAAGCGCTCAGCCACGCTCGGCGTCAGGGGCCTCGACATGGCCCGGGCCGGCGAGGTACTCGCGGGCGCGACACTGACCGTCGAAGACGACCGGCAGGACTATGGAGAGAGCCGCTTCATCACGATCGGGTTCCTCGAGGCCAGGATGGTGGTTCTCGTCTGGACGCTTCGGGACGGTGCTTACCGGATCATCAGTATGAGGAAAGCCAATGACCGCGAACAGTCGCTCTACGGTCCCAGATTCTGAACAGGACATCGCTCCCGACCTCTCAAGGGGTGAGTGGCCCGAGAGGTTCGCGAAGGCGACGGTTCGTCGTGGCCGGCCGCCGAGCGCCAATCCGAAGATCTCCACGACCATCCGGCTCTCCCGTGAGGTCGTCGATCACTTCAAGGCCGGCGGGCGCGGATGGCAGACGCGGATCGATGCGGCGCTTCGCGAGTGGATCAAGAGGGGGGACGCGGCCTGACCCTCACGGGCGTCTCGGGAGGGCTACGAGGTCTTGGGCGGCTCGGACACGTCCACGGTGCACACTGAGATCAAGCGCTCTTCTTGATCGCTGAGTCGCTCCTGGATTCTCTGCTTGACGTCGTCAGCGGTCTCAGGAGTCCAGCCTCCGAGTTTCATGGGCCGGCACTTCTCGGTGTCGCCGAACCAGAACACCAGGTAGATCCCATGCCCACCGGCACCGGGATCACGCGTGTACTTAGCGATCAACTGGTCGTGGACCGCTGTCCACAGGTCGTCGTGGCAGCTTCGCTTGATCTCCACCGGCACGTTGAACCCTCCGAAACTCACGCGGATGTCCGACCGCTTGTCGTCGGCGTAGTGGCCCTCCGGCTGAGCGTCGGTTCCGAGTGGTTGAAGGCGGTCCTGTAGATCGGACAGCAACGCGTTACGGCATGCGTCCTCAGGCTTGGGCTTCTCAGGGCGGTCGTAGCCATCGACGTTCCAGTACTGGCGCCAGTCCGATGTGCTGCCGTCGCGGATCTTGAGGGCGAGATCGTTCAACTCGTGGAGCACGAGAGCCCGGAGATCTCCCGCGTTCGCCGGAGGACCGTTCTTGAGCGTCCGGACCACTTGACGGATGTCGCTATGTTTGTACTCGTGCTCCCGACGCCTCCAGGCTTGGCGTTCCGTGGCGTCTGCGATTGCAGCCTGCCACGGCTGCGCCTCGGGCATTCCTGCCAGGGCCTCGAGAGTTTCTGTTGCTAGGGCGCTCGGGTCGCCGTTCAGAGTGTTGATCAGATCCGCTGTCACCCAGAAGGCTCTTGGCGGAACTCCGTCGGCCGTCAGCGCTGCTCCCATGGTGGCGACAAACGGGCAGATGTCGGGAGCCGCCAGACGCTTCGCGAAGTCTCTCGCGGACCGTCCTGCCGCCACGAACCTCGGCAACCAGCTCAGACCCTCTCTGTTGCTCGCTAGGCCGAGAAACTCCTCCTCGTAGCGCCTCGGCGCCACCATGTAGCCTGCCGCGAGCCAGCAGGCGTGCTCCGCCGGCCCTTGGTCGCTCCCCTGTAGTCGTTCGCTGATGACGCTCTTCACCTCCGTGACGTCGCAGCTCGTGAGCGCTGCGTTCAGTGACCAGCAGAGGGACGTGATGACCGCTTCCGTTTCCGCCTTCGGGAAACTCTCAAGCAGAGGCAGGGAAACCAGTTGGGCTACCTCGCGAAGGTCTTCGGCGTTCGCCAGTTCCCGGAGTTCGATGGCCGGCTGCGCGCCCGTCGTGAGCTTTCGTTTCGCGTTGCGGCGTAGCACGTCCGCCACCAGTTCCGTATCGTCCTGCAGCAGGGTGCGGAACCACTCCGGTCGGTACGCCTTCACCTCGTCCTCGCTGGCGGGATCGACGAACTTCCGCGGAAGCAGATGGAGCGTCGTCACAGCCAGCCGGACCTTGCTTTCGTCGAGGTCGGTCGTAGACAGCCTGCCCGACTGCTCGAGACTGTGTAGTCCTGCAGCGAAGGGAAGCAGGAGGGGGTCGACTCTGGTCTGGTCGTAGAGCCGGACCACATCGTCGCAGGCAGGTAGGTCGTTTCGCTCTACGGTTCCCTCGAGACCGGCTACGAGGAGGTCGATGAGGTCGACACGGCTTCCCACCAAGTCGCCGAGGCGTTGTCTGGCCGCCCGTCCCGCGGAGTCCGCGCGGAGGCCGAGATAGGCCTCGGCGGCTCGGTGCAGCAGTATGGGAGCGCCCTGTCCTTCTCGTAGCGCCGGTGCCTGGTCGGCGATCTGCGCTTGCCAGGATCGTTGTTCCGGCGTGTCCTTAGGTGACGCTGTCTCCGCCGCCAAGCGGGTCAGCACTTGAGGTTCTCTTCCGGTTCCAGCGCTCGTTCGACGTCGCACGATCTCGTCGAACTGCTTCGTGAGGGCCTTGTCCGGCGCCAGACCGGTACGAGCCGCCTCGACGCTTAGGCCGTCAGCGTGCCCTCCATCCACCACGCTGTCAGCGAGTTCCTGGACGTAGAGCGCGGCCTCTCCTGTGTCTTCGGCGGCGAGAGCCTGGTCCAAGCACCACTGCCCGTATCGTCGTGGGCGAACTCCGAACAGGCGACGGTCGATCAGGTCTGTGAGGCTCTCGCCGTTGGCCAAGCAGGTCTTGACGCCATGGACGATGAGCGCCCTCACTGTGTCGGAGTTCGTTCGCAGATGCAGCTTGACGAGGACCTTCTTCGACTTGGGTACGCTGAGCCCCGGATCTGAGACGACGCCTAGCCAGTCGTAGAGACGGCCGGGTTCAATGTCTTCGTGGTTCGCTTTCACGAGTCGATCCAACACGACTCGATCCAGAAGGTCGACCGGCAGTTCCCCCAGACCGCTGAACCGGGCAGGTTCACCGGCCAGAAAGGGCCGGTAGTCCTCAAACCGGGACGCAATGCCGTCGAGCAACTCCGCCAGTTGTTCCGGACTGGACTGGTCGGGAACGTGCGAGGTCCAGAAGCGCACGTACTCGCCCCGCGCTGAACGCGGTGCCCCGAAGTGGCGCAGCACGTCCGTGACGCACAGCACCTTCGGGTAGAGAGCCTTGAGCAGGAGGCCCAAGAGTCCGTCCGCCGGATCGTCGAGCTGACCCTCCTCAATCTCGACCAGCAGTCCCTTCAGCTTGCCGTAGTCGAGGCTACCTCGTTCGCAGTATCGGATCAGCACATCGAGCGCGGCGCATCGGACGCCGTGGCTCCACGTCGGATCACGTACCGCCGCTCCCAGAGAACCCGAGAGGGCCAGCAGCGGCTCGCCGTCGGCCAGCATCTGCATGAGCAGCATCACGTACGGCTGGTGTCCTTGGCTCCTGTCGCTGTCTGTCAGGACGTCCCTGAAGGTGGTCTCGAGTTCCGACGACACGATCGCGCCGATTCCTGGCAGCATGGAGATGGACCGGTTGCACCATGGATTCCAGTAAGACTCCCGGCGCAGGTTCAAGACGAGGTCGCGTTTCTCGTCCGCTGAGTAGGTTTGGGCGTCGCCGGCGTAGATCATCCCGCTCGCGTCGAGCCGGCTCAGTCTTCTTCTTGAGCGCTTGTTCTGTACTGCCAGCCAGGACGCGAGGTTCCGGAAGGAGGGTAGAAGCTCGCCGTCGAAGCCCGTGATCAGCTCGAGGACACGCTGAAGAGGGAGGTCGTCGTCGACGAGCCGCGACACATGGCGCGCCGCGAGAAACTCGGCGATCTGCCGGTGCGCCGGTGCGAACTTTCCCTCCGCTGTTCCGACGTACAGACGCGTCCCCAAGGCCTTCCTCGCATGGCTCCCCGGGTTGCCATCGACTTCAGCGACCGACGGATAGTCGCTGTCGGGCTGGGCCTTGTCAGGCAGGGTGTAGCCGGCCGCGCCCGACAGAAGCTGAACGGCGCAAAGCTCCGCAGCTGCCTCAATCAGAGACTCATCGTCGGTGCTCGATGGGTTCGCAATCCGATGCTCGGTGTTCGCCTCACGAACCAGCATCCGGCAGGCCTGTTCGAACATCTCTCTTCGCGTGTCCGGCCATTCCCCCTCTGAGACCGACTCGGCGAGCATCCTGAGGTTTTGCGGGTTAGCCAGTAGCCCTTCGATCCCGCGCTCGCGTGCCACCGCGATAAAGCCGTCCGTATCGTCGACACCGTGGTTCCTGGCAAGAATGGCCTGGATGTCTGCTCTTGATAGCGGATCCAACAGGAGGACCGAGAGTGTGCCATCCTGTGAAACTTCCTTCAGCGCTTCTTTGTCGCTCGCGGCCAGCCAATCGGCCCACCGGCAGGACAGTCGGAACCGTGGACAACCAAGGCGGACGAGCTTCCTCCGAATCTCGTCGAGGGGCGTCCGTCCATCCGTCGTTCCGGCCCGGGACTCGTCCAGGCCGTCCAGAAACAGCGTTGTGTCGTGCCACTCCGGCTTGTCGTCGAAGGCCCGGAATCTCCGCACTGTTTCAAAGCAGCCTTGGCTCGTGGCCGCTTCGGTTCTGAAGGCTGTGGTCTTGCCGGCGCCGGGTTCGGCGATCAGCACGAGCGCCGGTGCATCGGCGTAGTCCCCCAACGGCTTGGCGGGCGTCTGGCCGTCGGGTTGAGGCTCGCCTTTCTCGTCGATCACCCTGCATGTTCGCGGGGCGACGTACATCGCCGATGTGTTCATTGCGCTGCTTGGAATCGCGGGGTGCTGGGGGTACGCGTCTAGGTGTCGTGTCTTGAGCGCTCGGGCTCGCTCGACCCTCGCGCATCCCGATCGTGCCTCCGAATCCGCGTGATCGTAGCCTTGGTTCTGCTCAGGGCGGAAGCCGAATCTGTTCAGAGGGCGGTTGCGGCGGGAAGTGCCTTCCCGGAAGCCGAGCGGCGTGATCACGCTGCTAGGCTCGTTCCACCCCGCCGACAGCGCGTACCAGGAGGTCGAGCATGAAGACCCGAGCCCTCTCCCTGTGTGCAGCCGCGAGCCTGCTTCTCGTGCCGTGCCTTGCCGCCGAGGACGTTCCACGCACGCCGAGCGGCCGGCCGGACTTCTCGGGCAACTACGACGTTTCCTTCCTGACGCCGCTGGAGCGCGATCCCAGGTTTGGGGAGCGCCAGTACTTCACCGAAGAGGAGGCGAAGGCGGTCGCCGACGGAACGGCGGCCGCCAACGCCCGTGACCTGGAGATCCGCGCCCCGAACCGTGAGGTGATCGCCGGCCTGTCCGAGGATGGTTTTCGGGGTGTGGGCGGCTACAACCTCTTCTGGCTCGATCGCGGCACGGCGGCCTTCAAGGTCGACGGCAAGTACCGGACCTCCGTGCTCACCGATCCGCCGAACGGCCGCCTTCCGCCCCGAACCGAGGAGGGGCAGGCGCGCTTCGACACGCTGCCGCCCTTCGGCTACGAGAACACCGGGACGGCCTGGTGGCTGGAGAACGGCGACGACCCCTACGACGGGCCGGAGTCGCTCACGCTCGGCAATCGCTGTGTCTTCCACCAGGGGTCGACGATGCCGATCGGCCCCAGGGCGTACAACAACCTGAAGACGATCATCCAGACGGACACTCACGTCGTCATCCTGATCGAGTGGATGCACTGGCCGCGGATCATCCGCCTCGACGGGGAACACCCGCCGGAGGACTACCGCTCGTACGCCGGCGACTCGGTCGGCCGTTGGGAAGGCGACACCCTCGTCATCGAAACGACGAACCTCCTCGGCGACTGGGGCTTTCACCGGGCGGGCGCCCGGGTCGTCGAGCGTCTGAGCCATCTCGACGAGCACGACCTGTTCTACGAGTACACCGTCGATGATCCGGAGTTCACGGCGCCCTACAGCGGATCGCTGCCCTGGCCGCGGACCGACTCCCAGCTCTACGAGTTCGCCTGCCACGAGGGGAACTACTCGATGGGCAACACCCTCCGCGGCGCCCGCTACCTGGAGCAGGAGTACGGCAAACAACACGGGCAATAGCGGGGCGCGTGAGGCTCCGGGAGAGGCCCGAAATCGACGCCGGTGGCGGGGTTGACCCCATCCGCCTAAGGTGACAGGGTTCGCCCATTCGCTCAGACAACTCGGCGCTTCGCCGAAGAGGAGTATGACCAGCGTCATGAAACTCGGAACCAGCGTGTCCTCTCGCATCGCCGTGGCCGGAGCCGCGGTCCTCGCCGTGGCGGTCGCCCCGCTTGCGGCCCAAGACTTCGAGCCGAACCGGCTGTCGGACGGCAAGCCCGACCTGAACGGCATCTGGCAGGCCCTGAACGAGGCGAACTACGACCTCGAGTTGCACATGGCGCGCGCCGCCATGCAGTTACGCGAGGGCCCGCACGGTCCGCTCCCCGCGGCCGAGGTTCTCAACTTCGGCGCGGTCGGCTCGGTGCCGCCTGGCATGGGCGTCATCAAGGGCGGCGGGAAGATCCCGTACACGGACGCGGCCCGGGCGCTGAAGATGGAGAACATGGCGAACTGGTCCACGCGGGACCAGGAGGTCTTCTGCTACCTGCCGGGCGTGCCGCGGGCGACCTACATGCCGCAGCCCTTCCAGATCTTCCACAGCGAGAACGCGATCTTCATCGCCTACCAATACGCCGGCGCGGTCCGGGACGTCTACCTGGAGGATCCGAAGCCGGCGCAGATCGACAGCTGGATGGGCATGTCGTACGGCCGCTGGGACGGCGACACCCTCGTCGTCGAGGTCAACGGCCTGCTGGCCAAGGACTGCGCCGAGCGCCCGGAAGACATGCCCGGCTGCGGTGGCTGGCTCGACCGCTCGGGCAACCACTACAGCAACCAGTTGACCGTCGTCGAGCGGTACACGCTGTCCGGCCCCAACCACATCCACTACGAGGCGACGCTGACGGACCCGCAGACGTACACCGAGCCGTGGTCCATCGAGATGCCGCTCTACCGGCGGATGGAGTCGAACGCCCGGCTGATGGACTTCCGTTGCGTCGAGTTCGTGGAAGAGCTGATGTACGGCGAGTACCGGCGGAGCCCGCTGCCGCGGATGAAGCTGGTCGACTAGCAGCCGGAGTTCCGGCGCGGCGCCGCGCCGTCCAGTGGAAGGAACTGAGAGCCGATGCTTGATCGCAGGTTGATCGCGTTCGTAGCCGTGGTGCTGGCCGCGACGGCTGCTCCGCTGGCAGCGGCGGGTGACGAGGAAGTCCCACGGACTGCTTCCGGCCGTCCGGACATTTCCGGCCACTACGACGTCGGCACGCTGACGCCGCTGGCGCGGCCGCAGGCCTTCGGCGACAACCTCTATCTCACCAGGGAAGAGGCGGACAGGATCGCGGAGGAAGAGCGCAAGCGGATGCAGGCGGAGGCCCAGGTCAGCGATCCGAATCGGGAAGCGCCTCCTGAGGGAGGCGACGGTTCCCCGGGAGCGGCCGGCAACGTCGGCGGCTACAACGCGTTCTGGATCGACCGGGGCACTGACGTCTTCGAGGTGGACGGCAAGTTCCGCACCTCGATCATCATCGACCCGAAGAACGGCCGTCATCCGCCCGTGACCGACGCCGCCCGGGAACGCTTCGCCGCCCGGCGGGGCTTTTTCCGGGCCAACACCGGCGAGGCCTGGTGGCTGGAGCGCGAAGGGCCAGGCCCCTACGACGATCCGGAGCTGCGGCCGCTTGCGGAACGCTGCCTGCTCGGCTTCAGCTCCACCGGGGGACCGCCCATGCTGCCTGCGCTCTACAACAACCTGAAGCGGATCGTCCAGACCGAGGACCACGTGATGATCCTGGTCGAGATGGTCCACGATGCCCGCGTCGTCCGCATCGGCGGTGAGCACGTTCCGGCATCGGAGCGGCGCTGGATGGGCGATTCGATCGGCCGGTGGGAAGGCGACACCCTGGTCGTCGACACGACGAACTTCGCGGACAGGCCGGCGCTTCGTTCGGCGACCCGCGACCTGCATGTGGTCGAACGGTTCACGCCGATGGGCCGGGACCACCTCCGCTACGAGTTCACGGTCGAGGATCCGAACGTGTGGACGGCGCCGTGGAGCGGTGAGTACACCTGGCCCCGGAGCGATGCCCTGCTCTACGAGTACGCCTGCCACGAGGGCAACTACGCCCTCGGCAACATCATGCGCGGCGCCCGCCTGCTGGAGGAGGACGCCCTGGCGGCGGCGGGCGCGACAGATTCCGGAGAGTGACGATCAGCCGATCCTGCTAGAGTCGGCTTCCCCCACTTACACCACAACCGAGGAGTGAGAGACACCCATGAGTAAGCGAGCCATGATCATCACGGGGATCAGCCTCGTCGTCGCTGCAATCGCGGTGGCAGTGCCCTTGGCGGCGCACCATGCGTTCGGCGCCGAGTTCGATCCCAACCGTCCGCTGCTGCTGAAGGGCCCGGTCGTCAAGGTCGAGTGGGTCAATCCGCACACCTGGATTCACATGGAACACACCGAGGAAGACGGCACGAAGCACGTCTGGATGGTCGAGGGCGGCACGCCGAACACCCTCCTGCGCCGTGGCCTCTCCCGGGATGACCTGACTGCCGGGACGGTCATCATCGTTGATGGCTACCAGAGCAAGGACCGCTCACGGCGCGCGAACGGCCGTGACGTGACCTTCGAGGACGGCAGCAAGATCTTCATGGGTTCCTCGGGTACCGGCGCGCCGCGCGACGGCCGCGACCCGACCGAGCCGCCTCGGTAGGTCACTGGTGCGCGGGTCGTTGCGCGGGCCCTCTGGCCCGCGTCCGGCCTCGTATCAGTCCGCCTGACGCCTCAGGCGCGCCGCGTGCCGCCTGAGGCGTTTGGCCGCCGGGACGAGTGAAGAGGCGGAGGAGAAGAGTCCGCCCAGCAGCAGGACGACCACGACGATGTCCCAAAGGGGACGCCGGTGGTAGAAGCCCGGGAAGTCAAGCCGGTGCAGGCCCTTGTAGAGCCAGCGGTCGAGCCGGCTCCGGCGCTGCTCGCGGTGGACGACGCGACCCAGCGCCGGGTCGAGGTAGAGCCATGTCCGTTCCGGATCGTCGAAGCGAACTCGCAGGACCGGCAGGGGCAGGAGGCGGTGCCTGCGATCGTCGTAGTAGGCGTCATACTCCTGGAGTGCGGTCGCGTCGATGACGTTCGACTCGGGGACTGCGGCCGCCGCGGCCGCCAGCAGCTCAGGCTGGTCGAACCGCCGCGGAGTGCCGTCTTCGAGTGAGACGAGGCGCTTCTCGAAGGGCTGAACGGCCGAGAGGAAGGCGAGGGGACCGCTCGCGTAGGAGTCCCCATAGGAACGCTCGTCGCCGGGAGGCCGGTACGCCAGGACGAGAGGTTCGCCGGCGAACTGGAGCAGGTCGAGCTCGCGAGCCGGGAACGATTCCGAGATCGACCTGGCCGCGGTGCGGATCGAGTGCGGCTCGAGGCGGTGAAGTGGAACCACTCCACCGGCCACGGCGGCCTGCTGAGCGGGACTCGTCGTCCTCCCGGCCTGCCAGCCGAAAGGGTCCATCGACAGGGCGCCGCTCAGCACCCAGGTGAAGGCTGTGGCCCCGAACGCCAGTCCGCTGTAGTGGTGCCAGCGCAGCATGCCCCGGTACGGTGAGCGCTTCCGCCTGATCCGCAGGAGGCCTATCGCGAGGCCGGAGAGGGTCAGCGCGCAGCCCAGGCTCGCCGTCCAGACGATCAACTGGTACCAGAACGCGCTGTGGGTCCTGAGGGGGGTGAAGTAGAGCCAGTGGAAGACGGCGCCCGCCGTGCCCCAGAAGCGGGATCCGGGCGTCGTGGCCATGACTACCTCGGCGGTGCGGTCCGAGACGTAGAGCACGTCGTTGCCCGCGCGGACACGGTGTAGCGGCAGCAGAGCCCGTACCTGCAGGGACCACTGGTCGGGACGGGTCAGGTACGCGTCGTACGTCAGGGTGGCTGCCGTCGGCGGCGCCGTGACGTCGTTTCCGGCGAGGTAGGAGGAGGCGATTCCGAGCGCCTGCCCTTCGGACACCTGGAGAAGCGGGCTGCCCGAGTCCGCGTACACGGCGGTCCAGCCGCGCGCCGTGCGGAGCCGGTAGACCGGCCGCTCGCCGGCCATGCCGAGCCGGACCTGGACCGCGGAGAGACCCTCGGCGTCCAGACGCGCCGCGGCCACGGCCTGTGCCGGGCCGACCTGCACGGCGTCGAGATCGAGAGGCGGCAGCCGGTTCAGGCGTTCGCCGGGATCGAGGGCCGGCATCCGCGCGTACATCATGACCAGCGCCGAGGCGAACCAGACCACGAACAGCAGGTTGCCGGCGATGCCAAGCCAGCGGTGGAGCAGTGTGAGGGCGCGCCGCAACGCGGTCGGGCCTACTGCCGGAACTGGTTCGGGTCGTTGGCCCAGTACTGTGCGTGGCACCCGGCGCAGGCGAAGTAGACCTGCTCGCCAGTGTCGAAAACGCCCTGGACGTCGCGCGCGTCGGCCGCCTGCATCGCGGCGTCGCCAGCGTCGATCAGGTCCCGGCACCAGGCGATCCAGTCCTCGTCGTCCATCTTGCGCCGGTCCATCATCATGAGGTTGCCCGACTCAGCGACGGTGACCGCGGCGTTGCGGACGAGGATCCACTCCTCGTCCGTCCGAGGCTGGATCTTCTCCTCGCCCTCGGCGCTGATGATCCAGCCGACCGAAGCCCAGAGGTGGTCGGCGGCCGGTTCCATGACCGACGCCATCAACAGCCTCGTGCCGGCGACCTCGCGGAACGGCGGTCCGGCCTCCTCGCCGCCGGCGCACGCTGAGAACATGGCGAGAAACAGAACCGCCGCCGATCCCGCCAGTCCCCTGCGCGCCAGCGTAGGGCAACCACGGTTAGCACTCCTGGCGGCCATCGTCACGGCGGCGGAGTGTAGCAACCCTCGACGCGCCTCAGGCCGCTCGGGCTTTACCTCCGCCACGGTTTGCGTGACCGCAGGTCGAGGCGATGCGTCCGGCCGATGCGCCGCGCATCCCCCTCGCCGACGCCGGCCTCGGTGGCGAACTGCGGCCAGTCGGCGACTGCGGCGAGGGTCTCGTCGATTACGCGATTCGCGAGTGGCGCCTTGAGCCCGGACGTCTCCGCGAAGCGCAGCAAGTCGCTGCGCTCGAAACCGCGACGCTTGCCCGCCAGGCTCATCTGGTGCTGACCCGTCCAGAAGCCGGCCGGGTTGTAGGCGTAGACCACGTCGTATGCAGGCGACAATCGCCACTCGCCGACGCGGTTCATCAGGAACGCGATGTTCTTGACGTGGTCGTCCTGGTTGCGGGCCGCGACGTTGAAGACGGCGCGGCGGAACTGCTCCTCGACCGCCGCCATTCCCAGGCCGAGCCGCCGGATCGTCTCCATCGCTTGCTCGTACGCATTTGCGCCCGCCTTTCGATAGTCGAAGTGCCGCAACGCGGCAAGGGACTGCATGTGTACCTTGCGCCCCTTGGTGTCGCGGTCGAAACGGCGGGTCATGAAGTGGCTCCTGCCTCCTTCGTGGTGCAGGCGGCATTCCGACATCTCGATTCCGGCGTCGAGCGCCATCAGGTGGTACGCGTACTCGATCCGGCCGTAGCCCTGCGGAGCCGCGAGCTCTCTATTGCTGCTGCCGGCGACACCGTCGAACTTCAGGATCCAGTGCTCGAAGCCGGCTCCAGTGTTCACCTGGCCGGACCGGAACTCGTTCGTCGCTTTGTTCCAAGCGAGCACCGCCTTCGCCCGGGCGCCGCCCGCGGACGTTCCCACGACGAGGAGGTCCTCGAGCCCTTCGGGTTCGTCGAGACGGCCCGAGAGCTGGCGCCGCTCGTCGAGAATCCAGTTGGCGAGATCGACGAGTCGGATGAGTTCCACCTCGCCGTTCCGCTCCCCCCGGGAGATTGCAGGCTCGAACTCCAGCGCCCCGACGCCGCGTGTGCCGACGTAGCAGAGCCGGTCTACCGGGTTGAAGTCCTCGGAGCGCTTCCCTTGCTCGGCCAGCCAGACGTCGATCAGCCGATTCCCGAAATCGTCCGGCAGGGCATCGGCGAGGAGGCCGGGCAAGCCGTGGAACGCCTCGCCAAGCGCGGGGAAGGAGTACGGCAGGAGGCGCGCGGGCATCGCGAGCGGAGAGACCCCGATGCCGGCCGGCACGAAGTCAGGATCGTACTGGAAGACGCCGACGTTCCGCTCGGTCACCCAGGACACCGCTCCGATCCGGCGGCCCCACAGGTACACCCTGGCGTCAATCATCCGTGCCGTCGGCCCAGGACCAGGGCTCCTTCGGCAGATCGGTCTTCCTGGGGCGGGCACGCCGCCGTTCCCGGCCGCGGGAGTCCACTCGTTCGATGGGTCGGATCTCCTGCGTCGGCACGGCGTTCAAGACACCGTCCGCCACGTCGAGGGCGATCGCAAGGCGTAGCAGGTTGTCCAGGCTGGCGGGTTGACCGGCCTCGATCCGACGTAGCGTCCCCAGTCCGATTCCCGCGTCCTCAGCCAGCGCGCGCTGTGTGACGTTCCTCGCCAGACGCAGGGTCGCAAGCCGACGCCCCAGTTCGGCCCGCAGCGTGCGGGAAGTTAGGTCTCTGTGTGTCGGTTTAGTGTCCATAAGTGGACTCTTATGGCTGCAAAATGGAGTTAAGTGTCCACATATTGACTCAAACTGGACGATAGATCAAGAGGCGTTGCTCGGGCGCAGGGCCGGCACCTCAATCGACGGCAGTCCTCCAGACGTCACCGTGGGCGGTGATCCGCACCGCGGTCGGCGATGCCCAGTGGGTACCGACGACGGTGATGCCGGTGTCGCTGAACCTTTCGCAGAAGCCGCGGCGGGCGGCGACCGCGGCATCGCGGTCGATGTCGGCGATCGAGCACCATTCCGGGTGCGCGCACTGGCAGGGGTGGTGCATCACGTCCCCGGAGATCACGCCTTCCTCGCTGCCGGAGGAGACGGCGATGCTGCAGTGGCCCGGGGTGTGGCCGGGAGTGGGGAAGAACTGGAGCTCGGGGTTGATCCGGTGGTCGCAGTCGACGAGGTCGACGAGGCCGGCCTCGAACACGGGCGCCACGGAGTCGCCGAAGACGTCGCCCCAGTTGGCCTCCCCTTCATCCCTCCAGTACTCGAACTCGGGCCGAGCCATGACGTAGCGAGCGTTGGGGAAGGTGGGTACCCACTTGCCGTCGACCTTCATCGTGTTCCAGCCCACGTGGTCGATGTGCAGGTGGGTGCAGACGACCAGATCGACCTGCTCGCGGGGGAAGCCGGCGTCGCGGATCTCCTGTAGGAATGGACCGTCGAGCTCGTTCCATGCCGGCAGGGCGCGCTTCTTGTCGTTGCCAACGCAGGTGTCAACGACGATCTTGAGCCCCTTCGACTCGACCAGGAAGGCCTGGATGATCATCTTGAGCCGCTCGCCGCCGGGTGTCACGAAGTGCGGTTCGAGCCAGTCGAGGTCGGGCGCCAGGTTCTCGGGCGTCGCGTCCGGCAGCAGGAAGGACGCCGGCACCGGGTAGTCGATCTCGATGATCGGGGTGATCGAGACGTCGCCGATCTTGATGCCCATGCTCTGTCCTCTTTCCACCCGTCAGCGGGTGAGCCAGGCGAACTTCTGCGGCTTGCGCTGCGCCTTCGGGTCGATCAGAACGTTGACCAGAGCCGGTCGATTGGAGGCCAGGGCCTTGTCGAGCGTCGGCCCGAGGTCGGCGACCTTTTCGACGCAGTAGCCCACGCCGCCAAAGGCCTCGATCACGCGCTCGTAGCGGGCGCCCAGGGTGTACGTGGACGTCGGCAGGGGCTTGCCCGGGATGTACTCGCTGACGCCGCCGCCGATGCCGTTGTTGTTGATGACGACGAAGGTGATCGGCATTTCGTACCGGCAGGCCACCTCGACCTCCATGCCGGAGAAGCCGAACGCGGAGTCGCCCTGGACGCAGATCGTGCGCCGGTCCGGATGGACCACGGCCGCCGCGATCGCAAGTCCGGTGCCGACGCCCATCGTGCCGAAGGTGCCGGCGTCGAGCCGCTTGCGCGGCTCCATGTTCGGCAGCACGGTGCGCGAGATGTCCATCGTGTTCGCGCCTTCGGCGACCAGCATGTCCTGCGGCTCCAGGCGGTCGGCGATCTCGCGCAGGGCGCGGTAGTAGCCCATCGGCTCGCTGTCGTCCTCAAGCATCGCCTGCACCGCGGCCTGGTTCTGGGACCCGCTCTCGCGCAGGCCGGCCAGCCATTCGCTGTCGGCGGAGAGCTTGAAAGGAGCGGCGTCGAGCGCTTCGTTCAACTGCGCGGTCACCGCCCGCGCGTCGCCGACCATGCCGACCTCGGTCGGCACGTTCGTACCGATCTCCTCCGCGTTGAGGTCGATCTGGAGCACCCGGACTCCCTTCCTGAAGCGCGGCGGCAGCCCGAAGTGGAGGATCCAGTTGAGCCGGGCGCCGATCAGCAGGATGACGTCCGCGTTCTGGAGCGCGAACGAGCGCGCCGGCGAGATCAGGTGGGGATCGTCGTCGGAGACGACGCCCTTGCCCATCGGCGTCGGCAGCACGGGGAGGTTCGTGCGCTGGACGAACCGGCGCACCTCCTGCTCCGCGCGGGCGTAGGCCGCGCCCTTGCCGACGATGACCAGCGGGTTCTTCGCTTCGCGCAGAACCGCGACTGCGCGCTCGACGTCCCTCGGATCCGCGAGTGACATCGGCGGCTCCGGGCAGCGGGGGGGTTGCTCGATGTCTTTCTCGTCGACCTGCGCGGTCAGAACGTCGTTCGTGAGGTTCAGGTAGGAGGCGCCGGGCCGGCCGTAGATCGACGTGCGGACCGCCTGCTCCACGTAGAACGGCGCCCGGTGAGCGGCGTCGATCTCGGCCGAGTACTTCGAGAAGGGTCGTGCCGCCTCGACCTGGGGGCACTCCTGGAAGGCGCCCTGGCCGTTCTGGTAACGGTCGTTGGCGCCGCCTAGCAACACCATCGGCCAGCAGTTCTTCTCCGCGTTGGCGAGGCCGGCGATGCCGTGCACCATGCCCGGCCCGGACACGGCGAGACAGGCCCCGGGCCGCCCGGTCAGGTAGCCGACCGCCCCCGCCGCGTAGCTGGCCGCCTGCTCGTTGCGGAAGCCGTAGTACTGGATTCCCGCCTGCTGGGCGGCGTGGGCGACCCCGTAAACGGGGAAGCCGACGATGCCGAACATGTAGTCGACGCCCTGCTGCTTCAGGCTCTGGGCGATCAGGGCGGCGCCGGTGGTGGTCGTCATCTCGTAGCGGTCTCCTGGCCGTCGGCGCCGGGAGTGGGCACTGCGCCCAGCACGCCGTCCGCACGCAGCCGGTCGATTTCAGGTTGGGAGAGGTTGAGTTCATTGGTCAGGACGCTGTCCGTGTGGCGGCCCAGCAGCGGCGCCGCCTCGATCTCGACCTGGCTGTCGCTGAGGTTCATCGGCGATCCGAGAACCCGGACCGGCCCCCTGATCTCGTGCTCGACCGTGCGGACGAAACCGCGTTCGACGAGGTGGGGGTCGGAGAACAGGTCGAGCGTGTCGAGCACCGCACTCGCCGGTACCCCGGCCGCGCCGAGGGTGGCCATCGCTTCGTGCTTGGTGCGGCGGCCGGTCCACTCGGCGATCGCTTTGAACAGCTCGTCGGCGTTCTCGTGCCGCAGCTTGGGTGTGGTGTAGCGCTCGTCGTCGGCCAGGTCCCGGCGATCGATCGCTTCACAGAGCGCCCGCCACATCCGGTCGTTGACCACCAGCATGTAGACGTAGTCGTTGGCGCCGAACGGCTTGCACGGATACATGTTCATCATCGCGCCGCGGCCGGAGCCGCTGCGCGGGGCCGCCTTCGCGCCGAAGTCGCCGCCCATCGCGATCGCCGTGCGCATGAACCAGGTCACCCCTTCCTGCATCGACATCTCGACCAGTTGGCCCTTGCCGGTGCGCAGCTTGCTGGCGTGCGCCGCGCACAGCGACAGGGCCATCAGCACGCCGGTGCCGCAGTCGCCGATCGTCGTGCCGGGGCGAAGCGGCGGCCCGTCCGGATCGCCGGTGATCGACATCGCGCCTCCGGCGGCCTGGGCAACCGGGTCGAAGCACTTGTAGTCGCTGTAGGGTCCGCTATCACCGAACCCCTTGATCCGGCCGTAGATCACTTCGGGGTGGACCTCGCGGATCGAGTCGTAGTCGAGGCGCAGCTTCTCGACCACGCCAGGACCGAAGTTCTCGATCAGGATGTCGAACCTGGGGGCCAGCTTCAGCAGGAGGCTGCGGCCCTCGTCCGAGGCGAGATTGATCGCGATGCTGCGCTTGTTGCTGTTCCAGTTGAGGAAGTACTCGGAGTCGTCCGTGCTGCGTCCGCCGGCCAGACCACGCCCCGGATCTCCGGTGCCGGGGCGCTCCACCTTGACCACGTCGGCGCCCAGCCAGGCCAGGGCCTGGGTACAGGACGTACCGGCTTCGTACTGCGTCAGATCGAGAATGCGCAGACCGTCGAGTGCTGGCATGGTTGGCCTCCTGGCTGTGCGTTGCGCGCGCAACGATAACCCGTAGCGGCCGCCAGGCACATCCGTGGGTTGCGGGTTGTTGATCGGTGGGCGAACGCCGCCCACTGGCCGAGTCGCGGGAGCGAAGCAGCGAGGCCCAAGGTGGGCGACGAATCGAGAGATCGCGCGGATATCGCGAAAAAGATCCGAGTTAGGTCTGAAAGATCACACATAGCGGTTATCGTCGCCTTCCGATGATCCGTTTCGATTCCGTCATCGTGGGAAGCGGTTTCGGCGGCGCGGTCGCCGCGTGCCGTTTGGCACAGGCCGGCGAACGAGTGCTGGTCCTGGAGCGCGGCCGTCGCTGGAACGAGAGGACCTACCCCAGCGTGACGGGGCGGAACTGGACGTTCGATGTCGACGAGCCGGAGCGCCAGAACGGCTGGATGGACATCCGGTGGTTCAAGGACATGGCGGTCGTGCGGGGGGCGGGCGTCGGCGGCGGCTCCCTGATCTACGCCAACGTGAGCGTGGCGCCTCCGCCGGCGACATTCGAGCGGGGCTGGCCGCGGGCCATCGACTGGAACGAACTCGCGCCCTTCGTCGACCGAGTCGGCGAGATGCTGGAGGTGGCCACGATTCCGGAAGCGCAGCGCACCAGGCGATGGGAGTTCGTGGAGCGAGGCGCGCGGAAGCTCGGCCACTCGGATCGATTCAGTTCCCTGCCGCTCGCGGTGCGGTTCGACGCCGACTACGATCCCCGCCGCCTGGACGACCCGCAGGACGAGCGCCACGCGGTCACCCGCGTGAACGTGGCCGGTGTGGAGCAGAGGACCTGCGTTCACCTCGGTGAATGCGACATGGGTTGCCGCGTGAAGGCCAAGAACACGCTCGACCTCAACTATCTTGCGATTGCGACGGCGAACGGCGCGGAGATCCGGCCGCTGCACCTCGTTTCGCGCGTCGAACCGTCCGGCGCGGGTTGGCGCGTCCTGTACGACGAGATCGGCGGCGGGACCCGCAGGTCCGGTTCGGTCGAGGCGAAGCGGGTCGTCCTGGCGGCCGGCTCGCTCGGTTCGACCGAGATCATGCTTCGGTCCCGCTTGGCCGGCGTGAGTGCGAAGCTGGGCCACGGCTGGTCCGCGAACGGGGACTTCCTGACGCCGGCGCTTTCGGAGGAGGACGCGGATCCCACGGTCGGGCCGACGATCAGTGCCTGCATCGATCACACGGACGGCGCCGAGTACGGCGAACACATCTTCATCCAGGACGGCGGAATGCCGAATCTCCTTCGCACCAGCGTCGGGAGCTGGCATAGCCGCCTGCCGAAACGATGGCAGAGGCGGATCCAGCCGCTCAAGGACTGGGCGGACGAGACCGAGCCGCTGGACAACTTCATGCCGTGGTTCGCGCAGGGCATCGACGCTTCCGACGGGAGGCTGCACCTGCAGCGGCGGTGGCTGGGGATGTTCGGCCCTCGGCGCCTGACGCTCGACTGGGACATCGCCCGCTCCACGTCGACGATCGACGCGATCGTCAGGGCGCACAGCGATCTGGCCAAGGCCACGGACGGTAAGCCTCTCGTGTCGCCGACCTGGACCTTCTTCCGGGACCTGATCACGCCGCATCCCCTCGGTGGTTGCAACATGGCCGACGATTGTGCCCGGGGCGTGGTGGACCATGCCGGGCGGGTGTTCGGCGCGCAGGGCCTCTGCGTCGCCGACGGCTCGATCGTCCCGCGGGCGATCGGCCGCAACCCTTCACGCACGATCGCGGCGTTGACCGAGCGAGCCGTGGAGCACTGGTTGGCGGACTGAGGAGCGTCGTGCGAGCGTTGATAATGGCCGGCGGCGGCATGAAGGTGGGCTTCCAGGCTGGCGTCCTGCAGGTCTGGCTGGACGAGGCGGACATCGCCTTCGACCACGCGGACGGCGCCAGCGGCGGGTGCTTCAATCTCGCCATGTACTGCGAGGGGCGCAGCGGAACCGAGATCGCGGACGCCTGGCGCGACATCGAACCTCTCGGTTCGGTCGACGTCGACATGGGCGACTTGCTGACCGGTCAGGCGCTGATGAGCATGGACGGGTTCCGCGACAACGTGCTGCGCGAGGGGTGGAGCCTGGACTGGGACGCGATTCGCGGATCGTCCCGACTGGGCACGTTCAATCTCTGCAACTTCAGCCGCCAACGCCTTGAGGTCGTCGAGCAGTCGGAGATGGACGAGGACCGGCTTGTGTCGGCTGTCTCGCTACCGATGTGGTTCCCGCCCGTGGAGATCGACGGCGACGACTACATCGACGCCGTGTACCTGACCGACGGCAACCTGGAAGAGGCGATTCGCCGCGGAGCGGACGAGATCTGGGCGATCTGGACCGTAAGCCGGGCCGCCAGGTGGCGCAGGGGATTCGTGAACCAGTACTTCCAGATCGTCGAGATAGCCGCCAACGGCAGGTTCTTCGACACCTGGAACCGCATCACGGAGAACAACCAGGCCATCGCCGAGGGTGACGAGGGCGAGTTCGGCAGGCACATCGAGCAGAAGCTCCTGCGGGCGGAAGTGCCGGTCCACTACCTGCTCAACGTCTCGGCCGACCGCATGGCGGAGTCGGTCAACGCCGGCGTCCTGACGGCCCGGGAGTGGTGCCGGGAACACGGCGTGCCTCTTCGCGACGGTGCGCCCGTCGTCGCGCCGACGCCGGCGGAGGAACGAAGCGGCATTTCGTTCACCGAGACGATGAAGGGGCACCTTGCCCGGGTAGAGACGGACCCGGTTCTAGGCGAGCAGTCGCAACGTCGTGAGGCGGCGAGTTTCGAACTGACGATCACCGTCGACGACATCGACGTGTTCGTCCGGCACCCGGACCATGGCGCCCGGGCCACTGGCTGGGTGGAGGTCCCCTCCCTGGGCGGTCGGCGTCCTGTGGAGCACGGGACGTTCCAGCTCTTCGTGGACGATGCCGACCCGGAGGCCAAGCGGATGCTCTACCGGCTGTGGTTCCTTGATGCATTCGGCGCCGAGTTCACGCTCCTAGGGGAGAAGATCGTCCGGGACGATCCCGGTTTCGACCTCTGGGACGACACCACGACGCTGTACGTGAGGATCGTGGAAGGTCAGGTCGACGGGAGCGGCGAGGCCGAAGGCCATATGTGGGGCGCGGGCGTGCTGCACATCCGCACGGTCGACTTCCTCAGGCAGTTGTCGACCATGCGCGCCACCGGTCCTGACCTGAAGGCGCAAACCAGCGCCATGGTCAGGTTTGGAAGACTCTTCCTCGGGAAGCTCTGGGACAGCTACGGCAGCCGCATCCTGCCGTTCGGCCCGGTGTAGCGGCGGTTCCCGGGGCAAGCGTGGAACGCTCGAAGACTCCGGCGTGAGCAAAGCCCGTATCGCAACGCTCTGGCTGCCCTTGGTCGGTCTCTTCCCGTCCTTCCTGGCACTCGCCGTGATCGAGAGCCATGTCCACCCCCGAATGGTCGAGTACTGGGTAGGAGACCTGGTCCGGGACCTCGGCTCGAGCGCCCGGTTCGCGCACGGACTCTTCGTGACTTCCACCGTGGTGGCCTGCTACATCGCCGTTTGCTGCGCGCTCCTTGCGTACTTCTGCCTCGGCATTGCGCGCAGTTCCCTGCCGCGGGCCAGGAAGAAGGAACTGGCCTGGACGGCGGTCGTACTCTGGATCGGTTTCCACGGCCTGCTGTACGGCCTGACGTTTCTCGACCTGCAACTCTTCGACATCGCCTACGGGGCGCTCGTGCAGGTCTATGGGGCAGCGGGATCTCCCGTCACGGAATCCATGACGGGGCCGATGGTGATTCCGTTCCTGTCCCGCCATCTCCTGTCGGTCCTCATCCCAACGGCGATGGCTGTGGGGGCGGTGTGCGCCGGGTCATGCCATGCGGTCGCCGTCGTGGAATCGGCGGGGCCAGACGAGGGCGATGCCGGCAAGGCGACGACCAGCCTCCTTCACAGCCTGATGGCCATGAGCGGCCTTCTCGTCGCCAGTTCGGTGCTCATCACGGTGTACTTCCACTTGCCCGCCAAGCTGTACGCGTCCAGCGAAGCCGCCTCCGCGTACCGGGACTTCGCCGGCGCGGTCAGTGCCTTCTGGGGCGCAATCCTCACCTTGACGCTCGTGGCCGTCTACGTTCCGCCCGCGGTCGGTCTGCGATCGCTTGCCGGCGTCCCGCTCTCGCAACTGCTGAACACGGGGCTGGACCGCACATCGGTGTTCTTCGGTTCACTGAAGAAGTCCGAAGCGGTTGTCGCGGCGCTCGCTCCCTTCCTGGCATCGCTCATGGCGAACATTCTCTGAAGTGGAGGAGGATGGTTGCCGCGGCAGTTCCGCGGAACGCCCGTCGGTAGAATCTCCCCCGATGGCCGAGCCCGCCCACGCAGCGCGAATGCCGGCGCTTGAGGAACCGCGCGACCGCGGGTAGCCGGAGACTCTCGGATGCAGGTCGCAGGACGATTCGTCCTCGGGATTCAGATCGCGATTTCGGTCGCCCTCCTGGCGACCCTGTCGTCGCCGGGAAGCGCGCAGGACGCGAAGGCAATGGTGGAGTGGCCCGCGTTCGGCAACGGCCCCGACAACACGAAGTACTCGGCGCTCGACCAGATCGACCGGTCGAACTTCCACGAACTCCAGGTGGTTTGGGAGTGGGAGTCGCCGTCGACTGCCGTCGCCGAGGCGAACCGGGCGGTCAGACCTGGGCAGTTCAAGCCGATCCCGATCATGCTGGACGGCGTGCTCTATGTCGCCACCGAGGTCGCTCAGGCTGCGGCCATCGACGCGGCTACCGGCGAGACGCTATGGTCCTACGATCCCGAGTCCTGGCGCGCCGGCCGGCCGGCGAACATCGGCTTCCAGCACCGCGGCGTGGCCGCGTGGCGCGGTCCGGTCGAACGGGATGGCCGCAGTCGTGACGAGATCCGGGTCTTCCTGCCCACGCACGATCGCCGGTTGATCGCGCTCGACGGCGTAACCGGGGAGCCGGTCGGCGGCTTCGGGGCGGGCGGCCAGGTCGACCTGCTGGCAGAGCGGGGCATGGTGGACTTCGGACGCCGGGTCAACCCGCGCGCCATCACTCACAGCTCGCCGCCGGCGGTGGTCGGCGACACGGTCGTCGTCGGCTCGGTGGTCAGCGACGGGCCGTTGCGCCAGGCGGCACCGCCCGGTCACGTCCGCGGCTACGACGTGCGCACCGGCGAACTGAAGTGGATCTTCCACACCATCCCGCAGGAGGGCGAGTACGGAGTCGACACCTGGGAGAACGACTCCTGGAAGTACAGCGGCAACACGAACGTCTGGAACATGATGGCCGTCGACGAGGAGCTCGGCTACATCTACCTGCCGGTGTCGACGCCGACGAACGACTTCTACGGCGGCCACCGGCTGGGGGACAACCTCTTCGCCGAGAGCATCGTCTGCCTCGACGCCGAAACCGGCGAGCGGGTCTGGCACTTCCAGGCCGTTCACCACGGGCTCTGGGACTACGACTTTCCGACGCCTCCGCAGCTCGTCGACATCACCGTGGACGGCCGGGAGATCAAGGCTCTCGCGCAAGTCTCCAAGCAGGCGTTCACCTACGTCTTCGACCGGGTGACCGGGGAAGAGGTCTGGCCGATCGAGGAACGCCCGGTGCCGGAGTCCGACGTCCCGGGCGAACGGGCGTCGCCGACCCAGCCGTTTCCGACCAGACCGCCACCCTTCGACCGCCAGGGGGTCAGCGAGGAGGACCTGATCGACCTGACGCCGGAGCTGCTGGCCGAGGCGAAGGAGATCGCGTCCGGCTTCCGCATGGGGCCACTCTTCACGCCGCCGAGCACGGGGACAGGCGTTCTCATGCTGCCGAGCGCGGGCGGCGGGGCGAACTGGCCGGGCGCGGCGGTCGATCCGGAGACCGGTGTTCTCTACGTCCCTTCGTCGACCAGCATCAGCGTGCATCCACTGAGCAAGCCCGATCCCGCGCGCTCGAACCTGAACTACGTCGGCTCGTTCTTCGCTCCCACCGGGAGTCCTGAGGGACTGCCCCTGGTCAAACCGCCCTGGGGCCGGGTGACCGCGATCGACCTGAACACGGGCGAGCATCTTTGGATGACACCGAACGGTCATGGCCCGAAGGACCATCCGGCGCTCGCCGGTCTCGAGCTGCCGATGCTCGGCGGAGGCAGCGGAGCGCCGATGCTCACGAAGTCACTGCTCTTCGTCACCCAGCGGCGGGGACGGGGCGAAGACAACTCGCCACGTATCAACGTCTTCGACAAGCGGACCGGGGAGCTGCTTGGTCACATCGCGCTGCCGGATACCGCCCACTCCAACCCGATCACCTACATGGCGGGGGGCAGGCAGTACGTCGTCGTCGCGGTGGGAGGCGGTTCGTTCTTCGCCGATCTGGGCGAGATCGCGGAGGATCCCGGCCTGAACTTCAGCGAGGAGCAGATCGCGGCGCTGGCTGCCCGTAGTACGACGCCGAAGCTTGTCGCGCTGGCGCTGCCGTGACCGTTTCCCCGTCGCGATGATCGACGCCGACGTCCACATCCCGAACCCGCGCCTGAGGGAACTGCTGCCCTTTCTTTCCGAGCACTGGATCGAGCACTTCAGCAACACGCTGGACAAGGGGGCGTCGCAGCAGTACTACCCGCCCCGATCTCCGGTCACCGGCCGTGGCGGCGGCCTCGGGGACCTCCGGGAGGCCGTCTTCGACCGGGGCGGCGCCGAGGTGGCGGTCGCGAGTTGCCTCTACGCGGTCGATAGCATCCACAATCCGGACGCGGCCATCGCACTGGCGACCGCGACCAACGACTGGCAGTCCCGGGAGTGGCTCGAGCGCGAGCCGCGCCTTCGGGGGTCGGTCGTGGTGCCGATCCAGCTCCCCGCGGCGGCCTCCGAAGAGGTCGAGCGGCATGCCGATCGGCCGGGCTTCGTCCAGGTCCTGATACCCGTTCGCACCGAACATCCGCTTGGCAGCCGCCACTACCACCCGTTGTGGAAGACGATCGAGCAGAGTGGTCTCGTGGCGGCGATCCACTTCGGCGGCGCTCCCGTCATGCCGCCGACGCCCACCGGCTGGCCGTCGTTCTTCCTGGAGGAGTACACGGCGATGGCTCAGGTGTTCGCGACCCAGCTCACGAGCATGATCGTCGAAGGAGTCTTCGACGCCTGCCCCGATCTGCGGGTCGTGTTCCTCGAGTCCGGCTTCACCTGGATCCCCGCTCACCTCTGGCGCATGGACAAGGAGTGGCGGAACCTGAGGCGGCTGGTGCCGTGGGTGCGCCGGCCGCCTTCCGACTACTTCCGGGAGCACGTCCGCGTCGGCATCCAGCCGCTCGATGCGCCCCCTGTCCCGGCCCAGTTGCTGGAAGTCGTCGAGCAGCTCGGCTCGGACGACCTGCTGCTGTTTGCGAGTGACTATCCGCACGTTCACGCCTGCGACGCCGGGGAGCGGCTCCTGCCGCTGCTGCCCGCAACGCTCCAGCGTAAGATCAGGGATGAAAACGCACGCAGCCTCTACCGTCTGCCGGAGGGAGGAGTCCCTTGACCGTCACGCCCTTTGAACCGACGACCGACGCGTCGGCCCTGCCGCTCGCCGGGATCGAACCCGAGCGGCCGCCGATCATCGACTGCGACTTCCACAACGAACTCGACTCGATCAAGGACCTTTACCCGTATCTGTCGAGGCGCTGGACAGATCACCTCGAGACCTTCGGCGTACGCCATCCGAACAGCGGCTACTACCCCCGCTTCATGGACAACCGGGAGGCGGCGCGGCCGCCGTCCGGTCGGAGGGCAGGCTCGGAGGTCGGCTTCGCGCGGGAGGACTATCTCGAGCCGTACAACGTGACCCACGCGATCATGAATCCCTTGACCGCGGTGTCCTCGACGCTCGACCTGGAGCTCGGCGCGGCGATGGCCGCGGCGGTCAACGACTGGCAGATCGCCGAGTGGCTCGAGCCGGAGCCGCGGATGCGCGCGTCCGTCGTTGTCACCCCCCAGGATCCCGTCGCCGCGGCCGCCGAGATCCGGCGCTGTGGCGCCGATGGGCGGTTCGTCCAGGTGCTGTTCCTCGGCCGGATGCAGGAGCCGATGGGCCGCCGACGGTACTGGCCGATCTACGAGGCCTGCGTCGAGACCGGCATGCAGGTCGCCTCGCACGCGTTCAGCGCCTACGGCCACCCGATCACCGGAGCCGGCCACCCCTCGTACTACATCGAGGACCACACGAGCCCGCCGCAGGCGGTGCAGGCGAACATCACCAGCATGGTCGTCGAGGGGGTCTTCGATCGCTTCCCGAGCCTGCGGATGATCTCGGTCGAGAACGGCTTCGCCTGGCTGCCGGCCCTGATGTGGCGGCTGGACGCCGCCTGGAGCCTGCTGCGGGACGAGGTCCGCCACCTCGACCGGCTCCCGTCCGAAGTCGTCGCGGAGCACGTGTACGTCACCACGCAGCCGATCGAGGAGCCGCCCCGGCGACGGGACTTCCTGACCCTGATCGAGCACTTCGGCGAGCTCGCGAGTCACATCCTGATCGCCAGCGATTACCCACACTGGGACGGCGACAACCCCGACGTCATACTGCCCTCGGGGCTCGACGAGGAACTCGTCAAGGGCATCCAGTTCGGGAATGCCCGCGCCCTCTACGGGCTCTAGGGCGTTCGCGGCGGGTGGTGTCGGCGGCGGCGGTCCGCGCATGAAGTACGTCGTCGCCGAGGCGTCCGAGATCGAAGCGGGCGGCCGCAAGATCGTCACCGTCGCCGGCCGTTCGATCGGGGTGTTCAACCTCGACGGCGAGTTCTTCGCGCTCCGCAACCGCTGCCCGCACCAGGGCGGGAAGCTCTGCGAGGGCAAGCTCTGGGGCGTGATCCGCTCCGAACGTCCCGGAGACTTCGAGTATCGCCCCAGCCGCGAGATCCTCTGCTGCCCCTGGCACGGCTGGGAGTTCCACGTCCGCACCGGGCAGTCCTGGTGCGCCCCGGAGCGGCTGCGGGTGCGGCGCTACGAGGTCGAGACCGTCGCCGGCGAAGAGATCGCCGAGGCCGCCGATACCGAGGCGCTAAATGTGGAACATCCCGACGCCCCGGCCCCCGGCATGGTCAAGGGTCCGTACACGGCCGAAACCTACCCGGTGACCCGTGAAGGCGAGTACCTCGTCGTCGAGATGCCGGGCTAGAAGCGGCGGCACCCGCTTTGAGGATGTCTCTTCCTTGCGGCTGCCGCGGCACTTCTTCGGCTACTCCTGCCTGTGTAGGGGCTGCGTCGCATTGATCGCGAGGTCCATCGGACTTCTACTCCACTTCCACCTGAAGATCTACGGCGTGTTGGCCCGCCTGAACCGTGAAGGTGTTCGTTCCCACGTCGAAGTGTTCGGACAGGAGTGTGAAGTCGACTCGCCACCTGGCATTGAAGTACTCGATCGCGATCCACTCCACTGACTTGCCGTTCACGAACGTGACGTAGGGAGGCTCGTTCTCGGGCAAGCCTCTCAGCACGAGCGGCAGGTGGGTTAGTTCGCTGGTCGGATCGATCGCATCGTACGCGATGCTCGCTTCGAACTGGACTGTCTTGGTGCGATTCAGCTTCAGCGTCGGTACCGCTCGCGATTCGGGGTCAGGGGGCGGGGCAGCAGATGGACCGGCATCGAAGTCGACTTGGTTGTAGCCGGCAACGATTTCCTCTTGTGCGGCGTTGACGGCTTCCCGGAGGTTGAACAGGGCCAGTCGGATCGCGTCTCTGGGGCGCTTCGCGATCCGCTCGACGGTGGCGGATCGGATGCCGACGTCGTCCATGGTCCGCCGGTCTCTCTTCCTGATCCCCGCGTACTGCTCGAGATGCACGCGATGAAGACAGAGACACCTGTCCAGGGCGGAAGCGACCTTCGTTATCGTCGTCAAGTCCTTTTGCCTGATCAGGGCGATTTCAGCGTCGGCGGTGTCACGCAGTTCTAAACAGCTCATGCCTCTGTGCAACTGCTGAGCAACGGGTTCCAGCCCGTTGTCGCGGGCTGTACGGGCCGCCCTGGCTAGGGCGATGCGAACTCGCGAGCCGTAGTTCTCAACCGTCTCGTAGCCGGACTGGATCTCGGCGCTATTCGCGGTCGACCCCTCGGCCAAGTCTGCGAAAGCTGCCAGAGTCTGAGATTGATTTGCGGCTGTCGCGGCTTCAACGAAGAGCTCCACGTCACCGTCCACTGTGGCGAGAGTGTCCGAAACGGCGTCGAGAGCATCGAGGCGATTGGGTCGTGGCTCCTGGGCGAACGTCGGAGTCGCCAGGAACGCGATGGCCAGTGTGGCGAGTCGCTTCATGAGTCAGATCCCTCTTGGGTGCACTCTTGGGTCGGCAGTTGAAGTCAGCGGAAGATAGCAGGGTCATGGGAGGACAGGTCTCGGGATCGGCGAGGCCACTGCTTCTGCCGCTCTACGGTCCCAACGTTCCAATTGGTATGACTCCCACGTCGTCTTTCCGGACGTAGCCGTAGCCGTCTGGCACGATCACGGCGAGGGCAGACGGCGAACTCGGGCTGTCTCTCATGGCCCGCGGTTTGCGCTGAGCCAGACGACTGAGATTCTTGACGGCCTCGTCGACACGACGACCGCCCAGCTTGATCTCGAACGCCGCCCACCGGCCGTCTGCCGCCTCCACGATAGCGTCGACTTCCAATCCGCCCTTTTCGCGGTAGTGGAAGACCTCGGCATCATTGGCCTGGGCGTAGACCCTTAGGTCACGAATGACGAGGGACTCGAACAGAAGACCCAAGAAGCGCAGATCGGCGAGCAGACGGTCCGGAGTAGCTCGCAGGGCGGCCGCTGCCAGGGACGGGTCTACGAAGTGTCGCTTGGGGGTCTCACGGAGGATCGCCCGAGATCGGAGGTGTGGCGACCATGCTGGCTGGTCTTCGACGATCATGAGTTGCTCCACTGCGTCGAGGTAACGCGCAGCGGTTTCGGGCTTCATGGCGACCTTGCTGGCTCCAACGTCGGCGGCGAGTCTCGATACGGCGACTTCGGTCGCAGTGTTCCGGGCGAGGGAGCGGAGGAGCCGGCCAACGCGGATCGGATCTGTTCGACGGTCGGCAACCCTGGAGACATCCGTCCGGCGGATCTCGTTCAGGTAGTCGCGGTTCATTCGTAGCGTCTGGCGCGTAGACAGACCCAGGTTCCCAGGCCAACCCCCGATGGAGACAAGTTCGGCGAGTTCGGGAACCGAAAGGGAAGACGCCGCAGCTCCCTGGTCAGAGCCGTCCAGCAGCTTGGCGAGCGAGATCTCACCGGTGGAACGTTGGGACTCAAGGAGCGACAGAGGCCGCATGCGGATTCGGGTGAACCGCCCAGCGCCTGAATGTCGCGTCACGTCGTCGGCTGGAACGGCGGAGCCGGTGAGGATGAACTGCCCTGGGGTGGAGCGGTCATCGACCGCGCGACGAACGTGGTTCCAGATGGATGGTTCCAGTTGCCACTCGTCGATCAGCCGCGGAGTTTCTCCTTGAAGCGCGGTGGCGGGATCCACGCCCGCAAGTTGGCGAGCATTGTGGTCCACGTCGAGGCGAACTTCGCTCGCGGCCTGCCTTCGGGCAGTCGCCGTCTTGCCGGAGGCCCTCGGACCTTCGAGGACGACCGCGCCGCTGGCAGCGAGAACTTCGTCAAGCTCGTCGTCGACGATTCGACGGACGTAATTCACTGGCAGTTGGGGGGTAGGAGAGTCAGGCAGGGAGTATCTGGAGGAAGAAGCCTTGACAGGGGTGGGAGAAGAGTATCTAGAGGGACAAACGGACAAAGTCTAGAGGGATAAACGGACAGAGTATAGAGGGACAAACGGACAAAGTCTAGAGAGATAAACGGACAAAGTAAGTGCAGAGAGATAGACGGCCCGGAGCGGTGTATGGACAGAATGGACAAGGGATAGGGCAGCCACGATGCCGACGGCAGAACCAACCCCCGCTCTCTGCCGCGGAAGATCCGACGAAGGACCGTGCCCCGCAGGGTGGCCGGCAGGCCGCTGGTCCGGCGGGCCGATTACAGTCCGATCCCGGAACCGGATGGTGACTGCTGTGGCTGCTACGTCTGCGGCCGAATGTCGAACGCGACGGCTTCGCGCTCGTTGCGCACCAGCAGGATGCCCTCGGCGATCGCCGGGTTGTTCCAGGTGCGTCCCGAGACGGCTGGCAGCGCGGCAACTTCCTGGTGGCTTTCCGGTGTCGCACGCACCAGGACGAGCTGACCCCGTTCCGTGGTGATCAGCAGGTGGCCTGAGGCGAGCAGAAGCTGGCCGTGGCCGTAGCGGCCGCCCTTCCACATGCGGTCGCCAGTTTCGGCGTCGACGCAGGCGAGGATGCCGTTGTCCAGCCCGTAGACGTAGCCGTCGTGGAAGACGGAGGTCGAGAACGTGTTCTTCATCCGGTTGTTGAACCAGATCTCGCTCACCGACGCGGTGTTCGCTTCGAGATCGGCGTCGACTTCGAGCACCGCGGCACCGTGACCGTAGCCGGACGACACGAAGATGCGGTTCGGCGCCACCTGGAGCGGCTGCGCGGCGTTGATGCCGTTCATCGTCGCCCAGGGCCTGCTCCAGTAGGTCCCGCTGCCGTCGGTGGCAATCCCTGTGACCTGATCGGCGCCGATCAGGACGATTTGGGAAAGGCCGTCCAGCGTGAAGACCGTTGGCGCGGTGTAGGCGCCCTGGGCATTGAGCGACCGCCATCGAATCGCGCCGGTCTCCAGCTCGTAGGCGATCACGGCGCCGTTCGGGCCACCGGGCGCGGCGAGGACCGCTCCGTCCAGAATCGCCGGTGACGCCGCCATGCCCCAGGTCAGGTTCGCCGCGCCCGCGTCTCCGAGGATGTTCGTGCGCCAGATCGAAGCGCCGGTCGCGGCGTCGAGCGCCTGTAGTTCGCCAGTGGCGCCGAGCGCGACCAGGGTGCCCTCGTACAGGGCCGGCGTGGCGCGGGGGCCGTCGCCGCCCATGCTCTCCTCGAAACGGGCGTCCCAACTCGCGTTCCAGCGTTCCACGCCGGTCAGCAGGTCGTAGGCGGCGACGACCTCCTGCTCTCGCCGCTGCTCGATCGTGTAGGCGAGGCCGTCACCGACGACGAAGGATGCGTAGCCGCCGCCGACCGGGACGCGCCAGAGTTCGGGCGGGCCTTCGTTCGGCCAGGCCGTGTTGATTGGCTGGGGATAGCGGCCGTCCATGTGGAGGCCACGGTAGTAGGGCCAGGAACCGGATGACGGCACTGCGGTGGCCACACCGGGCTCGGGCGTCGCGAACGGTTCGGCTTCGAGAATGGCCTCGTCCTCGGGTTCATCGGCCACCGACTCGGGTGGCGCGGGGCTGGCAACTGGCGCGATGTCCGGGCTCTGTTCACGGTGCGTCTCGATCGCCCGGTAGTGGCGGTCCTCGTGGTGAAAGTCGAGCTGCGGCATCAAACCGCCCGTGATCTGAAGGTGCATTCCCGTCGTCAGGTTCAGCACCAGCGCCAGACCGGCGAGCGCGGCCACTGAGATACCGGTCCACTTCAGGAAGGCGAGAAAGCGGCTTCGTTTTCTGGTCTTGGTCATCGCTGGCATCCTATTCCCTGGCGGTGCGGACGTCGCTGTTACTCTGCCGTCCCTCTGTGAAGGCCCCCACGGTCCATCTTCGCTTCTCGCCCGCGGCTCTGCCGGAAGCGGCCGAAAGCCTCCGTTCCAAGGTTCGGGAGCTACTCGAAGAGACGCGCGCCGGGGGCGTCTGGTTAGCGGACGGACTCTCCTGGTGGGGCCGCAACCCGGCGCTCAGCCGCGCGCTGGGCGCTGCCGGCTTCATCGGCATGACCTGGCCGCGCCAGTACGGCGGCTCCGAGCGGAGCTACCTGGAGCGCTACGTGGTCACCGAGGAACTGCTGGCGGCCTGCGCGCCGACCGCCTTCCACTGGTTCGCGGACCGCCAGATCGGCCCGAGCATCCTGCGCTACGGCACGGAGGAGCAGAAGCAGCGCTTCCTGCCGCCGATCGCCCGCGGCGAGCTCTCGTTCGCCGTGGGCATGAGCGAGCCGGACTCCGGTTCCGACCTGGCCTCGATCCGCACCCGTGCCGAGCGCACGGACGGCGGCTGGCGCCTCAACGGCTCGAAGATCTGGACCTCCTACGCGCACGAGGCCGAGTACTGCGTCGCCCTGGTGCGCACGGAACCGAAGTCGGACAAGCGGCACGCCGGCATGAGCCAGGTCATCGTCGACCTGAAGAACTCGGACGGGATCACGGTGCGGCCGATCATCGACCTCCCGGGCCGCCACGACTTCAATGAGGTCTTCTTCGAGGACGCCTTCGTGCCGGACGACTGCCTGCTCGGCAATCCCGGGGACGGTTGGGCGCAGGTCACGTCGGAGCTGGCCTACGAACGAAGCGGTTCGGAGCGCTTCCTGACGAACTTCCATCTGCTGCGCGCACTGGTCGACGCGCTGGATTGGAGCGCGTCGCCGGGGGCGCAGCGCGAGGTCGGGCGGCTCGTCAGCCGGCTCTGGGCGCTGCGCGCCGCCTCGGTTTCGGTTGCCGCGGCGCTCCAGGCCGGCGAGACGCCGAACGTGGAGTCGGCCTTGGTCAAGGACCTGGGCACCAACTTCCAGCAGGAAGTGCCGGAGATCGTCCGCCGCGTCGTGGCCGATGAAGGGGTTGCCGACGAGGTGGTCCTCGACATCCTGCGTCAGGTCGTCCTGGCCGCGCCCTCGTACACGATCCAGGGCGGCGCGACGGAGATCCTCCGCGGCATCGTCGCCCGGGGATTGAGACTGCGATGAGCGAAATGAGGCAGCTCCTCTTGGATACGGCCGTGCGCCTGTTCGAGGCCGCGTCGGAGGACGAAGTCTTCGAGGCGGTCGAGGAAGGTTGCTTCCCGGAGAGCCACTGGCGGGCGATCGAGGACAACGGCCTGGTCGACATGCTGCTGCCCGAAGAAGCCGCGGGCGCCGGCGTCGACTTCGGCGACGCGATGGCCGTGGCGCGGACCGCCGGCGCCTTTGCGCTGCCGTTGCCCCTGGTCGAGACGATGATCGGCCGATGGCTGCTCGCCGATGCGGGGCTTTCAGCGCCTCCCGGACCGTTGGGTCTCGTCACCGGCGCCGGTGTGAGCGAAGTGCTTTGGCCGGCCGAGCTTGGTGGGCTGGTGATCGCGGACGGAGAAGGCGCGGTGGGCTGGGTCGCTGCCGGCGAGGTCGACTTCGACAGCAGCACCAACAGCGCCGGCGAACCGGTGGGGCGGTGGAGCGCACTGCCGCCGATTCCGCCAGGGCAGTCGAGCAGCCTGGGTTCAGGGCCGCCTGCTTCGGTCCAGATGGGCGCCGCCCGCAGCGCGATGATCGCCGGCGCCACGGAGCGCATCCTCGATCTGACGATCGAGCACGTTCAGGGACGGGTCCAGTTCGGGCGGCCGCTGGCCCGCTTCCAGGCAGTGCAACAGTTGGTGGCGATCATGGCCAGCCATGCGGCCGTGGTGGGCGTCGCCTCGGATACGGCAGTTCTGGCGGTCGAGTCGACTCACGGGGAGGGGGACAGGAACGCCGCGTTCGCCGTAGCCTGTGCCAAGGCCCGCGCCAGTGAGGCCTGCTACGAGGTCACCCGTATCGCGCACCAGCTCCACGGCGCGATTGGCTACACGCGCGAGCACGACCTGCACCGCTTCACCCGCCGGCTCTGGGCCTGGCGGGACGCCGACGGGGACGAGGGCTACTGGCAGCAGCGGGTCGGCGAGATGGCGCTTCGCTCGGGTGGGGCCGGCCTGTGGCCGCTGCTCGTCGGGGCCCGGAGTGCAGGCTTGGAGCGATAGGCTCCGGCTTTTACCGAGCCAGCCGTTTCGATGTCGCTGACCTTCGAGCACGTCCACATCATCTGCGAGGACCCGCGCGCTTCTGCGCGCTGGTATCGCGACATGCTCGGCGCCACGATCGCGGGCGAGCACGAAGTCCGCGGCGCGGCCCAGATTCGGGTGGAAGTGGGCGGCGTGCTGGTCCTTCTGCGCGGCCAGCGGCCTGGAGAGACGCCGGTGTCGACCCGGCCGATGCGGGAGCACGAGGGCTACTCCAGTCACGACGAGTGGGGCACGGATCACTTCGGCTTCACCTACCGCGGGGACTTGCTGGCGTACTGCGAGGAACTGCGGGGCAAGGGCGCGGAGTTCGCAGTCGAGCCCTGGGAGTTCGCGCCCGGCGTGTTGCTCTGCTACCTCGCGGCGCCCGACAACGTGAGCATCGAACTGGTACAGGTGAAGTAGACACAGGGAGAAGTTGATGGACCAGTCGAACGGGAACGGGCCTTACGTTGGAAAGCGGCTCAGCAACGGGACCTTCGTCGTCGACGACGCCGTGCTCGCGGACTACTACGGCGGCCTGGAACTCGAGTCGCCGAGTTCCGGCCTGTTGCCCTCCACGATCGCGAGCGGCCCGGATGGCGACTACTTCCGCGAGGTCGCCTTCGCCAACCAGACCGGCCATCTCTGGATGCGGGAGGAATGGGCGCTTTCGGCGCCGATGAAGGCGGACACCGTCTACAGCGTCGAGGGCGACATCTGCGACATCTACGACCGGCGCAACCGCGTCGTCGTGGACTACCGGGTCCGACTCAGGGACGGTGACGGCCGGCAGGTTCTGGAGACCCACCATCACCAGAGCTTCCTGCGCGACCAGGAGTACACCGGGGACGTCGACCTGCGCGATCCGCGAAAGAAGCCGGGGGCGCGACGCTTCGACGTGCCGGAGGGTGAACGGTTCGGCGGCCTCGAGCGCACGATCTCACTGGAGATGTGCGGCCAGTTCTTTCACGGCAACGCGAACTACCACACCGACAGGGAAGCGTCCCGCGAACTCGGCTTCCGGGACGTCGTGGTCGGCGGCCGGATGACGATGGGCTACGTCGGCCACATTCTCGAAGAGCGATTCGGCGAGGCATGGTGGCGGAGCGGCTCCTTCGACCTCAAGTTCACGAACCCGGTCTGGCCCGGGGACACGATCACCGTCAACGGCGTCGTGACCGGCCCGGATCCGGACGACTCAGAACGCACCGCGGCGTTCGTCTGGATCGCCAAGGCGGACGGCACGGTCGCGCTCATCGCCCGGGCCGGCGTCGCAGCGTGACTTCGACACATCTCCGTACGGGAGCACCAATGACGACCCGACGTCTCGCCCTTGCCCTGCTGCTGCTCGTTGTTGCGGCACCGCCTCTTGCCGCGAACGACACCGACCGCGACTGTCGCGGTCTGGTCGGCCTGACCGACCTCGACCACGCGGTCGAGCCCGGGCTGCGAGTCGCGGCTTCGAAAGGTGTGCCGGCCCACTGTCGCGTGCGCGGCGTCGTCAACCGGGCGATCCGCTTCGAGGTCACGCTTCCCGATGACTGGAATGGCCGGATGATGTTCAGCACGGTCGGCGGCGCCGCCGGGTTCATCGGCGACACGACGAGCCTGCTCGGCCGCGGTTTCGCGATGGCATCGACCGACACCGGCCACGAGGGCCAGGACCGGGACTACGTGCGGCAGCCCGAGGCCCTGCTCGACTACGCCTACCGCGGCGTGCATCTCGCGACCGCGGCAGCCAAGCGGGTGATCCAGCGCTACTACGGCCGCGAGATCGACTACTCTTACGTCAAGGGCTGCTCGAACGGCGGGCGGGCCGCGATGCTCGAGGCGACCCGCTTTCCGGACGACTACGACGGCGTCCTGGCCGGAGCGCCGGCCTTCCGCTTCCAGGAGTTCGTGCCGTGGATGATCGGCGGAGCGCGCCTGCAGGCGAAGCACCCTCTGACCGCGGAGTCGTTCCAGTTGCTCGGCAAGGCGTCGCGCGAGGCGTGCGACGCGCTGGACGGAGTCGAGGACGGCGTGATCGACGATCCGACAAAGTGCACCGCCGACGTCTTCGATCTGAACGCCCTGCAGTGCCCGCCGGACTCGACCAGGAACTGCCTCACCGCGGGCCAGCTCCAGACCGCCCGCTACATGTACGCGGACGTCGTGGACGCGGACGGCAACGTCCTTTCACCGGGGGTGCCGCCGGGCGCCGAGGACGCCGGCGACTGGGCAACCTGGATGCTGCCGACCGCCCGGCGCGGGGCTCCGGACCAGTCCTTGATCGACGGCATGGACGTGCTGCTCGAGGCCCTGATGCGCTTCGAGCCGGACTTCGATGTCGAGACGTTCGACCCGGTCGCCGACCGGGATCTGCTCGCAGCCGCCACCGCGCCCCTCGACGTGCTCACGGCCGACCTGTCGGCGTTCCGGGCCCGCGGCGGCAAGTTGCTGATGTACCAGGGCTGGAACGACTATCCGCTCCGTCCCCAGCGCGCGATCGACTACGTGCGCGACGTGGAGAAGGCCAGCGGCGGTGCCGGCGAGGCGGCAGACTTCTTCCGGCTGTTCATGGTGCCCGGCATGATCCACTGCTCCCGTGGCCCCGGCGCCTGGGTCGCCGACTATGTCGACCCGCTGGTGGCCTGGACGGAGAAGGGGATAGCGCCGGAGCGGATCGAGGCGAGTCGCCCGGGACCGGAGCCGGAGTTCACACGGCCGCTCTGTGCTTGGCCGGAGGCGGCGAGGTACAGCGGCGAGGGCGACGTGAACGACGCGGCGAACTGGAGTTGCGTCTTACCTTAGGGGAGCCAGCTTGAGGCCGGTTCGCCGCCTAGCGATTGCAAACCGGGAAGGCTGTTGCATCGGTTATCGTCGGTGCGGCCCGACCGGGTTCGTTGTCGTACTCGCGGAGTGTTCCCGTCACCGTGTCCTCCACACGAATGGAGTAGCCTTGGTCCGTCGTGGAGGCACCGTACACCCAGACGTGACCGTTAAAGGCGCAGCCGTCGAGAACCTTGATCAGCACTTCCCAGTTTTCACGGTCGAAGAAGTAGAACATCCCCGAGTCGTTCGTTCCCGCGCGAACGACGCGCGCTCTGCTGTGCCTTCCCTCCTCGTTCGCCCAGTAGATTTGGACCGCGTACCGTGAGTCCTGCAGGCATCGCGTGTGCGTATCCGCCTTGCAAGCTCCAGCGGGGTCGCTTGCTTCGACCAGAAACGTGACGGATGCCAACGATTCGCTCTCGCCACCCTTAACGCGCAAAGTCACCGTGTAAAAGCCCGGTTCGGACCAGATGTGCTCCACCTCTCGGTCCTGAGAGGTTCTTCCTTCGCCGAATTCCCAGTCACGGCTTTGAACCGTGCCAGAACTTGCGTCCTCGAACATCACGGGAACATTGGTACGTGCGTGACAAAGGCCCTCGGTGCATACTGCACTTGAAGAGATCGCGGCCGTTGGGGCTTCGTCGACGTGATCCGGGTCGTCGCCGTCTGGCGGCCCGGGTTCATCTCCTTCGTCGGAATCAGGGCGTTTCACTACCAACTTCCAAGTACTCTCAACGTAGCGACAGGAGACACCCACGCCGCAATCGCCGGCGGCTACCATGAGCTTCACTTCGTACTCACCCGGGGAGTAGTAGGTGTAGGCTGCGCTCGGGTCGGTTGACCAGTTGCGGATCCGACCGTCTCCGAAGAACCAGAAGTACTTCTCTGCGTTGACCGAGTTTCCGCCGTCAAAGCTGACTGCTGTTCCAATGATTGCTTCCGGCTGCGCCTCGATGACCGACGTGAGGGGCGGCGGTCGATGCGTGACTCTCAGATCGTGCGGCTCGGACCGGCCTGTCAGATCATGGTTGTAAACGCGGAACGTATAGGTTCCGTCCAGGCAGCCGAAAGATGCCCTAACCCCTTGAAAGGAGCGGCTGAAGGGTCTGTGGCCGACACTTGGCGAGCGCTCAAGACCACCGAAGTAAAACGGTGGGCCGTATATTTGGACTTCTTTGCTGTAGTCCGAAGTCGAATTCTCGTCGAACACGACCTTCACCAATCGACACCAGGGGTTGTTCGCGGCTACGCCTGGAACCGCAGCTATCTCCAGCGTGGCATCCGTGGGGCGGGGCGGCTCGGCGCCCGGTATCGTGAACCAGGTCTGGTCCTCCTTAAAGGGGTCATCGTAGTTGTCGCTGATGCTGCGAACGCCTACGATGTGGCGGCCCGGAGACAGACCGCGAATCAGTACCTCTCGCTCGTTCTCAGCAAGGAGTCTTGTGATCTGGGCGTCTGGGTTGCGGAAGGGCTGAACGCGCACGACGAAGCCGGTTTCGTCATCCGAGTTGTCCACCCACGACACACGGAGCGTGGTTCCCGTGAGGCTCGCGGCAACGTGTGAAGGGGGCAGGGGTGCATTGTCATCTTCGATGCTCTGCGCGGCTCGGACCCCAATGGTGTACTGGAACGCACGCTCGTTCTCCCGCTGGTCGCTAACGCCGAGCTTTACGTCTTCCTGACCGCGATAGAGACGCACCGGCTCGACCCTAGCCGTGGAGAATATGGGTTCTTGCCACCGAGAGTAGGACACTGCGGTGCCGTAGGTGCCGATAACGCCGTCGGGCGACGGTCGCGCGTTCTCATCCCAGCTGTGAGCGTACGCGTAGGTCTGCCACCTTGGGCAGCGACCTTGGTCCGCACAAGCGACTGCGTCGGCCCTGTCCCAGCAATTGACGCCGGGCTGATGGGTCCCCCCCAGATTGTGACCGAGCTCGTGGGCGAACATCTCTAGAAAGCGCTGGTGGGAGGTACTGATAGTGCCGAACAACTCGGCTTCGCCTCCGGCGAACTCCCGTAGCACTTGCGGTGCGTGCATTAGATGCACGATGTCGGCGTTGTGGGCACGGCGGAGCAGGTCGACTTCACCGCTTCCGAGGAGCCGATGGTAAGGGCTACTGTCGATCTGGTGCTCGCCGTCGGCGTCTACGGTGTTCAGCCATGACGGTGCCGCCTTGAATACTAGCTCCGGAGGCTGCAAGTTGCTGTTGCGAAAGACGAGACTGATGTGATCGTTTACCAACTGAATGAAAGCCGACTTACTACCGCCGTAGTGACGCCTGCTCCACAAGCGGGCTGCGGTCGGCGTATAGAGCACAAGGACCTTGAGGCCATCGTCGGTGTGCCGGGTGCTCCGGACACCTTGGAGGGAAACCACAGCGGGTTTGTCTCTTACTGTGCATTCCAGGTGCTGGTCCTCGGGCTGGTACAGGACCCCCGAGACTTCGGTTGCTCTGATTTCGTAGTGAGCGCCCAGCGGTTCATTGAACTTCCCGGACAGGCGCCCGTCGACGATCGTTAGGACCACGCTGTCGTAGGCGGCCCCGGGAAAGCGGCCGACCCATGTGGCGTCGCCGTTGCCTCGGTCTCGGAACGTCGTTCTTTCGGCTGTCAGGATCCGACCCTCCGGCGTGGGCAGATCGAGATGCATGGGCCCGGAACGAACCAGTTCGAGGTCGACACTGACGGCGACCGGCTGTACCGTTGAGGACGTCGTGGCCGCCATCCCGATTCTGGCGGGACCGCTGTGTGACTCCAGGTCCAAAGTGAGAAGGGATTGGCCGGCTGCACCGGTGGAGAAACCCAAGCCTGCGGTCAACGTCACTAGTGACTTGAGCCAACCCATGAGACCTCGCGAGAGATGCGCGAACTTCAGCGGAAGTATGGGAAGCTAGCAGACTCCAATGCGACCCCGGGCCGTCCTGGAGGGTGGTTGCCGCCGCCGGCCGCGCGATGCTCCCGGCTCGCACCGTGGTCGATAGTAACTGATGCGGTCGGCAGGCGTGCTGCGGTGGAGATGGAGATGAAGAGGAGTGGAGTATGAAGAGGCATCTGGGGATTGCTACCGAGACGGTCCTAGCCGTTGCCATGGCCACGGCTGCCTGTGGTCCAGGCGGAGAGGCGACTGAGGAATCTCCTGTACGGGCACTCCCTCCTCCGAACGTCATCGTCGTCCTCGCCGACGACCTCGGCTACGGCGACATCGGCGCGAACGGATCGACGGTTATCTCGACGCCGCACATCGACGAACTGGCGGCGAACGGCGTGCGGCTGACCGATGGGTACGTGTCCGCAGCGGTCTGCAGTCCGATGCGGGCGGGGCTCTTCACGGGCCGCTACCAGAACCGGTTCGGCTACGAGTACAACCCGACCGCGAACTACGAGCGGAACGCCGACGCAGCACTGGGACTACCCGAAGACGAGACGACACTGGGCGACATGATGCGGGAGGCCGGCTACGCGACCGGCCTGGTGGGGAAGTGGCACCTGGGCTTCCGCGAGCAGTACCATCCGCTGAAGCGCGGCTTCGACGAGTTCTTCGGCCATCTGGGCGGCGGGACGAGCTACCTCGACCCCAACGACCCGGACGGCCATAGCTGGCCGCGGAGGCAGCCCGTTGCGACCGAGCCGAACGAGATCACTCCGGCGCCGGTCACCGGCGACCGCGGCGACGGCCCGCGCGCGATCCTGGATGGCTACGAGGTCGTGGAAGTCGACGAGTACCTGACGGACGTGTTCGCCGACCGCGCGGTGTCATTCATCGAGCGTCACGCCGGCGAGCCCTTCTTCCTGATGCTGGCGCCGAACGCGCCTCACACGCCGATTCAGGCCACGAGCAAGTACGTGGACCGGTACGCGCACATCGAGGAAGAAGGGGCCCGGATCTACGCGGCCATGGTGTCGTCCGTCGACGACATGGTGGGTCGCGTCACCGCGACGCTCAGGGAGCACGGACTGGAAGAGAACACGCTCGTCGTGTTCATCTCCGACAACGGCTGCATCAACTACATGCCGGCGGTCATCTGCACGAACTCGCCGCTTTCCGGAGGCAAGCGCTATCACCTGGACGGCGGCATCCGGGTGCCTTACCTGGTCAAGTGGCCGGCGGGTCTGCCCCGGGGCGAGGTCTACAGCCGGCCTGCGAGCGTCCTCGACCTCTACGCGACGTTCGCGGCGGCGGCCGGGTCGGACGCGGGGACTGAGGACAGCGTGAACCTCCTGCCGTACCTGCGCGGCGAGATGGACGCGGCGCCGCACGAGTACCTCTTCTGGCGTTCCCTGCCGAACGCGGCGGTCCGCTCGGGCAAGTGGAAACTCTGGCGCGTCGACCTGACCGACCAGGATCCGGCCTCCGTGCTCAGCCGCGGCGGCCGCTTGCTCCCGGAGGAGGACTACCCGCCCGTGTCGGTCCACGGCCAGATCACGGTGCTTCACGACCTCGAGGCGGACGTTGGCGAGCGGGTGAACGTGGCCGACCAGCACCCGGAGGTCGTTGAACGCCTCGAAGCGGCTCTCACGGCCTGGGAGGCGGAACTGGCCGAACCGATGTGGATCAGCAAGCGGTCGACGCTCGCCGAACTGCACGGTCAGGCGATCCAGCTCTACTTCTGAGGACGGCCGTCGCTATCATCCCCCGCCACACAAGAGGACCGACCATGCACGACATCGCGATTCGCAACGGCCGCATCATCGATGGCACCGGCGCCCCGGAGTTCCAGGGCGATATCGCCATCGACGGTGCGACGATCACCAGCGTCAACGGGGGCGTCGGCAATGCGCGCCGGGAGATCGACGCCGAGGGCAAGCTGGTCGTCCCGGGCTGGATCGACATCCATACTCACTTCGACGCCCAGGTGTCCTGGGACCCCTACCTGACGCCGTCCTGCTGGAACGGCGTGACGACGATCGTCATGGGCAACTGCGGCGTCGGCTTCGCGCCGGTGAAACCGAAGGACCGCGACTGGCTGCTCGACCTGATGGACGCGGTCGAGGACATCCCGGCGATCGCCATGTCGGCGGGCATGGAGTGGAAGTGGGAGACCTTCCCCGAGTACCTCGACGCGATCGACGGCAAGCCGCGGATCATGGACGTGATTACCCAGGTGCCCCATTGCGCGCTGCGCACCTACGTGATGGGGGAGCGAGGCGCCGAGGACATCCAGCCGACGGATGACGAACTGGTCCAGATGGAGCGTCTCGTGCGGGAGAGCATCCGGGCGGGCGCCTTCGGCGTCTCCTCGAACCGGCTGCTGGCGCACCGCACGAAGGAAGGGGAGATGGTCCCGGGCACCTTCGCTCGCTATCCGGAGCTCGAGGCGATCGCGAACGGCATGAGCGAGGCCGGCGGCGGCGTGTTCCAGTTCGTCGGCCCGTTCGAGCGTGAGTGGTTGCTCGGCCTCGGCCGCAAGGACGGGATTACGGTGACCTATCTCTCGGGCGAGGCGGCGCAGGAAGGATTGACCGCACTCGAGGCGCGTCGCTACAACGGGATCCGGGTGTTTCCGCAGATCCGCGGCCGCGGCACGACAGTGCTGATGAACCTGGAGGGTTCGCTTCACCCCTACGTCCTGAACTACGCCTACCGTGAACTGGTCGGCCATCTGCCGATGCCGGAGCGGCTCGAGCGGATGCGCGACCCCGAGGTGCGGGCGAAGATCCTCGCCAGCGACTGGGACATGACGAACGACGCGCGCCGCAACAGTCCCGAGGACGTGGATCACCCGTTCCTGGTCGACGCGACGCCGGGCAGCCTGCTGCCGGGCCTGCTGGAGCTGATGCACTCCCAGCCGGAAGCCGTCTACGTGCTCGGCGATCCGCCGAACTACGAGCCGGACCAGGAAGCCAGTGTCGAGGCCCATGCCAGACGCCGCGGCCTCACGGGACCGGAGGCGTTCTACGACCTTCTGACGGAAGGCGACGGCAGCACGCTGCTGCTGTTCTACCTGGACGGCTACTCGAAGCGGAACTTCGACTACATGGCGGGTCTGATGCGTCATCCCCTGACCTGCAACGGCCTGAGCGACGCCGGCGCCCATGTCGGCGCCGTCAGCGACGCGCACATGCCGAGCTGGAACCTCGCCTTCTGGGGCCGCGACCGGACCCGCGGCGACCGGATCGAGCTGGAGACGATCGTCCACAAGCAGACCGGTGCCAACGCCGCGCTCTACGGCCTGTCCGATCGGGGCGTTCTGGAGCCGGGCAAGCGTGCCGACATCAGCGTCATCGACTTCGACCGCCTGTCGTCCGAGGCCCCGTACCTCGTCTACGACCTGCCCGAGAACGCCAAGCGCTACATGCAACGCCCGCGGGGCTACGACGCCACGATCTGCGCCGGCGAAGTCGTCCTCGAGCACGACGAAGTCACCGGCGCCCTGCCGGGACGGTTGGTGCGCAGCCGGCCGGCGGCGTAGCGGCGCACGGCCGCGCGGCCTTAAAAGAACAACTGCACCAGCTCGCCGTCGATCGTCCTGATCGTGGACCGGTCGGACGGCCAGGCCGGCTCGGCGAGCGACGCCTCCCAGCGGTCGAGACGGCCGCTTAGCCGGCGCACCCGGCCGGGAAACCGGGCGGCGAGGTTCACGCTCTCGGCCGGGTCGTTGTCGAGGTCGTAGAGCAGCGTGACCTGTCCGTGGGGCGACGGGACGGGCCGCGCGGGCGGCGCGATCAGGGCGCCGCCGGCGTCCTGGGCCGCGGGGTCGGCCCGGTTGATCTCCAGCAGCTTGAAGCGGCCCATGCGGATCGCCCGGTTGGGTCCGGCCCGCCAGAACAGGGCGTCGGAGGGGGCGCCGCGGGCGCGGCCGGTCAGATGCGGCAGGAGGTCGACGCCGTCCCCGGGCGCGCCGCCGCGGTCGGGCGAGGCGCCGGCGAGCGCCGCGAAGGTCGCGAAGAGATCGAGGCTGATGACCGGTTCGCGGTAGACGCCGCCGCCCGCCAGGCCGTTCGGCCAGCGCATGATGAGCGGAACCCGGATGCCGCCTTCGAGGTGCGAGCGCTTGAAGCCGCTGAACGGCGCGTTGCTGCAGCCGACGTCGAGATAGCCGACGCAGCCGTTGTCGCTGGTGAAGACGACGAGCGTGTCGCGGTCGACGCCGTGACTGGCGAGGTGGTCGAGCAACGCCCCGGCGCCGCGGTCCACCGACGACACCATGGCCGCGTAGGTCCGGCCGGCGCCGTCCTCGACGTGGGCGACGGCTTCCAGGTCCGCCGGCGTCGCCTGCAGCGGCGTGTGCGGAGCGGTGTAGGAGAGGACGAGGAAGAACGGACGGCGGGCGGCGGCGTGCCTGCCGACGAAGGCCGCCGCCTCGGCGGTGAGCGCGTCGGTCAGGTAGCTCTCCAGGCGGGCTGTTTCCCGTCCGCGATGGACGATCGCGTCGAAGTAGCCGCTGGCGCCGCCGAGCACGCCCACGAACTCGTCGAAGCCGCGGGACAGCGGATGCCGGTCCGCGCTTCGGCCGAGATGCCACTTGCCGAAGTAGCCCGTCGCGTAGCCGGCGCCGCGCATCAGGTCGCCGAGTGTGCGTTCCTCCGCCGCCAGGCCGAACTCGAGGTCGCGGCCGACCAGGTTGAACTCGTAGCCGTGGCGTTGCGGATAGCGTCCGGTGATCAGCCCGGCCCGCGACGGGCTGCACACGGCGGCCGCCGCGTAGGCGGCGGTGAAGCGCACGCCCTCCGCGGCGAGGCGGTCGAGCCGCGGCGTGCGCATGGTCGAACTGCCGTAGCTGCCGAGATCGCCGTAGCCGAGGTCGTCGGCGACGATCAGGACGATGTTCGGCCGCTCCGGCCGACCGGCGCCGTCCGGGCCCGGCGACTCGGCCGGCGGGTTGGCGGAGCAGGCGGCGGTCAGGGCCAGAGCCCCAGAGCCCCAGAGCAGGGGCCATGCCGGCGCTCTAGCCATAGCCGCCGAGCCGGTAGTCCTCGGCGTAGCGCCGGCGGAGCAGGGCCTCGCACGCCGCGTCCGGCGCCTCGTCAGCCAGCGCCGGCGGCCGGGGGTTGAGGCGGGGCAGGGCGCGGTGCGGCATGCCGGTTCGCTCGCACACGGTGCGCCAGTCGGCATCGATGTTCTCCAGGCTGCCGAGGAAGTCCGGCAGGCGGCCGCCGGCGTCGCGGATCTGGCGGTGCTGCGACAGCCAGTGCCGGTCGGCGAAGGCGTCCGCGCCGAACGGCGTGGCCAGCCAGCGGCAGAACTCCTCGAAGCTCATGCCGGTGCGGAGTCCGTGCCAGGGGCGGATGAACCAGCGGTAGGCGTCGCGTTCGGTGCGCGCGAGCGTGTGCTTGTCGGCCCAGGCGGACAACGCGCGGGTGGCGGGGTTGCGCAGGAACGCGAAGCGGAAGTACCGGCGCGCCTCGGGACGGCGCTCCAGCACTTCGTCGAGCGTGCGGCGCCGGATCAATGCGGCGCTCGGGTCCGCGGCCCGCAGCGCGGCGGCCAGGCTCCGCGAGGCCGCCTTCGGGTTGCAGATCCACAGGTAGCGGTAGCGCCGGGAGACGATCTTCTCGGCCCGGGTGTCGGGCCGGCGTCCGGCCGTGGTCACCAGCGCGAGCGCGGCTCCGTGGTCCCCCTCGCGCACCGCCGCCCTCAGCGCCTTCGCCACCTCGCGGTGCTCCGGCGTGGCCGAGGCCGCGAGCATCGCGGCCAGGCGTCCGCACCAGCGGTCCAGCGCCCGGCGGCGGAGGCCCTGCCGGGCGCGCATCCGGCCGCCCCGCGCGCGCGGCAGCAGGCCGCAGCGCGCCAGCGCCTCGAGCGCCCGGCCGCTGCGCCGCGCGACCTCATATGGATCTCCTCTCGTCAAACGGCGCCGGATTCTAACCCGAGCCGCACGTACGGGGAGCGGTCGCTGGAAGCCGGCGGACCGGAGCCGAAAGACGGGTTCTTTTCGTGCCGGGCGCCGACGCTCTGGTGTTTCTGGGGGGGGGGGGGGGGGGGGGGGGGGGGGGGGGGGGGGGGGGGGGGGGGGGG
>VXVC01000009.1 GCA_009836625.1 Holophagales bacterium
GGTGGATGGGGAGGTGGCGGATGCCGGCCTCGGCGCGGCCGGCTGCAAGGGGCGACGTGACGACGTCGACTTGCTTTGCGAAGCCGGTGTGGAGGAGGTGGGGGGCCCAGGCTTCGTCGCCGATGAGGAGGATGCGTTCGAAGGGTTCGTGCGGAGTGTGCTCTTCGATCCAAGCGGCGGGACTGGGGAGCCCTGTCGGTGCTCCGGGTGTCGGTGCGCCGGCCTTCCGGCCGGCCCCCGCCGAAGGCGGCGACAAATCGCCGGCCGCAGGCCGACCATTCCCCGCCACACCCCCACTACCCGGCCCCGCACCCAACTGCTCCAGCCGCTCGCCCGCCTGCTGCCGCCACTGCAGCCGGAAGTACAGCGCATGCTTCCGCTCCGAGCACGTACGACACGTCCCACAAGGATTGCCGCTCTTCAGACCGTCGACGATCTCGGCCAGAAGCGGCGCCCGTTCGACTTCCTCAAGCGAAGTCTCCGGGTACAAACCGATCGGCTGCTCCTCCCAGAAGATGCAGGGCGAGACCGCGCCGTTGGGCCGAACCACCACGGTGTGACCGGGCCAGGCGCAGCCGGCGACCGCCGTGCGGAAGCGGCCGCGCAACCGTTGCCGGTCGTAGAGGCCCGCCCGCCAGCGCATCAGGTGACCGCGGAGGCCGATCGGCCCGCCGTCGTCGAAGTCGGGGTACGAAACGAGACGAAGCCCCCGGGCGGCCGCGTCCTCCGCCGCGGCGGCGAGCTCGGCGCGCAGCGCGGCCGGGTCCTCGTCGTCGAGCAGTTCGTCCTCGGCGCTCACGTGAGCGGTCGGCGCCACGAAGCGAACGTCGAGCTCGCTGGCGCCAACTTCCCCGGCGAAGCGCGGCAGGTCGGCGAGATCGCCGCGGTTCGTCCGCATCCACACGAAGATCAGCCGCAGCCCGGTGTCGGTGCCGCGCCGGACCTCGTTCAGCAGGTCCAGCGAACGCATCAGGCGGTCGAACTTGCCGCCGACGCGGATCGCCTCGTAGGTCTCGGCGCTGGTGCCGTCCATCGACACGCCGACCGTGTTCACGCCGGCCTCGCAGATCGCCTCGGCCTTGGCCGGCGTCAGCGGCAGCAGATTCGTGGGGAACCACAGGTCGGGAACGTCGTAGCTGCCGGCTTCGCGAACGATGTCGATGAACTTCGGGTGCACCAGAGGCTCGGCCGCGCAACCCAGGGCGACCTTGCGGGCGCGGGGGAAGAGGTCGGCCGCGACCCGGGAGAAGGTCTCGAGCGGCATCATGCCGTTGCTCGACAACTGGCGGTCGAAGGGCAGGAACTGCAGCCGGTCGACCGCCGAGAAGTAGCACATCTTGCACTTCAGGTTGCAGCGCTCGGTGGTGTCGAGGATGACCTCGAGGGGACGGGTCATGCGGGGAGGGCCTCCAGCATCGTCTGGCAGACGCCGCGGCCGGAACTCCTCCGGCGCCATACCGCGGCGATGCTAGCCGGGTCGCGTTCGCCGCGCCGCCAGGCCGCCTGTTCCTCCGCGATCGCCGCGGCCAGCGGTCCGGCGCGGTGCGCCGAGGCGACCCGGCCGTAGGCGCCGCCCTCGGACCAGCTCCTCAGGCTCGGAATCGGCGTTCCCACCACGGTCGCCCCCATCGAGAGCGCCTCGCAGCCGGCGTGCGGCGCGCCTTCCCACCGGGACGAGAAGAGGATGAAGCGGCTGCCGGCCAGCGCGTCGGCGAGGACTTCCGGGTACCGCGGCCCTTCGTAGACGACGTTCGGAAAGCGCCGGCCCAAGGCGCCGAAGCGGTCCTCGCCGCCGGGGCCGAAGATCCGGACCGGATCGCCGCGCTCCTCGCCGCGGGCCCGGCCTAGGTAGCGGGAGAGCGCCCGGACCATCAGCGGAGCGTTCTTCTGGGGATCGTCCCAGCGGCCGATCGCCACGATGCCCCGCCGCTCCCGCCCGAGGTCCGACGACTCGCAGTAGACCCGGTGTATGGCAAGCGGAGAGACGTGAACCCGGTCTTCGAGACCGTTCGCGCCGGCAGTGCGGAGGAAGCGGCGGAAGTGGGACTTCGCCTCCTCGCAACCGAGGATGAGCACGTCGGACGACCCGGCGCTGCGGACGAACTCGGCGTCCTGCGGGTCGGTGCGGCGGAAGGAGAGCAGGTAGCGCCGGGCGAGGAAGCGGAACTGCCGGAGCTGGTGGCCGCGGTCGGAGGAGCCCGAGAAGACCTTCCGGCGCAGCGTGGCCAGGGGAAACGCGCGAAGACCCATCTGGCCGTCGGAGTCGCCCATGGCGATCGTGCGCACACCGGCGCCGCGGATCAGCTCCAGCAGATTCGACATCTGGTGGAAGGACGGCACGATCGCCACGTCGGCCTCGAGGCTCCCCCAGAAGTCGGCGTCTTCCAGGCCGCCGCCCGCCGGCGGCGAGACGATCGGCACGGGAAAGCCGTCGTTCGAGGACTCGGGACACGCGACGAACGCCTCGTGGCCGAGCGCCTCGAGTCCGCGAACGTACTCCTCGAACCGAAAGCTGCACTGCCTGAGCGGCGTGCCGTAGTTCCAGACGACCGCGACGCGCATGATGCACGACGCTACCGGAAGGGGGTGTGACGGTGGGATGCCCAGTGGCTGACCGTCCAGTTGACCGTCCAGTAAGGCCGGCGCACCGACATCAGTTGCAGCGGAAGGCGAAGTTGTCGCTTCTGCTTGCCGCCGTCTGGCCCTGCCGGTTGTGGTGGCTCCAGTTGCTGCCGCCGGCGCTCTGGACGTAGAGGTTGAAGGCGAGGTCGGTCACCGGAGCCACGTACACCCAGTAGTGGCCGTTCAGGTGGCAGCCGTTGAGCACCTTGACCAGCACTTCCGCGTTGTCGCGATTGAAGAACCAGAGCAGGCCCGATTCGTCCGAGGCCCAGATGCCGGCCTTGCCTTCGCCGACTTCGCCGCTCGCCGTCTCGTAGCACATGGCAACCTCGAAGCCGTCCGCGAAGACCAGCGCAGCCGCCTCCGGCCGGCAGTCGGTGTAACCGGGCGCCTGAGGGGGTTCCGGCAGGGGAACCGGATACAGGAAACGGACCGCGGCCCGGTCGTCGCTGTTGAGCCGTGCGCCGCGGCCGTCGCCGTGTGCCGTCGCCCGCATGAGCGCCTCACCGGTCACCGCGTCGCAGGCAGGGCTCCTGGCGTCGCCGCAGGAGTGGCCGATGCCGATCGCGTGGCCCAGTTCGTGAGCCATGATCTCCTCGTGGTTCTCGCGAGGAACCGGGGATAGCGCCAGCCAGTCCCCGAACCCGTCCTGGGTGGTGACGTTCGACTCGATCAGCTCGAGCGCCTCGACGGAGCGGTTGCCCGGAATCGGGTGAGGGACCTGCGAGACGTCGCAGTAGAAGAAAGCACTGGTGATCGCGAGGACGCCCCCCTCGTTCGGACGGAACGTCCCCTCGATCTCGTCGAACGGATCCTCGTAGGTGATCGAGTTCACGCCGTCGACCGTGTCGATCTCGAAGTCCCGGTTCGAGGTGCCGTGAAGAACGAGGTTGGCACGGCTGTCGGAAACGTCGTTCCAGGCCCGCATCGCGGTGCGAACCTGGGACAGGCCACCTCCCGGGACCCCGGGCTGACCGCCGGACTGGACGGTGAAACCCGCGCTCCCGCCGCTGTCGAACTCCCGCCAGCGAAGCGGAAGACCGTCGTGGAAACAGTTGTCAGGGCTTCGCGTCGCCGTGAACGGCGACCTGACCGCGATGGGGCCATCGGGCGGCTCGACCACGAAGTAGTCGGCGGAGCGCTCGACGCCGGCCGCGCGGTCCGCGATCCAGCGCCGGAAGTCCGAGGAAACGCGCGGCAACCGGGCGCGGGCGCGGTCCGCGGCTGCGGGGTCGCCCGGCAGGGTCACTTCGCCGCCAAGCGACGGTTCGCGGATCAGCAGCGGACCCCGGACGGTCCGGACCTCGAAGAAGATGCCGAGCGCGAGCTCGACCGGGCGGTAGGCGTCGGCCAGCGGGTCGAGGAAGAGCAGGACGCGGTCCCCTTCCGCCAGCATCGGGAGGCCCTGGATCCGCGTCGCGATGCCGCCGGGAAGGGGCCCGCCGGGCTGGCGCACGACGATCGTGCCGCCGGGCACGAAGCCCTTGAGGACTTCTTCGACCTCGAAGGTGTAGTCCGTGAAGGCCGAGACGTCACGGAGGCTGGGGGACGCGGAGAGGACTTCGCCGAAGACGATCGTCCCGGAGCGCTCGACCATGGAGTCGTCGGTGGGGAGGACGTAGACGATGGCGGTCAAGGGGGAGGTCAGGAGGATGGCGGCCAGAAAGGAGCCGGCCTGGCGGCCGGCGCGTCTTGTCAGCCGCCTGCGGCGGCAGCGGGTCAGAGGACCCGCGCACCGGCCGGCGCACCGACAGGGGCCGCCTAGTTGTTGCAAGGAAAGGCCTCGTTGTCGCTCCTGGTGGACGCGGTGACGCCCTGCCGGTTGCGATGGGACCAGGTGTCCACGCCGTCCGTGACGTAGAGGTTGAACGCGAGGTCGGTCACCGGCGCCACGAACACCCAGCGGTGGTTGTTGATCTTGCAGCCGTTCAGCACCTTGATCAGCACCTCCGCGTTGTCGCGGTTGAAGAACCAGAGCAGGCCGGACTCGCCGGAGGCCCAGATGCCGGCCTTGCCGTCGCCGACGGTGCCCTGGCTCGTCTCGTAGCACATGCGCACGTTGTAGCCGCCATCGAAGACGAGCGGTGTCGTCTCGGGGACGCAGTCGGTGTAACCCTCGTCGGTCGGCGGGTCGGGATTGGGGTCAGGGTCCGGTTCCGGTTCGGGTTCGGGGTCGGGCATCGGATCGGGGTGGTTGACCGCCAGGCGAATGCCGTAGACGCCCGGGTTCGGGTCCTGCTGCCAGACTTCCCAGGCGTCGCCTTCCTCGGCGCGGGCCCGGAAGGCTCGCCTGCCGGCGGTGCTATCCCTGTCGATGGCCAGGAGCTTGGTGTTCTCCGGTGGCGTGCCACGCAACCAGGACAAAGCCACCCAGACATGTCCGGACGGCAGTTGCTGGCCGACCAAGTCGTCCGCCAGCCGGAAGCACGTGTAGCGGTCGGGCTGGGAAATCCTCGCCGCCACCGTGTACCTCTCCACCTGGCCTGCCGGGACTCCCTCTGCGTCGCCGTAGAGCGTCAACCAGAAGTTCACGTCGGGATCCGTGTCGTCCTCCGAGCGCACAATGCACGCCTCAGCCCACTGGATCGCGCCCGGGCCAGACAACGTGAATCGTTGCGCGAACTCCATTTCGAACAGAACCTCGTCCGAGAGGTCGTCCACCAGCACCACCGCGTTCTCGAAGCTGTCGTCGTCGTAGCTGTAGATCTCCGTGGCCGGCTGGGCAATGCCGACTACGCCGCCGGTCGTCGAAACGCGCTCAGCGCTGCGCACCCGGACGGGCAGCATGCCGGGCTCGTCGACCAGGTCGAGCCGTTCCGCCCGGACCGCCGCCCTCGGCTCGGGCTGCAGCAGGTCCCGGCCCGTCTGGGCGGCGACCGGCGGCGCGAAGGCGAGAAGCGAAGCGAGGACGACGAAGCTGGCGGAGAGGCTTCTGGACAGCATGGTTTCCTCCCGGGAGTACGTGACGGGGCCTCCGTTCACCTCAACGGTGGTTCGCAAACCGCATGCCAACCTTCCCACACCTGCAAAGAAACGGGGCGCCGGGTGGAAACCCGACGCCCCGCATCCGCTAGCTGGTTGGTCTAGTTGTTACAGGCGAAGGCCATGGCGTCCCGAGTCGACGCCCCGCCGCGGCCACGGAACCACTTGAGTTCATTGGTCGTCGTGTCCCGGACGGCGATGCTGTAGTCCGCCTCCGTCGCGGCGCCCGCGTAGAGCCTGAAGTAGCCGCTGCCGCTGCAGTCGCTGACCAGCCGCACCAACAGCTCCGGGTCATCGCCGCCAAAGGTGAACAGGGCCGCGCCACCCGACATGCTACCTCCGGCTGTCTCGGCTGACATGCCGGCGGGCACGTACCGGGTCCGTACGCGGAAACGGCCGTCCTGCAGGACGCAGGTCCCACCCGCGCACAGAGTGTCCATTCCCGGATCGGGATCCGGGTCGGGAGTGGGATCCGGAGTGGGATCGGGCGTGGGTGTTGGATCGGGCGCGTGCGTCCTTTCCACCACCAGCCAGAGGCCGAGCGCCCTCAGGCCAGTGGTCGCCGGCGCGTTGGGGTTCCTAGGATCCCGCCATCCATCGATCCGCGCGCCGGGCGTGACGGGAAGATCCCGCCACCTCACTTCCGTGTCGTGGAGGGGCCGGTTGGCTCTGTCGGTATCCGCCGGGTCGGCGCTCGTGTAGTGGTCTCCGGCGAGACGCTTCATCGTCGCCGTGTCCCACTCGATGCCGACCCAGTGCGTGCCCCTGGAGAGCGGCCTGCCGACGAGGTCCCCTCTCAGGAAAACGCAGAGGTCGTCCCCCGCGCGCCTGATGTTCGTCTCCACGACGTAGGCGAACCCGCTCCGCCGGCCCGGGTAGTCGACCCTGTCCACGGGGTCGTTCCGGTAGAAGCGCAGCTTGAAGTCCAGGGCCCTGCTCAGGTCGTTCTCGGGCCGGAGGAAACACACCCTGCCGTTCACGATGGCGCTGTCCGCCGGCACCGTGAAACGCTGCGCCCACTCCACCACGGTAGCCGCGCCCAAGCGCCTCGGTTCCAGGGTCTCCCCGACGGTGTCGAAGTTCTCGTACATCCCATCGTCGTACCGGAGCGTGTCCCTTTCGTGGGTGGCCTGTCGGAGGTCCGTCGGGACCTCGTCCAAGGTGGCCCGGACCGCAACCGGGCCGGCCGCCTCCCCGGGCGAGTCGGTGGCTCGAAGCACCTGCTCCGGATCCATCAGGTCGATTCCCGTCTGGGCCAGGAGCGGCGTCGAGGCAAACGCCAGCAAGCTCATCAGGCAGATGAGGTGTCGTGTGGTACGGCGGCTCATTCTCATGGTCTTCCCTTTCCGGCGGAGCACCCCGGTGTTGAGTGGGAAATCTATACGTCGCAATAGATTACGCCCAAGCTATAGAAAAATGCAAATCGGTACGTCGCAAGGGCGGCGCACCGACAGGTTGGCTAGGGCGCCGAACAGGGGAACGCCTTCAGCTCCTGCACCGGCCTGAACAGCGTGCCTTGAGGATTCTCGAACGTCCGCTCCTCGCCGGTCTCGGTGTCGGTGACGGTCATCTTCACGCCGACGTCCGTGAGGCCGCCCGCGAACACCCAGCGGTGGCCGTTGAAGTCGCAGCCGTCGAGCACCTTGAGGACCATCTCGACGTTGCTCTCCTGGAAGAACCAGTAGAGGCCCGTGTCTCCGGTCAACGGCCAGGCGACGGCGTCGCCGGTCTTGCCGTCCGCGCTCTCCCACGCGGCCCGGACCGCGAAGCGGCCGTTTTCGAGGCAGAGGGTCTGTTCGTCGGGCTCGCAGTTGCCGTCGTTCTCCTGCGCGAGCCTGGATGCCGGCCAGAAGGCCGGCGCACCGGCAGGGGCACCGGCAGGCGCGCCGGCACTGCCGCCGCGCAGCGCTTCCATCTCGTCGGCCGCGAGCAGGTACCGGCTCTCGCCGTAGAGGTTGCCGCCCTGGGAACAGACGGCGAAGGTCTCCTGGTCCTGGACCGGCTCGAAGGCGCCGCCCGGCCGGTTGTAGTAGGTGGCTGCCACACCGGTCTCCGAGTCGATCACCTTCATGATGACCTTGACGTCGGTCAGCCCGCCGGCGAACACCCAGTAGCGCTGGTTGATGGCACAACCGTCGAGCACCTTGACCATGACCTCGACGTTGTCCGGGTCGAAGAACCAGATGTAGCCGGTGTCGTTCGTCAGCGGCACGGTGGCGCCCGCGCCACCGTCCTGCGCCGACCGCCACTGGAGTTCGACCCGGAAGCGCCCCTGGTTCAGGCACACCGTGTCACCGTCCTCCACGCACTCCGCGACCTCGGCGAGCGTGGTGGCGCCGACTTCGAGCGTGGGGTTCGAACTGCCGCGGTTGTTCGTGGCAACGACCTGGTACGCCCGGAAGGACGCGGGAGGAATGTGCTCGATAACGACGGACGTCGTGTTCGCCGGCAGAACGGCGATGCGCATGAACTCGCTGTCGACCATCCGCTCGTGGATCTCGAAGCCCGTCTCGTTGCCGGAACGGTCCTGCCAGCGCAGCGTCAGTTCCGTCTGCTTGATGTCCGTGATCGTCAGGCCGGAGGGCGCGGCGGGCCCGACCGGGCCGACCGGGCCGGTCAGCGGATAGAGGGTGCGGACGGCGTTCCGGTCGTCGCGCTTGAGCGCGGCGCCCTCGATCGGGTCGTCGCCGATGAGCGCCCGCATGATCGTGTGCTTCAACTGGTCCGACTCGCAGGAAGCGCTCCCCTCATCGCCGCAACTGTGGCCGAGGCCCAGTACGTGACCCAGCTCATGCGCCATGACCTGCGCGTGGGCCAGGCGGGGATTCTCGGTCGACTCCATCCAGCGGTAGTAACCGTCCTGCGTCGTGATGTTGGCCTCCGCCAGTTCGTATGCCTGCGCTCGCGGCCGGCCTGGAATGTCGTGCTCGGTGCACCAGTAGTACCACCAGGCGAGGGCGAGCGTGCCACCCGCTGCCGGGTCGTAGGCGCCTTCGATCTCGTCGTGAGGATCCTCGAAGGTGATCGAGTTCCTGCCGTCGGACTCCAGGGACGGCTTCTCTTTCGTCAGGCCGCCCTGGACCAGGTTGACCCGACTCCTGGGATCCTGGTTCCATGCCCGCATCGCGGCAAGGACCTGTGACAGCCCGCCACCCGCGACGCCCCGCTGGCCGTCCTCGTGGACCTCCATCCCTACGCTCTCACCCCGGTCGAACTCCCGCCAGCGAGTGGGCAGTTGCGGCCGGGGGCAGCCGTCCGCGGGCGACAGATTGAAGGCCGAGACGACTACCTCGGGATCATCTCCCGGATCGCTCGCGAAGTAGTCGGCCGGACCGTCGGCGCCGGCCACGTGATCGGCGATCCAGCGGCGAAACCGGACCGCGTCTCGCGGGCGCCACTCATCGCCCGGTGCGACGGCGGTGGAGCCACCGGCAACGGCCCCGGCGCGAAGCGACGGTTCGCGCTGCAGCAGCGTGCTGCCGCCCGCTGGCGTCTCGAAGAACATGCCGAGGGCAAGCTCGACCGTACGGTAGACGCCCTCGACCGGATTCAGGAAGAGCAGCACCCGGTCGCCTTCGACCAGAGCCGGCAGGCCGACCACCCGGCCCACCAGGCCGTCCGGGCCGACGCCGCCGGGCTGGCGAATGACGATCGTGCCGCCCGGCACGAAGCCCTTGAGCACCTCCTCGACCTGGAACATGACGTCGGTGGAGAGCGGGCCGCCCGCCGGCCCGGGCTCGGTGGCGACGACTTCGCCGAAGACGATGACGGGGGAACGCTCGACCATTGCCTCGTCGGTGGGCATGACGTAGACGAGGGCTTGGGTGGCGGAGGCGATGAGAAGCAGGGCGGTGGCGGCCAGAAGAGTGGACGGGCTTCGCCCGGCGAGTTGCTGCCGCCTTCGGCGGCGGCGGGTCAGAAGACCCGCGTACCCAGCGGAGCGGTAGAGAGGAATGTCGATTTGACGATGGGTGGGCATAGTAGAGCCCGTCGCCCGAAGTGGACGGGCGAGGGAAAAGCGCGCGGATTCTAGCATCCTCAAGGGTTTCGCGGTGTTTCCAACCCGTGCCGGAACGGCAGGATTCCCGCTCAGGAGAGCAGTTGGCCGGCCCTCGCCGTCAACTCGTCGAGCCTGGCGCCGAGCTCGAGCCGCGCCTCCTCGCGCTCCGCGGCCGTCGCCTTGCGCTCGAGCACCATCGGTTCGCCGACCACGACCGCAACGCGGGTGAAGGGGGCGCCGATCCTCATGCGGTCCCAGCTTCGCAGTCTGAACCCGCGGGCGGCGGCGATGCCGGCGGGCACGATCGGCGCGCCCGATGTCGCCGCCAGCACAATGCCGCCGGGCTTGGCCTCGCGGGCCGGCCCGCGCGGACCGTCGGGCATGAGGAGCAGGGTCGACCGGACCCTGCGAAGCTCGCCGTAGAGGTGAAGCGCCGCCTCGCGGCCGCCCCGCGAGGTCGAGCCGCGGGTGACCCGGATGCCCCAGGCTCGGCCGATACGCGCCGACAGCTCACCGTCTGCGGAGTGGCTGGCGAGGATGGACACCGGTCCGCCGGCGGGCAGCAGAAACCGGCGCACCAGCAGCAGGGAGAGCGCCGTCTGCTCGTGCCAGCAGGCGAGCATGGCCGGGGGCTGGAGCGCCCGCTCCAGGTGCTCGCCGCCCTCGAAGTGGCGGAGGCGCCAGGTGGCGGTCACGGCCTGCGAGAGGAACCGCAACGCCACGGCGGCGGGCGCCAGGGCGGCGCCGCGGACCTTCATGGGAAACCCTGGGTGCGCGGGTCTTCTGACCCGCTGCCGCCGGAGGCGGCCAGGTGATCGGCCGGCCAGCGGCCGGCACCCTTAGCCATGGAACTGCAGGTCGTAGAGGCGCTTGTAGGCGCCGCCCAGTTCCAGCAGTTGTTCGTGGGTGCCTTCCTCGACGATCGAACCGCGGTCCAGGACGACGATCCGGTCGGCGCGCACGACCGTCGACAGCCGGTGCGCGATGACCAGGGCGGTGCGGCCCTCCATCAGGTTGTAGATCGCCCGCTGCACGACAACCTCGGACTCCGTGTCGAGATGGGAGGTCGCCTCGTCGAGGATCAGGATGGGAGCGTTCTTGAGCAGCGCCCGGGCGATCGCGAGCCGCTGGCGCTGGCCGCCGGACAGGTTCTGGCCGCCCTCGCCGATCACCGTGTCGTAGCCCTCGGGCATTGCCATGATGAAGTCGTCGGCGTAGGCGGCGGCCGACGCCATCCGCACCTCCTCGAGCGGCAGGTCGTCGCGCCCGTAGGCGATGTTGTTCCGCACCGAGTCGTTGAACAGCACCGTCTCCTGCGTGACGATGCCGATCAGCGAGCGCAGGTTCTGGAGCGGCAGGGCGCGGATGTCGACGTCGTCGATCAGGACCTGGCCGCCGACCGGGTCGAAGAAGCGCGGCAGCAGGTTGACCAGGGTCGACTTGCCGGCGCCCGAGGCGCCGACCAGGGCCACGACCTCGCCGCGATGGAGCTCGAGACGGATGCCGGAGAGCACCCCCTTGCCGTGTCCGGTGTCCTCGTAGTCGAAGGAGACGTCGTCGAAGCGGATGCCTTGCTCGAGGCCGGAGATCGGGGGTGCTGTTGGGCGGTCGACGATGTCGCTCTTGATCTGCATGACGTCGTGGACGCGCTTGCTGCAGGCGATTGCCTCCTGGAGGACGAGGTTGACCTTGTTCAGCTTCCGGATCGGGTCGTACATCATCAGCAGCACGAGCAGGAACTGGAAGAACGTCCCGAAGGTCAGCCGGCCGTCACGGATCATCAACCCGGCGGAGATGACCAGGACGGCGCCGCCGACCGCAGCCGTCGACTCGATCACCGGGCTCGAAAGGGTCGACAGGAACTGAGCGCGGAGATTGGCGAGAAGGTGGCCCCGGGTGGCCCGCTCGAAGCGCCGGCATTCAAACTCCTCCATGCCGAACGCCTTGACCACGCGGTTACCGCGGATGCCTTCCGTGAGGAGCGCCGAAAGGTCCGCCATCCGCTCCTGGCTGCGATGGGTGACGTTCCGCATTCCCTTGCCGAAACGCGCCAGCAGGAACCCGAAGAGCGGCACCGCGAACAGGGAAACGACCGCCAGCGTGACGTGAAGCGTGAGCAGGATCCCGCCGTAGACGAAGAGCATGGTCACCGACATGAAGATGTCGAAGAGCCGCGCCGCCACGGCGTTCTGGAGCTTCGAGACGTCGCTCACCACCCGGCTGTAGAGCTCGCCCGATGTGTGCCGCTGGTGAAAGCGGCTCGACTGATGGATGATGTGGCGGTAGAGGTCGTTGCGGATGTCGGTGGTTACGCCCAGGCCCGCGCGCTGGAAGGAGTAGCCGGAAACGAACGCCATGAGGCTCCGCAGAAGCACGACGAGAACCAGCAGGGTCGGGGCGAAGAAGACTTCACGCCGTCCCTCGATCCCGAACTGTTCCTTGGCGTCGGCGTAGAGGTCGGCCGCCGCGGACCTGAGATTCTGGGTGAAGCCCTCGAGCGGTCCGAAGAGACCCGTCCCGGAGTCCTCGTTCGGGTCGTCGCTGACTCCTCCCAGGCCGCCCACCGGAACGCCTTCGAGTTCCTCCTCGCTGGCGAGAAGCACCTCTTCGAACATCGGATTGACCAGGCCCACGAAGGCCGTCGTGGCGATGCTGTAGACCGCGATCGCGGCCAGAGCGAGCAGCCCCCAGTGCACGTAGCGGCGCGCGTATCGGAGAAAGAACGCGAGAAGTTCCATGCTCGGGCAGCATACTTTGTGGAGGGTGCGCGACACCCAGCTACGGCAGAATGTCGCCGATGGCGGAGTCACCCCAGGACCGGGCAGCGTTCCTGCGCGAGGAGCTCCAGCGGCACGAGCGCCTGTACTACGGCGAAGCGAAGCCCGAGATCAGCGACCGGGACTTCGACCGCCTGATGGCGGAACTGGCGGCGATCGAGGAGGAGCACCCGGAGCTGCGGACCGCCGACAGCCCAACGCAACGGGTGGGCGGCGAGCCGACCGAGGGCTTCGAGCAGGTCGAGCACACGCCGCCGATGCTGTCGCTCGACAACACGTACGACCAGGAGGAACTCGAGGAGTGGTTCGGGCGGCTGACCCGTCTGCTTCCCGACACCGGGTTCGAGTTCATCTGCGAACTCAAGGTCGACGGGGTCTCGCTGTCCCTGCTCTACGAGGACCGCGTCCTGACCCAGGCCGCGACCCGAGGCAACGGTCGGGTCGGCGACCTGGTAACGGCGAACGCGCGGACCATCCGGACGCTGCCGCTCAGGTTGCCCGCGGCGGCGCCCGCCCGGCTGCTGGTGCGGGCCGAGACCTACATGCGCCGGAGTGCGTTCGCCGCGCTGAACGAGGAGCGCGCCGCGGCCGGCCAGGAGCTGTACGCGAACCCCCGCAACACCACCGCGGGCACGGTGCGCCTGCTCGACAGCCGCGACGTCGCGCGAAGGCGGCTCGACCTGGCCTGCTACGAGTGGGTTCAACCCGCCGGCGACAGTGGCGAACGGCGCCCATCGCATGGCGAGAGCCTCGCTGCCCTGGCCGATCTCGGTCTGCCGGTCAACGATTCATGGCGCCGCTGCAAGGGCCTCGGCGAGGTCGTCGCCTACTGCGCCGAGTGGCAGGAGAAGCGCGGCGAACTCGACTTCGAGATCGACGGCGTGGTCGTCAAGGTGGACGATCCCGAACTCCGCGACCGCCTCGGCGCCACCGCCAAGGCGCCCCGGTGGGCCGTGGCGTTCAAGTTCGAAGCCGAGCAGGCCGAGACGGTCGTGCAGGCGATCAACGCCCAGGTCGGCCGCACCGGCGCGGTGACGCCGGTCGCCGAGCTCGAGCCGGTGCTGGTGGCCGGCACGACGGTCAAGCGCGCAACGCTCCACAACTACGAGGACCTGGCGCGCAAGGACGTCCGGGTGGGCGACGCGGTCGTCATCGAGAAAGGCGGCGACATCATCCCCAAGGTGGTGTCGGTGTTCGAGGACCGGCGGGGCCCGGAATCAACGCCGTTCGCGCCGCCCACGGAGTGCCCGGTCTGCGGCGAGAAGCTGTACCAGCCGGAGGAGGAGGCGCTGCTCCGCTGCGTCAACGCGGCCTGCCCGGCGGTCGTCCGCGAGGCGATCCGCCACTTCGCGTCCCGCAACGCGATGGACATCGAGGGCATGGGCGACTGGCTGGTCGGCGAACTCGTCGGCGGCGGCCTGGTCCGCGACCCCGCGGACCTCTACGGCCTGACGGTCGACCAGCTCGCCGATCTCAAGAAGACGAACGACGCCCGGCTGGGCGAGAAGGCGGCGGCGCGCACCGTCGCCAGCCTGGCGGAGTCGAAGGAGCGCTCCCTCAGCCGCCTGATCTACGCGCTCGGCATCCGCTTCGTCGGCGACAGCACGGCGGCGCTGCTCGCCCGCCGCTTCCGGACCGTCGACGGCCTGGCGGCCGCGTCGGCCGAGGAGCTCGAAGAGGTCGACGAGATCGGCGCGCGGATCGCGGAGTCGGTCCGCGCGTTCTTCGACTCCGAGCGGAACCAGGACCTGCTTCGCCGTCTGAAGGAAGCGGGTCTCGAGTTCGAGGAGGAGGCTGCGGCTGCGGAATCGGAAGACGGTGACGGCCCGCTCGAAGGCAAGACGTTCGTCCTGACCGGCACGCTCGAAGGCATGACCCGCAACGAAGCCGGCACCCGGATCAAGGCACTCGGCGGCAAGGTCACCGGTTCAGTGAGCAGCCGGACGGACTTCCTGGTCGCCGGCGAGAAGGCGGGCTCGAAGCTGCGGAAGGCGGAGCAGTTGGGCGTCGAGGTGCTGGACGAAGCGGGGCTGGAAGAACTGCTGGCCGGCGAACGGGCCGGCCTCGGCTAGCCCGGGCTCAGGAAGCGAACGGCAGCCAGAAGCGTCACGTCCGGCCGGCCCTCGAAGACCGCCCGCCACCCGGTCAGGTCCGGCCTTCCGCCGAACAGGACAATCGTCTGGCCGTCCCGTTCAGCGCCCGGTTGCAGACCCGCGTCAACACGCCATCCTCCGGCCGCGCCCGGCATCAGCGCCGCTGACCGCGCCATGAGGCCTGAAGACCCGGCCGACCGGAGGCGTCGCGCCTCCTCCCTGCACGCGGAGTGCGACCCGGCATCGCCCGTCAGGGTTTCCGCGGGCAACTCGGCGCTGGCCAGGTGTTCCGACCCGATGTCGACCGCCCATAGCGACCGACGTACATATGACAGCTCTTCGGGATCGCGAATGTCCTCGTGTCGCAGAAACTCGGCCCACGCGCCGTCGGGCGTATCGCTCAGGTACTGCACCGGCCCTTCACCTGCCGCGTGCCACCGAGCGGCCGGTTGCGAGCCTTCGCGCTCCTCCCACAGGAATGGGTAGCGGGGGTCGGCGTTGCGCCAGGCGATCACGTGGCAGGCGACCAGACCAGGGCCCCGGCCAGGTCGCGGACCCGCCGCGGACCCGGATCCTCCGGCTTCCACTCGGCCTCCAGCAGTTCCGCCGGGCTCCGGCCGTCCAGCAGCGTGCGCGGTCGGTCGAACCAGCGCCGTACGCCGATGTCGTTGTAGGCCCCTGCAAGATCGCCGGCGACCAGCGCCAGAAAATGCAAGCGCGCGGCAACAGAGTCAGGCACCGCCCTCTCGCCGGCCAGGTAGCGTCGAAGGCTCACGGCCGAAACCTGCAGCAGTCTCGCAAGGAGTTCACGCCCCAGCAGGCTGTTGAGCCGAGGTCCCTCGGCCGCCGGAACCGGCGAAGCCTCCAGTGCGTCGCTCAGCTGCTGAAGTTGACGGACGAATCGCTCACGCTCGCCCTCGCTCTGCGGGACGATTGCCGGCAGGTGGCGTCCCACACCGGCACGCCGTAGCCGGGCCAGCACGTTCTCCCAAACCGACGCGTCCAGCCTGTCGATGGCGCCCTTGCCCAGGATGCCCATCGCTTCCGCCCGGGTCAGCACCTGGATTCCCAGGGGCAAAGACTGGCGGTCATCGAACGGATCTGCGACGGATCGAATACGGATATCACTCATTGATCCGAACGCTATCCGAATCGGCGCCAGCGCGTCAACGAATCGTGGGGCCAGACCCGGCTAACGCCCCGAAACCGCCTCGCAGGTCGGTGTTTCGGCCCATCCCGTCCTCTCCCAGGAGCTTGCGCCGAAAACTCACCCGTAGCGTTCTACGGCGCAAGCTCCTAGGATCCGCGCCATGGCCACAGCCCCCTGGGTCATCGTCATCGACGACGAGGCCGGTTCCCGCCAGTCCATGGCGATCGCCCTGGAGCGGGCGGGACTCCGTGTGCGCGTGTTCGACGACGCGGAACCGGCGCTCGGCTTCGTCGAACGGGAGCCGAAGGTGCGCCTGGCGGTCTGCGATCTGCGCATGCCGGGCATGGACGGCCTGGCGTTCCTGAACCGGGTGCGGGCCCAGGAGCTCGACCTGGCGGTGATCCTGGTGACCGGCTTCGGCACGATCGAGTCGGCGGTCGAGGCGATGCGGGTCGGCGCCGACGACTACCTGACCAAGCCCGTCGATCTCTACGAGCTGCGGAGCCGCGTTCTCAAGCTGATCGAGAACTGGCAGTTGCGGGACGAGGTCACGAACCTGCGCGAGATGCTCGACGAGCGTTTCGGCTTCGACGCCATCGTCGGCCAGTCCTCGGCGATGGAGCACCTGTTCCAGCAGATGCACCAGGTCGCGCCGAGCCGGGCCTCGGTGCTGATCCTGGGCGAGAGCGGCACCGGCAAGGAACTGGTGGCGAAGGCCCTGCACCAGGCGAGCTCCCGGCGGCAGGAGAGGTTCCTGGCGCTCAACTGCGGCGCGATCCCGAACGAGATCCTGGAGAGCGAGTTGTTCGGGCACGAGAAAGGGTCCTTCACCGGCGCGGTCGGGCGCAAGATCGGCAAGTTCGAGCTCGCCGCGCGCGGGACACTGTTCCTGGACGAGATCAGCGAGCTGATCCCCGAACTCCAGGTCAAGCTGCTGCGGGTGCTCGAAGAGCGGCAGATCATGCGGGTCGGCGGCAGCCGGATGCTCGACGTCGACTTCCGGCTGCTCGCCGCGACGAACCGCAACCTGGAGGAGGCGGTCGACCAGGGCGCCTTCCGGGAGGACCTCTACTACCGGCTCAAGGTGGTGACGCTGCGGATTCCGCCGCTGCGGGATCGCCTCGACGACCTGCCGTTGCTGGCCGACCACTTCCTGAGAGAGTTCGCGGCCCGTGAGGGCAAGCCGGAGATGCAGCTATCGGGCAGAGCCCTCTCGTGCCTCGCCCAGAACCGCTGGCAGGGGAACGTGCGGGAGCTGCGCAACGTGCTCGAGACGGTCGCGGTCTTCCACGGCGGCGGCCGGATCGAGGTCGGCGATCTGCCCGAGGAGATTCGCCAGGCAGCCGAAGCGCCGGCCGAAGCCGCCGTCCAGACCGCCTTCGGAGAACCGCGGACGATGGCCGAGATCGAGCGTCACGCGATCCTGCAGACGCTGGATCGCACCGGCGGCAAGCGGGCCGAGGCGGCGCGGCTGCTGGGGATCGGTGTGCGGACGCTGCAGCGGAAGCTGAAGGACTATCGGGAGCGGGGGTTGGTGGGGGGATGAGACCGTGACCCACCTCTCCGTCAACGTCGACCACGTCGCCACGCTGCGGCAGGCGCGACTTGCCGGCTATCCAAGCCCCCTGGAGGCCGCCCGGCTCGCCGAGGAGGCCGGCGCCTTCGGCATAACCGTGCATCTCCGCCAGGACCGCCGGCACATTCAGGACCAGGATGTCGTCGACCTCCGCGAGGCGGTCGAGGGCCGGCTCAACCTGGAGATCGCGGCCGAGGAGCCGATGCTTCAGTTCGCGGAGCGGGTGCGGCCCGATCAGGTAACGCTCGTGCCGGAGCGACCGGACGAGGTGACGACGGAGGGCGGGCTCGATCTGATCGGACGCGGTGAGCAGGTGCGCCGCGCCGCCAGCCGCCTGGTCGAGGCCGGCATCCGGGTCGCCGTCTTCGTCGACCCCGACCTGACGCAGCTAGAGGCTCTCGCCGATCAGGACGATGTGAGCGGCTTCGAACTGAACACCGACGCCTACACGCGCGTCTCGGGCGCCGACGCGGACGCCGAGTTCGCGAAAATCGAGCAGGCCGCCGAACGCGGGCTCGCCGCCGGCCGAGAGGCATATGCGGGACACGGTCTGACCGTCGCCAACGTCGGCCGGGTCGCGGCGCTCGCCGGCGTCAGCGAGCTGAACATCGGCCACTCGATCGTGTCGCGTGCGGTGCTGATCGGAATGCCGGCGGCAGTGGCCGAGATGCTGGAGGCGATGCGCGTCTAGGCGCCGAGTTCGGCTTCGAGGACGCTGGTGATGCTGCTGCAGAGTTCTTCGATGCGGGCCTGGTCGGGGCCTTCGATCATCACTCGCGCCAGGGCTTCGGTGCCGCTGTAGCGGAGCAGGACGCGGCCGGAGGTTCCGAGCTCGCGCTCCACGGAGGCGACGGCTTCGCTGAGGCCGGGGACGCTCTCGAGCGGCCGCTTCTCGCGCACCTTGACGTTGCGCAGGGTCTGCGGGAAGCGGCGGAAACCGGCGGTCAGGTCGGCGAGCGAACGGCCGGACGCGGCGACGATTGCCGCGACGGCGGCGGCAGTGAGCAGACCGTCGCCGGTCGTGCCGAGTTCGAGGTCGACCAGGTGGCCGGACTGTTCGCCGCCGAGACGGATGTCTTCGCGCCGCATGACGTCGACCACTTCGCGGTCGCCGACGCCGCAGCGAACGACGTCGACGTTCCCGGCTTCGAGCGCCTTCTCCAGGCCCATGTTCGACATCGTCGTGGCCACGATGCGCCGGCCGGGAAGGTCGTCGCGCGCCGCGAGGTGGGTGGCCCAGACGTAGAGCAGGATGTCGCCGTCGCAGATGCGTCCCCGGTGATCGCAGAGCAGGGCGCGGTCGGCGTCACCGTCGAGGGCGACGCCGAGGTCGCTGCCGGTGGCGCGGGTGAAGGCCGCGATGCGCTCGGTGCAGGTGGAGCCGCAGTCGAGGTTGATGTTGCGGCCGTCCGGCTGATCGCAGGTGACGGCACAGTCGGCGCCCAGGCCGGTGAAGAGCCGCTCGGCGTACGGAGCGCCGGCGCCGTTCGCGGCGTCGACGGCGATGCGCAGGCCGGCCAGGGGCCGGTCCGGCGGCAGCGAGGCCCCCAGGTGGTCGAGGTAGCGGTCGGCGAGTTCGGGTTCGTCCTCGAAGGAAGCGCCGGCCGAAGGCCGACCTTGTCCGCGCACCCGGTCTTCGATCGCCCGCTCGACGGAGGGATCGACCTTGAAGCCGTCCGCCCCGATCAGCTTGACGCCGTTGTCGGTGTACGGGTTGTGGCTGGCCGAGACGACGATGCCTCCGGCGGCGCCCAGCTCGGTGACCAGGAACGCCACCGCCGGCGTGGGCACGACGCCGGCCGAGCGCACTTCGCAGCCCGCGGCGCGGATGGCAGCGGCGAGCCAGCCGGTGATCTCGGTGCGGCTGGAGCGGGTGTCGCCGCCGAGGATGAACAGCGGAGCCGGCCTTCGGCCGGCCAGCTTTCTCGCCGCCTGCGGCGGCAGCGGGTCGGAAGACCCGCGCACCCAGTGGTTGTCGCCGCAGAGCCGGGAAAACCAGTAGCCGACGGCCTGGACGGTGGACCGGTCGAGCGGCGGCGTGCCGAAGACGGCGCGCATGCCGTCCGTGCCGAACAGTCGTGGCCTCAACTGCCCGCGCCGGACGACTGGGGCTGCCTGGAAACCATCGGTACGAACACGTCGACGATGGTCGGGAACTCGACCTGGACGTGTTCGCTGTTGAAACGCACCCGCACCTGCGCCGCCGTGAAGTCGACTCCGCGCCCGGTGATGTCGACCGGGCCGGCTACCGCGACCTCCAGCTTGTTGATCTCCGAGCGCGATCCGCGCACCGTGACCCGTGGCGGCTCGATCCGGACGTTGTCGTAGTCCACGCTGACGCCGCCGATCGGCTCACCGATCGTGTCGACCTGAACCGGTACCGAGACCAGGATCTCCTCGTCGACGCGGAGGGTCAGGCGATCCGGGATGACCGACACGACCTCGACCTCCTCGTCGGGCAGCAGCACGTCCTCCGGGGCAAGGTCGATCTCGACGACGCGAGGCCCGCCGTAGGCGCCGCCCACGAACACGTCGTCCGGTAGCGGCACCTGCACGCGGATCTGATCGAGGTCCAGGGAAGCGATCCGCTCGTCGCTGCCGCGAATCCGGACATCGACCCCGGCGGGCTCGAAACTCAGCACCGTCAGCCGCTCGTGATCGGGGATCGTCAACCGGGCCTGGACGTTCTCCTCGCTCGGCGGCGTCGTCATCTCGCGCAGGCGCGGGCAGAACGATGCCGGCAGCCAGATGCCGATCGCGATCACGACCGCGAGAGCCCGGAACGTCCAGCGATTGCCGTTCTCGCTCATCCCGAAGACCTGCTCGTGGCCACCGACCGCGAAGCGTCGGACGGGCCCAGGGCCCGCCGCGTTCCATGGCGATTGCCGTTCTCGCTCATCCCGAAGACCTGCTCGTGCCGGGCGCCAGCAACAGCTCGAAGAGCTGGTTGCGCAACTCGCGCAGCGTGAGGTCGCCGGTCAGCCGACCCTCCTGCGCGATCGAGATCTTACCGGTCTCCTCCGAGACGACGACCACCACCGCGTCCGTCTCCTCCGTGATGCCGATCGCGGCGCGATGCCGCGTGCCGTGCTCGATGGAAACCCCCGCGCTGGTCGTCAGCGGCAGGAAGCACGCCGCCGCCGCGATGCGGTCCTTCTGGACGATCACGGCGCCGTCGTGGAGCGGCGTGTCGCGGGAAAAGACCGTCAGCAGCAGGTCGTGGGAAACCGCGGCGTCGAGGACAATGCCGTTCTCCGCGTAGTCCCGCAGACCGTCGATCCGCTCGACCACGATCAGCGCGCCCAGCTTCCGGACCGACAGGGCCTGCGCCGCGATCACGATCTCCTCGACCCCGGACTCGTCCGTCTGGTCCGTCGTCAGGCGCAGCAGTGGATTGCGGCCGACGCGGGCGAGCGCTCTCCGGATCTGGTTCTGGAACAGGACGACGATGACGATCGGCAGGGCCGGCAACAGGTAGTTCAGCGAGGCCTGCAGCGTGTCCAGGCGAAGCAGCGCCGCGATCCACGCCGCCCCGGCCAGCACCAGGATGCCGACCAGGATGCGGACGCCCCCGGTGCCGCGGATCAGGAGCAGCAGGTTGTAGACGACGAGGCCGACCACCAGGAGATCGACCAGATCCCTCCAACCGAGAAGTCCGAGCGGTTGGGCCAGGTCCGCCGTCGTCAGCGCTCCGGCTTGGGCATCGGCAGGGGAACCGGGTCGGGTTCCTGCCGCTCCGCGATCGTTGCGGGTTCGGGCGTGCCGGCCACGTCGGGCGCCGGCGCTTCATCCGCGGCGGGGGCCTCCTGACCGTCGTCCGGCGGCTCCAGGTCGGGGATCGGGGTCGTCGGGCGCGCCGGCGTCAGATCCTGGCCAGTCGCCTCGAGGATCAACTGGTAGACCCGGTCGCCCTCGAGCGATTCCAACTCGAGCAGTTCCCTGGCCAGCGACTCCAGCAACTCGCGGTACTCGGAGAGAATGTCGCGGGCCTTGTCGTAGCCGCGCTGGACGATGGCCTGGATCTCGGTGTCGATCGACTGGGCGGTGCTGTCCGAGTAGTCGGACCGCTGGCTGAAGTCGCGGCCCAGGAAGACCGGCTCGCTCTTCTCGCCGAAGTTGAGCGGCCCGAGGTCCGACATGCCCCACTCGCAGACCATCTGCCGGGCCATGTCCGTGGCGCGCTCGATGTCGTTGCCCGCGCCGGTGGTGATGTCGTCCTGCGTCAGTTCCTCGGCGACCCGCCCGCCCATCAGGATCGCGATCTGGGCGTCGACGTACTTGCGGCGGTAGGTGTGCTTGTCCTCGGTCGGAAGCTGCATCGTCAACCCGAGGGCGCGGCCCCGCGGGATGATCGTGATCTTGTGGAGGGGATCGGCCTCGGGCATGAACGCGGCGACCAGGGCGTGGCCGGCCTCGTGGTAGGCGGTGACCTCCTTCTCCTGCTCGGTGAGCATCATGGTCTTGCGCTCGGCGCCCATGATCACCTTGTCCTTGGCGAACTCGAAGGAGGCCATGTCGACCTTCTTGTGGTTGCGCCGCGCAGCGATCAGCGCCGCCTCGTTGACGAGGTTGGCGAGATCGGCGCCGGAGAAGCCGGGCGTGCCGCGGGCCAGCACCTGGAGATCGACGTCGGGGTCGAGCGGGATGTTGCGGCTGTGAACCTGGAGGATGCCGAGGCGGCCGGCGATGTCGGGACGGTCGACGACGACGCGGCGGTCGAAGCGGCCCGGCCGCAGCAGCGCCGGGTCGAGGACGTCGGGACGGTTGGTGGCCGCGATCAGGATGACGCCCTCGTTCGTCTCGAAGCCGTCCATCTCGACCAGCAACTGGTTCAGGGTCTGCTCGCGTTCGTCGTGACCGCCGCCGAGGCCCGCGCCTCGATGACGGCCGACGGCGTCGATCTCGTCGATGAAGATGATGCAGGGCGCGTTCTTCTTGCCCTGCTCGAACAGGTCGCGGACCCGGCTGGCGCCGACGCCGACGAACATCTCGACGAAGTCGGACCCCGAGATCGAGAAGAACGGAACGCTGGCCTCGCCGGCGATCGCCCGCGCCAGCAGGGTCTTGCCGGTGCCGGGCGGGCCCATCAGCAGCACGCCCTTGGGAATGCGGCCGCCGAGTTTCTGGAACTTCTGCGGCTCCTTCAGGAACTCGACGATCTCGGAGAGTTCCTCCTTCGCCTCCTCGACCCCGGCCACGTCCTTGAACGTGACTTTCTTGCCGCTCGCGTTCAGCAGCTTGGCCTTGCTCTTGCCGAAGGAGAGGGCGCGGTTGCCGCCGCTCTGCATCTGACGCATGAAGAAGATCCAGAGCCCGACGATCAGCAGCAGCGGACCCCAGGTCATCAGGACCATCGTCAGCGTGTTCTGCTTGACCTCCTCGACCTCGATCCGCACGCCTTGCTCACGGAGCAGGGCCATGAGCACCGGGGAATCCTCCGGCAGCACCTGGGTCGTGAAACTGCCGTCGCCGACGCCGTCGCGCGGCCGGGTCTTGTAGGTGCCGCTGACCCTGCCGTCCGTGTCGATCTTGACCTCTTCCACGCGGCCCTTCCCGACGTCGTCGAAGAAGTCGCTGTAGACGATCGCGCCGCGCCGCGCCGCGCCCTGGTTGAACAGGTTGAAGATGAGGATCACCATCACGAAGATGGCGGCCCACAGGAGGAGGTTCTTGAGCGTTGCGTTCATTTTTCTGAGCGGGGCTTCATATACGAACGGTTGCCCGGAAGGTTGTCATTCCCGCCCCCCGACTTCAAGGGATCCAATCCCTTGATTCTCCCGGAGAGGGGGGCGCAGCACCCGGAGCCGGTCGCGACTCTGCTCCCAGCGCCAGCCGCCGCCGCAGTCACAGCCGACGGACCGTCCCCGCGACCTCCGCCGGTCGAGCTGCCGCGCCAGCTCCCGCCGGGCGTTCCGCGTGGGCGGATAGGCCGCGCCCGCCAGGCGGTGCAACCGGGCCAGCGCCGCCGGCCACAGTGACGCGGGCAGCCGCGTGAGCGACTCGACGTCCACGTCGCAGGACTGGTCACCGAAACGGGGCGCCAGCGCCTCGTCGAGCAGCCGGCGCACCGTGGGCTCGGCCCTGCGGGCGGCCCGGGCCAGACGGACGAGGCGGTCTCCCAGGTCGGGGGTCTCCGCCGCGAGGACCGGGAACAGACGGCGGCGGACGAAGTTGCGCCGCGGACCGGCGTCGCGGTTGGTCGGATCGTCGACTGGCTCGATGCCACCCAGGGCGGCGTAGGCCCGCAGACTGCCGGGTTCCAGGGCCAGCAGGGGCCGGAGCAGCGGCAGTCCGAGCCGGTTCGAAACCGGCCGCATCGCTCCGAGGCCGGCGGTGCCACTGCCGAAGAGGATGCGGAGAAGAACCGTCTCGGCCTGGTCGAGACGGTGGTGAGCGGTCAGGACCGCCTCTGCCTCAAGCGAGCGGGCAACGGCGGCGAGGAGCCGGTAGCGCTCGGCGCGGGCCCATTCCTCCAGGCTCCGGCCCGGCGGCAGGGAGCGCGCGACGTGGACCTGGAAGGGGACCCCGAGGCGCTCGGCGATCCGTCCGGCCGCCCGGGCCCGCTGGGCGGAGCCGTCGTCCAGCCTGTGGTCGACGTGAACCGCCACGGGTTTCCAGCCGAACCGGGGCGCGCCGACCCGCAGGGCGCGCAGCAGCGCCGTCGAGTCGGGGCCGCCCGAGAAGGCGACGGCCAACGGAGCGTCGCGGACCGCCCGGGCGAGTTCCGGGCGCCGGGAGAAGAAACCGGCAACCGCGGCGTCGACCGGTTGAATGGTCATCGTCGCACCTCGGCAGCCCGCGGAAGGGTGAAGTGGTGGCGGTGGAGGGACTCGAACCCCCGACACAGCGGATATGAGCCGCTTGCTCTAACCGGCTGAGCTACACCGCCGGATCGACGCGGAACCCTACCGCTCAGGGGCCGGGTTTGCGCAGCGAGTCCTGACAGCTCCGGAATTGACCGAAGAAGCTGCGCATCGACTCGGACAACGCCTCGTCGTTCAACCGGTAGATCACGTTCTGGCCGCGCCTCTGGTCGATCACCAGGTCGGCTTCCTTGAGCACGGACAGATGGCGGGAGATGGTCGGCTGGGAGAGGTCGAACTCGCCAACGATGTCGCCGACGCAACGCTGCTCGTCTTCCAGCAGCCGGAGTATGTTCTGCCGGGTCGAATCGGACAGCGCCTTGAAGACCTTCGTCATGTGACGGGAGCGCCGGTCGCGAGGCTCGAGGCCGCTCAGCGAGCCGCCCAGGCGTACAGGCCGATGTTCTGTCTTCTGGTCCACGATCGGGTATCTCCAGAGAATGAAGAGAGTTAGCCATTATGGCATAACTTGAGCCCGAAGTGGGACTTCAGGCGCCCGAAGTGAGCCGCGCCGGCATGAGAAGGCCCCTGCGACGGAGCTCCCGGCGCATTCGGCTGAGCACCGTCGCCACGGTCGCCGGCGCCAGTTGGACCACGCGCGCCGCCTCGCGGGAGTTCCACCCGTCGACCACCATGCGCTCGGTGATCCAGGTGTCGCGCCAGGCGGTGCCGCCGGGTCTGGCGACACACCCGCACTCGCGCCGGAACCGGCGGCGGAGTTCCTGCGCGTAGATGAGGTCGAGAGGACTGGAGGCCCGGCTCGGAACGTCGAAACCGTCGACGTTCTCGGCGAGCGCATCCAGGGCATCGATGCTGAGTTCGATGGCCGGACCGCGCTTGAGCGCCCGGCGGGCGCGCAACCAGTCGATCAGGGTGCTCCGGGCGACCCGGCGCAGGTAGGACCGGATGGTCGTTTCGGATCGTCCGCGGCAGCCGCGCAACACTCTGCGGTCGTTCTGAAGCAGACGGACGTAGGTCTCCTGGATCACCTCGTCGAGGAGATCCCGGTTCAGGTACACGCCGTAGCTCCGTCCGAGGCCGGCGAGGGTGCTCCGCAACATCGGGTCGACACGCCGAACGAGGGATGCCCAATCCGCATCCTGTGCGACGCACTGGCGCCAGAGCACGGGGAAGTCGTGCGACTCCCTGCTCTGCTGGGGGTAAGTCTGTGGGGTCATCTTCCGCTCCATGCAAGTGGAGCGGAGGCGCCCGGGGCCTACTCAGGGTTTGGCGAGGGCGGGAGAGCGTAGCACTCTCCACGCACCCCGTGGGCTTAACGCATCTTCTCTTCGACGAACTCGACGTGGCGGCGGATCTTCGGGTCGTACTTCTTCAGCTTCAGCTTTTCCTGGCTGAGCTTCTTGTTCTTCGTCGTCGTGTAGAAGTACCCGGTACCGGCACTCGATACGAGCTTGATCTTGTCTCTCACGTCGTCACCTCAACATGCGGTCCGGCGGCTTCGAGGGCTGGGAGCGGAATGGCGGGGCCGACGGGACTCGAACCCGCGACCTCCGGCGTGACAGGCCGGCATTCTAACCAGCTGAACTACGACCCCGTACGTCCGTCCTCGTCGTGTATCCCTCTCGATGCTACGTCCTGTTCCCTGGTCGCGCGTACTCCGGAACCTCCGTGGTGGGAGGTGGGGGATTCGAACCCGCGACCCCCTGCGTGTAAAGCAGGTGCTCTACCCCTGAGCTAACCTCCCCGGCGGCGACCCTTCGGTCGTCCGGCGGACATCGCAGGCCGCGGGATCTTAGGGCAGGCGGAGGGCGTCGTCAACGAACGCCCAGGCAGCCTCACTCGTGGCACAATCGCGGCGGCAGAACCACCTTCCCCTGAGGAGCACCCACTCATGCACGAAGTTCCCGATCTGGCCTACCCGTTCGACGCTCTCGAGCCCCACATCGACGCGCGGACGATGGAGATACACCACGACAAGCACCACGCGGCCTACGTCGCCAACCTGAACGGGGCGCTCGAAGGCCGCGACGACCTCGCGGCGAGAAGCGTCGAGAACCTGCTCAGCAACTTCGACGAGGTGCCGGACTCCATCAAGGGCGCCGTGCGCAACCACGGCGGCGGCCACGCCAACCACTCCATGTTCTGGTCCGTCATGAGCCCGAACGGCGGCGGCGCGCCGAGCGGCGACCTGGCCACCGCCATCGACATCCGGTTCGGCAGCTTCGACCAGTTGAAGGAGCGCTTCGTCAGCGCCGCGATGGGTCAGTTCGGCAGCGGCTGGGGCTGGCTGGTGAGCGGCGACGACGGCCTGGCCGTGATCGCACGGCCCAACCAGGACTCACCGCTGATGGAGGGCCTGACGCCCCTGCTCGGAGTCGACGTGTGGGAGCACGCCTACTACCTGAACTACCAGAACCGGCGCCTGGACTACCTGAACGCCTTCTGGAACGTGGTGGACTGGGAGGCGGTGGCGGCGCGGTTCCGGGGGTAGGACTGGCTCGCCGCTTCGCGGCTCGCGTTTGATGCCGGCCGGAAGGCCGGCGCACCGGCACCGGCAACCAGGCCGGAGCTGCGGTTGCCGCCGCGGGTCCGGCGGTCCTGCTCCATGCGGCGCTCCAGTAGCTCTTCCGCTTCGTCGAGGAGTTCGAGCGCCCGCGCGAGCTGGTTGTCGAGTTGCCGCTCGGCCTTGAAGCCCTCAGTCAGGCCGAAGGCGGTGTTGAAGATCTCGTAGCGGAGCCGCACCCGGGCGTGGCGCTCGACGGCGGGCTCCTCCAGCGCCTCGTCCAGCTCTTCGGCGGAGACGAGGTCCTCCTCGACGATCCAGTCCCAGAAGCGCTCGAGGTAGTCGTCGGGCACCCGCCAGTCGGTGGAATCGACCCCCTCGGGCACTCCCTGCTCGAAGGGAAAGCGGTGGAAGCCGCTCTGGATCCGCAGGCGGGTAATGACGGGCGGATCGTCCTCCAGTTCGACCACGTAGTCGGGGGTCACGCCGCCGCCGCCGTAGACCTTTCGGCCGAGATCGGTGTAGAAGACGGGGCGTTCCTCCTTGTCCGGCGGATCGAGTAGCGGCGCCGGCGCCGCCGGCCCAGGCCCTTCCTCGTCTTCGTCGCCGTTGTCGCCGTTCGCGTCGTACCCGGTGTAGTAGTCCCAGTACGAGGAGTAGTCGCGCTGGATCAGCCGCCCCGCCGGCGTGTAGTAGCGGGCCGTTGTCAGGGCCAGCCCGGCGCCGTAGGACAGCTCGTAGACCGTCTGCACCAGACCCTTGCCCCAGGTCGACTCCCCGACGACCAGGCCCACGTCGTGATCCTGGATGGCCCCCGAGACGATCTCGGAGGCGGAGGCGGAACTGCCGTTCACGAGCACGACGATCGGCAGGCCGAGCGGCTCGTGGCGGCCCGTGGAACGGTACGACTGGTGGGAACTGTCGATCCGGCCGCGGGTCTGGACGATCGTCGTACCGGGAGGCACGAACTGGTCGGAGACCGCGATCGCCTGGTCGAGCAGGCCGCCGCCGTTGAACCGGAGGTCGAGAATCAACCGCTTCATGCCCTGTTCCCTGAGTTCGGCCAGGGCCCGCGCGACTTCTCCACCGGTCGAACGGGAGAAGTCGGTGATCCAGAGGAAGCCGGTTTCCGGCGTCAGCATGTGGGCGTGGCGAACCGTCTCCTGCGGGATCTCGGCCCGCGTCACCGTGACCTCCAGCGGTTCGTCCAGGCCGGGGCGAAGCAGCGTCACCGTGACGTCCGTTCCCTTCGGCCCCTTGAGCTTCCGGATCGCCTCGTTCGGGTTCATCTCCTCGGTCGGCTCGCCGTTGATCAGGTGGATGATGTCGCCGGCCCGGATGCCCTTCTCGAAGCCCGGCGTGCCCTCGATCGGCGAGATGACGGTCAGACGGTTGTTGCGCGTTCCGACGTAGATGCCGAGGCCGTAGAAGGAACTCTGCTGGCGCTCCCGCATCGTGTCGTAGGCCACGGGCGGCAGGAAGCTCGTGTGCGGATCGAGGTTGCGCAGCATGCCCCCGATCGAGGCGTAGACGAGATCCCGATAGGTGACGTCGTCGACCGCGTAGTTCGCGTGGGCCGCCTCGACCAGCTCCGTGTAGACGCGGACCTGGCCCATGTCGCCCGCGTCGAGGATCGCCAGCAGATTGCCGCCCGCGAGCCCGCCGAGGACCACGGCCGCGGCAAAGAGAAGAAGTGCCAGATTGCGCCAGGGTTGCTTCACGAGAAGCCGGGAGTGTAGCAGCGAGCGCGCGCCGCGAAGCGGCCTGCGCGAGTCAATCCCCCTCCTCCTCCAACCGTTTCCTCCGCCGCTGCACCAGCGCCGAGGCGCCGACGCCGACGAGGTAGAGCAGCACAGTGGGTCCCGCCACGATCGTCATGTTCACCGCGTCCGGCGTCGGCGTGATCACCGCGGACACGACGATGATGATGAGCACCGCCCAGCGGAAGTGCCGCATCAGGAACCGCGGCGTCACCACGCCGAGCTGCGACAACATGAAGATCACGACGGGGAGCTGGAACATGACCGCCAGCCCGAGCAGCACGTTGACCGCGAAGCTGAAGTAGCGCTCGATCCGGATGTCGGCGTCCCAGTTGGCGTTGAGGCCCATGTTGACCAGGAACTCGGTCGCAAAGGGCAGGGCGACGAGGTAGCCGAAGGCGCCGCCGCCGATGAAGAAGAGGGAACCGAAGAAGATGAAGGGAATCGCGTAGCGCTTCTCGCGCCGGTATAGCCCCGGTGCAACGAAACCCCAGAGCTGGGCGACGAGATAGGGCGAGGTGACGAAGATGGAGGCCAGCAGCGCCACCTTCACCTGCACGATGAACGGATCCGCGACGCCGTCGAAGACGAGCTGATCGACGTGGGGCTCGATCGGTCTCGCCAGCAGGTTGTAGATCTCCTCGGCGAACGCGAAGCAGCCGAAGAACGCGACCACGACGACGATCAGCGTGCGCAGGATGCGGCGGCGCAGCTCGTCGAGGTGCTCGAGCAGCGTCATCCGCGGGAGTTCTTCTTCCTCCTCGTCGGACCTCCGCTTGCCCAGCCTCGTCTCGGGCAACCGCTCCGGTTCCGCCGCTTCGGGCGGCTTGACCGGAGCGTCGTCCTCAGACTGCGGGGTCACTCGGGGCCCCGGCGCCCGATTCGCGCGATTTCTTCGAACTGGCCGGGTCCGACACGCTCGCGCTTCTCTTGGGAGTTTCGATCCGGCGCGCCGGCGCCGGCCGCTTCTCCTCGTCGAGCTCGACGTCGATCGACCGCTTCAGATCGCTCGTGGCGCGCCGGAACTCCGCCATGCCGCGGCCGAGCGTGCGGCCGAGCTCGGGCAGCTTCCTGGGACCGAAGATGAGGAGAGCTGCCGCCATGATCAACAACATCTCCTGCATGCCGATCGGGCCGAACATGGCCCGGCATGATACGCCAACCCGCGCCGCAGGCGGATCGAGGAGGAGGAGGTTACGAAACCGGGCCGAGGGCCTCGATGATGCGGTCGACCAGCTCGCGGGCGGCGCCGCGGCCGCCGCGGGCATCGAGCACGAGGTCGACGTTGTCGCGAACTTCCTGCACGGCGTCGGCCGGGGCCGCGGACAGGCCCGCGGCGCGGAGCACCGGCAGGTCGACCAGGTCGTCGCCGACGTAGGCGACCTCGGACGCTTCGAGTCCGCGGCGCTCCAGCAGGTCGGCGAAGGCCGCGGCCTTGTCGCGGCAGCCCAGCAGCACCTCGTCGAAGCCCAGGTGGGCGGCGCGGCGCTCGACGGCGGGGGAATCCCTCCTGGCGCTCAGAAGACCGATTCCGAGGCCGGCCTCGCGGGCGCGTCGCACGGCCAGGCCGTCCCGGGTATCGAATGCCACCGCCACCTCGTCGCCGACGTAGTAGAGCCGGCCGTCGGTGAGAACGCCGTCGACGTCGAAGAGCAGGAAGCGCAGACGCAGGACAACGGAGGTGAGCATGGAAGGACTCCGCGGGAGCTACTTGCGGCGCAGGCCCCAGAGGTCATGAATATGCACCAGGCCCTCGAGACGGCCGCCGGCGTGAGAGGTGAACAGGGACGTGATGCGGTGCCGCTCCATCGCCTCCTGGGCGACCGTGACCAGCGCCTCCGCAGGGATCGTCTTCGGATCGGGCGTCATGTAGTGGCGCACCGAGCGGTCGAGGAAGGCGCCGCCGCCCCCGCTCGCCGCCGGATCCGTGTTCAGCAACCGCCGGAGGTCGCCGTCGGAGATCACGCCGCAGAGGACGCCGCCGTCGTCGACGACCGCCGTGATGCCGAACGACTTCTGGGTCATCTCGAACAGCGCCTCGCGCAGTGACGCTTCGAGCCCGACCCGGGGCACGGCGTCGCCGCGGTGCATGACCTGCTCCACGGTCATCAGTCGGCGGCCGAGCGCGCCGCCCGGATGGAGCGTCGCGAAGTCCTCCAGCGTGAAGCCGCGGGCCTCGAGCAGCGCCATCGCGAGCGCGTCGCCCAGGGCCAGGGTGGCGGTGGTCGAGGCGGTCGGGGCCAGGTTCAGGGGGCAGGCCTCCTGGTCGATCGCGGCCGAGAGGTGCAGGTCGGCCCGCTCGGCGATCGTGCTCCGGGCGGCGCCCGTGATCGCGATCAGGGGAACGCCGCGGCGATGCAGGACGTCGATCATCTTGAGCAGCTCTTCCGTGCCGCCGGACGACGACGCGGCCAGGACGACGTCGCCCGGCACGATCATGCCGAGGTCGCCGTGGATCGCCTCTGCGGGATGGATGAAGAGGGCGGGGGTGCCGGTCGAGGACAGGGTCGCCGCCACCTTCTTCATCACGTGGCCGCTCTTGCCCATGCCGGTGCAGACCACGCGCCCGTGGCAGTCGCGCATCCGCCGCACCGCCTCGGCGAAGTCGTCGCCGAGCTGATCGATGAGACCCTGAATCGCCGCCGCCTCGATCTCCAGCACCTTGCGGGCGATCTCCAGGCTGCGGTCGCCGGAGGCAGCGGCCGCCGCGACCCGTTCGGCCACCTTCGACTCGCTCACACCCAGGGCCCCTCGGCGTTTCGCGAACGGTGGATCTCGAGCGCGGACAGGAGCAGGTTCTCGGCCCGCTGGAGCGGCAACTGCGTCTCCCGGTCGCAGCGCGCGCTGTCCGGATCGGGGTGCACCTCCAGGTAGAGGCCGGCAGCGCCGGCGGCGATGGCGGCCCGGGTCAGCGGTTCGGCGAAGCGGCGGTCGCCGCCGCTCTCCTTCTCCCGCGCCCCGGGAAGCTGCAGCGAGTGGGTCACGTCATAGAAGACGGCGATCCCGTGCTCGGCCAGGATCCGGAAGCTCCGCATGTCGACGACCAGGTTGTGGTAGCCGAACGAGCTGCCGCGCTCGGTGACGGCGACCCGGGCGTTGCCCGTCGCCCGCGCCTTGTCGACCGTTCTCGCCATGTCGGCGGGCGCCATGAACTGGCCCTTCTTGATCAGGAGCGCTCTGCCGGTCGCCGCGGCTTCGACCACCAGGTCGGTCTGCCGGCAGAGGAAGGCCGGGATCTGGAGCACGTCGCACACTTCGGCGGCGGCGCCGCAGTGCCCCGGCTCGTGGACGTCGGTCAGCACGGAGAGGCCGGTGGCCGCCTTGACTTCCTCGAGCGCCTTGAGCCCGTCGCGAAGTCCGGGACCGCGGAAGCTGTCGCCCGAGCTGCGGTTCGCCTTGTCGAAGGAGGACTTGAAGATCAGCGGCAGACCCAGACGATGGCTCATCGCCTGGAGTTCCTGGCCGAAGCCGACCAGCCAGTCGCGGCCCTCGATCACGCAGGGACCGGCGATCACCGGCAGCGCGCCGCCACCGAGAGCTACCCCCGGCGCGAGCTCGAAGCCGTCTGCCAAGACGTCCTCAGTTCGCCTCGGCGCTGTCGGCCGGCAACTCGTCGCCGGCGCTCGCCGAGGCGGCCGCGCTCCGTTCCCTCTGTTCCACCGCGGCGCGAATGTAGGACACGAAGAGCGGGTGCGGGTCGGTCGGCCGCGAACGGTACTCGGGGTGGAACTGGCAGCCGAGGAACCAGGGATGGTCCGGCAGCTCGACGATCTCGACGAACTTGCCGTCCGGGCTCCGGCCGGAAACGACGACGCCGGCTTCCTGAAGCGCGCCCAGGTACTTCTGGTTGACCTCGTAGCGGTGGCGGTGGCGTTCCTGGATCAGCATCCGGCCCTCCGCCTCCTCGGCCGACCCGGCGAAGACCTCGGCCGCCAGGGTGCCCTCCTCGACCAGGCAGGGATAGGCGCCGAGCCGCATCGTGCCGCCCATCTCCTCGACTCCGAGAAGATCGCGCAGCTTGTAGATCACCGGATCGGCGGCCGCTTCGTCGAACTCCGTCGAGTGGGCGCCCGTCAGGCCGCACGCGTTGCGGGACATCTCGATCACCATGCACTGCATCCCCAGGCAGATGCCGAACATCGGCACCTGCTTCTCGCGGGCGTAGCGGATCGCCCGGATCTTGCCCTCCACGCCGCGGGGGCCGAAGCCGATCGGAACCAGCAGGCCGTCGACCTCGAACAGTTCCTGCGGCCAGGACTCGGCCTCGAGGTCCTCCGCGTTGATGTAGACCAACTGGACCTCGACGTCGTTGGCGATGCCGCCGTGCATCAGGGCCTCGTTCAGGCTCTTGTAGGCGTCGGGCAGTTCGACGTACTTGCCGACGATGCCGATCCGCACCCTGCCGCGCGGGTTGCGGATGCGGTCGACCATCCGTTCCCAGCCGGCCAGGTTGCGCGGCGAACCCGGCAGGTTCAGGAGGTCGAGGAGCGACTCGTCCAGGCCCTCGCGACAGAACATCAGGGGCACTTCGTAGATCGTGTCGACGTCGCGGGCGGCAACCACGTTGCGCGCGTCGACGTTGCAGAACAGGGCGATCTTCGCCTTCGTCTCCGCCGGCAGGTCGCGGTCCACCCGGCAGAGCAGGATGTCCGGTGAGATGCCGATCGCCCGCAGTTCCCGCACCGAGTGCTGGGTGGGCTTCGTCTTCTGCTCGTCGGAGGCGGCGATGTACGGCACCAGGGTGAGATGGAGGTTGACGGCGTTGTTACGTCCGAGTTCCTGGCGGAACTGACGGATCGCCTCCAGGAAGGGCAGCGACTCGATGTCGCCCACCGTGCCGCCGATCTCGACCAGGACGACGTCGGCGTCGCCGGCCACCCTCCGCATCCCTGCCTTGATCTCGTCCGTCACGTGGGGAATCACCTGGACCGTGTTGCCCAGGTAGTCCCCGCGCCGCTCCTTGTTGATCACGGCCTCGTAGATCTTGCCGGTCGTGTAGTTGTGCTTCTTGCTCGTGCTGCAGGTCGTGAAGCGCTCATAGTGCCCAAGGTCGAGATCCGCCTCGGCGCCGTCGTCGGTCACGAAGACCTCGCCGTGCTGGTAGGGCGACATCGTGCCCGGATCGACATTGACGTACGGGTCGAGCTTCATCAGTTCGACCGAGAAACCGCGCGCCTCGAGGATCGCGCCTACCGACGACGCGGCGACGCCCTTGCCCAGAGATGACACGACGCCGCCGGTGATGAAGATGTACTTGGCCATGGCGTTGAACCTCGTCTTTGTCTGTCAGCCACTCACTTCGGCGAGCATCCGGCGCTCGGCCAGCGCCAGGTCCATCGGCGTGTCGACCCCCAGGGGCGCCTCGTCGACCGGCAGCACGCGGATGCGGATGCCGTTCTCCAGGGCCCGAAGCTGCTCCAGGCCTTCACAGCGCTCGAGCGGGGTCTGCTCCAGGGCGGCGAGCCGCAGGAGCACCCTCCGCCGGTAGCCGTAGACGCCCACGTGCAACCGGACCGGCGCGGCCGGTTCTCCTTCGTCCGCCAGTTGCCGGCGGAAGGGAATCCCCGCGCGGCTGAAGTACAGGGCGTAGCCGTCGCCCCCGCAGACGACCTTGACCTGGTTCGGATCCCGCAGCGCATCCTCGTCGACCTCGGCGGCCAGCGTCGCCATGTCCTCTCCGGGATGAGCGCGAAGGTGCGAGGCGAGCTCGCTGATCGCCGCGGGATCGAGCAGAGGCTCGTCGCCCTGCACGTTGATCACGGCGTCGGCACGCCACCGGCGAGCCGCCCAGGCGATGCGGTCGGTACCGCTCCTGCAGTCCTCCGGCGTCATCTCGCAGTGACCGCCGAAGCCCTCCACCGTGCGGCGGATCTCCTCGTGGTCCGTCAGCACGACGACGGCGTCGAGGCCCGTGGCCTCGCTCGCTCGCCGGTAGACGTGCTCGATCATCGGTCGGCCGCAGATCGGTAGCAGAGCCTTTCTGGGCAGTCGGATCGAGTCATAGCGAGCAGGAATGGCACAGACGACGCCGACCGCGTCTGCTACGAGTCCAGCACTCGACACGGACGACCCTACCCGCGTGATGCGCCGGGGGTCAAACCAGCCGGCTGTAGGCTGGCGCCGTGAAGAAGGCGCATCGATCCGCACCGGCAGGGACGGTGCTCGCCGTCGCGTTGCTGGCCATGGGATTGGCGCAGTCGGGCTGCGTCAGCGCGCCGCCGCCAACCGGCGCCGCGGAGTGGATCTGGGCCGACGGCGGCGGCGCGGAGCCGGGCGTGCCGGCGTCCTACGTGTTGCTGCGCGACTTCGAGCTGCCGGCGGCGCCCGAGGCGGCGGCGCGCCTGTTCGTCGTGGCGGATCGCGAGTACGCGGTGCACCTGAACGGACACCAGATGGCCCGGGGCGCGTACCGCCGGGGCGAACCGATCGACGAGTTCCAGGTCGCCCACCTGCTACGCGAGGGTTCGAACCGCCTCACGATCGAAGCACGGGCGCCCCACGGCGACGGCGGCGTCCTCGCCGGCGTCGAGCTCGACGACGGCTCGATGCCGGTGGTGACGGACGGCGAGTGGCGGTTCACCGAAGCCTGGGATCCCCGCCTGGTCAAGGGAGAGATCGCGCTCGCGGACGCGGCCCCGACGCTCCGACCGGTCCGGGTCTGGGGTCGGCCGCCAGTCGGCCGCTGGGGCAGGGTGAGCCGCGGCGAACTGCGGAAACCCGATCAGATCTGGCGCTCTGCCGTAGCCTGGCGCATCGTCCGCGTGACGGCGTCGCCGGGCCTCGAGATCGAGCCCGGGATGCGGTCCTCGCACCGCGTCGACTTCGGCCGGGAGGTCGCCGGCGTGCTCGAACTCGACTTTCGACCGTCCACGACCAAGGGCCACCGGGAGCTGCGCATCTGCCTGGCCGGCGACTGCGAGCGACGGTCCCTGGTGCTGACTCCCGGCAGGCCGGCCTGGCGCGATGCGGACCCACGCAGCTTCGACACGGTGATCGTCAGCGGCGTGCCCGGACTGCGGGCGGTCCGGGCGCGACGTTAGGGGCAGGCGAAAGCGCGATTGTCGCGAACAGCCACGAAGGGACCTCGACTGGTCTCGTAGTCCCTTCCGCGGACCTCGCCTTCGGCTTCCGGCTGGTGTTCGACCTTCACCCGGACCGCCAGGTCCGTCGCGCCACCCATGTACACCCAATAGCGCCCACTCGTCACACATGCGTCGAGCACCTTCAGGAAGATCTCGACGTTGCCCGGCTGGAGAAACGTGTAGTAGCCGGTGTCCCGCGTCAGTGAGTTCGCGGCCGCGGGCTTCCATTCCGCTGTCCTGGGATCCTGATACTCGGCTGTGGCGCTGAACCTGCCGTCGTGCAGACAGACCTTCGAAGAGTCCGGGAAGCGACAGGCGCCCGCGTCAGGGCGCCCCACCGGAATCACCTCGACACCGGACCGGACACCCAAGGGCGGGCCGGGATTCCTATCGTCGCCATCAGCGGCCGCCACGTCGACCTCGACATCCACCGCCGCTGGCTCGCGGACTCCCTCCGAGCAGGGGAAAGCCCTCAGGTCCGTGATCGCCCGGAACGGACGACCGCCGACGGTCTCGTACCCGGCGCTTCGCTCCGTCGCGTTGTCCAGCACCGTCAGCCGGATGCCGAGGTCCGTGGCGCCGCCGGCGAACACCCAGTAGTGGTGGTTGACCCCGCAGGCGTCGAGTACCTTCACCATGACTTCGACGTTGATGTCGTCGAAGAACGTGAAGAACCCGGTGTCGCGGCTGAACGGCCTGGGACGCGCCGAGGTCCATCCCTGACGCTTCGGATCGAAGAAGCCGACGGTCACGGCGAACCGGTCCTCGCCCAGGCAGAGCTCGAGCGGGTCTTCAGACGCGCAGACGTTGGCCCGAGAGTCATCCTCCGAGAGCACTTCAACGCCCAGACTCGCCGTGAGCGCTTCGTCGACCGGCATTCCCCCAGCGTCGACGAAGGCGGCAGTCGCCGTGATCGTGTTCCAGCCCGGGTGCTGGAAGGACCATGGCAACGTCGCCGAGTCGTTGTCGACCACCTCTCCCGCAACGGTCCAGGTGTAGCGACCGGCGTCGGCATCCGTCCGTGCGCGGAAGATCACCGTCCGACCCCTGACGACGATGTCCTGGTCAACCGTCAACGTCAGGCGGGGCATCACCGCCCCGCAGGTGGGGATCGCGTCGGTCTCACCGGTCAGGGCCCCATACCACCCCAGCAGGGAAGCCGGCAGGCACACGCGATTCGTCCCCCGCGCCCTGAAGTCGGTCAGGCTGGCAAGCCGGCTGAAGGCGGCCGGCACCTCGCCGGTGAGATCGTTGTCCTCGAGGTAGAGCCGCTCCAGACTGGCGAGAGCTCCGAGTTCCGCGGGAATGCTCCCCGTGAGGCGGTTGGACTGCAGGGCGAGGACGGAGAGGTCGCCGAGATCGCCGAGCTCCGGAGGGATGTTCCCGGTCAGGCGGTTGAAGTCCAGGCCAAGGACGAAGAGGTCGGACAGATCTCCGAGTTCCGCAGGGATGTTCCCGGTCAGGCGGTTGGAATCCAGGGCAAGGATGAAGAGGTCGGACAGATCTCCGAGCTGCCGGGGGATGTTCCCGGTCAGGCGGTTGGAATGCAGACTAAGGAGAGTGAGGCTGGACAGATCTCCTATCTCCGAAGGAATCGTCCCATCCAGACCGTTGGACGACAGGTCGAGGAGCTGGAGATCGGAGAGCCCGCCCAGCTCGACCGGAATGCTCCCCGTCAGCTCGTTGGACGACAGATAGAGCTGCTGGAGATTCGAGAGCGCTCCCAGTTCCTGAGGAATCCTCCCAACAAGGCGGTTGGAATCCAGGGAAAGCAGCGTCAGGCTCGCAAGATCCCCCAGCTCCGCGGGAACACTCCCGGTCAGGTCGTTGTCCCGAAGATCCAGATGGAGGAGATTCGACAGGGATCCCAGATGAGCCGGAATGCTCCCCGTCAGATCGTTGTACCCCAGGCCGAGGCTCACGAGGTCGGTGAGTTCTCCCAGTGAGCGAGGAATAGCGCCCGTCAGGTCGTTGAACGACAGTTCCAGACTCAGGAGCTGATCCAGGCCTCCGAGCTCCGGAGGGATACTCCCGGTCAGGTCGTTCAACGGCAGAAAGAGCTGCAGGAGGCTGGAGAGCTCTCCCAACGAGGGAGGAATGCTCCCAGTGAGGCCGTTGGACGACAGAACGAGCGAAATCACGCGGCCACTTCGGTCGACCTCGACGCCGAACCACTCGCCGATAGCCGTGGAGTCGTCCTTCCAGTTCGTGTTGTTCGTCCAGTTGTCGCCGCCGGTGCTGTCGTAGAACGCCTCCAGAACGGCTCTCTCGTCGACCTGCGCTGCCGCCGGCGTGGAGAGGCCCGCCAGAGCCAGGGTGACCAACGCGGCTACGGTTCTTCCCATTGGATGCCCGCGGGCGGCTGGAAGCGGCCGGGCGGCGCGCCGGAGCGGTAGTCGCCGACCAGGAAGCGGTTCTCGTTGCGCTGGGCGTCGTAGTAGGTCAGTTCCCGCAAGCGCTGGTCCCCGGCGTCGATGACGACCTGTACTTCCACGACGTCCTCACTCGGTTCGAGCGGCCGCAGAACCAGGCGCAGCCGGTTTCCTTCGGCCGCGTCCAGCTCAGCCTCGTAGCGGTTTCGGAGGTCGCCGGTCGTGAGCAGAAAGAAGTCGAGGCCGGGCGCGGGCTGTTCCGAGAGGTCGTAGCGCTGCCCGACCGGCTCGCCGGGATTCCAGTGGTGGACGGTGCGCCCGCAGAGCAGGAACGCCTTCTCGAACGGCGGGGTGTAGTCCCAGCGCAGGCAGCCCGGCAAGTCGATGGCGAGGCTGCCGCGCTCGGTCTCACCGTCCTCGGGCGCGAAGCCGAAGGGGACGAAGGTCTGCACGAAGCCCGCCGACAGCGGCCCCGAACTCTCGAGCCCTCGCCGGAAGTCGTCGAGCACCTGCCAAGGGTCGTCGGCGGCCTGCGCCGCCGGGGCGAAGCCGAACGCCGAGGCGACCACGGTCGCCAGTACCGCCGCCCGGACGGCTGACATCAATGCTTGAAGTGACGCCGGCCGGTGAGCACCATCGCGATGCCGTGCTCGTCGGCGGCGGCGACGATCTCGTCGTCGCGCACCGAGCCGCCGGGCTGGGCGATCGCGGTCACGCCGGCGGCAGCCAGGGTGTCGACGCCGTCGCGGAAGGGGAAAAAGGCGTCGGAGGCCGCCACCGTCCCGGCGAGGTCCAGTTGCGCCTTGTCCAGAGCGATCCGGCAGGAGTCGACCCGGCTCATCTGGCCGGCGCCGATGCCCACCGTCTGGTGCTCGTTGGTGACGACGATCGCGTTCGACTTCGTCGCCCGGCAGACCTTCCACGCGAAGTCGAGAGCCCGAAGCCGGGCCGCGTCCGGCTGGGCCCGGGTCGGACAGGACCAGCCGGCCGGGTCCTCCGGCGCGGCGTCGATCTGCTGGCCGAGAAAGCCGCCCTCGATCGCCCGCAACTCCCACTGGCCGGGGACGGGCGAGAAGGCGGGACACTCGAGCAGCCGCAGGTTCTTCTTGCGGCCCAGCCGCTCGAGCGCGGCCGGCTCGTAGGCGGGCGCCGTCACGACCTCGACAAAGAGCTTCGCCATCGCTTCCGCGAGCGCGCCGTCGAAGGGCCGGTTGACGGCGATGATCGAACCGAACGCCGACACCGGATCGCAGGCCAGCGCCCGTTCGTAGGCCTCGACCAGCGTGCCGCCGCGACCGACGCCGCAGGGGTTGTTGTGCTTGACGATGACCACGGTCGGGTCTTCGTCCGGACCGTCGAACAGCGCCGACAGCTTGCGCGCCGCGTCGGCGTCCAGGAGGTTGTTCCACGAGAGTTCCTTGCCCTGAAGCTGGCGGAAGCCGCCGAACACCCCGCCGCCGCCGACCTGCCGGTAGACCGCGGCCGCCTGGTGCGGGTTCTCGCCATAGCGCGGCTGGAGCACCCGCTCGAGTTCGAGCCGCACCGTGCCCGGAAGCGCGTCGGGCGCCCAGCCCGCACCGTTGGCCAGCCAGTCGGCGATCGCCGTGTCGTAGCTCCGCGTGTGCCGGAAGGCCTTCAGCGCCAGCCCGCGGCGGACCTCATCGGACAGGCCGCCCTCGCTCTCGAGCGCCGCCAGGACAACCGCGTAATCGGACGGGTCGACCACGACGGCGACGTTGGCGAAGTTCTTGGCAGCCGCCCGGACCATGCTGGGTCCGCCGATGTCGATCATCTCGACGGTTCCGTCCACCGACGCGTCCGGCGCCGCGGCGGCGTCCGCGAACGGGTAGAGATTGACCGCCACCAGGTCGATCGGCGGTATCTCGTGCTCCTCGAGTTCGTCGCGGTGTTCCGAACGCCGGCGGTCGGCGAGGATGCCGCCGAAGATCCGTGGATGCAGGCTCTTGACCCGGCCGTGGAGAATCTCCGGGTGGCCGGTGATCTCGGACACCGCGGTCACCGGCACACCGCGTTCCGCGAGGCGCCGCGCCGTGCCGCCGGTGGAGATGATCTCGACACCCAGCTTCGCCAGACCCGATCCCAGATCCTCCAGCCCCGTCTTGTCGAAGACCGAAACCAGTGCACGGCGAACGGGGAGCATCGGCGTCGGCGCAGCGTAGCACGCTGCAGGCCGCCTTCTACCGCGCTCCGAAGGGTTCCAGATCGATCCGCCCGCAGAGGCTGCCCTTCTCGTTTTCATACGCGGCGTAGTCGCCCGTGACCGTGTCCTCCACCGTCATCTTGTACTGCACGTCCGAGAGCCCGCCGTACAGGACCCAGAAGCTACCGTTGAACGCCCTGCCGTCGAGCACCTTCACGGCCAGCTCGATGTTCTCCTTGTTGAAGAACCAGAAGAACCCGGTGTTCGCCGTGGTCAGGGACGGCGCGACCCTGGCGCGCTTCGCGTCATCGGGCGGCTCGAGGTTTGGATCCACGAAGGCGACCTCGACCGAAAAGCGGTTGGCGAGCAGACACAGCAACTCCTGGCCCGGCTCGCACTCCCCGGCCGCCTCTTCGGATCTCTCGATGCCGGTCGCGGGCAACCACGCCACGTTCATCTTCACCAGGTCGATGCCGGGCGCGCCCCGCGAGCCCGCCGCCGACGCGAGCCCGACCGCCGAATCGCCCGCCGAGAAGGCGAGGATGTCGCTCTGGCCGCAGATTTCCTTGGGCGGGTTGTGGTAGGTGCGCCGCTGTCCAGCCTGCGTGTCCTCCACCGAGACCCAGTACTCCACGTCCGAGAGGGCGCCGAAGAACACCCAGAAGTTGCCGTTGATCGCCTGGCCGTCGAGCACCTTGAGGATGAGTTCGACGTTGTCGGGCTCGAAGAACCAGAAGAGACCCGATTCGTCCGAGAAGTCGATCGGGACGCCGGTTCCGAAGCCGTGGTCGCCCGCCACGTCCGGGTTCGACCAATGCACCTGCACCTCGAAACGGCCATCCCCCAGGCACAGGTACCGCGCGCCGTCACGACAGGCGTCCCGGAAGGCGCCGGTGGTCGCGCTGGCCTCTCCGGAGAACGCCCGCGTGGCGCCCACCGTCGAGGCCAGGCGGAACGTGTAGGGAGTATCGGTCATCAGGCCGCTGATCCTTGCCGAACCGTTGACGGCGCGCGTCGTCGTCAACTCAACCCATTCGGATTCCGGGTTGCGCCCCTGGACGACGATCAGGCCCAGCGACGTGTCGGCCCACCTGCCTGACCACTTCAGCTCGATGGCGGAGTCGCCCGCGGGCGCCGCCGTGAGCTCGGTGGGTGGTATGCCGCCGGGCAGCTTCACGGTCACCGAGTTGCTGCTGCCGGAGAAACCGGTGTCGTTGTAGGCGAAGACGCGGTAGTCCTCGACGCTCCCGGGCGTGAGCCCCGTGAGCAGGGCGGACTCCTCGTTGGCGTCCACCAGGGTGACCCGGCGCCAGCGTTCGCCGAACTCACGGACCTGGATCTCGAAGCCCAGTTCGTCCGTGGAGTCGTCCTCCCAGGTCAGCCGCACCGAGGTCGGATCGATGGGCATCGCTCGAAGCCGTCTCGGCCCTCGCGGCCCCCGCCCGGACACGCCGAGCGTGACGACCAGCGTCTCGCTCCACGCCGTCCGTCCCTCGGCGTCCACCGCGATCACGTTGAAGAAATAGCGGCCTCCGCGCGCCAGGGCCGGAATCTCGATGGACTCCGTGTCCGCGTCGACCGCGAAGAGCCCGGACCAGCCCCAGACGATGGCCTGGACGTCGAACCCGACCTCGTCGTCCGAGTTGTCGGTCCAGGTCAGGCGGACCGACGTGCCGTCGGTCACGGTCGCGCGGAGATCGGTGGGCGGCGCGGGACCCTCGGGTTCCTCGGGCACCACGACAACGTCCTCGCTCCAGGACAAACCGCCATCGCCGTACGCGGAGACCCGAAAGACGTGGCGAACGCCCGGTTCGAGGCCCGAGACGATGCCGAACCGGCGATTCGCCGCGACCTCGTCCCGGTACCAGAGTTCGCCGCCCCGCAGGGACTGGACTTCGAAGCCGGTCTCGTCCTCCGAGTTGTCGCTCCACGTCACGATCGCGAAGCTCCCGATCGCGAGGACGTCCAGGTCACCGGGCGCGGCCGGCTCGGCCCCGGGCACGACGACATCCACATAGCTGGTTCTCAGGGAACGGTTGCTGCCGATGTACGAGTAGGCCCAGAAGAAGTGATAACCGGACTCCAGGCCGTCGACTTCGACCGATTCCTCATCGGCTTCGACAAGGGTTCGTTCCGAGAAGGGCTGCCCCTGCCGCTGGACGTAGACCTCGAATCCGGCCTCGTCGTCCGAGTTGTCGACCCAACTGGCGCGCACGGTCCCGGCGCCCGTCACCTGGACGCGGAGGTTGCTCGGCGCCTCCGGCGCGCCCTCCGGCGGCACGGTCAACGCGTCGCTGTACTGGACGCCGATCCGCGAGGTGCGGCGGAGCGCGCGCTCATTCTCCTGCTCGCCGCCGATCCCGATCGTCCGCCGCTTGGGCCTGATCCGGACCGACGAGAAGTAGGGCTCCGTCTGGCCGCGATAGCTCATGATCGTGCCGACGTTCGGAATGTGCTCGTGGTTGTGGTGGCCGAAGGCGTACGGCGCCACCGCCTGTTCGGGAGTGATCACCGTGACGTTGTCCGGATCGTGGTTGGCGCCCAGGTTGTGGCCGATCTCGTGGGCGAAGATCTCGGCGTCGCTGAAACTGGCGCAACTGTTCGCGGTCCAGCCGCCGGCGCGGAACGAGAACTCCTCGGCCGTCTCGCCCTGAGTCAGCAGCGCCGCGCGGCCGCAAGCCCCGAGCAGGGAGGTTCTCTCGCCGGAGAACAAATGGACCACGTCGGCGGCGTGGCGGGTTCGCAACTGCAGGACCTCGCCGTTCCAGAGCGTTTGCAGGCCGAGGTCGTTCTGGTACGGGCCGACGCCCTCTCTGCCCACCGTGTCGAGCACCGCGGGTGCTCTGGCGACGTGGACGATGTTCGCGGTGATCGGCAGTTGACCGTTGCGCAGCACCAGGTTCAGGTAGTCGCCCGCGTTCCGTATCGAGGCCAGTGCGCCGCCACGGTTCGCCCAGTTCCGGGCTGCCTGCGCCGTGTACAGCACGAGGATGTCCAGCCGGTCGTGACTCTGCTGCTGCGCCACGCGCTGAGGCTGGTCGATGCGCCCCGGACCCTCGGCAAGGAAGTTCTCCTCCAGGTCCAAGGGCTCCAGGCCGACGGGACAGACGGTCTCCGGCGCGTCGCCCGGCACGCCGCCGGTGTCCACCATCGTGCCGCGCCCGTCAGGATCGGCGCTGATCCGGTACTTCACGCCCCCCGGCTCTCCGAACCGTCCCACGAAGCTGCCGCCCTCCACCGTCAGCACGACGCTCTCGTAGTCCGCTCCCGGAAGGCTTCCCGCCCACATGACGTTGCCGTCGCCGCGATCCTCGAAGACGCTCCGGACCGCGACAAGCACCCGGCCATCGGGCGTCGGCAGCTCGAGCCGCGGCGGCGCCGACCGGACGAGGTCGAGATCGACCTGCACGATCACGGGCCCCACTCCCGCTTCGAACTGCGTGGCCGCGGCCACCCCGGCAGTCTCCGTTCCCGGGCCCAGGCTCAGCAGGCGCTGGCCCTGGGCGACGCCCCCTCCAAGAATCAACAAACTGATCGACGCGGCCGCAACTCGCCGGCTCGCTTTTCTGGTTTCGTTCATGCTCAGGGAGTCTAGTCAGCCCACCTCCCATTTGGGAGGCAGTGCCCCACTCGTCTCTCAGCCTCACTCGGGGTACTCCATTGACTGGCTCGCTCGATGCCTGTTAGAACACCCTGCCCGGCCTGACCCGGCGTGCGACTTGCCCAGGTAGCTCAGTTGGTAGAGCACCTGACTGAAAATCAGGGTGTCGGTGGTTCGAATCCGCCCCTGGGCACCACTCGGCTTCCCCGCCGCTGTCCGAATCCGCAGAAAATCCGCAGAGGCCGAGCGTCGCGCCAACATCCCTGTTGCGCCGGGCAAGTTCCGACGCCTCAGGCAGTTAGGGCTCCTCCCGGTGCACCGGGCGAAGAAACGCTGCAGCCGTCGTCTTGACACACCCTCACGCGGCCTGTACGTTGTTTCGCGGATAGGGACTGTGACCAAGAATCGCATCCTGATCCACCGGTCCTGAGACGCGACCTTCGGATCGGAGCCTGAGAAGGGCGAAAGTCACGTTCGCGTGGTGGGCGCCCCTTGAAGGCGAAGGTTGGAGGGTCACGACTCGGAAGCCGGGCTCGGCGGCAGGGGCCGCTGGGAGTTCGGGGAACCGGAGGCGCAAGCCAAAGGGAAACCAGGTTCCGAAAAGCCCCAGTCACTGAGTGGCTCCCGTGGCCGAAAGTCTTCCCGGGAGCGGCGCCGAAGGGTGAAAGCCGGACGGAGGCGCAACTGGGGAGGCGGCTTCAGGGAAGCGGATGGCCGGAAGTTGCCCGGCAGCAACGAAAGGCCAACCGGTAACTGAAGTGCTTCGGTCGGCAGGCCCTACGGGGGCTTCGTCGTGAGACCCGACCAGTCGAGCGACGGAGTGCCCCGCAGGCGTCAGGTCGGCAGAGGCCAGGCTTCGGAGAGACGTCCGGTAGGTGGCGCGCTCGCGCTCCAGGATCCAAGCCCGCCAAGCTGTAGAGGTCCAGGAGATGCGAAACGCGGGGGTGAGAGGCTGAGGTCGATTCGGGTGAAAATCCTGAAGCGGTCCCTATCCTCTTTTTTGGCCCGGCGGAAACCTAGCACGGAACGCGTGTAAGTGCAACTCCGCCAGTAACTTACGGGCGCTGCGCCGGCTCCGTCAGGGCCAGCCGTACCGACCAGCCGCCGTCAACCGGACTCCCGCCGTCCGAGAGCCGTCCCTCGGCCCGGACCCGCACGTCCACGGTCAGAAACTGGTCAGCCAAGCGTCACGCATCGTCTGGAATGCTCGGGGCGTAGTGTCCTTTAGAGTTATCGAAAACTCGGAGCAGGGAACCTCCGCCCCTCGTAGCGGTCAAGAAACGAGCCCATGCAGCGCGGTAACGGCACGTCGCAAGAGGCAGCGCCCAGGCGCGGCAAGGGCCGGACCACCGCCAGCGGTCAGTCCCGCCGCCTGCGTTTCGGCAACTTCGAACTGGACCCCGAGACGCTCGAACTGCACAGCGACAGAGAGACGATTCGGCTGCAGCCCCAGCCGGCCAGACTGCTTCATCTGCTGATCGCCAGCCGCGGCGCCGTCGTGACGCGCGACGCCGTCCGGCGTCACCTCTGGCCGGACGAGATCCACGTCGAGTTCGACCAGAGCATGAACTCCTGCGTCAAGCGCATACGAGTGGCGCTCGGGGACAGCGCGGAGGCCCCCCGCTACATCGAGACGCTTCCGCGGATCGGCTATCGATTCCTGCAGCCCGTGATGGAAGTCCGGGACGGTGACCCGCCGCTCCCGACCGCGCGGGCCGCGCCGGTCGTCCCGAAGCCCAGCCCGCGTTCGCGCCGGGTAGCGGCCGCGACGCTGGCAGCGGTGGGCGCGGTCACCGGCATCGTCGTCACGGTCCTGGTCTGGAACGCTCTGAACTCGCGGCCCGGCACCGCCAACGAGCCGCCGCGCCACGTCCTGGCGGTCTTGCCCTTCGCCGCCCTCGAGAACTGGACCGGGGCCGAGCCCTTCCGTCAGGCCCTGGCCCAGGAGCTCATCACGTCACTCGCGCGTCAGGGCTCGCAGAACCTGGCGGTCGTGGCCCAGGACGCCGGCCCCGACGAGGAGGCCGGCGCGTCGGTGCCCGGGGTCAACGCCGACTTCGTGCTCGACGGCCGCGTTCAGCGCGAGGAGGGCAGACTCCGGGTGTGGGCGCGCCTCCTGCTCGCGAAGGACGGCACCGTGCTGTGGACCGAGGCGTACGACGGCGCGGAGGACGAGATCCTCGTCTTCCAGACGGAGGTGAGCGCGCAGATCGGTGACGCCGTCCTGGGCCGGTTGGCGCAACTCGCAAGCTCCTAACGCCAGGAACCGGGTCGCCCGGGCAAGTCGACGGCAGCGGTCAGTTCACTCAGGAAACGCGTCCGCGTGACCTCCTCGGCGCCAAAGCGCAGAAGGTGCTCGGTGACCTGCTGGCAGTCGATGAACGCGAAACCCCAGCTCCGCAGACGGTCGACAAGGTGAACCAGGGCGACCTTCGACGCGTTCGAACGCCGCGCGAACATCGACTCGCCGAAGAACGCGCCGCCGACGGCGACCCCGTAGAGGCCGCCGGCCAACTCGCCGTCCGCGAAGCACTCGACCGAGTGAGCGAAGCCCCTGCGGTGCAGGCGGTCGAAGGCATCGATCAGAGGCAGGGTGATCCAGGTGCCCGGCCTGCCCGGACGGTCTTCGGCGCAGGCGGTCATGACTTCCCGGAAGCGCGCGTCGACCGTGACCTCGAAGCGGCCTTGCCGCAGCTCCTTGCGGAGGCTCCGCGAGACCCGGAACCGGTCCGGATAGAGCACCAGCCGCGGGTCGGGCGAGAACCAGAGCATGGGTCCGCCGACGCCCAGCAACGGCCAGGGGAAGATGCCCGCGCGATACGCGGCCAGCACGCGCTCGGGTTCGAGGTCGCCACCCACCGCCAGCAGGCCGCTCGGATCCGCGAACTCCGGAGGCGGGAAATCCAGGCTGCGCTCGTCGAGCAGGAAGGGGCCTCGCCGGTTCATTGCCCGTAGCTCACACGTTGAACCGGAAGTGAACGACCTCGCCGTCGCGCACCGGGTATCCCCGGCCCTCCAGGCGCAACGTTCCGCGGTCCCGGCAGGCAGCCATCGAGCCGGCGTCGATCAGTTCCCGCCAGTCGACGACTTCGGCGCGGATGAAGCCGCGCTCGATGTCCGAGTGAACGGCCCCCGCCGCGGTTCCCGCCGTGTCGCCGCGGCGAATGGTCCAGGCACGCACCTCGTCCTCGCCTACGGTGTAGAAAGAGATCAACCCCAGGAGACGGTAGCCCGCCCTCACCACGCGCACCGCGCTGGGTTCGTCCAGGCCCGCTTCGGCCAGAAAGTCGCCGCGGTCCTCCGCATCGAGGCGCGAGATCTCCTCTTCGAGGGCGGCACTGACGGCCAGCACGTCGGCGCCGGGCGGAAGCTCGAGACCGGCGACCGCATCCTGGTCGCCCGCGGCCTTCTCGTCGACGTTCAGCACGACCAGCATCGGTTTCAGGGACAGCAGTCCGTAGCCCCGGATCTGCTTCTCTTCGTCGGCGCCGAACTCCAGCGACCGCAGCGACGTCTCCGCTTCGAGCGCGGGAAGAACACGATCCGACAGCAGTGCGTGTTCGCGCTTCTCCTGGTCGGTGAGGCCCCGCTTCCGGGCCTGGACCAGGCGCTCGAGCCGGCGCTCGACCAGCTCGTAGTCCGCGAGGATCAGTTCCAGGTCGACCGCGGCGATATCCCGCGCCGGGTCGACGCCACCGGCCGGATGGACGAGTTCCGGGTCTTCGAACGCGCGCACGACGTGAACGAGAGCGTCCATCATCCGCAACTCGGCCAGATCGAGGGTCTCGCCCCGGCCGCGGTCGATGCCCGGGACGTCGACGCACCGCACCTGCGCCGGTACGTAGCGCCGCGGCCTGTAGAGCTCGTGGAGCCGCTCGAGGCGCGGGTCGTCGACGTAGGCGACCCCGAGATTCGTCGTTCTGGACGCCTTGAACTTGGCGGTCTCCTGGCGCGAAGCCGTCAGCGCATTGAAGAGGGCCGTCTTGCCCGCCTTCGGCAGGCCGAGGATGCCGAGCTGCATCCGCCGCGCCTTTCAGACGCCGGCGCCGAAGTTGGCGGCGAGGATGGCAAGGTCCTCGCCGTCGACCTGGCCGCTGCCGTCGACATCGGCGTCGGCGTCGTAGCGCCGAGACCTGGCTCCGGCGCCGAACGCCAGGCCGAGGCGGACCAGATCCGAACCGGTGACCCGTCCGTCACGGTCCACGTCGCCCGGCGGAATGACCGCGCCGTAGACCTGGAAGCGGCCGAGCAGCCGGTTGTAGACGTTCCCGTTCAGGTCCCACGCGCGAAGGGTCATCGTGACCACCCCGCTCAAAGGGACGGGCGGCTTGTAGCTCCAGGACAGACCTCGTCCATCGTCGTCCAGGACCGGGGCCGGCGCGGGCGCGCCGCCGACGACGAGCCTTGCCGACCCCTCCACGATGTCGCTGCCGAAATCCCTCATCTCCACTGCCACCGTGGCTTCGGCCGGCACTTCATTCGCGCCGTGCGCCGGCGAGAGTCGGGTCGGCACGGGAGGCACGGTATCCGTCCCGAGGAGCGCGTCGGCGAAGACCGTCGCCAGCAGGTCGTAGCCCGGTCCGTTCGGGTGACCCACAGGGTCCTCCTCGCCCGCGTAGTAGTACTCCCGGAAGAGCCGCGCCCGGGTGCTGAGCACCTCGAACGGATCGATCAGGCCACGGCCCTGCTCCGCGGCCAGGAACCGGATCGCTTGCACGAGGTCCTGGTTCTCCACGTTGTTCGGGTCGAAACGGGCATTCGGCAGGCGTGGAATCAGCGTCGCGTGGTAGGGCGTTCGGCCGGCCTCCGCCGCCCGCGAGGCCATCCGGTCCAGGTTGAACAGGGTCGTCTCCGGCGAGATGCCGCGGCTGATGTCGTTCGTGCCTTCCATCAACAGCAGGCAGTCGCCGGGCTCCGCGAGCACCTCGTCGATGCGCGCCAGCCCTTCCGGCGTCCGCTCGGCGCCCACTCCGCGGTTGTCGACGACCAGGCCGGGAACCAGTGCCTCCAGACGCGGCGGGTAGCCTGGCGCCTCCCGCTCCGGATCGTCCCCCACCCCGGCCGTGATGCTGTCGCCGAACGCCTTGCAGCGAGCGGGCGTCTGGGCCGTGGCGGCGGCGCAGAATCCGATGCCGACGACGAGGGTCGCGACGGCGAGCCGGAGGGCCCGCGGGGCGATGCCAGGGGACCCGATGAGGTAGCTACCGGCCAATGGGCGGCCATCCTACAAAGAGCCGGGTTCCGACCGTCCGACGGGTTCCTTCCTCCTGATTTATGTGCTATTGTGCATGTTTGCACATCCTGTGAGTCTTCCTTGTACTCGGGCCCACTACGCCCTTTGAGGAGAAGAACGGAATGATGAGGCAAACCTGTGGCCTGGTACTGACAGCGGTACTCGGGATTCCGGCCGTTCTTTCGGCACAGGGCACGTCGTACGTGCTGATCGGCGACACCGACGAGGCCAGGGAGGTTCTGCTCAGCGTCCACAACCCGACCGACCAGGGCCAGAGCTTCGAGATTCTCCCGATCGCGGCGGGAACCAACGGCGTCGACCGCTCGACCCCGTCGATGCGGATCGACGTTCCGGCCGGACGCACGATGGTCTACTCCGATCTCGCCCACGACGGTCCCGCGATGGTCGAGCTGACGGCCCACGGGCAACTCACGTTTCAGGCCTACACGATGCCCAGGGACTCGAGCGGCAAGCGGATCGGCCTGCGGGAGCAGGTTCCAATCGTCGACTCGAAGAACCTCGTCTCCGGCGGAACCTGGGGCTTCGTGAGCGGGATACGGAGAGACAGCCGCGACCGCTCGGACTACGCGATCCTCAACCTGTCGCACACCAGCAGCAGTTGCGAACACCGGGTGCGCGGCCACGACGGCAACTGGGCCGAGGAGTCCCGGGTTCTCAACCACCTGCCCCTGTCGCTGACCTACGTCACCGACGTACTCAAGGTGGTCGGCGTCGAGGTTGGCGATCAGTACACGATCTCCACGAACTGCGCCGACAACTTCTACGTCGCCGGGCTGGTCGCCGATGACGACGCGGACCGGCTGACCATCCTGCAACCCTCACAGAGCGGCGTCTCGACGCTGCGCCGTCCCGGGGAGGTTCCGCCGGAACCGGAGCCCCCGAAAGATCCTCCGGCCGACGGCTCGTGTCTCTCGAACTGGAGGTGCATCGGGATGGAAGGCATCTTCCATCGCGCCACGACGGCCCGACCGAGCTTCGAGACCAGACTGGACACGCCCGTGGGCGTCTACCAGCGGGCCGTCTTCCGCTTCAAGGTCCGCCACGGCGGCTGGAACCGCGTGTCTTCCCGCAACCAGAACCTGTTCTGGCTGGCTCGCGAGAAGCACGTCGACCTGTTCGGTTTCGGAGTCGCCAAGGGCCCCGGCGGGCCCGCGCAGGTTTTCTACCGCACGGACTGGGGCATCAATCACGTGAACAAGCAGCGGGTGATCAAGCACTACCTGATGCGGGCCGGGGAGACGTACGACGTCATGTACGACTTCGACGCCGGCGGCGGTCGCATCGTGCTGACCCTGACCGACTCGAACGGCAACGAGGTCATGAGGTCCGAAGGCCGGCCGAACATCTCCCAAATCCCCTTCGCGGAGGGACAGCGGATCGCTGTCGGCTTCGGCTTCCGCGGCGAACACCCAAACGAGCCGGCCCAGCCCGGCTGGCGCTGGTCCGACCTCCACATCGCACTGCTGCCCAGGTAGCCGCGCCGCGCCGCCGCCATAAGGTTGCCGGCATGAGGCGACGTCCGGCCGGAAACCGACTCGCGGCGGCGATCCTCGCCGTGGCCGTGTGGACGGGCTGCGCCGAGGCGCCGCCGGTCCACCGTGGACCCATCGTGCTGATCACGATCGACGCGCTGCGCGCCGACCTGGTCGGCACCGGCCTGCTGCCGAACCTGGACGCTCTCGCGGAGGAAGCGGACTGGGCCGGTGAGGCGATCACGACCTCGAGCTGGACGGTGCCGTCCATGGCGTCCCTGTTCACGGGCCAGCAGCCCTGGCGTCACGGCAGTTGGCACAGCGCCCGCGCCCACCTGCGCGACGACGTCCCGACCCTGCCCGAGATCCTCCGGGAACTGGGCTACGAGAACGCGGCCTTCCGCTCGAACAGTTGGCTCACGCAGACCTTCGGCTACGTCCGCGGCTTCGACCGCTTCGGCCCGGTGAGCCGGATGGAACGGGTCACGGAGGTCCTGGCGGCGCTCGACGGCGGACAGCAGTTCGTGTGGATGCACCTGCTGCCGCCACACGCGCCCTACCGCCGGCACGCCCGCTATCTCGACCGCCTGGACGCGCCGCGCGACGACCTGCCGGAGCGCATCACTCCGCTCGACATGCGGCCGTTCGCGGACCCGGAGAGGCCCCTCGATCCGGATCAGCGGGAACGGGCCTGGCAGCTGTACCAATTGACCGCCGCTCACGCGGACAGCCAGGTCGGCCGGATGCTGGACGCGCTGCGCGCCAGCGGGCACTTCGACGAAGCCCTGATCGCCGTGACCTCCGACCACGGCGAGGAGTTCGGCGAGAACGGCCAGGTTCTGCACGGCAACAACCTGCACCGGGTGCTGATCGAGGTGCCGCTGATCGTCAAGCTGCCGGCGGACTGGCCCCGTGCGATCGACCCCGGCGCCACGGTGGCCAACCACCGCCTGTTCTCCACGCTGATCGAAGCCGCCGGCGGCACGCCGCCGCCCGGCAGTCCGCCCAGCCTGTTCGAGCCCAGCGCGGACGGCGCCCTGTCCGAGCTCTACCTGGGCAACGGGGTGAACCGGATGTCCCTGGTCGAGGGCGATCGCCAGCTCCTGTGGACCAGCCGCTTCGCGCCAGCGGAGGAGCGCTACTTCGACGCGATGCTGGCGCTAGCCGGCGCCGAGCCTCCGTCGCCGCTCCCTGAGCCGCCGGAGGAGCTGACGGCACGCCTCGAACGGGAGTTCGAAAACGCGCCTCCGCTCATGGGGGCGCCCGGAACACGCCCCGGTCTCCAGGCCTTCGAGTGGGGCGCCGGCGGCACGATCGAGCCGGGCGCCGCGGAAGACGACTTCGCGCGCCGGTTGCAGGACCGCTGGCAGGCGGAGAACGGTTCCGATCTGGCCGCCAGGCTCGCCGAACGGGGCGAGCCCGAGATCAGTCCGGAAGAGATGGAACGGCTGCGCGCGCTGGGCTACGTCGTGACATCGCGCAAGCCGGCGCCCGACGGCCAGTAGGGCGCTACAGCCGCGGCTTGCTGGCGGGCCGGAGCCGCAGGTCGTAGACCTCCGCCGACGGCGGCAGCGCGGCGGCGTCGACGATCGCGGTCGCAACGTCCGCGGGGTCGAGAAAGCGCTCGGCGTCGTAGCGCTGGCCGAGACCGCGGCAGACGTCCCGCTGCATCCGGCCGCGGGTCCTCCCGGGGTAGACGCTCAGCACCCTGACGCCGTCGGCGTTCACTTCGGCGCGCAGACCGTCGGCGACCGCACGCAGCGCGTGCTTGCTCGCGGCGTAGGCGACGCTGCCGGCGCCCGCTCCGAGGCCGGCCGTCGAGTTGACGAACACGACCAGACCACGGCGGGCGCGGAGCGCCGGCAACAGTCGCCGGGTCAGAACGCATGGAGCGCGGACGTTGACGGCGAACTGGAGGTCGAGGTCCTCGATCGGCGCCGACTCGACCGTTCCCGCGCGGAACGCACCGGCGGCGTGGACGAGGAGGTCCACGCCGTCGCCCAGCGACTCCGCGGCCGCGCAGGCCTTCGCGACCGCCGGCTTGCCGGTGAGGTCTCCGGCGACGGTCCGAACGGCGCCGTAGCCTGCTTCGAGTTCCGCGTCCATCTCCCGCAGCCGCGCCTCGTCCCGGCCCAGAAGCAGCAGGGACGCCCCTTCCGCGGCGAGCGCCCGGGCGACGGCCCCGCCGATCGCGCCGGTGGCCCCGGCCACCACCGCTGTTCGATCGGCAAACCTCGACACGCGCGGAGCTTACCGGCCGGTAAGCTGCGGTTGATGCCGAGGTCGCTTCGCCTGACGCTGACGATCCTCGCCTTGGCCGGCGCGTCGCCTGGGGGAATCGCCGCCGACGGGCTGACCGCCTACCGCGGATCGGCCTGGGCGCATCTGCAGGCCACCTCCGATCCGCCCGTCCTGTGGCTGGGAACCGAACGCTCCGTCGAGTTGCCCGCGGCCGGCGCGGCGGAGGCCGCTCGCTACGACGACCTGGTTCTGATCGAGCCGCAACCCGACGGCCCACAACCTGACGGAAGGGCGGAGTGGGCGGTCGCCGGCGTCGCCCGCGGCGCGGACGGGCAGCGCTTCCTGCTGTACACCGGTCGAGGCGGGGAAGTGACCGCTCTGCCGGCGCCGGAGCGGGCGCGACCAGAGAACCGGCTGGCCTCGGCCCGGTGGCTCGCGTCGAGCGGACCAGAGCCGCTGCACGGCCTTGCCTGGCTCGAAGCGAGCCGTCCCCGCGGCCAGGAAGTCTGGCTGGCGCCCTGGGGCGAGGGCTACTTCGAACTTCCCTTCCGCCTGGTCGCGGACGGCCCCGGTTCCCAGACCGCTCTGGACGCGGCGGTGCTCGCCGACGGTTCCTGGCTGCTCGTCTGGTGCGCCTTCGACGGCGAGGACGACGAGCTCGTCTGGCGGCGGCGGCAAGCAGACGGAAGCTGGGTCGGCGGCCGCGTCTCGGCCGACAACGGCGTGCCCGACATCACGCCGCGGCTCCGGGTCACCCGCGACGGCGCCGCGGTCGCCTGGAGCCGCTACGACGGCCACGTCTACCGAGTGCGAACGGCGCGCTTCGAAGACGGCCGCTGGAGCGGCGAAGACTGGGCAGGTCCCGCCGATTCTCTCTACCCGGAATGGGCCGGCGGCGACAACACGCTGCTCTACTTCGAGGGCGCGAGCCGGACCTGGACCGCGGCCGGGCCGGCGTCGACGCTGCGCTTCGAGGCGGCGACATCGACGGCGCCCGTTCTCGACCGCGACTCCACGTCGGGGCGCCTGCGCGCGCTCTGGGCCGGGACGTCCGGCTGGCGAGCCGAACCCGGACGGTCTCCAGGGGTACGGCCGTGAGGAGCTCCATCCGGGCACTGGCCGCGCGCGTCCGGGCCGAGCTCCGGAACCGCGAAGGGCTGTTCGCGAGCCGTACCGCGACTACGACCCTGGCGGCCCTGAGCCTGTTCCTCCTCGCGGTGCCGCTGACCGTCGGCAAGCCCGGCCAGCCGGCGACGCTCAAGGCCGACGAATCGGCGTACTACCTGATGGCGCTCAGCCTGGCGCGCGACTTCGACCTCAGCTACGAGCCGGCCGACGGCGACCGGCTGCTCGAGGAGTACCCGTTCAGTTCGACCGGCAACCTGATCCTGATGACCTCGGACGGCTGGCGAACCGTCCACTACGGCAAGCCGCTGGCCTACCCGCTGTTCGGAGCGCCCTTCGCCGCGCTCTGGGGCGCGAACGGGCTGCTGTTCCTCAACATGGCGCTCTTCGTCGCCATGCTGTGGCTGGCGGCGATGTTCCTGGCGCGTCGCGCGTCGCCCGCCGTCGCCGCCGCCTTCGCCTGCGGCCTGCTCCTGCTCTCGGCCTGCTCGCGCTACGTGTTCTGGATCCAGCCGGAGGTGTTCAACATGTTCGGCGTCTTCGGCGCCCTCTACTGGGGCTTCGAGAACCGCCGGCGCGCCTGGTGGCTGACGGCCCTCTCCGGCGTGCTGCTGGCGCTGCCGGTCTACAACAAGCCGATGTTCGCCGCGATCGCGCTGCCACTGGCCGGCGCCTTCCTGCTGCGCCGGCAGTGGCGGACGGCCGCCCTCTGGATCGCCGGCTTCGCGGCCACGCTGGCGCTGCTCTCGGCGATGTCGCTCGGCTGGACCGGCCAGTTCCTGCCCTACCTGGGCTCCGACGTGCGGGCGGCGGTGCGCGTGTGCGAGCCGGGCGGCTGGCCGCCGGAGATCGTCGAGGCCCGTCGCATCGCCGCCGGAGCCGCTCCGACGACGGGCGAAGCGGCCGCCGCGGTGACCATCCCGGAGTCGCCCACGGGCAACACGTTCTCCTGGCTCTTCCGCGTTCCCCGCCAGTCGTTCGGTGAAGTGGTCGAGAACGTCGGCTACTTCCTGGTCGGCCGCCATGCCGGTCTGATGCCCTACCACCCGTTCGCGGTCATCGCCTTCGGCCTGTTCCTGTTCAGCGGCCGCCGCGACCGGGACCGCTGGCTGCTGGTCCTGGCTCTGGCCGTGATCGCGGGCTACTTCCTGCTCTTCATCGGCTGGAACTGGCAGGGCGGCGGCGGCTTCATCGGCAACCGCTACTTCGTCAGCGTGATGCCGGCCTTCCTCTTCCTCGTGCCGGGCAGGATCCCACCGTGGACGCTGCCGGCCGGCTTCCTGGCCGCCGGCCTGTTCGTCGGCGCGATGGTGCTCGCGCCCTTCGGGGTCACCGTGCCCGCGCCGACGCTGCAGGCGCACACCCGCAACGCGCCGCTGCGCTACCTGCCGTTCGAGTTCTCGCTGCGCAACGTGCCCGGCTACGAGCGGCGGAGCATCGCCGGCATGACGATCCTCGGCCGGGCCGACCGCGTGCTGGAACGCGGCGGTTCCTGGTGGGTTGCCGCCCGCGGTCCGAGCGAGCTGTTCATCGAGTCCAGGCACCGGTTCGACAGCCTGACGCTCTTCGTCACTTCGCCCGTGGCGCCGAATCGCGTCCGGCTGAGGCTCGACGGCGGTCCGGCGGTCGACGTGGAGTTCGCCGAGGCCGGCCGGCGCCAGCGGGTGACTCTCGGTTCATCCAGGCCGCACAAGACGCGCAGGCGCGACGGCCACCGCAGCTACGTCCACCGCCTGCGCGTCGAGACGGACCGCGGCGCGCCGACCGTCTGGACCAGGGTGCGGCCGCCGGCCCCGTGCGCCGTCTACGCCTGGAACCGCGAAACGGACGAGACCTTCTACCTCGGCGCCGAACTGCGCTTCCTCGGCAGCGAGGAGCACATGAACGCGGAGGTCTTCGCGGCGCGGATCGGCACCGTCGGCCTGATGCCGGCCACGCTTCCGGCCGGTGCGGAAGTCGAACTGCCGGTGGGCGTGACGAACGAGTCCCAGGTCACCTGGCGTCGCCAGGGCTACGTCGGGGTGAACCTCGCGTCCCGCTGGCGACAGGGCATCGCCGGGCCCGAAGACGACGGCGCGGAACCCGGCCTCCGGGTCGGCCCGGAAGGCCGGCGCAGCCTGCTGCCGGACCTGGCTCCGGGCGGCTTCGAAACGGTGATGCTGCCGGTCCGCGCACCGAACGAACCAGGCGACTACACCCTGGAGATCGATCTCGTCTACGAGCACGTCGCCTGGTTCGAGCAGCGCGGCGTCGTACCGCTGCGGCTGCCGATCCGGGTGGAGGCGCCCGGCGCGCCGGAGTGAGGCGAGCTCAGGCCAGTCTTTCCAGCAGACCGGCGTCGCGCAGCGCGTCGGCCGCCTCGCCGACGACGCCTGGCGGCAAGCCGGAGCGCTCCGCGATGTCGTCCAGCGAGTGCTCGCCGTCGCTCTGGTTGAGCACCCAGAGCATCGCGATCTCGAAGTCCTTGCGGCCGGCGCCGCCGAGGCCGCCGTAGAGGCCGCGGCGGCCGAGCTGGGGTTCGCCGAAGGGCTCGAGGTTGCGGTAGCGGCGGCCGCCGGCGCTCTTCCGGCCGCCTTCGACGGCGGCCGGCGGGCACGCCGGCGCACCCGGTCCTTCCTCCAGCACGGCAGCGGTCGCCAGATACGCCGCCAGCGAGCCGGCCAGGGCTTCCGCGCCAATGAACGAGAGATCGTCGGCGGAGGTGTGGTACTCGAGGTAGCGGCCCCAGGGGGTGCGGGTCAGGACGCCGACGGGCAAGTCGAAGCCGGGGGAGCAGTACTGGCGCTCGTCGTAGCCGAAGGGGAAGAAGCCCTCGGTGACGAGGTCCTCGCCGAGGCCGGCCAGGGCGGCGACCACCGCTCGGTCGATCTCGCGGTCGCCGCGGCGGCTCTTCTTGTAGTGGAAGCCGCCCCCGTCACCCAGGTTGGCTGCGATCAGGCCGTGGCGGAAGCTGTCCAGGCGGTCCCGGTTCCGGGCCAGCCAGGCGATCGCGCCGATGCCGCCCGGCGCGAACAGGAAGCGGTAGCTGTAGCGGCGCTCGGGGACCCGGGCGAGGGCCTCGGCGAGATGGACGGCAACCGCGATCCCCGAGAGGTTGTCGTTGGCGAGCTGCGGGTGGCAGACGTGGCTGGAGATGAGGACCTCTTCGGCGCTCGACCCGGGCAACAGGCATTCCCCCCAGGTCATCGAGCCGTCCTCGAGCGAGGCGTCGATGAGCACTTCGTACTCGCCTTCGCGCAGGGATGCGAGGAGTCGGTGGGGCAGGCAGAAGCCCCAGGTTTCCTCGTAGTAGGAGGTGCGGTACGGGATCAGGTCCGGGTGTTCCGGCAAGCTGTGGAGGTGCGTCCGGAGTTCGTTCAGGGGAAGCCGCCGATGGACGGGGACGCTGTAGCCGACCAGGTGGAGCTCGTGGTCGGCGAAGTCGACGACGCGGCGGCCCGAGGGATCGCGGATCCACGCCTCGCGCGGGTTCCACTCCCGCGGCACGGTCCAGTCAAGGACCGGCGTGCCGGTGGGGAGTTCTTGGACCTGCAGCGGGATCCGGCGGGCGATCCGTTCGAGCGTCGCGCGGACCCCGTCGCCAGTGAGGCTGCGGCGGATGGGGTAGAGCTCGGCGGCGAGGTCCATCATCGATCGACCGGCCGTCTCGCGGTCGAGGGCGGCCAGGGCCTGCCGGATGGTGGACATGGACCTATTCTGCGCGAAGCCGGCTCTCCGCTACAGGTACCCCATCGCCTTCAGGCGCTCGATCTCCTGCCGCGTCCGCTCGACGTCCGTGCCGCCCACCGTATCGACCGGCTGCCACGCGTCGCGATACGTCGCAACGCGGCGCGACGAACCCGGGTCCGGCGGCGACTCGAACGCCCCGTCCAGCACCCTGCCCTCGGCATCCTCCGGCAGCGGCAGACCCAGCAGCGCCAGCATGGTCGGAAAGACGTCGAGGACGTGGCTGCTTTCCAGCCGGTGGCCGCGGCGGATGCCGGGACCGTACATCAGCAGGACGCCGTCCGGGCCGTGCCGGTGCTGGGTGTACAGCCGGTGGACGAAGGTCGGCGACTGACCGTGGTCCGAAGCGACAACGAAGACCGTCTCCGGACCCAGGGCCCGGCGCAGTTCGCCGACCAGGCCGTCGATCCGCCGGTAGACGTCGGCCACCGCCTCCCCATGCTCCTCGATGCCCGCCCGCGAGACGAACGGGAACAGCTCCGGCTCGGCCCAGCGCCAGCGCTGGTGCGAGATGGTGTCCGGTTCATGGGTGTAGAGGTTGAGGAAGCGCGGTGGCGGCTCACCCTGCCGGGAGCGGTGCTCCAGGAGGGCGATCACGGCCCGGTGCTGCCAGTCGAGGTCCGGCCGGCCGGCGGCCGCGTCCAGGACCTCCTGCGGCACATCCGGCGGCTGGGCAAACCACTCGAGCGTCGTGTCCGCCCCGCCGGCAGCCGCCTGCGTGTCGTTCAGGCCGTAGCCGAGGAGCCGGCTCGACGGCTCGAGCATCCGCTGGGCCGGGAACGAGTAGAAGTAGCCGTCGACGACGACCGTCGGCAGGCCGGCGCGATCCGCGATCTCCCAGATCGGCGGCGACGCCAGGTCGAGCCGGTTCACGAAGCGCCGCGAGATCCCCGGCGCCCGGGCCACCAGGTCGATCAGCTCCTTGAAGCTCGTGCGGTGAACCGGAAACAGGCCGGCTCCCGAACCGGGAAAGCGAATCCGGTAGAAGTCGTGGACGCCGTGCCGCCGGGGCGTTTCGCCGGTGTAGATCGACGCCCAGATCACCGCGGAGTTGGCGTCGCTGATCGTCTCGAGTCGGCTCGAGGTGCCCTCGCGGACGAACTCGGCCAGGTTCGGCAGCTCGCCGTCGTCGATCAGATCCTGGAGCATGTCGGGGTCCACCCCGTCGAAGCCCAGCAGGGCCACCGGCGGCCCGTCGGCGGCGACCAGCGCCGTCGGGTCGAAGGACGCCGTCCTTTCCTCCGGAGCGAGCCGGAACGCGATCGGCAGCACCACGTGGACCGCGACCAGGGCCAGCGCGAGTCCGCCCACAAGACGCGGCAGTAGACCGTCGGCGAGACGAGCGACCCGAGCCCCCAGCGCCCGGGTGACGATCCAGATGGCCGCACCCGCCAGAACGCCGGCCACGGCAAGAAACAGCGCCATGCTCCAGAAGCCGGCGGGCGTGAACCAGGGGATCTGGCCGTAGGTCAGGCCGTAGAACAGAACGAGTTCGAGGAAGACGAGGTTGAACAGGCAGGCGGCGAGGACGACCGGGTTGCCCGCGGGCCGGCGGCGCAGTCGGGCGAGCGTCCGCAGCAGCAACCCCAGGCCGCCGAAGGCTGCGCCCGCCCAGATCCCGTAGAGCAACGCGAAGAGCAGGAGCGCGGCGACTCCGGCCACGGCGCTGTCCGTCCGGTTGTGCACCAGGTGCGCAAGCGAGATCGGGCCGCCGAACAGCAGCGCGCCGAACAGCAGACCCGCCGTCAGGTCGCGGCTGCAGGCGACCAGCAGTCCGCGAACGAAGGGAGCGGCGCCAGCACGTTCGGCCACGGCCCGGGATGATACGGCAGCCCGTCGCTGCTAGGGTCGCGCTCCCCGTGTCGGCGCGATGCGGGCCGAACCGCGAGTTGCCTGAAGGAACCGGACATGGCGAACGTAGCCGTCGTCGGCATGCAGTGGGGCGACGAGGGCAAGGGGAAGATCATCGATCTTCTCTGCCCAGCCTTCGATGCCGTGGTGCGCTTCCAGGGCGGCAACAACGCCGGCCACACGGTGAAGTTCGGCAGCGGTGAGGGCGACGAGCACTTCGCCCTGCACCTGATCCCCTCCGGCATCCTGCACGAGGGGGTGGCCTGCTACCTCGGCAACGGCATGGTGATCAACCCGGACGCCTTTCTCGCCGAGGTCGCCCAACTGGAACAACGCGGCATCAAAACCGCCGGCCGGCTGCGGCTTTCCGACCGGGCGCATGCCCTGACGCCGGTCCACGTGGCCCTCGACATCGTCCGCGAGGAGGCGCGGGGGGCGGACCGCATCGGCACCACCGCCAAGGGCATCGGCCCGGCCTACGAGAGCAAGATCGGCCGCACCGGCATCCGCCTGGCGGAACTCGTCGCCGGCGGCGAGGCGATGAGGAACCGGCAGATCGTGCGGGTCGCGGACTTCGAGCGCCCGGCCGCCGAGGGCGCCGAGCTCGACCCCGAAGCCGCCGCGGCCGACTTCACCCGCTGGGCCGAGAGCCTGTCCCCCTACCTGTGCGACCTGTCGGTCGAACTGGACGATCTGATGCGCAGCGGCGGCACCATCCTGTTCGAGGGCGCGCAGGGCGCGCTGCTCGACGTCGACCACGGGACCTACCCCTACGTGACGAGCTCGAACTCGACGACCGGCGGCGCCGCGACCGGCAGCGGCGTGCCGCCGATGGCGATCGGCGGCGCGATCGGCGTCGTCAAGGCGTACACGACCCGGGTCGGCGAGGGCCCGATGCCCACCGAGCTGCTCGACGACGTCGGGAGCCACCTGCGGGACCGCGGACACGAGTTCGGCACGACGACCGGCCGGCCCCGGCGCTGCGGCTGGCTCGATCTGGTCGTCCTGCGCCACGCGAGCCGCGTCAACGGGGCGCGCTGTCTGGCGCTGACGAAGATCGACGTGCTCGACGAGCTCGAAGAGCTCAGGGTCTGCGTCGCCTACCGCATCGGCGGTGAGGTTGTGCAGAACCTGCCGGCGGTGACCGACCGGCTGGAAGCCGCCGAACCCGTCTACCGCACGTTCCCGGGGTGGAAGAAGGACACGCGCGGCGTGCTCGACCGGAGCGACCTGCCGCGGGCCGCGCTCGACTACATCGATTTCCTGGAACAGGAACTCGAGGCCAGCGCGGATCTCATCTCGTCCGGCCCGAGGCGCGAGGAAACCGTGGTCAGCGGCGGTGGAGCGCTCGAGGGGTGGTTGGGGGAGCGGTTCGGGACGGTCCGGGCGGCGGTCGGCGAGTAGAGCCTTATACTGCGCCGGGCCGTTAGCTCAGTTGGTAGAGCAGTGGACTTTTAATCCAAGGGTCGGGGGTTCGATCCCCTCACGGCCCACCACGGCGAACCCCTGCGCCAGAGGAGTCTCAGCATGCGAGTCACTTCGACCACCGCACTGATCTTCGTTGGCGCGCTCACCGCGACGTTGGCGGCGCCGGCGACGGCCGGCGCCGACGACCGCGGCGCCCTGCTCACACGAATCGACGGACTCGTCTCCGACTCGATGGAGGCGACGCAGACGCCCGGCGTCTCCGTGGCGATCCAGTACCGCGGCGAGCTGATCCTCGCCCGGGGCTACGGTCTGGCCGACGTCGAGAACCGGGTGCCGGCGACCGAGCACACGGTCTACCGCATCGGTTCGGTCACCAAGCAGTTCACCGCCGCGGCGGTGATGAAGCTGGTCGAGGAAGGGAAGGTCGCCCTCGACGACCCGATGACGAAGTACTTCCCCGACTATCCGGTCGGCGAGTTCCACATCACGGTAGGCCAGTTGCTCGATCACACCAGCGGCATCAAGGGCTACACCGAGATGCCGGCGTTCTGGGAGAAGGGCCGGCTCGACCTCTCGCACGAGCAGATGATCGAGCTGTTCTCGACCGTGCCGTACGAGTTCGAACCGGGCGACCGCTACCAGTACAACAACTCCGGCTACTACCTGGCGGGCCTGCTGGTCGAGAAGGCGAGCGGCAAGTCGTACGCGGAGTACCTCGAGGAGACGTTCTTCCGGCCGCTCGGGATGCGGGAGTCGCACTACCTCTACAACGACCCGATCGTGCCCAACCGCGCGGAGGGCTACCGGGTCGAGGACGGCGTCCTGCTGAACGACCAGCCGCTGTCCATGCACCTGCCGTTCGCGGCCGGAGCCCTCGGCTCCAGCGTCCTCGACCTGGTGCGCTGGATGGTGGCGCTCGGCGCCGGCGACGTCGTCGGGCCGGACGGGCTCGACGCGATGACGACCCGGCGACGCCTGCCCCGCGGCGAGGAGATCGGCTACGGCCTCGGCCTGTTCGTCGGCGAGATGGCCGGCCACCGACTGATCGAGCACGCCGGCGGCATCAACGGCTTCCTGAGCCAGCTCGCGTGGTACCCCGACGACGATCTGATCGTCGCCGTGCTCGCGAACAGCGGCTCCGCCGAACCCGGACCCCTGCAGGCCCGGATCGCGCGCGCGGTGCTGGGCGTGCCGGAACCGGATTACGCTCCGGTCGCGCTCGAAGAGGAAGAGCTCGAGCGCTACGCCGGCATCTACGACTTCGGCCGCAACCCCCTCCCCGTGCAGATCAAGGACGGCAAGCTCCAGATCTTCGGCAGGGAAACCGTGCCGATCGGCGAGCACCGCTTCGTCGGCACCCGGAACCAGGACCAGGTGGCGGTCTTCGAGGTCGATTCGGAGACGGGCGTAGCCACCCACCTCCGACTCGAACGCTGGGGTCAGGTGCAGCGCGGGCAACGGTCCGGCGGCGGTCCGTAGAGAAAGCGCCGCCCAGTCGGGGGCCGTAACGGGCTGCGCAAAATAGAAATCTGTTTCTATAATGCAAGGCCATGCTTGACCGCCTGATCCGACCAGCGCTCCTGCGCCGGCTCCAAACGACGCCCGCCGCGGCCCTCGTGGGCCCGCGCCAGGCCGGCAAGACGACGTTGGCGCGATCGCTCAGTTCGGTGTACTACGACCTGGAGCTGGAGACGGAGCGCCTCCGGCTCGACCTCGACTGGCCTCAGATCGAACAGGAGCAGCGGCTTGTCGTTCTGGACGAAGCCCAGGCCTGGCCCGAGGTCTTCCCCCGGCTGCGAGCGGCAATCGATGGCGATCGCCCACGGAACGGCCGGTTCCTCCTGCTCGGCTCCGTTTCGCCGGCCCTGATGCACCAGGTGTCGGAGTCTCTCGCCGGTCGGCTCGCGCTGATCGAGTTGACGCCGCTCTTGTGGCGCGAGCTGCCGTCGGACGTCGAGCAGAACCGGCGGTGGCTGTGCGGCGGCTTCCCGGATGGCGGCGTTCTGACGCGAAGCGCCTATCCCCAATGGCAGCGCGACTATCTGGCCCTGCTGGTACAGCGCGACCTGCCGACCTGGGGGCTGCCGAGCCGACCGCAGGTGACGGAGCGACTGCTGCGAATGCTCGCCGCGAGCAACGGGCAAACGTGGAATGCCTCGAAGATCGGCCAGAGCCTCGGGCTGAGCTACCACACCGTGAACTCGTACACGGACTACCTGACCGGCGCCTTCGTGGTCCGGCTGCTCCCACCGTTCGAGCCGAATGTGCGCAAACGCGTGACAAGGAGCCCGAAGCTGCACTGGCGCGACAGCGGCCTCCTCCACGCCGTCCTTCAGGTTCCGGATCAGCAGTCTCTTCTGAGCCAACCCTGGGTCGGAGCCAGTTGGGAGAGCTTCGTCGCGGAGCAGACACTTGGCCTGTTGGCAGCTCTCGGTCCGGCCCACGCCGGCTACCACTTTCGGGCCGGCGACAGGAATGAGATCGACCTCGTGCTGGAGATCGACGGAGAGGTCTGGGCAATCGAGTCGAAGCTCACGACTTCGCCGAGCCCGCACGACCTGGCTCGACTCGACCGGTCGGCCGAACTGATCGGCGCCGGCCGGCGGTTTCTGGTTTCCCAGACGCCGGTCCCAGGCGGGGACGACAGCCGTGCCTCGCACAACCTCGCTTCGTTCTCGCGCTGGCTCTTCGAGCGATTCGGGCACCGGCCCTAGCCCGCCAGCGCGGCCAACACTCCTGGATGCGCCGCTCGGTGGCAGTACGATTGGCCGCCATGCGATCCGATCGAAGGGCCTTGTCCTACGCCGCACCGCTGACCGCGGCGCTGCTGCTCGCCGCCTGCGGTCCCACCGACGAAGACTGGCCCGTCTACCTCGGCGACTCGGGCCGCGGGCACTACAGCCCGCTCACCGGGATCGACCGCGACAACGTCGGCCAGCTCAAGGTCGCGTGGGTCTACGACGCGGGAGAGCCGCGGGGCCCCGGCGCCACGATGTACACGAGCCCCCTGGTCGTCGACGGCGTGCTCTACGCGCTCTCGCCCCATCTCGACGCCTTCGCACTCGACGCGGCGACCGGCGAGGAGATCTGGCGCACGAACCTCGAGCTTTCCGGTAACGCCCAGCGGGGGCTCATGTGGTGGGAAGACGGCGCCGACCGGCGGCTCTTCTACACGCACGGCAAGGACCTGATCGCGCTCGACGCCGCCGACGGCAGTCTGGTCGAGAGCTTCGGCGACGGCGGCCTGGTCGACCTGACGCCGGACGTCGACCGGGCCGGCGTCCTCTTCGTCACCGTGCCGGGCGTGGTCTTCGAGGACAAGCTGATCCTCGGCTTCTCGACCAACGAGGACGCCAACGCGTTCCCGGGTTCGATCCGGGCGTTCAGCGCGGTCGACGGCAGCCTGGTCTGGCAGTTCGACACGATTCCGAAGCCCGGCGACACCGGCTCCGAGACCTGGGCCGAAGGCTCGCTCGAGCGCGCCGGCGGCGCGAACGTCTGGACCGGCATGGCCCTGGACGAAGAGCGCGGCATCGTGTTCGCGCCGACCGGGTCGGCGACTCCCGACTTCTACGGCGCGAGCCGTCCCGGCGACAACCTGTTCTCCGACTCCCTGGTCGCGGTGGACGCGCGCACCGGCGAACTCAGGTGGCACTTCCAGGTCGTACGCCACGACCTGTGGGACAAGGACAACCCGTCCCCGCCGACCCTGGTCCAGCTCGAGCGCGACGGCCGCACGATCGACGCGGTAGCGATCACGACGAAGACGGGGCAGCTCTACGTGTTCGACCGCGAGACCGGCGAGTCGATGTACCCGATCCACGAGATCGAGACGCCGATACCGAGCACGCTGCCGGGCGAGGTGACGTCGCCGACGCAGCCGATGTCGGAGGTGGTCATCAGCCGGCAGGACTTCGAGATCACGAACCGCACCCCGGAGGCGCGCGCGTTCGTCGAGGAGCGAATCAGGGACTGGGACTTGCGGCCCTGGGCGCCGCCGAAGGTCGGCACCGTCCTCTTCACGCCGTGGTACGACGGCGGCGGCGAGTGGGGCGGCTCGGCGTTCGATCCGAACGCGGGCCACCTGATCGTCAACGCGAACGACGTCGCCGGCATCCTGGAACTCACCGAGGTGCCGGCCGGCTTCAGCCGGTACGGCACCTACGCGCTCCACTGCGGCCGTTGCCATGGGATGAAGCTCGAGGGCACCGACATGGGCGGCCCCCTGCTCGGCGTCGGCGACCGCCTGTCGCGCGACGAGATGCGCCGGATCATCCGCGAGGGCAGCGGCCGGATGGAGGGTTTCGCGCACCTCAACCGGATCGAACTGGGCGCCATCGAGGCCTACATCCTGTCGCCGGAGCCGGAAGAGGACGAGCCCAGGGGCGAGGTCGCCTACGCGCTCGGCGGCTACATCTACCTGCGCGATCACGAGAACCTGCCCGGCAACTCGCCGCCCTGGGGGACACTCAACTCGATCGACCTCGCCACCGGCGAGATCGCCTGGAAGGTCCCCTTCGGCGACTATCCCTCGCACCCCGGGCTCGGCTTCGGCGCCGTGAACTACGGCGGGCCGGTGGTCACGGCATCCGGCCTCATCTTCATCGGGGCGACGCCGGACGAGATGTTCCGCGCCTACGACACGCGGAACGGCGAGATCCTCTGGGAGACGAAGCTGTCGGCCGCGGGCTACGCGACCCCCGCCGTCTACAGCGTGGACGGCAAGCAGTACGTCGTGATCGCCGCCGGCGGCGGGCGGACCGGCGGGCCGTCCGGGGGCGAGTACATCGCGTTCAGCCTGCCCGACTGACTGAGAGTCTCCACTGGGTGCGCCGGCGTAGGCGGCCAAGCAGACGCGTCGGCCGCAAGGCCGACACTTCCATGGCAGCCGCTCTCGGCATAAATCTATTGCGTCCGGGGAAAAATACGGCTAGTTTACCCGCATGTACGACCGACTGCTGGCTCCGGTTCTGCTCTCATCGCAGCGCAGCGCCCTTGTTCTCGGTCCCCGCCAGGTGGGCAAATCGACTCTGCTGGCCGCGCTCGAGCCGGACCTGGTCGTCAACCTGGCTGAACCGGGCGCGTTCCGGGGCTACGTAGCAGAGCCCGAACGGCTGTCCCGGGAGTTGGCCGTCGCGCCCCCGGACACGACGACGGTGTTCCTGGACGAGGTACAGCGAGTTCCGGCTCTGCTCGATGCCGTGCAGGTGCTCCTCGACCAGAGGCCGCCCCGCTTCCGCTTCCTGCTGTCCGGATCGAGCGCCCGCAAGCTACGCCGCGGACAGGCCAACCTGCTGCCCGGCCGGATCCACGTCCACTACATGCATCCACTGCTTGTCGCGGAACTCGGTTCAGACTTCGACCTGGACCGGGTGCTGGCCCACGGCAGTCTGCCGGGCATCTACTCGGAGGCGGACGACGCGACCCGCGCGCTCGACCTTCGGAGTTATGTCGATACCTACCTGCGCGCCGAGATCCAGGCCGAGGCACTCGTCCGCGACGTCGGCGGCTTTGCCCGCCTGCTTGACCTGGCGGCGGCCGCATCGGGCCGCATCCTGAACCTGAACTCGCTGTGCAAGGACGCCGGCATCTCCTACGAGACCGCGCGGCGATATCTGGATGTCCTCGAGGACACTCTGGTCGCCTTCCGCGTCCCCGCGTGGAGCGGCTCGGACCGATCGTCGCTGGTCCGCCACGGCAAGCTCTTCCTGTTCGATCTAGGCGTGCGGAATGCCCTGCTCCGCCGGCCGCTGGATCGTCCGCTCGACGACGAGCGAGGCCTGCTGCTCGAGCACCTCGTGGCCTACGAGCTGCAACGCCGGCTCGGCACGCTATGGCCGGAGGCCGCCCTCTATCACTACCGAACCCGCCACGGCGCCGAGGTCGACTTCGTGCTGGAGGTGGGCCGCGAAGTCTGGGGGATCGAAGTCAAGGCGAGTCGGCGTGCCGACCGCTCCGTGCTCCGCGGCTTCCGCTCGCTGGCCCAGCGGACCGACCGCCTGAAGCGCCGGCTCGTCGTCTATCTGGGAGACCGGGCACAGCGGATCGAGGACGTGGAGGTGTTGCCGTTCGAGGAGTTCGCAGGGGCGTTGCCGGCGTAGGAAGGAGCCGGCCTCGCGGCCGGCGCGTGTTTCCGGCCGCCTTCGGCGGCGGCGGGTCAGAAGACCCGCGCACCCAGAGCCACGGTGTCGTCATCGGCGAAATGCCCCGGAACGGATGTCCCTCTGGGTACGCGGGTCTTCTGACCCGCTCAGGGGCGGAGCCGCGAAGCGGCGCAGCCCCAGGAACACAGCCGCCGGCCAACGGCCGGCGACCCTTACCAGCCGCGCAGCAGTCGCCGGGCGCGGTCCGCGATCGCGGCGGCGTTGATGCCGAGGTTCTCCACCAGATCGCCGTAGGGAGCCGAGGCGCCGAAGCGGTCGAGACCGAGGACGTCGCCTTCCGAACCGGTCCAGCGTTCCCAGCCCAGGGTCGCGGCGGCTTCAATGGCTAGCCGGCGGCGGACGCCCGGCGGCAGCACCCCGTCCCGGTACCCCTGTGACTGGGCGGCGAAGGCCTCCCAGGAAGGCATGCTGACCACGCGGACGGCGTGGCCTTCGGCAGCGAGTTCGGCCGCCGCGTCGAGTGCGGGGGCGACCTCGGAGCCGGTGGCGATCAGGATCAGGTCGGGTTCGGCTCCGCCGTCCGCCAGGACGTAGGCGCCGCGGGCGACGCCGGCGAGCGCGTGTTCGGCGGTCGCTTCGAGCACGGGCAGCTTCTGGCGGGTGAGGACGAGGGCGGAGGGGCCCGGCGTCTCGAGCGCGAGCGCCCAGGCGGCGGCGGTCTCGTTCGCATCGGCCGGGCGGACGACGACCAGGCCCGGGACCGCGCGCAGGTGCGCCAGGTGCTCGATCGGCTGGTGGGTCGGACCGTCCTCGCCAAGGAACACGGAGTCGTGGGTGAAGACGTAGATCGCCCGGAGCTCCATCAGCGCCGCCAGCCGCAGGCTCGGCTTGAGGTAATCGAGGAAGCAGAGGAAGGTGCCGCCGTAGGGTCGGAACAGGCCGGAGAGGGCCAGGCCGTTCATCGCCGCGGCCATCGCGTGCTCGCGCACGCCGAAACGGAAGTGTCGCGTCGGCGCGCCGGCGGCGTAGTCGCCCTCGCCTTCGAGCAGGGTGTTGTTCGAGCCAGTCAGGTCGGCCGAGCCGCCGGCGAGTTCGGGAATCAGGTCCTTCAGAGCGTTCAGCGTGACCCCGGAGGCCGAGCGGGTGGCGACCGGGCCGGCATCGGGATCGAAACGCGGGAGGGCATCGCGCCAGCCGTCCGGCAGGCCGACGGCCAGACGGCGATCCAGCTCGGCCGCCGCCTCCGGGTACTCGTGGCGGTAGGACCCGAGAAGCGCCTGCCACTCAGCCGCCGCTTCGGACCCGAAGTCCGCGGCCGGCGCGAACGCCGCCCGCGCCGCCTCGGGCACCAGGAACTCTGGCTCCAGCGGCCAGCCCAGGGCCTCCTTGGTCGCCACGACTTCGTCAGCGCCGAGCGGCGCGCCGTGCGAGGCGGCGCTGTCCTGCTTGTTCGGACTGCCGTAGCCGATGTGGGTGCGAACCTGGATCAGGCTCGGACGGGCGGTCTCCGCTAGCGCCGCCTCGAACGCGGCATCGAGGGCTTCGATGTCGTTGCCGTCCGCAACAGACAAGGTGTGCCAGCCGTACGCCCGGTAGCGCCCGAGCACGTCCTCGCTGAAGCTCAGGTCCGTCGGGCCGTCGATCGTGATCCGGTTCGCGTCGTACAGCACGTTCAGCTTGCCGAGACCGAGGTGGCCGGCCATCGAGCAGGCCTCGGAGGCGACGCCTTCCATCAGGTCGCCGTCGGAGGCGAGCACCCAGGTCCGGTGATTGAACAGGACGTGCCCTGGGCGGTTGAAACGGGCGGCGAGAAGTTGCTCGGCGATCGCCATGCCGACGGCCGCCGAGATGCCCTGGCCGAGCGGGCCGGTCGTCACCTCGACGCCGGGCGTCAGGCCGTGTTCCGGGTGGCCCGGAGTGAGCGAGCCGTACTGCCGGAAGTTCCGGATCTCGTCGAGACTCAGGTCGTAGCCCGCCAGGTGCAGCAGGCCGTAGATCAGCGCCGAGGCGTGGCCGCAGGAAAGGACAAAGCGGTCCCGGTTCGGCCACTGGGGATCCCTGGGCGCGAAGCGCAGGTACTTCGTCCACAGGAGCGCCGCCATCGCCGCCTGGCCCATCGGCGCGCCGGGATGGCCGCTGTTCGCCCGCTCGACCATGTCGACGGCGAGGAAGCGCAGCGTGTCCGTCGCGACGTCCAGCGGCTGACGCTGGGGAGGCCCACCGGTCTCGGGCGTTCCGGCGGCCTCGACCTGACTCATCGACGCGTGGTTCCTGTGGATCGTGGGCGCGGCGGACGAAGGCGTGGCGAGGGGCCGGTCAAGCGGCGCCAAGCATACACGGCGCGGCTTAGGGCCCCTGCAAGCTGGCGAAGCTACGAGAGCAGGGGTTCTCCAGGTCGAATCGGGCGAGCTCCGCCGCTCGAGCCACGGCATCCTTCAGTGCATCGGGGGTAGCAGGGTCGTCGGCATCGAACCCCACGAGGTCGGTCAAATCGATACCCATCGTTTCGATGTGCAGGGTGAACAGGGCCTCTCCACGCAGAACATTCTGCAGCGCGCCGTTCAAGCGTGCGGTCCGCCGAACGAGCCGCGGGTACGCCTCCAGGTGCGGTAGCAGTTTGCCTTCCTCGTCGTAATAGCGACGGTCGCCGTCCCGGTGCATCTGCGGCAGAGTCGTGGTCATCAACGTGTTCAGGTGGTCGACATACTGTTCCAGCGACAGGAGCATGACTCTGCCCCTCACGATGGACTGCACCAGAAGGCTGTCCAGCGACTCGAAGTTCTGGCTGTCGAAAGCGGCCTGGAGGACCCGATCGTCGTACAGGTAGTAGAACTCGCTCAACGGAATTTCCGGCTCCAGGCCTTCGTCGATCTGCCGGACAACCTGTATGTGCGGCCGTAGCTCCTCCAACTGGTCGTGCAGGGACGAGACGAGGATCTCGAAGTCGCAGATGAGGATTTCGCGGTACTTCAGCGCGAGTTCCTGTTCGCGCGCCGCCTCCTGACGGTTGCCGAGGAGGAAGGCCAGGTAGACGCCGACGAAGACGACCAGGAGCTCGATGGCGAAGAACGGCAGGTTTCTCCGCAACCTGGTGCCGAACCCCGGAAGGGTCGCCGGGGTCTCAGCCATCTCGTCTTCCTGTGCGCGTCGCAACCGGTTCCAGAACATGACGGAGGTGACGTCGGTCCGTCAGGAGCCGGAGATCTTCAGGGCCTTGAATCAAGATAGCCGTCGACGGCCTTCTCAAGCGCGGCGCTTCGCAGTCCGTTCTCCTTGGCGCGGGTGCGGGCTTCTTCCCGATCCACGCCCTTGCCGGCGACCAGGTAGGCGTAGTAGAGGGCGCCGACCCGGTTGCCCGAGGCGCAATGGACGAGCACCGGGCCGTCCACCTTGTCCATCGCTTCGATGAACCGCTCGAAGGTCTCGGGCTGCGCCAACCGTTCCGCGTCCACCGGCACGTTCAGGTAGGGAACGTCCAGGCTCTGGAGGGCCGCGGGCTCGTCGAAGCCCCGGTTCTCGCCCTCGGCACGCAGGTCGAGGACGAAGGACAGGCCGTCGGCGGCCATCGCCTTGAGCTGATCCTCGGTCGGCTGGCCGCCGAAGAGGACGCCCGGTTCCGGGTGCTTCGCGCCGCGCAGGCCGTGGTCCTTCTGTTCGGCGGCGGCGACAGGCGCGGCGAGAACCAGGGCCAGGGCGGACAGGGCGGCGGCAAGGGACAGGTTACGCATCAGAAGAACCCCAATTCCAGTTTCGCGGCTTCGCTCATCATCGCCGGATTCCACGTCGGATCCCAGACCACCTCGACCTCGGCGCCTTCGACGCCCTCGACGTCGCGCACGGTCCGCTCCACATCGCCGGGCAGCGACTCGGCGACCGGGCAGTGCGGCGAGGTCAGGGTCATCTGCAGCTTGACGTGGGCGTTCTCTTCGATTCGCACGTCGTAGATCAGGCCGAGCTCGTAGATGTCGACCGGGATCTCCGGGTCGTAGACCGTCTTCAGGGCCTCGACGATCCGGGCCTCAAGGGCCGCCATGTCCACCTGGATTCCGGTCGCGGCGGTGTCGTCCATTCCCGATACTCCTCCCGTCGAAGCTACAGCCTACTCGGTGGTCACCGCCTCCGAGTCCCCGCCCTCGAGCGCGGCCCGCAACGCGTGCCACGCCAGGGTCGCGCATTTGATCCGCACGGGGTAGTCCTTGACGCCGCTCAGGACCTCCAGCTTGCCGAGGTCGACGCCGGCCTCCCCGTCCCCGGTCATCAGGGCGAGGAAGGAAGCGATCAGCGCCTCCGCCTGCGGCCGTTCGAGGCCGCGGACGGCCTCGGTCATCAGGGACGCCGAGGCGGTCGAGATCGCGCAGCCGACGCCCTCGAAGGACACGCCGTCGACCCGGTCGCCGTCGGTGCGCAGGTAGATCTTGATCTGGTCGCCGCAGAGCGGGTTGTAGCCCTCGGCGCAGGCCGACACCGGCTCGAGCGCGCCGAAGTTCCGGGGCGCCCGGTAGTGGTCGAGAATGACCTGCTGGTAGAGATCGCGGAGATCGGACATGGCTACCGGTCGCCTACGCTAGAACTCATCAGCCGAAGATCCGCCGCACTTCGTGCAGGCCGGAGACGAGCAGATCGACCTCCTCGTGGGTGTTGTACAGCCCGAAAGAGGCCCGCACCGTGGCCGGCACGCCGAGCCGCTCCATCAGCGGCTGCGCGCAGTGGTGGCCGGCGCGGATCGCCACTCCCTGCTCGTCGAGAATCGTTGCCACATCGTGGGGGTGAGCGCCGTCGACCACCAGAGAGACGACGGCGGCCCGGGGAGAACCGGCTTCCGCGCCTTGCCCCAGCACGCGAACCCAGGGGAGATCATTCAGAACTTCCACAGTATGGGAGAGCAGTGCGTGTTCGTGCCGCTCGATCCGATCGAGCCCCACCGACTCCAGGAACTCGATCGCCACGCCGAGCCCGATCGCCGGCGCGATGCTCGGCGTGCCCGCCTCGAAGCGGTGGGGCGGCACGGTGTACTCGGTGCGCTCGAAGGTCACCCGCGTGATCATCGCGCCGCCGCCGTGGTAGGGCGGCATCGAAGCCAGCAGCTTGCCCCGCCCCCACAGGGCGCCGATCCCGCCCGGACCGTACATCTTGTGGCCGGAGAAGGCGTAGAAGTCGCAGTCGAGCGCGGAGACGTCGACCTTCATGTGAGGCACGGCCTGCGCCCCGTCGACGACCACGGCGGCCCCCGAGCGGTCGCGGACCAGACGGGCGACCGCGGCCACGTCGTTCACCGTGCCGAGTGCGTTCGACACGTGAGCCAGCGCGACCACCCGGGTGCGCTCGTTGACCATCCGGGCAAACGCGTCCAGATCGACGTCGCCGTCGTCCGTGATCGGAGCCGCGCGCACGCGGGCGCCGGTCTGCTCGCAGACGAGCTGCCAGGGGACGATGTTCGAGTGGTGCTCCATCTCGGTGAGCAGCACCTCGTCACCGGGTCCCAGCAGTGGCCGCGCGTAGCTCTGGGCGACCAGGTTCAGGCTCTCGGTGGTGCCCCGGGTGAAGACGATCTCGGAACTCTTCGACGCTCCGACGAACCGCGCGACCTTGCCGCGTGCCGCCTCGTACTCGTCGGTCGAACGCTCCGACAGCGCATGCACGCCGCGGTGGGCGTTCGCGTAGTAGGTGCGGTAGCAGTCGCTGACCGCCTCGATCACCGCCTCCGGCCGCTGCGCGCTGGCGGCGTTGTCGAGGTAGACCAGCCGGTGGCCGTGAACCTCCCGGGCGAGGATCGGAAACGAGGCGCGCAGCCGCTCGACATCGAGAGCACCGGCCGCCGGTGGCCGCTCCCCGTCTGCCAAGGGCGCCGGAGCCGTCATCTGCCTACCGCGGTCCGCCGCCGTTGAGGCTCGCGAGCAACCGGCTCTCCAGGTCCTGCCGGAGCGGCTCGTGGGACGCTTTCTCGACCAGCTCCCGGGCGAAGGCGTAGACCAGCATCGCGTGGGCCTGCTCGCGCTCGATGCCGCGAGAGCGCAGGTAGAAGAGCGCTTCCTCGTCCAGCCGGCCGATCGTCGAGCCGTGCGTGCAGCGTACGTCGTCGGCGAAGATCTCGAGTTGCGGATTGCTGTTGGCGAGCGCCGACTTCGACAGGAGCAGGTTGCGGTTCGTCTGCTTGGCGTCCGTCTTCTGCGCCGCCTGGTGCACGTAGATGCGGCCGTTGAACACCGAACGCGCCCGGCCGTCGAGGACGCCCTTGTAGAGCTGGTGACTGGTCGTGTGCGGCTGCCGGTGCTCGACGCGCATGTGGTTGTCCACGAACTGGGAACCGTCGATGACGTAGAGGCCGTCGAGCGTGCAGTGGGAGCCCTCGCCGTCGAGCAGCCCCACCGTGTCGTTCCGCACCAGGCCGCCTCCGAACGCCAGGGACGAGGAGTCGAAGGACGCGGAGCGCTCGAGCTGCGCGTGCTGAAAGCCGAGGTGGAACGCGTCGGTCGCGTCGGCCTGAAGCCGGGTGTGGTGGAGCACCGAGCCCGCGCCGCAGACGAACTCCGACACCGGGCAGACGAAGTAGCCGCCGGCCTTCGGGTCGACAGCGGCGAAGGTCTCGATCACCGAAGCCTGGCTGTTCTCGCCGGCGATGACGAGCAGGCGCGGAAAGCTGACCTCGACGGCGGGCGTGTCGCCGCCGGACTCCGCGGCGGGCGCCGCGGGAGCGTTGAGCCAGAGCACCTGCAACGGCTGCTCGACGACGGCTCCATCCGGAATCACGATCGCCGCGCCGTCCTCGAACAGGCCGGTGTTGAGGGCCGCGAACGGATGCACCCCTGCGTCGGCGCTGCACGAGGCGCGGCCGGAGGCGTGGGCGCCGAGATGCTCCAGGACCGCTTCCGTGTCGCCGCCGGCGCCGGGTTCCGCCAGAGCCACCGCGGTGATCTGCCGTGGCGGCGACGAGATCTCCGGCGCGTAGCGGCCGTTCACGAACACCATCCGGGGACAGTCCGGGTAGAGAAAGCGGGCGGCCTCGCCGCCCTGGAGCGGGCGCCGCGAAGCCGCTGCCGGCGCAGCGCGCAGCAGCGAACCGAGGTTCGTCTGCCGCCACTCCTCGTCGCGACCGGTCGGGAAGCCGGCGGCCTCGAAGCGCTCGATCGCCTCCTGCCGCCGCGCGCGCAGAACCTCCGGCTCGCCGCCGCGGCGAGCGTACAGATCCAGGTATGGGGCGGTGGAGCGGCCGCTGGCGATGGTCACGGGCTCAGTCTCCGGACGAACCGTTGGTCAGGCCGGTGTAGCCCTTCTCCTCGAGTTCGAGCGCCAGCTCGCTGCCGCCGGAGCGGACGATCCGCCCATCCAGGAGCACGTGGACGTGGTCGGGCACGATGTAGTTCAGCAGCCGCTGGTAGTGGGTGATGACGACGAACGCCCGGTCCTCGCTCCTGAGCGCGTTGACCCCCGCCGCCACCGTCTTCAGGGCGTCGATGTCCAGCCCGGAGTCCGTCTCGTCGAGGACGGCCAGCCGGGGTTCGAGCACCGCCATCTGGAGGATCTCGTTCCGCTTCTTCTCGCCGCCCGAGAAGCCCTCGTTGACGGGGCGCCGCAACAGCGCCTCGTCCACGTCGACCAGTTCCGCGCGCTTGCGCAACAACTGGAGAAAGTCCATGGCGTCGAGTTCGTCCTCGCCCCTGGCCTTGCGGATCGCGTTGAGCGCGGCCTTGAGGAAGTAGCTGTTGCCGACGCCCGGGATCTCGACCGGGTACTGGAAGGCGAGGAAGAGACCCGCATGGGCTCGCTCTTCCGGGGCCATCTCCTGCAAATCGTCGCCATCCAGCTCCAGCGAGCCGGCCGTGACGTCGTAGTCCTCCCGGCCCGCGAGCACCTGGGCCAGCGTACTCTTGCCCGATCCGTTCGGCCCCATCACCGCGTGGACCTCGCCGGCGTTCACCTCGAGATCCACACCCTTCAGGATTTTCTGTTCTTCGACCTTCGCGTGAAGGTCACTCACCCTCAGCATTGCTGTATCTCTCCGTGCGGCGTCTTTCCGGCCGCTTGCGGTCCCGGCAACCCGGCCCCCCGAAGGGTCAGCCGACGCTGCCCTCGAGGCTGACCTCGAGCAGCTTCTGTGCCTCCACGGCGAACTCCATCGGGAGTTCGCGGAACACTTCCTTGCAGAACCCGTTGACGATCATGGAAACGGCATCCTCGGTGTCGATGCCGCGCTGGTTGCAGTAGAAGATCTGGTCTTCGCCGATCTTCGACGTCGACGCCTCGTGCTCCATCTGGGCGCTCGGATTGGCGACGTCGATGTAGGGGAACGTGTGGGCCCCGCAGCGGTCCCCGATCAGCATCGAGTCGCACTGCGAGAAGTTCCGGGCGTCCTCGGCCGAACGGAGGATCCGCACCGACCCGCGGTAGGTGTTCTGGCCTTCGCCGGCCGAGATCCCCTTCGAGATGATCGTGCTCGAGGTGCGCTTGCCGACGTGGATCATCTTGGTCCCCGTGTCGGCCTGCTGGCGGTTGTTCGACACGGCGACCGAGTAGAACTCGCCCACCGAATCGTCGCCCCTGAGGATGCAGCTCGGGTACTTCCAGGTCACCGCCGAACCGGTCTCGACCTGCGTCCAGGAGATCTTGCTGCGCCGGCCCTCGCACAGGCCGCGCTTGGTCACGAAGTTGTAGATGCCGCCGACGCCTTCCTTGTCGCCCGGGTACCAGTTCTGGACCGTGGAGTACTTGATCTGGGCGTCCTCGTGCGCGATCAGCTCGACGACGGCCGCGTGCAACTGGTTCTCGTCGCGCATCGGCGCGGTGCAACCCTCCAGGTAGCTGACGTAGCTGCCTTCCTCCGCGATGATCAGGGTGCGCTCGAACTGGCCCGTGTTCATCGCGTTGATCCGGAAGTAGGTCGAGAGCTCCATCGGGCAGCGCACGCCCTTCGGGATGTAGACGAAGGAGCCGTCCGAGAACACGGCCGAGTTCAGGGCGGCGAAGAAGTTGTCCCGGCGCGGCACGACCGTGCCCAGGTACTTGCGTACGAGTTCCGGGTGATCCTGGACCGCCTCGGAGAACGAGCAGAAGATGACCCCGAGTTCCGCCAGCTTCTCGCGGAACGTCGTGGCCACCGAGACGCTGTCGAACACCGCGTCGACCGCCACGCCCGCCAGCATCTCCTGCTCCCTGAGCGGGATGCCGAGCTTCTCGTAGGTGGCCAGGATCTCGGGGTCGATCTCGTCGAGGCTCTTGGGCCGGTCGTCGTCGCTCTTCGGCGCCGCGTAGTAGCAGATCGACTGGTAGTCGATCGGCTCGTAACGGACGTTCGCCCACGTCGGCTCGACCATCTTGAGCCAGCCCCGGTAAGCCTGGAGCCGCCAGTCGAGCAACCACTGCGGCTCGTTCTTCTTCGCCGAGATGAAGGCGATGATCTCCTCGCTCAGGCCCGGCGGCGCGGTGTCCTGCTCGACGTCGGTAACGAAGCCGTACTCGTAGTCGCGCTCGGCGAGCGCTCCGATCGTGTCCGCGGCGGTCGGCATCAGGAGTTGCTCCCCAGGGGAATGAGGGTGGAGGCCGCGGGCCGGCCGGCGAGAAAGTCCGGGCGCGCCATGTCCTCGATCGTGACCCCTTCGAGAGCTCGTCGAACAGCCCGGTCGATCCGCTGCCAGTTCTCCCGCACGCGGCAGAACGCCTCGTAGGAACACTCGTCGTCCGAGTGCTCGCTGCACTGGGTCAGGGCGATCGGGCCCTCGAGCGCGAAGATCACGTGCGCGACGCTGATCTCCGCCGCCGGACGCGCGAGTTCGTAGCCGCCGTGCACGCCGCGGTGAGAAGCCAGCAGGCCGGCCCTCGCGAGCATCTTGAGGATCTTGCTCACCATCGCGGGCGGCAGGTGCGTCTGCAACGCAAGCTCAGCCGCCGCGGTCTGCCCGGTCAGGGCCAGTTGGCTCATCAGGACGATCCCGTAGTCGGCTTGCTTGGTCAGACGGATCATGGCGGCGAAACGGGGACCCGAATAGTCCCGATTCGGAGAGTAGCAGCTTGCGCCCTGGAGCGCTACCGTGTGAGTCGCCGTGACGAACTCGGCTGCCATTCCCATCTACTTCGATGTCTTCGGCGCCATCGTCATGATCTGGTGCGGGCTGACCGTGCCGGTTCTGGTCTACGGCCTGGTGGGCAAGGACCGGACGGGCCGGGCAGGCGGCCGTGCCTGGGGACCGAACGTCGACCCGCGCTGGGGTTGGCTCTTGATGGAGCTCTCGGCCCTGGCCGTGTTCCCGCTCGTCTACCTCGCGGCCGGGGAGCGCCACCGGGTCGGCGACGTCCTGGTCGGTCTCTGGCTTGCCCACTACGTGCACCGCACCCTCGTGTGGCCGTGGATCGTCCAGCGCCAGGCGCGTCCGTTCCCCGCCGTCACGGCCGCCTCGGGCTTCGCCTTCAACCTCGTCAACGGCGTACTCCTGGGCTGGTTCATGGGCTGGCTCGCCGACTATCCGGTGGACTGGTTCTCCGACCCGCGTTTCCGGGCCGGCGCCGCGCTCTTTGTTCTGGGAGCGGTGCTCAACATCTCTTCCGACTACCGTCTGTCGGCGCTGCGGGCCAGGGCCTCGGGCGGCGCTGTCCTGCCTCGCGGCGGCGCGTTCGACTCCGTCTCCTGCCCCAACCTGGCCGGCGAGATCGTCGAGTGGATCGGCTTCGCCCTGATGAGCTGGTCGCTGCCCGGTCTGGCGTTCGCGTTGTGGACCGCCGCCAACCTGATTCCGCGGGCGCTCTGGCGGCACCGCTGGTACCGGGAGCGATTCCCCGACTACCCCTCGAACCGCCGGGCGCTCTTCCCCGGCCTGCTGTGAGACCGGGTCTCAGTCGTTCCCGTCTCCGCCGGCCGCCGGCGCCAGACGTTCCGCCTCCCGGCTGTCGCCGAGCAGCACGGCCACCCAGCGGAACTCCTCCGTGTTCTCGAGCAGGATCTTGACCACCATCGTCAGCGGCACCGACAGCAGCATGCCGACCGGTCCCCACACCCAGCCCCAGAAGACGAGGGACAGGACGACCACCAGGGTCGAGAGACCGAGCCGCCGTCCCAGGAGCGGCGGTTCGATGAAGTTGCCGATCACCATGTTGACGACCAGGTAGCCCAGGGCGACGAGCAATGCCCGGCCGACGCCGATCTGGACCATGGCCAGGAGCGTCGTCGGCACCGCCGCGATGATCGAACCGAGGTTCGGGATGAAGTTGAGGACGAAGGCCACCAGCCCCCAGAAGACCGCGAACTCGACGCCCAGCACGCCGACCCAGATGCCGATCAACAGGCCCGTGGCCAGGCTGATCACCGTCTTGATCCCCATGTAGTGCTGGATATCGTGCATGGCGCGGGCGAAGCGCGCCTCGGCGCCGGCGCTGCCGAAGGCCGCGCGCACCTTGGGGCCGAAGGTCGCCGCCTCGAAGAGGGTGAAGATGACGATCAGCGAGATGACGAGGAACGACGACAGGGCGGCCGTCGTCGCCCGCAGCGTGCGGTTCACGAAGTCGACCAGGAAGCCCGGCTCGAAGCGCGAGAACAACGCAAGCGGCAGGGAGTCGTCGCCCGCCAGCCCGCTGGCGACGGGCACTCCCCGCTCCTCCAGCCACTCGCCGCCGTCTTCGATCCACTCCGTGAGCGTGGACTGGATCTCGCCCATCTCGCCCGCGACCTGGTTCGCGGTGGAACCGACCAGATAGCCGACCAGGGCGAGCACCAGCAGGTCCATCAGGATCGTGCCGAGAACGGCGACGATCATCGGCAGGCGCTGCTGCAGCCAGGTCAGGACGGGCAGGCTGATCGCCGCGATGAAGACCGCGACCAGGAACGGGATCATGATCGACGACGCGGCCCGCAGGCCGGCGACCAGGACGACGACGCAGGCCGCGACCAGCAGCAGGCGCATCGGCGTTCCGATGTCTCTTCGCTGGTCGTCCTGGGTCATCGGTTCAACTCGTGGCGGCGCGGTGGTCCTCGACCAGGCCGTCGACGACGGCCGGTTCCGCCAGCGTCGTCACGTCGCCGAGGTCTTCGTACTCGCCGGCGGCGATCTTGCGCAGCACGCGGCGCATGATCTTGCCGGACCGGGTCTTCGGCAGGCCGCCGGCGACGTGGATGTGGTCCGGTGTGGCGATCGGTCCGATCACCGTGCGCACCTGCTGGCGCAGTTCGGCCACGAGTTCCGTCCGCTCGCGGCTTTCGGCCTCCGGCGTGATCAGCACGTAGGCGTAGATGCCGACGCCCTTGATCTCGTGCGGGCAGCCGACGACCGCGGCCTCGGCCACCGCGTCGTGCGCCACCAGAGCGCTCTCGATCTCCGCCGTGCCCAGCCGATGCCCCGACACGTTGAGCACGTCGTCGACCCGGCCGGTGATCCAGTAGTAGCCGTTCCCGTCCCGGCGGCAGCCATCCCCGGTGAAGTACATCCCCGGATAGGTGCTGAAGTAGGTCTCGACGAAGCGCTGGTGGTCGCCGTAGATCGTCCGCGCCTGCCCGGGCCACGAGCGCTTGAGGCACAGGTTGCCGCTCCGGTCGTTGCCCGCCAGTTCGTTGCCGTCGGCGTCCACCAGCACCGGCTCGACGCCGAAGAAGGGAAGCGTCGCCGAGCCGGGGACCAGCGGCGTGGCGCCCGGCAGCGGAGTGATGAGGATGCCGCCCGTCTCCGTCTGCCACCAGGTGTCGACGACCGGACACTGGCCGTTCCCGACGATGTCGTGGTACCAGTTCCAGACCTCGGGGTTGATCGGTTCGCCGACCGAACCGAGAACCCGCAGCGAACCGCGGTCGTAGGCAGTCACCCACTGGTCGCCCTCGCGAGCGATCGCCCGCAGCGCGGTCGGCGCGGTGTAGAAGAGAGTCACCCCCAGGTCGTCGACGACCTGCCAGTAGCGGCCCGGGTCCGGATAGGTCGGAACCGACTCGAACATGACGCTCGTGGCACCGTTCGCGAGCGGGCCGTACACGATGTAGCTGTGTCCCGTGACCCAGCCGATGTCGGCGGCGCAGAAGTGGATGTCGTCGTCGTGGTGATCGAAGATCAACCGGTGCGTCATCGAGGCGTAGAGCAGGTAGCCGCCGGTGGTGTGGAGCACACCCTTCGGCTTGCCGGTCGAACCGCTGGTGTAGAGGACGAAGAGCGGCGCCTCGGCGTCGAGCCGGGCCACCGGCGCGGTCGCCCGCTGCTTCGCCGTCTCCTCGTGGAGCCACAGGTCTCGGCCCGGCGTCATCGGCACCTCGGTGTGGGTGCGCCGCGCGACCAGCATGTGCTCGACCAGGTCCAGTCCCTCGACGGCCTGGTCGCACGTCGCCTTGAGCGGGATCGTGCGGCCGCCGCGAAGGCCTTCGTTCGCGGTCACCAGCAGCCGGCAACCGGCGTCGACAATGCGCTCGCGCAGGCTGTCGGCGGAGAAGCCGGCGAAGACGACCGAATGCACCGCGCCGATCCGGGCGCAGGCGAGCATCGTGTAGGCCAGTTCCGGGATCATCGGCAGGTAGATGCAGACCCGGTCGCCCTCGCCGATCCCGAGCGAGGTCAGCACGTTGGCGATCCGGCAGACGTTCCGCTTCAGCTCCCGGTAGCTGATCCGGTGGTAGCGGCCCGGTTCGTCCTCGACCCAGATCAGGGCGGTCTTGTCGGGCCGCGCGGCGGCGTGGCGGTCGACGCAGTTGGTGCAGGCGTTCAGCACGCCGTCCTCGAACCAGGCGAAGTCGACGGCCTCGAAGTCCCAGCGCCCCGCCGACCGCGGCTCGGTGAACCAGTCCAGGGAACGGGTCTGTTCGAGCCAGAAGCCGTCCGGATCCTCGATCGACTGCCGGTACAGCTTCCGGTACGAGTCCATGCCGTCGACGTGGGCGCGGCCGCTGGAGGAGATCGCACTCTTGACGGGAATCATCCGACTCTCCCTGCCGGCCCTAAACCGCGACGCGCGGCGCCGCCGCCTGCACGGCCGCCGAGGCGCTGCAGCCCAGACCTTCGAAGTTGTCGGTGAACATCCGGGCCAGCCGGCGCGCGTACTGATCGTACGCCTGGGGATCGCTCCAGCCCTGTCGCGGGTCGAGCACGTCGCCCGGCACGCCGTCGATGGCCGTGGGATACGCCAGACCGAAGACGGGATGGGTGCGCACGGGCGTGTCGGTCAGGCTGCCGTCGAGCGCCGCGTGGATCATCCTCCGCGTGTACGCCAGCTTGATCCGGCTGCCCTGGCCGTAGGGCCCCCGGGTCCATCCCGTGTTGACGAGCCAGACGTCGACGCCGTGGCGCCGCACCTTCTCGCCCAGCAGGTCCGCGTAGGTCGACGCCGGAAGCGGCATGAACGGGGCGCCGAAACAGGCGCTGAACGTCGCGGACGGCTCGGTCACGCCGCGCTCGGTACCGGCGACCTTCGCCGTGTAGCCCGAGAGGAAGTGGTACATCGCCTGCGACTCGTCGAGGCGGCTGATCGGCGGCAGGACGCCGAACGCGTCGCAGGTCAGGAAGATGACCGACGTCGGGTGCCCCGCGTTGCCGCCGACGTCGACGTGCTCCAGGTGGCTGAGGGGATAGCTGGCCCGGGTGTTCTCGGTGCGGGAGTCGTCGTCCAGATCGAGCTCCCTCGTATCGGGATCGAAGACCACGTTCTCGAGCACGGTGCCGAAGCGCCGGGTGGTGGCGTAGATCTCCGGTTCCCCCAGAGGATCGAGCCGGATGACCTTGGCGTAGCAGCCGCCCTCGATGTTGAAGATGCCGCGGTCGGACCAGCCGTGCTCGTCGTCGCCGATCAGGGTGCGCTCCGGATCGGCCGAGAGGGTCGTCTTGCCGGTGCCCGAGAGGCCGAAGAACAGGGCGCAGTCCGAACGGTCGGCCCCGTAGTTCGCGCTGCAGTGCATGCTCAGCACCCCGCGTTGCGGCATCAGGAAGTTCATCACGCTGAACATCGACTTCTTCATCTCGCCGGCGTACTCGCTCCCCCCGATCAGGGTCAGGTGCCGCTCCAGGTCGAGAGCGATGAAGGTCGTGCTGTTCGTGCCGTCGCTCTCCGGGTCGGCCAGAACGCTCGGGATGTCGACGACGGTGTAGTCCGGCTTGAAGTCCTCGAGCTCCGCGTCGTTCGCCGCGCGCAGGAACATGTTGCGGACGAACAGGCTGTGCCAGGCGCGCTCGCTGATCACCCGCACGTTCAGGCGGCAGGCCGGATCCGCGCCGGCGAAACCGTCGAACACGAACAGGTCGCGGTCCGCGGCCGCGGCCACCATCTTGCGGTGAAGGCGGTCGAAGTGCTCCGGCGCGAGGGGCTTGTTCACCGGCCCCCAGTCCACCAGGTCCGCCGACGGCGCGCGGCGCACGACGAACCGGTCGTTCGGCGACCGCCCCGTGTGCTCCCCGGTCGACGCGACGAGCGGACCCTCGGCGGCGATCGCGGCCTCGCCGCGCCGAACCGCTTCCTCGTAGAGCCTGGCCACGCTCAGGCGCCGGTGAACGACGCGCCGATTGGCTGACAGAAACTCCTCCGAAACCTCGACCATCTTCAACTACCTCGTCACGGTCGAGAGCGAGAAGCGGTCCCGCCTCACCGTCCAGGCCACAAGCAGTGGCTCCTCGGGAGGGATTCGAACCCCCAACATTTCGGTTAACAGCCGAACGCTCTACCGTTGAGCTACCGAGGAAGAATCCGCCTCAAGGCAAACAGCGGCGGGCGACACGGAGTTCATCTTAGGGAGGCTTGAAGCCGGCTGTCAAACCCCGCAGGGGCGGCCGCTACAGGCGGTTGCGGTAGGGGCTCAGTTGCCCCGAGCGACTCGGATGACGCAGCTTGCGGAGCGCCTTCGATTCGATCTGACGGATCCGCTCGCGCGTCACGTTGAACGAACGCCCCACGTCCTCCAGCGTCGACTCGGCGCCGTCACCGACCCCGAAGCGCATCCGGAGCACGAGCTCCTCCCGCGGGCTCAGCGTCTGCAGGACCGCGGCGGTCTGCTCGCTGAGGTTCTTCAGGAGCAGCGTGTCGAGCGGCGAGACGGCGCTCGCGTCCTCGATGAAGTCGCCAAGGGAGGAGTCCGCCTCTTCGCCGATCGGCGTCTCGAGCGAGATCGGTTCCAGCGCGATCTTCATGATCTCGCGGACGTGCGAAACCTCCATGTCCATCTGCTCGGCGATTTCGGCGACGGTGGGCTCCCGGCCCAGTTCCTGGACCATCGCGCGGCTGGTCCGGGTGAGCTTGTTGATCGTGTCGATCATGTGGACCGGGATGCGAATCGTCCTTGCCTGGTCGGCGATCGCCCGCGTGATCGCCTGGCGGATCCACCAGGTCGCGTACGTCGAGAACTTGTAGCCGCGGCGGTACTCGAACTTCTCCACCGCGCGAATGAGCCCGATGTTGCCGTCCTGAATCAGGTCGAGGAGCTGCAGCCCGCGGTTCGTGTACTTCTTGGCGATCGACACGACCAGACGAAGGTTCGCCAGGATCATCTCGGAACGCGCCTGCTCGCAGATCGCCTCGCCTCGCCGCACCTTGTTCAGCGTCGCGGTCACCTGCGCGAGGGTCGTGCCGTAACGCTCTTCCGACGCCCGGAGACGCGCGCGGTATTTCTCGATCCGGCGTCGCTGCAGGGCGCCGAGTTCCGTGTCGCGCTCCCGGTCGAGCGCGATCTGCGCCCGGCGAATGTCCCGGTCGTGGCGCGAGATCTCCGCGTAGAGCTGCTTGAGGATCTCGACCAGGCGGCTGCGTGTCTGCGCCGTCAACTCGATCGAGCGGATCTGCTCGGTGATCTTGCCCGCCGTGCGATCGATCTCGCGTTCGATCTCCGCGAAACGATCGCTGCCCGGCCGGCAACGATCGCTCTGCCGGCGCAGACGGCGCACCTGCCGGTCGAGCGTCTCGATCGCCCGGAAGATCCGGAGGTTCTTCTCGATCCGATCCCTGGCGCTCTGGTCGAGGTGGGCGCCGCCGTCGGCCAGGAGCTCCCGCATCAGGCGCCGGTCGCGACGCGCCAGCTCGTTGATCCGCAGCAGCTCCCGCAGCACGACCGCGTTGTCGCACAGCGCCTCGAACACGATCCACTCGCCCCGCTCGATCCGTTTGGCGATCTCCACTTCGCCTTCCCGATCGAGCAGATCGACTCGCCCCATCTCCCGCAGGTAGACCCGGACCGGATCCGTCGTCCGGTCGTGGGGCGTGAGAACGGCGGGTTCCGGCTCGCTCCGTTCGACGCCGCCGATCGCGGGCAGCGGATCGGAGTCGCCGACGTTGACGAAGGCCGGCGGACGCCGGATCACTCCCGTGCCCATCGACACCAGACGTGACCGGATCGCGTCCATGTCCCGCGGCTCGGCGAGCAGTTCCTCGGGCAACCGGGTCTCGAGCTCGTCCTGAAGCAGGTAGCCCTTCTCGCGGCCCAGGTTGAAGATGCCGCGGACCGAGCTGTGGCGCTGCTCGATCGGCTCGATCTCCTCGGCGCGGACGGCCGCGGTGTTCAGCGCCACGACATCTCCTCAGCGCCCCGACTGCCGGTAGAGCTGGCGGCTGAGCTGCTGCTTCTCCTCGATCATCCGGTGCAGGGTCTCCATGTCACCTTCACGCTGTGCGCGATTGATCTCCCGGGCAAGCAGATTGAGCCGCTGTCTGGCGAAACGTCGACCCAACTCGGCGAGACTGACTCGAAGTTCCGATTCATCCGATTCAGAGAAGGCAGACGACCGTTGTAACAAAAGCCCGGCGATCCGGTCAACAGGTCGATCGGTCTCGTTGTCCGTCCCGCGCCGGCGGCCCAGGACGTCCACGAGAGCGCCGGAATCGATCCGCTCCGCCCCCGCTTGAGCCTGCTCGCGCATGGCCTCGTAGATGGCGCGCAGGGCGGGATCGAAGAAGGCATCCGGCGCCGGCCATTCGATGCCGCGCAGGTCCGGGGCGGCGGCAGTCAGACGCAGCACCTGCTCCTCGATCGACGAAGTCACCGGAGGACGCGGTCGCGCAGCGGGTTCGGGCGAATCCGGCGCGGCCGGCCGCTCCGCGGCGGCTGCGGACTCACGCAGGAGCACGTCGACCTTCACACCGAGGCGCTCGGCGGCTGTCTCGAAGTAGCCCCTTCTCGCGATCGGTTCGCCGACCCGGTCGATCAGCGTCCGCACTCGCGCGGCCTCGCGGGCGCGCAGCCGGGGGTCGAGCTCGGCGCGGCTGGGCAGATCGTCGATCTCGATCGCCACCGCATCCCGGGCCTCGGCAACCGTGGCGCGTACCGCCTCGGGTCCCTCGTCGAGCCGCAACGAGTCCGGATCCTGGCCCGCCGGAAAGAGCGCGCGGCGGACGTTGAGCCCGGCCTCGAGCATGAGTCCCGCCGCCTTGCGGGCCGCCTCGATGCCGGCGCGGTCACCGTCGTAACCGAGAACCACCTCGTCGGTGTAGCGGGAAAGCAGCCGCACTTGCTGCCCGGTGAGCGCCGTCCCCATGCTCGCGACCGCCCAGTCGATACCGGACGCCGCGGCGCCGAGGACGTCGAAGTAGCCCTCGACCAGGAGCGCCCGGCCCTGTTCCCGGATGCCGCGACGGGCAGCGTCGAGGCCGTAGAGCAGGGTGCCCTTCCGGAAGTGGTCCGTCTCGTTCGTGTTGACGTACTTGGCCTGGTCGTCGCCGAGGGTGCGTCCGCCGAACGCCAGCAGGCGGCCGGCGGGGGACCGGATGGGGAACATCAGCCGGTTGCGGAACCGGTCGTAGGGACGGTCGGGCGCCTTCGGGCTGCGGGCGATCAGCCCGGCGGATTCGAGATCGGGAACCGGGATGCGTCGGCTCAGATCCTCGATCATTGTCCGCCAGTCGTCGGGTGCGTAGCCGACGCCGAAACGGGAGATCAGCTCGGACGGCACCTTGCGCCGCTGGAGGTACTGCTGCGGCACGGGTTCCGTCCTGAGCTTCGCCCGGAAGAAGTCGTAGGCGGCCTCGAGCGCGGCCTGGATGCGCTCGGAGCGGTCGGGCCGGCCGTCGGCGTCTGGCCCGGAGGCGCGCCGCAGGGGAATCCCGTAGCGCCGGGCCAGGTGCTCGATCGTGGTGGCGAAGGTGTCGCCCGTGAGTTCCATGTGGAAGCGCAGGGCGTCGCCGCCGGCGCCGCAGCCGAAGCAGTAGTAGAGCTTGCGCTCGGGGTCGAGCGACAGCGAAGGCGTCTTCTCCTTGTGGAAGGGGCAGAGCGCCACGAAGCGCTGTCCCCGGCGCTCGACCTTCGTGTGCTCGCTGACCAGGTCGATGAGGTCGACCGCCTCGCGCACCGCGTCCACCGCCTCATCGGTGAGCCTGGAGCGCCGCTGCACGACCGCTCATGCTACAGCGAGCGCACCCAGTGGGCGGGGCCGCTAGCGCAGGACGACTTCAGTCGCGCCGTCGCCGCCGGCGGAGGGCGGAGCAGGATCGAAACCGGCAACGCCCGGGTGGCTTCGCAGATGCTCCCGAACGGCCCGCCGCAGCCGGCCGCTGCCGTGGCCATGGACCACCCGAACCCGTTCGCGGCCGGCCGCCAAGGCGCGGTCCAGGTAGGCGTCGAGGGATTCCAGAGCCGGTTCGACCTGTTGGCCGATCAGGAGCAGCTCCGCTTCGACCGGGTCGGCCTGCGACCGCTGGACCCGGACCCGGCCGGGCGCCGGGCGTTCTCCGCCGGCTACGGCGGCAAGGTCGGCGCTCGGCGTTCGGACCCGCTTGCCGCGGACCAGCACGGTCGCCTGGTCGCCGCGAAGCTCCACGAGTTCACCCAGCCAGCCCAGCGAACCGTGGCGGACGCGGGCGCCGAGCGTGAGGGGACGCTGCTCATCCGGCCGCGGCGGCTCCTCCGGTTCCCGATGCGGCGGCGCGTCGACGTCGCCGGCCGCGAGGGAAGCACGATCGGCCGCCGCCGACAGGTCCCGGTCGAGTTCTCCGTGCAGGGATGAAGCCGCTCGGGCGAACGCCCGTTTGCCCGGTCCCCGGGGTGTCGACGACAACTCGGCCAGCGCCTCATCCAGCCGGCGGCGATTCGCCCGGCGCAGCGCGTCGACCTCGCGCCCGAGGGCCTGTTCCAGCCGCCGCCTGGCCGCCCGCAGCGACTCCTGCCCGGTCTCGTAGCGGGCGCGGGCCGCCTCCGTCTCGGCGCTCAGCCGGGCGAGCTCCGCCTCCCGCTCCAGCAGCCGCTCGCGGAGGCGTTCGTTGCGTTCCAGCACCCGCCGCAGCTTCTGGTGCTCGGAGCCCAGGAAGTGCTCGGCCCGCTCCAGCCAGGCCGGCGGAAGGCCGAGCCGGCGCGCCAGCGCCAGCGCCTGGCTGCCTCCGGGCGGACCAACGACCAGCCGGTAGGTGGGGAGGCCGTTCTCCGGGTCGAAACCCATCGCGGCGCAGGAGGCCGCCTGCGACTCGAGTGCGGCGGCGGCGAGCTGGGTGAGATGCGTCGTCAGAATGCCGAGCGAGCCTCGCTCGACCAGCCCCTCGAGCAGGGCGATACCGAGCGCGGCGCCCTCTTCCGGGTTCGTGCCCGCGCCGACCTCGTCGAGCAGGACCAGGGTCGAGGGCCCGGCCCGGCGCCACACTTCCCGCAGGCGCAGCAGCCGGGCGCTGAACGTCGACTGCTCGTCGAGGACGCTCTGTTCGTCGCCAACCACCGCCACCACGTGGTCGAGGATCGGCAGACGGCTTTCCCGCGCGGCGGGTACCGGCAGGCCGGCCTGGTTCATCAGGCACAGCAGCCCCACCGTCTTCAGGGCGACCGTCTTGCCGCCGGCGTTCGGACCGGTCAGGACCAGAGTACGGTGGTCGTCGAGCTTCAGGTCGAGCGGCACGACGACGCCCCGGTTGCCGGCCGCTCCCAGCGCCGACTCCCTGCGGTCGGCGAGCCGTGGGTCGAGCAGCGGGTGGCGAGCGCCCCGGAGTTCGAGCACCGGCGCCCTGCCGGCCGGATCGTCCAATGCGACCGTGGCGAGCACGGCGTCGACATCGCCCGCGAAGCGCGCCGCCGCCTGCGTCGCGTCGACGGCAGCCAGGAAGTCGAGGCGCGCGACGATCGCCGGCACAAGAACCTGCACCTGAGCCACCAGCTCGGCAAGGATGCGGGTGCGCTCGATGTCCCGGTCGGAGGCGATCCGCTCCAGTTCGTCGTTTCCCTCGACCACCTCCGACGGTTCGAAGTAGAAGCTCCTGCCCGAGGCGGAGCGGCCCCTGACCAGACCGGCGAGGCGTCCGCGGCTGCCGGAGGGCAGAAGCACCGAAAGCCGGCCGCCCCGCATGGGGGTCGAATCGTCCGCCAGGGCGTTGGCGTGCTCCCGCACATAGACCTGAAGCGAAGCCTCGACCGAGGCCTGGGTGCGCCGGGCGTCCCGGACAAGCGTCCGCAGGCGCGGCGTCGCGTCGTCCCGCACCTCGCCACGACGGTCCAGCATGCGACGTAGACGGCTCGCCAGCCCGGCACAGCCTCCGCCCTGTTGGCCCGGCGCCGCGGCTTCCTCGGCGCCGGCCTCCATCAGTCGTAGCGTCTCGACCTCGGCGGCACACCGGGGCGTGGCCTCGAAGTTCTCGAGCCGTTCCAGAACCTCTTCGCTGACCTCGATCGCCGCCGCCAGGTCGAGCAGCTCCGGCCCGCCCAAACCCCGACCGTCCCCGTCGAGATGATCGCGCAGGTCGAGAAGCCCGTCGAGCGACGGCACCAAAACGCCGTTCTGTTCAACGTCGTGGGCGATCTCCGCATAGCGAACCCGGCGCCGTTCGACCTCGCCGCGGTCGGTCGCCGGTTCGATCGCCCGAACCGCCTGGCTGCCGGCGTCGGTCGAGGCGAAACCCGCGAGAACGGCGAGCAGCGACGAAAACTCGAGTGCCTCGGACGTCGCGCCGCTGCAGCAACTCATTTCAGCTCGGCACCGAATCGCCAAGCTCGGCGCAGCGACTTCGCTGCGCGGACTCCCTAGGCGAGGCCGGCGCGGCGCTCTTCAGCCAGGCGCCGCAGCATCTTCTTGCGCGCCTGCATGACCTTGCGCTTCCGCTTGACCGACGGCTTCTCGAAGTGTTGGCGCTTCTTGAGCTCGGTCAGAATGCCTTCCTTCTCGCACTTCCGCTTGAAGCGGCGGAGCGCGTTCTCGAAGCTCTCGTCTTCGCGTACCTGCACAACCGGCATGAAGTGATCTCGTTCCCGTGGTTTGCGGGCTCGCGCCCGGATAGCCCGCGGTAGACGACGCACGTCAGCCCGCGAGCGTTGCGGATTCTGCACGAGCCCGCCCGCCCCGTCAAGGGCGGCGGGCCGCCTACTCTTCTTCTTCCCGGCCCTCGACGGCGTTGGCGTCGGTGCGGTAGACCTTCCTGTCGCCCTCGCGGAAGAACACACCGGCAGCAGCACCGTCACCGTGTTCTTCGGGATTCTTCGGGTAGAACCAGGCGAAGACGTTCTCCGCGTCGAACTCTCGAACGTTGCGGTGGAAGACCTTGCCGAGAAGCGCTTCGACCTCGGCCTCGGTCATGCCCCGATTGACCTGCGCCAACCGTTCGGCGGTGATGTAGCGCGCTTCCTGGTAGTCCGCCAGCCGCGCCTGGAGATCGGCGTTGTCGGGGTCGACGCCGAGGGCCCGCTCGAGGATCTCGACCGCCCTGCGGTAGTCGCCGCCCTTGACCACGTACTCCTCCGCCAGGTACATGTCCTCGGCACTTTTCATCGCGAAGGCGTTGCGCTGCTCCTCGGTCATTTCGCCGCCGAGTTCCCACTCCGCCTCGTTGATGTAGTTGACCAGCTTGGTCGAAAACGCCTCGCCGTCGCTGCCGACCTCGTTGTCGAGCGCTTCGACCTCCGCGTTCAGGGCCTCGACATCGTCTTCCTCGCCCGGCGCGGCAACTCGCGCGCGGAGCCCCGCCAGTTCGTCGCGCTTGGCGTTCAGGGCCGCCTGATCCTCCTGCAGTTCGGCCCACGCATCGGCGCGCGCGACGGCGACCCGCTCCTCCTCCGAGGGGCCGCATGCGACCAGAGCGGCGAACAGAACGATGACCGAAGCGCCGGCGGCAAAACCCGCCCGGCCCGGCCGCCCGATTGGAGTGGATCTCGACATTCTGGCGCCTCCTTGGACCGCTTGTTGCGTGTCGCGGACTATACCCCAAGCCGGGCCGCGATCGGGTGCCCATGAAGGCGCATTACGGGGCTATACTGCGGCACTGCGCTCGGGGGCCCTGAGGGTCCATAGCTCAGCGGTTAGAGCATCCGGCTCATAACCGGCAGGTCCCTGGTTCGAATCCAGGTGGACCCACACCGCGACCTGCGGAGCCTGCGAACGCTAACTGACTGGAAGCTCTGACAATCGGCGCATGGAAAGAGTCCTCGACACGATCGTAGATCTGCAGCAGGCGAGCGTGGAACTCACTCACAGCCGCGCCCTGCTGGAGGGGGTTCCCGAATCGATGCAGGAACTCCACGACCAGTACGAGCATCAACGGAGCGAGATCGAACGGCTCGAGCAGGAGTGGCAGCAGGCCGAGCTCGAGCGCCGCGCCGCGGAAACGGAGGCGGCGACGGGCAAGGAGAGCATCGAGCGCTACCAGGAACAGATCGCCCGCGTGACGACGCAGCGCGAGTACAGCGCCCTTCTGAGCGAGATCGACACCGTGCGCGCCAGGATGCGGGAAGCGGACGACGAGGCGCTGCAGGCCATCGAACGCCAGGAGGAGACGTCGACGCAACTCGACGAGATCCGTGGCGCGTTCGAGAGCCTGAACGAGCAGTACCAGGCGCAGCTCGCCGTGTGGGAAGAGCAGAAGCCCGAGATGCGAAAGCGGGTCGAAGCGCTCGAGGGACAGATCGAGGTGTTCCGCGAACGCCTGCCGCCCGCCGCCCTGCTCCAGTACGAGCGCCTGTTCGACCGCCACAGCGGCGCGCCCCTGGCGGCCATCGGAGTCGTGGAGAGCACCGGTGCTCCCATCCGCCACTGCTCCTTCTGCAACTACCGGATCAGGCCCCAGGTCGTGGTGCAGATTCAGACCCAGGGCGCGCTCGTACCCTGCGATTCCTGCCAGCGGATCCTGTACCTGGACGACGGAGAGGCCGGCTGAACGAGGCGCCGGGGAAGCCCGCGGCCGAACGCCACGCGGAGATAGTGCACCGGCTGGCGGAGGCCTGCCGGGAGGCGGGCAGACAGCCGGAAGACGTCGCCCTGGTCGGCGCCTGCAAGCGCCAGCCGCTCCAACGGATCGCAGAGGCGGTGGACGCCGGTCTCCGCATCCTCGGTGAAAACCAGGTCCAGGAAGGCGAGGCGCACCGCGCGGCGCTGCTCGAAGCCGGCTACGGCGACGGGGTCGCCTGGCATCTGATCGGACCGCTGCAGACGAACAAGGCGGCCCGCGCCTGCGACGCCTTCGACGTCTTCGAAGCGGTCGACCGGCCGAAGATCGCGGAACGGCTGGACCGCGTGCTCGGCAGCCGGGGGCTCGGCGTCCGCGGCTGCCTGCTGGAAGTGAACATCGGCCGCGAACCCAGCAAGCACGGGTTCCTGCCCGAGGACACGGAAGCGATGCTGCGCATGGGCGACCTCGACCATCTGCGGATTCGCGGCCTGATGGCGATTCCCCCGCAGCGCGCCGATGCGCGCGAGTCCCGCTCCGACTTCGCGGCGCTCAGGCGCCTGCGCGACCGGCTGGCCCGGGACGGCCTGTTCGGAAACCAGGAAGGGTGGCTGTCGATGGGCATGAGCGCCGACTTCGAGGTCGCCGTCCTCGAGGGCGCCACCCACGTGCGGATCGGGACCGCGTTGTTCGGTCCCCGACCGCGGTAAGGACGCCGGCCAAGGCCGGCGACGCTACCTGGCCGCCTTCGGCGGAAGCGGGTCAGAAGACCCGCGCACCGAGCACGGTGTTACCGTTTCAGTCCTTGGAGACCCTGTCCGATCTGGTGCGGATCGTCGCGGAACGCTACGGCGAACGTGAGGACCTGCTGTCCATCCGGCGCCATCGCCGGACGGATTCGCTGTCCGCCCGCGAGTGCGTCGACGCCGTCTGCCGGACCGCGAAGGCGCTCGAGTCGCGCGGGGTGGCCAAGGGCGACCGCGTAGCGCTGTTCGCGACCAACCGGCCGGAGTGGCACATCGTCGACTTCGCCTGCCACCTGGTGGGCGCCGTGTCCGTGCCCATCTATCCGACCCTCAACGCGCCCCAGGTCGCCTACATCCTGCTCGACAGCGGCGCCGGCTGGGTCTTCTACGACAACAAGGCGAAGCGGGACCTGCTCTCCGGCATCGTTCCGCACGGCGCCGGCGAGGACGACGGAGACGGCAACGAGCAGCGGGGGCTGCGGATGGTGGCGCTGGACGCCGACGCAGCCGTCGAGGGCGGCACCGATCTCGAAGCCCTGATCGCCGGCGCGCCGCCGTCCACCGACGCCGACCTCGCGGCCTTCAGCGGGCGGGTCGGCCAGGACGACACGGCGAGCATCATCTACACCTCCGGCACCACCGGCGACCCCAAGGGCGTTGTCCTCTCGCACCGGAACTTCGTCTCGAACATCCTCGCCTGCCAGGAGCTCTACCCTCTGGGAGAGGAGGACCAGGCGCTCTCCTTCCTGCCGCTCTCCCACGTCTTCGAGCGCACGGTCGACTACCTCTTCTTCTACCGCGGGGTGTCGATCCACTACTCCCCCGCGATCGAGCGGGTCGCCGGCCTGATGCCGGACGTGCGGCCCACCGTCCTGTGTTCGGTGCCCAGGCTCTACGAGAGCGCCTACCTGCGCATCCAGAACCTGTTCGCGAGCCAGCCGCCGGCCCGCCGCCGGCTGATCGGCTGGGCGCTGAAGGTCGGCAAGCGGCGGGCGGAGCGGGGCGGAGCGGCGCTCCAGGGCCTGATCGCCGACCGCCTGGTGTTCCGCAAGATCAAGCAGCGCTTCGGAGGCCGCCTGCGGTTCGCGATCTCCGGCGGCGCCGCGATCGCCAACGAAGTCGCCGAGTTCTTCGACGCGATCGGCATTCGCCTCTACCAGGGCTATGGACTGACCGAGACTGCGCCGGTTCTGGCCGTGGAGTACCCCGGCGCTTCCCGCCGCGGTTCGGTCGGCAAGGCTGCTCCCGGGGTCGAGCTGCGCATCGCGGACGATGGCGAGATCCTCGCCCGCACCGAGGGCCTGATGCAGGGCTACTGGAAGAAGCCCCAGGACACCGCCGAGGCGATCGACCTGGACGGCTGGTTCCACACCGGCGACATCGGCCGCCTGGACGACGACGGCTACCTCTACATCACGGACCGCAAGAAGGACCTGCTGGTGACGAGCGGCGGCAAGAACGTCGCGCCCCAGCCGATCGAGCAGATGCTGATCACGCACCCCGCGATCGCGCAGGTGGTCGTGGTCGGGGACGGCTACCCCTACCTCAACGCCCTGATCGTGCCTAACTACGCGGAGCCGCCGGCGCCGTTCACCGGCATGGACCCCTCGGAGCTCCGGCAGGACCCGCGTCTCCAGGAGCTCGTCCAGGGCGTGCTCGACCGCGCGAACGAGCGGCTGCCGGCCCACGAGCGCGTGCGCCGTTTCCGGCTGCTCGAGCGCGAACTGACGCTCGAGGAGGGCGAGATCACACCCACGCTGAAGGTGCGCAGGAAGATCGTCAACGAGCGCTACCGGGACGTGATCGCCTCGATGTACCTCAAGAGCCAGCGAGTCAGTTGACGCGGCCGGACACGTCCGTCGGGTCGGGCGCCTCCTCGATCACGCCGTGGACCTCTTCATAGCGCCGCAGGTTCGTGCCCAGGGCCCGGATGATCCGCTTGAGATGCCCGGGGCTGGTCACGATCCGGGCGCTGACGATGCCCTGAGGCGGAACCACGTTGATGAAGTCGAGGATGAACTCCTCGCGGGTGTGGGTGATGCGCAGCAGGTTGGAGTAGGCACCCTTGAGTTCGGCGTCGCCGATCTTGACGTTGATCGACGAGGACGGATCCTGGTCGCCCGGTACTTCCTTGGGTTGGTCGCTCATTCGATTCTCCGTTGGTCTTCGGCCTGGCGGCCGGGCGAGAGCCAGTCGATGTCGGTCCGCGCGCCCATCGTCTCCACCTGCCACTCATGGTCGGGCAGGTAGAGGCCGATGCTCCTGAGCTGTGTGCTCTCCGCCACCGTGAACCGGAGCGCCCGGCGGCGGTAATCGTACGCCCTGCCGTCGCGGGCGTGAACCGCGACATCCACCGTGTACTCGCCCGGCGCCAACCGCAGCTCCGGACAGACGAGCCGGACCCGCACCGGCCCGGCGAGAGAGCGCGGCTCGTAGCCGGCCAGATCGGTGTTCGTGCCCCAGCAGTCGACGCCCCGCGGGGTCTTGACCCCGACGCCGAAGACGAAGTCCGACAGGTCCTCCTTCGGCTCGACGTCGAGTTCGAAGGCCACCGCTTCCCCGCAGTGGACGTGGTAGCGCTCCTGCCGCTCCTCGCCGGCCAGCAGGCGCACAGCCACGATCTCGGCCTCGCCCGAGCCCCAGCGCGCGGTCTCTTCGGCAGCGTCCGCGGACGCCGTCGGATCCTGCCCGTCTTCATCCGCCAGGCGGCGACGGTCGTGGGCCTCGCCCTCGCGCGCCGCCACCGACTCCAGGTAGGCGTCGATCACCCGTCGCGTCGACCCCAGGCCGCGGATCCGCCCGCCGTCCAGCCACATCGCCCGGTCGCAGATCTCGTCGATCAGGGTCATCGTGTGGCTGACCACGAGCAGGGTGCCGCCACCGGCCAGGTGCTCCTCGATCCGCGCCAGGCAACGGTGGACGAACTCTTCGTCGCCGACGGCGAGGACCTCGTCGACCAGGAGGACTTCCGGGTCGGTGTGAATGGCGACCGAGAAGCCGAGCCTGACGTACATGCCGGAGGAGTAGTACTTGATCGGCTCTTCGATGAAGTCGCCGAGGCCCGCGAACTCCACGATGTCGTCGTAGCGCTGCTCGATCCGGCGCCGGCTCAGTCCGAGCAGCGCCCCGTTGATGAAGACGTTCTCGCGGCCGGAGATCTCGGGATGAAAGCCCGCGCCGAGTTCGATCAGGGCCGCGACCCGGCCGTTCACCGAGAGTTCCCCGGAGGTCGGCGGCAGCAGGCCGGCCACCAGCTTGATCAGCGTCGACTTGCCCGAACCGTTGCCGCCGATGATCCCCACGGCCTCCCCGGCGGCGACCTCGAAACTGACGTCGGTCAGGGCCTCGACGACTTCGCCCGACTCGAGTCCACCGGTCAGGCTGCCCTCGAGCAGTGCGCTCTTCAGCGTCCGCAGCCGGTAGCCGCCGGCGGCGCGCCGGTAGCGCTTGCACAGGCCGCTCGCCGCGACTGCCGGCGGACTCAACTCAGACCGCCTCGGCCAGGGTGTCTGAGAGGCGCGAGAAGAGGCCGGCGCCGACCACCCACGACACGGCGGCGATCGCGGCCATGATCGCCCACACATGGAGTTCGGGCAGGCGGCCGAAGAACAGAAGGTCCTGGGTCGCGGTGGTGAACGAAGTCATCGGGTTCAGTTCCACCACCCTCGCGAACTGCGGCGGCAGGTCGCTCAGCGTGTAGATGATCGGCGCCAGGAAGAACGCCAGGACGAGCAGATTGCCGAGGAGATCCCGCACGTCCTTGAAGTGAACGCAGAGAGCCGCCAGCGCGAAGGCGAGGCCGGCGACCATGACCAGCTCGATCGCCAGCACGGCCGGCAGCAGGACGGCCGTCCAGCCGGAGATCGGATAGCCGAGCAGGCGGCCGGCGACCAGCGCGACCCCGACGATCGGCAGCGCCAGGAGGAAGTGCACGAGGTTCGCCGTCACCGCCACCGCCGGCAGCACCTCGACCGGAAACACCGCCTTCCGGATCAGGCCGCCGTTGGCCGTGAGGGACGTGCAGCCCTCCAGCAACGAGGTGGAAACCCAGATCCAGGGGAACAGACCGGTCACGAGAAACACGCCGTAGGGCTCGACGGCCACGAGGTCCGAGCGCTTCAGAATCATGCCGAACACGAAGGAGTAGACGGCCAGCAGCAGGAGCGGATTGAGCAGGGACCACAGGAACCCCAGGACGCTTCCCCGGTAGCGCGCGCGCAGCTCCCGCATGACCAGGGTCCAGAGCAGGCTGCGGTAGCGGACCAGCGATCGGGCCACTTCGACCATTGCCGCGAGCATCTTACGCGGGTGCGCGGGTCTCGCACTCGAAGTACACCGGCGCCCCGCCGAGTACCGCGGGAACCCGCTCGAGATCCCGGCCGTCGCGGTCGCGCACCGCCCGCACCGCCCTCTGAGGGCTGTAGGGGCGACCGCGGCCACCCGGAGCCCACACGATCCGGATCTCGCGCTCCTCCCGAAGCGCCCGGTAGCCGCGCAGCCCCGACGGCATCCGCAGGCGCAGGACCTCCGCACCAGCCAGCTCGCGCTGGAGTTGACGCAGCGCGAGATAGGCCGGGCGCTGCCGGAGGCCATCGCCCCGGGGGTCGAGCAGGCCGTAGCCCGCGGCCGCCAACTGCCACCAGTAGACGCGCTCCGCCAGACCGCTGCCCAGGGCCTCCAGCGCATAGCGGACCAGGTAGCTGGCCTGGGCGTCCTCGTCCACCGCGACATCGCGGCCCGCGGGCGCGTGCGGACCCTCCGCGAGCGGCCAGTTGAACTCGGTGACCCAGCTCCGGCCCGAGGCGCAGTCCGGGGCTCTGCGAGCCAGGGAACGCAGAACCGCCAGCTTGCCGGCGAGGTCGAAGCCGAGCTGGCGGTTCTCGGGCGCGCCCCGCCGGTCGACGTAGAGCTGGCTGGCCAGAATGTCGAAGCGGCGCTCCGGCAGTCCCGAGTGGATCAGTCCGGCTGTCGCGTGAGGCTCGAAGTCGATCACCGCGGGGGCGAGAACGCAGGCGTCGGGGCACTGAGCCCGTACCGCCGCGGCGCCGGCTGCCAGCAGGCTCCAGTAGTCCCCGGGCCGCCAGACGCCCCACTTGCTGCGATTGGGCGCCTGACCGATCAGGAACCGGCGCCCGCAGGGCGCGAGCGCGGCCGCCGCTTCCTCGACCCGCCGCCGCCAGAGCCCGGCGTCCCGCACCAGCGAGCGGTCCTGGCTGAACTGAAACACCAGGTCGACCGGCCGCTCGCGACGGCGGAGCGTCTGCGCCAGTTCCAGCAGGCCGGGGTCGACGCCCCGCCAGAGGTGGAAGCGCAGGAGCACGGTGTCGACTCGGAGATCGTCGATCGCGCCGGCCAGGGAAGCGACCGGAGCCGAGCCGGGACCGACCGCGACGCCAAGGCCGCCGAAGGGAACCGGCGTCGGCGCGCGGTCGAGGGCACGCCGGGCGCTGCGCGCCTCCGCGAGCGACCGCAGCAGCGGTATGGCGGATCGGAGCAGCGGCCGCGCGTGGTGACCGGCGTCGCGCAGGCGCACGCCGAGGCGCTGGCCGCGCGTGGCCTGCTGGTGCGGCTGATCGGTCAGCGGATCCCAGACCGTGCGCTCGGTGGCCGTCGCCCCTCGTTCCGCGTCGGGGACGTGGGGGTGGGCGCGGCGGCGCGGCAGCAGAAGATCGGCCAGACGCCGCAGACCCCGGCGCGCGCCCTGCTTGGATCCCAGCTTGAAACGGAAGCCGCGGTGGCAGATCTCGAACCAGATCCGTTGAAGCCGCGGCAGCCCGGCCGGCCGGTAGCCGGCCAGGTACTCGGCCCGGTCTTCGGGCCGCAGCACCGGCATCCGGCTGAGGTCCCTCAGTCGCTGACTGGTCGACAGCCGTCGCCGGAAACGGGCGCGGTTCAGGTCGACCAGGAACAGCTCGGCGTCGGTCGTCGGCTCCGACAGGAGGACGTTGCCGGAGGTCAGATCCCTGAACCAGACGCCGTGGCGGTGCAACTCCGCCGCCAGCGCGCCGACGCGCCGCAACAGGGTCGGAGCGTGGATTCCGGGAAACTGCCCGGCAGCGGTGCCGGCATTCAGGGCGCGCAGGACGTAGCGCAACTCCAGCGCCTCCGGCACCAGGCGGCAGACGTACCAGGCCGGGCCGCCGATGGAGTTCGATTCCGCGTAGAGGAGCGGCTCCGGCGTCGGGATGCCGAGACGACGGAGCCGGCGCGCGGCCCTGAAGCTCAGACGAGCCCGGCTGCCGCGCCGGCGCCGGCGGAGCCGCGCGCGCAGATCGTCGTGCCGGAACTGCTTGACGACCACGGCCGTCTCGGCCTCCTGGGCGGCGAGCCGCCAGCGGGCTTCGTAGAGGTAGCTGCGGCCCCAGTGCAGGCTGCGCCGGCCGCTTCCGGGGTCCAGCAGCCGGCGCACGGTGTCCCTGAACCCGGCGTCCGGCTCCGCGTCCACCGATCCCGGGGCGACCGCGCCTGTGAGGTCGTCGAACTCGAACCGGCGTTCCGGTCCTTCGGCCTCGCCGGTCAAGACCCTTCGATCTCGGTGACGACGAAGTGCTCGCGATGCAGGTCCGGATCCGCCCGCAGCAGGATGGGCACCTCGAACGCTCCCTGCATGCCGTCCAGCACGTCCGACTCCGAACCGTTCAGCCCGTCCAGCACCGCCGGGTGAACCCGCACCGCTAGCTGGCGGCAGCCGCGACCGGCATGCGCGAGGCAGGTCCGCCGCAACTCCAGGCAGATCGTGGCGACCGACTTGATCCGGCCCCTGCCCCGGCAGGTCGGGCAGGGTCCCGTGAGCGCCCGCTCCAGGTTCTCGCGACGCCGCTGCCGGGTGAGCTGGACCAGGCCGAACTCGGAGATCTCGAGCACCCGTTTCCGGGCGCGGTCCTTCCGCAGCTCCGCCTCGAGCCGCGCGAACACCGTGCGCCGATCCTCCTCGCGCTCCATGTCGATCAGGTCGATGACGAGGATGCCGGACAGGTCCCGCAGCCGGATCTGGCGGACGGCTTCCGCGACCGCCTCGAGGTTGGTCCGGAGGACCGTGTCGCGGAAACTCGCGATGCCCCCGCCGGCGCCGGCGCCGACGTCGCGGCCGGAGTTCACGTCGATGGCGACCAGTGCCTCGGTCTGGTTGATGACCAGGTGGCCGCCCGAAGGCAGCGGCGCCTTCGGCTCCAGCGCGGCGTCGACGCCGGCGTCGATGCGGTAACGATCGAACAGGCCGCGGCGGCTCCGCTCGAGCCTGGTCAGGAGTTCCGGCTGGACCCGCCCGAGGTACTCGCGGATGACCCGGTAGGCATCGGCGCCGTCGACCAGGAGGGCGCCGAAGTCCTCACCGAAATGGTCGCGGATCACCCGTACCGCGAGTTCCTCTTCCTGGTGAACCAGCGCCGGGGCCGCGGACGCGGACGCCCGCCCCTCGATCTCCCGCCAGACTTCGGCGAGGAACTCGTACTCCCTCGCGAGGGCGTCCGCCGGCGCTCCCGCCGCGGCCGTACGCACGATGCATCCCGTCTCTTCGAGCAGATCGCCCCAGTGGTCCAGGGCCATCGTCTCCAGGCGCGTCCGTTCGTCAGGATCTTCGATCCTCCTGGAGATCCCCACCCGGCCGGCAAGGGGCGTCAGCACCAGGTAGCGGCCGGGAAGAGTGATCTCGGTGGTGATCCGCGGCCCCTTGTCCGCCAATCCCTCCCTGGCGATCTGAACGACGACTTCCTCGCCCCGGCGCGGAATGCCGCCGCGGCTCGGCCCGCCGTCTTCCCCGGAAGATCCCGACTCGTCGCCCGCCATCTCCTCGAGGTACAGGTAGGCGTCCCGCTCCAGCCCCAGGTCGACGAAGGCCGCCCTCATGCCGGGAAGAACCCGCCGCACCTTCCCCTTGTAGATGTTGCCGGCGAGACCGCGGCCCCGATGCCGCTCGACGAAGAACTCCACCAGCCGGCCGGCCTCCAGGACGGCGAGGCGGGTCTGGTGCGGATCGCCTTCGACCAGAAGCTCCCTGTTCATTGCGCTGCCGGCGGAAAGCCCCGGACGGCTCAGATGTTGACGAACCGCCGTATGTCGAGGCCGATCATCAACCCGGTGGCCGCACAACAGAAAAGCATGAAGGAGCCGCCGTAGCTGAGGAAGGGCAGCGGGATGCCGGTGATCGGAAGCAGGCCGACCACCATCGCCGTATTGTAGAGAACGTGGCCCGCCATGAAGGCGAGCAGGCCGACGACGAGCAGCAGGCCGGCCGGGTCTCGCGCCGCCAGGGCCACGCGCACGCCGTTCCCCAGGTAGAGCAGGAGCAGCCCCAGCACGACGGTGACGCCCATGAAGCCGTACTCCTCGCCCAGCACGGCGAACACGAAGTCGGTGTGAGGCGTCGGCAGGAACTGCAGATTCGACTGCGTGCCCTCTCCGTATCCCTTGCCCACCATCTGACCCGACCCGATGGCGATGCGGCTCTGGCGCACCTGGTATCCCGACCCGAGCGGATCCGCGTGGGGCCTGAAGAAGCTCGACAGCCGGTCCTTCTGGTAGTCCTGCAGGGCGAAGATCCAGATGGCGCCCGCGACCACCGCCGCCACCCCCAGCGCGATCAGGGCGGGACGGAGCCTGACGCCGGCGACGACAGCCATCGCGGCGAGCATCGGCATGAACATCAGGGCGCCGCCCATGTCCGGCTGCAGCGCGATCAGCAGGACGGGCACGACGACGAACGCCGAGGCCGCCCAAAGCCAGCCGCGAGGCGCCACCGGCGCCTGCGCTTCCGCCATGTGGCGGGCCAGCAGCAGGACGGTCGCGATCTTGCAGAAGTCCGACGGTTGACCGCCGAAACCGCCGATGCCGATCCAGCTCCGGGCCCCGCCCGCTTCGTGGCCGAAGAAGGTCACCGCCGCGAGCACCGCGACCGCCGCCAGGTAGATCCAGAACGCGTAGCGGAGCAGGAACGAATAGTCGACCGCAGCAGCAGCAGTCATGACCAGCAGACCCAGGGCGATCCACGCCGACTGGCGTACCTCGTAGTCGGTACTCATGTCGGCCGAAGCACTGGAAATGACGACCAGGCCGATCGCCGACAGCGCCAGCGCCGATCCACCGAGCAGCCAGGAGACGGACCGGACCCGGCGTACCAGGGTCCACCGATCAGGTCTTGTCGGCAGCACGGAAGTAGCCCTCGTGAATCTCTCTCGCCAGCGGCGCCGCCGCTTCCGAGCCCCTGCCTCCGTTCTCGACGAACACGACGACGACGAGTTCGGGAGCCTCCACCGGAGCGTAGGAGGTGAACCAGGCGTGGTCGGCCTGCTCGGGCGGAAGGTCCTCGGAGCGGGTCCAGGTCGCCTGCGCGACGACCTGGGCGGTGCCCGTCTTGCCCGCGACGGTCACGACCGGCGTCCTGGCACTGCGTCCCGTTCCGTTCTCGACGACATTGGCGAGCGCTTCGGCGACGAAGGAAACCACCTCGCCGTCCAGACCGAGCGGCTCCGGAGGTTCCCCGCCGCCGGCGATCAGATGCGGGCGCACCCGGAGTCCCCCGTTCGCCACCGCGGCGGTCATCACCGCCACCTGCAGCGGCGAAGTCAGCAGCGGCCCCTGGCCAATCGCCACCGAGACCGTCTCGCCCGGGTACCACGGGTAGCCCCGGCGATTCCTGCTCCATTCGGGATCGGGCACCAGCCCCTCGCTCTCGCCGGGGAGTTCGACTCCCGTCCGGTCGCCCAGCCCGAGCCGTCGGGCATAGGCGGCAATCGTCTCGATTCCGATCTTGATGCCCTGCCGGTAGAAGTAGATGTCGCAGGAGTGCTGCAGGGCCTCGCGCAGATTGACGAACCCGTGTCCCCTCGACTGCCAGCAGCGCCAGCGCCGGTCGTAGAGCCGGGTCGCACCGTTGCAGTAGACCCGTTCCTCCGGGCGAAGCAGGCCCTCCGCCAGACCCGCCACCACCATCGCGATCTTGAACACCGAGCCCGGCGGGTAGGTGTTCTGGATCGCGCGGTTCTGGAGCGGCTTACCCGGCCCGTCGACGATCCGGTCCCAGTCCTGCTGGCTGAGCCTGCCGCCGAAGCGATTCGGGTCGAAGGAAGGAGACGAGACCATCGCCCGGACCGCGCCGTCACGCGGGTCGAGCGCCACGATCGCGCCGACCTTGTCCGCCAGCAGGTTCTCGGCCAACTGCTGCAGCGGCAGATCGATCGTCAGGGTGACGGACTCGCCGGGCTCCGCGTCCGTCCGCTGCACGTCCTCGCCCATCAGCCGGCCACGGCTGTCGACGACGACGATCCGCTCCCCGTGGTTTCCCCGCAGACGCCGATCCCGCAGCAGTTCCACGCCGCTGCGACCGACCAGGTCCCCGGACGCCAGGGAGTCGTCCCGGTCGTGTTCGGCGGGAGTCGGTTCACCGAGATAACCCACGACATGGGCAGTCTGGAAACTGTGCCGGTACAGGCGGCGCCTCGAGGTGGAGATCTCGAACTCCGGGTGCTCGGGTACCGAGACCTCGAACCGGGCGACCTGGGTCAACTCCAGATCCTCGGCGAGCAGTACGGGCACCTCGCGGGCCACGCCCCGGTGACGCTCCAGCGCGGCCCTGAGTTCCCGCTCCTCCCGGCCGAGGATCTCGGCCGCGAAGGCCAGGCTGGCGCCAGGATCCGTGCTCCTGCTACGGTCGATCATCAAGCGAAACGTGGGCGTGTTCTCGACCAGAATCCGCCCCGATCGGTCATAGATCAGGCCCCTCGGCGCGTCCAGGCGCAGCACGCGCAACCGGTTGTTCTCGGCCAGCCGTTCGTAGTGCTCCGCCCGAATGATCTGGTGATACCAGTAGGCGCCGAGCACGACCGCCAGGCACAGGCCCAGCGCGCCGCACAGCCACTTGAGGCGGGCCGCCATGTTCAGCAGGACCCAGTCCGAGCTGTGCTCCCGGGTGGGGTTCTGGAGACTCATCGTGAGGCCTTCGCGGTCACCGCAACCGCGCCCTTCCCTCCTTCAGTGTACGCCGTTCATCCGCCCAGGCCTGGGCCCGGTTGAACAACCACAGGCCCGGCACGCCGATGGCGGTCGTCGCGACCACGCGCAGCGGAACGGCGCCGCCACTGGGCTCGCCAACCTCCAGAACCATCAGCAGGCCGAGGACGATCGCCTGATGAACGAGCGTACCGACGGCGACCAGGAGCGACGCCACCAGCCGCTGGCTGGTCACGATGCGCTGCGACAGCCTGGCGACTCCGTAGCCCACGACGCAGCAGGCGAGAGCGTGAAGGCCGAAAGGCGAGGCGCTCAGCGTGTCCTGGACCACACCCGCGGCCAGGCCTCCCGTAACGCCCTGGAACGAGTTGCCGGCCAGGCTGCTCAGAATGACCAGGAGCACGAACAGGTCGATCGTCCGGCCGGCCGCCGGCAGCACTTCGGCCAGGAGCAGCTCGAGCAGCGACACCAGGGCCAGACTGGCGCCGAACCTAGCGGCCCACGGCATCCGCGCCGTCCATGACCGCCTCGGGCACCGGGTCGCGGCGCCACACGAACGCATGGCTGAGCGAACCGAGATCCACACGCGGGGCGACCTTGATCTCGTGGAAGTGATCGCCGCTGGACTCCACGGAGGTGACCGTGCCGATCGGGATGCCGCGCGGGAAGACGCCGTCGATGCCCGCCGTGACGACACGATCTCCCGGCCGGACATCGACCTGCACGGGTACGTACGCGAGCGAGAGCACGCCGGCCTCTTCCGTGCCCCGAACGATGCCCTGGCGGCGCGTGCGCTCGATCATTGCTCCCACCGAAGAGTCGAGATCCGTGACCAGCAGCACGCGGGCATAGTCGCCCTCGACGGAAACGACGCGACCCAGCAAGCCGTCGACCGTGGTCACGGGTCGCCGCTCCCACTCCTCCTTCGCGTTTCCGCGAGGCAACCGCACGATGGCGCTACGACGCCACGAGTGGTAGTCGACGTAGACGACGTCCGCCAGCAACAACTCGCTCTCGGGCGGCCGCGCGTATCCGAGCGGCTCCGAAAGCAGGTCCACCTCCAGTTCGGCGCCAAGCGCCGCGGCGTGGGCCGCTTCGAGCTCCCGCAGCCGGCTTCGCAGTTCCTCGTTCTCGCGTTCCAGCCGAGCCCTCGTCCGCCACCCCTGCCGCACCCTGTCCGCGACATCCGCGGCCGCGGCGACGAGTCCTTTCGCCGGGGCCTCCACCCACAGTGCGACGTCGGCCGCGCGCTCCGGCGACTGCGCGGTCAGGGACGCGACGAGAAGGGTCACCGCGACGACGAACAGGATGGCGATCCGACGCTCGCTCATCTCGGTGAACGCCCCTTAGCGAACCGAAACCCTGCGCAGCAGATCGATGTCCCGCAGCACCCGGCCGGCGCCAAGCACGACGGAGGCAAGCGGATCCTCCGCGGCGAAGACCGGCAGTCCGGTCTCCTCGCGCAGCCGCTGGTCCAGCGAGTGAAGCAGCGCTCCGCCACCCGACAGCACGATGCCCTTGTCCATCACGTCGGCCGAGAGTTCCGGCGGCATCTGTTCGAGGGCCTGCAGCACGGAGTTCACGATCTGCTGCACGGGTTCCTCGAGCGCTTCCCGGATCTCGCTGTCGGAGATCCTGAGGCTGCGAGGCACGCCGCGCACGAGATCGCGCCCCTTGATGTCCATGTAGAGGGCTTTCTGGAGCGGAAAGGCGGAGCCGATCTCGACCTTGATCCTCTCGGCGGTCCGCTCGCCGACCAGCATGTTGTGCTTGCGCTTCAGGTGCTGGGCGATCGCGTCGTCCATCGCGTTGCCGGCCACCCGCAGCGAACGGCTGTAGACCGTCCCGGAGAGCGAGATGACGGCAACGTCGCTGGTGCCGCCGCCGATGTCGACGATCATGTTGCCCGTCGGCTCCGTGATCGGCAGGCCGGCGCCGATGGCCGCCATCATCGCCTGCTCGACCAGGAAGACCTCCGAGGCGCCGGCGCTCATGGCCGACTCCCGCACTGCCCGTTTCTCTACCGGCGTGATCTCGGAAGGCACGCCGATCACGATCCGCGGGCGGGCCAGGCGGCGGCCGTGATGCGCCTTGCGGATGAAGTGCTTGAGCATGTGCTCGGTCATCTCGAAGTCGGCGATCACGCCGTCCTTCATCGGCCGCACGAGAAACAGGATGCCCGGCGTGCGTCCGAGCATCTCCTTGGCCTCGGTGCCGACCGCCTCGATGCGGTTGCTCTGGCTGTTGACGACGACGACCGACGGCTCGCGCACGACGATGCCGTTCGCCTGAGTGAAGACCAGAGTGTTGGCCGTCCCCAGGTCGATGGCCAGGTCGCTAGAGAACCACTGCAGGAAACGCATTCGGGATGGACCTCACACCGCGATCATAACCGCCGCGAGATCGCCCGATCCTGTTACCATGCAAGCTCTTCTGCGCCCTGCCGGGCGCCGGGGTCAAGATCATGCTGAACGTCATTCGCAAGAACATCAAGAGCTTCTATCCGCTGGCCATCGGCCTCGCCGGAGTATTCGTGCTCCTCGTCTTCACCGATTTCCGGTCGCTCGAGGGCACCCGCGTCAACCCGGACGCCGCCCTCCTGGGCGGCGACAGCATCACCTTTGCCGAGTTCGAACGCAGCTACCGGAATGCCGAGAACCGCTACCGGGAGATCTACGGCGACGCATTCAACGCGGATCTCGCGGACCAGCTCCAGTTGCCGGTTCAGGCCCTCGAAGCCCTGATCAACGACCGCCTTCTCATCATGGAGGCGGAGCGGATGGGGCTGACCGTCAGCGACGAAGAGCTCCAGGAAGAGATCCTCTCCGTGCCCGCCCTGACCGACGGGGCCGGCAACTTCATCGGCGCGCAGCGGTATCAGGAGGTCCTGCGCGCCAACCGGCTGACGGTGGACGGGTTCGAGAACGACCTGCGCAGTTCCGTGCTCGTGCGGAAGCTGCAAGCGGCGTTGACCGAGGTCGCCCACGTTTCCGACGCTGAGGTGGAACTGCGCGCCCGCGAGGCCGCCGAACGCGCCGCAATCCGCTACTTCCAGGTGCCGGCCAGCCGTTTCGCCGCCGAGGCCGAGCCCTCGAGCGAGGAGGCCGCGGCCTACTTCGAGGAGCACCGCGACGAGTTCAAGCTCCCCGAGCGCCGGCGCGTGGGCTATCTCCTGGTCAGCACGAACACGGTCCGGGCCGAACTCGAGGTGACCGACGACGAGGTCCAGAGTTACTACGAGGACAACTCGGCCCAGTTCGAGATCCCTGAGCAGGTTCGGGCCAGCCACATTCTCCTGCTCGAGAACAGCGAACGGGACGCGGAGCAGGCGCGCCGCCTGCTGAACCGGCTACGCGGCCGCATCGAGGCCGGAGAGGACTTCGCGGCGCTGGCCCGGGAGTACTCGGACGACGAGGCGACGAAGGAGGCCGGCGGCGATCTCGGCTACTTCGGCCGCGGCGCGATGACGCAGGCCTTCGAAGACGCCGCGTTCGGCGCCGCCAGCGGCGACCTGGTGGGACCGGTCGAGAACCAGCTCGGTCCGCGCGCGGCCCATCACCTGATCCAGGTCCACGAGCGCCGCGAAGGCGGACGCCAGACCCTCGAGGAGGTCAGCAACCTGATCCGTGTCCAACTCCTCGCTACCCGGGCCGAAGAGGAAGCGAAGAGCCGGGTCGACGCCCTGCACGAGCGGCTGGCCGACGAGTCGTTCGCGAGCGAGGACGAAGCCCGGGAACTGGCCGCCGCCGAAGCGCTGGTCTATGCCAGCACGGAGCCCTTCGGCGAAGACGACCCTGTGGCCGGCATCGGGCGGAACTTCAACTTCAGTTCCGCGGCGTTCGGTCTCGAGACCGGCGCCTGGTCCGAGCCGGTCCGCATCGCGGCCGGCTGGGCTCTCCTGTCCGTGCTCGAGGTCCTGCCGCCTCGCGACTCGGAGTTCGCCGAAGTCGAAGTGGACGTCCGGGAGGTTGTCCGCGGGCAGAAGGAGAGCGAACTCCTGGCGGCGGCGCTCTCCGAGGCCCGGGGGCGCGTCGAGAACGGGTTGAGCATGGACGACGCGGCCGAGGAGTTCGATGCAGTGATCGAGGAGAGCGGGAGCTTCGGCCTGCGTGAGCCGATCGGCACACTGGGCGTAATGCCCGAGCTGTCGCGCGCGGCGTTCGCGCTCTCCGCCGGTGAAACAGGCGGCCCGGTCGACACTCCGTTCGGCGCCGTCCTGTTCGAGGTCACCGAGCGCGAGTCCTTCGATCCGGTGCTGTTCGACCCGGAAACGACACGGAACGAGCTGCTCGCCGAGCGCAACCTGACGATGCTCCAGTCCCTCCTGCAGCAGCTTCGCGAGGAGGTCGGCGTCCGCTACACCCAGGACTTCATCGAGAACTTCGGTCTGGCCGAGACCGAGGCGGCCGGCACCTGACCGCGGCGCGGCGCTCCATAGCGGCTTGATCGGCTATCTGCGCGGGCGCCGCCTCGCCCTCGAGCCCGAACGTCTGGTGCTCGACACCAACGGCGTCGGCTACGCCGTGCGGATCCCCCTGTCGACGTACTTCGAGCTGGACAAGCTCGACCCGGCGGCCGAGATCGGCCTGTTCATCCATACCCACGTCCGCGCCGACGCGATCGAGCTCTTCGGCTTCTGGACCGAGGCCGAACGGACCGTGTTCGAGCACTGTCTCGCTGTCAGCGGCGTCGGCCCCCGGCTCGCCCAGGTCGTCCTGTCCGGCGGTTCCACGACGGACCTGCTGAACGCCATCGGCGGCGGCAACGTGGCGGCCCTGACCCGGATCCCGGGCATCGGCCGCAAGACGGCCGAGCGGATGGTCCTGGAGCTCAGGGAAAAGGCGAAGACGCTGCTGGCCGAGGCCGGCGCCGAGCCGCCGCCGGCCGAGCCCGAAGCCGGCCGCGAGGACGAGCAGGAACAGGCCGTCAGCGCCCTGGTCAACCTCGGCTACCGCGCATCCGAGGCCCAGCGCGCCGTCTCACGCGTCCTCGCGGAAGAACCCGAGATGGACTTCCAGGACCTCCTGCGCCGCAGCCTGCGGCGGCTGTCACGGCTCTGAACGACCGGGACGCCTGAGACGCTACGGACGCACCCGCCCGTCCTGGGGCACGAGGGGTCAGCTCCCAGGGTGACGCGGGCGCTTGAGAGGAGATGGAGAGGGTTGCGCCCGCTCCGCTTCACTCGCTCCGGTTGGTTTCGGATCCTGTGCGGTCGTTGGCCGTCGCTCGTTCAGAGGCACCTGGGAGCTGACCCCTCGTGCCCCAGGACGAGCTGGAGGTCGTTGCTGTCTGGCCGGGCCTTCGGGTAGAGCACCGGACCTTCTCTGGGTGCGCGGGTCTTCTGACCCGCATCCGCCGCAGGCGGAATCCGCCTTGGGGCGCGATAGCATCCAGCCATGGCCGGGACCGGCGGCACCGACGGTGAAGAGAGCGTTCTCTCACCCGCCCCGGACAACGACGATCGGCGCGTCGAACCGTCGCTTCGACCGCAGCGGCTGAGCGAGTATCTGGGCCAGGAGAAGATCGTCGAGCTGCTCGACATCTACATGCAGGCGGCGCGCCGGCGGGGCGAAGCTCTGGACCACGTGCTGCTGTTCGGGCCCCCCGGGCTCGGCAAGACGACCCTGGCGCACATCATCGCCAGGGAGATGGGCTCGGCGTTGCGGTCCACCTCCGGTCCGGTCCTGGAACGACCGGGCGATCTTGCCGCCATTCTGACCAACCTCGAACCCGGAGATGTCCTCTTCATCGACGAGATCCACCGTCTCGGCCCGACGGTCGAGGAGATCCTCTACCCGGCGCTCGAGGACTTCCAGCTCGATCTGGTGATCGGCGCCGGGCCGATGGCCAAGACCGTGCGCATCGATCTGCCCCGATTCACGCTGGTTGGCGCCACCACGCGCGCCGGTCTGATCACGCCGCCGCTGCAGGGGCGCTTCGGCATCGTCCACCGGCTCGACTTCTACGGTCCGGATGTCCTCAGCGTGATCATCCAGCGCTCGGCCGAGCTGCTCGAGGTGCCCGTCGATCCGGGCGGCGCCGACGAGATCGCCCGGCGCAGCCGCGGTACGCCCAGGATCGCGAACCGGCTGCTGCGCCGGGTGCGCGACTACGCACAGATCGAAGCGGACGGGCGGATCGACCGCGACATCGCCAACCGAGCTCTCCTTCAGCAGGAAGTCGACGAGCAGGGCCTGGACAAGATCGACCGCAGGATCATGAGACGGCTGATCGAACAGTACGAGGGCGGCCCGGCCGGCCTCAAGGCGCTCGCGGCCTCGGTCGGCGAAGACGAGGGCACGATCGAGGACTTCTACGAACCGTACCTCGTCCAGAAGGGATTCCTCCAGCGCACCCGCCGCGGCCGCGTGGCCACCAGGCGAGCGTACGAACACCTCGACCTGCCCGTCCACAACACTCTCTTCTAGGTCGCTCTGGCTGGGTGCTCTACCCGAAGGGTCGGTCAAACGGCGACAACCTCCAGCCCGTCTCGGTGCCGGAGGGGTCGGCTCCCAGGTGCCTCTGAACGAGCGACGGCCGCGACCGAACATCAACCGACGCCCGACCGGAGCGAGTGAAGCGGAGCGAGCGCACCCCTCCCCATCTCCTCTCAAGCGCGCACCCATGTGGCGCGTCCCCGCGCCACATGCGTCGCAGTCCGTGCGTCCGCTCCCGGACGCGCGGATGCCGCGTCACCTGGGAGCCGACCCCTCCGGCACTGAGACGGGCGGGTGCGTCACCCTGGGAGCTGACCCCCTCGCGCCCCAGGACGGGCGGGTGCACGCCCCGCCGTGGCGCCGACCGTCGTTGGGGTGTACGCTATTGCGCCTTTCGCGCCCTCCGACGACGACGTGACTTCCAACGCATCCGATCATGAAGGTACTCAAGTTCGGCGGCTCTTCCGTGGCCGACGCCGGCCGTCTGCAGGCGGCGGCTCGGATCGTCGAACGGCAACTCGACGGTTGTCCAGGGGATGGTGCGGTGGTGGTGTCCGCCCTTGGCGGAGTCACGGACCGCCTGCTGGCACTGGCGGCGGGCGCTGTCGAGGGCAACGGAGGCGCTGAGGCGGCGCGCGAGGCCGCCGCGCTTCGCGACCACCACCTGAAGATCGCGGGCGAGGTCGCCGCCGGGGTCGACCTTCCCGGCCTCAGGGCAACCCTCGACGAACTGTGCGACGGCCTGGTCCGGGAACTCGGCGACTGCGAGCGGACCGGGGTCACCGCGGAGCGGCCGCGGGAAGCCTGGATCGACCGGATCGTCTGCCACGGCGAGCTTCTGTCGACCCAGCTCCTGGCCGCCGCGCTCCGCGCCCGGGGCCTGGCGGCCGAGGCCCGCGACGCCCGTCCGCTGGTGCGGACCGACGGTTCCTTCCAGGCGGCGCTCGTCGAACTCGAACCGACGATGAAGGCAATCGCCGCCCACTTCGCCGGCCTCGGCGAGGACGGCCCGTTGCAGGTGGTCACCGGCTTCCTCGGCAGCACGCCGGAGGGTGAGACCACGACCCTGGGCCGCAGCGGTTCCGACCTGACGGCTTCTCTCGTCGGCGCCGCGCTCGACGCCGAGCGGATCGAGATCTGGACGGACGTCCCGGGCGTGATGACGGCCGACCCGCGGCGCGTCGAAGACGCCCTGCCGATCCCGCGGTTGAGCTACGAGGAGATGCTCGAGCTCTCGCACTTCGGCGCCAGGGTGGTCTACCCGCCGACGGTCACCCCGGCCCGGCGCAAGGCCATTCCCCTGTTCGTTCGCAGCACCCTCGACCCCGAGCACCCCGGGACCCTGGTCGACGGCGGCAGGGACCGGCAGCGGGCCCGCGGCACGGCGGTCACCGGCATCTCCTCGATCGACGACGTCCACCTGATGCTGTTGGTCGGAGACAACCTGGTCGGCACCCCGGGAGTCGCCGCGCGGCTCTTCGACGCCCTGGCGGCGAGCGGAGCCAGCGCGATCCTGATCTCGCAGGCGTCGAGTGAGCACTCGATCTGCTTCGCGGTCGAGCCCGGAGTCTCCGAAGCGGCCCGGGAGGCGGTCGAGGCCGAGTTCCGGTCGGAGATCGAGTCCGGATCGGTCCGGCCCCTGGTCGTCGAGCGCGACCAGTCGATCGTCGCGGTGGTCGGCGACGGCATGCGGGAGCGTCCGGGCATCGCCGGCCGGGTGTTCGGGATCCTCGGCCGGCGGGCGGTCAACGTGCGGGCCGTGGCCCAGGGTTCGTCCGAGCGGAACATCTCGATGGTCGTCGCCAGGGCCGACCAGGGGCGGGCGGTGCGCTGGATCCACCGGGAGTTCTTCCATGGTTCCGCCTCGGGCAGGCTCGCGCTCTACGTGCTCGGCGTCGGCGGTGTCGGATCGGCCCTGCTGCGGCAGCTCGCCGCCGAGCGGGACGCGCTTGAGCAGCGGGGCATCGACCTGCAGTTGCGGGGACTGGCGAGTTCGCGTTTCATGGAGCTCGCGGTGCGCCGGGGCGGCGGGCGCCTGGACCCGGGCGCCGCCGCGGACCCGGACGGCTGGCGGAGCGCCCTGAAGCAGGGCGGCGAAACGGCGGATCTCGACCGGCTGCTCGAGCACCTCGGTGAAGCCGCCGCCGGCGGCGGCCGGACGATTCTGGTCGACGTCACGGCGAGCGGCGCGATGAGCGCCGTCTACGACCGCGCGCTCGCGGCCGGCGCCGCGGTGGTCAGCGCGAACAAGCTGCCGTTCGCGGGGCCGATCGCGGACTTCCGCGCGTTCCGCGCCGACGGCGGGGTGAACGTCTTTCACGAGGCGACCGTGGGCGCCGGCCTGCCGGTGCTCCACACGGTCGACCTGCTGCTGGGCGCGGGCGATCCGATCGAGTCCGTCTCGGGCGTCTTCTCCGGAACGCTGGCCTACCTCACCGGCGAGTTGAGCGCGCGGCAGGTGTGGAGCGACTCCGTGCGCCGGGCCCACCGGCTGGGCTATACGGAACCGGATCCGCGCGACGATCTCGGCGGACTGGACGTGGCCCGCAAGCTGCTCATCCTGGCCCGGTTGTGCGGCGCCGATCTCGAAATGGACGATGTCGACGTGGCGCCCATGCTCGACCGGCCCGACCTCGCCGACCTGCCGCTCGAGGACTGGTGGCAGCGTCTCGCCTCGGCGGACGAGGAGATGGCGGCCCGCTTCGCCGAGGCCAGGTCCGCCGGTCTCGAACTCGCCTATCTCGCCGAACTCGAGACGGGCGGCGAGGGGGCGACGGCCCGGGTCGGGCTCCAGGCCGTTCCGTCCGACCATCCGGTGGCTGGAATGCCGGCATCGGACAACATGTTCGTCTTCCGCAGCCAGCGCTACAACGCGCGGCCGCTGATCGTCCAGGGACCCGGCGCCGGGACCGAACTCACCGCGGGCGGCGTGTTCGGCGACATCCTGCGCGCCTGGGCCGAGCGGGGAGCCTCACCATGACCATCCGGAACGAACCCTTCCGCGCCGCCGTCCTCGGTGCGACCGGCACCGTGGGCCAGCGCTTCGTCACCCTGCTGGCGGAGCACCCGTGGTTCGAGTTGACGGCGCTGGCCGCTTCCGAGCGCTCGGCAGGGAAGGCCTACCGCGACGCGGTGACCTGGATTCAGACCCGGCCGATCGACGACGCCGTGGCGGCCATGCCCGTTCAGACGATCGACGAACTGATGGACGGTGCCAAACTGCCCGGCGGCGAACTGGACATCGTCTTCTCGGCCCTGGACGCCAGCGTCGCGAGAGACATCGAGCCCCGGTTCGCACGGAGCTGCCTGGTCGTCACCAACGCGAGCGCCCACCGCATGGACGCGGACGTCCCGCTACTCGTGCCCGAAGTGAACCCGGACCACCTCTCGCTGCTGTCTCCGCCCGAGAGCGGCCAGGCGCTTCCGGCCGGCATCGTCGCCAACCCGAACTGCTCCACGATCGGCCTGGTGCTGGCGCTCAAGCCTCTCGCCGACGCCTTCGGCTTCGGGCGGATCTCCGTCGTGACGCTGCAGGCGGTGTCCGGCGCCGGGCTGCCCGGCATCTCGAGCTACCAGATCCTGGACAACGTGATCCCCTGGATCTCCAGCGAAGAGGAGAAGCTCGAGATCGAGACCGGCAAGATCCTGGGCCGGGTCCACGGCGGAACGATCGAGCCGGCCGAGGTCGCGGTCTCCGCCCAGTGCAACCGCGTACCCGTGGTCGACGGACACACGCTCTGCATTTCGGTCGACCTCAAGGGCGAGCCGGCGATGGAGGACGTCCGGGAAGCCTGGCGGAGTTTCCGCGCCGAGCCGCAGGAACGCGGGTTGCCGTCGGCGCCGGCGCAGCCGACCGTCTACCTCGGCGACGACGAGCCGCCCCAGACGCGCGTCCACCGGGACCTCGGCGAGGGCATGACGACCTCCATCGGCAGGCTGCGGGAGTGTCCGATCCTCGGCTACCGGTTCGTCGCCCTGTCGCACAACACCCTGCGGGGCGCCGCCGGCGGGGCGCTGCTCGCCGCCGAGCTCGCCGTCGCCCGCTGCGGGCGACGGGCCGCCGGATGACGAAGTCGGTGAGGGCGTTCGCCCCGGCCTCGGTCTCCAACATTGCCTGCGGATTCGACATCCTGGGCTTCGCCCTGCAATCGGAGGGCAACGGCCGCCCGGGCCCGGGAGACGTCGTCACCGCCCGCGAGCGCGAGCCGACAGCCGGCGGGCACGGCCCGGTCCGCATCACGGCGATCGCCGGCGACGAAGGCCGTCTGCCGCTCGAGGCGCAGCGCAACACGGCCGCCGTCGCCGCGAAGGCGCTGGTCGACGGCGAGGCGCCCGGCGCGGCCGTCGATCTCGAGATCGAGAAGCGCATGCCGCTCGAGAGCGGTCTGGGCTCGAGCGCCGCGAGCGCCGTGGCGGCGGTGGTCGCGGTCGACGCGCTGCTCGGTCTGGAACTGCCGGCCGCTGCCCTGCTGCGCTACGCCGTCGCCGGCGAGGTCCTGGCGAGCGGAGGCGCGCACGCGGACAACCTGGCCCCTTCCCTGCTCGGCGGACTCGTGCTGGTCCGCTCGCTCGATCCCGAGCCGGACGTGATCGACCTGCCGGTGCCCGAGGGCCTGACCTGCGCTCTCGTCCGGCCCCACGCCGAGGTGAACACGAAGGAGTCCCGGGCCCGCCTGGATCGCCACCTGCCGCTCGAACGCGCGGTGACCCAGTGGGGCAACGCCGCCGCACTGGTGGCGGCGCTCTATCGTTCCGACCTGGAACTCCTGTCCCGCGCCCTGGTCGACGTCGTCGCCGAGCCCGTCCGCGCGCCGGCCGTGCCCGGCTTTCACGCCGCCAAGGCGGCCGCGATCGAGGCCGGCGCGCTGGGTTGCAGCCTCTCGGGCAGCGGCCCCGCGCTGTTCTCCCTGTGCGACGGCCCTGCCGGCGCCAGGCAGGTCGCAGCAGCCATGGCAGGCGCGTTCGAGTCCTCCGCGGGCGTCGACTGCGACCGGCTCGTGGCGCCGCTGCCGGCGCCGGGTGCGCGCGTCATCGACGGCGAGGCGTAAACGTGCGCTTCGTCAGCACGGCGGGAAGGACCTCGCCAGTCACCCTCGCCGAGGCGCTGCTCGAAGGGCCGGCCTCCGACGGAGGCCTGTTCGTCCCCGAGCGCCTGGAGCCGCTGGGCGCCGGGGACCTCGCTCTCCTGCGGTCGCAGCCGCTGACCGGCATCTCCGCCATCCTCGGCCGCCGCCTGTACGGCTCGGAGGTGCCCGAAGACGAACTCGCGGAGCTGCTCGGGGACGCCCTCGACTTCCCGATCCCGCTCACCCCGATCGAGTCCGGCATCCACTGCCTGGAGCTGTTCCACGGGCCGACGCTCGCCTTCAAGGACGTCGCCTCGCGGGTCATGGCCCGCCTCATGGCGCGGTTCGCGACGGCTGCCGGCGACGCCGAGACCACCGTGATCGTGGCGACCAGCGGCGACACCGGCAGCGCCGTGGCCCACGCCTTCACCGGCGTCGCCGGCTTCCGGGTCTGCGTGCTGTACCCGGACGGGCTCGTCACCGAAGCGCAGCGGCGCCTGTTCACGACCTTGGGCGGCAACGTGACCGCGGTCGCGGTCGAGGGCACCTTCGACGATTGCCAGAGCCTGGCCCGGGAGGCCTTCGCCGACGGCGAGCTGCGCCGGCAACGCCCTCTCGCCTCGGCCAACTCGATCAACATCGGCCGGCTGCTTCCCCAGGTCTTCTACTACTTCCATGCCTGGGCGCAGCTCCCCTCGCCGCCGCTCGACGACGGCGGCGAGCCGCTCGTGTTCTCGACGCCGAGCGGCAACTTCGGCAACCTGACGGCCGGCCTGATCGCGAAGCGGATCGGCCTGCCCGTCTCCCGGTTCGTGGCGGCGACCAACGTGAACGATGTCGTGCCGGCCTATCTCCGGAGCGGCGACTACGCGCCGCGCGGTTCGGTCGCCACGATCTCGAACGCGATGGACGTCGGCAATCCGAGCAACTTCGCCCGCATCGTCCATCTCTACTCCAGCGCTGGCGAGCCGCTCGAGCACATCCGCCGCGACCTGGCGGGCCGCTCCTTCGACGACGACGCGACCCGACGCGCCATGCGGGACGTCCACGACCGCACCGGCTACCTGCTCGACCCCCACACCGCCGTCGGCTACCTGGGCCTCAAGGCCGAACTCGAAGCCCAGGGCGGCGGCACCGGCGTCGTCCTCGCCACCGCCCACCCCGCCAAGTTCGCCGAAACCGTTCAAGCCACCATCGGCATCGACCCGTCCCCACCGCCCGCCCTCCAAC
>VXVC01000007.1:0-328056 GCA_009836625.1 Holophagales bacterium
ATGTCGCCCTGCCCTCCCACCCGTTCGACCCCCGCCGCACTGGCGAAGCTGCGGGGGACGACGTTGGTCTGCGGACCGCCGTAGATGTGCTCGATCACGGGGTACTTCCGGCCTTCCTCGAAGCTCTTGGGCCGGTAGACCACGCCGTACAGGTCCGTCTCGCCGTCCGCCGCCTTGACCGAGAAGGGCAGCGGTGGCTCGTAGCCGCGGGCGAAGAGTCCGGCGGCGTCCGCCTCCTCCAGGGTTGCTATGACCGAGCCGTCGCTCCGGCGGAGCCGCGACACCGGAGGACTGTCGAGGGTCGAGGAGTTGGAGACGAAGTAGCGTCCTCTCGGCGCGAACGTCGAGGCCGCGCCGATCAGGACCGGGGCGGCGACGGTGACCGCGTGATCCGCCGGCTCGGGCGTCAGGAGCTCGACCTCGACACCGCCCTCGAGCGGCACCCGGTAGACGTGCCGCCAGTACGGGTTCCGTCCCGGCTCGCGCCCGCCGGCCGTGAAGTAGACGAAGCCGCCGCCTTCGCTCTCGTCGACGGCCACGATGTCGTGGACCACCCATTCGCCGCGCGTGAGCTGCCGAATGTCGCGGCCGCCTTCGAGGTCCACCAGGTAGAGATGTCCCCAGCCGTCCCGCTGCGAGAAGGTGATCGCCCGCTTGCCGCCCGCCAGCACGCGGACGTTGGCGCCCATCGACCGGTAGAGGCTGTGGTTCAGGTCGAGGAAGGAGTCGGCCTCCTCCTCGAAGACGGTCGCGGCGCGCCCGGAGGCGAGGTCGTACCGGACCAGCTCGAAGCGGCTCGCGTCGGGGCCAAGGCAGAGGAAGAAGATCCGGCGGGAATCGGGTGTCCAGATCGCCTGAGGCGGCGTGGCGCCCAGCTCTCCGAAACAGTCGTCGGGAAGCGGTACCTGGCTGCTCGCACCGCTGGCGACGTCGAAGACGAACATCGGGAACCGCGGGATCTCCCGGTCGCCGATCAGGGCGACCCGTTTCTCCAGCGTCCGCGGCCGGGCGCTGCCGTCCGCGGGCAGCAGATCCAGGTAGGGGTACGCGCCGACCTTCGTCTCGTCCGTGCGGGAGATGAGCAGCTTCGCCGAATCGGGCGACCAGGAGGCGCCGGTCAACGGCCCTTCGAGGCCCTGCCGCAGAAGCTGGAGCTTCGCGCTCCAGCCCGGCAGTGCGCCGTAGCCGAAGTGCTCCTCGCCGTCCTGCGAGAGCCGCCGCTCGGCACCGTCGTCCAGGTCGCGCAGCCATACGTCGTGGCTGCGAGCGAAGGCGGCGAAGGACCGGTCCGGCGCCGGGAGCTGAAGCGGGTCCGTGACGAAGTCCGGCAGGGCCTCGCAGGTGTAGGTCTCCAGGTCGCAGCGCGCGGCCGAGGTCGCGGTTCGGACCACCGCGCCGGCCGCGCCCCTGTCGAGCCCGAGGTCGAGGGAGACGATGCCGAGGTCCAGGGGGTCGTGCGCGGTGTCGGTCGCCTCCGACAGCGCCTCGGCCAGGCGCTCCTGGTCGAATGCCGGGCGCTTCCCGCCCGTGGCGGCGTCGACGATCACGATCTCGGTGCCTTGTTTGGTGTCGCGCTCGTACCAGAACTCGTCACGGTCGCCGATCCAGTGAGGGACGACTTCGACGTTCCTGACCGTCCCCTGGACGTTCCGGGAGAGCAGGCCGGCGGCCTGGTCGTAAGCGGCCCGGGCTACGCGATCCGGAGCGTACGGCTCCTGCGCCGCGGCTTCGGGCGGGGCGGCCAGGAGAGGCAGCGCCGACATCAAGGTCGCCGCTGCGCGGCGTGTCACTTCCGGAAGCCGGCGCCGGCGCGCCCAGTGTGTGACGCTCAGCTTGCCGGCCACGATCAGCCGCTACGACGCATCGCGAAGACGCCGTTCAGGTAGTGCGTCGCGCGGCCGTTGCCGTCGTCTCCCCAGAACGCCACGTCCCAGCCGCGGTTGCCGCCCATCGCCGGGTCGCGCGGCAGGAACCGGTCGTTTCCGAGCGGGATCAGCTCCGACTCGAGCACGCCGCCGCCGCCCAGCGACCGCGCCATCAGCCGGTCGCCGTCGGCGGAGAACGAGAAGCGACTGCCCACTGCCTCGAACCGCCCGACGTAGCGCTCGAGATCGACCTCCACCGGCGTCACGGAGCCGGGAGTGGGGGTTTCCGGCTTGGCGATGCCGAAGACCTCCGGGAACAGGGTGTCGAAGACCCTGTCGGCGAGCGGGTAGCCCTGGCTCGGCACGTTCGAGATCGTCGCGGCGGCGACGCCCTTGCTCGGGCACCAGAGCAGCAGGGACGAGCCGCCGCTGTTCGTGCCGCTGTGGCCGTAGATCACCTCACCGCTCCAGCGCTTCCAGTACGGACCGGGGCACCACTTCTGGGCGATGACCCTGGCCGGCATGTCGATCTCGGGCGTCTGCATCGCCTCGACCGCCTCCTCCGACAGCACCTGCCGGCCGGCGGCCGACTGTCCGCCGCGCAGGAACAGGGCCGCGAACCGCACCAGATCGCCGGCGCTGCAGCACAGGGTCGCGCCGGCCGGCGCCATGCTGCGCGGCAGACCCCAGAACGGCACCAGCTCGCCTTCGGGACTGGCCGGCGTCTGCGAGTAGCCGAGCGCCACAGGGTGGTAGAGCAGATCCTCCGGAAGGTTCGCGGAGTGCTCGAGCCCGAGCGGCCCGAGGATCCGCTCGGCGAGCAGCGTCTCCCAGTTCTTCCCCATCACCCGCTGCGCCGCCAGGCCGGCGACGCAGGTGCCCGCGTTCGAGTAGCCGTACGCCGTCCCCGGTTCGAAGATCCCGGGAATCCCGGCCAGTGAAGCGACGTACTGGCCGAGGGCGTCGTCGCCGCGACCGTGGTCCGTGTACGGACCGTTGTCGAGTCCCGACGACATCGAGAGCAGTTGACGCAGCGTCATGTCGAACGGCGGCTGGTCGCTGGTCAGCGCCGCGCCGTCGAGATAGCTGCCGACGGGTTCGTCGAGGTCGAGCGTGCCTTCGTCGACCAGTGCCATCACCACGGCCGCGTTGAACACCTTGGTCGTCGATCCGATCTGGAAGAGGGTGTCGGGCGTGACCGCCAGGTTGCGTTCACGGACCGCGAGGCCGGTCGCGACCTCGTGGACCGCCTCGCCGTCGAAGACCGCGAACTGGGCGCCGACGATGCCGAGGCTGCGAGCGGAATCGTCGAGGAGCTGCTGGAGGACGGCCGGGTCGACCGCGACCTCCGGCGCGGCCGCGACCAGTCCGAAGCTCCGCGCCTGCGAGACGAACGGCAGCGCCGCGGCGGCCGCGCCGGCTTTCAGGAAAGAGCGTCTGTTCATCGATTCCGACCCTATCCGCCCACACGATACGGTCGTATACGATACGATCGTATACAGGGGCAAACAGACCGACCAAGGAGACACCCATGCGCAAGCTCGATCCCAACCTCGCCTGGCTCGCCGCCGTTCTCGCCGCCACCCTGCTGGCGCCTCCGTTGGTCGCACAGGACGAGGACGAGGAGGCCCCCGCGGATGAGGTGAGCGAAGTCATCGTGGTCACCGCGCAGAAGCGCGAGCAGGAACTGCAGGAGGTTCCGATCTCCGTCCAGGCCTTCACTGGAGAGGCTCTCCAGGAGGCCAACATGCGGGATCTGAACGAGGTCATCACCCTGGTCCCGGGAGCCTCCGAAGAGCTGTCCAACAACGTCGGTCTGCGCCGCTACCAGATCCGCGGAATCGGGCAGGCCCTGGGCGATCCGACCGTCGGCTACTACTTCGACGATGCCGCCTTCTTCGTCTTCGGGCAGAACTTCGCTCCGATGGGCCGTTCGTTCGACCTCGAGCGAATCGAGGTCCTGCGCGGTCCGCAGAGCACGCTCTACGGAAACGGCTCGATGGGCGGCACGGTGCGCCTGATCACGCGTTCACCGGACTACGGCGGCTTCGGAGCCAGCCTGCGCGGCGGCTACTCGAGCACCGACGGCGGCGGCAACGGCAACTACATCGACGCCGCCGTCAACGTTCCCCTGGGCAGCAAGGCGGGCCTGCGGCTGGTCGCCAGTACCGAAGACACTGCGGGCTACCAGTTGCTGGCCACAACCGGCGACGACGAGTTCGGCGCGGGCGACGTGACGAACTATCGCGCCATCTTCGACACCACGCCGAGTGACCGGTTCAACCTGCGGCTGATGTTCGCGGGCAACGAAGCCGATCAGGAGGGCGGCACCCTGCTCTCGGCCCTCGATCCCCCGACGACGACGTCCGCGTCCGCTGGCGACTACACGCTCGGCGAGTACGAACTCGCCACCGGGAGCTTCACGATCAGCTTCGGCGGCGCCTCGCTCACCAGCACCACGACGCAGATCGACGCGACCGACGAAGTGCAGGTCGGCCTGCCGTTCCCGTTGTCGCCGAGCGGATTCCTCGACATCTTCGCTCAGACCTCAGGGGACGCCCTGAACCACGAAACCCGGCTCGTCTCGCAGAACGACTCTCCGTTCCAGTGGCTGGTCGGCCTCTACTACTCTGAGACGGACGCCCTCGTCCTCTCGTCGATTGAGCCGCCGGTGTTCCCGGACAGCACGGCTGACCGCGGTTCGGAGTCCCTGTCCCTCTTCGCTGAAGTCTCGTACGCCTTCCTGGACGACCGGCTCGTGGCGCTGGCGGGGCTCCGTTCCTTCGAGGACGAGCGGTCCGTGTACAGCAGCTCGTTCAGCACACAGTTGGAACCGGCGACCTTCGACAGCGTCAACCCGCGCTTCAACCTCGCCCTTGACGCCAGCGAGCAGGCGAACTACTACCTGAACATCGCCAAGGGCTTCCGTAGCGGCAGCTTCAACAGTCCCGACACCTGCGCGCTGCACGAGTTGGGCGGGCTGCCGTGTTCAGTGGCAGTCGACTCCGACGAACTGTGGAGCTACGAGCTGGGGGCCAAGTACACCCTCAGCGGAGGGCGCCTCCTGGTCGACGTCGCTCCCTACTTCCAGGACTGGAGGGACACCCGCCAGGCCGTGCCCGTCTTCGGACTCTTCCTCGACTACCAGATCGGCGACTCCGAGCTCTACGGCGTCGATCTGGCACTCGACTACCGTCCGGCCAGCGTTTCGGGGCTGTCCTTCCAGTTCTCCACCAACTGGAACCAGTCCGAGTTCACGAACATCAATCCGACGTTCGCGGCCGCCGCAGGGGCACGCAACGGCGACCGTCTGCCGTTCGTGCCCGCGTGGACCGGAACCCTGTCGGCGAGCTACGCCTGGGCGCTCGGCGACACCTGGGCTGGACAGGCATTCCTCGGGCTGAGCCACATCGACGACCAGTTGGGCCAGTTCGGGCCGGGAGCTTCGGCCGACTCTCGCGATCTGCTGCGCGCGCGGTTCGGCTTCAGCAACGAGAGGTTCGGGATCCACCTGTTCGGCAACAACCTGCTGGGCGAAGACGGCGCGATCTACGCGAACTCCGGAAGGGGCCCCACCATCTACACCCAGGACCATCCGCGGCAGATCGGTGTCGAGCTTTCACTCGACTTCTGAGCCCGTCGTTCCAGCGAACCGACCGATGCCCCAAAGCGCAACGAAGACCGCAGCTACAACACAGTTGAATCGCCGCCAGAGACTCATCCTGGCGGGCCGCCATCTCTTTGCCGCGAAGGGCTACTCGGCCGCGGGGGTACGCGAGATCGCCGCGGAGGCCGGCGTCTCGATCGGCCTGATCCGCACCCACTTCGGCTCCAAGGCCGGCCTGCGGGAAGAGATCGATCGGCAGGTCATTGCCCAGATCGAAGATCTCTGCTCGCGGGCCAGTGAGCACCTGGGCACCGAGGCCCTCGACCTCCTCGTCGAGGACGCCGTCGAATGGGTCGAGCGCGAGCGCGACGCGCTCCTCTACGTGCGCGCGGCCCTGATGGAGAAGACGCCGGGGAGCCAGGCCCTCCTCCGTCAACTGCTGGAGATCATGCGCCGATTCGTCGCGCTGAATCGCGAACGCGATCTTCTCCAGGACGACGTCGACGAGGAGTGGGCAGCCACCTTCCTGGTCATCGACTTTCTCGGACCGGCCGTGCTCGAACCGTTCTCGGAGGAGGAGTTCGGCATGTCGATGTACCACCGCGAGATGGTGAAGAGGCGCAGTGCCTTCATGAACCGCGTCGTGACCCGAGGGTTCATGAAGTCCTGACGTAGCCCGACAGGTCAAACTCACAGGATGACAGGCGCCCGGCAACTCGCGCTCGCGTTCCTGAGCCGTGATCTCGCCGGCGTGTGGACCGCCGGCGGAACACTGGCGATCGGGACGGCCGTGGCGTTCCGAAGCGACGGCTCAGTGCGGATTGCCGCCGTGGCTGTTGCAGGGTTGGGCGTTCTGCTCGTGCTGGGGACGCTCCGCCATCTGCTGAGCCTAAGGAAGGCGCGCGCTCTCCACCCGCCGCCCGGCGTGCTGGTCAGGGTCGGAGGCCGCCGCATTCACGTGCTGGCGGAAGGAGACGCCGGCGGACGGCCGCCGGTCGTCTGGATGCCCGGTGGGCACGCGGGCGGTCTGGCGCTCCATCACCTGCACAGTGAGCTGCGCAAGGAAGCGCGTTCGATTCTGATCGACCGACCCGGGACCGGCTGGAGCGATCCGGGACCGTTCCCGCGCACGACCGACCGCGAGGCCGAGGAAGTGCTCGCGGCTCTCGAAGCCGCCGGAGAGGAGGGTCCCTTCGTCCTCGCCGGTCATTCGTTCGGCGGCCTTCTCTTCGCCGCCGTGGCCCGGCGGAGCCCCCACAGCGTCGCCGCGCTGCTGCTGATGGACGCGACTCCCCCGGACACGATCGTCTACGGGCCGCCGATTCCCGGCCTGGCGCGCATGCGGTGGCGCCCGGTCCTCGTAGGGGTGCTCCAGCTCTTCGGCCTGGACGAACTCGCCGAGCGCTTGACCCGGGAACCGTCGAACCCGGAGTACGAGCGCCTCGACCGGCTGATCCGCGAGCAACTGGGAGAGGCCTGGCACGCCGCCCGCGCCCTGGAGCGCGGTCCGCGGGCGGCCTGCGCCAGCGCTTCCATCTTCGACGAACTCAAGCCCGAGGGCATGGCATCCATCGCCTGGACGACTCTCCCCTACGAGGGCGACCTCAACGGCATTCAGGTCCGGCTCGTAGCACCCGGGGACATGCGGGACTTCGACCAGGTCGCCGAGATGATCGACGAGGAAGCGCCCACGCCCGGTCAACTCGACGCGGCGCGGCTGCAGCGCTTCTACATGCGCAGCCGCGAGCGCTACCTCACCCTCTCGAACCTCTCCGAGCGCGTTGTGGCGCCTCCCGGAACGGCGCACAACTTCCTCTACGAGGCGCCGGACTTCGTGATCGAGGTCGTGCGCCAGACGCTCGACCGGCTGAACGCCGGCTCACCCCGGAAGGCACGGCCGTGATCGACGAGTACGGCGACGTCGAGGTCGCGCCTGGCGCCGCGATCCGTTTCCGCACCGTGGGGCCGGTGGAGGGAGTGCCCCTGATGCTCGGCCTGCCGCTCATGGCGTCCCACACCGACATCTTCGGAGCCGAGAGCGCGGCCACGATCGACGGCTACCTCGACCGGTTGACCGACGCCTACCGGGTGCTGCTCGTCGACTACCCGAACATCGGGGGCAGCACCTCGCCGCCGCCGAGCGAGATGACGGCCCGGCGCGTCTGCTCGGATCTGCTGGCCACCGCCGACGCGGCCGGCTTCCGGGACTTCGTCTACTGGGCGTACTCGTGGGGCGCCGCCGCCGGCCTTCAACTGGCTGCCCGCAGCGATCGCCTGTCGGCCCTGGTGGTCGGCGGCTGGCCGCCTTTGGGAGGTCAGTACGCAGACATTCTCCGGGCCGCGCGCCGCCAGCTCGACGATCCACCGCAGTCGGCTCGGGTCGTGCTCCGGGAACCTGCCCAGTACGCCCAGTGGACGACGTTCTACGAGAGCGTGCTCGACTGGCCGGAGGAGCGGGCCGTAGCGGAGATCGACTGTCCCCGGATGGTGTTCTTCGGCGGCAGTGGCGACGTCGACCCCGGCGGTGAGGACATCCGGATCGCGAGCACCGTTCGGGAGCGGCGGGACGAGCTTGAGCGGCTCGGCTGGACCGTACGCGAGTTCCCAGGGCGCGACCACTCCCTGTGCCTCGATCCAGGAACGGTCGTGCCACCGGTACGGGCCTTCCTCGACCAAGCGCTCTCGCGGGCGCCATCCGATGAGCGGTAACCCGGCGCTCGGCCGCGGCGTCCTCGGCGCCTACGGAGCGCCCTCGTTCGCGCAGGCCTTCATCCACGGTCCGGCGATCTCCGTACTGCAGGGCATCTACGCGAAGTTCTTCGGGCTCAGTCTCCAGGAGATCGCGTTCGTCATCCTGATCTCGCGCATCTTCGACGCGGTCAACGATCCGATCGTCGGTTTTCTCTCCGATCGCTACCGGGCTCGCCACGGCACCCGCAAGCCCTGGCTCCTGGCCGGCTCCCTCATTGCCGTCATCGCCTGCTGGTTCCTCTACGTGCCCAGCGGCGAGGTGACGATGTGGTCCTTCCTCTTCTGGTATCTCCTGGCCGACATCGGCTGGACGGTCTCGGAAGTGCCCTACAGCGCCTGGCTGGCAGAGATTTCCGACGACTACGAAGAGCGAGCGCGGATCACCACCTGGCGTACGATGGGTCGCTTTCTCGGTCTGCAGGCCTTCTTCGGGCTGCCCATCGCACTGCAATCGATCACCGGCTCCACCGACTTCACGCCGGAGACGCTGCGCTGGGCGGCGGCGCTGGCGGCGGTCGCGCTGCTCGGCACCGCCCTCGTCGCCACCCTGGTCGTGCCCAACGGACGTTTGCGCGAAAAGTCGTCGGGCAGCGACGGATCATCCTCCCTCGTGGACGCCGGACGCGCCGTTGCCGGCAACCGGCCGCTCCTGAGCTTCACGGGGATGTTCGCCATCGGCGGACTCGGCGCCGGCATCGCCTCGGGCCTCTCGTTCTTCTACATCGACGGCTACCTGCAGCTCGGCGAGCAGCTTTCCGTGGTGATGATCATCAGCATTCCGATCAGCCTGGTCGCCACTCCGGTGTGGGGCACGCTCTGCCGCCGCTTCGGCAAGCAACAGGCATGGGCAGTGGGCTACGTCGGCGCCGGCGTCGCCTCGCTCAGCTACTACTTCATCGGCCCGGGGGAGAACGCCGCGCTGCTGCTCATCACGGCCCTGCTCGTCGTCAACGCCCTGATCGTGGTGGAGGCGGTGGCGGCGCCGGCCGTGCTGGCGGACGTCGTCGACTACGGACGCCTGCGGTTTCGCGACGACCATGCCGGCAGCTACTTCGCCTTCTACGCCATGGTGCAGAAGATCAACGTCGGCATCGGCGCCGCGCTGGGCCTCCTGATCGCGGGAACGTTCGGCTTCGACGCCACGGTCACGACCCAGAGCGCGAGCGGCCGGTTCGGCCTGCTGCTCGCGTTCTCGCTGTTGCCGGCGGCGTTCCTCTGCATTGCCGCGATGTGGATCTGGCGCTTCCCGATCGACCGTCGACGACATGCCGTCATCATCGCGGCGATCGAGCGCAGAGCCGCGCGCGAGATCGAATCCTGAAGTGGCCGCCGGTACCGAAGCAGCCTCGCTGCTCGAGCCCTGGCCGGACGTAGCCGGCATTGGTGTCGGTCTGCCGCCGTTCGAGCGACTCGAACCGCGCAGCCTGGAGGAAGCGCTCGAACGCGCCCTCGACGAGCGTCGCGAGTTCGTCGCCGCGATCGCAAGTAGCCAGCGGCAGCCGACGTTCGAGAACACGGTCGAGGCGCTCGAGCTGAGTGCCGTACCGCTGGCGCGCCTCGGGAATCTGCTGAGGCATCTGGCCAGCACCGGATCGGGCGAAGAGATGCTGGCGCTGCACCAGCGGATGGCGCCGCGGCTTGCGGCGCTGGAGGACGAGATCGCGGGCCAGCGCGACCTGCTGGAGCGCATCGCCGCGGTGCTGGAGCAGGAGTGCCTGACGGCGGAGCGGCGGCGACTCACCGAAGTGCTTCGGGAGCGCCTTCGTCTCCGCGGTGCCGGTCTCGAACCCGAGGCCCGGACGCGCTGGACGCAGGTGAACGCGCGCCTCTCAGAGCTCCAGGTGCGGTTCATGCGCAATCTGACCGCCGAGCAGGACGCGCTCGTGCTCTGGCTCGCCGACGAAGACGATCTCGATGGCCTCGGCGCCGAGCAGCGCGCCGCCATGGCCGGCGCCGCCAACAAGCGCGGACGGCCGGGACAGTGGGCCCTGCCGATCCAGCGTCCGATGGTGTGGCCCTTTCTCACACGATCGCGGCGCCGCGACCTGCGCGAGCGCGTCTGGAAGCTCTGGATGGGCCGCGGCGCCAACGACGGCGAGCACGACAACCGGCCGGTGATGGCGGAGATTCTCCGCTTGCGCGGAGAGAAGGCCCGGCTGCTCGGCTACCCGTCCTACGCGGATCTGGCGATGGACACCCGAATGGCGGCCAACCCGCAGGCCGCGCTCAACCTGCTGCTGGAAGTCTGGCGCGCCGTCGAAGCCACCACGCGACGACAGCTCGCCGAGTTGCAAAAACTGGCCCGGGCGGACGGGCTGGACGGGGAGTTGCAGGCCTGGGATCGCCTCTACTACGCGGAGAGGTACCGGCAGTCGCACTTCGGTCTCGACGCCGACGCAGTACGCCCCTACCTGTCCCTCGACGCCGTCAAGTCGGCCCTGTTCTGGAGCGCGGAGCGTCTGTACGGTCTCCGCTTTCGCCGGCTTGACGATGCGCCCGCCTACCATCCCGAGGTCGAGGCGTTCCTGGTCCACCGCGGCGACGACCCGCTCGGCGTGCTCTGGCTCGACCTCCATCAGCGGGACGGCAAATCGCCCGGTTCGTGGCAGGCGCAACTGCAGGCTCGCTCCTCTCACCCGGTACCGAGCCGCGGCCACACCGTGGTCGTATCCAGCCTGCCCAGGCCGCGGGACGGCGAGCCCGCGCTCCTCGTCTGGGAACTCGCCAACGTGCTCTTCCACGAGTTCGGTCATGCGCTGCACATGCTCCTCTGCCGGGCCGGCTATCCGTCGCTGGGCAGCCTCGCCGTCGAATGGGACTTCATCGAGCTGCCCGCGCTGCTCAACGAGCGCTGGTTGCGGGATCGGGAACTGCTCTCCCGGCACGCTCGCCACGTCGGGACCGGCGAACCGATGCCCGAAGAACTCGTCGCCTCGCTCGACGAGGCGCTGCGCTACGACCGGATCTTCAGCCTCACGCTCGAGTACCTGGCAACCGCGATCGTCGACCTCAGGCTCCACCAGCTCGCCGACGGCCGAGCCATCGACGCCATGGCGGTGGAAGAAGAGGTCCTGTCCGAACTCGGCGTACCGGCAGCCGTCGAGCCGCTGCTGCGGGTCGCCCACGCCGTGCACACCTTCTCGGAGGAGGTCTACGCCGCCGGCGTCTACTCCTACCTCTGGGCCGACGTCCTGGCCGCCGAGGCCGCCGGTGCGTTCGAGCGGGCGCCCGGCAGGCTGTGGGACACGCAGGTCGCCGACCGCTATCGCGAGACGATTCTGGAAGCGGGAAGCACCGCGCCGGCCGCCGAGCTGTTTCGCGCTCTCATCGACCGGGAGCCCTCACCGACGGCGCTGCTCGACAGGTTCGGCCTTTGATGGCTACGGGGACCTCAACCGCGCCCCATGAACGGCATCTGGTTCGCCATCACCGTCAGGAAGGGCACGTTCGCGTCGAGCGGGAGCGCGGCCATGTAGCGCACCGCGTCGACGACGGCGCGCACGTCAATCGTGGGTTCCGGCTTCGTGCTGCCGTCGGGTTGAGCCACGCCCTCGGACATTCGCGCGGTCATTCGCGTGTAGGCGTTGCCAATGTCGATCTGCCCGCAGGCGATGTTGAACCTGCGGCCGTCCAGCGAGGTCGACCGCGTGAGCCCGGTGATCGCGTGCTTGGTGGCGGTGTACGGGGCGGAGTTCGGGCGCGGCACGTGCGCGGAGATGGAACCGTTGTTGATGATGCGTCCGCCCTGGGGATCCTGTTCCTTCATCAGCCTGACCGCCCGTTGCGTGCAGAGAAACGCGCCGGTGAGGTTGACGCCGACCACGCGATTCCACTGTTCGAGAGTCAGGTCTTCGATCGGCAAGGGCGGCGCGCCGGTGCCGGCGTTGTTGAACAGCAGGTCCAGCCGGTCGAACGCGCTCTTCAGGCGGTCGAACACCGCCTGAACACCCTCCACGGTGCTGATGTCCGCGGCTACTACCGAGACCTTCCCGGGATCGCGCGCGCCGCTCTTCGTCTCGATCAGGCGATCCTCGCGGCGACCGGCAATGAGCACGTGGTAGCCGTCATCGACCAGCCCATGCGTCACCGCGCGGCCGATCCCGCTCCCGCCGCCGGTGACGATTGCGACCTTGTTTGCCAAGTCGTCCGTTCCCTTCGCCGTGGAATGCTGCGATGCCGAGTTTACGTCCCGGCCGCTTCGTCCGCGACGCCCTCCAGCCTTCCGGGCCGGAGGAGAGGGTTCCCGGGGGCTGTCGGCAAGCGACGCCCGACGCCCCCTCATCGTCCGGCGCCCAAGCGGAGCGCAGCCGACCGAAGCGAGCGCCGACCCTGCTTGCACCAAGAAAGCGCGAGCGGCCCCGGGGACCCTCTCCTCCGGGTCGGAAGGCGGCACCGGCACCTGGACTGTAGGGTGCTCCGACCATGAGCCTCTGGCGAAGGATCCCGGTCTTCCGCGACCACCCGCCCGGACTGGGCGTCTGCTTCCTGGTCGAGATGTGGGAGCGCTTCTCGTACTACGGGATGCGGGCGCTCCTCATCTTCTACCTGACGCAGCACTTCCTCTTCAGCGACAGCCGCGCCTTCGTGCTCTACGGCGCCTACGCGTCGATGGTCTACCTGCTGCCGGTGCTCGGCGGCGCGGTGGCGGACCGCTGGCTCGGTCCGCGCAAGGGGGTCACCTTCGGCGCCCTGCTGCTGGTCGCCGGTCACTTCCTGATGACGATCGAGGGACCGGCGGCGACGGAGGTCTCGTCCGCCGGAGGGCTCGTCGTCGAACGCAGCGACTTCCACCTGAGCCTGTTCTACCTGGCGCTGGCGCTGATCGCGACCGGCGTGGGATTCCTCAAGACGAACGCGTCCACGGTCGTCGGCGCCCTCTACGAGGAAGGCGATTCGCGCCGGGATTCCGGCTTCACCGTCTTCTACATGGGGATCAACCTGGGCGCGGCGGTCGCTCCCCTGCTCTGCGGCTGGCTGGGCCAGACGTACGGCTGGCGCTACGGCTTCGGTCTCGCCGGCGTCGGCATGCTGGCAGGACTGCTGCTCTACCTGAGGGGCCAGAAGTACCTCCGCGGCCACGCGGATCCGCCTCGGCCGGAGGCGCTGAAGGAGCGCGTGCTCCCTGGACTCCCCCGCGAAGCCGCCATCTACCTCGCGAGCCTGGGCCTGGTCGGCGGTGTCTGGTGGGTGCTCCAGCATCCGCCGGTCGTCGGCGGCCTGCTGTCGGCCACCAGCGCGGCGCTCGGCCTCTTCGTCCTCTACTACGCGCTGCGACGGTGCGATCGCACGGAGCGCGACCAGCTTCTGGCCTGCGCCGTCCTGGTGGCCTTCACGATCGGCTTCTGGGCCTTCTACGAGCAGATGGGCAGCTCGCTCAACCTCTTCGCCGACCGCATGGTCGACCGCGAGTTCGCAGGCTTCGAGATTCCGGCCTCCACGCTGCAATCCCTGCCGGCGATCTATGTCATCGCGCTGGCGCCGCTGTTCAGTTGGCTGTGGATCGCGCTCGGCCGGCGCGGCCGGGAGCCTTCGACACCCGTCAAGTTCGTTCTCGCGATCGTGCAGATCAGTCTCGCCTTCCTTGTACTGGTCCTCGGCAGCGCCCTGAGGCCGGACGACGGCAAGGTGGCCCTGATCTGGTTCGCCCTCACCTTCCTGCTGATGGTGACCGGCGAGCTCTGCCTGGCGCCGGTCGGGATGTCGATGGTGACCCGGCTCTCGCCGAAGAAGATCGTCTCGACGATGATGGGTTCGTTCATGCTCGCCTACGCCGCGTCGAGCTACATCTCGGGATTGATCGCCCGGCTGACGAGCGCCACGACGGTCGCCGGAGAGGTGGCCGACTTCGAGGCGGCGCTGTCTGTGTACGGCAGCGTCTACACCAGAATCGGGCTGCTGGCTCTGCTCGTTGCGGCGGTGCTCGGCGCGCTGACGCCGCTGCTCGTGCGCTGGATGCACGCTACGAGGTCGCGGTCGGCGTAAGCTCCGCTAGCCGCTTCCCGCACCTGAGGAGAACACGATGAAGAAGACAAGGCTCCGCGCACTCTGCCTCGCCGCCTGGTTCGTCCTGTCCACGCCTGCCGCCTTCGCCGGCGCGGCCGACGAGGCGACGGTCGACCTCAGCCCGGCCAACTGGAGCGACCGCGAGGCGCTCGAGGAGCTGAACGCCTTCTTCGAGACGGACAAGCCACTGGCCGAAGGCGAGAACGGCGTGATCAGCGGCACCACCGGACCGGCTGCGGTCAGGGCCGGTCTCGAGGTCCTCCGTCAGGGCGGCACCGCCGCCGACGCCGTGATCGCCACCGCGCTCACCCAGATCTCCCTGGCCGGCGGCGCCTGGGTGAGCTACGCCGGGATCTTCAACCTCGTCTACTACGAGGCGGAGAGCGGCGAGGTGTTCAACGTCAACGGCGCCTACGACACGGTCCGCGGCGAAACCGAGCCGATGACGATCCCGACGTCGACGACGATCGGCGCCAAGCACCAGCCGAGCGGCCGCACCGCCCTGGTGCCGGGCTTCTTCGGCGGCCTCGGCGCCACGCACGATCGCTTCGGGAAGCTGCCGTGGGCCAGCCTCTTCGAACCGGCGATCCACTACGCGGAGAACGGCGTCCTGCTCGGCGCCATCCACACGAGCATGATCGAGATGCGCGAGGAGGCGCTCTCCCGCCTGCCCGCGACCCGCCGCATCTTCACCGACGATGACGGCGCCTTTCTCGGCGAAGGGGACCTGCTCCGGCAGCCGGAACTCGCGGCGACTCTCCGCGCCGTCGCCGACCAGGGCATCGACTACGTCTACCGCGGCCCCTGGGCCGAGCGGCTGGTCGAGGCGGTCCAGCGCGACGGCGGCAAGCTCTCGATGGAAGACATGCGGAGCTACGAGGCCCTCGTCGCCGAACCGGTGCACTCCACCTACAACGGCTTCGACGTCTACGGCCACGGCCTGCCGGCGCAGGGCGGCGTCCACGTCGCCGAGGTGCTCAACGTCTCCGAGGCAGCCGGGCTGCGCGAGATGGGTCACTACGCGGAATCGCCGGAGGCCTTCTTCTGGGTCAACCAGATGACCAACCTGATGAGCCTCGTCTTCCTGCCCGAGCCGATGCGCCGCACGCTGTACGGTGACCTCGACGCCACCCTTGAGGGCAGAACCAGCAAGGAGAACGCCGCGGGTCTCTGGAAGAGGATGCAGTCGGGCATTCCTCCTCTGGTCAAGGTTCCCGCGCCGGTCGATCCGAAGCACTCGGACGCCATCGTCGCCATCGACGCGTACGGCAACGTCGCCGCGGTCGTCCACACGATCAACACGGCGGCCTGGGGCGACACGGCGATCTTCGTCGACGGCATCTCGATCCCGGACTCGGCGGCCTTCCAGCAGGCGCTGATCGCCGAGACCGGCCCCGGCAAGCGGCTGCCGGACCCGACCGAGCCGATGATCGTTCTGCGGGGCGGCAAGCCGGTGGCCGCCCTCGCCTCCATCGGCTCCGGGCTGCACCAGAAAACGATCAGCGTCCTCCTGAACGTGCTCGACTGGGAGATGGACATCAAGGAAGCGATCGACGCTCCCTCGCCGCACCTGCCGGCCTTTGGGCCCCTGGGCTCACCCAGCACACAGGTCATCGAAGGCGACTTCTCGCCCGAGTTGATCGAGGCGGCGCGCGGGCTCGGGCTCCAGATCAAGGTGGTGCCGGCCGGCATCGAGTCGCGGGCGCCGCGCGGCTACGTCGTCGGGGCGACGATCGGTGAGGACGGCAAGCGGCACGCCGCGGCGACCACCCTGCTCAGCGGCCTGGCGCTGTCGCACTGAACCGCCGCAGCCAACAGCCGGAATCAGGAGAGAACACCGATGGAGATCCCCGAGCGGGCGGCCGCTCTTCACCGCGAATCGATCGTGATCGACGGTCACTGCGACATCCTGATTCCCGTCAGCGACGGCAAGGTGAAGCTCGACCAAGGGATCGAACTCCCCGACTCCGAGGGCTGGCAGCCGCCGCTCGGATTCGACATCGGCCCCTTCGCCCTGTTCGGGATGTCGGCGCACACCGTCTGGTTCGGCTGCATGGGCCAGTACGACCTGCGGCGCTGGCGGGAAGGCGGCATCACCTCGCAGCTCTGCGCGGTCTACCTCGACGACGAGCAGCTCAACAACCCGCTGCATCGCGGGCTCGAGATGACCTGGAACCTGCACCACGAGGTCGAACGGCTCGACGACCTGGTGCTTGCGACCTCGGTGGCCGAGATCCGCCAGGCGAAGCAGGACGGCCGCGTCGCGCTCGTCTTCTCCTTCGAGGGCTGCGAGGCGCTGGGCGCGGACCCGCGCTTCCTCGACCTCTACTACAAGCTCGGGCTGCGGGTGGCCAGCCTGACCCACACCCGCCGCAACATCTACGCCGACGGCTGCTGGGCCGCCGACGATCAGGGCGGGCTGACGGCGGCCGGCAAGGCCCTCATCGACCGCATGGCGGAACTGAACATCGTCGTCGACCTCGTGCACATCGGCGAGCGCGGCTACTGGGAGATCCTCGAGCGGATCGACCGGCCGGTCATCCTCTCCCACACGACGCCCACCATGTTCCCCAACAGCGATCCGGAGTCCCGCCTCGGCGGAGGCACCCTTCCCCGAACCCGCCTCGAACTGCCGCGCGACCGGAAGATGCTGGAGGCGCTCGCCGAGAACGGAGGCGTGCTGGGCCTGATCCACATCACCCATCGCAACCTTTCCGAAGTCGTCGACGACATCGAGACCGCGCTCGACGTCATGGGCCCCGACCACATCGGCCTGGGCAGCGACCACTACGGCCTCGAACTCGCGCCGGAGGGCCTGGAGCACATCGGCAAGGTCCCCGCCATCACCGAGGAACTGGTCCGCCGCGGCCACGGCGACGAGACGATTCGCAAGTTCCTCGGCGAGAACTACCTCCGCGTCTTCGAGGAAGTCTGGGGCGGCTAGCGCGGCACCGGTCAGTCGTTGCGGACAATCACGCCGCCCTTCATCACGAAGGTGACGTTCTCGATGTTCTGCATCCTGTCGATCGGGTTCCCCGGCGACGCCACGATGTCGGCCTGCTTGCCGACGGCCAGCGTGCCGATCTCGCCCTCCAGTCCGAGCATGCGGGCCGGGTTGATCGTGCCGGCGCGCAGCACCAGCCAGTTGTCCGGCACCCGCCGGGCGAGCGAAGTGAACTCGCGGATCGACTCTTCCATCGGGAAGATGGGATCGGAACCGATGATCAGGTTCACGCCGCGCTCGGCCGCCATCTTCACCGAGTCGCTGTGCCTGGCTGTCACCAGCTCCGCCTTGGCGAGGTTGTCTGCCGTGATCCCGCCGGTGGCGCCGCGCTCGAGAATCCAGTCGAGGACGTAGAGCGTGGGCACGTAGTAGGTGCCCTTCTCCGCCATCAGCCGGGCGGTCTCCGCCTCCATCATCGTGCCATGCTCGATCGAGTCGAAGCCCGCTTCGACCGCCGCGCGGATGCCCGCGTCGCCGTGCGCGTGGGCGGTGATCTTCTTGCCGTGGCGGTGGGTCTCCTCGGCGAAGGCCCGGAACTCCTCGGCCGTGTAGGCGGCGACCTCGGGGTCGTCGTGCTGCGACATGACGCCGCCGCTCGCCATGACCTTGATCCAGTCGGCGCCGTACTTGATCTCGCGCCGCACCGCGCGCCTGACCTCGTCGACTCCGTCGGCGATGAACGGCCCGGTGACCTCGTGCGGAAGGTCGGGAGCGTAGGAGTTGAAGTCGCCGTGACCGCCGAGCGGAGAGATCGTGTGCGGCGCCACCTTCATCCGCGGCCCCTGGTACCAGCCGCGCTCGATCGCGTCGCGCAGCTCGACGTTGGCGTAGTGGTAGTCCATGTCGCCGGGGACGCGGATCGTCGTGAAGCCGATGCTGAGCAGCTTCTGGGCGTTGCGCAGCCCCATCAGCGCGTTGTACGCGCTCGACTGGGTGGGCGCCGCCTCGTCGAGCGTGCGGCCGGTCAGGTCGATGAACAGGTGAACGTGCATGTCCATCAGGCCGGGCATGCAGGTGTGGCTCGATAGATCGACGCTCTCCGCGCCGGCGGGCGCGTCGACGCGGGGCCCGATCGCGGCGATGCGATCGTCCACGACGAGGACGCGCTGATCGACGAGCACCTCCCGCGCTTCGACGTCGAGGAGCTTGCCGCAGTGGATCACGGTGGCGTCGCCGTCGTCCTGGGCTGGCGCGGGCGCCGGTGCGGCGGCGATCAGTCCCAGCAGGACGGCACCAAGGGATGCAAGATGTACGGAAGCGAACTCTGCAGTCATTCGGGGTCCCCCTTCTTTGTATCCCCCAGCACTCGCGCACTTCGGATCACGACCGGCTGCTCCAGCATCTGGCCGCGCGTCACTTCCGACCCGGCTTCCGCGAGCGTCGGGAGGCCCTGAATCTCCTCGAGGATCTCCATCCCGCGCACCACCCGCCCGAAGGTTGCGTAGCCCTGGCCGTCGGGCTGGCGCGTCGTGTTGCCGGTGTCGAGCGCCGGGCTGTCGGCGACGTTGAAGAAGAACTCCGAGTCGGCGGTTCCCGGCTCGAGCCGCGCGTAGGCGATCGTGCCGCGTTCGTTGAGGATGCCTGTCGTGTCGGTCGTCTCATGGGCGATCGGCGGTATCGGCCCGCCCCCGGGAGGTGACGACTCTCCCCTCCGCAGGGTCTCACCGAGGAGTCCGCCCTGGACCACCTGGATCGGGCTCGGCCCGGTCGTGTTGTCGGGGCGGGTCACCCGGTAGAAGGTCGCGCCCTCGTAGTGCCCGCCCGCGACCCAGGCCAGGAAGTTGTTGGCCGAGATGGGAGCGCGGTCCGGGTAGACCAGTACCTCGATCTCGCCGAGAGCGGTTTCCAGAACCACGCCGACGGTGTTCTCTTCGGACTGGCACGCCAGCCCTCCGAAGAGGACGAGCAGTGCGCCGGCGCAGAGGGCCGGCCGAGTCGTAGTCAACATCGCGTCGTGCCCCAGGATGAGCGTCACGAGCCGGGCGGCGCCAGGCGGTAGTCCGCGGGCGGCTCCTTACCCGCGAGGTGGCGCACGAAGTAGTCCCAACTGCGGCGAAGGAAGTACGGGTCGGACATGAAACCGTGGTTGCCGGACGGCAGCACGATCAGGTCGTAGTCCCGGTTCGCCTTCGTCAACGCCTCGATGACCTGCAGCGTCAGCGCCGGCGGCACGTTGTCGTCCAGGGCGCCGTAGGCAAGCAGCAGCTTGCCTACGAGCTGGTGGGCGATCGAGGCGTTGGCCTGCTCCTCGTAGCTCTCCGTCGCCGGGTCGCCGTGGTAGGACTCGCCCCAGAGCTGGATGTAGCCCCGCTGGTCGTGGTTGCCGGCCGACGACACCGCCACCTTGTAGAACTCCGGGTAGGCGAAGATGGCGCGCGCCGAGGCGAAACCGCCCCCGGAGTGGCCGTAGACACCGACCCGGTCGAGGTCCATCTGCGGATACCGGACGGCGAGCTGACGGATGGCCGCCAGGTGGTCGGGGAGACCGCCGGCCTCCTGCAGGTTCCCCTCCGAGCGCGCATGAAAGGCCTTCGAGCGCAGCGGCGTGCCGAAGCCGTCGACCGTGACCACGACGAAGCCGAGTTGCGCCAGCGCCAGGTCGTAGCTCAGGAACAGCGTCGGGTCATGCCAGTTCTTCGTCACCCGATGCACCTGCGGCCCGGGGTAGATACCGTCGATCACCGGGTAGCTCGCGTCAACGTCCTCCGGGTCGAAACCGGGCGGGAAGAAGACGTTGCCGTAGATGTCCGTCTTGCCGTCCCGCGCCTTGACGGTGAAGGGCTCCGGCAGAGCGGTGAGCTCCACCAGCGACTCGAAGTCGGCCACTTCGAGTTCCACGGCCACGCGGCCGTCCGGCAGCAGGACCCGCGACTGCGGCGGCTGGTCGATGCGTGACCACTGGTCGACGAACGACTTGCCGCCGGGCGAGGCCGTCACCGTGTGGTCGCCGGGCTCGGGCGTGAGGATCTCCGGGCGCGACGTCGTACGGTCGAGCGACACGCGGACGAAGGTGCGCAGGTAGGGATCGACGGCAGGGCCCAGGCCCGCGGCCGTGAAGTAGACCGTGCGCGTCGCCTCGTCGACGTGCACAAGATCGCGCACCACCCAGGCGCCCCGGGTGATCTGGCGGACGAGACCGCCGTCGGGGCCGTACAGGTAGAGGTGCGCCCAGCCGTCGCGCTGCGAGTACCAGAGCACCTCGCCGCTCTCGAGTACCCGGATGTTGGGCGTGCCTGTTCCGATCAGGAGGACGGGCTCGACGTGGTGTCTGGAGGTCTCGGTCACCAGCGTCCGCGCGGCACCGGTCGTAGCGTCGATCTCCTCGAGCTGCATCGAGCGGGCGCCCCGAGGCCGGCGCAGCAGGTACGCCTTCGAGCCGTTGTCGTTCCACCAGAGCTGGCCCAGGTCGGCCAGCGCCATGAAGGGCGTGTGGACCCGCTCGGTGCCGACCGGCCGCACCGTGCCGCTTTCGGCGTCGACGAGCAGGAGCTCGCTCCACGGCACGCCCTCGTCACCGGGAATCGGCATCCGGAAGGTGTGCAGGACGGGCCGGGCGCCGTCGCCGAGATCGGTGGTCTGCAGGACGTGCATCTCACCCACCTCGCGCTGGTCGAGGCGCACGGTGAGAGCTGTCCTGCCATTGGGCGACCAGAGAGCCGAGGGCGGGCGCACGATGCCGGCGCGCTTCTCGGTGATCGTCGAGGTGCGCGCCTCGGGGTGCGAGGCGTAGTCGTGGAACGGCACGCCGTTGTCGGTCAGGCGGCGCTCCTCGCCGCTCTCGGTAGTGACGAGGTAGAGGTCGTGATCGCGTACGAGCAGGCTGTACGCGCCGTCGGGAGACGGCAAGGGCGGGGTTTCCTCCTTCTCGTCCTTCTCTTCCACCGGGGCGGCCGGCGCTTCGACGCGCGAGCACTCGACGCCGTCCACCGTGCACCGGAACGACTCGGGCCCCTTCTCGCCCGGGATCTGGAAGGACACCTCGCCGTCCTTCGACAGGTCGATGGTCTCGAAGGGCAGCGCCAGGGGCTCCGCGGGCACGTCGCGAAGCCCGCTCAGCGACGCCGCCAGCCGGGCGTGATCGAAGGCCGGACGCCGCCGCTCGTCGCTCGCCAGCGGCTCGACCCGCCAGAATCGGTGGCCGTCACGGTCGTCGCTGCGGTACCAGAACGCCTCGCTGTCCCCGATCCAGTGCGGCGTCACCGCTTCGTTGAAGATCAGCGACGCGACGCCAAGCATCTTCGCCGCGCGGTCGTAGGCCGAGGTGGGCACCTCGTCCTGCGCCGCATAGGCAACGGCCGGCCCCGCCAGCACAACGACTATCGCCACCCGCAGGACGGCGCCTCGTATCTCCATTCTCCTCATTCCTCCCAAGGTCCCTGGAACTCATCCGTGGCCGGCTCGCGCTCCGCTCCCCGGCCCCTGCCGGTTTGGTTACAGTCGTATACCAGTTTTCAGCCGCGGCGCCGCGGCCTCGCCAGCGGCGCCTGATCATCAGGAGATCCGATGTCCCGTTTGCACCTCTCCCGTCCCCGCCTGTCCGTGTTCCTGCGCGCGCTGCCTATCGCATGCACCATCTTCGCCCTGGCCGCCGCACCAGCTTCGGCCTCCGAGCGTCTCGAGCTCCTGGGCGACGATCCCGGCCTGAAGCATCTGGGTGCCGAGATCGAACGCCTCGCCGAAGCCAGCCTCGGCACGGTGGGAGTCGCCGCGATCCACCTCGAGTCCGGTCGCGGCGTACTGCTCAACGCCGACGACCAGTTCCCGATGGCGAGCACCTACAAGGTGCCGATCGCGGTCGAGATCCTCGCGCAGGTCGACGAGGGCAAGCGCTCGCTCGACGACCTGATCACGATGCAGACGAGCGATCACGTCGCCACCTACGGCGTCCTCAGCGACTTCTTCGACACGCCGGGCTCCCGCCTGACCATCCAGAACGTCCTCGGCCTGATGCTGCGGATCAGCGACAACATCGCCACCGACCTGCTGTTTCGCGAGGCCGGCGGCGCCGAGGCCATCACTGGACGGATGAAGGCGTTCGGCGCCGAGGGAATCCGCGTCGACCGGACGACCCGGGCGCTGATCGCGAACTGGCTCGGCCGGGACGACGCCACCGTCGCCAGTCCGATGCCGCCGGCCGAGTACAACCGTCTCATTCTGGAAGGGAACTCGAGTCAACTGGACGACGCCCGCCTGGCCGAACTGAACGAGACGTTCAACGCCGATCCACGCGACACCGCGACGCCCCGGTCCATGGCCGCCCTTCTGCGGAAGATCTGGAAGCGGGAGATCCTCAGCGAGAAGAGCTCGGCCCTGCTGATCGACATCATGGCCCGCTGCCAGACCGGCGAGAACCGGATTCCGGGAGCGCTGCCGCCGGGCACCCCGGTCGCCCACAAGACCGGCACGATCGGCGAGAGCACCAACGACGTGGGCGTCATCACCCTGCCGGGCGACGCGGGCCATGTGATCTCGGTCGTCTTCGTCAAGGAGTCCAGGCTGCCCTCCAACGCGGCGATGGAACCGGTGATCGCGGAGATCGCGCGGGCCTCGTACGACTACTTCGTGTTCAACCGCGGCACCTCCTGATGCCCGAGGCCAACGCCTCCACCCGTCTGCGCCTGGTCGGCAGGGCCCGGCGACCCGCCGCCTTCCATGAGGCGCTGGCTGCCGAGGAGGGCCTCCGGAAGGCCAAGGGCGAGCGGACACGAGTTCGCCTGATGGCGTCCGGGTGCGAGCTGCTGCAGACGACCAACGTCGACTCGCTGATGATCAGCCGGGTCAGCAACCAGGCCGGAGTGGCGAAGGGCGCCTTCTACATCTACTTCGACAGCAGGAGCGCCTTTCTCGAAGAGCTGTGCCGGGAGTACGTCGCCTACGAGATGTCGACCTTCCCGGAACTCGACCTCGACATGGACGCCTACGCCATGGTCCGCACGATCGTTGCCTGGTACGCGGACGTGTTCCGGAAGAACTCCGGGATGATCCGCTGCCTGGTGCGCATGACCGACGTCGAGGAGACGTTCGCGGAACTCTGGAACCGCCGGAACCGCGAGATCGCCGACCGGATCGTGTCGTTCCTGGTCTCATTCCTCGGCATCGACGCGAAGGATCGGGGACCGCTCCGCGAGCTGGTCAACGCTCTCGGCGACGGCATGGACCAGGCGCTGTTCGCCCGCCATCGCATCGACGACGCCTGGCACCACACGCCGGCAAAGCGGCGTTCCTTCGTCGACCTGCACAGTCTCATCATCTACCGGGCCGCCTTCGGGGGCGATCCGGAGCTGCCGAAGTCGTCGAGGTTTCGGCGTCTGGTCGAACAGACGGGCCGGCGCTAGAACTCGAGCCGTTTCCCGTCCAGCGTCGTGTACGGCGGAATCGGATCGGTGGCGTGGAAGCCGAAGATCATGTCGCCGTGGTTCCCGTCCGGAATCTGCGTCACGTCGGGCAACCGGTGCTCCTCGACGAAGTCGGGGTCGAGTTCGATGCCGAGCCCAGGACGCCGGCCGAGATCGAGCAGTCCGTCCTCGACCGTCAGCGGCTCGCCGAGCAGACCCTCGATGAAGCGGTTGCCGGTCTGGTCGACCTCGACGGTCAGACCGTGCCGGTAGGCCGCCACGACGTGGCCGTTGGCGATGACGGCCACCGGATCGCACCAACTGTGGGGTGCGAACTGGAGCCCCGCGTTCTTCGTCATCTCCGCGATCCTGTTCAGCTCGCTGATGCCGCCGCAGCGGCTGGCGTCGGCCTGGAGGATGTCCGCGGCGCCGCAGCGGATCAGCTCGCGAAAGCCCTCGACGCCGAACTCGCACTCTCCCACCGCGATCGGCAGGCCGGCGACCTGCCTCAGCGCCACCAGGTCGTCGATCTCGAGCGGCTGGAAGGGCTCCTCGAACCAGAAGATCCGGTGCTCCACCAGGTGCCGCGCCAGCGAGGTCGCCATCTCCAGGTTGTAGCGCCGGGTTCCGTCGGCCATCAGGTCGATCTTCGGGCCGACGGCGGCGCGGGTCAGGCTGACGGTCTCGCGGTCGTACTGCTCGTCGACGCCGGTGCGGAACTTGACCCGCCGGAAGCCCTTCTCGACCATGCGGACGGCCGTATCGGCGACGGTCTCGGGTGAGCTGTAGAGGAGGCCGCTCGCGTAGGCCGGAACACGGGAATCCTCGCCGCCGAGCAGTTCCCAGACCGGCTTCCCTTCCTGCTGGCCGAGAAGGTCCCAGAACGCCTGGTCGAGGCCGCCCATCGTCGTCAGCGCCACGCCCTTGCGGCCGTACCAGTTGGTGCGAAAGAACAGGCGCCACCACATCCTCTCGATCTGCAACGGATCGAGGCCGATCAGGAACGGGCGCAGGTGCTTGACCGTCACCTCCACCAGCTCCGGATGCGAGTAGGCCGAGCCGGTTCCGACGCGGCCGTCGTCGGTGTGCACCCGGATCAGCGAAGCGAGGCGGCCCTTGACCCTGCCCCAGGGCCCTACCCAGCCCTTCCCCTCCGGGTACTCGAAGTAGAGATGGACGGTCTCGATGTGGTCGATGCGCACGGCGTTCTCCAACTCGCCAAAAACTGACTTGCGGGTCACTTCTGACTATACTGAACCAGACTACGGCAAGGAGAACGACGCTTGGCCAAGCGGGTCCCGCTGCGACATCTGCTGTTCTACGCCAGCCCGGGGATCCCGCTCGCGCTGTTCATTCCTCCGATGCCGGCGGTCCTGGCCGCGTTCTACGCCCAGCACACCGCGGCGACGACTGCGGGTATCGGCACGGCGATGCTCGTTGCCCGGGTGGCGGACGCCCTGACCGATCCGCCGATGGGCTACCTTTCGGACGCGACGAAGGGTCGCTGGGGCCGCCGCAAGCCGTGGCTCCTGGCGGGCTCTCTCCTCGGCATGCTCGCCATGTGGGTCTTCTTCATGCCCCCGGCCGGCGCCGGCAACTGGTACTTCCTGCTGGGCCTGCTCCTCTACTACGTCGCGATGACGGTCATGAACATCCCGCTCCGCGCGTGGTCGAGCGAACTCTCCGACGACTACAGCGAGCGCTCGCGACTGTCGCTCTACCTGACGACGGCGCTACTCGTCGGAGGCCTCCTCTTCTTCATCCTGCCGCCGCTGCTCGCCCACGAATCCGTCGGACTCCTGGCCTCGGCCGAGTTCAACCGCGACACGATGGCCCTGTTCGGCTGGATCGGCATCGTGCTGATCCCGCTGCTGCTCGGGGCGGCCTGCATCGGCACGCCGGTCGGTCACAGCGCCGGCCAGTCCCAGACGTCGATCGTCGAGTCCTTCAAGGCCGTCCGCGGCAACGGCCCGTTCTGGTCGCTGATGACCGCGGAGTCGCTGAACTACATCGCCTCCGGCGTCTCGTACTCCGTGCTCATCATCGCGCTGTCGAACTACTGGGGCTTCGGCGACCGCGTATCCATCTTCTTGCTCATCGTCATCGTGGTTCAGGTCGCAGCCATGCCGCCGACCGGCTGGCTGGCGATCAGGCTCGGCAAGCACCGGACCTGGGGCCTCGGCGCCCTCGGTCAGGCCCTGGTCTTCCCCCTGATCTTCGTCATGCCGCCCGGCGCGACGCCGTTCTTCGTCATCGCGCTGTTCGGCGCCGCGATCTCCATCTTCCAGGCGCCGCACATGATGATGCCGATGGCGATGCTCACGGACACCGCCGACTACGACCTGATGAAGAGCGGCAAGCAGCGCACCGGCAACTACTTCGCCCTCCAGCACCTGATCTACAAGGGCATGAACGCGGTCGGCTACTCGCTGGGCTACTTCCTGCTCACCTGGGTCGGGTACGACCCGGCGATCTCCGGGAACACGGCGTCGGCGAACCTCGGGCTCCAGGTCATCGTCGGCGTGGTCGCGCCGGTGTTCCTGCTGGCCTGCGGCGTCGTCCTGTTCCGCTATCCGCTCACCGCGGAGCGCCACGCCGTGATCCGGCGCTTCATCCGCCGTCGAGAGGCGCGGCTGTCGGCCGCCACCCGGCAGGTCCCGGGATGACGCAGAACGTGCCGGCCACGAACGCTTCCAGCAGCCTCGAGCGCCAGCTCGACTCGCTGCTCGAAGGCCAGTTGGTGGCCGGCGCCAGGAACGCGGTGGCGCGCATCGAGGCGCCGGCGGCGGGTTTCGTCTATGAGCACGCCGTAGGCGTCGCACGCGAGGACACCGGCGAGGCGATGACGCCGGACCACCGCTTTCACACCGCAAGCGTCAGCAAATCGATGACGGCACTGCTCGTGCTTCAACTCGCGGACGAAGGCGCTCTCGGCCCCAAGGGTGTGGACGCCAGGTACGTCGAGTTCGAGGTCTTCCCCGACGACATCCAGGAACGACTCCTCACCCGCGGCGGGCGGCCCGCCTTCGCCGGCGTCACCCTCCGGCACATGCTGTCGCACACGTCGGGGTTCCGCGACGCTTTCGTCGACGACGGCTCCGGGACCTCGAAGGAGATCGGGCGGCCGGCGCCGGGATCGATCATCGGCAGCGATGCGACCCGAAACTTCACGGCCGCGTGGTCACCCTGGCTGCCGGACGGGGACACAACGGAGGTGAGGGGCGTCGTCAACTTCTACCTGTCGCAGCCGGGCATCACCGAGGCCCTGTCCGAGTCCGGCGCCGCGTTCCACTACAGCGACACTGCCTTCGTCCTACTGACGCTGCTCGTGGAGCGGGTCACCGGCGAGAGCTACCACGCCAACCTAGGAGAGCGGATCCTCACGCCCTGCGATCTGCAGGACAGCTACCTCGCCTACAGGGACGATCCGCCACTCGGGCCCCGTCGTCAGCCCGAGTCCGATGTCCATGCCTACGGCATACCGATGCTGAGTTCCGGCAAGAACCTCTCCTTCGACTGGGGCGGCGGCGGCCTCGTCACGACCGCTCACGACCTCGTGCGGTTTCAGCGAGCCTTGGCGGAGCACCGACTGCCCGGATCGAGCCGGATCCTGCCCGAGATGACCGCCTGGTCCAGGCCGGCCGGCCTGGCGGAGCCGCGGACCGGCGTCGGGCTCGGCCTCTTCCGCACCCGCTACCCGGGCGGTGAGCTGTGGGGACACTCGGGAGCCTGGGGGGCCAAGATGGACTGCGACCAGTCCCTCGGCATCTACTTCGCCGGCACGGTCAACCGAGCCGGCGCGGCCGCCGACTGGCATCACGCGCTGATTGCGGCCGTCGCCGAGCACATCCGATGAGGAGGGCAAGACACCAATGCGCGACCTGATCCGACGCCATCCCTTCTGGACCTTCTACGCCGCGGCCGTGCTGATCGGCCTGCTGGCCTGGATCTACCTGATGACGGTCGAACTCGTGCTGCAGGGGGAACGCGGTCCCGACTACAGCGCCTACGGCGAGTTCGTGGGCTACCGGGACGCGACCCGGGCGGCGCACCCGACACTCCACCACCACGGCGACAGCGTCCTGCTGTACATGCAGGCTGCCGCCAGCAAGATGCCGATCCTGCTGCCCATGTTCTCGTTCCCCTTCGCGCCGACGCTGGCCGCGCTGCTGATCGTGGGGATCGGCTGGAAGCGGCTCGGGCTACGGGCCCTGGTCGGTCTCTACCGCCCGATCCGGGGCAACGTGAGCCTCAGGGAAGGCGCGCAGCTCTACGCCATCCTGGTCGGCTTCCTGGTGACCTTCGTGAGCAGCCTGCTGATCGTCGAGCAGCTCTTCGGCGACTCCGCCAGGGTGGAGAACGCGGTCGCCCACATCGGGCTGCTGGACTGGCGGACCTTCGTCGTGACCCTCCTGGTCGCGGGCTTTCTCAACCAGGGAGCGCTGCTCGAAGAGCTGGGCTGGCGCGGCTACGCGCTGCCGCTGCTCGTCCGCAAGTGGAACAAGCCCCTGGTTGCCTGCGTCGTGCTCGGCGTCCTCTGGGCGTTGTGGCACTTCCCGCGGGAGATCCCGGGGATCCTGTCCGGCCAGCAGACTCTGGCCGCCCTGGTGCAGTGGCACCTGATCTTCTTCCTGTCGACCATCGGCATGACGATCGTCGCGTTCTACTTCGTCAATGCCGCGGGCGGCAGCGTCATCCCGGCGATCCTCATCCACGGCGTCCTCAACCACGTCGGCAACATGTTCGGCGCCGAGCAGCTCGTCGGCCGCTCGTACGGCGGGATGATCGGGCCGGTCGGCTGGGCGGTCGCCGGCGTCGTGGTCATCGCCCTGGTCGGGCCGGACCTCGGCTGGCGGCGCCGGGTCGAGGCGCTCGGCGACGACGATCCGAGCCTGATCTGGTCGGGCGGCGCACGATGAACGCCTGCGTTGACCTGATCGAACGGAGCGTGGCGCCCGACGCCTCCTGGATCCGGCCCGACATCTTCGCCGACGAGGCGCTCTACGGCCTTGAGCAGGAGAGGATCTTCGGCCGCTGCTGGCTCCTGCTCGGCCACGAGAGCCAGTTGCCCGAGCCCGGCTCGTTCTTTCGCACCCACATGGGCGAGGAGCCGATTCTCGTCACCCGCACCCTCGAAGGCGAGGTCCGTGCCTTCCTGAACCTCTGCCGGCACCGGGGCGCGCAGCTCTGCCACGAGGATCGCGGCGTGGCGAAGTCGTTCAACTGCCGCTACCACGGCTGGGCCTACGCCTGCGACGGCAAGCTGCTGGCGGCGCCCGGCGAGAAACAGCTCTACTACGGCGAGCTGGACAAGGAAGAGTGGGGCCTTGTCCGGGTGGCGCGGGTCGAGAGCTACAAGGGGCTCGTCTTCGGGAACTTCGACCCGGACGCCGAGCCGCTCGCCGACTACCTCGGCAACATGGCGTGGTACCTCGACATCCTGCTCGACCGCCGCGCCGGCGGCACCGAGCTGCTGGGCGTTCAGCGATGGCGGATCCCCGCCAACTGGAAGGTCGTCGCCGAGAACCACGTCGGCGACGAGTACCACGTCGGCTTCACCCACGGATCGCAGTTGCCGAGACCGATCGAGAGTCGCGCCGCGCCGATCCCGATGGCCCGCGAGATCCGCCCCGAGCTCGGCCACGGCATCGGCGTCGACGTCATTCCCGAGGACATCTCCCCCGGGGAGCGCGGCGGCTTCGACGAGGAGGTCAACGAGTACCTGCGATCGATCGCCGGGGAGATGAGGGAGCGCCTCGGCGAGATGAGGCCGCGCCTGTTTCCGATCCACGGCCTCGTGTTCCCCACGCTCGGCATGATCCCCATCCTCAACTCGATCCGCGTGATTCACCCGATCGGTCCCGGCGAAGTCGAGCTCTGGTCCTACTGCATGGTCGACCGGGACGCCCCGCAGCGGGTCAAGGACATCCTGGTTCAACGATCGATTGCCGCGTTCGGCCCGGCCGGCGCCTTCGAGCAGGACGACTCCGCCAACTGGACCGGCGTGACGAGAAACACGGTCGGCCACCAGGCCCGGAAACACCGGCTCAACCTGTCGATGGGCCTGGGGCACGAAGGGGAGGTTGCGGGGCTGCCTGGCGAGGTGGGCCTGACCGCGAGTGACATCAACCAGCGCGGCTTCTACCTGCGCTGGGTCCGCGAGATGACCGGGGAGTCGGCATGATGCCCGTGGACGCCCAACTGCTCGCCGACCTGCAGCTCTGGTACGCCCGAGAGGCCCGACTGCTCGACGAGCGGCGCTACGACCTCTGGCTCGAGACGGTGGACGAGGGAATCCGCTACCAGGTCCCGACCCGCTACCTCACCGCGCAGGGCGACGTCGGCGACTTCGGCGCCTGGACCGTCGAGCGCGAACTGACCCAGGCCGCCGATGTCTTCCTGATCGACGACGACTACGCGGGGATCCGGACGCGGATCGAACGGCTGCAGTCGGGCATGGCCTGGGCCGAGATGCCGCCGTCCATCACCCGCCGGATCGTCGGCAACGTCGAGCCGGGAGAAGTGCACGAAGACGACGGGATCGAGGTCTTCTCGGCGCTCATGGCCTTCAAGAGCCGGGGCCCGCGGGAGCGGAGCTTCCTCACTGCCCAGCGCCGCGATCTGCTGGGTCGCGGCGACGGCGACTTCCGCTTGCGGCGGCGCACGGTAATCATCGACGACACCGTGCTGATGGGCGAGAATCTCTCGATCATCCTCTGAGGGCTTCGCACCATGGCTGACTTCGAAGAGAGAATCTGCCTCGTCACCGGCGGCGCATCCGGCATCGGTAGCGCCACCTGCGAAGCGCTTGCCGCCCGGGGCGCGCACGTCGTCGTCACGGATGTCGACGAAGCCGCGGGGCGGAGCGTCGCGGACGCGGTCGGCGGCGAGTTCGCGCACCTGGACGTCAGCGACCGGGACGCCTGGACGCGCGTTGTTTCCGAGGTCGTCGAGGTTCACGGCGGCCTCGACCTGGTCCACCTCAACGCCGGCGTGACGACCCATCCGGCCGCCGGGGGCGGCTTTCCCGCCTTCGACATTGCCGCCATGCCGACGGACGCCTACCGCCGCGTCACGGGGGCCAACATCGACGGCGTCGTCTTCGGCGTGGGTGCGACCGTGCAAGCGCTGGAGAACCGGGGCGGCGGAGCGATCGTCGTCACGGCCTCGGTTGCCGGGCTGGCAACGTGGGAAGTGGACCCCGTCTACACGATGACCAAGCACGCCGTCGTCGGCCTGGTGCGCGGGCTCGCACCGCCTCTCGCCCAGCGCAGCATCACCCTCAACGCGATCTGCCCCGCCGCCGTCGACACGAAGATCTTCGGCCCCGAGGCCGAGGACTTCGTGCGGGAGGCCGAGCTTCGACTCATGCCGCCGGCGCAGGTCGCGGATGCCGTGATCGAGTCGGTGACTGGCGGCGAGACCGGCCAGTGTTGGGTCTGCTACGACGGCAGGGACCCGATTCTCTACGAGCCGGCGCCGCTGCCGCGGCTGGGAGACCAGTCATAGCTGGCCGGCCTCGGACCGGATCTCCCGAAGCAAGCCAGCGCAGTCCAGTTTCTCTGCCAGATCCTCGAGCAGCAACTCGTCCGTCGGCGTCGGATCGAGCAGCATTCCAAGCACGTCCCCCCGGCTCCTGGCACTCCCCTTCTTCGCCCAGAGCAGCTTCGACAGGATGGCGTCTTCCTTCGAGACGATCCTCACGTCGAGGCCTTCGAAAAGCTCGACCGTCCGGCTGCGGCCGAGTTCTCCCGGAACGCTCTCGCCGACGTGGAAGTCGGCCTTGATCACCTGCTCCCGGTGAAGAGCCTGGAACATGCCACTAGTTTCTACCGCCCGGGCCAACCGTTCACGGTCTACAAGGAACTCATGGCTCAGGTCTTCCGCCAGGACTCTCGCGTCCGAAGGCGCGAGCCGGACGACGAAATCGACGTCCTGTGTCAGCCGCGGCTCGCCGTAGTAGGACGAAACCAAGCCGCCGGTGACGTGGTACGGAATCCCCCGGTCGCGGAGAACCGTGACCACCGCCTCCAGAACGAGGCGCAGGGCGCCGACCGTCATGAATCGAGCCGCGACAGCAGGCATAGCGTCTCGCGGTCCGACCCGTAAAGTTGCTCCGCAACACGCCTCCTCACTTCGGAGGGCGTCAACTCCGGTTCGCGGGCGACCACCTTGCGCGCGAGCATCTCCCGCACTTCGGACAGAAGGTCCTGCGACCTCTCGACTCGCCGTCGCCCCGACCAGCCGCCGATCGCCTCGCGGTACTGCTCTTCAACGCCTTTCACGGAAGCAGCCTACATCGGCCTATCGCCCGGTCTGTTCCTCCGCCGGCCGGATGCGCACGCCGCGATGGCCGGCGACGTCGACGTAGCCCGTCCTGTCGACCCGGCCGTTCAGGTTCTGGCTCACACAGCCGTGATCGACGTAGTCCACCACCTCCCGGCCCTCGGCTGACTCCGGATCGACCGCGCGCACGGCGCCTTCCGGATTCAGCCGGCAGGGCACGAAGCCGAACTCTGAGGGCGTCCCCTCCGCGAGCTTGACGTAGCCCAGCGCGGTCATCCGTGCCTCGGGGTGAAGCGGCATCAGCGGCCAGCCCCTGCGCGGCGCCACGCCGTAGTAGTCCGCATCGTCGTCGAGGACCGGCATGGCGGCGACGATCTCCTCCGGCCAGCGGTCCAGCCGGACGTCGAAGACGAAATGGCCGAGTCCGTAGAACACCGGCCGGTCGCGGTACCACTCCATGCCGCGCAGGACATGCTGGTGATGGCCGACGACGATGTCCACGCCCAGGTCGATGCACAGGCGGGCGGTGCGCAGCTCGTGGTCGGTCAGGTGGTGAGATTTGAAGTGGTCGCCCCAGTGGAAGCTGGCGACGACCAGATCCGCCTGGTCTTTCGCGGCCGCGATGTCGGCCGCGAGGTTGTCGTGGTCCGCCTTGTCGGGCACGGTCGATACCCGCGGGTCGGCGCCCGGCGTGTAGGCGTCGTCGATCAGGTCCTGGTAGAAGTTGTGAGCCCTGAGCGGCGCCAGTCCGGCAAGGCTGCCCCGCGCCTCGTAGCCGCGGGGGAAGACCGAGGCGTAGGCGAGGTAGGCGACCTTCACGCCGCCGGCCTCGAGGATCGCGGGAGCGCGGGCCTCCTCGAGGCTGCCGCCGGCGCCGCAGGTACTGACCCCCTGCTCGTGCAGGCGCTGTCGGTTCTCGAGCATCGCCTCGCGCCCCCCGTCGAGGATGTGGTTGTTGGCCAGCGACAGCACGTCGAAGCCGACCCGGCTCAGAACGTCGAGATTGCGCGCCGGCGGCACAAGGGCCAACCCGGCGCTGGGCACCGATCGGGGACTGTCGGAGTACGGCCCCTCCAGGTTGCCGAACAGCACGTCCGGCGCGGTAAGCAGATCGCGCACCGGCGCGTAGGCCTCGTCCGGGTCGTCGCGGTCGGTGAGCAGGTCGCCGACGAAGCCGAGCAGCACGTCCCCGTCGGCGGCGCGGACCACCGAGGGGCCGCCGACCAGGGCGACGACGCCGGCTGCGGCGCCCGATCTGAGGAATTGTCGTCGGTTCACGTTCGCACCTCCGGGTCAGCGGTCGATCCAGTCGCCGCAGATCGCCACCGCCTCGGCGAGCTTGTCGCCCTGCCCGAGGTAGTAGTGGGTGGCCCCTGCGATTTCGCGGAACTCCTTTTCGGTGTGGGACACGGCGGCGTAGAGCCGCCGCGCGTGGCTGGGCGTGCACGCGTCGTCCGCGCCGTTGTTGACGACCAGCACGGGAACGCTGATGTCGGCCGCGCACGCGAGACCGTCGGCGTTGGACTTCTCAAGGCTCCACTGCGACAGCCAGCTGCGCAGCGTCGTGAATCGCGCCAGGCCGGTCGGCCCCGTGTTCACGGTCTCCGGGTCGCCGAGGTAACACCGACCCGGCGGCCGGTCGTTCGGGTCGACAGCCGGGTCGAGCCAGCGCGGGTCGGCCATCGTCCCCTGGACGACGAAGCAGTGTTCCTTCCGGGCGCCGTCCTCGCGCTTCAGTTCCGCCAGCCTCTCGACCGCCCAGGCCGTGATCCTCGCGTTGCGGGCGACCTGCGCCTGTCGGTAACGCTCGAGGAACTCGTCCGAGTAGGGCGGCTGATTCGGGTTGTCCGGGTTGTAGAGATCTAGCTCCGGGTCCTTACGGTGCGGCTCGCGCTCATCGAGGATCGAGGCGTCCATCCACTCGGTGAGCGTTCCGGCGCGGCTGATGTGGGCGGCCAGCAGCATCACGCCGTCGGCCGGAATCAGCCCGGCCGCTGTCAGATCGTACGGGTCGTCGGCCGGTGTGTGAGTGACGGTCGGGTTCTCCGCCTGCTGCTGGTAGTAGAGCGACAGCGAGCCGCCGCCGCTCCACCCTCCGAGCAGGATCCGCTCGTAGCCGAACTCCTCCTTCGCGTGCTGGATCGTGCGGCCGAGGTCGACCACGCACTTCTCCATGATGAGGGCCGTGTCGTTCCCCCGATAGCGCCCGTTGCAGTAGATGACGTGGTGGCCCGCCGCCGCCAGTCCCCGCACCAGCGGCAACCAGGCGCCGCCGCCGATCGGGTGGTTGAAGATGACGACCGTCTTCGAGGCGCGCTCGCGCGGCCGCAGCAGGTGACTGTCGAAGAAGACGAAGCCGCCCGGCCCGCCGTAGACGTCGCCGAAGTCGGCGGTCTCCCGGAAGAAGACCGGGAAGGGAATGCGATCGTAGGGCTCGATCATGGCGGCTCGGCCGGTCAGAACTCGACGCGAGGCAGCGCGGCCTCGATCGCTTCCCGCTGGGGTTCCAGGTGCCTCGGCAGCGAGAGGATCGTCCCCAGTTCGTCGATGTCCTCGTCCACCGTCCAGCCCGGGTCGAGGTTCGACAGCTCCAGGTTGATGCCTCCCGGCGCGGTGAAGTACGTCGAGTGGAACCAGCCGCGGTCCCGGGCCCCGGTCACGATCAGGCCGGCACCGGCCAGGATCCGGGTCCACCGTTCCATGTCCTCTACGCTGTCGACCGTCAGCGCGATGTGGTGCAGGCCGCCGAGACCGTGCCGTCCCCAGGGCCCGTCGCCTCGCTCGACGATGTCGATCAGCTTGCCGGGCTCGTTGCCGCCTACCGCGAGCCGCGTGCGGCTCCCTTCGGTGGCGACCACCTCGAAACCCAGGACGCGAACGAGGAACTGCAGGGTCAGCTCGGGAATGCGCGGCGCGATCGTGGCGTGGTGAAAGCCGCGAATCTGGTGCTCCCCGGGAAGGTCGGCCAGCTCCGGCACCCGGGCTTCCTCGCAGCCGACGAGTTCCGACGAGATGCCGTCGAAATCGCGAAAGTGGAGGACGGGGTCGCCGAACCGGGCCGGGCGATCGGTGCAGGTGCAGCCCGCCGCGGTCAGTCGCTCGCGCCAGAAGTCCAGGCTCCCGGGCGACACGGAGTAACTCACGTCGGTGATCGAGCCGCGACCGTCGACGGCCGGCGACATGGGGATGCCCTCGAGGACGATGTTCGTCATGATCGTTCCCGGGTGGCCCAGGCGGTCGCCGAAGAAGAAGTGCCACCCGGAGGTCGGGTTCTCCTGATTGCAGGTCTTCTTCACGAGGCGGAGCCCCAGCACATCTCGGTAGAACCGGAGGTCGTTGGCGGCGGAACCGACCAGCCCCGTGATGTGGTGGATGCCCCGGATCGGGCCTCGGGTAGGCCTGCTGAACTCAGCCATGGGATCTCCTCGTCATCCGCTCGATGCCCTAGAGAGCAGATGTTACGTTCGTTGGCCGCATGAACTCCTCCCCCGCGGCGCGGCTGCGCGCCCTCATCGACGCTCCCGGGCTCCGGGTGATGCCCTGCTGCTTCGACGCACTCTCCGCCCGGCTCATCGAGCAGGCAGGATTCGAGCTGACCTTCATGAGCGGGTTCGCCGTCTCCGCCAGCCGCCTGGGATTGCCCGACACGGGTCTCATCTCGTTCGGCGAAATGCTCGACCAGGGCCGCAACATCTGCGCGGCCACCCGGCTGCCGGTGATCGGCGACGGCGACACGGGCTACGGCAACGCCCTGAACGTCAAACGCACGGTCACGAGCTACGCGGCCGCCGGCTTCGCGGGCGCGATGATCGAGGACCAGGAGACGCCGAAGCGCTGCGGGCACACGCGGGGCAAGCGGGTCGTCTCCCGCGCCGAGGCCATGTCGCGGGTGCGCGCCGCGGTCGACGCGCGCGAGGAGGGCGCGGACATCCTGGTCATGGCGCGCACCGACTCTCGCGCGACGGACGGAATCGACGAGGCCATCTCCCGCTGCCGGGCCTTCGCCGACCTCGGCGCCGACATCCTCTTCCTCGAAGGTCCGCGGTCGGAGAGCGAGATGGTCGCGTTCTGCGAGGCGGTCCCCGGCCCCAAGATGGCGAACCTGGTCGAGGGAGGCGACACTCCGCTCCTGCCGCCGGAGCGGCTCGAGGAGATCGGCTACAGGGTCGCGGCCTACCCGCTGACGCTACTGTCCGCCGCCTCCGCGGCGATGCTCGACGCCCTTGAGGCCCTGGCGAACGGCGAGCTACCCGCTCACGCCGTGGACTTCGAGCGTCTTCGCCGCATTGTCGGGTTCGAGGACTACGACGCCGACGCCGAGCGCTACCGCGTGGAGGAGTAGCTCAGCCGGTCAACTCGCCCGGCGGCTTCTCTCCGGCGCCGGCGACCCTCAACTCGTCGTACCAGGTCTTGACCCGTTCCGGCGACCAGGGGGTCACCGCGCAATCGGCCACGAAGTAGACCTGGTCCGCGATCTCCTCGACCAATTCGAGGCGGTGGGACGACAGCAGCACTCCCCGGCCGTTGGCGGCGAAGTCCCGGAGCATCCGGCACAGACGCGCTACCGCGACCGGGTCGAGACCGTTGAACGGCTCGTCCAGGATCAGCAGCTCCGGCTCGTGCAGCAGCGCCGCCGCCAGCGCAAGTTGCCGGCGGTTGCCGGTAGAGAGTTGATGGCAAAGGCGGCCCGAAGCGGGCACCTCCAGAGCCTCCAGGAGATCGACGGCGCGCGCGCGGGCCTCGCCGGCATCCAGACCGTACAAGGCGGCGCAGTAGTCGAGGAACTCAAGCGGCCGCAGGAAGTCGAACAGCTCGTCCTCCTCGAGCAGGATGCCGACGCGGGCCATGACCTCTGGATGGACGCGCGGATCGAACCCGAACATCCGTACCGTCCCGCCGTTCGGCTCGGTCAGCCCGAGGCCGAGGCGCATCAGGGTCGTTTTCCCGGCGCCGTTCCTCCCGACCAGGCACTCCACCCCGGATCCGATCTCCAGGTTCACGGAGCGTAGAACTTCCAGATCGCCGTAGGACTTGTCGACCGAGTCGAAGCACAGCATCGTCGTCATGGCGCCACCGCCCATTCCCGCAATCGTCGTCGCAGCCAGTCGCCTCTGCTCAGGAAACCCACCACCGCCGAACAGCCTCCGGCCGAGACCAGCAGCAGGACCGTCAGCGCGATCACCGCGGTTCCTGAACCGGCAAGCAACCGTGCAGCCACCGCCACGCCGCCAACCACCAGATTGAAGAGCAACCAACCGCAACCGAGCAGCGCCAGCGCCATCACGCTGGAGTAGAGGTCGCGCTGCTCGTGCAGCTTCGGCCTTCTGGGCAACCAGATCGAGACCGTTGTACCCGCGCCCGCCAGGCACACCAGGGAGGACGCGGCGATCAGGAACGGAATCGGACGGTCGGCGACCGGGATCCGCTCGGCGAGAAGCCAGGTGACGGTCGACATCTGCAGCAACACCAGGCCGCCAACGACCGTCACCAGACCCAGCACCTTCCCGGGCAGGCAGGCGCCGAGCGCTCCCTCGGCCGACATCGACAGTCGCCGTGCACCATCCGCCGTGAACCCGAGCAGATTGGCAAAGAAAGCAAGCCAGAACGCGCAGAGAAAGGCCCCGAGCGCGGAGGCCCCCCAGAGAGCGAAGTGCCCGGTTTCCTCCCCGGCCGCGAGCTCCTCGCCGCTGAGTACGATCGCCATGAACACCGGCATGATCCAACTGAGCACCAGGTTCAGCCGTACCTGGCGGAAGCGAAGCAACATCCGCGCTTCCGCGAGAGCAAACACGAAGGTTGGCCGCGACCAGACTCCCGCCGATGCCCAATCGCCGCCGGCCGGCCGCCTCTTCCTCTCGTTGCCCGGTGCCCGCCAGCCGAGGTTCCACTTCCTTCCGCCGCCGCGATCATCCGGACTCCGCTGCTCCAGAGCGAAACTCGCGGCGATCAAAGCCACCAGCGCGAGCAGCCGACCACCGCTGACGGTGCCCTGAGCCCATACCGCTTCGCCGGCCCACAACGGCTCGACGGCGCTCGCCGCCAGGACGATCAAGAGCAGCAGCCCGAGCCCGGCGCCGAACCATCGCCGCCTGCCTCGTGCCCCGAGAATCACCGCGCCCACCGGGCCCGCGACCACCATCGCACTCAAGGCGGCGACTACGTCCATGCCTTCGAAGACCCACTCCCGCCCGCGCGGCCATCCGGCGCCCCACAGGCCAAACGCCAGAACCTCATTGAGCAGGACCAGCACCAGCGTCAAGCCCAAGGCGTTCGTTCCGATCGTCAACGTGGCTCGCCGGCCTGCCGACAGGCCGAATCTCACGCCTGCTCGCCGGTCGAACCAGGGCGCCAGCGGCGCCAACTGGAACAGCGTCATGACGACGAAGAACGTGACGATCGCGAAGAGCAGATCGACCGGCAACTCCCCGCGACGTCCCTGTTCCGGACCCGTGATGGCGAAGTAGAAGTTGACGAGCAGGAGCACTGCCAACGCCCCGCCGAAGACCATCTTCCCCTTCTCGTTCAGCGCCTTCCGCCACGCAGCCATCGCACGAAAGCGAACCACCGTGAGGATCGTCGCCGCCAGCCACCCTTTCCTGTTGCGAGAACCGTCCGGCACTCGCTCAACCTCCAGGAGCACCACGGTCGGGGCCGCCATCCGACTGTTTGACCTCCATCTTGAGCGCCGACTGAATCACGATCCCCAAGCCCGCGAGCGCTACGACGGCCGCGCTGAGAACCATATGCCGAGACTCCCCCCTACACAGCCAACTCCCAACGAAGCCGCCATTGAGCGTCGCAAGGCACGCACCGGAGATCAACTGCACCAGGATCTTCGTTCGTTCTCGCATCCATCCTTCCCTTCGTCGTCTGAGGGTCGTCGCCCTACCGCCTTCCGACGATGAGGGTGAGCGGACCGGTCCAACGATCCGCCCACCCCCGGCGAAGGTCGCCAGCCTGAGTTCAGGTTACGGCGTCCCTGCCAGTTCCATCCCCATCTTCAGATGCAGTTGAGCGCGGCCATGTGCAAGGAGAACGAGAATCCAAGTGCTCCCACGAAACCAGCGCCCATCGCGGGAATACTGAGTCCAAGGCCGATCAGAGCCAAAGCGCAGTCCGCCTTGCCCGCGCCTACGTGGGCGGCCAAGTCCGGCTCCGGGAGTACCGTCCCCGTTTCGGCGAAGGTCGAGTCGCCGCTAGCGGGAGCAACCAACGCTAGCAAGGCGAGCGATCCAAGCAAACACGCGAGAGTCTTCTTCATATCTGCGATTCCTTTCCGCCTCAGTTCAACGATCCTGCCGTTCGAGCCGGCGGGAGCTTCGTGAGGGGCCCGCGACAGGCATCGCCCTGACCAGTGTCAGCGTTGCCCCTCACCGACCTAGACGGAATCCGTCTCCGGACTTCGTGCGCTCCTGGACCTCCTATCTCAGCGCTGTCTCGATGCCGAGCGCCCTTGCGACGGCGTCGTCCAGTTCGGCCATCCTGGTCTGCGGTAGATCGGCGACGAAGCCGGTGAGCTTCGACTTGAACATCAGCGCCAGGAAGTCACAGCGGATCGAGCAGTCCGTTGGCAGGCCGTCAGCAGGCCCCAAGACCACTTCGGTTGAGAGGCCAAGATGCTCCCGGTAGATCGGAGCACAGACAACCGTTGAGACGTCCTCGTTCTCAGCAATGAAGGGTCGAGACACGACGACGTAGAAGCCCGGCTTGCCGCCCCTCTCCGGCACCCGTTCCCGAGTTCGGTAGATGGCCCCTCGCTTCAAGTCGGCGCCTGTTCGGCAACGAGGGCAGTCAGTTCGTCGGCCAGAGCCTCCTTGTGCTCTCGGATGATCCGCCGCTCGCGGTCCTCCTCACGCCGCCGTCGCTCGCGCGCCACGTATCCACTCAGGGCCGCCCTCACCAGCGCAGACCGACTGGAGTACCGGTCGGATGACGCCGTCAGCTCGTCCACACGGTCCAGGGTCGCTTCGTCGATGGTCACGGCTATGGTTCTCATATTGGGAACGATATTGACTCAGTGGCGCTCAAGTCAATACTCCCTCAATCCACCTCCCACTTCCCCGCCTCCTCCATCGCCTTCCGGTACGCCGACAGGCAGTACCAGAACAGGAGCGCGCCCGCCGGCTTGAAGATCGCCTGCATCGTGGCGAGCGAGTAGTGGACCTTGCCGTCGTCCTGGAACAGGAAGTCGGTGAAAGCGGCCAGCGTGCTGGTGCCGAAGGCCATGCCGATGAAGCTGGTCAGGAAGATGTAGAAGGCCGTGGCCTGGCCGCGCATCTGGTTGGGCGTGATCGGCTGGAACGCTGCCGCCATCACGCCGAGGTAGGCGCCCGAGAAGATCATCCCGGGGATCAGCACCAGCAGGGTGAGCGTCGCGCTGCCGACCAGCGGGGCCGCGACCGAGGGCGGCGTGGCAATCAGGGTCGTGGCCAGCAGGGTACGCACGTAGGCGTCCCTGTAGCCGCGCGCCGCGAGGCGGTTGGCGATCCAGGGAGCGACCATGATGCCGACGACCCCGGTGATGATGGAGATCGTCCCGTAGCTCGTTCCGGCGTCGCCGCGGCTCAGGCCGTAGTTGCGGACGAGGAACTCCGGGTACCAGGCTGACGAGCCGTAGCCGGCCATCGCCAGCATCGACGAGCCGATGAACAGCGGCAGGTAGACTCGCTTGCGCTCCCAGATGAACCTGACGAACTCGGAAACCGGCAGATGCTCCCTGCCGCTCCGTGAAACCGCCAGCTCCTTGCGCCGCGGCTCGACCATCGTCAGCAGCAGGAGCGCCAGGAGGACCCCTGGCAGGCCGACCGTCACCAGGGTCGCCTGCCAGGGTTGCAGCGTCCCGATGACCGGCAGATCGATCGGACCGATGCGTGTGTAGTAGTCGATGAGCAGGCCGCCGATCACCAGGGCGAAGCCGCCGCCGACCCGCACGCCCGTCTTGTAGAAGGACATCGCGTAGCCGAAGTGGGCCGGGCGGAAGCTGTCGGTGATGATCGAGTAGGCGGGCGGCGCGAGCCCGGCCTCGCCGGCGCCGACGGCCATCCGCGAAGCGAAGAGTTGCGACACGCTGTTGGCCAGACCGCCCGCCGCCGTCGCCAGGCTCCAGAAGGCGACGCTGGCGGCGACGATGACCCTGCGCGAGTAGTGGTCGGCGAGCCGGCCCAGGGGAAAGCTGGCGAAGCTGTACACGAGTGCGAACGCGGCGCCGGCGAGCAGGCTGTACTGGAAGTCGGTGATCCCGAACTGCTCCCGGATCGGGCCGACCAGGAGGGAGAGGATGTTGCGGTCGAGAAACGACAGCACGTAGGCGAGGAACAGGAGGACGACGCCGTAGTTGGCGGCGCCGAGCGACGGGTAGCCGGCGGCCTGCTCCGCCGACCCGGCTTCGCCCGCGGTCCTGGTGTCGACGGTCAACGCGCGAAGCGACCGACGATCGGGCGACCGGGGCTGACTCCCTCGACGGTCTCACCGTCGCGCACGACGAACACGCCGTTCACCATCGTGTGGACGATGCCCTCCGAGAACGAGAGCCCGCCTTCGAAGGTGGCGGTGTCGATCACCGTCTCCGGGTCGAACACCACGATGTCCGCGTCGGCGCCGACCTGGATTCGGCCCTTCCGCCTCATCTGCTCGGACATCGACGCCACCCGGTCCGCCGGGAGCAGGCTCATCTTCAGCAGGGCCGTCATCAGATCGAGCGTGCCCCGCTCGCGCACGTAGCGGCCCAGAATCCGGGAGTAGGTGCCGGCCGTCCGCGGGTGCGCGCCCGGGGCGTAGGGCATGCCGTCCGAAGCGACGATCACCCAGTCGTTGGCGAGGGCCGTCTCGATCCACTCCTCCTTCATGAAGTGGAGAATCACGGTTCCCCCCTCGCGGCGATACCGCTCGAAGGTCTCCTTCGTCAGCCTCTCCCCCGTCTCCTCCCACTGCAGGTCGCCGTAGTCGATCTGCAGGCGGCCCTGCCAGCCCTCGTCGAAGATGGAGGACTCGAGGCTGGTCGAGCCGGCGGTGTAGGGGTACGCCTCCGTCGTCACGTCCAGCCCCAGGCGGGCAGCGCCGTCGATCATGTCGAGGACCGTGTCGATCTCGCCCAGCGCCATGCTGTTGACGTGCACGATGTGCAGCGGCGCCCCGGTACCGACCGCGTTGGCCAGGACTTCCTGCATCGCGTCGATGCTCATCGAGCGCACGTGAGTGTGGATCGTGGCCCGTTTCTCGCCGGCGAACCGGAAGACCTCGAAGATCTCCCTGCGGCTGGCGCCGGGGTAGTACTGGGTCGCCATCCCGATACCCAGGCCGCCCTGCTCGAGCCCGCCCCGCAGATGCTCCAGCATGGCGGGGAAGCGCTCGGGCGGCAGTTCCGTGTAGTACGTCCTCTGCGCGGCATCTCGCATGGAGTCGAGCGGTTCGTCCTCGGCGCCGGCAGCCGCGAAGGCCGCCGCAAGGTCCGCGCGTTCCTCCTCCGGGACGATCTCCAGGCCCCGCAGGGCGCCGTGGTTGACCGTGGCGCCGTAGTTCACGAGCGACCTGCCCCGTCGAGAGTCCAGGAACGACCCGACATCCGGCACGCCCCATTCGAGTTCCAGCGCCGTGGTCACGCCGTCCCGCGCCTGGTACTCGTGCGCCCGCGGACCCTGGCCGTGGGCGTGGAGGTCGACGAATCCCGGCGCCAGCACCAGCCCGGCGGCGTCGATCAGGATGCCGCCGTCGGCGAGCGAGTCCGCGAGGGGCTCCTCAGTCAGGGCTGCTATGACGTCGCCGAGGATGCCCACGTTCCTGACCTCGTCGAGCCTCCTCTCGGGGTCGATGACGCGGGCGCCCTGGAAGACGACGTCGAACTCCTGCGTGTCGGCCTCGTCGCTCCCGTCGGTGGCGGGGTTGCAGCCGAGAAGAAGCGTCGCGAGAAGGGGGACCGTTCTGGCAAACGATGAGGGGGTCATGATCCGGCCGATGGTATACACCCCTCTGCACCCGTAGCCGTTACACCCCGACTCTCTCGACCACGGAGTGGTAGCCATGCCGTCGAAGACCCCCGCGCGTACCCGCCTGTCACGCCGAACGCTGCTAGGGCAAGGCGCCGGGGCGGGCGCTCTCCTCGCCGCGTCGACGGTCGGCGCGCCATACCTCGCCTTTGGCAGGCACAGGCTGTTCGCCCAGAGCGAGGAGCGGTACTCCACGCGTACGGTCGACCTGGTCGGCGACTCGCTGGTCATCGACATGCTGAGTCCGCTCACGCTGGCGTCGTCGACCATGCGGGCCTGGTACGGCAACCCGGAGAACATCCCCGAGTCCTTCTGGGACGATCTCGACCGGTCCGGGATCGACGCCGTTCTCGACGCGGTGGGAACCGGCCCCTTCGGCGCCAGGGAGTCCGTCCTGGAGCGGGTGGCGGGAGTCAACGGCGTCGTCGCACACAACGGGCACCGGATGCTGCGCGTCTCTCGAGCCGCGGACCTCGACGAGGCCGCGCGAAGCGGCCGCGTCGGCATGATCTTCGGCGTGCAGAACGCCGATCACTTCCACTCGCTGGAGGACGTCGACTACTTCTACGGGCTCGGCCAGCGCGTGTCGCAGTTGACCTACAACGCGCGCAACCTGATCGGCACCGGATCGACCGACCGGATCGACGGCGGCCTGTCGAACTGGGGGGTCGCGATCATCGAGCGGATGAACGACGTCGGGATGGCCGTCGACGTGTCCCACTGCGGCGACCGCACCTCGCTCGACGCCTTCGAAGCCTCGAAGAAACCCGTCCTGGTCACCCACTCGAACGTCCGGGCGCTCGCGGACGGCCACGTCCGCTGCAAGCCGGACGAGGTCATCGACGCGGTCAGGAAGGCCGGCAGCGTCTTCGGCGTGACGAACATTCGGATGTTCGTCAAGGCCGACGAGCCGACGACCGTCGAGCACTATCTCGACCACTTCGACTACCTGACGAAGCGGATCGGCGCCGAACACGTCGGCATCGGCAGCGACATCGACCTCTACGGCTACGACGACATGCCGAAGGCGGACTACGAGCGGCTCAAGGCCGCCTACCAGCAGGGCAAGTACCGCTTCCGGGACCAGATCGACATCCCGGAAGTGGCCCACCCCCAACGGGTCTTCGACCTCACCGAGGGCCTGATCCGGCGGGGCTACACGGACCCCGACATTCGGGGCATCCTCGGCGGCAACTTCCGCCGGGTTCTGGAGGAGATCTGGGGATGAGAGTCAGACACATCGTCCTGGCGGCGCTCGCCGTCACGTTCGTCGCCGTCCCGCTGTGGTCCGACACCGTCGACGAGCGGCTCGACGGCTTCGACCCGTGGGTCGAGACCATCATGCAGGAGTGGAAGGTGCCGGGCCTCGGCGTCGCGATCGTCGAGGACGGCAAGACCGTGTTCGCCAGGGGCTACGGCTGGCGCAACGTCGAGGAGAAGCTGCCCGTCACTCCCGACACGCTCTTCGCCATCGGCTCGAACACGAAGTCGTTCACGGCCACTCTGCTGGCGATGCAGGTGGACGGCGGCTCCCTCGCCTGGGACGATCCGATCCGGACGGTGCTTCCCGAGTTCCGGCTCCACGATCCGGCGGCGACGGACGAGATGACCGCCGTCGACCTGCTGAGCCACCGCTCGGGCCTGCCTCGTCACGACCTGTACTGGTACGCCACGGGCAGGAGCCGCTCCGAGCTGCTGGCGGGACTTCACCACCTGGAGCCCTCCGCCTCCTTCAGGAGCAGGTACCAGTACCAGAACCTCATGTTCATGACCGCCGGCATCGTTTCCGAGCGGATCGGCGGCAAGTCGTGGGAGGAACTCGTCCAGGAACGCGTCCTCACCCCGCTCGGCATCGATCGGGCCACCTTCTCGGTGATCCGGATGCAGGAGGACGACGACTTCTCCTACGGCTACGGCGCGGACGAGGAGATCGAGCGGGTGCCGTTCCGCAACATCGACGCGATCGGGCCGGCCGGATCGATCAACATGTCGGCCCGCGACCTCGCCGCCTACGTGCGGTTCCATCTCGCCTACGGCAAGGTCGGCGACGAGCAGATCCTGAAGGAAGCCTCGGCCAGGCTCATGCAGCTACCCCAGATGGTGCTGACCGGCCCGCTCCAGGCGCGCTTGCAGAACGGCCCGGAGATCGGCGATCCCACCTACGGGCTGGGCCTCATGGTGAGCACCTACCGGGGCCGCAAGCACATCAGCCACGGCGGCGGCATCGACGGCTTCATCTCGGCGATGGAATGGCTGCCCGACGAGAAGATCGGCGTCGTCGCGTTGTCCAACACGTCGCACTCCGGAACGGTACCGGCGCTCGTCGTGCGCAACGCGTTCGACCGCATGCTGGGGCTCGAGCCGATCGACTGGGCTGAGCGGGCCCGCAAGCGCGAAGCCGAGGCGAAGGAGAAGGCCGAGGAGGCGAAGAAGAAGGACCTCGCCGCAGCGGTGCCGGACACGAGCCCCTCCCACCCGCTCGCCGACCACGCCGGCGAGTACGAGCACGAGGGCTACGGCAAGGCCTCCGTGCGGACGGACGGAGACGGCCTGGTCCTCCAGGTCGCCGGCATCGAGTTCCCGCTCCAGCACTACCACTACGACGTGTGGAGCGTCCCCTACGACCTGCCGGCTAGCTCGGCCGCGTCAGGCCGCGGCGGTGCCAAGGTCCGCTTCGACTACGGCAACGACGGGAAGATCAACGTCGTGGCCGTGCCGCTCGAGCCGTCCGTCTCGCCCATCCGCTTCCAGCGCGCCGGCGACTGACGCGGACGGCAACGGCCATGCCGGGCAGGGCGCCGACCCGCTTCCACACGCTCCTTCTGCCGGCGATCATCGCGCAGTCGATGATCATCGGCGGCGGCTACGCCACGGGGCGGGAAGTCGTCCAGTACGCCGGCCGCTTCGGGAACTGGGGTTGGCTGTCGGTCGCGATCATCGCCGTCTGCTTCTCGCTCGTCATGGCGCTGGCCTTCGAACTGGCGCGGCTGGCCGGCGCCTACGACTACAAGGCCTGGAGCCGGAACCTGGTCGGGCCGTTCTGGTGGCTCGTCGACCTCCTCTTCCTGAGCATGATGCTGCTGGTCATCGCCGTCATGACCGCGGCCATCGGCGAAGTCCTCCAGCAGACCCTCGCGTTCCCGAAGCCGCTCAGCCTGGTTCTGGCCCTGGCCTGCGTCGGCTTCCTCACGTGGCGCGGGTCCGGCTTCATCGAGCGGGCGAAGACCTGGGGCAGCGCGGCCCTGTACCTGGGCTACTGCGCCTTCTCGGTCCTCGTGCTGACGGCGCCCGTCGGCGACACTGCCGCGTCGCCACCGCCCGGCTCCGAGGCCGGAGCGGGAGAGGTCGTCATCACGGCCGTCCTGTACGTCGCCTACAACGTCGCCGTCGTGCCGGCCGTCCTCTTCTGCCTGCACCGTCAGACCCGGCGCAGCGAGACCTTCACGTCCGGGATCCTCTCCGGCCTGGCGATGACCATTCCGTTCGCACTGACCCTGGCCTGCCTCCTGCGGTTCCCCCACGCCTCGGTGATGGACGCGGAAGTGCCCTGGCTGCGACTGATCGGCACCGCGGCGGACGGCCGTGCCGGCGGCGCGGCCCTCTGGATCGCGATCTTCGGACTGGTCGCCGGCTGGACGCTGATCGAGACCGCCGTCGGCTCGATTCACGCGCTCCTCCACCGCGTCGAACGCAACCTCGGCGACCTGCCGCGCCGCTGGAGGCCCGCCTCCGGCGAACTGACGCCGAGGCAGAAGGCGCTGACGGCCGTCCTCGTCCTCGCGGCCGCCGCCGGCCTCTCCACGATCGGCATCATCGACCTCGTCGCCAGAGGCTACGGCACGCTCGCCTGGGGCTTCATCGCGCTGATCGTGCTGCCGCTGTTCGTCGTCGTGCCATACCGGGCGTTCAGGACGTCGGCATGAGCCCCACGCTGGGTGCGCCGGCGTGTAGCGCCTGCCTCCGGAGTTCTGCCGCGCCTAGCGGATGGACTGAACGAAGACGCTGTTCGTTCTTTCGAGCCCCTCCCCAAGAGCGGCCATGACCGCCGCGTAGAACCCCGCGATACCGAGTCCCGTCCACTTCGACACGCGAGCCACCACCCCGATACCCAGCCCGAGCAGAATCAACGTCCAAAGGGAGACGGCGAGGCTGACGGCCCCCTCGAGCAGCGCCCCGACGGTGGTGTGAAGTGCCGGATTCGAGAAGTCGAGTTCGAATCCCGACGACGCGTCGGGAGGTTCAAGCACCTGACGGCCCTTCGACAGCAAGTAGCTGACGAGGTTGCCCAGGCGGCCGACCACGTAGACGTGGACCATCAGTGAGAACAACGTCAGGAAAGGCAGTTTGGCTCCGAAGACGAGTGACAGTCGCCAGACCAGTAGAGCCTCGATCGGCAGCGCGATCAGTACGGCCGCGGCCATGACCGCGCTGGGTCCGTAGAGGTTCACGGCCGACTCCCCGCCTCCCATGATGGCAGCCAAATCCCGCTGCCCGAGCACCGTCCTAAGGGCGAGGACCGCCAGGATCACCGCGAGGGCTGCAACCCATGGCCGGCGCTCGCGGATGATCTCGAAGCTGGTCCGCGGAAACGCGACGATCCCGACGAGGGCTTTCAGCCCGGCAAAGCCACCGATCACAGCCCCCGTGCCCGGAGTGGGCGCTTCGTCTGCCTCGGTCCCGGTCGAGGGACCTGCATTGCCTGGCTTCTGATCCTCGACCATCGCGAGGTCCCAGACTAGAACAGGTTCGCCCGCGGCGTGTACACCTCTTCGAGCCGCTTCTTCTCCTCAGCGGTCAGCTCGACGTCGAGCGCGGACACCGCCTCTTCGAGGTGGCTCATCTTCGTGACGCCGACGATCGGCGACGCGACGACCGGATTGGCCAGGACCCAGGCCATCGCGACCTGGGCCCGGGACACGCCCTTATCCCGCGCCACCTCGCCCAGCCGATCAACGATCGGCCGGTCCTTCGCCTCGTCGAAACGTCTCGCCATCATCGGGTCGCTCTGCGACCGGCGCGTCGTCTCGTCCCAGTCGCGGGTCAGCAACCCCCGGCCCAGCGGGCTCCACGGGATCGTCCCGATGCCCTGATCGGCGCAGAGGGGGTGCATCTCGCGTTCCTCTTCGCGCTGGAGGAGGCTGTACTGGTTCTGCATGCTGATGAACTTCGTGAAGCCACGCATCTCGCTCGTGTAGAGCGCCTTGCTGAACTGCCAGGCCCACATCGACGAAGCGCCGATGTAGCGGACCTTGCCGGACGTCACCGCGTCGTGCAGCGCGCCGAGCGTCTCGTCTATCGACGTCCGGTCGTCCCAGCGGTGAATCTGGTACAGGTCGATGTAGTCGGTTCCCAGACGGCGCAGCGACGCATCGAGCTCGGTCATGATCGCCTTGCGCGAGAGCCCCCGCGCGTTGCGCCCGCGGCGAACCGGGAAGTAGACCTTGGTCGCGATGACCACCTCGTCGCGGTTCGCCATGTCCCGCAACGCCCTGCCCGTGATCTCCTCGCTCGAGCCGATCGAGTAGGCGTTCGCCGTGTCGAAGAAGTTGATGCCCAGATCGAGCGCCTTCTCGATGATCGGGCGGCTGGCAGCTTCATCGAGACTCCAGTCGTGAGCCCCCGGCGACTCTTCGCCGAAGCTCATGCATCCGAGACAGATCCGGGACACCTCGAGACCGGAACTGCCCAACTTCGTGTACTTCATCCCAGGTTCCTCCAACCGCCCTCGTAGTCGAAGGCCGTATCTTCAGGCCTCCGGCTGACCCGAGTCCAGACTCGCCTTCACCAGCGGCGCCTCGACGTCGAACTCCGTGGCGACGTCCAGGTACAGGGACAGGTCCTTGACCGGCATGGCCGGCCAGGTCACGCGCCGCCGGGGCATCGGGAAGTTCTTCGAGACGAAGCTCCGGCCCGTCGACACGTTCAGGATCTCCATGAACCGGTCCAGGTCCATGCCGTAGGCGCCGACAACCTCGCGCACCTCCTGGACGAGCGCCCAGGTGCCAAGCGCGATCGCGTTGTTGCCAATCTTCATCGCCTGACCGGCGCCGACGCCGCCGCAGTGCATCGTCGTGCCGAGCACGTCGAAGGCCTCCCGGCACCGGTCGATCGTGGCCGCGTCGCCTCCGGCCATCAGGGTGAGCGTGCCCTCCCTGGCGCCGGCCACGAGCCCGCTGACCGGGCAGTCGATCACCTCCACGCCTTTCGATGCCGCCTCTCGCGCCAGCTCCTGACAGTAGACGGGCGACATTGTGCTCATGACCACGACGATCGCGCCCTCGCGCAGAGTGCTCAACGCTCCGCCTTCGCCGCACAGCACGCGGTCGGTCTGCTCCTCGTCCCAGACAATCGTCATCAGGATGTCGGCACGCTCGGCGACTTCCCGCGGCGTCCCAAGCTCTTCGATCCCCTTCGCCGCAAGCCGCTCGATCGCGTCGCGGCTGCGGTTGATCGAGCTGACGACCCGAAAGCCGGCATCGAGCAGGCGGGCCGCCATCGGTTCGCCCATGGCGCCAAGTCCGATGAAACCGATCGTGGGTCGCTGCATTGTTCGTGTTCTCCTCGTTCTGGTGTTCGTCGTCTACCATTCTGCCGCTTTGCTGAGTCACTAACCAGAAACCCTAAGGGAGATCAGATAGATGACCAACCGCACCGTACTCATCACCGGCTGCTCGAGCGGCTTCGGCAAGCTGGCAGTCCACACCTTCCGAGCCAACAGCTGGAACGTCGTGGCCACGATGCGATCGCCGGAGAAGGAAGCGGAGCTCACGGGCCTCGAAGGCGTCCTGGTTACGAGGCTCGACGTCAAGGATCCGCGGAGCATCGACGCCGCCTTCGAGCAGGGCACCGCCGCGTTCGGCCCGATCGACGCGGTCGTCAACAACGCCGGCTACGGCAGCAACGCGCTTTTCGAGCAGTCGCCCGATGCCTCCGTCCGCGACATCTACGAGACGAACGTGTTCGGCCTGATGAACGTGATGCGCCGCGCCCTGCCCGACATGCGGCAACGGGGCTCCGGCTGCATCGTCAACGTGACGTCGATGGGGGGCCTGATGGGCCTGCTCGGCAACTCCGTCTACTCGTCGTCGAAGTTCGCCGCCGAGGGACTCACCGAGGCGCTCGCGCTCGAGTACAAACCGCTCGGCCTCCGCGTCGTTTCCGTCGCGCCCGGGGCCTACCTCACCACCGCGTTCGGCTCCAACACGGACAACTACGTCGAGTCCGGCGACCCCCAACTCGTCGAGCACTCGCGGAAGCTCCGCGACCACTTCGCCGCGATCGTCGGAGGCGGTGAGCCGCAGGACCCGCAGGAGGTGGCGGACAAGATCTACGAGTGCGTGACCGCGGACGACGTCCCTGTGCATAACCCCGTCGGCGCCGACGCGGAACGGCTCAGCGGTCTGATCGACAGCCTGCCGTCGCGCCAGGCGTTCGTCGCCGCGATGGAGCAGATGCTGCTGCCGCCTGCCGGCTAGGAGTCGAGTCGCGGCGTCTGCGCCGCGCTGACGCAGAGCAACAGGCTTGTTCCATGCAAGGCTCTATCTCTCGCCAGGTCTTCTACAGCTACAGCTCACCGAACGGCAGGGCGCTCGCGCCCGGACCCAACGGCAGTCGCACGTCGCCGGGATGAACGACGTAGCCGGGGGCGGCGGCTTCTCCGAGGTCGCTCTGCAACGTCCTGATCGGCCTCGCCATCGGCGGGCGCGGCGTAGCCGACGCCTTCACCTCGATTGGCACAAGTTTCCCGCCGGCCTCGATCACGAAGTCGACCTCGGTACCGGCCCTCGTCCGCCAGAAGTAGACCCGCGGCGCCTCGCCGCGGTGAGTCAGCGTTCTTGTGATCTCGGACAGGACCGCAGTCTCCATGATCGGGCCCCTCATCGGCCCGGAGACCGCGTGCTCCGCGTCCCTCAACCCGACCAGGTGGCACAGCGTGCCGACATCGGTGAAGTACACCTTCGGCGTCTTCACGAGCCGTTTGCCGACATTCGCGAAGTACGGGCGGAGCACGATCACCTGGTACGTAGCCTCCAGCATCGACAGCCAGGCCTTCGCCGTGTTGACGGCGACTCCGAGATCCCTGGCGACATCGGCCAGGTTCAGCAACTGGGCGCTCCGGGCGGCGAGCACCCGAAGAAAGCCCTGGTACTGGTTCAGGTCGCCGACATTGCGGACGGTGCGGACGTCCCGTTCGAGATACGTCTGCATGTAGCTCGCGTGCCACAGGAACGGGTCCCGGCCGGGGTTTGCCGCGAGTTCCGGGTAGCCGCCTCGAAGGAAGGTGTGCCAGAGGTCACCGAAAGCGGCGCCAGGCGACGGCCTGGCGTCGGGCCCGCCCTCCCAAGCCAGGGCGAGGCCCGGACGGCCCTCCGCCTCCCGCCTCGACAGAGGAAAGAGCCGGAGAACCGCCGCGCGGCCTGCCAGCGACTCCGTCACCTTCTCGGCGAGCATCAGATTCTGAGATCCCGTCAAGAGGTACCGGCCGTGCGCGCCGCGGTCCGCGTCGATTCGCTCCCGGATGTAGGGCAACAGGTTCGGAGCGTGCTGCACCTCGTCGAAGATGACCGGCGGACCGTTCATCTCCAGGAAGCCGCGCGGGTCGTCCATAGCAGCCGCCCGCACATCGGGAAGATCCAGCGAGACGTAGCGGTAGCTGGCACCGAAAACGCGCTGAAGCAGCGTCGTCTTGCCGGCCTGCCGCGGACCGGTCAGCACGACCGCCGGGAACTCCGAGGCTGCCCGCTGCACGACGGGCTCCAGGGATCGCTCGATGTATCGCTGCATCGGCAAGGCCACTCCGTAAGTGGCAATTATGCATTTCTACTGCACAATGTCCACTTAGAGCCGCCTACGACGGAAGCCGCCGGAAACCCGTTCGAGATGCGCCGGGATCAGGCGAGATCGAACCGGTCCAGGTTCATCACCTTGTTCCAGGCCGCCACGAAGTCGCGCGCGAACTGCTCCTGCGAGTCGTCGCAGGCGTAGACCTCCGCGATCGCCCGGAGCTGGGAGTTCGAGCCGAAGACGAGGTCGACCGCGGTCCCGGTCCACCTGACCTCGCCGGTGCCGCGGCCTCGTCCCTCGAAGACACCCTCGGCATCGGCGCTGGCCTGCCAGTCGGTTGCCATGTCGAGGAGGTTGACGAAGAAGTCGTTCGTCAAGGTCCCTGCCCGCTCGGTGAAGACGCCAAGCTCTGACCCGCCGGCGTTCGCGCCCAGGACGCGCAGGCCGCCGACCAGCACCGTCATCTCGGGAGCGGTGAGCGTCAGCATCTGCGCCCGGTCGACGAGCAGCGCTTCCGCGGGTCTCGCATGTCCGTTGCCGAGGTAGTTGCGGAACCCGTCCGCGGTCGGTTCGAGCACGGCGAAGGACTCCACGTCGGTCTGCTCCTGGACCGCGTCGGTACGACCCGGCGAGAAGGGCACGGCGATCTCGCTCCCCGCGCTCTTCGCCGCCTCCTCGACCGCCGCACAGCCGCCGAGGACGATCAGATCGGCGAGCGAAACCCGCTTGCCGCTGGACTGTGAGCCGTTGAAGTCGGCCTGGATCGCCTCGAGCGTCTGCAAGGCGTCACCCAGTTGCGACGGGTCGTTGACCGCCCAGTCCCGCTGCGGAGCGAGCCGGATGCGCGCCCCGTTGGCGCCGCCCCGCTTGTCGGTGCCCCGGAACGTCGCCGCCGACGCCCACGCGGTCGAGACCAGCGAGGAGACGGAGAGTCCGGAATCGAGGATCCGGCTCTTGAGCGCCACGACGTCGTCATCGTCGATCAGATCGTGGTCGACGTCGGGCACCGGGTCCTGCCAGAGCTGCGGCTCGGCGGGTACCCACGCTCCGACACAGCGGCTGCGCGGCCCCATGTCGCGGTGGGTCAGCTTGTACCAGGCCCTGGCGAACGCGTCCGCGAACTCGTCCGGGTTCTCATGGAAGCGCCGCGCGATCGGTTCGTAGATCGGGTCGAGCCTGAGCGACAGGTCCGTGGTCAGCATCATCGGCGCGTGCCGCATCGCCGGATCGTGCGCATCGGGCACCGTGTCCGCGGCCGCATCGTCCTTCGGCGTCCACTGGTACGCGCCGCCGGCGCCCTTCGTCAGTTCCCACTCGTAGCCGAACAGGTTCTCGAAGAAGTTGTTGTCCCACTTCGCCGGCTCGGTGGTCCAGGCGCCTTCCAGGCCGCTGGTGATCGTGTCGCCGCCCTTGCCGCTGCCGAACGTGTTCCGCCAGCCCAGGCCCTGCTCCTCGAGACCGGCGCCTTCGGGCTCGACGCCGACGTACCGGCCCGCATCGGCCGCGCCGTGCGCCTTGCCGAACGTGTGCCCGCCGGCGATGAGCGCCACCGTCTCCTCGTCGTTCATCGCCATGCGGCGGAACGTCTCGCGAATGTCGCGCGCCGCGGCGACCGGGTCCGGCGTGCCGTTCGGCCCCTCCGGATTCACGTAGATCAGGCCCATCTGCACGGCGCCGAGCGGATTCTCGAGCTCGCGGTCGCCCGTGTAGCGCTCGTCGCCGAGCCACGTGCCCTCGGAGCCCCAGTAGATGTCCTCTTCGGGCGCCCAGACGTCCTCGCGTCCGCCGGCGAAACCGTAGGTCGTGAAGCCCATCGATTCGAGGGCGCAGTTGCCGGTGAAGATCATCAGGTCGGCCCAGGAGAGTTTCCGACCGTACTTCTGCTTGACCGGCCAGAGCAGCCGCCGCGCCTTGTCCAGGCTCACGTTGTCGGGCCAACTGTTGAGCGGCGCGAAGCGAAGCGTGCCGGAGGCACCGCCCCCGCGGCCGTCGTCGATCCGGTACGTGCCCGCCGAGTGCCACGCCATCCGGATGAAGAGAGGCCCGTAGTGGCCGTAGTCAGCCGGCCACCAGTCCTGCGAGGTGGTCATCACCTCCTCGATGTCCTGCTTCAGCTCGTCCAGGTCGACCTTCGCGAACGCCTCCGCGTAGTCGAAGCCCTCTCCCATCGGATCGGAGAGGGCCGAGTTCTGGTGGAGTGCCCTCAGGTTCAACTGGTTCGGCCACCAGCGCTGATTCGCGATGGTTCCCATCGCCGAATGCCTGTCGGTCCCGGCCAGAACCGGGCACTTGCCTGTGCTCGTCATGTCGTCCATCGTGGTGCTTCTCCCCTCTGTGTTCAGCGTCTTTCGCTAACCGCTGTATACAAGGATCCGGAGGCATTGAAAAGTCCCGGGGCGGCGGAACATGACAAGCTCACCGGGATGACCGGAGCGACGCCGGCAGGACCACCCCCAATGCCACCGGGCTCGCTCGAAGCGTGGGCGATGGAGACGCCGCTTGCGACCGCCCTCTCGGACAGGAGACGCGCCGTCGACTGGGCCACCTGGAACGACCGCGCCAACCGGCTGGCGCACGCCCTGGAGCAGGAACTCGGGCTTGCGGCGGGAAGCCGCGTCGCCGTCCGGCTGCGCAACCGGGTGGAGTGGTTCGAGGTCGGGTCGGCGCTGGCGAAGGTCGGCGCGGCGCCGGTTCCGGTCGGCACTCGTCTGACCGCCGCCGAGGTCGGCTACATCACGAGCCACAGCGGGGCGCAGCTCTTCGTAACCGACGACCCGGAGACGGTGCGGGCCGCATCCTCGTTCCGGGGCGACGCCCTCCGCGCAACGATTCTGGTCGGCGGTGGCGCGCCGGACGGTGTCCTGGACCTGGAGGAGCTGATCCAGAGCGGGCGGCCGCTCCCGAGGGTCGCCGGCCCGCCCATCGGCGCCAAGAACATCTCGTACACCTCGGGCACCACCGGCCGCCCGAAAGGCGCCGTCCGCTCCTACACGCCTCAGCAGTTACAGGCGCTCGGCGCGATCGTCGCGACGATCAACTCGAAGCTCCGCCTCGGACGCGACGAGAAGCACCTCGTCGTCGCTCCGCTCTACCACGCGGCGCCGTCGTTCTGCGCGCAACAGGCGAGCCGCGCCGGCGGTCACCTCGTGCTGCACGAGCGGTTCGACGCCGACGCGGCGCTTGCGGAGATGGGGTGCGGGATCACCAGCACGTTCATGGTGCCGACGATGGTGCGCAGGATCCTGGCCCTGCCTGAGGAGTTACTGCAGGCGACCGATCTCTCCTCGCTGCGAGCCCTGATCCTCGGTGGCGCCCCCTTCCCCGCCGAGATGCGGGCGCCGGCGCAGGAGGTCCTCGGCGAGGTCCTGTTCGACATGTACGGCTCGACCGAGACAGGTTTCGCCACGATGCTCGAACCGGCCGATCAGGTGCGCAAGGCAGCGTCGGTCGGCCGGCCACTCGACGGCGTCGACGTCCTGCTGCTGGACGAAGAGCATCGTCCCGTGGCCCAGGGCGAACGGGGCGTGTTCTTCATCAGGAGCCCGATGCAGGTCAACGGCTACCACGCCGACGAGGAAGCGACGGCGGAGAGCGCCCACAAGGACTACTTCACCGCCGGCGACGTCGCCTACGAGGACGACGAGGGCTTCCTCTACATCGTCGACCGGATCAAGGACATGATCCTGGTGGGCGGCGCCAACATCTACCCGGCGGAGATCGAACAGGTCCTGCGCGCCCATCCGGCCGTCCTTGACGCCGCGGTGTTCGGCATCCCCAACGAAGATCTGGGCGAGGAGATCAAGGCGATCGTCGAACTCGCGCCGGGAGAGACCGCGGAGCCCGAGGAGCTGATCGCCCACTGCGGCGAGCGGCTGGCGAAGAACAAGTGGCCCCGGAGCATCGACTTCCTGGCTGAACTGCCGCGCAATCCCACCGGGAAGATCCTCAAGCGGGAACTCCGCGCGCCGTACTGGGCCGACCGAGAGCGCGCGATCTAGCTAGGGGCGCCCGCTCCGAGTCATCTCAGTCGACGATCGCCTCCCTGATGGCGTTCTCGAAGCCGGCCGACACGCCCTTGCTGCCCTGCTGGACCATCAGCACGGCCGTGATCTCGTTCACCGGATCGGTCCAGGACACGGTTCCGAACGCACCGCCCCAACCGAAGGCGCCCTTGCCCCGCGCGCTCTTCGCGGCCACCGGGTCGAGCACGACGGAGACGGCGTAACCGAATCCCGAGCCGGACTCCTTGCCTCCCTGTCCGTAGAGCCCACCGACCTGGTTGCTCGACATCAGGGCGACCGACTCCGGGCTCAGCAGACGGTTCCCGAACAGCTCGCCTCCGCCGGCCAGCATCTGCTCGAAGCGAAGAAAGTCCTCGGCGGTGCTGGAGAGCCCACCGGAAGCCGACGCGTAGCGACTCGGCTTGTCCCAGCCCTTCGCCTTGCCGTCGAGGCCGTGGATGACGACCCGTCTGGATTCCTTCTCCGGCGGCAGGAAGAAGTGGGTGTCGACCATGCCGAGCGGCTCGAAGATCCGCTGGCGAAGGAACTCGTCGTAGGACTCGCCCGAGACGATCTCGACGATCCGGGCGACCACGTCGTGTCCGATCCGCGGGCTGTAGCCCCATCGCGAGCCCGGTTGAAAGTCGAGCGGCATGCGGGCGTACAGCGGCACGCGGCTCGCCAGGGTGTCGTCCGGGCCGACGTTCGGCAGCTTCGCGACCGCCGTGCCCAGTCCGTAGCTGCCCAGCCCGGCCGTGTGGGTCAAGAGATCGTGGATCGTGATCGGCCGCTCCGCCGGCACCAGGCGGTGCTCCGGCGTCTCGCCCGGCGCCACGAACGCGGGAACGATGTCCCTGTCAGCCGGCTCCCTGAGCACGGCGACCTGCATGTCCCCGAACTCGGGCAGGTACTCCGCGACCTCGTCGGCCGGGTCGAAGAGGCCCTCCTCGACCATCATCATCGCCGCCACTCCGAGCACCGGCTTCGACGAGGAGGCCATCCGGAAGATCGCGTTCTTCTCCATCGGCCGACCCCTATCTGTGTCCATCAGGCCGTACGCCTCGAAGTGGACGACCTTCCCGCGCCGGGCCACCGCCGTGACCGCCCCCTGGATCTCGCCCGTGTCGACGTGGCGCTTGATGACGGCGTCGATCTCGAGCAGGCGTTCGCTCGACATGCCCACGTCTTCCGGGGAAGCCACGGGAATCTCCTGAGCAGGGAGCGCCGTTGCGGCAATGGCCGTCGCGAACAGCGCCAGCAAAGCGCTTCTGAGGGACCTCTTCATTTCACTCACCTTCCGTCGAAGCCGCCCAATAGAAGTACGAGATCGCCTGGCGCAACCGCCGGCTGCGGTTCGCTTCCGACCAGTGCACCGTCAGCGAGCTGTGAATCGCGGCGTCGCCCGGCTCGACCTCGACCGCCACCGCCTCCTCGGACTCGGCGCTGAAGCCCTCCAGGCCGACAACACTCGGCAGTTCCCGCCGGTGGGTGCCCCTCGCGTAGTAGAGGCAACCGTTCTCCCGGTCCGCCCGGTCGAGGGCGATCCAGATCGTCGCGCCCTTCTGGCGGTGCCCGACCGCATCGAGATGCGGCCTGATCCCCGAGGTCTCCCCGGGAAGCCGGGCGAACCAGGCGGCCGTCGCGGGTTCGAGGTCGTCGTCCAGCAACGCGGAGATCAGCTCTCTCTGCCTGCCATGCTGGAGCTGATCCTCGAACCAGGAATCCACCCTGTTCAGGTTCTTGACGACGCCCGGGTACTCCTCGCCTCTCTCAACCTCGCTGAGACAACCTTCGGCGCGCGCACGCAACTCTTCCAGCTCCCCGGGCGAAAGAAAGCCGCGCAGGACGACGTAGCCGTCCCGGTCGAAGTCCCGTTTGAGCTGCTCCAGGCTCATCCGCCGCCGGCTCCCGTTGCCCGCGCCGCGCGCCGCGCCTCGAGCACGGTCAGGATCTCCTCATGCCTGCCGGCGTTCAGGCGGTACAACATCATGAACAGGATGCCGACGCCGTAGATCAGGAGGCAGAGGGGTCCGCTCATCACCAGCAGGCCGGTGAGCGTCCCCGCCGACACTCCTTCCGCCTCGGCGTTCTGCGGGAACCGGATCAGTTCCAGCCCGAAGCCTCCGATCAGCCCGCCGAAGCCCTCCGTCGCCTTCATCGCGAACTCCCGAACCGAGAAGATCGTGCCCTCGGCCCGGCTTCCGGTCCGGAGTTCGTGGTCGTCCGCGATGTCGACCAACTGGGAGTCGACCACGATGGCCATTACCGTCACCAGGGCATAGCCGACGAACAACGGTCCGAACAGCAGGGGCAGCAGCAGCGCCGAGTCGTTCCCCGGAAACAGACCCGCCAGGCGCAGGACGTGCGGAAAGGCCACCAGGACGGCCGAGACCGCGCTGGTGAAGATGACCGTCGGTTTCTTGTCGAAGCGGCGCGTCATGTACTTGGCGAGCGGAAGGGCCACGAAGATCCCTGGAATCTTCGCGAAGGCCAGGACCGAGAACTGTTCCGTCGACAGGTCGTAGACCCAGATCCAGGTGAAGATGTTGACCATGTCCAGCACACCCTGGGCCGCGGCGATGGTCAGCCAGGAGGCAGTCACCGACACGAAGGATCTGTTCGCGAGCAGTTGCCGCAGCTCTCCGTAGTGGTCGCGGAAGTTGAAGCGCCGGCGAGTGGTCGTGTGCAGATGGGGGATCTGGTCGGCCGTGCCGAAGGTACAGACGAGAACGGCGGCCAGCACCACGACTGCGCCGAACCCGGCCAGAATGACGTACCGGCTCGGGTCGAGGAGCCCGTTGCTGAACGCCGGCGTGGACGGAAAGACAGCGTTCAGGACCAGCAGGCTCAACCCGACCGCGGCGCCCGTTGCGACGACGTTGTACCAACCGAAGACCGAGGTCCTTTCGTGATAGTGGTCGGTGAGTTCCGCACCGAGCGCGTCGCGCGGGATGTTGTGGAATGACGTCGAGATCCGGAGCAGGACCAGAAAGCACACCTGCCACGCGAAGAGGGCGCCCTCGCTCAGACCTGAGACGGGCTGATAAAGGAAGTAGAACGAGATCGCGATCGGCAGGGCCGACATCAGCATCAGCGGGTGGCGACGCCCCCATCGGCTCCGGAAGCGATCGGAGATCGCTCCGACCATCGGATCGGAGACCGCGTCGACGATGCTCGCGATCAGGTAGGCGACGCCGCACAGAGCCGCCGAGACGCCGAGCACCTGGTTGTAGAAGATCAGGGTGGTGACCCGGCCGGCGACCACCATCCCCTCCTGGAAGCCGCCGGAGGAGAAGGCGAGCTTTGTGCGCAGCGGCACCATTCGCCGACGATCGGGGAGCCCGCGGCCGGGCGAGTCGGCGGCCGTCTGAGGCTGGATGTCGGCTGTCATCGCGGCGCGTCACAAACTTGGAACAGCGTACCACTTGGAGTAACTTACGGCCCATGGAATTCGGCGCCCAGCTCAGCAGCTACCGCGTGCCGTGGTCGGAAACCGAGGCCACGGTCCAGGCGATCGAGAACGGCACCTGGAGCAGCCTGTGGTTTTCGGACCACTTCCTGCCGCCGGCTGCTCCCAACGACGAACACCTGTCGGCCCTCGAGGTTTGGACCCTGGTCACGGCGGCGGCGGTCGTGACCGAGCGGGTGCGGCTCGGCACGCTCGCCTGCGGCGTCACCTACCGCAATCCGGCCCTGCTGGCGAAGATCTGCGCCAGCGTGGACCACATCAGCGGCGGACGCATGGAGCTGGGGATCGGCGCCGCCTGGTTCGAACGCGAGCACGTGGCCTACGGCTGGGAGTTCCCCACCCTGCGCGAGCGCTCCGACCGCCTGGAGGAGGCGGCTCAGCTCATCCGCCTGCTCTTCACTGCGGAAGAAGGCGAGAAGGTCTCCTTCGAGGGGAGCCACTACCGGCTGGACGAGGCGCCCCTGGTACCGGGATCGACCCGGCCGCGTTCCACCCGGACGGCCCACATCCCCATCCTGATCGGCGGCAACGGCGAGAAGCGAACGCTCCGCACCTGCGCCCGCTACGGCGACATCAGCAACCTGGACTTCTGGCACCCCGCCGGCGTCGATGTCTTCAGGCACAAGCAGAAGGTCCTCGACCGCCACTGCGAGGACGCCGGACGCGACCCGGCGGAGATCAAGAGAACGGTCGGTCTGCCCTTCCGGCTCTTCGCGAACGACGAGGAAGCCGCGAAGTCACCCGGACAACCCTGGTACTGCTGGGGCACCGCTTCCTACGTTCAGGACCTGCTGCACCAGTACGTCGAAGCCGGCGCCGAGGAGATCGTCCTCTGCGGCATCGGCAACCGGCCGGAGGCCTGGCAGCAGATCGACGAAGAGATCCTCGCGCCATTCCGTTGAGGGCTACAATCGCCGCATCCGCGGACTCTCGCCGCCCAAGGAGAACCCCATGAAGTCCCGCCTTCCCTTCCTCGTTACCGGCCTCGCGCTCGTCGCGACCACCGTCCTCGCCGCGCCCCCAGCCAACAACGCGGTGGACCCCGCGACGGTGACCTGGGCGGACCACATCGCGCCCATCCTCCACGAGAACTGTGCGAGTTGCCACCGGCCCGGGCAGACGGCACCGATGTCGCTCCTGACCTACGACGAGACGCGGCCCTGGGCGAAGTCGATCCGCCGGTTCACCAGTGAACGCACCATGCCGCCGTGGTTCGCCAACCCGGAGCACGGCGAGTTCGTGGAGGATCCGAGCCTCTCCGACGCCGAGATCGAGACGCTGAACAACTGGGTCGCCGCGGGCGCACCGGCCGGCGACCTGTCGCAGGCTCCGGAGCCGCCCACGTTCGATTCCGACTGGAAGCTGGGTGAGCCGGACGTAATCTACACCGCGCCGGCGTTCCACGTCTCAGACGACATCGAGGATCACTACGAGTGGCTCCAGGTGGACAACCCGGTCGACGAAGAGCGCTGGATCCGGGCGATCGAGATCCACCCCGGATTCGTCGAAGCGGTACATCACCAGTTGACCTACCTGGCGCCGCCCGACGCCACCATCGCGGGCGTGCGGAGCACGACCGGAACCCTGGACCTCACCTTCGTCGGCGGTTGGGGTCCGGGCGTCGCGCCGCTCCAGTTCGCGGAAGGGCACGGAATGCGCATGCCGCCGAACAGCACGCTGTTCTTCCAGATGCACTACCACAAGACCCCGGGCCCGGGCACCGGCGGCACGGACCAGACGACGATGGGCCTCTACTTTCACGACGAGAAGCCCGAGAACGTCGTGGAGACGCTGTGGCTGGTCGATCCGACCCTGAACATCCCGGCGGGCGAGAGCGACTACCACTCCTGGTCGTCGTACACCACCGAACACGAGGCGGTGCTCTTCGACTTCACACCCCACATGCACCTGCGGGGCAAGTCGATGACGTTCACGGCCGAGTACCCGGACGGCCGCAAGGAAGTCCTGCTCGACGTGCCGAACTACGACTTCAACTGGCAGCTCACCTACACGCCGACGGCGCCCAGAGTGATCCCGGCCGGCACGACGATCCGCGTCGACGCGAAGTTCGACAACTCGACCGACAACCTGGCGAACCCCGATCCGACGTCGAACGTGACCTGGGGCGAGGCGACGACCGACGAGATGATGGTCGGCTTCATCCACTACACGTTCAGCGACACGACGAAGCAAACGAACATGCCCACCTTCATCGTGCCCGAGCAGTTGAGGGAGCAGATGCAGCGGGTTCGCGAGTTCCGGCGCCAGCAGCGGGAAGCGGCCAAGGCGGCCGCTGCCGAAACCAGCGGCGGCTGATCTAGCGGCCCAGCACGCCGTAAGTCCCGTCCAAAACCAGACGGATCGAGACATACAGCCCGAACATCGGGACGACGACCCAGATCGTGTTCGGCGCCCACACCCAGAGTAGTCGGTCCAGCCGGCCAATGGCCCGGTGCCCGCCGGAGACGTAGAAGCTCACCATGTAAAGGGAGCTGACGTAGACCCACTGCCAGAACAGCGCGACTCCGAGGATCCCGGCAACGACGGCCGGCAGGAAACCCGTGGTCATGGACAGAAGCAGGATCATCGACGGAATCGGCGTGGCGAAGCCGTTCCCGACGTCGCAGTTGAAGCCGAACGTCCGCCGATCCGTGTAGGCGTCGTCGTACACGCAGTAGGCCGCCCAGACGTCCGCCCACGCCGTCGGCGACAGGATGCCCGTGAGCGGAATCCCCGAGAACAGGAACAGGAGCGCCGGCGGCCGGCCAGTCGCCGCCCCGCGTTCGCGCCAGTACTCCGCCCGCTGCGCGATGTAGTCGCGCCGCAGGTACAGGCAGGCCTCCCAGTAGCAGATCAGCAGGTTGATCGACAGGAACAGGCTGAGCACGAAGTAGGTCGGATCGACGCCGCCGTGCAGCCGGAAGCTCGCCACGTTCCAGGCAACTGTCTGGAGAGCGACGACGACAACGACGAAGGCCGCGACCGGGATCTTCGGCCCCTTCATGCTTCCGGGTCTTCGTCGTCTTCCGACCCCGGAGCCGTCTCCCACTCGTACTCGATCCCCCGAACGTGGCGCTCGAACCAGTCGATCTCCACGTTCACCTTGAACAGCTCGTGGCGGAGCTCGCGCCAGCCGTGGGGCTCCCGCGGAGCGACGTAGAGGTGGGTCTCCACTCCGTTCGTCTTCAACGCCCGGTACAGCTCCACCGACTGGGGCGGCGGCACGCGCACGTCGTTCTCACCGACCAGGACGAGCGTCGGGGTCGTCACCTTGTAGACGTCCTTGAGCGGCGAGTTCTCCCAGTAGACGCCGATCGGCGCGTCCTCCTGCCACGGCGTGCCGCCGAACCAGGGAGTGCGGTAGGTCCGCACGTCGCTCTGGCCGTACATCGAGATCCAGTTCACCGCGCCGGCGCCCGACGACGCCGCCTTGAAGCGGTCGGTGTGGGTGATGATCTTGTTCGTCATGTGACCGCCACCGCTCCAGCCCATCTTGGCCATGCGGTCGCCGTCGACGAGTCCGAGCTCGATCAGGTGGTCGACTCCTGTCATCACGTCCAGGTGCGCCTGGTGGAAGTAGTGGCCGACCATGTCGCGCAGAAACGGGTCCCCGTAGCCGGTGCTCCCCCGGTAGTTCGGCTTGAAGACGAAGTAGCCACGGACGGCCAGCACCTGGACGTAGTTGGACCAGCGGCCGAACCCGAACTTGTCCGAGGCCGCGGGCCCGCCGTGCGTCTGGACGACCAGGGGGTACCTGTTGCCCTCCTCGTAATCGAGCGGGTAGTAGAGGAGGCCCTCGACTTCGACGCCGTCCTCCCCCGGCCATCGGATCGCTTCCTGGCGGGGCAGCAGGAAGGTCTCGTCCAGGTAGTCGTAGACCGAGGTCACCTTGGTGGGCGCACCTCCACCCGCCGGCATCACGTGGATGTCGCCGGCGTTCTCGCGGCGGTTGATGCCGAAGGCATGCAGGCCCGCGCCTCGGGAGTAGTGCCACGAGCCCAGCGCGTGGTCCCCGTCGGTCAGCGCCCTCGGCGCTGAATCGTCGACCGCGGCGTGGAAGAGCTGACTTCGCACTCCGGTGTTCGCGGTGAAGTAGATCGAGCCGTCCTCGGCCCACCGGGCGCCGTTGACCTCGTGGGTCATGTCCTCGTAGAGCAGACGGTGCGGGCCGCCGCCGGCCGGGACGACGAAGACGTTCGTGTTGAAGTAGGTCTCCAGATCGGCGCTGGAGTTGGTCAGAAACATGACGTGCTTCCCGTCGGGAGACAGCTCGGCGCTGGACTCGCTCACCGTGTTGTCGGTGAGCTGCCGGGCGTTGCCGCCGTCCGCGTCCATGATCCAGACCTCGCCCTCGTCCCGGTTGTCGAAGAGCGGCGTGGGCGCCCGGTGGTGGGCGATCCGCGCGCCGTCCGCCGAGATCCGAAAGCCGACGACCGAGAAGTCGCCCTCGGTGATTCGCTCGACGCTCCCCCGGTCGTCGCCCGTCCAGGCGACCCGGAACAGATGCCGCTGCTTGTAGTCCTCGTCGAAGGCGAAGACGTCGTCCTTCAGTTCGTCCTTCTTCTTCTCCTCGGGAGTCTTCGGTTCGGCGGCAACGAAGAAGATGTGCTCGCCGTCCGGCGAGAATTCGTAGCTCTGAACGGAACTCTCGTGGCTCGTCAGCGGCGAGGCTTCCCCGCCACCGTTCGGGAGGAGGTAGATCTGGGAGAACTCGTCTTCGCCGCGCGTCGCGAGAAAGGCCACGTAGTTCCCGTCCGGAGACCAGCGCGGGCTCGACTCTCCCTTCTCGCCGGAGGTCAACCGCACCTCGCCCGTGCCGTCCATCCCGATCCGGTGGATGTGGGTCGTGCGGCCGTTCTTCTTCCAGTCCGTGTCGCTCCGGGTGTACAGGAGCTGGTCGCCGTCCGGGGAGATGCGCGGACTGCCGACGCCGGGCACGTCGATCAGTTCGACGATCGTCATCGGTCGTTTGTCTTCGGCAAGGCTCGGTGCCACGGCCGCAGCAACGACAAGAGCAGAGACAAGGGCCGCGGCCTGGAGAACAGGCCGGCGCGGCCCGCGGGCGTGCAGCGTCAGGGCGCGTGTCATCGAAACTCCTCGCGGTCGTACGGGGATAGGGTTCGGCCGATCATCGTATCTCGCTGAACAGCCGCACCTGGCTCGTGAGCCGAAGGAGGTCGACACTGCCTGAGCACCGCACCGTCGCCGGCACCATCGCCGCCCTCTCCCTGCTCGCCTGGGCCTGCCAGCCGGGCGTTCCCGCATTCGACGTGATCGTCGAAGGAGGCACGATCCATGACGGCTCGGGAGGCGACCCGTTCGTCGCCGATGTCGGAATCCGCGGCGACACGATCACCGCGATCGGCGACCTCGAAGGCGCCGGTTCGGCCGACAGGATCGACGCCACGGGGCTGGCGGTGGCGCCGGGCTTCATCAACGTCCTGAGCTGGGCGGCCGAGTCGTTGCGGATCGACGGACGCTCCCAGAGCGACATTCGACAGGGCGTGACGCTCGAGGTCTTCGGCGAAGGGACGTCGCTGGGGCCCCTCAACCAGGCGATGAAGGACGAGATCGAGGAGCGTCAACTGGAGGACCACCCCTACCCGGTCGACTGGACGACGCTCGACGAAGGGCTCGAGCGCCTGGTGGCTGGCGGCATCGCCCCGAACGTCGCCTCCTTCGTCGGCGCGACCACGGTGCGCATCCATGAACTCGGCTACGAGGACCGGGCGCCGACCGAAGCCGAACTCGAACGCATGCGCGAGCTCGTCCGCCAGGCGATGAAGGAGGGAGCCCTCGGTCTAGGCACGTCGCTCATCTACGCCCCGGCGTTCTACGCCAGCACCCAGGAGCTGGTCGAGCTGGCCAGGGTCGCGGCCGAACACGACGGCATGTACATCTCGCACATCCGCGACGAGGGGAACCAGTTCCTGGAGGCGCTCGACGAGTTCCTCGACGTGGCGCGTCACGCGGGCAGCCGCGCCGAGGTCTACCACTTCAAGGCCAAGGGCGAAGCGAACCGGCCGAAGCTCGATTTGGCGATCGAACGGATCGAGCAGGCCCGCGCCTAAGGACTCCAGGTGTCCGCCAACATGTACACCTACGCCGCCAGCTCAACCGGCCTCAACGCGACCCTGCCGCCCTGGGTCCAGGAGGGCGGCCTCGAAGCCTGGATCGAGCGGATGCGGGACCCCGCCGTCCGCCAGCGACTGCACGAAGAAGTGGCCGGGCCCGCGGTCGGCTGGACCAACAACCTGACGCTCGCGGGCGGACCCGAAGGCGTCCTGCTGGTCGGCTTTCGCAGCGACGAACTCAAGCGCTATACCGGCTGGACGCTGGCGGAGGTCGCCGCGGACCTCGGGCTCGACCCGTACGACGCGATCATGGACCTTGTCATTCGCGACGGGAGCCGGGTGCAGGCGGTCTACTTTGCGATGAACGAAGCCGACCTCGCGAAGAAGGCTGCACTTCCATGGATGACCTTCGGCTCGGACGGCGGCTCGATGGCGCCCGAGGGCGTGTTCCTGGAGTCCCAACCCCACCCTCGGGCCTACGGCAACTTCGCACGGGTCCTCGGGATGCTCGTGCGCGATCAGAAGGCGCTGCCGCTGGCGGAGGCGGTACGGAAGATGACGTCGATGCCGGCGGAGAACCTCCGCCTCGACCGGCGGGGAACTCTCGAGGAGGGGTTCTTCGCGGATGTCGTCGTGTTCGATCCGGAGACCATCACCGACCACGCCACGTTCCAGCAGCCGCACCAGTACGCGACCGGCGTGCAGCATGTCCTGGTCAACGGCGTCCCCGTCCTTCGCGACGGCGAGCACACGGGAGCTACGCCCGGCCGCGTCGTCCGCGGCCCGGGATTCCATCCGGCGACAGGAGGAGACCAGGAGTGACACGAACCCATCTTCACCGCACCGCGATCGGCCATGCGTTGCTCGGCCTGATGCTGGCCGCGAACGCGCCGGCTCAGGACGCCGGGCTGGCACCGGAAGCAGCGGCGCAGGTCGACGCGGTCTTCAAGCTCTGGGACCGGGAAACCACCGCCGGCTGTGCCGTCTCCGTCACCAAAGCCGGCGAAACCGTCTACGCCCGCGGCTTCGGCATGGCGCACCTGGAGCAGCCGGCACCCATCACGCCGGAGACGATCTTCGAGGCCGGCTCGGTCTCCAAGCAGTTCACCGCCGCGGCGATCGTGCTCCTCGCGCTCGACGGCAAGCTCTCGCTCGACGACCCGGTACGCGAGCACCTTCCCGAACTGCCGGACTTCGGCGCGCCGATCACGATCCGCCACCTTCTGACCCACACCAGCGGGCTCAGGACGTTCCGGCCGCTGGTCGCCCTGCGGGGGCGGCCCGACGGCTTCGCCGTGCATACCAACGCCGAAGTCCTGGCCCTCATGGCCCGGCAGCGGGAACTCAACTTCCCGCCCGGCGAGGAGTACCTCTACAGCAACGCTCCGTACATCCTGAGCGTGGTACTGGCCGAGCGGGTCTCGGGCCAGTCGTTCAACGAGTTCACGACCGGGCGGATCTTCAGCCCGCTGGGCATGACGAGCACGCTCTGGCGGGACGACTTCACACAGATCGTGAAGCGTCGCGCCACCGCCTATGGGACCGGCAGGAGCGGCGGGCTCCACAAGAACATGGCGAACACCGAGGTCTTCGGTAACGGCGGCCTGCTGACGACGGTGGGCGATCTGCAGCGCTGGAACCAGGAGCTCGACGAGCCGAAGCTCCTCGGCCAGCAGCTCGTCGACATGCTGGAAACTCCCGGACAGTTCAATGACGGAACCGAGAGCGACTACGCCCTCGGGCTCGCCATCGGCGAGTACCGCGGCGAACGCGAGATCGCTCACAGCGGCGGCACCGCCGGCTACCGCGCCTGGCTCGCCCGCTATCCCGACCGCGACCGCCTGTCGCTCGCTCTCCTGTGCAACCACGGCGACATCAATCCCGTCGCGGTCGGCCACCGAGCGATCGATGTCTTCCTCGGCCCGGCCGACAAAGCCGCGGACGCCGAGAGTCCGAGACCGAGCGTCGAGGTCCCGTTGGAAAACCTGGAACGGTGGGCGGACCCCTATCTCCACACCCGCACCGACTCGATCGTCCGGATCACGGTCCGCGACGGCGCGCTCACGCTCGGGGCCGTGAGGACAAGGCCGCTGGGAGAAGACCGGTTCGCGGTCGGCCTTTCCGGCCTCGTCATCGCCTTCGAGACGGAAGAAGACGGCATGAGGACGTTGACGCTGGCGGACGATCCGAAGCGCCGCTACGTAGCGATGCCGGCGGTGACGCCGACGCCCGAGGAGTTGGCGGAGTACGTCGGCTCCTACACGAGCGACGAACTCGACGTGACGTACTCGGTCGAGTTCCAGGACGGCAAGCTGCTCTTCCGCCGTCCGCTCGAGAAACCGCGCACACTCGAGCCTCTGTTCAAGGACGCCTTCGAACTGAGCGATCCGTTAGTGGAGCGGTTTCCGGCCCGTGCACTGTTCAGCACCGTCGTCGCCTGGCCGGCGCGCTTCGAGCGGGATAGCAGCGGGCGTGTGACCGCGCTCTACATCAGCGATTCGTCGCGGGTGCGCCGACTGCGGTTCGACCGGCGCTAGAGCGACGCACCGAATCAGCCGATGTCGCCGGTGTTCCCCGCCATCAGCCGGATCGCGGCCTTGCGCGGCAGGAGGCGTGTGAGCAGCACGGCGACCAACCGGTTGACGAGTCCAGGCACAAACCGCGGACCCTTGCCCAGCGCGTCGAGCGTTCGCCGCGCCACCGCGTCGGGGTCGAGCATGCCCGGCACCCGGCCCTTGCCCGAGCGCTTGTAACCCGGCGTGGGAATCGCGCCGGCGCAGCAGGCAACCACATCGATGCCCTGCTCGCGGAGCTCCTGCCACAGGCCCTCGCCAAGGACGGTGTTGAATGCCTTGGTGGCGGCGTAGGCCGCGACCCTCGGTGTCCCCTGCAGGCCCGCCAGCGAGGACATCAGGATCACCGCGCCGCGGCCGCGCCGCTCGAGCCCCGGCAGCAGCGTGTGCAGCATGACGACCGGTGCCCGGACGTTGACGTCGACGGCGCGCTCGAGTTCCTCGGCGCCGGCGTCGACGAAGCGCCCCACCGGCACGAAGGCGGCGTTGTAGACGAGCACGCCCAGGTCGAGGTCCTCGGTGGCGGCACTGAGGGCGTCGGCGAGGCTCGGGCTGGCAAGGTCCATCGCCAGCGGCCGCACCTCGACGCCGTATCGCTCGCGAAGCCTGTCCGCGAGGTCCACCAGCAACGACTCGCGCCGGGCGATCAGCACCAGGTCCAAACCTCGCTCGGCGAGGCGCTCCGCGAACGAGGCGCCGAGACCCTCCGAGGCTCCCGCTACGAGCGCCCAGCCCCCGTAGCGGTCGCGGAACGGGGTCACACCGCCACCGGGTCCGCGAACGTCTCCGCTACGCTGCGGTGCCGACGCTCGCTACTTGACGCACCCACCATGGAGACTCGATCGTGAGGCTAACAACGTCTCTTTCCGGAGCTCTGCTCTTCGCGCTCGCGGCGACCACCTCGGCCCAGCCGCCGAACGTCGTCCTCGTGATGACCGACGATCAGGGATACGGCGAACTGTCCGCCCACGGAAACCCGGTGCTCGAGACGCCGCATCTCGACCGGCTGCGCGGCGAGAGCGTGCGCCTGGACGACTTCCACGTGGCGCCGATGTGCACGCCGACCCGCGGGCAACTGCTGACCGGCATGGACGCCGCGCGAAATGGCGCGATCAACGTCAGCAGCGGTCGCGCCCTGCTGCGGCCCGAGATCCCGACGATGGCCGACATCTTCGCGGAGGCCGGCTACCGAACCGGGGTGTTCGGCAAGTGGCACCTCGGCGACAACTATCCCTTCCGGCCTGAGGACCGCGGATTCGACGAAACCGTGTGGTTCCCCTCCTCCCACATCGGCTCGGTGCCCGACTTCTGGGGCAACGACTACTTCGACGACACCTACATCCGCAACGGCAAACGCCAGGCGTTCAAGGGGTACTGCGCGGACATCTTCTTCGACGAGGCGATCGGCTTCATGAGGCGCTCCGTGGAGTCCGGAACGCCCTTCCTGACCTACATCGCTCCGAACACGCCGCATGGCCCGCTGATCGCCAAGGAGGAGGACGAAGCCGCGCTGGCGGCCGCCCTCGCGAGGCCCGAGTTCGCCGACATGAGCACGGCACTGAAGGGCCGGCTGGCGAGCTATCTGGGCATGGTCCGGAACATCGACACGAACATGGGCAAGCTCGCCGGATTCCTCCAGGAGGAGGGGCTCCGGGAGAACACGATCGTGATCTTCATGACGGACAACGGCAGCACCCACGGCCCGCTCTACTTCAACGCCGGCATGCGCGGCATGAAGACCGAGCTGTGGGAAGGCGGCCATCGGGTGCCCTTCTTCATCAGTTGGCCGAACGGCGACCTGGCGGACCCGCGGGACGTCACGGGCCTGACGCAGGTCCAGGATGTCCTGCCGACGCTTCTGGACCTCGCCGGCATCGAAACGCCGGCCGCCCGGAACTTCAACGGCATTAGCCTGGCCCCCGTCTTGCGCGGAGATGCTGCTGTGCCCGAGGACCGCATGCTGATCATCAACTACAGCCGGATGCCGTCCGGATTCAACTACCCCTCGCCGTACACCCAGTCGATCCTCACGCGGAGTCACGCGGGCGTCCTGTGGAAGCACTGGCGCCTGCTCGAAGACCGCGAGCTCTACGACCTGGAGTCCGATCCATTGCAGACCACCAACGTGATCGACCGGCACCCGGAAGTGGTCGCCAGAATGCGGGACCACCTGTACGAGTGGTGGGACGAAGTGGCCCCGACCGCCAACGAACCCCAGCGGATCGTCATCGGCGACGACATCGAGAACCCCATGATGCTGACCGGCTGCGAGTGGCTCGACGTCTTCGTCGATCAGCAGGCGCAGGTTCGGCGCGGCACCCGCAAGACCGGCTACTGGCTCCTCGAAGTGGCCGAAGCGGGCGCGTACGAGTTCGCGCTGCGGCGCTGGCCCAGGGAAATCGACGTACCGCTCGCATCGGCGCCCGAGGGCAGCACGGCGTTGCCGATTTCCTCAGCCCGCCTGTTCATCAGCGACCACCATCACCTCGACATCGGCGACAAGAGGCCCTACGGCTTCGAGGGGCTGACGACGCGAGTGGACAGAGACGACACGGAGGCCACCTTCACGGTGACCCTGCCCGAGGGCACCATCGCCCTGCACACCTGGTTCGAAGAAGGGCGGGAAGTCATCGCGAGCGCCTACTACGTGTACGTGACGAGGAAGTAGAATCCGCGACTCAGCACAGAGTCCTCAATGATCCGCACTGCGCCCTTCCTGCTAGCAGCGCGCGCCGTAGAACGCAGCAAGCGAGTTCTCAGGCGCGCGCTGCTAGTGAGGTGGGGGCTGGGGCCAAACACGGCGTCCGCGACGGGTTTGGCGGCGCTAGCCTGGCTGGCGGCGGTCGGAACGGTCGCCGGCGCGTCGGAGATCGATCCCGCCGACCTCGAGTTCTTCGAATCGAAGATCCGGCCGGTCCTGGTCGAGCGCTGCTACCAGTGTCACGGCGGCGATCCCGCGAAGATCCGCGGCGGGCTGATCCTGCTCGACGCCGAAGGCGTGCGCGCCGGCGGCGACAGCGGCGCGGTGATCGTCCCGGGATCGCCCGAGGACAGCCTGATGATCGAGGCGCTCCACTACGAAGGTCTCACCCAGATGCCGCCGGACGGCAAGCTGGCAGCCCATGTGATCGCCGACTTCGAGCAGTGGATCCGCCGCGGCGCGCCCGACCCGCGCACCGGCGGGAAGCAGACGGTGGTGGCCGCGAGAACCGCCGAGACGTTCGACTACGGCCCGGGCCGCGAGCACTGGGCCTTCCGGCGGGTCGAAGACCCAGCGCTGCCCGAGGTCCGGAACGAGGCCTGGGTCAGCCATGACCTCGATCGCTTCATCCTGTCGCGCCTCGAGGAACGCGGGCTCGCGCCGGTCACGCCGGCCGACAAGCGCACCCTCCTCCGCCGCGCCACCTTCGATCTGATCGGCCTGGCCCCGTCGGAAGCGGAGATCGAGGACTTCCTCGCCGACGAGAGCCCGGATGCCTTCGCCAGGGTCGTCAACCGGCTCCTCGCCTCGCCCCACTACGGCGAGCGCTGGGGCCGCCACTGGCTCGATGTCGCCCGCTACGCCGACTCGAACGGCCTGGACGAGAACATCGCCTTCCCCAACGCCTTCCGCTATCGCGACTACGTCGTCGACTCCCTGAACCGCGACAAGCCCTTCAACCGCTTCGTCCGCGAGCAGATCGCCGGCGATCTGATGCCGGCGGAGACCGACGCGCAGCGCTTCGAACAGATCACGGCCACCGGCTTTCTCATGCTGGGCCCCAAGGTGCTCGCCGAACAGGATGTCGACAAGATGCTGATCGACATCGTCGACGAGCAGGTCAACACCCTGGGCCGCGCCTTTCTCGCCCTGCCGGTCGGCTGCGCCCGCTGCCACGACCACAAGTTCGACCCGATTCCCACGGCCGACTACTACGCGATGGCCGGCATCCTGCGCTCGACCGAGACGATGAGCAACGCCGCCGGCATGCGCTGGCTGGAACGGCCGCTGGCCCCGGAAGACGAGATCGCCGCGTACGAGGCGGCGCAGAAGCTGGTCGCCGAGGCGCAGGAGAAGGTGGACGACGTCGTCCGCGAGCAGAACGACGTCCTGCGTGGCCCGCGCCGCGCGGCTCTCGCCGAGTATCTGCTCGCCGCGGAGGAGGCCTACCCGAGCTGGAGCGACGACGAGGCGAAGCAGGAGGAAGCCCGCGAGACGTTTCGCCGGGTCGCCGCGGACCGAGGACTTGAGCCGCCGGTCCTCGAGCGCTGGGTCAGGGCCTTCTACCGCTACCGGGAGGGCCCGCCGGTCGAGGGGGACGCCCCGAGCCCGAGTACCGTCTTCGTGATCTGGAACGCCTACGCGGCCTCCTCGTCCGATCGCTACGAGCAGGTGACCGAGGAGCTGAGGGCGATCATCGCCTCGGAGAAGGTGCTGATCGCGCCCCTCACCCGAAGCCTCGTCCGCGGACCGGCGCCGAAGACGCTGGAGGAAGTCGCCTGGCGCTACGCGAGCCTGTTCGCGACGATCGAGATCGCCTGGGACGAGCACCTCATGCGACTCGGGCTCAAGGACGAGGACGAACTCCGACCGTCCGACTTCAGACTGCCGCGCGAGCAGGAGGAGCTGCGATGGCTGGTCTACGACGGCTACTTCTGCATTCTCTGCCTCGACCAGGAAGAGGAGGAGAAGCTCTATCCGCCGGAGGCCCTGGAGCAGCTCGCCGAGCTGCGTGCCGAGGTCGAACGCCGGGAGGAAGCGTCACCCCCCGCACTGCCCTACGCCATGGCGGTGGACGAAACCGCGACCGTCGACCTGCCCGTGCACATCCGCGGCAGCCACGTGAACCTCGCCGACGAACCGGAGCCGCGCGGCTTCCTGAAGGTCACGGACCACCTGGTGCCGCCGCCGCCAGTTGCCGACGGCACCAGCGGCCGCCTCGAGCTGGCGCGCTGGATCACCCACCCCGAGCACCCGCTCACCGCGCGAGTCATCGTCAACCGTGTCTGGCACTGGCACTTCGGCCGCGGCATCGTCGACACGCCGAGCAACTTCGGCGCGATCGGCAGCAGGCCCAGCCATCCCGAGCTTCTCGACTGGCTGGCACGCCGCTTCGTCGAGGGCGGCTGGTCGCTCAAGAAGCTCCACCGCGACATCATGCTGTCGAGCACCTACCGGCTGTCGAGCGACTACCACGCCGCCAACGCAGCCGTCGACGAGGAGAACCGCCTCCTCTGGCGCAACAACCGGAGACGCCTCGAGGTCGAGCCGATTCGCGACGCCCTGCTGCAGCTCGCCGGCCGGCTCGATCTGACGATCGGTGGACGGGTGGAGGAGTACAAGGCCAGGGGATACGTCTTCGGCGAGTACGGCCCACTCGACCGGGTCGACATCTACGACGCGCCGCGGCGTTCGATCTACATGCCGGTCGTGCGTACCGCGGTCTATCCGATCTTCGGCGGCTTCGACTTCGGCGACGCCAGCGACTCGGTCGGTGATCGATCCGAGACGGTGGTGCCGCGGCAGGCGCTGCTGATGATGAACAGCCCGTTCGTCCAGGAGGCGGCGCTCGGCTTCGCAAAGCAACTTCTGGAGATCGAGGACGCCGACGCCGCGGATCGCATCGACACCGCGTTCGTCCGCGCCTACGGGCGCCCCGCCGACGACGTCGAGATCGCCGACGGCATCGCCTTCCTCGACCAGATGAGAAGCTGCGCGTCGGACACCGGGTGCGCCCGTGGAAGCGGCCGCACACTGGGTGCGCCGGCGTCCCCGCCGGCTTCCGAAGGGAACGCGCCGCGAAGCGGCGACCATCCTGCCGCAGAGGCCGAACTCTACGCCTGGACGCGCCTCAGCCATGTCATCCTCGCGGCGAGCGAGTTCATCTACATCGACTAGAGGCAGCCTCGAACCAAGGAAAGACTCGTCGATGCAAACCCAGACACTACTCAGGCTACTCAAGGCCACGAACTCCAGAGGAGCAGTCTCCTACAGTATCGAGGTGCGACACGACGGTCTCAACAAGTACCGCCAGATCACAGGGCGAGACCCCCGGGTTGTTGAGAACAAGGCTCAAGCTCTCCTAGACCAATGGAACTCGCAATGGGCCACCGTCAAGGCGCGAGCCGACAAGAAACAGTACATAGAAGGCCAGAAACGCGCGGCGCAGCGCCGTACGGCCGAGGCCCGCAGCACTTTGGAGGACCTTGAGGCCACCCTCCGCAGCGGTTTGTCGGCAGCGCCCTTAGACTGGGAGGACCAGAAGAACCGCGCACGCTTCGCCGAAGCGCAACCGCAAGTCCCGAGCGAGCCCTCTCCTCCGGCCGAACCCTCTCCGGACTCAGCAGAATTCCAGCCACAGGTCAGTCTCTTGGATCGTCTGATCCCGTCACGCGCCGCCATGAAGAGGGATGAAGCATCGCTGAGCTTCAAGTCAGCTCACGACGCCTGGATTCGACAGCTTTCCCGCAACGAGGACCGCCATCGTGACGCCCTCGACCACCATGAACGGGAGCTGGATGCCTGGCGTGCACGGCGCGACGAGTTCCTGCGCGCTCAGGACAACGAGAACGCAGCCGTCGACGAGTTACGACGACGCTACAACGAGAAAGACCCGCCAGCAGTCGAGGACTACTGCGAGCGCGTCCTAGCTGCTTCCGCCTACCCAGCCTGGATGCCAAGAGCCTTTGAGCTTGCCTACGCTCCTGACTCTCGGACGCTTGTGGTCTCGTTCACACTTCCCCCACCCGACGATCTTCCCCGCTTGCGAGAAGTCTCCTACATTCAAAGTCGCGACGAGTTCCGGGAGAAGGTCCTTACCGACGCTCAAGCCCGCCGACTCTACGATTCGCTGCTCTATCAGATCGCCCTCAGGACCACGTACGAGATCTTCCAATCGGATGAAGCCGAGGCATGCGACGCGGTCGCCTTCAACGGCTACGTCACCTCGATCGACCGCACAACCGGCCAATCGGTTACTGCCTGCGTGCTGTCCCTTCACGCCGTCCGTCATGAGTTCCAAGACATCAATCTCTCCAACGTGGACCCGAAGGCCTGCTTCAAAGCACTGAAAGGCGTCGGAAGCTCAAAACTCCACAGCCTTACTCCCGTGGCGGCCATCATGGAGCTTCGTCGCGACGACGGCCGATTCGTCTCCTCCCGAGCACTCGCAGATTCACTCGACGACTCAGTGAACCTGGCCATGATGGACTGGGAGGACTTCGAGCACCTGATTCGCGAGGTCTTCGAACAGGAATTCCAAACCAGTGGCGGCGAAGTGAAGGTCACCAAAGCGAGTAGAGACGGTGGCGTGGATGCAATCGCCTTTGATCCCGATCCGATTCGGGGAGGAAAGATAGTGATCCAAGCCAAACGCTACACGAACACCGTCGGTGTAGCAGCCGTCCGAGACCTCTACGGAACCGTCATGAACGAGGGGGCAACAAAGGGGATTCTCGTAACTACGTCCGACTACGGACCGGACGCTTACGCCTTCGCCAAAGACAAGCCTCTTTCTCTCATGAGCGGCGCCAATCTCCTACACCTATTGGAACGGCACGGACATCGGGCCAAGATTGACATCAAGGAAGCGAGAGAGCTACGTGACAACTGACCGACTGCGCCGGCTGTCACCACCTAGGAGCCTGCGCCCAGCAGCTTGCTGGCGCTTCTCGATCACGTCGACATCGACAAGGCGCTAGCCTAGTTCCGAACGATGCGCTACCCCCACTACCAACCGCCACCCCTCACCCGCCGGCAGATGCTGAAGACCTGCGGCTGCGGCTTCGGCGGGCTGGCGCTCTCGTCCCTGCTCCAGCGCGACCTCCTGGCCGCGACATCCACGAATCCGCTGGCGCCGCGCGTGCCGCACTTCGCGCCGAAGGCCAAGCGGATCATCTTCCTGCACATGCACGGCGGCCCGTCGCAGCACGACCTCTTCGAGTACAAGCCGCTTCTCATCCGCGACGACAACAAGCCGCTGCCCTTCGCCAAGCCCCGCGTGCAGTTCAACGAGACCGGCAACCTGTTCAAGAGTCCCTGGGAGTTCAGGCAGCACGGCCAGTCCGGGGCCTGGGTGAGCGAGCTGCTGCCCAACATCGCCTCCGTGGTCGACGATCTCTGCTTCATCCGCTCGATGTGGGGCACGAACGCAGCCCACGGCGGCGCCATCCTGGCGATGAACACGGGCAGCGACCGCTTCGTGCGACCGTCGATGGGCTCGTGGATCGCCTACGGACTGGGCACCGAGAACGAGAACCTGCCCGGCTTCATCACGATCTGCCCCTCCTACCAGCACGGCGGCGTCCAGAACTACTCGTCGGCGTTCCTGCCCGCCGCCTACAACGGCACGGCGATCGGCACGACCCGGATGAAGACCGAGGACGCGACGATCGACTTCCTCGACAACGAGTCGGTGTCGCCGGAGGTCCAGCGGAGCGAACTCGACCTGCTGCAGCGCTGGCAACGCCGCCAGCTCGAGGCGACCGGCCCCGACCAGGCGCTCGAGGGCCGCATCGAGTCCTTCGAGCTCGCCTTCCGCATGCAGACGGAGGCCCCCGAACTGATGAGTATCGAGGGCGAGTCCGAGGCCACCCGGCGGCTCTACGGACTCGACGACCCGGTGGCCCGCAACTTCGGCCTCCGCTGCCTGCTGGCCCGCCGCTTCTCCGAGTCCGGCGTGCGCTTCGTGCAGGCGACCCACGGTCCGGACACGAAGTGGGACCACCACTCGGGCCTGATCACCGGCCTGCCGCAGAGCTGCGCCGAGGTCGACCGCCCGGTGGCCGGCCTGATCAAGGACCTCAAGTCACGCGGACTGCTGGACGAGACCCTGGTGCTCTGGGGCGGCGAGTTCGGACGGACCCCAGGCGCCGAGGCCGGCGCCAGAAACGGTCGCGATCACAACCCCCACGGCTACACGATGTTCATGGCCGGCGGCGGCACAAAACCCGGCCACAGCCACGGCCGCACCGACGACTACGGCTACTACGCGATCGAGGACAAGGTCCACATCCACGACCTCCACGCCACGATCCTGCATCTGCTGGGGCTCGACCACGAGCGGCTGACCTACCGCTCGCAAGGGCGCGACTTCCGCCTGACGGACGTCGAGGGGATCGTCGTCGACGACATCATCGTCTGAGCCCGCCCGCAGCGGCGCCGACCGGTTCCAAGACCCATGACCATCGCGCCCGTCGATCTCTTCATCATCGTCGCCTACCTGCTGGGCATCCTGTTCGTCGGCCTGTGGTCGGTGCGCAAGATCAAGCGGCAGACCAGCGAGTCGTACTTCCTGGCGAGCCGCAACCTGAAGTGGCCCGTGGTGGGGGCCGCGCTCTTCGCCTCGAACATCTCGACGATTCACCTGGTCGGACTGGCGGAAAGCGGCTTCGGCGTCGGCATGGTCGTCGGCAACTACGAGTGGATGGCGTCGTTCACGATCATCCTGCTCAGCCTGGTCTTCGTGCCGATCTACTTCAGGAGTCGGATCACGACGCTGCCCGAGTTCATGGAGCGGCGCTACAGCCCGGCCGCCCGGACGACGCTCTCCTTCATGTTCATCATGTCGGCGATGCTGATCCACATCGGCATCAGCCTCTACGCCGGCGCCGCCGTGTTCGAGCGGTTCTTCGGCATCCCGTCCTTTGCGTCGATCGCGATGATCTCGATCATCACGGTGATCTACACCGTGGTCGGGGGCCTGCGGGCGGTCGTCGTCACGGAGACGATCCAGACGGTCATCCTGCTGGGCGGCGCCATCCTGATCACGGTCATCGCGATGACCAGGCTGCCCGGCGTGGGGATCGACTCCTACGGCGATCTCCTCGAGGCGACGAAACCGAACCAGCTCAGCATGATCCACCTCCCCGGGGAAGAGGGATTCGACCCCGGGTCGATCTGGTACGGCTTCCTGCTCGGCTTCCCCATCCTCGGCCTCTGGTACTGGTGCACCGACCAGACGATCGTTCAGAGGGTGTTGGGCGCGGGAACCCTGCGCGACGCGCAGCACGGCGCGCTCTTCGCCTCCCTGCTCAAGTTCCTGCCGCCGCTCTTCATGGTCCTGCCGGGCGTGTTCGCCTACGTGCTGTTCAAGGACATCATCGCCGAGCCGACGGACGCCCTGCCGACGCTGATCACCGAGCTGCTGCCGACCGGGCTCATCGGCATCATGGCGGCGGCGTTGCTCGCGGCCCTGATGAGCACGATCGCGGCCGCGGTGAACAGCACGGGAACCCTGGTCGCCGTCGACATCGCCAAGCACTTCCGGCCCGACCTGTCCGAGACGTCGCAGGTGCGCATCGGACGCATCAGTTCGGTCGTCGTCATGAGCGTCGCCATCGCCTGGTCCACCCAGGGCGAGCGGTTCGGCTCCATCTTCGAGGCGATCAACAAGCTGCCGGCGCAGTTCATCGCCCCTCCCATCGCGACGGTGCTCCTCTGGGGCGTCTTCTGGCGCCGCGGAACGCGTCAGGCGGGGACGTTCACCCTGCTCTTCGGCTTCGTGGCCGGCTTCATCATCTTCCTGTTCGACATGGGCTTCGCGTTCCTCGGCGGCGTTCAGTACGTCTCCGACCCCGTGAACGGCCTGGGGATCCCGTTCCTGCTCCAGGCGTGGTGGTACTTCTGCATCCTGAGTCTCATCTACGTGGGAGTCAGCCTGGCAACGCCGCCCCCGAAGCCCGAACAGATCGACGGCCTGACCTGGGCCAAGCCGTACGCGTTCCTGGCCCGGTCCGAGATCACGGGTGTCCGCGACCCGCGGCTGCTGGCGGCGCTGCTGGCCGTTGCTCTGGTGGTGATGTACGTGCTGGTGCGGTAGAGCGCCGGAGTTCGACTAGCCCCAGAACCAGGCAGGAAACGCCAGCGTACCGATTCGCCGGGCGACGCTTCGAACGGACGCCGGAAACCACCCCAGTTCGCGCCCCGCGCCGTCCCGCGACTGGGCCGAACGCGCGCGGACGCCTCGTAGACCCTGCTCCTTCGCCCGCATTCCGATGACCTGGCAGCGGTCGTGCCCGATCACGTCGCCGGCGCCGTCGAGCGGGTAGGTCGCGGGCAGGGCGGCAGCGCGGACACCTTCCGGCGTGTGCACGTTGCAGACGTCCTGGCGGCGAGGCAACCTGCATTCGACAAGGATCGGTCCCGTGTCTTCCCGCAGTTCCTCCGGTTCGTACGGCCAGCCCGCGATGAAGGCGCGCAGGTTCAGGCGTGCCGTGACCTTGTCTTCGTTCAGGTAGAGCGTCGGAAAACTGTTCGGCGGGTTCCACCTTGCCCCGCGTCGCTGCGCGAAGCCCGGATCGAGCGGGTCGGCCCAAGTCGGATCAGCGATTCGCCACCAAGAGTGATCGTCGGGGAGTCTCTCGACGACCAGGTCCTCTGTCACCTGTGCGCTCGCTCGAAGTCGAACATGTCTCGGCATGCGGACAGCAGCCGGTTCGTGTCGCCCTCGCCTAGCAGATCCAACAGGGAGACGCCGTCGAGCCTTGGTATCGGCCGACGCACCACGGCCGGTATCCGATCGCGCTTGAGGTAGCGCTCCAACAGATCAGTGGCTGCCTTCAGATCTGCCACGGCTACGGCGTGATCCGCCGGCACACCGCGCTGCAGCCACTTGGCGAACGCCTGGCGGCTCACACAGAACAGGCCGGCGGCCTTCGCCTGGCTGAGTTGCCACACTCCGAGCGCGCGCACCAGGTCCGACCCGGACTGCCCGGCAGTGAGGCTTGTTCCTCCAGCCGGACCCTGGCGATAGCCGACGAGGCACTCGGTGAATCGGTCCAGCCACGCGCTGTCCTGCTTGCGAGCCCTGAAGACCCGTTCCGCCGCCTCTTCGGGTCGCAACTTCTGGATCGCCGTTTCCGTGGGCACTTCTGCTTCCTCGCGAGCGCAACCATATGTCAACCGCAACCTATCGTCAACCAAGCGATCCAACCAGCACCTGGTAGTCCATCGCGACATCGCGATGGCCGAAGAGCCTCCCTCCCTACTAGGACGGATTCGGTCCCCGCCTCCTTATGGGCGCCTCGCGAGAGCCTGGCCGAAGCAATGAGACCGCTACCCTCCGCCCGCTACCATCGGTGACGCCGAAAGGACTACGCCATGCCCTTCCCCGCTTCTCGACGCGACGTTCTGAAGTCGGCTCTGATCGGGTTCGGCGTCAGCCTCGGACTGCCGTCCTGGGCCGCGCAAGCGACCGGTGATCGCGACCGCTTCGGTGGCTGGACCGGGCTGAAGTTCGACGCCACCGGCTTCTTTCGCACCGAGCACGACGGACGACGATGGTGGCTGGTCACTCCCGAAGGCCACGCCTTCATCAGTTGGGGCGTCAACCACTACCACGTGAACTGGTGGGCGCAGGACTACAACCGCGATCTCTGGCTGCGGCGATTCCGCGCGGAGGATGTGTACGACCGGGCCTGGAACAGGGGCTTCCGCGAGGCCGCCCTGGCCGACCTGCGGAGGCTGGGCCTGAACACCCTGGGCATTCACACAAACGCCACGATGCTCACTCACCCGCCGGGCCAGGCCCGGTTTCCCTTCGTCGCGCCCTACGAGCCGCTTGTGTTGTCCCACTATCTCAAGCCCCAGCCCGATGCCTACGCGGACGTCTTCGCCCCTGAGTTCGAGGCGCAGTGCGAGCGCACGGCCCGGCAAGTCGCCGCGCCCTACCGCGACGATCCCATGGTGCTGGGCTACTGCATGGCCGACTGTCCACCCCTGACCGACAACGAGGCGGAATGGAACGGCAGCACCACGTGGCCCCGGCGACTCCGCAATCTCGCCGCCAAGGCGCCCGGCAAGCAGGCCTACGTCGACTGCATGCGCGAGCGCTACGGCGACGTGTCCGGTTTCAACGCCACCTACGGCACCCGCTTCGACGGGTGGTCCGAACTGCTTGGCGCAGAAGACTGGAGGCCCGATCAGGCCCCCGCGAACCAGGCGGAGCGCGATGACAACGCGGCTTTCCTGCTGTTCTGCGTAGAGCGCTACTACTCCGTCGCCAGGGCCGCCCTGCGCCGCGTCGACCCGAACCACCTCTTCCTCGGCGACAAGATCAACGGCGACACGGACGGGCTCGCCTCGATCGCGGCCACGACAAGCCGGTACACCGACCTCGTGAACACCCAGCACTACGCCCGCTGGGAGGGTCAGCGCGAAACGATGGACCGGCTGACCGACATCGTGGGGCAACCCTTTCTCAACGGCGACGCCGCCTACACCACGCCGACCGAGACCATGCCCAATCCCCATGGACAGCACGCGCGCGACATGGCGGAGCGCGCGCTCTGGACGCGGGAGTTCATGGAGAACGCCACCGCCCGGCCCGACTTCGTCGGCTGGCACATGTGCGGGATGATCGACACGGCGAACACCATGCCCGGCAAGGAGCAGGCTCAGCACCAGGGCCTCATGACCACCCGCGGTGAGTTCTACCCGGAAATGGAAGCGACGGTCCGCGACATCTCCGACCGCCTCTACGTCCTCGCTACCGGGCAGGCGTGAGCTAGTCGACCTCCCTCAGCCGAGCGTCTGAAACGCCTTTTCCGTGCCCGTGAGCGCCTGCTCGATGTCGGCCTCGGTGTGCGCGACCGACAGGAACATGTTGTGCCAGGGATGCAGGTACACGCCGTGATCGAGGGCTGAGCTGCAGAAGGCGAATCCCTTCTCTCGCCTGTCGTCGTCCTCGAACAGGACCGCCGGCATCTGCGGCGGCCCGGTCTGGCGGATCGGGTGACCGTAGCGACGCGCCTGCTCCTCCAGGCCGTCCCGAAGCTGCTGCCCCAGACGCTCCACGACGGCCGGCGCGTCGACCTCGGCCAGGAGATCGAGCGTCTCGATCACCGCGGCGAAGGGCGCCGCCTGGTACCAGAACGAGCCGGTGACGAAGACGCGCGTCGCGGCCTCGCGGTACGGCTCGCTACCGAGAATGGCCGCCACGGGTTCGCCGTTGCCGATCGCCTTGCCCCAGGCCGAAAGGTCCGGTTGGACGCCGAACTCTGACCAGCTCGCGTCGAGCGACAGGCGAAGCCCCGCCCGCACGTCGTCCAGGATGAGGGCTGCCTCCTCGGCGTCGCAGATCTCGCGCACGCGGCGCGCGAAGGCGAGATCGGGCATCTCCTGGTCGTGGCCGGCGTCGTGTTTGAACGCCGACACGACGACGCCTGCGAGGTCGCCGGTCGCCCCGTCAGCCGCCGCGTCGAGACTCTCGATGTCGTTGTAGCGATACGTCGGGAAGTGAACGTGATCCTCCGCTGGCGTGCCCCTCGACATCCGGTTGGCCCACGGCGCGGCGCCGTGGTAGGCACCCTCCGCCACGAGGATCTTGCGCTTCTCGCTTCGCGCCCGAGCCACCATGTTGCAGACGGTCGTCGCGTCGTTGCCGTTCTTCGCGAAGATGGCCCACTCGGCGTGGCCGACCTGCCGCACGAAGCGCTCGGCCAGGTCGACGATCAGCGCCGGGGGGCCGTTCGCGATGTCGAGCCGGTCGCGCTGCGCGTCGGCCGCGGCCCGAATGCGCGGATTGCCGTAGCCGGCGATCATCGGGCCGAACGAGCACATGAAATCGATGTACTCGTTGCCGTCCGCGTCCCAGAGCCGGCAGCCCTCCGCCCGCTCGAAGTACTGCGGATACCGGGGCGGCAGGAGGCGGTACGTGGACATGTGTCCATACATACCGCCGGGGAGCACCCGCTCGCCGCGTGACTTGAGCGCCCGGTTCCGATCGAGCAAGAAGGTCAGCCCGCCTTCTTCACCTCGAACGGCACCGCGAGCCTCTCCCACTGCAGGGCGACCCACGAATCCACGATCACGAACTCCATCTCCTCCACGTGCTGCCCGATGGTCTTCGGGGTGGCGGTCACCCGCAGCGCGTCCTGACCGGCGTCGTGCCCGAAGGAGCCCCACTGCTTCGCGACCTTGTTGAAGATGACGGTCCACTCGTTCTCGCCCGGCTCGGTGAAGAGGGCATAGGTGCCGGCGGCCAGCTTCTTCCCGCCAATCTCGACATCGGCGCTGAAGGTGATCGTCGTCGCTTCGTCGGCGCCGGTCCGCCAGACCTGGCCGTAGGGAACCAGACCGCCCCAGATCGTCCGGCCCTTCACCTTGGGGCGTCCATACTCCAGCGTCACCGTCACGCCGTCGATCATTCCCTCGACCTTGCCGTTCTTGCTCGCCCGGTCGGCATCGTCAGCGCGCTGCGCCATGGCGGGAAGCGCCGTTAGCAGGAAGGCCGCAACGGCCAGCGGGATCATTGCTCGGTACTTGTGCATTCTGTCCTCCAGCTAGAGAGTGTTCTGTCTGCTCGCGACCGTAGGATAGACGGAAATGGTGAAACACCTCGCTCCTTTTGTCGCCGCGCTGCTCATCGCGGTCCTCGCCTGCCAACCCGCAGTCGAGAACGATCCGCCCAACGTCATCCTCCTCATGGCCGACGACATGGGCTGGGCGCAGACCGGCTACTACGGCCATCCCTTGCTCGAGACCCCCCACCTCGACGCGATGGCCGGTGCCGGCCTCCGCATGGACCGCTTCTACGCCGGCGCGCCGAGCTGCACCCCAACCCGGGCGACAGTGTTGACCGGCCGCACCAACGACCGCACAGGCGCCTTCCGCGTCGGCGACTCGATCAACAAACAGGAGAACACGCTCGCCGTGGCGTTCCGGCAGGCCGGTTACGCGACGGCTCACTTCGGCAAGTGGCACCTGAACCAGGTCCACCCGAGCGGCGACAATCCGCTCCCCCGAGACGACCCCCACAATCCCGGCGAACTCGGCTTCGGCTACTGGCTGAGCCACACGAACCAGTTCAACCTGGACCCCGTCTTCAGCCAGAACGGAGTGCCGAAGCAGTTCGAGGGCGATTCGTCGGAGGTGCTGGTCGCCGAAGCACTCCGCTACATCTCGGAGCAGCGGGAGAACGGGAAGCCGGTGTTCGCGGTGATCTGGTACGCCTCACCGCACCGGCCCTTCGGCGCCTTCCCGGAGGACGAAGAGCCCTTCGCGTCCCTGGACGACGCCTCGAAAACCCACCATGCCGAGATCGTCGCGATGGACCGCTCGATCGGTGCTCTCCGTGAGGGCCTGCACGAACTCGGCATCGCCGACAACACCCTGGTCTGGTTCACCAGCGACAACGGCGGCCTGCCCGACATCTCCTACGGCCCCGAGCATCCCGGCGTACGCCCCGACACCACCGGCCACCTGCGCGGCTTCAAGAAGGACTTCTACGAGGGCGGCCTGCGCGTGCCGACGATCATCGAATGGCCAGAGGGCATCGCCCCGAGGATCTCCAGTTTCCCCGCCAGCACGATGGACATCTTCCCGACGTTGATCGAGGTCGCCGGGCTCGACCCGGAGTCGATCAACGACGTACACGACGGCGTCTCCATCGCCGGCGTGTTCGAGGCCGAGCCCGCCCGCCGGGAGGAGCCCATCGGCTTCCGCGCCAGCGGCGGCCTCGCCTGGCTGGACAACCAGGTCAAACTGGTGCGGAACTACACGGCCGAGTCACCGGAGGCCTTCGAGCTCTACAACGTGATCGACGACCCCGAGGAACAGAACGACCTGATCGAACAGCAACCCGAAGTCGCCGCCCGCATGCGCGCGGAGCTGGATGCCTGGAACCGGTCCGTCGACAAGAGCGTCACCGGCGCCGACTATCCGGAGGGCAAAGTGCTGCCTTCGGGTCGCGACAGCTAGGAATCTGCGCCGGAGAACCCCGACGGTCCAGACCCGGTGCCATCAGTGAATCACCCCCCGCAGCCGCGGGTCCAGGAGATCCCGCAGCGCGTCGCCGACACAGTTGAACGACAGCACCAGCAGGAAGATCGCCACGCCTGGGACGATCGACAGCAGCGGCTGCTGTTCGAGCATCGGGAAGGCCTGCTGGAGCATGTTGCCCCAGGTGGGCGTGGGCGGCTGGATGCCGACGCCGACGAAGCCGAGGGCCGCTTCGGTAAGCACCGCGTAGCCCATGCTGAGGGTGCTCTGGACGATCACCGGAGCGATGCAGTTGGGCAGGATGTGGCGGACGATGATGCGCGGGTGGCTGAGGCCCAGGGACTCGGCGGCCTTGACGAAGTCGCGCTCGCGGATGGAGAGCCCCTGGCTGCGGACGATCCTTGCCATCCAGGGGACGTTGGCGATGCCGATAGCGATGATCACGGTGCGCAGCGAGCCGCCGAGGGCGGCGGCCAGACCGACGGCGATCAGCAGGCTGGGGAAGGTGACCAGCGCGTCCATGAGCCGCATGAGCACGTCGTCGACCCGGCCGCGAAAGTAGACCGACAGCAGGCCGAGAGGCACTCCCAGCAGCACGCCGAGGCCGACGGCGCCCAGGCTGACTGACAGCGCGATCCGCGCGCCGACGATCAGCCGGGCGAGGGTGTCGCGACCCATCTGGTCCGAGCCGAGCCAGTGCGCCGCGCTGGGGCCCGAGAGCAGGTTGTCGAAGTCCATCTCCTCGGCGTCGACGGGGACGATCCAGGGCGCCAGCACCGCCGCCGCGGCGATCAGCGCCAGCACGACGAGGCCGGCCAGCGCCTGCGGTACGGAGGCGAGCTTGCGCAGCAGTTCGAAGGTCGGGTGACCAAGGGCCGCAGATCCTCCGGAGGCCGGCGCTTTGCGCCGGATGCCGGCCAGAAGGCCGGCGTACCCAGTGCTGCGGACGTTCCTAGTCACCGAACTTGATCCTCGGGTCGAGCCAGGCGCAGGCGATATCGGTTACCAGGTTGGCGGCGAGAACGGCGACCGCCATCAGCAACACCGCCGCCTGCACGACCAGGAAGTCGCGGGCGAAGATCGCCTGCACGATGTACTGGCCGGTGCCGGGGATGCCGAACAGCGTCTCGATGACGATCGCCCCGGCGAAGATGCGGCCGGTCTGCAGACCGAGAATCGTGATCACCGGCAGCAGCGCGTTGCGCAGGGCATGCGACCAGATCACCGTGCGCTCCCTCGACCCCCGGGCGCGCGAAGTCCGCAGATAGTCCTGGGCGAGCACCTCGAGCATGGCCGAGCGGCTCTGCCGCATGATCAGCGCGCAGCTCGTCACGCCGAGGGCGAACGCCGGCAGAACCATGTGGCGCAGGCTCTGGAGCGGGTCGTCGAAGAGACTCACGTAGCCCTGGCTCGGCAGCCAGCCGAGCCCCACGCCGAAGAGCAGGATCGCCATGATGCCGAGCCAGAAGTTCGGGATCGCGACCCCGCCGATCGAGACCACCGTCGCCGCGTAGTCGATCGGTTTGCCGCGATACACCGCGGAGGCGATGCCCGCCGGCACGCCGACGAGCACCGCGAGGATCCAGGCCGCCAGCCCGAACTGCAGGGTCACCAGAGCCCGACCGCCGAGTTCCTCCGCCACGGGCCGCATGTTCTGGGTCGAGCGGCCGAAGTCGCCCTGCAGGACGTTGCCGAGCCAGATCAGGTACTGGACGATCACCGGTTCGTCCAGGTGGTGACGCTCGCGGATGAGCTGCAACTGTTCCTCGTCGAGCGCCTCGCCGGGGCCGATGAACGCCCGCGCCGGGTCGCCCGGAATCGCCAGCATCAACGCGAACACCAGGAACGTGACCAGGAGGAGAACGGGCACCGCCTGCAAGAGGCGGCGCGCGAGGTAGCTGCGCATGTGGCTGGTGCTACTCCTCCAGCCAGATCGTCGCGAAGTTCATCTTGCCGTCCCAGCCCATCAACTGGTCGAGGTTCCGCACCCGCCCGGGCGCCGCCGCGAAGGTCACGCCGTAGAGCAGCGGCGTGAACCAGGCTTCGCCGAGCACCGTCCGGTTGAGTTCGATGTAGACCTGCTTGCGGGCCTCGTTGTCGTAGAGCGAGGCACCCAGTTCCACGAGTTCGTCGACGTCCGGCCGCAGCACGTTGCCCGGGTTGTAGTAGCCGTCGCTCTTGTAGGCCAGCGACGCCATCCAGTCCGGCTCGGGATAGCGGCTCCAGGAGGTGATGAACATCGGGTATTCCTGGCCGTGGTTGAACCTCTCGGTCGCCGGGCCGCTGGACAGCACGTCGATGTCCATGTGGATGCCGATCTTCTTCAGCATCGCCCTCACCACCTCGGCGCTCGAAACGAGCAGCGGGTTGTGGTGGGTGACCGCCGTGAACTCCAGGCCGCTCTCCCGCCCCGCCTTCGCGAGGTACTGCCGGGCCTTGTCGACGTCGTAGGTGGGCCGTTCGCCGTCCGGCTCGTGGACCCAGGAACCCACCGGCCACATGCCCGCGTCGGCCTCGATCGCGCGGTCGAAGAAGATCGCCCTGTTGATCACGGTCGGATCGACGGCGTGCGCGATCGCCAGCCGGACGTTCACGTCGTCGAGCGGCGGCTTGTCGACGTTGAACACCAGTGTCAGCGCGATGCCGCCGCCCGGCATCGTCTCGATCCGGACCCGCTCGTCGCGCTCGAAGGTCGACACGTCCTTGTAGGGAAGGTAGGTGACGTCGATCTCGCCCGTGCGCAGGGCGGCGGCGCGGACGGTCTCGTCCCGGATCACCCGGACCGTGACCTCGTCGAGATAGGGAAGCTGGTTGCCGTGCTCGTCGCGGCCCCAGTAGTTCTCATTCCTCACGAAGTGCACGAGGGTGCCGGTGACCACCTCCTTCACCCGAAACGGCCCGGTTCCCGACGGGTTCCAGCCGTAGTCGGGGCCGAGCGCCTCGATCGCGGCCGGCGAGCTCATCACGCCGCCCCGGTCGGCCAGCATCCCGAAGCCCGCGCCCCACGGCCCGGCCAGATCGAAACGCACCTTGTACTCGTCGATCACTTCGACGCCTTCGATCACCGCCAGCGAGGCGCGCGGCGTGGCGACGGTAGCCGGGTCGAGAATCCGCTCGATGTTGGCCTTCACCGCATCGGCATTGAAGGGGGTGCCGTCATGGAAGACGACGCCTTCACGCAAGTGGAAGGTGATCGAGTCGGGATCCGTCCCGATCTCCCAGGAAGTGGCGAGCGACGTCTCCGGCCGAGGATTGAGCTGCGGGTCCGCGTCGACCAGTTGATCGAAGATCTGCCGCCAGAAGTAGGCGTCGGCGCCCGACCGGCCGAGGATCGCGTCGAGCGACGTGGGCTCCAGGGAGTGGCCCACCCGCAGATGGCCGCCGTAGCGTGGACCGCCGACGGCGGGGGGTCGGGGTGCCAGGTCGGCGGACTCCAACCGGTCGGCACGACTCTCGGGCGCGCAGCCGACGAGGAAGCTCGGTAGCGCCGCAAGCAGAAGCAGCGACGCGGATACGCTCGCCCTCAACGGCGACGGCAACGGAACAACGGACATCTCGGAATCGTGCAACTCTAATGACTCGCGGGACGCATGCGATGAGAAAGCAAACCGGACTCCTGTTGCTCGGCGCACTGCTCTCGGTACCCTGCGCCTCGCAGCCCGCCGACCGGTCGGACCAGTTGCTGCTGGCGGCCGCGGCGCCGAACCGGCAGACCGACCTCGACGAGCGCCCGAACGTCCTGTTCATCGTCGCCGATGATTTGAACGTCGCGCTCGGCTCCTACCTCGACTCGGTGCCCTCTCCGCAGTACGCCAGCGCGAAGACCCCGAACCTCGACCGCCTTGCCGCCGAGGGCATCCGCTTCGACCGGGCCTACGTGCAGAACCCGCTCTGCAACCCGTCCCGGACTTCGTTTCTGAGCGGACTACGGCCGCCCACGACGGACATCTACAACGGCCAGACGCCTCCCCGCAGCAAGATCGGTGACGACTTGCGCATGCTGCCCGAGCACTTCCACGACCATGGCTACTTCACGGCCCGGGTCGGCAAGATCGCGCACAACATCTTCGAGCACGCGGTGTCCTGGGACGTGTCGAACTTCGCCCTGTCGCGAGAGCCCGAAATGCGCCTTCACCTGCCGGGCTACCTGCCCGGCGTCGACCTCTCCGTCGAACGCGACAACACCTGGGTGGACGGCTCCGAGAACGGCATGTCACGCGCCGACGTCCTCAGAACCCTGGGGCGGCCGGCGGGTCTGCCCCTGTCGTGGCGCGCGACGCGTGAATCGCCGCGCATGACGCCGGACGGAACCACGGCGACGCGCATCGTCCAGTTGATGGCGCGGAACCGGGACAAGCCCTTCTTCATCGCCGCCGGCTTTCACAAGCCCCACCAGCCGTGGGTCGGCCCCGCGGAGTTCTTCGACCAGCACCCGGTCGATGAGATCCAACTGCCGCAGACGCCGCCGGACGACACGGACGACCTGCCCGCCGCAGCGTTCCGAATCCTGCCGGACGACGCCGCCCACACGGAGAGGCAGCGCAAGCAGGCGATCGCCGCGTACCACGCGATGGTCACGATGACCGACTTCTACGTCGGCCAACTGCTGGACGCCCTGGAAGTCCTCGACCTCGCCGACTCCACGATCGTCGTGTTCACCAGCGACCATGGCTTTCAATTGAACGAGCACGGCGGGCTGTGGCGCAAGACGGTCCAGTTCGAGGAGTCGACCCGCGTACCGCTCATTGTCCGGCTTCCGAGCGGACACCAAGCCGGGGAGGTCACGGGCGGACTGGTGGAACTGGTCGATCTCTACCCGACGCTCGTCGACTTGGCCAACCTGCCGGCGCCGGCGCACGAGCTCGAAGGCACGAGCTTCCGGCCACTGCTCGACGATCCTGCCCGCCCGTGGAAGTCGGCGGCCTTCTCGGAGTCGATACGCGAAGGCTTCCACGGCCGCACCCTGCGCACCCAGCGCTACCGGTACACGGAATGGACGCCGCTGGAAGCGCCCGGCGGCGAGCCGGAGCGCGAGCTCTACGACCTCGAGGAAGATCCCTTCGAGTACGAGAACCTGGCTTCCGACCCGGGTCGCCGCGAACAGATCAAGGAACTGTCCCGCCGCCTCCGCGCGGGCTGGCGAGCGGCGTTGCCTAGCGGCCGGCGCCTTGGCCGGACGCCTCCGGAAGAGTCGATCTGACACAGCCCGCAACCGCCCCGCGACTCCCCGGCCGCCGCCAAACGTGGCGGGCAAGGCTTCGAGAGGGAGAGATAGCGCTCGATCGCTCGGCGAGCACGCTCGACACCGCTACCGATATCCCGTTCCGCGAAGTCCTGCGCATCTTCGGGCGTGCCCTCGCTTACATGCGCCTCTTCAAGGCGCGGGTCGCCGCGAAGTTCGGTTTGCTGACGGCGGAGATGGCGTTCCGGCTGCTCGTCGCGCCGTGGCCGGGCAAGATCGTCGTCGATCACGTCATCCTCGGCATGCCCATCGTGGACGCGGCCGGGTTCCCCTCATACCTAAGCCCGTTCGTGCTGCTCCTGGCCGGCAAGGGCCCGCTGGAGATCATGGCGTGGGTACTCGTTCTCGGCGTCTTCATGGTGACCGTGTTCGGGTTCACGACAAACCGGGGCACCGTCAGGTCCGCGACCGGGATGCCCACCGGAGCATCCGCGGCCTCGTCGGGCGGCGCCACCGTCCTCCTCCAGCAGGGGCACGGCACCCTGGCCCAGGGGCACGACACGGCCACCCGGACCGAGAACGAGGCCAACCGGGGCTCCGGCCTGATGGGAGGCATTCTCGGACTCCTCGACTTCCGGGTGCACCTGCGCCTGACCCAGTCGATGAACCACCTGCTCAGGACGAAACTCGCCGGGCGGATCAAGCGCCTGCCGATGACGACCCTGGACGACCAGCGGATCGGCGACAGCATCTACCGCGTCCTCTACGACACGACGAGCGTCAGCCGCGTTCTCTACGAGGTGGGTCTCGAGTTCTACTCCCACGCGCTCGGCATCACGCTCAGCGCGATGATGATGTACACGTACTTCGGCGACGCTCCAGAGGTCATCCTGCTGGCCGCCCTGTCGCTGCCGATCATGCTCATCTTCGTCGGTCCATTCGCGCGGATGGCACGGCGGAGAAGCCAGGCCAGCCGCGCCTCGGGCGCCGCGACGACGGCAAACATCGAAGAGGGCATGAGCAACGTGCTCGCCGTGCAGAGCCTCGGTGGAAACGAGCGCGAAGGCCAGCGATTCAGGAAGGCCAGCGAGGAGTCCTTCAGGCGCTTTCGCATCGAGTCGCTGCTCAAGCTGACCTACCAGCAATTCGGCAGCCTGGCCTTCCTGCTGAGCCAGGTCCTGTTCTTCGTCGTTATCGCCGGACGCGTGATCGACGGCACGTTCACGGCCGGCGACTACTTCGTCCTCAACTACTACTTCTTCGTCCTGAGCGCGACGTTCAGCGGGATGGGCTTCATCTACCCGGTTCTGCAGGACAACATCGCCGGACTGCGCCGGGTGTTCTTCCTGATGGACCTGCCGTCGGAGAAGACGAGCGAGGGCGTCGAAATGCCCCGAATCAGCCGGGGTGTCGAGATGAGGAACGTAGGGCTGACGTATCCCGACGGACGGCGGGCGCTGAGCGACATCAACCTCGATGCCCGCCTGGGCAAGATCGTCGCGTTCGTCGGCCCGACCGGCGCGGGCAAGACGAGCCTCGCCTACCTGGTGCCGGCGTTCGTGCAGCCCACCGAAGGTACGGTGACGATCGACGGCGTCGACCTGAAGGACGTGTCGGTCGAGAGTCTCCGGAATCAGGTCTCCTACGTCTTCCAGGAGACGCAACTGTTCTCCGACTCGATCCTCGAGAACATCCGCTACGGGAACACGGACGCGACCGAGGCGCAAGTCGAGCGTGCCGCTCGCGTCGCCGGCGCCCACGACTTCATCGCCGCCCTGCCGGACCGCTACCGGACCAACCTCGGCACCGTGACCAGCAAGCTCTCGGTGGGACAGAAGCAGCGCATCGCCATCGCTCGGGGGCTCCTGCGGGACGCGCGTATCCTCATCCTGGACGAGCCGACCTCCGCGCTCGACCCCGAAACCGAGGCCTACCTGGTCGACGCCCTGCACGAAGCGGCGAAGGACAGGCTGGTCATCATCATCGCCCACCGCCTGTCGACGATCGCCAACGCGGACCGGATCTACTTCCTCGAGGACGGTGAGATCAGGGAACAGGGAACCCACGAGGAACTGATGGCGGTGCCTGATGGGCGATACCGGAGGTACGCCGCGCTGCAGGCCGGGGCAGGCTGAGTCGGCCCGCCTGCGAGGGTTCCACACTTGGCGCGCCGGCTCCCGCTACCGAATCTGCCGCACCCGACCCTCGTCCGCCCAGGCCCGATCAGCTGTCCACGCGATACCGTCCTGTCGTTCGGCTAGCGCAAGGCATAGCCGATCAGCCAGCGACAGGCCTTCACCGCGCCTCCAGCGGACGGCGGCCCACTCCGCATCCTCCTGGGTCACCCCCTCGACACCGAGACCGTAGCTCAGCAGGAGTGTGCGAGCCATTACCCAGTCTCGACCCGCTGCGCGCACCTTCTGCGCTACTTCGGACCAGTTCGCAGCACCGCAGACGGCACCCTCGTTCATGACGTCCTCGACCCGGTCGGCTCCCCTCTCCCCCAGCAGATAGGCCAGGATCGCCGACGCATCCAGGACGTTCAAGCAGCATCCTCCGCGTTGGCTGCGACGCGGCGTTCTGCAAGGAGTTCGGAGACGAGGTCGAGTCCCGCAAGGTCCGCTCGAACCCGGTCGCGGAGCTGGTCGCGTTTCAGCAGGACCAATCCGCCCGGCGTCTCGAACAGACACAGCACAGTCCCTGAGGCCAGACCCGCTCGGTCACGAACCGCCGCAGGGATCACGACTCTGCCTCGATCTCCCACCGACACTGTAGTTGTCCCATCCATGGAGTATGTGTACCACATGGCTGGCACGTGCGGGAAGAGCTAGGCTCTCCCGGAGTTGTACTCTGCACTCGAGATGGGTGGACAAGCCACTACGCCGCCGGCCCGAGGAATCGAGACCGAAGTGTTGGCGGCACTACGGGCCTACGACACCGCGACGAGAGCCGGGGACATCGACGGGCAGGTCGCCTTCTTCGCGGAAGCGTGGCGAAGCAACTCCGGTACGACGAAGGCCGAACTGCGAGAACAACTGGAGCAGCAAGGCGACCGGACCGGAGACGCCGAGAAGCGGTTTGCCCTCGATGACGCGACCGTGGTCGTGGACGGCGACACGGCGACCGTCGACCTCGTGAAGCTCCGATCGCCGACCGGGAACGGCTCCTTCCAGTTCAGAATGACGCGGGAGGCCGACGGCGCGTGGCGCTGCGTTGCGATCGCGCTGTCCCGGGTGGCCGATGCGCCGGCCGAGAACGCTCGCGAACTACGCGAGCGCATCCTGAGCGACCCGGCACGGCCCGGCTACCACTTCGTGATGCCGGAAGGCGTGGCGATGCCGTTCGACCCGAACGGAGCGATCTACTGGAAGGGCCGCTACCACCTGTTCTACATCTTCCAGGACACCCGACTGGGCAAGAAGTCCGACCACTGGGGCCACATGTCGAGCAAGGATCTGTTCCACTGGCGCCACCATCCGACGACTCTGCTCGACGGCATGTACAGCGGCAACTGTTTCCTCAACAAGGAAGGTGTCCCGACGATCTGCTACCACCAGCACGGCGAGGGCAACGCGATGGCGGTGGTGCTCGATGATGACCTGAACGAGTGGCGGAAGCTCGATTCGAACCCGATCACGCCGCAAACCCGGGAAGGCGACGAGCACCATGAGAGGTACCGCTCGTGGGATCCCTTCGGGTGGCTCGAAGGCGACACGTACTACGCGATCTTCGGGGGCCAGCGCCCGGCGGTCGCGAAGTCGCCGGAACTCGAGGGCGAATGGAAGTACGCCGGCGACCTCTTCGCCCACGGCGTCGAAGGCGTGGCGATCAACGAGGACGTGTCCTGTCCCGATCTCTTCGAACTCGGCGCCAAGCACGTCCTCCTTTGCATCAGCCACCGGCTCGGCTGCCGTTACTACGTCGGGGAATGGAGGAACGAGCAGTTCCATCCCGAGTCCCACGCCCGGATGAGCTGGGTCGACAACTCGTTCTTCGCTCCGGAGAGCCTGCTCGACGACCGGGGCCGCCGCATCATGTGGGCCTGGATTCTCGACGAGCCTCTCTTCGGCGCGCGAACGAAGCACGGCTGGTCGGGGACGCTGAGCCTGCCGCGGGTGCTGTCGCTTGGGGATGACGGACTGCTCCGCATCGATGTGCCGGAGGAGATCGAAGCGCTCCGCCACGGCGAAGTGCGGAAGGGGCCGTTCGTCGTGCCGGCCGACGAGGAGATGCCCATGGACGGCGTCACCGGCAACAGCCTCGAATTGCAGCTCGAGTTGGAAGGCGCCGAGGCGTCGCATTTCGGCGTCAAGGTCTGCGTGTCGCCCGACGGCCAGGAGGAAACGTCCATCTCCTACGACGCCGAAGAGAAGCTGCTGAAAGTCGACACGAGCAGATCAGGTCCTGACGACACGCCGCAGGCGGTCGAAGCAGCTCCCTTCGAACTGAAGCCCGGCAAGCGGTTGAAGCTGCGCGTCTTCGTCGACAAGTCGGTGGTCGAGGTCTTCGCCAACAGCCGCCAGGCCATCGCACGGCGCATCTATCCGTCGCGCCCGGACAGCATCGGCGTTAGGGTCTTCTCCGCCGCCGGCGACGCCCGCGTGCACTCCCTAGAGGCCTGGAAGATCACGCCTTCGAATCCCTACTAGAGCTGACGCTAACGACATAGACCACGCCGCTTGCGTCACCGGCGACGACGGTCTGGCCGTCGAGCGAGACGGCGCAAGGGCGTACACGGTCGTTGCACTCGACGGCGGCGAGCTGCTGCCCTGACTCGAGGTTCCAGAGGCGCAAAGTCCGGTCCGTGGAGGCGGAGACGGCGCGCCGGCCGCTCGGCATCAAAGTCACGGAGAAGACCGGTCCTGTGTGGCCTTCAAGCACTTGGTGACCCCGGCCTGCTTGGAGATCCCAGACGCGCAGTGTTGCATCGGCGGAGGCGGAGACTGCTGTTTCGCCGTCCGGTGCCACTGCCACGCCATAAACCTCTGCCCTGTGTCCTTCGAGCATGTGCAACGCACGGCCCGAGTCGAGATTCCAAAGCCGCAGCGTCCGGTCTCCGGACACGGAGATGGCTCGCGCGCCCTCCGGGACGACGGCGACGGCGTGGACCGCGTCGGTGTGTCCTTCGAGGGTGCGCAACTCCAGTCCGGCCTCCAAGTCCCACACGCGGACTGTCCTGTCCCAGGAGGCGGAGAGGGCACGAGTGCCGTCGGCAGTGAGGGCGAAGGACTTGACGTCGTCCGTGTGCCCCTCCAAGACGTGCACCTCCCGGCCCGTCCGGGAATCCCATACCCGCAGTGTGGTGTCCGCGGACGACGAGACGGCTCGCCGGCCATCGCCCGTCAGCGCCACAGAGTAGACCTCGGCCGCATGCCCCTGGAGCACCTGGAGTGTCCGACCGGAAGCCAGGTCCCAAACGCGCAAGGTCGCGTCGAAGGAACCGGACACGACTCGCTTGCCGTCCGGCGTTACGGCGACACACCAAACGCCGGCGCCGTGGCCCTCAAGTGTGTGGAGGGCTCGTCCCGATTCGAGGTCCCACACCCGCAGCGTCGCATCCGCCGACGCCGAGACCACGCGCCTACCATCCGGCGTCACCGCGAGGGCCTCGACCCTCCCGGTGTGCCCCTCAAGCCTGTGAACCAGCCTGCAGCGACACATACTCGCGGTAGCTCCCACCGGGGATCGCCATCAGTTCCTCGTGCGATCCGGATTCCCGCACCTCGCCGTCCTCCAGGAAGTAGATCCGGTCGGCGTTGGCGATCGTCGACAGGCGGTGGGCGATGATGATGACGAGCCTGTCCTTCGCCGCTTCGTGCAGGGCGTCGACCAGGTAGGCCTCGGTTTCGGGGTCGAGCGCCGAGGTCGGCTCGTCGAGGATCAGGATGCGGGCTTCCCGGAGGAGCCCGCGGGCGATGGCGATGCGTTGCTTCTGTCCGACTGACAGCTTGCTGGTCACGGTGCCGAGGTTCGTCCCGTAGCCGTCCGGCAGGGCGACGATGAAGTCGTGGGCGCCCGCGGTGCGCGCGGCGCGCTCGACCTGCGCTTCCGTCGCGCCCTGGTTGCCGTAGCGGATGTTCTCGAGGATCGAATCGGAGAAGAGCTGCGTTTCCTGGAAGACATAGGACACCTGCTTCCCGAGGCTCTCCACCGCCACGTCCTTCAGATCGACGCCGTCGACCTTTACCGTGCCCTCGGTCGCCTGAACGAAGGCCGGCACCATGTACGCGAGGCTGGTCTTGCCGGCCCCGGTCGGGCCGACGAACGCCACGATCTCGCCGATGCGGGCTTCCAGATCGACGTTGCGGAGCGCGCGGCGGCCGTCCGGGTAGGTCAGGCCGACGCCCCTCATCTCGACGCCGCGCTTGATCCTGTCCAGTTCGACGCCGTCCCGCGTCTTCTCTTCCGGCAGGTCCATCAGGAAGAACACCCGGCGCATGCCGGCGATGTAGCCCTGCCACTCCGTGTACACAAAGCCCCAGGCCCCGAACGTCGCGCTGAGGACGAAGTAGTAGTACGTGAGGACGAAGTAGTCGCCGGCGGTGAACGTGCCGTCGATGACGCGGCCCGCCATCACGATGAAGAACAGGACCTGGCCCAGCATCAGCGCCAGGCTGAAGGCCTGCCGGACCGTGAGCACCAGGAACCACTCCGTGCGGAAGCGCTTGAACGACTCCGCGCTCGCCCGCCGGAATCGCCGAGCTTCCCGCTCGTTACCGCCAAGGCTCTGAACGGCGAGTACGTTGCTCATCCCCTCCTCGATGTTGCTCGTCGTGCTCGAGCCGGAGGCCCGGCTGGCCTGGCCTCGGCGCCGCGCCATGCGGGCAAAGGGGAGTTCGATCAGGAACACGATCGGAAGGGCGAGCATGCCCAGCACGATGACCTCGGGCGCGGCGCCGAAGTACGTGAACATGATGTAGAGGGTGATGACGACACCGAGCAGGCCGGAGTAGAGCCCCAGCGCGATGCCGTGCAGCAGCATGTTGGCGCTGGTGGAGTCGTACAGGACGCGGTAGACGCTGTCGCCGATCCGCAGGTCGTCCAGGGTCGTCATCGGCAGCGACCGCAGCTTCCCGGCGACCCGGGTTCGGAGGAAGTGGTTCATCGACTGCGAGAGGCGAAGATGCACCCGGAAGTCGATGAACCCGAGGATGCCCGCCATCAGGCCCGAACCGAGGTTCGCCTGGTTCTCCGTCTGCGTGGCGATGTCGTGGCCCTGGGCCAGGGTGCCGAGGCCCTGCGGCGTGAGGGCCGTGGCGCCCCCGGAAGAGCCCGCCGAGGCCCCTGTGGGCGCCCCGCTGGGAGACCTGCCCGCGCCCCGGCTGGTGGTGAACCCGAAGACCGTCACCATGAACACTCCGAGCAGGAACACCCAGAGCATCATCTCAACCGGCCCCATGCCGTCCAGCAACAGCACGGCCGGAGCCAGGAAGGCAGGAAAGCCCGACGCGTCGCCGATGGGCATGCCCAGGATGACGTGGTCGACGACGACCTTTCCCGGCCAGGGCGCGACCATCAGCCGAAAGGCCAGCTCCACCGTGATGAAGCCGAGCTTCGTCGCGATCCGCGCCTTGAACAGCCCGAAGGTCGAGACGACCCGCGCGAAGATGCGCAGAACCTCCCGGAACGAAATGTCCGTGCCCAGGTCGAGAACGCTGGCCGCGCGGTCGAGTTGCTTTTCGTGCTCCCGCAGCGACGGGCGAGAAGCGCGAGCCGCTTCGGCCATCAACCGGCCTCGCCGGCCCGTCTCGACAGTCTCGCCTCGGTCTCCACGAATGACCGGTAGCGCCCGCTTTCCACCGCCATGAGTTCGTCATGGGACCCGTTCTCGACGATCCGGCCGCCGTCGAGATAGAGGATCCTGTCCGCCTGCTGAATCGTCGAGATCCGGTGCGTGATCAGGAAGATGGCGCGGCCCTCGCCCCACGCCGACAGGCGTTCGAGCACCCGGTGTTCGGTATACGCGTCAAGCGCGGCCGTCGGCTCGTCGAGAATCAGGATCGGAGCGTCCTTGACGATCGCCCGGGCAATCGAGAGGCGCTGACGCTGCCCCGTCGACAGCTTGCCGCCCCGGTCGCTCAGGACCGTGTCCAGACCTTCGGGGAGCCCGGCGACGTACTCGTCCACGCAGGCCACGCGTGCTGCCTCCAGCACCCTCTCGTCGTCCGCATCCGGCACGACGTAGCGGATGTTGTCGCGGACCGACATGCCGAACAGGACGTTCTCCTGCAGGGCGACCGAGACGTTGCCGCGCAGGCTGTCCACGTCCAGCCCGCGGAGGTCGACGCCGTCGATCGAAACCGTTCCGGAGTCGGGATCGAACAGCCGAAGCAGCAGACTGACCAGCGTGCTCTTGCCCGATCCCGTCGGGCCGACGATCGCCGTGATGCTGCCGGGTTCGACAGCGAGACTGACATCGCGCAGAACGGGACGGTCCGGTTCGTAGGCGAAGTCGACGTTGTCAAAGCGGATCTGGCGCCGGAAGGGTCCCATCGGCGCGGCGTCGGGAGCGTTCTTCACGTCGGGCTCGATGTCGAGAATGTCGAACGACCGGTCGAGCCCCATCGCCATGTCCTGGGCCTGCGACCACAGGGTCACGACGTTCCGCACGGAGACGCTCGACGCGCCGATCTGCTCCTGGGCCCAGTTGTACGCGGCAAGGTTCCAGGTCACGAAACTGAGACCGACGAGGGCGACGAGCGCCATCGCGAACGTCTCTCGTTCGCCATTGGCCCAGACCGCCATCAGGAACTGCGCGCTCAGGAGCGCCGCGGCGGCGATCGAGAAGGTGACGATGCCGACGACGGCCATCAGCGACCGGACGCGGAAGGACGCGTTGAACGCCCTCACGGAATCCCGCTCGAGCCGCTCCTGCTCCCTGTCCGCCGCGCCGTAGGCCTTGATCACCCGAATCGCGGCGAACGTTTCCTGGACGCGCGACGTGAAGTCCGAGTTGGCCTCCCGGGCAGCGAGGGATCGCTCGCGCATCCGCGGCGAGAACCACCGCCCCCACAGGACCGCGAGCAGGACGATGCTGAGCGCCATGCCGCCGAGGATCGGATCGAGCGCGGCCAGGAAGACGACGCCGATCGCGTAGGTGCTCAGCATCTGCATCGACTGCGTCACATTGCCGATGACGGCCGTGACCTGGGCGCTGTCCTGGTAGATGCGGTAGACCGAATCGCCCACCCGGTGGTCGCTGTGGTAGCGGAGAGACAGCCCGAGCCAGCGCTCCACCAGCGCCATCCGCAGGTCCTGGTTCACGCGCTGCATGATGAAGATGTAGTAGTAGGGCAGCAGCATCATCACCGGGAGCTGCGCGAACCACCCGAAGACCATGAAGACCGCGTAGATCCACTTCAGGCTGTGCCGCTGCTCTGCGGTCAGCGGCGCCAGGTCGATGTTCGGTTCGGCGGCGTCGGCGTCGGGCTGCGCGGCGTCCGCACCGGCCGCGGCGTCGCCGGCGAGCTCCGACCGGCCGATGAAGTCGGCCAGGAACGGGGTCAGCGGCTCGGCCTGCAGGATGGACTGGCTGATCAGGTCCACCGAGAAGAGCGCGATCACCATCGTCAGCAGGGTCGAGGCCCACACCAGGACGAAGTAGTAGACGAGGTGGCTGCCGAGCCGGACGCGGAAGCGCAGCTTGCCGCCGTCGAAGCGGTACTGGAGCACCCAGATGCAGACGCAGCCCGCCGCGATGAGTCCGACGTAGAGGCTGTCGGCGAGGCCCTCCACGCCGAACAGCGCGAACAGGAACGCCGCCGTGCCGACGAGCACGAGCGCGAAGGACGTCCAGACGTAGGCGCGGCCCCTGACGAACAGCAGGGCCCAGACGAGGACGGTCATCAGGCCCGTGCCGGCCAGCAGGAGGTCGTGGCGCCAGTCGGTGCCCGGGGACGCCAGCCACAGGAGCGGGCCGAGCGCCGTCAGGACGGTGACCAGGGGCGGAACGTGGCGGAAGCTCCACGCGCCGTCCGCGGCGGCGTCGCCGTCGGCCGCCTTGTTGCGCGGCAGCTCCCGCCAGCGGCCGACTATCTGGGGCCAGAGGTACGGCCAGGTCCGGACGAAGATCCGGAGGACGGCGACGAAGCCCTGCTCCTCGGGGGCTTTGCCCGGCTGGGGCTCCGGAGGGGGCTCCCCCTCGCCCCAGAAGGGGAGGGCACGTGCCTGCTTCAGATCGTCCACGCCTGCGGGAGCTTACGCCGCAGCACTAGGGATCCGCGGTTCTCCTGCGGCCCTCGACGGCGAAGTCGCTTTCGGGAGGCACATCAAGGCTCAGGGCACCGCGGAAGCTGTCGCCCCGGACCTGCAGCCAGACACTCAGCATGCCCACCGATCCCTTGCCCCAGTTCGACTGGGATCCGGACGCGGCGTACTCGTAGCTCAGGATGCCGTCCTCGAACCGGATCGCCGTGACCTCCATCTCGCCGTCCACCTCGTCGTGGAGCGTCGCGGCAAGCGCGCCGTCCTGTTCGGAGACAGTCAGTACGCTGTGGCGAAACTCGCCGAGGACCTTCGTCAGAACGTCCCACTCGCCGACCACCGCGGCGGGATCCGCGGGCTCTCCGGCGCCCACGACGCCGGGATAGTCGCGCCAGAGCCAACGCAGCGTGTCGGGGAAGATGGCGCCGCCGTGCCTCAGATCGTGGCCACCCGTGCCCATCTCGAAGCGGTAGTCGTAGCGCGCGAACATCAGGGCGGAGTCCATTTGGAGGTTGGCCAGCGCCCAGTTTCCCTCCGCGAGGTTGATGTCGTTCTCGCCGTCCTGGAGGAAGACGCGAATCGGCTTCGGGTTCCCGCGGGTCTTCCGGATCAGGTACGGGTACCGGGAACCGCCCTCGAGCCTCGTGTAACTGCCGACGTGGCTGACGACCTTGCTGAACGCGTCGGGGCGCTGCCAGGCGACGGTGAAGGAGACCAGCCCGCCATCGCTCATGCCGGCGATCGCCCGGCCCGCCGCCTCGTCCGTCAGGTTGTAGTCCTTGCCGACCTCCGGGAGGATCTCCTCCAGCAGGAAGCGGGCGTAGGTGTCGTCGAGCAGCGTGTACTGGGCGTCGCGCTGATCCCAGGGAATCTCCTTCATGCCGGGGTTGATGAAGACGCCGATCGTGACCGGCATCTCGCCCCTGTGAATCAGGTTGTCGAAGACGGTCGGCGCCCTGACCGGGCCATCGGGTTCGACGTAGAACAGACCGTCCTGGAAGACCATGACGGCCGCGGGTTCCGAGTCCGTGTACTGGGCCGGAACGTAGATCCAGTACTCGTGGGTCGTGCCGGGGTAGATGCGGCTGGCGTCCCAGGTGCGCTTCTCCACCGTGCCCGTCGGGACGCCTTCCTGGGGCTGGGAGTCGGGGCCGAGCGTGTACTCGGTGCCGCCGGCTCCGGTCGCCATCAAGAGAAACAACAGGGGGATCGGAAACCGCCCGATCCCCCTGCCCATGACTACAGCGCCGGTGACGCTAGTTGAACGGCCGGAAGCGGAGCTGCAGGCCGGCCTCGCGGGGAGGCGTCACGAAGCCGATCGCGGGGACGCCCCCGTTCCCGGAGATCGGCAGGTACTCGATGACCGCGACCTCGTCCATGATGTTCTTGACAAACAGCGAGATCGACCACCTGTCGCTCGGAGCGCTCCAGGTACCGCCTACGTCCAGCCGGTCGAATGCCGGCAGCTCCCAGATGTCGACGTTGCCGATGCTGGGGAACGCCGACTCGGTGTAGGCGTAGGTCGACTGGAACGAGAGGTGGCCCGCGGAGACGAGCGACTTGAACCAGGACGCCGTCAGCGCCAGCTTGTTCTGCGGCGCCTTCGGCAACCGGTTCCCCGTCTGATTCGTCGGCAGGTCGTACTCGCTGGTGGCCGGCTCGCCGGTGTCGAAGTTGATGTAGTTCCAGATCGCCGTTTGGGCATCAGGATGGCCGTCGATCACCGAGGAGTGCGGACCGATCTCCGAGTCCTGCCAGGCAAAGAAGCCCCGGAGCCCGAAGGAGCCGATCCGATAGCTGAACTCCAGGTCCACACCCTGAATCGTCGTGTCGGGAATGTTCGCCGTGTACTCGACGAGCGGCGTGGAGGAGTAGATGGAGATCGGAATGTCCACACCCGGCGGCGGCGCCTGCGTGGCGGCGAGCTGGTAGTTGTCGAACTGGTTGTACCAGAGGCCAGCCGAAAGCTGCAGACGCGAATCGAGGAAGAAGCCCTTCGCCCCCAGCTCGTAGTTCACCAGCGTCTCTTCCTCGATGTACGGGGGCACCTGGCCCGGCAGACCGATGTTGAAGCCGCCGGAACGGAAGCCCGTGGAGATCCGGCCGTAAACCAGATGGCCGGCGTCCGTCGTGCGCTCCAGAGCGAGGTGACCGATCGGCCGGGCCCAGGTCTGAGGGAACGGGTTGCCCTCGCCCGCGAGCGCGATCGTGACCGGCGCGCCTCCCAGAGCCAGCGTGAAGAACCCGCCCTGGTCCACGGGCTTCTGCTCCTTCTCATCTTCGGTGTAGCGAATGCCGCCCGAGAGCGCCCAACTGTCGTTGAACCGGTAGTCGACACTGAAGAACGCCGCTTCGGTCCAGTTGTTGCCTCTGTTGAAGAAGCTGAGCAGATGGCTGAGGTCATTGCCCTCGGGGCAGTACCAGTAGAGACCTTCCTCGTCGCCGTCCGGGTCGGTCGTGCCGATGCCGAATCCCTCGACGACCTTGATCAGGACATCCTGGCAGTTGTTGGCCTCGACGAAACCATAGATCGGCGATGCCCTTCGGGCCTGCTCATCGGCCGTCCCGAAGCGATACGGGATTTGCAAGTCATGGCGGTGGATCGTCCCGGACCTCTGGTTCTTGTACCTGAACAAGCCGCCGATGAAGTTGAAGTCACCGGCGTAGCTCGACCTGAACAGGAGTTCCTGCGAGTCTTCCTCGTACTCGAAGGGAAGGTCGTAGAACGAGTTCGAAAACGCCACCGTTCCGTCCGGACACAGGCCGTCCCAGCGCCCCACCGTGCAGGTCGTCAGCGTGTGGTCCAGCGAGTCCGGGCTGCCGCCAAGGCCGTGACCGCCCGGGGGAGTGTTGATCGGAACGCGATTCGTGTAGTCGGCGTCCCGGAGCGCCTGCTGCACCGTTTCGCCGCTGCTCGCGTTGAAGCTGATGCCGAGGGACCTCGAGACCTGCCAGTCGGCCCGGAGTACGCCGAAGTCGCTCTCGCTCTCGTTGATGCCGGGGTAGTTCAACGCCACCCTGTTCTGGATGTCGCCGGGGCAGTTCCACGCGGGAGTATTGAGGCCGCAGTTCGGATCGAGGGCCGGGTTGGGCGTCTCCCAGAGGTAGTAGCGATCGCGGGAGTAGCCGCCAGTCGTCCGGTCCACGTTCGAGAGCTGCACGAAGGCCCGCGGCGTACCCCTGTCCTCCACGTGGGACCAGCGCGCCCTCACGTTGAGCCGATCGGTCTCGGCGCGAAGCTGCGGCGCGTAGAAGGTCTGATCGGGTGCGTCATGGTCGCCGCCCGGTCCGACGTTCTCCTGTCTGCCGTCGCCCGTGTGGTTGCCGGCCGTCAGGCGGAAGCTGAAGGGACCGTCGCCGAGCGGGCCGCCGAGCGCCCCGTTCAGGCGCTGCTGCGAGATGTCGGTGACTTCCCCCATCAGCTCGGCATCCCATTGATCCGTCGGACCCTTGGTAACGACGTTGATCGCGCCGGCGATCGAGTTGCGGCCGTTCAGGGTTCCCTGGGGTCCACGGGCCACCTCGACGCGTTCGAGATCGAAGCCGCCGCCGGGCGTCGTGCCGTAGACGCCCAGCGTGTAGGCGCCGTCGACGTAGGTGGCGACCGCATAGTCGGCCTGGTCGTACTGCGCGTTCCGGGTGCCGATGCCGCGGATGACCGTTCCCTGGCCCTGCTGCTCGATCTCGTCTCCGAACTGGAGGCCCGGAACCAGGTTCTGCAGATCCGTCCTCTCCTGGATCACGAGCTCCTCGAGAATGCTCGAGTCGAACGCGGTGATCGTCATCGGCACTTCCATGACGTTCTCCTCGACCCTCTCCGCCGTGACGACGACCGTGGCGTGGTATGCGGGGCGGATCTCGAAGGAAACCGTGGCCCCGCTGGCCGTCACCTGTACCGACTGGCTCGACGACTGGAAGCCCTCGAGGCTGGCGGTGACCGTATGGCTGCCCGCCGCGACGCCCGAGATCGAGAAGGCGCCGTCCGCATCGCTCATCGCCTCTCCGCCGCCCTCGACGCTGACGAGGACGCCCGGGAGCGGATCGCCGTCCGCGTCCGTCACGGTCCCCGAAACGGCGCCGTCCTGGGCAAACGCGGGCAAGGCCAGGAGCGACAAGGCGAGGGTCCAAAGGGTGAAGACTCTCAGGGTCTTCGGTACGGCTCGAAGTCTGCTCTCCATGGCGGTTCTCCCTCCGTTGTCGTGCCGGCGACGAGACACCGGCCAGCTAGCTCTTGATCCGTTGAACATGATACACCGTTCAATGTTCCATGTCGTAACCCAGCACCCCGGATCCAACAGGATGAACATGCCTCCACCCCCGGACTACGCGGACCGCGTCTACGCCGGCGTCCTCGGAAAGGTCATCGGCGTCTACCTCGGCCGGCCCTTCGAGGGCTGGCCCTACGAGTGGATCCGGAAGCGGCTGGGCGACATCGACTACTACGTTCACGACCGGCTCGACGTTCCCCTGATCGTCACCGACGACGACATCACGGGAACCTTCACCTTTCTGCGGGCGCTCGAAGACCACGGCTCGGGCGCCGATCTCAGTTCGCGGGAAGTCGGCGAGACGTGGCTCAACTACCTGATCCGGGAGCGCACGGTGCTGTGGTGGGGCGGCCTCGGCAACTCCACCGAGCACACCGCCTACCTACGTCTCAAGAGCGGGATCGAGGCGCCCGAGAGCGGCTCGATGGAGCTGAACGGCAAGGTGGTGGCCGAGCAGATCGGCGCCCAGATCTTCATCGACGGCTGGGCGATGGTCGCTCCTGGCGACCCGGACCTGGCGGTCCGCCTGGCCACCGCCGCCGCGCGGGTGAGCCACGACGGCGAAGCGGTCTACGGCGCGCGCGTGCTGGCCGCGATGGAGTCGATAGCGTTCGTCGAACAGGACACGGACACGCTCCTGGACGTCGCCCTCGGCTACATCCCGCGGGACTCGGTGATCGCCAGGATGATCGGGGACCTGCGTCGCTGGCATGCCGCGAACGGCGACTGGCGCGCCAACCGGGAAAGGCTGGCCGAGCGCTACGGCTACGACAAGTACGGCGGCAACTGCCACATGGTCCCCAACCACGGCCTGATCATCCTCGCCTTACTGCACGGCGAGAGCGACTTCGCCGAGACGCTGAAGATCGTCAACACCTGCGGCTGGGACACCGACTGCAACTCGGGCAACGTCGGCTGCCTCCTGGGCATCAAGGGGGGTCTGGCCGGGATCGAGGCCGGACTCGAGAAGGGCCTCGACTGGCGCGGGCCGGTGGCCGACCGCATCTACTTGCCGACGGCCGATGGCGGCCGGGCGATCAGCGACTGCGGCCATGAAGCGCTGCAGATCGTCAACATGGGGCGCCGACTCGCCGGCAGGGAGGCGCTGGCGCCCAGGGACGGCGCGCAGTTCCACTTCGCCTTCCCCGGCTCGGTTCAGGGTTTCCAGGTCGCCGACGGCGAGGCCGAGGTCAGGAACGTCACCCTGGATTCCGGCGAGCGCGCGCTGCGCATCGACGCCTCGGACGACGCCCGGGTCGGTTCTCCCGTCTTCATCCCCTCGCTGGAGACGGCGAAGTGGTTCGAGGGCCGCGTCTATCCGCTGATGGCGTCGCCGCGGATCTTCCCCGGCCAGACCGTCGAGGCGACGCTCAGCGCCGGCGAGGAAGGCGCCCGGGCGAACGTCTATCTCGGCTACTACGGCGAGGACGACGAAACGGCGACCTTCGACGACGACACCATCGAACTCGGGCCGGGTGAGAGCGCCCGGGTGTCGTTCACGATTCCGGCCCTGCCCGGCCCCGTCTTCTCCGCGGGCGTCCGCGTTCAAGGCCCGGCCGGACCCGTCTTCCTCGAGTCGCTGAAGTGGTCCGGCGCCCCGAAGTTCCGACTCGAGCGTTCGACCCACCGCGGCACGATGTGGCGCCGCGCCTGGGTCAATGGCGTCGACCTGCTGACCAAGGGCACCGAGATGTTCCGGCTGGTCCAGAACACCGGCATGGGCCTGCTGATGCAGGGAACCCGCGAGTGGCGGGACTACTCGGTGACCGCGGAGGTGACGCCCCATCTCGTCAAGCGAGCCGGCGTCGCCGCCCGGGTCCAGGGTCTCACCCGCTTCTACGGCCTGCTCCTCGCTCCTGGAAGCCGCGTGCAACTCGTGCGCATGTTGCACGGCGAAGAGGTGCTGGCCGAGGCCGACTTCGAGTGGCGGCTTGGCGAGACCCATGAACTGACGCTGCAGGTCGACGGCGACCGAATCGCCGGCAAGGTGGACGGCGCTACGCTCGTCGAAGCCACCGACGACGCCCTCGACTGCGGCGCCATCGGCCTGGTCGTCGAGGAGGGGCGACTCGGCATCGATCGCGTGGAGGTCGTCCCCGTCGCATAAACTGAGTCGACACTCACGATAAAGTGAGCCCAGCCGCCAGAGCCCCAAACAACCAAGGCGAGCCGCCCATGAACCAAGAAACACTCCGCATCCCGACCGCGACCCTCTTCCTTGCAGCCGCGCTTGCGCTCGCCCTCGTCGCGACAGCCCCGGCCGCCGCTGCCGAGGCACCGACCTACACGCGCGACATAGCACCCATCTTCTTCAAGAACTGCGTGCAGTGCCACCGGACCGGCGAGGTCGCTCCGATGTCGTTGATGACGTACAGGGAGGCCCGGCCGTGGGCCCGTTCGATCGCCCGCGCGGTCGAGAACCGCGACATGCCCCCGTGGAGCGGCGACTCCGAGAACCACGTCTGGTCGAACGACCTGTCGCTGACCGACGGAGAGATCGAGACGATCGTCAACTGGGCGAAGTCCGGAGCGCTACAGGGCGACCCCGCCGACCTGCCCGAAGCACCGACCTTCCCGAAGGGCTGGAGACTCGGCGAGCCCGACTTCGTCGTCACGCTCGACAGCATCGAGGTGCCGGCCGAGGGCGAAGACATCTTCCCGCAGCAGATCGTCGAGGTCGACCTCGGCGAGCCGCGCTGGGTCCGCGCGATCGAGTTCCTGCCGGAAGACTCCCGCGTTACCCATCACTTCCTGACGACCTATGTGAGCGAGCTGAACGAGGGCGACCCCGCCGCCTCCGGCGTCCTCGGCATCTGGACGGCCGGCATGCCGCCCTACGTCTTCCCGGACGGCGTCGGCCGCCGCTTCGGCTCGAAGATCCGCATCATCGTCGACCAGCACTACCATCCGATCGGCGAAGCGACCCGTGACGCCTCGAGGATCGGTCTCCACTTCGGCGAAGGCGAGCTCGAGAAGGAGGTCATCACGATTCCGGTGACCAACACTGGCCTGCGCATTCCGCCGGGTGCCGGCCACCACCCCGAGAACGCCCACTACCTGTTCGACAAGGACGTCCAGATCCTCGCCTTCAGCCCGCACATGCACGTCCGCGGCAAGGCGATGAGCTACGAGGTCACCTACCCCGACGGCTCGAAGGAGATGTTGCTCGACGTACCGAAGTACGACTACAACTGGCAGTGGCTCTACTACCCGACCAAGCCGATCGACATTCCCGCGGGCAGCCGTCTCGACGTCACCGCCGTCTGGGACAACTCCGAGGACAACCCCGCCAACCCGGACCCGACGCAGGAGATCATCTACCGCGGCGACACGTACAGCGAGATGTTCAACGGGTTCATCGAGGTCACCCGGAAGGAAGGCGTCCTCTTCGAGCAGCAGAACCAGAGGGAGCAGATCCTCGACCTCCTGGCATTGCATCCGGCGAAGGACTCCTACGTGTCCGGAGCCTTCATGGGCTTCCACGTTCCGCATGAAGGCGAAGGCTGGCTCTACATGGGCGGCATCTACTCCATCGTCCTCGACGACTTCGAGTGGCAGGGCGACGCCCTTCGGATCACGACGCAGTTCCCCACCCTCAACGCGAGCGCCACGACGACCGTGATCGAGGGCCGCCTCAACGAGCAGGGTCAACTCCGGGGAACCGTCACGATCGGCGCGGACACCGACCAGCCGCAACAGATGCCCTTGTTCGCCGAACCGGTCGGCGGCGGGACGGCGTCGTCCGCGGGCCCCTAGCTGTCCTCCGTCGCCCGATTCAGCCGGTCGCGGATCTCGCCGAGCCGTGACCATTCCTGAAGCGCGATCGGCAGCGCGATACTCGACTCCACGAACTCCCAGGAGTAGCTGAGAATCGCGAAGATCGCGCCGGCCGTGATCATCGGGATCGTCGCGGCGATCCACACATTGCCGAGGACGAAGGCGAACATGGCGGCGAAGATCCCGCCGTAGAGGACGGCCTCCGTGTCCGACAGCCGGACTTCGCTCCGGCGCAGTTTCCTGAGGTGCCCCACGAGCGACTCCAGGCGGCGCTGCTCCAGGATCGAGACCTGGAGTTCGGTCTGCGCGTTCAGTTCGCCGTTCAGTCGGTAGAAGCGGCCGTGGAATAGCGCGTAGACCAGAACGATCGCGGCCAGCGCGCCGAGGGCGGCGAGACCCAAACGGCGGTCGAAGCCGAAGAGGACGGCGATGCTCACCAGCAGTTGCACCACCCCGGTGAGCACCCCGGGCACGTGCCCTTCGAGGAAGTCGACCATCTCCCGACTCATGTCGAGGCGCGCGTTGAGCCGAGAGACCGGCGCCTCCTGCGACCGGCGAACGAGCTCTCCTCCGAATCGAACCCTGATCGTTCCGTAGCAACGGGTGTCATAGAAGCGCCGGACAGTGGCGACCACGATCAGCGCCGACAGAATCGCGGCCACCTCCCACAGGGCGCTCGGGCGGCGCTCCAGAAGGGCGTCGATGGCGCGGCCGATGAACAGCGGCACGAGGGCCCAGAGGAGGTTCTCCAGCAGGACGAGGAACCAGGTAACGAGAATGCGTCCCCTGAAGTTGCGGAACAGGAGACCAACGCTGAGAGCACCTTCCATCTGTCTTCCCCCGCGGTAGTTCAGGCCGAACCCGCTAACGTCGCGAGGCTACCGGGCCTTTCCCGGGACCAGCACCGGTCATGAAGCCCCTCCACATCGAGACACCGCTTTTCGAGTCGCGTCCGCTCTCCCTCCACGCCGGCCGGAGCGTCTGGTTGAAGCTCGACGCGCTGCAGCCGCCCGGCTCGTTCAAGATCCGCGGCATCGGCTTCGCCTGCCAGAAGTACGTTCGTCGTGGCGCAAAACGCCTGATCTCCTCGTCCGGCGGCAACGCGGGGATCGCGGTGGCCTACGCCGGCCGCCATCTCTCGGTGCCCGTCCTCATCGTGGTGCCCGAGACCACGTCCGAGCTGGCCAAAGCCTTGATCCGGCGCGAAGGCGCCGAGGTCATCGTCCATGGAGATTCCTGGCAGGAAGCGAACGAACTGGCCGAGTCGACGGTCGGGGAGTCGGACGTGCTGGTTCATCCGTTCGACGACCCGCTCGTCTGGCAGGGACACTCCACACTGATCGACGAGGTCGCGGGAACGGGGGTCAAACCCGGCGCCCTGGTCGTCTGCGTCGGCGGCGGCGGGCTGCTGTGCGGCCTCGTCGAGGGGATGAGCCGGAACGGCTGGAACGATGTTCCGGTGATCGCGGTCGAAACCGAAGGCGCAGACTCTCTGGCGCAGTCGGTGCGGGCGGGCCACCGGGTCGAGCTGGCAGCCATCACCAGCCTCGCCATCACGCTGGGGGCGAAGAAGATCTGCGCACGTGCGTTCGATTGCACCAGGGATCATCCGCTTCGGAGCATCGTCGTGTCGGATCGGGGCGCCGTGTCGGCGTGTCAGCGGTTTCTCGACGACCACCGGCTGGTCGTCGAGCCGGCCTGCGGCGCATCGCTAGCCGCCGTGTATGAGGGCGCCCCGGAGTTGGAGGACTTCGAGTCCGTCCTGGTCATCGTCTGCGGCGGCGCGACGACGACGCTCGAACAGTTGAGAGAATGGGCCCGTGCCAGCGCTTGACTCGGCAGCAAGGTCGCCGCTGCGCGGCGTAGTCTTCTCAGAAGCCGGCGGGGACGCCGGCGCACCCAGTGTGAGAGCGCTGGCTGTCCTCTTGCTCACCGTCGCTTGCGTCGGCCCCGTGGAGCAACCCGCCGGTATGGAAACCGGCGCCGACAACCCAGCCATCGACGCGATCTTCGCCTCCTGGGACAAGCCCGGTTCACCGGGCTGCGCCCTCGCCGTGGCGCGGAACGGCGACCTCGTCTACTCGCGCGGCTACGGCTACGCCAACCTCGATTACGACATTCCGGTCACGCCGCAGACGGTCTTCGACGTCGCCTCGGTGACCAAGCAGTTCGTCGCCGCCGTCGCCAACATCCTGGCCCAGGACGGCACGGTCTCGCTCGACGACGGGGTCCGCCAGTGGCTTCCGGAGTTGCCGGAGTACGCGTCGCCGATCACGCTACGGCACCTGATTCACCACACGGGCGGCCTGCGCGACTATCTGAACCTCTTCCCGCTCGCCGGCAGCCACGACTACTACGCCGTCTCGCGTGAGCAACTCCTGGCGATGATGTCGCGGCAGCGCGCGCCGGTGTTCGCGCCGGGCGAGCGGTACGAGTACAGCAACACCGGCTACATGCTTCTGGCCCACGCTCTCGAGCGCGCCGCCGGCAAGTCGCTGGGCGAGCTGGCCCACGAGCGGATCTTCGAACCGCTCGGGATGGACGGCAGCCTGATGTACGAAAACCGCGAGGTGATCATCCCGCGGCGCGCCACCGGCTACCACCAGGACGACGACGGCAACCTGCGAGTCGTCCACAACTACGACTTCGAGATCGCCGGCGACGGCCAGCTCTACACGACGGTGGAGGACCTGCTGCGCTGGGACGACTACCTGCACGGCGCCGACAAACCGGCGATCCATCAGTCGATGCTGACCGAGGGGACGCTCAACAACGGCGAGCCAATCGAGTACGCCCACGGCATCACCCTCGGTGAGTATCGCGGCCTTCGGACCGTGGGGCACGGCGGGCACTCCTGGGGGTTTCTGACCGAGCTCAGGCGGTACGTGGAGCCGGGCCTGTCGATCGCCGTCTCCTGCAACGCCGAGTACGGCGATCCCGGAGAGTTGGCGCGGCGGGTCGCCGACCACTACCTGGCGGACCAGCTCGGGCCCGAAGAAGGCGACGACGAGGAGGACGATGCCGACGACGAGGACGAGGACTCGCCTGCCGCTCCATCCCTGTCATCCGCCGAGCTGGCCGCGTTCGCCGGCAGCTTCTTCTCGGCCGAGTTGGACGCCACCTACCGCTTCGCCGCCGGTGATGAAGGGCTCACGCTGCGCGTCGAGCAGCAACCCGCGCTTGAAGTGCAACCGGTCGCCGAGGATGAGTTCCGGGTCGAGTTCGAGAGCCGCGGATGGGCGGCGTCACCGGCACGGCTGAAGTTCGACCGCGACGCGTCCGGCGCGGTCGCCGGATTCAGCCTGAGTTCAGGGTCGGAGCGCGGACTCGTGTTCGAGAGGCGACCAGGGTTGGAGGTTCGATGAGGAGGACAAAGCGAATCGAGGCCCTGCTGCTCAGCGCCTGTTTCTCCCTCACCGCCTGCATCCCCGGCGAGCCGCCGCCCGCCGGCACGGTGATCGTCAACGCCCGCGTCCTCGACGGCAGCGGGGATCAGTCCCGGGACGTCAACGTCCGCATCGAGGGCGACCGCATCGCCGCCGTCGGCGACTTCGAGCCGGCCGCCGGGGACACCGTCGTCGACGCGGACGGCCTGGTCCTGGCGCCCGGCTTCATCGACATCCACAGTCACCACGACTCCAGGCTGTTCGAGTTGCCGGAGGCTCTGGCGGCGGTCAACCAGGGCATCACCACGATCGTGGCCGGGCAGGACGGAGGTCACCAGTACCCGCTCGCCGAGTTCTTCGCCCAGCTAGAGACATCGCCCGCTGCCGTCAACGTGGCGTCCTACGCCGGTTTCGGGACCTTCCGCGAAGAGGTCATGGGCGAGGACTACCAACGCCACGCAACGCCGGACGAGGTAGCCGAAATGAAGGCTCTGCTGCGGACCGAACTCGAGACGGGCGCGCTGGGACTCTCGTCCGGGCTCGAGTACGACCCGGGATCCTTCTCCACCACCGAAGAGGTGATCGAACTCGCCCGGTTGGCGGCCGCCCACGGGGGCACCTACATCAGCCACATCCGCAGCGAGGACCGCTACTTCTGGGAAGCCATCGAGGAGATCATCCGGATCGGCCGGGAAGCCGACCTGCCCGTCCAGGTGACCCACATGAAGCTCGCCATGAACAACTGGTGGGGTCAGTCGCATCGGCTCCTCGCCAGACTGGACGAGGCCAGGGCCTCCGGCGTCGAGATCACGGCCGACATCTACCCCTACCGGGCCTGGAGCACCTCCTTCACCTGGCTCACGACCGTGTTCCCGGATCGGGATCTCGACCGGCGGGACGGCGCGGAATACATCCTTCGCGACCTGCTGTCGCCCGACGATGTCCTCCTCCCCGACTTCCTGCCGGAACCGGCCTACAACGGCCTGACGCTGGCCGAGATCGCCGAAGTCCGCGGCACCGACGTGGAGTCGACCCTGATGGACCTGCTCAAGGCCGACACCGAGATGGGCAGCGAATCCCTGATGATCGGTTTCGCCATGGACGAACCCGACATCGAGGCCATCATGGCCTGGCCGCACGCCGTGATCTGCAGCGACGGCGGCCTCGCCGGTTCCCATCCGCGCGGCTTCGGCGCCTTCACCCGCTTCCTCGGCCGGTACGTTCGCGAACGCAACGTCGTCAGTCTCGAGGAAGGCATCCGGAAGATGACCTCCCTCTCCGCCCAGCACCTGGGGATCGCGGATCGCGGCGCGATCGAGGAGGGGCACTACGCCGACCTCGTCCTGTTCGACCCCGAAACGGTCATCGACCGTTCGACCTACGAGGACCCGCACCTTCCCTCCGTGGGGATCGAGAAGGTCTGGGTCAACGGAGAACTCGTCTTCGACGGCGGCGAGACGACCGGCAACCGGCCCGGCAGGGTGATCAGAAGGTGAGACGCAACGTGGCCCCCACGGTGCGCGGCGCTTCGAGGAACGTACTGCGGCTGCCGACGCGCAGCGGCGTGTTGAACGTCACGTTCTTCGTCTGCTCATCCGTCACGTTGTTGCTCCAGAGCTCCACCGCCCATCGGCCGGAGTAGCCACCGAGCCCGACCCGGACGTTCGCCTTCGTGTTCGCCTCCTGGATGTCGAAGGCGAGGTTGGGCTGGGTGCTGGTCCGCCGGTCGTCCTCCCAGCGGCCGTTCACCGACGCGAACACCAGGAAGCGGTCGCCGACCGTGTCGTCCCAGTTGGCGCCGAACGAGAACACGTTCTCGGGCGCGTTGGTCAGCTTCGCGCCGCACAGCGACTGGACGGAGGCCGCGTCGAGGTCGCCGGCGCAGTTCTCCGGATACTCCGAGTCGGCGAACGTGTAGCCGAGGTTCAGCGTGACGTGCTGCCCCGCGACGGCGGAAAGCTCGAGCTCGGCGCCCCGGCTCTGCGCCTTCGGCACGTTGAAGGTCCGAAACTGGACGCCCGTGAACTCGAGCACCTGGAAGTCCTCGATGTCGTAGTCGAACAGCGTGGCGTTCAGGCGCACCCGACGGTTGGCGAACTCCGACTTCACGCCCAGCTCGAGGGCGTCGATCTTCTCCGAGTCGAACCGGGGGTCGGCGCCGCCGACGGCGGCAGTCGAATCCAGGTTGAAGCCACCGGACTTGAAACCGTGGGTGTAGCTCGCATAGCCCTTGACGGTGTCGCTGAACTCATAGACCGCCTGGGAGGTGTAGACCAGCTCGTCGTCCTGGAAGGTGTCCGCGAACGTCGCCGGGAGGATCGGCACCCCGGTATCCGCCGGCGTGGCAAAGGGGAAGCAGTTGAAGGCGGCGTTCAGGTTGCCGATCGTCGTTGCCACCGGCGCGAGCGGCGTTCCCGCGGCGCCCTCCGCCAGCGCCTGCGCGTTCAACAGGGTCGCGAAACAGCCGGGGTTGCTGGCGGCCGGCTGCCTGAAGCTGCCGTCCTTCGTCTCGTCGACGTACCGCAGCCCGGTGACCAGCGAGAAGCGATCCGACAGGCGGAAAGTGTTGTGCGTGAAGATCGACCACGAGTCGCCTTCCTGGCGGTAGACGTTGTTCGCGAAGGCGCCGCCGACCGGAATACCCCCGGAGAAGGCGAGCGCCTGGTTGTCGGCCGCCAGGACGTCCCCGAACGTTCCCCCGGTGGCCAGAGGCACGCCGCCAAGCAGTTGCGCCGGGGGAAGCGCCGGAGCGAGGGCGTAGTTCCAGAGAATGGCATCGACGAAGGAGGAGAAGTCCCCCAGGAGGCCGAGACCGATGTGCTCGAGAATGTCCTCGCCCGAGGCGAAGCCGCCGACCAGCCAACTCACCCGCTCGGTGTCGCCGGTGAGCCGGAACTCCTGGGTCCAGGACTCGATGTCGTCGAACGTCTCGAAGCCGTTGGCGGCCTCCGGAGAGACGCCGTAGACGCCAATCCCGACGAAGTCGTCCTGGATCGACGAGGCGAAGAAGTCGCGCCACGAACCCAGCCAGGTCAGCGAGACGTTGTCGGTCAGGTTGTAGTTGAGCTCGGCCGACAGTCCCTTCTGATCGAAGGGGTTGACGAACGGTCCCGCGTTCGAGCGCCGGGCGTTGAAGGCCGACGGGCCGAAGACGGAGACGCCGCCGACGGCCGGAAGTCCGGCGGCCGCGAACGAGCCGAGCGCCGCCGCGGGCGTTTCGAGCAGGACGACGGCGTCACAGCACTCCTCGTCCGCGTCCGAGTAGTCGCCGATGATCCGTAGCGATCCGCGGTCCGCGAAGCTCCACAGCAACTGCCCGCGCAGGAGTGCCCGGTCGCGCGTGTAGCTCTCGGCTCCCGAGACGCTCTCGACGAAGCCGTCCTGGTTGCGAACAGCAGCCGAGAGCCGGTAGCCGACCCGGTCGGAAAGTGGGCCGCCCACGCCCGCCTGGACGTTGAAGGCATTGAAGTTGCCGGCCGTCAGATTGAGGAAGCCGCTTTGATCCGTCAGGCTCGGCCGCCGAGTGCGCAGGTTCAGCGCGCCTGCCGAGACGTTGCGGCCGAACAGGGTGCCCTGCGGGCCGCGAAGCACCTCGATCGACTCGACATCGAGCTGATCGCCGAGCGCGATCCCCGGACGGCTCAGGTAGATCCCGTCGAGGAAGACACCGACCGAACTCTCGAGCCCGATGTTGTTGCCGGTCGTGCCGACGCCCCGAATGCGCAGCGTCGTTCCCTGCGACTCCGTTTGCGACGAGTTCATGTTGAAGCTCGACGCCAGCGTCGGCAGGTCGCGGATGTCCAGCATGCCGGCGCGCTCGATCTGGAGCGGCGTGATCGCCGTCACCGCAATCGGTACGTCTTGCAGCGACTCCTCGCGCTTCGTCGCGGTGACCGTGATCTCCTCGACGAACAGGTCCTCGGCGGCGGCCGATTCCTGAGCGGTGTCGTCTTCCTGCGCCCACGCTGAGCCTGCGGTCAGGACTAGCGGAGCGAACGTATACAGAAACAGTCTTCTCAGCTTCACTGTGTGCCCCTTCGGAGTAGTCCGTTGCGGAGGGGCCGCCGCAACGAGTGTCTCCCGGCCAACCTCGAGGAGGCCGCGACTATTCCCTTTTTCCGGCACCCGCTACCATCCGACGCTCCGCCACCCACGAGTCCCCATGAGCGTTTCCGTCTGCCTCACCTTCGACTTCGACGGCCTCTCGTCGTGGTCCGGCGGCGTGCGCCGGACGAAGTCGCCGAATCTCCTCGCGCGCGGTGAGTTTGGCGCGGTAGGCGCCGAGCGGATCCTGGATCTTCTGCAAGACCGGCAGGTCCCGTCCACCTGGTTCACACCCGGCCACACGATCGATACCTGGCCGGACCTGTGCCGCCGAATCGCCGAAGAAGGCCATGAGCTGGCCTACCACGGGTACTGCCACGAAGCGCCCTCGAGCAAGCGGGACGAAGCGGACGAACGAGCGATCCTCCAACGAGGCATCGCATGCATCGAGCGGGTCTGGGGCCGGCCTCCCTCCGGTAGCCGGAACCCCGGCGGCAACCTCGGCCCTCGTTGGGTCGATCTGCTCCTCGAGCACGACTTCTCTTACGACTCCTCGATGGCGCCGCACGACTTCCAGCCCACCTGGGTACGCAAGGGCGACATCGCCCGAACGGACGGCCCGCACGTCTTCGGCGAACCGGTCGACCTGGTCGAACTGCCGTTCGACTGGGCCCTCGACGACTGGCCCTACTTCAGCCCTAATCTCCCGCAGTCGGAAGGTCTCCGGCCTCCGAATGAGGTCTACGACATCTGGGCCGCCGAGTTCGACTACCTCCACCAACGCCTCGGCGACGGCGTCTTCGTGCTCTGTCTCCACCCGCAGTGCATCGGGAGAGGCGCCCGGATGTTGATGCTGGAGCGCCTCCTCGACCACATGGCGAACGCCGAAGGCGTGGTCTTCCGCACGATGGAGGACGTGGCGGCCGAGTTCAGGACGCGAGCGATGGACCAAGAGCGATGACACAGGGATTCACGGACCGCGACGTGCCCGACCAGTCCGGGCGGACTTTTCTCGTCACCGGAGCGAACACCGGCATCGGCTTCGAGACGGCCAGGGTGCTGGCGAGGCAGGGCGCCCGCGTGCTGCTGGGGTGTCGCTCCGAGGAGCGAGCCGCCGGTGCGATCGCCAGGATCAACGCCGAGTCCCCGGAGGCCGACCTCGAGTTCCTGCAACTCGACCAGGCTGACCTGGCAAGCGTGCGTGCCGCCGCCGAGCGAGCCGCCGCGGAGCCTCGTCTCGACGTGCTCGTCAACAACGCCGGCATCATGGGGGTACCGCGCACCCTGACCGTCGACGGCTTCGAGGCGCAGTTCGGCGTCAATCATCTCGGCACGTTCGCGCTCACCGGGCGGCTCTTGCCGAAGCTGGAGGAAACCGAGGGCAGCCGGGTGGTGATCACCGCCAGCGTCGCCCACCGGGGCGCGCGGATCCACTGGGCGGACATCGACGGCGCGAAGTTCTACTCGCGCCAGACGCGCTACCAGCAGAGCAAGCTGGCCAATCTGATGTACATGCATGAGCTCGACCGCCGTTTCAAGGCCCGCGGGTCCCGGACGATCGCGGTCGCCTGCCATCCGGGCCTGGCGCAGACCGACATTGGCCGCCGCTTCCCTCTGATCCAGATGGCCGCGCCCCTCGTCCGCACCTTCTTCAACACGCAGGCGACGGGAGCGTGGCCGACGCTGCTGGCGGCGACCGGGTCCGGCGTCGAGGGCGGCGACTACTACGGACCGTCGCGGTTCGGAGAGCTGAGCGGTCCCGTTGCCAAGGCATGGTCGAATCCGGCCAGCCGCGATCCGGAACTCGGCAGACGGCTGTGGGAGCTGTCGGTGGAGATGACGGGAGTGGATCCTGGAATCTGAACGCATCGAAACGCAGGTGCTGATCGTCGGCGGCGGTCCGATCGGCCTCATGGGATCGCTGCTGCTGTCCCGGCTCGGCATCAGGTCCTTGGTCGTCGACCTGCGGGGCCGCACAAGCACGCACCCGCGGTCTCGCCTGCTGGACGCGCCGTCGGTCGAGTTGATGCGCGAGGTCGGCGTGGAGCAGCAGGTGATCGACACCGGCCTGGGCCCCGACTGGACCGAGTACAACCGCTGGTTCGACTGCCTGGCGGGCAGGGAGATCTGCCGGGTCCCCACGCCGTCGTTTCACTCGGTCCGGACCGCCCGCAGTTCCTCCATGCCCGTGATGACGGCGCAGGACTACGTCGAGGCGATCCTCTTCGACAAGGCTGCGTCGGACCCGAACGTCGACCTCCGCTTCGACACCACCGCGAGCGGACTGGCTCAGGACGACGCCGGCGTCTCCTGCACCATCCGCGACAACCAAACCGGCCGCGCGACCCTCGTCACCGCCGGGTTCGCGATCGGCGCCGACGGTCTCCGGAGTTCGACGCGCGCCGCCATCGGCACGACGCTGGAGGCCGATTTCATGGACGTCTTCTTTCAGGACGTCATCTTCGAGGCGGATTTCTCGAAACACACCAGCGACCGTCAGGGCGGCCTGCTCTTCATCGCCCACCCGATGGGGGCCGCCGTCTTCCAGCCGCTCGACGGCGTGCGGCGCTGGCGCTGCCAGATCGGCGGCTTCGACCGGACCCGGGAAATGACCGCGGAGTTCGCCGAGGACTGGATCCGATCGGCGCTTGGCGCGCACGAACCGGCCTCGATCGAAGTGCGGACGATGACGGAGTGGCAGTTCCAGCCGGGCCGCGCCGGCCACCTCGGCAAGGGCCGCATCTTCCTGGCCGGCGACGCCGCGCACGTGTTCATTCCGACCGGCGGACTAGGCAACAACACCGGCTTCGTCGGCATCCGCAACCTGGCCTGGAAGGTTGCGTTCGTGCTCCGAGGCGCCTCGCCCGCTTCCCTGCTCGAGACGTACGACATCGAGCACCAGCCGGTCGCCGAGCAGCGCGTCGCTGCCGGGCGGCGCAACGCGCAACTGTCCGGAGGGATCTTCCGGGCGTTCCACGAAGGCGGCGACACGGAAGCTGCCGCCCGGAACTGCCGCCAGTACGGGGAGTACGAGGGGCTCATCTACGGCTATGAACTGACATCGGAGCTCTGCGCCCGCGACGACGAGGCATCGCCCGACGTCGAGAATCCCGTCTGCGACTACGTTCCTGTCGTCCGCTCGGGCCGCCGGGCGCCGAACCTGTGGCTGGACGAGAGCTGGAGCCGTTCCGTCCTCGACTGGAACGGCCTGGACTACACCGGCGTTCTTGGCGCGCACGTGGATCCCGGGCCGTGGCGGGCAGCGGCCGGTACGATTGCGGCGAACGGGTTCCCCATTCGGACCGAACGGCTGCCGGAAGTCGACGCCGCCTCGCCCTACGACAACGCGGAGATCGTCCTCATGCGGCCCGACGGCATCGTCGCCGACCACTGGGAGGCCGCCGGCGTGGGCCGGGGTGAGGAAGTAGCGCGCCTGACGCGCATGCTGCCAATCGCAAAGTAATCACCGGCGGCTCGACATCGTCAGTCTTGCAGGGGCGCTTCCGCCCCAGGTTCCGAGAGAATGTCCCCGGCAATGACCAGAGCCAGGATCGCTGGCGGCACTGCCGCGCTCTTGCTGTTCGCGCTCCTCGTGGCTCTCGGCCTCGTCGCGGCCCGTCTGCTGCGCAACCTGGACGTCGACGCGGACGCCGACGTCTCGCCGGCGATCCCCCGCTTGCCCGCGACGTCGGCGGAGGCCCACAAGGGCTTGCTCTACGGCCGCGTCACCACCGGAAGCGGCGCCGCCTACGAAGGGCGGCTGCGTTTCGGCGGCGACGAGGAAGCGTTCTGGGGCGACTACTTCAACGGCTTCAAGGAGGAGAATCCCTGGGCCGCGGACGTGCCGCCGGAGCGGCTGACGGAGAGCCGGCCGGTCACCGTTCTCGGCGTCGAGATCACCCGGCGCGAGCGAAAGCTCAACCTGGGCCGGCCGTTCATGGCGCGCTTCGGTGACATCCGGCGCGTCGAGCCGAGCGGCCGCGAACTCCTGGTGACCCTCAAGAGCGGGACCGGGTTCGTCCTCAACCGCTTCGATGCCGACGACTTCGCCGACGGCGTGCGGATTTGGGACGATCAGCACGGCGTCGTGGACCTCTCCGAGCGCAGAATCCGCCGCATCGAGTTTCTTCCCACCGCCGAGTTGGATGGTGTCGCGGACCGGCTGCACGGCACGGTACGCACGCCTCAGAGGAACTTCACCGGCTTCGTCCAGTGGGACCGGCAGTCCAGCCTCGGCTCCGACGAGCTTCGGGGCCGCACCGCCGACGGGGAGTTCAGCCTGCGCTTCGACGCCATTCGCAGCATCGCGCGCGATTCGAATGACAGCGCGCTGGTGACACTGCGCGACGGCGGCGAGTTCGTCCTCTCCGGTACCCGCGCCGTCGGCCGCGGCAATCGCGGTGTCTACGTAGACGACGGGCGGTACGGCCGGGTGCTCGTCTCCTGGCAGGCCTTCGAGCGGCTCGACTTCGGCACCGCCGACGGCAGCGGCCCCGCCTACGACGAGTTTCCGGCAGGGCAGCAGCTCTCAGGCGCCGTCACCACCCGCTCGGGCAGGCGCCTCGCCGGCCGGCTGGTGTTCGACCTCGATGAGAGCGAAACGACCGAGACACTCGACGCGCCACGCGGCGGCGTGGACTACACGATCCCTTTCGGCCTGGTCGCGTCGATTGTGCTTCCGGCCGAAGAGGCGTGCGGCGACGGCCGGCACGCCGGGGTGACGCTACACAGCGGCGAGACCCTCGACCTCGAGTGCGCAGGCGACCTCGGCGAAGGGAATGCCGGCATGCTGATCTTCACGGGCGACGGTGAGAGCGCCGAGTACGTGGCATGGGACGAAGTCGAGCGGATCGACCTCGACCGTCCGGTTCCCGTCGAGGTTTTCTGAACCCTCCTCCTGCGGAACCGCAACGAGTCGATCAGACGCACTCTGCAGCCGCCAACACCACGCGTACGAGGTCCACTTGCCGACGGACGCCGAGCTTCGCGTAGATCTGCTCCAGGTGCCAGTAGATCGAGCGCTTCTGCCGTCCCGTCGCCGCAGCGATCTCGCCGACGGTCTTGCCTTCCGCCAGCCAACTGGCGACCTCGCTCTCAGCACGGGTGAGGCCAAGCACGGCAGCCAGATGGTCCACACTGACGCTAAGGGGAAGCCACGGATCCACGATCAGTATCAATGCGGCCGCGCGGCGGCGCAGCTCAGCCAGGGAACTGCCCAGCGCTCCGGCATCCGCCAGCGCCTGGCGTACGAACACAAGTTGCCGAACATGGGGAGCAACTCGCCTGATCATCTCGATCTGGCTGGAGGACCAGACGCCACCCCGCCCTATCGGATCACACATGGCCCACGTGAAGTGCGAGTAGCCCACAGGCCCTTCAAGGCGCACGATCAACCCATTCTGGCTAGTCGTCCTGCTGTAGAACTCGTTGAACGCTTCCGAGGTCTTCAGTTCGTCCCTGGAATAGAGATCCGGGATTCGCACCAGGCGACCGTACGGTTGTCTGCGGAAACGCGCCACGCATTCGTCTATGGCGTGGTAGGTCTCGACGTACTCTCGCTCCAGGTCCTCGCGGCGCTGTCCCCGGTAGTAGAGGCCAACCATATGAACCCGCACGGATTCTTCCGGTCCTTCGCCAGCCATGAGGGCACTGCCCCTTGCCCCACAAGCCTCTTCGATCAGGGCCGACGCGGAGGGCCACTGAGCGCCGTCGGCAACCGGCAGCGTCAAACAAACGGCGGCTGACCGATGTTCCCGCGCTGATCCGCTGGCGGCGCAGCCAGACTGGTTGCTCTGGCACGGAACGTCCGATGCCGTAAGTACACTGAGCGTCCTACTCCCGACTCCATTCAAGAGATCGCTGCATGAAGTGGACACGCCTCTCCGTTCTCGCTGTTCTCGTCCCGGCCTTGCTCGCCGGCTGCCAACCCACCGACCCCACCGTGACCTCGCACCTCGTCGCCGACACGCCCACCGGCGCCCAGTCCACCGACGGTCAGTGGATCTCCTGGCGCGAGCACATCATCGACGATGTCGCCATCGGAGGTGTGCCGATCCGCGGCGGCGACGGACTCCAGATGGGCGACCTCGACGGTGACGGCCACCTCGACATCGTCTCCGTCCACGAATCGGACACCGAGTACGGCAACGTCGGCCAGGGACACGTCCGGCTCGCATTCGGCGGCCCCGATCCCGCCACCTGGCACCTGGCGACCCTCGCCGAAGGTGACGAAGCCGCCGCCGCCGAGGACGTCGCTCTCGACGACTTCGACGGTGACGGCGACCTCGACGTCGTCGCAGCCTGCGAGCTGGGTCACCTCATCTACTTCGAGAATCCCGGCACCGCGACCGACGAGGCGGCCACCGCTTTGCGCAGCGGCGACTGGCCGCGGGTGATCCCGTCAGCAACGAAGGACCGCGGCTCCTACATTCGGGTGTTCACCGCCGACCTCGACGGCGACGGACGGCCCGAAGTCGTCGCCCCGAACAAGGGCGCGCAGAATCCGGACCGGCGGACCACCGAGAAACACGCCATCTCCTGGTTCGACACGACGGCCGACCCGCTCTCCGGTGACTGGATCGAACACGAGATCGTCCGCGTCATCTGGCCGATCAACTCCCAGACCGTCGATCTCGACGGCGACGGCGACACCGACATTGTCGGTGGTTCGACCGGCGAGGGCCGCATCTTCTGGTTCGAGAACCGCAGCGCGGGCGAGGGCGATGTCGCACTCATCGAGCACCCGATCCGGGTCGGGGGCACGACCACCACCGCGGACACGCCCCGGCCGCCGAACGCACCCCGGACCGGCGCCCTGCTCAACGGCTTCAACATGGCCTTCGTCGACCTTTCGGGTGACGGCCGGCTGGACCTCGCCACGGTCGAGTTCGGCGGCGTCCTTGTGTGGCTGGAGCAACCGGCCGATCCGGCGGGCACCTGGCAGTTGCGGCCGATCGGCCGCCTGACGCCGGACAACCTGGTCGGTTTCGCCTTCGCCGACATCGATGGCGACGGCGACCTCGACTCCATGTCGGGCGCCTACAGCCGCAGCGGCCGGGCAGAGGACCGCGAGGTCGAGCTCGACACGCCGCTCGGACGGCTCGCCTGGTTCGAGAATCCCGGTGCCGTCGACGGCGAGTGGACCCGGCACGACATCTCCCGTCGCAAGCGCGGCATGTTCGACAGCTTCGCCGCCCAGGACCTGGACGGTGACGGCGACGTCGACTTCGCCGGTACCCGCGGCAACAGCGCCGAGTTCGACGGCGTGTACTGGCTCGAGCAGGTGCGGACCGCGGAACCGGTCGCCGCGTTCGACCAGGCCCGCGAGACCGAGAGCGAGCAGATGCCGCTCCCCTGAGAAGCCGACTAGTCCGTGTCCGGCCGGTCGTCGGAGACGAAGCCCTCGCGGTTTGGCATCTCCACCCTGGGCAGGCTCTCCTGGTCGAGCACCGCGTCTTCGCCGACGACGCCGCCCAGGTGCAGCAGATGCGCCACGACGGCGTAGATCTCGTCGTCGTTGAGCGAGCCGGGAGACTCGTAGGGCATGGAGCGGCGGATGTAGTCCCAGAGCGTGGTCGCGTAGGGCCAGTAGCTCTCGACCGTCTTCCGGGGGCGCCCGGAGGTCAGACTGTCGCGGCCGCCGACGAGCGCCGCGGCCTCGTCGCCTTCGGCGTTCTTGCCGTGGCAGGCGGCGCAGAACTGCTGGTAGACCGCCCTGCCCTCGCTGACGGTGCCGCTGCCCGCGGGCAGGCCCTTGCCGTCGGGAAACACGGTGTAGCCGGCAGCGCCGAGCTCTTCGGCGGTCGGCTCGCTGCCGAGGCCGGTCCGTTCGGACTCGGCGGCGAAAACGACGCCAGAGACGAAGAGGAGGGCAAACGTGGGCCGCCAGCTACGCCTCGGCATTCGTCACCTCTCCCGACTCCCGCACTTCCCAGGCCTTGATCCGGTTGTTGTGGTAGATCGTCGACCGGCCTCTCGCCTCGAGCAAAGCTGCCAGGGTCGGCTGGACGTAGCCGGTGTCGTCCGTGGCTCGGGACATCAGGAGGTGGCGGCCGCCGTCCCAGCGCCAGGGCGAGCGGAAGCGGGTGAACGCCTTCGCATGGCGCGGGCCCTCGATCTCGGCGTCGGTCCACGACCGGCCGCCGTCCGTCGACACCTCGACCCGGGAGATCGTGCCGCGGCCCGACCAGGCCAGGCCGCGGATCTCGAAGAACCCGGGCCGATCCAGCTTCTGCTCGCCCGAGGGCCGGGTGATGACGGACTTCGCGTCCATGACCAGCGTGAACTGGCGGGCCTTGCCGTCCGGCAGCAGATCGGTGTACTTCGACGTCTCGTCGCGGGCCATCGACGGCATGTGGGCGACCTCGATCCGGCGCAGCCACTTGACGCTGATGCTGCCTTCGCAGCCCGGCACCAGGAGCCGCAGCGGATAGCCCTGCTCCGGGCGAACGGCCTCGCCGTTCTGGCCGTAGGCGATCATGACGTCGTCGAGCGCCCGCTCCAGCGGCACGCTGCGGCTCATCAGCCCGGCATCGGCGCCTTCCGCGACGATCCAGCTCGCGTCCGCCTTGACCCCGACTTCGTCCAGCAAGTCGGCCAGCAGCACACCCGTCCACTCGCTGCAGCTCGCCAGGCCGTGGCTCAACTGCACGTTCGGCGCGCCGGCCGGCGACCACTCGCGCGCGCTGTTGCCTGAACACTCGATGAAGTGGAAGCGCGACACCGAGGACATCCGCACGAGGTCGTCCATCGTGAAGACGAGCGGACGGTCGACGAGCCCGTGGATCGTGAGCCGGTGGGTGTCCGGGTCGATCGCCGGCACGCCCGTGTGGTGGCGCTCGAAGTGGAGCCCGGACGGCGTGACGATGCCTTCCAGGTCGGCGAGCGGCGTGTTCGAGGACGACGCCGTCGCGTCGGGAGCGCGGCTCCAGCGCTTCGAGTCCTCGAACGGCGAGGGCCGCCCGTAGTCGCTGGGCGTGTCGCCGAGATCGCGGATCTCCCCCGTCGTCTGCGCACGGGCCGCGGGATGGAGCGAACTCGCCGCGGCGGCGCCGGCGAGGCCGAGAAAGGCGCGGCGGCTGGGCCGCTGCTTGCTCATGTCTGTCCTCCTGTGGGAAGAGGACTAGCCTAGCGCGACGTCCTACAGGCGATTGACCGCCTCTTCGGCCAGGTCGAGCGTGCGCACGATGCGCTGGCGCATCTCGGGCAGGTCGACGCCCTCGGTGCTCTTCTTGCCTTCCATGTAGCGGGCATACACGCCGTGCACGATCGCCGCCGACTTCCAGCGGTTGAAGCCGACGTAGTAGTCGAGATTCGACAGGTCGCGGCCGGTCCGCTCCGCGTAACGCTCAAGTAACTCCTCGCGCGCCGGGAAGCCCGGCGCCGCCGTGGCGCCGCCGGAGCCGGTCGGCATCGTGTCGGTCGCCGGCATCCACTGGTTCATTGCGTAGGTCAGGTCCGCCAGCGGATCGCCAAGCGTCGAGATCTCCCAGTCGACGACGGCGGCAATCGTCGAGTCCGGTCCGACCAGGCAGTTGTGGAGCCCGTAGTCGCCGTGGACGACCCGCGCCGGCCCCTGGTCCGGCAGGTGATCGAGGAAGTACCGCTGCAGCTCGTGCGCGCGCGGATCGTCGAGTTGCGCCGGCTCGACGGACGCCGTCCACGACCGATACCAGGTGCGAAGCTGCCGTCCGACGTAGCTGTCGCGCTTGCCGAGATCACCGAGCCCTACCTCGTCAGGGTCGACGGCGTGGAGCTCGGCCAGGACGTCGATGAACGAGTGCGCCAGCTTCGGGCGGTGCTCCCGCGGCACCCACTCCTCCGTGTGATCCGAGCTGTAGAGCGGCCGGCCATTGACCAGGCCCATCACGTAGAACCAGGCGCCAGTGACGTCCGGGCTCTCGCAGAAGGCGATCGCCGGCGGTACCGGCACCGGCGTCGGACCGAGCGCCGAGATCAGCGCCCACTCGCGGCTCATGTCGTGCGCCTTGGGCAGGAGCTTGCCCTGGGGCGGCCGCCGGATGACCGCGGTCCGGCCCTCCGTGTCGTCGATACGGTAGGTCAGGTTCGAGTGCCCGCCCTGGAGCCGGGTCCACTGGAGGGGCGGCTTCAGACTGTCGACGTGGTCGGCAATCCAGGCCTCGACGGCGGGTTGGTCGTAGCCCTCGGGACCCCTGGCTTCGTCGTGGGTGGACATGAGCGTCGGAACTCTACGGCAACCGGAAGACGAGCAGCTCTTCCGTCGCCGTCACGGCCACGTACTGCCGGCCGTCCGCCGCCAGGTAGGTCATCGGGTTCGCGTTGCCCTGGAGCGGCAGTTCCGCCGACCACAGCTCGTCGCCCGTCTCCACGTCGAGCGCCCGGAAGCGGCGGTCGTCGGTCGCCGCGATGAAGGCGAGGCCGCCGGCGGTGACGATCGCCGAGGCGCGGCCCGGGCGGCCGGTCTCCCGCTTCTCCGCCGGCAGGCCTTCCGTCACGCCGAGCGGCCGCCGCCACGCAACTTCGCCGGTATCGGCATCGACCGCGGTCAGCGTCCCCCAGGGCGGTTTCTGGCACGGCCAGGACGCGTCGCCGATGCGGACCGCGAAGGAGAACGGTCGGGCGACCCGCAGCACGTACGTCGCGGGCTCGGCCTCCGTGTCCTCCTCCACCCAGCCCATCGTGCCGATGTCCTGACTGAAGGCGAGCAGCCGGCGCGTAGCCGGGTCGAAGGCGACGCCGCCCCAGTTCGGGCCGCCGGCCAGGCCCGGGAACAGCAATGTGGCGCCGCCGTCCTCGGCGCCCCGGTGCATCCACGGCGTGTACGGGCCCGCGTTGTGAAGCGGGCCGGCGCTCTCGACCAGTTCCGCGCAGGCCTCCGCGTGCTCGGCGGTCGTCTCGGTGGCGGTCACCAGGTCCCCCGCCCCGTAGCCCACCCGCCCCAGCGCCGGCGTCACGCTCGGGATCGGCTGGGTCGGGTGGGTCCGCTCGCCGGGCACCTGGCTCGCCGGCATCGGCCGCTCCTCCACGCCGAAGACCGGCTCGCCGTTCTCCCGGTTCAGAACGAAAAGGTAGCCCGACTTCGTCGTCACGGCGAGCGCGTCGATCGTCTCCCCGCCCCGCTCGACCTCGAACAGCACCGGCGGCGCCGGCGGATCGTGGTCCCAGATGTCGTGGTGGATGGTCTGGAAGTGCCAGCGGTACTCGCCGGTGTGAATGTCGACCGCGACGACCGAGTTGGCGAAGAGGTTGGCGCCGTGCCGGTCGCCGCCCCAGGCGAAAGGGATGGGCGCGGCGAGCGGCAGGAACACGAGTGCCCGTTGCTCGTCGACCGTGAAGTAGAAGGGCCAGGCGTTCCCGCCCAGACGGCCCCGCCAGCTCTCGCCCTCCCAAGTCTGGTGGCCGACCTCGCCCGGCTGCGCCACGGAGTTGAACTCCCACAGCTTCTCGCCGGTGACGGCGCTGAAGGCCCGGGCGTTGCCGATCCCGCCCGCCGTTCCCGGCGGCGTGTTCGCGCCGACGACGACGATGTCCTCCCACACCAGGGGCACGGAGTTGTAGGGGACGCCGATGTCGACGGTGCCGCGGGGGCCGAACTCCACGGCCGGGACGCCGGTGGCGGCGTCCAGGGCGATCAGTCGAGCGCCGGCGGTGACCAGGATGCGCGGAGCCCAACCCTCCGTGCCGCCGCCCGCCCAGTACGCTACGCCTCGGCGCGACAGCGAGGTTCCTGAACCCAGGAGACCGAAGGTCCAGACCGTGTCTCCGGTGGCAGGATCGAGCGCCACCACCGAGTCGGCCGTAGGCACGTACATCAAACCGCCCACCACGATCGGCGTCGCCTGGGAGCGCGCCGGTCGAGTCTGAACAGCGCCTCCGTCGACGGATTCGGGAAGCGAAGCCAGCGAGCGGCGCCAGACCGGCGCCAGGTGCGCGACGTTGGCCGTCGTGATCTCGGCCAGAGCCGAGTACCCGGTTCCCGCCGCGTCGCCGCGATACATCGGCCAGTCGCCAACCCCCGCCTCGTTCGACATCGGTCCGCAGGCAAGCAGCAGCGCTCCGGCAACCGCCACCGTGGCCGCGATCTTCGCCTCCTGCTTCACCGCTTCCATGCTTCGTTTCTTCCCGGAGTTCCGCTGAGCCGCTGCCCAGAAAACGGCTAGACTGTAGCCGAGACCCGCTGCGATCAGTCGAACCGCTGACCCGCCGCGGGTCTCATGGCTTGGAGGGGAAGAGGAAGGGTATGCAAACGCGCCGTCCGCTCACCATTCCGCTGGCGGTTCTGCTCGCCGGCTCGATCGGAACCCCGCAGGCGAGCGGCCAGGACGACGACAGGGTCGACTACCTCACCCAGGTGCAGCCGATCCTCGAAGCGTATTGCTACGAATGCCACGGCGAGGACAGATCGCGCCGCGAGGCGGATCTCCGCCTCGACATCAAGGAGCTGGCCTTCAAGGACCTCGGCGGCTTCCCCAACATCGCCCCCGGCGATCCCGCCGACAGCGAGCTCTACATCCGGGTGAGTTCGGAGTTCCTGGAGATGCGGATGCCGCCGTACGAGGCCGGCACGCAGTTGACCGAGGAGCAGATCGAGACGATCCGGCTGTGGATCCTGCAGGGGGCCGAGTGGCCGGAGGACGACGGCGCACCCAGTGTGCAACCAGGAGATTCACAATGACGAAGCTGACCAAGACACGACTCGTGCCGCTCCTCGCGTTTCTCCTGGCGGCCGCCGTTGCCGCCCAGGCCGCCGCGCAGACCGGATACGGCCGCGGCCGCAGCGGCCTCCCCCGCGTCGAACTGCCCGACGAGCCGTGGATCATGAACACCCACGTGATTCCCGAAGTGAAGGTCTCCGTCGTCGCGCGCGGAATCAACCGCCCGTGGTCCCTCGCATTCCTGCCCAAGGGCGACATGCTGATCACCGAACGCGGGGGCGCTCTGCGCCTGGTCCGCGACGGCGTGCTCGTCGACGAGCCGATCGCCGGCGTCCCCGACGACGTCCTCGCCCGCAGCCTCGCCGGCATGATGGAAGTCGCCACCCACCCGCACTTCGCGGACAACGGCTACGTCTATCTCACCTACACCCGGCAGGTCTCCGGCCGCGAGGGCACCGTCGCCCTGGTCCGCGGCAAACTCGACGGCATGTCCCTCGTCGACGTCGAGGACGTGTTCGTCGCCGAGCCCTGGGGCGGCTCGATCGCCGCCGCCCGGCTCGCCTTCGTACCGGGCGAAGACATCATGTACATGACGATGGGCGGAGCCTTCGGCGCCGACCTGGTCGACGGCACGCAGAGCTTCTTCGGCCACGCCAAGCTGGCCCAGGACCCGAACAGCCACGCCGGCAAGACGCTGCGCCTGCGGCTCGACGGCAGCGTGCCCGACGACAACCCCTTCGTCGGCATGGAGGGGCACAAGCCAGAGGTCTACTCGATGGGCCACCGGAACCAGATGGGCCTGGCGCTCCATCCCGAGACCAACCAGCCCTGGACCACCGAGCACGCCCCTCAGGGCGGCGACGAGCTGAACGCGATCGAAGCCGGCAAGAACTACGGCTGGCCGGTCGTCTCCTACGGCCGCCACTACAACGGCGTGCGTATCTCCGAGCGCTTCTGGGCCGAAGGCATGGAGGAACCGGCGATCTTCTGGCTGCCCTCGATCGCACCGTCCGGGCTCATGTTCTACACCGGCGACGCCTTCCCCGAATGGAAGGGCAACCTGTTCGCCGGCGCGCTGATGACGGGACGGATGCCGAACACCGGCCATCTCGAACGGCTCATCTTCAGCGAGGCCGGCGAGGAACTCGGCCGCGAGTGGCTCCTCAAGGAGGTCGGCAAGCGCATCCGCGACGTCCGCCAGGGCCCCGACGAGTTCATCTACGTCATCACCGACGAGACCAACGGGGCCCTGATGAAGCTCGAGCCGGTGACTACTCCGTCTTCTTGATCACCACGAATGTGATGTCGTCCTCGGGGGCCGCGAAGGCGAGCAGGTCCTTCCGGAGCCTCTCGCAGATCTCCGGCGCGGGCTCACCGCGGACGGCCTCGAGCAGCGCCTCGGCCCGTTCGTCGAGATACCGGCCGCCGCCGTGCTCGGCGAAGCCGTCCGTGTACAGGAGGAGCAGGTCGCCGGCCTCGAGCAACTCCACCTCGCTGACCTCGTAGGGCCGCTTGTAGCCGAGCGGCCCGGGGTCGACGCGCTCGTCCATGTAGGCGTTCGAGGCGAACATGCCGACCGGCGGGAAGCGGACGAGCTGGTCCTCCGGGAGGTGCTCGATGCGGCCCGGACGGCCGGCGAACACCAGGGGCGCCGGGTGACCGGCTGAAAAGAAGCGGAACCTGCCCTGCTCGGACACCTCTCCGTAGACCATCGTGAGGTACTTGTTCAGCGTGGTCGACTTGTAGAAGCGCTGGTTGATGTGCTCGAAGAGCCGCGTGGTGATCTCGCCGAAGAGGTCGAGCTCGTAGTACGCCCCGAGCAGGAAGGCCTGGTGGAGCATGGCCGCGACCAGGGCGTCGGTCACCTTGTGTCCGGAGACGTCGGCCACCAGGACTCCGGTCCGCTGCTGGCACTTCCGCAGGCCGGCGACGACCTCCGCCCGGCCCGCCCCTTCCGCCTCGCGAAGCCGGCGGTCCAGGTCGTAGCGCTGCTTGAAGTCGAGGTAGATCAGGTGATCGCCGCCGATCGCCCGCAGCAGCGGAATCGAGACCCCGTGGACCTCGACGCCGCGCAGGATCGGCAGGTCGCCGGACGACGGTTTCGTCGCCAGGGCGATCTCCTCGAGATTGGCCAGCTCGGCGCGAATCTCGGCCTGCCAGGTATCAGTCGGCATCTGTGGCACGGCAGGTTCGACTGTATCGCGCCCAAAGAGAAGGGCGGCAGGCCGTTGGATGGCCTGCCGCCCCGGAAGTCCGTCGAGGGCCGGTTTCCTGTGAAGTGGGGCCGCCCGCCCCGGTTGACAGAGTGTCTGTACGCACGGCTGTGGATAAGCCCTCCCCACAGCCGGACGCGCTGGACGGGCGGCCCCGAGCTCTACGTCCCCTCCGGGTCTTGCAGCACCTCGACGATGCTGATGCCCTCTGAGCAGGTCCAGACGAAGAGTGCCGAGCAGACGACGACGAACATGGCCAGAATGCCCGTGAAGACCGCGATCCACCGCAGGAGTCGCACGATCTGCTGCTGCTCGGGGTAGAGAAGGGTCACGGTGTCAATCCGCTCGTACGGAGCGGACGTTTACTAGACGAAAGCGACCGTGTCGTGATCTTTTGGCAATGATTCGGGAACAGGGCATAATCGCGCGATCGTGCCGAAGGAAAGCCCCCACGAACTCCGGCAGCGGATCGGGGCGCTCGAGGAGCGTCTCTCCGCTCTTCACGCCGCCGTCATGCGCGTCAGCGGCAGCCTGGACCTCGAGACCGTCCTGCACGAAGTCGTCGACAGCGCCCGCGCACTGACCGGCGCGCGCTACGGCGTGATCACCACCCAAACCGAAGCCGGCCGGATTCAGGACTTCGTCACGTCCGGCTTCACACCCGAAGAACGCGCCGAGATGACCGCGTGGTCCGACGGGCCGCGGCTATTCGCGCACTTCCGGGACCTCCGGGCGCCTCTGAGGCTGACGAACCTGCCGGCCTATGTCCGCGAACTCGGCTTCTCGTCGGATCTGATGCGCTCACAGACGATTCAGTGCACGCCGCTGCTTCACCGAGACGTCTACCTTGGCAGCTTCTTCCTCGCGGAGAAGGAGGGCGGTCCGGAGTTCACGGACAGCGACGAGGAGGTTCTGGTCCTGTTCGCTTCCCAGGCGGCGACAGCCATCGCCAATGCTCACGCCCACCGGGACGAGCAGCGCGCAAGGGCCGACCTGGAAGCCCTCGTCGAAACGTCGCCGGTGGGAGTCGTCGTGTTCGACGGAGAAACCGGCAAGCCCGTGTCGTTCAACCGGGAGGCTCGGCGAATCGTGCAGGACCTGCGAACGCCGGGGGATTCCCCGGAAGAGCTGCTGGACGACGTGATCTGCCGCCGCGGCGACGGACGCGAAGTGACTCTGGCCGAGTTCCCGCTGGCGCAGCAGTGGACCGATCCCGAGACGGTACGCGCCGAGGAGATGACCCTGTCCGTTCCCGACGGCCGCAGCGTCACGACGCTCGTCAACGCCACGCCGACTCGCTCGAAGGAGGGTGCGGTCGAGTCGATGGTGGTCACCCTGCAGGACCTGACGCCCCTCGAGGAGCTGGAACGGCTGCGGGCCGAGTTTCTGAGCATGGTGAGTCACGAGCTCCGGGCACCCCTGATCTCGATCAAGGGCTCGACCGCCACCGTGCTGGGCGCCGCGCCGGCCCCCGATCCGGCCGAGATGCTGCAGTTCTTCCGGGTCATCGACGACCAGGCGAATCAGATGCGCAATCTGATCGCCGACCTGCTGGACCAGGGGCGTATCGCGGCGGGCACTCTCTCGGTGTCCGTCGAGAGCGCCGAGGTCGCCGGCCTCATCGATCAGGCCAGGAGCACCTTCACCTGGGCCGGCAGCAGGCGCGCCATCACCGTCGACCTGCCGGAAGACCTGCCGCGCGTTCTGGCGGACCCGGGACGCATCGTCCAGGTGCTCAACAACCTCCTGTCGAACGCGGCGCGTCACTCTCCCGACTCGTCTCCGATCGCGGTTGCCGCGTCACTGGACGACGACCAGGTAGCGGTCTCGGTTACCGACCGCGGCAGCGGAGTGCCGCCGGAGGAGCTGCCTCGCCTGTTCCGCAAGTACACGAACGCGACCGGCGACAAGGGCGTCGGACACGGCCTCGGCCTCGCCATCTGCAAGGGACTCGTGGAGGCGCACGGCGGCCGCATCTGGGCGAAGAACGGCGAGAGGGGCCACGGGACCCGGTTCACGTTCACGCTGCCGGTGGCCGCGGAAACGGACGATGCCGCCACGAGCGTCTCTCCGCGCCCACCTCGTTCGCCGAAACGGAACGGAGCGACGCCCATCCTCGTCGTCGACGACGACCCGCAGACGCTACGGCGCGTTCGGGACTCGCTTGCCGAAGCGGGCTACGCACCCATCCTGACGGGCGACCCCGACGAGCTGCCCAGCCTCATCAGGACGCACAGGCCTCGGCTGGTCCTTCTCGATCTCGTCCTGCCGGGCACGGACGGTCTCGAGTTGATGGAGAGCGTCCCTGAACTCGAGGGTCTGCCGGTCATCTTCATCTCCGTCTACGGCAGGGACGAGACGATCGTTCGGGCCCTGGACGCCGGAGCCGCGGACTACATCGTCAAGCCCTTCTCTCCCTCGGAGCTGACCGCGAGAGTGCGGGCGGCGCTCCGCCGACAGGCCGAGCCCAAGCCGTTTCGCCTGGGCGATCTGTCCATACGCTACGAGGAGCGCGAGGTCGCCGTGGACGGGCGGCCCGTGACGCTAACCGTCACCGAGTTCGAGGTGCTTCGGGTGCTGTCGAGCCACGCCGGGCGGGTCGTGACGTACGAATCGCTGCTGCGCCAGGCCTGGCGCGGGCGCGCGCGGGACGCCGAGGATCCGAAAGTCGTGCGCGCCATGGTGAAGAGCCTCCGCCGCAAGCTGGGCGACGATGCGGCCAGACCGGTGTACGTGCTCAACGAGCGTGGCGTCGGTTATCGGATGCCTCGTCCTGGCAGCGAGTAGAGGTGCCGGCCTTCGGTCGCCGCACCCGGTGTGTGGCGGAGGGGGTGGGATTCGAACCCACGGTGGACTGTTAATCCACGCCGGTTTTCAAGACCGGTGCTTTCGACCACTCAGCCACCCCTCCGGACGGCCGGCGAAACCGCAGGCTCCTAGCCTGACACGATCCCCTCTACCCCGCCGACATACGGCCGGAGCGCCTCCGGAATCCGCACCGAGCCCGACGCCGTCTGGTAGTTCTCCAGCAGCGCGACCAGGGTGCGGCCGACCGCCAGGCCGGAGCCGTTCAGGGTATGGACGTGACGCAGGCCGCCGCCGCCACGGGGTCGGTAGCGGGTGCGCGCCCGCCGCGCCTGGAACGCTTCGGCGTTGCTGCACGACGAGATCTCCCTGTACGCCGCCTGGCCCGGCAGCCAGACCTCCAGGTCGTAGGTCTTGGCCATGGCGAAGCCCATGTCACCCGTGCTCAGGCAGACGACCCGGTAGGGCAGTTCGAGTCGCTGGAGCACCTTCTCGGCATGAGCCGTCAGTCTCTCCAGCGCCTCGTGGCTGGCCTCGGGCGTCGTCACCTGAACGAGCTCCACCTTCTGGAACTGATGCAGGCGAATGAGACCGCGGACATCACGGCCGTAGGACCCGGCCTCCGCCCGGAAGCAGGGCGTGAGCGCGGCGTACCTGAGCGGCAATTCGTCCTCCTCGAGCACTTCGTCCGCGTGCAGGTTGACCAGGGGCACTTCGCCGGTCGGGATGAGATAGCGCGCGTCCGGCTGGACGTGGAAGAGGTCTTCCTCGAACTTCGGAAGCTGGCCGCTGCCGACGAGACAGTCCCGCTTCACGAGAAACGGCGGGAGCACCTCGGTGTAGCCGTGCTCCTCGGTATGAAGGTCGAGCATGAAGGCGGCGAGCGCCCGTTCCAGGCGCGCGCCCAGGCCCATGTAGGTCACGAAGCGGGCCCCGGCCAGCTTGGCGCCGCGCTCGAAATCGAGAATCCCGAGTTCGGGGCCGATGTCCCAGTGGTTCTTCGGCTCGAAGTCGAAGCGGGGCGGTTCGCCGACGACCCGCTCGATCCGGTTGGCCGCCTCGTCGGCGCCCACCGGAACCGACTCGTGGGCGATGTTCGGCACCTGGAGTTCGGTCTCCGTCAACTCCCCTTCGGCCTTCTCGACGGCCTCCTCGAGGTGGTCGATGCGGACCTTGAGCCCGGTCATCTCTAGAATCAGGTGCTCGGTGTCTTCCTTCTTCGCCTCGCCCTGAGCCTTCAGCCTGCCGATCTCCTGGCCTGCCAGCCGCCGGCGATGCCTGAGTTCCTCGAGTTCGGTGAGCGCCTCGCGGCGCCGGCGGTCGCTGGTCGTCCACCGGTCGACCAGCGCAGGGTCGACGCCGCGCGCTTCGACCGCCGCGGCAACCCGCTCGGGTTCGCTTCTGAGCAGTTCTCGGGGCAACATGGCGGTGGCAGTCTTCCAACGTTCGTCCCCAAGGGCAAGGATCGCCGATCGATGAGCCGAACCAACAGATGACGAGACCCGGGCCGACCTCGACTTCCACCGTGCCGGCAGCGCCGCCATGGGCTGCCGCCCTGCCGCCCGTGCTCGCGGGATTCGCGATGTTCGCCCTGGCCGGCGTCGAGCGCGACGCCCAGGCAGCGGCCGAAGGCAACTACCTGGCCCTCGCGGCGACGACGGTGCTACTGGCCGCGGCCGGCGTGGCGCGGCGACCCCTCGGCGCCCCTGCGCTTGCCCTGCCGGTCCTCGCGGTGGTCGCGTTCATCGCCATCCCGCCCGACGGCCCCGCGCGGGGCGCGGCGATGGGAGCCCTGCTGTGCCTCGGCTCGGCCGCGCTGCTGGTGGACAGCCTGATCGCCCGGCGCGCCGAGTTGCTCGAGCCCCCCGGCTCGCTCGAGCCTGCCCGCCTGTTGCGGCTGGGCGTTCTACTGGCCGCCGCGCTCATCGGGCTCAACCTGCTCCTGAGGCAGGGAGAGCTACTCGGAGACTCGACGCTCAGGCTGCTGGTCGTCCTGGTCGCCATCCCGGCCGCGGCGACGGTGATCGTGCTTGTGCTCTTCGCACGCCTGGGTGCGCCGGCGCTGGCCGGGACGGCGGCGCTCCTTCTCGCGGCGGGAGGCGTTCGCTCGAACGTCGTCCTGGTGCTGGCGGCGGCCGCCTGCGCCGACGCCGTCGCGCGCGCCCTCGAGCAGCGCTGGCCGGCGGCGGCGGGAGCAGCCGGCCTGGCACTCACCGCCGTGGTCGGTCTCGTCCTGGTCCGCGAACCCGCGTTCGGGGTGCTCGTCGCCGCCATGGCCGCGGCGATCGTCTGGCGCCGTTTCGCCTTCGCCATCGTCCTGGTCCTGGCGGGCGCCCTGACCGTGTGGCAACCGCTCGGGGCGGGCGCGCCCTGGCCCGACGTGTTCGCCGGCCTGCCCCTGGTGCTGATCGCGGCGCCGAGCCTGGTCGGCCGCGGAAACCTGCAGACGGTGTCCGCGGCCGTGCTGCTGACCCTGGCCGGGCTGCGGTTCCTGCCGCCGCAGCAGGCGCTGCTGGCTGGCATCGCCCTTTGGACCGTGCTCTACGCGAAGCGATCGGACGACCTGTCCGCCGACGATCCGCCGCCTGTCGGGCCCTGGCACAGCCTCGCGCTCCGCGGCGATGCCGCCGTGTTCGGCTACTGCCTGCAGGGGGGCCTGCTCGCGTTCGCGACGCTTTCCGCGACCTATCCCTGGCTGCAGCCGGCCCATCTCGAGGATCGGCTGCGCGCGTTCGGACTCGGCGGCGGGCTCGAGCACTGGTCCGCCCTGGCCGGCATCCTCCTGCTCGCCCACGCGTCGGCCGCGCTGGTCCGCAGGACGCCGGCGCCGCGCGTCCTGGTCCTCGCCCTTGCCGCCGTCCTGCTGACGACGGCCGCGCTCGGCGCCTGGGACGCGTTCTGGCCGCGCCGGACGCTGCTCAGCTCGCCCCGCCAGGTGCTGACCGCGGACAACCCGAGCTGGACGGCCGGAAGCGGCGGCTGCGGCAGGCTGGTCCTTGACACGGCGGTCGCGAACAGCAGCGGAGTCGCCACCGGCCAGCCCGTGGCGCGCATCGGCGTCGGGGCCGCTGGAGGCGCGGGTCCCGAAGCCGCCATTCTCCGACATGGCGTTCACACCGGCGAGTGGTCCGCCCGCGCGACCGGCGACGTCGCCGGCCTGAAGCCCTGGCTGCACTGGGTGGCCGCCAGCGGAGGCGAACCGTTCTTCGGCACCCGCTACCGGACCGAAGTCGACCTGACGCCCTTCTGCGACAAGGGCAACCTGGTCGTGGTCCGCGACCCCGAGTTGCCGGAAACGGTCGAGCTGACGCTGTTCTTCGCGCTTCAACTCGGCAGGCCCGACGCTTGACCGGATCGCACAGCGGAGCGGCAACGCCGTCGCTGTCCTATGTCGTACCGACGATCGGCGCCTCGGAGCACCTGGCGAAGTGCCTCGCGTCGATCTACCGGGACGGTGGAGGCCTCGACGCGCCGTCGGAACTGGTCATCGTCTGGCAGGCGCCGGTCACCGAGGACGCCGGGGGACCGGCGGCCCTGCGCGAGTTGTGCCGGCGGCTCGCGTCGGCGCGGCCGGGGGCGATCGATGATCCGCCCCGGATCGTCGAACTCCCGCGACCCGCCGGGTTCGCTCGCGCGATCAACGACGGCATAACGATCAGCGGCGGCGACTGGGTCGCCCTGGTGAACGACGACGTCGTGCTGGAGGCTGGATGGGCGCGGCGGTTGCTCGAGGCGGCCGAAGCCGGTTCCCGGGTGGCCGCCGCGCAGGGGATCAACGTGATGGCCAGCGGCGAAGGCGACGGCGAAGATGCACGCGTGGACGGTGCCGGCCTGGCCTGGAACCGGCGCTGGCAGGCGGTCCAGTCTGGCCGCGGGGAGACGGTAGAAGAGGTGGAGGCGGTGCGTCGGGTCTACGGCGTGTCGGCGACCGCGGCGATCTACCGTCGGTCCGCGCTCGTGGACGTGAACGTCGCCGGCAACGTGCTCAGGCCGTTCGAGGAGCGGCTCGACAGCTACTACGAGGACGTCGAGCTCGCGGACCGGCTGCGAGGCGCCGGCTACCGCGCGCTGCTGGTGCCGCCGGCGCGCGCGGTCCACGCCGGGGCCCTGTCGAGCCGGAGCCCGCGGGCCGCCCGCCGCAGGACGCGGCGTGTCTATGCGAATCGTCTGCTCGTCCTGGCGCGGCGTCTCGGCCGCGGTTTCTGGCTTCGCCTGCCCGTTCTCCTGGCGCGGGACGCTTTCGACGCGGTGGGGCGGCCGAAGACCACGGCGATGCCGGGCGACCTGGAGCCGCCTGGCATCGTCGATCTGGCGCGCGCCTGGGGCCGTACCGCCCGGCTGCTGCCGCGGTTCGGCCACTTCGGCCCGGGGACCCCGCGATGATCGAAGGCGCACCGATCCTGACCGCGGTCGCGCCGCACTGGCACGACGAGGAACACCTCGCGACCCTGGTGCGGGACTGGCCCAGGGACGCGCGCTTCGAGCTGATCGTCGTCGACAACGGTTCGGACGGCGACCTGACCGAGTTGGCAGCCGATCGGTCGAACGTCCGCGCGCTGGAACCCGGCCGCAACCTGGGGTTCGGAGCGGCGGTGAACCGCGGTGCGACGGAGGCCGGCGGCGATCTGATCCTGATCCTGAACACGGATGCCGTCCCGGAACCGGGGGCACTGGACACCCTGGTCGAAGGCATGGCGAACCATCCCGACGCCGCCGGTCTCGCGCCCCGGCTGCTCGGTCCGGACGATGTCGCCCAGGCCGCCTGGCAGCTTCGGCGGCTGCCGACGCTTCGCACCCTGGTCGGCTACTGCTGTTTCGTCGAGCCCGCGCCGCTGCCGGAGCCGGCTTCCGGCACACCCGTCGAACAGCCCGCGGCCTGCGCGCTGCTGCTCCGCCGTTCCACGTTCGAGAGCGCGGGCGCCATGGACGAACGCTTCTGGCCCGCCTGGTTCGAGGACGTCGACCTGGCGCGCCGGCTCGCCGACCGGGGCGAACAGATCCTCTACTGGCCGGACGCCGTCTTCCGCCACGGGCTCGGCGCTTCGGTGCCGAGGCTGGGCTACGGCGCGTTCCTTGCCGCGTACTACCGCAACCTGGACCGCTACGCCCGCAAGCACCACGGTGGCGGCGCGGCTCTGCTGCTGCGCGCCGTGCTGGTTGGCGCGGCCCTGCTCCGCATCGTCCTGTTGCCGCTTCGCTGTCCGCGACGGGCTCGCGGCCGCGGCGAGGCGTTCTCCGGGTTGTGGCGGCTGGCTGCGGGGGGTGTTGGCAGTTGGAGGGGGCGGTGAGTTCCCTGGCGATCTGCACCGTTACCTGGAACGACGCGGCGAATCTGCCGCGCTTCTTCGAGGCGCTCGCGACGCTTCAGGGGCCCGCGTTCCGGCTGATCGTCGTCGACAACGCGAGCACCGACGGCACGGTTGAGTCGCTGCGTGAGCACGCCGGCGCGGCAGGCTTCCCGGTCGAGGTGATCGCGATCGACGAAAACACCGGCTTCGCCGGCGGCCTGAACCGGGCGCTCGAAAGCGCGTTCGCGAGCGACCCGCGGCCCGAGTGGGTGCTGAGTTTGAACGCCGACGCCTGGCCCGCGGCCGACTACCTGGAGCAGTTGATCGAGAGCGCGCGCCGGTTCGCGAGCGAGGAGCGGCCGGTGGGCGCCGTGACGGGGAGGCTGGTGAGGCCGGAGAGCCGGCTCATCGACGCCTGCGGCATGGCCCTGACGCGAAGCTGGCGCCACGTCGATCGCGGCTCCGATCAGGCCGACCACGGCCAGTACGCGGTTACCGAGCGGGTGTTCGGCGGCACCGGCGCCGCGACCCTGTTCCTGGGCGCGGCGCTCCAGGACGTGGCGATCGACGGACACGTCCTGGACGACGACTTCCACTCCTACCGGGAAGACGCCGAACTCTGCTTCCGGCTGCAGGAACGGGGCTGGCAGGTGCTCTACGAACCGCGCGCCCGCGCGGTCCACCGCCGCGTCAACCTCGCGCGGCGGCGGCGGGGGATGTCGCCGGAGGTCAACTTCCACTCCCTCAAGAACCGCTACCTGCTGCAGTACTACCACCGCGGTCTCGCCGATCTGCCGCGCACCTTCCTGGCGACAGCGATCCGCGAACTCGGCATCGTCGCCTACGTCCTCCTTCGGGAACGGTCGTCGCTGGCCGCCTGGGGATGGCTCTGGCGTCACCGCCGCCGGTTGCGGGAGCGACGCCGTCTGATCCGGTCCCGCCGTCTCGTCCCCGCCCGCGAGACCGCCCGCTGGTTCGGCCGCGCTTCGCTGCCCGTTGACCCCGAGCGGCCGCGGATCCTGATGCTCGGGAGCCGCGGCATCCCCGCCAACTACAGCGGCTATGAGACGATGATCGAGGCGCTGGCGCCCCGACTTGCCGAGCGCGGCTGGCGGGTGACCGTGTACTGCCGCTCCCACTACGTGGACCGGCGGCTTCGCTCTCACCGCGGCGTGGAGCTCGTCGTCCTGCCCACGCTCAGGACGAAGTACGGCGACACGCCCGTGCACACCCTGCTCTCCTGCCTCCACGCGATTCTGTTCGCGCGCGGCGCACGGGCCGCCCTGGTCGTCAACGGCGCCAATGCGGTGTTTCTACCGCTGCTGTGGCCGCGGCGAATTCGCACCGCCCTGCACGTCGACGGCATCGAGAAGCGGCGGGCCAAGTGGGGCTGGCCGGGCCGTCTGGTCTATTCCGTATCCGAGCGGCTCGCCTGCCTGCTGCCCGGCGTGACGGTGACCGACGCGGAGGTGATCGCCGCTCACTACCGCGCCCGCTACCGGCGCGACTCGACGATGATCCGTTACGGTGTCGAACCGGAACCCCTGCCGGGCCATCCGATTCTCGACGAGCTGGGCCTCGAACCCCGGCGCTACTTCCTCTACGTCAGCCGGTTCGAGCCGGAGAACAACCCGCACCGGGTGGTCGAGGCCTACCGGCGGGTCGACGGCGACCTGCCGCTGGTGATGGTCGGCGACGCGCCCTACGCAAGCGACTTCATCGCCGGGATGAAGCGCGGCGCCGACCCGCGGGTACGGTTTCCGGGGACGGTCTTCGGCGAGGGCTACCGGGGCCTGCTGTCCTCCGCGCTGGCGACGGTCCACGCCACCGAGGTCGGCGGCACGCACCCGGCGCTGGTCGAGGCGATGGGCTACGGCAACTGCGTCCTGGCCAACGATGAACCGGCCAACCGCGAGACCGCGGGCGACGCCGGCGTCTACTTCGACGTCGAGGATCAGGCCTCGCTGGTCGCCGCGTTCGAGTTCGCGCGCGCCGACGGGGCGCGGGCGCGAGACCTCGGCGAGCGCGCAGCGCTCCGCGCGGCCGAGGAGTACAACTGGGACGTGGTGGCGGACGAGTACGAGCAACTCTTCCGGCTTCTCTCGAACCGGGGACGCCGGCGCACCCAGTCTCCGCCGCGTTAGACTCCCGGCCAGCTTCCGCGAGCCGGAATCATGCTCAAGCAGCGCGTTCGCCTACAGACGGCCCTGATCCTCACCCTCGACCTTTCCCTGGTCGCGGCGGCCTTCTTCCTCGCCTACGCGATCCGCAGCGTTCTCTTCCCACTCGCGCTTCCGGGGCTCTACCCGCAGCCGCTCTATCCGCTGAGCGACCACCTGCCGCTGCTGCCGCTGGCCCTCGTGACCTGGGCAGCGCCGCTCGTCTTCACGCGGCGCTACCGCTCGCACCGGACCGCCGATCTGAAGACCGAGGCGACCGCGATCCTCAAGGTCGCGGCGATCGCCACGCTCCTCACGCTGTTCGCCGTCTTCGTCCTGCGGCTCGACCAACTCCTGATCCAGGACAGCCTCAGCCGAACCTGGCTGCTCCTGTTCACCGGTCTCGCCTTCCTGCTGCTGCTGGCGGAGAAGATCGCGCTGCGTCTGGTCTCGCGCGACATGCGGCGGCACGGACTGAACCAGCGGACGGTGCTCATCGCCGGCGCGCCGGAGGCCGCGGCGCAGCTTGCCGAATCGATCGAGGACCACCCCCACTGGGGTCTTCAGATCATCGGGCTGGTCCACACGAATGGCAGCCGCTCCGAGAGCGTCCCCGGCAACGTGCTGGGCAGGATGGACGACGTGCTGCGCATCGTCTCGGAGCATGTGGTGGACGACGTGTTCTTCACCGTCACGCCCCACGAACTGCCAGCACTCAAGGACATCATCGATGGCCTGCAGGAACAGGGCATCCGGACCCGTATCGCGCTCGATCTGCTGCCGCCGGCTCACAGCAAGGTCGACCTCGAGTACCTGGACGGGAGGCCGGTCGTCACGTTGTCGCCGGCACCCTCGAACTTCCTCCTGCTGCTGTTCAAGCGCGCCTACGACTTCAGCCTCGGCGCCGCCCTCCTGGTCGTCAGCCTGCCCGTGATGCTGATCCTGGCCCTCCTGATCAAGGCGACCTCCTCCGGCTCCGTGCTCTATCGGCAGACCCGTTGCGGCCTGAACGGCCGCCGCTTCACGATGTACAAGCTGCGAACCATGGTCGCGGATGCCGACCAGAGGAAACGCGAACTGGCGCACCTGAACACGATGGACGGTCCCGCGTTCAAGGTGCACAGCGACCCGAGGATCACCCCGCTCGGGCACTACCTGCGCAAGTTCAGCCTGGACGAACTGCCGCAGTTCTGGAACGTGGTGCGGGGCGACATGAGCCTGGTCGGCCCCAGGCCGCTCGAGGAGAAGGAGCCCTACACGCGGCGGCAGCGGCGGCGGCTCTCGATGAAGCCCGGCATCACCTGCCTGTGGCAGATCAGCGGCCGAAGCGATCTCGATTTTGACCGCTGGATGGAACTCGACCTCGAGTACATCGACACCTGGTCGCCGCGGCTGGACTTCGTCATCCTGCTGAAGACGATTCCCGCGGTGCTCAGCCGGCGCGGGGCTTCCTAGTCAGGTGACGACGGGCAGGGCGCCCTTGCCGGGGCGCCGGCCGCGGTAGTTGTCGTCCTCGTAGGCGAGGCAGCAAAGCAGCCGGCCGCACTGGCCGGAGATCTTCGACGGATTCAGGCTCAGGCCCTGACGCTTCGCCATCTGGATCGAGATGGGCCGGAAACCGTCCAGCCAGGTCGAGCAGCAGAGCGTTCGGCCGCAGATGCCGACGCCGCCCAGAAGGCGCGCTTCGTCGCGCGGCCCCACGTGGACGAGACGAACCCGGGTCTTGAAGCGGGACTTCAGGTCACGCAGCAACTGCCGGAAGTCGACCCGCCGGTCCGCCGTGAAGTAGAAGGTCGCGTTGCGGCCGTCCAGGCTGAAGTCGACCCGCGACACCTTCATCTGAAGGTGAAGCGCGCGGGCCCGCTCCCGGCAGAACGCCTTCCCGCGCGACTCGTTCGCCAGTTGCTTCTCCCTGGCCGCGCGGTCGGCGTCGTCCGCTCGGCGAATGACGGACCGCGCGCTCGACTTCTGGCACGGCTTGAACACCGGCATCGGAGACTTCTCGACGCGGCCGTAGGCGGGGCCCGGCTTCATCGACACGATCACCTCGTCGCCGCGGGCGAGCAGCTCGCCGCCCGTGCTGCAGAGCGTCAGGTTCGTCTCCTCGCCGAAGCGGACACCGACGAACGTGTCCTCCGTGGCGGTCGATTGACCGGCGAAGCTGCAGCCGGCGCAACTCATTGCAAAGGCCCCGTCCCGGCGCCCCCGTCGAGCACCCGCCGCCCGATGTCCAAACGCATCGCCTTCGACGGCCAGTGGATGCGAGCGGCCGCCCCGTAGGCCCGTTCGAGCGCCTGCCTGAGGTCGTCCCCCACCGCGCAGACGTTGAGGACCCGTCCACCCGTGGCGATCACGGCGCCTCCGTTGCGGCCGGTGCCGGCGTGGAAGACGACGACGCCTTCGCGGGTGCGAGCGTCCTCGATGCCCTCGATCGGGTCTCCCGACGCCGCCTTGCCCGGATAGCCCTGGTTGGCCAGCACGAGGCAGGCGGAAGCGCCGGCGCGGAAGGCGAGTTCCTCGCGTCCGAAGTCGCCGCCGGCGCCTGCGAGGAAGAGGTCGACAGGGTCTTCGTCGAGGCGCAGCAGCAAGGCCTGGGCCTCAGGGTCGCCGAGCCGGACGTTGAACTCGAGCACCTGCGGGCCGTCAGGGCTCATCATCAGACCGGCGTAGAGGACGCCCGAGAACGGCGTGCCGTCCGCCGCCATGCCGGCCACCGTGCGCTCCATCACCTCGCGCATGATCCGGTCGACCTCGCCGTCCGAGACGATCCCCGCCGGGCTGTGGGCGCCCATGCCGCCGGTGTTGGGACCGGAGTCGCCGTCGCCTATTCGCTTGTAGTCCTTGGAGGTGGCGAGCGGCAGCACGCGACAGCCGTCGCAGAAACCGATGAAGGAGACTTCCTCGCCGGACACGAACGGCTCGATCAGGACGCGCGCACCGGCATCGCCGAACCGGCGCTCCACGAAGAACTCGTCCAGCGCGGCCTCAAGTTCCGCGGGCGTGGAGACGATCAGCACGCCCTTGCCCGCGGCCAGGCCGTCCGCCTTGAGCACCGCCGGCAGCCCGAAGCGCTCGGCCGCGCGCCGCGCGGTCTCCCGGTTGTCGGTGACTTCGAAGTCGCAGGTCGGGACGCCGTGCCGCCGCATGAACTCCTTGGCGAAGACCTTGGAGCTCTCCAGGCGCGCGGCCGCCCGGGTGGGGCCGAAGATCGCCAGACCACGCTCCCTGAAGGCGTCGACCACGCCCAACGAGAGCGGCACCTCGGGACCGACCACGGTGAGGTCGATCCCGCTTTCGGCGGCGAACCGGGTCAGGCCGTCGATGTCCGCGACGTCCAGCGGCACGCTCTCGCCGCACTCCTCGGTCCCCGGACTGCCGGGCGCGCAGTAGAGCCCGGTCTCCGGCGAGCGTTCCCGGATGATCCAGCAGAGCGCGTGTTCGCGGCCGCCGTTGCCGATGACCAGGACTTTCAGGACGCCGCCTCCAGGATCGCGGCCTCGACCTCCTCGATCATCGCGTCCGGCGTCGAGGCCCCAGCGGTGACGCCGACCGTACGGCATTCCTCGAACCAGGTTCGCCGCAGATCGGCCGAGTCGTGGACGAGGTGGCTCCTGGGCTCGATCTCCCGGCAGATCTCCCACAGGTGACGGGTGTTCGCGCTGTGCCGGCCGCCAACGACGACGATGCAGTCGACCTCCGGGTCGGCCGCCAGGGCGCGCGCCGCGTCCTGGTTCTCCTTCGTCGCGTAGCAGATGGTGTCCGCGCGCTCGGCCGCCGCCGCGCGCGCCTCGATCGCCCGAGCCACCTGCTCGTACTCCTCACTGTTCAGCGTGGTCTGGTAGAAGATCTTGATCTTCGGGTGTCGCTCAAAGTCGATCCGGGCAACATCGGCCGCGGTCAGCACCACGTCATACGCCTCGGGGTCGAGGTCCCGGGTGTAGCCCATCACCTCCCGGTGCCCCCGGTCGCCGATGAACACGAGGTGGTAGCCCGTCTCGAGCGCTTGCCGCGCCTCTTCGTGGACGTCGTAGACGAACGGACACGTCGTGTCGACGACCAGGAGGCCCCGCTCCAGGGCCCGCCGGTGGAACGAGGGAGGCACCCCGTGGGCGGAAAAGACGATCGTCCCGTTCTCGACGCTGTCGAGCGCGTCCGCCGTGGCGAAGCCGAGCTGCACGAGGTCGGAGACCACCCGCTCGTTGTGGACCAGTTGACCCAGGATCTGCCCGCGCCTTCCGTCGGCGGCCAGTTTCCGCACCGTGCGATCGGCAATCCGCACACCGGCGCAGAATCCGTACTTCTCGGCGCGCCTAAGGGTCAGAGGACCCGTCATCCCTTGGTTTCCAACTGGCTCTCGCCGACCGACCATCCGGTCGGCGAAGCGCGATCCTAACAGTGCTCCGAATCAGGGCTTCGCGTACTCGAACTGCGCCGCCGAGTTACCCGGCGTCGCGCCCGGTTCAATGACCACCACGACCCACTCCTCGCCGCGGCGGAAGGTCATCGACTCTCCGAGCGTCGCCCGCCAGCCCGCGGCCTGCGCCTCGCGCAGCAGCCACTCCCGGGCGTCGGGAGCGCCCAGTGGCAGAAGCAGTCCGACGTACTCCGCCGTAACGGGCTCGCCCTCCTCCGTCGCCACGTCGCCGAAGTCGACCACGGTGGAAGCGTCCGGTACGGGGAAGCGGTCCGGGAAGGCGCCGGGAATACGGCCGCGCAGCGCCGCCTCCGGCGCCCGCCGCTCCTGCACGTCCTCGTCCGGCCGGAGAATGGAATCCGCCGGCTGCCCGACCGCCACGGTTTCCAGGTCGTTCTCGTCGAGAGACGGCCGGTCCGAAGGGACCGCGCAGGCCCAGCCGGCCGCGAGCGCGACAAGAGCGACGCAAGCGGGCGCGAACCGCGGGACGCGGGAACCGATCTGCAACGACGAGTTCCCGGCGGCTCAGTCGGCGATGACGTGCAGCGGCCGGCCAGACGACGTGGCGAGGCGTTCCGGCGGCAGGTCGTGCGGGATCTCGATCTTGCACTCGCAGACTTCCTGCTGGCGCGCGGCCAGGTCGGCGAGGCTGTAGTTGCACAGGATCGTCTCGACCGCGTCCTTCACGCTCAGGAACACCTCGCGGATCGCGCAGTGCTTCGGCCCCACGCCGATCGTGCAGGGCTGGGCGAGGATGTGATCGATCGAGGTCGTGTGCCCTTCCAGGGCGACCAGGATGTCGTGCATCGAGATCTTCTCGGCCGGCCGGCCCAGCAGGTGGCCGCCCTGGGGACCGCGGTTCGACCGGATCAGGTGGTCCCGGGCGAGCGCCGCCAGGATCTGACGCAGGTAGGGCTCCGGGATCCCCTGGTTCACGGCGATCTCGTGGCTGGGCACCGGCCCACCGTTCGCGTGCATCGCCACGTACAGCATGGCGCGAATGCCGTACTCACCCTTGGTGGAGATCTTCATTGCGCACGCCTCGCTATTGACCAGTGTAGCAGCGCCCGGGCGGTTCCTACTTCGGTAGATAGTCGAGAACTTCGTCCAACGAGCCGATATCGCCCTGCGCGGGGTCAAGCCACAGCGCCTTGAGGCCGGCCGCCAACGCGCCTTCGCGGTCCTCGATCTTCGCGTCGCCGACGTGGAGCACGGAAGCCGGCTGAAGCTCCAGTTCCTCGCACGCGGCCAGAAAGATCGGCTCCGCCGGCTTTGCCGACCCCACCTCCTCCGAGCAGACCACGGCGTCGAGGTAGCGCCCAAGCCCGAGGTTGGCCAGGACCCGCGGCAGGCGCCGGTCCCAGTTGCTGGTCACGGCAACGCGCAGGCCCCGGTGACGCAGTTCCGAGAGCACCTTCCGGCAGCCGGGCCGGAGTTCCCAGGCGTCGGCGCGCTCGAAGCGGGCGAAGAGTTCCGCCGTGGCGAAGGGTCCCGGCGCTTCCCGTTCGAGCAGGAGGCACATGCGGTCCAGGAGATCGCCCCAGAAGCCGCGGGCGCCGTTCGGGTGGCTGTTGTAACGGTCCTCACCGCGGGCGAGGCGGCACTCGAACTCCTTCCAGGCGGTAAGGAAGCCTCGCTCGATGTCGGCGACGGCGAGTTCGAGGCCGTGGCGGGCGAGGACTTCGGCGTAGATGTCGCCCCGCCGCGGGCAGGCGATCAGCGTTCCGGTCGCGTCCAGCGAGACGCCCCGGAGCTTCAAGAGAAACCGTATCGGCGGGCGTAGAAGTAGAAGGCCGTGACGACCAGGGAATGGCTGATCTCGCCGCGGGCGATGAGTTCCGGAATCTCCGCAAGCGGTACGTGAACCACCTCGAGTTCCTCGCTGCCGTCCCCGATCGGGTCGCCGGTGTGGACCAGGTCACGGGCCAGCCACAGGGAGCAGACGTTGTCCAGGATCGCGGGGTTCGGTTCGACTTCGCCCAGCCGTTCGACCGTTCCCGGCCGGTACCCGGTCTCCTCGTGGAGCTCCCGCGCCGCGGCGACTCCCGCCTCTTCGCCCGGCTCGACGATGCCGCCGGGGATCTCCAGTGACTCGGCGGCGCGGCCGAAGCGCCACTGGCGGATGAGCACGACCGTCGCGCCCTTGCCGTCCGCTCCCGGCTCGCCCTCGATCAGCGGGATCACGTTGACCCAGTCCGCGGAGCGCAGAACCACCGCCTGGCGCCGGTCCGCGCCGGCGCGAAGCTCCTGGGCCTCGAGCTGCAGAAGGGGGTGGTCGAACTCGGTGCGCGCGGCCTCGACCTGCCAGGGACGGACTTTCATCCGGCGCCCAACCTCCTAGTCCTCCCGCTCGAAGGGCGGACGGAGGTACTCGAAACGCAGGACGCGGACGGCACGGCCGCTGAAGAAGATGAGGACGGCGACGCCGGCGCCGCTCGACAGGGCCATCAGCCAACTGAACTCCCGCCAGAGCATGACGATCAGGATGGTGAGCCCACCCACGACGATGGCCGCCACCAGCAGCCGGAAGGCGGTCCGGTCGAACCTCGGCGGCCGGATGAGCGGTAAGGCTTCGTCTGGGGTTTCCGGCATCCTGTGAAGAGCTTATGCCGTGTCGAGCCTGACAAGGCACTCGGCGACCACCCGGTCGGCATCGAGCCGTTCCAGGCAGGCAAAGTCTCCGCGGCTACAGGTGCGCCGCCAGCACGGCTGGCAGTCCAGCTTCGGGTCGAGCTGCACCGCGGCGGACCGTGGCCCGTACGGACCGTTGCGGGCCGGATCGGTGGGACCGAACACCGAAACGCAGGGTACGTCGAGTGCCGCCGCCAGGTGGGCGGGACCGGAGTCGCAGCCCAGGAAGAGGGTCGCGTGCCGCAGGAGCGTCGCCAGTTCGCGAAGGTCGGTCGGCGGCGCCAGCAGTACGCGACAGTCGTCCCCGGCGCCCGCGACGATCTCCTCAGCCGCATGTCGCTCGTCTTCGCCGGCCCAGGCGATGACCACCGGCAGGCCGCGGTCGCGCCCGAGGCGCCTGACGGCCGCCGCGAAGTGGTGCGGGGGCCAGCGCTTCGTGCGCCAGATCGTTCCGGGCGAAACCACCGCATAACGGCCGTCGCCCAGACCATGGTGCTCGAGGAACGAAAGGGGCGCGGGCTCGGCGTACTCGGGTAGATGCCACTCCGCGACCGGACTGGCGGCGCCGACGAGCAGTCCCGAAGCGCTCAACAAGGCGAGGTTACGGTCGACGACGTGGCTCACATCCAGACCGACGGCAAAGCGCTGGTTGAGGAACAGGGCGTTCAACTCGCGGCTGCCCATCGCCGGGCCGCCGCGAAAACCGATCCGCTGCCGGGCGCCGCTCCACCAGGCGACCAGGCCGCTCTTGGTGAGGCCCTGGACGTCGAGAGCCGCGTCGTACCGGCTGCTCCTGAGTTCGCGGCGGAAGCGCCTGAGCGCCTCAAGGTGCGCGGCGACTCCACTGGCGCGACGCGGATACAGGTGGAAGCGGTCGACGCCGGCGTAGCCGCGCAGCAGGGTCGCGGCTGGTTCCTGGACCGCCCAGCCGATGAAGGCGTCCGGGTGGGCGCGGCGAAGCGCCGACGCCACGGGAGCCGCGTGGAGGCAGTCGCCGATCGCGGAGAGGCGTACGAGCAGGACGCGGAGCGGTCGGCGTGGTTTCTGCTCCGTGGCAATCATGCGATCAGAGCATAAGCCGCGTGTGGTGCGCCCGAAGGGATTCGAACCCCTGACCTACGGCTCCGGAGGCCGTCGCTCTATCCAGCTGAGCTACGGGCGCGCGAACGGGACGGTTTCGGAATCGAGATGGGGTGGATGAGGGGACTTGAACCCCCAACCACTTGAACCACAATCAAGCGCTCTGCCAGTTGAGCTACATCCACCAGACATCTACGAACCGATCTCTCAACGATCTGGCCTGCCTGGAGGGACTCGAACCCCCGACCCGCGGCTTAGAAGGCCGCCGCTCTATCCAGCTGAGCTACAGGCAGGCGAAAGCGACAGCGACAGGTTAGCCGAGGTCAAGGCTAGCGAGCGATATCGGGGCGCCCAGATTTGAACTGAGGACCCCCTGCGCCCAAGGCAGGTGCGCTACCAGACTGCGCCACGCCCCGACAGGCAAGGCGGCGAATGATAGCACCGTCGCCACACTGCCTACAGCACGTCGAGGGGGGCGTAGCGGCGAATCAGCTTCCGCTTGCCGGCCTTGTCGAAGAAGACGGTCAGCTTCGCGTTCTCGCCGTCTCCGTCGAGTTGCAGGACGACGCCCTTGCCCAGGGTGGCGTGGCGCACGACGGCGCCGGGTCGCAGGACGCCGGCGATCCGTTCGGTCGGCGGCTTCCGGGCGCGGCGGGCGGCGGCGGGAGACGCGGCCCGGAAGGACGCGCCGCCGGCGGCGCGGTCGCCGCCGAAGAAGCCGCGGACCCCGGCTGTCCGAGGGCCGCCGTAGAGTTCCGCGCTCCGCGTGGTTTCTACCAGTTCCTCGGGCAGGTCGACGAGGAAGGGAGAAGGCTGCTGGTCCTGGAACTGTCCAGCGACCATTCTACGACGGCTGAGACTGAGGAACAGCCGCTCCTCGGCCCGGGTCATCCCGACGTAGAACAGGCGTCTCTCTTCCTCGATGTCCCGGGCCGCGAGGCCGGCGTGGAAGTGCGGGAGCAGGCCGTCCTCGAGACCGGTGACGAAGACGGCCGGATACTCGAGGCCCTTGGCGCTGTGGAGGGTCATCAGGGCGACGCCCAGTTCGGCGTTCAGACCGTCCGTGTCGCTGACCAGGGAAACGTAGTCCAGGAAGTTCACGAGCGGGCTCACCGCCGGCTCGGTCTCCTCGTCGAAGAGCGTCTCTTCGCCGGCAGCCTCGCGCTGCCCGTTGCCGGCCGGGGTCGCGTTCCTCGCCGGAGCGCCGGTCAGGCCGTGCAGGGTCTCGAAGTCGTGGGCCGACGACACCAGTTCGTTCAGGTTCTCGAGCCGTTCCTGGCCTTCCTCGTCGCCCTTGCCGTAGAGCGCCTCGAAGCCGGCCGCGACAATCGTGCCGCGCACGAGCTCGGCCAGTGGCTGGCGCTCCGCCTCCTGGCGCAGCGCCTCGATCAGGCCCCGGAAGTTCCGGACCGCGCGCAGGCTGCGGGCCGGCAGCTCCTGTAGGGGGTCGAGCCGGATCGCATCCCACAGCGAGTTACCCATCTCGGCGGCGCGCTCGAGCAGCACCTCCTCGGTCCTGCCGCCGATCCCCCGCCGCGGCTGGTTGAGGATCCGGCGCAGGGACAGGTTGTCCTGCGGGTTGGCGATGACCCGCAGGTAGGCGATCAGGTCCTTGACCTCGGCGCGCTCGTAGAAGCGGATGCCGGCAACCAGGCAGTAGGGGACCTCGCCGCGCAGCAACTGGTCCTCTATCGCCCGGGTCTGCGCGTTCGTCCGCACCAGCACGGCCATGTCCCCGAACTCGAGCCCCTCCGTACGGAGCCCCGCCAACTGCCCCACCACCCAGCGCGCCTCGTCCTCGTGATCGCCGGCAAGGAAGAGCTGCAGCGGCTCGCCGGCGCCCTTGTCCGTCCATAGGGTCTTGCCCCGCCGCTGCTCGTTGCGCGAGATGACGGCGCCCGAGGCGTCGAGGATGTTCTGGGTCGAGCGGTAGTTCCGTTCCAGCTTGCGCACGCTGCCGCCCGGGAAGTGCTGCTCGAACCGGAGCAGGTTGTCGAGTTCGGCGCCGCGCCAGCCGTAGATGCTCTGATCCTCGTCGCCGACCGCGGTCAGGCCGGAGACGGAACCGTTCGGGTCGAGCACCAGGTTCCTGACGAGTTCAAGTTGGGCCGCGTTCGTGTCCTGGAACTCGTCGACGAGCAGGTGACGGAAGCGTCCCCTGACCCGCGCGCCGACCTCCTCGTCGTCGCGCAGAAGGCACACGGCAAGCGCGATCAGATCGTCGAAGTCGACGCCTCCCGTACGCCGCAGCTCGGCCTGGTAGCGGCGGAACACGGCCGCGACGTGACGGTCGAAGAAGTCCTCCGCCTCCTTCTCGAAGGCGGCCGGCGTGAGCAGGCGGTTCTTCGCCCCGCTGATCCGTCCCTGGACCGCGCGCGGCTGGAATGCCTGTTCGTCGAGGTTCTCGGCCTTGAGCGACGCCTTGATCAGCCGCAACTGGTCCGGCGCGTCGACGATCGCGAAGTCCGGCCGCAGGCCCACGCGGTCGCCGTGGCGCCGCAGCAGGCGGACGCAGAAGCGGTGGAAAGTGCCGACGAAGACATTGGCGTTGCCGCCGACCAGGTCGAGCGCCCGACCGCGCATCTCGTCCGCGGCCTTGTTGGTGAAGGTGACGGCCGCGATCCGCCACGGCTCGACCTGCCGCTCGGCGATCAGCCAGGCGATCCGGTACGTGATGACCCGGGTCTTGCCCGATCCCGCGCCCGCGACGACCAGCAACGGGCCGCCGTCGTGGGTGACCGCCGCGAGCTGTTCCGGGTTCAGCCGGGAACGGAAGTCCACGCCGTCACCGGGGCCGGCGCTTGATGTTCTTCTGGCGCGCCCGCCCCACCGCGAGCGTCTCCTCCGGTACGTCCTTCGTGATCACCGATCCGGCGCCCGTGTACGCTCCGGCGCCGACCTCGACCGGCGCCACCAGGATGCAGTCGCTGCCGACGAAGGCGCCCTCGCCGATCACCGTTCGACTCTTCCTCTTACCGTCGTAGTTGCAGGTGATGACCCCGGCGCCGATGTTGGCGCCGGCCCCCACCGAGGCGTCGCCGAGGTAGGCGAGATGCGACGCCTTGACTCCGGGGCCCAGCGTCGCCTTCTTGACCTCGACGAAATTGCCAACCTTGGCGCCGTCCTCGAGCACGGCCTCCGGCCGCAGGCGGGCGAAGGGGCCGATCGTGCAGTCCGAGGCGACGCGCGCGCCGTCGAGCACCGAGTAGGGCAGCACCTCGACGCCGTCGTCGAGGACGCTGTCGCGGATCCAGGCGCCGCTGTGGACGGTGCAGCCGCTCCCCAGGCTGGACGCGCCGAGCAGCGTGACGTTCGGGTGCAGCACCGAGTCGGCGCCAACGGTCACGCCGGCATCGATCCAGACGCTCTCCGGATCGAGGACGGTGACGCCCGCCGCGAGCACGGCATCGACGCTGCGCCGGTAGAAGACGCGCTGAACCGCGGCCAGGTCGGCGCGCGAGTTGACTCCCAGCGCCTCCGAAGCATCCTCGACCCGGACCGCCGCCACCGGATGCTCGCGGGCGGCGGCCGAGACGGCATCGGTCAGATGGAACTCGCCCTGGGCGTTGCCGGGATCGATCTTCTCGAGCCAGTCGAAGATCGCCGGAACCGGAAGCGCGTAGTGACCGGCGTTGACCGTACGGAGCGCGAGCTTGTCCTCCTCGGCGTCCGCCGCCTCGACGATCCGGACAAGGCGATCCCCCTCGCAGGCGACGCGGCCGAGACTCCCCGGCTCCGGAAGGTCGGCGACCGCCAGACTGCCCCAGCCGGCGCCGGCGGCATCCAGCAGGGCTTGCAGCGTTGCCGGGCGGACCAGGGGCGCGTCGCCGGAAAGAACCAGGGCCAGCCCCTCGGAGCGCAGAGAGTCGCGAGCCATCGACAACGCGTGCCCCGTACCCCGTTGCTCCGGCTGTTCCACCCAGACGATGTCTCCGGCGCCCGCGTCCTCACCTTCGAACACCGAGCGGACCGCGTCGGCCCCGCTCCCGACGACGACGCAGATGGGCGCGCAGCCGACCTCGCGGGCCGCCTGAACGACCCAGGACACGAGCGGCCTGCCGCCCACCTCGTGAAGCACCTTCGGCTGTTCCGAACGGAGCCGCCTGCTGTGACCGGCAGCGAGGACGACGGCCGCGGCGGTGCTGGACGTCAACTCAGTCGCTTTGATCATGGACGAGGCTCAGGAAGCGCTCGTCTTCGTTGAGGGAAGCAAAATCCGCGTCGTGAAAGGCCCGCACCCGGTTCGTCGGATCCAGCTCCACCGCCTTCGCCAGCGAATCGAGCGCCGGCTCCGTGTCGCCCAGCAACGCGCGGACACAGGAAGCGAGGTAGACGAAGCGACCGTCCCTCGTGCGCGACCCCGCCGTGCAGATCTTCAGGGCGCCCTCCAGGTCGCCGTCGTTTCGGGCCATCACGGCCTCGAGAAACGCGTCGTTGCCCTTCCCGTCCTGCGCCGCCTCGGCCCGGTCGCAAGCCGCGAGGTAGTCCCCGGCGCGGCTGGTGAGCCGGCTCTCCGCCCCCGCGGCGATCACCGCTTCGAACTCGGAGCGGGCTTCCGCGATCCGATCCGCGTGGAACGCCTCGATCCCGGCCTCCAGCTTCTTCAACGCTGCGTCCACTGACTCCGACCGCGCCTCCTGCCCAGCCCCGCTACTCACGTTCGACTACCTCCGCCTCGACGCTCTGACAACCATTCGGAATGCGCAACCCTAGCGCAGATCGGTACCCGGAATGTAGTCCTCCCGGAGCAGCGCGTACAGATAGTGGTCGGTGCGACGCCCCTGCAGCACGAAGTAGGAACGGAGCTTGCCCTCGCGCACGAATCCGAGCTTCTCCAGCACCTTGCGGGAGGCGTCGTTGTCGATCGCGCAGCGGGCCTCCAGCCGCTCCAGCGGCGTTCGCAACAGGAGCTCCGGCAGCAACTGGCCGAGCGCGGCGGTCATCGTGCCGCGGCCCTGGTGCCGGGTCGCCAGGGCGTAGCCAAGCTCGCCCAGGCCGTGCTCCCAGTTGACGATCGCCAGAGTGATCCAGCCTGAGCGTTCCCGGTCGGCTTCGATCATCCAGGTGTAGCGGTCGCCGCGACCGCGGTAGAGATCCCTGGGGCGCTGCGCCCCCAGGTCCGCACGCAGCCTGGCAACGGAGACGTTATGGAGGGGCTGGTAGCGACGCACGGCCGGTTCGGCGCGCCACCGACGGAGAAACGCCGCATCCGAGGGCTGCGCCGGCCGCACGACGACGTCGACGGCGGGAGGAGGCGGTGGATGACGGGTCAGGGGGCTGGTCATCGCCGGCTGGCTATGTGGTCTGGGCACGGCGCCCCAGCCGGGGCAGGGCGCCGCCGAGGGCGATCAGGCTATACCCCTGGGCGAACAGGTAGAGAAAGGGCAGAGACCACCACCGGCCGTAGAGACCCGCGGCGGCGACGCAGACCCAGAAGTAGAGCGCGAGCGTCGCTTCGCCCCACAGACTCCATACCGCGCCCGACCTGTAGAGCGCCGGTGGGTTCCCGGCGGCCGCCGGGATCTTCGGCGTGCGGGCGAAGACGCCGCCGCGCCGCAATAGCCCGCTGATCGTCGCCGCCGAGTTGCTGAGCGACAGGCCGATGCCGATGGACATCGCGAGCGGCACCTCGAACCAGAACCTGGAGCCGCGCCGCCCGGCCCGTTGCTGGCCGGCGGCGTAGCAACCGGCTACCGCGACCGTACCGAGCAGAAACAGCGGCGCGTCGATCCACAGCAACAGGTGCGGCGACTCCTGCCGCTCCAGGATCGCCGGCAACAGGAGGAGTCCGAGAGCCACGAGCAGCGGATAGCAGATGCCCGACGTGAGGTGCGCGACCGCCGCCAGCTTGACCCGCGGCCTCACCGCGCTGCGCAGGATACGTCCGAGCAGCTTGCGCATCGTCTGAGCCGATCCGCGGGCCCAGCGGTGCTGCTGGCTCTTGAAGTCGTTGACTCGGGCCGGCAGCTCCGCCGGCACCGCGAGGTCCGTCATCAGCCTGAAGCGCCATCCGGCGAGCTGCGCCCGGTAGGAGAGATCCAGGTCCTCGGTCAGCGTGTCGACCTGCCAGCCCCCCGCGTCCTCGATCGCACGCCGCCGCCATACGCCCGCGGTGCCGTTGAAGTTGAAGAAGCAACCCGCCTGGTACCGGGCCGCCTGTTCGACCAGGAAATGGCCGTCCAGCAGCACCGCCTGGGCCCGGGTCAGAAGCGAGTCCTTGCGGTTCATGTGGCCCCAGCAGGCTTGAACCATGCCCAGTCCCGGATCGCGAAACGCCGGCACCGTCCGCCGCAGGAAGTCCGGTTCCGGCACGAAGTCGGCATCGAAGATCGCGATCAGCTCTCCGCGCGCCTGGTCCAGACCGGCGGCGAGAGCACCCGCCTTGAAACCCTGCCGGTTCTCCCGACGCAGGTGCCGAATGAGCGGTAGGGGACGGTTCCGTCCGGACGCCCGGGCGAGCTCGGCCTCGACCCGGTCGGCGGTGTCGTCGGTCGAATCGTCGAGGATCTGGACTTCGAGCCGATCCGCGGGGTAGTCGAAGTTGAGAACGGCGGCGATCAGCCGGGGGGCGACGTAGCGCTCGTTGTAGATCGGCAACTGGACGGTGACCAGGGGCCACACGAACTCCTCTTGCGCGCTATCTTGGACGTCAGCGGAGTCCGCGCCGCCTTCCTCACCGGCGACCGACGATCGCGACACGCGAAGCACCAGGAGCAGAACCAGCCGATGCAGTCCGTAGAGAGCGAGCGTACCGAGAACGGCGTAGTAGACCGGTAGAAGCACGTACGCTGACGATATGGCAAGGCGACGAGGGCTCGGAGCGCTGGCGGCGGCCGTGTGGCCTCTGCTCGCCTGCTTCGCCGGGCTCCTCGCGCTCGACCGCACGGGGTTCGTTCCCGCCCCGGGCGCCGCGGGCGCTGGCGTCCTCTTCCTGCTGGTGCTGCTCCTGGCGTTCGGCGCGCTGTGGTGGGGGCTGCGGCGCCTGGGCGCGGCGACGGGCTCGCGGAGCGACATTCCGATGGCGGGTGTGCTCGCGGTGGCCGTCATGCTCCGCCTGCTCGCACTGCCGCTCACCCCAAGCCTCTCGGACGATGTCTACCGCTACCTGTGGGACGGACGGGTCGCCGCCTCGGGAGCGAACCCGTATCTCCTGGCGCCGGACGACGAGAGCCTCGCCGGATTGCGCGCCGACCTGTGGAGGAAGACAGCGCATCGCGACGTCGCCACGGTGTATCCGCCGCTGGCGTTGGGGATGTTCGCAGGCGCCGCGAGCCTGCCCCGGCCTCTGTTCGCCTACAAGCTGGCTCTTGCCGCCGTCGACCTGGCGGGTTGCGCGCTGCTGCTGTTGGTGGCGCGGCGTCGCGGCAATGCGTGGATGGCCCTCGCCTACGTCTGGAATCCGCTGCTTGTAGTCGAAGGGGCCGGCATGGGGCATGTCGACGTACTTGGGGCTTCGCTGGTCATTGGCTGTGTGTGGTTGCTGGCAGGCGGCAGTCGGCGGGGACGCCGGCGCACCCGGTGGCTGGTGGGTGGGGTGGTGGCCGCGCTTGCGGTGCTGGCCAAACTCGTGCCTCTGGCGGTGCTGCCTCTCTGGTGGCGGCACGCCGGCGCCCAGCGGCGGCGCTTTGCGGTCGGCGCCGTCTCGCTGCTGCTGCCGGCGACGGTCGCCGTGCTGCTGTGGACCCGCGGCGTTCCGCCCGGTCTGGTCGAGTACGCGCTGCGCTGGGAGTACAACGGCCCTGTCTACGAGCCGCTGTGGCGCCTGATCGGAGCGCTGCGCCTCGACCTCGCCGCCTCCGGCGTCGTCCATCTGGCGCGAGTCATCTTCGGCGGCGAGGTCGAGGCGACGCCCTGGAGCACGCTCTACTCCTACGCTTATCCGCAGTTCCTCGCCCGCGTCGTGCTCCTGGCCGCCGCGGCCTTTCTCTGGCTTCGCCTCTGGCGGCGCCGCCCGGAACCGGTCCGGGCGGCGTTCGGGGCCTTCGCCGTCGTCCTCCTGATGAGCCCCACGTTCTACCCGTGGTACCTGATCTGGATCCTCCCCTGGGCCGCGTTGACCGGCGCCCGCGCCGTCCTCGCGCTCTCCGCGACCCTGCCTCTGGCCTACCTTCCCGCCGTGACCGGAATGCCGTACTTTCCCTGGGTCTACGGCGCCGTCTGGCTGCCGCCGCTGATTCTGCTGCTGCTCGCACGCCGGCACCCTGAGCCCTCATCACCGTGAAGTACCGCCTTCTGATCGCCTACGACGGGTCGGACTACGCCGGCTGGCAGCGCCAGGAAAACGCCCTGGCTGTGCAGCAGGTCGTGGAGGAAGCCGTGGCGGCGGTGGCAGGCCGGAACGTCACCGTCCACGGGGCCGGCCGCACCGACGCCGGCGTCCACGCCTCCGGTCAGACGGCGCATCTCGACCTCCCGGCCGGGAACCTGCCGTCCGGCGAGACCCGCCGGGCGCTCGTTCACGGCGTGAACCACCATCTCCCGGCGGCGATCCGGGTGCTTGCCGCCGACGCCGTCGACGACTCGTTTCACGCCCGCAAGAGCGCGTCGTTCAAGGTCTACGGCTACCGGCTCTGCACCGCACCGGTGATCGATCCGTTCCGGGCGCCCTTCGTCGTGCCAGCCCCGCGCAGATTCGACCTCGAGTCGATGAAAAGGTCCGCCTCCCTGATCCGCGGGCAACGCGACTTCTCGGCCTTCGCCAAAGCCGGCGGCAGCCACGGCAGCACGGTGCGGACGATTCACGAAGCGGGATGGACCGAACAGGGGGACGAGATCCGGTTCCGCGTCGCCGGCGACGGGTTCCTCCGCGGCATGGTCCGCGCCCTGGTGGGCACGATCCTGGAGGTCGGTCTCGGCCGCCGCTCGCTGGACGAGCTGGCCGCGCTGCTCACCGGCCGGCCGCGCGCCGAGGCAGGCCCGAACGCGCCCGCCCGGGGCCTGTGCCTGGAGCGCGTGGAATACGATCACGGCAAATGAAACGCGTCGTCACGGGCGTCGTGACCGCGGCGCTGGCGGCCGCCCTCGTCCTCTACCTCGACCCCGTCCTGTTCGGAGTGGCGGTCACGCTCGTGGTTCTCGTGGCAGCCGCCGAGTACAGCACCCTGGTTCAGCGGATCGTCGTCTCGCGGACCGTGAGCTGGGCGCTCTGGGTCGCGGTCGGTGTCCTCGCCCTGGCCGATACGACCGCGAACGAACTGATCGAGGTTCCGCTGCCGGCCGGCCTGACCGGCGCCGGCACCTGGTTCGCCGCCGCGGCCCTCATCCTCGCCCTGGCGACGGCGGTCGGCCTCGCCAGCCATGCCGACATTCGCGATCGGCTCCTGACCTCGGCACTGTTCACCTACGGCGCCCTCTGGCTCGGCCTGTTCCTGGTCGCCGCGATCAACCTCCATGTCGTCGAACCGGTGCTCCTCTTCTGGGTACTGGTCGTCGCCTCGCTCGGCGACATCGGCGCCTACTACGGCGGCCGTCTGCTCGGACGCCGGCCTCTGGCGCCGGTGCTCAGCCCGAAGAAGACGATCGCGGGCGCGGTGAGCGGTCTGGCCGCGAGTTGCGCCGCCGGCGTCGCGGTCGTCCTGGTGTGGCGCGGTCCCGATGCCCTCGGCCTGGACGTCCCCGTCCTGGCGCTGCTCTGCGGCGGCGCGGGACAGGCCGGAGATCTGGTCGAATCGATGCTCAAGCGGGCGGTGGCGGTCAAGGACACGGGGGCTCTTCTGCCCGGGCACGGCGGGCTGCTGGACCGACTCGACAGCGTTCTGCTGGCGACGCCCGTGTTCTACCTTGCCGTCCAGGCGGGTGCGACGCCGTCGCTCCTGCCGTGAGCGTACGCAGGCTTGCCGTACTTGGCGCCACCGGCTCGGTCGGTGAGGCGGCCCTTGCCGTCGCCCGCCGGCACCCAGAGAAGCTCCAGGTGTGCGTCCTGGCGGCAAGGGGCACGAAGCCCGCGCGGCTCGCGGAGCTGGCGCGCGAGTTCCGGCCCCGCCGAGTGGTCGTCGATACGGAGCAGGCGGCGGGGAGCCTGCGTCCCGACCTGCCGCCGGGCACAGACGTCGGTTGGGGCGAAGCCGCCCTGGTCGACGCGGTCGGCGACGGCCACAACGACCTGGTGCTGACCGCGATCGTCGGCGCGGCCGGTCTCAAGCCCGCCGCGGCGGCCCTTGCCGCAGGCGCCGACCTGGCGCTGGCGAACAAGGAGGCGATGGTTGCCGCCGGGCCTCACCTGCGCCGGCTGGCGGCCGAGTCGAGCGCGAAGATCCTGCCGGTCGACAGCGAACACGCCGCGATCCACCAGGCACTGCGCGCGGGCCGGCGCCGCGAGGTCAGGCGACTGGTGCTGACCGCCTCGGGCGGCCCGTTCCTGGATCGTGACCCGGCGACCCTGGACACGGTCACGCCGGCCGAGGCCACGGCTCATCCGACCTGGAACATGGGGGCCAAGATCAGCGTCGACTCAGCAACCCTGATGAACAAGGGGCTGGAACTGATCGAGGCGAGCTACCTGTTCGACGTTCCGGGATCGCGGATCGACATCCTGATCCACCCGCAGTCCCTGGTTCACTCGATCGTCGAGTTCCAGGACGGCAACTCGATCGCTCAGATCTCGGCCAACGACATGGAGTATCCGATTCGGTACGCCCTGTCCCATCCCGAACGCTGGCCGCGCCCGGACGACGGCGCCGCCAACGGACTCAGCGAAATGCTGGAGGCGACATCCGAACTCAAGTTCAGGAAGGTCGACCCGGAGGTGTTCCCGGCGCCGTCCCTCGCCCGCGAGGCGCTCATGCGGGGGAACGGCGCGCCCGCGGTGCTCAACGCGGCGAACGAGACGGCGGTGGCGGCGTTCCTCGGCGGCGTGGCGCCCTTCACCACCATCGTGCCGACGGTGGCGGAAGTGCTCGACCGTCACGGCCGGGAAACGGGCGGCGCGGAGCCGGCGACCATCGACGAGGCCCTGGCGTGGGATTCCTGGGGCCGCCGCCGCGCTCGGGAAGTCCTCGCGCAGCTTCGCGGTTAGCATCGCTAGCGGTGACCTTCCTGAGCAACATCCTGGCCTTCCTGGTCGTGGTCGGAGTGATCATCTTCGTCCACGAACTGGGGCACTTCCTGGCCGCGAGGCTGTTCCGGATCCGGGTCCGGGTGTTCTCAATCGGCATCGGTTCCCGCCTCTGGGGCTTCGAGCGCGGCGGCACGGAGTACCGGTTGGCCATGATTCCACTCGGCGGCTATGTCGCCTTCTCGGGAATCGACGCCGCGAACCCGACCGGCGACGCCGGCGACTTCGCCGCCAAGCCCCGTTGGCAGCGAGTGATCGTGCTCCTGGCGGGCCCGGCGGCGAACGTCGTGCTGTCGATCGTCCTGATCGCGGCGGTACTGATGGCCGGGACCGAGCTTGCCGGCCCGCGGGACCTGAGCACCGAGATCGGCGGCGTGGCGCCCGACTCGGCCGCGGCCGAAGCCGGGCTCCTGGCGGGCGACGTGATCCTGCGCCTGGACGGCGAGGACGTGTCCGACTGGCGGGAGCTCTCGAACACCATCCTGATGTCGCCGGAACGTCGGCTCGAGATCGAGTTCGAGCGCGACGGCAAAGCCCTGAGTACCGTGCTCGTCCCTCACCGGATGCCGCGCTACGAACTGGGCGACGCTGGGCTCTACGCCAGCCTTCTGCCGCGGGTGCGCCAGGTATTCGAGGACACTCCGGCCGAGGAGGCTGGTCTGCGGTACGGGGACACGCTGTACGCCGTCAACGGCCATTCCGTCGCTGACGCCGACGACTTCCGCCGGCTCGTCGAGCCGCGGGCGGGCGAGGAGGTCAGCGTCGAGATCGGCCGCGGCGAGGACCGTCTGGTCGTCCGACTCGTGCCCGCTAACGAGGCCGGGGTCGGCCGGGCCGGCATCGCGATTAGCCACTTCTCCTATCAGCGCGTCGGTCCGGTCGCGGCAATCGTGGAAAGCGCACGGATCAACTGGGAGACGACGACCGAGATCTTCGGCTTCCTGGGGGGCCTGGTCGAACGTCGGGTCTCGCCGCAGAGCGCTCTCGCCGGCCCGATCGAGATTGGCCGGATCAGCGGTCAGGCGGCTCGCAGGAGCTTCAGCGACCTGGTGTTTCTGATCGCCCTGATCAGCCTGAACCTCTGCATCCTGAACCTGCTGCCGATCCCGATGCTCGACGGCGGCCAACTCGTCATCCTGCTGCTCGAGAGCGTTCTGCGTCGCGACCTCTCGCTCCAGATCAAGAACCTTGTCACCCAGTTCGGCCTGGTGGTGGTCGTGGCCATCATGTTGTTCGCGATCTACTTCGACCTGGTGAAGAACCTGCCCGGCCTCGGGCGCTGAAGGTGGCTCGACGATGATGGCAGGCAAGCTCCCCGACTGGATCGGCAAGGCGGTACGCCACCCATGGCTCAGGCGGGGCGTCCTCTTCGCGGCCTACGGGGGCCTGCTCGTCGCCCTGCTGGGCGCCTCGTCCTACCTGGCGCTCTCGAACTTCGTACGCAGCGGCGTCATCGCCGTACCCGACCTGGTCGGCCTTGAGCAAAGCCAGGCCGAAGCCGGCCTCGCCACCGCGGGCCTGGCATTGCAGCGGGTGGAGGACGACCGCTACGACGAGGCGGTTCCGGCGGGCCACGTACTCCGACAGGACCCTCCCGCCGGCAGCGCGGTCAAGGAGGGCAGCGGCGTCGTCGTCTACCTGTCGCGGGGCCGGGAGCTCGTCGAGACGCCGGACCTGAGCGGCCAGGTTCTGCAGACGGCCCAGGTGAGTCTCACCGCCTCGGGGCTGCAGATGGGCAGGAGCAGGAGCGTGTTCGCCGAGTCAGGTGAACCGGGCACCGTCGTCCGGCAGGATCCCCCCGCCGGCAGCCCGATCGACCCCTCGTCCCAAGTGGACCTGATGGTCAGCCTGGCCAACCCCGGCGCGATGTACGTCATGCCGGACCTGATCGACCTGCCCGAGGAGCCGGTCCGCGACTTCTTCGAGACGCGCGGATTCCGGCTCGGAAGGGTAAAGTACGAACCCTACGAAGGCGTCCCAGCCGGGATCATCCTGCGTCAATACCCGCTTCCGGGACACCCCCTGCGGCAGAGCGATTCGATCGCCCTCGTGGTAGCCGCGCAAGACAGTCGCTGAAGCCGCCCCAGTCCGCCCGCAAGAACCTGAACGATGAAGATCGCGCCTTCGATCCTGGCGGCGGACCTCGCCGACCTCGCCTCCGCCGTCAAGCTCTGCGAGGACGGCGGCGCGCAGTTGATCCACGTCGACGTGATGGACGGTCACTTCGTGCCCAACCTGACCTTCGGCCCGCCGGTGATCGTCGATCTGGCCAAACGCACGCGGATCGGCTTCGACATCCACCTGATGGTCTCGAACCCGGAAGCGCTGCTCGACCGCTATCTGGACAGCGAGCCGGCCTGGGTGTCGATCCACCACGAGGTGACGAAGGAGCCGGGACGGCTTGCGGCGCGCATTCGCGAGCGCGGCGCGGGCGCCGGTGTGGCGATCAATCCGGCGACACCGCTGGACGAGCTCCTTCCCTACCTGGATCAACTGGACTTCGTCGTACTGATGTCGGTCGTGCCCGGTTTCGCCGGCCAGGCCTTCCACCCCGAAGTGCTCGAGAAGGCCCGGCGCCTCCGCGCCCTGGTCGAGGAACGGGGACTGCCGGTGAGCATCGAAATGGACGGCGGAATCAAGCCCGGCAACCTGGACGACGTGGCCGCGGCCGGTGTCGACGTCGCCGTCGTCGGCTCCGGCGTCTTCGCGGCGCAGCAGCCCGTTGAAACCCTGGTCGCCCTCCGACGGCAGGCGGGCGAATGAACCGTCGCCGCACGCTCCTGCTGGCGGCCGCGCTGGCCCTGTTCGTCGGATGCGGGGGCGTCAGGGACGACCCCATCCTTCGACTCTCGTCGGCGGAGGCCCTCGAGATCGGCAAGCAACTGCTGGAGGAGGAGAAGTTCACGCAGGCGCGCGAACACCTCGTCCACGCCTTCGAGGTCGAGCCGAACTCCGAGACCGGCCGCGAAGGGCTGCTGCTGGCCGCGGACGCCCTGTTCCTGCGCGGCGGCTACCAGTCGTACGTCGAAGCCGAGCAGCGCTACCGGGACTTCCTGAACCGGTTCCCGACCTCCGACCAGGCGGCCTACGCCCAGTTCTGGCTCGCGGCGTCGCTCGCCGAACGAATGGAGAAGCCGGACCGCGACCAGCAGACGGCCCGGCTGGCGTTGACCGAGTTCGAGAACGTGCGGCGGCTGTACCCCACCAGTCAGTTCGCCGGACAGGCGGCCCAGAGAATCGTCGACGTCCGCAACCACCTGGCGGAGCACGAGTTCGTCGTCGGAGCCTTCTACTACCGTTTCCGTACTCCCACCGCGGCCGGCAACCGCTTCAGGGAAATGCTCGAGCAGTACCCGGACTACCCCGAGCCCGACAAGATCCTCGCCCACATGTGCCTCACGTATCGGCTGGTGCTCCAGCAGATTCCGAGCAGGCTGGGACTCGACCGCTACGAGTACCTCAACGAAGCCTGCGATCAGCTACGGAACGAGTTTCCGGGCAGCCCGTGGCTCAAGAAGGCGCCTTCGGAGGAGCAGCTCCGGAAACTCCGCATCAAGCTGCCGGACACACCCATCCGGCCGGACAGGAATCGACCGGGTCCGGCCGCCGAAGAGAACGCGGACAACTGAGCCGGGTCCCTGGCAGCGCTACGCGGACGACCTCCAGGACCGTGAACCCGCCCCGAATTCGGGCCTTGCGAAGGCCCCGAAACACCGGGACCTTGTGCTAACATTGACGTTTAGGCATGTGACTCGCGTTGAAGCCACTCAGCCCAGACAACCGCTTACCGGGCGACGCGACCGAGGATCTCAACGGCCAGCTTGATCGCCTGGTGAACGAGTTGGCTTCCCAGGGTGTGACCCTGGCGCAGGCCCGCGAGATCTTCGAACGGCAGTTCATCCTCGCTTCCCTACGACTCAACCACGGAAACATCACCAACTCGGCAAACCACCTGGGGCTGCATCGCAACACGCTGCGAAACAAGGTCGCCACGCTTCAGATACAAGCCACCGACTACCGAGGCTCCAGCAAGAGGATTCAGTCGAGCTAACGCCCCGAACGCGCATTACAGGCTAGCCGGCTCGGACCTTCATCCGACCGGCCAAAGACCGGTATCAGACCGGCATACAGCTTGCAGTTCGAAACGTGGCCAGGCGCTCCCCCTCGCGGCGAAGCGCCTGACGCCGTCCAGCACACGTCCCAATGACCTTCCAGAAGCTCAGTCTCCGGAACCGGATGATTGCGATGACCGTGGCTACGGCGGCCATTCTGGCCGCCGCGCCGCGCGAAACCGCGCCCGGTCGGCACATGGCGTCGTTGCCGATGTCGCCTCCTCTGGAAGACATCGTGCTCTTCGAGCAGATCCGGGCCTGGCTTGAACCGTCGACCGGCGCCGCCACGACGTACCTTGGAAAGGGCCCACTGTACGAGTGCATTCAGTCGCGCCGGGAGAGCTTCGAGCTGTTCATCGGCGCCGCCGACGAGGGCGCGGTCCGCGATCGGATGCAGCGTGTTCCGTACGGTGGCCTGATCCTCAGCGCCGCCGAGCGGCACGACGTTGACCCGCTCCTCGTGGCGGCCATCGTCCAGGCCGAATCCTCGTTCAACACGGAGGCGGTCTCGCCCCGGGGCGCCCTCGGCCTGATGCAGATGATGCCGACGACCGCCGAGCAGTTGGGAGTCGCCGATGCCTACGACCCCAGCCAGAACCTCGACGCGGGCGTGAGCTATCTGGCCTATCTGCTGCGCCGCTTCGACGACGACCTGATCCTGGCTCTAGGGGGCTACAACGCGGGTCCCGGCGCAGTCGACCGTTTCGGCGGCCTGCCTCCCTTCCGCGAGACGCGCGGCTTCGCCAACAGCGTGCTCCGCGTCTACATCGAGCACCACCGCGCGGCCTGGGCCGCCATAAACCCGGACGGGCTCGACTTCGCGGTGCTGGCGGGCGGCTAGCGGTCTGCGGCGCTAGCTGCTCTTGGCGCCCGACGAAGACGCGTTTTCCTCCTCCAGCTCGGAGGAGTCGTCGCCCCGCAGCCCCCGCTTGAAGTTGCGGATGCCCTCACCCATCCCCCGGCCAAGCAGGGGCAGCTTGCTGCCACCGAAGATGACCATCAGGATGACGAAGATGATGAGAAGCTCTTGGATGCCAATGGAAGGCATGGGGTTCTCCTGTTGACGTCGGGCTCGGGCCGCGATTCTAGCAGCTACGCTGGTGCACCGGGCGTTTCGCCGGCAAGCGCCGTCCACTCGCGGCGCAGGCGGAGAGCGAGTTCACGGCCCTCGGGAAGAGCGTCCAGCGCGTCGAAGAACCGCCGCAGGGCGGGCCGGATCAACGGCAGGTGACGGTCGTTGCCGAGCGCGGCAAAGTGGGCGAACGTGCCGGCGATCTTGAGCATTCGCTGCGCCACGGCGGCGTGGTACAGGGCGAGCTCTTTGGCGTCTTCCCTCAGTACCGCCAGATGGCCCCGCCGCTGGCCGGCGGAGAGGGTCAGGCTGTCATTCAGCAACGAAGCCACGTCGTAGTGCGGCGGGCCAAGCCGCAGGTCCTGGTGATCGATCACGACGACCTCCGCTTCGGCCCCCTCCCGCGCCGAAGCCCGCAGCATCAGGTTGCGAACCATGAAGTCACGGTGACAGGGCACGGGCGCCGCCGAACCGAGACGCTCGCACACGGCGTTGCACAGAGCGCGCAGTTGCTCGGCCAGCGCCCGGTCTCGCACCAGCCCGCGCGGCTCGAGGAAGCGCTCCCAGGTCAGGTCGAGTTCCGCCATCAGCAGGTTCCGGTCGAGCGCCGGCGAGCCCAGAGCGCGCACCCGGTCGAGAGACAGGAGCTGGATTCGGTCAACGTGGGCCAGCGCTTCCGTCAGGCACCGGTCAAGTGCCGCCGGACTCAGACCTCCGCCCTCCCATCGGTCGAAGACCGTCTGCGGCCCCAGGTCTTCCAGGAGGATCCAGACGCGTTCGCCGCGCGAGTGCCGTTCAACTCGTGGCACCGGCACCCCGGCCGGGTTCAGCAGCTCCGTCGCGGCCAGAAACCGTGCCGCCACGTCCGCCATGTCGTCCGGATAGGCGCAGACGACGAACTGCTCTCCGCCCTCAAGGCGCAGCCGCGCGTAGCGTCGGGCGGAAACGTCGCCGGCCAACGACTCGAACGAAACAGGCCGGAAACCCGCCGCTCGAAGCTCGTCGACGACCGGCCCCCAGAGAGCCCGATCGCCCGGTGACGAAGCCGGACTGTCACTCCGACCGTCTGTCTGGGATAATGCTCTCGCTGCCATGGAACCCCGGCTCAAGCAACTGCTCGAAGATCTCACCCACTCCCTGTGCGAGGCGATTGCAGAATCGCCTGAAGTCCACGACCGGCTCGAATCGATCCGGCGCGAAGGCTACACGCTGAATCTGTTCCTCGACTGCAAGCCATTCGAGAGTGACGACGAAACCGGGACGGAGGACGAGACGAAACCGCCTGTACCGGCCCCGCCCTTCAGGATCAACGGCCGCGACCTCGCCTTCCTCCGCTCCGTCGGGATCGACCCCACGCGCAAGGCCCGCAGCCGCACTTCCCGGCAGGCCGACTAGCGCCAGATGAACCCGTAGTTGCGGCCGGCGCGAGCGCCGTCTCGACGATAGCTCCACCAGTCCGGACTGCAGCGCACGCAGCGCTTCACCGTCGAGACCGGAGCCACGCCCAGGCCGGCAAGCTGCCGCCACGCGGCCAGCGACAGGTCGAGATGCGGCTTCCGGCCGGGTCTTCGAGTGACCACGTCCGGACCGCTCCGGGACTCCACCTGTGCGGCAACGTCTTCGCCGACCTCGTAGCAACAGGGTCCGATCGCCGGACCGATCCAGGCTTCGGCCGACGTACCATCGCGGAACGAGCTTCGGCTCAACTCGTGAACGGCCGAGGCCAGAACGCCGCTCGCGAGACCACGCCAGCCGGCGTGAACCGCGGCCACCGAGTCGCCGGCGGCAATCAGCACGGGCACACAGTCGGCGACGAAGACCGTGGCCGCAACGCCGGGCTCCGACACGATCAGCGCATCCCCATCGCCGGTCGGCCCAGGCTTCGTCGTTCTCAGGACGTCGGTGCCGTGCCGCTGACGAAGCCAGGCCGGTGCCACCGCCGCCGCCGCGGGCACCTGGTCCACCAGAACCCTGAGCGCATCCTCCGGACCGGCCGCTCCCCCTTGCGGCGCTACGCCGAGAAAGGCGGCAAACACCGGCGGGCGGCGGTAGACCGCGAGCGCGACATTGCGCCTGCTGTAGGATGCCGCGGCCATTTGTGACGGCCATGAGCGTAGCGCAGAGCACGACCGGGACGGGTGCCGTCGGAGTTCCCGTCGACACGGGATGGGAAACGGTCATTGGACTGGAAGTCCACGTCCAGTTGCGCACCCGGACGAAAATGTTCTGCCGCTGCGAGAATCGCTTCGGCGCCGAACCGAACGAACTCGTGTGCCCGGTTTGTCTCGGCTATCCGGGCACCCTGCCGGCGACCAACCAGCACGCGATCGACCTGGCCATCCGGCTCGCGCTGGCCCTCGGCTGCGAGGTCCGCCGACGGTCGGTGTTCGCACGCAAGAACTACTTCTATCCGGACCTGCCCAAGGGCTACCAGATCAGCCAGTACGACGAGCCCCTGGCCGAGGGAGGCAGCGTCCCGCTGCCGTCGGGAAACACGGTGCGCATCCACCGGCTCCACCTGGAGGAGGATGCCGGCAAGCTGCTCCACGAGGTGCCGGGAGGCGGACCGCTCCCCGGCCGGAGCCTGGTCGATTTCAATCGCTGCGGAGTGCCCCTGGTGGAGATCGTCACCGAGCCGGAGATCGGTTCGCCGGCCGATGCGCAGGCCTATCTGCAGGTGCTTCACCAGGTCCTGCTCTACACCGGCGCCAGCGACGGCAACATGGAGGAGGGCAGTCTGCGCTGCGATGCAAACCTCTCGCTCCGGCCGGTCGGCGAGACCGCACTCGGCACGAAAACGGAGGTCAAGAACCTGAACTCATTCCGCCACGTGGCGAAAGCGCTCGAGTACGAGGGGGAACGTCAGCTGCACGTCCTGACCTCCGGCGGCCGGGTGGAGCAGGAGACCCGGAGCTTCGAGCCTTCGACCGGCGTGACCCGGTCGCTCCGGTCGAAGGAGGAGGCGCACGACTACCGGTACTTTCCCGAGCCCGATCTGCCGACCGTCGTGCTGTCCCGCGAACGCATCGAACGGCAGGCGAACCAGCTCCCGGAGCTGCCGTGGACGAAGAGCGCCCGTTTCCGCGACGCCTACGGGCTGCGCTTGGAAGAGGCGGCGCTACTCTCCGGCAGCGTTGCCCTGGCGACCTACTACGAGCGAGCCGTCGCTGCCCACCAGAAGGGTAAAAGAACCATCGCCAACTGGGTGATGACGGAACTCCTGCGCGAGCTGAAGGAGCGGAGCATCGACGTGAACGAAGCGATCGCGCCGGAGCGCCTCGCCGCCGTCGTCGCCCTGGTCGACTCCGGCGAGCTTTCCACCACCGCCGCCAAGGAGGTCCTCGCCGCGGCCTGGGACTCGTCCGAGACCCCGGACCAGATCGCCGACCGCCTCGGCCTCCGCCAGGTCCGCGACGACACGCAACTCGAGGCGTGGGCCGACGAGGCGATCGCCGCCAACGAGAAGGCCGTCGCCGAGTACCTCGGCGGCCGCCGGCAGGCCCTCGGCTACCTGGTCGGCCAGATCATGAAAGCCTCACGCGGCAGCGCCGAACCCCGAGCCGCCCAGGAGATCCTGCGCCGCAAGCTGGCTGACCGCTAGCGGCGCGGCGGTTCCTTCGTGCCTCCGGTGATCTCATCCAGTTCTTCCTGGAGCTCGCCCAGTCGCTTCTTGATCTCATCGACCGTCGCGTTGTGCTCGTCCGCTTCCTTGTTGTCGGCAGCGATCTGCTGGTTCTCACGCACGCGGGCGGCGCCAGCCGCGTTGCCGGCCCGTTCGTAGCACCTGATCGCCTCGCCGAACTTCTTCTGCTTCTCGAGGACGAAGCCGAGATAGTCGAAGACCTGCCTCTCGGCCTGGCCGGACGCCAGAGTGAGGGCGTCGTTCAGCGGCGCTTCGGCGTCGTTGAAACGCCCGAGCGATCCGTAGGCCTGTCCAAGGTAGTAGTGGGCGTGCCAGTCGCCTGCTCTCTTCGAGATCGCCTGCTGCAACGTCGAGACCGCCGACTCGTAGTTCTTTCCACCGAGCTGAACCTCAGCGAGCAGCAAGAGGTTCTCATAGGAGGAATCGCTACCGACGAGGCTCCTGGCCACAGCCTCGGCCCTGCGATAAACCGCCGTCTTTGCTTCGCCTTCGGCCCCCCGACCCTTGATCTTCAGGGCGTTGACCAGAGCCTCCTTCCACTCCGTCATGCTGCCGTCCATCGACGTCGCACGCTCAAAGGCGGCGATGGCTGCATCCAGCTGTGCGTCGTCCTGCAGTTTCTTGCCGTAGTCGAAGCGCGCTCTCGCATCGCCCGGTTTGAGATCGGCCACTCTGCCAAGGTCGACCGCGGCGCTTCCGGTGTTCCCCAGCTTCGCGTGGCTACGACCTCGCCTCTGGTACACCTGGATCTGCGCCTGCTTCGGCAAGCTGCCGATGTCCAGCCGATTCAGCGCCGCGATGCACTCGGCGGGCTTGTTGCTTTCGTCGAAAGCCCGCCCGAGGTAGACGCGGCTGGGGACATCGTCCGGATTCAGCTCGACGGCCTTCCGCAGCGGCCCGACCGCGTCGCCCGGCCTCCCGGCAAAGATGAGGGCGCGACCCAGCATGTGGTAACCCTGCGGCTCATCGGGCCGCTCCGCGACGAACTTCTGGAACTCGGCAGCGGCCAACTCGAAATTCCCGGACCTGAAGGCGGCAGTCCCAGCTTCGTAGTCGGCCAACGCGGCGTTGGCGGCCAGCAGGAGGCAGCACGCGATCAAGGCACAGACGAATCGGAAGTTCGTCATCTACTGGAGTTGGAAGGTGACGGTCAGGTTGTAGTACACGGCGACCGGTCTGCCGTTCAGTGTCGCCGGCTTGAACTTCCACTGCTCCACCGCCGACACGGCGGCCTCGGCCAGCCCCATGGGCAAGGGCTTCAGAACCTTGGTGTCGGTGACGTCACCGTTCTTGTCGATCGTCGCCTGGAGGACCACGATGCCCTGGATCCGCGCCTTGCGCGCGATCTCCGTGTACTGGGGCTGCGGAGCGCTCAGCTTCTCCGGTTCGGTCACGTCGCCAGCGACGTTGATCGGCCCCTCCGGTTCCCGCGGAGCCGGCGCGTCGGGAAGGGCGATGAGACCGAGATCGTCGACTTCGGGAATGTAGATCTCGTCGGGCTCGTCGATCCGGATCGGTTCCGGCTCCCTGGGCGTGGGATCGGGGATCGGAACCTTCTTCGACTTCGGCTTGGGAATCTGCTGCTCTTCCTTCGGCGGTGGCGGCTTGAAGCGCACCTGCTGCACGACGAAGACCGGGGGCTTCGGCGGCGGCGCCACCGTGTCGCCGTAGAGATCGGGCAACTTCACGATCAGCAGGATCCCGTGGAGGATGACGGCCAGCCCCAACGAGTAGCGGAACGTCCTGTTGTCCTCGCGGGTCTCCTGCACGTAGGTCAGCAGGCCCTGTTCAGCGGAGGTTGGCGCGGCCGGTTCCTCCTTCGCGGGCTCCACCGCCGGGGATGCCGCCTGTTCGAGCTCCTCGTCACTCATCCGGTTCTCCCTCCTCGGTCAGGTTCTTCGGTCGGGTGTTCTGCCGCGTGGTGTCTGAGTTCCAACGTCCAGCCGGTTTCGGCCTATTCCGACCTTCAGGACGAAGACCCCACGACCTCGGCCGAGGTCAGGTCATTGCCAGCCGCAAGTCGCCAGCCCGGTGCGGGCTCCCCCGAAACCCGGACGCGGCCGGTGCGTTGTTTCTCCGCGGGTCAGAGGACCCGCAGGTCAGAGCCGGCGAGGACGCCGGCGCACCCAGTGAGAACCGTCGACGTTCTGCGACGCGAGCTTCTACCGGCGCGGAGGCTCGTTCGTCGCTCCGGGAACCTCTTCGAGTTGCCGGCGGAGTTCCTCGCGCTGGCGCTCGAGTTCCGCGATGTTCTCGTTGAACTCGTCGGCTTCCCGGTTTTCCTGCGCGATCTGCTTGTTCTCACGCACCCGCGCGGCGCCAGCCGCGTTCCCGGCCCGTTCGTACGCCGAGATCGCCGGGTCGTACTTGTTCTGCTTCGAGAGCACGAAGCCTAGGTAGTCGAGGACCTGCCTTTCGGCCTCGCCCGACGCGAGAGCCAGGGCGTCGTTCAGCGGCGCTTCGGCGTCGTTGAAACGCTCGAGCGAGCCGTAGGCCTGCCCCAGGTAGAAGTGGGAGTGCCAGTCGTTGCGCTTCTTCGAAATCGCCTGCTGGAACGTCGATGCCGCCGAGTCGTAGTTCTTGCCGCCGAGCTGCACTTCGCCCAGCAGGAGAAGGTTGTCGTACGAGGGGCTGCTCCCGACCAGGCTTCTCGCCACGTCTTCAGCCTTGCGATAAATGCCGGCCTTCCCGGAACCCTGGGTACTCCGTCCCTTGACCTTCAGGGCGTTCACGAGGACCTTCTTCCACTCCGACTTGCTGCCGTCCATCGAGATCGCCCGCTCGTAGGCTGCAATCGCGGGATCGAGCTGCGCATCGCTATGGAGCATCTGGCCGTACTCGAAGCGGGCCGCGGCGTCGCTGGGCTTCAGGTCGGCGACCCTGCCCAGATCAGCCGCCGCACTGCCGGTGTTACCCAGCCGGGCGTAGCTGGCTCCGCGCGTCTCGTACACCCCGACCTGGATGTTCGCGGGCAACGCGCCGATGTTCAGCCTGCTCAGCGTCGAGATGCACTCCCTGGGCTTGCCGCTCTGGTAGAAGGCCTGGCCCAGGAGCACCTGGCTCCCAATGTCGTCGGCCTTCATTTCGATGGCCTTCTGAAACGCGGCAACCGCGTCGCCGGCCTTGCCACCCCGGAGCAGGGAGCGGCCCAGCATCTGGTAGCCGGCCTGCTGGTCGGGGCGCTCCTCGACGAACTGCTGGAACTCGGCGATCGCCTGAGCGTAGTTGCCGGACTTGAATGCGGCCACGCCCTCTTCCCAGCCGGCGAAGGCCACGGATGCGGTCAGCAGTGCGCAAACCGTAGTAAGTGCGAGTACGGATCGGCGAGTATTCATGATTCGGCCGTAGTCCTCAGCCCTACTGGAGCTGGAAGTTGACGGTCAGGTTGTAGTACACGGCGACCGGCTTGCCGTTCAGCGTCGCCGGCTTGAACTTCCACTGCTGCACGGCCGACACGGCGGCTTCGGCAAGGCCCATCGGCAGGGGCTTCAGAACCTTGATGTCGGTAATGTCGCCGTTCTTGTCGATCGTCGCCTGGAGGATGACGACACCCTGGATCCGCGCCTTGCGCGCTATCTCGGTGTACTGGGGCTGGATCTCGTTGATCTTCTCCGGCTTCGTCACGTCGCCGGTGACGTAGATCGGCCCGGTCGGTTCCGGCGGAGGCGGCGCCTCGGGAAGGTCGAAGAGATCGAGATCGTCGACCTCGGGAATGTCGATCTCCTCCGGCTCGTCGATCCGGATCGGCTCCGGCTCGTCAGGAGTGGGATCGGGGATCGGAACCTTCTTCGACTTCGGCTTCGGAATCTGCTGCTCTTCCTTCGGCGGTGGCGGCTTGAAGCGCACCTGCTGCACGACGAAGACCTTGGGCTTCGGCGGCGGCGCCACCGTGTCGCCGTACAGGTCGGGCAGCTTCACGATCAGCAGGATCCCGTGGAGGATGACCGCCAGCCCCAACGAGTAGCGGAACGTCTTGTTGTCCTCGCGGGTCTCCTGCACGTAGGTCAGCAGGCCCTGTTCGGCGGAGGTCAGCGCGGTCGGTTCGTCCTTCGCGGGCTCCTCCGCGGGGGACGCAGCCTGTTCGAGGTTTTCGTCACTCATCCGGTTACCCCTCTTCGTTCAGGTTCTCGGTCGGGTGTTCTGTCGTGTGGTGTCTGAGTTCAACGTCCAGCCGGTCTCGGCGTATTCCGACTCCTAGTACCAGAAGCTCTGGATCTCGCGCTGGGTGGGAACCGAGATGTTGATCGGCTGTTCCAGCCCATAGTCCTCCCACTGGCGCAGCTCGTCGTAGACCTGGACCATGAAGCGGTACGGCGTCGCGATATCGGGCCGGATGATCACCGGCTTCTTCGGGTTCCGCTCGAGCTTCGGCTTCAGGTAGGGGATGATCTCGTGCAACCCCATCGGATCCTGGTCGACGATCAGCTCGCCGTTCGGCATGATCTCGACCAGCACCGACTCTTCCTTCTCGACCACCGGCGGATCGTCGTCGTCCTCGGGAAGCGCGAAGTCCAGTCCGCGCGTCGCGGTGAACGTCGTCGTCACCATGAAGAAGACGATCAGCAGGAAGGCGATGTCCGCCATCGACGAGGTCGGGATTTCATCGTCCGGGCGATCACGGTCAAGTTTCATCTTGCGCCTCCATCCATCAGCTGCATCGGGTTTCTGATCCCCTCACTTCGTAGCTTACAGGTCGTCGACCGTCACCTGATCCGACAGCAGGTAGACGTCCCGGACCTTGGCCCGCTTCAACGCGTCGATCACCTCGTCGACCTTCAGCCAGTCCACGTCGCCGTGCGCCTTGACGACGAAAACCTTCTGCGGGTCCATCGCGATAACGCCGGCCGCCATCGAGAGAACCTCGTCGGCCGCGCTGACCAGGGCGCTCTGCTCCGTGCCGTCGGAGACCCGGATGCGCCCGTTCGGGTCGATCGAAACGTAGGCGGACTGCTTCGGGATCTCGTACCTGAGAGTCGTCTTCGGCAGCGTCACCTGGGTCTTGTCGACCTCGAACGTGATCGTCAGCATGAAGAAGATGATCAGCAGGAAGGCGATATCCGCCATCGAGGCCGTCGGGATGTTTGGCTTGTGCTCGATGGTTGCCTTGAGCTTCATGTCGATCTACTCCGCTGAAGACAGGTAGAACGCCTCTAGCTGGCGTCGCCGCCGGACTCCGGCGGGATCCCGCTGCGCTCCATCTCGCCGAACGTCTCGAGGAGCATGTTCGCCGACGTCTCAATGTCGCGGACGAACTTGTTGATCCGGCTCATGAAGTAGTTGTAGGCGAGCTGGGTCGGAATGGCGACCGCCAGACCGCCAGCGGTGGTGGTCAGGGCCTCCTTGATACCGGTGGCGACCGCGCCGGGGTTCGACAGACCCTGTGCCGCCAGCGCGTCGAAGCCGGCCATCATGCCGGTCACCGTGCCGAAGAACCCGAGCAGGGGGGCGACGTTGGCCGTCGTCGCCAGCACCGCGAGGCCCCGCTCGAGGCGGCCCATCTCGAACAGCGCCGCGTTCTCGATCGTCTTCTCTACGTCTTCCTTGGGCTGGCCGTACTTCATCAGACCGGCCTTGAGGATCGAGGCGACCGGACCGCGGTACTCCTCGCATACCTTGACCGCTTCACGAATCGAGCGGTTAACGACCAGCGCCTTCCGCACCTTGGGGAGGAACTCGTGAACGTTGATCCGAGCCCGCCGCAGCGCAATCAGTCGCTCCACCACCACCGCTGCCGCGATGACGGAGAAAGCGAGCAATGGCCACATGACGGGGCCGCCCTCGTTCATCAACTTCCAGAACGTGCCACCAATGTTCACCTAGCTACCTCCTCAGAACTGCGCCCGCCGACGGGCCTGGTTGAACCGCCCGCCAAAGGCGGACGCGATTCTGGACATGCGGTGACCCCTACACCGGAGGGGTGCCTGGCTCACCTTGGAACGGTGGAGCAATATAGCACACGGGTTCGGCATTGGAACCGCCCGATCAACCGCGTTCCGGCGACGCTCCGGCCGCCTCCATGACCCGCTCCAGGGGCCGCCGGTGGACGTAGCAGAGGGCGACGGCCAGGGCGTCGGATGCGTCGGCGCTGCGCCGCACCGGCGCTGGACCCAGGAGCACGTCGACCATCCGGGAGACCTGGGTCTTGTCGGCTCGACCCGTGCCGCAGACGGCCTGCTTGACGTGGGCCGGGGAGTACTCCTCGACTTCCAGACCATGCCGCCCGAGGACGGACAGGATGACGCCCCGGGCCTGGGCCAGCGCGATCAGGGAGCGGCTGTTGCGGCCGTGAAACAGCGTTTCCAGGGCCGCCGCAGCCGGCTGCCAGCGTTCGAGCGTCTCCTCCAGGCCCTCAGCCAACCGCGCCATGCGCGCCGCCGGCGTCGGCTCGGCAGTGAGTACGATCCGGCCCGCATCCAGTTGCCGAACCCTCGACCCTTCCTGTTCCACCACGCCGAACCCCGTGTAGCGACTCCCGGGATCGATCCCGAGGACGATCACGGCAGCGCCCCGGAGACGGTCAGGACGCCAGCCGCTCGAGCAGTTCGTCGTCGAGGTCGAAGTTGGCCCAGACGTTCTGCACGTCGTCCTGATCCTCCAGGGCATCGATCAGGCGCATGAGCGGACCCGCGCCCCCCTCGTCGACATGGACCAGGTTCTGGGGTTCCATCGTCAGTTGCGCGATGGTCGCGGGCAGGCCGCGCTCCTCGATCGCATCCTTCGTCGCATGGAACGCCTCGACGGAGGTGTAGACGCTGTAGCTCTCGTCCTCGACGGCATAGTCCTCGGCCTCTAGTTCGAGAGCGAGTTCCACCAGCGCCTCCTCGTCCACCCCGAAGCCCTCGAGGGCAACTCGATCGAAGGCGAAGAAGCCGCGGCGATGGAACATCCAGGCGACGCAGCCGTTCTCGCCCAGGTTCCCGCCGTGTTTGGTGAACAGGTGCCTGACCTCCGAAACGGTCCGGTTCCGGTTGTCGGTGAGGGTCTCCACCAGCAGCGCCACGCCACCGGGGCCGTATCCCTCATACGTGACTTCCTCGTAGGACACACCTTCGAGCTCTCCGGTGCCCTTCCTGATCGCCCTGTCGATGTTGTCTCCCGGCACGTTCTGCGCCTTCGCCTCCGACAGAGCATGACGGAGTCTCGGGTTACCCGCGGGGTCCCCTCCGCCCAGCCGGGCGGCGACCGAGACCTCCTTCAGGATCCGCGTGAAGACCTTGCTGCGACGGGCGTCCTGCGCCGCCTTCTTGTGCTTGATCGTGCTCCACTTGCTGTGACCCGACATGGCGCGTTTATCTTATGCTGCGCCGCCACTGTGACCGGCGCGACCAAACCTTCGGCGAGCGAGATCCTCGACCGCCTCGAAGTCTGGGGACAGAAGCTCGGCCTCGAGGCCACGCGGAGCCTGCTCGACGTGCTCGGCGAGCCGCAACACCGGGTGCCGACGGTGCTGGTCGCGGGGACCAACGGCAAGGGCTCGACCAGCGCCGCACTCGCCTCGATCCTGAGCGCAGCGGGCTTCCGCTGCGGTCTCTACACTTCACCCCACCTCGAGCACGTCGAGGAGCGGCTGCGAATCGACGGCGTGGCGGTCTCTGAAGCCGAACTCGGGCAGTGGCTCCGGCGGGTGCTGGAGGCCGCCGGCCACGCGCCGCCGACCTACTTCGAGAGCCTGACCGCGGCGGCCTGGCTGCACTTCGCCCATCACGGCGTGGACGCCGCCGTGTTCGAGGTCGGCCTGGGTGGTCGACTCGACGCGACGAACGTCTCGGAACCCCTGCTCTCCGTGGTCACCCAGGTGGCGCGCGACCACGCGCCGCAACTGGGCTGGACCCTGACCTCCATCGCCGGCGAGAAGGCCGGCGTGATGCGCCCAGGCCGCACCTGCCTGACCTGGCCCGGCCGGCCAGAGGTGGAGCGCGAACTCCGCCGTTGCGCCGCGGTCTGCGGCGCGCAACTCGTCGACGCACGGGATGGGGTCGTGTTCGAGCGCCGGCTCGAAGCCGGACATCTCTCGCTGACCACGCCGAACGCTCAGTACCGTTTCCGGGCGCCCCTGGCCGGCGGCCACCAGCTCACCAACCTCGCCCTCGCGGTGCGCGCCGCCGAGGAGTTCTGCGCCCTCGCCGGACGAGACCTCGACCGGGAGGCCGTCAGGCAAGGCCTCGAAGCGGTCCACTGGCCCGGTCGGTTGGAGTGGGTCGACGTGGACGCGCACGGTGGGCACCGCCGGGTCCTGTTCGACGCTGCCCACAATCCGGCCGGCGCGGCCGCGCTCCACGCCTATCTCGAGGAGACAGGACTCAGGTTCGATCTCCTGTACGGGTCTCTCGCGGAAAAGCACCCTGAACAGTGCCTCCCCCGATTGGCCGAAAGAGCGCACCGGATCGTGCTGACGGCCTTCGACCATCCCCGTGCGGCGTCACCCGAAACGCTGGCTCCGCTCCTTCGCGCCGGCCGAGCCGTCCTCAGCGGCAACGCCGCGGAGGCACTCGAACGCTGCGTTGCCACACCCTCGAGCCCTACCCACGCCCTCGTCGTGACGGGCTCCCTCTATCTCGTGGGAGAAGTCCGATCGGCGCTGCGTGACTGCTGTGGCGTTCCGGTCGCGGCGCGAGAGCTCGTCACAGGGTTCCGCCGTTAGCTTCGGCGTCCCCTAGCCCGGCTACGCCGTCGCGCCGTCGATCTTCGCCACGCGGGCGGTGTGGCGGTCGCCGTCGAAGGGAGTGTCGAGGAAGACCTCAAGCAGTTCGGCGGCCTGGCCGGCGCCGAGGACGCGGGCGCCGAGGGCCAGGACGTTCGCGTCGTTGTGGGCGCGAGACATGCGCGCCGTGTAGCTGTCGGTGGGGTTGACGGCCCTGACGCCCGCGAACCGGTTCGCGGACATCGCCATGCCGACTCCCGTGCCGCAGACGAGCAGGCCGCGGTCCACTTCGCCGGCGGCCAGGGCGCGCGCGACCTGGGCCGCCTTGTCGGGGTAGTCGACCGGCCCGGAACCGTCTGCGCCGAAGTCCACGAACTCGATGTCTCGCTCCCGCAGTACTTGGCCGAGCTGGTTCTTCAGCTCGACTCCGGCGTGATCCGCGCCAACCGCGAACTTCATCGGCCGCGCTACTCCCCGGACTCCTCGGACCCGGTTTCCGGTTCCGGCTCCGCCGGCGCGGGCGACGCCTTCGTCTTCTTGCGCGCCGCTTTCTTCCTCGATGCCTTCGCCTTCGCCTTCGCCTTGGTCCGCCGCACCTTCGCCGCCCGCGGCGCCGCTTCCCGGGTCGCGGCCTCCTCCCGGCGGCGTTGCTTGAGACGCTTCAGCCGGCGCTGGCGGCGACGACGGAGTTTGCGATCCTTCTCTCTCATTCCTGGAGCGTAACCGCATCCTGCCGGACACGCTCGTCCGCAGCGGCCACGCGCTCGCCCATCCGGCCTCGGTAGTCCTTCAGGGCGGCGGCCAGATCAGGATCGCCGAGCGCCAGGATCTGGAGTGCCAGCAACCCGGCGTTGTCGGCGCGGTTCACGCCCACGGTAGCGACGGGGATCCCGGGCGGCATCTGCACGATCGCGAGCAGAGCGTCGACACCGTTCAGCGGACCGCTCGCCACCGGGACGCCGACCACCGGCAGGGTGGTCGCGGCCGCCACGACGCCCGGAAGCGCGGCGGCGACACCGGCGCCGGCGATCAGCACGCCGATACCGCGCTCGGCCGCGCCTTCGGCCCACTCGGCCGTCTCCCGCGGAGTCCGGTGCGCCGAGAGAACCCGCGACTCGCAGCCGACGCCGAAATCGGCGCAGACCTTCGCCGCCTTCTTCATCGTCGGCCAGTCCGAGTCACTGCCCATGACGATTCCCACTCTGATGTCGCTCATTCGCTCCTGATCTCCGCCTTGCCGCTGGTGAGATGTTGAGATGTCGGCCGCGACCCCGCTCACCTACAGAGGAACGCTTCCGTGCTTTTTTGCCGGTACGCCGCTGCGCTTGCCGGCGAGCTGGCGCAACGCGCGCACGATCTCGCCGCGAGTCGTGCGCGGGGAGATCACGGCGTCCACGAAGCCGCGCTCGGCGGCGACGTACGGATTCGAGAACTTCTCGCGGTACTCGGCGGTCAACCGCTCACGCAACGCCTCCGGGTCCTCCGCCTTTCGGATCTGCTGGCGGTAGAGGATGTTGACCGCCCCGCTGGGGCCCATGACCGCGATCTCGGCGGTCGGATATGCCAGGTTGACATCCGTCCGCAGGTGCTTGCTGGCCATGACGCAGTACGCGCCGCCGTAGGCCTTGCGCGTGATCACCGTGATCTTCGGCACCGTCGCCTCGGCGAACGCGTAGAGCAGCTTGGCGCCGTTCCGGATGATCCCGCCATGCTCCTGCCGCACCCCGGGCAGGAAGCCGGGAACATCCTCGAAGGTGACGAGCGGGATGTTGAAGGCGTCGCAGAAGCGAACGAAGCGGCCGCCCTTGACCGCCGCGTCGATGTCGAGGACGCCCGCCAGGTAGTTCGGCTGGTTGGCAACGATGCCGACGCTCCGGCCGCCCATGTGCGCGAAGCCGACGACGATGTTCTGCGCGAAGTTCCGGTGGACCTCGAGAAACCGGCCGTCGTCGACCACCACCCGGATCAGGTCGAGAATGTCGTACGGCTTGTTCGGGTCGACCGGAACCAGCTCGTCGAGTTCCGGAGCCTCACGATCGTCCGGGTCGTCGGTCGGACGGAGCGGCGGATCGTCGAGGTTGTTGCCGGGCAGATAGCCGAGCAGCTCGCGGATCATGGCCAGGCAGGCGGCATCGTCCGACGCAGTGAAGTGAGCCACACCGCTCTTCCGCGCGTGCGTCATCGCGCCACCGAGCTCCTCCATCGAAACGTCTTCGTGGGTCACCGTCTTGATGACGTCCGGCCCGGTGACGAACATGTAGCTCGTGCCCTCGACCATCAGCACGAAGTCCGTGATGGCCGGCGAGTACACGGCGCCGCCGGCGCAGGGGCCCATGATCGCGCTGATCTGCGGAACCACTCCCGACGACAGAGTGTTACGGAGGAAGATGTCGGCATAGCCGCCGAGCGAGGCCACCCCTTCCTGAATCCGCGCCCCGCCCGAGTCGTTCAGGCCCACCACCGGCGCTCCGTTCTCCACCGCCAGGTCCATCACCTTGCAGATCTTGCGGGCGTTCGTCTCGGACAACGAGCCGCCGAACACCGTGAAGTCCTGGGCAAAGAGGTAGACCGGACGCTGATCCACGCGGCCGTGGCCGCAGACCACGCCGTCGCCGGCGACGCGCTGCTCGTCCATGCCGAAGTCGGTGCAGCGGTGCGTCACCAGAGCGTCGATCTCGACCCACGAGCCGGGGTCGAGCAGCAGGTCGATCCGCTCGCGCGCGGTCATCTTGCCGCTCGCGTGCTGCCGGTCTATCCGCTCAGCGCCACCGCCGAGTTGGGACTGCTGGAGCCTCCGTTCCAGCTCCTGGACCTGCTGGCCCCGGACGTCGCCGGCGGTGTCGTCTGGTTTCGCTGCCGCGGTCATCCGATCGGCTTTCATACCACAGGCGAAGTAGCCCTAGCGCCCCGAAACCCCTCGCGTGCTCGGTGTTTCGGCCCAGCCCGTCCGCACGGCGGAGCCTGCGCCCCGATCCCGGTTGGCGCGTTCCGCGCTAACCGCGACCCACCCCCTGCACCCGTCATCGGGTGCAGGGATGACACTGGCTCCGCTGCGTTCTGCGGCGCAGGCTCCTAGAATCCAACGAATGAGGTCGACCGCCAACCGTGCCGGGCCGCGGCCGCTGCTGACCTCCGACGTTGCCGCGCCGGCCGACGCGCTGAGCCGTCTGGCCGCGCACGGAGACCAGCAGTTCGAGGCCTTCTTCGAGCGCCTCGAGACCGTCGAGCTACTGCCGCAAGGCGCTCCCAACCGCCTGCGCGTGAGGAAGGAACAGGGCCTCGGGGTGAGGAAGATCGAGAACGGCAGGAGCCGCCTGGCAGCCGCCGACACGATCTCGGGACCTGCCTTCGCCGCATGCTGCGACCGGGTGGCGGGAACCGCCCGCTCGATCGGCACGGCGCCGCCGCGCATCAGGACCGGAAGCTGGCCGGCGCTGCGCCTGGCGGAACTTCAACGGGCCGAGTCCAGGCTCGCCCGCGCCGTGAACCGGCGACGCGTCGGATTCCCGATGGAGATCACGGCGCGCCGCCATCGCCGACAGGTACAGGTCATCCGTAGTCCGATCGCTGCGCCGCCACAGTTCGAGGAGTACTTCAGCCTGCAGGTGACGACGCCCTGGGGCGTCTGGGGCGGCCTCCTGCCGTCGCTCGCGGACGAAGACCTGGACCCGGTCGCCCTCTGCCTCGTCGACCGGCTGCGTTCACGAGGCCTGCCGCTCCACCGGCGCGCTCCCGGCGTCATCGTCCTCGGGCCGAACGCCGCCGCGGTCCTGCTCCACGAAGTCGTCGCCCACGCGCTGGAAGCGGACACCCTCGGCCTTTCCGGCGTTCCCGACCACGTCGTCGGACTGAAACTGGGCGGCCCCGAACTCGATGTGGTCGACGATCCGCGCTCCGCGCCGCTGGCCTGCAAGCGTTCGAGCGACGACGAGGGCACCGCGGTCATCAGCCGCTGGCTGCTCAGACGCGGCCGGGTCCGGCAACCCCTCGCCGACCTGGCCTGGGCCGAGCGCTGCCCCAGCATGATCCCGGGCGCCGCCCGCCGCGCAAGCCGGCATCGGCTGCCGGGACCGCGTACCACCCACCTCGAACTGCTTCCCGGCACCATTCCCGAGAGGGACCTCTTCGCCGAGGCCGTGGGCGGCCTCTACATCGGAGAGTTCGACAGGGGCAACCTGGATCCCCTCGACGGTCGCTGCGTGCTCCGGGCACCGTGCGGCCGGCGGATCGGAGCAAGCGGCCCGGTCGACCACACGGGGCCGATCGAGATCCGGTCGAGGGCCGTCGATCTTCTCGCGGCGGTCACCGCGGTCGCGGACCGTCCGCTCGCGGGCGGCGCCGGTTGGTGCGCGAAGGACGGCGCACTGATGCCGGTCTGGGCCCGCTGCCCGTCGATCCGCCTGGAAGGACTACAGGTGGCCGATTGAAGTCCGCCCGGCTCCCCGGCTTGCGGAGCCTCAGACTGGCGTTGGGCGCGGTGCGTGAACGCACCGGCGCGACCGGCGCCGAGCTCTACGTCAAGGTCGGAAACACCCGCCGCATCGAGATCGACCCCTGGATGGCGACCGTGACGGCCGACCCGGACGACCTGCAAACTCAGGTGTCCGTCCTGGACGAGCGGGGGTGGGCGCTGCGCGCGGGAGGCGCCAGCCGCGCACTCTTTCTCGCCGATTCCGGCCCCCTCCCGGAACCGAACGGCTGGAGGCGGCTCAATCGCCACTCCTTGCGGCCAGGAATCCTCAGGCTGCCGGCGGCCCGTTCCGGAACGGCGCAGTCTCCGGCCGCCGATACGGGCGAACACTCGCCGGACGAGGAAGAGGCGGCGGGCCTGGCCTTCCTGCATGACCTCCTGCGGCGTCTAGGCGAGCGAATGCCCGAGGCCCGTCTCGTCCGGGGCCGGCTCGATAGCGGCGCCAGCGCCGCGGTCCTCGCCAGCACGACCGGCGTCACCGCGCGGAGCGGGCGGCGGCTCGCGACGGTCGAACTGGACTTCGCCGCTTCGCGAGACGGTCGTCATGGACACTGCCGGCTCTACCGCGCAGCCTCGACCCTCCACCTACTTAGCGCCGACACCATCGCGAGGGAGATCGCGGAACGGCTGACGCTGGCAACGGCCCCCGCTCCACCATTCCTGCCTGCCGGCGAAGTCGCCGTGTCCCCGGCGCTCGGCTGCAATCTGCTGGCGCTTCTTGCGCCCCTGTTGCGGGGGCGCGACGGCTGGCGGCGCCTGCGGAAACTCGGCGCCGGTCACCCACTCGGGCCGCGCCAACTGCAGATCGTGGACGACGGCGGCCTCGATGCCGGCTGGATGAGCGCGGCGTTCGACGACGAAGGCGTCCCGACCCGGGCTGTGGCCCTCGTACGCGACGGCGAACCCGGCGAACCCCTGTTGAGCTGGGAGGACGACGGCTGGTCGGGTTTCTCAGCCGCCGGCTGCCGGCGCAGGTCGGGATGGCGAGCGCTGCCGGAACTCTGCCACTCCCACCTCTACATCGCCGGCGCCCCCGAACCTGCCGAGTCGATCCGGAGCGGCATCGTGCATGGCTGCTACCTGCTGGACAGGGCGCATGACGGGCGCTGCCACGCGACGTTCGAACCCTCGACGAACGGCGGTGCAGGACAGTTGGAAGAGGGGCGTTTCGAGGTCGACGCGATCGGCCTGGTCATACGCCGTGGCACCGTCCTGGGCGAAGCTCCCAGGGTAAGGCTGACCGGCTCGCTGCGGCAACTTCTCCAGGGCATCCGCGCCATCGGCGACGACCTTCGCTTCCTGCCCGCGCCCGGGGCAGTCGGCGCTCCGACCCTGCTGCTGACCGGGCTGCAGGTCGAGGCGGTCGGCTAACAGTTCCGGGCGGCTAGGGTGCAGGTACCGCGAGTCTGCGGATCGTCGTCTCAAGTTGCGCGCTGCTGCGAGCGCTTGGCTGGAAGCGGCCGCCGCCGCGGAAGGTCCCGGCCGCGGGCGGAGTCGACTGCCTGCCGCCGGGACCGACGGGCGTTCCGAGCTGGACGCCGCCGCGGGAACCCCCGGCCGGGCTCACCTGGGACGGCGCTCCGCCCACCGGACTCCCGATCACCATCCTGCCGCCTCCAAGCGATCGCGTCCGCAGGTTCTCCCGGGTGAAGACCCGCGGCCGCTCCTCGGCCCGAGCCTTCTCGGATCCCGGCTCCGGGCCCGCGGCTGCACGGGCCGTGTCGGCGGTCTCCCATTCCGCTTCGACGGCAGCGCTCGCGCTCGCGCCCGCGCGCCCGCGCGCCCGGCTCGCCCTGCGGGGCAGATCACCGTCCGGCACGGGCGCCTCCGTCGCCTCCGCGGCGCCGCCCACATCGGCGGCCGTTGCTTCCTCCTCCACTCGCGGCAACAGCAGGCTGCTGATGCGCCCCGGCTCGGAGTAGGTGCGCGGCGGCAGGGCTTCGAGCCTGCTTCGGTCCGCCTTGAGAAGCACCTCCGTGGCGTAACGGTTGACCGCGAAGTGCGGGTTGACATCGGTGAAGGCGAGACGCGTGTCCAGGCTCAGGGCATGCACGTAGTGTTCCACGGCGGCCTCGGCATCTCCGGCATCGTCCGCGATCCGGCCGAGCTGGTAGTGCGCCCAGGCGTTCCCGGGATCGAGCTCGACCGCCGTTTCCAGATGCGTCGAGGCCAGCTCACGGTCGCCGGTCGTGTACGCGAGCAGCGCCAGGTTGTAGTGCGCGGGCGCCCAGGCTCCGTCCTCGGCGATCGCCGCGAAGTAGTGCTCGAACGCTCCCCCGACATCCCCGCGCAGTTCCAGCAGGTTCGCCAGGTCGTTCAGCGCGCTCGCGCGATCCGCGGACCCGGTCTGCTCGTCCACCCGCTTGCGCTGCGCGGCGATCGCGCGGTCGAGGTTCTGGACCTCCGCCGCCGCGGGCTCGACGGTCTGAGCCGCGCCCTCCGGGACACCGTCCACCGGCAGACCCGGCCCCACAATCAGCCAGACCAGCGTCAGCACCATCGCTCTGGACATCGTCTTCATGGCAATCATGGCTCTCTTCGCGCGGCGCGCGGGATCGGAGTTGCCGGTTTAGGATCTGCAGGACGTGAGTCAACTGCGACGACTACCTGCAGTCGGACATCTGCTGCAGGAGAGCCCGCTTGCCGAACTCATTGGATTATACGGAAGGGAAGCGCTGAGGGTCCAAGCGACCCGCGTTCTCGACGCGGTCAGGGCCGAGATCCTGGCCGGAATCGACGACGACGAGCTGGCGGAGAGAATCCGCGGGATCCCGGAAACCGTCCGCGCCGCGCTGGAAGCGGAGGCGCCGCCCATCCGAAGGGTGCTCAACGCGACGGGAGTCTTCCTCCACACGAACCTGGGCCGGGCGCCTCTGCCTCGCGAAGTCGTCGCCGACCTGGCGGATCGCCTCGACGCCTACTGCGACCTGGAGATGAGCCTCGAGACAGGGTTCCGCGGCGATCGCGGCAGACGAGTCGAGCACCTGGTGCGCGCCCTCACCGGCGCCGAGGCGGCGCTGGTCGTCAACAACAATGCCGCCGCCCTGGCCCTGGCCCTCTCCAGCCTGGCGTCAGGCCGCGAGGTCCTGCTGTCCCGGGGCGAACTGGTCGAGATCGGCGGCTCGTTCCGGATTCCGGACATCCTCGAGGCTAGCGGCGCGCGCCTGATCGAGGTCGGAACGACGAACCGCACGCGTATCGCCGACTACGAGCGCGCCGTCCGTCCGGGCGTTTCCCTGGTGCTCAAGGTGTACCCGAGCAACTACCGGATCCAGGGCTTCGTCGAAGAGGTCGACCCCGCGACTCTCGCCGACTTCGCCCACCGCCACGGCCTCCCGCTCCTGGTCGACGAGGGCAGCGGCATGCTGCGACCGGAGGCGGCGCCCCAACTCCGTCGTCACCAGAGCTTCCAGGACCTGATCGACGCCGGCTGCGACCTGGTCTGCGGCAGCGGCGACAAGCTCCTCGGCGGCCCGCAGGCAGGACTGATCGCGGGTCGCGAGCCGATCGTCGCGCGGCTCCGGGAGTCGCCGCTCTACCGGGCCCTCCGGCCGGGAAGGCTGGTCCTGACCGCGCTGGACGCGGTGCTCCGGAGGCACCTGGCGGCGCTGCCCATGCCGATCGCGGCTCTGTGGCGCGACGACGAAGAGCACCGTCGCCGGGTCGAGACGTTGGCAGCCCGGCTTGGCGGCAAGGCTGTACGGGGCAGCGCCTACGTCGGCGGCGGTTCCGCGCCGGAGCGGGAGATCGAGGGCTGGGTGGTGGCCCTGACGGTTCCCGCCGGCGTCGCCGCCCGGCTCCGGCAGGGCGAGCCGCCGGTCGTCGGCTACCAGCGCGAGGGCCGCCTGTTTCTTGACCTGCGGACGGTGGATCCGGAGGATGACGAAGCGCTGGCCAGCGCGGTGGAAAGAGTGCTGGGCTAGCGCCCGTGCTCGAACCAGTCGACGTCGATCCGGCACACGGGCAGGACCGCCAGATGCAGCGCCTCGGCGTCCGGGCCCGCGCCGACCAAGCGCAGGCGGGCGCCGGGGAAGCGGCAGCTTCCCGGCATGCGGGCCCGGAGCGTCTCAAGGAGGCCTTCTTCGTCCGGAGAAAGCAGAGACGCGAAGGTGCTCCCCGGGTGGTCCACTTCAAGCCGGGTCGCCGATCCGAAGCCGACCGACGGCCGTGAGACGCCCCTGGTGACCGCCACGCCACGCGCTCCGCCGGCGGCGGTCTCGCCGGAACGAAGCCACAGCGAGTACCGGCGGATCTCTCCGCCGTCGAGCCCGGTCGGTCTGAAGGTCAGGAAGGTCAGCAGTCCGACGGCCGCGAGCGGCGGCGAGGCAATCTCCTCGCCCTGCTCAAGAGCGAGCGACCACGCGGGGTCGATGCGGCCCGATCCGCGGTCGACCAGGACGAAGAACCGACCGGCCGCTTCCTCGGCCGACGCCTGTTCGTCGACTCGCCCGTCCGCGCCCAATGCCAACACCTGCGCACCGGCCTCCGGCGCCGCCACGACCGCGGGCGGCTGGCGGATGGGACGGCCGCCGGTCTCGAAGACCCGCCGTGGCGCCCACACGCCCGCCGCGACGCGTCCGCCGGCAAGTCGCGCGGGGGCCGACACGTCGACGCGGTACAGGCTACCGGCGACTGTGCCGGCGTAGATGCGGTCGGCCACGCCGTCGCCGTCGAGGTCCGCCACGGCCGGAGACACCGTGACCGGGGAGTCGAGCCGACGCTTGTAGAGCAGTGCGCCGGAGTCGACTTCTACGATGTAGAGCCAGTTGCCGACCTCGTTCGGAAGGTCGGGATCGTAGCCGCCGCCGAAGAGCACGACCGGACGATCGCCTCCGGCCAGACGCAGCCTCACGATCGCCGGCGCGGCCAGCGCGCGGCCGAGATCGGGCGCACCGTTGCCGTCCTCGTCGGTAGCGTCCGCGAACGACCAGAGTGGACCCGGACGCGGCGCCAACTCGACCGCATGGAGCGCACCGCCGGAACCGCCCACCGCCACGGCCCGCGGTGGATCGCCACCGCCGTCCTCCAACCTCGTCACCGCGACGGGCGCCCCTTCCTCGTAGTCGCCGGCCTCGGAGAGAGCAGCCTGCCGGATCCTCCGCCGCGCTTCCGCCATCGTCGCGACCAGGTCCCATCGGTCCCGGCTCCCAGCCGGCCAGGGCATCAGGTCGACCACGGCGGACACCGAGCGGCGGGGCGGCGGCAGCCCGTCCGAACGGCGCGGAGCGCGCGCTGAAGCCGAGAGGACGTGGCTGACCCGCCTCAACCCGCCCAGCGACCCCAGCGTCCCCTCCAGGTTCGTCATGCACAGGTGGCAGGCGCCGTGAGCCATCGGCACGAATCCGGACACCTCGAGCCGGACCTCGGCGCCGGACAGCGAAGCGCCGAGGGTTCGCGTGGTCGGCTCACCGGCGCCGGCGATGCCGCGCGCCACGCCGAGCTCCACCCCGCCGTCCGCCGCGGCCAGCAGACGCACCTGGACCTTGTGCTGGAACGCGACGAGCAGTTGGGTCTGCGTCGCCATCAGCAACGCCAGGCAAGAGCCGCTCAGGAGGAGCAGGATGAGCGTCACGAGCAAGGTGGAGCTACCCTGAGCCGTGCCCGGCCTCTTCACCGGAGGTTCCTCAACCGGACGACGGACGACGCGGTCCTCTCGACCCGCAGCGCGGCAGCGGCCGGTTCGCCGGCGCGGGCCGTAGTGGCGAGGTGCGCGGTGAAGCGCCGTCCACCCGCGGCGCGCACGATCGTCACATCCAGGTCGACGATGTCGTCGGCGATCGGCTGCGACAGGCTCGAGTTGCGCCGCCGCCAGGCAATCTCTGTCCCGGGGTAGAAACGCGCCTTCGCGAGCTGTGATCCCCGACCGGACCCGAGATCGCCCGGCCGGACGTAGAACCGCCACTCTTCCAGCACGCCGACGCGGTCGACCGCCATCATGGGGCCGGCGGGCCAGACGCCTCCGCTCGACATGCCGACGTAGGCGGCGGCGATCGGCCCCCGCGAGGGATCGCCGTGGAAGTGGACCTTCAGCATGCGGCCGCGACCGCGGCCGCTGGCCTCGATGTCCGTGATCGGAGCGACCGCATGAGTCGCCCCGGCGGCCGCGACCAGGAGCAGCGCGTCGTCACCCGTCTCGCCCGCGTCCTGCAGCATGGAGAGCGGTTGTGAAAGGCCGCCCGCGGTCTCAGCCCGCACTTCGACCCAACCGCGTCCGCTGGCCGGATCGAGGGCGGACTCCTCCACCCAGTACAAAGGGCCGTTCATCACGCCCCGAACGACAAGGACGTCGGTGCCCTCGGCCGCGGCCAGTGCGCCGACCGGATGGCCTGGCGCCACGTCCTTCTCGACGAAAGCGACGAGCTCCGGGCGCGGCTCCTCGCCCGGCATCCGTCGCACGATGCCGCCGCGGCCGGCGCCGCGCAGGCTCCGCCGCAGCTCCCGGTGGGCCGTCCGCTGCGCCTGCTGAAGGAACGCGTCGTCCAGTTGGGCCCGCGCCAGACGCTGATGGAACGTGAACAGGGAGAGTGCGAACGCCGACACGGCAACCGTAAGGCCGAACGCGACGAGGGTCTCGAGCAGGCTGGCGCCCCCTTCGGCCGTCTTCGGGAGACCCGCGGCGGTCCTCATGGAACGCGCAGGGTGACGACGGTGATGGTCCTTTCGCCCGCGGCCCGTCCCGCCTGCAGGGCGGTCACCTGGAGCGTGACCTCGGCGACCTCCAGGGACTCACCCGGGCGCCCGGGTTCGGCCACGGAAACGGAACGGACGACACGCCGATAGCGGGGAGACTCGGCCGCGCACGCAGCCTGCCAGGCCGCCGCGGAAGGGCACCAGACCTGTTCCAGGTCCTCGGCGCCGTCGAGATCCGGAAGCGACACGCGCGCCATCGCCGCGAGGGCCTCCGCGCGCCGCGCCTCGAGGTTGTTCAGCCCGGATCGAACGAGCAGCGCGAGCACGGTGGCCGCGGTCAGCCCGAGCAGCGCGCAGGAGACGAGCACTTCGACGAGGCTGAAGCCGGCGTGCCGGGGCGCGGCGAAAGCAGCGAGGCGGGTCCTGTTCATACTGACCAGGACGGAATTGGCGGGCAGAACACGGAGCCGGCGGGGACGCCGGCCCACCCAGTGTGAGCAGCTCTACAGCAGGGACGTGTAGGCGGCGATCAACCGCGCGCCGAAGAACAGCGACACGACGGCGCCCACCGCAAGAAAGACGCCGAAGGGGAGCCTGGAACTCCAGCCCAGCCGGCCGCGGACCAGGAACAGGAGGCCGGCCAGGGCGCCGATCAGTGACGCGAGGAACAGCGTCAGCAGCGTCCCCCCGACGCCGAGGAAGGCGCCGACCGCGGCGAGCATCTTCACGTCCCCGAGCCCCATGCCCCGCACGCGGCGAAGGAGGTACCAGAGCCCGATCAGAAGCAGCAGCGCGCCCGCGCCGATCGCGGCGCCGAGCACCGCGTCCCGGGGCGTTGTCCAGGTAGCCACGAAGGAGCCGGCCAGACCGAGACCGATCCCGCCGTAGGTCAGTGGGTCAGGGAGCAGGAAGTGGCTCGCGTCGATGATCGCCAGCACCAGCATCAGGCTGCAGAAGACGGCGGCCAGAAGACCGTCGAAAGTCGGCCCGAACACGAGCCAGGACGTGAGCCAGAGAAGACCGCTGCCCGCCTCGACCGCCGGATAGCGCCACGCGATCGCCTCGCCGCAGGTCCTGCAGCGGCCGCGAAGCACTGCGAAACTCAAGAGCGGTACGTTGTCCCTTGCGGCAATCCCGGCGCTGCAGTGGGGACAGCACGAGCGCGGCCGAACGATCGACTCACCACGCGGCAGGCGCCAGGCGACCACGTTGAGGAAGCTGCCGACGCACAACCCGACCACCGCGGCGTACACCGCTCCGAAAGCGAACATCGCCGGCGCCGCTTCGGCGGTCATGGTTGCCCGCCGTTCCCCCGAACCAGCGCGGCGACGACCCGCTTCATCGTCTCGCAGCCGCGAAGGAAATCGTCCACCGGTATCCGCTCGTCGAGCCCGTGGATCCCCGCGGCGTCTCCGCTGGCTACGACAAAGGGGGAGAAGCCGTAGGCGTCCACACCGCGCCGGCGGAAGAAACGGGAGTCCGTGGCGCCGGCGATCATGGCCGGCGCCACCGGCGCGCGCACGCCGAGGACGCGTTTCAGCGTCCGGTACACATAGCTGTCCGTGCTCGACGCCGGGCTGGCACCCGAGCGCAGGAGTTCCTCGACGTGGATGCCGGTACCCAGGACGGTGTCGACCCGCCGGCGGAAGGCCTCGGCATCGGTGTCTGGCAGCAGGCGGGCGTCGATCAGCGCCACGGCCTCGGCCGGCGCCACGTTGACCGGTCCGCCGCCATTGTCGATCCGGGTGATCTGAACGGTGTCGCGGAAGCTCGCCGACATGCCGGGCAGCAGTACCCGGTCCAGGCCACCGACCCGAAGGCGCCGGTCCAGTTCGTCCTGCACGGCCTCGATCGGCTGATCGAAGACTTCGGCGAACTCGTCCGAGTGGAACGCGGCGAGCCGCCGGTAGGCCTCGTGCGCTGCAGTGGTGACCCGCCACGGATGCTCCAGTTCGAGGACCCGGTTCAGCGCCCGCACCAGCCGGTGCGTGGGGCTGGCGGGGTTGAATCCCGAACCGTGCCCGCCGCGCCCGGTGGCCGTGACGCGGAGCCAGAGCACCTGCTTCTGCGCCGTCTCGATGCCCCACCACAGCAGGCGGTCGCCAGCCACACGGTTGACGCCCGCCTCGTTCAGCACCGCCTCGGCATCGTCGAACAACTCCCGGTGCTCCTCCAGCAGCCAGCCGACGCCGTCGGCGCCGCCCGCCTCCTCGTCTGCGCTGGCGACGAAGATCAGGTCCCGGCGCCGCGGCTCCCCGCTCTCGAGCAGGTGCAGCATCGCGCCCAGATGGGCGATGCCGAGACTCTTCGCATCGAGGGCGCCACGGCCCCAGATCTTCCCGTCGTGCATCGTGCCGCCGAAGGGCGGCCGGCTCCAGCCCTCTCCCGCCGGGACCACGTCGACGTGATGCAGCAGCATCAGTGCGCCGCTACCGGCATCCCGGGCGTTCGCCGGCAGCCGCGCGTAGAGGTTGGCCCGACCGTTGGGGCTGGTCAGCACCCGAACGTCGATCTCTCCCGTCGGGTCGTGGCGCTCGATCAGCGAGACCAGGTACTCGACGGCCGCCTTCTCGCCACCCGGGGGATTGCTGGTGTCGAACGCGAGATAGGTCTGGAGCCAGGCGACCGGACCAGCGCCGGCGAACGCCGGTCCCGCCGCCAGCAGAACCGCGGCGGAGGCCAGGAGCAGCCTGGTCGGCCGCCCTCCGCGCCCCCTCACCGGACCGCCTCCGGCACGCCGCCCGCGGAAACCGCGGTCAACGTGGCCCCCGCCGCCAGGTCGAGCAGGTCCAGTACGACCTGCCGGTAAAGCTCGACGCCGTCGATAAAGGCGGGCAGGGCGATCTTCTCGTTCGGGCCGGCCACGGTCATCGAGTCGACGGCCAGGAACCGGAAGGGCGTGAATCCATACGCGGCAATGCCGTGAAGCCGGAAGAAGCGGGCGTCGTTGGCGTAGCGCGCCAGCAGATAGGGACCGATCCGCTCCGACTCGACGCCGGTGCGCCGGCGCAGCGAGTCGGTCAACTGCAGGTACGCCGGGTGATCGAGAGGGCTGCCGTGTGCCGCTCCCCGCCGCTCGTGGATGCGAATCTCCACGCCGTCCAGCAGCCGGGCGGGCAGGAGTTCGGCCGCGGCAGCGTCGGCGTCCAGTCCGGGCAGCACGTGGAGGACGATGCGCAGCCGGTAGCCGCCAGAGGGAGCGGCTTCGACGAAGAACGGATGCGCCTCGTTGCGAAACAGCGCCTTGAGCAGGTCCGGCAGGCCGTCGAAGAGCTCCGGCTCCCCGAGCAGACGCTCCGGCTCGGCCAGCGCCGCCCGGTAGTCCGGATGCTGGCGCGACGGCCCGTAGGTCGCCGCGAACGCGGCCACCTCGGGCACCACCGCCACCGGCCTCGCGGTGCCGAGGGCCGCAAGCAGATCAGCGCGCAGGCGCTCCAGCCGCTCTGCCGACGGCGCCGTTGCCATCGCCTCCAGGAACTGCTTCTGGGCGAAGGAGGTGCCCCAGTACTTCACCTCGCTCGTCCAGGTCGCCTCCAGCACGCCGCCCTCGGTCAGCACGGCCCAGAAACGGTCCTTGAGTTCCGGACGATTGTTGAGAATGTGGCGCGTTCCCAGGTCGCTGCCGGTCTCTTCGCTGCTCGTCGCGAGGAAGACCAGTGACCGGCGCGGCAGGCGGCCGGTCGCCGCCATCCGCTCCCGGGCCGCCAGCGTCGCGGCGAGCTGAGCCACGGTCACGCTCTTCATGTCGAACACGCCGCGGCCAATCATCCATGGCGGCTCGATCCGCCCCTCGAAGGGCGGCACGACCCACTCCTCCGGGCGCCGCACCGGATCGACGTCGAGGTGGTTGTGGAGCACCAGCGCTTCGCGGCTCTCGCCTTCGAGGATCGCCCACAGGTTCGCCCTGGCGCCTTCGTGCCGCTCGATCTCCACGGCAATGCCCGCCTCCTCCAGGATGCCGGCGAGGTAGCGCGCGGCATCGATCTCGCGACCGGTGTCCGGCGTCGTGTCGATCCGCACCAGATCCTGAAGGCGCCGGACGTTCTCGTCCGCCTCGAAGTCGACATCCTGCCAGCTCGTGTCGAAGACCGGAGGCGGCGCCGTCCGCCGGGAAACCACGACGGCGAACGCGACGGCCGCGAGCAACGCTCCATAGAGCACGATCCGGGCAGCCAGGCGGTGCCGCGCCTTCGACTTCGCGCTCGACATCTGCGGAATCAGCTTAGCGCCTCCCACCTGAGCTGTACGGTCACGAAGCTGCTAGCGTCCATGTCGCCGCTCGTGCAGCTCTCCAACCACCAGCCGTTCCGCGGCATCGGAAGGGGCCTGCTGATCCTGCTCCTGCTGGGCACGGTCACCTTCGCCGTGCTCGGCTTTGTCGGCGACTTCGAGCAGATCCGCGATCTGATCCGGGACTTCAGCGTCTCGACGCTGGTCGTCGTGCTGCTGCTGTCCGCGGTCAACTACTGGCTGCGCTTCGTTCGCTGGCAGATGTACCTGCGGCAACTCGACGTCCGCCTGCACTGGAGCCGCAGTCTCGCCATCTTCCTGACCGGCTTCCTGCTCGCGGTGACTCCGGGCAAGGCCGGCGAACTCGCCAAGGCCTGGCTGGCGCGCGAGTTCGGCGGCGGACGGGCCCGTCCGGTCATCGCCGTCGTGGTCACCGAACGGCTGCTCGACGTGCTCGCCGTCCTGCTCCTGCTCCTGTCGTCGGTCTTCGTCTTCACCGGTCAGCGCTCGTTCGTCGCTGCCATCGTCCTCGTCGCGGCCGGCGCCGCGGTCGTCGTGGCCTACGGTCCCCTCACGAGACGACTCCTGCCCCTGCTGGCCAGAAGTCGCCTCGCCAGGGGCCGCGCCGCCCTGCTGATCGACATTCACCAGGCATTCACGAAACTCGTGGAGCCCAGGATGCTGGTGCCGGGCCTCGCCCTGTCCACCGCGGCGTGGGCTGCCGAGGGGATCGGCTGCGCGCTCGTCGTTCGTCACTACGCGCCCTCGGTGCCCGTGCTGGCCTCGGTGTTCGACTACGCGGCCTCAAGCGTCGCGGGCGCCGCCTCGATGATCCCCGGCGGCCTGCTCGCCGCGGAGGGGTCGCTCGTCCTGCTGCTGGAAAGCCAGGGCGTCGCTCTCGACGCCGCGATGGCCTCGACCGTCATCGTCCGCGCCGCCACCCTGTGGTTCGCGGTCGCGGTCGGGGTGCTGGCCATGCCCTGGGTGCTGTCGCTACTGCGCCGGCCCCGGCAGGTAGACGATGAGGAAGACGGCCAGGGTGTAGAGCCCCACGTTCACCAGGAAGGGGACGTCGTACAGAAGTAGCTCGGTCGGGTTCCGCTGTTTCGGGTTGTCCGCCTTGTGGATCAGGTACAGGTAGCGGAAGATGCCGAACAGCACGAACGGAACGGTCCACACCAGGCCGTAGTCGCCGAAGCGCATGACGGTTTCGTCGGCGGTCGTGTAGAGGGCGTAGGACAGCAGCGTCGAAGCCGTCACGACGTTCATCATCTGGTCCAGGAACGTCGGGCTGTAGTGATCGAGAACCGCCCGCTGCTCGCCGGCGTCGTCCGGAAGCAGCACGAGTTCGTGGCGGCGCTTGGAGAATCCCAGGAACAGCGACAGGAAGACCGTACAGAGCAGCAGCCACGCGGAGACCGTGACCCCGACGGCGGTCGCTCCGACCACCACCCGGATGACGTAGCCGCTCGCCAGCACCATCACGTCGACGATCACGATCTCCTTCAACCACAGGCTGTACAGGAGGTTCGCCAGCAGGTAGAGGCCGACCAGGAGCGCCGTCTCCCGGTTGAGCGTCCAGGCCGCGATCAGCCCGGCGGCGGCAAGGGCGACGCCCGTCGCGGCGGCGGGCGTCGCGCCGAGGGCGCCGGACGCCACCGGCCGCAACCGCTTGCGCGGATGGCGGCGGTCCTGCTCGCGGTCGCGGAGGTCGTTGAACAGGTAGACGGCACTGGCCGCGGCGCAGAAGGCGAGGAAGGCGATCGCCGACGCCTCCAGCGTGCCGCGATCCAGGAGGCTGCCGGCAAACGTCGCCGGCGCCAGCACGAAGACGTTCTTGCTCCACTGCGCCGGCCGGAGCGACCTGAAGAGCGGCACGGGGCCCCTAGCCGCGGCCGGAAACGGGGATCCCGAACTCGCGGAGGGTCCCCTCGAGCGTCGGGCGTCCCAGGCGCATCCGGTCGTCGGTCAGCAGGTAGGAGAAGAGGAAGCCGCCACCCAGCATGAGGATCCCGACCAGGAAGCAGTACATGACCGCGCGATCGGGGTAGACATCCTTGAGGTAGCCCAGGTAGACCGGACCGACGATCCCGGCGGCCGCCCACGCGGTCAGCACGGCGCCGTAGATCGAGGACATCTTCCGCGAACCGAACACGTCGAGGACGAAGGGCGGCATGGTGGCGAATCCGCCGCCGAAGCAAAGCAGCACGTAGCAGACGAGTATCGAAAAGATCCAGGGATTCGTTTCGGTCATGAGCACGCCGAACACGACCATCTGGCTCGCGAGCAGGATCCGGAACACCTTCACGCGGCCGATACGGTCCGACAGCAAGCCCCAGAACAGCCTTCCCACCCCGTTGCACAGCGAACTGATCGCGATCAGCGTGGCCCCGTACCCCGCCAAGGTCGCCGGCTCGAGCGAGGGGTCGGAGAGACCCCAGACCTCCTGGAGCAGCTCGGACTGGAAACTGATCACCGTGATGCCGGCCGCGATGTTGAAGAAGAAGACGATCCACATGAACACGAACTGCTGGGAACCGAGATAGGTCCTGACGGCCGTGTCGTCTTCCGCGGACGCCGTCTCGGCGGCGGGCCCGGCCACGGACTTCACCAGATCCGAGGGTACGGGCGGATCGCTCAGCAGCAGGCTGCAGGGGATCAGGAGGCAGGCGAACGTGATGCCGAGCCAGAGGAACACCTGGGACAGGTCCTCGCCCGTGCGCAGCACCAGCAACGGCGCCAGTCCCTTGCTGAGCAGGAAGGCGCCGACACCGAACCCCATGACGACGATCCCGGTGACCAGTCCCTTGTGGTCCGGGAACCACTTGGCCACCGTCGCGACCGGCGTCACGTAGCCGAGACCGATGCCGGCGCCGCCGACCACGCCATAGCCGACGTAGAACAGCGGCAGCATGTCCAGGCGGAGTGCGGCTGCCGCGATCACGTAGCCGCCCGAGAACAGGATGCTGCCGATCACGGCGAGCTTCCTGGGCCCCAGCCGCGGCAGCACCTGCCCGGCCCAGGCCGCCGACACACCCAGCGTGAAGATCGTGATGCTGAAGGCCCAGGCCGTCTGCGAGAAGGTCCACCCCGCCTGCCGGACCAGCATCGTCTGGAAGAAGCTCCAGGCGTACACCGTGCCGAAGCACAACTGGAGCGTCGTGCAGAGCAGCGCGATGACGGTTCTGTGGAGCCGCACGCCGGAGTTACTCCGCGCCCGAAACGCGCGCAGGCAGACCTCGGCCGGCGCCCTGCCGCGACACGTGAAGGAACAGGCGCGCCAGGTGGCCCACCTCGTCGTCGCGGGCCAGGAGGTCGCGCTCGCCAAGCTCGTCGTTCTCTCCGTCCCTGGCCAGCTCCACCGCGTAGGCGAGGAGTTCGCCCAGCGGCTTGGCGGCCAGGTTGACGAACCAGATCGACGCCAGCACGCCGAGCACCAGCATGACGCTGATCAGGTAGACCTGCTGGCCGATCGCCCGCTGGATCTTGAGCGCGACGACGTCGAGGTCCATACCGACATGAACGGTCCCGGCGACTCCGGCCAGGATCGGGCTGCCGACCTCGATGAAGTCGCCCATCCCGGGCAGGCTCCGTTCAACCGGCGCCGTGTTGCTGTGATCGCTCTCGAGAATCTCTTCCGGGATGCCGGGAACGAAGGTGTGCGCCAGGAACTCGCCGGTCTCGCTGGTGATGTAGATGTACCGGATGCCCTGAACCTCGAGGAACTGGTCGACCAGCGACTGCAGAGTCGCGAGATTCTGGTTCAGGAGAATGCCGGCGCTCGAGTCCGCGATCGTCTTGGCGATGTTCTGGGTGTTGACCTCATACTCCGCCGACAGCTCGGTGTCGACGGTGTAGATGCAGAGGATCGAGGTCGACAGGACGATCAGGCCGAAGACGGCGAAGATGCCGAACCTCGTCCACTTGAACAGCCTGCGGATTCTCATCTCAACCGAACCTGGCGCCCCAGTCGTCGAGCGGAACGAACCGGCCATCCTCGACGACGGTGTGGTAGACGCTCTGCAGTCCCTGCCGCCGGTCGGGACCGAAGGACACGCGCTCGCTGATCCCGAGATCGAAGTCCTCGATGGAAAAGACCGCCTCTTCCAGCCCCGTCCGGTCCGGGTCCGGCCCCAGCCGCCGCAGAATCTCCCCCAACAGCTTGGCGTTCAGGAACCCCTCGAGGCTGCCGAAGCTGTGCGGGAACGGCGCGTACTCCTCCTGCACCAGGTCGGCCGGCACCTGTGGGTCGTGGCGCGCCATCAGGTCCCGGTACTCCTGGACCGCGGGGATCGAGGTGTCCTCGTAGCTGGGAACCACCTGGGAGTTGATCAACTGCCGGGTGTATCTCTCAGCGTCGTCCTGCCCCTCAGTCAGGAGCTTCAGCAGGTTCTCGCTGCCGACGAAGGACAGGTTGGCGATCGGCACGTCGAGTCCGAGGTCGACGGCGTCGCGCGCGAACGCGGCGCAGGCGGCGTAGGCGCCGATACAGATGACGGCGTCCGGCGAGACGCCCTGAAGGATCTCGACCTGCTTCCTCATACTGCCGGTGAACTTCTCGCCCCGGCTGTAGGTCGCCTCGCCCGCGAGTCGCTCGCCGTGCTTCGCCAGCGCCGCCCTGACGCCGGCCCAGCCGCTCCGCCCGTACGCGTCGATCTGGTAGAAGACGGCGATTCGCCGCCTGCCAATCCGCACCAGGTTGTCCACCAAACCCGCCGTCTCCTGGTTGTACGAGGCACGCAGGTTGAACGCGAACTCGCCGTAGGGCGGCTCGCGTTGCGGCTGGGCGCCGGTGAACGGGAAGAACAGGAAGATCTTCTCGTCCTGGAACTTCTTCAGGATCGGCAGGACCCGGGTCACGGTCGGCGTCCCGACGTAGCCGAACAGGAGGAACACCTTGTCCTCCAGCATCAGCCTCATCGTGTTCTGGACGCACGGATCCGGCTGATAGCCGTCGTCGTACAACTTCAGGCTGACCCTTCGGCCCTCGATGCCGCCGTTCTCGTTCACGTTGTTGAAGTACGCCATGGCGCCGCGGTAGAGCTCCGTGCCGAGCCCCCTGGACGGACCCGAGAAGGCGGCGGACACTCCGAGAACGATCTCTTCGTCCGTGGCGCCCCGACCTTCCGCCAGGTCCGACGACTCGGCCTCCGAGCCTCCGGACTCCTGCCCGCGCCCCGCAGCCAGCGACGACACCGTGAAGGGAGCAACGAGCAGCGCGGCCAAGCCGGACCGCATCACGGACTTCCTGGTGACCAGGGGACCCCAGTTGCCGCTGCTCGAAGCTTCCGGTCCGAGACTGTGTTGCATGGACATACCTCCTGTTCCGTTGGCCCGGTCAGACACTATCGCCCTTCGCCTCTACTAGCGCCCCGAAACCCCTCGCAGGCTCCGTGTTTCGGCCCATCCCGTCCTCTCCCAGTAGCTTGAGCCGCGCACTTGCTTCGCTGCGTTCCGCGGCGCAAGCTACTAGGATGCCCGCTCTGGCATGAAGAACGGCCTGAAGAAGGTGCTCGTCGCGAACCGCGGCGAAATCGCGGTACGGGTGATCCGTGCGCTCCGCGAGCGCGGCATCGTCTCGGTCGCCGTCTACTCGGAGGCGGACCGCGCCGGCCTCGCCACGCAGATGGCCGACGAGGCCCACTGCATCGGCCCCGCGCCCTCGATCGAGAGCTACCTTCAGGCTGGGAGAATCGTCGACCTCGCCGCGTCCATCGGCGCCGACGCGATCCACCCCGGCTACGGCTTTCTGTCCGAGAACGCCGGTTTTGCGCGCCTGTGCGAGGAACGCGACATTACTTTCATCGGGCCGCCCTCCGCGGCGATCGCCGCGATGGGCTCGAAGATCGAAAGCCGGCGCCTGATGACCGCGGCCGGCGTACCCATCGTGCCGGGCGGCACCGATCCTCTGGCCTCCGCGGAAGCGGCCCGCGAAGCGGCAGCCGAGATCGGCTATCCGGTGATGCTCAAGGCCTCCGCCGGCGGCGGCGGCAAGGGCATGCGGCTGGTACGGGAGGAAAGCGAACTCGAAGCGGCCTTCCGGGGCGCGACCTCGGAGGCCGGCGCCAGCTTCGATGACGCCTCGGTCTACATCGAGCGCTTCGTCGAGCGGCCCCGCCACGTCGAGATCCAGATCCTCGGCGACCGGCACGGACGGATCGTCTCTCTCGGCGAACGGGAGTGCTCCCTGCAACGACGGCATCAGAAGGTGGTCGAGGAGGCGCCGTCGCCCGTCGTCGACGCGGACCTCCGCCGCCGCATGGGCGAGGCGGCGGTTCGCGCCGCGGCCGCCGTGCAATACGTCGGCGCGGGCACGGTGGAGTTCCTGCTCGATCCCGGGGGAGAGTTCTACTTCCTGGAGATGAACACGAGGATCCAGGTCGAGCATCCCGTGACCGAGCTGGTCACCGGCATCGACATCGTCGCCGCCCAGCTCGACATCGCGGCCGGCGAGGCGCTGCCGGAGGCCCTGGAGAACGGCACGGAGCCCCGGGGGCACGCGGTCGAGGTCCGGCTGTACGCGGAGGATCCGTTCCGCAACTTCGCTCCTTCGCCAGGGCGGATCGAACTGCTCCAACTGCCGGAGGGCCCGGGCGTTCGCAACGACTGCGGCGTGTACGAGGGCTCGGAGGTGACGATCCACTACGACCCGATGCTGGCCAAGTTGATCGTCTGGGGGCGCGACCGGAACGACGCCCTGGCTCGCCTCAGGCGGGCACTCGCCGAAACCCGGGTGGAGGGAATCCGCACCAACCTGCCCCTTTTCGAGCAACTGCTCGAGGACGAGGACTTCGTGACCGGCAACATGGACATCTCGATGCTGGATCGCAAGCTCGAGAATGGCGAGCTGCGGCCGGACGCGCCGGACGACGACGCCCTGGAGACCGACCTTCCCGTCCTCGCCGCCGTCCTTGCCCACCTGAAACGGGCCGAGGCGAACGGAACCGCGGCCGGCGGCAGCGCTCCGCGGTCGCACTGGCTGCTCGCGGCCCGGCGCGACGCCCGGAGGGGCACGACTTGGAACTGATCGTCGCCCGCGCCGCGGAGGAGGTCCGCGTCGAGGTCCGCGCCGAGGCGAACGGCCACTGGACCGTCGCCGTCGACGACCGCGAGTACCGCGTGGACGCCGCCACCCTGGGGCGGCCGGACGTCCTGAGCGTGATCGTCAACGGGCGTCAGGCGACGCAGAGCGTCCGCTCGCTCGGCAACGGCGTCTACGACGTCGACGGCGCCGAGTTGAAGGTAATCGATCCCCGCTCGCGGGCTCTCGGGGAGGCGGCGCAGCAGGGAGCCGCCGGCACGTTCGAGGCGACCGCCTACATGCCCGGCCGCGTCACGGCCGTGCTCTCGGCCGAGGGCGACGAGGTGACCTCGGGGCAGGGCGTCGTCGTGCTCGAGGCGATGAAGATGGAGAACGAGATCCAGTCGGAGATCGACGGGCGGCTCGAGCGACTCCTCGTCGAGGTCGGCCAGACGGTCGACGGCGGCCAGCCGCTCTTCGTCGTCGCCGCCGGCGCCGACGCCTAGCTCGCTGCTTCCCGCACGAGCACCTTGGACGCGGCGGGGAAGCCCAGGCTGAACTCGCGCGCATCCGAGACCACGGCAACGCTGCCGGCCGTCTCGTCCCGCGCCGCCACCTCGACCAGGCTGCCGGGCATCAACCCTTCGCGCTCCGCGAAGCGCAGGAACTCGGCGTTCTGGTCCGTCACCCGGACCACCTCGACGACACGGTTCAAGGAGCACTTCAACAGGCTCGGATGATCGACGAGCTCGATGTGGCCATCGGCGCTCGGAATCGGATCGCCGTGGGGATCCACCGACGGATGGCCGAGCATCTCGTCCATTCGCTCGATCATCCGTCCGGAAACGGAGTGCTCGAGCAACTCGGCCTCGGAATGGACCTCACTCCAGTCGAACCCCATCACGTTGACCAGGAAGAGCTCGATCAGCCGATGCCTCCTGAGCACGTGCGTCGCCAGCTTGCGACCGGCCGGCAGGAGTCGGACTCCGCTGTACGGTTCGTAGGAGATCAGCCCGGACTCAGCGAGGGTCTTCATCATCGCCGTGACGGAGGCGGGAGCGACCTTGAGGCGCGCCGCGATCCGTCCCATCGGCACGAGTTGCGCACCCTCCATCCGGGCTTCGTGCTCCGCCAGGAAGATGCACTTCAGGTAGTCCTCGACGGTGCTACTGGCGCGCATCTTCGACCTCGCTCGGACGCACGAGTGTACCGGCGCTCTCCGCCTCCCCGTCCGGCTGGCGCAGCACCGACTCGAGAAGGCCGGGGCGGCGCCCGTCGATGATGAGCGATTCGACGCCCCGCCGCGCCAGCGCCCACGCGGTCGCCAGACGATGCTCCATGCCACCTGTGACATCGACCGCCGGCGAGCCGCCTGCAGCCTCCGACACCGCGCCGATGTTCGCCGCGTCGATGCGGGGAACAAGCCGGCCCGCGCCGTCCAGAACGCCGGCCGTGGCACCGAGCCACACCGCCCGACGCACCTCGATACCGAGCGGAACGAGGGCGCGGGCAAGGAAGTCGAACACCGTCTCCGTCGACGCGATCGAGGCCCCGCGCGTCCGGTCCACGACGACATCGCCCATCGTGACCGGCACCAGGCCCTGCCGCAGCGCCGCGGCAAGCGGTGCGGGCGGCGGCCCGTCGGGCTCCCCGTCACATGCGGTCAGAAAGCCGGACGGCAGTTGCGAGTAGGCCGGCACGCCGGCCTCGACCAGACTTCCGACGACCTGCCGGTGGAGCTCGATGGCCGCGGACTGCGTGCGCGCTACGCCCATCCGGTCCACGTCCAGGTCTGGACGGTCGCCGCCTCCGCCCCCGGCGAGGCCGGCCGCGCGGGCCTCCGGGTGTCCGAAGGAACCGCTGCCGTGACCGACGACGAGGCCGTCCCCCGACCAACCGGCCGCGATCTCGGCCGCCAGCCGCCGCAGGTGTTCCTTCGCGACCGTGCGCGGTTTCGTCTTGTCCGTGATCAGGCTGCCGCCGAGCTTGACCAGCGTGACGTCCAATCGCCCGTCCGGGGCGCGGCGTCCGGCGGCGGCCGCACTCAAAGCCCGGCTCCGCGGCGCCACGCCGGCGGACCGCCGGTGCGATCGCGCAGCACCCGCTCGACGCTGCCGAGAGCCACGAGCCGTTCCGCCACCCGCGCTTCGTCGGCCGGCTGGCAGATCACGTGGACATTCGCGCCGGCATCCATCGTGGCGTAGGCGGCCACGCCGTCCGCGCGGAGATCGCGGACCGCGGCCAGCACCTCGATCGTGCCCGGTGTCCAGTAGTACACGGGAGGCCTGGACGACATCGCGATCAGGTGGAGGTCGATTCCCTCCTCCTCGACCGCTGGTCCCAGGGCCTCGAAGTCGCGCTCTCTTAGCGCGACGCGCACCTGTTCGAGGCGCTCCTCGAGCGCGTCCAGACGCGGCGCGAAGTACGGACTGCTCACCGCGAGCTGGTGCCCGTCGCGTGAAGACACCTTCTTGGCGCCGGTCTCGACGACGGCGACCACATCGCAGAGCGGCCAGGCGTCCTCGTCCAGAACCTGAAGCGCACTGTTGTCGTCCCCGTCGGGCCACTCCACGTAACCGCCGTAGGCCGAGCGCGCGGCCGAACCCGAGCCGCTGCTCCGCGACAGGGCGGACAGGGTCCGCGGCGGCAGGTCGAAGCCCATGGCGGCCGTCACGGCCAGGGTCAGGGCGGTGAAGCCCGAAGCGGAAGAGGCGATCCCGGCCGCCGCCGGGAAGGTGTTGCCGGTCGCGATCCGGAACCCACCCGTGTACGGCGCCGCCGTCTGCCGCGACCACTCGCGCAGCCGGTCCAGGTGCCGCCGCGTACGCTCGACGAAGGCCGGCGGCGCTTCCCCGGCGGCCCCTGAACGGCCGGCGCCTGGTTCCTCGAGCCAAACGATCTCGTCGTCCTGTCCGCCGGCCAGGGGAGACGCCGAGCAGATCGACCGGCAGGCGTCCAGGGTCATTGACAGCGAACGGTTGAAGGGAACCGGCCCCTCGAGATCCCGGGCGCCCCAGTACTTGATGAAGGCGATGTTCGAAGGCGCCTCGGCGGTCACGGGCCCAGGCTCATGGGCCGGTTCCAACACGGAGCTCATCTCTCCCGGAGCCTACCGTCGATCGACGGTCCGACTCTCGAACCTCAGGCCACCGGCGCCGATCGCCGCGTTCACAGGCTCGAGCCCGGAGATGCCATCGATCGTCCCGGCGGATCGGCCGGCCAGCATGCAGATCAGCGCACCGGCCGACTCGCCTTCGAGAGCCCCGGCCCCGGAGATCTTCGCCGCGCCCCCGGCAGCTTCCACCGAGGCGATCCGGCGAGCGACCGCCGGCGGCACAACGCCGAGTTCGACCAGGGCGCGATGACCGTCGGCAATGGCGGCCGCCGCCGCCCGCGGACCGCCGTCCCGGAGCGCCGCGCGAAAAGACTCAACCGCCGCCTCGATGCGGTCGAACACCGCGGCCGTCCGCTCGGGTTCGTTGTCGTAGCGCCGGCGCACGGCCGTGACCACCGCGCCAGTCGTCTGGCCGGGCGTCCCGCTGTCGAGGATCTCGACCTCGCCGCGAAGCCACTCCGGCCGCGGCAAGTCGTCGAATCGCAACCTGTCCCCTTCGCGGCGGACGAGCAGGACACCACCACGCAGCACCGTGCCGCTATCGATCCCCGACGGGAAACCGTGCTGCCGCCGCTCAACTTCCAGCGCCGCCGCCTCAATCGCCGCGAGTTCGTCGGGTGAGCGAACCCGGCTCCCTGCTAGTGCCCGGACGGCAGCAACCACTCCAACCGCGGCCGCGGCCGAGCTGCCTAGGCCAGCACCAACCGGAAGCTGGGACCGCAACCGCAGTCCCAATGTCCGCCCGCGCAGCCTGCTCGCCGCTGGTGCAGGCAGCGAAGTCACCGCTTCCCCGACCGCGATCCGGACAAGAGCACTCAGTTCGTCCGCCGGCCGAAAAGACGCCTCACCCCGACGGAAAGCCTGCCACCGCCGACGCGCCCGCCCGGTGAACTCGTCGATAGCCCCCCAGGAGTGTTCCTCGTCGAGGCCGAGATCGGGCAAGTCAAGTTGGACCCGGCCGCTCTCTGCCTTACCGGCCGGCCACTCCAGATCCCCTTCGACAGCCAGCCGACGCCCCACCGCCGCCACAACCGCCGGCCGGCCATACACCGCCGCATGCTCCCCCATCAGGATCACCTTGCCCGGCACGCTCAACCGCACCGCGGACGCCACATCCCCGGTCATCGAGCGACCCGAAAGTCCGACCGTATCCAGCCTGTCCGCGGGCCGTAGGGAAGGGTTCCCAGCGGACTCGGAGCGAGCGACTCCCGCGAACGCCCCCGAAACCGAGCCCTACCGGAGCGAGCGGAGCGGAGCGAGCGCCAAACTCCCATCCACCCAGGGAGCGTGAGCGGCCGCTGGGGACCCTTCCCTACGGCCCGCGGACAGGCGGCAGCCACGCCGGTGCTTCCGGTTCAACCCGCGCTTGCGGCGCTGGAGCGGCCCAGCCGCTCGTGGGCCCGCGCCAGATCGCGCGAGGTGAACGCCGCGGTCAGGGAGAGTTCGCCGGCCAGCACAACGGCGCCGACGATCTCGGCCAGCCGGCGCACCGCCGCGCCCGGTCGCTCCGCGTCGGGCCGCACGCCCATCACCTCGAGCGCCTCGCGCTGGGTGTCGAGACCGGTGCCGCCGCCGATCGCGGCCAGCGGGCAATCCGGCATGTAGACGGACGCGTAGACCGAGCCGTCCTCCCTGGCCTCGAACGAGGCGACACCCATCGCGCCCTCGACGACGTGCGCGAGATCCTGGCCACAGGCTACGAAGACCGCCGCCAGCACGTTCGCGAACTGCGCGTTGAAGGCGAGCGCGCCGGCCGCCACGGAACCGAGCAGGTTCTTGCGATAGGCCACGTCCTGGAGCGCCTTCGCCTCCGACTTGAGGACCTTGCGCACGGTCGTCTCGTCGAGCACGACCTCGGCGTGAATCCGCTTGCCGCGACCGAGCTGGTAGTTGACCGCGGAGGGTTTCTTGTCGACGCAGTAGTTCCCCGACAGCGCCACGCACTGGGCACCGGTTTCCGGCTCGATCAACTCGGACACGACGCGGTCGCAGGCGATCGTCACCATGTTCATGCCCATCGCGTCGCCGGTGGCGAAGCGGAAGCGCAGAAACACCGTGCTGCCGACGACCGATGGACGGATCTCCAGGAGTTTCAGGTAGCGGCTCGTCTCCTGTGCCTTGGCGCGAATCCTCTCCTCGTTGGGTTCCAGCCACTCGAGCAGTCGCCGGGTGTCCTCGATCCCCGAGGTGCGGAAGACCGGAGCCCGGGTCATGCCCACGTCCTCGACGAAGACGGTCGCGCCGCCCGCCGCCGTGATCGCGCGGCAGCCGCGGTTCACGCTGGCAAGCAGCGCCCCCTCGGTGGTCGCCATCGGCACGCAGACCGTGCCGTCGATCTCGCTCCCCCGTACGTGAACCGGTCCGGCGACGCCCATCGGCACCTGAGCGGCGCCGATGAAGTTCTCGCAGTTCTGGGTAGACGCCCGTTCGCCGTCCAGGGCGTAGCTGCCGATCGCCGTGAGCGGACCGCTGCCAGTCGCCAGGTCCAGAGCCCGGCGCCGCACCGCGGCCTGTCCCGCCGCGTCGAGGCCGCGCGGCGGCCTGTGGAAGCCGCGCTCCGAGCCGGCGATCTCTGCCGCCGCGGCCTCGAGTTCGGGCGCCAGTTCCGAGCCGGACACTGGCCGATCAGCCATCGCCCGTCTCCTTCAGGAGTGGCACGCGGCGGAGCGCCGACAGGTCGGCCGCGCCGGTGCAGAACATGCAGACCCGCATCTCGAAAGCTGTGCGGGAGATCCGGTCGACGACCGCTTCCGTCGACGCGTTGGCCGCCTCCAGGAACGGAAACGCCATACCGGCGATGTCCGCGCCGAGAGCCAGCGCCTTCGCCGCGTCGACGCCGGAGCGGATGCCGCCGCTGCCGATCACCTGCACGCCGGGCACCGCCGCCAACTGGCGGATCGACTCCGGCGTCGGCACTCCCCAATCGGCGAAGCGCTCGCCCAGCGCCACCTCGTCGGCTCGCGCCGCCTCGATGCGCGCCCAGCTCGTGCCTCCCACTCCGGCCGTGTCCAGGATCCGGACGCCGACGTTGGCGAGTTGCCGGCCGACCGCGGCCGAAACGCCGCAACCGATCTCCTTGACAACGACCGGCACGTCCAGCGCCTCGACCACCCGGGCGATCTTCGGCAGCAGTCCCCGGAAGTTCAGTTGGCCTTCCGGCTGCAGCGCCTCCTGCAGCGCATTCAGGTGCAGCACCAGGGCGTCCGCCTCGATCATGTCGACGGCCCGGCGGCACTCGTCGATGCCGTAGCCGTAGTTCAGTTGCACCGCACCCAGATTGGCCAGGATCGGCACGTTGGGCGCGAACTCCCGCACCCGGAACGTCGCCGCGGTCTCCGGATCGTCGATCGCCTTGCGCTGCGAACCGACCCCGAGAGCGACCCGCCTCGCCTCGGCCGCCTCGGCCAGGCGGCGATTGATCTCCTCCGCGGCGCCCGTCCCCCCCGTCATGCAGGAGATGAGCAACGGCGCCTCAAGCTCCCGCCCCAGGAAGCCGCAGCCGATCCGGACGTCGTCGAAATCGATCTCCGGCAGCGCCCTGTGCTCGAACCGGTAGTCGTCGAAGTAGCTGCGCTCGACCTGCATCCGCCGATCCAGCGCCAGCCGGATGTGCTCAGCCTTGCGGTCCCGCTCGCCCTCCGCTGCCGCCAGCAGCGGACGGGTACTCACGCGACCGCGCCAATCTTGCGGCTACACATGCGCGGCACTGTACCGGAATTCGCGTAAGTGAAGCGTTCACGGACGGATGCGGGCTCCGGTGACACACGCCTGAAGCGCGTCCGCGGGGGGAGGGTCCCAGACGGACGCGGCATCCGCGCGTCCGCCAGCGGGCGCGCGGACTGCGACGCATGTGGCGCAGGGACGCGCCACATGGGTGCGCGCCCTCCTGGTGGATGGGGAAGCCTGGCGCTCGCTTCGGTCGGCTGCGCTCCGAAAGAGATCGGTCAATGGAGGGACACGGGCAGTCGCTTGTCTCCAGCCCGCTGGGACCCTCCCCCCGCGGACCCACTTCAGGCTGGATGTCGTCCGGCATTGCGACGTGAGTCACGAGTGACACGCCAGCCGCGTGCTAGGTTGCGTCTCGCCCCAGGAGCTTCGGCGTGACGCGCACCGGCCTCGGTATCGAACTTCCGGCTGAAGTGCGCCGCGAGCGGGACGCGTGGGTCGCGTCGTGCCCGCAGCTTCAGGTAGCGAGCCAAGGCTCCACGGCCGAAGAAGCCATGACCATGCTGCGGGAGGCTCTGGCCCTGTTCATCGAGGGCTGCTGTGAGCAGGGGATCATGGACCGCGTTCTCAAAGAGAGCGGTCTGGAGGTGCCTAGGCGAGCAGGCGATCCAGCGTTGTGACAAAGACAGCGGCGGCGGCAATCAGCACCATGCGCCAGGTGAGACGAGCCTCCATCGCGGCCAAGTCGCGACGCAATTCGGCTAGGTCGGATCGAGTCATGTGAGGAAGTCGGCGAGACGGGACAGGAGCAGCAGCGCGCCACCACCGCCGAGAAGCCGCCACAGGAGGCGCGATTCCAGCGCCGCGATCTCGGACCGCAAACCGGCGATCTCGGCGCGTATCTCGGCTGCCAAGACTGCCAGGTCGCCACGAGTAACGGGCTCGTCGCGCCGCGACAGCCCGTCTTTGGGTTCCGCCGCCTGATCAACCGTCGTCATCGCCGGGAGGCTACTGGCCGAGTCCGCCGACGGTCAACGCCGGAACGACCCTCTTCCAGCCAAGTCACCAGTAGGTCAGCGAACAGTCACGTCGGCGATGTCCTCCCCGGGGTGCATTCGATCTCTGCATGCTCCCGCGGCTCCAGAAGCCGGCGAGGACGCCGGCGCACCCAATGTGGAGCGCCGTGAGCACGGTACAGCCTCCAGCCTGTCCCAGGGGTCGGAGGGGAGGGTCCCAGCGAGGCTGTCGGCAAGCGACGGCCGCCACACTCACATGAACCGACGCCCAACCGGAGCGCAGCCGACCGCAGCGAGCGCCGACCGTTCATCCACTCAGAAAGCGCGAGCGGCCGCTGGGACCCTCCCCTCCGACCCCTGGGGCAGGCGGGTGCGTCCGACGACTCCCGCCGACGCCTCAGCCGCCGATGCGGAACATCTCGACGCGCTGGGGAGCAGGCTGCAGGCCGGCGCGGAGGCGTTCGGCGCGGACCTCGGAGTAGCGGTCTTCGCGCTGGCGCCAGTGGGCGGCGAGGAAGGCGAGTAGCTCTTCGTCCGTGGCGCCGGCGCGCATACGGTCCCGGAGCGAGGGGCCGGTGTCGGCGAACAGGCAGGTGTAAAGCCGGCCGTCGGAGGAGAGGCGGGCTCTGGCGCAGTCGCCGCAGAAGGGGCGGCTGATCGAGGGGATGACGCCGAACTCGACGCCGTCGTCGAGGTAGCGGAAGCGTTCAGCGACGTCGCTGGCTTGAGCGCGGTCGACGGGTTCGAAGGGCCATCGTTCGGCGATGCGGTCGCCGATCTCCGAGGCAGTGACGACCTGGTCGAGGCTCCAGTCGTTCACTGTCCCGACATCCATGAACTCGATGAAGCGGACGATGTGGCCACGCTCCTTGAAGTAGCCGGCGATGTCGGCGACTTCGTTCTCGTTCGTGCCCTTCATGACGACCGTGTTGATCTTGACCGGGCCAAGGCCGGCATCGGCCGCAGCGTCGATCCCCTCGAGCACCTGGCCGACGCCGTGGCCCAATCCCGTGACGCGGCCGAAGACGTCGTCGTGCAGGGACTCGACGCTGACCGTGACCCGGTCGAGGCCGGCCTCGGCGAGCGCCGCCGCCTTCTTCGCCAGCAGGGCGCCGTTCGTCGTCAGGGCGAGGTCCTCGACTCCGGGCACCGCCGCCAGAATGCGGACCAGATCCTCGATGTCACGGCGCAGCAACGGCTCGCCTCCCGTCAGCCGCAACTTGCGGACGCCGAGCTGCACGAAGAGCCGGACCAGGCGCTCGATTTCCTCGAACGTCATCAACTGCTGCCTGGGCAGGAACTTGTACTCGCGGTCCGCCGGCATGCAGAAAGTGCAGCGGAAGTTGCAGCGGTCAATGACCGAGATGCGCAGGTCGCGCACCGGCCGGCCGAGGCGGTCGGTCACCGCGACCGAGGACGTGCCGCCATTCGTGGAGTCGAGGGTCATGGACCGACAATGCTACGCGAGCGCTCAGCGCTCGGCGCGCAACCAGTCGTCGATCAACCGGCGGGCGATCGAGAACGGCGGCGGCAGACGGACTTCGCGGGCGCGGAGCGCGTACTCCAGTTCGGAGCGGGTCGCCCACACCGCCTGTTCCAGTTCCTCGGTGTCGACCTGCACGTCGCCGCCGGGCGAGGTCGCGTAGAAGCCGAGCATGATCGAGGTCGGGAACGGCCACGGCTGGGAGGAGTGGTAGCGGACCGTGTCGACCGCGATGCCGGTTTCCTCCCGGACCTCGCGCGCGACCGCGCTCTCCAGGCTCTCGCCGGGCTCGACGAAGCCGGCGAGCGCCGAGAACATCCCCGCCGGCCAGGAGGCCTGCCGGCCCAGCAGGCAGGAGCCCCCATCGCTCGCCTCCGTGTGGACGAGCATGATGACGGCCGGATCCGTGCGCGGAAAGTGCTCGATGCCGCACGCCGTGCAGACGCGCAGGTGGCCGGCGTTGCGGCTCTCGGTCGCGGCGCCGCACTGGCCGCAGAAGCGGTGCCGGCGATGCCAGGTGGCCATGGCGCGCGCATAGGCGAGGAGGTTGGCGCCGCGGCCGCTCATCGCCGCGCCGACCTGGCGCAGCTCGACGAAGCGGCCGGCGCCCCTGAGCGGGCCGGCGAGCGGATCTTCCCTCTCGGAGAGGTCGACCGAGAAGTAGGCGACGCCCTCCGCTTCCCCCAGGAACACGACATCCTCCGCGCCGTCGACCAGCCCGGCCGCCTCGACGGTCGCCACCGTGCCGGGAACCGGCCCCCGGTCTCCCGTGTGAGCGTCGAGGACCAGGCTGCGCTCGCGCCAGACCACGGTCAACTGGCTGCTCGGATCCGCCAGTCTCCGGGCCAGCCACTCGGCGTCGCCGCGCCGCTCCGAGCGCCGGTCGACCGCCGGTTCGGCCAGAACGTTGTGTGCCCTCATGCTCCGCAGGCTACAGCGCGGGTCAGTCCGCTCGGCGGTAGGCCATCGCTTCCGAGACGCGGCGCTGGGCGATGCTCATCGCCGCCTCGCGCAAGAGGCAGTCCTCGGCCCGGGCCAGCTCCAGGATCTCCCGCGTGTTCTGGCGTATCGTGTCCTCGATCCTCTCGAACGCCTGCCGCTCGGAGCCGCCCGCGTACTCGACGGCGCCGCAGATGATGCCGCCGGCGTTGGCCACGAAGTCGGGAATCGAGAGGACGCCACGGTCGTGGAGAATCCGCTCTCCCGCCGCCGTCACCGGGATGTTCGCGCCCTGGAGCACCACCTTGCAGCCGACCCGGCCGGCGTTGCCGCTGTCGATCACATCGGGGCGCGCGGCCGGCACGAAGAAGTCGACTTCCAGGTCCAGGAAGGCGTCGCCTTCGACCTTTTGGCCACGCGGGTGCGCGGTGACGCCGCCGGTCGCGTCCATCGTCGCCACGAGTTCGTCGATGTCGAGGCCGTCGGGATCGTGAATCGTGCCGTCGAGATCGGTGACCGACACGAGGCGCGCGCCCCGCTCGGCCAGGAACCGGGCCGCCGGCCGCCCGACGTTGCCGAAGCCCTGGATGGAAACGGTGGCGCCTTCGAGCGCCACCACGCCCGCCTCCTCTGCCACCTCGGCGGCGATGGCGAGACCGAAACCGGTCGATCCGCTCTCGTCGAGCGGAATCCCGCCCAGAGACCTGGACAGGCCGACGGAGCGGCCCCCCTCGTCGCGGATCCAGGCCATCGCGGTCTCGTTCGTCCCCATGTCGGGGGCCGGGATGTAGTCCGTCAACTGCCGGATCGCGCGGCCGAACTGCCGAATCAGGGCCTCGCGGTTCGCCGTCCGCGGATTCGCCCGGATGCCCGCCTTGCCGCCGCCGTGGCGCAGGCGCGCCATGGCGTTCTTCCAGGTCATGGCCCGCGCCAGCCGGCACACCTCCTCCACGGTGACGTCCGGCGCCATGCGGATTCCGCCCATCGTGGGGCCGGCGGCGCTGTTGTCGATGACGACGATCCCCTCCAGGCCGCAACGGGGCTCGTAGACGGTGACGACCTTCTCGGGACCGTAGCCGTCCGTGAATTCGAAGTGGTCGAAAGCAAGTTCTGACATCGGTGTTCCTCCCGCTACCGCCAAACACCGATCGGATGCGACTACTTCCCGATTCCCGCCCCGCGCTCTCGGCAGGGCCAGCCTTCCACGCGCCTGGCTTGCGCGATCAGGCGCCCTCCCCGAGCAACACGAGCACCGCCTCCTCGAACTCCGAGTACAGCATCCGCCCCAGGTGGATGTTGTCGAGCGTTCCGGCTCGGTCGAAGAACATCGTGGTCGGCAACGCTCCAGGCCACTCCGGATCGAGTGCCATGACGAAGGCGACCGAGTCGTCGCCTGCCGACGCAAGGTAGGAGACGAGGCCCGGCGCCCGCTTGGCGAAGAAGGGACGCACCCGGTCCTCGAGCTTTTCCGGATCGTCCATCGATACGGCCAGCACTACGAGGCCGCGATCGGCGTAGCGTTCCTGCAGGAGGTCGAGTTCCGGCAACTCCTGCAGACACGGAATGCACCAGGTGGCCCAGAAGTTGACGACGACCACCTTGCCGCGATGGTGTTCCAGCACCGCCTTGAACTGCTCGGCGGTTGCCGGGTGGATCGTGTCCGGTTCGAGCAGATGTTCCACCGACGCCGCCTCCTCGGCGAGCGCCGGCGGTGCTACGGCAGGCAGCGCAGCAAGCAGCGCCGCCGCCGAGACGACAATCGCGACTGGTGTCTTGACGGACAATGCGAACCTCCTGTTCCCGCGGCGGCCGACTCCGTGGGAGCAGGCTCTACCCGGCCCGCAGTATAGACCCGTCGCCGCCGCAACTGTGCTTCGGCCGGTCTAGGGCTCGGTTTCGAGCGCCCCTTCGAACAGCCTCGCGAACTGGAGGTAGGTGCGCGTGCCGATCACGGTCTCCACGAGCCGACCCTCCGCATCGTAGATCAGGGTCGTCGGGAACTTGGACGGCCAGTTCTCGTAGAACGCGCGGATGAACTCCCTTCCCTCCTCCCACCGCTCCCTTTTCTTCTTTCGGCCTTGCTCAAGCCGCGCGGTACTTCGACCCCTCCCGTTCGACGCGGCCGTCGCGTTCGAGACGGTCGAGGTGCAACTGCATGCTGTTCCGTTCGGCCTTCGCGATACCGGCTCCCTCGTCGTGAGGCCGGTAGACGAAGCGGTGCGCGACGATCTCGTCCATCGTCCGCGGCTCCGCCAGGCACTCGAGCAGGCGGCGTTCACGGTCGGCTATGCGGGCCACGTAGTGGTCAAGCCGACCAAGAAAGGCGTCGCGGTCGTCGAGCAGGCCGATGTGATGGCCGGTGACGTAGTGCCTTGCCTCGATGCCGCGCACCAGTTCGAGCGAACGTTCGAACGCTTCCAGGTCCGACCAGGCGTCGCCGTAGTACGGGCCGAACCCGGTCAGGTCGATGTCGCCCAGGAACAGGACGCCGTCGGGCTCGACCAGGAGGACACAGTGGCCGCGGGTATGGCCGGGGGTGTGGTTGACTCGTACCGAGACGCCGCCGCCGAGGTCAAACAGGTCGCCGTCCCGGAAGGGCACGGCGTCCGGCCGCGGCTCGTAGAAGAACGTCGTCTTCAGAAAGTGGCCGTACTCCTCGCGGCGCTCCGGCTCGACACCGAAGATGCTCAGGAAGCCGTCGAAGTCGACCAGCCCCGGCAGATCTTCCTCGTGGACGTACACCGGAGCGTCCCGAAACAGGGGCAACGCGGCGGTGTGGTCCTCGTGGCAGTGGCTGAGCAGAACGAGGTCGACCGGCGGGAGAGCGTTCCGGCCACGGACCCGAACGCCGAGCGACGGGTCGACGAGCATCGTCGACTCGGCGCCCTCGATCAGCAGGGCGTTGTTGTCCGGGTACTTGCCGCCACCGGCGCCGAACAGGATGGTCGCGGCGCCGAGCCGGCGGTCTTCCAGTTCGGTCACCTCAGCCGGCCGACGCCTCGGCGCCCGTCACCTGGGGAAGCCGCCAGCCGTTGTGGTACTCGGCCCGGAGCAGCGCGTTCGCCTCGTCGTCACCGGTGAAGCGTCCCGCCTCGTGGTCCCAGTAGACCCGCCGGCCGGTGCGGAAGGCGATGTTGCCCAGGTGTGCGTTCACGGCGACCAGAGCACCGACGTCCGCGTTGCAGCGGGGCTGCTCCCGGGTCTTCATGCACTCGATGAAATCCTCGGTGTGCTGGGCCAGACCCCGTTGACTCCGGGAGGCTTCCCGATCGGGGATGGCGGGCGTCTTGTAGAACCTCTTGCCGTCCTCGCGGCCGACCTCGGGAAGCACCTCCCAGCCGCCGCGGTCGATCACCAGGGTGCCCCTGTTGCCGACGAAGGACACGCCGTGTCCGCGCTGGTGCGGACCCAGGCCGATTCCCAGACCGTGCTCCCAGACCATCGTGAAGTCGTCGTACTCGTAGATCGCCTGTTGCGTGTCCGGCGTCTCCATCGCGCTGTCCGGATAGCCGAACGGCCCACCCAGGGACATCACGGACTTGGGCGCGGTCGCCTTCATGCCCATCAGCACCATGTCGATCAGGTGGACGCCCCAGTCCGTCATCAGGCCGCCCGCGTAGTCCCAGTACCAGCGGAAGTCCCAGTGGAACCGGCGCTCGTTGAAGGGACGCTTCGGCGCGGGGCCAAGCCACATGTCGTAGTCGACGCCCTTGGGCGGCTTCGAGTCCGGCACCGGCATCGGCGCGTCCCAGCTCATGTAGGCCCAGGCCCTGGCGGTACGGATCTGGCCCAGCTCGCCGGACCAGAGGTACTCCATCGCGTCCTGCCAGTGCTTGCCCGAACGCTGCCACTGACCGACCTGGACCACCCGACCGTAGGCCCTGGCCGCCTGCTGCATGATGCGGACCTCCTCGATCGAGTTCGCCATCGGCTTCTCGACGTAGACGTCCTTCCCGGCCTCGCAGGCGTCCACCATGATCTTGCAGTGCCAGTGGTCCGGTGTGGCGATGATCACCGCGTCGATGTCTTTGTCCTCGAGCAGCTTGCGGTAGTCGGTGTAGGCGTCCGGCTTGCTGTCGGTCAGTTTCTTGAAGTCCTCGATCCGTTCATCGAGGACGTTTCGGTCGACGTCGCAGAGAGCCGCGCACTCCACCCCGTCGATGTCGAGCATCGAGCGCATGTTGCTCGAGCCCATGCCTCTCACGCCGATCGCGCCGACGCGGATCCGGTCGCTCGCGGGCACCGCCTTGCCGCGCGCCGGTCGCGCGAACGCCGCGCCCGCCGCGCCGAGCCCGGTAGCGGCTGCTCCGAGACCGCCCACGCCATGAAGAAAGGAACGCCTGGTGGTCGTCATCGTCTCACTCCCCGCCTGAATCCGCTGTGTTCCGGGTCCGCTGTACACTGCGCCATGCAGACCGCGCATGTTACCGACTTGAACGCACCGCTCTCCCGGGCCGATCTCATCGGCAAGCTGCCGAAGACCGACCTTCACGTTCACCTCGACGGTTCGCTCCGGCTCGACACCCTGATCGAGCTTTCGCGCGACGCCCGCCTGGAACTCCCGTCCCGAACGCCGGAGGGTCTCCTCGACCTCGTCTTCAAGGAGCGCTACGACGACCTCGAGGACTATCTGCGCGCCTTTTCCTACACCTCGCCCGCGCTATGCACCGCTGAAGCTCTGGAACGGGCCGCCTACGAACTCGGCGCCGACAACCTGGCCGAGAACGTCTGCTACCTGGAGGTGCGGCTGGCGCCGCAGCTCCACACCGGACCCGATCTCGACATCGCCGGCGTGCTGGCCGCGGTCGACCGGGGGCTCGCCCGCGTTCAGCGCGAACACGAAGCGACCGACAGCGTCCGGAACGGCGCCGAACCGCCCTTCCGCTACGGGATCATCGCCTGCGCCCTGCGCATGTTCGGCGCCGGCCACAGCCCCTACTACCGGGGGCTGTTCACCGCGCTCCACGGCTGGACCAGACCGGAGATCTACGCCGCCGCCTCGCTGTCGCTGGCCCGTTCCGTCGTCGAGGCGCGCGACCGCCTCGGGCTGCCCGTCGTCGCCTTCGACCTCGCCGGCGCCGAGGCGGGCAATCCCGCCGCGGTGCACCGCGACGCCTTCCTGTACGCGCAGCAGCACTTCCTGATGAAGACGATCCACGCCGGAGAGGCCTACGGGCCGGAGAGCATCTTCCAGGCCATCACGCTGCTTCAGGCCGACCGCATCGGCCACGGCACCCACCTCTACGCCGCCGACCGGCTCCGCCGCGACAACCCGGACTCGGCGGCAGCCAGGGATCCCGAGCGCTACATCAGCAGCCTCGCCCAGTACATCAGCGACCGGCGGATCACCCTCGAGGTCTGCATCACCTCGAATCTGCAGAGCATCCAGCGCCTCGAGAGGTTCTCGGACCACCCCTTCGGCCGGATGATGAAGGACCGGCTCTCGGTCACCCTGTGCACCGACAACCGCCTCATGTCCCGCACCACCGTAACCAAGGAGATCGCCTCCGCCTGCGAGGCCTTCGACCTGTCGCTCGAGGACCTGCGCAACGTGATCATCTACGGCTTCAAGCGCAGCTTCTACCCGGGCAGCTACATCGAGAAGCGGGCCTACGTGCGGCGGGTCATCGACTACTACGACGAGGTGGTGGCGGCGGAGGGCTAGCCCGCCATCCGCTGCTGGCGCCGTCGCCAGCGCTCACGCGCCTTCTCCGCTTCGGCCTCGCGGTTGCGAGGCGGCGCCGTCGTCGTGAGTTCCCGGAGCAACCGGGCAGTCACCTCGGCGACGGCCTCGACCGCCCGTTCGAAGGCGGCCTCGTTGGCGCGCGACGGCTTCGTCGAACCGCTGACCTTGCGAACGTACTGCAGCGCCGCGGCGCGCACTTCCTCTTCGTTGGCAGGCGGTTCGAAGTTGTAAAGGACGCGGATGTTCCTGCACATGATCGTCTCCTTCAGCGGGCGGCGCGGCTCGTGTTCGCGTAGGTGGGCCAGTCCGGCTCGTAGTCCGCGCTCTGATCGCCCCAGGCGGTCCAGCGTTCCGAATGGCGGCCACGAGCGAACAGTTCGAGGTAGGGGCCCGGACTGCAGGCTTCGATGATGTCGTAGAGCTCGTCCGGCTTGCGGGAGTGCTCCCGCTTGCGCGAGCGGATGATGTTGACCTGGCGGCGGCCGGGGGAAAGGGTACGGAGCCTGCCGCGCACGCCGAACAGGACGAGTTCCGTCGTGTTGCGGAAGTAGAAGCCGACTCCCCGGCCGTCGGGACCGCCGTCCTTGCGCACCTTGTGCCAGACCAGGTTCGTCTTGTAGGTGAAGCCCCAGCGCTTCATCACGTCGAGGCCCTCCTGAAGGAGGGCGTTGGGTACCCAAAGGTAGAGGTGGGCGGCTTCGGCACAGGCGGAGGCAACCGGAATCACTCTGATCTCCTCCTGCGTCAGCGTCGAGTAGCGGCTCAGGCGGCGGTGCTCGGGCGCTACCTTGCCGGTGCGGTTCGTGAACTGCCAGGGCGGATCGGCGAGGACCGTGCCGAAGGCGCTGCCGGCGTGGGCGCGCTCAAAGTCGGTGGCTGCGGTGGGTGCCGTTGGAGGCATGGCGGATCGATGGTAGCGCCCGCCCCGGGGACGCCTTACCTCTCCTCCACCATGTACCGCATCAGCAGCCAGCGGTCCGGGTCGATCCGCAGCTCCTCTGCCCGCGCCGGCACAGGCAGCGACGCCGCCGTTCGTTCGCCCGCAACGTCCACCCGGCTGCGAACGACGCGGCCGTCACCGAGCACCGCTTCGACGTCGAGCGGCAGCCGGTAGGTCGTCGGTCCCGTCTGCCGCACCGTCAACTCCACCGCCGGCCCCGCGTCATCGAAGCGCCAGGCGACCTCGAGCTCCGGCACGCCGGGCTGTCGCAGCCACTGATCGAAGAACCGGTCGAGCTTCCGCCCCGAGACCTCCTCCATGATCGCCGCGAAGTCGGCGGTCGAGGCGTTCCGGTCCCGGAAGCGCTCGTAGTAGGTCCGCATCCCCTTCCAGAAGGTGCCGTCGCCCACTTCGCCGCGCAGCATGTGCAGCACCCAGGCCGCCTTCTGGTACACGTTCGGGCTGAGCAGACGCCGCGGATCGGGCACCGACTCCGGCACGATGACCGAATCCGGAGCCTCCTCCGCGTAGCTCAGGACCCTCGTCCGCGCCCGGTCCATCTGCTCAAGGAAGCGCTCGCGGCCGTAGGTCCACTCGAGGTAGCAGGCGGTCAGGTAGGTCGCGAAGCCCTCGCTGAGCCAGACGTGCGGCCAGTCGCTCTCGGTGACCGCGTCGCCGAACCACTGGTGAGCGACCTCGTGCGCGATCAGGGTCTCGATGCCGCCTTCCCGGTCGACCGCGTCCTCGTCGTAGAACACGTTGCCGGCGTTCTCCAGGCCGCCCCAGCGAGTCGTCGTCTGCACGTTGGCGAGCTTGGCGTAGGGATAGTCCCCAAGCCGTCGCTCGAAGGCCCCCAGCACGCGCGGCCCCGGTGCGAATGCCCGCAGGCCCACCTCCCGATCCTGCGGGTAGACCCAGGTCTCGACCGGCACGCCGCCGACGAGCGCCTGGCGGTGCCGGACGAAGCGCGCGACGCCGACCGCCATTACCTTGGTTGCGATCGGCGCCCGGCTCCGCCACTCGGTGCGCCGCATGCCGACTCCCAGATCGATCGCCTCGACGAAGGCGCCGGTGGCGACGACCTGGTAGTGCGCCGGCGCCGTGATCACGAAGGCCACGGTCGCCTTGTCCGACGGGTGATCGACGACCGGCAGCCAGTGGTGCGCCCGGTTCGGCCAGTTGTCGGCGAAGAACGTCCGCTCGCCGTGGCGGTTGGTGCCGATCGTGAACCCGTCGGCGGGCACACCGCGATAGCTGATCTCGACGCGGCGTCGTTCACCGACCGCCGCCTCGCGGTCCAGCGTCACGAGGAGCCGGTCGTCCTGCTGCCGGAAGCGGAGAGCCCGGCCGGCCTGCGCCGCTTCCGCGGCCGGGCCGGCGAGCGTCGCCGAGGAGACGACCATGCCTCCCGCCGGCGCGTCATCGAGATCGAACTCGACCTCGGCGACCGGCCGCAGGGTGCGAAAGGCGATCGTGGCGAGGCCCTCGATCTCGTCACTCTGGTCGGAGACTTCGAGTTCGAATCGATAGTCGAGGACATCGATCGCCGCCCCCGGCCGTTGCGCCAGCGCGGGCGCGGCGAGAGCCGCGGCCAGAGAGAGCGGCAGCGCCAGACGCACCGCAGCGTGCCCCGGTCGGCCGACCGGGGTCACGTGCGGTTTCAGACGCCGGCGTACGCCGGCGTCAGGAGTCTCAGTCGTTGAGGAACTTGTAGACGAGGGCCGCCACCGCGCCGCCGACCAGCGGGCCGACGCCGTAGAGCGCCAGGGTGTTGGCGTCGAAGCCGCCGCCCGTGATCGCCTCCATGACCTGAGGACCGATACCAACTGCCGGATTGAACGCACCACCGGAAACACCCGCGCCCGTGTACAGGGCAGCCGAGAGTGTAAAGCCGATGGCCAGACCGCCGACAGGATTGCCGGCCGACCGGGAGGACATCATATTCAGCACGACGGTGACGAGCGCGAACGCGAGCAGCGCCTCGGCCACCACGCCGTGCATGACCGGATGCTCGGTCGGCATCGGCGCCGTGCTGCCGCCCACGAGGTAGCTGTGGACGAGCCAACCAAGGCAGGCACCGACGAGCTGGGCCACCATGTACTGGACCATGTCGGCGACACCAAGCTTGCCGCGCATCCACGCGGCCAGGCTCACTGCCGGGTTGAAGTGGGCGCCGGACAAGTGTCCGCCGCTGTAGACCATCACCGCCAGCATCAGGCCGACGGCAATGGGGTTGTTCCCGCTGTGGGCCACGGCCATCATCAGGAACAGCGTGCCGATGCACTCCATGAGCAGCTTGCGCATGTGCCTTTCCTCCCTTGGTTCTACTTCTGCCTCTTCCTCCTTGTTTACGCCCGCCCGGAGACCAGTCGGCGGCGCTTTCCGCACCGATGGTAGCGTCCGGTTATCGCCACCGGACCATTGAACTTTCCTGATTTTTCCTAAGGGGAGGCGCCGCCGATGAAGTCAAGAGCCGCCGTAGCCCACGAGGCGGGCAAGCCACTCGAGATTGAAGAAGTCGACGTCGAAGGCCCGAAGGAAGGCGAGGTCCTGGTTCGCGTCGTCGCCACCGGCGTCTGCCACACGGATGCCTACACTCTGTCCGGGGCCGACCCCGAGGGACTGTTCCCCGCGATCCTCGGCCATGAGGGCGGCGCGATCGTGGAAGAGGTCGGGCCCGGCGTGACCTCGGTGGCGCCCGGGGACCACGTGATTCCGCTCTACACGGCGGAATGCCGCGAGTGCAAGTTCTGCAAGTCGGGCAAGACGAACCTCTGCCAGGCGATCCGCGCCACGCAGGGCCAGGGCGTGATGCCCGACGGCAGCTCCCGCTTCTCAAGTGCCGGCAGTTCCCTCTACCACTACATGGGCACCTCGACCTTCTCGGAGTACTCGGTCATCGCCGAGATCTCGACCGCCAGGGTGAACCCGGCGGCGCCCCTGGACAAGGTGTGCCTGCTCGGTTGCGGCATCACGACCGGCATCGGCGCCGTCCTGAACACGGCCAGGGTCGAGCCTGGTTCGACGGTCGCGGTGTTCGGCCTCGGCGGCATCGGCCTGTCGGTGATCCAGGGCGCGGTGATGGCCCAGGCCGAGCGGATCATCGCTATCGACGTCAACCCGGCGAAGTTCGACTTCGCGCGCTCGCTGGGCGCTACCGACTTCGTCAATCCGGCCGAGCACGACGATCCGATCCAGGAGGTCATCGTCGACCTGACCGACGGCGGAGTCGACTACTCCTTCGAGTGCATCGGCAACGTCGACGTGATGCGCTCCGCGCTCGAGTGCTGCCACAAGGGCTGGGGTGAGTCCGTGATCATCGGCGTCGCCGGTTCGGGCCTCGAGATCGCCACCCGGCCCTTCCAGCTAGTCACCGGCCGCGTCTGGCGCGGCACCGCCTTCGGCGGCGTCCGCGGCCGCAGCGATCTCCCCGGCATGGTCGACCAGTACATGGCCGGCGAAATCGAGATCGACAGCATGATCACCCACACGATGGGACTGGACGACATCAACCACGCCTTCGACCTGATGCACGAAGGTAAGAGCATCCGCTCGGTGGTGCTGTACTAACCAGGTCGTGCGGTACTAGCTACATGTCCATGACCGCGGCGATGTCGCGGTCCAGCTTCGGCGGCCTGGAGAGCAGCGAGATGCCGAAGAAGAGGGTCAGCGAGACCAGGAGGGAAAGCGCCCCGCCGTCGATGCCGAAGGGAACGGGCACGGAAAAGGCCCGGATCGAGAAGTTGATGACGAGGCTGGAGCCGATGGCCACGCAGGCGGCGGTGGCGGTGGCGCGTTTCCAGTTGAAGCCGATGGCGACCGCGGGGACCAGGGCGGCGGCGAAGGTGCCCCAGCCGAAGGCGCCGAGCAGGGCAACCAGATTCTGCCCGCTGTAGAGGGCGAAGAGGGCCGCCGCGACCGCGATGATCACGGTCACGATCCGGGCCCACAGCAGCTCGTTCCGGAGCGACCGACCCAGGATGGCCCGCGGGATGTCGTGGATCACCGCGGCGGCGCCGATGTTCAGGAAGCCGTCCGCCGTCGACATGATCGCCGCGAACAGGCCCGCGAAGACGACGCCGGCGAGCAGCGGATGGGTGAACGCCTGCAGGAACTGCGGCGCCGCGGCGTCGGCGCCCGGGAGTTCCGGATGGCCGCCCTGGAGCACCAGGGCCCGCATGACCAGGCCGATGCTGATCCAGAGCAGCGCCGAGACGGCGTAGGCGACGATCGAAATCGGCAGGATGCTGCGCGCGTCCCGCACCCGGCGGCACATCATCATCTTCGTGATGATGTGAGGCTGCCCGGCAAGCCCCAGCGCGAAGACGAAGTACCAGGACAGGGAGTTCATCATTCCCGCGGCGCCCCAGGGCCCCATCGACTCCGCGTCGTCGGCCATGATCGTCTCGCTCATCCCGGCGAAGCCGCCATCGATGGCCGCGATCGCCGCGAGCAGAACGAGCACCGCCGCGAACATCATCACGAAGCCCTGGATCAGGTCCGTGTAGACCGAGGCGATGATGCCGCCGGTGACGCAGTAGAAGACGAGCACGGCGCAGGAGAAGGCGACGCAGGCCTCGATGCTCACTGGCCCCAGAGTCGTCTGGAGGATGTCCTGGAGGACGGTCGCCATCGCCAGGATCTGCGTTCCCAGGTAGCCCATGACGCCGAGCAGGATGGCCAGGGCGGTCAGCAGCCGGGCCGCGTCGCTCCGGTAGCGCGCGGCGACCGCGTCGGGCAACGAGATCGAGTCCCGCAGTTCGGCGAAGAGCCGGAGCCGTTTTCCCAACAGGTAGAAGGCGATGACGTAGCCGATCGAGGCGCAGACCACCATCCACAGCGAACTCATGCCCATGCGGTAGACGAGTCCGGGGCCGCCGACGAAGCCGAAGCCCGACAGCGTGCTCGAGAACACGGCCAAGGCGGTGACGATGATCCCGAGATCCCGTCCCGCCATGAAGAAGTCCTGGGTCGACTTTGTGCGCCGCAGAGCCCAGAGGCCGACACCGATGCAGACGGCGAGGTAGATGCCGATGCAGGTCAGGATGATGGTGTTGCCGCCGCCCTCCATCAGCCGTCGTCCCCTGCACTGTCACGCCCTCGATCGCGTTTCGACTCCGCCGCCAGCCGCTCGAACTCCGTCACCTCGTCCTCGCTGATCACCCAGCGGTCGAAGTTCCACATGTAGAGCAAGGCGAAGAGGAGCGGAACGGGCCAGATGCCGTAGAGCATCCATGCGGAAGGCCCCGGGAAGGAGCCGAACAGGGCGCGGTCGGCGCCCGGTTCGACGTAGCCGCGGTAGCTCAGGACGAGCAGCGTGAAGACCAGGGCGTACAGCGCCAGACCGGACCACAGGGCGCGGCGGCTGCCCTTCGGCAATCTGCCGCGACGGCGGAGCCCCAGCGCCATCACCGCCACGAAAAGGACGATGGACAGGAGGCCGTACAGGAAGCCCCACGGCAGGACGCCATCGTGGCGCTCGCTGCTCCCGCCCTGCCGCATCGTCTCGTGGACGGGGTGATCCGCGCCGAGGCTGTCCGGCCGCTCGTCGAGCGTCCAGAGAACGAGCACGACGACGCAGAGCGCGACCAGGATCGCGAAGATGGCAACCGGGATCCGCATGGTCAAGCCCGCCGCTCACGCGGCGGCCCCTGGATTCGGCCTCAGTCTCCCTGCGCGATCGGGTTCAGGACCATCGTCATCTGACGGCCCTCCAGGCCGGACCGGGTCTCCACCTCGCCCACGCCCTCGATCGCGGCGCTCACCTTGTCCAGGATGGCGATGCCGAGTTCGGGCCTGCGGAGCTGCCGGTAGCGGAAGAAGATCGTCACCTTGACCTTCTTGCCCTCGCGGAGGAAGCGGAGCGCCCGATCGGTCTTGATCTGGTAGTCGTGCGGGTCGATCGTCGGCCGGTACTTGACCTCCTTCAGGTCGATCGTCGCCGCCTTCTTCCGGGATTCCCGCTTCTTCTTGTCGCGCTCGAACTTGACCTTGCCCCAGTCCATGACCCGGACCACGGGCGGGTCCGCGTTGGGACCCACCTCGACGAGATCGAGTCGGGCGTCCTGGGCGCGCGTCTTCGCGTCTTCCAGGGGAACGACACCTACCTGGGTGCCGTTCTGATCGATGAGCCGTACCGGACTCTTCCGGATCCGGTGGTTGATGCGCGGCTCGTTTGATGGGGGTGCGATCTCGAGGCCTCCTCTGCTGTCGTCTACCGGCGCGGGCCGGGACGGACGGCTACCTTAGCCGCTTCCCGCCCGCGAGTGTGCGCAGATCCAGTCTGTTGAACGGACACGGCCGCGGCCACGACGCGGCCCTCGCGACCCGCCCTCACGAACGGAAGCTCACGTCAACCGGCCACAGCCCGCTTCGCCGGGGCGCTTGCTGCCCGTCGGACCCGCTTCTTCTTCGTCGCCTTGCGCTGTGCCGCCGCCTTCTTGGCCGGCTTGGACGCGGCAGCCGCCCCGTCCGCCTCCACCTCGCCGTTCTTCGACAGGCTAGCCTTCAACGCCTCCATCAGGTCGATGATCTGCGCCTGGGGCGCCTCCGTCTCGTCATCCGCGATCTCGCGGCCGTCGATCTTGCTCTGAATGGCGTTCCAGAGCCGCTTGCGCACCTCGTCCGTGTACTGGTCCGGCTTGAAGTCGTCCGAAGCGATCTGTTCGATCAACTGCACGGCGAGTTCCAGTTCGCCCGGCTTGAGCTCCGTCTCCTCGCCCAGCGGAACCTCGTCGAACGACTTGAGCTCGTCCTCGTACTTCAGTTGCTGCATCAGCAGGCCCGAAGCGAAGGGGCGCAGCATGACCAGGTACTGCTTGCCTCGCGCCGCGTGCTTGGCCAGCGCCGAGCGGCCCGTCTTGCGCATCGCCTCGCTGAGGAGCCGGTAGGCCCTTTCGCCGCCCTTCTCCGGACCGAGGTAGTACGACTTCTCGAAGTAGATCGGCTCTACCTCTGCGAGCGGCACGAACTCCGTGATCTCGATCGCCGGAGCCGCCTTCTCCTGGAGGTCCTTGATCTCCTCGTCGCTGAAGGTGACGTACTGGCCCTTGCCGAACTCATAGCCCTTGATCGTCTCCTTCCGCTCGACGATGACGCCGGTGCGGGGGTTGACCAACTGCTGCTTGACCCGCGTGTTGTCGCTCGGATCGAGCATGTTGAAGCGGACCCCGCCGGAGGTTTCCGAAGTCGAGTAGAGCCGGACCGGGATGGAAACCAGGCCGAAGGAAACCGTGCCGGTGCCGACGGAACGAGCAGGCATAGACGGCGGATTCTAGCACCGGAAGCGGTTCCGCGGGGCGCGGAGCCGGCCGGCTCCGCTTCTGGGAGAATGCACGCCTGATGCCGCACGGCAATCTGGACGCCTACCGCCGCAAGCGTTCGAGCGAGGCGACGCCCGAGCCGATGGGTTCTCGAACCACGGCCGTCGGCGGCCGCTTCGTGGTCCAGAAGCACGCCGCCCGGCGGGTCCACTTCGACCTGCGCCTGGAACTCGAGGGCACGCTCAAGTCCTGGGCGGTGCCGCGCGGCCCCAGCCTCGATCCCGAGGTCAAGCGACTCGCGGTCGCCACCGAAGATCATCCGCTGGAGTACGCCGACTTCGAAGGGTCCATCCCCGCCGGCAACTACGGCGCCGGCGCGATGATCGTGTGGGACAGCGGGCGCTGGGTCCCGCTCGAGGATCCGGTTGCCGGGATGGAGAGCGGCAAGCTGCTCTTCGAACTCCACGGCTACAAGCTGCGCGGCGTCTGGACCCTGTTCCGCACCGGCGGCCGGCGCCAGACCGACGACGGCAGCCAGTGGCTGCTGATGAAGAAGCCCGACGCGGCCGCACGCCCTCTGGAAGAAGGCCGCGACGGCGAGGACGAGCTGCCGCCCGAGTCCGTGCTGTCGGGCCTGACTGTCGAGGAGCTCCGGGACGGCTGCGACCGGATCGAAGAGGTGCGGGCGGGGATCGAAGCGTCGGATGCGCCGCGCCGGTCGGTGGACCCGCGGTCGCTGCCGCTGATGCTCGCGACCGCCTCCGACCGGCCCTTCTCGCGCGCCGGCTGGATCTACGAACTGAAGTACGACGGCTACCGTCTGGTCGCCGCCAAGGAAGGCGGCAGCGTCTTCCTCCGCTACCGGCGCGGCGGCGACGTCACCGCGCTCTACCCGGAGCTGGCCCGCGCCTTGCGCCGGCTGCCGGTGGACTCGCTCGTGCTCGACGGCGAGGTCACCGTGCTCGACGGCGGCGGCCGGCCCAGCTTCGCCAGGCTGCAGACACGCGCGTTGCTCAGTCGTCCGGTCGACATCGAACAGGCCTCGGTACGCCGGCCGGCGACGCTGTTCGCCTTCGACCTGGTCTCGTTCGAGGGCCACGACCTGCGGCCGCTGCCCCTGCTCGAGCGCAAGGGCTGGCTGGCCCAGGTTCTGCCGCCCGCCGGGCCGCTCCGCTACTCGGACCACATCGAGGAACGGGGCGAGGAGTTCTTCGAGCAGGCGGTGGCGATGGGACTCGAGGGGACCATGGCGAAGGACGGCGCGTCGCGGTACACCGGCCGCCGATCGTCGTCCTGGGTCAAGCTGCGCGCCGAACGGACGGGAGACTTCGCCATCGTCGGCATGTCGTCGCCCAGGGGCGGCCGGGTCGGCCTGGGCTCGCTCCACCTGGCGGTCTGGGACACGGAAGCCGGCGGGCTGGTCTACGCCGGGCGCGTCGGCACGGGATTCGATGACGCGACCCTGGCGGAGCTGGCTGAGCGTCTGTCGGCGAGCCGGCGCGAGGATCCTCCGTGCTGGGCGCCCGCGCCTGAGAGCCCCGCCGTGGAGGCAGCGCTCACCGACGCCCACCTCCTCGACGGCCGCGTCGCCGACCAGACCTGGGTCGAGCCGGACGACGAGCTGATCTGTGAGGTCCGCTTCAAGGAATGGACTCCCCACGGCATGCTCCGCCATCCCGTCTTCCTGCGCCGGCGGGACGACAAGCCGTTGGAGGACTGCGTCCGCCGCGACGAACCCCGCGGCCGCGAAGCCACACTCCCGGCGCCGCCGGAGCGGCGCGTCGAGATCACGAACAAGTCCAAGGTGTTCTGGCCGGACGAGGGTTACACCAAGGGCGATCTGATCGACTTCTACGCCACCATTTCAGAGGCGATGCAGCCCTACCTCACCGACCGCCCGCTGGTGATGACCCGCTACCCCGACGGCATCGAGGGCAAGTCCTTCTTCCAGAAGAACGCGCCCGACTTCGCGCCGGACTGGCTGCACACGGTCAGGCTGACGAGCCCGCGGACCGGCAAGGACGTCGAGTACTTCGTCTGCCAGAACCGGGAGAGCCTGGTCTACGTGGCCAACCTGGCCGCGATCGTCCTCCACGTCTGGTCCAGCCGGCTGCACCAGCTCGGCCAGCCGGACTGGTGCATCCTCGACCTCGACCCGAAGGACGCGCCCTTCGAGGACGTGATCGAGATCGCCCTCGCTATTCGCCGCCTATGCCGGCAAATCGAGCTGCCCGGTTTCGTCAAGACCAGCGGCTCGAGCGGCCTGCACGTGCTTCTGCCGTTAGGCGGCGCCTGCACCTGGGAACAGTCGCGCAGCCTCGGACAACTGATCGCCCAGATCATCTGCCGGCAACTGCCCGAGATCGCCACCGTCACCCGCAATCCCGAACGCCGCGGAGGCAAGGTCTACATCGACTTCGTCCAGAACGGCCGCGGCCGGCTGCTCGTCGCCCCCTTTAGTGTCCGACCGCTGCCCGCGGCTCCGGTCTCGACGCCGCTGCGCTGGTCCGAGGTCAAGCCCGGCCTCGACCTGCGCGATCACAACATCCGCACCGTGCCGGAGCGCCTGAAGAAGCTCAAGACCGACCCGCTTCGCGACGTGCTGACGGAGCAGCCCGACCTGCTGGCGGCACTGCGTCGGCTGAGCGAGCTCGTATAGAACGTCAGAACTGGAGCCGAAGACCCGCCCGGACGCGGCGGCTGGTCTGAAAGGTGGCGGGAAGCGACTCCCGCGAATCCGGCCTTGCCCCCTGCGCTGCCGCGGCGGCGAGCAGGTCGGTGCGGCCCGGGCCGACGAAAACCGGGTCGACGTAGGCAAGCGGCCAGAGCTGGTTCGCGGCGTCCTGGTCGAAGACGTTGAGGGCCTCGGCGAAGAGGGACAACCGCCGGTCGTCCGAGCGAAGCGGGACGCGGTAGGTGAGAGACAGGTCGGCGCGCTTGAGATCAGCGCTCTTGACCAGCCCGCCCGGGCCAGACGGAAGGGGGGTCAGGCCGGTGCTGAGGATGCGGCTTGCTTCGTCGACCCGAACCGTCAGGGCCCGTGGCACGTAGGCGGCGCCCGTGCGGAAGCGGTAGACGAGCGCCATCAGCCAGCGTTCGCCCGGCGAGAGGACGAGCCAGCCGGAGAGCTGGTGCTCGCGGTCGAGGCTCAGGCGGCGGCTGTCACTCGTGACATCGAATACGTCGCAGGGGACGGGCGAGGAGCACAGGTCGAGCGCGGCGAGGACCGGATGGGCACCGGGCAAGGTACCCGCCTCCAGTCCGAGTCCGCCGGCCTCGTGGTTGCCGGTCAACCGGCTCAGGACGTACGAGAAGTGGATCCTCCAGGACGGGCTGAAGCCGACGTTCGCGTTGAGCTCGGCGCCCCACCAGTCCTGCTTGAGCTGGGGGAGCTCGCCACCCCCGCCCCGGCCGGGGGTCAGCAGCGTCGGGACGATCTCGCCGGCGGCCAGCCGCGGCATGAGACGAACGCCGTCCCGCAGCTGGCGTCGGGAGACGCGCGCCGAGATCACGACGTCGGGCAGGAACTGGTACCCCGTCCCCAACTGGATCTCGCGCACCCGGGCTGGACGGAGGTCCGGATCAACCGCCGCCCTAGCGAAGTCGAGGGGTGCGCCGCTGTAGCCGCCGGAGGCCTCCAGCGCCGCGACCGCGTCGAGGTCGGACCGCCCCGCCCGCGGCCGGAAGACGTCGACGTGCCACCAGGCGGCGCCGCCGTAGGCCTTCCACCTGCCGCGGCCCGCGACGTCCCAGACGAACGCGAGCCGCGGTTCCGTGCGGTCTTCGAACTCGAGGTCGAGGGGACCCGCCTTTTCTTCTTCGGCGCGCAGTCCAACGTGCAGAGTCAGGTGCCTCTTGAAGGCTCCGCCCACGCGCCAGGCGTCCTGCGCGTAGAGCGCGCGTTTCTCCTGCCGGAGGCCGGCGGCGCCGAGCGCTCCGCCACTCCAGGCGTCGAGCGGGCCACCGGGAAACCGCAGCATCCGCCCGGAGTGCTCCGGACGGAGGAGTTCGAGGCTGCTCCTGGAGTCCTGAATGCCAATCTCCAGCGTGTGGTCGAACAGGAAGAACGACGGCTCCACCGCCCAGTTCCGGCGTTCCGCAGCGCGACGGACCCGGCCCGCCGGCGCGGCCTCGTACCAACCCGCCAGCCGCCCGGAGGCGGGCGCCGCGAAGTACAGACCCGCGTCTTGCCAGGAGTCGCCGTCCTCGATGAAGTCGGATCGACCGCCGAACACGCGCAACCACAGGCGGTCGGTGACTCCCCACTCGACGTTGAGGCTGGTCGTCTGCCGTCGCGACCGGTCGCTCTCGATTCCGTCCAGCGACGGAAGGACCTCGAGTGCCGGTCGCCGGCCGTCGACGTCGCCGGATCCGGCATGGTGCTTCAGGGTCAGGTTGCTGGCCGAGCCGGCCCACCAGTCGAGCTTGCCGACCGACTGTTCGATCGTCTCGTCCCAGGTCATCGGCGCGCCCGCACCGAACAGGCTCTCCGTGCCGCGGGTGCGGCTTCTCGAGTAGCCGCCGAATGCACGGGCCCGCTTGTCCCGTAGCGGGCCGCCGGCAAAGACGGTCGCCTCGTCGCCCTCGATGCGTCTACGGTCCCTGCCGCCGGCCGGCGATTCTCCGGCAGCGAACAGGCGCAGGGCGAGCCGCTCGCCGTTGTCGAGCGGTTCGACCGTCGACCAGCCGCCGTTCACCTGCCATTCGGTCCCGCCCGAGCGAGTGATCAGGTCGATGTGGGGCCCTGCCATCGTCGCCGCCAGTTCCATCGTCCAGACGCGCACCTGATCCACCCAGCGGGGATCGATGGCGGTCGACCCCGGTTCGCGAAGCGCGCTCTCCTGACCGTCGACGCGGTAGTTGGCGAAGCCGGGCGGCCAGCCGTTGACCGCGATGTCCGGATCCAGGGCGTCGAGACCGGACGCCAGGTCCAGGTTGAGCGCCGCGACGGCGCCCGGTAGCTGCCGCAGGTCGTCGCCCGCGAGTACGTTCCCGTCGCTGCCGGTGACCACGTCGAGCAACGGCGAGGAAACAAGGTCGAGCGCCGAGGCGCTGCCGGCCCTCATGTGGAAGTCGACCCGCAGCACGCCGCCCGCAACCAGGATCAGGTTCTCCACGACGGAGGTCGCGTAGCCGTCCACGGTCGCCTCGACATAGTAGTCGCCCGGAGGTAGACCCGGCGCCCGGAAACTGCCGCCGCGACCGGCGCGAACGGTCTGGGTGCTGTGCAACTGATCGCCGGTGATCCTGATCTCGGCTCCCGGCAACGGGATGTCCGTTGCGGCGTCGCGCACCTGGCCGTTGATCTCGCCGTTCAGGCCCGCTGAGGCGGGGCTCGGAGACAACACGGTCAGGCCAACGACTGACGCGACCAGCACCGCCGTTACCGCCGGCGCGGCCGCCAGACGGCTCGGCTCCTGCTTCGGCAGGAGTAGTGAAGCGAAGGCCGACACCAGGCCGACCACCGCGCCGGCCTGCAACACAGCCGCGAGTTCGAAGCGATCAGCGAGTTCTCCGATACACCAGGTCGCGATCCCGCCCGTCGCGAACAGGAATCCGAGCGCCGTCCCCGAAGCCAGACCCCGACGCCATGGCAGCAACTCCTGAGCCATGACGATCAGGATGGAGTGCGATGCTCCCAGCAGCGCTCCGCAGGGCAGTACGACGGCGAAGATCCAGCCCCCGGATCCGGGCAGCACGCCCAGCAGGAGGGCACCGAGCAGCGTGGTCAGGAAGACGATCGGCCGTCGACCCCAACGCTCGGCCCAGGCACCCGCCAGGACCGCGGTCAACGCGCCTCCCAGCAGGAACAGCGCGCTGGCGGAGCCCTGAGCCACGGAGCTGTATCCCCGCTGACTCAGCAGCAGGGGCAGGAACGCCATCGTTCCGAACACGGCCCACGAGCGGCTGGCGAACACCAGGCCAAGGAGAGCGATGACGCCGCCGCGTACCGGGCGCCGGCGGCCGGCGGACACGGTGGCGTCACCCGCCTGATTCTGGTTCGGTTGCGACGCCGCGGGCGCCAGGTGAACCCGTCGCGGCCCCATCGCGAAGACCATGAACACCGGCACGGGCGCCGCGAAGAGCAGGAGCCAGTAGATCCCGTTCAGCCCCGCCCGATCGAGGGCCAGTCCCGCCAGGACCGGCCCGGTCGTCAGCCCGAGCTGACCGCAGAAGAAGAAGATGGCGGTGAAGGTGGCGGAGCGGGCCAGGTTCACCGTGCTGGAGTGCATCACCCCCAGCGGATGAAAGGCGCCCGAAGCAACCGCGGCGAGCGCGAACGGAATGAGAAACAGGACGAATCTCCCCGTCGCGGCGGCGGCTGCGACAGCCAGGCCCATGCAGGCGAAGTTGAAGGCGACGCTGAACGGACCCAGGAAACGGCTGCCGACCCGGTCGACCAACCAGCCGAAGGCCGGCTGCGTGGTGCCGGCGAGAACCTGGAACAGTCCCACCGCGAGGCCGATCTGGGCGGCGCTGAGGCCGAGCGGCGCCTGGAGGAAGGCCAGCAGCACCGGCCCCATGCTGTTGAAGATGTCGATGCCGAGGTGACCGACGGTCACCGCGGCGAAGATTCGCCGGCCGTTCATCCGCGGCCCGCTACCCGCCCGCGGGCGCGTCTCCTCTCGGCGCGCTGACGCCGCCGCCCCGGCGTGGATCCGCCACGCCGAGCAGGCTCGACCCCTCTACCAGAATCGCGGACACGTCCCCGCTCAGGCCGCGCTCGACCAGCTCGTGACCCCTCGCCGCCAGATCCTCGAGCGTCGCGCCGCCGAGACCGCCTTCTTCGTAGAACACCTGGTCAGGCCACGCCTGGTGATGCACCCGCGGGCTCTCGACCGCCTGCCGCAGGCCCATCCCGTGGTCAATGACGTTCGAGATCACGTGGTAGACGGTGGTGATGATCGTCGGGCCGCCGGGCGTGCCGACGACCATCATCAGTTCGCCCTCGGGGCTGAGCACGATGCTCGGGGTCATGGACGACAACATCCGCTTGCCCGGGACGATGGCGTTGTTCTCGCCCTCGACCAGCCCGAACTGATTCGGCTGGCCTGGCGAGGCGGCGAAGTCGTCCATCTCGTTGTTGAGCAGGAAACCGGCGCCGGTGACGGTGACGGCGTTGCCGAAGCCGCTGTTGATCGTCGTCGTGACCGATGCCGCGTTGCCCCAACGGTCAACCACGGAATAGTGGGTCGTCTCCGTGCTCTCCGCAGGCGGCGCGACCTCGATCGGCGGCAGCGGCCGCGCCCTCTCGGGATCGATCCGGGCACGCAGCCCGTCGGCGTAGTCCTGCGACTCGAACTGCCCGCGCGGCACGTCGACGAAGTCCGGGTCGCCGAGCAGAGTGTTCCGGTCCCGAAATGCGAGCCGCATGGCTTCGGCCTCCAGGTGGATCAGATCGGGACTGCCGAACGGAGGCAGGGAATCCCAGCCCTCGAGGATGTTGAGGATCAGGCCCAGGGTCAGGCCGCCGGAAGAAACCGGCGGCATCGAATGGATCGTGTGTCCGCGGTAGGCGACCTCGACCGGCTCGCGCCACACCGGCGCGTAGTCCTCGAGGTCCTGGTGCGAGATGAGTCCCCCGCCCCGCTCCATCTCGGCCACGATCAGGTCGGCCACGCGGCCGCGATAGAAGCCGTCCGGACCCTGCTCCGCGATCGCCTGCAGCGTGGCCGCAAGGTCCCGCTGTTCCAGTATCGCGCCCGGCGACGGCGCCTCGCCATCGACCAGGAACTGCATCGCGCTGGCCGGGAACCGGCTGAGGCGCGGCGCGGCCGACTTCAGACTCCGCGCTCGCGGCTCATCGATCTCGTGGCCGTGCGCCAGCTCGATCGCCGGCGTCACCAGGTCGCTCCAGGGCAGGGAGCCGTACGTCCGGTGCATCTCCCAGAGACCGGCCACCGAACCCGGCACGCCGGCCGCGAGGTGGCCGATCACCGCGCTCTCCGCGACCTTGCCTTCATCATCCACGAACATGTCGCGCGTCGCCGCGCCCGGCGCCTTCTCGCGGTAGTCCAGCGCACGGACTTCGCCGTCGTTCGACCGGTAGACCAGGAACCCGCCGCCGCCGATGTTGCCGGCAGCGGGCAGGACCGCGGAGAGCGCGAAGCCGACGGCCACCGCGGCGTCGATCGCGTTTCCGCCCTGCTCCAGGACCGCCGCGCCGACGTCGGACGCGAGGCCATGGCCGCTGACGACCATGCCCTGCGTGCCTTGAGCCGCCGGCGCCGTACCGCCGAGACCCCAGGACGACCGTCCTGAGGCAGCATCTCGTGCCACCTCGGGCCCCGCGCAGGAGACTCCGAGCAGGAACGCGGCGAGCAGAGCGCCGGCCACCGGGCGGCGAGCGAGCGGACGCGAGGCAGTGGTCGCGAGCCGGCTCATCGCGGAAGGCACGGTATCAAAGCAGCCGGATACGCTTGTCCCATCCCTGCCCGGAGACGGCCTCCCTACACCGGAGAAGAACCATGCAGACCAAGCTCCCCGAGCTGACGATCGGCATCGAGGAGGAGTACCAGATCATCGACCCCGAGACCCGGGAGTTGAAGCCCTTCATTCAGGAGTTCCTGGAACAGGGCCAGATCGTGCTCCAGGAGCAGATCAAGGCGGAGCAGTTGCAGTGCCAGGTCGAAGTGGGCAGCGAGGTCTGCCGCTCGATCGACGAGGCACGCCAGGAGCTCATCCGGCTGCGGCGCTCGATCGGGCACCTGGCGTCGCGGAATGGCCTTCGCATCGCGGCCGCCAGCACCCATCCCTTCTCCTCCTGGCAGGAACAGGACGTCACGGAGGCGCAGCGCTACATCACGATGCAGGAGACGTTCGGCGATGTCGCGCGGCGACTGCTGATCTTCGGCATGCACGTCCACGTCGGCATTCCCGACCGCAACCTGCGAATGGACATCATGGACCAGTCGCTCTACTTCCTGCCCCACCTGCTCGCACTGTCGACCAGCTCGCCCTTCTGGCAGGGCCGCAACACGGGGCTCAAGTCCTACCGCTCGGTCGTCTTCGAGAGCCTGCCCCGGTCGGGGCTGCCACCGTCCCTGCGGTCGTACGCGGAGTACGAGCGCCTGGTGAACGTCCTGGTCGAAACGAAGTGCATCGTGGAGCCGACACAGATCTGGTGGGACGTCAGGCCACACCCCAAGTTCCCGACCATCGAGTTCCGCGTCTGCGACGTCTGCACGAAGATCGATGAAGCGCTGTGCCTTACGGCGCTCCTGATGGCGATCGTCGGCAAGCTGATCCGCCTGCGGCACAACAACCAGGGCTGGCGGCGTTACCCGCGGCACCTCATCTACGAGAACAAGTGGCGCGCGATCCGCTACGGCATCGACGGCAAGCTGATCGACTTCGGCAAGGGCGAGGAAGTGCCGCTGCGCTTCCTGACGCTGGAGCTCCTCGATTTCGTCGATGACGTGCTGGACGACCTGAAGATCCGCAAGGAAGTCGAGTACGTCCACCACATCCTCGCCGAAGGCACCAGCGCCGACCGCCAGATCGCCCGCGCAGAAGAGGGCAACCTCCACGCGGTCGTCGACGGCCTCATCGAGGAGACCCGCGAGGGCTGCGACTGATCGTTGCTAACCCGTCTGCGGCCGGGTCCTGAACAGCGGGATGGCCGGGAGGAGAGCGAGAAGAAACAGGACGGGAGCAAGGAACCTGGGCCAGATCCAGATCCTGTTGCCGCCGGCGGAGCTTTCGTAGCTGGCGACGGGAGCAGCGCCCTCCTCTTGGAGGCGCTGGACTCTCTCCATCGGGAAGGCGTGCCGCAGGCTGCCGTCGGGATTCCGAACTTCCTCCAGTACGGACGGGTAGTAGCGGTCGAGGATCGCCTGCTCGGCGGCGGCTGTGGCCCAGTCATCGGCGTCGAAGGCTTCGTTGCGGACCTGAACGTGCCAGGTGGCCTCGTTCAGGAAGTGATCCTGGATCTGCCAGGGCTGGAAGGGCGGCACCGGCGGCTGCTTCGCGGGCCAGCGGGTACGGCGGTCTTCGTTCAGGTGCTTGAGCCAGCTGGCGGTGTAGTAGCTGCGGAAGCTGCCGAGTTCCGGGTCCACGATGAGACGCCCGAGGTTTGTGCGGTCGACGAGGAGGAACGAAGCGGCGACGAACCAGAGCCACAGGACCGCGATCATCTTGCGTTCGCCGAGGCCGGGCGCCCGGAAGTCGAATCCGAAGAGGCCCGCGCTGAAGACGACCCCGCAACCTGCGGCCGAGGCGTTCAGCACGCAGTCGTAGAAGTCGCCGACGCGGGTCCAGAACAGCCACTGGACGAACTCGTCGGCGACTCCGACCAGGGAAGCCAGGATCGCCGCGAAGAACGCCGCTGCGATCGCCGACCGGCCGCCCCGGAGGAAGGCCCGGTACAGGAGTAGCGCGACGACGCCGTAGAGCACCAGGTGCATCCGCTCCAGGGCGGACTCCTCGGGACGGCCGCGGGCCAGGGCGGTCGCCTGCACCATGGCCCAGAGCGCGCCGGCGCCGAGCGCGACGTAGTTGCTCCACCGGAGCCGCCGCGACGCGCGGACGATCCAGACCACGAATGCCGCCGCCGCGCCCCAGAACAGGATCGTCGGCACGATCACCAGCAGCGAACGGTCGACGTCCTCCTGTATCCACCGGGTCAGGCGACCCAGGAAGGGCGCCGAACCGACGATCCAGAGAGCGATCAGGGAAGGTGCCGCGAACCGGCGCATGGGCACAAGGACGCTAGCAGCCTGGTGCCGACAGGGGTGTAGGCTCACGACAGGAGGCAGCAGGAGGTATCGGGAGGGAGCACATGGCAGAGCCAGCGCGTATCGACGTCCACGGCACGGAAGGAGCCCCGCATCGTCGTCCCGTCTCGGCGAACAGCGGCGGCGACCTGAGAGAGGCGCTCGACGATTTCCTCGAACTGAAGGAGATGGTCGCGGCCCAGGAGGGTGATCGCGCCCTGCACGATCAGCCGCAGATGGTGAGTCGCTTCTACGATGTCGTCACCAAGTTCTATGAGTACGGCTGGGGCCAGTCGTTCCACTTCTCCCCACGACGGTCCGGCGAGAGCCTCCGGGACGCCGTCCGCCGTCACGAGATCAGCATCGGCGAACTCCTGGCCCTCGGCCCGCGATCGAAGGTCGCCGACATCGGATGCGGTGTCGCCGGGCCGCTGGTCACGATCGCGAAGGCCACGGGCGCGAGCATCACTGGGATCAACCTCAACGCCTACCAGATCGCGCGAGGTCAGCGATCGCTGCGCCGCGCCGGCCTCCACGAAACGTGCGGTTTCCTGCTCGCCAGCTACATGGATGTGCCGCTCGACGACGGCTGTTTCGATGCCGCGTACTCGTTCGAATCGACCTGCCACGCGCCCGACAAGACCCTCTGCTTCAAGGAGCTCTACCGCCTGCTCAGGCCGGGAGGTGAACTCGCTCTGATCGACTGGTGCCTGACCGAGGACTTCGACGAGCACGACCCGGTCCATCGCGACATCCGCGACCGACTCGAGTTCGGAAACGCGACGCCCAACCTGCTCACGACCTCCAGCCAACTCGACCTCGTTCGGACCGTCGGATTCGAGATTCTCTCGAGCCGTGACCAGGCGCTTGAGTGCGACCCGGACGCTCCCTGGTACCGGTCACTCCAGGGCCGCGACCTTTCGCTCGCGTCGCTCGGGCGGATTCCCGCCGGCCGGTGGTTCACGGCCAGGGCGACCAGCCTGCTGGAGCTGCTCCGCATCGCGCCCGCCGGCACCGGCGAGGCCGCCCGCATCCTCAACGTCGCGGCCGACTCCCTCGTCGAGGCCGGCGTGGCGCGAATCTTCACGCCGTCCTTCCTGATCCACGCACGCAAACCGGGCGGCTCGGTTCCTTCATAGCGGCTGGAGGTCCATCATGGGCTCCAGGACTCGCCGTTCAAGGCACCGGGAACCGCCGACATCCGACGACCTGCGCCTCGCCAGCTATCCCCATCCCTATCCGGACGGCTGGTACCGGCTGATGACCTCGAGGTCGCTACGGCGCGGGCAGATCCGCTACGTGGAGTGCCTCGGCCGCGCCGTGGTCGTGTGGCGGAGCAAAGACGGCGACGACGTGCACGCCATGCAGGCGTTCTGCCCCCACCTGGGCGCCAATCTCCGGCATGGCCGCGTCCGCGCGGACCGCATCGAGTGCCCGTTCCACAACTGGCAGTTCACCGGCGACGGCCGGGCGGCCTGCGTGCCCTACAGCGACAGCGTGCCGTCCCGCGTCGCGGCCGAGAGCTTCCCCGTCGAGGACGTGAACGGACAGGTCTTCCTCTATCAGCGGGCCGCTGGACCAAACCAGCGAGCCGGCGACGACGTCCCCTACCCGGTTCCCCGCATCCCTGAGGTCGACGACGGCAACTTCGTCTACCGCGGGCACCACGACGCCGGCCGCATTCGCATGCACATCGTCGAGTTCCTCGAGAACACGGCCGACTTCGCCCACTTCAAGTACATCCACAGCCAGATGACGGTTCCGTGGACGCAGATTCCCGTTCCCGGCGTCCAGCTCGAGCACACGCCAGGCTGGGAACTGGACGACGAGCGGCCCTGGAGGTTGTACTTCCTGGACGAGACCGTGCTCAAGCTTCGCGGCCGCCGTCTCGAACGAACCCGGGCAAGCGCCCGGGTCACGTGCACCGGCCCGGCCAGCATCATCAACTTCAGGATCACGATCCCCGGCGCCGGCAACGTCGAGATCGTGCAGACCCACCTTCCGGTCGCGCCGCTCGAGCAGCAGGTCGACTTCCACTGGTTCGCCGACCGCCGGATGCCGCGCCTGCTCGTGTGGTACGTCGTCGGCAATTGGATCTCCCAGTGGCGGCACGACATCCAGATCTGGGAGAACAAGACCTACACGACCCACCCGACCCTCTGCCGCGACGACGGGCCCGTCGTCCGGCTGCGGCGCTGGTACCGGCAATTCTTCCCGGAGTGGCAGACGCCAGCCGTGCCGCCCGAGGCGCCGCCGAGCTCCCCGCGCGAGCGGGCCGAACGCCCGCTGGTCGGCGTCGCCTCGAACTGACCGGACCCGCCACCCGCTGGTAGCCTCCCAACGATGGTCGGCTACCGCCTGATCTGCATTCTGCTGGCCGGCATGGCGGCACCGGCGCCGGCCGCCGACCCGGAGTCGAACCCGGTGGTCCGCATCGAACGCTGGATCGAGGGCGGCGCCCGGGTCGACTGGTCCCGCCAGGGCGACTGGCTGGCCTACGACAAGGCCGGAGAGGACGGCCGCTACGACGTCTACATCACCTCCACGGACTTCCTGGCCGAGCGCTGCCTGACGTGCGACATGTACGCGCTGCGCAAGGACAACGCGATGAACCCCGCGTGGCACCCATCGGGCGAGCGACTCGTCGTGCAGGTCCAGAGCCACCCGAAGCGGCTCAGGTTCGTGGCCGATCCGCTGAGGCTCCTGACTCCCGACCGTGGCGTTCACAGCGAGTTCTATGACATCGACCGCAGGGGCAAGCACTTCACCCTGCTCACCCGGTTTGCTGCCAGCGGCTCGGCCGTGCTCGACCCCCACTTCGCCTTCGACAGCGACCGACTGCTCTGGAGCGAGCGGATCAAGGCGCGCAAGGGACGTTACGGCGCCTGGCAACTGCGCAGCGCCCAGTTCCAGGTCAACCGCAGCGGCATTCCCAAGCTGCGCAGGGTCCGAACGCACGCCGCGCCGGTCGACGCGCTGATCATTCCCCAGGGCTACACGCCCGACGATCGCGGCGCCCTGGTCGCGGCGAACCTGGAGCCCGGGCAGTCGCCCGACACGCTCGACCTCTACCGGCTGCGCTTCGACGGCGGCGAGCCCGAACGCCTTACCCACTCCCGGAGCGGCGCCGACGAGTACGCCCGGCTGTCGCCCACCGGCCGGCACCTCGCCTTCACCTCGAACGCCGGAATTCGTGGCACCGAGTCCGATCAGACGGTGCCTTCCTCAGCCCGTCGCGAGCTGTGGCTGATGGACACGGACGGCGCCAACAAGCGCCGGCTCACGTTCTTCAACGACCCGACTTCCGAGCACAGCCTCGGCCACACCTACGTCGGCGATCTGGCCTGGAGTCCAGGCGGCGACCAGATCGCCGTCCATGTCGTCTGGGGCGGCAGCCGCAACGGCGACCGCCCGCGGGAGGCGTTGTACCGTATCCACCTCGACCCGTCGTTCCGGCGCTGACGCCGCCGCAACCGGTACTCACCCAACCAAAGAACCTGCATGAGAACACGACCCAGTCTGTTCACGGTCGCACTGTCGCTGGCCCTGGCTTTGCCGGCCCTGCCCGCCGCGGCCCAGGACGATCCCCACGTCTTCCGCGGCGCGCGGCTGCTGCCGATCACAGGGGAGCCGATCGACGACGGCGTCCTCGTCGTCCAGGGCGGCAGGATCACGGAGGTCGGCGGATCCGACACGCGCACGCCCCGCGGCGCCGTCGAGCACGACGTCAGCGGCAAGGTGCTGATGCCCGGGCTCGTCGACACCCACTCCCACATCGGCTCGGTCTCCGGCGGCGACCGCTCGGCGCCGCTGCACCCGGACGTGCGGAACCTCGACTCGATCGACGTCGCCTCCGACAGCATCTGGCGCGCCCGATCCGGCGGCATCACAACAGTCAACATCATGTCGGGCTCCGGGCATCTCATGTCCGGCCAGACCGCCTACGTCAAGCTGCGCGACGGCGCCCGCACGATCGAGGACTGGCTCTACTGCGACGACCCCCTGACCGGCATCTGCGGCGGCCTGAAGATGGCCAACGGCACGAACTCGATCGGCTCGCCGCCCTTCCCCGGCACCCGCGCCAAGTCAGCGGCCCTGGTCCGCAACCTCTACCACGAGGCCGTGGAGTACCGCGACAGGCTCGCCGCTGCCGAGGCCGAAGACGACGATGAGAACGGCGGCACGCCGGCGAAGCGCGACTTGCGGATGGAGGCCCTGGTCGAGGTGCTCGACGGCAAGAGGATCGTCCAGCACCACACCCACCGCCACAACGACATCGCCACGGTCCTGCGGCTCCAGGAGGAGTTCGGGTTCCGGGTCGTTGTCCAGCACGGGACCGAGTCCTGGAAGGTCGCCGAGGAACTCGCCGCCGGCGGCGTGCCGGTGTCGATCACCTGGATCGACGCGCCGGGCGGCAAGGAGGAGACGATCGACTGGAACATGGAGATGGGCGCGATCCTGGAACGCGCCGGCGTCGACGTCAGCTTCAACACCGACGACTCGGTCACCGACTCGCGACTCCTGTTCCGGGCGGCCGCGATCGCGGTCCGCTACGGCATGTCGCGCGAAAAGGCGATCGAGGGTCTGACTCTCGCTCCGGCCCGGGCGCTCGGGCTCGAGGACCGGATCGGCTCGCTCGAAGCCGGCAAGGACGCCGACTTCGTCATCCTCTCCGGCGATCCGCTCAGTGCCTACACGAAGGTCGAGCAGACCTGGGTCGAGGGAACGATGATCTACGACCGGGCCAACCCGGATCACCGCAAATACGCCGTCGGCGGCTACAAGGTCTACACGACGACCGCCCACGAAGACGAGATGATGCGCCAGTTGCTAGAGAGGGAGTCGCATTGAAGAACGAAACAGCCCTCGCCGCCCTGCTCGTCGCCGCGACGACGGGCTCCGCAGTCGCCCAGGTCGCGGTCCGTGCCGGCACCCTCCACACCGTGTCCGGCGCGCCGATCGAGAACGCGGTCGTCATCGCGGGCGCCGACGGCACGATCGAGTGGGTCGGCCCCGCGGCCGAAGCGAACATCCCGGACGGCATGGACGTCCTCGAAGCCGCCATCGTCACGCCCGGACTCGTCGACGCCCGCTCGGTCGTCGGCCTCTCCGGCGCCCTGAACAGCAACGTCGGCCCGGTGCGCGACCAGGACCAGCTCGAACGGTCGTCGCCGCTCCAGCCCGACCTGCGGGCGATCGACGCCTACGACGCGAACGAGACCCTGGTCGAGTGGGTCCGCTCGTACGGCGTCACGACGCTCCACACCGGCCACGGGCCGGGGGCCCTGGTCAGCGGCCAGACGATGATCGCCAAGACCAGGGGCCGCAACGTCGAACAGGCCACCCTGATGCCGGTGCGGATGCTGGCGGCGACGCTCGGCAACGCGGTGTCCTCGAACTTCCAGTCGCCGGGGACGTCGGCCAAGGGCATCGCGATGCTCCGGTCCGCCCTTCACGGCGCCCAGGCCTACCTCGACCAGGTGCGCAAGGCGGAGGAGGCCGGCGGCGACGAGAACGGAGGAGACAGCGGTGACGGCGAGGAGGACGGCGACGCGAAGCCGTCACCCCAGCCGCCGCCCAGGGACCTCTCCAAGGAAGCGCTAGGCCAGGTGCTGGACGGCGAACTCTCCCTGCTCGTGACCGCGAACACGGTGGCCGAGATGGCGTCGGCGCTCCGCCTGCAGCAGGAGTTCGGGTTCGACCTCGTGCTCGACAGCGCCGCCGAGTCCTACCTGCTGCTCGAGGAGATCCGCGAGGCCGGCGTGCCGGTCCTGCTCCACCCGACGATGAGCAGGGTCCGCAACGGCTCATACGAGACCGCCGCCACCCTCGCCGATGCCGGCATACCGTTCGCCATCCAGACCGGTTTCGAGGGCTACGTGCCCAAGACGCGCGTCCTGCTCTGGGAGGCGGCCATCGCCGCCGCCAACGGCCTCGGCATGGAACGGGCGCTGGAGGCAGTCACCCTGAGCCCGGCACGCATCCTCGGCATCGACGACCGCGTCGGCTCGATCGAGGTCGGCAAGGACGCCGATCTCGCCCTCTTCGACGGCGACCCGTTCGAGTACACGAGCCACATCTGCGGTGTGATCATCGAGTCGGAGGTGATGTCGGCGGAGTGCCGGTAGGGCACTCAAGGAGGCACCATGACGCGTTGGACGGAAGCGAGACTTGGCGGCTGGTCGCTGCTGTCCGGCACCGTGGCGGTGGCCGTCGGCTACGCGTTGTCACCGGGCCGCGGCATGGTGGATACCGTCCCCAGCACCAGCCTCGCGGACTTGACGCTGGCGATGGCGCGCAACGCCACCCTGTCCTACGCCGTGGCCGTCGTGCTCGTCCTGGGCGCCCTGCTCATGCTGAACGGCATCGCGACGTTGCGGCGGTTCACCGCCCCCTTGCCGCGGCTCGGCCTGCTCGGGATGGCGGTCGGTGCCCTCCTGCAGATGGTGATGCGGGGTTTCGACTACATGCTCATCGGCATGGGCGAGGCGGCGCTGGGGCCCGACCCGGAGCAGTCGGCGCAATGGCTGGAGTCGGCGCTCGGGATGCAGCGCACGGTATGGGGTCTGCACTTCACGGGCAGTGTCGCCGGTTATGCCGGGATGGCGATCCTGGCCTTCGGCCTCATCTCCCGACCGGAGCCGCTGCGCCTGCCGCCGGTGCTGAATGGCATCGTCGCGGCGCTGGCTCTAGGCTCGCTGGTGCTGTTCATCGCCGCGTGGCATTCGAACACACTGGAACTGAGACTCGCTCCGGTGTTCGGGTTGATGTCCGCCAGCGGCATCATCTACATGGGGCTCCTGGGCTGGCGGTTGGCGCGATCTGAAGCGGGCGACCCGCCCACCGACTGAGCCGCGGGCTCACTGGTCGTCGCTCGCCGCCGGCTGCGGGAACTCCGGCAACCCGCGTTCGAGCCACACGCCCGCCTGCATCACGCGGTCGATCTGCCTCGTGTTGCGGATGTCCGCCAGGGGATCGGCGGTGAGCAGAACCAGGTCCGCGGCCATGCCCTCGGCGACCGAGCCGAAGTCGGGGTCGTCGGTGACTTCAGAGGCCGCGGCCGCGCCGGCGGCGGCCAGGGCCTCGAGCGGCGTCAAGCCGGCGTCCTCGACGAGAGTTTCCAGTTCATGGTGGGTGCCCCAGCCGTAGGCGATGTTGCCGGCGCCGCTGTCGGAGCCGACGGTGAGCGCGACTCCGGCTTCGTTCATGCGCCGGACGAACTTCGTCACGTAGTCGTAGGCGACGCGGCGCCTGGCGGTCGACTCGCTCTCCAGCATGGCGGCCCGGTTCTCGGGATCGAGCAGCTGCTCGAGCAGGGCTGGTTGAAGGCCGGCCCGGAACTCCTCGTCGTCGAGCAGTTCCGGGTGCTCGGCAACCCACCAGAAGGTCTTGGCCTGGCCGAGAGCGGGCGCGAACGAGAGCCCCTTCTCTTGCGCCATGGCGACGAACTCGTCGCCGACGTCCTGGTCGCGGACGCCGTGGACGAAGAAGCGGACCCCAGCGTCGACAAGCTGCCAGACGTCGTTCTCGAAGAAGACGTGCGCGGCAACCGGGAGGCCGTGCTTCGCGGCTTCATCGGCGATCGCGGCGCGGATCTCCGGCTCGATCTTCGGCCGCGTGTCGAGGAAGGTGTCGACCCACATCTTGATCAGGTCGACTTTCTGCGCGGCGAGTTCGCGGACCATCTCGCGGGCTTCCTCCTCGGTGGCCGGGCCCAGCTTGCCCGGCGGGAAGCCCTCGGGGTGAGAGAAACCGACCCCGGCGGTGAAGATGCGCGGCGCCGGCACGTTGCCCGCACGCGCCTCGTCGATCATCGCCGGCGTCTGGCCGTGGTCGGAACCGAGGCTGCGGACGGTCAGCACCCCGGCGTGGAGTTGCAAGGCCCAGGACCACTCCTCCAGGCCGTCGCGGTAGTGGTTGTGGAGGTCGACGAGACCGGGGATCAGGAACTTGCCGGCGGCGTCAATGACCTCTCCGGCCTCGGGCACAGGCACGTCGCCGCGCGAGCCGACTTGCTCGATCCGGTCGTCGCGGACGATGACGACGGCGTCCTCGATCGGGGGACCGCCGGTACCGTCGATCAGGGTGGCGCCGGCGATCGTGATCGTGCCGGTGCCGTCGATTGTGGGTTCACTGGGGGCGCACGTGATCGGGCCGCCAGCGAGTGCGAAGGCGATTGCGAGAAGTCGGGTCGGAACCGGATGCCGACCAGAGGGCGGGCGCACCGACAGCAACGACTTCACTCGAGGAACACCTCGGCGATCGCGATACCGCTCTCGCCCGCGACGGCATAGAGGAGGAAGACGCGGCCGTCCTCCTCGTAGATCGCGGGATCGCGTAGCTGGTTCACCTGTCCGTAGGCCGTGCTCCGGACGGAGGGCTCCAGCGGCGCGTCGGCGCCTTCCCAGTCGCGCTCGGGCCGGAGCACCTCGACCGGTTCGGCCTCGGTCCAGTCCATCCAGTCCCCGGCAAGATCGATGCTGCTCAGAAGGATCCGCTCGGGCGCCTCGCCGACCTGGGTCCAGAACACCCACAACGTGTCGCCGCGGAGCAGCACGGCCGAGTGGCGCATGTCCGGATTGAACAGCAGCGGGCCCTGCTCGAAGTCGGTGAAACCGTCCGCGGAGCGGTAGAACTGACCGGGCATGGCGAGGGAGTAGGTCATGCCGCCGTAGTGGAAGATCCGCATGTAAGTGCGTCCTAGTGACTGAGGCTGAGCCTCGAAGTCGATGCCGTCGCTCGAAGTGGCGACCCGCGAGATCTGCCTGCCGACGTCCTCCAGGCCGTGGAAGTACATGACGATCCGCTGGTTCTCATCGTCGACGTGGACGTCCGGCGACGCGATGTGGGTCGCCGTGATCTCCTTCTGGATGTCGTGGGAGAGCTTCAGGCCGCGGCGCTCCTCCCACTCGGCGACCATCTCGGGCGTCACCTCCGGCGGCTCGACCAGGAAGTGGGAGTGCTCGATCTGCAGGCTTCCTGGGACGTGGATCGACCATGGCCCGAGCAGGTCGTCGGCGTAGGCGAGCCGAATGTAGTGGCCCTTGTGGTCCGCAAAGTAGAGGTAGTAGCGGCCGAGCGGGTCGGAGAGCCAGTCCGGGACGCGGATCAGGGACGGTCCCTGGATGTTCTCTCCGATGCTCGGGTCGAGTTCCGGGCCGATGATCGGGGCGTCGAGGAGCCGTTCGACGTGAACCGGAGCGGCGGCGGTGTCGGGCTGTGAGTCGGAGTCGGCGACAGGTTCGGTGTCGGGGGGCGCGCAGGCCAGGGCGGTGATCGAGGCGGTCAGGGACAGGGCCACCGGGAGCGATCCCGCTCTCATCGGGTGATCGGGACGTCTGTGAGCTTCATCGCCTTCTATGCTATTGGCACTCGGGCTCGCCGCTTCGCGGCATCGCCCGCATGCCTGCGGGGACGCCGGCGCACCCAGTGGGTACCGCTGTTACGCGATGGACTTCAGTACTGCATACGGGTCTTCGCCTTGAGCGGACCAGCCGTCAAGCTGGCAGCCCTCGGTGTCCTCTCTCTTCTCTGTAGTAGCGCCCAGGCCCAGTACGGCGCTACGGACGGGGAGTGGCGCCATCACGGCGGGGACGACGGCTTCACCCGCTACACGGCGCTCGATCAGATCGACGGCTCGAACTTCGGCCGGCTCGAACCGGCGTGGAGGTGGGCTTCCGCCGACGCGCGCATCGAGGCGCGCTCGCCCTACCGGCGCCAGGTGTTCCGCTCGTCACCGCTGGTGATCGACGGACGCCTCTACATCCCGACCGAACTGAGCCAGGTCGCGGCGCTCGACCCGACTACCGGCGAGGAACTCTGGGTCTACGACCCGAAGAGCTACGAGCGCGGCAAGCCGGCGCAGAACAACTACTACACGCGCGGCCTCGAGTACTGGACCGACGGCGAGCAGGAACGCCTGTTCATCGCCACGATCGGCAAGCAGCTCATCTCGATCGACCCGACGACCGGGCTGCCAGACCGCGGCTTCGGCGAGGACGGCGTGGTCGAGCTCTCGCAGAACCTCGGCCGCGAGAACACGGTGCTCCGCAACATCAGCCACGGCCAGCCGGTGATCGTGGTCGGGGACACGATCGTGGTCGGCTCCCGCATCTTCGACTTCCCGCTCCGAAACAACAACCCGCCCGGCCACGTGCGCGGCTACGACGTCCACACGGGCGAGTTCAAGTGGCGCTTCCACACGATCCCGCAGGAGGACGAGGAGTTCGTCGAGACCTGGGAGAACGACTCCTGGAAGACGACCGGCAACACGAACGTGTGGGCGCCCATGGCCGCCGACCAGGAACTCGGCTACGTCTATCTCGCCACCAGCACGCCGACCAGCGACTACTACGGCGGACTGCGGCACGGCGACAACGTGTACTCCGAGAGCCTGATCTGCGTCGACGCGGCGACCGGAGAGCGGGTCTGGCACTTCCAGACGGTGCACCACGGCGTCTGGGACTACGACATCGCCTCGGCGCCGAACCTGATCGACATCGTCGTCGAAGGCCGGCTGATCAAGGCGGTCGCCCAGGTCTCGAAGACCGCCTTCACGTACGTCTTCGACCGCGCGACCGGCGAGCAGGTGTGGCCGATCGAGGAGCGGCCCGTTCCCTGGGAAAGCACGGTCCCGGGCGAGAAGCTGGCAAAGACCCAGCCGTTCCCGACGAAGCCGCCGGCGTTCGACCGCCAGGGAGTCAGCGAGGACGACCTGATCGACTTCACCCCGGAGCTGCGGGCGGAGGCGCTCGAACTCGCCGAAAAGTTCATCCTCGGGCCGATGTTCATGCCGCTGATCCGCCGCGGCGAGGGTGGCAAGGAGGCGATCCTCGCCGTGCCCGGCGCCGGCGGCGGCGCGAATCATCCGGGGGCCGCCGCCGATCCCGAGACCGGGATGCTCTACGTCCAGTCGTCGACCCGGCCCTCGGGGATGGCACTGGTCGAGCCGGATGGAGCGCGGAGCTTCTGGCCGTATGTCCTCGACCGCGTGTCGACGGCCGGGCCGCGCGGCCTGCCGCTGCTCAAGCCGCCGTACCGTCGCATCACGGCGATCGACCTGAACCGGGGCGACATCGCCTGGCAGGCGCCGCTCGGCGACGGACCGCGCAACCATCCGGCGATCCGCCACCTCAACCTGGGGCCGTTGGGCGGACGCTCGTCGAGCGCGGTGACGGAGGGCGGCATCCTGGTCACGAAGACGCTCGTCGTCACGCATGCCGCGCGCTTCGAGGTCTACAACGACCGCTCGACCGTGCTCGGCAGTTCGCTCCAGGCCTACGACAAGTTCACCGGCGAGCTGCTGGCCGAAGTGCTCACCGAGCGCGCGCTGCACGGGGCTCCGGTCAGCTACATGCAGGACGGCCGGCAGTACATCGCCGTCACCGGCGGCGGCATGACCGAGCCGGCGGAGCTGATCGCCTTCGCCCTTCCGGAGAGCGAAGAGCCCTAAGGAGGAACAGATGCGAATCCAACCCCTCGTGGCCGTAGCGATCCTGGTCACTCCCGCCGCGGCCGCCGCCCAGGACGACATTCCCCGCACCGCGAGCGGTCGGCCGGATCTCTCGGGCACGTACGACATCGCCACCCGCACGCCGATGATGCGCGATCCCAAGTACGGCGACGCCCCCTACATGAGCGCCGAGGACGCCCACGGAATCGCCGCCGCGACCGAAGCGGCCAAGGTCGAGGCCGACGTCCCCAGCGATCCGAACCGCGAGGCGCCGCCGGTCGGCGGCGACGGCCACCGCAGCAACATCGGCGGCCACAACCCGTTCTGGTTCGACTTCGGGACCATCCCGTTCCAGATCGACGGCAAGTACCGCAACTCGATCATCACGGACCCTCCCGATGGCCGGCTGCCGTCCAAGACGGACAGCGGACGGGCGCTCACACCGCGCGGCCTCGGCGCCTACAACCGGAACCCGGGCGGGGCGTGGTGGCTCGAGACCGGCGAGAACCTCTACGACGAGCCGGAGGTCCAGACCCTGGGCACACGCTGCCTCTACGCCGGCGGCCCCACGGTGCCGGTCCGGCCTTCCGCCTACAACAACCTGAAGACGATCACGCAGACCGACACCCACGTGGCGATCCACGTGGAGTGGATGCACTGGACCCGCATCGTCCGCCTCGACTCCGAGCACGCGCCACCGAACTACCGGTCGTTCGGCGGCGACTCGATCGGCTGGTGGGAAGACGACACCCTGGTCGTCGAGACGACGAACTTCCTGCGGGCGCCGCACGTTCCCCACGAAGGCCTGCGCGTCGTCGAACGTTTTCGCCGCGTCGACACGGACACGCTGTTCTACGAGTTCACCGTGGAGGACTCCGACTACACCGCGCCGTACACCGGCTCGCTGCCCTGGCCCCGAACCGGCAAACGTCTGTACGAGTACGCCTGCCACGAGGGGAACTACTCGATGGGCAACATGCTTCGCGGCGCGCGGCTGCTGGAGAAGGAGGCGCGCGAGGAGCGGCGCTAGGCCGCCGGCGCTCCGCTGATACCCTCCCTCCGGCTCCGCCCACAGACCGGCGCTTCCGAAGCGCCCCTCGACGCTCCGGAAGTCCCTTCTGGCTAACCAAGTACTCGATCCGTACACCGTACGCCACGGCGAGGCCGTGGCCCCGCCGACGACCTTCCGGGAGCGGCTGAAGTACCTCGGACCGAGCCTGATCGTCACCGGCGCCGTGATCGGCTCGGGCGAACTCGTGCTGACGACGAGCCTGGGCGCGGTCGCCGGCTTCACCCTGCTCTGGTGGATGCTCCTCTCCTGCTGGTGCAAGTCGCTTGTGCAAGCTGAGATGGCCCGCTACACGATCGAATCGGGCGACACTTACCTGCGGGCGATGAACCGGCTGCCTGGGCGGATCTGGCGGATCTCCTGGCCGATCTGGTTGGGGCTGATCGCCTACGTCCCGGGGACGATGGGACTGGGCGGCATCATCGGCGGCGCCGGCCAGTCGATGTCCTTCCTCGCCTCGCTGGGGAACATCGAGCTCGACGGGGTTCTCTGCACCGGTCTCATCGCCGTTGCCGGTTCGATCATCCTCGGCACCGGCTCCTACAAGTGGCTCGAACGCGTGATGCTGCCTCTGGTCATCGCCTTCACGTTCTGCACACTGATCTGCCTGATCGCGATGCAGTTCACCGAGTTCCGGACCACGCCGGGCGAGATCCTCGGCGGCATGAAGCCGGACATGACCCTGTTCGTCGCTGTCGCGGCCCTCGCGCTTTCGGCCTACGGCTACACCGGCACGACCTCGGGCGACATCTCGTCCTACACCTACTGGTGCGTCGAAAAGGGCTACCCGAGCTTCCTCGGCGCCGACCGCAGCGACCCGAACTGGGAGTCCCACGCTCGCGGCTGGATGCGGGTGCTCCACACCGACGTCTGGCTGGCCCTGATCATCGTCACCTGCGCCACGATCCCCTACTACATCCTCGGCGCCGGGGTGCTGAACAAGATGGGGCTGACGCCGGAGGGGAACGACGAGACGATCGGGGCGCTCTCGAACATCTTCACCCAGACCCTCGGTCTGTGGGCGGTGTGGATCTTCGCCATCGGTGCCTTCTGCATCCTGTTCTCGACCGTCCTCTCAGGAGCCGGCGGCGGCGGCCGGACGATCCCCGACTACCTGATGGAGATGGGCCTGATCGAGCGCTCGAACCTGGCGCTGCGCAAGAAGATCATCCGCGGCTACCTGGTCTGCCTACCGCTCGCCGCCTTCGGGATCTACTACTTCGTCACCGACTTCGTCATCCTGATCATGGTCGGCGGCCTGACTTCGGCGATCTTCCTGCCGATTCAGGCAGGCGCGACGCTGTGGCTACAGCGCACGCGGATGGACCCGCGGATCCGGCCCCGGCGCTTGACCTACGTCGGCATCTGGATCGTGTTCGCGTTCGAGGCCGCGATGGCGCTCCTGGTCATCCGCTACGTCGTGCTGGCCGACCAGTTCGACTGGCTGTTCGGCTACCTGTTCGGCTGAGGAAACCAAATCGTCGGTGCGCCGGCCCTCTGGCCGGCATCCGGCGTAAAGCGCCGGCTCCGTCAGGCGCTACCATGCGAGCACCATGCTCCGACATCTCCTCGCAATCACCCTCGCCCTGCTAGCAGCTTCCACCGCCCTCGCCCAACGCCCAGGCGACCGCGCCGACCGGATGCGCGAACGCAGCCGCCAGATCGACGCCAGGCTCGCCGACGACCCCTACGTCGGCATCCACGCCAGTTCCGGCATCGAGCGCGGCCTGTACACGATCGAGTCGACCGGCGTGTCGACCGAGCCGGTCCGCAAGGCCACGGAGAAGTTCCTCGCCGCGCTAACCGACGAGCAGCGCGCGAAGACCATGTTCCCGGTCGACGACGACGAGTGGCGCAAGTGGATGAACCAGCACTTCTACGTGCGGCAGGGCGTCGGCTTCGACGAGATGAACGAAACACAGCGGGACGCCGCCTTCGGCCTGATGCGCGCCTCGCTCAGCGCGGACGGACTCAAGCTGAGCCGCGACATCATGAACCTCAACCGGACGCTGGGCGAACTGAATGACAACAACTTCGCCGAGTACAACGAGTGGCTGTACTGGATCACCGTGATGGGCAAGCCCTCCGCCGATCAGCCCTGGGGCTGGCAGGTCGACGGCCATCACCTGATCATCAACTACTTCGTGCTCGGCGATCAGGTCGTGATGACGCCGCTGTTCGTCGGTTCGGAACCGGTCATCGCCGAGTCCGGAAAGTACAAGGGCACGGTGATCATGCAGCGGGAGCAGGACCAGGGTCTGGCCCTGATCCGCTCGCTTCCCGCGGAGCAGCAGGTGAGAGCGATCATCGAGACGTCGAAGGACGGCAACAACAACCTCGGAGAGGCGTTCAGCGACAACATCGTCCTCGACTACGCCGGCATCCCGGCCTCCGAGCTGTCACCGCACGGCCGGGCGCAACTGCTCGACCTGATCGGTCTCTACGTCCACAACATGCGAGAAGGCCACGCCAGGGTACGGATGGCGGAGCTTGAAGCCCACCTGGACGAGACCCACTTCGCCTGGATCGGCGGCACGGACGAGGACGCCGTCTTCTACTACCGCATCCACAGCCCGGTCATCCTGATCGAGTTCGACCACCAGCGGCCTGTTGGCATCCGTCATCTCGTCGAGGGCCGCGCGCCCATCCGGCAGCACATCCATGCCGTCGTGCGGACGCCGAACGGCAACGACTACGGCAAGGACCTGCTGCGTCGGCACTACGAGCGGGACCACTAAGAAGGTCGCCGCTTCGCGGCGCGTTTCATGGCCACCTACGGCGGCAGCGGGCCAGAGGACCCACGCACCCAGCGTCTACCGCTTCGCTGCGGCAATGTGCTACCGTGTGCGTCATCATGGCTGGAACCGATGTCGGGACGTCGCAAGTGGGTATCCGGGCGCTACGTCAGAATCTCAGCGTCTACCTTCGGCGCATCCATCGCGGCGAACGGTTCGAGGTGACCGATCGTGGCCGGCCCGTCGCCCTGCTCCTACCGCTCGGGGGAGACCTGTCTCCTGTTGAGCGACTCGTAGCTCAAGGGCGGGCGACCATGCCGGCGGGGAACGTGCTCGATCTTCCGCCACCCGCCGGCGAGCCGGCGACGGCGGCGAGCGCCGCCGTCATCGCCGATCGTGAAGACCGACTCTGAGCGTCGGTGATCTACCTCGATTCCTCAGCCATCATCAAGCTCGTCGTCGCCGAGCCGGAGTCGAACGCACTCCGCGCCTACCTGGCCGAGCACGAGGGCCATGTGTCGAGCGGCCTCGCGCGGGTCGAGGTCTTTCGAGCGCTGCGCCGGACGAACGACAGACCAGCCGTGCTGCGCTATGGCGACCAGGTACTCGAGAGGATCGTGCTGGTCGCCGTGGACGGAGCAGTCATCGCCAGCGCGGCATCCCTGGACCCACCGCTACTGCGAAGCCTGGACGCCATTCACCTCGCCACGGCACTTTCGCTGGAAGAACTCAACGCACTGGTGACCTACGACCGGCGGCTCAGCGCCGCCGCCAAAGAGGCGGGGCTGCTCGTCGCGTCTCCAGGCTGAGCTACTCCACGGTCACCCAGATCGGCGAGGACCAGGCCATGTTGCCGTCGACCTGGATCACCCGCACGTAGTAGAGGTGTTCGCCCGGTTCGACGTCGGCGTCGGCGAACTCGAGGCTGACGTCAGCCTCGAGGTTCTGGCGGTTGTAGAGGAACGTCTGATCGCGGATGATGTCGATCTGGCGGATCGGCGTCGTGCCGATCACCCGGACGCTGAGCCGGAAGTCGCCGTCCGCGGTCAGGATGTCGCCCTGGAGGTACTCCCTGCCGCCCGTTCGCAGCCGGTAGTCGAGGATGATGTTGTCCGTCGCGCCGTAGCTGTGGCGCTTCTTCATCGCGTCGAGCATCCCCTCCCGGGTGAACTCCTCGGCGATCGTGGCGGCGTAGGAGATGTGGGTCGAGAGGTGGTCCGACGCGGCCTGGACGCCCAGCTTGTAGCCCTTGGCCCAGGCGTTCCAGACGTAGCCCTCCGGCCGGAACCCGCCCGGCGCTGAGCGCAGGTTGCCGGTGCGGGCGGCGCGCGGGGCGCCCTCGTACTCGTTCGAGACCCGGTCGCCCTGGTAGATCTCGACCAGGGGTTCGACCTCGGGATCGTTGTCGCGCCAGTCGGTCCCCATGCTCGAAGCGGACGTGTGGGAGATCGCGATGCCGTCGTGCTCCTTCAGGTACTCGTAGAGCCTCGCGGCGCCCTCCTCGTGGGTCCGCTCCGCCTCGGTGACCGGCAGGGTCGGCTTGCCGCGCTCGGCGAACAGGATGTTCCGGTGCCCGTCGGGAAAGGAGATGCTCCGCTCGTAGCCGTAGAAGGGCTGGAATCGGCCGGAGACCGAGAAGAGGTCGACCGTCTGCTGAAGGAGCCAGTTGATGTACTCGATGTCCGGGCCGCCCAGGAAGTTGTGCTCGCTGGTCAGAAGGTAGTCGAGCGAGGCGACATCCATCGCGTAGCGGTAGGTCTGGATCAGCGAGCCGTCATTGTTGCCGTCCATCGAGATCTCGGTGTGGCGGTGGGTGTCGCCGCGGTAGATCCGGTACGTCTTCCCCTCCGACTCGATCTCGTAGTTGCGGATTCGCTCCAGGTCCTCCGCCTCGTTCTCGTGGATCACGTAGGCCGGCACCTCGTCGACGACCAGGGCCACGAGCTTCGGCGGCACCACCTTCGTCATCAGGCGCGGCAGCTTGGCCGCGTAGACGTCCGCGTGCTCGAACAGGAACCCCGAGTAGTCCCGGTTGTCCGTCGGCCAGCTCGCCCAGACGTTGCCGTCACCGTCCGCGGCCAGCCCCCAGCGGGCGTCCTGCCGAAAGCGCGTCATCGGGACGTGCTGCGGCCGGAGCCAGCGGTCTCCCTGGAGCGTCGTGCTCCAGACCTCCCAGGAAGCCCGGTGGGCCGGGGACTCGCTGAGGATGTCGGCCTGGCGAGTCGTCCGGTGCCGGAAATGGAGCCACACCCTGCCGTCGGCGTCCGGGAAGAGCACCGGGAAGTCGTTGTAACCCTCGAGTTCTTCGGGCAGCGCCTCGTTGATGTCCGCGGCCGGCGACCGCCACTCCCAGCCGTCGTGGACCGCGACGTTCATCGTGCGCCACTCGTAGAGCCGTGTGCCCTCCCGGTTGAGCACCCAGCCGGTGTCCTTGCCCCAGTTGACACCGCTCTCGTTCCACGCCGCCCAGACCCGGTCCTGCCCGTCGACGGCGAGGCTGAGGTGCGCCTCGTACTTGGCCGTCGACGCGACCGGCATCTCCTCGCCCCACTCGCCGCCGGCCCAGCGTCGGACCAGCACGTCGTAGTTGCCGGCGCCGTAGCTGTCCCAGCCGACGTACACGCCGCCTTTCGAGTCAGCGACGATCACCGGCTCCCAGTCGTTCGCCGGCGATGACGAGACCTGCTCCGCCTCGGACCAGCGCTCGCCGTCGTAGCGGCGGGCGAAGATGTCGGCGGCGCCCTCGCGGAAGCCCTGCCAGACCAGCCAGAGATTGCCCTCGGCGTCGGTCGCCAGGTTGTGAAACACATCCGGCTGCGGCGCTTCGGTCAGCCGTTCCGCCGGCGACCAGGACTCGCCGTCGAGGACGCGGGCGTAGAGATCCCAGTTGCCGTCCACCTGGGCCGAGTAGACGACCCAGGGGCGGCCCTCCCCGTCGCGGCCCATCTTCACCAGGAAGTGATCGCCGGGCTGCTCCGTCAGGGTCTGAACCTCTCCCCAGCCCTTCCCGTCGAACCGCCGCGCCAGCACCTCGTTCGCGTTGTCGCGGTAACCGAGCCAGGCGGCCCAGACCTCGTCGCCGTCGCTGCCGAGGATCGTCGCGAAGTCGTTCTGGTAGTCGTCGGAGGTCAGCCGCTCGACCCCGGGCACGCGCTCGACCGTCACGTCGCCGCCCAGGAACCGCAGCCGCCGGCCGACCGAGGCATCCGCGAGCCGGACCTCGAACTCGCCGTTGGCGGTGGCGAACATCAGGCGCGTGCCGCCATTGCCCCGCACGTCGACGACCAGTCCGGGCGATCGGTGGTACTCGACCGGACCGACCGTCTGCGTATCGTGCATGGCGCGGGGGGTGAAGTTCGGACCCTGATAGCTGGCGACCTTCCAGGTGTTGCCCTCGACCTCGCTTGCGGGGCGTGGCCGCCAGTCGCGGAGGCCCAGCAGTTCGCCGCCCGCCACTTCGAGCGAGCCGTCCCAGTCGCGGGCCGCGGCGTCGTTCACGCCGAGGCGGACGAGGAGCGAGACGACATCGTCGGCGGCGAGGGTGCCGGCTTCCTGCGCCGCGGCCGGCGGACACAGGACGAACAGGGCGGCTGCCGCGACGGCAGCCGCAGCGAAGGCGACCTTGTTGTGTGACATTGCCGGCTAGCTTAGCCGGCGCTGGGCAGTACTCTACGGCTCCACCCAGACAGTAAGAGGTGTTCTCGATGCCGAAGCGGTCTCACTACCTGTTCGCCGCCGCGGTCGCAGCCGCGGCCCTCGGCGGCCCGGCCGCGCACGCCCAGTCCGGCGACGCGTTCGTCCCGGTCACCGACGAGATGCTCGAGAATCCGGCGCCCGGGGACTGGCTCATGTGGCGGCGCACCGCGAACGGCTGGGGCTACAGCCCGCTGGACCAGATCACGCCGGAGAACGTCGGCGACCTGCGGATGGTGTGGACCCGCTCGCTCAACGACGGCAGCCAGACCGGCACGCCACTGGCCTACCGCGGCGTCATGTACATGCCGAATCCGAACGACGTGATCCAGGCGCTCGACGCCGCGACCGGCGATCTGATCTGGGAGCACCGGCGCAAGATCCCCGAGGACGCGAAGGACTACGTCGGCGGCTTCCTGTCCCAGAACAACCGGAACATCGCCATCTACGCGAACCTGATCATCGACACCAGCGTCGACGACCACCTCTTCGCGCTCGACGCTGAGACCGGCAAGATGGTCTGGGAGACGATGGTCCTCGACTACAAGGTCCATCCCGCGCTCCAGGGCGCCGGCCCGATCATCGGCAACGCCAAGGCGTTCTCGGGGCGCAGCTGCTCGCCGCGCGCCGGGCCCGAGGCCTGCGTGATCACGGCCCACGACGCGTTGACCGGCGAGGAGCTGTGGCGGCGCCTCACGATTCCCGCCCCCGGCGAACCGGGCGACGAGACCTGGGGCGACGTGCCGTTCGAGAAGCGGGTCCACGTCGGCTCCTGGATGCCGCCGAGCTACGACCCGGAACTCAACCTGGTCTTCGCCGGCACCTCGGTCACGGCGCCGGCGCCCAAGTTCATGCTGGGCGGAACGGACAGGACGCACCTGTACCACAACTCGACGCTCGCTCTCGACGGCGACACCGGCAAGATCGTCTGGCACTACCAGCACATGAACGACCACTGGGATCTCGACCATCCCTTCGAGCGTCTGATCGTCGACACCGCGGTGGCGCCGGATCCCGACGAGGTGGCCTGGATCAATCCGAACATCGAGCCCGGCGAAGTGCGCAAGGTGATCACCGGGATCCCCGGCAAGACGGCCCTCGTCTACTCCATCGACCGGGAGACCGGCGAGTTCCTGTGGGCGCGGCCGACCGTCTACCAGAACGTGATCCAGAGCATCGACGGCGAGACCGGCAAGGCGACGGAGAACCCGGAGGTCATCTTCCACGCCCTGGAGGAGGAGCGGCTCATCTGTCCGAACATGCACGGCGGCAAGGACTGGGAGGCCGGCGCTTACAGCCCGGAGACGAACACCCTGTACTACCCGCTGCGCAACATGTGCATGCCGACGCTCACGACGACCGACCCGAGCGCCTCCCACCCCTACTACGCCCTGAGCGTCCGCCACGAACTGGCGCCCGGCACGGAGAACCTCGGCACCGTCTACGCGATCTCCGCCGAAACCGGCAAGACAGTCTGGCTGCACGAACAGCGCGCCTCGACGACCTCGCTGGTCGCCACCGGCGGCGGATTGCTCTTCGGCGGCGACGTGAACGGCCGCTTCAAGGCCTACAGCCAGGAGACGGGCGAGGTGCTGTGGGAGGTGAACCTCGGCGCGCCGGTCACCGGCTACCCGATCACCTACGCCGTCGACGGAACGCAGTACGTGGCGGTGAGCACCGGTATCTCGGCGACCACGTCGAGCTTCCTGCGGCTCACCCCGGAGTTGAAGCCCGGCTTCGCGAACAACCTGTTCGTCTTCGCGCTGGAGTACGCCGGGCCGTAGGTCTGCGGCTCACCGGTACACCTCCCGGCGATGGCCGATGCGAACGACCAGAATCGTCAGCTCTTCGTGGAATGCCTCGTAGATGATCCGGTACCGCCCCACACGAAGTCGACGCAGGCCCCCGAACTCGCCCTTGAGCGCGGCACCCGCGGAGGGTTCCCGAGCGAGCCGGTCGATCGCCGCGACGAGCCGCGTTCGCTCCCGCGCGTCGATTCTCCTCAGAGTTTTGGCGGCGCTACCCTTGATCTTGATCGAGTAGCTCACGCTTGACGTCATCCCAATCGAGGACCGGATCGGCAGGATCGTTGAGTCGATCCAGCGCCAGACGCAGATCCTCGAAGTCGTCGAGGTAGTACTCGAGCGCCTGTCTGACCAACTGTGCTCTCGAGCGATTCAACTGGCTCGCGGCGCGGTCGGCCTTCTCGACCAGGTCCTCGGGAAGTCTTGCGGTCACTTGCACCATTGTCGTCCTCTCTGACCCCACATGATGTCTTTGACTTCGGATAAAGTCAAGAACGTCTGCCCAGCGCAGCGCCTCAACGACGCGGCCTACCGTCTACGGCGGCATTCGCTCGACCGCGATTCCCTCCAACTGGCTGGAGTTCGCAGCCAACTCCCAGTCACCGGCCGGGTACCCGTTGGCGCTCAGCATGAACGCGACGATGTCGATGTACGGCTGGTCGCCAAGTGTCCCGGGTTCTTCCGGCGGCATGGTCGACTGGACGCTGGTGTAGATGTCCGCCACCTTGAGCCCGCGCCAGCGGAACCTGAACGCCACGCCGGTCAGACCCGGCGCCATTTCGCCGCCGCCCAGGCCCTCGCCGTGGCATTCGGCGCAGTGCGCGTCGTAGGCGGCCCGACCTCGCTCCGCCTGTGCCTCGGTGAAGATGCCGTCGAGAACGGAGGCCGGCGGAGCGGCCGGTTCGGGCTCCACTGCCTCAAGCGGTGCCTCGGTCCGAGCGGACGGCGGTGTCGTGACCGTCGAGCAGGCCAACGCGGACGCCAGGACCGGTACCGCGACCCCGACCGCTGTGACGAAGGCCCTCCGGGTTGCCATCGTCGCCAACGTACTATGCGGTCGCCTCGCGGGTCCAGAAGTCTCCGAGCCCGCTCGTCAGAACGACGACCCGGGCTCCTGAAGGAACGCGATCTCCTCTGGCGTCGAAGAGCGGCCGAGAACGCGGTTCCGATGCGGATAGCGACCGAAGCGATCGATGATCACCTTGTGCCGCCGCTCGAAGTCGAGGCTCTCGGGGTCCTCCAGGCTCTCGAACAACGTCATCGCGTCCTCATGGATTCGCGGCGATTCGCTGTGCTGGTAGGGCATGTAGAAGAACTGACGCCGGACCGGCGGAACAGCTTGATCGGCGCCGATCCGCACCGCCTCCTGTGCCAGCGCCAGGGCCATCCCGTCAGCCGCGAAAGCGCGCGAGTCGTCGCGGTAGAGGTTGCGCGAGAACTGGTCGAGCACGATGATCTCCGCGAGGCGACCGTCCGGGGTATCCCGCCAGCCGTGCAGCTCCCCCTGGACCGCCCGGTCGTGAAGCGCTCCGAACCGTGACCGGATCTCCGCGTCGAACCGCGGATCGCGGGTCCACCACTGCTCGGGGCCGCTCTCTTCAAACCAGAACGACAGGACTTCTTCGATCATGTTCATGTGGTCTATCCTCTACTACCTCCATGCTTCATAGAGTGTCCCGCCTGTTCCTGGTAGCGACGGCCATTGCCGTCTGCGGCCCGGCGACGTCGCAGGGAGCGACAGCCGCCGAGCCGTCGCCCGCTGTCGACTTCCAGCGCGACGTCCGGCCGATCCTCTCCGACAACTGCTTCGCCTGCCACGGTCCCGACGAGGCGACCCGCGAGGCGGATCTGAGGCTCGATACACGGGGCGGGGCGTTCAGTCCGCGGCCTCCGGCGGGCCGCAGCAACCGGCCTCGCGGTCCGGCGGTCGTTCCCGGCGATGTCGACGCCAGCCTGCTGGTCGAGCGCATCACCCACGCGGACCCACTGCGGCGGATGCCGCCCGAGGTATCGCAGAAGTCACTCTCCGACGAGCAGATCGGGACCCTTACCCGCTGGATCGAGCAGGGCGCTGCCTGGGACGAGCACTGGTCGTTCGCCGCCATCGAACGACGGGCGCCGCCCGCAGTCGAGGACGATGCCTGGGCCCGCGATCCGCTCGACCGCTTCGTCCTTGCACGTTTGGAAGCGGAGGAGCTCACACCCGCCGAAGAAGCCGACCGCCGCACCCTTGCCCGGCGCGCCGCCCTCGACCTGACCGGCCTGCCGCCTGACCCGGGAACGCTCGCGACCTTCCTCGACGACTCGGAAGAAGGCGCCTACGAGCGGCTCGTCGACCGTCTCCTCGCTTCGCCGCACTGGGGCGAGCACCGCGCCCGCTACTGGCTGGATGCCGCGCGCTACGGCGACACTCACGGCATCCACATCGACAACTACCGGGAGATGTACGCCTACCGCGACTGGGTGATCAAGGCGTTCAACCGGAACCAGCCGTTCGACGAGTTCACGCTCGACCAGATCGCCGGCGACCTGCTGCCGGACCCGACCCTCGACCAGTTGATCGCCACCGGCCTTCAGCGCAACAACATCACGACGAACGAGGGCGGCGTCGTCATCGAGGAGTACGAGGCGATCTACGCCAAGGACCGTGCCGAGACGGTCGGCAGCGTCTTCATGGGACTGACCGTCGGCTGCGCGACCTGCCACGACCACAAGTTCGACCCAATCAGCCAGCGCGAGTTCTACGCCCTGACCGCCTTCTTCCGGAACACGACACAGTACGTGATGGACGGCAACATCTCCGACCCGCCGCCGACCCTGGTCGTGCCGCGGGACGAGGACCGCGAGACCTGGTACCGGTTGCGCGAGGAGGTCGGCGAGATCGAGGACGCGCTGGCGGAACGCCCGGACGCGGTGGAAGCTGCGTTCGGGGGGTGGCTCGCCAACGGCGCCCATCAGTCCATCGAAGCGCCGCTGGGGACCGCCTCCGAGCTGCTGCGGCTCGATCTCGACGGCGAAGAACCGGCCGCGATCCTGAAGGGCGAACGGCAGCCGCTCCCCTCGTCGCAGGGGATCCGCATCGAGCCCGGGCCGAACGACCTGCCGGCGGTGCTCTTCGACGGAGAGTCCTGGGTCGAACTGCCGACCCTCGAACTCGAGACGGAGTCGCCGTTCTCCCTGGCCCTCTGGGTCCGCATGCCGGAAGCCGAGGGCACCTACACGATCGCGAGCCAGTACGACCCGACCGACGGCAACCGCGGCTGGGCGATGACCCTGGCTGCGCGGGAGCTTTACTTCGGCCTCTACGGCGACCGCGCGGGACCCGGCCGGGGCGTCACCAGCATCCTGATCAACCCGAACAACACGCAGCGGCTCACTCCCGGCGAGTGGACCCACATCGTCGCGACCTACGACGGATCGGGCGAGCGCGGCGGCATGCACATCTACCGTGACGGCGGTCGCGTTCCCGAGCAGGGCAGCGAGTACTTCAGGAAGGTCGAGGGTCGCATCCGCACCGACCGGCCGTTCTACCTCGGCCGCGGCGACGTGAGGGGCGACGGCAAGCCGCGGACGCTGGCCGGCGGCGCCGTCGCCGACCTTCGCGTCTTCGACCGCGTCCTGTCCGTCGAGGAAGCGAAGGTCGTCTCCGAGTGGAACGCGCTCCGGGCGGCGGCCGCCAAGCCGGCGGCGGAACTCGACGCCCCCGAACGCGAGGCGTTGCGGCGCTCCTACCTCAAGACACACGACGAGGAGTGGCGCCGGCTCGCCTCCCGCCGGCTCGAGATCGAAGCCGAGTGGCGGGAGCTCCGCCGCCGGGGCACGATCACTCACATCATGCAGGAACTCCCGGACAGCGAACCGGCCGCCCACGTTCTCTATCGGGGCAACTACGACCAGCCGCGCGAGCGGGTGACCGCGAGAACGCCCGCCGCCCTGCCGCCGATACCGGAGGACCTACCCCGCAATCGACTCGGCCTGGCTCACTGGCTGATCGACGAGACGAACCCGCTGACGGCGCGGGTCACCGTCAACCGCTTCTGGCAGCAGGTCTTCGGCACCGGGCTCGTCACCACGAGCGAGGACTTCGGCGCCCAGGGAGACGTGCCGTCCCACCCTGAACTGCTCGACTACCTGGCGACGGAGTTCCGGGAATCCGGCTGGGACGTCAAGGGCTTCTTCCGACGCCTGGTGACCTCGTCGACCTACCGGCAGGCCGCCACCCTGACGCCGGACAAGCTGGAGCAGGATCCCGACAACCGCCTGCTGTCGCGCGGCCCCCGCTTCCGCATGGACGCGGAGATGGTCCGCGACACGGCGCTCGCCGCCAGCGGCCTGCTAGTGCGCACGATCGGCGGCCCGAGCGTCAAGCCGTACCAGCCCGAAGGGCACTGGGAACGCGTGGCGATGAACTCGAGCAACACGTCCCGCTACCAGCGGGATTCGGGAGACAAGCTCTACCGGCGTAGCCTCTACACCTTCTGGAAGCGCGCCGCGCCGCCGCCGTCGATGACGATCTTCGACGCCGGCAACCGCGAGCACTCGATGGTCCGCCGGGAGCGCACGAACACGCCGCTCCAGGCGCTGGTCACCATGAACGACACGCAGTTCGTCGAGGCGTCGCGCTTCCTCGCCCAGCGGGCGATGCGCGAAGCCGGCGACGACTTCGACCGCCGGCTCGACTACCTCACGACCCGGTTGCTGGCCCGTGACTTCGACGACGCCGAACGGACAGTGGCGAAGCAGACGTACGACGGCCTGATGGACCTCTACAGCGGCGATGAAGCGGCAGCCAGGCAACTCGTCGATGTCGGCGAGTCGGCCCACGACGCCGGCCTGCCCATGGCCGAGTCCGCGGCCTGGACGATGATGGCGAGCCAGTTGATGAACCTGGACGAGACCCTGAACAAGTAGCCGGAGGCCTTAGGGAATGGACCCATTCAAGGAAACCGTTCGAGCCGAGACCAGGCGCCAGTTCTTCGGTACGGCCGCGCGAGGCATCGGCGGACTGGCGCTGGCCAGCCTGTTCGCCGAGGACGCTTTCGCTCTCCCCGCAGCCAGGGACCGGTTCGGCGGCCTGCCCGACCTGCCGCACTTCGCGCCGAAGGCGAAGCAGTGCATCTATCTCCACATGATGGGCGCGCCGCCGCAGATGGACCTGCTCGACTACAAACCGAGAATGAAGGAGTACTTCGACCAGGACCTGCCCGACTCGATCCGGCAGGGGCAGCGGCTGACGACGATGACCTCCGGCCAGTCCCGCTTCCCGATCGCGCCGTCCGTCTTCGAGTTCTCACAACACGGCGGGAACGGCGCCTGGTTCTCCGAACTCCTGCCCCACACGGCGAGCATGGCGGACGACATCGCGATCATCCGCTCGATGCACACCGACGCGATCAACCACGAGCCGGGCATCACCTTCATCCAGACCGGCCAGCAGATTCCCGGGCGGCCGTGCATCGGCTCCTGGTTCGCCTACGGCCTCGGCAGCATGAACGAGGACCTCCCGACCTTCGTCGTGATGAACGCCGAGCGCAGTCATCCGTCGGCTGGCCTGCAGGCGATCTCGGCGAAGCTCTGGAGCGCCGGTTTCCTTTCCCCCGAGTACGCAGGCGTGGGGCTCCAGACCGGCGACGAGCCGGTGCTCTACCTCAAGGATCCACACGGCGTCTCGCCGGATGTCCGGCGACGGGTGCTCGACGGCATGAGCGAGCTGAACCGGCTGCGCCACGCCCAGGTCGGCGACCCGGAGACCCTGGCCCGCATCGAGCAGTACGAGATGGCGTTCCGCATGCAGTCCTCGGTGCCGGAGATGGCGGACCTCTCGAGTGAGCCGGAGAGCACCTGGGAACGCTGGGGCGAGGAAGCCCGGGAACCCGGCAAGTTCCAGAACGCGGCCCTGATGGCTCGGCGGCTGGTCGAGCGCGGCGTGCGCTTCGTGCAGATCTACCACCGGGGCTGGGACGTCCACTCCCTCCTGCCGACGGTGCTGCCGGCCCAGGCCCGCGACGTCGACCGGGCGGCCTGGGCGCTGATCCAGGACCTGAAGGAGCGCGGCCTCTTCGACGAGACCCTGGTCATCTGGGGCGGCGAGTTCGGACGCACGATCTACTCCCAGGGAGCCCTGACCGCCGAGAACTACGGCCGCGACCACCATCCCCGCTGCTTCAGCATCTGGATGGCCGGCGGCGGGGTCAAGGGCGGCGTCGTCCACGGCGAGACGGACGACTTCTCCTACAACATCGTCAGGGATCCGGTCCACGTCCACGACTTCCAGGCTACGGTCCTGCACCTGTTCGGAATCGACCACGAGCGGTTCACGTACCGGCACCAGGGCCTCGACGCCCGGTTGACCGGCGTCGAGAAGGCGCGGGTGGTCAGGGAAGTCCTCGCCTAGGAACCACCGGCGTAGCGCCGGCTGATCGCGGCCTGCCGTGCCGCCACGATCCGCGCGCGTTCCGCGGGAGAGACCCTCACCGTTTCGGGCGGCAGGTACCGGTCGAGTTCGTCCAGCTTGACGACGCGGGCGTTGATGCCGGTCGGGTACTCGCTGCAGTACGTCCACCGGGCACAGAGCGAACCCTCGGCCCAGCCGGCGGTGTCCAGCCAGTTCTGCACGCCGGGGTCCCGGCCGCTGATGACGTAGCGCACCCGGCCGTCGGCGTCCGCGTGGGCGGTGCGGTGATTCAGGCTCGACTGGTGGCTGGCGTAGTCGAGCGACTCCATCCACGGATTCGCGAGCTGGATGTTCGTGTACCGGCAGTCGGCGACCGGCACGTCCACCAGCAGGGCTTCATCCTCGTCCAGCCGGAAGTAACCCCGGGCGCCCGCCTGGAAGGCGTCGGCCATCGCCAGATTCGGGTCGGACTCGGCGGGTTCTTCCACCGTATTCGGTCGCAGCCTGAGCTGAAACGTGATCCGATGCGCGAGCGTCAGCAGTTCTCGCAGGGAGCGGGTCTGCGTCACGGCGTCATCGAGCGACCGTGCCACCGATTCCGGCGTCGGGCGGGGCGCGCCAGTGCCCAGCGTGGTCAGATTGAGAATCTCCCACAGACCTTCGTAGGTCTTCTCCCAATCGGAGACCAGGCGCCGTACGACGACGATGTGCGCGTCCGGTTCCAGCTTCAACCAATCGCCTTCGGCCCGTACGGCGCTGAGCGTCAGGACGAAGTCGCCGTTCTCGTCGACGTCGAGATCGTCCGAGGCGATGCTCGAAACGGTGCGGATGTTCCTCACCGGGGTATGGCCGAGCATGCCGCTGTAGACATTGATCGTGACGAGGTCGAAGCTGGTCGTGTTGCCACGCAACCGATAGACGTGATCGCCCCGCACGGCAAACACGAGATAGGGATTGTCCGGATTGTCCCAACCGACGCGGGCGACGCCGTTGGGAAAGCGCGAGAACTGCGGGTAGTCCGGGTTCCGCAGGTCGGTGTACTCGGCCAGGAAGGTCGAGAGATAGCGGGCGATGTGGCGGTACCCCGCGGCCGCAGTCTGCTCGTCCCGATTGAACGGCGCGCTCTCGATGGCACGGCCGAGGTCCGCGACCTCCTCGGCGAACCGGCTCCAGGCCGCGTTCACCTCCTCCTGCTCCTCCGTTTGGGGATTGAAGAAGAACGCGAAGTACAGCGTCAGCACGACGACGGCGAGGGCCGCCAGGCAGTAGAGGAGGATCTTCATGGCTGGTTCTCACGGTTGAGGAACATGCGGCCATGTTGCTGGATGGGACAGTCCGGTGCAATCCGGCACTACCATCAGAGTTGTGGAAACCGCCGGGAACTCCGGACAGCACGTGTTCTCGATGGCGCCGCTCAAGGTGTGGCTGCGACTGATCGCGGGGAACGGCGGCGTGCCGCCGCGATACTGGGGCAAGCTGGCGAAGGTGCTCGCGATCAGCGCCCTGATGACTCCGCTACGGGTTGCCGAGCGCCTCCGCTACGGCCCGTCCAGGATGGCACGCGTCGCCATCGACGAGGCGCCTCTGTACATCCACGGTTTCGGTCGCTCGGGCACGACGCATCTCCACAACCTGCTCGCCCAGGATCCTGGCTTCGGCATCGTCTCGACGTTCCAGGCAATCGCCGCGCCGATGTTCCTGATCGCGCGCGGCCGGCTGGAGCGTCTCGTCGCCAACGGGATGCCCGCGAAGCGCCCGATGGACAACATGGCCGTGTCCGTCGAGCTGCCCCAGGAGGAGGAGATCGCGCTCGCCAACACGTCGCACCTGTCGTTCGTGCACCACCTCTCCTTCCCCAACCGGGCGAGGGAGTACCAGGAGAAGTACGCCACGATGCGGCTCACGAGTTCCGAGATGGCGCGGTGGCGGCGCGCCTATCTCGATGTGCTCCGCAAGGCCACGCTGGCTTCCGGCGGGCGCCGGCTCGTGCTCAAGAGCCCAACCAACCTCGGCCGCACCGCCGAACTGCTGCGCCTGTTTCCCGACGCGAAGTTCATCCACATCGTCCGAAATCCCTACGTCGTCTACCGGTCGATGACGAACCTGTACCGGCACGTGCTGCCCATCTGCCAACTGGAGGACGCGGATCCCGAAGATGTGGTCGCCAGCATGCTCGACTCGTACGCCGCGATGATGCGGCAGTACATGAAAGACCGGGAGTCGATCCCGAAGGGACATCTCGCCGAGGTTCGTTTCGAGGATCTCGAACGGGCACCCCTGGCGGAGCTGGAGCGTCTCTACGATGAGCTCGGCCTACCGGGTTGGGAGCAGGCCCGACAGCCGATCACCGACTATCTGGGAACCCTGTCGGGCTACCGCAAGAACACCTATCGGATCGACCCGGAGACGATCGACGTCGTCGACCGGAACTGGGGATTCGCCGTGGAGGCATGGGGCTACCGGCCGCCGAACGGCAGCCACAGTGGAAGGACTGCCGATGACAAGTGAAGCGAAGGAGTGGCGCTGGCCCTGGCTGGGCTTGGTGCTGCGTTTCCCGCTGACGCGGATCGTGATCGCCGTGGCGGCGATCCTGGCAGGGGTCCTTCTCGTCTCGGTCCTGCTACTCGGGCTCTACCTCCTGACGGACTTCGTCCTGCCGCCGTCAGCAATCTTCCTGGTCCTCGGAGTCCCGGCCGTTCTCGTGACCCACTTCATCTACATTGGCTTCGTTCGCCTCGTGGAGCGGCGCGCCGCTAGTGAGTTAGCGCTACGGGGTGCACTGCGCGAAGTCGGAAGCGGCATGCTGATCGGCGGCGGCCTGCTCCTGGTGGCTATAGGAGCACTCGCAGCCCTGGGGCACTACCGCGTGGACGCGGTCACTTCGTGGAGGGCCCTGATTCCGGCGCTCGGAGTAGCGCTGTTCGCGGGCTACGTCGAGGAGGTGCTGTCGCGCGGAGTCATCCTCCGCATCCTCGAAGAGAGCCTCGGCACCTGGATCGCCCTCGCCATCTCGGCCGGGCTCTTCGGATTCGCACATTTCGGCAACCCGAACATGGGCCTGCGCGGGCTGCTCGCGATTACAGTCGGCGCAGGCGTACTCCTGGGCGCCGCCTACCTGCTGACCCGCCGACTCTGGCTGGCCGTTGGAATCCACTTCGGCTGGAACTTCGTTTACGTACTCTTCGGCCTTCCCCCACCGATCGCGGAAGGCCTGTTCGACTCGCGGCTGAGCGGCCCCGACCTCTTGATCGGAGACGCCAGCGGCGTCGAGTCATCGATCCTCGCGCTGACACTCTGCGTGGCGGCTGCCGTAGTCCTCCTTGTAGCGGCCCACCGGAAGGGGCACTTCGTCAGACCCTTCTGGGCCCGAACCACCGAGGCAACGAACAACGAGACCATGGGAGAGGAGACAAGCCCATGATTCGAGCGGAAGAACGCAACGACATCACGCCGCTGTGCCCGCACTGCGAGCATCCCGTGAGTATCTGTTTCCGGGAGATCTCGGGAATCCTGGGCAAGCGCTACCTCTACTTCTGCGCGCTTTGCAAGAAGGTGCTCGGCGTCTCGCACCGCAAGGGCTTCTTCATGGGGTAGGACTGCCCTCCTCAGTCGATGAGGAGGCGGTCGAATTCGTCCCAGGCGGACATGTCCGACAGGACGACCTGGTCGCCGGGCTCCAGTCCGTCGAGCACTTCGATCGTGTTGGCCGAACTTCTGCCCAGGAGCACACGTGTTCGACTAGCGCCGTTCCCTTCGCCGTCCAGCCGGAAGAGACCGACCTCGCTCGCTTCCTGACCGACGACGGGCCGGCCGACGAAGACCACGTCCTCCAGCCGGTCGAGTTCGATCGTGCCGGCCACGGTCAGGTCCGGCCGGGCGCCGCGCGGCAGGTCGCCTTCCAGTGCAACGTCGACCGTCACCGTCCCCTCTTCCACCGCCGGATCGATCCTGACCACCCTGCCGGAGACGATGCCGTTCCGCGTGTCGACCGCAGCGACCTGCCCGATCTGCACGTCCTTTGCCTGCGTCTCGGCGATCCGCAGTTCGGCCTTCAGCGCCGTCGGGTCGCCGACTCGCGCCAGACTGGTGCCAGCGGAAACGCGCTGCCCCTCCTCGACCGGCACCTGCTGGAGGACGCCGTGCATACCGGCGCGGACCCGCAGGGCCGCGACCTGATCGAGCCGGAGTCGCCAGATCGCGCGTAGACGATCCACTTCCGCCTGCTCGACCGCGAGCTTCGCCGCCTTCGTCGTTTCCGCGATGCCGAGACGCTCCTCCTCCAGCGCGAAGCGTGTTTCATGTTCCCGCTTCGAGGCCTGCGCTCGCTGGAGTTCGATCGCCGAGGCCAGACCGTCCTTCGCCAGCTCGGCGTCGGCGTCCGCCTCGAGCCGGGCCACGACGAGCGCAGCCTCCACGCTCGCGAGCCCCGCCTTCTGCATCAGCAGTTCGCTCTCGAGTTCCACCTTCCGGTTCTCGTAGCGCGCCTCGGCGGCGCGGAGGTTCAGCTCCGCTTCCCTGGCCTGGTGCTCCAACTCCGGGTTGCTCAGTTCGACGATCACCGAGTCCGGCGTCACCTCGGCCCCGGGATCGATCACGATCCGCTCGACGGTGCCTTCCGTCGTGGCGGGAATCCAGCGGATGTTCTCCGGCACCAGCGTTCCCCGGCCACGCACTTCCCTCACCATCGGCCCGCGCCGCACCGTGTCGATGTAGAGCGCGTCCCGGTCAACGCGCGGCGCCGACGGCTGCACCTGCTGCAAACCGAGCGTGACCAGGACGAGCAAGACGCCCCCGAGGGAGAAGTACGTCACCCGGCGGACCTTCTTCTTCCGCGCCAGGTCCGGTCGCGCGACGTCCATCAGGTAGTCGCCCGCCCGTCGAAGAGATGTATCTCCCGCTCCGCATAGTCGGCGTAGCGGGGATCGTGCGTCACCATGCAGATCGTCGATCCTTCCTCGTGCAGGGTCCGCAGCAGATCCATCACCGCCCCGCCGTTCTTCGAGTCGAGGTTGCCCGTCGGCTCGTCGGCGAGCAGGATCGAGGGCTGGCCGGCAACGGCCCGGGCGACCGCGACCCGCTGCTGCTGGCCACCGGAGAGCTGACTCGGCAGGTGCTTCGCGCGCGGCGCCATCTCCACCTTCTCCAGTGCCTGGCCCACCAGCTCGCGCCGCTCCCTCGGCCGGATTCCCCGATACGTGAGCGGAAGCTCGACGTTCTCGTAGACGGTCAGGTCGCCGATCAGGTTGAAGTTCTGGAAGATGAAGCCGATCTCCCGGTTACGGATCCGCGCTCGCTCGGACTGCTTCAACTGCGCCACCGGGTAACCGTTCAGCGTGTAGTCGCCAGCGGTCGGTGTATCGAGCAGACCGAGGATCGACAGCAGGGTCGACTTGCCGCAACCGGATGGCCCGGACACCGCCACGTACTCGCCCGAGTCGATGTCGAGAGTGACCCCATCGAGCGCGTGGGTCTCTATCTCGTCCGTGTAGAAGACCTTCGAGACGTTCTCCAGATGAATCAGCGTATTCATGGTGTAGACAATCTACGTCATATGGAGTAGCTTGTCTACACCATGACGCCAGCAAGCCCCCGCAACCAGCTTCTCTACGGAACCCTCGACCTGCTCATCCTGCGCACGCTGGTCTACGGCCCGGCGCACGGTCACGCGATCGCCGGGCACATCCAGCGCGTATCGGAAGACGCACTCCGCATCGAGACCGGCTCGCTGTACCCGGCCCTTCACCGGCTGGAGGCACGCGGCTGGATCGCGGCGAAGTGGAAGACCTCCGACAAGGGCAAGCGCGCCAGGTACTACCGGCTCACCCGGACCGGCCGCCGGCAACTCGCCGTCGAGCAGTCGCGGTGGCAGCAACTCTCGGTCGCCGTGACCAGGGTGCTTCGTCCGGCGGACTGAGCCGGGGAGACCGGGGAATGCTGCGGCAGGTCCTAAACCGCTTTCGGTGTCTCTGGCACCGGCGACGCAAGGACGCCGAACTCGAGGAGGAAATCCGCTTCCATCTCGCCGCGGAAGCGGAGGAACGGATCGACGCCGGCCTGGCGCCCGAGGAAGCACGCGCAGCCGCACAACGGGACTTCGGCAACGTCACGCTGACTCGCGAACTCACCCGCGAGGCCTGGGGCTGGGCGCCCGCGGAGCGCCTCCTCAAGGACGTCGGCTCCGCGTTCCGAATGATGCGGCGGAACACCGGCTACACCTGCGCCGTGGTCCTCACGATGGCACTGGGAATCGGACTGAACGCCGCGATGTACGACCTGCTTTCCCGGCTGTTCCTCCAGGCGCCACCCCACATCGAGGATCCGGACGGAATCCACCGCATCTGGATGTCGGAACGGGACGATGCGACTGACCGGGGCGTCTTCACGGGGCCTTCCGCCACCAGAGATCGGATGGACTGGGCGGAGTTCAACTCGCTCCGCGATGACCCTGACCGGTTCATCGCTGTCGCCGGCTACACGGCTCCGCAGCGGATGCAGAACGGACGCGGCCAGACCGCCGAGGACTTGCAGGTTTCCACTGTGTCCGGGGAGTTCTTCGCGCTCCTGGGGCTTCGACCCGCGCTGGGCAGGCTGCTACGACCCGGAGACGACGACCTGGCGGCGACACCGGCTGCCGTGATCAGCGATGCCTACTGGCGGCAGGGCTTTGAGCGTTCAGCCGAAGCCCTCGGCACCAGCCTCACATTCAACGGCGTCACGTACATCATTGTCGGCGTCCTGCCGCCCGGTTTCGCCGGTCCCGACCCCAAGGCGGCTGAGATCTGGTTGCCTCTCCAGATCGCGGCCACGGCCATCCGCGGCGACCTCTGGAGGCAGTCCCTCACTGGATTCTCCCTGACGGCATTGGCTCGCCTGGCGCCCGGAGTGCAGCCTGAAGCGGCTGCAGCCGCCGCAACCGCCGCGGTGCGCGCGGCCCGAACCACTTCGCGGCTGCCGGAGGCACGGGACCCCGAGCCGACCGTGATGCTGGGCCCCATTCTGCAGAGCCGCGGACCCATCGCATTGCCGGGTCAGATGCGCCTGCCGCTGGTCGTCGGCGGCGCGGCCCTGGTGGTGCTCCTGATCGCGACCGCCAACATGTCGAACCTGCTGCTGGTGCGGGTCGCGGCCCGACGGCGGGAGCTTGCCGTTCGCAATGCACTCGGCGCGGGGAGATCGGGTGTTGGACGCCTGCTGGCTGTCGAATCCGTCGTGCTCACCACCCTCTCCGGTGTCGCGGCGCTGGTCGTGGCTGCGCTCGCCGGCCGCTCCCTGCGGGTCACGCTGCTACCGGACTATCGGTGGGCCGACGAACCACTGGACGGCACCGCGATCGGCTTCACCGCCACCGCCGTCCTCATCATCGGCCTCGGGGCAGCCCTGGCCCCCGCCGTGTACGCAGCGCGGAGCCGCGGCATCGAGAAGCTCGACAGTTCGCGGGGCGCCCGTTCACTCGGCATGCCGGTCCGTACCGGTCTGATCGTCGTTCAGGCCGCCCTGTCGCTGATCCTGCTCAGCGGCGCGGCCATCTTCTACCGCTCGTTCGAGGCAGCGCGCCAAGTGGACGTCGGCTATGCAAAGGAGAACCTCGTCACGGTGAGCCTGGGCGGCTTTCGGTCCGCCGAATCGCCCGACGAGACCACGATCGACGCCCTGGAGTCTCGCCTCCGGTCACTACCGGACGTCCTCGACGTCGCCCAGGGAACGAACTCACCAATGGGATTCAAAGCAGCGATGCCGTCACCGCGGGTCGAAGGGCTGGACCGCCTGCCCTTCGACGAAGGTCCCTACGTAAGCCTCACGACACCCAACTTCTTCCGCGTCGCGGGCCTGGCGATTCTGGAAGGTCGTAGCTTTACCGAGTGGGATCGCGCGGGGACTCAGAAGGTCGCGGTCGTCGACGCGATGTTCGCCCACGGCGTCTGGCCCGGAAGGAGCGCCGTCGGCCAGTGCCTCTTCTTCGGCGAAGCGTCCACGGACTGCACAACGGTCGTCGGTGTCGTTGAATCCGCCCTCGACAGGGGCCTGTCGGACGCAGATCGCGCCGCCATCTACTACCTCCCCATCTCCCAGGCTTCGTCGAACCCCATTCAGGCCAGCTTCGTGAACAACATGCGCACGCTGGTCGTGCGAACTCGCGGGGATCCCGGGCGCGTGGTGCAACCAACGCTCCTCGCCCTGGCGGACCTGTTCCCCGACCTGCCGCGCCACAGCGTTCGAAGCCTCCCCACCGTGTTCGCGCCGCGGATCCGTACATGGACCATCGGCACCTCGCTGTTCGGCGCCGCCGCCCTCCTGGCCGTGCTGCTCGCCGCCATCGGGCTCTATGCGGTCATCGCCTTCGGGGTACGCCAACGCGAACTGGAGTTCGGCATCCGTCGCGCCCTTGGCGCCAGGGCGTCTCGCCTCCTGCGCATGGTGCTGACCCGTGGCTTCTCCCTGGCGGCGGCCGGCGTCGTCGCCGGCACGCTCGCCGCGCTGTGGGCGGGCAGGTTCATCGAGCCGCTGCTCTTCGACGACCGGACTCCCCGCGACCCGCTCGCGTTCGCCGTCGCCGCGCTGGTGCTCCTGACCATCGCGGTAGCGGCCTCCTTGCTGCCGGCCCGCCGGGCCTCTCGCGCCGACCCTCGTCAGGCGTTGGAGGCTGAGTAGCACCACCTAACCGGATGCTGAAGCAGTTCCTGTTTCGCCCGCGTTCGAGCTGGGACCGGCGGCGGAGGGACGCCGAGCTCGACGACGAGATCCGCTTCCATCTTGCTGAAGAGGCGGAAGTGCGAGTCGAGGCGGGCCTGTCTCCCGAACGAGCCCAGGCCGAAGCACGGCGCGACTTCGGCAACGTCACGCTGATTCGCGAGCAGACCCGCGAAGCCTGGGGCTGGGCGCCCGTGGAGCTGCTCCTCAAGGACATCCGCGCCGCCTTCCGGATGATGCGGCGCAACACCGGCTACACCTGCGCCGTGGTCCTCACCCTGGCCCTCGGCATCGGACTGAACGCCCCGATGTACGAGATGCTGTCCCGCCTCTTTCTCCAGCCGCCACCCCACATCGAGGACCCGGACCGCGTTCATCGCCTGTGGGTCAGCGAGCGCATCGATCCAGGCGATCGCGGCGCCTCCACGGGACGAACCTGGGTAGTCGATGCGATGCAGTGGCTCGACTTCGAGGCCCTGGCCGCAGACAGCGCACTCATCGACGGCGTCGCGGGCCACCGAGTCTCGTTCAGGACGAACGGCCGCGGTCAGCGCGCCGAGAATCTCACCGTCTCCTGGGTCACGGGAGAGTTCTTCGACTTCCTTGGCGTGGCTCCTACGGCCGGAAGGTTGATCGCCGCCACGGACGACCACCTGGCGGCGCAACCCGTTGCCGTGGTCAGCGACGGCTACCGGCGGCAGCGGTTCGGCAGCGCGGAGGAAGCGCTCGGCAAGACGCTCAGTTTCGAGGACGTCACCTATCTCGTCGTCGGCGTGCTGCCGCCCGGCTTCTCCGGTCCCCGCTCCAACGCGGTCGACGTGTGGTTGCCTCTTGAACACGCGGCAACGGCCAGCCGGGGGAACAGCTGGAGACGGTACGGAACCACCTTTTACCTCACGCCGTTCGTCCGGCTGGCACCGAGTGCGACGGAGGAGGCCGCCGGCGCCGCGGTGACGGCCGCTGTCCGCGCGGCGCGTGCCGGCTCGCGGTTCCCGGATTCCCTGGACCGGGAGGCGACCGTGGCTCTCGGTCCGATCCTTCGGACCCGCGGCCCCACCACGCTGCGGCGCCACATGCGCCTGCCGCTGGTCGCGGGCGGGATCACCTTCGTGGTGCTCCTCGTCGCGGCCGTCAACATGTCGAACCTGCTGATGCTGCGGGTCGCCGCCAGGCGACGCGAACTGGCGGTGCGCTACGCGCTCGGCCTGGGACGATGGGGAATCGGACGTCTCCTGGTGACGGAGAGCCTGGTGCTCGCCGGCCTCTCCGGCGCCGTTGCGCTGGCGGTAGCGGCGGTCACCGGCGACGCCCTTCGCCGAACGCTCCTGCCCAACTACCAGTGGGCCGAAGATCCGCTGGGCGCAACGGCAATCGGGTTCACCGGGATCGCCGTCCTTGGGATCGGCCTGGCGGCAGCGCTGGCACCCGCCGTGTACGCAGCGCGCAGCCGGGGAATCGAGAGGCTCGACAGTTCCCGAGGCGCCAGCGCGCTCGGAACGCCCGTCCGCACCGGCCTGATCGTGGTCCAGGCCGCGCTGTCGGTGGTCCTGCTAAGCGGGACGGCCGTGTTCTACCGTTCCTTCGAAGCGGCGCGCCAGGTGGACGTCGGCTACGCGAAGGAGCACCTGCTCACGGTGACTCTGGGGAGCTTCCACGGTGACACCCGACTGGATGGCCTGGACGGTGCACCGCTCGACGAGAGCGCAATCCGTGCCATGGAAGCCCGCGTACGGGACGTGCCGGGCGTGCTGGACGTCGCCCAGGGTACGAGTTCACCGATGTCGGGAAGCGGCGCGGCGTACGCGGACCTGCGCATCGAGGGGCTCGACCGCCTGCCGTTCCGCTCCGGGCCCCACGTGAACTTCACTACGCCCAACTTCTTCGACGTCGCGGGGCTGGACATGCGGGAGGGCCGCGGCTTCTCGGAGTGGGACCGCGAAGGCACGCAGAAGGTCGCAGTGGTTAGTACGTCGTTCGCTCAGCAGGCCTGGCCCGGTCAGAGCGCCGTCGGCCGTTGTCTGTTCGTCGGCGGTGCCGCCGACTGCACAACGGTGGTCGGCGTGGTGGAACCCGCAGTGAACTGGACTCTGCCTGAAGCGGACCCGGTCTACTACCTGCCCATCTCCCAGGCGTCATCCGATCCGGCCCTGGCGGGATGGGCGAGTCTCCAGCGTTCGCTGATCGTCCGAACCGCCGGAAGCCCCGGGCGCGTCGAGGCGCCGGTGCTTGCCGCCCTGGCCGAGCTGTTTCCAGAACTGCCGGGACACCACGTCCGGAACCTCTCCACCCAATTCGCATCGCGCATTCGCACCTGGCGAACCGGAACCCGCCTGTTCGCCGCCTCCGCGATGCTCGCGGTGTCTCTCGCCGCCATCGGGCTCTATGCCGTCATCGCGTTCGGCGTACGGCAGCGTGAGCACGAGTTCGGCATCCGGCGCGCCCTGGGCGCCAGGGCGTCCAACCTCCTGCGCATGGTGCTGGCGCGCGGCTTCGCCCTGGCCGCGGTCGGCGTCGCGGCCGGTACGATCGCCGCGCTCTGGGCGGGCCGATTCGTCGAGCCGTTGCTCTTCGACGACCGCAGTCCACGCGACCCGCTGGCGTTCGCCACAGCGGCGCTGGTGCTCCTGGCGATCGCGGTGATGGCCTCGTTCCTGCCGGCTCGCCGCGCCGCCCGCGCGGACCCCCGTCGGGCGCTGGAGGCGGAGTAGTCCGATCCCCTCAGGGCAGATCGGCCACCCACATCTTCGCCTGCGCTCCGCGACCCGTCGCCGAGCCGCCGGCGGCGTAGAGCTTGCCGCCCATGATCGCGGCGGCGGGCGACGACAGCGGCATCGGCAGCTTGCCCAGAAGTTCCCACTCGCCGCCGGGCTCCAACACCAGGATGTCCGGGTCGATCGACTTCGTGCCGCCGGCGGGTGTCGTGTGGCCGCCGACCATGACGATGCGGCCCTCGTGAACGAAGGTGCCGGCCTCGCCGTGGGAGTGGCCTTTCGGCAGGTCGGGGCCGCGGTTCCAGGAATCGGTTTCGGCGTCGTAGATGTCGACCCGAGGCTGGTCGAGCTGCTGACTGTCGTGGTTGTACTGGCCGCCGATCGCGTAGATGCGGTTGCCGATCGAAACGGCCGAGAACTGGTTGCGCGGATCGGGCATCGGCGCCGAGTTCCGCCAGTTCCCAGCGCCTGACGCCCAGTCGTCCAGATCGAGAACCCAGTGGTCGGCGGCGTCGGTGTCCCGATCCGCCTTCAGGCCGCCGAAGTAGTGCAGCTTGCGGCCAACGAGCGCCAAACCGCCGCCGGCCCGCGGCTCGGGAAGCAGCGGCGCGGCAGTGTAGCGGTCCAGATCCAGGTCGTAGCTCCACACCTCGGCGATCGCGTGGCCCTTGTAGCCGTCCTTAAAACCGCCGGCGAACCAGACGGTGCGGCCATCGAGCACCGCGTTCAGGTGCGAGACGGCGCTCGGCATGTCCTGCATCCGCGTCCAGCTTCCGTCCGACGGATCGAAGACGTCGACCCGCTTGCTCGACCGGACCGGTCCCTCGTAGCCGGCGAACACGTAGAACTCGCCGTCGATGACTGTCGTCGCGGCTTCCCACTTGCCGGCTGGCATGTCGGGGAGTTCCCGCCAGGCGAGTTCCTGCGCCTGGAGGTTCGCGGGGCCCGCCGCGAGGGCCGACACCGTCAGAACGACGACAGACGCGGCTGGTCCGAACCTCGGACATCGGCGACCCTTCTGCATGGTGAACTGCGGCACTGTATCGCCCGGGCCGACTAGCCGCGGAGTTGACGCGCCAAAGCGGCGGCTTCGTCGAGGAGCGTTCGCATGCCGCCGCCTTCCAGCCAGTCGACTCTGAACAGCCGGTAGCTGGCTTCCGCCCTGAGGCCGTTGAGCCGACACAACTCCAGCACTCCGGGCTTCTCCGCCGTCGACTCTCCATCGGTCGACTCTTGAACCTCGTCGCGCCAGACGCGCAGCAGATCGCCGAGAACGTTGGCGTCGTTCAGGGTGCCGAGCACATCCTGCAGGCGCTTGCAGCGATCAACCAGGGAAGCCGCAACTTCGCTTTCCGCGCGTACCGGTTCCACCAGATAGCGGAGGCGCTTGCCGGTGATGCGCACCCGGTGCGGGCCCCGCTTCCGGTCATCGCCCAGGCCGGCGATGCAGGCGTCCAGCCTGCCGGCGATCCAGTCGAGCCGCTTGGCCAGCGCCTCACCGTACGGCGCGCAAACGCCTGCCGCCGGCACGCTGTCGGCCACGCGAGACTCGAAGCCGCCGGCCCACTCGGTGAACTCGTTGCACACTGCCCGGTTCTCGTCGCCGGATTGCGCTCGCAATGCCGAACGAAGTCGCGCCTCGACCAACTCGTAGCCCGGCCGGTGCTCCGGCTCCAACTCGTCGACCTGTTCCTCCAGCCACTCGAGCGTCACCTCGGCATCGCGGCTGGAGCCGGTCCGCTTCTGGAACCCGGTGAGCGTCCGCCGGTCCCGCTTCTTCACGACGCCACGCAGCAGTCCTTTCCAGGCGCTCAGGGTGCTCCGCAGCCGCCGGATCGACACCCTGAAGTCGTGGAGGCCCTCGGCGTCCTCCGGGTCGAGGCAGCGCGGCGCGGCCTCGCGCGCTTGGGAGAGAAGGTCGAGGACGATCAGGCGTACAGCCTCCTCCGCGTTCCGCCGCAGGAGATCGGCCGGAAGAGGCATTCCGTCAGTATAGGAAGGCGCCATGAAGACGATCATCGAGCCCTTCCGCATCAAGGCGGTCGAACCGATCCGCCTCGCCAGTCCCGAGCGACGGGAAGAGGTGCTCCAGGGCGCGGGCTTCAACCTGTTCAAGATCGCGGCGGAGCACGTACTGATCGATCTCCTGACGGACAGCGGCACTGGCGCCATGAGCGCGCAGCAGTGGGCCGCGGTCATGCGTGCGGACGAGAGCTACGCCGGCTCGACCAGCTTCCTGCGGCTGCGCGAGACGGTCGAAGAGATCATGGGGTTCGAGCGGATGCTGCCGACCCACCAGGGGCGAGCCAGCGAGCGGATCCTCTTCGACCTGATTGGCGGCGAAGGCAAGATCGTGCCGAACAATGCCCACTTCGACACCACCCGGGCGAACATCGAACACAGCGGCGCCCGGGCGGTCGACCTCGGCATTCCCGAGGCAACGGATCCGACGAACCGTCACCCGTTCAAGGGCAATCTCGACCTGGACCGGCTGGAGTCGCTGCTTGCGGCCGAAAGCTCACGCGTACCCGTCGTCATGTGCACGGTGACGAGCAACACGAGCGGCGGCCAGCCCGTGAGCCTGGAGAACCTGCGCTCGACGCGGGACCTGTGCCGCCGGCACGGCGTGCCGCTGTTCCTGGATGCCTGCCGGTTCGCCGAGAACGCCTGGTTCATCAAGGAGCGGGAAGCCGGGCAGCAGGAGCGGTCCGCAAGGGACATCGCGCGCGAGATGTTCGATCTCGCCGACGGCGCCACGATCAGCGCCAAGAAGGACGGGATCGTCAACATCGGGGGCCTGCTGCTCCTGCGCGACGCGGAGCTGTTCCGGCGCGCCAGCGACCTGACGATCCTCACCGAGGGATACGTAACCTACGGGGGGCTCGCCGGCCGCGATCTCGAGGCGATGGCGCAGGGTTTCCGGGAAGTGCTCGACGAGGACTACCTCCGCTACCGGATCCGCAGCACGACCTACGTCGGCGAGAAGCTGCTGGAGGCCGGCATCCAGATCGTCGAGCCGCCGGGAGGCCACGCGATCTACATCGACGCCTGCCGGTTCTGCCCGCACCTGTCCCGCGAGCAGCTCCCGGGCCAGGCGCTCGTGGTCGCTCTCTACCGGCATGCCGGCATCCGCACCTGCGAGGTGGGAACCGTCATGTTCGGCGCCCGGCAACAGCCACCGCTCGACCTGGTCCGGCTGGCCGTGCCGCGGCGGGTCTACACGCAGTCCCACATGGACTACGTCGTGGAGGCCCTGGTGGAGCTGTTCGCCGAGCGCGAGCGGATTCGGGGGCTGCGGATCGTGGACGCGCCGGAAGCGCTGCCTCACTTCTCAGCGCGCTTCAAGGAGATTTAGGCTGTTCGCGGCAGGATGCGGAACAAGCCGTACCCCGCCGCCAGCGCAGCAATGCCGAGGACGGCCGCGGCGCCGAAGCGTCCATAGAGCGCCATTCCTGTCCCGAACAGCGCAGCGTAGACCGCCGCGCAGCCGAGCATCCAGGCAAGCAGCGCCGCCGTGGCGCTGCCGGGCGTATCCACCCCGGTCTCGACGACCCTCCGCCAGCCGCGAGCGAACGGCCGGACGCGGTCGTAGAACGACTGCAGAACCGCCGTCTCCGTCGGCCGGGTGGCCATCGTCACGCCGAACCAGACCGCCGTGGTGAGCCCGACACCGAGCAGGAGCTGCGCCGCCGTCGAGGGCAGCACGAGCCCGACTCCCTCATGGACGAACTGGAACCAAACGGCAACCCCGAACGAGATGACCATCGCCGAGATCTCGGACCAGGCGTTGATGCGCCACCAGAACCAGCGCAGCAGGAAGATCAGCCCGGTACCGGCGCCGATCTGGAGCAGGATCTGGAACGCCTGCATCGCGTTCTCGAGCCAGAGCGCCACCACCGCCGCCAGCGCGACCAGGGCGATCGTGGACAGCCGGGCGATCAGGACGTAGTGCGACTCGCCGCGGCCCGGCCGGACAAAGCGCCGGTACACGTCGTCGACGATGTAGGAGGCGCCCCAGTTGAGATGCGTCGAGATCGTCGACATCAGCGCCGCCGCCAGCGACGCGACGACCAGGCCAAGCAGGCCGTGCGGCAGGAAGACGAGCATCGCCGGGTAGGCGAGATCGTGCCGGATGATCGACGGATCGAGATGCGGGAAAGCCTCGGCGATCGAGTCCAGGGTCGGATAGACCACCAGCGAAGCCAGCGCGACCAGGATCCACGGCCACGGGCGCAGCGCATAGTGAGCGATGTTGAACCACAGCGTCGCGCCCATCGAGTCCCGCTCACTCCTGGCCGCGAGCATGCGCTGGGCCGCGTAGCCGCCGCCGCCCGGTTCGGCGCCCGGGTACCAGGTGGACCACCATTGGACGGCAATCGGAATCAGGAAGACGGTGGCGGCCGTCTCCCAGTTCGCGAAGTCCGGCAGCAGGGCGAGCCGCGCGGCGATGTCGGGGTTCGAGACGAGTCCCGAGAGGCCGCCGACGGCCGGGTGCGCCAGCGCATACCAGGCGGCGGCGACCGAACCCAACATCGCGATGACGAACAGCATGAGGTCGGTCACGACAACGCCCCACAGGCCGGAGGTGGCCGAGTAGGCCGCCGTCACGGCTGCCGCCACGAGCACCGTCGTGTACTTGTCGGCCCCGAGCAGTACGCCGCCGATCTTGATCCCGGCCAGCAATACCGCCGCCATGATCATCACGTTGAAGAACACGCCCAGGTACACGGCCCGGAACCCGCGCAGGAAGACCGCCGCCCGCCCCGAGTACCTGAGCTCGTAGAAGCCGATGTCGGTGAAGACACCCGAGCGCCGCCAGAGCTTCGCGTAGAAGAACGTCGTGCACATGCCGGTGATCAGGAACGCCCACCACATCCAGTTGCCGGAGACGCCGCCGTTGCGCACCAGGTCGGTCACCAGGTTCGGCGTGTCGGTCGAGAACGTCGTCGCAACCATGGACGTGCCGAGCAGCCACCACGGCAGGTTCCGTCCGGCGAGGAAGAACTGCCCGGTGCCAGCGCCGGCGCGCCGGGCGAAGACGAGACCGACGGCGAGGGCGAGCGCGCCGTAGGCGGCGAGGACGGTCCAGTCGAGACCGTTCAGGCGCATGGCTGGGGCGACGACGGCAACGGCGACGAGCGCAGCAACGGCGACGGACGCACCCGCCAGCCACGGGTCGGGGGAGAGGGTCCCAGGGGCCGCTCGCACTTTCCTGGTGGATGAGGGGTGGGTGCTCGCTGCGGTCGGCTGCGCTCCGGTTGGGCGTCGTTAGATGGGAGGTCGTCGGGCGTCGCTTGCCGACAGCCCCCTGGGACCCTCTCCCCCGACCCGCGGCTGGCTGGAGGTCGGTGCCGGCCGGGATCGCTCACGCGGGTCTGCGGGAAGCGCGACTGGCGAACCAGTCGCCCAAGTTGGCTGGGTAGTCGCCCACGTCCACACACTGCCGCAAGGTCGCTGCGACTGGCGGCAAGTCCCCCGGATATGTGAGTCCCGCAGTGCTCTGCGTCATCGGCAGGAGCCTGACATGGGCGGGCCCAGCACTGATCAGTTGCCCGACCGTCTCGCTGAGCAGGAACTCGTCTTTCTGCGGTTCGTCGAGGCCGGCGTGGAAGTCGACGAACGCGGCTTCGAGGAGGCCGAAGATCGAGGGCTGGAAGGCCCAGAGGTTCATCGAGCAGGGGCAGTCGGGGGCCAGCGATCGAGCTTTACTCTCGCCGTCGCGGCCGACGAGGCCGGCGTCGGTCTCCCGCACGTCGTAGACCTCGTCGATCCCTTCCAGGGTCGAATCCCGGCCTGCAGTGAGGATGCCGCGGTTGACGCCGCTCGTCCGGGAAACGCCGGTGCGGTGGAGTTCGTAGGCCGCGAGGAAGTGCGAGTCGTGGCCAGCGGCCAGCAGCTCACCGACCCGGCGGCCGAACGACTCGACCGCCCTCGGGCCGTAGAAATCATCCGCGTTGACGACCAGGAACGGCTCCTCGATCTTCTTCCGCAAAGCGAGGACGGCGTGGCCGGTGCCCCATGGCTTGGCTCTCCCCGCCGGGGGCGCCGCGCCGTACGGCAGGTCGTCGAGGCTCTGGATCACAGAGTCGACGGGAACCGCCCCGCCGGCCCGCTCGGTCGCCCGGCTCATGAGCTCGTCGTTCCAGTCCGCCGACGTGACGAACACGACCTTCCCGCAGCCGGCGCGGACCGCGTCGCAGATCGCGTACTCGAACAGCACTTCGCCGCTCGGGCCGACCGGCTCGAGCGTCTTCGGGCGGCCGAACCTCGCCGAACGGCCGGCGGCGAGGATCGCCAGCGTCAGTCCCTGACTCAAGCGGCTCGATGCCTCTCGACGACCGCCATGTCGAGCTCGACGCCCAGTCCGGGTCCGGTCGGCGGTTCGATGAACCCGTTCTCGAACCTGATCGGCTCCACGAAGATGTCACTGTGCAGGTCGTTCGTGTTGAACTCCTGGATCAGGAAGTTCGGCGAACAGGTGTCGAGCTGTATCGCCGCAGACGCCGCGACCGGGCCGCAGTACATGTGCGGCGCGATCATCGCGTAGTGGGTCTCGGCCATGCCGGCGATCTTCTTCGCCACCAGGAGGCCGCCGCACTGGCCGACGTCGAGCTGGATGATCTGTGCCGCCTGCTTCTCCAGCACCTCCGCAAACTCGAACATGTTCACCAGCCGCTCGCCGGTCGCGATCGGGATGCTGGTGTGGGCGGCCACGCGCGCCATCTCGTCGACGTTCTCGGGCGGCACCGGCTCCTCGAAGAAGAACGGGTCGAACTCCTCCAGGATGTCGGCCACGCGCAGCGCCACCGCGGTCGAGAACTGGCCGTGGGTGCCGATGCCGATCTCCAGTTCGTCGCCCACCGCGTCCCGCATGGCGCGGAAGATCGTCGCCACGTGGCGGATCGTCTTCAGTGAGTAGTCCCGCGGCGGTCCGGTGATCGGCGAGAACGGGTCGAGCTTGCAGCAGGTGATACCGCGGTCGACCAGTTCCTGTGCCCGTTCGCCGGCAAGGGACGGGTTCTCCCAGATGCCGGAGCTGTTCAGGTACGCGTAGGCGCGTAACTTGTCGTGGTACCTGCCGCCGAGGAGGTTGTAGACCGGCTGGTTCGTCGCCTTGCCGATCAGGTCCCAGCAGGCCATCTCGATCGCCGAGAACGCCGGCACGCCGTGCAGCCCCGGGTGACTGTAGTCGTGCAGCGTGGTCTTCATTCGCTGCCAGATCTTCTCGACGTCGAAGGGGCTCTGGCCGACCACGAAGCGGTCGAACAGATCGTTCAGCAGCTCGATCTGCGGCTTCAGGTTCGTCGCACCGCCGGAGACCCGCTCGCCCAGGCCGACCAGGCCCTCGTCCGTCCTGAGCTGGATGAACAGCCACTTCCGGTGCCCGATCGGCGGGTCGACGTTGTCGATCAGGATCGTCTCGAGTTCGGTGATCTTCATGTTCGACCCCTCGGAGTGTTGAGCCAGCGCCGCGGCCGCCTGCCGCGACGCGGTCAGGCCGGTGCTCATACCGGCCGCCGCGATCCCGGCGCTGGAGAGAAAGCCGCGTCTGGTGATCATTGCAGGCGGTCCGACTCTACGCGCAGCACCGTCCTGCCAGGACGGGCAAGGTCCGGGAAGCTCGGCCGAGCTTCGGCATCGGCTCACTGACAGCACTCCGTGCTAGCATCCGTCTCGCGATGGGTTCCGTCATCACCGTCCGCGACATCGACCCGGGGGACAAGGCCTGGCTGAGACAGGAAGCCCGCCATGTCGGCCTCTCGATGGAAGAGTACGTTCGCCGCCTCATCCATGAAAAGCGCGAGAAGACGGAACAGTGCCTCAAGCCTTCCGAGGTCTTCAGGAGGCACTTCGGCCCAGAGCGCGGGGTCGAGTTGCCACCCCGCAGGCGGTATCGATACAAGCCGGTCAGCTTCGCGGACGACGGCGAGGCGTGAGCCCTCCAATCGCGTGGCTTCTCGACACGAACGTCGTGTCGGAGATGATGCGCCCGCACCCTGACCCGCGCGTATCCGAGTTCCTCGACAGCATCGCCGCAGAGGGAATGGGTCTCTCGCCCATCACCATCTGGGAGATCCTCGACGGCATGGGCCGTCTCGATTCCGGTAAGCGGCGCGAGAACCTTGCCTCCCGCTTTCAGAGCGTCCTCGAGGAGTGCTTCGACCAGCGGATACTCAGTTGGACCGTCGACGACGCCAGAGCGTGCGCGCGGATCATGGAAGAGAAGCGTCGAAGGGGCGAACCGCTCGACGACCACATACCGGACGCCTTTCTGGTCGCAGCGGCCGCGACTCGCGGCTTGACCCTCGTGACGAGGAACACGAGAGAGTTCCGCAACACGGGCGTCGAAGTCGTCGATCCGTGGGCGGACCGAGCCTGTTAACGGCGGGCCGGGGCTCTACGTCTCGACCTTGCTCATCAGCCGCGCGTCGGTCACCGGGAAGTGGCAGAGCGTTTCGTCGCAGGCCTGGTAGTCGACCAGGAGCGTCGCCACGGCGCCACGGCCTTCGAGCGGCACCTCGACGCGGAAGTCGCCGTGCATCCGGCCCTGGCCGTCCACCTTGGGCAGCACCGGGTCACCGGCGACCTGGAGGCCGAAGCCGGCCGGAGCGCGAACGCCGAACTTGAACTCCGCGTCGGAACCGGGGGCGTAGATCCAGAAGCCCGGTTCGAGCCTGAAGTCGAGGACGGCCAATGTGGTGTCGCCGTCGGTCGTCGTCGACATGGTCACTTCGACCGCCGGACTCACGGTGACGGAGAGGTTCTCCAGCTCGCCTCCGTCCACCGCGAACCGGGACGAGCTGAGCAGGTCCGGCCCTCCCGGGCCCTGGGCGGCCCGGAAGCGGTAGCCGCCCCAGTCGGAGGCGAACAGCGAGGACCCGGTCTCGTCGAGCCAGCCCTGCCAGTCGTCGGCGGAGTCATGGCTCAGGCCGGTGTAGCGGGTGAGCAAGCGCTCCGCGCGCTCGGGCTCGACCCCTTCGCGCAGGTCGGCGACGGCGCGTTCCAGCAGGGCCGGGTCCTTGTTCGCGATCCCCAGCGCCCTGGCGTCCTCGTCGATCCGGAAGCGTCCGTCGAGCCGAAAGTAGACCTTGCCGCCGTACTCGCTGCCGATGCGGGCGCCGTCCCAGTAGAGGTACGGCTCGTTCTCCGCGTACCAGGCCTGCCGCTCTTCGCGGTCGCCGCGCGCCGCCTCCGGAACCGCGTCGCCGAAGCTGAACGTGAGGCCGCGTTCCTGGGCCTCCTTCACCTTCTCCGGCGTGTCGTAGTACTCCTTCATCTCCTCGGTTTCGTAGTTGTCGAGGAGCGCGAGACTGGTCGCCAGCCCCTCCCGCGGACGGGCCTCACGAGTCGTCAGGATCGGATGGTCCTTGAAGCCGTGGATGTAGTGGACCGCGTTGATCAGCAGCCGCTGGCCGGTCTCGGTCATCTCGTCAGGGGTGCCGTAGAACCCCCACTGCAGCAGCCGCCCCTGGCGGCCGATGGAGAAGTAGTCCGGGCCCTTCAGGTGCATGCCGCCGGCGATCCATTCCGTGTCGGGTGAATCGAGGAAGCCGTCGCCGGTCGTCACCACGCCGGCTTCGCTCTTGTCCGGCCGCTCGCCGACCGGCAGGTTCAGGGTGTCCCATTCCTTCTTGAGGACCTTGACCGTGGTCATCGTGTCCGGAACGTCCTCCATCAACTCGTAGTACTTGTACTTGGGCGGGGTAGGCACCTCCTCGAGCGCCAGCTCGATCGGCAGAGGTCCCTGGAAGATCGGATGGGTCGGGGACTGTGGCACGACAGCCCTGGAGAACAGGCATAGTCACCCGTATCGCCAGCCGAGCAGCAGGTTCAGGTCGTCCGAGATGCGCGCGCCCTGGCCGCCGATCAGGACGGTGGGCATGGATAGGGTCTCCAGCGTGACTCCCTCCGCTCCCGCGATCGTCTTGATCCGCTCCTCCGACCGGTCGATCGTCTGGCCGTCGACGATCAGGACATCCGCGTCGCTGAGGTCGGCCTTCGCCAGATCGTTGCGGGGGATGCTACGCACGTCGAAGTGCTCCGCGAGCATCGCGTGGTAGGCGTCCGCGTGGGCCGTGCCGGCGTCGCCGGCGTAGACGACGCGGAGTTGCGGCGCCGGCTCAGTGCAGCCGAGCGCCAGCGCGCCCGCCGCTAGCGCGGCCAGTCCGAACCATTGAGTGAATCGCATGTCGGTGTTTCCCTTCGATGTCTAGGACGGCAGGCTGGAGCCTCCAACCCTACCGGCAGCAGCCGGGCCGTCTCTGATCGGAAGCGGTCGGCGTGTCCAGCGAGTACACGTTGAACCGCCTGAGCGGCGGCGAGTAGATGTGGAGCGTGATCAGGTCCTCGCCGGCCGGCTGCGTGTTCGCGACCTGGTGGCAGTCGTCCTCCTCCGAAGCGCAGACGCGGCCGGCTCCGTGCTCGCGGCGAGCGTAGGGGCAGATGAGCCCGGACGCCGTCGGCTCGAACGCCGTCTCGGTCGCCACGCCCTCGACGACCCGGAAGGCGCAGCTCGACCCCCGGTGATCGTGGATCGGGGTCCGCTGGCCGCTGGACCAGCACAGGCAGACGAGTTCGTACCAGTCCGACTCGGCGATCCGGTTCCGCCGGTAGCCGTCCGCGCCGAAGCGGCAGGCGGCGCCGAGGTCGGCCCGGGTCACCGGGATGTCGCCCAGCAGACCGCTCAGGACCTCCAGGTCGGCAGGGCCGTCGAGCGACCCCAGGTAATCCAGCAGCGGACCGAGGCGGCCCGCGGACGACCCCGAGTTCACGTCAACGCCCTCCTACATCGACCACCTGATCCCGAACTGCGCCGAGCGCTGCGCTCCGCGCGTCCGAATCCGGGGCCAGTCGTCGCGCGTTACCGTGCCGGGCTCACCGAGACGGCCACGATTGTTGTAGCTGCGCAGACCGTCCATCTCGATCGCGTTCGTCCGGTCGGTGGCGTTGAAGACGTCGAGGAAGACGAGAAGGCTGTGTCGTTCCCCGACGGTGAAGTTCCTGGCGAGGCGCACGTCGGCCGAGAAGTAGTCCGGCGCGTTCCTGCTGTTGAAGCCCTCGAAGAGAATCGTCGGATAGGCAGGAAAGCCCCCGGGTGAGCGGATGAACTCGCTGTCCCGGACGGTGTAGGGAGTGCCGGACCGGTAGTCCAGGAATCCCGACAGTTGGAAGCCCCAGGGCAGGTTCCCTACGGCTGAGAGCTTGTAGCTGTGCTCCACCTCGGTGTTGAGCGGACCATTGAACAGCGCGGGCGGGTCGTCCAGACCCTCATAGCGCGCCGCCCGGTTGAGGGTGGAGTTACCCGAGATCAGATCGAAGAACGAACTGCCGACCGCGTCCTGGTTGGTGTAGCTCACGTGCACCAGGGAGCCGTTGGCAAACCGGCGCTTGAACTCGAGCTCGACATCGAGAACCTCGCTGTAGCCCGTGTTGGTGTAGAGGCGGATCGGTCCCCTGGTGGGATCGGGCCGCGCTCCGTCAAGCTCGAACGACTGCCTGTTCAGGAAGTCCGTAAAGAAGAGGCCGTCGCTGTCGGAGCCGATGACGTGAATGCTCAACGTGTTGCGCTCACCGAGCTGGCGCTCGTAGCCCACGGTCCACTTGACGATCTCCGGCAGGTAGAGGTTCGGATCGACGATCCTCTCGGAAGTTGCGGCCACGCCCGTCGGGTCCATTTCACCGGTCGCGGGATTGATCGGCACGCCAAAGAGGAGCGCGGGCCGCAGAGCCCCCGTATGGCCGATCAGGTTCGTCCGATCGTGGTAGATCCCGGCGCCAAAACGGAACACGGAACGGCCGTTCCCCTTGACATCGACGGCAGCGCCGAGCCGCGCCTCGAGCGTCTGATCGTCGACCAGGTTGTTCCGGTCGTAGCGTCCGCCCAGATTGAACGTCCAGCGCTCGTTCACGAACCAGTCGTCCTGGATGAAGAGATGGGTGTTCGTGACCGAGGCGTCGATGTCGGTCGCGAACTGGTAGACGCCACTGGCCGGAGGGGTAGAGAAGTCGGGAGCGAACCCGTGGCTCCAGTTGCGCCAGGCGGGCTGCTCGGTACGCTGACCGAAGCGCTCCACGCCGACCCCGGCACGCAGGGAGTGATCGCCCCGAAGCCAGGACAGGCGTTCCTTCCACTGGAAGCTCTCGAGCGTGTTGTCGACTGCGGGGCCGATGGCGCCTTGCATGTTGAAGACGAGATCGCCATCGTCGAAGTAGAGACGAAGTTGCCGCAACGGATTCGAGGATGTCTCCATGCTCCGGTCGGACCCAATCTGTCCCACCACGGATTCCAGCGTGATGTCCGAACCGACGGTGGCGACATGGCGCACGGAAATGCCCAGGGAGTCGTTGGCATGATCCTGCTCCTCCACGTCTTCCAGGCGGGCGCGGAAGAGCGAGTGCGAAACGTCGGCCCGCTCGCTGACCCAGTTCCCCGACACCGTCAGGTCGTTCGAGTCCGAGAACTGGTGGGTCAGTTTGCCGGTCAGGCGGTCGCGGTTGGTGACGTTGGCGGTCAGCCCCAACTCGGGCGGCACGGCCCGTATGTAGACATGGCTCTGGTTGTAGTTGTAACCCATCTCCAGATCGTCGTATTCGTAGCTGGTGAAGAAGTGGGTCGTGCCCCGGTTGACGGGGCCGCCAAGGGTCAGCGAGGCCTGTCTCCGCGTGAAGTCCTGCCCCTCCAACTGCTCCGCGTCGTCCGCGGTCGCCCCGGTGAACCCCGGTTCCACCAGCCCGTCGTGCGCTTGCTGAATCGTCGCCGAAGCGTTGTACCGGTCGGCGCCGGAGCGGGTGATGATGTTGATCACACCTCCGGACGCGTTGCCGTACTCGGCCGAGAACATCGAGGTCGACACCTGGACCTCCTGGATGGCGTCCAGGTTGTAGGTCTGCAGCGCCGTTCCCGTCGAGAAGCTCGATCCCATCTGGCCGGCGCCGGCGGAAGCCCGGGGCCCGGCCCGGGTCTCGGACGTGGCCAGGTCGTCGTAGTTCAGGTCGCTCAGGTCGTTGTTGGCGACGCCGTCGATCAGGAACTGGTTCTGGTTCATGCGCGCCCCGTGAACACTGAAGCTGTTGTTCGGCGCACTGTTCTCGAGGGCGGCGGTCGCCAGCCCTCCGTGGACCCCTGGGAGGATCTTCAGCACGTCCAGGAAGCTCCGGTTCGGGAGCGGCAGGCTCTGGATCTCCTCGAAGGAGATGTACTTGTTGACCCGGGAATCGACCGACTCGATCGACGGCCGCTCGGAGACGACGGTGATCTCCTCGCTCACTTCCTCGGTCGCTACGAGTTCGAAGTTCACGCGCTGAATGCTGCCGACCCGCACCGCCAGCGACGCAGGGGCGCCGGCATAGCCCGTGGCCTCCACCGAAACCTGGTAGGTCGCGGGGCGCACGTTGGTCGCGTTGTAGAACCCGTCGGCGTCGGTGGTGAGGACGAGCGGATCCTCGATCTCCTGCGACTGCAGGATGACCGTTGCTCCGGAGACGGCAGCCCCCTCGCTGTCCGTCACGTGGCCGAGCACCTGGCCGGTGGGACCCTGGCCCGCGGCCGGCACGGCTACCAGCAGCAAGACGGCCGGCACCACGGTCCAGCCCACCGTCCGCGCGTGTCGACTTCTCATCTGGTTGAACATGTCGCCTGCTCCCTTCCGGTTCCCGGCCTTCGCGATCTGGACGCTGCCCGTGCCGGAGGTCGTTCGACCCCCGGCTCCCGGGCACACTTCCAACGGCATGAACAGGCTACGGGGAGGCCACGCCCGCTAGCTTGATCCAAACCTCAGCGGAAGTTGATCGCACTTGAAGCGGTAAGCAACCGGAGCGTGAGCCCGTCCGCTAGGATCCATCGGTGATCTTTTACTTCGGCCCCTTTGTGCTGAAGCCCGAGCAGTACGGCCTCGAGGTGGCCGGACAGCCGCGCCAGCTTCAGCCGAAGGTGTTCGAATTGTTGGCCTTCCTGGTCGCCAACAGGGACCGGGTGGTGTCCAAGGAAGAGCTGTTGCGGAACATCTGGCACGGCGCCTACGTGTCGGAAGCGGCGATCAGCCGTGCGGTCAGCGAGGTGCGCAAGGTACTCCGCACCGGCGGCGGCAGCGCCGACTGGATCACCACCGTCTACGGGCGCGGGTTCCGCTTCGTCGGCCCGGTCATCGAGGACCTGGCCGCGCCGGACGGCGCCTCCGCGGTTCCGGATTCACCGCCGGAGGAAAAGCGGAGGATCTCGATCGCCGTCCTGCCGTTCGCCGACCGCAGCCCGCAGCGCGATCAGGCTCATCTCTGCGAGGGGATGGCCGAGGAGATCCTTCACCGGCTCGCGCACGTCGTCGGCCTCCGTGTGGCGGCCCGCGGCGTGTCCTTCCAGTACGACGCGCTGGCCGACCCCCGCGAGGTCGGACGGCAGATCGGCGCCGACCTGGTGCTGGAGGGTACGGTCCGCAAGGAGGGCGACGAACTGCGCATCGGCGTCGAAGTGACCGATGCACGGACCGGACTTCAGGTCTGGTCGGAGCAGTGGCAGCGGCACTCGCAGCAGGTCTTCGCGTTGCAGGACCAGACGGCGACCCTCATCGCGGAAACCCTCGAACTTCGCCTCGCCCCGGACGCGCCGCGGCATGAGGCGAGGCGCACCGCATCGAGCCAGGCCTACGACCTCTACCTGCGCGGCCGCAGTCTTTACCACCAGGCGCGCAAGAGGACGTACTACGAGGCGCGGCGGCTGTTCGCGGAGGCAATCCAGCTCGACCCCGAGTACGCCCTGGCCCACGCGGCGTCCGCCCACTGCTCCGCGTATCTCTACCTGTTCCACGAGCCGAGTACCGAGAACCTGCGGCTCGCCGACGAATCGAGTTCCCGGGCTCTGGAGCTGGCGCCGGAAGTCGCGGAGGCGCACTCGGCTAGGGCGATGACCCTCAGCACGAACGGCCGGCTGGAGGAGGCCGAAGTCCACTTCCGGCGCGCCCTGGAACTCGATCCGCTGAGCTTCGAGGCGAACCACAACTTCGCCCGTCACCGTTTCTCCCAGGGCCAGATGGAGGAGGCGGTGGCGTTCTTCTTCCGGGCCATCGAGGCCGATCCGACAGCCTACGCCCCCTGTTCGATCTGCGCCTCGGCTCTCTCGACGCTGGGCCGGAAGACCGAAGCGACGCGACTCCAGGAACTCACGATGACCAGAGTGCGAAGGCGTCTGCTGCGCTACCCCGACGACCAGCGCGCGATCTACATGGGCGCGGTCGCTCTTGCCCGTGACGGCCAGGCCGACGAGGCCCTCGAGTGGGCCGCGCGGGCGGAGGCCCTGGACCCCCAGGATGCCGTGGCGCTCTACAACCTCGCCTGCGTCGCGTGCGTGTGCGGCGATGCGGAAAGCGGACTGCGGTACCTGAAATCGGCAGTCGCGCATGGCTATCCGCACCTGAGCTGGATCGAGAACGATGCCGACCTGGCGGCGCTGCGGGCGGATTCGCGGTTCGAGGAGGTTGTGGCGCCGTTGCGGGGGGCGGCGGCGCGGGCTGCGGGTTGAGGTCGCCGCTTCGCGGCGGCGCCTTCTGGCCGCCTACGGCGGCAGCGGGTCAGAAGACCCGCGCACCCAGGGGGCAGAGCTTGCGCGAGCCGGCTTGGGGCAGGCACACTCACGGTTTCACGCAAACAGCTCGAAGGACGGAACGGATGCTGGAACTTGGTCTTGACGGCAAGGTGGCGATCGTCACCGGCGGCAGCGATGGGATGGGGTTGGCCACGGCTCGTCGACTCGTGAGCGAGGGGGCCCACGTCGCGATCTGCGCGCGCCGGGCAGAGAACCTGGAGCGAGCGGCGAGCCAGTTGCGTGCGGCGGGCGGCGGCGCAGTCCTCGCGCAGCCGGCAGACGTCACGTCCGGTGGCGACGTCGACCGTTTCATCGAGGCCGTGACGGCAGAGTTCGGCGGCGTCGACATTCTGATCAACAACGCCGGCGCCTCGGCCGCCCAGGGCCTCGAAGCGCTAGGCGACGACGCCTGGATGGCCGACATCGAGCTCAAGGTGATGGGCGCGGTGCGGTTCTGCCGGGGCGTCGTGCCGTCGATGCGGGAGCGCGGCGGCGGCGCCATCGTCAACGCCACGATCGGCGGCGGCAAGGCGGCGCCGGCGCGGGCGCTGCCGACCAGCGTCACGCGCGCCGCCGGCATCAACCTGACGAAGTCGCTGGCCAACGAACTGGCCGCCGACAACATCCGCGTCAACACGATCTGCATCGGCCTGATCAAGAGCGAGCAGTGGGTGCGCCGGGCGGAGGGCCAGGGCGTCGACGTCGAGTCGGTCTACGAGGCGATGGGCAAGCGGGTCCCTCTGGGGCGCGTCGGCGAAGCGGAGGAGTACGCGGACCTGATCGCGTTCCTGGTCTCGGAACGCGGCGCCTACATCACCGGAACGGCGATCAACCTGGATGGCGGGCTTTGCCCCGTGGTCTAACCTGCCGCAAGAGCCGGACAAGGAGCGGAACGTGAAAGTAGCGATGCAGCGGAATCCCTTCAACCGCCGGGACCTGATCGAGGAGCAGGGCTTCGAGGTCGTGGAGGGTGTCTGCCGGAGCGAGGACGACCTCGCCAACCTGCTGTCCGACGCCGACGGCGCGCTGATCGGCGTCATGCCGCTGACGTCGCGTTCCGTGCTCGAGCGCTGTCCGAAGCTCAAGGTGGTCAGCCGGCTGGGAGTCGGCGTCGACTCGATCGACCTCGATGCCGCCACCGAACTCGGCATCCTGGCGACCAACGTGCCCGGATCGAACACGACCGAGGTGGCCGACCACGCGATGGCGCTGATGCTCGCGCTGACCCGGTGTGTGGTCGACGCCGCCGGCACGACCCGCGAGGGCCGCTGGGGCCATCGGGAATCGATGATCGGGCTCCTCACCCGCGCCCGGCGGATCGCCGGCCACACCGTCGGCATCATCGGCTTCGGCAACATCGGCCGCGCTTTCGCCACGCGCATCCGCGGCTTCGGCCCAGGTCGGATCATCGCCGCCGACCCGTACGTCGACCAGGTCGCGGCCGACCTCTACGGCGTCCGGATCGTGCCGCTCGAGGAGCTGCTGGCCGAGGCCGACTACGTGACGATTCACTGCTCGATGACCGAGGAGACGCACCACCTGATCAACACCGACACGCTGGCGCTGATGAAACCGACGGCGCTCCTGGTCAACGCGGCGCGCGGGAAGATCATCGACGGTGCGGCCCTGGCCGAAGCTCTCGCCGAAGGCCGGATCGAGGCCGCCGCGCTCGACGTCACCGAGAAGGAACCGATCTACCCGGACGACCCGTTGCTGAAGCTGCCCAACTGCATCGTGACCCCGCACATCGCTGGCTTCTCGCCGGTGTTCCTCGGCGAGTGCCCGATCCGCCAGGCCGAGAACGTGATCCGGGTGCTCACCGGCCAGATGCCCCACGGCATCGCGAACCCGGAGGCGATCAAGACGATCGCGGTGATGCGGGCCAGCGACCCGGGACGCTGGGAGGGGGTCCCGGACTTTTCGACCGCACTGGCCTTGTAACCAGGAGGTGCCGCAATGAAAGCTCGTTTCCTCCTCGGTGTCCTGCTCGCAGGTGCTCTGGCGGCGTGCGCCGACGGTGGCGACGCGACCGGCACCGCCGACGCCGGTGCTCAGGTCGTCCTGCTGAACAGCGACAACTTCGAGCAGGAGGTCTACGAGGCCGACGTGCCCGTTCTGGTGGACTTCACCGCCACCTGGTGCGTCCCGTGCAAGGTGGTCGACCCGATCGTCGAGAGCCTGGCGCCGGAGATGGCGGGACGGGCGAAGATCGGCAAACTGGACATCGACGAGTCGCCCGACATCTACCGGGGGCTGCGGGTCAACGGTGTGCCGCACGTCCTCTTCTTCCGGAACGGCGAAGAGCAGGACCGGATCGCGGGCGTCCAGAGCCGGGAGACCTACGTCGACTACCTGGAGGCGATGATCGCGGGCGAATCGGCGTTCGACGCTTCGCTCTCATTCCTCGACAACGACGCGTTCCGCCGCCACTTCGTCGTCTCGCGGCCGGTGGAGCACCTGGAGAGGGCGCTCCCCGAACGGCCGGACCTGCTTGTGGAACCATTCGAGAACGGCCAGACACCCCTGTCGCTGATCCTGATCTCGCCCAGCGTCCGGCAGAACGCCCAGATCGACCTCGCGCTGGCGCAGGGCCCGATGATCTCCACGGCCGACCTTGCCGGCCTCGGCCGCTGCGATGAACTGAAGGCCGCCCTTGCCGACGACCCCGAGGCGTCCAGCCGGCCGGACCCGGACGGCGCTTCACCGCTCTGGGTGGCTCTGATGCGCTCGCACCGGCTCGCAGACAGAAGCTGCCTCCGCACCCTCCTGGATGCTGGCGCCGACCCTTCCGGGACACACGATGGTCGCTTCCAGCTCGCCCGTCCGGTCGTCCTGCGGGAGGACGTCGAGCTGTTGCGGGAGTTCCTCGAGCGAGGCCTGGATCCCGAGTCCACGGACGACGAGGGCTACAACATGCTCCACTGGGCGAGCCTCTACGGCATGGTGGACGGGGCCCGCCTGCTGCTGGAGCGCGGGATCGACCCCGGCGCGGAGACCCTGCAGGGCCAGACCGCGCTCGACATCGTCCTTGACCGTCGCCAGCGAAGAATGGAAGCCCTCGAGGAAGTCGAGTCCGAGGAGCACCGCATCCAACTGGCCGAGACGCTCACGAAGATCGACGAGATGATCGAGCTGCTCGAAGGCTAGCCACGAGGAGAAGGTCATGACCCGACCAAGAACTCAGATCACTTCCCTTCTCTCCTTTCTCACTGGTGGAGTGCTTCTCGCTGCCTGTGCAACACCGCCGCCCGAGGAGGCGGCAAGTCCGGCCGGCGTGGAAGACGTCACCAACTGGCAGATGATCGACCTCAGCCACGCATACGGAGGCAACACCCTCTACTGGCCCACCGACACCAGGGGCTTCGCTCTCGAAACGCTCGCCGAGGGCATGACGGAGGCCGGCTACTTCTACGCCGCCAAGGAGTTCGCGACCGCCGAGCACGGCGGCACCCACCTCGACGCTCCCGTCCACTTCGCCGAAGGCGGCGACGACGTTGCGTCGATTCCGCTCGACCGCCTGATCCTGCCCGGCATCGTCGTCGACGTCAGCGAATCGGCCGCGGCCGATCCGGACTACCTCGTGACCGCGGCCGACGTCCTCGCCTGGGAGGACCGGCACGGCCCGGTGCCTGCCGGGTCGGCCGTGCTCGTCCGCACGGGCTGGGCGGCCCGCTGGCCGGACGCGCTCGCCTATCTCGGCGACGACACCCCCGGCGACGCCAGCAACCTCCACTTCCCCGGCGTCGGCGAGGACGCGGCGCGCCTGCTGATCGAGGACCGAGGTATCGGCCTGCTCGGCATCGACACGGCCAGCATCGACTACGGCCAGTCGACCGACTTCATCGTCCACCAGATCGGGGGCGCCGCCGGCATCCCCAACCTGGAGAACGTCGGCGACCTGTCGGAAGTACCGGAGACCGGCTTCCTGCTCGCCGCGCTGCCCATGAAGATCGAGGGCGGCACCGGTGCGCCGGTGCGGATCGTGGCGCTGGTTCCGCGGTAGTAGAGTCCGCGTCGCATTCATACAGATTGAGGAACCGGCACGCCAGGCCCAGATGCCCGCAGGCGCGTCACACAACGAGGAGAACTCATGCGGTACACCCTTTCCCTTCTTGCGGCGGCGGCGCTCCTGGCGCTGGCAGCCATGCCGGCGGCGGCCGGGTCGATGGACGTCGATCTCAAGGCGTCCGACGGCACGATGCTCAAGGCGACCTACATGTCGCCCGGCAAGCCTGGCCCGGCGATGCTGCTGATCCACCAGTGCAACATGGACCGGAAGTCCTGGAAGGGCATCGCCTCGCAACTCGTCGACGCGGGCGTGCACGTGCTGACGATGGACCTGCGCGGCTTCGGCGAGAGCGGCGGTGCCGGCATCCGTGAGGCCGGTGGGTTCATGCCCTTCCTGCAGACGGCGTCCGGCGATGTCGACATGGCGTTCGACTATCTCGTCAAGCAGGACGGCGTGGACGCCTCCCGCGTGGCGGCTGGGGGCGCCAGTTGCGGCGCGATGCTGACGGCTGACCTGGCCGCGCGACGGCCGGTGAAGGCGCTGATGCTGCTGTCGGGACCGCCGAGCGAGGAAGCCGTGGCAAACATGGCGGCCAGGTCCGACCTGGCGGTCTTCGCCGCCGCGGCGACCGGCGACACGATCACGGCCGGCGTCGACAAGCAGCTCAAGGGCGCCGTCAAGGGTTCGAAGCATCCGAACTCGACGGCGAAGATCTACGACGGCCCCGAGCACGGCCTGCCGATGTTCGCGAAGAACGCGGACCTCGAGCCGGCGCTGATCTCCTGGCTGAAGATGGAGTTGAAGGGCAAGTAGCGAGTTAACGCAGCTCGCTGATCTTGTTGCGCTCGATCAGGTCGAAGTCGATCTCGACGCCGAGACCGGGTCCCGTCGGGGCGTGGACGTAGCCCTCGGCGTCGACTTCGATGTCCTCGACCAGGCCGTACTTCTGAGCGCCGGCCGGCAGCAGGACCTCGAACCACTCGCAGTTGCGGATCGCCGCGCTGATGTGAAGGTGCGCAACGTTGTTCAGCGAGTTACCGCCGTGGTGGATCTCGAAGTTCATCCCGAAGCCCTCGGCCAGGTGGGCGGCCTTGAGGCAACCGGTGATGCCCCCCTTGAGCGCGACGTCGCCGCGCAGGTAGTCCGTGGCCTGGTTGTAGATCCACGGCGCGAACGAGTCGTACCAGGCGCCGGGGAACTCGGTCGCCAGGATGGGGATCCGTAGCTGCTGCCGCAGCTTCGTGTAGTTGTAGATGTCCTGGTCGCCGAGTGGGTCCTCGTACCACTCGAAGTCGAGCTCCTCGACCAGCTTGCCGACCCGCAGAGCCTGCGGATAGTCGTAGCCCCAGGTCGAGTCGAGCATCAGCGGGAAGCCATCGCCGACTGCCTTGCGCACGGCGCGGCAGATCTCCATGTCGTCGCGCCAGACGCGGAATGGATGGATCTTGTAGCCCAGCCAGCCGTTACCCTGATATGCCAGCGCCTGCTCGACGTACGCCTCGACGCTCGACTGCTGCTCGGAGCTGGCGTAGGCGGGCAGCTTCTCCCGGTAGGTGCCGAGAAGCCGGTGAATCGGCTCTCCCGCCGCCTTGCCGGCGAGGTCCCACAGCGCAACGTCGACCGCGCCGACCACCCAGGGCTGGACTACCAGCCGGCGCTCCAGCATCTCCTGGTAGAGCTGCTCCCTGGCTAGGGGATCGCGCCCCATGACGATCGGCTTCAGCATCCGCAGCAACTGCTGGGCGGGACCGCTCGCCCCCAGGCCAAGGAAGGAATGGCCCTCGACTCCGTCGTCCGTCCGGATCGTCACTAGGGCGAGTTCGCCGACCTGATCCGCCTTGCCCGCCGGATCGAACGGTCCCCGGCCCAGGTAGGAGTGCGGCGGGATGTCGTTCCAGGCAAAGAGGGTGATGCTGAGATCGTCGATCTTCATGGGGTGTCTCCAATCACGGATTCAGTAGTGGTGACGAGCAGCCAGAAAGAAGACCCGCTTGCCTTCGACCGCGTAGACCAGGCGATGTTCCTGGTCGATCCTCCGGGACCACTTGCCGGCGAGCTGCCCGCGCAGAGCCTCCGGTTTGCCCGGGCCTTCGAAGGGGTTGCGGATCGTGGCCTCAACGAGCTTCAGCGCCCGCAATGCTCGCCGGCGATCCGTGCGGGTCCAGTACTCGAGGTCCTCGAGGAAGTGGGGGTCCATGACGGCTTCTCGCCGCCCTGTCGCTGTCACTCCGCTTCGAGACCGAGCCGCTGGCGGAGTTCGTCGACGACGAAGACCTCGCCTTCGCCGTCCGCGGCGCGCTGACTCGCGGCCAGGAGGCGCCGGGCGTTCTTGGGTGAGCGCAGAAGGTACGCGGTTTCGAGCCAGCCGGCGAGTTCGTGCGCGGGAACGAGGGCGACGGGCTCATGCCCGCGTCGCCGGATCAGGACCGGCTCGCGCGTGTCCGTCACCTGATCCATCAGGGCCGCCAGACGCTCGCGGGCCTTGGTGTAGGTCGTCTCATGGATCATCCGCGCACTCCCTGTAGTCGTACAGGATGACTGTACAGGTTCACTGGGAGCGCGTCAAGGGATCACGGCTCCGAAGCGAAGTTCGCGTCTGCCATACTTCAATCGTGAGACGCTTCGGAATGGCTCTGGTCGCCGTGCTCATCGGCTTTCTCGCCGGCGCCGGCTTCAACGCCATGCTCGGCGACCAGGGAGCGGACACACCGGCGCTCGCGCTGCTCGGCGGCGCCTTCGGGCTCGGCGTCTTTCTCCTTCAGGCCCGCCGGCGGGCCCGGAAGGCGCCGCAACCCTAGGGCGTGTACCAGATCGGCGACGACCAGGCGCGTTCCTGGATCGTCGCCGGGAAGTCCTGTCGCGGAGTGGTGCCGGCCCGCAGCGCATCCCAGGACGACCAACGGCACACCGGGTTCTCCAGCACCCGCGCGTAGTAGAACGCACGCTGGTCCGGGTCGAAGTCGGGGTCGGTCCAGACGGTCTTCAACTCGGCGGCGCCCACGTCGGTGCTCGTCGAGCAATCGCTGAGATCGACAGTGGCTCCGTTGTCCGGGCAGCGGTAGGTGACCGGGTCGACCTGGAGACCATCGGAGCAGGCGACGTCGTAGACCATCTCCGCGGTTTCGCCGCCTGATTCCCAGCCCTTGACGATCTGCACGCGCTGGAGCGGCGCGGCCATCGTGTCCTGCATGGCCCAGACGAGGAAACTCGGCGCTTCGCCGCCGCCGTCGCCGGTGAGGTCGCCACCCATCGGCATGCCGGCCTCGTAGGCGGTGGCGACCAGCTCCGGATCGTCGAGATCGAGGCCGGCGAGCGCCGGGCCACCGAAGAAGCGGACCTTGATCCGCGTCCCGCTGGTGGCGAAGCTCTCCTTGCGTCGCATCGCGTCGAAGATGGACTCGCGGGTGTTCTCGTCGGCCCAGACGGCGGCGAGCCCCGAGGCGCCGTTCGTGATCGCCGTCGTGAACGGGTAGATGCGGCCGGTCCCGTCGTCGATCGGCTGTGCGGCGGCGGTGGGGTTCTGCAGGTCCGCCCCCGGCGCGGGCTCGCTGGGCACCGAGCCGCGCTGCTCGGCCGTCTGCTGCATGAGCCCGGACGCTCCCCAGTAGTTCTCCTCGTCAAAGGAGCCGGCGGCGACGTGGGTGTCGGACGAACCGATGACGCCGAGCTTGTACGGGTTCGACACGCCTCCCGCCTCGATCGTCAGGCCCCGCCGGAAGGCGTCGCGGACGTAGCTGCCCGGCGGCTCGCTCAGGATGCTGGTGGAGACCCGGTACGGCATGATCTCGAAGCCCGCCCATTCGTCGTTCGGCGACAGCGCCGGATGGGTCTCCGAGGTGCCCTTGGTCTGGGTGATCTCGACGATCGGCTCGTTGCGGCTGCGCAGGTCGGAGTAGGCCTGATCGATCGCGCCGCCCTCGAAGTACTCGTACTCGAACATCCGCCCGCCGGAGCCGTTCGTGTTGTGAGGGATCGCGATCGCCTCGTAGCCCTGGTCGCGCCACTCGTCCATCCGCGCCCAGAGGTCCTCGGGGTTGTAGGAGTCGAGGCGCGAGAAGGGGATGTCCGGCACCTCGGCGCCGCGGAAGACGACGTTGCGATGCAAGTTCTCGTAGATCCCGCCGGCGCCGGCCGAGGTGTACTCGTAGGCGATGAACGTGGTGAACACGCCGGGCTCGTAGTGGCGGTTCGCGGACGCCGCGATCTCGCTCCAGGCGGAACGGACCACGTTCTTGTCGAGATGCTCGCGGACGCTCGGGTCGGCGTCCTCCATGAACCGCACGTAGGGCTGCAGGGCGGCGAAGATGCCCCGCCGCTCCTGGACGGTCTCGGCGTTGCGCACCGTCTCGGCCGCGGGGTGGTTGTAGGCCGGCTGGTCCGGGTCGATCATCGCGGGCAGCATGCCGAGATAGTTCGCGTGGTCGGAGACGCCCTGGAAATCGAGCGGCCGGTCGAGCTTCAGTTCGAAGCCGGCAGGGTGCTCGATCGGGTTCCCCTTGGCGAACTCGTAGGCTTCGTCCGGGCCGGCGCGGGTCGCGAACACGAAGGCGTCGTAGGAGTACTTCGTGTGGACGTGGAGGTCGCCGTAGAAGGCCTGGCGGTCGGCGGGATTGCCGGTGCCTTGGCGGGCGCCGTCGGCCGAGGTCGCGGCCGAGTCGGATGGGCCGCCGGGGGAGCAGCCCAGGGCCACGAGTACAGCCAGGGCCAGGATCAGAACGGCTGTTCGATGCACGGCGAGCCTCCCTTCGGACGGTGAGCGAGCCAGTGTAGCGCCGGCAGCGGTCTCCTAAGATGAAGCGCTAACCCCGCATCCTGTTCGTTCGGAGGAGCCATGGCTCGACAACTCGTCCTGCGCCCCGTTGCTGTCTGTTGTCTCCCGAGCCTGCTCGTGGCGACCGGGACGCTCACCGCGCAGGCGACCCCTCCGCTCACCGGCGACGACGTCGTCTCCGTGCGGGTCCGGTTCGGCATCACGGACACGGAACCGCGGTCCTGGGACGGCTCGGTCGAGGTCTCGGGCGGCGAGGTACTCGCGGTACGCAACTGGAGTGTGCATCCTTCGGAGTCAGTGGACGGCAACACATGGACGATGGCGACTCGCCAGGGCAGGAACTACCCGCGCCGGGTCTACCAGTGGGAGGACCCCAAGGGTACGGTGACCTACCTCCACCACCCCGGCGTCGTCGTCGACGTGGCGGCCCGGTCGGGGACGCGGCTCGCCTTCTCGACTCCCCACGGCGACTTCGACCTGCGGCCGTCCGACCTCCGAGTCGGCGAGGAACTCGCATTCCTCGAAGGCGCGGTGCTGGCCGTCCGGGTGGCGCCAGCCGAACCCCTTTCGTCGCCCGACGTCGAGAACGACTTCGCGACGATGACGAGCGGCGGGGACGGCGAGGTGTGGGCGGCGTGGACCGCCTACCGGGACGGCGGCGTCTCCATCGTCGCCCGTCGCTTTGACGGCTCGATCTGGCAGCCAGCCGTCACGGTGACCGACGAACCGGGCGACCGCCTCATGCCGAAGCTCGGCCGCGATGGCCGGGGACGTCCCTGGGTCGTCTGGTCCGAGCACGTGGACGGCAACTTCGACCTCTACGGCCGCTTTCTGCAGAGCGTCACTGACGGCTCCTGGTCGGCAACCGAACGCCTGACCTACGCGCCCCAGGCGGACATCGAGCACGAGCTGGTCACCGACGCGGACGGCAACCTGTGGCTCGTCTGGCAGGGCTTCCGCGACGGCCGCTCGGACATCCTCGCCCGCCGCCATGACGGTTCGCGCTGGTCGGCAGAGGAAGCCGTCTCGACCTCGCCCGCCAACGACTGGACGCCAGCGGTCGCGGCGTGCAGCGACGGCTCCGTCCACGTCGCCTGGGACACCTACGACCAGGGCAACTACGACGTGCTGATGCGGCGCTTCGAGGGCGGCGCCTGGGGGGACGTCGCGCCGGTCGCCGACACGCCGAAGTTCGAGGCTCACGTCTCGGTCGCCTGCGACCGACGCAACCGGCTCTGGACGGCCTGGAACGAGAGCGGCTTCCAGTGGGGCAAGGACTCGGGCTTCGAGATCTACAAGGAGGCGACCCGCCTCTACGAATGGCGCACCCTCGCCGTGGCGGTGTGGGACGGCCGCCGCTGGCAGGTGCCCGCGGCCGACGTGAACGAGCTGCTCGAACAGGAACTCCCCGAGTACATCCCGGGCTTCAACGACCTGCCGGTGCTCCAGGCCGACGCCGGCGGCCGGATGTGGCTCTTCTTCCGCCACCGGACGATCCGGGCCCGCGACACACCGGACTTCACGCCCGCTCACCGGGCCGCCTGGCAGATCTTCGGCACGGCCTACGTCGGCGGCGAATGGACCCGGCCGCTCCACCTGCCCTTCAGCCGCGGCCGCCAGGACGTGCGCTGGGAACTCGCCTCGGACGGCCGGGGCAACCTGTTCGCCGCCTGGCCGACGGACAACCGGGACTCCGAGGAATACCTGTTCGAGCACTCCTCGATCAACGCGGCGAAGCTGCCCACCTTGACCGGCGAAGCCACCCCGCCCCGACTCGTCGACCCGGACATCCGCGAGTACCACACCTACCCGGTCCATCCCAACGAAGCCGAGGACGTCGCCCGCATCCGTGCCTACACGATCGAGTCGGAAGGCCGCACCTACCGCATCTACCGCGGCGACACTCACCGCCACACCGAGTTCTCGCACGACGGCCTGAACGACGGCTCGCTGATGGAGGCCTACCGCTACGCCCTGGACGCCGCCGAACTCGATTTCCTCGGCGTCAGCGAGCACAACAACCGGGGAGGCCAGGACATCGAGTACGTCAACTGGCTGCACCCGCAGATCGCCGACATCTTCCGTCTGCCAGGGAGCTTCGTGCCGGTCTACACCTACGAGCGCAGCATCGGCTACCCGGACGGTCACCGCAACATCCTCTCCCCGAGGCGCGGCATCCCGACCCTGGAGATCACCGAGGCCGAACGACGACACGAGGAGGGCGCGGCGCGGCTCTTCGCCTACCTGCGGGAGCACGACGCGATCTCGATCCCGCATACGTCGGCCACCGGCATGGGCACCGACTGGCGCGACAACGACCCCGAGGTCGAACCGCTGGTCGAGATCTACCAGGGCGACCGCACCTCGGCCGAGTACGAGGGCGCCCCGCGCGCCGCCACCAGCGAGAAGCCGCTTGGCCAGCAGGGAGGCTTGCAACCCGCCGGCTTCGTCTGGAACGCCTGGGCCAAGGGTTACAAGCTCGGCGTGCAGGCCGCGTCGGACCACATCTCGACCCACATCTCCTACGCCGCCACGATCGCCGAGGACTTCACCACAGAGGGCCTCCTCGACGCGATGAAACAGCGCCACTCCTACGCCGCGACGGACAACATCATCCTGGACTACCGGATGCGCGCGAACGGCCGGGAGTACCTGCAGGGCGACATCGCCGAGGTCTCGGGGCGGTTCGAGCTGGTCGTCAAGGTGATCGGCACCGCCCGCATCGAGCAGATCGACATCATCCGCGACCAGACCTTCCTGTACAACCGGCAGAATCTGGACCAGGAGGTCGAACTGACCTTCGTCGACAGCGACGTCGAGCCCGGCGAGCACTACTACTATGTGCGGGTGATCCAGAAGAACAAGGAGATCGCCTGGTCGTCGCCGATCTGGGTGACGGTCGAGTAGCGGCTCCATCCCGCCTCCGCAATCTCATGCCGCTAGCAGCATCGCACCGCCGACCGGCGCCCACTTAGCTCCCTCGGCTTCACGAGTCCGCGTCGTTGGAGCGCACTCCTACCTAACCGCAGAGCACAGCCTACGACTGAGCCCGCTACCTCCTCGCGCTCAGGTACACTACCCTTGCTTCTCGGGTACAGCCGCTCTCGGAACACGAGGTAGTCCCTGCCGCTGCGAAAACAGCGCATACCGTTGTTGAACCCGAGTGAGATAGGGATGAAGAAGCCTCCCCACTCTCTTGAGTTCCGAAAACTCCTCTATCCTTAAGTCCCTGAACTCGAACCTCAGAGTCCTCCCCTCAAGAACTGCGAACACGATACTCTCGTTCACGGTCTCGAGAAACGCCCCATACTTCTTGTGGTACTTGCGACGCACTTCGTTCTCTTCCATCAGGCGCCCGACAACGCAATAGAGTTCGATCTCCTCACCGGATCCGTTTCGTGAAATACAGTCGCAATCCGGACGAAGATTAAGTAGATACTCCGCCTCTCTTCCCTCCTCTTCTTCGGTTCCCTCACACAAGAAGAGATCACCACACCTGGCCTCTCCTCCCGCCAGCATCGAGTCGGCAACGAAACTCGCCTCTCCAATGAGACGCCGCAGTTCCTCTCCGCTGGCGTCGGCGAACGAACCGCCAAGCACTGTCGCCTCGAAGTCGGCCGTACCCATCCGCCCGCGAAGGCTGCTCCAGATGAGCTCCATCAGCGCTGAACTCGGTTCCACTTCATCGTCCTCGTACGACTTCCAGAAGACCTTCGGCCAGTTCGCGTTCCGCGCATAAAGCGATCGAAACAACTGCTGCCTAGCGTCGCGTAACTCTCTGTCCCAGGTCTTCAACACGTACACCGACGCATCACTCTCGACCCAGTTCTCCAGCGCACTCAGGTCCAAGGACTCGTCCCCCAGGACGCTACTCTTGCTCTGAATGAACACGGGTGCGCGCCCAAGCACTCCCTCCGGCAACTCCTCTCGCACAGTCTCTTCACTTTCGTTGCTGAAGATAAACACGGGAACAAAGTGCGCCTGTGCCCGCTCCAAGAAGCGGTCCCGTATTGGGGCCACGTGCGCCTTCACCTGCGAGGCGCCTACCGGCCAGAGGTGCCAGTCAAGGAGTACAAGGCTTGCCGATTCGAGCAGACCCGGCCAGAGGCTTTCGGCGGGCACACCCGAGCTTTCGTAGCAGGGGAGGTCCCACTCATCCTTCAAACGGCGGACGATCTCGACGATGCGGTCCTTCGGCTCCTCGTTCGCGTTGACTTCTGTCTCGTCGCCATTGAGCTCATCGTCAATCACGACCGCGATACCTGAGAACAGCCGTTCCAGATCCATCAGTTCTCCCCCTTTGCGAAGCCCACTACGAAGTTCGCCCCGGAAAGTCGCTCTTGGTCCCTCTCGGCCACAAACAGGCCGTACTCATGGCGTTCCAGCAATTGTCGTGCGATGTAAAGACCAAGCCCCCGTCCCTCTTCACCCTTTGCTGAGTAGAACGGCTCAAAGATGTAAGGTAGGTCGTCCGGATGAATGCCGGGGCCATTGTCGGAGAACACCAACTGGTGTCTTTCTCCGTCCAGCGTCACTAGAATCTGCCGATCGTCGTGGTCGACCGTGTCCAGCCAGAAAGCCGCGTTGTCGAAGAGGTTGATCAGAACCTGCATCACGACACCATCTGTGGTCCTAGCAGTAAGTGGCGACCGCCCAACCTTCGCTGTCCTATACTCGATTCTTCCTCTCTCCAGCACCGGCCGGTATATCTGGTGAATTCGCTCCAGGATTACCTCTACTCGAAGGAGCTTCCGGGATTTGCCTCGTCCGCCAGTAAAGAGCCGCTGAACGTCCCGCATACCGTCAGCTATCTGCTGGAGCACGCCGATAAGCATGTCAGCCTGCCTCCGCGCCTCCTCCAGCCCTGCTCCCCGCGCCATACGCACCAGACGGCGAGCTATGTCCTGCGCCCGACTCATCAACAGCATGATGTCGTGTGAGGCCATCTCGACCGACAACCCCACGCCTGCGAGGTCCTCTGTCATCTCCGCTCTACGTACCAAGTGCCGCCTCTCGTTTCCGTAGGCCCGTTCGATTCTCGTGACTTTTCGGACGGCATCCGCCTCTCCACGTTCCCGAAGGATCTTCTTCAGCTCACTAAGCTCCCGGGTCACAAGCTGACCTCGTGCGATCTCCGCAGCTCGACGCCGGACTTTCTGCGCCTGATAGCGTGCGTAATGGTGCTGCTTCAAAAACGACAAGAACGCTCGCACTAGGAACTTAAAGTCGTCCGCAGCGCCTCCGCTCTCTATCAGACCCTCCCGATTCGTCTTATCTCTCAGCGCAGGGTTCTGCTCCTGCGTGATGTCAATCCAACCGATCGTCTGATCATTGCTGAAGAAGTCGCCCGCCCGGCCCGTCCCGCGGGATATATCGATCTGAAGCCAGTCATCCTCCTTGTCCCCGTATGGGTACACTCTCACACCGTCCCGGTACAAGTAGACTCGGTGTTCCTTGAGATCTTTCTTCTCGGTCGGCGTCAATGCATATCGGCCCGCAGCGTCTCTGGCGAAATCGAACATGTAGAACGTGAACGAAAAGCCACCGCAAGCGAAGCTGTACTCCGTCCCGGCGTCCGCGTTGCCTTCTCGCAAGCGCTGCCTCCACACCCAGAGCGCCTTGACTCTTGAGTCGCTGAGATCGACTTTGTCGGTGCCATCCTGAGTCTGGAACAGAAACACGTTGTTCTCGGAATCGAACCGACCCTCGATAGCCAGGACCGGTTTCTCTTCAATGAGCCACCTCAACCGCTCTATGCTCTCGTCCTCCACTGACTTCACTTCGCCATCAATGAGGACCTCAACGTCGAACACATCGGGCGCGCTGCGACCGGTGAATCGCGAGACCGGGTCGGTCAGGTTGGAGACGTCCCGGCAGAGATCGTCGATCATCTTCTCCGTCCACTTGCTTCGCAGAGCCGTGATCTCCACTACGGTGCCATGTTGGGCTCCGGCAAACTTCTCCGGTGGACCCTGCGAGACTCTTACAGTCAAGTCCTCCAGGAAGACCTCTCGTTCCCGGCCATCCTCCTCCACGAAGTCGTCATCGTAGGGGGAGAAGTCACACACAAGGACCGTTTCTACTTCGGCTCCCAGCTCCCGCGTGGTCAAAGTCACGATTTTTCCTAGCTTGAATGTCGCGAACCGCCCTATCCCTTTTTCACCTTGTACAACCCTCTTCTTACGCGGGGTGCGCCTCTTTCCCTTCTTCTTGTCCAGGTACTTGCGCGGCGTCGCGGGGTTCATCCAAGCGTTGCGTATCGTGTCTAGGCTCATGCCGCAACCGTCATCCCTCACGACAATCCGCCCGCGTTCGCTCCGGGTGGCGCTCTCCTGCTCGGTTGTGTCCTCCTCCTCGGTCGCCTCCTCCTCAAAGCCCTCGATACGCAATTCAACCCTTTCGGCATCCGCATCGTAGGCATTCTTGATGAGCTCCACCAGAGCGATTCGCTCGTTCTTGATAAGTTGGTCGCCGAGCATCGTCAGCAAGCGGGCGTACGGTCGGAATGAGAGGGGCGGCTCAGTCACGGTCTCCTCCCAATCAGGACGAACTCCTCGCCGTAAACCCGCCTCTGAGATGCGTCCCGGGTGAAGCGTCCCTTCGCATCACGGAACGGCGTCATGATCTTCAATGACACTCGTCTCGGCACTCGCTCCACTCCCACGAATCCCGCGCGCCTCATGCAGCTTTCCAAATGACCCGCGTTGTTGATGGTCACGTTCTTGTACCGAGTGTTGCCGATAAGGAACACCGCCATGCCGCCAGGATTCAGCATGCGCCAGCACTTCGCAGCGGTCTTGTCCAAGTCGAGAAAGTAGCGAGCTACGGACCGAGCCTTCCTCTTCTCTACGTCCATCAGGCCACGGTAGGTGGCTTCAGCGCTAGGACCTAGTGAAGCGATTGAGCGGGGATCAGGATCTGGTACACGATACTGATTACCCAGCATATTCGTCCGGAAGCTCCGATAGTCCGAGGAGTAGCGGAGCCACAACGTCGAAAGCTGGTGGATGTCCGCGTAGTCGTAGGACGTGACATAGGGCGGACTCGTCACGAGCAGATCAACTCGGCATTCAGGCTGGCCCGAAGCAAGGAAGTTCTGGCGCCTGATGGTGACCTCCGGCTGCGGACGGGGAAAGCAGTTACTCCGGTTCGCCTTTCGCATTAGGTGGAACTGACTCTCGAACGTCTCCAGCACTCCGCGAGGGCTCTTTAGGGGGTCGCGCTGGGGCTTGATCGACCTCGTGAGCCAAGTTGATGTCGGTTTCAGGATGTTGGACAGCGCGCACAAGAAGAACCGCCGATGGGGACTGCCCGTGCGCGTGCGCAGGCGAATCGCTTGGTCGAGCCGAGTAAGGTCGTCGATGTTGCGGTCGTGAAACCAGTAGCGGACACGGTCGCTGACTTTCTCCCGATCCTCCTCCGTAGGAGTGATTCGGCCGAACTCGTTGCGGATTTGCTCGAAGTACTCTCCGAGCACCGAATCGTCATAGTGATGGACCTTGACTTGCGCGATCAAGACGGCCACCGGATTGATGTCGGATCCCCAGAAGCGCTTCCCGCTTCTCTTGGCCTCTACGGCGGCTGTGCCGCACCCGCAGAAGACATCGGCCACGACTCCTACTTCGACGCCTTCTTCCTTCGCGTACTGAAGTGCCTTGGTGGTAATGAAGGCAGGGAACTTCGCCGGATAGCTGTGGATCCTGTGGATCAGATCCTCTCTCCCGAGACCGAAGTCCCAGTCCAAAACGGATGTGCTAGGCGAAGTCACGGCCCTTCCCCGTCCCTCGGTATCAAGCTCAACCGCCTCAGCTGTCGCCCGGGATCTTCAACTGCGCGCTCGCTGCGTCTTGTCGCTCGGGCGGCAACGGGCTACAGACCTCGTCGCAGAACGGGCTCGGACGCGCGATCATCCTGGTCGGCGAGGAGAAGTCCAAAAGAACGCTCGGTACTTAGACCAGCACCGCCGGTCAGGCGCTGAGGTAGCGACAGAGATGGTCTTCGCTGAGAATCCCGTGCTCCTTCGCCCTACGATTCCAGTACTCCTGCAGGGCTGCTAGCTCCTCCTCATAGGACTGGGATGGAGCCTCTCGGAGCGGGGGCGCTACAGCTGAAGTCAGCTCCTTGCCCTCGCGGTGCGCCATTCGTGCGACGGACCGGCCAACGTCGGACGGCGGGGGGACGGCGTTTCTGGTGGCGTTCGCCATGGCAGGGGCTCCAGAGAGATCAGTTGCACCATTCGGCTCGCGGCGAATGATACTCGTGTATCCCGCTGCTACCCTCGACGGCAATGGACACAGTCTGGGTCCTGGTTTCGGCCGCGGTCGGCATCGGCTTCGTCCACACCCTGATCGGCATCGACCACACGCTGCCGTTCGTCGTCCTCGGCAAGGCGCGTGGATGGTCGCTGCGGCGGACACTTTGGGTCACCGGACTGTGCGGCGGCGGGCACGTTGCCTCGTCGGTCCTCCTCGGCGGCGCCGGCATTGGGCTGGCGATCTTCGCCACCGGTCTCGATCTCCAGGAAGGGCACCACTGGATGGAGGGTCGCGTCGGCGTCTTCGAATCGATCGAGGCGGTCCGCGGCGATCTGGCGGCGTGGGCGCTCGTCCTCTTCGGTCTGATGTACGCGGCCTGGTCGATGGCGCGTAGACGCCGGCAGCAGCGGCACGTCCATGAGCACGCCGGCGGGCTCGTCCATGCCCACGAACATCCGGCGGCCGGAAGCCACCGCCACGCGACCGGCGAGACCGCCGGCATCGCCGGGCTCACCGCCTGGAGCCTGTTCGTCATCTTCGTGCTCGGGCCCTGCGAGCCGCTGATTCCCATCCTCATGGTGCCGGCCTTCCAGGTCGGCTTGTGGGCGGTCGTGCCGGTGACCGTGGCCTTCGGCGTGACGACCATCGCGACGATGGCTGCGGTCGTGGCGGTCGCCTACCGGGGCCTCGACTTCGTGCGACTCCCCCGGCTGCGGGCGCACGCGCATGCGCTAAGCGGGCTAGCCATCAGCGGATCGGGCCTCGCGATGCTGCTGTTCGCGATCTAAGCTTGGCGTTTCGCTCGCCAGATGCCGGCCAGAAGGCCGGCGCACCGACAGTCGCCGCGTTCTCCGACGCAGCCTCCTAGGGGCGTCTGGCGTCCGGCACCAGCCATGGGCGCTCATTTCCACGACGACGGCCACGGTCACAGCCACAGCCACGGGCTGCTGCAGCGGATCGGCTACATCGCCCTGTGCGTTGCGGTCGGCGTCCTGCTCCTGCTCTACCTCCTCGGGGTCGTCCGCACCGTCGCCGGCATCGACCTGGCGCTCATCCTCACCCTGGTCGCCGGCTATCCGTTGATCCGCCACGCGATCCTGGACCTGCTCCAGGGGCACTTCTCGTCCCACCTGACGATCGCCATCGCGGCCGGCGCCGCGGTGTGGATCGGCGAGTACTTCGCCGCCGCCGAAGTCATGTTCATCATGCTGATCGGCGAGGGGATCGAGCACTGGACGGTCGACCGAGCCAAGGGAGCGATCGCCGGCTTCGTCGCCAGCCAGCCCGAGCAGGCGCGGGTGCTGCGCGATGGCCGCGAGGAACTCGTGGCGCTCGGCGAAGTCGAGATAGGGGACACGGTGCGGGTGCTTGCCGGCGAGCGCGTGCCGGTGGACGGGATGATCGAGCGCGGCGAGTCGTCCGTCGACCAGAGCAGCGTCACCGGCGAACCGCTGCCGGCCCAGCTCGGCGTGGGCGACGCGGTGTGGAGCGGCAGCCTGAACGAGTACGGCGTTCTAGACATCCGCTCCGAGCGCACCGGCAACGACACGACCGTCGCCCGCATCGCGAGCCTGATCGAGGACGCGCAGAGCCGGCGCGCCCGGGTCGTGCGCACCGCCGACAAGCTGGCCCGGTTCTTCCTGCCCGCGGTGCTGGTCGCGGCCGGCGGCATCTACCTCTTCACCGGCGAAATGATGCGCACGGTGGCGGCGCTGATCGTGGCCTGTCCCTGCGCCCTGGTGCTGGCCACGCCGGCGGCCATGGCCTCGGCGATCGCCCGGCTGGCGCGCGAGGGCGCGCTGGTCAAGGGCGGCGACGTGATCGAGTCGCTGTCGCGCATCGACGCCTGCGTCCTGGACAAGACCGGCACGCTGACCTGCGGACGCCCCGCGCTGACCGCGATCGCCCCAGTCGGCGACGTGGCCGAGGATCGGCTGCTCCGACTCGCGGCGAGTGCCGAGCTGACTTCCGAGCACCTGCTCGGGCGGGCGCTGGTCACCGAGGCCCGGGAGCGGCGGCTAGACCTTTCCGAGCCCGAGAACTTCAGGCTCCACCCCGGCCGCGGCGTGACGGCCACCGTCGACGGGCACGAGGTCGCGGTCGGGAACCAGGCGCTACTGGCGGAGGTCGTCGGCGAGGGCCAGATCGGCGCCGTGGCCGGGAGCCTCGTGCCCACACCGGGCAGCGGCGAAACGCGGCTGGCCGTCGCCGTCGATGGCGCGCTGGCCGGCGCACTGGCCCTGGCCGATCCGCTCCGCGACGAAGCCACCGATGCGGTCGCCGACCTGCGCCAGACCGGGGTCGATCCGATCGTCATGCTGACCGGCGACGCCGAGGGGACGGCGCGCACGGTCGGCCGGCAGGCCGGCATCGACCAGGTCCAGGCGGAACTGCTGCCCGAAGACAAGGTGCGCAGGCTCGGCGAGCTCTCCCGCGGCGAGCGCAACGTCCTGATGGTCGGCGACGGGATCAACGACGCGCCCTCCCTCGCCGCCGCGTCGGTCGGCGTCGCGATCGGCCACGGCGCCGCCGACCTCTCGGCCGAGGCGGCCCAGGTCGTCCTGCTGCCAGACCGCCTCGACTACCTGGCGCCCCTGCTCCGCTACGCCCGCCGCGTGGTCGCCCGGATCCGCAGCAGCATCCTGATCTTCGCCTTCGGCATCAACTTCGTCGCCGTCGGCTTCGCGGCCTTCGGCTGGCTGCCCCCGGCCGCGGCGGCGATCGTTCACCAGGCCGCCTCGCTGCTCGTCATCCTGAACTGCGTCCGCCTCCTCTACGAAGGACGCGCGGTGGCCGCGCGCGAAGACCGGGGTTTCGGCCGCTTCCGCATGCTCGCCGGTCCCGTCGACGGGCTGGTCGCCGGCTGGAAGGGGTTCAACGCCGGCCGCCGCGCGACGGTCCATCGCCTCGAACACACGCTCGAAGAAAGCCCGGCCCGGATCCGCTCCGCGGCCCCCCGGCTGCTGCGCGCGGCGCCGTTCGCGCTCGCCGCGGTCTGGGCGGCGAGCGGCCTGCGCATGATCGATCCCCAGGAAGTCGGACTCGTGCAGCGCTTCGGCCGGCACGTCGGCGGCGAACTCGGCCCGGGCCTGCACCTGCGCTGGCCCTGGCCGGTCGATCGGGTGACCCGGGTCGAACCGGACCGTCTGCGGATGGCGGCGGTCGGTTCGCCGCGAGGAGCAACGTCCACCGAGGCCGGCGCAGAGCCGAGCTACGAGTGGAACGTGCGCCACGCCGGCTTCGACGAGACGCCGCCGCTCGAACGCCTGATGCTGACCGGCGATGAGAACCTGGTGGAGGTCGCGGCCCGCATCCACTACCGTGTCGCCGATCCCGCCGCCTTCGCCTTCGCCGCAGCCGATCCGGCGCGACTGGTCGAAACGAGCGCCGAGCGGTCGCTACGCACCGTGCTAGCCGGCCACTCGCTCGACGACGTGCTGACCGGCAAGCGCGACGGCATCGAAAAGACCTGGCACACGCATCTCGCGGCGCTGCTCGAGAGCCTCGGCGCCGGCGTAGAGGTCGTGAGCGCCACCGTGCAGGACGCACACCCGCCGCTCGACGTGGTCGACGCGTTCCGCGACGCGGCCAGCGCGCTCGAGGAGCGGGAGACCCTGATCGACGAGGCCGAGGGCTACGCGCTCGAGCGCCTGCCGATCGCCCGCGGCGAGGCCCGCCGGCAACTCCTTGAAGCCGAGGCCTACCGGAACCGGCGCGTAGAGGCCGGCCGCGGCGAGAGCGCACGCTTCGCAATGCGCGCCGGAGCCTACCGGCGCGCGAACGACCTGCACCGGTTCCGGCTCCAGCTTCAGACGATCGAGGGCTCGCTTGCCGGGAAGCCGAAACTGATCACCGACGCGACCGGCGGCCGCAAGCGCTTCGTCTTCGTCGACGAAGCGCCGGACCGCCTTCTCGACGTCTTCGTTCCTCCACCGGGTTCGGCCCAGAACGAGGTGAACCAATGACCCACCCCGACCATCATCAACACCACGACCATCACGACGAGGCGCACCGCCACGACGGCGGCGCCGGGCACGAGCATTCGCCGCGCCGTGTCACGTCCTGGTGGCGCGCCGGCCTGGCCGTTCTGGCGCTCGTCGCGCTGGCCCGGTCCGTCTTCGTCGTGCCGGAGACCGAAAGCGCGATCGTCACCCGCTTCGGCAAGCCGCTCCGGACAATCGAGGATCCGGGCCTCAAGCTGAAGTGGCCGATCGACCGGCGGCTCCGCTTCGACAACCGGGTACTCCTCTACGATCCGGCGCCGGCCGAATTCCTGACCCAGGACAAGAAGAACCTGGTCGTCGACACGGCGGTCGTCTGGCGGATCGCCGACCCGGCGCGGTTCCTGGAGACGATCGGCGACATCTCCGGCGCCGAGATGCGCCTGCACGACGTGGTCTGGGCCGGTCTGGCGGCCGCGCTCGGCCGCACGGAACTCTCGCAACTCGTCTCCACCAAGCCGAAGCATCTCCGCATCGAGGAGGTCTCGGCCGAAGTCCGCGAGTCGGCGGTCGCCGTCTCCCTCCCCCAGCTCGGGGTCGAGATCCTCGAAGTCCAGCTCACCCGGCTGAGCTTCCCGGAGCAGAACCTGGAGTCCGTCTTCGCGCGCATGCGGGCGGAGCGCGAGCGGATCGCCAAGGAGTACCGGGCCCAGGGCGAGGAACAGGCGATGATCATCCGCGCCGAAGCCGACCGGGACCGGGAGTTGATCCTCGCGGACGCCTATCGTGAGGCCGAGATCCTCCGCGGCCAGGGCGATGCCGAGGCGGCCGGCATCTACGGCGACGCCTACCGGCAGGACCCCTCCCTCTACCGGTTCCTGCGCACCCTGGAGTCCTACGAGTCGATCCTCGACGACCAGACGACGGTCATCCTGTCAGCGGACTCGGAGCTCTTCTCGCTGCTGGGCGGAGCCTCCGAATGAGGCTCCGCGGCATCCTCGCCGCAGCGCTGACCCTGGCGCTCATGTGGCTGGCCTGGGGCGTCTACTTCGTCGCCCCGGACGAGGAGGCGGTGACCCGCGTCCTGGGCAGGGCGCGCCCGACCGCGGCGGGGCCCGGCCTGCACTGGAACTGGCCGCGGCCGGTCGGCCGGGTGGACAAGCTGAAGGTGCGCGAAGCCAAGCGGCTGACGCTCGGCTTCGCCGCGGCCGACCGGGTGCTCGGCGGCGACGCGACGCCGGCCGAGGCGCGCTGGTTGACCGGCGACCGCAACGTCGTCCACGTGCGGCTGGTCGTCCTCTACGCGATCCACGATCCACTCGCCTACTCGCTGCACTTCGCGGACGTCGAGTCACTGCTTGAGACCAGCGGCCGCAGCGCCCTGCTGGAAGTCGTCGCCGGCATGGGCGTCGACGAGCTGCTGACCACCGGCAAGGTGGCGGTGCAGCAAAGCGTCCAGGCCGCCTCGCAGGAGCTGTTCGACCGGTTCGGGACCGGCGTCACCGTCCTGTCCGCGAGCCTCGAGGGCGTCAGCCCGCCGAGTCTTGTCCGGGAGGTGTTCAACGACGTCGCCAGCGCGCGCGAGGACCGCGACCGCCTGATCCGCGAGGCGGAGAGCTATCGGAACGAGGTCGTCCCGGTGGCGCGCGGCGAGGCGCGCGCGCTCGTCGCCGGGGCCGAGAGCTTCCGCACCGCCGAAGTCGAGCGGGCGACCGGCGAAGCCGACCGGTTCCGCTCGATCGCGAACGCCGACCAGAGTGCGCGTGCCGAGATCCGCACGCGCACCTACCTCGAGACGATGGAGCGGGTCCTCCCCCGCATGCGGAAGACGATCCTCGAGCCCGGTCAGAGCACGATCGACATCGACTTCCTCCGCCGCGAGCTGACGACCGGGTCGAACGGCCAACCGTGAGGCTGAGCCGCAACCTCGGCGCGACCGCGCTGACCGTCGTGGTGCTCGCGGCCGGCCTCGCCATGGCGCTGCGCGACCGCCTGCCGGAGCGCGGGTCGGACGCGGGCGATCCGAGCGACGTCTTCTGGGAGATGGTCGACGTGAGCCGCGAGGGTGAGGCCGACGCCTGGCTCGATCTCTTCGCCGGCGAGGTCCGCGAGCAACTGGAGACGGTGCGCGACGAAATGGGCGAAGCCGCCTTCCGGCAGTACCTCCGCCAGCGGATCGCCGGCCTCAAGGGAGTCGCGGTGACCGGCAAGGAAGATCTGGGCGGCACCGTGCGTCTCGAGGTCGAGTACGTGCGCGAGGCGAGCTACGAGACGCAGAGCCTCGACCTGCGCGTCGCCCGCGGGCGCTGGCGCATCGTCGCGCTCGGACCGACGCAGGAGCGGGAACCGCCGGTTCCGTACGGCACGCCGGTCGGCCCCGGCGACTGACGGCGGGAGGAAGGAACGATGAGAAAGCTCGCCATCGCCCTGCTTGCGTTCTTTCGCCGGGTCTCGCTGACTATCCGGAAGCTCCGCGGGCAGTCCGAGGACGACGTCGCGGCGCAGCGGGTCACGAGCGGCCGCGCCTGGGACGAGTTCTGCGACACCCTGAAGGCCGCCGGAGCGTCGCTGAACTTCCCGGGGACGCCCCGCGACGCCTTCAACCAGGCCGAGGGCTACCGCTACCTGAGCCGTCTGGCCCGGGCGGGACTCATGGCCTTCGTCGAGCACGCCGACCCGCGGGCGCCGGTCCTTCACCGGGTCGCCAACGAGACGGTCAAGCTCGGCTCCGACAACCCGGACAACCACTACCTGACGGCCGCGCTGTCTGGCGCCTACGAGTACCGGATCACCGGACGCCGCAACACCGTCGCCTACCTCGGCTTCGGCACCCAGGCCGGCCACTACGGCCAGGGCGGCGGCTTGCCGCCGACCGGCTACATCGAGGCGGCGGAACTCGAGATGGAGGACGACGGCCGGTTCGAACTCGTCCTCAGTTGCGAACCGCAGGTAGGCAACTGGCTGCCGATGAAGCCCGACACGGGAATGCTCATCGTGCGCCAGACCTTCCTCGACCGGCGCACGGAGATCCCGGCGGAGCTCCACATCGAGCGGATCAACTGCGCTCCCGAAGAGAAGCGCCCCGCGCCCCTGACGCCGGCGCAGGTCGACGAGGGGCTGCGCTCGGCGAGCACCCTGGTCGCCGGCGCCTCGCTGCTGTTCGCGAAGTGGGCGCGCGACTTCCAGAAGCACTCGAACAGGCTGCCCCGCTTCGATCAGGAGACGTCGAACCAGGCCGGCGGCGATCCGAACATCGCCTACTACCACTCCCACTGGCGGCTGGCCGAGGACGAGGCGCTCGTCATCGAGGCCACACCGCCGGAATGCGAGCACTGGAACTTCCAGCTCAACAACTACTGGATGGAGTCGCTCGACTACCGCTACCACACGATCCACACGAACAAGCACCTCGCCGAGTACGAGCCGGACGGTTCCGTGCGCCTGATCGTGGCCCACGAGGACCCGGGGCTGCCGAACTGGCTCGACACCGCCGGGCACACCTCCGGCACGATGTGCTTCCGCTGGATCCGCGCCGAGGCGCATCCGGAGCCCGGGACGCGGGTCGTCAAGCTGGCCGAACTCTCGGCACTACGCCGCTGACCCGATGGCGAAGCGGGTTGCCGAAACGCCGACGGACTACGAGCGGCCGTACCGGCCGCTTCCGGTAGCGCTCCTGAACGCGGCCGGGCGGGCCGCACGCCACGTCGGCGCAAGCGGGAGGCTCGACGTCGACAGGATGGTCGCGAAGGCCCAGAGAAGAACCGGTCTGTCCAGCTTCGGCGACGAGTGGTTCATGGAGCCCCTGTCGGTCCTCGCCCGCTCGATCAACGAGGAGGCCGACCTCACGCTCCTGGGCCGGCTGATCCAGCGGCGGCGAATCGAGGAAGCGCTGGTTACACGCCTGCGCGTCGAGGAACTCCTCCGCCGCCGGCCGGAGATCTGCAACATCGACCTCGGCCCGATCGTCGTGATCGCCGGCCTGCAGCGGACCGGCACGACCACCCTGCATCGGCTGATCGCCTCCCACCCCGAGATGCGCGCCGTCGAGGCCTGGGAGGGACTGAATCCACTGCCCCTGCCCCGCGAAGAGCCGGGCGATCCTCACACCCGGATCCGACGGGCGCTCATCGCGGAGAAAGCCGTCGCCTATCTCGCCCCCGCCTTCTTCGCCGTTCATCCCGCCGAACACGACGCTCCGGAGGAGGACGTGCTGCTGCTCGACGTGGCCTTCATGAGTCAGTCGGCGGAAGCGACCATGCATGTGCCGACCTATGCCCGCTGGCTGGAGGACCAGGACCACACGCGCGCGTACGAGGAGTTCCGCACCCTGCTTCAGGTCCTGCACTGGCAACGGCCGCGGAGTCACTGGGTGCTCAAGACGCCGCATCACATGGAGTACCTGGACATCCTCCTCGAGGCCTTTCCGACAGCCACGGTCGTTCGGACGCACCGCGATCCGCTGAAGACGATTCCCTCCTTCTGCAGCATGGTCGCCCACGGCCGCGGCCTGTTCAGCGACCGGGTCGACCCGAAAGAGATCGGCGCGCACTGGTTCGCCAAGACCTGCCGCCTCGTCGAGCGGACCGCCCGCGCCCGGGAAGCCGCGGACCCGCGCCGCTTCGTCGACGTCTCCTACTACGACCTGGTCGACGATCCGATGGCGGTGCTGGGAAAGATCTACGAACGGGCCGCCATCCCCTTCGGACCGAACGCACGGAAAGCCGCCGAGCGGACCGCTAGCCGCAACGTGCAGCACCGCTACGGGCGGCATGTCTACACACCGGAGAGCTTCGGCCTGAGCCCGGAAGTCATCGAGCAGGGAATGGCGGCCTACCGGAAGCGGCACGGCATTCCGCGTGAGTAAGCTGACGAGCCGCATGAAGAAGCTCTTCAAGGTGCTCCGCAAGGCGGTCCGGGACCGGGCGGCCGAGCGGCCGGAGATCGAGCCGCTCGCCGATTCCGTTCGGGTCGACGGCAGGACCTGCCTGGTGACCGGAGCCAATAGCGGCGTCGGCAAGGCCGTCGCAATCGACCTGGCCAGGCGCGGCGGCCACGTCTTGATGGCCTGCCGTAGCGGGCACCCGGACGCGGGCGAGGACGTGAAGGCCGACTCCGGCTCCGACAGTGTCGAGATGCTGCGGGTCGATCTCTCGGACATGCGCTCGGTCCACCGGCTCTGTGACGAGCTGCGCGACCGGGGAACGGTGCTCGACATCGCGGTTCTCAACGCCGGCCTCATGCCGCGCCGCGCCCGTCGCACGGCGCAGGGCTTCGAGACGATGTTCGCCGTGCATTTCCTCGCCAACCGGGTGCTGGTCGACCGCTGGCTGAGGGACGGGACGGTTCGCCCCGCCAACCGGATCGAGGAGGCGCCCCGCATCGTCATTGTCTCCTCCGACGCCCACCGCTCCGCCGAGGCGATCGACTTCGACCGCTTCGGCGAGTTCACGGATTACGGCGTCCGGGACGGGATCAGGCACTACGGCGCGAGCAAGCTCGTCCTCTGTACCTACGCGACCGAACTCTCGCGTCGCCTGAACAGCGAAGGCGAGGGCCATGTCGTGGTCCACTCGCTCTGCCCCGGCCCCGTCAACACCGCCATCGCGCGGGAAGCACCCTGGTTCCTGAAGCCCCTGGTGGTCCCGATGATGAGGTTCTTCTTCCTGACGCCGGAGAAGGCCGCCAGGCCCGTGAGCTACCTGTGCTGCGCCGAAGACGCCGGCAAGCGTAGCGGCATCTACCTGCACATGCTGCGCGAGAAGCGCCCGTCCGGGCACGCCACCGAACCGTCAAACGGCGCCCGGCTGTGGCAGGCCAGCGCGGCGCTGCTCGAGGCGCAGGCGCCGCCGAGCTGACGCCAGTGGCCTACCGACCCGGATCCGGCCTCTCGAAGGCCTTCCACCACACGTGGGAACTCTGCTCGCCGAAGCCGATGGCCGAGCGGGTCGACATGTCGGGCAGAAAGGTGATCGTCACCGGCGGGACACCCGGGTCGATCGGCTACCAGGTCGCCCGAACGCTGGCCGCCTGGGGCGCCGACGTCGCGGTCACCTGCCCGCGCGACAGCGCAACCGCCAGGGAGACCCTGTTGCGGGAGCTGCGGGACGCCGGGCAGCGACCGAACGGAATCGAGGGCCACCGGCTCGATCTCGCCGACCCCCGTAGCGTCGCCGACTTCGCCGCCTGGTACCGGGAGACCTCCGGCGGCCGCCTGGACGTGCTGATCAACAACGCCGGCATCCTCCGCGACGTGCTCTGGCGCTGGCGCGAGCGGAGGGTTTCCGCCGACGGGTTCGAGATCCACTGGCGCACGAACTACCTCGGCACCTTCCACCTGACCCGCCTGCTGCTGCCGATGCTGCTCGACTCCGGCCGGCGGAGCGGCGATGCGCGGGTGATCAACGTCTCCTCGCACCAGCACGACAAGGGCAGCAACGACCGTCTCTTCGCGTCCCCGGACAGGCTGGACTCCTGGACCGCCTATGGCCAGTCCAAGCTGGCCCTGATCCACCACGCGTTCGCATTGCAGCGCCGCTACGGCGAGGACGGCAACCTCCGAACAGCCGCCCTGCATCCGGGCTCCGCCTACTCGAACATGACCTTCGGCTGGCAGGACGAGCCCCGGTGGCTCAGGCGGACGAAGCGCCTGTTCACGCCGCTGGCGCCGCTGATCCTCCTGACGCCGGCGCAGGCCGCGCAGACGACGATCCACTGCGCCACGGATCCGCACCTGGAGGGTGGCCACTACCATGAACGCTGCGCCAAGGCCGAGCCCATCCCAGACGCCCGGGACGAAGCCGCGTCGCGCCGCCTCTGGGAAGAAACGGACCGCTGGTTCCGGTCACTCGGTCAGCAGTAGCGGCGCAGGAGGCCTCAGATGTTCAAGCACTCGATCGATTCAGAGCCGGTAGAGATCGACGCTCCCATCGAGGTGGCCTGGGAGCTTCTCGTCGATCTCGACCGCTACCACGAATGGAATCCGTTCGCCCGGACCTACAGGAAGACGAATGTCCGCGTCGGCTCCACGATCCACTTCGACGTCAAGCTGGACCGCTACAACCGGAAGCAGACCGAGCGCCTAGCGATCATCGAACCGCCGACCCGCCTGGCCTGGAGCACGAACGTCGCCCTCGGACTCGTCAAGGCCCTGCGCGTACAGAGACTCGAGAGGCGAAGCGAAACGAGCTGCACCTACTTCAACACCGACACCCTCGAAGGGCCACTGGCGCCGGTTGCCCGCCTCCTGTTCGGCGGCGCCATGCACCGCGGCTTCGCAAGCGTCGGCAGGGCGCTCAAGCAGACGGCGGAGGAACGGCACGGAGACCGGAGCCCAGATGAACCATCGCCTTAGCCGACGAGGCTTGCTCGGATTCCTGGCCGCGATCGTTTCCCTGCCGAAGCGGATCGGACGGGCCGAGGCACGGCAGCAGGAACATGACCAAGTGTCTGGCACCCGCGTCGACCGGTGGCACAGGACGCACGATCGGGTCTGGCTCGGGGAGCGGTTCTGGGCCAATCCGATGGAGGACTGGCGGGTTGTGGACGGTGCCGCGGAAGTGCAGACCAGCGGTGGCGACCGCAACGTTCACCTGATCACGCATCGGTTGACCAGCGAGCGGGGGCGGTTTCGGATGTCGGTCCGCTGCAAACGTGTCGAAGCTGGCGAGCGAGACGGCGGCGTGGGGTTTCGGATCGGCATCCGCAACCGGATCGATGACCATCGCAGCAACTGCTTCGCGCGCGGCGTCGGGGTCGATGCGGGGCTGATCGATGGGCGGTTGGTGCTCGGTGGCGGGAGCGCGGCGGTGGCCGACGCGGACGTGGTCCCCACCGAGGGGTTCACCCTGCTGCTCGAAGGACGAACGGAAGCCGGTGACTGTGAACTCAGCCTGACGGCCCGGACCGCCTCCGGAACTGAGCTGGGCAGCCTCACTCACACGGTGCAGGCCGCCGAGATCGAGGGAAACGTCGCCATCGTCAGCAACTTCGACCGGGAGATCCCGAAGGGCGAGGGCGCCCGGTACCGGTTCAGCGAGTGGACGGTGGACGGCGATGCGTTCGAGTTCGACGAGGACCACCGGTTCGGGCCGATCCTGTGGTCGATGTACTCGATGAGCGACTCCCGCTCTGACGAGGGGTTCGTCGTCAAGATGACGGCGCTGCTGCCGCCGCTGGGCGCCGACGACGACCGGCGGGTCGAGCTGCTGACCCAGCACGAAGGAGAGTGGCGATCCCACGGCTTTACCGAACTCGACCCGGACGCCTGGACGGCGACGTTCCGCGTGCCCAACTGGAACGAGCGCACCGCGGCGCCGTTCCGGCTCGTCTACCGCGAACAGCACACCGACGGCGGCGAGACGGAGCACGAGTGGCGGGGCACGATCCGCGCAAACCCCGCCGGTCGGCCGCTGCGACTGGCGGGGCTCACCTGCCAGAACGACTACTCCTTCCCCTACGCCCCGGTCGCGGACCACGTTCTGGCCCGCGATCCCGACCTGCTCTTCTTCTCCGGCGACCAGCTCTACGAGAACCACGGCGGCTACGGTCTGATCCGGGAGCCGGCCGGGCCCGCGATCCTGAACTACCTGCGCAAGTACTACATGTTCGGCTGGGCGTTCAGGGAAACGATGCGGGACCGCCCAACGTTATGTATTCCAGATGACCACGACGTGTTCCAGGGCAACATCTGGGGCGAGAGCGGCAAGGCGATGGACACCGGCCGGGGCACTTCCTCGCTCGGCGGCTACCGGGAGCCGGCGCGGATGGTCAACGTGGTCCACCGCACGAACGCCTCCCATCACCCGGACCCGTTCGACCCGGCGCCGGTCGAACAGGACATCAGCGTCTACTACGGCGACATGGTCTACGGCGGCGTGGGGTTCGCGATCCTCGCCGACCGGCAGTTCAAGAGCGGACCGGAGCACGTGGACACCGGGCCCGGCCGGGCCGACCATGTGCTGGACGAAAGCGTCGACACCTCCGCGCTCGACCGGCCCGGCCTCGCGCTGCTCGGCGAACGCCAGGAGGAGTTCCTGGAGCAGTGGGCCGGCGACCGGCGGGGCCACACGATGAAGGTCCTGCTCAGCCAGACGGTGTTCGCCGGCGTCGCGACGCATCACGGCGGCTACGACGACTTCCTGATCGCCGATCTCGACTGTGGCGGCTGGCCGCAGACGCCGCGCAACCGGCTCGTCCGCATCCTGCGCGAGGCGAAGTGTCTGCACGTCTGCGGCGACCAGCACCTGCCCTCACTCGTCCAGTACGGCGCCGGCTCTCAGCGCGACGGCTGCTGGGCCTTCTGCACGCCCGCGATCAGCGCCGGCTATCCGCGCTGGTGGCGACCTGACGAGGTCGGCACGCCGCACCGGAACCGGCCCCGGCACGGCCTGGCGCACACCGGTGAGTTCCGCGATCCGCTGGGCAACCGGGTGTACGTCTACGCAATCGGCAATCCGGAGGTCGGCACCGCGCCCGACCCGTACGAGCGGGCGCACCAGAAGAGCAGCGGCTTCGGCCTGGTAACGATCGACACAGAAGCGAAGACCTACCGGATCGAGGCCTTCCGCTTCCTGAGCACCGCCGACGGCGAGGACGCCCAGTTCCCCGGCTGGCCGGTGACGGTGCACCAGGACGAGAACGCGGGCGAGAACCGGATCGGCTGAGGCATGCGGCTACTCTCGCGCGGCATGGCGCGCATGCGCCTGGCGATCTGCCTGCTCGCCACCGGCCTCCTTCCGGCTCAAGCCGTCGAAGCACGCCAGGACGCAGGCCCCCCGCCCGGTTCACCGGCGCCGCTGACGGAGCCGCTGGATCTTCCTCCCACCTTCGACGGTCCCCCTCCTCCCGTGCCGCCGGCCGTGATGAACCGGGACGACTCGGGCAAGGCCACGGTCCGAGCCGTGCGCCTCGCCACACCGCTCCGCGTCGACGGCCGGCTGGACGAGGCCCTCTACGACGCCGTGCCGCCGATCTCGGACTTCCTTCAGGTCGAACCCCGGCCGGGGGAACCGGCCACCGACAGGACGGATGTCTGGATCACGTACGACGAAACCACGGTCTTCGTGTCGCTGCGCTGCTGGCAGGACCCCGACCGGATCGCCGCCAACGACATGCGGCGAGACGCATGGAGCCAGGACGACTATGTCGACATCGTCCTCGACACGTTCCATGACGGCCGCAACGCCGCCATCTTCACGGTCTACGCCTCGGGCGGCCGCTTCGACGCCCAGATCACCGACGAGCGCCAGATGAACGTCGACTGGAATCCGGTCTGGGATCTCAGGGCGGGCAGGTTCGAGGGCGGCTGGACGATGGAAGCCGCGATTCCGTTCCGATCGCTCCGGTATCGGCCCGGCTCGACGCAGATCTGGGGCGTCAACCTGCAGCGCTACACGCAGTGGAAGAACGAGAGTTCGACCCTGACCCGTATCCCGGAAGCGTTCGGCGAGATGGGCGTCATGCAGGTGTCGCTGGCCGCAACCCTGGTCGGTCTCGAGGCCCCACCGGCCTCGAGGAATCTGGAACTCAAGCCCTATCTGGTGGCCGACATGGTCAGTGACCGCCTGGCGACCCCGGAGATTTCGGACGAAGTGGACGCCGATCTCGGCATCGACATCAAGTACGGACTCAGTCAGAACCTCACGGCCGACTTCACCTACAACACCGACTTCGCCCAGGTCGAAGCCGACCAGCAGCAGGTCGACCTGACGCGCTTCAGCCTCTTTTTTCCCGAGAAGCGCGACTTCTTCCTCGAGAACCAGGGGACCTTCGCCTTCGGCGGCGCCGGGGGCGGCGGATTCGGGGGAGGTTTCGACACGCCGACCCTGTTCTACAGCCGGCGTATCGGCCTGCACCGGGGACGCGCCGTACCGATCGAGGCCGGCGCCCGTCTGACCGGACGGACGGGCCGCTACACGCTCGGGCTGTTGAACATCCAGGCGGACGACGAACCGGTCTCCGGCGCAGTCGCGACGAACTTCGGCGTCATGCGACTCAAGCGGGACATCCTGCGCAGGAGCAGCGTCGGCGTCATCTACACGCGCCGCTCGGTCGACCAGGCCGGCTTCGGACGCAACGAGGCCTACGGCGTCGATGGGACGTTCGCCTTCTTCGACCACCTCACGTTCAACACCTACTGGGCCGAAACGAGCACGCCCGGGCTCACGGACGACGACGCCAGCTATCGCCTGCGGATGGACTACAACGGCGACCGCTACGGAGTCCGACTGGAGCGCCTGCGGGTAGGCGAGAACTTCAACCCCGGCATCGGCTTCGTCCGCCGCCACGACATGCGCCGTTCCTTCGGCCTGTTCCGGTTCAGCCCTCGCCCAGCCGACAGCAAGCTGGTGCGCAAGTACTCGTGGTCCGGGTCGATGGCCTACATCGAGAACGGCGCCGGCCTGGTCGAGACGCGGGAGGCCGAGGGAGAACTCGAGATCGAGTTCCACAGCGGGGATGAGTTCGGACTGACGTACGTACGGTCCTACGAGTTCCTCCCGCATCCCTTCCCCATCGCTTCCGACATCACGCTCGGTGTCGGCGGCTACGACTTCGACTACGTGCAGGCCGAGTATCAACTCGGCCAGCAGCGGCGGATCTCGGGAGAGTTCTTCCTCGAGTACGGCGACTTCTACAGCGGCCGGAAGACGTCCTTCGGCTGGGGCTGGGGGCGCGTGAACCTAAACTCCCAGTTCCTGCTCGAACCCGGCATCTCGTTCAACCGCGTGGAGTTGCCGCAGGGCGACTTCGACGTGGAGCTCGTCGACGTGCGAGCGGTCTACACGATGACGCCGCGCATGTTCGTGAGCGCGCTGTTCCAGTACGACTCCGAAAGCGGGGGACTGGCGGCGAACGTGCGGCTGCGCTGGGAGTACACGCCCGGCAGCGAGTTGTTCATCGTCTACAACGAACAGCGCGACACGCTGACGTCGGGCTTCCCCGGGCTCAACGACAGCGCGCTGATCGTGAAGGTCACGCGGCTGTTCCAGTTGTAGCTACCGCGACAACAGCACCGTCAGCCGATGAGGCGCCGTCGTCGACGCGTGGTGCATCAGGACATCCTGCTTGCCGTCCTGGTTCAGGTCCGTCAACCAGGTGTACTCCTCATCCTCGGGCACGGGGATCGCGATCCGCTGAGGCTTCTTCGCGAGCAAACCCGGCCCCGGCACGCCGAGATGGACATGCAGCATCTTCCGGTTCCTCGCGATAAGAACGTCGGAGCGTCCGTCGCCGTTCATGTCTCCCATCCGGACCGCCGGCCAGAACGCTCTCTCGCCGCTCCTCCTGGGAGTTCTGGGCCTGATCTGGCGTACGGCGTTCGGGCGGTCGCCGTAGCGGCCATCCTCCATGCGGAACATCTCGAGATCGAACGACCCGGCGCCGGTCAGAATCGACATGACGAGCACGCGGATGGCCGAGAAGACCGTCGGCTCGAAGGCCGTCACGACCACATCGACCTGGCCATCGCGATCGAAGTCGTGCCGGTCGATTCCAGAGACGATGCCCTCGGACTCGACCACGGCGCCCGGTTCGGGGACGAACTCCACGTTTCCACCCGGGCCCGGAGCGCCGGGGTACACCTCGTACGAGGAGTGCATCTTCCACAGGCTCGAGCCCTTGAGCGAGAACACGACGAGGTCGGTCACGCCGTCGCCGTTCATGTCGGTCAGCGAGTGCAGCACCCTGCCGCTGCTTTCCCCTTCCGGCATGTGGTCCATGCGCCGCCTCCGGATTCCCTCCGGCGCGGCCAGCGAGGCGATCTGGTCGGAGTCGAACGCGATCCCGGTCGTGAACGCCCTGGCCTCCGGTGAGAAGAGCCCCTGTTCGGTCTGAAGATGCACCTCGAAGCGGCCGTCGTTCCAGAACACGAGGTCGCTGCGACCATCCAGGTCGTAGTCCATCTCGTGGATCCGGCCGCCCTCGTCCCAGGGGTGGTAGCGATAGCCGTCGGCGCCGTAGACCCGGTCGAGCCCGCTGGTGGGCCCCACCGTCACGGGCTCGGCGAACCGGCCGGCCGGCATCTGGACCAGTACGTGGAAGCCGTGACCGTGCACCAGCACGAGGTCGTCCCGGCCGTCTCCGTTCACGTCGCGAGTCATGTCCACGTGGAGAATTTCGCCCCTGGCGGACTCCCTGAAGTCGGACGTCACCGCGACCAGGTCCCGTTCCGTCGCCGACTCCGGATCGAACCAGGTGAGCCGGCCTCCTCCGTAGGCGATCAACCGGTCCCGGCCATCGATTCCGGCAACGTCGACGAAGGACACCTCGGCACGCAACGTGGCTTCGGCTGCCGTTGACCAGTCGCCATCGACAAACGAGAGAACGCGCAGGCGGCGGTCTCCATCACCGTCCAGATGCACGGCAGCCACATCTGCGACCGGCCGGCCCGTGAGGAACCCGGTCAGAACGGTCAGGCGTTCCGCGACGTCCACGACCAACTCGTGACGGCTGGGAGCGAACGCCGCGGGTGGCTCGGAGTTCGCGTGGACGGCAACCGGCATCATGCATCCCGACAGACACACCCGCATCGCCAGCAGGCTGATCCGGGCCGGCCGGTGTCGTCTTTCGTCGGGGACTGTCGCTCGTCTCTTCATGTTGGTCCTCCTGCCTTCGGGGCATGTTGACCTCGTCAACATACAGCCCCTTGTTGACGATGTCAACACCCACTCGTCCCGCCGCCAGAGATCGAGCCCGGCGATCACGAGCCGCTCTTGCCATAATCGCCCATGGCCGAACGGGCTCGCACCTACCACCATGGCGACCTTCGAGCGTCGCTGGTCGAGGAAGCCGCCGCGATGATCTCGGAGGGCGGCGCCGCCAGCGTAACGATGAGGGCGATAGGCAGCCGCCTCGGTGTATCGCGGGGAGCGCCCTACCGCCACTTCCCCGACAAGACGGCCCTCCTGGTCGCGGTCGCGGTCGCGGGGTTCAAGCGTCTCAACCGGCGGCTGGGGTCCGGCGACGCAGGAGCCCCTTCATCCAGCGTCGAGCGACTCCGGCGCATGGGCGAGCAGTACGTGCGCTTCGCCCTGAAGCACCCGGCGCACTATCGCCTGATGTACGGCAAGGAGGCCCTTGCACGCCAGGATCAGCCGGAACTGCGAAATGCAGCCGGCGCTCTGCTCGAGAACCTGGTCGATGTGATCCGGGTTCACCAGCAGCGCGGCGAGATCGAGGGAGGCGACCCGCGAGCGCAGGCTTACGTTGCATGGAGCGCGGTCCACGGCCTGGCGTCGCTGCTGATCGAGCAACAGATCGACCCGAATGTGGACGTGGACGACCTGATCCGGCAGACCACCCAGACGATCCTGGACGGGATGCGAGATCGCAGCCAGGACTAGCCATGGCCAGAGTCCGCCGGCGGGCTCAACGGGCGACCAGCATCGTCACCCGATGAGGCTCCGTCGTCGACGTGTGGTGCATCAGCAGGTCCTGCTTGCCGTCCCTGTTGAGGTCCACGAGCCAGGTGTACTCCTCGTCGTTGGGGATCGCGACCGCCACCCTTTGAGGCTGCCGGGTGAACAGATCCGGTCCCGGCACACCGGCGAAGACGAGCAGTTTCCGATGGGTTTCCTCTATCAGCAGGTCCGAGCGGCCGTCGCCGGTCACATCCCCGATCAGCAGGGTCGTGTTGAACGCGCGCAGGTGACGCTTCTGCGTCTTCCGTTCCTCGTGCATGGCCCCTCGAAGCACGATGTCCAGCGGCACCCACCCGAACTCCCTGACACTGGGGTGGCCATCCAGTTGCATTCTGCGGATGGCGTTGGGTTCGTCGGAATGGAGGCCCTCCTTCATGGGATGGAACTCGAGATCCAACCAGACGTCATCGCCCATGAACCCCTTGAGCCTCTTCCAGAGACTGCTCTCGAGGTACGCGACCTCGATCGTCGTGAACATCAGGTCGAGGTCGCCGTCGCCATCGAAGTCGCGCTGGTTCATCCCGAGTTGAATCCTCCCGTCCGACTGGAAGGTGAAGTCGACGGCCCGCGCGAACCGGGTTCCGCCGCCGGGTGCCGGCGCGCCAAGATGCACCTCGCAGGTTGAACGCTTGCGCGAGATGCTCGCGCCTTCCAGAGAGAAGACCACAAGATCCCCGACACTGTCGCCGTTCAGGTCGGCTATCGAGTGAAGCACCCTCCCCGTCATGTCTCCGGTGGCGAGGGAGGAGAGTCGGTCAGAGTCGAATGTGACATCGGTCGTGAAGGTCTCGGCAACCGGGGAAAACAGCCCATCTTCATCCTGATGATGAACCGCGAAGTGGTCACCGTTCCAGAACACCAGGTCAGCGAGACCATCCTGGTCGTAGTCCATCTCGTGGACACGGCTTTCATCCCAGGGGTTGTACCGGTAGCCATCGGCCCCGTAGATCCTGCTCAGATCCGTGGACCGGCCAACCTTCACCGGATTCGCGAACTCGCCGGCACTCGTCTGGATGAACACGCTGAAGCCATCGACGCCCGGCACGACCAGGTCGTCGCGGCCGTCGCCGTTCACGTCCCGACTGACGTCGACATGGGGGATCTCACCGCCGCGAGGCGGGTCGAAGCTTGCAGTGACCGCGACCAGCGGGCGTTCCGTCGCCGATTCGGGATCGAACCAGTTCAGGCGACCGGGATCGCAGGTGAGAAGCCGGTCACGTCCGCCGATGCTGGCCACGTCAACGAATCGCACGTCGCGACCGAGTGTCGCCTCGGTTTTCGTCGCCCAGGCGCCGTCTCCGAACTCGTAGATACGCAGGCGGCGTTCGTCACCGTCGTCGATGTCCACGACCGCAAGCTCCGCGCTTGAGCTCCCGAGAAGGAACCCCGTCAAGACGGTCTGACGTTTCGCAGAGCCGGTGACGACCTCGTACTGCGTGAAAGCGAACTCCGCGGCCTCGGAAGTGGATTGCGCGGCGGCAGGCCCCAAGCCACCCGAGAGGAGTACTCCGAGAGACAGAATTCGCGACAGGCCTCGTCGAAGCGGCATCGCGCGGGCGCTAGCCGAAGTGCCGACTTCCTTCATTTGGCCACCAGTATCGTCACCCGATGCGGCTCGGTAGTGAACGTGTGATGCATGAGGACGTCCTGCTTGCCGTCCCTGTTGAGGTCCACCAACCAGGTGTACTCCTCGTTCGGCATGGCGATCGCGACTTCCTCAGGGCTTCCGGCGAACAGCTCGGGCCCCGGCACGCCAACGAAGACGTTCAGACCCTTCCGGCCCTTCTGCACGACCAGGTCGTCGCGGCCGTCGCCGTTCACATCCCCGACCAGAACCGAGGGATGGAAGATTCCCTTTTCTCCTGAAACGCCGGGAGCGCGGCCTCTGATCTTGCGGACGGCGCTCGGTTTGCCGGAGTAGAGGCCACCCTCCATGCGGTAGAAGTCAAGACGCATCGGCACGGAACGGGTCAACATCCCGGCGCCGATCATGCGGACCGTCTTGAAGACGCCGAACCTCATCGTTCTGAACATCACGTCGACCTGACCGTCGTTGTCGAAGTCGTACGGACCGATCTCGTAAGGGAGGCTGTCCGAGAGAATCGTGGCGCCGGCATCGGGTGCGAACACCGTGCCGCCCTCGGGTGTTGGCGCGCCCGGGTGGACCTCGTACGTGAAGCGCACGTTCCACATGCTCCTGAGGTCCAGCGAGAAGACCACGAGGTCGGCGACGCCATCGCCGTTCAGGTCGGTCAACGAACGCAGCACTCTCCCGGTCGGGGCTCCGGTCAGGCTGTCGCCAATCCGCCTGTGGCGAACCTCCTGCGGAGCGGCGAGCGAGGCGTGGTCGTCCGAGTCGAACGCGACCTCGGTCGTGAACGTCGTGCTGGCCTCGGCTGCGAACAGACCCCGCTGGTCCTGGAGATGCACCGCGAAGTGGTCCTGGTTCCAGAACACCAGGTCGCGTCGTCCGTCCAGGTCGTAGTCCATCTCGTGGACGCGGCCGCCGTCGTCCCACGGCCGGAACCTGGAGCCATCGCCGCGGTAGACCCGGTCCGGCCCGGTCGAGGGGCCGACGGTCACCGGATCGGCGAATGTCCCGCCGCTCCCCTGGACGAGCACATGGAAGGCGTGGTTCTGCGGCACGACGAGCTCGTTGCGGCCGTCGCCGTTCAGGTCACGCGTGATGTCCACATGGACAACCTCACCCCTCCGCGGCGATCTGAAGTCGGACTCCACCGCAGCGAGTTCCCGCTCCGTCTCTGACTCGGGATCAAACCACGTCAGCCGGCCGCCGCCGTAGACCACCAGCCGGTCCCGGCCGTCGATGGCGGCCACGTCAACGAAGGAAGTTCCGGGCCGCAGCGTGGTTTCGACTTCCGGCACCCATTCACCGGCCCTGAACGTCAGGATCCGCAGGCGCCGGCCATCGTCCTCATCGCCGTCCACGACCGCGAGGTCCGCCATCGAACCTCCCACAAGGAAGCCCGTCAGGATGGTCTGGCGCTCGCGGCTGCCGGTGACCACGTCGTACCGCTCGAAGGCGAACAGCTCCACCGGCTCGGCGCCGGGAAGCGCTGCGGCAGGTCCGACGCATCCGTACAGGCACACCCTGAGCGTGAGTATGGCGAATCGGCCTCGCCGATGGTGCCTCGCTCCGCCGCGCGCCGTTCTCTTTCTCATGGCTCTCTTCTCCCTCCAGAAGTTGACTGCGTCAACATACACAGCTTTGTTGACATTGTCAACAAAGCTCTCGGAGAGGGCGGCATCCTCCACTGCGGCGCCTCGGTTTCCCCGCTGTCTCCTGGACAAGACGGGGACTCCCACGACAAGGACCGGCTAGGGGATCAGCCCCACTCCGGCCTCCACACCTCCTGGTTGTCCGTCGGGACCCTTCTCGCCCGACGAGCGTTCGGAGTCCGGAGTTCGACATTCACCCGACGCGCGATCGCCCGGGCGATGTCCTCCTGAATCTGAATCTCGGAGATCGTGCCGAGGACCCGGTCGTAGTGGCGGGACCAGAGATGGATGCCGTCGGCGACCCGGATGAGCTGAACCGAGATCCGCACGCGGTCGCCGGACCTTCGCACGCTGCCCTCGAGGATCGCCGACACGCCCGCCTTCCTTCCGAACCGGGGCGCGCTCAGGCCGGCCAGCCCCTGGTCGAAGGAGGAGGTCCGGGACAGGACCCGCAGTCCATCGACACGCACCAGCGCCTCGATGACCTCCTCCACCAAGCCCTCGCAGAAGAAGTCCTGTTCCGGGTCGGAACTCATGTTGGCGAAGGGCCTGATCGCGATCGATCCGCCGACCGGCGTCTTGACCGGCGCCGTGAAACGGTAGCCACGGCCGGGAACCGTAACGACGTACTGCGTCTCCCCATCCTGACCCAGGATCTTCCGCAGCACGGACAGGTTGTGCGTGAGGTTGCTCTCGGTGACGTTGGTGTCCGGCCACACCATCTCCATCAGCTCATCCTTGTGCACGAGGCGGTCGCGGTTCTCGACCAGCACCTTCAGCGTCTGGAAGATCTTCGGCCGTACCGGAACGACCCGCCCGCTGCGCAGCAACCGGCGCTCGGCAGCATCGAGAAGAAACGGCCCGAAGGCGTAGGTGGGACGCTCTGCCACCAGGAACCTCCGTCAGGGACCGGACGCCGGTCTTCACGCGGGTTGCGCTCAGCGGCGCCGGGATTTGATTCGGATTCCTGGATCCTAGGAGTTTGGGGGGGGGGGGGGCCCGCAGGGCGTGGAGCCGCCGCCACAACAGGGGCCGGGGGGGGGCTGGGCGAACACACCACCCCCCGGCGGGGGGGGGGGGCGACCCCGC
>VXVC01000007.1:328066-435706 GCA_009836625.1 Holophagales bacterium
CTCCGTGTTGGGCGCCGGCCCACCCACCTAGGGGCCCCCCCCCCCCCAAACTCCTGGGGAGGTGGGGGATGGGGCCAAACACGGAGCCTGCGACGGGTTTGGCGGCGCTAGCAGCCTCGCGTCCTAGCGACTCTCAGGCAGCGCGAAGACGTACAAGTTGCCGCCCCGGGGGCGGGCGGCGCCCTCCGGCGTATGCCTGAGGCTTCCCGGCCCGGTCGATATGGCGACGTACTGCCGACCGTCCACGGCATAGGAGATCGGGTAGCCCATCGGCGGGGCACCGAGGTTCACTTCCCACAGGAGCTCGCCCGTCTCGTGTTCAAGGGCGCGGAAGGCACCGCTCGAGTCGCCGCCGAAGATCAGGCCGCCGCCGGTGGCGACGACCGAGTAGGTCGCGCCCTCGGTCTCGAACAGCCACTTCGTCTCGCCCGTCACGGCGGAGATCGCGTACACCGTGCCGAGGTACTCCTCGCCGGGCGCCTGGATGTGGTCCGCGGCCAGGTTGTAGATCGCGACCTGCTGTTCGAACGCCTGCGCCCGCGGACTGTTCGTGTCGCCCGTCACCAGCATCCGCGCGCACATGTTGCGCAGCGGGTAGTACATCGTCCGGGTCAGCGGGCTGTAGGAACCGGCTTCCCAGTCCTTGCCGCCGATCCAGGTCGGGCACACGAGCATCTCCTGGTCGAGCTCCGTGAAGATGATCTCGGTGTTCTCGACCGCCCGCCCCGTCGTCTCGTCGATGTCGACGACGACGTTCTGCGGCACGGTCGGGCGGGCCCACAGGAACTCCCCGGTCTCACGGTCCAGGGTGTAGACGAAGCCGGTCTTGCCCGGGATGCCCGTCATCACCTTGCGGGTCGCGCCCGCTTCCAGGCCCTCCCGGATCCAGCGTACGGCCTCCGGGTCGGGCGAAACCGGAAGGTCGACCAGGATGCGTTCGAACGGATGGTCCAGGTCCCAGTGGTCGTTCAGGTGCTGGAAGTACCAGCGGATCTCGCCGGTGTCGGCCTCCAGCGCAAGGGTCGAGTTGTGGTACAGGTGCGTCAATTCCGTTCCACCGAGCATGAACTTCGGCGCCGGCGACGTAACGGCGGTGCCGAAGTAGATGAGTTCGAGCTCCGGGTCGTAGCTGGGCACCATCCAGGTGCCGACGTGGTGCCGCTTCTCGAACGGCACGTCGCCCCAGGTCTCGTCCCCGGGCTCGCCCGGCGCCGGCATCGTGCGCGTCCGCCAGAGCTCCTTTCCCGTCAGCGCGTCGAGCGCGATCATGATGCAGGACTCCGGCCCGCCCCAGGGACGGCAGCTCCGCCCCGAGACGACGCGGCCGCCGGCGACGATGGGTCCCGAGCTGTGAGTCGCGGGGTTCACCTTGTAGTCGAGGATCTGCGTCTCCCAGACCAGCTCACCGGTTTCGGCATCCAGCGCGAAGGCGTGATTGTCGTCGCTGTTGTTCAGGATCAACCGGTCGTAGATCGCGATGTTCCGGTTGTTCTTCGCGTTGAAGCCGACCTGCGCGTAGAGCCCCTCGGGCTGCTCTCGCGTGTAGCGCCAGATGAAGTCTCCGGTCGTCGAGTCGAACGCCTCGATCGTGTCCTCGAACGAAGGAACGTAGAGAACCCCGTTGTAAGCCAGGGGCGTAATCTCGGAGGTCCCAACCGCGATCTCCCGTGACCAGACCAGGCCCAGCCGGCCGACGTTCTCGCGGTCGACCTGGTCGAGCGGGCTGTAGCCCCAACTGTCGAACGTGCGACGGAACATCAACCACTCCGACGCCGGCGGACTCCGGAGCATCTCGTCCGTGACCGGCGCGAACGTCGAAGCCGCGTCCTGGGCCGGGAGTTCGGCGCTGAATCCGACACTCAGGGCCAAGGCCAAAACCGCCAGCCCGCGGCTGGGCCGGCGCGCACTCTTCACTGCGACGCCTCCGTTCCTCGCTGTCTTCAAGACGAACCGGGGACTGTAGCAGCAGCGACAGGCGGTGAAGTAGCATCCCGCCTTCCGCATGAAGTCGTTGACGCGCCTCGCCTGCTCGCTGGCCGCGATGTCGTTCCTGAGCGCCGGCCCCGCCGCCCAGGACACAGCCGCTCAGGAGACCGCCTTCGTGCCGGTCACCCAGGAGATGCTGAACGACCCGGAACCGGGCCAGTGGCTGCACTGGCGCGGCACGCAGAACGCGTGGGGCTACAGCCCGCTCGACCAGATCACGACCGCGAACGTGGACCGGCTTCAACTGGCCTGGGCCTGGGCGATGGACGACACCGGCCCGCAGGAGGCAGCGCCGCTCATCCACGACGGCGTCATGTACCTGCCGAATCCCGGCGCGGTGGTCCAGGCCCTCGACGCCGCCACCGGGGACCTGCTCTGGGAATACCGGCCCGAACCCGTGGGTGACGGATCGGGCGCCTTCGGCCGCGGGGTGCAGAAGAACATCGCCATCTTTGGCGACCGCATTTTCGGCGCCAGCCCCCGGGCGACGATCTTCGCGCTGGACGCCCGCGAAGGGAAGCTGATCTGGGAGACGCAGACCGCCGACCCGGCTCTCGGCTACCGCTACACCGCCGGCCCGATCGTCGCCGACGGCACGCTGGTCACCGGTATCACCGGCTGCGGCCGCTACAAGGACGACGTCTGCTTCATCACCGGCCACGATCCTGACACCGGCGAGGAGATCTGGCGGACCTCAACGGTCGCGCGGCCCGGCGAGCCGGGCGGCGACACCTGGGGCGACCTGCCGCTCCGCTTCCGTGCCGGCAGCGACGCCTGGATCGCCGGCAGCTACGACCCGGAACTCAGGATCGTCTACTGGGCCACCTCCCAGGCCAAGCCCTGGGCCCGCTCCGTTCGCGGCACGGAGGGCGACGCGCTGTACACGAACTCGAGCCTGGCGCTCGACCCCGACACCGGCGAGCTGCTCTGGTACTACCAGTACCTGCCCGGCGAAACCCACGACATGGACGAGGTCTTCGAGACCCTCCTGATCGACGTCGACGGCCGGAAGAAGCTCTACAAGATGGGCAAGCTCGGCATCCTGTGGGAGCTCGATCGGGAGACCGGAGAGTTCCTCGACGCCATCGATGTCGGCTACCAGAACCTCGTCGACGTCGACCGCGAGACGGGTGAGGTGACCTATCGCCCGGAGCTGATCCCGGAGATCGGCGTCGAGATCAACATGTGCCCGAGCACATCCGGGTTCAAGAGCTGGCGCGCCATGTCCTACGACCCGAACACGGGCGCCCTCTACATCCCGATGACGATGAACTGCGAGCTGGCCACCTTCGGCCCGGTCGAGCGCGTCCTCGGCGGTGGCGGCGCCGGCCCGGTACGCCGCATCAACACGATGCATCCCTACTCGGGAGGCAACCTCGGCGAGCTGATGGTGATCGACGTCAGGGAGGGCGACATCATGTGGCGGCACCGCACGCTGTCGCCGATCAACACCGCCGCGCTGGCGACAGGAGGCGGAGTCGTCTTCGCCGGCGACTACGACCGCTACGTCTACGCCTACGAGGCCAGGACCGGCCGCATCCTCTGGCAGACGCGGCTACCCACGTCGGCCCAGGGCTTCCCCGTGACCTACCTCGCCGGCGGCCGCCAGTACGTGGCGATCCCGGTCGGAACCGGCGGCGCCAGTTGGGCGACGATGGTGCCGCGCGACCTCATTCCCCACATCCGCCGGCCGACCAACGGCAACTCGATTCACGTGTTCGCGTTGCCGGCGGATCTTCCGGCTGCAACCGGACAGACCCGGACGGCGGCGACCGACCGCGACACCGCCGGAGCGGCCGAGGCCTCGCTGACCGTCTGGGACGGCGTCTACACCGCCGAACAGGCACAGCGAGGCCTTGCCCCGTACGTCGAGACCTGCGCCACCTGCCACGGCGAGGACCTCGGCGGTGGCAGCAACTCCCCGGGCCTGGTCGGCGTCAGCTTCCAGTTCCTGTGGGGAGGCAAGACGCTGCACGAGTTGTACGAGGCGATCCGGACCACCATGCCGACCGACAATCCGGCCAGCCTGCCGCGCGAGACCTACCTCGACATCCTGACCTACATGATGCAGGTGAACCAGTTCCCGGCGGGCGACGGGGAACTCGACGCCGAGGCTCTGGGCAACATCCTGATCACCGACGAGCGCTAGCCGCTCTCCTGAATCGCCTCCACCAACAGCGCCAGCGCGCTCTGCAACGAAGCGTCGGCGTGCCCGCCGAACGAACCCTCGTAAAGTCCGAGCCGGACCACAACCATCTCGTGCGACGGCACGATGATCGTGCTCTGGCCGCCGGCGCCCTGCATGCTGAACGCGCTGTTCGGCAATGACGGGTACCGCTTGCTGCCACCGCGCGGCGGGTTGTTGAGCCAGAAGAAGCCGCCGTAGATCGGCCGGCCGTCGGCGACCCAGGCCGGAGCCGGCGTGCTGACGAACTCGACGAAGCCCTCGGGCAGCACGCGCTCCCCGGTAGGCGCAACGCCATCGTCCAGGTAGAGCTGGCCCAGCCGCGCCCAGGTGCGGCCGGACCCGAAGCCATAGCCGTTCAGGAGGAAGTTGCCGTAGGGATCCGCTTCGGCGACGAAGCGCCGGACGCCGATCCGGTCGAAGAGGTGCTTCTGGGGGAACTGGTGGTAGTTCTCGCCGCGGCCCTCGACCGCCAGGCGCACCAGGTGGTTGGTCAGGATCGGGTCGCAGTTCCGGTAGCGGCCGATCGTGTTCGGCGGCCATTGCGGCGGCCGTTCGGTGGCCCAGAGGTGGGAGTTCACCGTGCCGGTGTAGAGGTAGAGGTGGTCCGGGTAGCCCATGGCCGCCTCGTCGTACTCCGGGTCGCCGGCGTTCACGCAGCGCAGGCCACTGGACATGCGGAGGATGTCCTGGATGCGGATCGTGCCGCGAACGTCGTCCGGGTCCTCGTGCCAGGAGTCGACCGGCGCCAACTGGTCGAGCGCATACTCGTCCTGCTCGATCAGGACACCCATCAGGGTAGCCGACAGGCTCTTGTTCATCGACCAGCTCTCGAGCGGCGTGTCCTTGTCGATCCCCTCGCGGTAGCGCTCGGCGATCAGCCGGCCCCGATGGAGCACGACGAGCGCCAGAGTCATCGCCTCCGGCTGGAAGGCGGCCTCAACGGCTGCGGCGAGCTTCTCCGCGTTCACGTCGTCGGGAAGCGGCTCGTCGGGCAAGGCGTCGCCCATCGGCCAGGGGGCGTCCTCGTCCAGCACGCTCGCGACCGGAACCGTCTCGTAGAACGGCGCGTCCTCCCCCTTCGGCAGGGCGACGCAGCCCTGATCGCCGTGGAGCACCGCGGTCCGGGTCACGCCGGAGTCGGTCGTGATGCGGACTCGTCCGTTCTCTCGGTCGAGGACCCGCCCCGGTAGACGGTCGCGGTACCGATGACGGGAGGTGAACCCGCCGATCTGCGTCCAGGCGTCCTCAAAGTCGAGCCCGGTCAGGAAGACCGCCGAACACAGGACCTTGGCGAAGCCGGCGGCCTCGTGCTCGATGAAGTCGCCCGGCGGCGGCATGCGGACGGTGTCCAGTTCGTGTTCCTGCCCACGCGCCACCAGACTCTCGCCCAGCGTCAGTCCCTGACCGACGACTGGCGGCGGGTTCCCGGATTCCACGCAGCCGGCGAGCAGCGCCGCCGCGAGAACGATCCAGCGAGTTGCGCAGCCTCCCAAGTTGCGCATCATTCGCTGTCCGCGGGCGCGCTACAACGCGGACGCGCGGGCAGCCTCCACGCTACGACGCACAGGGTTCCGTACAGCGTCCCCTCCCCCAATCGCTGAATCAGTCCGCGGACAGGCTCCGCTGCCGGCATGAGCATCAGAACGAAGGTGGCTAGCCAGAACACTGCCAGGAGCGCCCATGCCAACCTGGTCGTCGCGGAGACGGCCGGATTGCGTGCCAGCAGCAGCAGGCCGACCGTAGTCGCCACGAAGGTGATCGCGGCCCACAGGTTGTGGAGCGTCTGCGTCAGGCTCCCATCGAACGGGCAGCCCGGATCGCACGGCAGGAACGCGGATCCGATCCAGACGCCGGGTTCGGCGGCAAGCAGCCAGTAGCCGGCCCGCGCGACGCCGGAAACCGGCACGAGCGGCGACGCTACCCACAGCAGCGCCAGCCCGAGAATCCCCCACACGAAGTGGGCTGTCGCTATCGTGCCCGCCCAGTCCGTGCCGGACGACGTCAGCTCGCTCGTGAACTGGCTGACGAGGTCGTAGTCGGTCTTCAGCCATCCGCCCCCATACACCATGACCGCGTAGACAAGGGCGACGGCCAGAACGAGGAGGCGATGGTTCGGCCTCATTCGCCGTCCACAGGCCGGTACCAGATCGGCGATGTCCAGGCCATCTCCTGGATCGTCTCGGGATAGGAGCCGTCCGAGCACACGGCGGGCCGGTCTTCCGGTGCGAGCCGCTGGCAGTCATACCAACTCCAGCGCAGGCTGGGGTTCTCGACCACCCGCAGATAGTAGTAGGCGTGCTGGCCGGCATCGAACGTTTCGTCGCGGTAGACCGTGCAGAGGCTGTCGTGGCCTTCGCCGCTTCGCTCGCCGGTCGCGGGATCGACGCTCGCCCCGTTGTCCGGCGAACCGGCGATCGGGATGACCTGGGTGCGGCCCGTCCCGTCGGCGTCGATCCAGCCCTTGACGAGCTGGAGCTGCTGCAGGAGTCCGGCGCCGTCTGCCGGGTCTCGGGCAGCGAAGGCGAGGAAGATCGGCGCCGCGCCGTCGCCGGCCTCCGGCAGATCGCCGCCCATCGGCACGCCGTCGGCGTAGGCCTGCTCAAGCAGATCCGCCTGGTCGCACAGGTTCTCGGCGTAGTTCCAGCCGCCGAAGAAGCGCGGCCGGATCCGCGGACCCGAGGTGCCGAACACCTCGCGTCGCTCCATCGCCTCGAAGATCGCGTCGCGGGAGTTCTCGACCGCCCAGACGCCGGCCAGACCGCCGGCATTGCCGTCGATGCCGCTGGTCAGGAGACCCGGCTGAAGGCGCTCCTCGGGCGTCGACTCGACGGAAACGGCGCCGCGCCAGTCCTCTTCGGCCACCGCCCCCGGGGTCGCCGTGTGCGTGTCGGTCGAGGCGATGATGCCGAGCTTGACCGGATTCGACCCGGTCTCCACCTCCTCCTCCAGACCGACGACGAGCGCGGAGCGAACGAAGTCCGTCCGGTCGACGCAACCGGCCCCGAGCATGCCCTGGTTGCCGTTCTCACCCTCCGGGCACTCCTCGGTTCGCAAGGTGGTCTCGCCCGAAAGCAGGGACTGAACCGTCTCCTCGCGGCCCAGCACCCGCACCGCCTCCACGTCGCACAGCTCGTCCGGCTCGGCGAACACGGAGGACAGGCCGTTGATGCACTCGGACCCGCCCTTGTGCTGGAAGATCTCGATGATCGGTTCCCGCTCGAGCCGCTTCTCGGCGTACGCGCGGCGCGCCTCCAGCGTTCCCTCCAATCCCCGGTACGGCGCCATCCGGCCGTTCGCGAGATTGCTGTTGTGCGGGATCGTCAGGTAGTCGCAACCGGGCCGCGCACTGCCATCGCCGCAGACTTCGTCGAGCCGCTGCCAGAGCAGGCTGTCCGTGGGCGCGTCGATGTAGGAGACCGGCAGCTCAGGCACTTCCGAGCCCCGGAAAACGACGTTACGGTGGTAGTTCGAGATCCCCGGCGTGCCGGTGTACTCGTAGCCCACGAAGCTGGTGAAGCTGCACGCCTCTGTCCGGTCATAGGCGTCCTCAGCCGCTTCGATGATCTCCTGCCATGGGCTCATTGCCCATTCGCGGCAGAGCGAACCGTCCTCGCCGCACAGTTCCTCGGTCCTGCTCGGCGTCTCGGTCGTGATGACGGCGCCGAGCATCTGCATCCCCACTCTCTGGTCCGAGCGGAACGTGGTGCAGAACTCCGAGCCGTAGCGCGGCGACTCCGGATCCCGGCACAGGCGGCGTTCGCCCAGGAACTCGCCGTGATCGGTCACCGCGACGAAGTCGAGCGGTCGGTCGATCGCGATGCTGCCCGTAGGCCCACCGTCCTCGCCGATGGGCCAGAACGGGATCGCCTCGCCCTTCGCGAACCGGTAGGCGTCCGCCGGCGTCGCGCCGGTGCTGTTGGCCGCCGCGTCGAACGAGAAGCTGGTGTGGACGTGGAGGTCGCCGAACAGCGCCTGGCGGAGCGGGGTGGCGTCGAGGCAGCCGGGCCGGTCCTCCGTGCGCGTGACGGCGGCGCCGGAGACGCTCCCGTCCCTGCCTCCGTCCCCGCCCGGCGCCGCACAGGCGGGAACGGCGAACACGAGCAAGGGCAACAAGTGGCGGATCGAATCGGATCTCATTCAGTCTCTCCAGGTCTGCGGCTGTGGTGACCGACCGTCCGGGGCCGGCGCCCGACGCTATCGCCCTCTATAGTGACTTCAACTCACTTCACAAGGAGAACGAAGATGAAGCCTTCGCTACCGGGGGTCTCCGCCGTGGCCTTCGCCTCCCTCGCCGCCAGCATCGCGGCCCAGCCCACCCTGAGCGACGACGTGCGCTCGAGGTGGGAAGCCTCCTGCATGATCCGGCACGACAAGTTCGACTACGTGCTGCCGGGCGCCATGCGACGCAACGACATCGACATGTGGATCGTGACCGACCGGGGCCGCGGCACCCAGCCGATGACGCGCGACTTCGGCATCTCGACCGTCAACGGCCAGAACTTCTTCATCTTCACCGACCGCGGCGGCGACCGCATCGAACGGATCCAGCTCGGCCGCGAGAACGATCTGGCCACGGAATGCGGCGCCTACGACCGGTTCGGACGGTTCGAAGAGCTGCGGTCGATCGTCGAGGAGCGCGATCCTCAGACCATCGGTCTCAACTACCTCGCGGTTCCCTACGGAGCCGAAGGCCTCCACGTCGCCGACGGACTCACGCACACGGACTTCAAGTTCCTCGCGAGCGAACTCGGCGAGAAGTACGCGGCCCGCTTCACCTCGGCACAGCATCTGATCGCCGACTTTCGCGGAGAGCGGGTCGCCGGCGAGATCGTCGAGTTCGCAAAGATCGGCGACCTCACCCGGCGGCTCCTGGAGCGGGCGCTGTCCAACGAGGTCATCACCCCGGGCAAGACGACACACAACGATGTCGCCCGCTGGCTGGAGCAGAAGCTGCACGACCACGACCTACTGCGCGGCTGGTTTCCGACCGTCTACACCCACCTCCCGGACGGCAGCGAGATCGGCGGCACCGAGCGCGTGATCCAGCGCGGCGATGTCCTGCAGATCGACTGGGGCACCGGCCGCAACCACTTCTCCACGGACATCAAGCGCTTCGCCTACGTCCTGCGCGAAGGCGAGACCGAGCCGCCCGCGGGTGTGCTGAACACGTTCGCCGAATCGAAGAAAGTGCAGGAGATCATCCGCAAGCACGTCCGCTCGGGCCGCACCGGCCGCGAGCAGCTCGACGAACTGAAGCAGATCATCCGGGACGCCGGCTACGTCTACACCGAGCTGGAAGTGGCCGCCCAGGACGCCCCCGGCATCGAGGTCAACGTCGGCATGCACGGGGCCGGCAACATCGGCCACGAGATGGCCGCGAGCCTGTTCGAGATCTACCCGGAACGCACGAAGTACGTCGTCCGCCCCAACTCGATCATCTCGCTCGAGTACATCGTCTTCATGCCGGCCGAGGAATGGGAAGGCAACAAGATCCCGATCAACGTCGAGGAGAACGCCCTGATCACCGAACGCGGCATCGAGTGGCTTCATCCGCCGCAGGCGCGGGTGCTGGTGATCCGGTGACGCGGCGGCGGGTGACGACGCTATCGCCCTCTATAGTGACTTCAACTCACTTCACAAGGAGAACCAGGATGAAGCGTCCGCTCCCGACCGTTCTCGCCACGGCCCTGGCGACCATCGCCATCGCCGCACCGGTTTCGAGTGCCGAACCGGACGACGTGCGCTCGAGGTGGGAAACCTCCTGCATGATCCGGCACGACAAGTTCGACTACGTCTTGCCGGGCGCCATGCGCCGCAACGACATCGACATGTGGATCGTGATCGACCGGGGCCGCGGCACCCAGCCGATGACGCTCGACTTCGCCATCTCCACGGTCAATGGTCAGGGGTTCTTCATCTTCACCGACCGCGGCGGCGACCGCATCGAACGAATCCAGCTCGGGCCCGAGACCGATCTCGCACGGGAATGCGGCGCCTACGACCGGTTCGGACGGTTCGACGAACTGCGGTCGATCGTCGAGGAGCGCGACCCTCAGACCATCGGCCTGAACTATCTCGCGGTTCCGTACGAGAGCGAAGGCCTTCACATCGCGGACGGCCTCACCTACACCGACTTCAAGTTCCTCACGAGCGAACTGGGCGAGAAGTACGCGGCCCGCTTCACCTCGGCCCAGCACCTGATCGCGGACTTCCATGGCGAGCGGGTCGCCGGCGAGATCGTCGAAATGGCCAAGATCGGCGACCTTACCCGGCGGCTCATCGAACGGGCGCTTTCCAACGAGGTCATCACGCCAGGCAAAACGACGCACAACGACGTCGCGCGCTGGCTGGAGCAGAAGCTGCCCGACCACGATCTGCTGCGCGCCTGGTACCCGACCGTCTACAGCCACCGTCCGGACGGCAGCGAGATCGGCGGCACGGAGCGCGTCATCCAGCGCGGCGATGTCCTGCAGATCGACTGGGGCGCCGGCCGCAACAACTTCTCGACGGACATCAAGCGCTTCGCCTACGTCCTGCGCGAGGGCGAGACCGAGCCGCCGCCGGTTGTGCTGAACACGTTCGCCGAATCGAAGAAGGTGCAGCAGATCATCCGCAAACACGTCCGCTCCGGCCGTACCGGCCGCGAGCAATTCGACGAGTTGAAGCAGATCATCCGGGACGCGGGCTACGTCTACACCGAGCTCGAGGAGGCCGGCCCCGACGCGCCCGGCATCGAGGTCAACGTCGGTATGCACGCCGCCGGCAACATCGGCCACGACATGGCCGCCAGCCTGTTCGAGATCTTCCCCGAACGCACGAAGTACGTCGTCCGCCCCAACTCGATCATCTCGCTCGAGTACATCGTCTTCATGCCGGCCGAGGAATGGGAAGGCAACAAGATCCCGATCAACGTCGAGGAGAACGCGTTGATCACCGAGCGCGGCATCGAGTGGCTGCATCCGCCGCAGGCGCGGGTGTTGGTGATTCGGTGAGGCCGCGGCACCCGCCAGTCCGGCCCGCGATCTCCGTATTGGTTCTGTGTCTGTGCTCACCGGTGGTTGGATCGCAGACGATCCACGAGGAAACGCTCCAGCGGATGCAGAAGCAGATCCGCGACGACAAGTTCGACCATGTACTGCCGAAGGCGATGCGGGACAACGGCGTGGACATGTGGATCCACGTGATTCGGGCTCGGAATCCCGATCCGATTGCAAGGAACCTGGGCGGCGAGTCCGGCGTCTTCGTGTTCACCGATCGGGGCGGCGACCGGATCGAGCGGGCGATCCTCGGGGGAACCGACGAAGCGCTCTGGGGAGACGACGCCTACGACCTGTTCGTGGGCGAGGAGGGGATCGAGGGAGATCCAGGGTGGCAGAACGTCGTCGGCGACTTTGTGGCTGAGCGCGACCCCGAACGGATCGCGGTCAACTTCTCGAAGCAGAACCCCGTCGCCGACGGCATCTCCCACACGGACCACGAAACGCTGGCCGCCGCCCTGGGCGAGAAGTACGCGTCCCGGATCGTGTCGGCGGAAGGTGTGATCGGCGACTTCCTGGCGGGCATCGTCGTCGGCGAGATCGCACTCGCCGGCTACTTCGGGATGCTCACGATGCAGACCCTGGACGAGGAGTTCGCGAAGATCGAGCCCGGAGTCACGCGCCTCGAAGAACTCGACGGCAACGTCTTCGTCCGGGGCCCGGACGGCAACGAGAACAACAACAACGAGTACGTGCTGCAACGCGGCGACATCGTCACGATCCTGAACGGCGCGGGAGAGAGCTACTTCGTCGCCGACCTGGGAGGCAATGGCTATGTGCTGAAGGAGGGCGAAACCGAGCTACCGGAACGCGTGCAACGGATCTGGGATCACGCGATGCAGGTCCGGAAGATCCTGCGCGCCAACATCCGGATCGGCCCCTCCGCCGGAGAGACACTGTCGCTACTCGCCAGGAGAATCGAGGAGGCGGGCTTCCTCTACATCGACCGGGACCGGTACGACCCGACGCTCGATCCCACGAAGACCCAGGTCCACCTCGACCTCCACGCCCAGGGGCGCCGGGACATGGACGCGCCCCGGATCTCGCCGCTGGGCGGCGACTGGCAGCGCGACATGAGGCTCCCCCTGTTTCACAGCTTCACGCTCGAATACATGGTCCACATGCCGGTGCCTGAATGGGGCCCCGGCAAGCACCTCTACATCGCGTTTCACGACGGTGCGATCGTCACCCCGCGCGGCATCGAGTTCCCCTATCCCCCGGACCCGGGGATCCGGATCATCCGCTAGCTAACCCTTCTCGTCATCGCCCCACCAGCGGCGTAGACGCTCGGCGATCGCCTTCTCGGAGCCCTGGTCGGACGGCTCGTAGTAGCGGCGGCCGGAAAGGCCGGGCGGCAGGTACTCCTGCTCTTCGAAGTGGCCCTCGACGTCGTGGCCGTACTTGTAGTCCTTTCCGTAGCCCATGCCGCGCATCAGGCCCGTGACGGCGTTCCGCAGATGGAGCGGAACCGGTTCGTGCGGGGCGTTCCGCACGTCCTCCGTTGCGCGACCCAGCGCAACGTAGGCGGCGTTGCTCTTCGGTGACGTCGCCAGGTACACGGTGGCTTCGGCGAGGGGGATGCGACCTTCGGGTAGCCCGATGAAGTGAACGGCCTGCTGGGCGGCAACCGCGACCGGCAGGGCACCCGGGTTGGCGAGTCCGATGTCCTCGGCCGCCAGGATGACCAGCCGGCGGGCGATGAAGAGCGGATCCTCGCCGGCTTCCAGCATCCTGGCCAGCCAGTACAGGGCGCCGTCGGGCGACGAGCCGCGGACGGACTTGATGAAGGCAGAGATCGTGTCGTAGTGGCTGTCACCGGCCTTGTCGTACTGGGGTGTCCGGCGCTGCAGAGCGTCCGAGATGGCTTCCATGTCGATGCGGCGCATACCGTCCTCGCCCGGTTCGGCGGCGACGACCGCCATCTCCAGGGCGTTGAGGGCGACGCGGGCATCGCCGTTCGCGATGTTCACGAGGTGAGACACCGCGTCCGACTCCAGTTCAGGAGCCAGCAGACCCAGGCCGCGGTCCTCGTCCGACAACGCGCGCTCGACGATGCCGGTCATCGCTCCCTCGTCCAGGGCGTGAAGCGTGAACACCCGGCAGCGCGACAGCAACGGCGCGTTGACCTCGAAGGACGGATTCTCCGTCGTCGCCCCGATGAACGTGATCGTGCCGTCCTCGACGTGGGGCAGGATGACGTCCTGCTGAGCCTTGTTGAAGCGGTGGATCTCGTCGACGAACAGGATCGTCGGTCGACCGTAGAGGGAGCGGAGGTCGTTGGCGCCCTTGACCGCTTTGCGCAGATCCGCGACACCGGCGGACACCGCGCTGACCGGCTCGAAGTGCGCGCGGGTCGTCGTCGCGATGAGCCGTGCCAGGGTCGTCTTGCCGGACCCGGGCGGTCCCCAGAACAGGAGCGACGGCACCCTGTCCGCCTCGATGGAACGCCGCAGCACCTTGTCTTCGGCGAGGATGTGCTCCTGGCCGACGAACTCGTCGAAGGTGGCCGGACGCATCCGCTCGGCGAGCGGCGCGGCCGAGCCGGTTCCCGGCTCGCCGGCGTCCTCGAACAGGCCGGCGGTGCTGGGCTGGCCGGTCATTCATGCTCCAGCGCGGCCACGACCTCGGCGTACTGCTCAAGTGCCGCACGCCCCTTCGGCGTCAAGTCGTAGACGCCGCGCGGAGAATCGGCGGGGCGCTCAAACCAACCGTAGTGATCGGCATACATGATCGCCCTGGCTCGGCCGACACCGATCGCCTTGGCGGTCACGGCAGCCTTGGTCGGACCGTTGAAGCCAAGATGGGACGCGCAGCGCAGCGCATCCTGCCGGTAGGCAGTCATGATCTTGCGGCGGTTCGAGCCACCCTGGTTCGGGTCGCCCACCCGGCGCTGGAACTCCCGCAGCAACCGCCTGACGCTGTGTTTGCGCGGGCGCGGCCGGTACGGCGCCGGGTCGAGCAGTGCCTCCACGAACGGCGTCGGATCGAGCCGAACGGTAAGAAGCCCCAGCCCGAGCCGGCGGCAGAGCGCCAGTGCGTCCTTCCGCCGGGTCGTGCGGTCCGAGAACGGTGGAACCGCGAGATAGACGTTGTCGGAGAGACCCTGCCGCTTGATCCCCTGGAAGACCAGTCGCAGAGAGAACGCGGTCTTGAGCTCGACGATCACCGGCGGCTCCTCGCTCCGGATGGCGACCAGGTCGCAGCCGTTGACCTCGCCCTTCACGGCGTAGCCCTGCCCCTCGAGGAACGCCTTCACCGGCGGGTACAGGGTCTGTTCGCGCACGCGGATGCCGAGTATACGATCGCGTTTCTGCGACATTCACGGAGGCTCTTGGGTGTGATGAGAGCGACTCACAGGACCCGCACCGCCGCACTTGCCGGCGTCGTTGCCGCCACGATGCTGACCGGCTGTGGTGCGCCGCCAGGCGAGGTCGATTCACCGGCCGCTGCCGGCCAACCGCCCAACATCATCCTCATCATGGCGGACGATCTCGGCTACGGCGATATCAGCCCTTTCGATGGCTGGATAGAGACGCCGAACCTGGACCGGCTGGCCGCGAGCGGCATGATGCTGACCGACTTCCACACCAGCGGCGCGGTCTGCTCGCCGACCCGCGCCGGCCTGGTCACGGGCCGCTACCAGCACCGGGCCGGGGTTCCCGCCGTGCTGCTCGCCAACTCGGATAGTCCGCTCTACCACCAGGGCATCGGCGCCGAGGCCCACACGATCGGCGAAGCCTTCCGCGATCTGGGCTACAGGACCGGGGTGTTCGGCAAGTGGCACCTCGGCTACCTGCCGCAGTTCAAGCCGCCGCTGCACGGTTTCGACGAGTTCCGGGGTTTCGTGAGCGGCAACATCGACTACCACTCGCACGTCGATCGGATGGGCCGTCCCGACTGGTGGAACGGCGAGACCCTCGAGGACGAAGACGGCTACCTCCCCGACCTGATCGGCGCTCACGCGGAGCGGTTCATCGACGGGCACCGGGACGAACCGTTCTTCCTCTATCTCGCGCACCACGCTCCGCACTACCCGTACCAGGGGCCGGGCGATCCGGCGGAACGCTACGCCGGCGACGACCAGTTTCCGGGCGTCGGCTCGGTGACCGACCGGAAGCGCGCCTACCGCGAGATGGTCGAGTCGATGGACGACGCCATCGGTCGCGTCCTCGACGCCCTGGAGGAGCAGGGCCTCTCCGAGAACACGCTGGTGTGGTTCTTCTCGGATAACGGCGCCACCCGGGAAGGATCGAACGGGGCGCTGCGCGGCCACAAGGCCAGCTACTGGGAGGGCGGCCACCGCGTCCCCTCGATCGCCTCGATGCCCGGCCGGATCGCTCCCGGTTCGACTTCCGACGCGATCACGTCGACGCTCGACGTGATGCCGACCGTCCTCGCCATGGCCGGCGGCGCTGCGCATCCCGACCTGCCGTTCGACGGTATCGACGTCGGTGCGGTCCTCTTCGACGGCCAGGACGTGCCGCCCCGGCAACTCTTCTGGACCAGCGCCGGCCAGTTCTGGCGCGGCGCCGCCGTGCGCGACGGCCGCTACAAGCTGGTCATCGACCGCCGAACCCAGCAAGCCGCCGCGACCGAAGGCGAGGAGGTCACGGATCCGGTGCCCATGCTCTTCGACCTGGAGGCCGACCTCCGTGAGACGACGGACCTCGCCGCCGATGAGCCGCAGCGGGTCGGAGAGATGATGACGGCGCTAGAACGCTGGCGCGAGGATGTCGGCATCTCATCGTGAGCGACATTCCGACTTCGCCGCTTCTGGAAGAAGCGAGGGCGTACTACAAAGCGCTCCTGCGGCCCGTCTTTGGAGGCCGCAGGTTCCTGCTGCCCGGCAACATCGCCGTCGGGCTCGGCAACGTGGCGAGCGAACTCCGAGGGCTCGGCGCCGAGCGGCCCTTCGTAGTCGCGGGCAGCCGGGGCACGGGAACCGTACCCACCGAAGCCGAGGCGGCTCTGCGCGTGCTCGACGTGCGCGGCGCGGACCCCCTGGACCACAACCGCAACGTCCAGCGCGCCCTGGCCCACCTGCCTTCCGAGGTACAGGACGCCATCGATGCCTGGGATCCGGACCGTTCAGCGAAGACCCTGCACACCGACCCGCTGGCCGAGCCCCGGCCGGTGGCCGGACGAGCGGCCTATGCCGCGCGGCCCGCGGCGTGGACGGCTCTCGAAGACAAGATAGTCATCGACGCCTTCTGGGACGCGGTCGGCGTGCCGCGCGCACCGTCCCGGGTCGTTCCGGCCGAGTACCAAGCGCTTCGCGTCGCCGCCGACGCCCTGGACCGCGGCCACGGCACCGTCTGGGCGCCGGACGCCCGCGAAGGCACCAATGCCGGCGCCGTCGCCCTGCGCTGGGTCCGACCCGGCGACGACGGACGGGCGGCGTCCGCAGACCTGGCGCGGATCGCCGACCGCGTCCGCGTCATGCCCTTCCTGGAGGGGATTCCAGCGAGCATCCATGGCGTCGTGTTTCCGGACGCCGTCGTCGTTCTCCGTCCCGTCGAGATGCTGGTCCTCCGATCGGCGGACGGCGACCGTCTCTTCTACGCCGGCTGCTCGACCTGGTTCGATCCGAGACCGGAAGACCGCGAGACGATGCGCGAACTCGCCCGCAGCGTCGGCGTCGCGCTACGCGAGCACGTCGGCTTCCGCGGGTCGTTCGGCATCGACGGCGTCCTGGCCGAGGAGGGGTTCCTGCCCACCGAACTCAACCCGCGGCTCGGCGCCGGAGTGAGCACCCTCGCCGGCGCACTCGGCGACTTTCCGCTCGTCCTGCTCTGCCTGGCCATCGCCGAAGGCGAAGAACTCGACTACCGGCCGGAACTCCTCGAGCGCGCGGTGCTCGAGACGGCCGATAACCACCGCGTCTGCGGCGGCGGCAGGACGACGGAACGGACCCTCACCGCCACCGGCACCTTCGATCTCGTGGCGGACGGCGACGACTACCGCGAGGCGACTGCCGGAGAAGAACCCGAAGCCACGCTCCTGTTCGGACCGGGCCCGATCGGCGGGTTCCTACGGTTCACTCTGAATCCCGATCGCAACGAACCGGGACCACCTTCGGCGCCGCAAGCCGCGCGAGCCTTCCGCCTGGCGGATCGCCGGCTCGGCACGGAGTTCGGTGACCTCGTGGCGGCGCGGAGTGTGAGGCCCTGATCGCGGCTAGCGCCGACTGCGTTGGTAGAGGAACGACACCGCCACCAGCAGCGCGCCGACGATCAGGAAGGAGAGGATCCGGTAGCCCTGTTCGAGGAAGGACAGGTCGACCAGGAAGGTCTTGCCGACCACGACGAGCAGCAGCGCCAGACCCTGCCAGCGCAGGCCGGGGGCGCCGCGGCGGATGCCGGCGGCGATCAGGGCCGCCGCCCACAGGAGCCAGACGGCCGACAGAACCACCTGGGCGGCCAGATCGAGGTCGAGGTCGACGTCGAGTCCCTGGACGACGTCCCACGACTCGGTCGACACGGCGACGAGCGCGACGACGTTGGCGACAACGAGCGCCACGGCCCAAACGGGCGCCTCCATCCGCACCTTGGTCTTCAGGCGGGTGCGCACGTAGACGGCGGCGGCGACCAGTCCGGTCGCCACGCCGGCCAGGGTCAGGAAACGCAGGTTGATGAAGAGGATGTCGCGCTGCCCTCCGAAGGCTGCCGGCGTCATCAGCAGCACGACGCCGAAGAGCGCGACCGAGAAGACGCGCATCCAGATCGCCGGCAGCCGCGTTCCGGCAATCGCCAGCGCCACGGCCTCCGCGGTCCACGCCAGGGTGATCCAGTCACCCTCGAGCCGCATCGGGAAGGCGATCGTGGCCAGTAAGGCCGCGAGGACGGCGAATAATGCCTGCAGTTGCCGGGTTCTCCGCTCTTCCCCTCCGCTCCAGGTTCCGAGCGCGCGGGACACCGCCAGGTGGACCGCTGCCAGGGCCACAACGGCGCCCGTCAGGAACCACCGCTGGTCCTCGTAGAGGAGTTGCTGCAGCAACAGAACGTAGAAGCCGAGCGCCAGAACCAGCACGCCAAGCTCGGTCGGGCGCAGGCGCCGGGCCAGGCGCACGCGCGCAAGTGGCAGAGCGAAGTAGATGGCGTAGAAGAGCGTGCCGAAGAGAGCCGTCGAGAGAAGCCGCTCGCCCTCGTAGAACTCGACGTACCAGGCGATGAAGTAGACGGCCGTCGCGACCAAAGCGGCCGGGGCCAGGACGCGGAAACCCCGGAGGAGAGCCAGCGCGAGCAGGCTCGCGCTGAGCAGGGCCAGATAGCTGAAGAGCACGACCTGAGGGTCCGTGCCGGTGCTGAGCAGTGCGGGCGTCAGGTAGCCGCCAGCGAGCGCCAGGGCCGCCAGCCGTTGCGAGTCGCGCCGTACCGACAAGCCGATGACCGCGGCGGTGACGAGAGCGAGGAACGCGAACGCCGCCGGCTGCGGCACGAGGGCGTAGAACTCCCAGGCGGCGTAGCCCGAGAGATAGACGATGCCGGCGCCGAGAGCCGACATCCCCTCGGAGAAGTAGCGCATCTTTCGTTTGGCGAGCCACTCTCCGTAGCCCGCGAGTGTGAGGCCGCTCACGAGCCCGATCAGAACGCGTCCCGTCGGCCCGATCCACTCGTTCTCGAAGGCGTAGCGGAGGAAGAAGGCCGCGGCGATCAGGAGCGTGAGAATGCCGATCCGGTTCAGCCAGCGGCCGCCGATCAGCGACTCGAAGTCGATGTCGCGCCAGGCGGTGCGCTTGGGCGTTCGGGGTTTTGGCGCTGACGGCGCGGGCTCTACGGGCTGAGGACGCTTCTCGGCGGGTCGGTCGCCTTCGCCCTCGCCACGCAGCGCCGCCACCTCCTCCTGCAACTCGCGGACTCGCGCCTCGAGCGTCCGCACCCGCTGATCGAGGGACTCCGGCACGCGCTGCCTAGTCTCCGTCAGTGACCGGGGGTTGTCGCAGCGGCGCTCGCCTTCGCCTCAGCTCGGTCGGCTTGACCTGCACGCCGTAGCTGGCCGCCAGGTAGTCGAGGATCGGTTTCTCCAGGTCGCCCAGCAACTCGAGACCCTCGTCCTTCTCCATGCGCCGGATTGTCCGGATCCAGCCGTCGCGACTCGTGCGGTTCTGCTGCAGCAGCGTGGCGGAGTGGCATTCGGTGCAGCGGTCGCGGACCACCTTCCAGGTTGCGGCTTCGTCCTTGATCAGGCCACTCTCGGGGTCCACTGGAGTGGCTGGCTTCTGAGCGGCCGCGACAGATGTCACGGCGACGAGCAGAGCCGGCCAGAAGGCCGGCGCACCGACACTCGGAATAGCGACCCCGCCTCGGCTTCTGACGCGTCGGCTCCTAAGCCACATACACGGCGATCCGGTGGCAGGCGTTGTTCAGGTAGCCGCGCGGGTTCCAGCCGGGGAGGACCACCGGCTGCACGTCGCCGTTCGCATCGGCGGCCCGCGCCCAGACCTCGTAGTAGCCGGTCTCGGGGAACTCGAGGTCGAGATCCCAGTTCTGCCAGGCGAGGCGGTTCACGGGCGACTGCAGATCGGCCCGGATCCAGGTCCGGCCGAAGTCGATCGAGACGTCCAGCCGTTCGACCCGGTTGTCTCCGGTCCAGGCGTGGCCGTGCAGCGGCAGGACTTCGCCCGCCGGGTGCTGGAAACCGCTCTGCGGATAGGTGATCAGGGACTTGACCGGCATCGCCTCGATGATGCGCATGTCCCCGGGGGTGACTTCGGTACCCGGCGCCACCGGCTTGCGGGGCACCTTGTACGACATGCCGGTCATCTTCGGCCCGTCGTGGACGATGTTCCGAATCGCGATCCTGCTCAGCCACTTGCCGGAGGTGGACCCCGGCCAGCCGCCGAACACGAGCCGCAGCGGATGGCCATTCATCGGGTGGAGCGGCTCGCCGTTCATTCCCCAGGCGATCATCGACTCGGCTTCGAGCGCCTTGGTCATCGGTACGCCCCGGGAGATGGGGACGCCGCCGTCGGCTGTCCTGTCCGTTCCGTAGTAGGCCACGTAGACCGCGTCGTCCCCGTAACCGCAGTCCTCCAGGACGTCCCGCAATCGGATGCCGTCCCAGCGCGGACACCCGACCGCGCCCACCGTCCACTGGTTACCGGAGGCCGGTGGATCGTACTCGGAGCGGCCGTTGCCGCCGCACTCCATGACGAGTTGATGGCTGACGTTCTCGAAGCGCTGCTTCAGCTCGCCCGGCGTGTACGTCTTCGTTTCGGCGGCAGACTCGCCGTCGACGGTCAACGTCCATCCCATGGCGTCCACGTCCTCCGGCGGAAGACCGTTGTTGCGGATGAACAGCCGGTTCGCAGGCGTCACGTCGTCGTTGAGCAGGTGCGCCGGTGTCTCCGCGCACAGCGGCCGGTCGTTCAGCACGGTCAGACCGTCCTTGCCTGCGATCGTGAACGGCTCGGCCTGGTTCGCGTACGCAGCCGGAATCAGGCCGGCGGGCATGAAGTCGGAGAACACGATCTTCGAACCGACCAGCGCGGTCATCGCGCCCAGTCCCTTGATGAACCCGCGCCGGGTACGGGGATCCGTGCGCCGGCCCCAGACTTCCCAATCGGCCCGTGTCGGGTCGGCGGCGAAGACCTCGTGAATGCCTCGCACCTTTCTTCTCATGGTGACTCTCCGAATCGCCCGCGCTGTTCCTCCAGCCTACAACCGTCGGCCGGCGGCTTCGTTACTCTCGCCGCGACTCCCCTGAGAGGCCACCCCGCGTAATGACCATCGGCACCAGACGACAAGCCTCTGTCGCCATGGCGGCGCTAGTCCTCCTCTTCGGCGCCTGCGGACCGGGGGCGGAGCCTGGCGAACAGTCTTCGACCGCTCCACCCAACGTCGTCATCATCCTCGCCGACGATATGGGCTACGGCGACCTGTCCTCCTACGGCCACCCGCTCATCCGCACCCCGAACATCGACCGGCTCGCGGCCGAAGGCCAGCGCTGGACCTCGTTCTACGCCTCGAGCCCGCTGTGCAACCCGAGCCGGATAGCGCTGGCGACCGGCCGGATGCCGATCCGCATCCAGCGCGGCGAACTGAATCGCTGGTCCCACCTGCCCGCCAACGAAACGACCCTGGGCGACATGTTCCAGGCCGCCGGCTACGCCACCGCCTATATCGGCAAGTGGGGCATGTCCGGTCGCTTCGCGGACGGCGGCGTGCACCCGAACGACGCGGGCTTCGACTACTTCTACGGCGTCGAGGACTTCAACGACGGCGGCCGGCGTCCCGAGATCCCCCACACGTACGAAGGCATCAAGAACGCGACCAGCGAGGACTTCGTTTTCTCGCTATTCCGGCAAGAAGAAGCGATCGAGACGCCGACCCACCAACCGACCCTGACCCGGCGCTACACGGAGGAGTCCGTGGCGTGGCTGGAACAGCGGATCGACGCCGGCTCGCCCTTCTTCCTCTATCTCGGCCACACGATGCCCCACGTGCCGATCTTTCGGTCGCCCGAGTTCGAGGGCCACAGCCGGGCCGGCCTCTACGGCGACGTGATCGAAGAGCTGGACTGGTCCGTCGGCCAAGTCGTCGCCGCGCTGGAGGAGGGCGGCGTCGCCGGCGACACGCTGATCATCTTCTCGAGCGACAACGGTCCCTGGCTCACCTACTACGACCTCGGCGGGTCGCCGGGACCGTTCCGCGACGGCAAGCACACCGCCTGGGAAGGAGGCTTCCGGGTCCCGGGCATCTTCTGGTGGCCGGGAACGATCCAGCCGGCGACGATCGACGGCATCGGGGTCCAGGTCGACCTGATGGCTACCCTCGCCGCGATCACGGGGGCGGCCGCGCCGGCCCGCCCCATGGACTCGATGGACCTCTCCGGCACGCTGCTTCGCGGCGATCCCAGCCCGCGGAACGAGTGGTTCTACTACGGCACCCGCGGCCGGCTCTGGGCCTACCGGGTCGGCGACCACAAGCTCGTCCTCGAATCCTGGGAATCGCTGGGAAAGGAGGGAGAACTCGCCTGGCGGGGCTTCGACAACGAGCAGATCCACGACCCGCCGCTGCTCTTCGACCTCACCACCGATCTCGGCGAGCGCTTCGACATCGCCGCCGAACACCCGGAGATCGTCGAGCGGATACAGAGCGCGATCCGTAGACACCGACAGTCCGCGACGGCCGCGCCGTAGCCGTCGCCCGGTACAATCCCGCCGATGAGCTGGTTCTTCAACAAGGTCCGCATGCCGGAACCGGGCGAGGCGCTTCCCGGCCGCGGCGAGGCGATCCGCGTGCCCGCCCGGCACTACGTGCTCGACGCCCCGATCGCGCCGCCCTACCCGGAAGGCAGCGAACTGGCGATGTTCGGCCTCGGCTGCTTCTGGGGAGCCGAACGCAAGTTCTGGGAGGCTCCGGGGGTCATCACGACCGCGGTCGGTTACGCCGCCGGCGCCACCCCGAACCCGACCTACCAGGAGGTCTGCAGCGGGCTGACCGGACACAACGAGGTGGTCCGCGTGGTCTTTGACCCGGAGCGCATCTCGTATGAGGAGCTTCTCCGCATCTTCTGGGAGAGCCACGACCCGACCCAGGGCATGCGCCAGGGGAACGACGTCGGCACCCAGTACCGCTCCGGGATCTACGCCTGCTCCAAAGCGCAGCGACGGGCGGCGAAGGCGTCTCTCGCGGCCTACCAGCAGCGGTTGGTCGCCGCCGGCTACGGCCCGATCACGACCGAGATCCTCAACGCCCCGGACTTCTACTTCGCCGAGGACTACCACCAGCAGTACCTGGCCAAGAACCCCGGCGGCTACTGCGGCCTGGGCGGCACCGGGGTGACCTGCCCGGTCGGTACCGAGGTCGCCGTCGAGCAGGCGGTCTGAACGCCACACACAGGAGGCACAGCAATGGCAGACACCACGGTCGGTATCACCCGCGGTCTCGGCTGGCTGCTCTTCCTCGCCGGAGTGCTCGCGCTCGGCGGCGTCGCGATCTACGCCCTCGTCATCGACGACGGGGCGCCGCTCTACATCAAGCTCGGGGTCGGCGCGCTCTACGGAGGTCTGGCGCTCCTGCTGCTGTCGGTGCTCCGCCAGCAGTTGATCGCCCGGAAGACGGACAAGTACAAGGACGTGCAGAAGTGAGGGCCCCGAGATGCTGATTGCAACCACTGAGACGATCGCAGGACACGACATCACGCAGACGCTGGGGCTGGTCCGCGGCAACACGATCCGCGCCCGTCATGTCGGCCGCGACATCACCGCCGCGCTCCGCAACCTGGTCGGCGGCGAGGTCACCGAGTACACGAAGATGGTCGCCGAGAGTCGGGAGCAGGCGCTCGACCGCATGGTCGCGGAAGCGGAGAGCCTGGGCGCCGACGCCGTGGTCGCGGTGCGGTTCACGACATCGGTCATCACCAGCGGCGCCGCGGAACTCCTGGCGGTGGGGACCGCGGTGAAACTGCAGCGGCGCTAGCTAGCGCAAGCCCATCCGTTCCAGCACGCCGGCGACGAGCAGCGGCCACACCAGCGTCGCATCGGCGGGAACCTCCGCGAAGCGGCCGCCCTCTTCGACGGGGACGAACTTTCCCCACGAGACACCCTCGCTGTAGCCGCAACCCGAGAGCCCACCCCAGTGCTCCGGCTCGGGGCAGATCCGCACGCCGTAGCGAAAGCGTTTGGGAGGCGCGTCCTCTCCCGCCCGGCGCGCCGCCGCCTCCAGGTACGGCGCCACCTGCTGCGCCCAGTTCCGCGGCACACCGCCACCCACCGTGAAGATGCCGAGCCGCTTCGCCCTGGCCACCAGTTCGGTGTAGTGCTCCAGGTCGAGGAAGGGATCGAACCGGAGCGGCGCCTCTCCGCGCCGGCGACGGACCCGGTTGAAGAGCGCGAAGTCGAGCCCGATCTCGGAGTCGGTGAACGCGGGCACGTAGACCGGCACGCCGCGACGCCAGGCCGAGGACAACACGCCGCGGACCGGCGAGACCTCTCCCTCCGCTTCGGTCAGCCAGCGCCCGAACGCCTCGTTCAGCAGGCGCGAGCAGGCGACCTCACCCTCGGGCCACTGCTCCAGGACCGAGTGGACGATCAACTCGACCCGGTCCAGGTTGCTCTCCAGTTCCAGCGTGTCGTAGATCCGGTCGTAGCCGGAGTAGTACGCGCTGCGGTCGTCGAGTTTGCCTGCCGGAGCCTTGAAGTGGATCATCCCGGCGGACTCGACGAAGCCGTGGACCATCAGCGCTCCCGTGCAGACGATCGCGTCGAGAAGCCCGTGGTCGATCATGTCGCACAGGACCAGCCCCTGCTTGGCCGCGGTCATCGCGCCGGTGAAGGTGCCAACGACGAGGCAGTCCGGATCCTCCGCCATCTCCTGGAGCACGTCCGCCGCCTCGCCGAGCTGGCGACCGCCGAAGGAGGTCGACTTCATCGCCGCCAGCAGGTCCGAGAAGGAACCGACGGCACTCAGATCGAGCGGCGCGAGCGGTTCCAGTCCCTCCCCGTCGGCGAACTCGGCCGGGCGGCGCGCACCCTCCGGGGACTTGGGCGTTGGATCGTTCATGGGAGGGAATCCGAACCTATCGCGGCAGGCGGACACGCCTGCCGCACCGGTTCGGCTCGACTCTTGCAGCAAGCGACCCTCATGACCGACCGGACTCGGCCTGTGACAGGATCGTCGCTCAAGGCAACGCACGTTTCGCCGCCAAACGAGGGAGAAGGCGGACGCGATTCCGCGACGAGCTTCGCCCCGACGACGCTGGCGATCGGCTGGACCGTTGTGAACTCACGCGAACCCAGGGAACTCGAGCTCCTCTACCGGCTGAGCCAGACCCTTGGCGAGAGCCTCGAGTTGCGTGACGTCACGCGGCCCGCGCTCGAGACCCTGGCCGAGCACCTGAACCTGAAGCACGGCACGATCACGCTGCTCAACCGGAAGACCGGCGAGATCCGGATCGAGGTCGCGCACGGACTGAGCGGCGAACAGATCGCCGAAGCTCGCTACCGCCTCGGCGAAGGCGTGACCGGCCAGGTGATCGAGACGGGCGAGGCTCGGGTGATCCCCAAGACGAGCGAGTCCGAGACTTTCCTCGACCGCACCCGGCGCGGCAAGAGCGCGGAAGTCTCCTTTCTCTGCGTGCCCATCCGCACCGGCAGCGAGACCTACGGCGCGCTGAGCGTCGACCGGACCTACGACCCGGACCACGACCTGAATGCGGACGTCCGCCTGCTTCTGATCGCCGGCTCGCTGATCGCGCAGGCGGTGAAGCTCCGCCGCACCGCCGAGGAGGAGAGGGAGCAGCTCGAGGAGGAGAACGAGCGTCTGCGAGCTCAGCTCCGCGACCGCTTCCGGCCCGCGAACATCGTCGGCAACTCCCACGAGATGCAGGAGGTCTACGACCAGATCGCCACGGTCTCGAGCAGCAACACGAGCGTCCTGATCACCGGTGAGACCGGCACGGGCAAGGAGCTCGTCGCCCAGGCGATCCACTACAACAGCGCTCGTTCGGACCGACCCTTCGTCAAGGTCCACTGCGCCGCCCTTCCCGATGGCGTGATCGAGAGCGAGCTCTTCGGGCACGAGCGCGGCGCCTTCACCGGCGCGATCCAGCAACGAAAGGGCCGCTTCGAACTCGCCCACACCGGCACGATCTTCCTCGACGAAGTCGGCGACGTGCCGCTCCTGATCCAGATCAAGATGCTGCGGGTGCTGCAGGAACGCGAGTTCGAGCGGGTCGGCGGCACGCGGACCCTACGGGCGGACGTTCGGATCATCGCCGCCACGAACAAGGACCTGTCCGCGATGACCGTGAACGGCGCGTTCCGCGAGGACCTGTTCTACCGCCTGAACGTCTTCCCGATCCACGTGCCACCGCTGCGCAAGCGCAAGTCGGACATCGTCCAGCTGGCCGACTTCTTTCTCGAGCGCTATGCGCGCGTGAACGGCGGCAACGTGCGCCGGCTGTCGAGCGCCGTGATCGACATGCTGATGAGCTACCACTGGCCCGGCAACGTGCGGGAACTCGAGAGTTGCATCGAACGCGCGGTCCTCGTGGCGAGGGACGACGTCATCCATCCCCACCATCTGCCGCCGACCCTCCAGACCGCGGAGAGCTCCGGCACCGAGCCCCCGGGGAGTTTTCAGTACCTGGTCGAGAACTACGAGCGGGATCTGTTGCGCGACGCGCTCAAGAGCGCCCGCGGCAACATCGCCGCCGCCTCGCGCAAGCTGCGTACCACGCCCCGGATCACCGGCTACAAGATCAAGAAGTACGGCATCGACCCCAGCCGTTACGCAAACTGAAGCGGCCGTCAGCGTCGAGGACCACGTTTGTCGGCCGCAACCCTGTTTGCTACAAATCTGTCTCGCCCATCGGGTCGCGTGGGACCATACGAGAGTCGCGCATGGGAGCTCAAGGCCTTGGGTGGGGACGGATTGCTTTCAGAGAGTGGGTCGAACCCAACGTTGGCATCCGTGTTGCTACCAAGCCGCGTAACCGGCAATTTGCCCTTTCAAGGAGGTTCTACCCCAATGTTCCGGAAATCAGCCATTCTCCTGACCGTGGCCGCGCTCGGCCTTACGGCCGCGCCGGCCTCCGCCGATGCCTCGTACAGCCTCGATTTCGCGTCCGCCTATGTGTGGCGGGGCATCACCTTCACTGACGGGGCCGTGTGGCAGCCCTCGGTCACGGCTTCGAACGACAGTGGCTTCGCGATCAACGTCTGGGGCAACCTCGACATCGACGACGCGAACGACATGAGCGGCGAGTTCAACGAGATCGATCTCACCGCCTCCTACGGCTTCGGCTCGGACGCCGTCTCCGCCGAGGTCGGATTCATCGAGTACTTGTTCCCGAACACGGAGTTCGCCGGCACGCGCGAGGTCTACCTGTCCCTTGGTTTTGACGTGACGGCGTCCCCCAGTATCTCCGTGTACTACGACATCGACGAGGTCAAGGACTTCTATGCGAACGTCGGCGTCTCGTTCGGCGGCGACGTGAGCGACGCACTGGCCTGGAGTGTCGACGTTTCGGCCGGCTACGCCGGCGACGACTTCGCCGCCGCCTACGGCGGAACCTCCGGAGGCATGTACGACGGCAACGTGACGCTCGGCCTCTCCGGCGGCGCGTGGTCGGCGTTCGTCAGCTACGTCGACGCGATCGACAGCGACGCGCTGCCCGAGCAGCCGGTCGACTTCCTCGCCGGTATCGGCTTCTCGTTCTAGCGGCCGGTGAACTTCGGCGCCCGCTTCTCCATGAACGCGGTGACGCCTTCCTTGTGGTCGTCCGTCTGGCCGCAGCGGATGTGAGAGATGGCCTCGCGGTCGAGGATGGACCGGAAGTCCGAATTGACCGCGAGGTTCACGTTCTCCTTCATCCAGCGGTAGCTCACGAGCGGTCCGTGAGCGAGCCGTGACGCGTACTCCATCGCCTCGTCACGGAAGGTCTCCGCGTCGTAGATGCGATTGACCAGACCGATGCGGCGCGCCTCCTCGGCGTCGATGATGTCGGCCGTGAAGAACAACTCCTTGGCCACGGCCGGGCCGACCAGCCGGGTGAGCTGCCAGGTCGTACCCCAGTCGCCGCCGAATCCGACCTTCGAGTACGCGGTGCCGAACTTCGCAGCGCTCGACGCCAGGCGAAGGTCGCAGCTTGCCGCCAGGCCGAGGCCGGCGCCCATCGCGAAGCCGTTGACCATCGCGACCGTCACCTTGGGCACCGAGTGGACGAGCCAGGCGGCTTCCTGGCCGCGCCGCAGACTGTCGATGCGTTCCTCGAGCGTGGTTGGTGCGCCGCTCGACCCGCCCATGCCCGAAACGTCGCCCCCGGCGCAGAAAGCGCGACCCTCGCCGATGAGAGCGATGACTCCGACATCCGGGTCGGCTGCCAGCCGCGGTACTTCCTCCTGAAGCCCGGCGGTGATTTCGGCGGACAGGGCGTTCAGCTTCTTGGGGCGGTTCAGCGTCAGCAAAGCGACGCGATCCTGGACGTCGACCCGGAACTCCGGCTCGGGGGCGGTCTTCATCTCGGCTACGGTCATTCGCGTTCCTCCTGTTTCCTGACTCTCAAGGGAAGGCCCGGAGTGTAGCCCGTCGCTGAGCGGGAACACTTCGCGCTCCCGCGCGTTACAACATTGAGATGCCAGTGGCCGCGCTGAGGCCTGACCCGCTGGCGGCGCCGACGACGAGACCCCGACGCGCCCCGGCGCAGATGACCGCCACGCAAGCGGCGGTACGGGTGAACCGCGCGCTGGAGGACGGCGTGCTCATGGCTCGCGTCAAGGACGGCGACGAGCAGGCCTTTGCCGACCTGGTGAATCGCTACAAGGACCCCCTCGTGAACTACCTGACCCGGATGACGCGCAGCCGCGAGCGTGCCGAAGACCTGGCGCAGGAGGCGTTCGTGCGGGTGTACCGCTCGGCCGACCGCTACCGGGAACGGGGCCAGTTCCAGGCCTTCCTGTTCCGCATCGCCACGAATCAACTGCGCAGCGAAGAGCGCCGGGCGGCCCGCTGGCGAGGCCTGCTGCCGTCGCTTGCGGCCGAGCAGCGGCTCCGGCCGCCGGCGCCGTCTCCGGAGGGTGCGGCACTGTGCGACGAGGCCGCCTCTGCCGTCACCGCCGCGATCCGCCGCCTGCCCCTCCACTACCGCGCGCCTGTAGTGCTCCGCGAGATCGAGGGCTGGCCCTACGCCCGCATCGCCAAGGCGCTCGGCTGCCGCGAGGGAACGGTCAAGTCCCGAGTCCACCGCGCCAAGGACCTGCTGAGAGAAGACCTCCACGACTACTGGAACAGAGGATCGAAGTGACCGACCATCCCGACCTGAAACGCCTGCCCCGCGTCGACGCCTCCGACGGCTTCACCGCCGACGTGCTGCGCCGTGTGCGGACGGACCAGGCTCGCCAGCCCGCGCCGCGCCTGAGACTGGCCGTGGCCGCCGTCGCCGTCGTCGTCGTATCGGCCGCCGCCGGCGCCTGGTGGGCTCAGCAGTCCGCGCCCACCGAACCGCCGGCCGTCACCGCGGAGAGCATCGAGCAGTTGAGGTCCGAGTACCAGGAACTCAACCGGGAACTCGAGTCTCTCCGCCGCCTCGCTGAAGACACGCAGCCCTTCGTACCGGTTTCCATCGATCCCCGGACCGAGGTCCTCTTCGACCTTCGCGACATCGAACCGCTTCCCGTCAGCCTTGCGTCTACGGGGAGCCGCAGAATCCAATAGGAGCATTCCGTCATGACCAAGAGCAGCTTCCTCGTGCCCGGCCTCACGTCCCGACTCACTCTCGTCACGACCCTGGCCGCGATCCTCGCGGCCGGCTCGGGCGTCGCAGCGTTCGCACAGGAATCCGAAGAAGAGAAGCGCTCCGTCCGCGTCATGGTGCTCGGGGACGGGCAGGTCGAGGTCGTCGAGGATGGCCAGGACGACCGCGTGCTGGCGGTGAAGCTCGCCGCCGCGGCCCAGCAGGAGGCCCAGGTAGCCCGGGAGCTGGCCGATCGAGTCCGGCCGACACTCGCCCTGCATTGGGGCGGCGCCTATCTCGGCGTCGAACTAGTCAATCTGAACGAGCCGCTGAGGGCTCACTTCGGCGTGCCCGAGGGCAGCGGAGTACTGGTCTCGAACGTCATGGACGGCAGCCCGGCGGCCCGCGCCGGCATCCAGGTCGGAGACATCCTGACCCGCTTCGACGGCGAGGACGTAGCGAGTTCACGGAAGCTGACGACCATGGTGCGGAAGGCGGAAGCCGGGGATCCGGCCGACATCGAGATCTGGCGTGACGGCAAGGTTGAGACGGTCAGCACGACCCTCGATGAACGTCCACGCCCTGATCTCAGGGCCAACTACTTCTCCTTCCTGCGCGGGAGCGAAGACCTGGACGGCGACGGTGAGATCGAGGTGTTCGTCAGTCCCGAGAACGTGCACGAGAAGATCCAGGAGTACTTCGACGGCGACGAGTGGAAGGAGCGCCACGAGCACATGCAGCGCTTCCTCCACGAGCGACGCCCCGACATGAAGGCGCTAGAGGATCGCCTGGCGACCCTGAAGGAGCAGTTGGAAGCGCTGGAGCGCCGCCTGGAGAAAGAGGGTCTCGCCGAAGAGAACTAGCGCCGTCCTCCCACTCGGACAAAGGGGGGTCAAGCGGGTAGGGTTGCCGGCACCCACTTGAGGCGCCCTATGAGATCGGGGTACACGGTTGCCATCATCGGCGGTGGGGCGTCGGGGGTTGCTCTGGCGGCCCGGATCGTCGAGCACCTTCCGGCCGGACTGAGCACGGCCAACCTGTCCATCGCGCTATTCGACGCTCGCGGCTGCGACGGCGGCAACGCCTACGCACCCGACGCGCCCAGCAACCTGATGAACACCACCTGCGGTGCGATCGATCGAGTCTACGGCGGCAGCTTCGGAATTCTCGAATGGGCCGAGGAAAACCCAGGCAAGTGGCAGCCCTACGTCGAGCGAGCGGACCTAGAGGCCGGCGCCTACATCCCCAGGCCGGTGGTGGGTCTGTACCTGTCGGACCTCCTCGACCATGCCCGGCGACAGGCCGCCGATCGCGGGTTCTGCCTCGACCTGGTCGTCGACGAGGTCATCGATATCTCGCCTCCTGGCGATCCCGACGCCGAGTACGTCGTACACAGCCGCGCCGGCGGCGACTGCAAGGCCCGCTACGTCTACCTCGCGGTCGGGCACCTGGAACGATGCCGCACAGAGGACTACCAGCATCAAGCCCGCTACCGCCACAATCCCTACCCGATTGCCGGCCTGGTCGAGGAGATTCCCGAGCGGGCATCCGTCGGCGTGATCGGAACCCGGCTCACCGCGATCGACGTGGCGCTCGGCCTCGCCGCCGCTGGGCATGCGGGGAGCATCCACTGCGTCTCGAGACGAGGACGCCTGCCGGCCGTACGGGCTGACCGGGGCAAGTACCGCTTCAAGGAACTCGAACGCGAGGATCTGCGGCGGCGACTTCTGCGCGAGACGCGGTCGAAACTCCGTCTCTCCGACATCGCCGCGATGCTCGGCAGGGAGATCGAGCACGCCGAGGGGCGCCACCTGTCTCTTGGCGAGATCGTCCACGACGATCGGTCGCCGATCGACTACTACGAGCGGGAGATCGCCCTGGCGGCCGGCAGGGCCAGACCCTGGCAGGCAGTGCTGTACGCGACGAACCGCAACATCGACCTTCTATGGCATCACCTCCACGAAGACGACAGGCAGCTCCTGATGTCCGAGTGGCTGAACGACTGGCTGACCTATCGCGCGTCCATACCGCGAGAGAACGCGGAGAGAGTGCTGGCGATGATGAAGTCCGGTCAACTGACGGTCCAGGGCGGGGCCCGGAAGTTCGAGTACGACTCCGAGGCCGGTTCGTTCCGCATCCAGCTGGCCTCCGGCGGCCCCCTGCAAGTGGAGTACCTGGTGTCCGCCACCGGCTTCGCCAACCGTATCGAGCAGGCGGACAGCCGGCTGATGAAGAACCTGCTGTCCAGGGGACTCGTCGTGCCCCATCGGTACGGCGGCGTCGACTGCGTCTTCGAAACGGGACAGGTTCGCCCGCGTGCCGGCGCGGCGGCGGGTGAATCGCGGATCTTCGCCTTGGGCCCGCTCACCAGCGGCGTGTACTTCTTCACGACCGCTCTCGAGATCATCGCCAGACAGGCGGCCCAGCGGACACACGACCTGGCGTTCATGCTGGGTGTGGAATGGCTCGATCAGCCGGAAACCGAGGCGTGGGTCGATGACTTCCAGGCCGGACGCGCCGGAGACGCCGAAGGTCCCGGTCTACGCCATGGCGAAGGTCCGGACCTCCTCGGACATCTGCTGTCGAGCGATCAGACGGAGTTCATCGACTTCAAGCAACTCCGGCTTCTGAACGATCAGATCCGGGACGAGGACTTCGAGACGGCGGTCGACCGCGACCCGTCCGCTCCCTGACGATCGGGGATCGGCGCCGCGGCGGATGCCTCGCTATTGCTAGCGGAGCTCCGGCAACCGGTACCCCGCGGCGCCGAGGTCGGCGCGCACGGTCTTCTTGTCCATCTTCCCGGTGGACGTGAGCGGAATCGAATCGACGACCAGGACATCATCCGGCAGTTGCCACTTCGCAAACCGTCTGGCGCAGTGCGTGAGCACCCGCTCCCGGTTGACGCTCGCGCCTTCGTCGAGAACGATGAGCGCGACCGGACGTTGCTCCCAGCGGGGATGGGGCTGTGCGACCACGCATGCCTGGGCGACGCCATCGAGCGAAAGGATGTGGTTCTCCAGGTCAACCGAGGAGATCCACTCGCCGCCGCTCCTCACGAGATCCTTCGAGCGATCCGAAATGACCAGGCACTCCCGGCGGTCGATGCTGCCCACATCGCCGGTGATGAGCCAGTCGTCATGGAACTGCTCCGGCCGCGGGCTCCGGTAGTACTCCGAGCACACCCAGGGTCCCCGGACCAGAACGTCGCCGGTCGCGCGGCCGTCGTGCGGCAGGCGATTGAAGTCCGCGTCGAAGATCTCCACCTCCACGCCGGGCAACGCCTGGCCGGCCTTCGCCACCTCCGCAAGGTACGCCTCAGGCGCCGCCGTCGCGCGCCGGCCGCTGTCGGGACGCGCGACACGACGGGAGAACGTGACCAGCGGGCTCGTCTCCGTCATGCCCCACTCCTGGATCATCTCGACGCCCAGGGCCTCCCAGTACCAGCGTGCCAGGGCCGCCGGCACGGCGGAGCCACCGCTGACGATGCGCGACAGCCTCGACAGATCGAACGCACCGGGGCGATCCACGCAGACCGCGCGGACGTCCTGCCATACGGTTGGCACGCCGGCGGCCAGAGTGACGCCCTCCTCCGCGATCAGTCGGACGAGCCGCTCGGGGCGCGTGAAGCGATGCGGCATGACCTGCTTGCACCCAAGTGTCAGCGCGGCCCAGGGAAGGCCCCAGCCCATGACGTGGAACATGGGCACCACGCCGCAAACCGTGTCGGTTGCGGAGAGGCTCATGGCGTCCGTCATGCACATCGCCATGGTGTGCAGGTACTGCGAGCGGTGCTCGTACTGCACGCCCTTGGGATGTCCGGTCGTGCCGCTCGTGTAGCAGAGGCCGAGCGGCGCGGTTTCGTCGAATCGCGGCCACGCGAAGCGCCCGGACCACGAGGCGATGAAGTCCTCGTAGTCGACGGCGCCCGGGAGCGACGTCGACCAACCCTCGTCGCCTTCCTCGACCGCGACCACGACCTTTTCGACCGTGGGCAGGCGGTCCGCCAGCGGTTCGAGCCGCACAAGCAGGTCGGCGTCCGAGACAATCAGCCGAGGCTCGGCATGGTTGACGATGTAAGCGATGTCCCTGCCGTGCAGACGGACGTTCAGGTTGACCAGAACGGCGCCCATTCCCGCGAGTGCGCAGTAAACCTCAAGGTGGCGCGACCCGTTCCACATGAAGACGCCGACCCGGTCGCCGCCGCCGACGCCGGCATCCCGGAGCGCGTGGGCGAGTCGATGCGCCCGAAACAGCGTCTCGCGCAAGTCCTGGCGTCGCGTGCCGTTGGCTGTTGCCGTGACGATCTCGGCGTCCGGCGCGAGCCGGGCCCCACGCTCGATCAGCCGCGACATCAGCAGCGGAGTGCGTTGCATCCGTTCCGCCGACCCACCGCCGCTACAGGACCGCGTCCTCCCACTCGGAGAGCATCGTCAGCAACCGGCCCATCATCTCGTCGACCTCGCCGGCGTTGATGGAGAGAGGCGGCGCGACCCAGATCGGCAGGCCCCGTGCCATCGCGGGATGGCGGGCGGCACCGTAGAGCGAGCTGTACATCGCCAGACCATTCTTCAGCGCCAGGGACTGGAAGAGTGTCTGCGCGTCGACGCTCTTGTCGAAGAAGGCCATCGTCTCCTTGTCGGCGACCAGTTCGATGGCCATCATCAGACCCCAGCCCCGCACGTCGGCGACGGTCGGATGGGAGAGCAGTTCGTCACGGTAGGAGAAGAGCCGCGGGCTCTGCTCGTTGCAGTTCTCGATCAGCTTCTCGTCCCGGATGATGTTGATCGCCTCGCAAGCTGCGGCGCAGCCCAAGGGGTGACCGCCGAACGTGAAGCCGTGCACGAAGGAGTAACCCTTCTCGAAGGGTTCGTTGAGCCTGCTGGACACGGCCACCGCGCCGAACGGCACGTAGCAGCTTGAGATGCCCTTGGCCATGGTCACGATGTCGGGATCGACGCTGAAGTGATCCATGGCGAACCACTTGCCGGTGCGGCCGAATCCAGTGACCACCTCGTCGGCGATGATCAGCACGTCGTGGCGGTCGCAGATCTCCCGGATCGTGCGCCAGTAGCTGTCCGGCGGGACGCAGGCGTAGTCGGCGCCGCAGCCGTGTGGCGTCGCCAGGAACGCCGCGACCGTCTTCGGTCCGGCGTAGTGGATCGCCGTCTCCAGAGCCCGGGCGCACTCGACGCCCCACTCCTCCCGGCTCGTCCCCTCCGGCCGGTCGAAGTCCGAGTACTGCCGGATGCCCGGCCACTTCGGCAGCATCGGCTCGAAGCGTGACTGCGTGGCCGGATTGTGCGAGACCCCGAGAGTGGCGAGGGTCATGCCGTGGTACGAGTCGCGGTGGCTGACGATCTTGTACTTCGCCGGGTTACCCAACGCGATCTGCGCCTGGCGGGCCAGCTTGATCGCCGTCTCCACTGCTTCGGAACCGCCCGAGACCAGATAGGTGTGATCGAGGCCGGCCGGTGTGATCTCCGCCAGCAACCGGCAGAACTCCGCCCGCTTCGGGCTGGCGAAAGAGGGGTGGGTGTAAGCGTAGTCCTCGAGTTGCGCCGCGATCGCGCGCTTCATCCTCGGGTGGTTGTGCGGCAGGTTGACCGCCATCGGCCCACCCGAAACGTCGAAGTAGCGATTGCCTTCCCGGTCGTAGATGAACACGCCTTCGGCACGCTCGATCTCCACGTCCATCGGGTGGTACGAGAAGACGTGACGCCAGTCGCCTTCGGGGCGGAGAGGGCGAGACAGCGGTTGCGTTTCTGGCACGGTTGCGGGCGCGGTTGCCATCGATCTTGCTCCTGATTGAGATGATGGAAGAAGGCATCGTAGCAAGCTGCTACTGTGTCTCGCTTCCCGTCGGACCCGGAGTTGGAGGAGCGATGTCCCAGCCCACAGGCAGCGAACGGATGGAACGGATCGTGGCGCTCGCCAAGCGCCGCGGATTCGTGTTCCCGGCCTCCGAGATCTACGGCGGCATCAACGGGTTCTGGGACTACGGGCCGCTCGGCGTCCAGCTCAAGAACAACCTGCGCGACGCCTGGTGGCGCGACATGGTCGAGTCCCCGCCGATTGGCCCCGACGGCTCGCCGCTCTCGATCGTCGGCATCGACTCCTCGATCATCCAGAACCCGAGGGCCTGGGAGGCCAGCGGCCACGTCGGCGGCTTCTCCGATCCGATGGTCGACTGCCGCGAGACGAAGGCCCGCTTCCGGGCGGACCACCTGCACGTTCTTCGGCCGAAGCGCGAGCTTGAGGCGCCCGCGTACTTCGCCTACCTGGAGGGCGAACCGGATCCGGCGGTGAGGACCGCCCGCAAGGCGATGCGCGGCCGGCCGAGCATCGACGACTTCGAGTCGCTGCCCCTCTCCGAACTGGACGAGGCCGAGCGGGCTCACGTCTGGGCCCCCGGCGCCTCGGAGGCGGGCACCCTGACCGAGGCGCGAGACTTCAACCTGATGTTCAAGACCTTCGTCGGCGCCGCCTCGGGCGAGGAGAACACCGCCTACCTGCGCCCCGAGACCGCCCAGGGCATCTTCCTCAACTACAAAGGCGTGCTGGACACATCGCGGGTGCGGCTGCCGTTCGGCATCGCGCAGATCGGCAAGGCCTTTCGCAACGAGGTCACGCCCAGGAACTACACTTTTCGTACCCGCGAGTTCGAGCAGATGGAGATGGAGTTCTTCTGCCATCCGTCCGAGGCCAGGCTCTGGTTCGAGTACTGGACGAAGCAACGGATGGACTGGTGGAGCAATCTCGGTCTGGCCGGCGACCGCCTGCGCCTTCGCCGCCACGAGGCGTCCGAACTCGCCCACTACGCACAGACCGGCGAAGGGACCTTCGACGTCGAGTACCAGTATCCGTTCACCGAGCCGGATTTCGGCGAGCTGGAAGGCGTGGCCCACCGCGGCAGTTTCGACCTGGAGCAGCACCAGGAGTGGAGCGGCGTCAAGCTGGAGACCTTCGACCCGGAGACGCGGGAACGGTTCGTGCCGCACGTGATCGAACCCGCCGCGGGCCTCACGCGGGGTGTACTCGCTCTGCTCTGCGAGGCCTACTCGGTCGACGAAAGCCGGCCTTCCTCCGAACTGATGCGCTTCCCTCACCGTCTGGCTCCGATCCACGCCGGCGTCTTCCCCCTGGTCAACAAGGGTGGCATGCCGGAGATCGCGGAGTCCCTGTACCTCGAACTGCGCCGCCGCTACCGCATCCAGTACGACGCGAAGCAGTCGATCGGCAAGCGCTACGCGCGGATGGACGAGGCCGGAACCCCGTACTGCTTCACCGTCGACGGTCAGACCCTCGAGGACCGGACGGTCACCGTGCGCGATCGCGACACGGGCGCCCAGAAACGGCTAGCGGTCGACGCCGTGCCGCGCTACCTGGACGAACGCCTCAGCCTCTGAATCGCGCCATTCTGGCGCGGTCGGCCGCCGCCGCCGACTAGTCGAAGGCGGCGACGGCGACCAGGAGAACAAACTGAGGACGTGGCGCGGAGGAGGTCCGGTTGGAGGGATTCTGGAAGGGCTCGTCGCGTCGTGAACGCGCGAGTCGGTGGTTCCGAGCAGGAGGCTCTACCGGCATACAGGCACTGGCAAACGGCTGACCAAGCGTGTCGAGCACGCGGCCGCGCCGCCGGTTCGCTCGCTGTATAGGAAGGAATCTGTCTTGGAGGGGACCTCCTCCGATGGTTTCCACATCTTCGGGATGACGCTTGCAATCCCGACACACAGGGAACAAGCAAGGGTCGTGCCAGATTCCGATTGGCGGCCAGCCGCGACGGCGCCGATCGCCGCTTCAGGCGTGGTCCGCGGTGGCCCGGTGCGCCGCCCGCCGCGGGTCTTCGATGCGAATCAACTTCCGTAGCGCCAGCAGATGCAGGACGGTCGCGATCAGGAAGACGCTCTCGATCGGCGCCAGCTGGCTGACCACGCCGGCGGTCAGAAATCCCGCCACACCGCTCGCCTCGGCCAGGGAGTGGGTCGCCGCGATACGCATCGGACGGTCGCGCTCACGGCCGAACTCGAGGACGAGGTTCTGGGACGCCAGCATCACGCCGGAGAACCCGGCCCCCACCAACAGGAACACCGCGTACGCGATCGGAAAGACCGGCGCCCAGAGAACGGTCAGGCTGCCGAGAATCCAGGAACCGAGCGCCAGCACGTAGACGGCGCGATATCCCGAGCGGTCGCCCAGCAGGCCCCAGACCAGCGCGCCCACCGACTGCGCGGCCGCGAAGGTGACAGTCAGACCGGCCAGACGCGCTCCGCTGACGCCGAACCGTTCACCGACGAGGAGGACGTAGAACGGCAGGGCGCCCCGGCCGGCGCCGGTCAGCAGCCGCGCAGTGAGGAAGCGAGCGTAGTGCGGGTCGGACCGCAGAAGGTCGGGCAGCTTGCCGAGTCGGGCGCGCAGGTCGAGTCCCGCGTCGTGGACGTCGAGGGCCGCCGGCTCGCGAATGAAGCCCATGAACGCCAGCCCGGTCGCGGCCAGCAGCGCGGCGCCCAGGAAGGTCAGGCCATAGCCGCGGGGAAAGCCGTGCCGGTCAAGCACCCAGCCCGCGGCCACCGAGAGCAGAATCACGGAAGTCCCCGCTGCCAGGTTTCGGGTTCCCTGGAGCCGCCCGCGACGACCGACCGGTACGGACTTCGCGAACAGCAGGTTGAACGCGACCATCTGCATCCCGCTGGAGAAGCCCCACACCAGCAGCACCGGCCAGACCAGGAACACCGCGACCTCGACCGGGGCGAAGAGCGCCACCAACGCCAGCAGCAACATCTGGAACCGCATCACGCCGCCGAACAGCAAGGCAACCCACTTGACGTGGCGGCGGTGCTCGACCAGCGCGGCGCTCAGCAGCGGCGACACAAACATGCCCAGGCTCTGACAGGCGGAGGCCACGCCCACCGCGGCGCTGGCGCCGGTCAGGAGGTTGATGTAGGTTGGCAGGAAGGTCGGGGCCTGGAGCAGCCGGAACCCCGTCATTCCGAGCAGGCCGTGGGCCAGGAGGGCGGCGTAGTTGCGCCGCCGGTCGAGGCGGCTGTGACCTCGGTCGGCGGAGGACATGCCTGACCTCAAGGTAACACGCAGCCGGACGACGATGACACTCGGAGACCAGGGCCCCAACCGCGTGCACGACACCTTCAAGCGCATCGTCCGGCTGATTCCGGAGGGCCGGGTGGCGACCTACGGTCAGATCGCCGAGCTGGCGAATCGTCCGCGCAACGCCCGTCAGGTTGGCTACACCCTGGCCCGCCTGGAAGACGAGAGCGTGCCGTGGCACCGCGTGGTCAACGTCAGGGGCTCGATCAGCGAACGCGGCGTCGACCCGCTCGAGAGCGTGGAACGCCAGCGCTTCCTGCTCCAGGAAGAGGGAGTCGTCTTCGACCGCCGGGGCCGCATCGACCTGGAACGCTTCGGGTGGAGACCATGACCTCGCGCGCAATGCTCCTGGCAGCAGGGCTGCTCGCGGCCGCGGCGTGCTCGACCCCCGAACCGCCGCCCGAAGGGATGGTCCGCGTGCCCGCCGGCACCGTTCCCCGCCCCGGCGGGGATCAGCAGGTCGCCACCTTCGATCTGGACGCCTACGAGGTCACGAACCACGACTTCGCCGCGTTCGTCGAAGCGACCGGCTTCGTGACGGAAGCGGAGCGCTGGGGCTGGTCTCTCATCTTCCATCCGGAGGCCACATCGAACCCGGAGCTGGAGCAGCGGCCCCAGGGGACTCCCTGGTGGCTGGCGGTCGAAGGCGCGTACTGGCGTCATCCCCGCGGACCGGGTTCCGAAGCAGAAGCCGATCTCCCGGCCGTCCATGTGAGCTGGGGAGACGCCAGGGCCTACTGCGAGTGGCGCGGCAAGCGCCTTCCGACCGAGGCCGAATGGGACCTCGCCGCCGCAGCCGGCGACGACGGCGAAGGCGGCGCCCACTACCCCTGGGGGAACGTACCCGCTCCCGAGGGTCGCTGGGTTGCGAACGTCTGGCAGGGCGACTTTCCCGTCCGGGACGACGCGGCCGACGGTCACACCTACCTGGCGCCTGTCGGCTCCTATCCGCCGAACGCGCTGGGCGTCTTCGACCTCGGCGGCAACGTCTGGGAGTGGTGCGACGACTGGTACCGCCCCGGGGGCGCAGGCGGTGAGAAGGTCCTGAAAGGCGGCTCCTGGCTTTGCGCAGCGAGCTACTGCGAGGGCTACCGCAACGCGAATCGGAACAACTCGGCGCCGGACTCCGGCCTCGACAACACCGGCTTCCGCTGCGCCCGCAGCATGTAGCCGCAAGTCCTCCGGCCCGCGGACAAACCCGCCGCAAAGCGGCGACGATCAGCCCACGAGTGCGCCCCAGGAGCGGACTTTCACGAATTCCTGAAAGTTCCAATAGTTCAGTCATATTTCGAGAAGAAAAACTCCCGCAACCAGGATTTTCGTGCTATTGTCCCTTTCTCGTTTCATTTCGTACCGGCTGATCGGCGACACTTCGGCCCAATCCAGAGCCCGCACGTGGCAGCAGATCACCCCGATTCAGCGAGGAGAGACAGAATGACCAAGATCGACACGGGCATCGCTTCCATCGGACTCCACCTGCCGCCCCTGGCCATGCCGGTGGAGGAACTGGCGTCGCTCCGCGGCGTCGACCCGGACAAGTACCGCATCGGGCTGGGCTGTTCCGAGATCTCGCTCTGCCCGCCGGAATTCAGCATCGTCGACCTGGCCTCCGAAGCGGCCCGGCGCGCCCTTTCCCGCTGGGAGGGCGACGTGGAAGACATCGGCATGATCGCCGTCGGCACCGAAACGGCGGTCGACATGAGCCGGCCCCTCTCCGCCTTCGTGGCCGACGAGCTCGGCCTTGCCGGGAACATCCGCTCCTACGAGGTCAAGCACGCCTGCTACGGCGGCACCCTGGCCCTGCGCCAGGCCTGCGAATGGCGCATGTCCGGCGCCGCGCGCGACAAGGCGGCCCTGGTCGTCGCCGCCGACATCGCCCTCTACGAGCAGGGCGACCCCGGTGAACCGACCCAGGGCGCCGGCGCCGTCGCCTTCGTCGTGGAGCGTCCCGAGATCGCCTCCGTGGGAGTCGAGTCCCACGCCTGGAGCCAGCCGGCGTTCGACTTCTACCGTCCGGTCGGCGAGGCCTACCCGCGCGTCGACGGCAAGCTGAGCCTCGAGTGCTACAAGAAGGCGGCTCAGGAGTGCTTCTCCGCCCTCACCCGGGGAGAGAACCCGGCCGACGTGCTGGAGCAGTTCTCGGCGATCTGTTTCCACGTGCCATTCCCGAAGATGGTCAAGAAGGCGTTCCACATGGTCGGTGAGGTCGCCGGCTGGACGGCCGAGCGGATCGAGCAGATCTACGGCGACAAGGTCGAACCGGCGATGCGCTGGAACCGGCTCTCCGGCAACTCGTACACGGCCTCGCTCTGGATCGCGGTCGCCAACGCCCTCCAGGGCCTGAAGGCCGGCGAACAGGTGGCCGCCTTCTCGTACGGTTCCGGCTTCGGCTCCGAGATTCTCTCCCTGATCGCGGGCCCCCGCGCCGCCGAAGGCGCCTGGGCTCAGGACATCAAGCGGGATGTCGAAAGCCGCCGTCGCGTCGACGGCAGCGGCTACAACCTCCTGCGCGCAGCAGTTCGTACGGCGGCCGCGTAAGTCGACCAGCGGACGCCGGCCCCTCAGGTGGCCGGGCTACGGTTCTACGGATCCCGTAGCCCGGCCATCTGTTCCAACTGCTCCGCGTAGGCGGCCAGTACGCCGGCGGCGATGTCGATCTGCTCCTGGGCCTCGTCCCAGTCGCGCTGCTCGATCGCCTCCCGCACTCCCGGCAACGTCTTCACGCCGTAACCGGTGTACATGCCCGGCGCGTAAAGATGATGCCGGAACCACGGCCGGCGCGGCAGACCCTCGCTCCGGGTCAGCCGTCGCTCGCTCTTCGTGACCAGTGCGTCGAGCGCCGCCTGGGTGGCCGCGTCCCCACTCCGGACGGCATCCGCCAGGGCGCGATCGGCGGCCTTCGCCGCCCGCCCGAGACGATCGTGCGCGTTCCTGAGCGGCGCGAAGCTCAGGTGCGGCGCCGGCGGATCAGCCTCCGGCTCGACGAACGGTTTCGTCGGATCGGCCGCCAGGCGCAGGGCGGCGCTGTCCAGAAGCTCGTTCTCGCGCTCGATCTTCCGGCGCTCCTCGTCGGCCAGGTCCGCCACCTCGTTGATGTACCGGCCGGCGGTCGCGGCAGTTGTACCGAACTCGAACGGGAGCACGTCGGCGTTGGCGAGCCGCAGCGTCAGACGCAGCCCGGTGCGGGCAAGCACGGCGCCGTAGACCGCACCGGGGTCGACGAACCGGCGGAAGAAGTCGAACGTGTCGAAAGCGGTGTGGTACTCGCCGCCTGAACCCTCGCCTCCGTAGCCGACATTCAGCGACGACACGCCGAGGTGCTGCAGGAACGGCGAGTAGTCCGAGCCCGATCCCAGCGCCGCGATTCGCAGTCTTCCCGAGGATTGGAGCCGCTCGTACTCCGCGCGGCCGCCGTTGACTCGCCGGAGCGCGAGCAGCCGCTCCCCCACGCTGACACCCGTCTGCGGGTCCTCGACCTCCCCCGCCACCTGGTTGACCAGGGTCTCGAGCGCGTGGGAGCCGCCCGCGCGCAGGAAGCCGCGGCTGTTCGAGTCCGTGTTGATGTAGACCGCCGCGTGCTCGCGCAGCGCCTCGGCGTGGTGTTCGGCCCACTCGGTCGAACCGAGCAGACCCGGTTCCTCGGCATCCCAGGCCGCGTAGACGACAGTCCGCCGCGGCGGGTGGCCTTCCCGGGCCAGCCGTCCGAGCGCCTTTGCCTCGGCCATCAGACCGGCCAGGCCGCTGATCGGGTCCCGGGCGCCGATCACCCAGGCGTCGTGGTGGTTGCCGCGCAGGATCCACTGGTCCGGCCTCTCCGTGCCCGGCATGCGGGCGATCACGTTGTGCGCCGGCGCCAGACTCCAGTCGAACTCGAGCTGGAGCCGCACGCGGGCCGGGCCCGGGCCGATCCGGTAGGTGATCGGCAGGCCGCCGCGCCACTCTCCGGGTGCGGTTTCGCCCCCCAGCGCCTCGAGCAGGGGCTGAGCGTCCTGCCAGGCGATCGGCAGCACCGGGATCCGCATCAGCGTGTCCGCGTCTTCCCGTGAGAGTCGCGGTTCGCCGTCAACGGCGCCACGCATCGGCGTCAGCGGATCGCCGGGACGGAGCGGCAGGTCCAGGACGGAGCCCCGCTGCACCGCGCTCGAGTGCTTGAACGAGCCGTCCGGATACCCGGCGCCCTGGCTGTAGCCATCGTCACCCGGGTCGTTGAAGATGAGGCAGCCGATCGCTCCGCGCTCGTAGGCGACCTTCGGCTTGATGCCGCGCCAGGAGCCGCCGTAACGGACGATGACGATCTTCCCCCGGACATCGATCCCCAGCCGCTCCAGCACCTCGTAGTCCTCGGGCACGCCCCGGTTGACGTAGACCAGATCCCCGGTGACGTCGCCGTCGGCCGAGAAGGCGTTGAATGGCGGCAACCCTTCGGCCACCGCGACCTCCGCGGTGCCGTCGTCCGCCGCCGGCTCCTCGACGAGCGAGGCCTCGAACCGTGTCGGCTCCAGCAGGGTCAGCGACCGCAGCCGCGGGGTCGGGAAGAGAACGTCGAAGGTCTCGATCCCGGCTTCGAAGCCCCACTCCCTGAACCGCTCGACCATCCAGCGCGCGTTCGCTTCGGTCTGCGGCGCCCCGGCATGATGAGGCCGCGGGGTCATCAGCCGGTTCCACTCCAGCAGCTCGTCCGCGACGATCCAATCGTCGGCCCGCTGCTCCATCTCACGCTGAGCCTCGACCCGGTCGGGATGGAATCCGATCAGATCCTGAGCGCCGGCCGGCGCCGCGAAGAAGAGAAGGATCAACAGTAAACGTCTCACTTCACGCCTCCCGATCCGCCGCCGCGAGCACGGTGTTCCGCAGCAGCATCGCAACCGTCGTCGGACCGACACCGCCAAGCCGCGGAGTGATCCAGCTCGCCACTTCGCCGACGGACTCGTCGACGTCGGGCAGGAGCTTCCTGCCCTCCCAACTGATGCCGCCGCTGACGACGACGGCGCCCGGCTTGATCATCTCCGGTTTCACGAAGCGCGGCACGCCGAGCGCCGCGACCACGATGTCGGCGCGGCGCGTGAACGGGGTCACGTCCCTGGCGCCCGTATGCACGACCGTGATCACGGCGTTCGCGCCGGGCTGCTTGAGGGTGAGCAGCAGCGCGAGCGGACGGCCCAGAGTGGGCCCCCGGCCCAGGACGACCACCTCACGACCGCCGATGTCGATCCCGTAGTGCATCAGCATCGCCTGGATGCCCGCCGGAGTGCACGGCACCGGGCCCTTCTCCTGCAGCACCAGCTTGCCGAGGTTCACCGGATGCAGACCATCCGCGTCCTTCTTCGGGTCCATGCGGGCGAGAGCTTCGTTGAAGTCGAAGCCGGAAGGCACCGGGTGCTGGATGATGTAGGCGTCGACTTCGGGGTCCTCGTTGAAACGGTCGACGGCGGCGAGCAGCGCCTCCTGGCCGGCGTCCGCCGACACCTGTTCGTGAAACGAAGCGACGCCGACCTCCTCGCAGGTCTCGTGCTTCTTGCGCACGTAGCCCGCGGATGCCGCGTCGTCACCGACCAGAATCGTGCCCAGGCCCGGCTTGACGCCCGTGGAGGCGAGTTCCTCGACCCGTTCCGCGACTTCCGCCAGCACGGCCTCGGCCACCGGTTGGCCTGCGAGAAGTTGAGCCGTCATTCGTCGTTCTCCATCGAGTGTTCGTGGTGATGGTCGCGGTCGTGGCGGTGATCGTGGCCGTGCGGCCGGGCCGCGAACTGTCCGGTCAGGCGGTCGATCTCCGGCACCGCGACAAGTCCCGCCGCTTCGAGCGAGTCCTCGAGAGCCTCCTGCCAGCGCAGCCAGTAGCTCCACTCCTCGTCGCGAGCGGTTGCTTCCCAGGCAGCGATCGCGCCGATCAATCGCCCGCGAAACGCCTCCCAGTCGAGGCGCCCGGCCTCCACCAGAGCCATCGTCAGCCCGAACAGGCGGCTCTCCCAGGGCGCGCTGAACGCCAGTTCCCCGTTTTCGCGCGGAGGCGCGGCGGCACCGTCCTCATCCAGGCGGACAGGCAGGTTCATCTCGTCCGCTGGAGTCGCTCGACGCCGATCATCGAATCGCGGGTGACGAGGTCGGTCAGCTCCTCCGCGCCCAGGCCGTCCGTGCCCTCCGGCCGCTGCGGCAGGACCATGTAGCGGACCTCGGCGCTGGAATCCCAGACCCGCACTTCGACGTCCGGGGACAGGTCGAGCCCCAACTCTGCGAGGAGCCGACGCGGTTCCCGCACCGCGCGCGACCGGTAGGCGGGCGACTTGTACCAGGCCGGCGGCAGTCCGAGCACCGCCCACGGGTAGCACGAACAGAGCGTGCAGACGATCAGGTTGTGGACGGACTCCGTGTTCTCCTTGACCACCAGACGGGCGACGTGGGCGTCCGTGTTGTCGCCGAAGCCCAATTCCCTGATGGCGGGCATCCCGTCCTCGAGCAGCCGCGCCCTGAACTTCGGATCGGTCCAGGCCTTGGCCACCACCCGGGCGCCGCGCAGCGGCCCGATGTCCTGCTCGTAGCGTTCGACCAAGGCGTCGACGGCCGCGGACTTGACCAGCCCCTTCTCCACCAGCAGCGTCTCGATCGCCTCGGTGCGTAGTGCCATCGTCATTCGAGAACCTCCAGGTACGGCTCGAACAAATCGATGTAGACGGTGGCGCCGGCTTCCGCCTCCTCGCCCCAGAGCTCCCGGCTGTCGAAGGCGACGGTGTAGAGGTACTCCGGCGACTCGCCCCGGCCCTCGGCGTTCGTGTCGGGATAGACGCAGGCCGGATGGACCTCGGCGATCACTCCCCTCCGATCGCGGGCGTAGCCGGGCAGCCGCGTGTGCCCCTGCGGGTGCCGGTTCCAGGTGCGCACCGCGTCGCCGACCGCGAACCGGGCCTCGCGGTCGACCTCGCGCACGACCGAGCCCACGTGATCGGGCCGCTCGACCGCCGCGTCGCCGCCCAGCCGTTCCCCCGCCAGCGTCTCCAGCGCGTAGAGCCAGCGGCCGTAGTAGCCGTCCGCAAGGTAGCGGTCCGCCGGCATCCGCTCGACCGCATGACGGAAGGCGTCGAGGTTCGCCAGGCCGGCCCCGATGGCGTAGCCCGCCAGGGCGCAGACCCGGCCCTGCCAGGCCTCCGGGAACAAGGCCTCGTCCGGACGCCGGTCCACGGCGCCGAAGCCGTGCATCCCGCCCATGTCGTGGATTCCGTTCATGCTCCGACGGCCGCCGCGCCGCGCGCCAGTCTACAAGCCCGCCAAGGGGCTATTCTCAAGCCATGGACACCGCCGATTCCCGATCGACCGCGGGCACGGGCCTGGCGCACGCCCACGACTACCCGTTCCTGGGTCAGGGCAGGGCGCCGCTGGAGGTGGCGGCCGCCGAGGGCTGCTACATGATCACGCCCACCGGCCGCCGGATTCTCGACGCCGCCGGCGGCGCCATCGTCTCGAACATCGGGCACGGGCGGCGAGAAGTGGGGGAGGCCTACGCGCGGGCCGCGGCGCAGACCGACTACATCGTGCCTCCCTTCGCGACCCCCGCGCGAGCGGAGCTGGTCCACCGCATGCGCACCCGCTGGCTGCCCGGCGACATCAACCGGGTCCTGTTCGCGAGCGGCGGCTCCGAGGCAATGGACCTGGCGATCCGGTTCGCGCGCCAGCACCACCTGTCGGCGGGGCGTCCCGAGCGCTGGCGGGTGTTCGGGCGCCAACTCTCCTACCACGGCGCCACGATGGCCACGCTCGCCGTGGGCGGGCACCAGGGACGCCGGGCGGGCTTCGAGCCCTGGCTGGTCGACGAGCAGACCGACCAGCCGCGGCCGCCCGCCCACTACTGCATGCGCTGCCCGCTCGGCAAGACGTTTCCCGGCTGCGACATCGCCTGCGCCGACGAGGTGGAGCGCGTGTTCGAGGAGATCGGCCCCGAAGAGATCGCGGCCTTCGTCGTCGAGCCGATCGTCGGCTCGAACGCCGGCGCGCTCGTGCCTCCGGGCGACTACCTGGAGCGGGTCGCCCGCATCTGCAGGCGGCACGGCATCCTGCTGATCGCCGACGAAGTGATGACCGGCTACGGGCGGACCGGCCGCAAGTTCGGCGTGGACCACTGGGACCTGGTGCCCGACATCCTGGTCGGCGGCAAGGGGCTGACCGGCGGCTACGCGCCCCTGGTCGCGATCTGCGCCCGCGAGGAGGTCACCGCGCCCATCGCGGAGGCGGGAGACTCGGTGATGTTCTTCACGTACGGCGCTCACTCGCCCGCCTGCGCCGCGGCCACCGAGGTGCTGCGCATCCTCGAGGACGAGGAACTCGTCGAACGCGCCGCCACCGTCGGCGCGGTGCTCGGCGAGCGCCTGAGGGAGACCTTCGCCGACCATCCCCACATCGCCGAGGTCCGCGGCCGCGGCCTGCTCTACGGCATCGAGATCGTCCAGGACCGCGAAACGCTGGAGCCGTTCCCGGCCGAACTCTCGCTGGTCAACGCCGTCGTGGCCGCCGGCCTGTCGATGGACGTCTTCTTCTACCCCGGCGGCAACGACCCGGCCCGCGATGTCGTCTGCCTGGGCCCGCCCTTCATCCTCGGCGACGAGGAGATCGAGAAGATCGTCACCGTCCTGCCAAAGGCGATCGACAGCGCGATCGCCCGCAAGGCGCCGGCGCCGTCGCTGCTGGGACCGCCGGTGTGCTGCGACTAGGCCCTAGTAGCTGGAGATGCCGATCTCCTTCTCGGTGATGAACTCCAGCAGGGCCGGCGTGCCCGACTCGGTCGCCGCGATGCCGCGCTGAATCGCGGGCACGATCTCCGCCGGCTCGGTCACCCGTTCACCGTAGCCGCCGAAGGCCTTCGCCATGTCGGCGTAGTGGCCGGAGATGTCGGTGCTGCGGTACTTCTCGGTCGCCACCTGCATGATGGGCAGTTCGATCGCCATCGAGAAGTTGTTGAAGAGGATCGAGAGGATCGGCAGGCGTTCGCGGACCGCAGTCTCGAAGTCCATGCCGGTGAAGCCGATCGCGGCGTCGCCCCAGACGTTGATGCAGAGCTTGTCCGGCTGGGCCAGCTTGGCGCCCATCGCCAGGCCGAGGCCGTAGCCGAGCTGGGTCGTCTTGCCCCAGCCGATGTAGGAGAGCGGCGTCGTGCTGCGCCAGAACGGCGAGATCTGGTCACGCGGCGAACCGGCGTCGTGGGTGATGATCACGTTGTCGCGCTCGACCGTGTGCATCAGGTCCCACAGCACCCGGTAGGGCGACAGCGGCGTTCCCTCGGAGCTCAGCTTCGGCATCCACTCGTCGAGCCAGCCGGAGCGGATCCGTTCGATCTCCGCCGGCACGGACTCGGCCCGCGAGGCCGCGTGCGGCAACGACTGCCCTTCCAGCTCGGCGATCAGGGCGGCCAGCGTCAGCTTCGCGTCGCCCGCCACGACGCATTCCGAGGCGACGTTCTTGTTCAGGTCGACTGGATCGAGGGTCGCGTGCAGATACTTCGCCTGCAGGTACTTGCCGAAGTAGATGCCGAACGCGGTGGTCGTGAAGCTGCAGCCGATGCCGAAGATCACGTCGGCGGCACCCAGGAACTCGTGGACCGTCTTCGGCACCGCGCGGCCGCCCGAGCCGAGCGACAGGGGATGATCCTCGTTGAAGGCGCTCTTGCCGCCCAGGCTGGTCGTCACCGGCGCGTTGAGCAGCTCCGCCAGGCGCCGCAGTTCGTCCCAGGCCTCCGCGTAGTGGACACCCTGACCGGCGTAGATCACCGGCCGCTCGGCCCCCGCCAGCATCTCCGCGGCCTGGCTCACCAGGCCCGGATCGGGACCCACGCGTACCGTTCCGCTCGGGCGGGGTCCCAGATCGTCCGGCACGTCTTCGCCGAAGACGTCCGCCGGCACCTCGACCATCACCGGTCCCGGCCGGCCGGAACGAAGCTGGGTGAAGGCCCGGCGCATCACCTCGGGCAGCGCCTTGCCCATACTGAGCGGCTCGCACCACTTCGTCACGTGCTGGAAGTTGGCCACAGCGTTGAAGTTCGGCGCCACGTGCATTGCCCGGCGGCTGTACCCCATCGGCATGACCAGGATGGGCGCCGATTCGCCGTAGGCCTGCGCCACGCCGCCGAAGGCGTTCTCGGTCCCGGGTCCGCTCTGCATCGTGAACACCCCGAGTTGCTTCCCCGAACTCAGCCGGCTGACCGCGTCGGCCATGTGCAGGCCGATCCGTTCCTGGCGAACGATCACGGTGCGGATGTCCGCCACCGCCGCGGCCTCGATGATCGGGTTGACCGGGTAGGCGACGATGAACTCGACACCCTCCCGCTTGAGGTACTCGGCTACGCCCTGGGCTACCTTCACGCTGGAACTCCTGAGATTCTGGGTGGGGAGAGGGCGGCTACGATACCCGGAACCTGGAACGTTCCAGAAGCTGGAGGACCCAAGAGATGGAAGACACCGCGAAGAGGATCAGCCAGATGACGTTCGCAGCGATCCTGCTGGCGCTCGGCGCGGCCTTCGCCGCCACCCCGAATGCGCCAACCCTCTCCGGGCCCATCACGGGCGGGGAACGCGGCACGCCGTTCGCCGCGGTGAACGTCGCGGATCGCGGCTATCTGACCGAGGAGTACTTCCTGGAGGGCGAGGCGACCGCGTACGAACTCGCCTCTGGCGCCCAGGGCGCGGACGGCCAGTGGAACACGCGGGCGTCGGCCGACAAGGCCAACTACAAGACACGCCTGCTGGTGGTCCGACCGAACGACGCGTCGGCATTCAACGGCACGGTCATCGTCTTCTGGCTGAACGTCACCGCCGGCTTCGAACTGGGTTCCGCCAGCGACGAGGCCCTGCGCGGCTATGCCTGGGTGGGCGTATCCGCGCAGAAGGTCGGCGTCCACGGTTTCCCGCAGAACCCCGGCGGACTCAAGGCTTGGGACCCGCAACGCTACGGCTCGCTCGAACACCCCGGAGACGCCTGGTCCTACGACATCTTCACGCAGGTTGCCCGCGTCATCGGTCCGGAACGCGACCGGGAAGGCCTGGACCCGATGGGCGGCCTGGAGGTCGAGCGGCTGATCGCGGCGGGCGCCTCCCAGTCCGCCGCGCGCTTGCGCACCTACATCAACGGTGTCCACCCGCTGACGGAGGTGTTCGACGGCTATCTGCCGTTCATCGACTTCGGCGGCGTCGTGCCGTTCGCTTCCGAGCGCGGCGGCGGACGCCGGGGACGCACTCTCGCACCGGTCCGATCCGACCTGGATGTCCCGGTCATCGTCGTCAACTCGGAGACCGAGCTGACCAGCTACTACTCCGTACGAGAGCCGGACTCGGCCCGCTTCCGGCTCTGGGAGGTGGCAGGGACTTCGCACGTATCCGCGGCGAGACCGAAGGAACGCACCGTCGAAGGCTCCAATTGGCTGTCCTACACGCCCGTGTACCAGGCCGCGATCCGGCACCTGCACCGCTGGATCACGGACGGTGTCGAACCACCGAGCATGCCGCGCGTCGAGATGAAGGCCGGCGATCCCAATCCCGAGGTCGTCCGGGACGAGCACGGCAACGCCAGGGGCGGCATCCGCTTGCCGGAGCTCGAAGCGCCGACCGCCTCGCACAGCGGCTTCGGAACGCAGAGGGAAGGGACGCGGTTCGGGTTCCTGTACGGCACCGCGACCGATTTCGACAGCGAACAGCTAGCGGCCCTGTACCCGGACAGCCAGCACTATCTCGATGCCTGGAACACGGCACTGGACCGTTCGATCGAGCAGGGCATGATCCTGCCCGAGGACGCGCCAGCGATGCGGCAGCGGACCGCGGCCTGGGCGGCGCGGCTGGATGCCCCGCCGCGCTAGGGATAGCCGAGCTGGCCTGACAGCCGGCGCGTGCTACGGTTCTGCCATCTGTCCTCTCTTGGACCCGAAACGGATGCTGGAGGGAAGATGAGATGTTCGGAAGCAGAATCCGGAGCCCTATCGCCACTCTGACCAAATCACCACTCGCATGGGTGGGTGTGGCTCTAGCGGTGATGGTGCTCGCACCCATTGGCACGGCCCTCAGCGTCTCGGCAACGGCTGATTCCCCTGCCGCTGAAGGCCCCGAAGCTAACGCGCAGCATCAAGGGGCGGTTCTCCGAGGTACCTCCCCGGGTCCGCACAACGGTTCCGCCGCTGAAAGCGCTAGCGCCGACGCGCAGCACCAAGAAACGGTCGTCCAACGTGCTTCCCAGGGTCCGGACGACGAAGTGGCCGGTCGTTCTGCGTTTCCCCAGCCTGTTCAGTGGTGTATCAGACAGTGCTACGTCGAACACCAGTCCCGGGTTGACGACTGTTGGCGCCAGTACGACGATTGCCTCGGTGACCGACCCTCCGGAGCATCGAGAGCAGCTCTGCACTATCCGGCGGAACAACTGTCTTGAGATGTCGGCTCTTCGACTCGACACTTGCATCTCGATTTGTATCGTCCGTTGGGACCCCGTGTGAGTGGCCCCCGGACTGCAACGGTCTTGTACGCGGCCCCCTGGCGGCGTACCTCTCTCAAGTACCCGACTGCGCCTCGCTAGACGGCTAACCGGGAGTCTGCTCCTGGGGCTCGTACTGAGTGTCCCGGTGCACGCAGCTCAGGAACCGGCCGCCGCGCAGACCTTTGCGGACACGGTGTCCGTGACCGAGGTACTCGTCCACGTCGTGGTGACGGGCCGGCGCGGTGACCCCGTGACAGACCTGGAGCAGGAGGACTTCGTCGTCCATGTGGATGGCGAACGCGTCGAGATCACGGGGTTTCGGCGTACGCTCTTGCGCGAGCACGCACCGGACGGCGCCGCTGGCGCGGTGGTAGCGGAGGAGCCGCAGGGGCCGCCCGTCAGCGTCGTCGTCTACTTCGACGAGGCCGGTACCCGGTTCTTCGACCGCAGGCGCTTCCTGCACAGGGTGCAGCGCGAAGCGGAGGCCCTTCGCGCCTGGAACGCGCGGTTCGCTCTGGTCACGTCCGGGGACCAAGTACAGATCCGGGTGCCCCCGACGGAAGATCTGGATGCCGTACTGGCTGCGGCCGCAGCGCTGCCCCTGCCCAAGTGGCGGTCTCGTCAGACCGGGCGGCACTTCCAACGCGCAAGGGAGCAGGTCGGCGAAGTCCTCTTCGCGCCGTACGGCGATGGCTGCGGGGAAGGGTTCCCTCAGGTGACGGCCCTCGTCAAGGGCTACGAAGTGCGGGAGAAGCGGCGGACAGCGGAACGACTGGATGCCCTTTGGGATGTCGTCACGGCGTTCAGCGGTGTTCCCGGCAGGAAGATAGTCCTCTACGTCGGCAACGGCTTCGCTCAAGTGCCGGGAGAAGAGCTCCACGACTACGTAGTCCAGTTCTGTCTTGGCGTGGGGTCCGGCGGAGGGGCGGCTCTGTTGGGACCGGGCGGAGAATCGAGCAGACTCTTCGACCAGGTGGCCGCGCATGCGAACGCGAACAACACGACGCTCTACATGCTGGACGCGGGTGGCGTGCCCTCCATTTCCTCCTCTGGGCGCTCCTGGAGACTGAACCGGCAGGGCGGCATGGCGTATCTTTCCCGCAAGACAGGTGGTCGCACCCTGTTCAACTCGAACGCTCTGGGGCCCTTGCTGGACGACGCGGAAGAACACCTGGACGCTTCCTACGAGTTGGCCGTCACGGTCGCCGACCACAAGCCGGGCGAGTTGAGGCAGATCGATGTGGAACTGGCTCGATCCCTTCGCAACCAGGGGTACCGCCTGGCTTATCGCCGGTCCTGGCAGGACAAGTCACGAGATCAGATGATCGCCGACCGGCTCGTCAGTACGGCCTGGCTGGATGGGGACTGGCTCGCCGAGGCCGCGAACCCCTTGAGCGTAGCGATGCGCTTCGCGCCGACAACGCCTGTCGAGGCGGACGACGATCGGCGCCGAAGACGCAGGAACCGCGAAGACGTTCACGAGCTCGTGGTCCGGGTGGCGATTCCCGAGTTGGCGGCAACGCTGCTGCCAGGCCCCGATGGCGACAGGGGCGCGCTGGGCCTCTGGCTGATGGCCGTGGAGAGGAACAAGGGGTACCGGACTCCGGTGCGGCGGATGCTCCTCGAGCTTGGAGGCCCCGAGGGCCTCCAGTCCCATGCGGGCTTTCACTTCGTCGACCTGGGCGTGAAGCTCTGGGAAGGGGAGTACACGGTCGTCCTTGGCGTTGTGGATGAGCCAACCGGGACGATGTCCGTCCTCCGCGAAGCGACCTCCGTTCCTTCAACCTCAGTTCCTTCGACCGGCTGAGGCCGCGACGCTTGGCGGCGCAGCCTTCCTGGCCGCCTACGGCGGCAGCGGGTCAGAAGACCCGCGCACCGAGCTAGAGGCCGTAGTACTCGCGGTACCACTCGACGAAGCGCGGGATGCCCTCGGCGATCGCGATCGTGGGCTCGTAGTCGAGGTACTCACTGGCGCGCGTGAGGTCGGCCGACGTGCGAACCACGTCTCCCGGCTGCATGGGCAGGAACTCCTTCTCGCCTTCCCGGCCGCAACTCCGTTCGATCTGCCGGATGAACTCCATCAGTTCCTCGGTGCGGCCGGCGGCGAGGTTGCAGACGAGGTCCTCGTGGTTGCGGTCGATCGCCGAGACGACGCCGGCGACGATGTCGTCGATGTAGGTGAAGTCCCGGTGCATCCGGCCGTGTCCGAAGACATTGATCGGCTCGCCGCGGAGCAGGGCGCCGGTGAAGAGAAACAGCGCCATGTCGGGCCGCCCCCACGGGCCGTAGACCGTGAAGAAACGCAGGCCCGTGACGCGCATGCCGTAGAGGTGGTGGTACACGGACGCCATCAGCTCGTTCATCTTCTTCGTCGCGCCGTAGAGCGAGCACTGGGACGACGTGCTGTCCGTCTCGCTCAGCCGCTCGCGCGTGCTGTTGCCGTAGACCGAGCTGCTGGAGGCGTAGATCAGGCCGCCGACCTCGTGGTCGCGGCACAGTTCGAGGATGTACGTGAAGGCCTGCACGTTGTCGCGCACGAACTGGTTCGGATGGTCGATCGAGTGCCGCACTCCGGCCTGGGCCGCGAGGTGGCAGACCCTGGTCTCCGTGCCGGAGACGCCGCGGATGAGGTCGTCGAAGGAGTCCTGCAGGGACTCGCGGTCGACAATGTCGGCGCGCACGAGGCGGAAGTTGGGTTGCTCCTCGAGGATGGCGTTGCGCCGCTCCTTGAGTTTGGGGTCGTAGTACGGATTGAAGTTGTCGTAGCCGATCACCTCGTCGCCGCGCTCGAGCAGGGCCCGGGCGACGTGGAAGCCGATGAATCCGGCGCTGCCGGTCAGCAGGACTCTCACGAGGCGCCCCCGGAATGGGTGGTCCGCCAGCGGTCGGCGAGCTGGGCCACGGGGTCGATCAACAGGTCCTCGACCGGGAGCTCGGCCAGCAGCCGGTCGTCGAACTCCGGCGCTTTCCTGAGCACGTGATCCCGGAGACCGTCGTACCGCTCGCGGTAGTCCGACAGCAGGCGCCGCAGCGCGGGAGCCTCCGCCCGTTCCCGGAAGCGCACGTGGATCAGGACCAGGGCCGAGACCTCGCCGTCCGTGACTTCCGGCACGACGATGAAGACCCGTCCATCGGTCCGCCCCCTGGCCGCCATCAGCCGGCCTTCGACGGCCACCATGTACTTCGTGCCCTGGAGCAGCGGCTGCCGAACCGTGCGCGACTGCAGGTCGCGGCAAAGGCCGCCGGCGCGCAGGACCCGGATCGTGGCGTCGTCGCCGGGCGGCGGGCCGTCCCCGCCTGCCCGGAGCCGGTAGCGGACGTACCCGAGAACCTGGTCGACGAAGGGGTCGAGCGCGCTCATCGTCTCTCGATCCTCGGCCGAGATCGACTCCTCCGGCGAACCGGCCTGGCGGAGCGCCGCGTCCAGGGACATCCGGCCCAGGGTCTGGTCGTGGCGCGAAATGCCCACGGTGACCGTCTTCGCCTGGTGCTTGATCGTGTCGATATGCCGCGTGAGGTCGTCGATCGCCGGAGTGAGAGCGTCTCGCAACTCCGCCAGCGCGCTCTCCTCGCCGCCGGCGGCCGCATCGACTAGGCCGTCGAGCGCCACCGCCAGCCGCACCGCCCGGCCGACGTGCAGGTTGCCGTCGTAGCCGCCGCCGGCCAGACCCTCGCTGACGGCGTCGATCTCGGCGCCGGCGACCTCGCGCAGGCGAACCACCGGCCGCGCCTTGCCGCCGGCAACCACGTCGTCCACCGCCGCGCGAATCGCCCGCAGCGGCCTGGCGAGGTCGTCGATGGCGAGGGCCGCGTGGTAGCCGAACAGGTGACCGACCACGGTCGCCAGCACGAAGGACAGCTCGGGCGGCACCTCGGGCACTTCGATCACAGCCGCCGCGGACGGGAACGCCGCGCCCTCGGATGCGATGACGACGGGCGTCGCGCGGTGGGCGCGGTAGACGTCGATCTCCTTCCGGGTGTCGGCCGCCGTCGAGCCCTGGACTCCGGTCGCGCAGACCAGGATCAGCGGTTCGGACGACAGGTCGATGTGCTTCTTGTCCTCCGTCGCGTCGCAGGCGATCGCCTTGTAGCAGAGCTCCGAGAGCTTGATCCGAATCTCCTCCGCGGCGATGCGGTCGAGGCCGTTGCCGACCACCGACCAGTCCCGCAATCGCGGCGCGTACTCCCTGGCGGCGGCGGCGATCACGGGCCGCAGGGCGAGGGTGCGTTCCATCGCGCCGGGCAGGTTCCGCAGCTCCCGCAGGAGGCGGTCGGCGGCGGGGCGTTCGTCGGGCCCGCCCGCGACCTGGTCGGCGATTGCCACGGCGAGCAGCATCCCCGCCGCGATCTGGGAGTAGAAGGCCTTGGTCGACGCGACGCTCATCTCGACATCCCGCCCGTCCGAGGTGTAGAGCACACCGTCCGCCCGGTCCGCCAGATCCGAGTTGCGGCGGTTCACGATCGCGATCGCGCGGGCGCCCCGCCGCTGCGCCAGGTTGACCGTGCGCAGCGTGTCCGTCGTCGTGCCGGACTGGCTGACCGCGACGACCAGCGTGTCGTGCATGTCAGGCGCCAGGTGGAAGCCCGAGAGCTCGGTGGCCGGCATCGCGTCGACCCGCGGGCGGCTGAGGCCACGCTCGCGCAGCCGTCCCTCGATCGCCCCGGCGATGCCCTGGCCGGCGACGGCCGCTGTGCCCTGACCGGTGACGACGATGCGCGCGACCGTCCCCTCCCGCAGGCCGCGCTCAACCGCCTCTGGCAACGTCCGCTCACCGACCGAAACCCGCAGGCGCCCGGTCGCGTCCTCCCGCAGCTTGCCGCGCACCGTGTTGCGCACGGAACGCGGCGCCTCGCTGATCTCCTTGAGCAGGAAGTGCGGGAACTCGCCCCGGTCGATGTCGCGGGTCGTGATCTCGGCATGGTCGAGCTCTTCCGGCGCCACCGGCAGCGGCGAGCCTCCGGCCGAGTACCGTTCCATGCCCTCCAGCTCGCCGGCGCGATCGGCGTCGAGCACGGCGATCTCGCCCCAACCGGCGCCGGCGCGGTCCGGTTCCGCCTCGCCGTCCAGGCGCAGCCAGGTCGAGGTCTCCTCGACCAGGCCGTAGGGTTCGCTGGCGACCACGAAGGCGTGATCGGCCAGCCCGACGTAGAGGCCCTGGCCGCTGCCCTGGGTCGCCAGGTAGAGCCGTGACGGGTCGTCCCAGGTGAGAGCGCCGAGAGCGAGCGAACCCTCGAACGCGGCCACTGTCTCGCGGAAGGCGTCGAAGGTCGTGTCGCCGCCGGCCAGCCGGCGCGACATGAGAACCGGCATCACCTTCGCGTCCGTGGTGATGCGCGAGTCGAACTCCAGGTTCTCGAGCACCGTCAGGTCGGCGTGGTTGTCGATGTCGCCGTTGATCGCTGCGATCACCCGGGGCGGCCGCTCCGCATCGTTCAGCGGATGCGCGTTCGCCTCGTTGATCCGGCCGACGCTGGCCCAGCGCGTGTGCCCGAGCACGGCCGCCTCGACGTCCGGGCTCCCGAGCGCCGCCGCCAGCAAGGGATCGGAGGCGACCGCGTCGCGCAGGAAACGGACGTTGTCGCCCAGTTCTCCGATCTCCTCGGCGCACTTGTAGACCAGGCCGATCCGTCCAACGTCCAACTGGACGGCGCGATGACCGAACAACGGATCTCCTGCCCGGCTGTCGAGTTCGGCACGGATCGCCGGATCGTCCAGGTCGAGGCCATGTCCGGAAAGCAGCAGAAACAGCCCGGCCGAGTCCCGGCCGCGGATCTCGAGCCGGTCGAGCGAGGAGAAGGCCTGCTGAACGGCGATGAGAACATCGAGCCCGGCGTCGCTGGCCCCGGCCGGCGCCAGCGCACCGACTTCGGCCGCGGTCCGTAGCCGGTCGCGGCGGATCGCCCACTCGGCGTCGGCGAGCGCGGCGCCGGCACGGTTCACCGCTTCGAGTCCCACGTCGCCCAAGCGGCCAGCGCCGTCGTCGAGACGCGCTCCCAGCCGGTTCACCGCCGCCGAGCACGGCCGCACCGCATCGGCGATCGCGGCTCGCAGCGCCTCATCGCGCACCAGGGCCCGGACGGACGGACGAGCGCGCAACCGCCGGTCCCAGCCGGCCAGCCCGGAGGCGGCATCGGACAGGGTCATGGCCAGCTCCTGCGTCTCGGCGGCGCCGAAATCGTTCACCGCGGCCCTGGCGGCGCGGCCGGCGGCCGCGAGGCCCTCCAGCAGCTCGCGCGAGTCGATCGCCGGTTCGGGGTGGGGGCGCATCAGGATGCCGACGATCCCGCACATGGGTAGTCGAAGCTTAGCCCGGAACCCGCCCACCACCATCGCGGCGCTAAGCTCGCCGGCATGGGAGCGCTGTAGGTATGGCCGACACGTCGACATTCCTCGCCGCGGTGGTCCAGATGGGTTCCACCTCGGACGAGCAGGCGAACTGGGAAACCGCCCGGCACTGGATCGAGACCGCGGCGGACCGCGGGGCCACGTTCGTCTCCACGCCCGAGAACACGAACTACCTCGGGCCGCACAAGGAGAAGGTCAAGCTGGCCGAACCGACGTCGGGCGCCACCTGCGCCCGCTTCGCCGCGCTGGCCCGGGACCGCGGCATCTACTTGCTGCTCGGCTCCTACAACGAGAAGGCACCGCACGAGAGCGAACGCTGCTACAACACCAGCGTCCTGTTCGACCCGCAGGGGGAGATCGTCGCCACCTACCGCAAGATCCATCTCTTCGACGTCGACGTCTCCCCGGAGGTGCGGTTCCTGGAGTCGAAGACGGCCGTGCCCGGCGAGGACATCGTGACCGTCGACACGCCGCTGGCGCGGCTCGGTCTCACGATCTGCTACGACATGCGCTTCCCCGAGCTCTACCTGAAGCTGGCCCGGGAGGGTGCGGAGGTTCTGACCGTCCCGTCGGCCTTCACCCTGATGACCGGCAAGGACCACTGGTTCCCGCTGCTGCGGGCCCGCGCGATCGAGACCCAGTGCTACGTGCTGGCGGCCGCCCAGACCGGTCGCCACGACGACCGCGGGCTCCGGCACAGCTACGGCCACTCGGTGATCATCGACCCTTGGGGCCACGTCCTGGCCGACGCCGGCGACGGGCCCGGCATCGCGATCGCCGAGATCGACCGCGGCCGCGTCGCCGAGGTGAGGCGCTCGATGCCGGTCGCCTCGCACCGACGCCTGCCGGTCGGCTGAGAACCGGAAACGCCGATGGACATCTGGATCCTCGTCGCCGTCATCGTCTTCACGTTCCTGGCGTTCAGCTTCGAGTGGCTGCGGATCGACGCGGTCGCCCTCTCCAGCCTGGGGCTGCTGCTCCTGTTCGGGCTGGTGACGCCCCAGGAGGCGATCCGCGGTTTCAGCAACGACGCCGTCATCACCGTGATGATGATGTTCATCCTGAGCTACGGGCTGACCCATACCGGTCTGATCGACCGCTTCGGCCAGAAGCTCGCGCAGTTGTCCGGCCACACGCACTGGGCCGCCGCGATCGCCCTGATCCTGGTCTGCGGCGTGCTTTCGGCCTTCATCAACAACACCGCCGCGCTGGCGATCCTGATGCCGGTCGGCATCCAGATCGGGAAGCACTACGGCGTGTCGCCGTCGCGGATCCTGCTCCCCCTCTCCTACCTCTCGATCATCGGCGGCACCTGCACCCTGATCGGCACGTCGACGAACCTGCTGGTCGCCTCCATGTCGGCGGAGTACGGCTACGGAGCCTTCAGCATGTTCGAGTTCCTGGCGCTCGGACTGATCCTCCTCGTCGTCGGTTTCACGTACATCGTCTTCGTGCCGATGCGACGCCTTCCGGATCGCGCGCGCGCCTCCGACCTGACGACCAAGTACCAACTGTCCTCGTTCCTGACCGAGGTCCAGGTGCCGGAGGGGAGCTCGCTCGTCGGCAACAACGTGGTCGACGCACACATCAACGAGCGTTTTCGCCTCACGGTGCTCGAGATCCTGCGCGGCGAGGAACGGATCGCCGTCGAACTCCGCTCGACGCCGATGCAGGGCGGCGACCTGCTGATCGTCGAAGGCCGGATGGACGACATCGTCAGCTTCCGCGACCACTACGGCCTGCGCCTTCGCACGGAAACGAAGATCGGCGACCGCGACCTCTCGGACCAGAACAACATCATGGCGGAGATCCAGCTCTCGCCGGTCTCCCGTGTCACCGGCTCCACGATTCGCGAGCTGGACTTTCGCCGCCGCTTCGGCTGCTTCGTGCTGGCGCTCAACCGCACCGGCGAGCCGATCCGCGAGAAGCTGGCGCACATCGTCCTCCACAACTGGGACACGCTGCTCGTCTTCGGCCCCCGTTCCCGGATCGAAGCTCTCTACGAGACGGAGGACTTCATCCCGTTGCAACAGGACGTCAAGCTGCGCCTCGTCATCCCGCGGCGCTGGTGGCTCGCCGTGGTGATCATCCCGATCGTCGTCATCGTCGCCGCCACCGGCGTGACGTCGATCCTGAAGGCCTCGATCCTGGGCGCTGTGGCGCTCATCGTCTTCGGCGGCATCTCGGTGCAGCAGGCATACGAGGCGATCAACTGGACCGTCATCTTCCTGCTCGTCGGCATCCTGCCGATGGGGATCGCGATGGAGAAGACCGGCCTCGCGGAGATGATCGGCGAGACGATCGCGAACGCCGGCGCCGACTACGGGCCCTGGGCGGTCATCGCACTGGTTTACCTGGCGACAGCGCTGCTGTCGGAAATCGTCTCGAACAACTCGACCGCGGTGCTCATGGTGCCGATCGCCGGCACCGCCGCCGCGTCGATGGGGCTCGACCCGAAGCCCTTCATGATGACCGTCGCCTTCGCCGCTTCCGCCAGCTTCCTGACACCGATGGGTTACCAGACGAACGCGATGGTCTTCGGCCCCGGCGGCTACCGCTTCATGGACTACGTGAAGTTCGGTGCGCCGCTCAAGATCGTCTTCTGCGTTCTGTCGGTGTGGCTGATCCCCGTGTTCTGGCCGCTCACGTAGCGACTACCTCTGGCAGCGCGGGCAGTAGTACGTGCTGCGGTTCGAGATGACGATCCGGCGGATGCCCGCCCCGCAGCCGGCCGGGCAAGCCGCCCCCTCCCGGTCGTAGACGTCGAGCGAAACCTGGAAGTACCCCGAGTTGCCTTCGCCGTCGGCGAAGTCGTTAAGCGTGGTCCCGCCCTGTTCGATGGCCTCGCCGAGCACCTCCCGCACGGCTGCGGCGAGAACCTCGAACCGGCGGCGCGCGATCCGCGCCACCGAGCGGCGGGGATGGATGCGAGCTCGGTACAGGGCCTCCGAGGCGTAGATGTTGCCCACGCCGACGACGACCGAGGCGTCCATCAGGAAGCTCTTGACCGGGGCCGTTCGGCTGCGGGCCAGGCCGGCGAGTCGGGCGCCGTCGAACCCGGGCGACAGGGGCTCGACGCCGAGATGACGGAAGTGCCGGTCCCGGTCCAGGCCCTCCGTGGAAGCGACGAACGCGACGCCGAAACGGCGAGGATCACGAAAGCGCAGCCGGCGTCCGGAAGCGAGTTCGAAGGCCAGGTGCTCGTGATCCGCCAGCGGCGCCGTTCGGTCGACCAGGGTCAGCCGGCCGCTCATACCAAGGTGCACCACCAGGGTCTCGCCCCCGGAGGCGTCGATCCACAGGTACTTCGCGCGCCGGCGCAGGCCGACGACCCTCCGGCCTTCCAGCCGGCGCAGCCGCCGTTCGCAGAGCGGCTCGCGGAGGGTCGGGAAGTGGACGCGAACGGCCTCGAAGCGGTCGCCAACAAGCGGTCGCTCCAGGCTCCGGCGCAGGACCTCGACTTCGGGCAGTTCGGGCACGTCAGCCCGCGCGGCGCCGGCGGGACGCGCCCCCGCCGGATTCTCCAGCGCCCGCTCTCGCCACGGCGACGACCAGAGCCTCGAGCGCGGTGTCCCCGTCGGCGCTGCCGCCTTTCAGGCGCACCTCCGTCTCAAGGACCTTCCACGGCAGCTCCGCCATCTCCTGACCGGCTCCCGGCCCGCGCGCCGAAGCCGCCTGGAAGATGCGATGCAGCCGAAAAGGGTGGATCCGCATGAGCGGGTGGGACTTTCCACCCGGCAGCTCGGCGGACAGCCTCGGCAAGACCTGGGCCTTGAAGCGGTTGTAGTTCCGCTCGGCCGGCAGGTCGAGGGCCGCCATGAGCCCGTGGACCGTCGCCAGTTGCTCGCAGAACCTGGCGAGCAGCGCGAAGAAGGAAAGCCGGGCCGGGATTCGCTCCGGCGCACTGTCCAGGTGCCTCCGAAGCTGGGCCAGCGCGTCGGCCGGCCGCTGCTCGGCGATCGCGTCGAGCAGTTTCCAGACATCCTGATCGCCGCGATCGACGACCATCTCCCTCACCGTCGCGAGGTCGACGCGGCCGACTCCATCCCGGACGGTTTCAGCGATCTTGCGGTACTCGGCCGCGAAGCGGGCGGCCGAGTCCGCCTCGACTCCCGGGTCACTCCGGCCCGAGGTCTTGCGGAGCGTTCGCCGGGCTAGCTCCTGCGCGGCATCGCGATCGATGCCGATCCCCGTCTCGCGGGCAAGTTCGGCAACGACCGCGTCGAGCCCGCCGAGGTTGCCGCGACGGTCGAACTCGAGCGCCTCGACCCGAAGCGCGGCCGTCCGCTCGAACAGGCGCTTGACCAGCGGGTGCGCGCTGTCGGCCGTTCGCTCGGCGAAGACGAGGGCGTGGCCCTCCGGCAGGCCGCCGTCGGCGGCGCGGCTCAGCTCCGCCAGATCGCCGTCCGACCAGCCGATCAGACCCTCGGCGCGCGCCGCCTCGAGCAGCGCCGCGAGATCCCGCGCCAGCTCGCCGCACTGCTTTTTCGTCCGCCCACGGCGGTTTCGCCGGCGAACCCGGCTGCCGCCCTGAAGCACCCAGTCCGGCAACGACGACACCGCCTCCTCCGGCGCGCCGGCGTCGGCCGCGACGCCGAACAGGCGCAGCGCCTGAAGCAGCCGGCCGGCCGCTTCCTTCTTGGCGCTCGAGAGCGCGTCCCCGGCCGACACGGGCAGCCCCGCTTCCGCGTCGTCGATGAGGTCGGCGGCAGCCCTCCGGTCGGCGAAGATCGCGCTGTCACAAACCAGCGTGACCTTGGCCGGGTCGAACAGCGAGAAGGTGGAAAGGTCGGCCAGGATGGGTCGGAGTTCGGCCGGCCTCTTGTAGGTGGCCACTTCGCAGCCGCTCGCCCCGGCCAGGGCGTCGGCGATCCGGCTCGCCGCTCTGTCCGCCAGCACCTGCTCACCGATCACCAGGTAGAGCGGCTGGCGGTCGCCGCCTTCGATTCGCTCGACGGCGGCGTCGATTTCGGGTGCCTTCACTCGTCTGCGGGGAGCCGGCCCTTCTCTTCGAGTTCCTGACAGTCGATGCAGTAGGGCGCCCACGGCACCGCCTCCAGCCTGGCGCGGCCCAGTTCGTTGCTGCAGTGGACGCAGATGCCGAACGTACCGTCGTCGAGCCGGGCCGTCGCTTCGACGATCCGGTTCAGCAAGATGCCGTCGCTGTCCGAGAGCGAGAAGTTCAACTCCCGGCTGTAGGCGTGATTCGCCCGGTCGACCAGGTCCTCCGCGCCCTCACCCGTCGACGCCTTGAGGCCGGCGGTCAGATCGCGGTTGTAGCGGCCGAACAGCTCCCGGCGCTTCTCCTCGAGCCGTTCCCGCACCCAGTCGACGTCGATCGCCGCGTCCCTTCTCCGGGCGCCCCCGTCTCCACCGCCGTCGGCGCGCTCCGGCCGAAGCAGCAAGGTCGGCGCCTTCTTCGGCTGCGGCTTCTTGCGGGCGGTCTTCTTGCGGGCGGGCTGCTTCTTCGACGCTTTGGGGGCGGACTCGACCTCGGCTTCTCCAAGTGGCGCCGCCGCGTGCTCGGCCGCCTTCTCGGCGGCCTCCGCCTTCACGACGAGTTTCTCCGCCGCGGTGGCGGCCCGGGCGGCATCTCTGGCAGCGACCTTTGCTGCCACCGCAGCCTTCGCGGCCTTGTCGGACGCCGCCGCCCTGGAGGCGGAGGTCCGGGCCGCCTTGCGCGCGGCAACGCCCTTGGCCGCGGCATCCTTCGCCGCCGCCTGCGCCGCGGACTTCCGTTCGGCCAGCAACTTCGCGGCCCTGGCCGCACCTTTGCCGGTCGTAGCGGCGAGTCGGCCGGAAACCGTGGCGGCCTTCTTCTTCGCGGCTGCGACTTCCCGGCCCTTGGCCGCGTTCTTCACCGCCAACTCGTGCGCTGCCTTCGCGGCATCGGCCTCTCTCGCGGCCTTCAGGGCGAGCGCGCCTGTGCTCTTCCTGGTGGCTGCCGCCTCCTTCGCCACGGCCGCCTGTGCAGAGGCCACTTCAGCCGCCCTGGCCGCCGCTGCCTGTTCAGCGGTCGCCGTCCGCTCGGCCTTCCTCGCCGCCCTACGCCGCGCCGACGCCTCCTTCTCGGCGGCGGCGGCCGCGTCCTTCCTGGTCGCGGCGAGCTTTCCGGCCCTGGCCGCGGCCGCGGCTCCGGTCTTCTCTTCCCGAGCCGCCTGCTGTGCCGCCGTCTTCTTCTCCGACGCCGTCTTCGCCGCCCGTTCGGCCGAGGCAGCCTTGCGGTCCGCCGCGGACCTGGCCTTCCTGGCCGCGGACCGCGCCGCCGCGAGCTCTCGCGCCGCGGCCGCTGCCGCTTCCTTGATGTCGTTCGATCCGTCGGTTCGAGAAGCCTCGTCCGCGTTTGCCACCTGATCCCTCCGCACGCGGCTCAGTAAAACGGGCGCCGATGATAGTTGATTCCCTCGAGGATGGTGAACGCCCTGTAAATCTGCTCGTAGAGGGTCAGCCGAGCGAGGTCGTGAGCGAGAGTGAGCGGCCCCAGCGAAAGCCGGAAACGGCACGAACTCAGGAGGTTGCGGTCAAGTCCCAAGTCCGAGCCCACGATCCAGACGACGGGGCGCTGCCACTCCTCGCGCAGCCGACCCACCTCGGTCGCGACGCCGCTTGAGCTGAGGCGCCGCCCATTCCGATCCAGACAAACCGTCCACGCGTCAGCAGGCAGGGCCGAGCGGATCGCCTTCCCTTCGAGCCGCAATCGAGTCCGATCGGCGCCACGCGCGGGGCGAACAACCAGTTCGCGCACCGGCGCGAACCTCTCGATCCTCTGCCGATAGTCGCCGCAGAGCGTCTCCCAGGGCTCCCGGCGGCGACCCACCCAGGCGACCACGATCTCGAACGCCACGGACCGATTATGCCGTTGTCCCTCGCTGTTATTCTCCGCCGCATGGCGCGCTCAGCGAACCAGGAATCCCGGCGCCTGATCAGGCGGCGTCTGACGAACGGCCTGGTCATCGGCGGCATCGCGCTCGGCGCGCCGGCCCTGTTCAACGCGATCGTGGCCCGAAGGGCGAGGCGACTGCCCCGACCCCGATGGGGTTCAACCCGGCACATCGAGATCGACGGCGATCGGGTCGCCTTCGTTCACCTGGAGTCCCCCCGCCGCGGCAGCAGGCCGCCAATGGTCCTGCTCCACACGTTCGGTCCCGGACATACCGGCCTGCTATGGCGAGAGACCGCGGAACGCCTGGCCCGAAGCCACGACTGCTTCGTGCCCGACTGGCTCGGCTGGGGCGACTCGGAACGGAGGAATCAGCGCTACACCGCCCAGCTCTACATCGACCTGCTAGGCCGGTTCCTGGAGGAGGTCGTCGGCGAGCGCGCCGTGCTCGTCGCCCCTCACCGCGCCGCCGCCTATGCCGTCGAGGCCGCGCTGAACGCCACGGACCTGGTTGCCGCCCTGGCCCTCGTCGGCCCCCAGGGCATCGGCACCGAGGTCACCGACGAACGGAGCGACCCGGTGATTCACTCACTGCTCCGAGCCCCTGTGCTCGGCAGGTCGGCGCTCAACCTGGTGACCGGCGAGCGGGCGATCGAGAACCACCTGCGGCGCGAGACCCTGTTCGGCGCAGAGGGCCTGGGCGAGTCCATGGTCGAGCAGCTCTACCGGGCGAGCCACCTGCCCGGCGCCAGTCACGCCCTGGTCGATTCGCTCTGCGGCCGGCTCGGGCACCGCCTGCAGGCCGGCTTCGGCGACAGGGTCAAGCTGCCGGTGTGGTTGGCATGGGGCCGCCAGGCGACCAACCCACCACTCGAGAACGCCGACCTCTGGCTACAGGAAATGCCGAACGCCGACCTGGACGTCTTCGACGGCTGCCGCAACCTGCCCCACGTCGAACGACCGGCCAAGTTCGCGGCGGCGCTGACGGCGTTCATCGAGCGCCAGCGCTTCGCCGCCTGAGCGGAGCGCCGCTCCCAAGGCCTTCGCCGTGTCCAGGGACTCCGCATTCCCGCCCGTTCCCGGCGGCTATCCCTTCCCCGAACTCGAGGAGAAGACGCTCGAGTTCTGGCGCCGCGAGCGCGTGTTCGAGGCCTCCCTCGAGGCTCGCAAGGACAGCGGGGAAAAAGAGTTCTCCTTCTACGAGGGGCCGCCGACCGCCAACAACGTGCCCCACGTCGGCCACGTCGTCACCCGGGTGGTGAAGGACCTCTACCCGCGTTTCCGCACGTTGACGGGCCGCAGCGTGCCGCGCAAGGGCGGCTGGGACACGCACGGACTGCCCGTCGAGATCGAGGTGGAGAAGCAGCTCGGCTTCTCCGGCAAGCAGCAGATCGAGGACTACGGGATCGAGAAGTTCAACAGCGCCTGCCTCGAGAGCGTCAGCGCCTACGAGCGGCAGTGGCGGCGGATGACGGAGCGGGTCGGCTACTGGCTCGACATGGACGGCGCCTACCTGACCTACAGGAACGCCTACATCGAGTCGGAGTGGTGGGCGCTGGCCGAACTCTGGAAGAAGGACCTGCTCTACGAGGGCCGGAAGATCCAGCCGTACTGCGCCCGCTGCGGCACGACACTGTCGAGCCACGAGGTGGCGCAGAACTACCGCGACACGGAGGATCCTTCGATCTGGGTGCGGTTCCCCCTCCGCCCCGGCCAGTCCATCGCCGCGATCGACGATGACGGCGCGGAGGCGGCGAGCGCCTTCAGCACGGACCGGCCCGTCGACATCGCCGCCTGGACGACCACGCCCTGGACCCTGCTCTCCCACGCCGGCATCGCGGTGCATCCCGATCTGAGCTACCGGGCCGTCGAAGACCCGACGGACCCGGAACGTCTGCTGCTCATCGCGGACGGCCTGGAGCAGCCGGTCCCCGTGCTTCTGCCCGGCGAGGGCAAGCCGGCGCGAGTCGATCTCCGTGAGGCCGGCACCGTGGCACGCTTCTCCGGCCGGTCCCTCGAGGGCCTGCTCTACGACCGGCCCTTCCCGGTCGAACCGCGCCGCTCGTACCGGGCCGCCGAGGTGTCGGACCGCGCCGGCTTCCGCATCCTGCTCGCGGACTACGTGACCCTCGCCGAGGGTACGGGCGCCGTGCACACCGCGCCGCTGTTCGGCGAGGACGACGAGCGGAGCGGCCGGGAGTACGGCCTGCCCGAACTTCAGGCGGTCGACCACGAAGGGAAGGTCGCGCTCGATCCGGAGGCGAGTTCGCAGGATCCCGCCATCCGTGGTCTGATCGACGAGATCAACGGCGCGTGGTTCAAGGACGCCGACCCGGCGATCGTCCGCTCGCTGCGCCAGCAGGGCCGGTTGCTCCACGGCGAGCGGCGCGGCCACAGCTATCCCTTCTGCTGGCGTTGCGACCAGCCGCTGCTCTACTACGCGACGACGAGCTGGTTCGTCCGCACCACCGCCGCCCGCGACAAGTTGATCGAGAAGAACCGCGAGGTCCGTTGGCACCCGGCGCATGTCGGCGAGGGCCGGTTCGGCGACTGGCTCGAGAACGTCGTCGACTGGGCCCTGTCGCGCAGCCGCTACTGGGGCACGCCGTTGCCGGTCTGGAAGTGCGCCGACTGCGACGCCGTGGACGTCGTCGGTTCGTTCGAGGAGCTCTTCCGCAAGGTGGGCCGACCGCTCCCGGACGACCCCTATGACCGCGACTGCTTCGACCCGCACCGGCCCTTCATCGACGACGACTTCCAGTGGCCGTGCGCGGCTGCGGGCTGCGCCGGCACGATGACACGGGTCGAGTACGTGATCGACGCCTGGTTCGACTCGGGCGCCATGCCCTTCGCCCAGTACCACTACCCGTTCGAGAACCAGGAGACCTTCCGCTCGCGCTTCCCGGCGGACTTCATCTCCGAAGCGGTCGACCAGACCAGGGGATGGTTCTACACCTTGCACGTCCTCGGCTGCCTGCTGTTCGACAGCCCCGCCTACCTCAACTGCATCGTCCTCGGGCACGTGAACGACGAGAACGGCCGGAAGATGTCCAAGCGCCTCGGCAACGTGGTCGAGCCGATGGAGGTACTGGCCGAGACCGGCGCTGACGCGCTCCGCTGGTACTTCTGCGTCAACAACCCCGAGCAGCCGTCGCGGTTCTCGGCCCGCCTGGTGCGCGAGGCGGCCCAGACCTTCCTGCTGCCGCTGTGGAACGCCCTGTCGTTCTTTGTGATCTACGCGAACCTCGACGGCTGGCGGCCCGGTCACGCGGAGATTCCGTTCGGCGAGCGCGGGTCGCTCGACCGCTGGATCCTGCTCCGCCTCTATCGGCTGGTCCGGGCGACGACCGACCACCTCCAAGCCTACCGAACGGCGCCCGCGGCGCGCGGCATCGAGACCTTTCTGGACGAGCTGACGAACTGGTACATCCGGCGCAGCCGCGACCGCTTCTGGGCGCCCAACGAAGACGCGGCCGCGGGCGGACCGGGCGTGGAAAAGGAGAGCGCCTACCAGACCCTGTACGAAGTGCTGACGACGATCCGCCTGCTGGTCGCTCCCTTCGTGCCCTTCGTCGCCGAGGAACTCCACCGGCGTCTCGTCTCGAGCCTGGGCAGGGGCAGCGTGAGTTGCCACCTCGAGTCCTGGCCCGAAGCGCCCGCGGACCGCACCGACGAGCGCCTCGAGGCGGCGATGGCCACCGTGCTCCAGGTGGCCCGCAACGGCCGCTCCGCGCGGAACGCGAACGGCATCAAGATCCGCCAGCCGCTCCGTACCGTCACGCTGGTCAGCGCCGACCCGGAAGTCGAGGGACTCGTCGCGCCCTACGTCGACCTGCTCCAGGACGAGCTGAACGTGCACGAGGTCCGCTGGGCGGCGGACAGTTCGGAGTACGTGTCCTTCGACGTCGTGCCGCACTACCCGAAGTGCGGACCCCGGTTCGGCCGCGCCATGCCGGCCGTGCGCTCCGCCCTCGCCGCCCGCGGCGGCCTGGAGTTGAAGCGGGAACTCGATCAGTCAGGACGCATCGCGATCGAGGTCGACGGCGAGACAGCCCACCTGCTGCCGGACGAGGTCGAGGTACGGCTCGAGGAGCGGCCCGGGGTGGCCGTCCACGGCGACAGCGAACTCCTGGTCGCTCTCGACGTCGAACTGGACGACGAACTGATCGCCGAAGGCCTGGCGCGAGAGGTCGTCCACCGGGTCCAGAACCGGCGGCGCGCCGCCGATCTCGACTACGCCGACCGCATCGCGGTCCGCTACCGCGCCGCCGAAGACGTGGAAGCGGCGATCGACACGCACCGCGACTGGATCCGCGGCGAGACGCTCGCCGTGACCCTGCAGCCGGTGAACGGCGACGGCCCGGACGGTCTGGAAGACGCGCCGATCGAAGGGAAGGCCTTCGCCCTGGCGATCGAAGTGCAGCCCCACTGAGCAGGGGCGGCTGAACAAGGAGCATAGGAGCGACATGGCGGGAATCTTCAAGGCGTACGACGTGCGCGGCCTCTACCCGGGGCAGTTGAACGAGGAGCTGGCGCGGCGGATCGGCTTGGCGTTCGAGCGCCTGGTCACGCTCGAGGGCGACCAGGGCGCGGCCCTGCCCCGCACCGTCGTCGTCAGCCGGGACATGCGCGACCACAGCGTGCCGCTGTCCGAGGCGCTGTGCGCGGGGCTGACCTCGGCCGGCCTCGACGTCCTCGACATCGGCCTCGCCACGACGCCGATGAACTACTTCGCCACCGGTCATCTCGGCACGGCCGGCGGCATTCAGATCACGGCGAGCCACAACGCCGCCGAGTACAACGGCCTCAAGTTCAGTCTCGCCGGCGCGGTGCCGGTGTCAGGGGACCACGGCATCCCGATCATCGAGCGGCACGCCCTGGGCGAAGACCCGGCGCCGGCCGCAACCCCCGGCCGGGTCGACGCGAGGAGCATCGAGGCGGAGTACGCCGAGCACGTCCTCTCCTTCCTCGACCGCTCCTTCGAAGCGGGCGATGCCCCGAAGCTGCGGCTCGCCGCCGACGCCGCCAACGGCATGGGCACGATCTACCGGCCCCTGCTCGAGGCCTGCGGCGTGGAGCTGCTGCCGCTCTACTTCGAGCTGGACGGCAGCTTCCCGAACCACGAGGCGAACCCTCTGCTGCCTGAGAACCTGCGCGACCTGAGCGCGCTGGTCGTCGAGCAGAAGGCGGACCTGGGCGTCAGCTTCGACGGCGACGGCGATCGCGCCGCTTTCGTTGACGAACGCGGCGAACCGATCGGCTCCGACCTGATCACCGCCCTGATCGCAGGCCAGATGCTCCAGCGCGAGTCCGGCGGCGCCGTGATCCACGACATCCGCTCCTCCCGAGCGGTTCCCGAGTACATCCGCGAGCATGGCGGCACGCCCTTGCCGGAACGGGTCGGTCATTCGTTCGTCAAGGCGACGATGCGGCGCACGGGCGCGATCTTCGGCGGCGAGCTCGCCGGCCACTACTACTTCCGCCAGAACTACTGCGCCGACAGCTCGATCCTCGCCGTGGTCGCGGTCCTCAACCTGCTCCGCCGCTCCGGCAGGTCCTTCTCCGAGATCACCGCTCCCCTTCGCCGCTACGCCAAGAGCAGCGAGATCAACTTCGAGGTCGAGGACAAGGACGGGACGATGGAAGCCCTGGTCCAGCGCTACGCCACGGAAGGCGGCGGCGCGCTCGACCGCCTCGACGGCATCCGCATCGACTTCGACGACTGGTGGTTCAACGTCCGCCCGTCGAACACCGAACCCCTGCTGCGGCTCGTCCTGGAAGCATCTACCCCCGAAGAACTCGCCGCCCGCCAGGCCGAGCTGACGGCGCAGTTAGGCGATCCGCTGTAGCTTTCGACAATCCCCGCGGCCCCGCTGTCGCGAAGACATCGCCAAGACGACGCGTTCGGATACCGAATCGTCACACAGCGTTGCTAGCGTGGCTTGGCAATGGGGCGCGCGCGTGTCATCACGCTACGAATCGTCCGAACGTGGATGCTCGTTCCCGTGCTCCTCAGCGCACCAGCGACGTGGGCGCAGACGCCCACGATTGAAGTCGAAGCGGGCGGGCCGTATCAAGTCGACTCAGGCACGGCGGTCCAGCTGGGCGGGTCTTACGAGATCCAGAACAGTGCGGGCGACACAAGTGTCGCCTGGTCGAAGGTGGAGGGTACAGGTGGTCGTCTCGCTGGCAGCACAAGCCTGAATCCTGTCTATGTCGCTCGGACGCTCGAAGCTGGTGCGTCGAATCAACTGATCGTGTTGCGGCTGACCGTGACGGATGGCGGAGTGGGCGCCCATGACGATGCCGAAATCACGGTTCTCGCTCCCAAGCCGCCGCCCGAACCGGAACCGGAGCCCGAGCCCGAGCCGGAACCGGAACCAGAGCCGGAACCAGAGCCCGAGCCGGTTTGTCCATCCCGCGTGGCACCGTACTGGCATGGGACGGGCGGGTTCGCCGTCAGGCCCGCCGACGGCGAGTCGGCAGTGGTTCGGATCGAGTGCGCCGGCAAGAGATACACAAGCCGCGAGCACGCCGGCGAGGACGGCCTGATCGTGCGCACGGTCAGCCAGCCGATGTGCACGGCCGACGACGGACGGCCGATCGAGGGCGAAATGACCTTCGAGGGCATCGACGGAGACGGCTGGTACTGGATCAACGGGGACCGCAACGTCGCGGTCGCCCCCCTGGTCTGCGAGGAGTCGATGAATCCCGAGCTGAGGCCTCCCGTTCCCGGCGGCGTCACCGCGCGGCCGAGCGGCGATCGCCGCTTCGTGCTGTCGGTCCAGGGCACATGGCACGGCACGTTGATGGTCCACGACGGGACCGGGTTCATGGGCATCGTGCCCCATCTCGTCGACCTGGAGGGAGAGGGCGAACACGTCGCGCCGTACTGGAAGGGCGGCGGCGGAATCGTCGGCCGGCCGCTCGACGGCAGCAGGGCCGCGGTGCGTCTGGCCTGCGGCGAGGCTGACGCGGAGAGTCTGGTGCTCGACGCGGGCGAGGACGGCCTGATCGTGGAGCTTCTGCCCGGCTGCTTCGACGAGAACGGCGCCGCAGCGTCTGGCCGGCTGGAAGCCGACGGACTCGAAGACGCCGCCTGGTACTGGCTGAACACCGGCACGGCCTCGGCCGCGGCCCCGCTGCTGCGCCGCGGCGCTGACGTGGACCTGACCGTTCCGGTACTGCCCGGCGGCGTGGACGCTGAAGAAGGCCCGCTCGGGACCTTGTTCTCCCGCGGCCCCCTGATGGGTGTGGTCCCCCGCGTGGAGCGGGTCGAGAACTAGGCTAGTCCCGACCCCCGAGCAGCCCCGCCTTCATCAGGAAATAGAGCAGCGTCAACAGCGAGGTCACCGCGGCCGCGACGTAGGTCATGGCCGCTGCATTCAACACGCGGTCCATGCCGACCCGTTCCGTCTGCAGGATCAGACCCTGGTCCACGGCCAGGCGCTTCGCACGCGCCGTGGCGTCGAACTCGACCGGCAGCGTCACGAGCTGGAAGAGGACGACCGCCGAGAACAGGACGACCCCGACCAGGAACATCTGCATCGAGCCGAGGATCAGGCCGAAGAACATGACGAAGTAGCCAAGGTTGCTGCCGATGCCGGCCATCGGCACGAGCGTCGAACGGAGCCACAAGGGGGCGTACTTCTTCGCGTGCTGAATGGCGTGTCCGGCCTCGTGGCAGGCGATGCCGATCGCGGCCACCGAGTTCGAGCCGTACACCTGCTCGGACAGGGCGAGCTTCTTGGTCACCGGGTTGTAGTGGTCGGACAGCCGGCCCCGCGTGGCGACGACCTGGACGTCGGTGATGCCGGCGTAGGCGAGCAGGCGCTGCGCCGCCTGGGCACCGGTCAGGCCGGTGACCGAGCGCACCTTGGAGTACTTGTTGAACGCTCGCTTGACCCGGAAGCTGGCCCACAGGGACAGCAGCAGGCCCGGCGCCAGGAAGACGAAGTACATGGGATCGAAGATCATCGAACGGACTCCTTGATGAGTGTCCGGACTGAGTTACGGGCCGTGGAGGGCAGTGTTTCGCGAGGGGTCCAAGCGACCCGGCGCCGCTACAAGGCTGCGCGAAGGTCAATTCGGCGCGGAGAGAAGTATATTCCGCGCTGCCTCCGCGGACCGCCAGAAGAATGCCCCGAATCACCTCTCTTGAACTGCAGGGCCCCGCCGGCGCGCTGCAGGCCGAACTGCTCGAACCGGACGCGGCACCATCCTTCGTTGCCACAGTCGCACACCCCCATCCGCTCTACGGCGGCGACATGGACAACCACGTCGTGACCACCGCCGCGAACGCCGTAGTCGAACTCGGCGGCGCAGCGCTCCGCTTCAACTTCCGCGGCACGGGCGGCAGCGAGGGGCACCACGACGAGGGGCGCGGCGAGACCGAAGACCTCGGAACCTGCGAGCAGGAACTCAGTCGCCGCTTCCCGCGGTTGCCGCGCATCGGCGTCGGCTACTCGTTCGGCGCCGTCGTCACCATGGCGCGGCTGCCGCAGGCGGAGGCAGCGCAGGATCCCCCAAGCGGGGTGCTACTCATCGCACCGCCGCTGACGCACTACGACTTCGAGGCCGCCGGCACCGCGACCGTGCCCGTCGCCGTCGTCTACGGCCAGCTCGATGCGTTCACAACGGACGCGATGATCCGCCGGCTACCCAAACGCTGGCCCACGCTTGGCGCCTGCCTTGAGGTGGCAGGCGCAGGCCACGACCTGTCTTCGCCGGAGCTGGGCTCGACCATCCGGCGAGCTCTTCAGGGACTGATCGGCTAGCCAGGTCGACATCGTCCAGCCTGTCCGGAGGTCGTCGGGGAGGGTCCCAGCGGCCTCGAAGCGAGCGACGGCTGGACCGGCGTGCGGAGAGAACCGGGAGGAGGAGCGGGTGCGGGTGACAACGGTAACCGTGCGCCGTACTCGATCAGTGCGCCTCGTCCGCCAGCCGCACCTCGTAGGCTTCGAGCCCGCTCGCCAGCACAGTGTCGATCAGCGGCCGCGACCCCGCGAGGTAGTTCGAACATCCGCTGTACAGCGTCGCCAGGAACCACCGGCGGTCGGCCGACCAGACGACGTGGGGAACATGCAGGTGTCGTTCGTACGAGTACGGCTGTTGCAGCCACTCAGCGACGTCGCGAAAGCGCGTACGCCAGACGAAGTAGTTCCAATACCGCGTGACAAGGAGCACGTCCGTGTCCCATTCGCTGCTGCCACCCTCCCACTTTCCGCACAGGCAACGGTCCCTCGGACCGGTTTCGCTCCCGAGCAGCGCGAACAACCGCTCCGCCATGACGGGATCAAGGTCGCATTCGTGCGGTGCCCAGCTCCAGGCTTGATCTGGACTCGCGGCGAGGTGACCGTCATGCGGCCCACAAATCTGACCCCACCTGCTTTCATGGGTCATGCGCAACCCATTCTCCTCGGCAACCGCGGAGCAGGGGACTGGTTTCGCCCAGGCGTCTTCGCGGCTGATGTCGCCACTGTCGGCCCGGTGGAGGATCGCAGTCTCGGTTTGCGCAGGCACGATCTTCCAGAACGGATTGGGGAGGCGCACATAGGCCTCGAACCCCTCCGGCAAGAAGTCGCCCACCGTCCAGCTCGGGCCGGTCACCACCAGGCCGTGCACGTCGCTCTGTTTCGCTTGGCGGTAGAAGCGCGGCAGGTCGTGCTTTCGCAGTTGCCGGCTCCAGTCCCGTCGTGCTCGCCAGAGCCAGTAACGGGAGCGCAGGCGGTCCCGTCGCGTCGGGGATTCGGTGCCCGCGGCAAGAATGACCGTGCCGGACGCGCCACGACGCCGCCGAGTTGCGGGCGCCTTCCGAAGACGAAGGACTACTCGACGCGCAGCAGCTTCCAGGCACCGCATGAACGTTGTCTTACTCCCCTGCGGGCAACGGTAGCAAGCCCAGCGGACAGCCCTTCCCCACGATCTCCGGCCAGGCGCGTGCTAGCTAGCGCGGACTTCGTCCGTCTCGCTCGACGAGTTGAAACAACGCCGGCAACGAGCCTCGTAGGTCTCCATGTCCCCAACCAGGACCTGTTGATCACCGCCAGCGATCCGCAGCGAGTACTGGGCGGCGGCGCCGCAGCGCACACAGACCGCGTGCATCTTGTCGACGTACTCCGCGATCGCCATGAGTTCCGGAATCGGCCCGAACGGGCGGCGCCGGAAGTCCAGATCGAGCCCGGCCACGATGACCCGCACCCCCAGGTCGGCGAGCTCCGTCACCAGGTCGACCAGGCCCTTGTCGAAGAACTGGGCTTCGTCGATGCCGACGACCTCCACGCCCAGCATCAACTTCTCGCGCATCTCGGCACTGGAGGCCACCGTGTCCGCGGACAGGCTGCGGTTGTCCCGGGTGCGCAGCACGTCCCCCTCGCCGCCCCGCGTGTCGGTTGCGATGCGGAACACCTGGACGCGCTGACGCGCGATCAGCGCGCGGCGGAGCCGGCGCAGCAATTCCTCGCTCTTGCCGGAGAACATGCCGCCGCTGATGACCTCGATGCAGCCGCCGTCGCCCCGGCCCTGCTCCCGGATCACGGGCCTTCTCCCGTCGCGTCGCGGCTGCCCGCGGCGGGCCGCATCGAACCCTCCAACGTCCCGGTCAGCACGCCTCGATGATACTCTCGGGCAACGAGGCCGCCCATCACGCGCCTCCCTGAACCGATGCCTGAGATCGACTTTCCGACCCCGCCGGCACCGACGCCCGCTCCCGCGCAGGCGCCGGACACCCTGCACGTGACCGACAAGGCCGTGCGGATGATCAAGCTCACCCGCGAGGACGAGGGCCTGTCCGCAGACCACGGGCTGCGGGTAGCGGTCCGCGGCGGCGGCTGCAGCGGTTTCGAGTACGCGCTCGACTTCGAGAAGGACCGCCGCGAGACGGACGAGGTCTTCGACTACGAAGGGCTGCGCGTCTACGTCGACCCGATCAGCGCCCGCTACCTCAAGGGCACGACGATCGACTACCAGCTCGGCGTCGCCGGCACCGGGTTCAAGTTCTCGAACCCGAAGGCCGTCGGCACCTGCGGCTGCGGGTCGTCGTTCGCGGTTTAGCGGCGGAGCGGCGCGAGCGGCACAGCGCTCCGAAGGCTAAGTCCTCGACGGATCACACGGACCTCCGGTTCAACCGGGTCGCCCACAGGCTGGCCGCTGTAGTACGTGAGCACGTGCTGGTGGCGGAGGTCCTCTTCGATCCGATCGAAGACAAGCTCGATGCGGTCGATCCACGGCGGATCGACTTCGGCCAGTCGAATGTGGAAGAGACGACCACCCGTTCGCTGGCTGATCCACTTGAGTCGATTCCGCATGTTCTGCCGCTGTCGTGCCTCGGAGTCCGCGTCAATGAGGCGATCGCCGAACCTGGTCACGGCCTGTGTGACGGTTGGGTCCAGCTCGATGAAGTAGATCGGAAGGCCAAGGCGCACGGCGAAGTCCGTGGACTGCTTCGGTCGTGACCGGCTGTGCCGGTCGGCGCCGTCCGTGATCACCACAAGAGCGCGACGTCCAGGCTCGCGGCGGTACTGCAGGAGGGAGAACAGGAGTGCGTCGTTGAGAGCGGTTCCGCCGAAGGGAATCAACCGGCCCAGAGCACTCACGAGAAGCGCCTCGTCCCCACTCAGCGGTTGAAGCAGTCTCACTCTGTCGTCGAAGTCGACCAGAAAGCCCCGATCTCCAGGTGACAGGGAAGATCCCATGAAGCTCGCGGCAACGGTCTGCAGGTCTCTCCAGATGGGCAACACGCTGTCCGAGGAGTCGACTGCCAAGCCCAAAGAGAGAGGTATGTCGTTCGAGACGAACAGGTTCCGGACCTGGCGCTGCTCGCCGTCCTCCCGAACCTCGAAGTCCTCCGGCTTCAGATCGCTGGCTGGATTGCCGTCGCGGTCAACGACCAGTACTTGCAACTGGACGAGTTGGACATCGATCTCGTTCTGGAACTCGGCCCCCACCAGGAGTTCCGCATCCTCCCGTTCTCGGCCGTCGACAAGGCGCGCGCTGACCCTCAGGAAATCTCCCGGGCCGACATTCACGATCCGTGCAGCGACGGTGACCCGCGTTCCATCTGCCGGAACCGTGAGATCACTAACGACGGAGACGAGTTCTTCGCTCCGGTAGAACTCAACCCTCTCCAAGGCTGCAGCGCGCGGCACCCAAACGCCGGCTTCGACGCGAACCCCGTCCACATCGGGAAGAACCCTCGCGATACGGACGGTGAAGGGGGTGTCGAGGCGGTTCAGCACGACCGAGTCGCTCCCGAGAGCTTCACCCGCCGCGCCCCAGGCCTCGACGTGGAGCGTCTGCTCGCGGACGGGGTCGGCCAATCGGAGATGCGTCGCAAAGGGCGGCCTGTTCGCCCGGCTGGCAAGCTGTCCGTCGAGCAAGAAATCGACGGTGGCTATCCGAGGATCGACGACCAGGGTCTGAACCCTGATTCTGCCGCCCAGCAGCTCGCCGTGGCGCTGCGGAGGCACGATGCGAATCGTCGCTGGCTTCGCGACGTACCCGTCTCCGGCGCTACCGGGGCGCTCGTAGACCGTGCGGAACTCTACGCTTCCTGGTCCGCCACCATGGAACTCGGCCACGCGCACGAGTTGCTCACCGCTCCGGGTGAGTGTCTCTACCCGGCGCCATTCCCGTGTGGCGGTTTGGATCGTTGACGGATCCTCGAGCCGCAGGAGGCGACTCCTGACGTTCCCGCGAGGGCGGTGGTACTCGCCCAAGTCGAGCGGGTAAGTGAGGAATGAACCTCGGCCGTCCTGGAGCATGATCGATCCATCGATGACTCGGATCAATACCGTGTCGAACTCATCGGCAGCGTCTCCGGCCAGCTCTCGCAGGAGCCGTGCAGGAGCGTTGTTCCCCGGCCACCTTTCTCCGGTCTTCGCTACCGGATCCTCGCTGAGCTGGTCGTTCCGTATCCACGGACCCAGCAGAGGCGTGAGCGAAATGTGGTCGTAGGTCGCCTCGCCATACTGCTGCGCAACTGCGGCGTGGGCGGCCGACAACGACGTGACCAATCCGAACGCGACGAGCCGCCGCCGGACCGAGCATCCTCGACGTCGCAAGACCGTCCCTACTCCAGCGGTTCCTCTTCCCGCCAGGCGGACTTGCCGTCGGCGTAGTGCTCTCGCTTCCAGATCGGGACCTCCGCCTTCAGACGCTCCAAGGCGAGGCGGTTCACTTCGTAGGCCTGACGCCGGTGGGCAGAAGCAGTCGCGATGACTACGCTCGCATCGCCTACTTCGAGCGTGCCCAGGCCGTGGACGATCTCTACGCGGGTTCCGGGTTCCGCGGCCTCCAGTTCGCCAACGATCCGCTCGAGGCGCCTCTCCGCCATCGCCGGGTAGGCGGAGTACGTGAGGCGCTCCACTGGGCGGCCACCGAAGGAGTTGCGGACGTTGCCGACGAAGATGACGACGGCTCCCTTGCTCGCATCCTCCACTGCGGCGCGCACAGAGGCCACGGTGGCCGCGTCGACGGCGCCGTCCCGCAGCCGGCCGGCGCTAGCGCCGCAAGAGCCGCCGGACACCGGGGGCAGGAGAGCCACTTCGGCGCCGTCGTGAAGGGGGACCGTCCGGTCCCCGGCGACCTCCCCGTCGACGGCCACCGCCAAGCGTGGCCATAGGGCTTCCAGACCCGGATGTGCCGCCGTCAGGCGCTCGACCAGGTCGGCGACCGTGCTGCCGTCCGGGAGGTCGTGTTCCGTCTCGGCGCTGCCTACAGCGTCCAGCGCGGTGGCGAAGCTCAGCACCCGTACGATCAAGACGCGGAAGGCTAACAGGGCGGATAGTCTCCGCGCTTACTCTGGAACACCGGTTACCCGATGCGGCTCCTGCTCTTCGACATCGACGGCACCCTGGTTCGGTGCGGCCCTCAGATCGGGCCCATCTTCATGGGCGCGCTCAAGCGCACGTTCGGCCAGACGGGCAACGTCCGCGCCTACGACTTCGGCGGCAGGACGGACACGGAGGCGGTCATCGACCTGATGACCGAGGCCGGCCTGCCGCGCGACGAGGTCGAAGGCCGCCTGGGCGAGGTGCGTTCCCACTACAGCGAGCTGCTCGAGCGACTCGACCCGGACCAGATGAGGCTCCTGCCCGGCGTCGTCGATCTGCTCGAGGAACTGGCCGCCGCCGAGGACACCTGCGTGGCCCTGCTCACCGGCAACTGGGAGATCGGCGCCCGGGCCAAACTCGAACCTTTCGGCCTGAACCGTTTCTTCGACTTCGGCGCGTTCGGCGAGGACGGCGTCCGGCGCAATGAGCTGGTGCCTGTCGCCCTAGAACGGGCAACGAGCCGGCTGAGCGCTCCGGTGGACGGGAGCGATGTCGTCATCATCGGCGACACGGTCCGCGACATCGCCTGCGGCGACGCCCATGGCGTCCCGGTGCTGGCCGTGGCAACCGGCTTCACACCCGACCACCGACTGGAAGAAGCGGGCGCCCGCTGGGTCGTGCCCGACCTCTGCCACGCTTCCGTACGGGAGATCCTCCTCGACGGCCACGGCCGCTCGCGACGGACACCATGAGCTTCGAACGCGACGTCGAACTGCTCACCACCGGAGCCGCCCTGTGCGAGCCGACACCGGCCTCCCGGCTGGAACTCATGGGCCCGGACCGCGAGCGCTTCTTCGGCGGCATGGTGACCGCGGCCATCGAAGGCCTCGAACCCGGCACGGGCCGCTTCGGCTTCATCACCGACGTCCGCGGCCGCATACTCGCCAGCGCCGCCGTGCTGACGCTCGAAGACCGCCTGTGGCTGGAGATCCCAAAGGGCCGCGGCAGGACGATCATCGAGCACCTGGAGAAGTACATCGTCACCGACCAGGTCGAGATCCTGCCGCTCGGCGACATGGCTTCGCTGAGGATCACCGGGCGGAGGAGCGCGGAAATCCTGACCGATCTCGGCGCCTCTGCGGCCCTCGACCTGACCGAGCCCTGGAGCCACACCCAGGTCGAACTCCTCGACTACCAGGCCCGCCTCGTCCGCGAGGGCCATAGCCCGGTCCCCGCCTTCTCCCTCTGGCAGTCCTCGGCGATCGCGCCTCTCATGGCCGACGACCTGGCCGAAGCAGGCCTGCGGCGAGTCGGCCGCGAGGCGGCCGAGGCCCTCCGCATCGAGCACGGCCATCCGCTATGGGGCGTCGACTACGACGAAGCCAACCTGCCGCAGGAGACCGGCATCGAAGACGCCGTCGACTACGAGAAGGGCTGCTACCTCGGCCAGGAGATCGTCGCCCGCATCCACTACCGCGGTCAGCCGGCCCGCCGCATGTGCCGGCTCGTCTTCGAGCCCGGGCACTCCCCGTCCGCCGGCGCCGAGATCGAGTTCGACGGCCGAACCGCGGGTGCGGTCACCAGCATCTCCCCGTCGCCGCGCGACGACGCCGCCATCGGCCTCGCCCTGCTGCCGCGACGGGCCGTCGAGGCCCTGCCCGACGCGCGGTTACAGCTCGACGGTCGGAACGTCTCGTTCGAACCGCTGTCCCCTGGAACCTAGGCTGCGCCCCTCAATACCGCGGCAACGACGGATCCACCTCCACCGCCCACGCATCGATCCCGCCAGCCAGGTTGTAAGCCTGCGGGAAGCCGTTGTCGCGGAGGATGTTCGTCGCCCGGGTCGACCGCGGGCCGTGGTGGCAGTGGACAACCCAGAGCTTCGAAGGGTCGAGCTCGGCCAACCGGCCCTCGAGTTCGGCAACCGGGATCAGGGTCGAGCCGTCGATCCGGCAGATCGCGTACTCCTGCGGACCGCGGACGTCGAGGATGCTGAAGTCGCGGCCGTCGTTCAGCCAGGACTGCACCTGGGTCGGGGTGACGTCGATCATGTCGTTGAGCGCCGGCTCCTCGGCGACGGCGGGGACGCCGCAGAACTGCTCGTAGTCGATCAGCTCGGTCTGGATCGGATTCTCGGAGCAGACGGGGCAGTCCGGGTTCTTGCGCAGCTTGAGTTCGCGGAAGCTCATGCGCAGGGCATCGAACAGGACCAGGCGGCCGATCAGTGGGTCGCCCTGCCCGATGATCAGCTTGATCACCTCGTTCGCCTGCAGGCTGCCGATGATGCCGGGGAGCACCCCGAGGACGCCGCCTTCGGCGCAGGAGGGGACGAGTCCCGGCGGCGGCGGCTCGGCGAACAGGCAGCGGTAGCACGGGCCCTTCGCTCCCCAGAACACGGACACCTGGCCCTCGAAGCGGAAGATGGAGCCGTAGACGTTCGGCTTGCCGAGCAGGACGCAGGCGTCGTTGACGAGGTAGCGGGTCGGGAAGTTGTCGGTGCCGTCGACGATCAGGTCGTAGTCCTCGAAGATCTCGAGCGCGTTGCTCGAGTTCAGCAGTACCGCGTGCGGCGTGAGTTCGATGTGCGGGTTCACCTCGCGTAGCCGCTCGACCGCCGCGTCGATCTTGGGACGGCCGACGTCCGCGTTGCTGTAGAGCAACTGACGGTGCAGGTTCGACTCGTCGACGACGTCGAAGTCGACCAGGCCGAGGCGGCCCACGCCGGCCGCGGCGAGGTACATGCCGAGCGGCGAGCCGAGCCCGCCGGTGCCGATCATCAGGACCTTGGCGGCCTTCAGCTTCAACTGCCCCTCGGAGCCGACCTCGGGCATGATGAGGTGCCGGCTGTAGCGGAGGATCTCCTCCGGACTCAGCTCCTCAGTCTTCGCGGCCGCCGGCGGCTCCGCCACCGTGCCGCCCGCGATCGACGGGATGATCGCCAGCGTCGCGTCGCCGTTGATCGGCGTGGCCTCGCGCTCCAGGTAGCGCACGTCCTCGTCGTCGAGGAACAGGTTGACGAAGGTGCGCAGCTTGCCGTCGTCGCCGAACAGGTGCGGCCGCAGCCCCTCGTACCGCGTGACGAGCTGCTCCATCGCCTCGCCGACGGTGGCGGCGGCCACCGCCACCTCGGACTGTTCGTCGGCGAAGCCCCGCAGGGGCGTGGGTATCTGTATGAGTACGGTCATCGTCGGTCTCCACAGGACACTCTTCGGTCTATACGTGTTCAGGTCGGGGACGGTTCAGGAACGCGGATCGGTTCCTCGTCGAAGCGGGAACGGTCGTCGCTGAGCCGCCAACTCCGCTCGTCCCTGGCGCGGCCCTCGCGCACCGAGACGATCAGGTAACTGTAGCCCGGCCAGGCGTGGTCCCGGTCGAAGTCGCTGGGGCGCGACGGGTGATCCGGGTGCGAGTGGTAGTAGCCGACTACGTCGAGGCCGTCCGCCCGCGCCTCCCGCTCGGTCCGCAGGATGACCTCGGGAGGGATGAGATAGCGATTGTGCCGGCTCTCGTCCTCGCGCTCGTTCTCGGCACCCACGAGACGCACGACCCGCGCCAGGGCCGCACCGTTCCCGGCGGCAGTCCGCTCGACGCTCCCGACCAGAATGCCGCAGCACTCCTCCGGGTAGGTAGCCTCGCCGTGGGCGCGGATGCGGGCCAGGTCGCCTGGGGACAGTTCGATCATCGGGGCCTCAGTCCTCGTCCCAGAACGGCTCGGACAGGTACTTGTCGGCGCCGTCGCAGAGGATGGTCACCACCACGGCGCGCTCCCCGGCCTCCGCGGCGCGCTCGGCGGTCCGCCGCCCGGCCACCACGTTCGCGGCCGCCGAGATGCCGACGAGCAGGCCGCTCCCGCGGGCGAGCGCCTTGATCTCGGCGTAGGCGTCCTCGGTGCTGACCTCCGTCTCCTCGCTGGCGATCGAATCGTCGTAGATCGCCGGCACCAGGGCGCTCGGCATGTGCTTCATGCCCTCCAGACCGTGGAAGGGGCCGTCCGGCTGCATCGAGATGAGTCGGACCCCGGGAGCGCGTTCGGCCAGGTACCGGGCCGTGCCGCAGAAGGTGCCGCTGGTGCCGAGACCCGCGACGAAGTGGGTCAGACGCCCCTCCGTCTGCATCCAGATCTCGGGGCCGGTCGTCTCGAAGTGAGCCCGCCAGTTGGCACTGTTGCTGTACTGGTCGACGTAGCAGTAAGCCTCCGGATCCGCCTCGATCATGCGGCGCGCCTCGCGGATCGCGCCGTCGGAGCCTTCCATCGGATCGGTGAGCACGAGTTCGGCGCCGAACGCGCCGAGGATGCGGCGCCGCTCGATCGAGGCGTTCCGCGGCAGGCAGAGCGTCACGCCGATGTCCATCGCCGCGCCGATCATGGCGAGCGCGATGCCGGTGTTGCCCGAAGTCGCGTCCAGGACGCGGCGGCCGTCGAGCTGGCCGGCGTCCCGGGCCGCCAGCATCATGTGACGCGCCGGGCGGTCCTTGACCGAGCCGCCCGGGTTCGCCATCTCCGCCTTGGCCAGGAGCTCCGACCCGAGTTCCCTCGCGGCCGGTCCGAGGACGTGGCTCAGGTCGAGCAGGGGCGTGTTGCCGATTCGCGACAGCAGCCGCCGGGCGCCGTCGCCGAGCCCCTCCGGAATCGGCGGGCCGGCCAGCTCGACGGCGGCTGAGGCGTACTCGCTGGGAGCGGATTCGGTGATCATCGTGCGGACTCCGGCAGGCGGCTCGAGCGAGCCGCGGCGCGGCGAGCAGGAATTGTTGACCACATCGCTCACATTTACAACCGGCGCGCTGCACGACGCGTCGACAGTCGATAGTCTCCCCGCGCCATGGACGATTCCCACAGGCGCGGCGACGACCGGGTTCCCCCCGGCCAGTACGTCACGAAGAAGTGGCCCGTGCTGTCCGTCGGCGACACGCCGGAGGTCGACCCGGCCGGGTTCGAGCTGCGGCTGTTCGGCCGCGTCGAGGCCGGGCACGCGTTCGACTGGCAGGCCCTCCAGTCACTGCCGCGGCGCGAGGTGACCGCCGATTTCCACTGCGTCACGCGCTTCTCGACCCTGGACAACCCGTGGTCCGGGTTCGCAACACGCGACGTGCTGGGCGCGGTGACGCCGTCTCCGGAAGCCACGCACGCGATGATCCACTGCTACGGCGGCTACACGACGAACCTGCCGCTCGACGACCTGCTCTCCGAGCACGCGCTGCTCGCCGACCGTCACGGCGGCGAGCCCCTGGCGCCGGACCACGGCGGTCCGCTCCGGCTCGTGGTGCCCCATCTCTACGCCTGGAAGAGCGCCAAGTGGGTCTCCGGGATCGAACTCCTGAACGCCGACGAACGCGGCTTCTGGGAGCGGAACGGGTACCACACGTACGGCGATCCCTGGGCCGAGCAGCGGTTCTCGTCGCAGGAGACGCGGGAAGCGTGGCAGGTGCGGAGATCAGTCGCCTTCGAGTAACGCCGCGAGGGACTCGCGGATGCGGTCGCGGGCGGCGGCGGTCTTGAGGACCAGGAGGACGGTGTCGTCGCCGGCCAGGGTGCCGGCGACCTCGGGCCAGTCGGCCTGGTCGATCACGACCGCCAGGGCGTTCGCGTTGCCGCTGCGCGTCCTCAGCACGAGGAGCGCCTCACCCTCGGCCACGCCGGTCACGAACATCCGCATGGCGCGCTCGGCGTCGGGCCGAACCGGTCCCGCCGCCTGGTCCGCCGGCGCGTAGCGGAAGCCTCCGCCCGCCAGGGGTACCTTCAACAGGCCGAGCCGCCGCACGTCGCGCGACACGGTGGCCTGGGACACCTGGAAGCCACGACGTCCGAGGGCGCGCACCAGGTCTTTCTGGCTCGACACCGGCCGACGGCCGATGATGTCCAGGATGGCGCCGTGACGGATCGCGGTGGTCATGAGCCGGCTCCGGGAATCGTCTCCGCAATGAGCGCGCCCTCCACGTGGGCCCGGTAGATCGGCGGCGGCTCCTGCGACTCCAGCCACCGTCGATCCGCCGCGAGCCGCTGGTCCATCTCCGCGATCTGCTCGCGGACCCGCTCGGGCGCGGGACCGCCGTAGCTTCGATGGGCAGCGAGCGAGGCCTCGGGCCGCAGCGCGGCCAGCAGCCCCTCCCGGTCCTCGATCTCCGGCACGAGTTCCTCGAGATCCGACGGCGCAAGCTGCCACAGCTCCACGCCTCGCTCACTCGCGGCACGGACGACGGCGCCCGTGCGCTCGTGGGCGCTGCGGAAGGGCACGCCGGCAGCGGCCAGGAGATCGGCCAGATCAGTGGCAGTGATGTACGCACCCTCCAGCGCCGCCGCCATCGCCTCGCGGTCGAACTCGAGACTCTCGCCCAGCACCCGGGCCACCTCGAACGAGGCGGTCACCGTGTCGAACGCGTCGAACAGGGCCTCCTTGTCCTCCTGCAGATCGCTGTTGTAGGTCAGCGGCAGGCCCTTGACCGTCACCAGCAGCGACACCAGGTCGCCCACCGCGCGACCCGACTTGCCGCGCAGGATCTCCGCGGGTTCCGGGTTCTTCTTCTGCGGCATGATGCTCGAGCCCTTGGCGGCCCGGTCCTGGAGCCGGGCGAATGAGAACTCGCTCGAGGTCCAGAGCACGACTTCCTCGGCCCAGCGGGACAGGTGGACCATGGCGAGCGCGCAGGCGAAGAGCGCCTCGGCGACGTAGTCGCGGTCGCCCACGGCCCACATGCTGTTCGGATAGGCGGCGTCCATGCCGAGCAGCTTGGCGCTGCGGACGGGGTCGATCGGGTGCGGCGACCCGGCCATCGCGCCGGCGCCAAGCGGACTCAGGCCCGCGGTCCGGTGCGCCCCCCGGAGCCTTTCCGCGTCAGCGAGAACGGACCAGGCGTGGGCGAGCAGGTGCTGCGCCAGTGTCGTCGGCTGGGCGCGCTGCATGTGGGTGTAGCCCGGAAGCGCCGTCTCCACGTGCTGCCGCCCGTGGGAAAGCAGAGCCTCGACCAGCCCCAGGGCCGCGCCGACCGCGCGCTCCGCCTCCGCCCGCTGCCACAGCCGGAAGGCGACCGCCGTCTGGTCGTTGCGGCTGCGGGCGGTATGCAGCCGCCGACCCGCGTCGCCGATCTCCTCGGTGAGCTGCCGCTCGATCCACGTGTGGACGTCCTCGTCCACGCCTCCGACCTCTAGCTCGCCCGCCTCGACGCGCCCGAGCATCGAGCTCAGGCCGGAGAGGATGGCGGCCGCCGAAGCCCGGTCGATGACCCCCGTTTCGAGCAGCATCCTGGCGTGCGCCAGAGAGCCGATCAGGTCCGCGGCGGCGAGCCGGTGGTCGAAGGGAAGCGACCGCGTGTACGCGTCGATGACCGGATCGACCTCCGCGTCGAACGCGCCGCCCCACAGGCGGGGCGTAGCGGGCCGGCCGGTCTTCCCGCTCAAGCCGCGGCTTCCTCCAGTGCGTGCGCCAGGATCCCGACCGCCCGCTCGATCTCCGGGTCGTGAACCACGAGGGGCGGCAGCATCCGGATGCTGTGCGGCCGGGGCGCGTTGACGATCAGGCCGTTCTCCAGGCACCGAGTCACGACATCGGCCGCGTCCGGCGTGCACTCGATCGCCGCCATCAGCCCCTGGCCGCGCACCTCGGTGACCAGACCGCCGGCGCTGAGCTGGCCGAGCAGAGCCCGCAGATACTCGCCCGCGCGAACCACCCGCTCGAGGAAGTCCGCTTCGAACACCGTCTCGAGCACGGCCCGGACCGCGGCGCTGGCGAGCGGGTTGCCGCCGAAGGTGGTGCCGTGTGTGCCCGGCACGAGAGCCGAGGCGACCTCGCCGCGCGCCAAGACCGCGCCCACCGGCACGCCGCCGCCGAGCCCCTTGGCCAGGGTCACGATGTCCGGTTCGAGGCCGTAGTGCTGAAAGCCGTAAGCCTGGCCGAGGCGGCCGATCCCGGTCTGCACCTCGTCGAGAATGAACAGGGCGCCGCGTTCACGGCAGAGCGCCTGCAGACCCTCGAGATAGCCCTCCGGCGGCTCGATCACGCCGGCCTCGCCCTGGATCGCCTCGATGAGGACCGCGCAGGTGCTGCCGTCGACCTCGCCGGCCGCCGCCTCCAGGTCGCCGAAGGGCACGGCCGCGAAACCTCCCGGAAGGGGGCCGAAGCCCACCTGGTAGGCGGGCGTGGCGGTCGCCGCCAGAGCGCCCAGAGTACGGCCGTGGAAGCCGCCCTCCGCGGTAACGATCCGATGTCGGTCGCCCGAACCGTCCCGGTCGTAGGCGTAGCGCCGCGCCAGCTTGATCGCGGCTTCGATCGCCTCGGCGCCGCTGTTGCAGAAGAAGGCACTGTGGAGCAGACCGTTCGTGGCCTCCACCAGCAACTCGCCCGCCCGCTCCTGTTCCCGGATCCGGAACAGGTTCGAGACGTGCAGGTAGCGCCCGGCCTGGCGGGTGATCGCCTCGCTCAGAACCGGGTGGTTGTGGCCCAGGGACGAAACGGCAATGCCTGCCAGGAAGTCGAGGTACTCGCGGCCCTGGGTGTCCCACAGACGCACTCCGTCACCGTGGCTGAACGCCACCGGCGCCCGCTTGTAGTTTGCGAACAGGCTGTCCTCGGTCATTACCGGTCTACTCCCTGGGTTGGGGTCGCTTGATCATGGTGCCGATGCCGCCTTCCGTGAAGAGCTCCACGAGGAGCCCGTGCGGTTCGCCGGCGGCGACGATGTGGGCGCTCCCGACTCCGGCCTCCAGTGCGCTCAGACAGGCCCGCACTTTCGGCACCATACCGGCGGACACCACGCCGGAGTCGATCAGTTCCTGCGCTTCGGCCGGGGTGAGCCGCGACCGGAACGCGCCGTTGTCGTTGATTCCGCGCACGTCGGTCAGCAGCAGGAGCTTCTCCGCCGCCACTTCGGCGGCGAGCGCCGCGGCCGCGGTATCGGCGTTCACGTTGTAGGTCTGGCCGCCCGGCCCCACGCCGAGCGAACCGATCACCGGCACGTAGCCTGAGTTCGTGAGCTGATCGAGGAGCGACGTGTCGACCCTCTCGATCTCGCCGACGAAGCCGAGCTCGTCCGCCCGCGCGTGGGGACGCACCCGCAGCAGGTCGCCGTCCTTGCCGGTGAGGCCGACGGCGCGGCCGCCGGCCCGCTGGATCATGCCCACCAGGCGCTTGTTCACCGAACCGCCGAGGACCATCTCAACGACCCGCATCGTGTCCTCGTCGGTGACCCGCAGGCCGTCGACGAAGCGCGGCTCGATGCCCATTGTCTGGAGCATCGTCGAGATCTCGGCGCCGCCGCCGTGGACCAGCATCGGGCGCATGCCGGCGCTCCGCAACAGCACCAGATCCTCGATCAGGGTGCCGAACTTCTCGCCCGCCATCGCGCGGCCGCCGTACTTGATGACGACGCGCTTGCCACGCCACGCCGAGGCGTAGCGCAGCGCCGCAGCCATCTCCTGGCCGAGATCCCGCTCTGCCTTCATCGTCGCGTCCGTCCTCAACTGATGTAGCTGGCGTTGATTTCGATGTAGCCCTCGGACAGGTCGCAGGTCCAGACCGTCCAGCGGCCCGCGCCGAGGCCGAGATCGACCTCGAGAACCGTGTGGTCCGCGAGCATCGTCCGGGCCAGGCCCTCGAGGTTGTCGCTCACGCCCAGACCGCCCCGCACGACCTCGACCCGCTCGCCGTCGGCCAGCACCGCGATGCCGATCCGCTGCTCGACGATGTCGACTCCCGCGCGGCCGATCGCTCCCATGAAGCGGCCCCAGTTCGGCTGGCCGGAACGGTAGGCCGTCTTGACCAGGGGCGAGTTGGCGATCGTGTTCGCGACCTGCCGGGCCGCCGCGTCGGTGCGCGCGCCCTTCACCCGGATCTCGATCACGCGGTTCGCACCCTCGGCGTCGGCGATCAGAGCGACCGCGAGCCGCCCGAGGACACGCTGCAGGCCGGCCGTGAAGCCCTCCAGGTCGTCGGCGGACTCGGCCTCGACGCCGGCGGCGCCGTTGGCAAGCAGCAGGACGCAGTCGTTCGTGCTCGTGTCGCCGTCGACCGTGATGCTGTTGAAGGTCGGCTCCACGGCCGTTCGCAGGGCGAGGTCGAGCGCCTCCGGCGACGCCTTCACGTCCGTCGTGACGAAGGCCAGGGTCGTCGCCATGTCCGGAGCCATCATCCCGGCGCCCTTCGCGATGCCGCCGATCGTCACTTCGCCTCCGGCGAGGCCTACCTTCTCGACCTTGATCTTCGGCCGGGTGTCCGTCGTCAGGATCCCTTCCGCCGCCGACACGCCGCCCCTTGGCCCGAGTTCGGTCGCCGCCTGGTCGATCCCGGCGAGCACGGTCGGCATCGGCATGGGGACTCCGATCACGCCGGTCGAGGCCACCAGGACGTGACCCGGGTCCATGTCGAGCGCCGCGCCGGCCCGCTCCGCCATCGCCCGGGTATCGGCCAGCCCCGGCTCACCCGTACAGGCGTTCGCGTTGCCGCTGTTCGCCACGATCGCTCGCGCCCGGCCTCCCGCCAGAACCTCGCGGCAGTAGAGCACGGGCGCGGCCTGGACCTGGTTGCGCGTGAACACGGCCGCCAGGGTCGACGGTTCCTCCGCGGTCGAGGCGATGATCGAGAGATCGAGCCGCCTCTTCTTCAGGCCGCAATGCACGCCGGCGGCAACAAACCCCTGGGCGGCGGTGACGCCGCAGCTCATGGGAACACCGGCACGGCCGAGAGGCCCGTCGTTTCTTCCATATTGAACATCACATTCATGTTTTGCACCGCCTGGCCGGCGGCTCCCTTGACGAGGTTGTCGAGCGCCGCGAAGACGACCGCGAGTCCGCGTTCGGCATCGACGCGGACGGCGAGGTCGCAGTAGTTGGAGCCCAGGGTGGCCTTCGTCTGGGGCAGCGCCGAACCGGTCAGCACCCGCACGAAGGGCTCGCTGGTGTAGCGATCGAGGTACGCCGCTTCGAACTCGGCCCGGCTCGGCGGCGCGGTCATCGGCACGTAGCAGGCGGCGAGAATGCCGCGGGTCATCGGCACGAGGTGGGGTGAGAAGAACACCCGGGGCGCCTCGCCGGCGGCGGCCAGTTCCTGCTCGATCTCGGGCTGGTGGCGATGAGCGCCCGAACCGTAGGGTTTCAGGTTCTCGTTCAACTCCGCGTACTGGTAGCCGTCTCGCGCGTTTCTGCCCGCGCCCGAGACGCCGGACTTCGCATCGATCACCACCGGGCCGTCCACGCGATCGCCGAACTGCTCGAAGAGCGGCTTGAGCGCCAGGGCAGAGGCGGTCGGATAACAGCCGGGATTCGCGACCAGGCGCGCTCCGGCCACGGCGGAGCGGTGCCACTCGGTCAGGCCGTAGACCGCTTCCTCGAGCAGGGCCCTTGCCGTGTGCTCGCCGCCGTACCAGCGCCGGTAGGCCGACGGGCTCCGGAGCCGGAAATCCGCGCCAATGTCGACGACCCTGACCCCGGCCTCGAGCAACCGGCCCGCCGCGCCAAGCGCCTCGCCGTGCGGCAGGGCCAGGAAGACGACGTCGGCGGAGTCTCCCAGGCGATCCCAGTCCGTCTCCACCAGGTCGGCGGCGACGGCGGCGCCCAGGTGAGGAAACACGTCACTGGCGGAGCGCCCCGCCTGGCGGCCCGCCGCCAGCGCACCAAGCTCCACTTCCGGGTGGCCGTGCAGCCACCGGACGAGTTCCGCTCCACTGTAGCCGGACGCCCCGGCGATCGCAGCCCGAATCACAAGGCCGCGAATACTACACCACTTTGGCGAAAACTTATTCGCCCGCCGGTTAGTGGATCAGAACGACCAGGAGAGGAACGAGAGCGGCACCGCCAGCAGGGACAGGACGAGCAGCACGAGGGCGGTGAGAACCTGCCCGGGACGCTCTTCCGTGTTCGGACCGTAACGGCTCGCCAGCAGGTATCCACCGGCCAGCCCGCCGAGATGAGCCCAGTTGTCGATTCCGGGTATCAGCAGGCCGAACAGCACCAGGGGGATCGCCATCCCCATCACCTGCCGCATGAACATCCGCCCGCCGGTTTGCCGCGAGTAGCAGATCAGCGCTCCCAGCCAGCCGAACACGGCCGCCGAAGCGCCCAGGGTCACGCTGTTGCGGTTGGCGAACGGCATCCACGGCGCAACCACCGGCATGGCGCTGGTCACCAGGAAGCCCATCGCCGAGGAGAGGAGGTAGATGATCGCCGCGCGGGGCACTCCGAAGAGCCGGGCCATGACCGGCCCGAGTTGATGGACCCAGTACATGTTGAAGGCGATGTGCAGCAGGCCGCCGTGCAGCCAGCCGGCGCTCAGGATCGTCCACCAGCGACCGTAGTCGAAGACGATCAGTGCGCCGCTGGCGCCGAACCGGACGCCCATCTCGAAGTCCGGCGCCAGGAAGCCGAAGCCGAGTTGCGTGTTGATCCCGCGTGGCGACATCAGCAGCTCCAGCACGAAGATGACGACGCAGATGCCGATCACTACGGTGGAGAACACCGCCTCGTTGCCGAGGTTCTGCAGGGCGCGCGAGAAGCCGAACAGGCTGGGCCGGGCCCGGCCGCAGTTCCAGCAGCGCTCGTCCTGCACACCGACCAGCCGGCCGCAGCCGGGGCAGACGACGGAGCCTGTTTTCTGCCGCTCGAACATCAGAACGGGATGTCGTCCTGGTCGTCAGGCGACGCGGGCTCCGCGGCGGGCGACGCGGCCTCCGGTGCCTCCGGCGTCCCGGCTCCCGAGTCCGCCCCGTCTTCCTCGATCTGTTCGACGATCTGCCGCACCTCGACCTCGGCCCGGCGGATCTTCTTGCGGCAGATCTCGAGCAACTGGGCCGCCCGACCCAGTTCGTGGCCCAGTTGATCGACGTCGATCTCGTCGCCGTCGATCCGCCGGAGCACGCTCTCGAGTTCCTCCATCGCTTCGCTGAAGCTGAGTTCGGCCACGTCACCGCCGGTCCGGTCGTCGCTCATGCCGTCTCCTTGCTGGCCGGTGTACCCGAGTCGACGGTACTCGCCACCGTGCCGTCGGCGAGCCGGGTACGAAGTTCGTCGCCGGCCGCCACGTCCGACGCCCGCCGCACGAGTCCGCCGTCGGCGCGGCGCGTGACGCTGAAGCCGCGCGCTAGCGTCCGCTCCGGCGAGAGCTGCTCGCACAGTCGACCGTGGGCCTCCAGCCGTTCGGCCGCCCGGCCTACCGGCTTGAGCGCAACGCGGATCAGACCATCGCGGCGAACCTCCTCCTGCTGCCTGGCAGCCGCCACCAGCCGTTCCGCGGTCGTGCGCGCGCGGCTCGCTACGAGCCGGCACTCGGCGACGCGGTTTCTCAACAGGGCGCGGCTCGGCGACGCGAGCCGGGGCGGGACGGAGGAAACCCGCTGCCTGGCGGCGCGCAGGAGGTCCGTGGCCTGCCGCGCGAGGGCACGGGCCGCGTCCTCGACCCGGTACGCCGCTTCTCCGACCCTGCCGGCCAGGAACTCGGCCGCTTCCGTCGGCGTCTTGCAGGCGGTGTGGGCGACGACATCCGCGATCGACACGTCGATCTGGTGGCCGATGCCGCAGATGACCGGCACCGGCGACCGTGCCACCGCGCGCGCCACGCGGCGGCTGTCGAACGTGGCCAGGTCGGAGCGCGATCCACCGCCTCGAATCAGCGCGATCGCATCGAGCCGACGGCCGCCGCGCGCGAAGGCGTCCAGCAGATTGAAGGCACGGTCGATCTCCGCCTCGGCCGCCGCTCCCTGGACCGCCGAATGGACGAGGTGCACGCGAAAGCCCAGGCCAGAATTGACCAGGGTGTCGAGAAAGTCGTGGTAGGCGGCGCTCCCCTCGGACGTGATGAGCCCGATCTCGAGCGGGTCCGGCGCCAGCGCCAGCTTCTTGTTGCGCTCGAGCAGACCCTCGGCTTCCAGCGCCCGGAGCGTCTCCCGGCGCCGCTTCTCGAGCGCGCCGAGCGAGAACAGCGGATCGACCTCGCGCACCGTGAACTGAAGCCGGCCGCCGCCGGGCCAGAACTCGGGCCGGCCGCAGCAGCGCAGCACGACGCCCTCGCTCAGTTCGACCCCGGCCTCGCGCAGTTCAGCCTCGGTCACGGCGCGCTCGTCCGCCCAGAGCACGCAGTCGAGCTTCGCCTGGATCCGATCGCCGCGGCCCTTCTCGATCAGCTCGAAGTAGAGCTGACCCCTGGCCGCCGGCCGCAGCCGCTGGACTTCTCCGGCGACCCATACCGCGGGGTACGCGTCGGCGAGCACTCCCTTCATCTCCCAGGCGAACTCGGAGACGGTGTAGGTGCCGGCCGGCAGTTCGGAATCGAGGCTGTTCAACTCGCGCGGCCTGGCACGGCTCAATGAAAGCCCTTGAGTTCGGCCACGGACTCCATCGGAATCGCCTCGGCCCACTCGAGGGCGTTCTTGTCGCCGATCGTCAGCTTGTCCAGGAACTGGCGCGCCTCGTCGCGATGGGTGAACAGCCGCCAGATGAAGGTGTGGCCGGCCGGCGCGGTGAAGTAGGTGTAGTTGCGCATCCCCTCGCTCAGGTCGAAGCCGAGATCCGATTCGCCGTTCACGCCGACGCAGGCCATGGCGATCGCCCTGTACGCGAGCGCGAGCGCCTTCAGCGGCTCCTCGAAGTCGGACAGCTCCTCGCGCGAGAGCGGGGAGTGGAAGAGGGCGATCTTCGAACCGTCCTCCTCGGCGAGCAGGTTGTACGGGACGTCCGACCGGTCCAGCGCGTCCCGCGTCTCGCTGGTCATGACGAAGACGTCGTCCGTGTCCTCGACCTTGTAGGCGATCGCGAAGGTTTCCGAGTCCAACCCCCCGAAAGACTCGGCGAGGATGCCCTCATCTTCGATCGTGAAATAGAAGAGGCGCGAGATCATCCGACGGGTAGCCATGGGTGTTCAACTCCTGGTCGGCCGTTGCGGCCGAGGGGCGCGAATCCTACCGGATCGCGGGCGTCGCCGGGGGTTCGCGCCACTCGCCGGCGACCTGTGGTTCAGGGCTTCCGGCTCTGGCCCAGAAATCGGTCGAAATCCCTTCTTTCTTCCAGCGTCGTGTCCTCCAGGGCAATCAGGTACTCGCCACCCGCCTCCGGCAGCGGGACGCTGATCAGCGTCACGGCGCGTTCGATCGCTTCGCAGTCCAGACTGACCAGGACCAGGGCCATCTGCCGGCAAACCGTGAAGAGCTGGGTGCCGAGCTCACTCTCGATCCGCACCTGGGTCGTCGCCGGCATGCGTTCCGTGCGGATCCAGTAGCCCTCCTCGTCACGCCGGATCGCGATCGCGCCTTCCAGACGAAGAGTCTGGGCGGGCACGATGAGCTCCTGGGTCAACTGGCTTTCCAGGCTGCCGATGATCACGTCCGCGACGATCTGTCCCGAACCGGTGATCTCGAGCTCGAGCTCGGTCTCGAAGACGCCGTCGTCGCCGGCTGTCAGCGTCGCCGCGTGGCGACTGACGGTCAGGGAGTGAGCGGGAGAGCGCAGGGCCACCTCGGCCGGCCCGATCCGGATGAGAGACAGGTCGTCGATCAGCTCTTCGTAGACCCGGTTCAGCCGCTCGAACGAAACCGTCCGGACGCCGCCTTCTTCCTGGGCCAGCACCGGCGAGCAGAGGGCGAGCACCAACGCCAGGTGTCCTGCCCGGAGACGGCCGGCGCAGGCGGTCACGGGTAGTAGCCGCTGATCGTGCGCGCCTTGTAGCGTCCCTTCACCCGGACCTCGACCTCACGGTACTCCTCGCCTTCGCCGCCGCGGTCGGAGGTGTAGGCCAGCAGGTACTGGGAGCGCAGTTCGCGCTCGATGTCACCGTAGACGGGCGCCAGATCCTCGGCCCTGGAGATGAAGAACGACCGGCCTCCGGTGACCTTGGCCAGATCGCTCAGCTTGTTGCGCAGGATCATCTGGGTCCGGCCGACTCCAAGCCCGATCGTGTAGATAGCGACGCCCGACCGGCGCGCGTACTCCTCGGCGTCCCGGTAGTCGACGCTGCTGGAGGTGTCCTCGCCGTCGGAAAGCAGCACCAGAGCGCGCCGGCCCCGAACGCCCCGGAAGTAGTAGAGGCTGGTGATCAGCGCGTCGTGCAGAGCCGTGGCGCCGGCGGCCCGCAACCTCTCGATCGACAAGGCCACCGCGCTGACGTCCGAGGTCCGCCCGATCAGCAACTCGGGCCGCGTTGCGAAGGCCACGGCGAAGGACCGGTCGCGGGGCGTGATCATGTTCGCCAGGAACTGCGAGGCGGTCCGGCGCGCCTCGCCCAGCGACGTCTCCATCGAGCCCGAGGTGTCGATCACCACCCCCAACGTCAGCGGCAGGTCCTCGACCAGTTCGAACTTCGCCAGTTCCTGGCGCCGTCCGTCCTCGAAGACGGTGAAGTCGCTCTCCCCCAAGCTCGTCACCGGCCGGTTCTGGCCGTCGACGACCGTCGTGTAGAGCTCCACGAGATCGACCTCGAGCGTCTCGGTGAAGGCCGGCGCGTTCAGGAAGCGGACATCCTCGGCCCGGCTTCCGTCATCGAGCGTGGCGGCGATCGTCAGGTAGACCAGGTCCTGCTCGCCGACGCCGACCGGCACCTCGACCTCAGCCCGCCACGGGGGCCGGCTCAGCACCGTCTGGACTTCCCCGTCGACGCTGAACTCGACTTCCTGGACGAGGCGTTCCTCGGGTACGACGACCGTCGCCACGGCCTCCACCGTGCCCGAGACGCGGGCGCCCCGGCGCGGCTCGTTGATCGTGACGCGTAGCTCGCCCCGCTGCTGGTTCAGCACGATCTCGTCGGCGTCGACGACCTCACGCTCCGCGTTCAGACCCTCGACCCGGACCACCTGCTCCTCCGGGTACTTCGCCAGCCGCACCTCCGCGGTGAACGGCGGGCGCCGGCGGGTCACCTGCACCCTGTCGTCGACCAGGAACCGGACGGCGACGATGTTGTCGCCCGTGATCAGCGTGTCGGCCCGCCAGAGACCGATCACGACCTCACTCTCCGGCGGCACAAGCATGATCGCGTTGCGCGCGTCGAGCACGGTCTCGGGCAGATCGTCGGCTGCCATGACCAGCCGCAACTGGTCCTCCGGTTCCACAGGGGCGGCCGTCGGCATTAGCGGCACTTCGACCGGCACCGAGGCGAACGCGGCCGCGCCACCGACTTCGTCGCGGACGAAGAGTCGGAGCAGGAGGACCGAACCCGGCCGGAAGAGCTGCTCTACCGGCAGCGCCAGAGAGCGGTCCGGTTCCGGCGCGCTCCCGACGAACCGCATCTTGAAGGTGTCGAAGACCTGGCCCGGTAACTCGACCATTCCCTCCACGTTGATTCGCGTCTGCTGCCGGCCGGCATCGTCGACGAAGGGTTCGACCGGAGCGCCCGGGGGCAGCGAGAGGAGAATCCGCGCCAGGATCCGCTGCCCGCGCTGTTCCGGGAAGGTGAGGATCGGGTCCTCCAGTTCCAGCGGCGCCGGCCCGGGCACGACGTCGGAGGCGGCCTCTCCAGCCCACGCTTCGACCTCCGCAGGCGGCGCCAGCCAGGCCAGGAAGTCCTCGTCGGTCCGGCGGTCGCGGCGGAAGCCGAACAGGCCGCGGATACCCGTGATCTCGTCGACCCGGCGGGCTTCCTCGCAGACCTGCAGGTCGAACCGCCGCGCCCGCAGCAGGCCCCGGAGTTCCTCGTACTGTTCCAGGAAGTACTCCATCTCCGGCATATAGAGGGCGCGCTTCGTGTCCTCGGGCAACCACAGCCGGAAGACCTCGTTCGGCTTCGGCTGGAAGAGAACGAGGTTCGTGTGCTCGCCTTCCTCCGGTCCGTAGCGCCAGAGCTGGAGCGGCCTGAACGTCTGATCGCAGTCGACCGGGTCGATCCCGTCCGGCTCGCCGTGCAGGAACAGCAAACGGGCGCGGACGTCGAAGAAGGGCAGACCGGCCATGCGCACCCGCTGCCGCCGATGCTCGACCGCCTCGGCCACGCTGCCGCGGCCCAGGAAGGCGTCGATGTACTCGAGGCGGGACGCCGGATCGAGGTTCCGCACTCGCTCCAGTTCGGCCGGCGGCAGCAGGAACTGGGGCCCGTCGAGGAAGAACTCCCGCTCATGGGCGGTCCACTCGGCGAGCCGCCACTCGGGCTCCTGGGCGGCGGCAAGCGCCGGCAACAGGAAAGCCGCCAGGACCAGCACGCCGACGGCGCGCACACGGTTTGCCGCGAACGTCACCACGCCATGCGGTAGAGCATCCAGTAGACGACGACCCCGGTCACCGACACGTAAAGCCAGATCGGCAGAGTGACGCGGGCGATCTTCCGGTGCCGCTCGTACCGGCCCCGAAGGCCCAGAACGACAGTGACGATCGCCAGAAACGGCACGGCCGCCGCCAGCACCGTATGGGTCAGCAGGATGCCGAGATAGACCGTCCGCACGGTCCCCTCGCCCTCGAAGTGAACCGAGCCGACCTGGTAGTGGTAGTAGAGATAGGAGATCAGGAACGCTGCGGAGCATCCCAACGCGGACAGCATGACCTGCTTGTGCCGCTCCCGGTTGCCGCGCCGGATCAGCACGTAGCCGATGACCAGCAGCGTCGCCGCGGTGGCGTTCAGAATCGCGTTGAGCGTGGGCAGGTGCATCGGGCATGAAGCTTAGCCCGGTGGATGCACAGGTTGTGCCGACTCAGCGCTGCACAGCACGGCGCTCCCGCCAGTACCGGACCTGCCAGCGGGCGACGTTCCGGTTGTGCTCGGCGAGGGTCTCCGCGAAGACGTGGGTGCCGTCGTTCCTGCTCACGAAGTAGAGGTAGGGCGCCTCCGCAGGAGCCGCCGCGGCGCGCAGGCTGTGCTCGCCGGGCGAACAGATCGGACCCGGCGGCAGGCCGGGATGGACGTAGGTGTTGTAGGGCGAATCGAGTTCGAGATCACGGCGGCGCAGGTTGCCATCCCAGGTGCCGGCCAGCTTCAGCGCGTAGATGATCGTCGGATCGGCGTAGAGGCCGATGCCGCGCTCCAGCCGGTTGTGGAAGACGGCCGAGACCAGGGGGCGCTCCTCGATCGCGCCCGCTTCCTTCTCGACGATGCTCGCCAGCGTCACGAGGCCCCGCAGATCCAGACTGTGGCCGCTCGCGGCGTCCAGGTGATCCTCGACGCGGCGCCGGAAGTTGCTCACCATCGCCTCCACGATCTCACCTTCGCCGGTACCTCGCGGGAAGGCGTAGGTGTCCGGGAAGAGGTAACCCTCCAGAGACTCGGCCGCGGGGTCCAGGTCGGCGATGAGCCCCGGCGAGGACATCGCTTCAAGAAACGCGTCCAGTTCGCCGAAGCCGTCGCCGGCGAGGCTCTCCGCGGTTTCCAGCAGGGTCAGGCCTTCGATCACCGTCACCGGGTACGTCACCACCTCACCGCGGATCACCCGGTCGAGCGCCTCAACCGGGCTCATCGGTTGCTCGAAGCGGTACTCTCCGGCCTGCAGCGTCTCACCGGAACGCCGATAGTCGAGATGGAGCCGGGCCAGCAGGGGATCGCCGACGACGTTCGCGGCGGCCAGCTGGTCGAGGATGGCGGTCATCGGCGCGCCGCGCTCGATCGTGAGTTCGATCGTCTCCGTTCCCCGCGGCCGTTCGAGTTCCCGCTCCGCCCAGGAGACAACGCCAGCCGCGGCGGCGGCGAGGGCCGCCAGCATCGCGACGGCGCCCACCGCGAGCCATGGCAGCAGACGCCGTCTGCGGCGACGTCGCGGCGGCGTCCTCCGCTTCATCCGGTCTCCCGGCCGAGTTCCTCCTCGAGGAGGATCTGCGCCGCCACGGCGTCAACCCGCTCCGGGTGCCGTCGCGGATCGACACCCGCCGCGCGCAGCCGGCGCTCCGCCTCCACGGAGGTCAGGGCCTCATTCACGGTTCGCACCGGCAGATCGCAGGCCTTACCCAGCTTCTGAGCGAAGGCGCGGGCGCGTTCGGCCGCCGGCCCGACGGAGCCGTCCAGCCCCCGCGGCTCGCCGACCACCAGCACCTCGGCTTCGGAGTCGGCCGCCAGCGCCCTGAGTTCGGCGATCACCTGCCGGTCCCCGGTGCGCCGGATCGTCGAGTGCGGCACCGCGATCCCCACGTGTGAGTCTCCGGTCGCCACCCCGACGCGTTTCTCGCCGAGATCGATGCCGAGGAAACGCACAGTGCGGTCACTCTGAAACGGGCCAGCGGGACTGTCAACCGACCGGGACCGACGTCTGGAGTTGGCCCGTCAATTGCTAGCATGACCACCATGCACCTCGCTGTCGCGCTGGCGCTGACCCTGGCGCTGGCGGCCGCCGCGACGGCCCAGGAGCCTGAAACCGCCGAGGCGACCCCGGAGGACGCAACGGCAGCGGTCGAAGAACCCGCCCCCGACGCAGCGGGAGCCGTGGAGGAGGAAGCCGCGGATACCGGCCCGCCACCGCCTCCGGGCGCCAACACCTTCAGTTTCGCGGTCGAGGACGAGTCCGGCCCCGGACAGGTGGAAGGCTGGGCCGGCGCCATGGAGGGAACCTTCGAGGAGCAACACACACTGTCGAACGGATTCTGGATCCGGCTCCGCGACTACCAGGTCTCCGGCGACCGGGCGGTGTACGACCACGCGAACGAACGCTTCGAGGCCGAGGGGCCGGTTGTCCTGATGCGAGGCAACGAAGTGCTGCGGGGTTCGCGACTCGAGTTCGACGTGGCGGCCGAAACGGCCTCGATCTTCGACGCGGACGGGAACATAGGCGCCGACTACTTCTTCACCGGCGCGGCGGTCCACATGCTGAGCGAGGACCGCTTCACGATTCTCGACGCCCAGTTCACCGCCTGCGAAGTCGAGGAGGACGGCCGGGCGCCGGACTGGAGCTTCCGCGCGAAGCGGGTCGACGTGAACGCCAACGGCTACGCGAAGACCCGCGGCGTCTCCTTCCGGACCAGGAAGGTGCCGCTCGTCTATCTGCCCTACATGCTGTGGCCGGTCCAGAGCTCCAGGGTGAGCGGCTTCCTGACGCCCAAGCCCGGCTTCTCCACTCGCCGTGGCCCGTCGCTCGGTCTCGCCTACTACTGGGCGATCAACCGGAGCTACGACGCCACCTTCAACGTGGACCTCTACGCGGGCGCCCCGAGCGGCAGCACCCAGGCCTTCTCCACGGAGCCCTTCTGGGGCCTGGGCACCGAGTTCCGCTACCGGCCCACCGAAGGGACGGCGGGCGAGTTCGACGGCTACCTGATCGACGACACGGAGCGCGGCGAGCGCCGCTGGCGCATGCGCTGGAACCATCAGTCGCGGGATCTGCCCGGAGGCTTCCGCGGGGTCATCCGCTTCGAGGACGTGTCCGACTTCGAGTTCTTCCGCGACTTCGAACGCCGGGTCGACCGCAACAGCCTGCGCCAGCTCTACTCGACGGCCTTCGTCAGCCGCAATTGGGGCAACCAGTCGCTCAACGTCCAGCTCGACCAGCGCAAGACGTTCATCTCGGCTAGCCGCGAGATCCAGCTCCGCCAGCTTCCCGAGATCGAGTACAAGCTGCGCTCCACCCGCCTGGGAAGGTCGCCACTCTACTTTCAGGTGAAGAGCTCGCTCCACTACCTCGACACGAACCGGTCAGCGCGACGCATCGGCCGCTACGGACGCGCCCATCTCGAGCCGGAGATCAGCGTCCCGATTCCGCTGGCGAGCTGGTTCTCCCTTTCGCTCACGGCCGGTGGTCACCTCACCTGGTACGAAGACAGCCTGATCACCGCCCAGGAACGGCGGGAAACGATGACGACGACGGACTTTCGGGGCCAGGATCTGATGCGGCTCGTTCCGACCGCTCGCGCGGAGATCGTCGGCCCCGGCTTTTCGCGCATCTTCGAGCTTGGCGAAGGGGGCCGCTTCTCCAGGCTCAAGCACGTCATCGAGCCGCGGATCGCTTACGGCTACTTCAGCGACTTCGACGAGCGCCTGCGGATCCCGCTGTTCGACGAGATCGACAACCTCCGCGGCCGCAACGTCGCCCGCGTCAGTCTCTACAACCGTCTGCTGGCCAAACCCGCCGATCCCGAGCAGGGCGGCGCCTTCGAGATCCTGTCGGTCCAGTTCTTCCGGGATTTTTCGCTAGACAGCGAGAAGGCCCTGCTGCGCTCCGCGGATCGCTCGCTCACGAGCCCGAACGGCCCGATCGGAGCCCTTCTCCGGTTCAATCCGTCCCGCCGTACGGGCCTCCGCTTCGACGCGCTCTACGACACGCTCTTCTCTCGGGTTTCCTCCACCGGCGTCTCCGCGACGCTGGGCGTTGGCGCAACCGGTTCGGTCGGCCTGCGCTGGGCGGTCCGCCGCAACGCGGAACTCGACCGGACGCGCCGCCACCATGTCCAGGTTTCGACCGGTCTCGACCTGATCCCGAACAAGCTGCGGGTGAACAGCATGCTGAGCTACGACATCGAACGGAAGATCCTTCAGATCCAGCGTCATGTCGTCGACTTCAGGGCCTGCTGTTACGGCCTGCGTTTCGAGGTGGCCGATTTCCGCACGGCGCTCCGCCGCGACACCCAGTACCGGCTACTCGTCACGCTGAAGAGCGTCGGCGCTTTCTTCGACATCACCGGCGGCCAGAGCGAGGCGCTGTGACCGCGGACTCCCCCGGCGCCGGCGCCAGGGCCGTGGTGGTCGGCGCGTCGGGGCAACTTGGACGGGAGGTCGCCGACGAACTCCGCCGGCGCGGCGTCGAGGTGCTCGCCGCCGACCGCCGGCGCGCGGACCTCACCGACACCAAGGCGACCGCCGCGCTCGCCGGCCGGTTCGACGCCGACGCCGTCTACAACTGCGCCGCCTACACCGACGTCGACGGCTGCGAGAGCGAACCGGAGGCCGCCCTGGAGACCAATGGCAGGGCCCCCGCGCGGCTGGCGACTGCCCTGCCGGGCCATTGCCGCCTGATCCACGTCTCGACCGACTATGTCTTCGACGGCCGCGGCCGGCGGCCGTACCGTGAAGAGGACGCGACCGCGCCCGCCACCGTGTACGGACGCTCGAAGCTCGCCGCCGAGCAGGCCGTGGCCGATGCGGGAGGGCTGGTGGTCCGCACGAGTTGGGTGTTTGGGCCGGAGGGCAGGAACTTCGTCTCCGCGATCGCCGACCGGCTCGGCCGCGGGGAGACGCTCCGCGTCGTCTCCGACCAGGTCGGTTGCCCGACCTACGCGCCCTACCTCGCCCGCGCCCTCGTCGACCTCCACGCGGCCGCCGCCGCGGGCATCGTCCACTATTGCAACTCACCCGCCACTTCCTGGCACGGTTTCGCGGTCGCCATCGTCGCGGCCCTCGGCCTGAACGCCGAGGTGGAGCCGATCGCGACCGCCGACCTGCCCCGTCCCGCGGTCCGGCCGGCGTACTCGGTGCTCGACACGGAGCGCTTCGAGTCCTTCACCAACCGGCGAGTCGAAGAGTGGCGACCCGGCCTGGACGACTACTTTGCGCGGCTGGGACAGGGCAAGGCGGAAGCGTGACGCGCGTCCTCGTCACCGGCGCCGAGGGGTTCGTCGGCGGCCGCCTGGTGCCGCGACTGGTCGCACGGGGAGCCACCGTCATCGCCTGCCATGCGCCGGGGATGGTCGCCGGCAGCGACGACACCACTGGCGCTCGAGCCCCCGTCGAACACATCGCCCTCAACATCCGCGATCGCGACGCGGTCGAAAGCGTCTTCCGGGATGCGGCGCCGGATGCGGTCGTCCACCTCGCCGGACTGGCCGACGTCGCAGACTCCTGGCGACGAATCGACGACTACTACCGCGTCAACGTCGAAGGCACCGAGCACGTCGCCCGCGCGGCGGGCACTTTGTCCGATTCGTGCCGGCTGGTCGTCGCCTCGAGCGCCGAGGTCTACGGGGCGGTGCCGGAAGCGGAACTGCCGGTGCGCGAGGACCGCGGCCTGGAACCGGGCTCGCCGTACGCCCTGACCAAGGCCGCGGTCGAACGGCTGAGCCTTCCCCTGGGCGCCGTCGTTGTCCGTTCCTTCAACCTGATAGGGCCCGGACAGGGCGCCAACTTCGCGCTCCCCTCGTTCGCAACCCAACTCGCGGCGATCGAAGCGGGCCGCGAGGAAGCCGTACTTCACGCCGGCAACCTGACGCCGCGCCGGGACTTCGTCCATGTCGACGACGGCGCCGACGCCTATGCGCTCCTGGTCGAGCGCGGCGAACCGGGCGGCGTCTACAACATCGCCCGGGGGGAGACGATCCGACTCGAGGCGGCACTGAGGCAACTCATCGGGATCAGCGGTCTGGAGGTCGAGATCCGGCAGGACCCCGACCTCATGAGGCCCGCCGACGTTCCCGTGATGTGCGGTGACGCCAGCCGCCTGCGCGGCCTGGGCTGGCGCCCGAAACGCAGCTTCCAGCAGGCCCTGGAGGCGATCTGGGAGGACGCCCGGCGACGGGTCGCCTAGTCCTCGGCGTGCTTGCGTTCGAGGGCGAGCAGTTGCGCCTTGCGCTTCTCGCCGCCGATGTAGGAGCCAGGACCGCTCCGGCGCGGCACGACCCGGTGGCACGGAACGAGGATCGGCAACGGGTTGGCCATCAACCGGGAACGGATCAGGCGGTAGGCCCCCGCCTGGCCGGATGAGGTGGCCACGTTGCGGTAGGTGCGCGTATGTCCGTAGGGAATCCTGGCCGTCTCCTCGAAGATGCGCCGGGACAGGGCATCGATTCCCGTCCGATCGAGGTCATAGGGCAGATCAAGGTTCCGCCGCGCGCCGGCGAAGTACTCCGACAGACGGCCCAGGGCCTCGTCGGCGAAGTCGGTCGTCTCCACCGACCCCAGGGAAGTGAACAGCGCCTTCTCGGCGCCTTTCGGCGCGATGACCAGCCGCGTGATCAGCCGGCCGATGAACTCGAGCCCCAGCGAACCGAGCGGCGAGGCAACCAGCACTCGCAACGGCTCAACGGCGCGCGGCGCGGGCCAGGCGGGCGCACCGGCGCGCGACCCGGCACGGCTCGCGAGTTCATGTACCACGGAAGTCATGGTAGCATGGCTACTTTTCTATGTCGACGTGAACCGGAGGTTCCCTTCTCCGGGGAAGAAGTTCACTCCTCCCGGAGCACGATGCGCAGGGAAACGTCCTCTCCCTGCTCGGCTTCGAACCCGCGCACCTCGGCTGCGTAGCCGGGACGAATCACCTCGAGCCGGTGGGCGCCTGGATCCACGATCAGGGCCGAGTGGAGGCTCGCCAGTTCCGCGCCGCTTCCCAGCAGACGGCCGTCCAGGTAGACGACGGCGTCGGCAGGCACGACCTCGACCCGCAGCCGGGCCGGCTCCCGCCGCTGGTCCTGCTCGATCGGACGGCCGCGGTTCTCGACCCTCCACGACTCGCCTTCCGGGGCCGGCGGCGCGGCGGCCGGCTTGGGCGGCGCGGGCCGCGGCCGTTCCGCGGTCCCCGGGACGAGATCCTCGTCGACTCGGATGACCACACCCGGCTGCACGCGGATCTGACGCTCCAGGGTCTCGTAGCCCTCCATGAAGATCGCGATCCGGTAGCTGCCGTCGCGCAACCAGAGGTAGCGCGGGAAGCCGTCGAAGCCGTCGACCCGCCCGACCAGCTCGCCGTCGATGTAGACGGAAGCCTTCTTGGGCCGGGTGTTGATGTCGAGCGCACCCGCGTCCGCATAGCCGACGGGTCCGGAAGCCCAGCCGTAGGGTCCGTAGCCGTAGTAGTACGGCGACCAGGCGTAGGGCCAGAAGGGACCGAGGCCCCCATACCAGCCGAAGGAACCGTAGTAGGGCCGCACGTAGGTGCGGGACCGGCGGCCCTTGCGGCGGTCGCCGTCCCCGCGGCGAGCCCGATCGCCAGCCTCGACCGCGACCGGCGCCTGAACCGCCAGGGCTTGAACGACCTGCGCCGTTCCGCCATGCCCTCCGGTGGCCGCTTCCGCGCCGCCCGCCAGCCCGAGGCCCACCAGGCCGGCCAATGACAGCGCCATCCGAACCCCGATTCCTGCCACACGTGCATTCGAACTCACGATGCACCTCCCCGATCCAGGCCGACGCCATCGGACCAGCCGTTCCTCAGACCTTCCAGATAGTGATATCGCATCGTCTTCTCCCACAGCCGGGGCAGTCTGACCGGGAATCCTTGCAACGTCCGCGCCAACCGCTCCTGCAGCCACTGCACGGTCCGGTCGCGAACGCCGCCGGCCGGAGGCGGCTCGCCGTCGTGGAACCCCAGGAAGGGACCGAGCTGCTCATGCCGCCGGAAGAAGACGACCGCGGAGTACCCCGCGCGGTACTGCCGTTTCGCGAACCGCTGGAGGCCCGTCGGATGGTCGTGGGCGACGCGAGCCTCTGGCCGGTACAGGAGGCGCAGACCGCGCCCGGCCAGGCGGTAGCCGGCTTCAACGTCCTCCCAGGCCGCGAACGGGAACGCCGGGTCGAAGGGCTCCGCCGCCATCGCCTCGCGGTCGATCGAGAGGTTCGACGTGTAGAAGAAGTTGAACGGCACGTCGTCCTCGTTCTCGATCAGGGCGAATCCGAACTGCAGTCCGTTCTCGTTGATGTAGTCGAGGAACGGCGTCCGCCGCATCCGCTCGTGCCAGTCGGTGCGGCCGATCACGCCAACGCAACCGCCCTCGGCGCGAATCGACCGCGCCAGGGCGTCGTGCTGGGCCCTGTGATGCGCCGCCAGCCATCCCGGTGCGGGGACGGTGTCGTCCCCGAGAAAGGCCACCCAGCGGCCGCGGGCCGCAGCGACGCCGCGGTTGCGGGCCACGGCAGGTCCCTGGTTCTCCTGATGAAGGACCAGCAACTCCGGCTCACTGCGATTCCCGCCCGCGGCGCGTTCGTCGAGCCAGGACGCGGTGTCGTCCGTGCTGCCGTCGTTGACCACGAGGACCTCGAAGGCAGGCCCGTCCTGAGCGTCCAGGGCGGCGAGAACCTCCTTCAGGGCCCCCAGACGGTTGAAGGTGGGAATGACCACGGTCCAGCCTGGTGTCCCGGTCACCGTTCCACCTCCATCACCTCCTCCAGGCTGCGCCGGACGAGCGGCAGCCCCTCCGGCCACATGGCCTCGAAGCCCGAACTCCGGAACAGCTCTTCGTCGCCGGGATAGGTCGGCACGACGTAGAGCGGGAAGCGCTCGAAGATCTCGGCATCCGGACGCTGACGTCTCGCCTGGATCCGACGCCTTCGTTCCGCAGCGTCGTCGAGGCCGCGAATGATCGAAGACACGGCACGCACCTGAGCCAGGGTCTGATCGTCGACGATGGCAGGCACGCCATCCGGAAGTCCGCTGTGCGGCCGCGCGAAACGCCGTAGCCGGGTGCGGAGTGCGACGATGTGCCGGAGTCGCTCCCAGGCGTCGCGCGGCCCGGAGTCCCCCGCGAGAGAAGCACCCTGTCCGTCTACCACGGCAGCGTAGGGATCGACCGCCAGTTCCTGACCGTGGGGGTTGCGGTTCGCGAGCAGGTGCTGGACGCGGCCGATCAGCGTCATCTGCACGACCGGCATCAGTTGCGGCCAGAGTTCCGCATCGTAGTTCTTGAACGCGGTGAGATAGGCGTTGCGCTCGAACAGGAGTCCACGGTTGGCGTTCCCAAGCAGCTTGCTCGTGGCCATCGAGCGATGGTGCACGACCGCACCCGGCGCCGACAGCACCCGCTCTCCAGCCGACCACAGCCGCCAGCCGAGATCGACATCCTCCAGGTAGGCGAAGTACGACTCGTCGAACCCGCCCGCCGCGAGGTAGGAGTCGCGACGAACGATCATGTTCCCGCCGCATGGGAACAGCAGTTCGCAGCCCTCCTCCGGCATCTCGACCGCGTCCAGGGGTCGGTGGTAGTCGAGCTGGAAGGCGTGGCCGTCGAACGTCATCACGCCCCGGCCGAAATCCAGTCGCGTGCCCTTCCAGTTGACGATGCCGCCCGAGACCGCGGCTACGTCGGCCGGGGCTTCGGCCAGCCCGGCAACCAGCCGGGCCAGCCAGTCCGGTCGCGGCCGGGTGTCGTTGTTGACCATTGCCAGCGCGCTGGCGCCGCTCTTCTCAGCCAGTCGGTTGTTCGCGGCACTGAAGCCGATGTTGGTCGGGTTGACGACCACGTCCACGTGAGGATGGCGGGACCGAATCCACGTCACCGTGCCGTCCGTCGAGCCATTGTCGAACAGGCGAACTCTCACTGCGACGCCGGGAACCTGCTGAGCCTCCAGTACCGGCAGGAGGGTCTCCAGGTGGTGACGCCCGTTCCAGCTCACCACCAGGACGTCGACGCTGTCGATCCGCTTCCGGCCCGCGCTGGACCCCCCGGTCATCTGCCGGCCGCCAGTGCATCCGCGAGGCGGGTTCGAAGCCAGCGCCGCAACCGGAACCCGAGTTCGTCGGCCGGAGCCGCCGTGGAGGGCCTGAATGCGAACTCCTCCTTGGTGGGATCCACGCGCGGAGACTCGAGGAAGGCCGCCAGGGGCGCCAGGCTGCGCTCCCAGGAGAAGGTCGCCAACGCCCGCTCCCTGCCTCGAAGCGCTCTCGCCTCGACCTCCGGTCCGCCGGCGACCAGCTCGGCGAGACCCGCCCTCAGCGCTTCGACATCGCCGCACGGCGCCACGAGGCCGGCATCCCAGTCCTTCAACAGGCGGGGCACCGTACCGCCCTCGGTGGTCAGCACGGGGCAGCCGACCGCGAGGGCATCGACGAACCGGGTGCGCAGCGACAGGTCGGTCTCCAGTCCGGGTCGATGGCAGGCGGTCAGCGCGTCCACGTCCCTCAACAGGTCGTAGCGCCGCTCGAACGGCACCCAGTCGAGAAAGTCGATCCGATCCGGATCCTGACGCCTGCTTCGCGCCTCCACCTGCTCCAGCAACCGTTGAGGCGCCTGAGCGCCCGGCGGCTGGCGAACGAACAGGAGACGGGCGTTCGCCGCGGACAGCGAAGCGAAAGCCTGAAGCAGAGGCTCCGGGTCGTACCAGTCGTACAGACCGCCGAACAACAGCCGCCGTTCGCCCGGGGTCCGGGGCGGCAGCAACGGTCGGTAGTCAGGCAGCGGATCCGGCACGCCGAACGGCGCCTCGACGATGAGGCCGGAGAGGCTTGGATCATCGCGGTAGCGGTGGGGGTTCACCCGACCCAGGGCGGTCAGGAAGCCCAGGTAGTAGGCCCGCTGCTCCGCCGAGGAGCAGAGGAAGAAATCGCCGCGAGCCAGTTGATGGATCCAGGTCTGATGATCGTTCCGATACGGATCGAGCCCCAAGGTGTCGAAATGGGTCAGATTCTCGACCAGGAAGGGATCGTAGAGATCGATCGCGGTCGGCAAATCGGGCAACTCGTGGAGCACATCGTTGGCCAACTGTCCCTGGGCAACGGCTGCATCGCAGTCCCCCAGCAGGACCGATAACGGCGCGGAATCGAACCGACGCACTTCCGCCGAACCGCTCTCGACATCGGGCGCTTCCCCGGAACGCCAGGGAGACACAAGGACGACGTCGAATCCGAATCCGGGAAGGCGGCGCGCCATCTCCAGGTAGCGGATTCCGATGCCGGCCGCTCGTTCGCCGAGCGCCTCGCTGCACACCAGCCCGACACGCGTCAACGGCTGCCTCCTCGCGCCCTCATTCGTACCCGAACGGGCCGGTCGTCAACCATCGGAGCCGCGCAGCGATTGCAGGCGTTCGTGCAATCGCCAGGCTCTTGTCGCTTTCATCGCATCAACCTCGGCCTGCAGGTCCCGCTCGCGGATCTGCAGACGCTCGATCTCGGCACCGCGTTCCGCATGCGACGATTCCAACTCCCGCTCGCGGGCCTGCAAACGCTCGATCTCGGCACCGCGTTCCGCATGCGACGATTCCAACTCCCGCTCGCGG
>VXVC01000007.1:435806-647589 GCA_009836625.1 Holophagales bacterium
ACGCTCGATCTCGGCACCGCGTTCCGCATGCGACGATTCCAACTCCCGCTCGCGGGCCTGCAAACGCTCGATCTCGGCGCCGCGTTCCGCATGCGACGATTCCAGCTCCCGCTCGCGGGCCTGCAAACGCTCGATCTCGGCACCGCGCTTCCGCTCGCTGGCCCGCACCCGCTCCAGATCCTGCTGACGTTCGCGAATCCGGGCGCGAGCCGCCTCGCCGGCCAGGACGGCCTGGCGGCGCATTCGAGTCACCGCGCGCGCCAGCGCCTCCGGGCCGAGGTCGGTCGCGTGCTTGCTCAGGACCTTCGCCTTGAGCGTCTCGAAGTCGGGGCGCGCGGAGGCCGCTCCACCAAGTGCATGACCTCCGGAGGGGCCGTCCGCCGCGCCGTCCAGGAAGTGGCGGTACTCGCAGGTCGTGCGCGCGAGGTGGACGAAGTTCGATGAGCGCGACAGGCGGATCAACAGATCCCAGTCCTCGAAGATCGGCAACTCAAGATCGAACGAGCCGGCTCGCTCCAGTGCCTCCCTGGTCATCAGAACCGTGTGGAACGGAATGTAGTTGTCGAGGAGGAGGATCGCTCGATCGAAGTCCCGGCTGTATGGGAGGCGTCGGCTGCTCTCCTTCCAACCGTTCGTACCCGGTTCGTAGCAGACGACGGCCGCATCGCTGTAGGCGACATCGACACCATCGCCGAGCATCGCGGTCAAGCTCTCCAGGTGTTCCGGCGCCAACAGGTCGTCGTCATCCAGGAAGCCGACGCAGTCGCCGGTCGCCGCCTCCACACCGGCTTGCGCCGCAGCCGATCGACCTCGATTCTCCGCGAAGTCGACGCGATGCACCTCGAACGGGAAGCCCTCCGCCACCTCGGGGCGCCGACCGCCGTCGTTGACGAGAACGACCTCCACGTTCCTGTACGAGCTCAGCGCCAGACTGTCCAGGGCCTCCGCCAGCCGCCGCGGTCGATTGTAGGTCCGGACCACGATCGACACTCGCCGGGGCGACGCGACTTCGACCAGCGAAGGCGCACCACCCAGGTACGCGATCAGTTGGGCCGGACTTCGGGTCGTGAAGTCGTTGGCCGTCAACTGGCAGTAGCCCTCGGCGTAGCGACATGGATCCGGCACGGTGAGCGACCGGTATCGCCGCAGACCGCGACAGGAGCCCATGTAGTCGTGGCGTTCCAACTGGCTTCGATAGTGGGACATCGCTTCGACGACTCCGTCCAGTTCGGCCGTCACGTCCACCAGCAGGTCGGGATAGAAGGGGTGGTTCACCTCGTAGCAGAGGACACGCAGCGTCAGATCGCCCGGAGACGAGTCGTCGTCCTGGCTGGGAAGAGGTTCGCCTCCTTCCGTTCGTCCTTGACGGCCGTTGATCAGGGCTTCGTGCAGCGCGCGAAACGTCGCCCGATGATCCGGCGTCACCTCGAGAGGCGAGGGCACCAGCAGCAGGTCCGGCCGGTGTTCCTGGAGCAGGGTCTCGATGTGGCCGGTCAGCTCGTCCAGAGAGGAGGCCAGGGCGCCATCCTGCAAACCGTGGCGATGGCCCAGATGCACCACACTGTCGATGCCGAGGGCCGCGGCGGCTTCGTCCGCTTCCTTCCTTCTCCGCCTGGAGTACTGCTCTCTCGTGGATCCCTCCGGGGGACCTTCGACGCCCCCCGAACCGTCGCTCATGAACGCACACACGATCCTGGCGCCGCCCGCCGCCAACTGCAGGATCAAGCCTCCGCACCCCAACACTTCGTCGTCGTAGTGGGGCGCCAGAACGAGAACGCGGTGAGCCACCGGTGATTCGGTCGCGGTCGGCGGTTGCGGCCGCCTGGGACTCGTCATGGCGTCAACCCGCCAGCGAGTTCCGGCGGGACGCGGACCAGACAGAAGGGGCTTGGGCAGTTCTCGTTCACGGCGCTCCTGAATCAGCAAGCATGCTACCGGAGCCGTCCGGCTGGAGATTGGCTCTCCACGCCTGCTGGCGCCACCCCGGTGAAGGGCAGCCGACGTTGGTCTTTCGGAGATTCTCCGTTGCGTTCCCGTGGCCCAAGTTCCTAGACTGCCACTCCGATGCTGCAGGACAAACGAAACCTGGTCGCCGGCGTGCTGCGCCGCGGCCTGTCCGACGTCTTCGGGCTCGATCACGATCCGGTGGTCGAAGTGCCGCCGCAGCGACGCCTGGGCGACCTCGCGAGTCCCTGCGCTCTGCACCTCGCGCGCGAGCTGCGCCAGGCGCCGCGCGCGATCGCGGAGCGTCTGCTCGAGGCTGTCGATCCGCCCGCGGGCTTCAACCGGATCACCGTCGAGGGTCCGGGTTACCTCAACTTCCACCTCGACCGAACCGGGTTCGCGGCCGCGATGATCGACGCGGTTCCGGTGGCGCGATCCGCGACCGTCGACTCGCGGGCCAAGGTGATCGTCGAGCACACGAACATCAACCCGAACAAGGCGGCGCACATCGGCCACCTGCGCAACGCCGTCCTGGGCGATGTCCTGGCGCGCGCGCTCCGCCGCCTCGGTCAGACGACGGAAGTCCAGAACTACATCGACGACACCGGTGTGCAGGTCGCCGACGTCGTCGTCGGCTTCCTCGACCTGCGCGGCTGCTCCGTCGCCGATATCGAGGCTCTGCCAGAGCCGTTCGACTACGTCTGCTGGGACATCTACAGCGAGGTCGGCCGCTGGTACGACGGCGACCCGCAGCGGCTCGAACTCCGCCGGCGCACCCTCCACGCACTGGAAACGGGAGAGGGCCGGCGCGCCGAGGCCGGCCGGCTGGTCGCCCGGCGGATCGTCGTGCGGCATCTCGCCACGATGGCCCGCATCGACATCGACTACGACCTGCTGACCCGCGAGAGCGAGATCCTCCGCCTCGATTTCTTCGTCGCCGCCTTCGAACAGTTGAAGGAGACCGGGGCCGTCCGGTTCGAAGAGAGCGGCAAGAACGCCGGCTGCTGGGTCATGCCGCTGGCCGACAGCGAGGAGTTCCAGGGCCTGGAGGACCCGGACAAGGTGATCGTCCGCTCCGACGGCACGGTGACCTACGTCGGCAAGGACATCGCCTACCAGCTTTGGAAGTTCGGCCTGCTGGGACGCGACTTCGAGTACGCCCGGTTCGAGGGCGCTCTCCCCTGGGAGACGGCGCCGTCGGAAACGGACGCCGGCGCCGACGACGGCGACCGGTTCGGGGAGGGCTCCCGCGTGATCAACGTGATCGACGCGCGGCAGGCCTACCTGCAACGCATCGTCCGCGCCGGCCTGGAAGCGCTCGGACACCAGGACGAGGCCCGCGACAGCATCCACTTCGCGTACGAGATGGTCGCCCTGTCGGCGAAGACGGCTGAGCGCCTGGGATTCTCAGGCGATGCGAGGCTCGAGATGTCGGGCCGGAAGGGCATCGGCGTCAAGGCGGACGACCTGCTCGATCAACTCGAGGCGAAGAGCAGGGACGAGATCCTGGAGCGGCGCGGCGACGACGGCAACGACGAAGCTGGTGAAGATGTCGACCTGCTGGCGCGCCAGATCGCCGTCGCCGCGCTGCGCTTTTTCATGGCCCGCGCCACGACCACGCGGGTGATCGCCTTCGACATCGACGACGCCACCTCGTTCGAAGGCGAGTCAGGTCCGTATCTCCAGTACTCCATCGTGCGCGCCAGGAACATCCGCCGCCGCCTGCGCGAAGAGGGTCTGGCGCAGGAGGTCCCCGGGAGCCGCGTCGCCGGCCTGCCCGCCGGCGTCTGGTCCGACGACCTCTGGGACCTCGTGTTGTTCGCTTCCCAGTGCCAGGAAGTCGTCGAGCGGGCGGCGGCGACGCTCGAACTCTCCCTCATCGCCCGGCACGCCGTCGACCTGGCGCAGAAGTTCCACGCGATCTACCACCGCCACCCCATCCTGCACGAACAGGACGCGGACCTGCGGGACGCGCGCCTCGCGGTCACCCAGGTCTTCGAGCGCTCGCTCGAAGCGCTCGCGGCGATTCTGGGCGTGCCGCTGCCCGAGCGGATGTAGAAGCAACCCGCGGGCGGCGGTCAGTCCATCTGCTTGCGCAAAACGGTCGGGATGTCGTAGTCGTCGACGTTCCTGCCGGATTGCTGCGGGCCGTAGCCGCCTGGCGGCGACTCAGTCCATCTGCTTGCGCAGGACGGTAGGAATGTCGTAGTCGTCGACGTTCCTCCAATTGGGTCCGTAGCCGCCCGGATCGATCTTGTGGTGCTCGGCCAGCATGCGATCGCGGAACTCGCCCTTGCCGCCTTCCTCTTCACCAGTCTCCTCGTTCCCGGGGGTGGCATCGGCCAACTTCGGGTCGGCCGGCGCGGCCGCTCCGGCCTCGGCGGCCTTGACCCCGGCGCCGTCGCGCGGCTGCCGGTCCTCGGAGAAGCCGGTGGCGATCACCGTCACCTTCACCTCTTCTTCCATCGTTCCGTCGACCACGAGACCCGAGATGATCGTCGCGTCCGGATCGACCGCGTCGGAGATCGTGCTGGCCGCTTCCGCCACCTCGTGGAGGGTCAGCGAGCTGCCGCCGGTGATGTTGATCAGGCAGCCCTTGGCGCCCTCGATCGAAGCATCCTCGAGCAGGGGCGACGACACCGCCCGCTGCGCCGCTTCGAGAGCCCGGCTGTCGCCCGAAGCCACGCCCGTGCCCATCACGGCGATGCCCTGGCCGCACATGATCGCCCGCACGTCGGCGAAGTCGGCGTTCACCTCGCCAGGCATCGTGATCAGGTCGCTAATGCCCTGAACTGACTGCCGCAGAACGTCGTCCGCGGTCACGAAGGCGTCGGCGAGAGACGTGCCCCGGTCCACGAAGCTCAGCAACCGCTCGTTCGGTATCGCGATCACGGTGTCGACCGCCTTGTGCAGCTCCTCGAGCCCACGTTCCGCCAACAGCATCCGGCGCCGGCCCTCGAACGCGAACGGCTTCGTAACCACCGCGACCGTCAGGGCGCCGACTTCCGCCGAGAGGGAGCCGATGATGGGCGCCGCGCCGGTGCCCGTGCCGCCGCCAAGGCCGGCCGCCAGGAACACCATGTCCGCCCCGTTCAGCATGTCGAGGATCTTGTCCGTGTCCTCAAGCGCCGAGTTGCGGCCGACTTCCGGATCCGCGCCAGCGCCCAGGCCGCGGGTGATCTTGCGCCCGAGCTGCAACTTCGTCGGCGCTTCGCAGCGCCGCAGAGCCTGAAGATCGGTGTTGGCGGCAATGAACTCGATGCCGCCGAGATTGGCGGCGATCATCCGGTTGACGGCGTTGCCACCGCCGCCCCCTACTCCGACCACGACGATCTTCGCCGGTCCGAAGCTGTCCTCGGACGAGAGTTCTCCGTCGACCGTCGGATTGACCTCGGTCAGCTGCTGTTCTTCCATCAGAATCATGGCTCCCTCCATTTCGAACCTTGGTTCATCAAAACTCAAATCAGACAAGATCGCTGAACATCTGGCGCAGATTGCCCATCACCGAACGCACGCCGCCCAGAGAGCGGCGGCGCGCAATGGGCAGGCGGGCCTCCTCGGAGGCGACCGCATAGCGAAGAAGACCCGCGGCAGTGGCCCAGGTCGGGTCGGTGAGACCCTCGATCTCGCTCACGAGACCGAGCGGGACTCCGTAACGAACGTCGCAGGAGAAGACCTGCTGGGCCAGCTCGGGCAGGCCGACCAGCTTCGAACCACCCCCGCTCAGGACGAGTCCGCCGCGAAGCTGATCGGCCCAACCGGCCTTCTCGAGCTCGCCCTGAATCAGGTGGAACATCTCCTCGGCGCGGGCCTGCAGGATCTCGGCGAGATCCCCGCGCGCGATCGTCTTGCTGCTGCCGCCCCCGACGCTCGGCACGACCAGTCCCTCGTCGCCGTCGACCAGACCGACCAGGCAACAGCCATCCCGCAGCTTGAGCGTCTCGGCGCCGGCGAACGACGTCCGAAGGACCGAGGCGAGATCGGCCGTGAAGTGACTGGCGCCGAACGGGAGGACCCCGCTGTATTGCACTTCGGCGTGCTGGAAGAACGCGAAGCCGCAGGTTCCGGACCCGATGTCCAGCAACAGAACGCCCAGTTCGCGCTCGTCGGCAAGAAGGACCGCTTCCGCCGTGGCGAGCGGTTCGAAGACGATCTCCCGGGCCTCCACGCCGGCGCGGTTCAGGCAACGGACGAGCGTCCTGGTGCGCGGCGCATGGCCCATGACCAGGTGAACCTTGGCTTCCAGCCGGCTGCCCAGCATCCCGTGCGGGTCCGCGATGCCGCCGTGGTCGTCGACCGAGAACTCCTGCGGAATCGCGTGCAGGATCTCCCGGTCGGGCGGAAGCGGCACTCCCCGAGCGGCGTTCAGCACGAGGTCGATGTCGGCACGGGCGATCCCCCGGTCGCCACAGTCGACGTAGGCCGTGCCGTGGCTGTTCGCCGACCGCAGATCGGATCCGCCGATGCCGACGAAGGCGCGGGAGATCTCGACGCCCGCCATGGTCTCCGCCTCCTCGGTCGCCCGCTTGAGGGCGCTCACCGTCGCGTCGAGGTGCACGATGTGACCCCTCAGCGTGCCGCGGTTGGGCGCGCGCCCGACGCCGACGATCTCAAGCGCCGGTTCTCCGTCGACCTCCGTGCGATCCGCGATCAACACGGCGACCTTCGCCGAGCCCACATCGATGGCGACCACGCGCGTATCCGTCTTTGGCATTCCTCTTCGTCCTCTCTGGCTATGAAGGGGCTTGAACTCCGTCCTGGGCGGCCGGGGCGCCCTCCGCGTCCGTAGCGATCCGCGCGGCCGGCGCTTCCATCGACAGCACGATCCGATCCCTGAACCGCAGGTCCACGACTTCGGGATCGTTGTGTTCCGTGATCGCGTTGCGCAGCAGTTCGAACACCGAGGCCTTGGCCGTCAGGTCGCTGCCGCGAACGAGTACCGTCGCCGGACGGCCGGTACATGCGAGCAGGTAGTCGTCGTCGCTGATGACTTCGACCGCCCGGACCTGCCGTCCCCACTCGAACGCCCTGACTTCGGCGGCCACATCGAGCGCCCGTTTCAACGTTCGAGCGAGAACCTCGCCCTGCACGTTCCTGGACGCGCCAGCTCCTCTGGACGATCCGGCGCCAGCGCCCGGGTTCCGCGCCGGGCCGTCCCCAAGACGCTCTCCCGCCGGGGCGCTTTCGATCGAAACGCTGACCAGATCACCGCCGCACAAATCGGGTGCCCGCTCACACGCCACGATCGCCCGACCATCGCGGTCGATTACCCACGCACGGTCGCCGGCCGCGAACAGGGCCGCCGGTTGATGTTCGACGACCCGCACCGTGAGTTCGTTCGGCAGGCGCTTGACCAGTTCCGCCTCACGGATCCACTCGTGGTCGAGCCGTCGTGCGGCGGGTTCCAGGGAGAGAAGCGGCAGGTTCCGTCCCTCCAGCGGAGCGAGCCGGCTTCGCACCCATTGTTCGGACACCCGCTCGGCCTCCTCGATCTGGATGTCGAGTTCAAGGTCGAACACCGGCGCCGTCGCCAGCCACACGCCGACCCCTACCACCGGCGCTATGCCGAGCAGGACCTTCCCCGCTCCCAACGCCAGCCAGACGACGGGCCGCGGCCGTCTGCGGCGCACGGGTCGGCGAGCGCCCGACCGCCTGCGAGTCGCCCGCCGGCTCACGACACGTCCCTTCCGCCGGCAGCGAGCCGATGAGCCAACCGGTAGATGTCGCCTGCTCCCAGGGTGAGGACCAGATCGCCTTCCCCGACCTCTGAACGCAGCCGGTCGGCTGCCGCCCGCCACGGTCCGCAACCGCTGATGCTGGGATGACCGGCACGAGCGCCGGCGGCCACCACCAGGCCCGCGTCGACACCCGGGATGGGTCGCTCGCGGGACGGATAGATGTCGGCGACCAGCACGTTGTCGGCAAGCAGCAGCGCGCGGCCGAAGTCGTCCGCCAGGTCCCGCGTGCGACTGAACAGGTGGGGCTGGAACACGGCGTGGATCCGGACCGTCTCGGCACCGTTGCCGCCGGGATCGAGCACCTCGCGGGCCGCCCTCAGCGTCGCCTCGACTTCAGTCGGATGATGCGCGTAGTCGTCGATCACCGTCGCGCCCCGCCACTGCCCCACCCGCTCGAAGCGCCGGTGGACACCCCGGAAACGGGAGAGCGCCCTGGCCGTCGCCTCGAAGTCGAGCCCGACGGCCCGCGCCGCGGCCACCGCCGCGAGGGCGTTCAGGACGTTGTGACGCCCAGGCATCGGCAGTTCCAGGACACCGAGCGGGCCGAGCTGGGCGGCGGCGACCTCGAACCGGACACCCGTCGGGGTCGCCGACACCTGTAGTGCCCGGACATCGGCCTCCTGGTCGAAGCCGTAGGTGACGATCCGCCGGTCCGCGAGGCGCGGCAGCAGATCCCGGACGTTCGCGTCGTCGGCGCAGGCGATCACCTGACCGAAGAAGGGCACGCGGCCGGCGAAGCTCGCGAAGGCATCCTGGATGTCGGCCAGGTCGCGGTAGGTGTCGAGATGATCCACGTCGATGTTCGTGATCACCGCGACCACCGGCGCCAGATCGAGGAAACTCCGGTCGAACTCGTCCGCCTCGGCGACCAGGTAGTCGCTGCTCCCGAAGCGGGCGCCGGTGCCGGAAACGCGAAGGCGTCCACCTACGATCACCGTGGGATCGAGGCCGGCCTCCGTCAGCACGGTGCCGATGAGCGAAGTCGTCGTCGTCTTGCCGTGGGTACCGGCCACGGCGACGCCGTACTTGAGCCGCATCAGTTCGGCGAGCATCTGGGCGCGGCGCACGACCGGCACCCCGCGCCGGAGGGCGGCCACGACCTCCTCGTTGCCTGCCGGCACCGCGGACGAGATGACCACCAGGTCGGCACGATCGATGTTCCCGGCGCTGTGGCCGATGGCGATTCGCGCGCCGAGCGCCGCGAGCCGCTCGGTCGTTTCGCTCCCCTCCAGGTCGGAGCCGCTGACCTTCAGTTGGTAGTTCAGCAGGATCTCGGCGATCCCGCTCATGCCGGCGCCGCCGATGCCCACGAAATGGACGCGCTCGAGCCCCGCGGTGCGCAGGAACAGCAACATCAGCCGGCCCTCCCCCGACGCCCGGAGATCCCGCGCTCCGCGATCTCGCACACCCGGGCGGCTATGTCGCCCGCAGCGTCGTTCCGGCTCAAGCCCCGAGCCGTCCGCGCCATGGCGAGAAGACGCTCGCGATCCCCAACTAACCGCGCGCAGCGCTTCGCGGCCGGCTCCTCCTGCAGTTCCTCCTGCTCGACCAGGATCGCGGCGCCCGCCTCGACCATCGCACGGGCGTTCCCGCGCTGGTGTCCTGCGGCCATCGGCAGCGGAACGTAGACCGCCGGCCGGCCGGCGGCGGCGATCTCGGCCACGGTCACCGCTCCGGCGCGCGACACGATCAGGTCGTGCGCCTGCATCGCGCCGGCAGTGTCCTGGATGAAGCCGGTCACCGTCGAGGAAAGCCCGGGCGTCGCCACTTCCCGGTAGCGGTCGCGGGTCTCGTCGACCGAGGCCGGACCGGACTGGTGCGTGACCTCGACCCGGCTCGGCCCGGCGGCACGCGCGAAGAGACCCGGCAGACGACGGTTGAGCGCATCGGAACCCTGGCTGCCGCCGAGCACCAGAATCCGCACGCTGTCGGCGGTCAGACGCAGTTCGTCGATCTCCCGGAAGGCGCGGCGCACCGGCACGCCGACCAGGCGCGCCTCGCAGGCCAGACCACTGGCCGCGGACTCGAAGGCGACGCCCGCCTCGGTCGCGAAGCGCGACAGTGTCCGGTTCGCGGAGCCGCTCTCCGCGTTCGGTTCGAGCAGGTAAAGCCCGCAGCCGTGGAGCCGGGACGCTAGGGCTGCCGGGGCGCAGACGTAGCCGCCCGTCGCGAACACCAGCGCCGCCCGGAACCGGCGCAGCAGCGCCGCGGCGCGGAGGGTCGAGAGCAGGAGGACCGCCAGGGCAACCGCCCGCTGCGCGCCGCCACGATCCACGAACGGGCGAGCGGGCAAGGCCCTGAAGTCGACCCCGGCCGAGGCGACCAGCCGCTCCTCCAGGCTGTCGCGGCGACCGATCCAGGCGGCGTCCCAGCCGCGAGTCTGTAGCTCCTCGGCCACCGCCAGGCCGGGGAACACGTGGCCGCCCGTGCCGCCGCCCGAGAAGACGACCGTGCCGCGGTGAGTGCCGGTGCTCATCCATGCTCCGAAACGCTCAACAGCAGACCGCAGGCGATGAGGGTCATGACGAGGGACGACCCCCCGTGCGACAGAAACGGCAGTGGTGTGCCCGTCACCGGAACCAGTCCAACGGTGACGCTGACGTTGACCAGGGCCTGGATCAGGACGGCCGACGTCAGCCCCCAGGCAAGGAAGCGGCCGAAGGCATCCGGCGCACGGTGTCCGGCGACATAGCCGCGCCAGGCAAGCACGGCGAACGCGGCCAGCACCGCGACGGCGCCGAGCAGTCCAAGTTCCTCGCTGACGATCGAGAAGATGAAGTCGGAAGTCGCGAGCGGCAGGAAGTAGAGCTTCTGGGCGCTCTCGCCCAGACCCTGGCCGGTCACGCCGCCCGATCCGATCGCAATCAGGGACTGCAGCACCTGAAAGCCGTTCCCCGAGGGGTCGTTCTCCGGTGAGAGAAAGCCGAGGAGACGCTCCCTGCGATAGGGCTCGGCCCAGATGAAGAGAGCGAACAACCCCGGCAGAACAACCATCGCGGGGACGATCCAGCGCCAGGAGAGGCCGGCAAGGAACAGCATGACGCCGGCGATCCCGAGAATGAGCGCGGCGCTGCCGAAGTCCGGCGCCTGCAGGACGAGCAGCGTAACCAGACCCACCGCGAGGCCACATGGCACGAGCACCCGGGGCTGGCTTACCCCTTCCGGACAGCGGTGGATCTGGTAGGCGATGAAGACGACGACCGCGATCTTGGCCAGTTCGGAGGGCTGGAAGGTCAATGGTCCCACCGACAACCAGCGGCTGCTGCCGTTGATCGGCGCCGCCGCCAGCACGGCGACCAGGAGGACGAGCGACGCGCCGAGGCCGGCGTAGGCCAGCCAGGGCTTCGCCCAGCTCCGGTAGTCGATGCTCATGAGCACCAGCATCGCCGCCAGACCGACGACGGCGGCCAGCAACTGGGTGACGAACTGGCGCTTGAAGCCGCCGTCGGGGTCGGGCGGGTTGGCCGAGTAGACCATCACCAGGCCCCCCACGACGAGCAGCACGACGACCGTGAAGAGGACCTTGTCGATTGCGAGCTTCCTAGCCATGGCCGCCTTCCCTGCCGGCCGCGGCAAGCGCCCGCACCTGCTCCTCGAAACGGCGGCCGCGATCCGCGAAGTCCTCGAACTGGTCGAAGCTGGCGCAGGCCGGCGAGAGCAGAACCGCCTGGCCCTCGCTCGAAGCCGTTGACGCCGCCTCCACCGCCCGTTCGAGCGTCCCGCAGAGGCGGCGCTCGGTAGCCTCTGTGAGCACCGAGGCGATGACCGGTGCCGCCTCGCCGATCAGGTACACCGCCGCGGCCTTGACGCCGGCCACCGACGCCAGTTCGGCGAAGGCGGCGCTCTCGTCCTTCGCCCGGCCGCCGAGAATCAGGTGGACGCTGCCGTCTCCGAACCCGGCCAGCGCCTTCACGGCCGCCGCCGGGTTCGTCGCCTTCGAGTCGTTGTAGTAGCGAACGCCGCCGACCGTGCCGGCGAGGCGCATCCGGTGCGGCAGGCCGTCAAAGCCGCGTAACGCCCGGGCAAAACAGCTCGGGTCCGCGCCGACGGCCGCCGCGAGGAGGGCGGCCGCCATCGCGTTCTCCACGTTGTGCAGCCCGTCGAGCCTCAGGTCGCCAAGACGGAAAAGTTCCCGCCGGAACTCCGGCCCGACCTCGATCACCCGGTCGCGGTCGAGATAGCAGCCATCCTCGACCTTTCGCAACCGGGAGAAGAACCGTCGCCTTACGGCGGCCGGCGCGCCGCGGCGACCGCCGCTCCAGCGGCGGGCCTCACTGTCGTCGGCGTTCACGACCGCGACATCGCCGACGGCCTGCCTGCCGAAGATGCGCGCCTTCGCGCCGGCGTACTCCGCGACGTTCGCGTAGCGGTCGAGATGGTCGGGACTGATGTTGAGCAGGGCCGCCGCGCGCGGACGGAACCGGTCCACCGCCTCGAGCTGGAAGCTCGAGAGTTCGACCACGAAGACCCGGCCCGGCGGACCGTCGACCCGGGCGCAGAGCGGTGTACCGATGTTGCCGCAGACCTCGACCGGATAGCCCGCCGCCTCGAGCAGCGCCCCGGTCAGCGCGGTCGTCGTGCTCTTGCCGTTGCTGCCGGTCACGCCGACCACGGTCGGCGCCGCCGGTCCCTCCAGGAGGCGCCAGGCGAGTTCGACTTCGGCCAGGATCGGAACGCCGGCCGACCGGGCGGCCCGCAGAAGCGGACGGTCCGGCGGCACACCCGGACTCAACACGATCGCGTCGAGGCCGGCCGGCAACCCGACTCCTTCCTCGGCCAACAGCCGGTCGACCCGGCCCGTTCGCAGGAGTTCGCGGGCAGCCGCTCCCAGGTCAGGGGCCGGACGGCCGTCCACCGCCATCACCCGGACGTCCCGGTCGGAGAGCGCCCGGGACGCCGCCACACCCGACAGGCCGAGGCCGTAGACCAGCACACTCCGCCACGAGGGAACCGGCGGCGCGACTGCCATCCCGACGCGGCTCACTTCAGGAGTCACCCGCTACCTCAGCTTGAGGGTCGAGAGACCCAGGAACGCGAACAGGACGGCGAGGATCCAGAACCGGACGATGACCTGGTTCTCGCTCCACCCGCGGAGTTCGAAGTGGTGATGCAGCGGCGCCATCCGCAGGACCCGCCGGCCGGTCATCTTGAAGGACGCCACCTGGACGATCACCGACAGCGCCTCGAGGACGAACAGCCCGCCAACCAGAACGAGCAGCAGCTCCTGCTTCGAGAGCACCGCCACCGCACCGATCGTGCCGCCGATCGCCAGCGACCCCACGTCGCCCATGAACACCTGGGCGGGATGGGCGTTGAACCAGAGGAAGCCCAGGCTTGCGCCGACCAGGGCGGAACAGATGATCGCGACCTCGCCGGCCCCTGGCACGTAGGACACCTGCAGGTAGCCCGCGGCGATCGAGTTGCCGGCGATGTAGACGAAGACCGCGTAGGTGGCGGCCGCGACCAGCGTGGCGCCGATGGCCAGTCCGTCGAGACCGTCCGTCAGGTTGACCGCGTTCGATGATCCCGCGATCAGGAGCGCCACGAAGGGGATGTAGAAGACACCCAGTTCGAGCACCAGGGTCTTGAAGAAGGGGAAGCTGAGGTTCGCGTCGAGGGGCGTGAAGCTGACCAGGCCGGCGCCGAGGGCCGCGCCCACCAGGAGCTGCAGGGCAAACTTCGCCTTCATGCTCAGGCCCCGGTTGTGGCGTCGCCTCACCTTGAGCAGGTCGTCGGCGAAGCCGACGGCGGCCAAGCCGATCGTCGTGCCGATAGCGAGCCAGACGTAGACGTTCGAGAGGTCCGACCACAGCAGGGTCGGCACGATGACGGCGGTCAGGATCAGCAACCCGCCCATCGTCGGCGTGCCGGCCTTGCTCTGGTGCCGCTCCGGCCCTTCCTCCCGGATCGTCTGGCCGATCGAGAGCCGTCGCGCCGCCCGAATGAAGCTGGGGCCCAGGAGCAGGCTGAGCACGACGCCGGTAAGGGCCGCGCCGGCGCAACGGAAGGTGATGTACTGAATGACGTTGAAGGGCGCGATCCGATCGCCGAACGGCAACAGCAGGTCCAGGAGCATCAGTTCGGCCTCTCCTGAACCAGCTCCCGGTCCGGGACCAGCTTGTCGACCAGGTGCTCCAGCGCCGTGCCGCGCGAGCCCTTGACCAGAACGACGTCGCCGCTCCTGATCAGGGCCGAAGCTCCGGAACTCGCGGCCTCCGTGTCCGCGAACCAGGCGGTCTCGACGCCGGCCTCGCCGGCGGCCGCGACCGTCTCCGACGCCAGCTCGCCGACGCCGACGACCAGGCCGAAGCCGAGTTCCGCCGCGTCGCGGCCCAACTGCCGGTGGTAGCGACGCTCGGCGCTGCCCAGCTCGAGCATGTCGCCCAGGATCGCGACATGGCGCCGGCCGTCGAGCACGCGCGCCGCCTCGAGCGCCAGACGCGCCGCCTCGGGGTTCGAGTTGTAGGAGTCGTCCACCAGGGTGGCGCCCGACGGCAGCGAGACAACCTCGCCGCGGCCCGCGGCGGGACGGGGCCGGCGCGCCGCGGACGCGACCGTCTCGAGCGGGACGCCGAGGCACAGGGCGCAGGCCGCCGCTGCCAGGAAGTTCTCGACATTGACCGTGCCGTGAAGCGGCAACTCGACCTTCGCCGAGGCGCCCCGGTACGTCAACGTGAATCGCGTCCCCGGTTCTCCGGCCAGGGGCTCCAGGCCGTGAGCCGTCACCTCGGCGCGCGAAACCGAACCCTGCGCCGGTTCCACCTCGAACCAGACCACGCGCTCCACGTGTTTCCCAGGGGCCGGGGCCGCTTCGCCGCGGCGCGCAGCCAGGTACTTCCCGACCAGACCGACGACTCGCGGGTCGCCGGCGTTGGCGACGATCAGGCCATCGGCAGCGAGACCTTCGAGGAGTTCCGACTTGGCACGGGCGATCGCCTCGATGTCCGCAGGGGCGCCATCCGGCTCCTCGAAACCGGCCAGGTGCGCCGGCCGGACATTCGTGAAGATGGCCACGTCCGGCCGCCCCAGGCGGCTCACCGCCGCCAGTTCGCCCGGCACCGACATTCCCATCTCCGCGACCAGCCACTCGCACTCGGTCCCGATGGCCAGCAACGTGAGCGGGAAGCCGAGCAGGTTGTTCAGGTTTCCCGGGCTCTTCCGCACCCGCCACCGCTCGCCGAGCAGGAGGGCCAGCAGGTCCTTCGTCGTCGTCTTGCCCGCCGAACCGGTAACGGCGGCCACCCGGATGTCGAGCAGCCGCCGGTGATCGCGGGTCAGGTCATGAAGCGCCCCGGTTACGTCGTCGACGCGGATCTGGGGACCGCCGGCGTCCCCGACCGGGGCTCTGACCACGGCCGCCGCCGCGCCCGCGGCCAGGGCCGCGGCCACGAAGCGGTGACCGTCGGTCCGCTCCCCTGGAAGCGCGAAGAAGAGTTCGCCGCCCTCGATCCGCCGCGAATCGATCGCGGCGCCGCGGTAGCAGGCGCCCGCGTCGACGTCTCCGATCAGGGTGCCGCTCATGACATGTGCCGCATCAGCAAGGGGCCGTCTCACCTCGAAGGCGCCTTCCGCCCTCCGGGCAACCCAGAGGCCGTCAGCGCAGTCAGGGCCTGCTCGGCCTCGTCCCGGTCGCGAAAGGGCAACTCGTGTTTCCCGATCGTCTGCGTCGCCTCGTGACCCTTGCCCGCGATCAGCACCGCCCACCCCGGTTCGGCGGCAGCCAATGTGACGGCCCGCCGAATCGCCGCGCGGCGATCGGCGACTACCTCGTGGCCGCAACCCGCTGCCGCCGCCAGGCCGGCCACGATCGCCCGGTGGATCCGCGCCGGGTCCTCGCTCCGGGGGTTGTCGTCGGTGACGATGGCGAGATCCGCGAGTTCGCCCACCGCGCGTCCCATCAACTCCCGCTTGCCGCGATCACGGTCGCCGCCGCAGCCGAACAAGACCAGGATGCGCCGGTCGCTCAGCTCGCGGATCGCCCCGATCGCGGCGCGCAGACCACCGTCGGTGTGGGCGTAGTCGATGAGCACAGGAAACTCCTGGCCGCGGTCCACCGGCTCCAGCCGGCCGTCCGGGGGGTTCTCCGCGGCAAGCGCGGCCCGGATCGCGTCGGGCGACACTCCCAGGGCACTGGCGGCGGCCACGGCCGCCGTCAGGTTCTCGAGATTGAACCGGCCGAGCAGCCGGCTGACGAGCGAGAGATCGCCCCCCGGCGTCTCGAGCTCGGCCCGGACGCCCGCGAGGTCGAGTTCGGAGCGGACGACGCGCACCTCGGCACCGCTACGGCCGGCGGCGCTGTAACGCCACACGTCAGCGTGGTTCCCGACCTCCAGCGCCAGCCTGCGGCCGTACTCGTCGTCGACGTTGATCACCGCACGACCGCCCGAGCGGAGCAGGGAGAAGAGCTGCCCCTTGGCTTCGTAGTACGCCTCCATCGAGGGGTGATAGTCGAGATGGTCGCGGGTGAGGTTCGTGAACACGGCGGCGTCGAACTTCATCCCGTTCAGCCGCCCCTGATCGAGCGCATGGGACGACACCTCGACCGCCGCGGATCGCGCTCCCAGATCCACGGCCCGTCTGAGCATCCGAAACAGGTCGCTGCTCTCCGGCGTCGTCCGGCCGGAGACGGTGGAACTCAGCGGCCTTGTGTCGGAGGGCCCGGCGCCCGGCAGGTGGACACTCCTGCCCAGCGTTCCGATCACCGCCGCCGATCGACCGGCATGAGTCAGGCAGGAGCCGATCAACTGGGCGGTCGTGCTCTTGCCGTTAGTGCCGGTGATCCCGACGGTCAGGAGCTCCCGCTCGGGATGGTCGTAGAGCCTGGCGGCCACGGGTCCCATCTGGCTCCGTGGATCGTCGACTTCCAGCCAGGGGACGGAAGGCGCGGAAGGCGGGGGTCCGAAGGAAAGAACCGCGGCGGCGCCCCGGCCTATGGCATCGGTCGCGAAGGCCCGGCCATCGTGGACCTCTCCCCGCCAGGCCACGAAGAGATCGCCGCTGCCTATGCGCCGGGAGTCGTGCTGAATCCCCGTGACTTCCGTATCGGCCGCGGGAGGGCTCAGCTCTGAGCGCAGAGGCAGGTCGGCGACCGCGTCGCCGAGTCTCATCAGCTCGATCCCGCCGCCGTCCACAGCTCGCCTTCCGTCGGCGCGATGTCCTGATCGGCCGCAGCTTGCCCGGCTGCGGCCGCGACCCGGATCTGCGGCGGCCCTTCGAGCGGCGCGGGCGCCGGCTGCAACCAGACCGGCTGGCTCCAGCCCATCGGCTGGCGCGACGGCGTGGCGCCGAGGTAGAACAGGGCTTCGCTGATGATGCGCTGAAAGGCCGGCGCCGCCACTTCGCCGCCGGAGGTGGAGACGGTCGGCTCATCGATCATCACCAGGCAGACCAGGCGCGGGGCCCGCGCCGGAGCGATACCGACGAAACCGGCGACGCGGCCGGTCTCCGAGTAGCCGGAAGCGTCCGACTTCTCGGCCGTACCCGTCTTGCCCGCCACCCGGTAGCCGGCGATCGCGGCCTTGCGGCCCGTGCCGCTGACCACGACCTCCTCGAGCAGGCGGATCACCCGGTACGCCGTCGCCTTGGAGATCACGCGATGGCCCCGGTTCCTGGGCCGCACGTCGACGACCTCCCCTTCCCGCTCCAGCGCGCGTACCAGGTAGGGCCGGTTCCACACGCCGCCGTTGGCGACCGTCGCGTAGGCGTTGGCGAGTTGAAGGGGCGTCACCGCCAGGCCGTGGCCGAACGAGGCGTACGCCGTCGTCTCCTGGTCCCAGACCCGGAGCGGAACGATGCCCGGATGTTCGCCGTCGAGGTCGATGCCGGTGACTTCGCCGAAGCCGAACGCCGTCACGAGCTCCTGCATCGTCTCCGACCCGGCAAGGAGACCCGCCTTGATCGCGCAGACGTTGCTCGACTTGGCGATCGCGGTGCGGAAGGTGAGTTCGGGAAACGGCTTGTGGTCCTTGATCCGCGCCTTGCCGACCCGGATCCGGCCGTTGCCGCAATCCATGATCTGGTCGGGATGCACCACGCTCCGCTCGAACGCGCCGGCCGCGGTGATCGTCTTGAACGTCGAGCCCGGCTCGTAGGAGTCCTGCAACGCGCGGTTCCGCCGCTCGTTCGGACCGAAATCGCCGAAGCGGTTCGGATCGAAGGTCGGATAGGAAGCCATCGCCAGCACGGCCGAGTCCTCGGGGGCCAGGATGACGACGCTGCCGGCGCTGGCGTCGTATGACGCGATCGTCTCGCGTAGCGCGCGCTCCGCGAGGTGCTGGATCGTCGCGTCGATCGTAAGATGGAGGTCGGCTCCAGGTTTCGGTTCGCCCAGGGAACCGGGAACCACCACCAGTCGCTGCTGGCCATCGCGGAGGACATGCCTCCTGACCGCTTCGCCCGCGACTTCCGTGTCGTAGCGGTACTCCAGGCCGGCGAGGCTGCGGTCCGTGCCGACGAAGCCAAGCACATGGGCCATCAGGGAACCCATCGGGTACTTGCGCTTGCTCTCGTCGAGAAAGTAGAGACCGGGGAACGCGGACAGGTCGATCCGGTCGGCCACCTCGCGGTCGAGCTTCCGCGCCAGGGGCACGTGGCCCGGTTTGTTGAGCAGCGCCTCGATCCGTTCCCTGGACCGGCCGACCAGGGGAGCAATCTCCGCGGCGACGACCGCCGGCTTCTCTACCTTCGCGGTTTCGGCATAGAGAGTGTGCGTCTCCACCGAAACCGCGAGGCTCCGGCCGCGGGCGTCGTAGATCGTGCCCCGCTTGGGGTTCAGGACGACTTCGCTTCGCTGCTGGCGCGCGGCCCGTTCGCGGTACTCGTCAGCCCCGCGAATCTGCAGGTCGAACAGCCGCACGGCGATCGCGCCCATCCACAGACCGGCAACCACCATGAACACGACCAGCCTTCCGACGTAGCGGCGCCTGACCCTCCGCGCCCTGGGCCCCGGCGCATTCACTGCGTCGCCCCCGCGGCCGTGCCGGCCTGCACGAGGGACACGTTCTCGGAACTCAGAAAGACCATCTGGTCCAGCGTCGGCGGCGCCATCCCGAGCTCTTCCAGGGCCAGGGCGGAGAGCCGCTCCGGCCGGCTGAGCCGCGTGGCCTCCAACTCGAGGCGCAACTCCTGCTGCCGCAGTTCCTCCAGGTTCCGTTCGAGTTCCTCGATGCGGTAGCCGGCCTCGAGTCCCTGTTCATGCACCCAGGTGTAAGCGAACACGGCCGCCGCGAACGGCAGCAGGATCGCGAAGACCCGCCACAGACCACGCAGGCGACCGGGATCCCGCTGGCGCACCAGAAACGGATTCGCGACCTCCTTGCTGACGCTGTAGCCGGTCTTCACCGTCCCGGTTCCCGGAACCCAGGCGCTAGAGGCGCCTCGCCGCCCGCAACCGGGCGGACCGCGACCTCGGGTTGTACTGGACCTCGCTCGGCTCGGGCCGGATCGGCTTCCGGGTCATCAGCTCGATCAGACGGGTCTCGGTGCGAGGCCGACCGGTGATCGGATCCACTTCGCCCACGGCGCTCGCGCGCAGACGGTGCTTGACGATCCGGTCTTCCAGACTGTGGTACGAAATGACCACCAGCCGACCGTCCCGATCGAGCAGCTTCATCGCCTGCTGGAGTGTTGCTCCCAGCCCGGACAGCTCTTCGTTCACGGCGATTCGGAGCGCCTGGAAGGTCCTCGTCGCCGCATCGATCGACCGGGCGCCGGCCCGCAAGGCGCGACCACGCCGCACACGGGAAGCGCCGACTGCCTCGTGGACCAGATCGCGCAGGTCGTCCGTGGTCTCGATGGGCTCGCGGCGGCGGCGCTCGACGATCGCGCGCGCGATCCTGCGAGCCTGCCGTTCCTCGCCGTAGTCGCGCAGCACGGTCTCCAACACGTTCTGGGATTCCAGATTCACGACGTCCCTCGCAGTCCTCGTTGCCGATCCCGGCGATTGGTCCATCCGCATGTCGAGCGGCCCGGACCGCATGAAACTGAAGCCGCGTTCCGGCCGATCCAGTTGGAGCGACGAAACGCCAAGGTCGGCGAGGATTCCCGCCGGCTTCCCGATTCCCGCCTCCGCCACGATCTCCCGGACCGACCCGAAGTCGCCGTGGACGAGACGGGCCCTCGGGCCGAACTCGCGCAGCCGGTCGGAGGCGTGTTCCAGCGCCTCCGTGTCCCGATCGATGCCCAGGACCGAGGCCGCGGGGCAGCGCTGCAGCACTTCGGCAGCGTGGCCGCCCAACCCGACCGTGCAGTCGACGAACCAGCCGCCCCGTTCGGGCGCGAGGAACCGCAGCACCTCGGAGACGAGAACCGGCCGATGGGTAGCAGTCCGTTCGCCCACATCGGCTAGCCGTCCCTGTCTCCGTTCTCGTCGAGCGCCTCGAGATCCCGGGTGAGTTCGTCCTGGTCCTCATCGGTGAACGGGTTGGCCTCGAGCTCGCTCTCCATCCGTCCGAGGTTCCAGACCTCCAGGCGGTCGGGCCTGCCGAAGATGACGACCTCGCCGTCGATTCCCGCACGCTCCCGTAGCCGGCTCGGAACGATCAGCCGGCCCTGAGCATCGAGGCGACTCTGCTGGCCGAAGTAGCTGACCCGGGCCTCGTACTTCCGGCGCATCCGATGGGTGGACGGCAACCGGGCCAGTCGTTGCTCCGCCTGTTCCCAGATCCGCAGCGGGTAGATCCACGCGCAGTCGCCACGCAGCGACGTCGTGAAGATGTCCGGGCCGTACCGCTCCTGGAGCGGGCGGAGGAAGACGCTCGGCACCTTGAGCCGGCCCTTGACGTCGATCTTGGCCTCTGCATGCCCTCGAAACATCGCTCACGCTCTGAGAGGCCAGTGCGGGCGGAATTGCCCACAAACTGACGCTCAGAGACGGAACCCTAGCACCGTTAGGCCATTTTTGTCTACTTCAAACCACTTTGCTCCACCTCATGCCCAAGCACTCGACGCGGCGTGGTTTGCGCCGCTGGAGCGTGATTTGCGCGCAGTCCCCTTAGATGTCGGGGCCGTCGACGGTCTCTTCGGGCGCGGGTTCGTTCGCGTCCTGAACGCTCGGATCGGGCTGAGGGCCCGCGTCCGGACCGAAGCGACTGAGCAGGCCGAGAGCATCGGCATCGAGCGACGGCGCCGCGACCGGCCGGTATCCCACCGCTTCCTCCGGCAGGCGCTCGACGATGTAGGCGGCTTCCGCGAGTTCCTCCAGGTAGAGGACGTACTCTTCGTCAAAGAGACGGCCGCGCTCCTCCCGCTCGATCGCGTCGCGCACCTCCTCGAACGGCTGAACCGACGCGGGTTCACGCTCGAGCATCTTCAGCACGTGGAGACCGCCTCGCGCGGAGACGGCTTCCGCCACGTCGCCGGTTTGCAGGTCCCAGGCAACGGCATCCAGCGGCGGCGCCAGGTCGCCCGGCGTAACCCAGCCGACATCGACGGAAGTCGCTCCCTCGCCAAGACCCTCGGCCACCTCCGTGGCCGCTTCACCGGAGGTCATCCGGGTCCGCGCCAGCGACGCCAGCGGCGCCATCCGGTCCGCGGGGACGACACCTTCGAGGATCACGACCTCTTCGAACCGGGCCCGCTCGGGTATTGCGAAACGCTCCTGGTTGTCGCGGTAGAACCGGCGCAGGTCCTCGTCCGCGAGGTCTACCCTGGGGGCGACTTCCCGGCCGCGTACGATGTTCGACCGCAACTGCCTGCGCATCTGGTTGCGAAAATCCCCCTCGCGCATGCCCTGCTGGGCGAGTGCATCCCGGAACTGCTCCTCGTTCTCGATGCCGGCCCGCTCCCGAAGTGCCCGGATCTGCTCCTCGACATCGCTCTCGTCGACGACCACCGCGAGCTGGTCCGCCCGGGAGAGGATCAAGTTGTCCTCGAACATGGCTTTCATGATCAGTCGGCCGACCTCGCCCAGTCGCTCCTGCCGTTGCAGTTCCGTGAGACCGGGCGTGTTCCGGATCTGGCGGATCTGCTCGGCAAGCGCCCTCTGGTACTCGTACAGGGTCACGATCCGGTCGTTGACGCGCAGGACGACGCGGTTCTCCGCGCCCGGCTCCGACTGCGGGGTCACCGGGAGCGCAACCAGCGCCGCGACCAGCGTCGCCAGGGCCGCCAATCGCAAGTCGGCGCCGCCACGGCGGCGGGATTCTCGGCTCATGTCGTCTTCCTCACTCGGCTGCGGGTTCGCTGTAGGGGCCGTTGTACTCGAACGGTAATCGTGAAACCGCAACCTGCAGATTGTATTCCCGCCTCGCCTCTTCTATCGCCTGCCGGATCAGCGCCTCGCTCCGTTCGGCGATCAGCCGGGACCGGATGGAATGCGCGGCGGCCTGGAGCGACAGCGTCTCGTCCGGCAGGAAGCGCTCGACCTGGAAGATGCGGAATCCGTAGTCCGCTTCCAGCAGTTCGCTCCACTCCCCCTCCTCGAGTGCGAAGACGACGTCGGCAAGCGCTCCGGGCAGGTCCTCCCGCGACAGTTCGCCCTGGAAGCCGCCGTCCGGGGCGCTCGGCCCGATCGAACGGATCCGCGCCACTTCGCCGAAGTCGACCCCGGCCTCGAGTTCGGCGAGGGCCAGCTCCGCGCTGGCGCGATCCTCCACCAGAATCTGGCGCAGGCGCGCCCGGGCGGGCCGCTGGTAGTCGCTCCGGTGCTCCGCGTAGTAACGCTCGACATCGATCGACGAGATCTCGGGCGGCGAAGCCTCGAGCACCGAGGCGGCGGCCTCGTGCGAGGTCGCCGCTTCGTCCGCAAGTCCCTGGTCCCGGGCCCAGCGCAACAGGAGCTCGTCGTCGACGAACCGTTCGAACAGCCGCGACAGCACCTCGCTGCTCGACCGCGAGGCACCGACGTCCAGGACTCTCATGACGTAGCGGTCGAAGTCCTCGTAGCTCCTTTCCTCGCCACCGATCCGCACGACGACCCCCTCCGGCAGGCCGCCCGCACAGGCCAAACCAAGAACCGCCAACAGCCCGGCGGAGAACCGCCTCAATGGACGGTCTCCACCGCACCCAGGCGACGTTGCGCTTCGCCCGACAGAAGCTCCAGGAGCTGCAGCGAGATCTCCATCGACTCCCGTCCCGGGACGTCCGGTAGCGTCAGCACTCCGTCCGGCGTGAAGGCGGCGCCCTCCCTTTCGGATACGAAGCGGATCAACCGCTCGACGTCGACCTTCGCGTCGCGGCGCAGCCGGATCGTCAGCCGGTCGTTGCGGTGGGCGATCGCCTGGACGCCGACAGCCTCGGCGATCCGCTTCAGTTCGGCCCCCTGGATCAGGCTGTGGACGGGCTCGGGCGGCGGACCGAAGCGGTCGCGCAGTTCGGCGAGCAGCATCGCCGGATCCTCCGCGGCGTCCGCCAGGCGACGGTAGATCTCCAGCCGTAGCGAGATCTCGCCGATGTAGTCCTCCGGAATCGACATGGCCGCGGGCAGGCTGATCGTCGCGGACGGGGCCTCCGACGGCGCCTCGCCACGCAGCTCCGCGATCGCGTGTTCCAGCATCTTCATGTAGGTCTCGATCCCGACCTCCGCGATGTGACCGCTCTGCTCGGCGCCGAGCAGGTTACCCGCGCCGCGGATCTCCAGGTCGCGAGCCGCGATGCGGAAACCCGCCCCGAGCTCCGTAAACTCACGGATCGCCACGAGGCGCCTGCGCGCCTCTTCCGACAGCACGGTATCCGGCGGCGCCAGCAGGTAGCAGTAGCCAAGCTGATCGCTGCGGCCCACGCGGCCCCGCAACTGGTAGAGCTGGGCCAGGCCGAAGCGATCGGCGCGGTGCACGAGCATCGTGTTCACGTTCGGAATGTCGATTCCGTTCTCGATGATCGTCGTCGCCAGCAGCAGGTCGTACTCACCGGCCGTGAAGGCGCGCATGCGCCGGCCCAGCTCCGCCTCCTCCATCTGCCCGTGACCGACGGTGATCCTGAGGCCCGGGGCCAGCTCGCGCAGATAGCGGAGGATCCCCTCGATGTCCTCGACCCGGTTGTAGACGTAGAACACCTGTCCACCGCGCTCCACCTCGAACTCGATCGCCTCGCGCACGAGGTCGCCCGAAAACGGCAGGATCCGGGTCTCTACCGCCATCCGGTCGCGCGGCGGCGACTCGATGAGAGACAGGTCCCTCACGCCGGCGAGGGATAGTTGCAGGGTGCGCGGCACCGGCGTCGCCGACATCGCCAGCACGTGGACGTTGCGCCGGAGCTCGCGCAGCCGTTCCTTCTGGGCGACGCCGAAACGCTGCTCCTCGTCGATCACGACCAGACCCAGGCACGGCATGTCGATATCCCGGCTGAGCAGCCGGTGGGTGCCGATCAGGACGTGAATCCCTCCTTCGGCGAGCCGGGCCCGGATCGCCCGAATCTCGGCAGCCGACCGGAACCGGGACACCATCTCGATCTCGATGTCGAAGCCCTGGAACCGCCGCCGGAAGGTCCGCAGGTGCTGGTCGGCGAGGATCGTGGTCGGCGCCAGAACCGCGACCTGCAGCCCGTTGTCGACCGCCTTGAACGCCGCCCGCATCGCGACTTCGGTCTTGCCGAAGCCGACGTCTCCGCACAGCAGACGATCCATCGGCCGGTCGCGAGCGAGATCCTCCTTGATCGTGCGCACCGCCTCCAGTTGGTCGGGCGTTTCCTCGTAGGGAAAGGCGCTCTCGAACTGGAGCTGCCGGTCGCTGTCCTCGTCCATGGGCACCGCCTGCGCCAGCCGGCGCTCGGCGTAGAGCTTCAACAGGTCGGTGGCGATCGCCTTGAGACTGCGCCGGATCCGGCTCTTCTTCTTCGCCCAGCTGCTGCCGCCCAACTGGTCGAGCCGGGGCGCGATGCCGTCGATGCCGCTGTAGCGCTCGATCTCGTCCAGGCGTGTCAGCGGCAGGAGCAGGGTCCTCCCTGACGAGTAGAGAAGCTCCATCACTTCGACCGCGCGCGCCTGCTGCTGCCGGAGCGGGTCGCCGCTAACCGCCGGTCCCTCACCGGATGGACCGTCGAGGGTCTTGAGCCCCAGGAACTGACCGATGCCGTGATCTTCGTGGACCACGAACTCACCGACGCGCAGGTCGCGCAGGTCGGAGACGAAGGGACCCATCCGGCGACGCCGCCTCGTAGCGAGCCTCTGGCGGAAGAGTTGACCCTCGCCATAGAGCACCAGACCCGCGTGCGGCAGGCGGAATCCCCGAGCCAGCTCGCCGTCGACCAGGCGCACCGGGCCGCCGTCCCAGTCGATCTCGCGGCGGCCCAGCGTCTGCCGGAGCGCCTCATGCCGTTCGGAGCGCGCCACCAGCCAGAGGTCGTCGCCTCGCGCGGCGGCCGTCTCGACTTCGCGCGGGAAACGCGGAAGCTGATCGATCAGCACGTCCGTCTCGACCGCGCCGAAGTCGACCCGGACGTGCCTGCCTCCCGAGGCCGGATCGCCAGGAGCCCGATCGAACGTCCCGCCGACCCGGAACTCCGCCCGCTCGACGAGTTCCATCACTTGATCCGCCGGCACCGTCAACCGCTCCGGCTCGGCCGCGATCTCGCCGTCGTCGGAACGCCGGGCGTACTCCTCCCACAGCAGCCCGGCGTGCTGTTCGACCTCGCCCCTCACCCGCTCGGGATCGACCACGACGACCGGAGCATCCGCCATCACCTCGCCGAGACTCGTGCTCGGCTCGAGCAGGGGCAAGTACTTCTCCCAACCGTCGAAGGGCTCCCCCGCCGCCATCCCCTCCAACTGGGCCCGAGCCCGGTCCGACAGTTCACCGCCCCGTTCTTGCAGAAGCAGCGCCGACAGACCGGCCGCCTGTTCCGGCCCTGCGATGAAGGGCGTCAGGGGCCGGATCCGCAGAGACTCGATCGGCTCTTCGGAACGCTGGGTGGACGGATCGAAGCGGTGAATGCTCTCGACCGTGTCGCCGAACAGGTCGAGACGCGCCGGTCGGGGTTCGCCGGGCGCGAAGAGATCGAACACGCCGCCGCGCTGCGCCACCGCCCCGACGGCCGCCACGAGATCGCTCCGCCGGTAGCCGTGGGCCAGCAGACGGGGTAACAGGTCCTCCGGCTTGGCCTGACCGCCGACCTCGAGTTCGATCACGGACCCCAGGAAGGCGTCCTCACGCGCCAGCCGGTGAAACAGCGCCCGCGGGGTGCAGACGACCGTGACTCCCGGAGCCCCGAGCAGGGCATCGTAGGCGGTGCTCTCCTGGGCGCGCACCAGCAGCGAGGCCTCCGCCTGCTGGTAGGGGGTCAGCGCCGGCGACGGGAAGGGGATGACCCGGGCCCGGTGCGGCCCACGCAGCAACCCCGCCGCCTCGGTCCAGGCCAGGACCTCGCTCTCGCTTGGCACGACGACGAGCTGCGCCCCATCCCGGTCCTCCGCCAGCAGCTCGAACACGAGCGCGGCCGCCCGCACCGGCAGACCGACGACCGCCGCCCTCTCGGCATCCGTCAACTCGCGGTAGTCGCGGCCGCGACGAATGCGGCGGCCCAGATCACGCCAGGCGGACACCGGTCGGAGAGTCGCAGTCAGTCGTCCGTCTGCGGCAGGACGACAACCGTGTCGCCCGGCCTCACGAGGCCGAGCTCCTCGCGCGCCAGCCGCTCCAGCACCACGGGATCGTCCTGGAGCAACTCCACCCTGCGCCTGAGTCGCTCCACGCGCAGCCGGGTCTCCTCGAGGTCGATCTCGAGCTCGGCCTCGCGCTCCGCCAGTTCAGCCAGTCCCGCGTAGCTCTCGGAGCCCGCCCTAGCGAGAAACAGAAGGGCCAGGATCAGCCCCACGCCGATCAACGTCGGCAGCGAACGCTGAGCCCTTTCGCGCCAACGATCCACGCGCTCCCGCAGCCGTTCCCGCCCGTCTGGAGGCGTCGCCGACACGGAGGAAGCCTACACGAGCCGAAGTCCCGCAACCGGAGCGTCCGAGTGGTTGACACCTCCCACCGGCTGTGCCACGATTTTCAGTCCTGACGCGGGGTGGAGCAGTCTGGTAGCTCATTGGGCTCATAACCCAAAGGTCGCAGGTTCAAATCCTGCCCCCGCTACCAAGTCGATACAGGGCGCGACGACAGTCGCGCCCTTTTCGCGTTCAGCCCTCTACGCCACACCACCGACGTATCTCTGGGTGCGCGGGTCCTCTGACCCGCCTCAGGAGACACTGCCGGCGCGCAGCGCCGTCCGCACTGCCATCCCCTACGGGATGAAGGGCAACACCGAGTAGCGCACCCGCTTCGTGTAGCGCTCCCACAGCTCACCGTACTTCGCGCGGCAGCGGCGGTCGTCGCGCCTCGAGCGGTGCAACAGCAGCCCCGTGAGCCACGCCGGGAGCAGGAAGGGCACCCAGGACACGAAGCCGGTGGTCAGGGTGAACGCGAGGTAGACGCAGATCTCGCCGGTGTAGTTGAGGTGCCGCCCCTTGCCCCAGAAACCGGACACCAGCAAACGCCCGTCCAGGGTCTCGGCGGGCCGTCCCCAGATCCTGACGTTCGGGTCCTGTTTGAAGCGGTGCTTCTGCTCGTTGGCGCCGCGGAAAAGCCAGAAGCCGAAGGCGGCGAGCAGGACGATCCCGACCGCCGCGGCCGGCGGCAGAACGTCCGGCGCGTCGACCAGCCACCACCCGGAAAGGCAGTAGAAGAACGGCACCAGAACGTAGTCGCCCCAGACGAGGCCCAACCCGAAACGCTCGGCGATGATGTCCCAGGTGTGGACCATTCCGTACTCGAACTGGAAGTAGTTGAAGACGTACACGAAGGTGATGGCCTGGTAGACGACCATCGCCAGCGTCAGCCGCCCGTCGGCTTCGAACTGGACGGCGGCGAAAGACAGGTTGAACACCGCCAGGCCGATGAGCGACGGGCGGTAGCTGAACATCTTCAGGTCGACGCCGCAGCAGGTCGGGTTGAGCTCGGAACCCATCAGGAACCCTCGCCCGGCGTTAGCGGAGGCGGTCCTGGCGCGGGCGCCACGGAGATAGAGCCAGCCGGACGCAGCGAAGGCGAACGCGTTCGCGACGACGAACAAGGCGGCGAAGTGCGTATGCAGCACGGAGAAGGAGAACCACCCGAACCCCTGTGCGACGACTCCCAGGGTCACGGTGACCAGGAACAGGGGAAGGCCGTTCAGCTTGTAGACGCGTGTCTCCCCCTCGAGTTCGGGCCCCGCGACCCGGCGGCCCGGCAGGACCATCGACCCCACGAAGAGAAAGCCGATGAAGAGCAGCAGCATCCCCGCCGCCTCGAGCAGGGTGCCGGCCGACAGCGCGGACAACGAGAACTGCGGCATGCCTGTACCTCCCTTCCCGGCGAGGTTACCCGGCAGGCTCGGCCGGTAATCGCGCGGACATCGCCGCCGCGACGATCAGGATCGCTCCGATCGCGACAAACGGCGCCTCCGGCGACAGCGCCTGAAACATGTAGCCCGCGACCAGCGGCGCCGCGATCTTGCTGCCGTTGCCGTACGCCTGCTGCACGCCCAGCACCTGCCCGACGACGCCGCTTCCGGGGGCCCGTTTCGAGACCTGGGAGGTCGTGCACGGGAACAGCAGCGAGGTTCCCAGCGGGACCAGGAAGATCGCCGCTCCGAGCGTCCAGAGACCGGTGGCGAAGGGAATGGCGATCAGCCCGATGCCAAAGCTCACGGCGCCGGCGCGCAGGATCCTGACCTCGCCGAAACGCCGAACGGCCGGCCCCAGGACGAAGACCCGGAAGGCGATGGACAGACCGCCCAGGTAGAAGAAGAACAGGCCGATGTTCGACTCGTCCACCCCGAAACGGCGTCCCAGGTAGAGACCGATGATCGCGGTCATCCCCGCCATGCCGATCTGCCCGGCGGCGTAGATCCAGATCAGCAGGTTGAGAGGACGCAGCGGCTGCGCGGCCACGCGACCGACCGCTCCGAGGATCGAGTAGCGCGTCTCCTCCGCCTGTTCCCCTTCCCCTCTGTGTCGCGACTCCGGCAGCCAGAAACGCGCGAACACCGCTGCCGCCAGGCTGAACGCCGCGGCCACGGCGCCGGCGCCGGCCGGATGAAGCTGGCCCGCGAGACCGCCCACGGCCGGGCCGATCATCGCGGCGGAGCTGGTGACGGCGGTCACCCAGCCGATTCCCTCGGCACGGCGTTCCCCAGTGACCGAGTCGGCGATGTAGGCGAACACGACCGGCACCGTGCCGCCGCCGACACCGTGCACCAGCCGGGCCAGGAGCAGCAGTTCGAGCGACTGGGCCAGGCCGAAGAGCATGTAGCCCGCGGCCGAGACCACGAGGCCAAGGAGCAGCGCCGGCCGGCGGCCTCTGCGGTCGGCGAGCCGGCCCCAGAGTGGAGCGGTCGCCATCGACGCCAGGGCGAAGGCGGACACCAGGGCGCCGATTTCCAGGGGGGTCGCGCCGTAGCGCTCGGCGTAGAAGGGCAGGAGCGCCACCACCAGAAACTCGCCCAGCGTGCTGACGAAGGCGACGACCATGAGCGCCGCCAGGCGATGGTCGATCAGCCGTGACACGGAGGTCTTCGAGCAGTCAGAGCCGGCCGCCGGCCCGGTCGTCCCAGGCGATGAAGGCCGCCGCGCTCAACACCATCAGCAGCACACCGTAGGCGGCGGCGATCCCCGTCTCCTGGATCCGCAGGCTGGACTGGATCTCGATCGAGATGGGACGGGTGTCGTAGGTGTAGAGCACGATCGAGGTCACGAAGTCGCCCAGCATCGTGATGAAGGCGAGGCCGGCGCCCGCGATCACGGCCGGCCGGAGCAGAGGTAGCACGATCTGCAGCACCGTTCTCAACGAGCCGGCGCCCAGACTCGCCGCCGCCTCCTCCAGGCGCGGGTCGAGCTGACGCAGGCCGGCGAAGATGGAACGCCCGGTCAGCGGCAGCGAGCGAACCAGGTAGGCCAGCGGCAGGATCCAGAGCGTGCCCACCAGCACGAAGCGGCCGACCCAGGGCGCGTTGACGCTCATCGCCGCCGCCAGGGCCAGGGCGAAGACCGTGCCCGGGATCGCCCAGGGCAGCGTCATCATCGCCTCCAGCGCACGGCCCGGCAGGCCGCCCCGCCGGAGCGACAGCCGCGCCGCCATGACGCCGACCACGACCGCCGCCAGCGTCGCCGCGGCCGCCATCCAGAGCGAGTTCAACGCCGGCCGCAGCCTTTCGGTCGATGACAGGAGGTCGCCGTAGTTGACGAGCCCGAGCACCGGCGGGAATGCCTCGACCGTCCAGGTGTTCGGCGGCACGAGCGACATCAGGATCAGCGTCGCGTGCGGCAGCAGCAGCACGCACGCCAGGACCCAGCCGCCCGCCGCGGCCGCGACCCGGGCGCGCTGGCTGTGCAGTCGCCGCCGCGCCGGCGGCGTGCCGCGCGCGCCCGACGCCAGGTCCAGACCCGGATCGATCTTGCGGAGCAGAAGCAACGAGGCGAAGGCGAGAAGAGCCAGCATCGTCGTTTCGACGTACGCCATGCGCAGTTCGCCGTTCAGCTTGGAGGCGACGATCTGGGTCGTCATCACCCGGAAGCCGCCGCCGAAGATGTAGGGAGCGGAGAACGATCCGAGCGAGGTCATGAAGGTGAGCAGCGTCGCCCCGGCGAGCGCCGGCCGAAGCCGCGGCAGGGTCACCCGGAAGAGGATCTGCGACCGGCTGGCGCCCAGGCTCTGCGCCGCCTCGATGGCCGCCCCGTCCTGCCCGGACAGCCCGGCCCGGGTGAACAGGTAGAAGTAGACGTACATCGAGTACGCGTGGACGAGCAGGATCGCCCACGCTCCGGTCAGGCGCCAGGACACGTCGAGACCCAGGCTCTGCAGGCCGCGCGCCGCCAGACCGCTCTCGCCGTAGAGGAAGAGAAACGCGATGACGCCGACGAGCGGCGGCAGCGCGACCGGCAACGCGACCAGCGCGCCGAGCAGGCGCCGGCCCGGGATCTCGTTGCGCTCGAAGAGGAAGCCCAGCGGCACGCCGATCGCGGCCGCGGCCAGGGTGGACAGCACGGAGATCCACAGGGTCCGCCACATCGCGTGCCACTCGTCGGCGCGAGTGAAGAAGGACCGGAACGCCTCGGTCGTCGGGCCGCCTCCGCCGGGGCTGCCGATACCGAAGGCCTCCGCCGCGACGACCAGCAGGGGGTAGCCGACGAGCCAGACCAGGAACGCCAGCACCAGCCACGGCATGAGCGACCGGAGCTGCGGCGCCCTCCGGACCGCTCCGGCGGCGCTCAAGGATCGGACTCCGCCGCGGCAAAGGCCGACGGCAACTCTCCGCCAAGCTGTCGGACCACGCAGGCGCCCTTCAAGCCCGCGGCCGTTCCCGGCATCGCCACCTCGACGGCGGATCCGGCCGCCAGCCGCACCGTGTAGAAGCTGCTGCTGCCGGTAAAGCGCTCGGCCTCGATCTCGCCAGCAAGCCCCGGCGCCTCGCCCGTCTCGAGTTCCACGGCCTCCGGACGAACGCAGACGTCGACCCGGTCGTCCACGGCGAGTTCGCCGCTGCCCCGGCAATGCCAGGCCGGGGCCCCGGGCTGCGACGCGAGGCGCACCGTCAGTTCGTCGCCGCCATGCAGCTCCCTCACGGACCCTGTCAGCACGGAGCAGCGGCCGACGAAGGTGGCCACGAAACGCGAAGCGGGATCCCGGTAGAGCTCCGACGGTCCTCCGACCTGTTCCAGGCCTCCCTCGTGCAGGAGGCCGATCCGCTCGCCGAGCTCGAACGCCTCCTCCTGCTCGTGGGTCACCAGCACGGTCGTGATGCCCGTCTGCTTGACCGTCCGGCGCAGGTCGGCCCGGGTCTCCTCACGCAGCGCCGGGTCAAGGTTCGAGAGTGGCTCGTCGAGCAGCAGCACCCGCGGGCGTGGCGCCAGTGCCCGGGCGAGGGCGACCCGCTGCTGCTGGCCGCCCGAAAGCTCGGCGATCCGCCGCTGCTCGAAGCCGGAGAGGCGCACGAGTTCGAGCATCTCGGCCACCCGGGCCTCCGCCTCGCCCTGCGCGCCGCCGCGGACCTTCAGCCCGAAGGCGACGTTCTCGGCCACGCTCAGGTGCGGGAAGAGCGCATAGCTCTGGAACAGCATGCCCACTCCCCGGCGCGCCGGCGGCAGGTGTTCGACCGCCTCGTCCGCAATCAGCAGCCGTCCCCGGTCGAGCTGCTCGAAGCCCGCCAGCAGGCGCAGCATCGTCGTCTTGCCGCTGCCGCTGGGCCCAAGCAGCGCGAAGATCTCGCCGGGTTCGACAGTCAGCGAGACGCCGGCGAGGACGACCGTGTCGTCGAACGCCTTGAAGACGTCGTCGAAGCGGACGGAGACCCCGGACGCAGTCACGGGAGAGTGTGCCCGGCGCTGGCGCGGCGCCCCGGGTCCCGGGTCATCCTCCGCCCTGGCCGCGCACGGCCCGGTCCCACTCCGCCATCCACGCGGCGCCGTTCTCCTCGATCATCCGCCAGTCGACCTCTGCCCGGCGGAGTCGCGACTGCACGTCGGCGACCCACGGGGCGAGCACCTCCGCGTCCAGGTCACCCCGCGCCGGCAGCCGGAACGCCTCGGCCACGGCCAGCCCCAGGGCCTCGGGCGAGCCCAGCCAGTCGATGAATGCCTCCGCCTCGTCCTCATTGTCCGAGCCCGCGACCACGCCGACCGAATCCTGGATCACCGCGGTGCCGCTCGCCGGAAAGCGGTAGGCGATCGGCGCGCCGCGATCGATCAGGGACAGCGTGTCCGTCATCTCCCAGAGCGTGAGCACGCCCTCCTGGCGGGTCAGCTTCTCGTGCAGGACCGCGGGGCTGTGGACGTACTCCCGGGTCTGGCCGTCGAGCCGGCGCAGCCAGTCGAAACCGGCCTCCGTGCTTCCGGTTTCAACCACCGAGTCGGAGAGGATCTTGCCGAAGATCGTCCGCATCGTGCCGCTGGCGAGCGGATCGCGGATCACGACCTCGTCATGCCAGCGCTCGTCGAGCAGATCGTCCCAGTCGGCGGGCGCTTCGTCCTCGCCGATCGCATCGCGGTTGTAGACGATGATCGTCGGCGTCTGGTACAGCGTGTAGTAGAGCCCCTCGGGATGCCGGTCGGCCGGATCGAGCGCCCCGGCCCAGGAGGGCTCGGACGGCGCCAGCAGGTCCTCGGCGGCGCCCCGCGCCAGGATCGTCGCCGGGCCGCCGAACCAGACATCCGCCTGCGGGTTGGCCCGCTCCGACCGGACCCGGTCGTAGACCTCCTGCGAGCCCATGTCGAGCCAGCGCACGTCGACATCGGGCCGCGCCTGCTCGTACGCCTGCTCGACAACGGTCAGCAGGTCCCGCCCATGCGGCGAGTAAACGACCAGCGGCGTCCTGCCGTCGCCCCCACAGCCCGCCACGGCCGCGGCCGCCGCGAGGCAGAGAAGGATCGATCGACGGCCCAGGGCGTTCCGCATCGGCCGCCAAGTGTACGTCGCGTCAGGAAGCCGACGGCATGACCAGACTCGGATGGAAGCGCCGGAGGTTGCGGAAGTACGTGCGATGGGCCCTGGCGAGCCAGTCGAGGTCAACGGCACCGACATCGCCCGCTTCGGCCACCTGCCCTTCGAGCAGGCGCCGAGGGTAGACCTTCATCTCGCCGACGACCAGGACCGGCTCGCCGTCCTCGGTGGCGGCCTCCACATGAAGGCCCTCCGCCTCGAGTTCACGCCGGAGGAGATCTCCCAGGCGCTGGAGAACGTCACCGGGCACGGCTACACGCGTTCCGGAACCTGAAGAACCCGCCTCAACGTCTCTCCGTCGACATTGCCGCCGCTGACGACCACCGCGGTGATCTTGCCGTCGCGCGGTACCGCGCCTTGCAGCAGGGCCGCCACACCGACCGCGCCGCCGCCTTCGACCACCCAGCCCTGCGCATCGACCAAGAACCGCATCGCCGACGCGATCTGATCCTCGGCAACAAGCACCACATCGTCCAGGTAGCGCCTGCAGATCGGCACCGTCATCGAGCCCGGCTCGATATCGCCCGAGAGCGCCTCGGCAAGGGTGTTCCAGACTTGCGGCCTGTCGTTGTTGTGGAAGACGTTGAACATCGCCGGCGTCGATTCGGAACTCACGCCGATCACCTCGACCGCGGGGTTGAGCTCCTTCAGGGCGGTGGCAACGCCGGCAATCAGGCCGCCGCCGCCCACGGGGACCAGCACCCTTTCGACCCGGGGCAACCCGGAGACGATCTCGACGCCGATGGTGCCGGCCCCGGCGATCACCCGACTGTCGTTGTAGGGCGACAACCAGGTCAGGCCGCCCCGGGCGCGGCGCAGGGCTTCGGCCTCGGCCTGATCGAAGTTGTCACCGAAGAGCACCGCTTCGGCGGCACCGGCGCCGTAGCGGCGTACTCCGCTCACCTTCTTCTTCGGCGTTGCGACGGGCATCAGAATCTGTGCCGATGCTCCGCACAGACGCGCGGCGTAAGCGACCGCCATCGCGAAATTGCCCGAAGACGCGGCGACGATGCCCCGGGCCAGCGCCTTCTCGTTCAGCGACAGCATGGCGTTCAGCGCTCCTCGTATCTTGAACGAGTGTGTCCGATTGGCGTTCTCCAGTTTGAGAAACGTCCCGGTGCCGAGATCGGCGGCGTCTTCGAGCGGTGTCGGCCGCAGATGATCCTTCAGGCGCTGCTGCGCCCGGACGATGTCACCGAGAGTCGGGTGGTCTGTCATGGCGTCGTTCCCGCCATAGTATTTTCGGAATGCGATCGGCAGGCCTTGACGAGATCAGATCCGTTCTCGACATACCCGCCGCCATCGAGTTGATCGAAGCCGGGTTCGTGGCGCTGTCCAGCGGTGCGGCGACGGTTCCTCCCGTCGGCTATCTGGGCTTCGACACGCCACCGGGCGACTGCCACATCAAGTACGGTCACATCCACGGCGATGAGGTTTTCGTCGTCAAGATCGCCACCGGCTTCCATGAGAACGCTTCGCGCGGTCTTCCCACGGGCCACGGAATGATGATCGTCCTGTCGGCGGAGACCGGCGAGACATTGGTCCTGCTGGACGACTCGGGCTACCTGACCGATGTGCGAACCGCCATCGCGGGCTGCATCGCGGCCCGCTATCTTGCGCCCGACGCGGTCGAATGCATCGGTGTTGTCGGTGCGGGCATGCAGGCCCGCATGCAGTTGCAGTACCTGCGGCATGCGCGCGATTGCAACCGGGTCCGGGTCTGGGCGCGACGCCGCGAACAGTCGGCGGCGTACCGGAGCGAGCTGTCGGAGTCCGGCTTCGATGTTCAGATAGCCGAGACCCTTCAGGACCTCTGCGAGAACAGCGACCTGATCGTCACCGCCACGGCGGCGAGGAGTGCTCTTGTCCGCGCCGAGTGGATCCGGCCGGGCACTCACCTCACCGCGATGGGAAGCGATGCTCCCGGCAAACAGGAACTGGACCCGACGTTGTTCGCGAGAGCCGGTGTCTGTGCCGTCGATTCACTGTCGCAGTGCATCGACCACGGTGAGTCGCACTACGCGGTAGCGGGCGGCCACGTGGCCGAGAGCGGTCTCGTCGAGCTGGGCGACATCATCGCCGGCAGGGCCAGGGGACGCACGGACCAGGACGAGATCACGATCGCGGATCTGACCGGTGTCGCGGTGCAGGACATTCAGATCGCGAAAGCGGTCTGGCAGGCATTGAAGGACTAGGGGGCCGCCCGTCAGCCGTCGAGACCCGCCACCAGCTCGCGCTCGGATGGGACGCGCCTGAGTTCCTCGTGCCGGGGCCGGTGGGTCTCCTGGGTCATCAACGACACGACCACCATCGCAACCAGGCTGAACAACGGGGCCAGCAGCGTGTCCAGGCCGCGCCAGGCGTCCGTGACCGCGAAGTGAAGCACAAGCCGCGCGGCGCTGCCGGCGAGGACGCCGGCGAGCGCTCCGGTCGTGTTCGCCTTGCGCCAGAACAGGCCGAGCAGCAGGGGCACGAAGCAGCCGGCGAGGACGATGTCGAAGGCGAGGATGAGCAGGACGCCGGGCTCGGGCCGGACGTACGCGAAGACGACGGCGCCCGCCATCGTCGGCAGGGCGATCCAGCGAGAGAAGCGGAGCATCCGCCCGTCGTCCCAGGTCGAGCGGCTGTGACGCTGGACCAGGTTGCGGGTGATCACGTTCGCCAGGTCGAGCACCACGCCGCTCGCGGTCGACATGCTGGCCGCGATGATGCCCAGCAGGACCGCGCCTCCGATCAGCAGCGGCAGGTCGGTCAGCGCCAGGTCCACGAGCAGGGAGGAACCCGCGTCGCGGCCGAAGTAGTGGGCGGAGAGGCCGATCAGCGAAACCGTGAGACCGACGACGAGGGTCAGCCCGCCGGCGACGTAGCAGCCGCGCTTGGCCGAGCGGCCCGAATCGGCCGAGATCATTCGCTGGATGAAGTCGATGGCGACGATGTCGCCCAGAGCGAGCGACCCGAGCGCCGCCCAGTTGACCAGCGCGCCGCTCTCCCGCGAGAACAGGCCCGCGAAACTCATCGCGCCTTCGGGAGCGGCGCTCAGCAGCGTGCCCCAGCCGTGGCTGCCGCCCAGCCAGACGAAGGCGACGACGATGCTGACGATGAAGATCGAGACCTGGAGCACGCTGGTGGCGATCGTCGCGTAGAGACCTCCCGAGACCGCGTAGGCGAGGATGCAGAGCGCGACGGCGACCAGCATGGCGAGGTAGGGCGCTCCGAAGACGAGCTCGAACAGCAGGCCGAGGCCCGCCAGGTTGCCCGCGACCAGGACGACGTTGCTCAGCAGCATCAGGCACGCGGCCAGGGTCTCGGTCGGCACGCTGTACCGGCGCCGGTAGAAGTCGGCCAGGGTCATCAGCCGCATGCGATGCAGAGGTTCGGCGAACCAGGTGCCGGCGATGAACAGGCACAGGGCAAGCCCGACCGGAATCACCGCGCCGGCCCAGAAACCGCCCGAGTGAACGAGCGACGCGTTGCCGACCGAGCCGTTCGCGTCGAACGCCTGAGCGCACAGAGTGATGCCGACGACGCCGACCGGCATCGCGTTGCCGGCGACGTAGTAGTTCGTCGCCCGGCCGCGGATCTTCGCGTAGGTGCGGACGCCGACGTACAACGTCAGGGCGACGAAGAGGAGAACGGCGATGCCGATCGCTGACACGGCGGCAGTGTAGTGGCCATGTGATCCCGGCGCCGCCTGTATAGTGCCGAACGACCAGTAGAACACGGAGGTTCGAAGACTCGGTGATCGCGCGCGGTGTCAACCGGATGCCCGCCCTCGTCGCTCTCGCGGCGACGCTCGCGGCGTGCGGGATCCCGGCCGGCGAAGAGGGCGCCGGCGGATCGGCCGCCTCCCCGGAGACAGTCGACCTCGATGTCGTCGCCGAACTCCGCGACGAGGGCTTCAACCGCTCCCGCGTCATGGAGTTCGCCCACGTCCTGACCGACCTCTACGGCCCCAGGTACGCGAACTCCCCCTCTTACGACGGCGCCGCCAGTTGGGCTCGCGACACTCTGGAGGAGTTCGGTCTCCAGGCGACGCTCGAACCCTGGGGCGAGTTCGGCTACGCCTGGGAGAACCGCCACACTTCGGTTCACATCACGGCGCCGCAGTACCAGCCGGTCATCGGCTACGCGCAGCCGGGCACCCGGAGCACGGACGGCAGGGTCGCCGGACCGGTAACCGCGGTCGACCTCAGCGGCGTCGAGACGCGGGACGACCTGGAAGCCCTGCAAGCACGGCTCGGGGCGTCGATTCTCCTCGTCTCGCCCCAGCGGGAACTGGTGCCGAACTTCTCGCCGCAGGCGGTCCGGCTGTCGGACGAGGAACTCAGCGGCATGGCCCGCCTCGAGATCGACCCGCGGAACAACCCCAGCCGGTCGAGGGACGACGACGAGACCGCACCCGAACTGACGCGCCACGACATCGAGACGTTCCTGGAAGGGCAAGGCGTCGCCGTGCTGGTCGAGATCGGTTCCACCAACGTCGGCCCGATGGACAAGGGGATCGTCCACGTCTCGGGCGACGGTCCGCTGCCGCTGGACGAACCGGTGCCGATGCCCCGCGTCGTGGTCGCGCCCGAGCACTACAACCGGATGATGAGGCTGCTGGCCGCCGGAACGCCGGTCGAGATGGAGATCGAGGTCCGCAACGTCCTCAGCGACGACGATCCGCTCGACTACAACGTGATCGCCGATCTGCCCGGAAGCGACCTCGCCCACGAGGTCGTGATGATCGGCGGCCACCTGGACGCGGAGCCGGCCGGCACCGGCGCCACCGACAACGCCTCCGGAAGCGCGATCGTGATGGAAGCGATGCGCCTGCTACAGGCAGCCGGCCTCGAACCCCGCCGCACGATCCGGGCCGCGCTCTGGGGCGCCGAGGAGAGCGGCCTGCTCGGTTCCCGGGCCTACGTCCGCGAGCACTTCGGCGACCCGGAGGCGACCGAGAAGCCCGCCGCCCACGCCAATCTGTCCGTCTACTTCAACGTCGACTGGTACGGCCGCTTCCGCGGCATGTACTTGCAGGGCAACGACGCCTCCCGGCCGATCTTCGAGGCCTGGATGGAACCCTTCCACGACGTGGGCATGTCCTGGATCGTGCCCGGCAACACCGGCGGCACGGACCACATGGCCTTTCTCGAAGCCGGCTTGCAGGGCTACCAGTTCATCCAGGACGACCTCGAGTTCTTCAACGCGACATTCCACACGAACATGGACGTCTACGACCGTCTGATCGCCGACGACCTCAGGCAGGCGTCCGTCATCCTGGCCAGCTTCGCCTACCATGCCGCGCTGCGCGACGAGCTCTTCCCGCGCGCCGACGGCCTCGCCAACGGGCGTCGTTGGCACAAGTAGCCGCGGGATCGGCCGGAGGCAGGAGCACTCATGGAGTACCGCGTACTGGGACGGACCGGGGTCAAGGTCGCTCCTCTCTGCTTCGGCAGCGACAACTTCGCCGATCCGACGCCGGAGCCGGAGTGCGTGCGGATGCTGGAGACGGCGATGGACGCCGGCATCAACCTGATCGACACCGGCGAGGTCTACGCCGAAGGCGAGGGCGAGCGGGTCATCGGCCGGACGCTCAAGGCGAACGGCCGCCGCCATGAGCTGCTGATCGCCACCAAGGTCGATCACGGCCGCCGGGTCGTCGGCCAGAGCGTCGTGGACTACACGGGCAGCATCGGCCCCAACGAGTACGGCCACTCGCGGGTCAACCTGATCCGCGCCTGCGAAGGCTCGCTCCGGAGGCTGCAGACCGACTACATCGACCTCTACCAACTGCATCGGCCCTCGCCCGAGATGCCGTTCGACGAGACCCTGAGGGCCCTGGACGACCTGGTGCGGGCAGGGAAGATTCGCTACATCGGCTGCTCGACTCACCCGGCCTGGATGGTCGCGGAAGCCGTGATGACGAGCGAAATGAAGGGCTACGCCCGCTTCGCCAGCGAGCAGCCCCCCTACAACCTGCTGGACCGCCGGATCGAGAACGAACTGATCCCGATGTGCAAGCGCCTCGGTCTCGGCATCATCACCTGGGCGCCGATGGCAATGGGCGTGCTCGCCGGCCGCTATCTCAGCGACTCCGACTATCCCGAGGGCTCGCGCGCCGCGCTGCGCGGCGGCTTCTACGCCGACCGCGTTACCCGAGCCGGCATCGACGTCGGCCGCAAGTTCGCCGAGATCGCGGCCGACTCCGGCCTCACTCCAGCCCAGTTCGCGATCCTATGGACCAAGGATCAGCCCGGCATCACCGCGCCTCTCATCGGGCCGCGGACGCTCAGGCACCTCGAAGACCTCCTGCCGGTGCTCGACATGAGCTTGAGCGACGAGCAACGGGCCGCCTGCGACGCGCTGGTGCCACCCGGCAGCGTCGTCGCCGACTTCCACAACACGGCGGGCTGGATGAAGATGACGGTCATGCCGCCCGGCGGGAGCGCCTGAGAGTGCGCGTCTCGAACGTGATCCACGCCGTCGACACGCACGTCGGCGGCGAGCCCGGCCGCGTGATCGTCGGCGGCGTCCTCGACGTCCCCGGCTCGACCATGTTCGAGAAGATGCGCTACCTCGAAACCGAGGCGGACGAGCTGCGCCTGCGCATGCTGCGCGAGCCGCGCGGCTATCCGGCCGCGAACTGCAACCTGATCCTGCCGGCGACCCATCCCGACGCGGTGGCCGGCTACGTGATCATGGAGCAGGTCGAATACCCGGGCATGTCGGGGACGAACACGATCGCCGTCGTCACCGTGCTGATCGAGACCGGGATGGTGCCGCATACAGAACCCGTCACCGAACTCACTCTGGAGTCGCCCGCGGGCCTGATCCGGGTGCGCGCCGACGTCGAGCGGGGCAAGGTGAAGCGGGTCGAGTTCGAGAACGTGCCCGCCTTCGCCGTCCACCTCGACGCCGTGCTCGACGTTCCGGAAGTCGGCAAGATCACCGTCGACGTCACGTACGGCGGCATGTTCTACGTCATCGCCGACGCCGACCAGGTCGGCCTCACCCTGGCGCCGGACGAGGCCGCCGAAGCGACCCGGGTCGGCGAGATGATCAAGGCGGCCTGCCAGGAGCAGCTTCCGCCCCCCGTGCATCCCCTGAACCCGGAGATCCGCGGAGTGACGATCGGCCAGCTCTCGGCGCCGCCGCTCAACCCCGGATCCCACCGGCGGAACACGGTGATCGTCTCGACCGGCAAGCTCGACTGGAACAAGCCGCTGACCTGGACCGGCGCCCTCGACCGCTCGCCCTGCGGCACCGGCACCTGCGCCAAGATGGCGGCGATGTGGGCCAAGGGCGAGTTGCCCCTCGGCCAGGACTTCGTGCACGAGGGCGTGCTCGGCACGACGTTCACGGGCCGAATGGTGCGGGAGACGACGGTCGGCGACGTCGACGCCGCGGTGCCGGCGCTGGCGGGGACCGCGTGGATTACCGGCTTTGCCCAGTACGTCGTCGATCCGGAAGATCCGTTCCCGAACGGGTTCACGGTCGGCGACATCTGGGGAGGACACGAGGAGTGAGTGCGATGAGCGAAGACAGAGTGATGGTCGTCACCGGCGCGTCGAGCGGCCTGGGAGCCGAGGTCTGCGAGCACTTCGCGCTCAAGGGCTACAGGGTCGTCATGAACTACCTGATCGAGCCCGAGGCGCAGGCGACCTACGACCGCATCGCCGCCAGCGTGGGTAGCACCGACCGGCTGATGAAGGTCCAGGCCGACGTCGCCAGCCGGGAACAGGTGCGCGCGATGTTCGACGCCGTGATCGAACGGTTCGGCCAGGTCGACATCCTGATCAACTTCGCCGGCATCAACCGGGACGCACCCTTCACGGAATTGACCGACGACATGTGGGACTCGGTCGTCTCCGCGCATCTCCGCGGCCACTTCGTCTGCGGCCAGGAGTTCCTGTTCCACAACCCCGACCGGCCCGGAGTGATCATCAACCTGGGCGCCGCCTGCGGCCAGATCGGGCGCAAGAACGGAGCGAACTTCTGCAGCGCGAAGGGCGGCGTGATCGCGCTGACCAAGTGCATGGCCCAGGAACTGGCGCCCAGGGTCCGCGTCAACTGCCTCGTGCCGGGATCCGTCAGGACACGCGAGGTCATCGACCGCTACCACCTGGAGACCGAGGACGGCCTGGCGAAGGAACTCGCCACCCTGCCGATGGGACGGCTGGGTGAGTTCGAGGACATCACCCGGATGGTCGACTGCATGATCGGCTCCGAGTTCACGACCGGCGCCACCTTCTACGCCAACGGCGGCCAGTACATGCATTGAAGCGCCTCGGCGCCATGCTCCGGGCATTGTTCCGCCATCCGCTCGAGGTGGCGGTCTGCACGATCCTCGTCGCCCTGGTCGCGGTCACCTTCTCCCAGGTCGTCTTCCGGTACGTGCTAGAGGCTTCGCTCTCCTGGTCGGAGGAGCTCGCCCGCTTCCTCCTGATGTGGCTCGCCGCCCTCTCCACGGCCTACGCGATGAAAACGGGCGCGCACTTCGCGCTTCACTTCGTCGTCGACCGGACGCCGCCGGCCATGCGGCGGCTCATCGGTTCGGCGGTCGCGTTTTCCGCGTCCGCGTTCCTGGCCGTCTTCGCGTACCAGTCGCTCCGTTTCGCGATCGAGGTGCACGACATGCTGGCGCCGGCGACGCGCATGTCGATGGCGGTCCCGTACTCGTCGGCCTTCGTGGGCAGCACGCTGACCCTCTACTACGTGCTCGTGAACTGGGGCCGGGAACTGCGGGAACAGGGACGGGAGTAGGACCTCAGGGACGATGGGAATCCTGGTCATCCTGACCCTGGTGGCGGCGCTGCTGCTCGGCGTGCCGGTGGCCATCGCCCTCGCCCTCGCGGCAATGGTCGGCCTGCTCTACAGCTCGCCCGAGTTCCTGATCGTCCTGCCGCAGAAGTTCCTCGCCGGGCTGGACTCGTTCCCGCTACTGGCGGTGCCGCTGTTCGTGCTCGCCGGGGCGCTCATCTCGCACGGCGGCATGGCGCGCCGGATCGTCGACCTGGCGATGCAGTTCGTCGGCCGCCTGCCGGGCGGCCTCGGCCTGGTCGTCATCCTGTCGACGATGCTGTTCTCCGGCATCTCCGGCTCGCCGAGCGCGAACACGGCCGCCATCGGCTCGGTCGCCCTGCCCGCCATGCGCCAGCGGCAGTATCCACCGCCGTTCGCGACGGCCGTCTTCGCCTCGGCCGGCGGCGTCTCGACCCTGGTGCCGCCAGCGATCGACCTGATCATCATCGGCGTCGTCTCGGGGATGTCGATCGGCGCCCTGTTCGCGGCCGGCGTCACCCCGGCGATCGTGCTGGGCCTGGCCCTGATGGGGATGACCTACATTCGCGCCCTCAACCTGAATCTGCCGCTCGAGGCGAAGGCGCCCTGGGCGCAGAGGCTCCGCGTGATCCGCGACGGCATCCTGCCCCTGTTCATGATCGTCATCATCCTCGGCGGCATCTACGGCGGTGTCTTCACGCCGACCGAGGCGTCCGCCGTCGCCGTCGTCTACGGCGCTCTCGTGTCCTTCTTCGTCTACCGGGAACTGAAGCTCGAGGACGTCCCGAAGATCCTGCTCCAGACCGCGTCGCTCTCCGGTGTCGTCCTGTTCGTACTGGGGACGGCGTCCATGTTCTCCTTCGTCCTCACCTTCGAGCGGCTGCCGCACCTGCTGGCGGAGGGGATCTCGACCCACGCGCCCAACTGGATCGTCTTCATCCTCTTCGTCCACCTGATCTTCCTGTTCCTCGGCATGGTGATGGACGCCCTGCCACCGATCATCATCCTGATGCCCATTCTCCTGCCGGCGGCGATCGCACTCGGCATGGACCCGCTCCACTTCGGCATCCTGGTCGCTGCCAACGTCGGCATCGGCATGATCTCGCCACCGGTCGGCATCTGCCTGTACGTCGCCTGCGGCATCTCGAAGACGCCGATCGAGAAGGTGACGCCCAAACTGCTGCCCTTCCTCGCGCTGCTGCTCATCATGCTGCTGGTGATCACCTTCGTGCCCGGGGTCACGCTCTGGCTGCCGGAGGCGCTCGGCTATGAGTAGCCCTCGCCGCCGCCTGCCGGTGCGCGGGTCTTCTGACCCGCTGCCGCCGAAGGCGGCCAGGAGAACGCGCCGGCCGTCAGGCCGGCTCCATTCCGGCGGCGCCGCCGCGTTCCTCGCGCTCTGCGCCATCTCCCTCCTCGCCAGCTGCCGCGGCAGCGACGGCGTCACCGTGCTCAAGGTCGCGCACAACGGGCCGGCCGAACACCCTTTCCAGGCGGGATTCGAGGAGTTCAGCCGGGTCCTCGAGGAACGGTCCGGCGGCGCCGTGACGGTGCAGATCTTCGAGAACGAGCAGCTCGGCACCGAGGAAGAGGCGACCCTGATGGTCAAGCTGGGCGCACTGGCCGCCTCGGCCGCGAGCGCCGGCGGCGGCATCTCCGCCTTCGTCCCGGAGGCGGAGATCTTCAACTTCCCCTTCATCTTCCGCGACCTCGACCACTTCTACCGGGTGGTCGACGGACCGATCGGCGAGCGCGTCGCCGCCCGGATCGAGGAGGAGCTCGACGTCCTCGTGCTCGGCTACTGGTTCGCCGGCCGCCGGAACGCCTGGAACGCGGAACGGCCGATCGTCACACCCGACGACTTCGAGGGCCTCAAGATCCGGGTCATCCCGACCCCGATCCTGGTCGACACCTTCAACGCCCTCGGCGCGCAGGCGACGCCGATGTCGTTCGGCGAGCTCTACTCGGCGCTCGAACAGGGCGTCGTCGACGGCGCGGAAACGGACCACGTCGATCTCTACGGAGAGCGTTTCTACGAGGTCACGAAGTACGTGTCGTACACGCGGCACCTCTACCTGGCCGTGGCGCTGATCTTCAGCCGCAAGCTCTACGACGAGCTGCCCCCGGATCTCCAGGAGGCGGTGCTCGACGCCGGCAAAGCGTCGGTCCAGGTCGAGCGGGAGGCGATGGCGTCGATGACCGCCGAAGCCCTCGCCGAACTGGAGAAACTGGGGATCGAGTTCAACGAGATCGACCGCACGCTGTTCGAGGACAGGGTGCGGCAGGTCTACGTCGACAACGCAGAGAAAGTCGGCGGAATGACGGCGATCGAGGAGGTCGCCCGGCAGTAGCGCACTGAAGTAACGGACTCACGGAGTCAGAACAGGAGCAGGACAATGGAATTCCGCGGTGTCATGACGGCGATCACCACGCCGTTCAACGACGATCTGACGGTCGATCACGACTTCCTCGCAAAGCACGCCAACTGGCTCGTCGACCAGGGCTGTACCGGCATCGTGCCCCTCGGCTCGCTGGGCGAGGGCAACACGCTCCAGTTCGACGAGAAGCTGGCGATCGTCGAGACCTGCGTCGCCGCTCTCGACGGCCGGGCGCCCGTGATGCCCGGCATCTCCGCGCTCAGCACCGCCGAGGCCGTCCGCATCGCCCGGGGCTCGGCCGAACGCGGCGCCGAGGCGCTCATGGTGCTTCCCCCCTACGTCCACAACGGCGCGATGCACGAGACCCGGGGTCACTTCGCGGCCATCTTCGAGGCCACGGACCTGCCGTGCATGCTCTACAACAACCCGTTCGCCTACGGTGTCGACATCCTGCCCGGGATCATCGGCGAACTGGCCGCGGAGCACGCCAGCCTGCGGGCGATCAAGGAGTCGAGCGGCGACATCCGGCGGATCACGGCGGTCAAGGCCCTGCTGGGAGACCGCCTCGAGGTCTTCGCCGGCCTCGACGACATGCCCTACGAAGCCGCGTGGTCAGGCGCGACGGGCTGGATCGCGGGCCTGGTCAACGCGCTGCCGGCCGAGTCCGTTCGCCTGTTCGACCTGGCCATGGCGGGCCGGCGGCAGGAGGCGTTCGAACTGTACGCCTGGTTCCTTCCCCTCCTGCGCATGGACACCGTGCCGGAGTTCGTCCAGTTGATCAAGCTGCTGCAGGCGGAGGTCGGAATGGGGTCCGAGACCGTGCGGCCGCCCCGGCAGGCCCTGCCTGAGGCCGACCGCAGCGAGGCTCTCGCGCTGATCCGGGAACGCCTGGCAGCCCGCCCCCTGTCCAAGGTCCTGAATTGATTTGACGCCCGCGTTTAGTAACGCTAACGTGTTTGGAACACTGCTACAGGATTCTCCGGCCGGCACCGCTCGGTGAACCGGCCTGCGCATAGCACAGGAGGAGACGGAAACCCGGCCAGGAAGGAAGGCGGACATGAAACACCGCGGAACCACCGGTTCTCGCGCTCTTGCACGGATGGCAAGAGCCCCACGGATCATCAGCTCGGGGGTACTGATCGTCTTCATCTGCGCGGGCGCATGGGGCCAGTCGATCGAGCGCGGCTCGATCACCGGCACCATCACGGACCCCAACGACGACCGCATGCCGGGCGTCAACGTCACGCTCACGTCGGGGGAACTCGGCGCCACGAGCGAGACGATGACCGACGCGAACGGGCGCTACCGCTTCGTCGCTCTGCTGCCGTCCACCTACACCGTCGCAGCCTCGATCGAGGGCTTCTCGACCGCGCAGCAGGAGGACATCGTCCTCACCGTCAACCAGACCCTGACCGTCGACCTGACGATGCAGTTGGGGAGCGTCGAGGACATCATCATCGTCGAGGGCTCGCCGCTCATCGACGTCCGCAGTTCGACGCTTGTGACGACGGAACTCAACAACGAGATCCTGATGGAGGTGCCGACCCAGCGCAGCATCCGCGGCGTCGTGCAGTTGGCTCCCGGCGTCCACTCCCAGAACGCGGACGGAAGGCAACCTTCAGCCTATGGCTCACCCGGCATGGGCGTCCAGTTCTCGATCGACGGCGTCGTCATCAACAGCCCGGAGGCGGGCGAGAGCGAGGTGCCTCTCGGCTTCTTCTCAGTCGAGGACGTCACCGTCCTCGGCGCCGGCGCCTCGGCCGAGTACGGCGGCTACAGCGGCGTGATCGTCAACGTGACGACGAAGCAGGGCTCGAACGACCTGAACGGTCTGGTCGACCTGCAACTCGCCGATAACGACTGGCAGTCCCAGAACACGAACGACCCCGATCTGCAGCGCAGCGGCAGCGACCGCTCGGACACGGAAGTCCACTTCGACATCGGCGGACCGGTGCAGCGCGACAAGGCGTGGTTCTTCGCCTCGTTCAAGTACCGCCAGGAGGACTCGAAGCCCAGCGGGGACCATGTCAACGCCCCGACCTACGAGAGGCCCCGCTACCTCGGCAAGATCAACTGGACGCCGACACAGGAGAAGATCTTCAGCGGCATGCTCGAGTACAGCACCCGCGACCAGGCCTACCAGGGCGCGGACGAGGGTGACTTCATCGCCCCCGGAGCCACCGTCAGCCTGGAGGGGACCCAGTACCTGTTCAACTTCAACTACACGGACATGCTGTCCCAGGACACGCTGCTCGATCTGAAGTTCGGCGGCTATCACCAGCGTCAGTACGAGACGCCCGACGGCGGCGACACACCCGCCCGCTACGACGCCTATGAAGACCGCCTTACCGAGAACTGGTGGGGGCCCTTCAATGCCAACCGGGAGCGCTACCAGCTCATTGCCTCGGTCAGCCACTTCGCGGATGACTTCATCCGCGGCGAGCACGACTTCAAGTTCGGCGTCGAGCTGCAGAACACGCTGGTCAACACGCTCAACCAGTACGCGGGCGGCAAGTTCTACGAGGACTACGCCGGCGAGAACTACATCCTCTTCGAGAGCACCGGCTACGACACCTATGCCGACACCGACAAGATCGTCGGCTACGTGCAGGACTCCTGGGGAATCAACGACCGGGTGAGGCTGAACCTCGGCCTGCGGGCCAACTACTGGCGCGGGGCCGTCGAGTCGGACGTGAACGGCGTCCGCTTCGATCAGGGCAGCGTGTTCACGCCCGAACTCGGGATTGCGCCGCGCATCGGACTGAACATCAACCTCGGCGACGACAACGATTCCGTGCTGAAGGCCCACTGGGGGCGCTACTACCACCAGGTCATCTCGCTGTTCTACAGCCGGCTGGCACCCGAGAGCAACGTGACGGGCTACATCTGGAACGCCGACGACGAGGTCTGGGAGCACGACTTCACCGAAGGGCGAGGTCCCGGCCAGTGGACGATCGACGACAACCTCGGCGTGCCCTACATGCACGCCCTGGACGTCGGCTGGGAGAAGGTCCTCACGCGTACCGTCTCGCTCGACGTCACCGCGACCTATCGGACGAACCATCAGTTCCTGGACGGCGTGAACCTCACCGGCGAGTTCGAACCCACGCGCTACACGGATCCCGACAGCGGACGGACCTTCAACGTCTTCAACCAGACGAACGAAGGCGAGAACCGGTACTACTTCACGAACGTCAACCACTGCCAGGACTACGGGCAGGCCTACAAGGAGATCACCTGCTTCAGGAAGGTCCGCAAGTACGCCGGGATCACGGCAAGCCTCGCCAGGCGGTGGCGCAACAACTGGCAGATGCAGGCCTCGTGGACCTACGGCGAGGCAAGAGGCAGCGACAACAACGGCTGGTACGAGTTCCTGGAAGGAAGAGGCTCCCAGCTCGGTAGCTCGACCTTCTTCAGGGACCCGAACCACCAGATCAACGCCTACGGCAATCTGACGATCGATCCAACGCACCTGATCAAGTTTCTGGGCAACGCCCGACTCCCGGGCGGGGTCGTCGTCGGCGGCTACCTCTCCTACTTCTCGGGCAACACCTACAACCAGCTCATCAGGGTGGAAGACGTCGATCAACGTTCGGACATCTACGGCCACCCGGCGGGCTCCTTCCGTCTCGACGACGGCATCAACCTCGATCTGAGGGTGGAGAAGGACTTCAACATCGGCAGTAACCGCAGGCTCGGCGTCGGCATCGATGTCTTCAACGTTGGCAACGCCGACACGGTCATCGAAGCCGAACAGAGCCTGAACAGCGACAGGCCCTTCGGCGCCCCGAGGCGGCTGATACGCGGTCGGGTCTGGCGAATCGGGGCGCGCTTCCACTTCTAGGTAGCGCCGCGCGGCGGCACGGCACCGGTAACACCCGCCTGCCAGGGGCGGGGAGGGGGTCCCAGCGGACGCGCCGGCCTCCTTCCGGGTGTCGGTGCGCGGGTCTGACATCCGACCGCCCGGAATGGGGTCGACTAAACCTGGCTGCTAGCCTTCGGATTCCGCCATGGGCAGCGAACGACCCCGCCGGGAGGAAACCAGCGAGTTGAGCACTGGCCGGGCGAAGCGGAGCGTGCCGATCCGCTGGATCGGGCTTGCGGTGGCCCTGGCCGTGGCCGCGGTTGTACTGGTCGGTGTGGCGGTCCGGCTACTGTCCTCCGGCGGAGAAGTCACGGCGCCGTCGGGGCATGTGCTGGGTCGGCTTCCGGGCGGGGTCGGACCCGGTGACCTGAGCCTTCTGCTCATCACGCTGGATACAACGCGGGCGGATCGGATCGGGGCTTACGGGTTCGCTGACATCGAGACGCCGCACATGGACCGGCTCGCGGCTGAGGGGGTGCTGTTCGAGCAGGCGGAGGCGGTGGCGCCGCTGACCCTGCCGGCGCACGCGTCGATCTTCACCGGACAGTTCCCGCCGGCTCACGGAGTCAGGGACAACGGCGCCTTCTACCTGGGCGACGAGCACGTCGTTCTGGCCGAGATCCTGAGGGACGAGGGGCTGCGCACCGGCGGCTTCGTGGCAGCGTTCGTGCTCGACGCGAAGTGGGGGATCGCCCAGGGATTCGACCACTACTTCGACGACTTCGAACTGAGCGACACCGTACGGCTGGCGCTGAACGAGATCGAACGGCCGGCGGGCGAGGTCACGGACGCGGCGCTGGCGTGGCTCGACGAAGCCCCGGACGCGCGCTTTTTCTCCTGGGTCCACTTCTACGATCCGCACTCACCCTACGAACCGCCGGAACCGTTCGCCGGGCGGTACCGGAACCGCCCCTACATCGGCGAGATCGCCTACGTCGACTCGCAGGTCGGCCGGTTGCTGGACTGGCTCGACCAGAACGGGCGCGCCGACGACACCGTCGTCATCGTGATCGGAGACCACGGCGAAAGCCTCGGCGAGCACGGCGAATCCGGCCACGGCTTCTTCATCTACGAGGGGGCGACGCGGGTTCCCTTCATCCTCCGCGCGCCCTACGACACGATGCGGGGCCGCCGGATCGGCGACGTGGTCAGGGCGGTCGACGTCTCCCCGACCGTCCTCGACCTGCTGGCGGTCGACGCGGGCCAGGCGGAGCGGGACTCCTCCTTCGAAGGCGCGAGCCTCGTCCGGCTCCTGACCGGCGCTTCCGGGCCGCGCCTCCCGGCCTACGCGGAAGCCGTCTATCCGCGCTATCACTTCGGCTGGAGCGACCTCGCCGCGCTGCGGGTCGAGAACATGAAGTACGTCGCCGCGCCCCGGCCCGAGTTGTACGACCTGGCGGTCGACCCGGACGAGCGGAACAACCTGTTCGCCGCGCGGCCCGACGAGGCGGACCGGATGGCCTCGATGCTCCAGTCCCTCGAGTCGCGATGGGCCGACGTGGCGCGGCCGGCGGCGATCGAGGAGATCGACCCGGAAACCCGGGCGCGTCTCGCCGCCCTCGGCTATCTGGCCCGTTTCGGCGGCAGTACCGACGAGAGCGTGGACCGGGCCCTGCTCGCCGACCCGAAGGACCGGATCCATCTCTACAACCTGATGCGCGACGCCCGCGAGGCTTCGCTCAAGGGGAACCGGCCGGCGGCCGTCGAAGCCCTGGAACGGGTGCTGATCGAGGACCCGTCGGTGATCGACGCCTGGGTCCGGCTCGGCGACGAACAGGTGCGCGGCGACGACACCGGCGCCGCGATCGAGAGCTACCGGAGAGCCATCGGACTGAAGCCCGACTACGCCCACGCCGTGATCAACCTCGCCAACGCCTACCGGCGAGCGGGCGCCGAGGAAGAGGCGATCCTCGGCTACCAGGAGTTCCTGCGGCTCGATCCCCGCAACGCGATCATCCACTACGAACTGGCGCGCATGCTCGTGGACTTCGGCGACCTGGAGGGCGCCGAGGAGCACCTCAGGGAGGCCGCCGATCTGTCACCGGAGATGGGCGCCGCGGTCGTCAGTCAAGGCGCCGTGGCGCTCCTCCGGTCCGATCCGGTCAACGCGGAGCGGCTCTTCAAGGAGGCCCTGACCGTTCAGGAGGACGTTCGCCTGGCCCACTTCAACCTCGCCCTGCTCGCCGAGCAGCGCGGCGACCCGCGCGCGGCCGTCGACTTCTACCGCCGGGAACTCGACTACCACCCGCAGAGCTACCGGGTCCAGTTCAACCTCGGCAGGCTGCTCGACGGCCTGGGGGACCGCTACGGAGCAACCCAGGCCCTGGAGCAATCGATCGAGATCAACCCGGAGTTCGCCGTAGGCCACTTCTTCCTGGCCAAGTCCCTGGTCGACGGCAACGAACAGCTCGACCGCGCCATGGAACTGGCCCGAACCGGCCTGGAACTCGACCCCGGCTCCGACATGGCGCCCATGGGCCACTACCTGCTCGCCGATATCTACACCCGCCTCGGCCAGCCGGAAGAAGCGCGACGGGAACTCGCCTCGGCCCGAGCCCTGGAACGTAGCGGTTGACCAACCATTGGGTGCGCCGACTGTCGGTGCGCCGGCCTTCTGGCCGGCACCGGGCGCGACGCCGCGAAGCGGCGAGCGCGTACCTCGCCCTCATTCTCCTCCTCATCGCCTGCTCTCCAAACCCCGACCCCGCCACCTCGACGTCCGAGGCGCCGATCTTCATCGACGCCGCCCCCGCCGCGAACCTCGACTTCGTCTACTTCAACGGCATGTCCGGCGAGCACTACTTCAACGAGATCATGGGCGGCGGCGCGGCCCTGTTCGACTTCGACAACGACGGCGACCTGGACCTCTACCTCCTGCAGGGCCGTGAGCTCGGCCCGGACCTGACCTTCCCGCCGCCAGCCGGCACGCCGCTCACCGACCGCCTCTACCGCAACGACCTGCCGAAATCAGGAGCTGGCGGCGCCGCCGGCGCCGGCCTCCGTTTCACCGACGTCACTGGCACAAGCCGCATCGAAGCCGCTGGCTACGGCATGGGCGTCGCCACCGGCGACTTCGACAACGACGGCTGGACGGACCTCTACGTCACGAACTTCGGCTCCAACCAGTTGCTGCGGAACCGCGGCGACGGCACCTTCGACGACGTCACGGCCGCCTCGGGCGCCGACGATCCCCGCTGGTCGGTCGCCGCCACGTTCTTCGACTTCGACCGCGATGGCTGGCTGGACCTCTACGTCGGCAACTACGTCGACTACTCGCTGGCTGACAACACGCCGTGCCCGCTCCCTAGCGGCGTACTGACCTACTGCGCCCCCGGCGCCTACCGGCCGGCGACCGACAGCCTGTTCCGCAACCGGGGCGACGGGACCTTCGAGGACGTGTCGACTCCCTCGGGAATCGGCACCGAGCCCGGTTCGGGGCTGGGGGCCGTCGCCGCCGACTTCAACGGCGACCGCTGGATCGACCTCTACGTCGCGAACGACCTGATGTGGAACCGGCTCTGGATCAACCGGGGCGACGGCAGCTTCGCCGACAACGCCCTGCTGGCCGGAGTCGCCGTCAACCGCGAAGGCCAGCCCGAAGCCGGCATGGGCGTCGACGCCGGGGACTTCGACGCCGACGGCGACCCGGACATCGTCGTCAGCCACCTGGAACAGGAGACGAACACCCTCTACGTCAACGGCGGCGCCGGACTGTTCCGGGACCAGTCGGCGTCGAGTCAACTTGGGCCGCCGAGCCTGCCGTTCACCGCCTTCGGCATCGGCTGGATCGACTACGACAACGACTCCTGGCTCGACGTGCTCGTCGTCAACGGCGCCGTGATCGGCATGGACGCGCTGATCCGGGCGGGCGACCCCTATCCGCTGCGACAGACCGACCAGCTCTTCCGCAACCTCGGCGACGGCAGCTTCGCGGAAGTCACGGCCGAGGCCGGCGCGGTCTTCGAGTCGTCCGAAGTCAGCCGCGCCGCCGCCTTCGGCGACCTCGACAACGACGGCGACCTGGACGCCGTCGTCGTCAACAGCAACGCGCCGACCCGCCTGCTGCTCAACCAGGTCGGCCAGGATCGCTCGTGGCTGGGCCTGCGACTGGTCGCCCACGACCGCGACGCGCTGGGCGCCCAGGTCCTGATCCACCGGCAGGGCGCGCCCCCCATCTGGCGCCACGTCCACACCGACGGGAGCTACGCCTCCGCCCGGGACCCCCGGATTCTGGTCGGCCTTGGAAGCGAAGAGGGTGCCACGGTCACCCAGGTCGAGGTCCGGTGGCCGGACGGCGCCGTCGAGCGTTGGACGGACGCGCCGCCGGGCGAGTACCGGACGCTCGTCCAGGGCGAGGGAGAAGCGATCGCTTCGCGCGAACCCGTCGCTCCGCTTGGGTAGTCTGCGGACGGAAGTAACGCGCGAGATGACTGGAGAATCCTCCCGGAAAGGGCCAGCCGGCTCAGCGTCGAACGCGGCAGTCCGAAAGGCGTTCACCGTACTGACGGTCGGATTCGTCTCCGGCATCAGCCTGATCATCGGCGAGGTGGCCCTTGTAAGCCTGGCCTTCTCGGGACAGCTCGCCCCCTACCTGTCCCAAGGGATCGGGCTGATCCTGTTCGGCACCGCCGCCGCCTGCGTGGTGACCGGGCTCAGAAGCGGCTTCGCGGGCGCCGCCGCCGGGCCCACGATGGCGACGATGATCGCCCTCGGGGTGATCGGCGGTTCGCTCACCGCCACCGGGGACGAGCTGCTTCCCACCATGGTCGCGATCATCGTTCTGGGTTCGGTCGCGACGGCGGCCTGCGCTCTCCTCATCGAGCGCTTCCGCCTCGCCAACCTCGTGCGTTTCTTTCCCTACCCAGTTTCGTCCGGCTTCGTCGCCGGCACGGGCGGACTCGCCTGCGTCGTGGCTCTGAGGCTCATGGGCGTGCGACTCGACGCCGAAGCACTCGCGTCGCTGTTCGATCCGCTCGTCGTCACGAATTGGGGCGTCGGCGTCGCCTACGGCCTCGGCCTGTACTTCGCCAGCCGACGCTGGCCCAGCCCCCTGCTGATGCCGGGGAGCTTCATCGCCGGCACGGGCCTCCTCCATTTCGGCATGGCGCGTTTCGGTGTCTCGACCCAGGAGGCGCAGGACAGGGGCCTCCTGTTCGCGGGCATCTCGGGATCGGACCTGTGGCCTCCCATGGCACTCGACGATGCGGCGCGCATCGACTGGAGCGCGGTCGGCCCTCAGATTCCGAACATCCTCGTCCTGATCCTGGTGACCCTGCTCTGCACCGCCCTGTACATAGGCGGCATCGAGCTCGCCTCGGGTCGCGAGCTGGACTGGAACCGGGAGTTCGGCGCCGTCGGACTCGGGAGCCTGGCGGCCGGTCTCGGCGGCGCGCCGCCCGGCACGTACGTCGTTCCGACCTCTCTGCGCAACCTGATGCTCGGCGCCGGCGTCAAGTCGACCAGCATCGCGGTGGCGGTGGTGACCGCCTCGCCGTTGATCTTCGGCGATGTCCTGCTCACGCTCGTACCCGTGCCGCTGATGGGCGGGGTCCTGCTGTTCACGGGCGTGGCATTGATCGACCAGTGGCTGCTGAAGGTCCGCAAGCGGCTGCCGCTGAGCGACTACGCGATCATCCTGGTGATCTTCGTGACGATCCTGGCCCTGGGATTCCTCGAAGGCGTCGCCATCGGCATGCTGATCACGATCCTCTTCTTCGTCGTGCGCCTGAGTCGGGTCGATGTCGTCGACGCCACCTTCTCCCTGCGGGAGGAGCGGAGCCACCGTGTCCGCCCGATACCGGACCGGGCCATCCTGCGGGCCGAGGGATCGCGGGCGCGGGGCTACAGGCTTCGGGGCTACATCTTCTTCGGCGCCGGCTATCCGCTGGCGGACCGGCTCCAGGGGTCACTCGGCGAAGAGCCCAAGCCTGTGTGCATCGTGCTCGACTTCAAGGCTGTATCCGGCCTCGACTTCTCGACCGTCAGCGCCATGTGCCGCTTCATCCTGGCCGCTCGCCGCGCCGGCACCCGGGTGGTCATGAGCAGGGCCCCCGCCACGCTCGAAAAGGAGCTGCAGCGGAACCTGCCGCCGCCGGTGTTCGGCAGCGTCGTCTTCGCTCCGGATGACGATCAGGCCCTGGAACACTGCGAGGACGTGCTGATCTCCTCCTACGAGCCGCCCGACGACGCGGAAGGCGGAGAGCCTTCCCTGCTGGAGACCGTGGGCGCCGACATGGAGCGTCACCTCGACCGGCAGGTCCTCTTCGAGGAGCTGGTCGGCGATCTCCGGGACTGGCTGGACACCCGGGAGCACGCCGAGGGCGAAACTCTCCTTGCCGCCGGCGAGTCGAACGACACGCTCCAGTTGATCACCACCGGACGGGCCTCCGTGTTCGACGCAGCCGGCGCGCGTAGCCGCCAACTGGGGCCGGGCGACGCGGTCGAGCCCCGGGCGCCCGTCGCCGCCCCGACAGCGGCGGCCGCGGTCGTCGCCGACGAGCCCTGCATGACAGCGACGCTGACCGCTTCCGCCCTGCGGCTGCTCGAGGAGAGCGACCCGAAGCTCACGGCGAGGCTGTACCGCTACCTGCTGAATGCCGGCGCGCGAACGGCCGACTGAAACGCCTCGCGCAACCGGCGCGCGCGACGCAAGCTCCTAGATTGCAACCCTCCAGGTGAATAGAGTGTCCTCCACGCGACTGGAGGCCGCTCAATGTCGAACACCCACCACCCAGGTTCTCCGGACGGCCCGCCCCGCGAAGAGCCGGTAGCGATCATCGGCATGGCCTGCCGCTTCCCCGGCAGCAAGGACCTCGCCGGCTACTGGAGACAGCTCCTGGCCGCCGAGAACGCGGTCGTGGAGGGCCCGCCCGGCTCCGTCATCGGGCGCCCGGGGCGGCAGTTCCCCCAGTTCGCCGCCAGCAACGAGGCCATCCGATTCGGGGCGTACGTCGAGGACCTCGATCTGTTCGACGCGGAGTTCTTCCGCATCTCACCGATCGAGGCGCAGATGCTCGATCCCCAACAGCGCATGATGCTGGAGGTGAGCTGGTGGGCCCTCGAGGACGCGGCCATCGACCCCGGGAGCCTCAAGGGCAGCCGCACCGGCGTCTACGCGGGCATCAGCATCATGGACTACCGGGACATGGCGATCTCGGATCCCGGCACGAGCGAGGCCGCGGCCGGGCTCTACGCCGCCACCGGCAACGCGCTGAACACTGCCATCGGCCGGGTCTCCTTCGTTCTCGGCCTCGAAGGGCCGTCGATGGCGATCGACACCGCCTGCTCATCCTCGCTGGTCGCCATCCACCAGGCCGTGGCCGGGCTCCAGCGTGGCGAGGCGGACCTGGTTCTGGCCGGCGGCGTCCATGCCCAGTTCGCCGGACGGCCGCTCGAGCTGCGCGCCAACGCGGGAATGCTGTCGCCAACGGGCCAGTGCTGGACTTTCGACGCGGCCGCCGACGGCTTCGTCTCCGGCGAGGGCTGCGGCCTGATCGTCCTCAAGCGCCTCAGCGACGCGAAAGCGGACGGCGACCGGATCTGGGCCGTCATTCCCGGCTCGGCTGTCAATCAGGACGGCGCCAGCCAGGGCCTGACCGTACCCAGCGCTCCGTCCCAGGAGAAGGCGATGGAGGCGGCCCTGGCGCGGGCCGGTGCCTCCCCCTCCGATGTCGACTACCTGGAGGCCCACGGCACCGGCACCATCGTCGGCGATCCCATTGAGCTGAACGCGGCGGCGGCCGTCTACGGACGCGAGCGCGACGCGGAACACCCCCTGCTGGTCGGTTCCGTCAAGACGAACATCGGACATCTCGGACCCGCCGCCGGCGTCGCCGGCCTGATCAAGGCCGTCCTGGCGATGAGGCACGGGGTCATTCCCCGTCACCTGAACTTCAGCACCCCGAATCCCAACATCGACTGGGACCGCCTGCCCGTCCGCGTCACCGACGGGATGACGGACTGGCCCCTCCACCCGGGTCGGCCCCGCCTGGCCGGCGTCAACTCGTTCGGCTGGTCGGGGACCAACGGCCATGTGCTGGTGCAGGGCCACGACGAGCTGGAGGCCCCTGCCGGCGCCGCTCGCGCCTCCTTCCCCGCCAGCGTCCGCCTGCCTGTCAAGGCCCGGACGGAACCGGGCGAGGAACCGCTCGGGGAACCGGGAACACGCGAAACCCGCTGCCTGCCGCTCTCGGCCAGGTCGCCCGAGGCCCTGCGCGACGTGGCCGGGCGCTATCTGTCCTGGCTCGACGAAGAAACGGACCCGGACCTCTCCGACCTCGCCTGGACGGCCGCGGTCGGGAGGAGCCACTTCGCGCACCGGGCCGGCCTCGTCTTTAGCGAGGCCGCCCAGCTCCGGCAGCGACTGGAGGACCTCGCCGAAGAAGGCGGCGACCCACCCCGCGCAGCGCAGAAGGTCGCCTTCCTCTTCACCGGCCAGGCCAGCCAATGGCCCGGAATGGGCAGGGCCCTGTACGAACAGGAGCCCGTGTTCCGCTCGGTGCTCGACCGCTGCGACCGGCTGCTGTCAGAGGACCGCGGGGTCTCCCTGCTCGACGTCATGTTCGGAGAGAACGGGACCGACGGCCTGCTCGACGAACCGGCCTGGACCCAGCCCGCCATCTACTCCCTGGAGTGCGCGCTGGTCGCGCTCTGGGAGAGCCTGGGTGTTGAGCCGAGCGTCGTCGTCGGTCACAGCCTGGGCGAGATCGCCGCGGCCCGGGCGGCGGGCGGCTTCACGCTCGACGAAGGCCTTCGATACGCCTCCGCCCGCGGCACCCTGATGGGCGCCACGCGCTCCGACGGCGCGATGGCCGCCGTCTTCGCCCCCGCCTCCCGCGTCGCCGAAGCGGTGGCCGAGCACAACGCCGGCTCGGATGACGAGGACCTCTCCGTCGCCGTCGACAACGGAGCGCAGCAGGTCGTGAGCGGGCCGGCCGCCGAACTCGACGCGGTGCTCGCCCGCTTCGAAGCCGAGGGCGTCAAGACGCACCGGCTGCGTCGGAGTCCCGCGTACCACAGCGCCCTGATCGAACCGGCCCTGGACGAGCTGCAAGCCGCCGTCCGCGAGATCGCGCCCTCGCCTCCGGCCCCATCCGTCCCCCTGGTCAGCAACATCACCGGCCGCCTGCTCGACCCCGACGACCGGATGGACGCCGCGTACTGGCGGCGCCACGCGCGCGAGCCGGTGGCGTTTCGGGCCAGCGTCGAGACCCTGGCGGAGATGGGAGTGGACGCCGTTGTCGAGATCGGCCCCCACGCCGTGCTGGGGCCCGTCGTCTCGATGATCTGGCCCGCGTCGACGCCTGCGGGATCCCCGCCGGTTCTCGCCAGTCTGCGGCGTCCGCCCCGTGACGCCGACGAGCCGCCCACCGACACCAGCGGCGGCTTCACCGAAGCCGTTGCCGGCGCCTGGGAGGCCGGCCTCGAGATCGAGTTCGAGGGCCTCTTCGCCGGCGAGGCGCGACGCCGGATCACCCTGCCCGGCTATCCGTTCCAGCGCGTCCAGCACTGGGTCCGGACATCGAAACGCCGGCACAAGGCCGATGGGCATCCGCTGCTCGGCGTGCGGCACGAGTCGCCCCGCGGCGAGGTCATGTTCGAGACGGAGGTGTTCGCCTCCGATCCCGCGTGGCTGCTGGATCACCTGGTGTACGAGCAGGTCGTCGTCCCCGGCGGGCTCCACGGCGGCATGGCGGTCTCGGTGGCGCTGAGCCATGGCGACGGCCCGGCGGTCGTGGACGAACTGCAGATCTACAGCCCGCTGATGCTCGATGAAGACGACCCGGAAAGCGGAGCGGGCGGCGGAGGCCGCACCCTGCAGTTCGTTCTGGACGGCTCGGACAACCTCGCGGAACGCCCCTTCGAGATCTTCACGAAGGGAGAGGGAGAGGAGGGCTGGACCCTTCACGCCGGCGGTCGACTCTCCTCGGGGAGGTCGGACATCGAACCGCTTCCGCCGCTCGACCCGGAGGCGCTCAAGGCCGGGTTGACGCCCCAGGATCCGGTGGAGTTCTACGCGATGCGGTCCGCGACCGGCATCTACCTCGGCCCGTCCTACCACACGATCGAATCCGCCTGGGCAAGGGAAGGAGAGTCCCTGGCCACGCTCGCCCTCAACGACTCGGTCGACGCGGCGGGGATGGAACTGCATCCCCTGCTGCTGGACGGCTGTTTCCAGGTCCTGTCGCTGGCCCGCCACCACACCGTCTCCGAGCAGGGGGCTGTGTACATGCCCTTCGGCTGGCAGCGGCTGTGGGTGGCGGGGCCGATGCCGACCAGGCTCCTCTGCCACGCGACCGTGAGGACGTCCGGCGAGCGGAACGGAGCGGACGCCGCGTCTTCCGAGCCGCCCGAAGTCGTGACCGGGGACGTCCGGTTCTACTCCACCGAAGGGGCGCCCCTCGGCGGCCTGTTCGGCTTCACCGTCAAACGAGCCACGCGCGGCGCCCTTCTCTCGTCCAGGGCCGGGCTGAAGGATCTTCTTTACGAGGTCGCCTGGCGGGAGCAACCACTGGATGGAAGCGTGCCGGCCGCGGACTTCCTGACCAGCCCGGCGACGGTCGCCGGCCAGTCACGCACTCTGGCCGAACACCTGGCGGAGCACGACGTCGATGCGGCGGACCGGGTCACCCTGCTCCGAGACCTCGAGCGGCTGTCCCAGGCCTACGTCCTCTCGGCGCTCGAGGGAATGGGTTGGCAGCGCCGGGCAGAGGCGGAGGTCTCCCCCGAGGATCTTCGCCGCGAACTGAACGTCGTCGATGAGCACGATCGCCTGTTCCACCGGCTCCTGGCCATCCTCTCCGAGGCGGGCATCCTGAGCCGCTCCGACGGAGGCTACGTCGTGGCGGCCGGTGCCGGCGATCCGCTCCCGGACGAAGCCCTGGCGGATCCCGAACGTCTCGCCGAGAGGCTCCGGGACAAGCACCCCCACGGTTCCAACGAACTTGGCCTGCTCTGCCGCTGCGGCCCGGCTCTCGCCGAAGTGCTCCAGGGCGGCACCGATCCGATGACCCTGATGTTCAGCGACGAAGGGCCCGGCGCGGCAGGCGTGTACCTCCAGGCCCCGGCCAACCGCTCCGCGAACCGGATGCTCGGAGACGCCGTCGAGGCGGCCGTCTCCGGCCTGCCGGAGGATCGCCGGCTGCGTGTACTGGAAGTCGGAGCGGGGACCGGATCCGCCACCGAGGCGGTTCTCCCGCGCCTGCCTTCCGACCGGGTCAACTACACATTCACCGACATCTCGGCCGGCTTCTTCTCGCAGGCCGAAGAACGCTTCGCCGCGGCCGGCGCGCCGATCGAGTACCGGCGCCTGGACATCGAGGCGGATCCGGCGGCACAGGGCTTCGACGCACACGCTTACGACCTGGTCATCGCCGCGAATGTGCTGCACGCCACCCGGGACCTGGGCGAGACGCTGTCGCACTGCCGCGACCTGCTCGCGCCGTCCGGTCAGTTGGTTGCCCTCGAAGGTCTGCGGCACCGGACCTGGCAGGACCTGACCTTCGGGCTCCTCGACGGGTGGTGGCGCTTCACCGACGTCTATCGGACAGAGCATGCCTTCGCCAGGCCGGACCAGTGGCGCCGGGCACTGGGCGACGCCGGCTTCTCCGACCTGGAGTTCCTGGGAACCAGCGATCCGGACGCCGACGAACACCTCGGTTCGAGCGTCATCCTCGCCCGGGGCCCGGTCGAAGTCGCCCCGGCGCCCGGCGCCTGGGTCGTCGCGGCGGACGGCGCCGGCACGGCGGAGGAACTCGCCGCCGAGCTGGCCTCCCGCAACCAGACGGTCCTTCTGGTCCGCGCGGAAGGCGATGCCGGCGATCCTCCGCCCGAAGTTCCGGGCATCACGACGGCCGCCCTCGAACCGTCGGACCGCGAAGCCTGGCGATCCCTGTTGGAGGGACTGCCCGAGGAACCGCCTCTCCGGGGCATCGTGCATCTACCGGCCCTGGATGGACATGGAGCGTCGGCGACCACCGCGGAGATGGCGGAGGACATAACCCAAGCCGCGTCAACGGCGCTGGCTCTGGCGCAAGGCGTCATCGACGCCGGCGTCGGCCCGACCGAGGGTGTCTGGTTCGCTACGCGCGGCGCGCAGGTCCTCGAGCCCGACCTCCTCGGCAGAACGTCCGGAGAACTCGCCGGCGCCGTCCTCTGGGGCTTCGGCAAGACGATGTCCTGGGAAGCGTCCCACCTTCAGCCGAAACTGATCGACCTCGACCCCACCCAGGAAACGCCGGCGGCCACGAAACTCGCCGAGGAACTCCTGTTCGCCGATTCCGAGACCCTCATCGCCCACCGGGGAGGCGTCCGTAGGGCCGCGCGCCTGATTCGGCCCGGCGCCGACGACCCGCGTCTCGCCCTGCCGGAGGACCCCGACTGGGTCGTCGGCCCCGAGGATCCGGAGGCCGGCCTGACCACCCTCCGCGCGAAGCCCCGGCCCCGACCCGATCTCGAGCCCGGCGAGGTCCGGGTCGCCGTCGAGGCGATGGGCCTCAACTTCGTCGACGCGCTGATGAGCATCGGCGCGGTTTCCACCGGAGGCGAGATCGGCCGCGAACTGGTGGGCCGCGTCCTGGAGACCGGCGAAGAGGTCGAAGGCCTCGCAACCGGCGACCTGGTGGCCGGGATGGGATTCGGTTCGTTCACCCCGGAGATCGTCACCCATGCGGCGCTCGTCGCGCCCGCTCCCGCCGGGCTCTCCACGTCCGCCCTCGCGACCGTGCCCATCTGCTTCGTCACCGCCGATCTCGCGTTCCGGACGGCGGATCTTCAGGCCGGCGAGCGCGTGCTGATCCACGCGGGGGCCGGCGGCGTCGGCCTCGCCGCGATTCAACTGGCTCAGGCCGCCGGCGCCGAGGTCTTCGCGACCGCCAGCGCCGCCAAGCAGCCCTTCCTCCGCTCCCTCGGCGTGGACCACGTGTTCGACAGCCGGCAGACCGCGTTCGGCGACGAGATCCTGCGGGCTACGGACGGCGAGGGCGTCCACGTCGTCCTGAACAGCCTGACCAGCGAGGGCTTCATCGAAGCGAGCCTCGCCTGCCTGGGTCCCGGCGGCCGCTTCGTCGAGATCGGGAAGCGGGGTATCTGGAGCGAACGGGAGATGTCCGCGTCGCGTCCCGACGTCGCGTACTCCGTCCTCGACGTGGATGAGCTGAAGCGGACGGATCCGGTGCGCGCCGGCGCTTCCCTCACCCGGATCTTGGATCGGCTCGCGGCCGGCGAGCTGTCGCCTCTGCCGCACACGGTCTGGCCGCTCTGCGAGATGGAGCCGGCGATGGACGCCATGCGTGCCGCCCGGCACCTTGGCAAGAACGTCCTGCGCATGCCGCCGCTTGCCGGGGGCGGTCTCCGGCCGGACCGCGCCTATCTCGTCACCGGCGGCCTGGGCGGGATCGGCTGCGCGGTCGCCCGCTGGCTGGTCGATCAGGGCGCCGGTACGGTCGTTCTCAACGGCCGCCGGGATCCCGATCCGGAGGCCGAAGCGGTCATCCGCGAGCTGAGGGAAGCCGGCGCCGACGTGCGGGTGGAGATCGCCGACGTCACGGACTTCGCCGCCGTCGACGCGTTGCTCGCCCGCATCGATGAGGGTCCGAAGCCGCTCGGAGGCGTGATCCACAGCGTGGGCGTCCTCTCGGACGGCGTCATCGAGAACCAGACCTGGGACCGCTTCGTGCAGGTGCTGTGGCCGAAGGTCCTCGGCGCCTGGCATCTCCATCAGGCGACCAGGACCAGGGATCTCGACCTGTTCGTCCTGTTCTCCAGCGGGATCGGCGTGGTCGGAAACCCGGGACAGTCGAATCACTCCGCCGCCAACGCCTTCCTCGACCAGCTTGCCGCGCACCGGCGCGGTCTGGGCCTCCCCGGCCAGTCGATCGCGTGGGGCGCCTGGTCGGGTATCGGGGAAGCAGAAGAGCAGAGGGAGAGAATCAGGAGACGTTTCGACCACACCGCCGCGGAGTGGATCACGCCCGAACAGGGCATCGAGGCTCTCGACCGGCTGGTCCGGCAGGACGTGACCGCGCCCATGGTCACCGCGACCGACTGGTCCATCGTCGCCGAGGAGTTCGGGACACCGCCCCCGTTCTTCGACGAGCTGCTGGCCACGAGGAAGGTGCGACGCCGGCAGACCGCGGAGCCGGCCGCCTCCAGCGGCCTGATGGCACAGCTACGGGAGGCGCCGTCGGTAGAGAAGCGGAATCTGCTGGAGGCCTTCATCCAGCAGGAGCTGCAGTCCGTTCTCCACCTCCCGTCGCCGCCCTCGGCGACGGTCGGCTTCTTCGACCTGGGCATGGACTCGCTGATGGCGGTCGAGTTGCGGAACCGGCTGAACCGGGCCTTCGCCGGCGAGTACACGACGTCCAACAGGATCGTCTTCGACTACCCCAGCACCGCGGAACTCGCCGGCCACCTGGCGGGCGAGATCGAGGCTCTCACCGGAGCGCCGTCCCGGGTTCCGGAGAAACCGGTCGCAAGGCCCCGTCCGACGACCGAAACGGACCAGGAGGGCATCGCCATCGTCGGCATGGCCTGCCGCTTCCCCGGCGCCCCGGACGTGTCGACCTACTGGGAGCAGCTCCTGGCGGGCGCCGACCTGGTCACGGAGGGGCGCACCGGGGTCGACTACTGGCTCGACCGCGTCGGCGATCCCGAGGCCGAGCACCCGGCCTATCGCTGGGGCGGCTACGTCGGCGGTCTCGAACTGTTCGACGCCAGGTTCTTCGGCCTCCGGCCGATCGCGGCGGAGGCGATGGACCCGCAGCAGCGGATGCTGCTGGAGACGAGTTGGCAGGCCCTGGAGGATGCCGGGATCGATCCGGAAGATCTCAGGGGCAGCCGCACCGGCGTGTTCGCCGGGCTGAACGCGAGCGAATACCGGGACCTGATGATCGCAAGCGGCTCGGACGGCGGTTCCGTCGGCACGATGTCCAGCACCACCGTGGGACGGGTCGCCTACACGCTCGGTCTGATGGGCCCTGCCCTCCCCTTCCAGTTGCAGTGCGCGGCCTCGCTCGCGGCGGTCCACGCCGCGGCCACGGGGCTGGAGCGCGGCGAGGTGGACCTGGCCCTGGCCGGCGGCGTCAACGCGATCTTCTCTCCCAACTTCAGCAAACTCCTGCTCGAGCACGGCCTGCTGACGTCGACCGGACGTTGCGCCACGTTCGACGCTTCGGCGGAGGGCTACGTTCGCGGCGAGGGCTGCGGCGTCGTCCTCCTCAAGCGGCTGGGCGAAGCGGTGGCCGCCGGCGATCGAATCTGGGCAGTGATCAGGGGCTCCGCCGTCAACCACAACGGCACCGCCGCGGGAATGACGATGCCGAGCGGTCCCGCCCAGGAACAGGTCATCGAGGAGGCGCTGTCCCGCGCCGGCATCGCGCCCGCCGACGTCGACTACCTGGAGGCGCACGGCGGCGGATCCGAGATCGGCGATTCCATCGAGGTGCAGGCCGCGGCCGCCGTCTACGGCCGCGAGCGGGACGCCGAGCGTCCGCTGCTGATCGGGACGGCGAAGACGAACATGGGGCACCTCGAATCGGCCGCGGGAATCGCGGGACTGATCAAGGTCGTTCTCGCCATGCGCCACGGAGTCATTCCGAAGCACCTGCACTTCGAGACGCCGAACCCGGGCGTGGACTGGGACCACCTGCCCGTGCGGGTCACGTCAGAACGAACACACTGGCCGCCGGCCAACGACCGTCCGGCCCGTGCCGGAGTCAGCGCCTTCGGGTTCTCCGGGACGAACGTGCACGTCGTCGTGGAGGGCTACACCGCGCCGGACGGCGACTCCGAGCCGGGCGGACGCCAAACCCGCATCCTGCCGCTTTCCGCGAAGTCCGAGAGCGCGCTGCGGTCGCTCGCCGAACGCTTCCTCGGCTGGATCGACGGGCGTGGCGCCGCCCTCGAGTCCGACGGCAGCGCGGCATGTCCGCTCCTGTCCGACCTGGCCTGGACCGCCGGCACCGGCCGGAGTCACTTCCCGCACCGCGCCGCGCTCGTGTTCCGGGACGGAGCATCGCTGGTCGAGAGTCTCCGGGCGCTCTCCGAAACGAACGGCGCGCGGAAACCGCTGGAAGCAACGAATGTCGCCTTCGTCTACCCCGGCCTGGGCAGCCGGTGGACCGGCATGGGAGAGGCGCTCTATCGGACCGAGCCGGTGGTTCGGGCGGTCCTCGACCGCTGCGACGAAGTGCTCCGGGAGCGGCGCGGTGAATCGCTGTTGGAGATCATGTTCGGGCGAACGGACGCCACGGGCGATCTCGACGATCCGGCCTGGGCCGGTCCGGCAGTCTATGCGCTCGAGTGCTCGCTGACCGCCCTCTGGTCGAGCATCGGGATCCGGCCGAGCGTCGTCGTGGGGTCCGACGCCGGTGAGCTCGCCGCAGCCCACGCCGCCCGGATCTTCAGTCTGGAAGCCGGCCTCCGTCTGGCGGCCGCCGCGGGCGAGTCGGTGACGGCGGGAGGACCCGCGGACGGTACGGAGCGGCTTGCCGAAGACCTGGTTCTCGAACGCCCTTCCCTCACCGTGATCCGCGGCGCGGACGGGTGCCCGCTGACAGCGGACGAGGCGCTTGACCCCTCCTTCTGGTTACAGCAAGCCTTCCGCATCCACAGCGATCGGGCATCCGCCGCGCCGGATGCAAGTGCCGCGACCCTGGCGGACCGCGGAGTCGAAGTCGTGCTGGAGATCGGCCCGCGACGATCCCTGGCTCCAGCGATCGCCGACACCTGGCCCGCATCCGACACCGAAGCCGCTCGGAACGAAGGGAGCAACAGCGCCCCACTCGTGCTGGCAAGCCTGCGGCTGCCGACCGGCGACGCTGCAGAGGGCCACCCGGACGGCGGTTTCCTGGAGGCCGCGGCAGCCGCCTACGAGGCCGGGCTACCGGTTTCGTTCGAGGGCCTCTTCGCGGGCGAGACACGGCGCCGGATCTCGCTGCCCGGCTATCCCTTCGAGCGCAGGCGTCACTGGGTGGACCCTCCCAGCAGCCCCGTCTGACGCCGACGCTCGAAACAACTGGGCACGCCTCGACTCATTGCCGGAAAGGGGTCGGCACAATGCACGCTGAGCCGACCCGAGGAGCGAAGCAGGCTCCGCCGGCAGAACTCAACCGGCGTTGGCGTCGAGGAACTTGGCGAAATCCCGCAGATTCCGCCAGTCGGCCACCTCCTCGGGGGGCACTTCAACGCCGAACGCCTCCCCAACCTTCTTCACGAAGGCCAACGCATCGAGGGACGAGATCTCGGCGGTATGCAAAGCGGCATCGAGATCCAGGTCCCTTCCGAGGTCGAGGTACTGGCGGGCGAGTTCTTGAATGCGAGTTTCGGTTGCGGACAAGGAGAGTCTCCCTTGGTTGGAAGTTCAAGAGCGGTGATCGTACAGCAGGGCCGACCTGTCGACAAAGCCGGTCTCGGCAGTGCGTTTGGCACCGTCCGACACTCCCACGCCCGCGGCCGGACCGGTCACTGAGGCGTCATGCCAGCGGCGAGCTCCGTCTCGGGATCTCCAGCGACACGTGTGTGGTACAGCAGGCGCGGCTCGTCCGGATCGTACGGTCTCGCCCGGTGCAACACCCTCCGATTGTCCCAGATCGCCGCGTCGCCTGCCTGCCAGTCGTGCATGAACGTACGCGGAGGTCTGCAGGCGAACTCCTCCAACTCCGAAAGCAACTCCTCCGACTCCGCCTCGGAGAGACCGGGAATACCGTAAGCGTGCCGACCGATGTAGAGCGCGGATCGGCCGGTTACGGGGTGTTTCTTGACCAGGGGACGCAGCGGCTTGTCACCCGCGTAGAACCCGTAACCAGCGCCGACCTCCGCCTCGTGACCAACCAACGCTTGCGAATGGAAGTACGAATGGTACGCCGACAGCCCGGCGATGCGTTCGCGGATTTCGTCACCGAGGCTGTCATAGGCGGCGCACATGTCGGCCCACTCGGTCTGGCCGCCGCTGGACGGCACGACCACGGCGCTCAGGATGGAGGCCTTGGCCGCCAGCGGCATGTAGGAACTGTCGATGTGCCAGCCCTCGTTGCCCTTGAGAAGCATGGCAATGTGGTCAGTGTCGGTCTGCGCCCCAGAGACTGCAGGGTCTCCAACCGGAACCACGGTAGCCACCCGTTCCTCGTCGAGATGCTCGATCTTCCCAAAGCGCCTGGCGAAGCCGGTCTGCTGGCCGACGGTCAGGTGCTGGCCCGGAAAAACCAATACGCCGTACCTGTGAAAAGCACCCTCGACCGCCCACCAGGTCTCCTCGGCCAGAGATGCGATCCTGACACCCGTAACGATGGCGCCGCACGTGGCGTCCGTCGGAGTGATACGTAGTCGAGCCGTCACACGCCCCCCTTGCAGGACCACTGCGCGCGTCTCTGGTTGGACGCTCTCAGCAGCCCGGTCTGAGCCAGGAAAGCGCGGAGCATCGCGACGCATTCGGCCGGCTTCTCCAGTTGCAGGAAGTGGGTTGAGTCCGCGATGAAGTCGTAGTCCACGTTCCGGATGCTCTTCAGGTCGAAGCTCGGCAGGTACGCATACGGCAGGGTCGGATCGGCCCCTATCACCTTCGTCGGGCAGGAAAGCAGGCTCAGGTCCAGCAGCGGGGCAAAGCTCCTCACGTACTCCGAGACCTGCGCTTCGAACTCCCGCGGGCAGCGGAGCTCGCGGCCCTCGCCGTCCTCCGCCTTCCTGAGGGTCGTACTTGCGACGAGTTCCCGCACGCCAGGCAGCACCCGCGCATACACCGGGGAGTACCGGAGAAGGTCCGAGAACTCCTCTTCGGACCGGAAGTGGGGCGCCCGGCGCCGGGTCAACGCCGTCGCGCGGTCGGCGGCGTCGTCGAACTCAGCCTCACTCGCAGCGGGCTTGCAGAAGGGCGGATCGAACAGGACCAGACCCGAGTACGGCTCGGAGAACGAGAGAATCGCGACGATCGTCGTCAGCGAATGGAAGACGCCGACCGTCGGTTTGTCGCCATAGCGCTCGGCGATGGTCCCGGCGAGAACGTCATGATCGTGGATCATCGCCGGGATGTTGTGGTTCGTCTGCTCACCGACGGCATTCCAGCCGTGGTTCCTGACGTCGTAAACGATCAGGTCGAACTCGTCCTCCAGGAGCGACCAGAACGGATAGTAGGCGTCGATGGCGAGGCCATTGCCATGACTCAGTACCAGGCGGAGCGGTGCGTCCGGCCGGCCATGCCGCCGCAACGTCGTGACCGTCTCCTCGTCGAGCCGTACCTCGTCCACGGCGAGGGGCTCGGGTACTTCCCAGACAGTCAATGGGCTACCGTTCCGCTCCCGCCTGTGCGAACTGCGGCTCGGGGCTGTCCCCCGCGTCCGCCGGCAGGTCCTCGACGGCGAGCGCCGCGGCGTAGCGCCGGTTGCCGAGGTTCTCCAGCCGCCATTGAACGGACGGCGCCACAGGAAGGCGCACGAGACAACGGGTCGCGCCTCGACTCATCGCCGGGGGAATCTCGAAGCTCGTGGTGTCGATCCTCAGACCGACGCCGGCCGCCTTGACCAGCGCTTCCTTCATGGTCCAGAGGCTGTAGAACAGGTCGGCCTTGCTGTTTCCTTCGGCGGATGCGAGTCCCGCCCGTTCCCCGGGCGCGAAGAGGAGGCGGATGTCGTCGTCCATGTCGCGCCGCGCTTTCCGGTCTTCCACATCCACGCCGACGCGCCCGCGTGGCGCGATCGCGATCAGGCCATGCCGGCCGCTGTGGCTGACGTTGAAGGAGACGGGCGCGGGAAGCCCTCCGACCAGCGCGAACGGCTTGCCATGATCCGAGGCTCCGAAAGAGAGTTCTTCGTTGCCGCAGTCGAGTTCCCGGCAGAGCAGCGCCCGAAGCGCCGCGCGGCAGACAGTGAACTCGCGTCGCGGCCCCGACCGCGCGAACCGGCGCCGCCGGGCCTGCTCCGGTTCGTCAAGCCACGTCAGGGCCTCTCGCTCCCGGACCGAAGAAGAACCCAGGTCCACGTACACGACGGTGACCCGACCGGACCTGTGAATCGTGCGGGCCCCGCAGCCCGCGGCGCTCAACCGGCGCTGGAATCGAGAAACGCGGCGAAGTCCCGCAGGTTCTTCCAGTTGGCAACCTCCTCGGGGGGAACCTCAACGCCGAACGCCTCCCCGACCTTCTTCACGAAGGCCACCGCGTCGAGCGACGAGATGTCGGAGGAAAGCAGACCGGCATCGAGATCCAGGTCTCTTCCGATGTCGAGGTGTTGACTGGCGAGTTCTTGAATACGAGCTTCGGTTGCACTCACGGTGAGGCTCCTCTGGTTGGAAGTCGAAGGGCCGGATGGTACTACGGATCCAGACGGAGGACACGATGATCGCTCTTCTGTCGCTGAAGCGACACCCAAAACGTCGCTATCGACGCTAACCCGGGCTCAGTACGGCGGAAACGCATCCGCTACCCGGGCGCAGCAAGCCTCGCTCCGTTCGTACCGCTCCAGATTGCGGGTGAGGCGTCGCTCTTCGCCGCTGCGGCCTTGCCGCCGCGCCTCCTCGACCAGCGTGCGCTGGATGCTGACGGCTTCCTCGAAGCGCCCCACCTCGGCCAGCGCCATCGCGGCGGTCTCGGCGTTCGGCGGCGCGTTGTCGGCCTGGAGGAGTGCGCCGGCGATCGTCATCGCCCGCGGACCGTCGCGGAGGGTCGGATCGGGCGCGCCGGCTAGCAGTCTCGCCAGGGAGTGAGCGGCCCGGCCGTCCGTCGCATCGACTCGCAGCCGCGCTTCGAGCGTCGCCCTGGCGTCCGCGAAACGCCCCAGGCCCATCAGCACGGTCGCCTCGCGCAGCCAGGCGAGACCCTGCGTCGGGTCGAGGTCGCGGACCCGGATGTAGTGCGGCAACGCCTCCTCGAGCCGGCCGGTGCGAACCAGGGCTTCCGCCAGGCCGAAGTGAACGCGGGGAGTCCGCCCACTCTCGGGGACCTGGCGCAAGGCGGCCTGCAGTTCGACGACTGCCTCCTCGAAGCTGCCCGTCTGCGCCAGCACGGCGCCGAGCCCCAGCCGGGCCTCGCCGTTGCCGGGTTCGAGTTCGACGGCCCGGCCGAAGTGCTCCAGGGCCCGGTCGTTGCGCCCCAGTTCAGCCAGCAGCACGCCGAGGTCCAAGTGGGCCCGGGCGTTCTCGGGCGCCAGCCGCACCGCGACGCCGAAGTGCTCGATTGCCCCCTCCGGATCGCCGCGGCGCACGAGCACCGTCGCCAGGCTCTCGTGCGCGCGCACGTTCGTTGCGTCGGCCGCCACCGCCTGCCGGTAGGCGGATTCCGCATCGGCCAGCCGGCCCTCGCGGGCGGCGGCATGGCCTCGGTCCAGGTGGGGCAAGGCGCCGATGGCGAGCGTCGTCAACTCGTGCATCAGCGGATCAGCCATGGCGACACGGTTCGGCCCGCTCAGCGCCAGCGCTTCCCCGGCCCGGTCGAACTCGCCCAACTCGCGATAGGCCTGACCGAGGTGGTAGTGGATGACGGAAGCGCGCGGCTGGAGCGTCAGCGCCCGCTGGAACTGCTCGATGGCCTCCGCATAGGCGCCCCGTTCCTCGGCGACCCGCCCCATCCCATAGGCCACCGCTGCCGAGTCGTCCGCCACCGCGGCCCGGAGGTAGAGGAGTTCGGCCTCGTCGACCCGGCCATGTTCGAGCTCGAGGTCGGCTAGCCGGACAAGGGTCGGCGCGTCGTCGGCACGAAGCTCGAGGGCGCTGCGAAACGCGGGGCGCGCGGTCTCGATGTCGCCGGCACCCGCCGCGAGAACACCGAGGTAGTAGGCCCAGGCGAACGACTCGGGATCCAGCGCGTGCGCTTCCCGGTAGCAGGCGAGCGCCGGTTCCAGCAGGCGGTGGGCCTGGTAGAGCCGTCCCAGTTCGCCGAGGGCCTGGGCCTTCCCGGCGATGCTGGCTTCCTGGTCGGCGAGTAACGCGTCGAGGCCGGCGCGCCGGGCCTCGAGCTCACGGGCGAGAGGTGGGTCGAGCTCCGCGAGCTCCGGGTGCGGGATCGCCGCTTCGGTAGGCGGCGCGGAGGCTTGTTCCGGGGGCGAGCACGCCGACAACGCCACCACCAGGAGCTGAACGGCGAGCGCGGGCGAACGCCGATAGCTCCTCGAATCTGCGACGCTCATCACTGAATCGTAGCCCGCTGTCGGTGCGCCGGCCTTCTGGCCGGCATCAGGGCGATGCCGCGAAGCGGCGAGCCCGAGAAGTCCACACGGTGTATCGTGACCGGGATCCACTGAATGCAGTCCAGCCGCTCTAGCGCGATCGTTTCGTTCGTGCCGCTCATCTGCCTGTTCGCAACGGCGGCGCTTGGCGTCCGAGTGCAGGCGCAGACCGGGTCCGCAGATCCGCCAGCGCCCGTCGTCCCCGGCTACGAGCACCTCCGCCTGGCCGGCGCTGCAAGCGACGCGGAACTAGGCGAGCTTCTGCTCGGCGAACTGAACTGTCTCTCCTGCCACGAACCGACACCAGCTCTGGCCCGGCGGATCCCCGTGCGCGCGGCGCCCGACCTCGACCGCATCGCCGAGCGCGCCACCGGCAGATGGCTCGCGGACTACCTGATGGCGCCTCACGTGCAGAAACCGGGCTCGGCGATGCCAGAGGTTCTCCACTCGCTGGAGCCGGACGACCGGGAAGACGCCGTGCGCACCCTGGTCGGCTACCTCGCTCACCGGGGAGCGAACGCGGACCCGGACGAGAGCTCTTCGGACGAGGTCGCCCTCGGAGACTTCCCCGTCCACCGTTTCCAGGCCAGCGTCGAGCGGGGCCGGAGGCTCTTCCATGCGGTCGGCTGCGTCGCGTGTCACGCGCCGGAGGGCGCGGAAGGCACAGGGATCCCCTCCGTGCCGCTTCCTGACCTGGACGCGAAGACGTCCGTCACGGCGCTGGTCGAGTTCCTGCTCGATCCGCGCGCCGCGCGGCCGGGCGGACGCATGCCGCCGCTCCACCTGGAGCGGGAGGAGGCGGAGGCCATCACGGTCTACCTGCTGCGCGGTCAGACACCCCTGGTCACCGAACGCCGCAGCGGTTTCGAGTTCGAGTACTACCTGGATCCGGAACAGGACGAAGACGTACCCGGCTTCTTCAACCGGCCGGCGCCGGACCTCGACGCGTTGCGCCCGGCCGGCGTCGGCCGCATCGCCACTCTCTCGCTGGCTCTGCCGCTCCCGATGAACAGCGGCAACCACGCGTTCCGCTTCAGCGGCCTGCTGCGACTACCGGCCGCCGGGGCATACACATTCACCCTCGCGTCGGACCGGCGATCGGGCTCCTCGCTGCGGATCGGCGACGGGATCGTCGCCACGAAGCCTCCCTTCAGCCGCCGCGAAACGGAGGTCTCGGCCGAACTGGAGGCGGGCGACCACCCCGTGGAGGTGACTTACTTCATTCGCGGCAGCACCGGCCAGCCATTCGTCGACGCGAGACTCGACGGAGCGGCACTGCCGGAGCCGACGCCGCTCCACAAGGTGGCAAGCCACGAGAGCGTCCGTCTGCGGCCGGCGGACGGCCCTGCCGCGCCCAACCGGCGCTACGAAGAGAACGGCAGCATGCTCTTTGCACGCTACGGCTGCTCTGCATGCCACACGTCGCCGGGCGTCGATCCCGAGCGTGGCCGGTCCTACGCGGTGTCCCGCGCCAGGGCTCCGGACCTCGAAGCCCTGGATCCGGAGAAGGCGCTCGCCGAACCCGCCATGCACGGCGGCGAAACGTCGCCACGGTACCGGCTGGCCACTCACCAGAAGCAGGCCATCCGGGCCGCGCTCGCGGCGCTCGCGGACCCGCCGCCCAAGCGCCGGCCCGAAGACGAGATCACCTTCACCATGGCGAGCTTCAACTGTTTCGCCTGTCACCAGCGCCGGATCGGCGAGGTGGACGTCGGCGGCCCCGACCCGGTCCGGGCCAGGCACTTCCGGGTCGTCGACGATCAGGACCTGGGAGACGAGGGACGGCTGCCGCCCCCTCTCCACGGGGTCGGCGGCAAGCTCAAGCCGGGGGCGCTGCGCTCGATCCTCACGGGCGAACGCCTGCACGTCCGGCGTGACTTCATGGAGGTCAGGATGCCGGGCTTCCCGGCCGGCGCGGCCGAGCGCCTCGCGGACGCGCTGGACTCGGTCGACGCGTTGCCCGGTGATCTGGATGAGCCGCCTGTCTCAGCCACCGCCACGGAACACGGCCTCGAACTGATCGGCACGGGTGGCATGGGCTGCGTGACCTGCCACGACATCCACGTGCATCCGGCGCCCGGGATCTCCACGATCGACCTGGCGACCGCCTACGACCGGCTGCGCCCCGGGTGGGTCGAGCGTCTCCTGCGGGATCCGGCCGCGATCCGGCCGGGAACGAGGATGCCCGCCTACTGGCCGGAGGGTGAGGCGAACTTCCCGGATCTCGGCGGCGGCACGACCGGGGGCCAGATCGAGGCGCTCTGGAGCTTCCTGTCGCTCGGCGCCTCGATGCCGGCGCCGGAAGGCATGGACATCGGTTCCGAGCTGGTCCTGGTTCCGGACCAACGACCGCTCGTCTTCCGCACGCACATGATCGACGTCGGCCCCAGGGCGATCGCGATCGGCTACCCGGAGAACGTCCACGCCGCTTTCGACGCGAACACCGTCCGCCTGGCGAAGGTCTGGCGCGGCGCCTTCTTCGACGCGAAGGGAACCTGGCAGGGACGGGCCGGGCAGTTCTTCGGCCCGTACGGCACGGACGTTCTCAACCTGCCGGCGGGTCCGGCCTTCGCCGATCTCGACGACATCGACAGCCCGTGGCCGGCAACCGGCCGCTACGACCGGAACGTCGGCGGCCGTTTCCTCGGCTACCGGCTGGACGATCTGGGGCGCCCTTCCATCCGCTACCGCCTCGGAGACGTGGTCATCGAGGAGGCGCCACTCCCGCTGCCGGGAGCCGGCGGCGCGAACCTGATCCGGCGCTTCCGGCTCGCCGCCGGCACCGCGCCCCGCCCGCTCTTCCTGCTGCTGGCCGAGGGCGAGGAGATCGTGCCCGGCCCGGAGCGCACCTGGTCGGTGGACGGCACACTCGAGGTCTCCCTCTTCTCCGAAGAGGACTTCACGCCGATCGTCCGCGACTCCCAGGGGGTCCGGCAACTGCTGCAACGGATCGAGCTCGAACCGCACCGCTCCCTCGAACTGGATGTGACCCTGTCCTGGTGATGTTCCCTCGCTACCAACGAACGAAGGCCGGCCAGGTCGGCGCGACCGCGCTGCTCGCGGTGCTGCTTCCGCTGCCGGCACTCACCCAGGAACCGCCCGACGAGGAAGACCGGCGAGACAAGGAGAAGGCGCTGCTTGCCAGCCAGCGGGAAGCGCTCGGTTCGCAAACCGCCGCCGAAGAGCGGTACTACCGCGTACTGACGATGCCCCTGCCCGAAGGCATGTCGATGGAGGTCGGCGGCCTGCTGCAGCTCTCCGACGGCCGCATCATGGCGGCCACCCGGCGCGGCGAGATCTTCATCGTCGAGAACGCCTTCAGCGATCCGCCGGCGCCCGTCTTCAAGCAGTACGCCTTCGGGCTCGGGCAGCCGCTCGGCCTGCTGGAGCTCGACGGCTGGATCTACACCTCCCAGCGCGGCGAACTGACCCGGATCAGGGACACCGACGGCGACGACCGGGCCGATGTCTTCGAGACCGTGTCGGACGCCTGGGAGACCAGCGGCGACTACCACGAGTACGTCTTCGGCCCGCGGCTGACGCCGGACGGCAGGCTCTGGATCACCCTCAACATCCCGTTCGGCGCCGAGCCGTACGGTCCGGTCGACTGGCGCGGCTGGGCGGTCCGGGTCGATCCGGCGACCGGCGCCACCGAGTTCGTCGCCGCGGGGCTCCGCTCGCCGGCCGGAGTCGAGGTCAGCCCCGGGGGCGAGGTCTTCTACACCGACAACCAGGGCGAGTGGAACAACGCCTCGAAGCTCTCGCTGATCGAGGTCGGCGACTTCCACGGGCACCCGCATGGCATGGCCTCGACCCTGCTGCCCGAGTCCATGGTCGAGCCGCCGCCCGACGGACAGCCCGAGGGCGGGACCTTCATGAAGGACCTTCCCGAGCTGATCCCCAACTTCCGCATGCCCGCCGTCTGGTTCCCCTACGTGAAGATGGGCCAGTCGCCGTCCGGCCTCAAGTGGGACACGACCGGCGGCAGGTTCGGACCGTTCGCCGGTCAGGTCTTCGTCGGCGACCAGCACCACGCGATGGTCATGCGGGTGTTCCTGGAGAAGGTCGGCGGCCACTGGCAGGGCGCCGCGTTCAACTTCCGGCGCGGCCTCGACAGCGGCGTGATCCGCCTGGTATTCGCCGACGACGGCTCGCTCTTCGCCGGCCTGTCCGAGCGCGGTTGGGGCAGTATCGGTCCCAAGTCGCACGGTCTCCAGCGGCTCGTCTGGACCGGCGACCCACCGTTCGAGGTCCACGAAATGCGGGCGCGGCCGGACGGTTTCGAACTCACGTTCACCAGGGCCGTCGATCCCAAAACCGCGGACGATCCCTCGTCCTACCGGATGGAGAGCTACACGTATCGACTCAGCGAGAACTACGGCGGACCCGAGGAAGACAAACTGGAGATCGCCGTTCGTTCGGCCGATGTGGCCAGTGACGGCATGAGTGTCCACCTGGCCGTCGAGCCGCTGCGAGCCGGCTACGTCCACGAACTGCATCTCCACGGAGTCCGCGGCGGCGGCGGCGAGCCGCTGCTTCACCCGGAGGCCTACTACACGCTCGTCAACATTCCCGACTGAAAGGAGCCTCATGATGCGGCATCACGAACTTGGTCCCGCTCCGTTGACCGCCCTGCTCGCCCTGGCGATCGCCTGCGCGCCGGCGCCGCCGGCCGCAGAGGACGCCGCGCCAGGCACTCACGCCGACCTGCTCAAGCTCTTCGAGGACTTCCGCGTCTTCCAGGAGCCGGAGATCGTGGACGGGGTGCCGGACTACACCGCCGAGGCGATGGAACGGCAGCGCCAGGAGCTCGAGGACTACAAGAGCCGGCTCCACGCGATCGACATCTCGGAATGGACCGTCTCCGACCAGATCGACCACCACCTGGTGCGCGCCGAGATGAACGGGCTCGACTTCCACCACAGGGTGACCCGGCCCTGGTCACGCGACCCGGCGTTCTACTTGATGTCTCAAGGCGGCGCCGGACCGGCGATGGCCGGCTTCCGGTCGCTGTTCCGGTTCGAACCGCCCTTCGACGAAACGGAGCTTGCCGAGTACAGGACGACCCTCCAGGCGGTGCCGAAGGTCTACGAGCAGGCAAAGTCCAACCTGACCGAGGCGGTGCCCGATCTCGGCGGGATCGCGATCTGGGCCGCTCCGCGGGAGGCGCGCATCTACGACGAGATCGCGGAACAGCTCGCCGAACATCATCCGGAACTCGTCGCCGACGCCGAGGCCGCCCGCGATGCAGTGCTGGCCTTCGGCGGCTGGGTCGAGGAGAACAAGCCGTCCTGGAGCGGCGCCGCCGGCATCGGCAAGGAGAACTACGACTGGTGGCTCCGCAACGTCCACCTCTCGCCCTACGGCTGGGAGGAGAGCCGGATGATCGTCGAGCAGGAGTACAACCGGCTCGTCACCTTCCTCGCGCTCGAGGAACACCGGAACCGTGACCTGCCGCCGTTCGACATCGCCGACACCCCGCAGAAGTACGCCGACAATCTGCACCAGGCGCTCCGCTATGTCGTCGACTTCCTGCGCGACGGTGAGGTCATGACCGTGCCGGACTGGGTCGACCCGACCGACTACAGCGACCCGGACGAGCCGCCGGAGTCCCTGCCGTCCGATACGAGCATCGACCACAAGGCCCGCGAGCGCGAGATCCTGCCCGGTGAGACCCACGAGTACATCGGCCACATGCTCGACGACCAGCGCCGCCAGCGCGACGACCGGCCGATCCGCGGCGCCGACCGTCGCTTCAACATGGAGTGGATGCGGATGGAGGGCTGGGCGGTCGCGCTGGAGGAACTCACGATGCAGGCCGGCGTCCTCGACGAACGGCCCCGCCGCGGCCGCGAGGTCGAGTACCTGATGAACATCTCCCACATGAGCCTGGCGCTGCCCGACCTCGCCATGCACGCGAACCTGATCACCTTCGACGAATCGCGGGCGCTCTGCGCCGCACTGATGTCCAAGGGCTGGTCCCAGGAGGACGAGCGCATGGTCTGGTACGAGATGGAGTCCAACCTCCGTTTCCCCGGCTTCCATACCGGGGTCGTCGTCGGCAAGGCCCACTTCATGAAGCTCTTCCGCGAGCGGGCGATGCAGCTCGGCGACCAGTTCGTGCTCCGCGACTTCATCGACGAGTTCCTGGCCGGCGGCATCATCCCGATCTCCCTGATCCGCTGGGAGATGACCGGCTACGACGACGAGATCCGGTTCCTTCTGGGCGAGGACGACGTGCCGAACCGCGTGTTCGATCCGGCGCTCCAGCTCGCGGACCGCCTGTAGCCAGGCTGCCGGCCGCATGGAGTACCGCACGCTCGGCCGTACCGGCCTGAAGGTCTCGCCGCTCGGCCTCGGCACGAGCAACTTCGGCGACGTGACGCCCGAGGACGAAGCGCGGCGGATCATCGAGCGGACCCTCGACGCCGGCGTCAACCTGATCGACCTCGGGCACATCTACGGCGACGGTCTCGCCGAGCGGATCGTCGGTAGCGTGCTCAGGGAGACCGGCCGGCGCCACGAGGTCCTGATCTCGACCAAGATCTACCCGGGCGAGTTCGACGACCAGACCGGTCTGGCGCGCGCGGAGCACGTGCCGGGCCGCAGCCCGAACGAGCAGGGGCTGTCCCGGGCCGGCATACTCAACGCCTGCGACGCGGCGCTACGCCGGCTGCAGACGGACCACATCGACCTGTACCAGACCCACCGGCCGGACTTCGGCATCCCGATCGACGAGACGCTGCGCGCGTTCGACGACCTGGTCCGCGCCGGCAAGGTGCGCTACATCGGCTGCTCGACGTACCCCGCCTGGGGCGTGATGGAAGCGCTCATGGTGAGCGAGTTGAAGGGGTACGTCCGCTTCTCCTCGGAGCAGGCGCCTTACAACCTGCTCGACCGGCGGATCGAGAACGAGTTGATCCCCCTGTGCCAGAGGCACGGCCTCGGCATCCTGGCGTGGGCGCCGCTGGGGATGGGGGTGCTGGCCGGGCGGTACTGGGATGCGGCGAACTACCCGGAAGGCTCCCGAGCCGACCTGCTCGGCAAGTACTACGCGCGCCGGGTCACGGACCGCGCGGTCCGCGTCGGCGTCGAGTTCGGCAAGCTCGCGGCCGAGACCGGCATCACCCCGGCCCAACTGGCGATCCTCTGGTGCAAGGACCAGCCGGGCATCACGGCGCCGCTGATCGGCCCGCGGAGATTCGACCACGTCGATGAACTCGTCGCGGTCCAGGAGATGACGCTCGACCCCGAGATCGCCGCCGCGTGCGACGAGCTGGTGCCACCCGGCAGCGCGGTGTCCGACTTCCACAACACGTCGGGCTGGATGAAGACGCAACTCACCTGGTGAGTGCCGAAGCAGAACTCGGGCTCGCCGCTCCGCGACCGCTTCTTCCGCGGGTCAGAAGACCCGCGGCTACAGCCGGCCAGAGGGCCGGCGCACCGACGGTTAGCGGATCAGGGTGAGTTCCGTCTGCGGCGGCGAGAGGTACTCGATGCCGTCCTCGCCGGCGAGCGCCTCTTCATGGGCCCACCAGAACAGGTACTGGTCCTCGCCCTCGGGTGCCGGGGAAGGCATGTAGAAGAAGTACTCGATGACGAAGTGGTGGTACGGCGCGAGCGCGATGTCCTTCGACCAGTCCGGACCCAGGGAGCCGATCCGGGGGCCGAAGTAGGTCTCGACCGAGGCGGGCCGGGCGCCCAGCGTCTGTCCGTGGGAGTCCATGGAAATGTGTGTCTTCGACGTATCGAAGCCGGCGGCGTAGGCCGGGAAGTCGTTCTTCGGCGTCACCATGTGGAGCTGGTTGTCGCGCACGACGATGCCGGCTTCCTCGAACATCTGTTCGTAGTCGCGAATGATCTCGCGCGGCGTGAGTCCGGCCTTGATCGTCTCCGCCAGGATCGCCTCGACCCGCAGATACTCGGCCCAGAGGTCCTGGATCTCCGGCGGCGGTTCCGTCTCGCCGTCGCGTAGCACGTAGGCGTACATGCCGATGCTCGGGTTCGTGAGGATGTCGCCGCCCTGGACGACGGCGTCCTCCCAGCCCTCGCTGCGGCCGCGCTGCGACTGACCGGTCCGCATGCGGCGCATCACGGTGAGCCGCGCCTCGTCGACCCTGGTGACGCCCGGCTCGATCGCGTCCAGCGCGTCCTCGAACAGCCAGAGCTCGTCGCGTCGCAGCCGCTTGAGCAGTTCGACCTCGCTCGGCACCTGGTGGTTGATGTAGTCCATCACCAGCCACTCGGACGAGATCAGCCGGCTCGCGTACCTGTCGCCGAGCTCCTCGGAAAGCAACAGGTAGTCGGTGTGCGAGAGGCCGTCGATCTCGCCCCGGTAGGTCGGCCACGGGCCCAGCTCGTGCTTGAAGTTGACCGCGATGACGTCCGGGTCGCGCTCGGCGACGAAGTCCCGGAGGCCCTCGAAGCGATAGTCGTACTCCGTCAACGGGCCGCCGACCGGCTCCTGGACCCGGACCGCGGGCGCCACGATGTCGTAGGCGCCGCTCTCTTCGACAAACCGGTAGTCCGTCTCGCCCCAGCCGCGCTGGGTGGCGCCCCAGCGCCGTCCGAGGATGGCCCGCTCGATCCGGTCGCCGCCCCTGTCCGTGAACACGAAGACGCCGGAGGCGCTGCCCAGTTCGTCGATACCGAAGTCGTCGGCGATCGACTCCCGCATCACATGGATCCACATGTCGACGCCGCGCTCCCTCATGATCTCCGGGAGAACGAGATCGAACTTGTCGCGCCGGATCTTCCGGTTTGCCGCTTCGTAGGGAGAGCGGAATTCGTAGGGCTCGATCACGAGCGGCGCGCCTTCGTAGTTCCCGTCCGGGATGACCATCGGGATCCTGTACTCGGGATCGTTCAGGATCTCGTACAGGACGGGTTCTCCTTCCTGGAGCTTCTCCGGCGTGTTGAGCGGCCACTCGTGACCGATCTGGTCCAGCCGTCCGGGCAGGTCCTGCGCCCCGATCATCGACGTGTAGACCCAGTAGATGTACTCGGAGGCCATGCAGCCGTAGTCGCAGGTCTCGTCGTCGTAGGTGTACCAGGCGCCCTCCGGATACTCGTCCGGCGGTCCGTCGAAGGCGCCGCCGCGAGCGATGTCCATCGCGTCGGTGAGCGCCGTGCCCGGCTCCGTCCCGAACACGTCCGGGTAGGCCACGCCGTAGCCGTTGTCCGTGACCATGTGCCAGACCTCTTCGATTGCCGCGTCGAACACGCCGCGGGCGCGGGCGTCGAGTTCGGTCTCCTCGTCGTAGAGGCCCTGGCCCCGGGGCGCGTTGGCCCAGTCCATGTACTCGGCTTCCCGCTGGGTGCCGGTCATGACGATCGTGCCGCCGGTGTCCAGCATCGCCTGGTGGACCTTCGGGTTGTCGATCTCGCCGTCCTCGTCGTTGTCGAGGAACTGGGCGAGGACGCCCGCCGCGTGCAGGAGCTTGTCGTCGCCGGTCGTGTTCGTGGCGTAGATCGGCACGCCGTGGACCATCACCTTCTTGACCCAGGCGATCTCGGTCGCGGGCTCGCCCGCGTCGGGGACGCCGGCGCAGGCAACGACGATCATCAGGCCCAGCAGAGTAAGAGGTGCCGGCCTTCGGCCGGCGCGTTCTGTCGGCCGCCTGCGGCGGCAGCGGGTCAGAACCCGGCTGGCGCGTCCCCGTGCCAGCCGCGTCACAGTCCGAGCGCCCGTCTTCGGGCGGTCGGATGTCAGACCCGCGTACCCAGCAATCTTCATGGTTCGTCCTCCTTGCAGCGTTGCCGCACCGACGACCCGGAAGCTACGGAGCCAGGAGTTCGCGCCGGACGGCGTCTTCGATCAGTTCCTCTGCGTAGCGCCAGAGTTCGGGCGCTCCGTCCTCGATGCAGCCGTTGATCTCGCGCACCTGGTCGGCCCGGACGCCGTGCTCCTGCCAGGGGCCGCCGCCGTTGATGTAGTTGAGGACCATCGGCTGCAGGCGGTCCAGGGCCCTCGCAAACTTGGCCTCGGGGCTCTGCCGCGCCTCGAACTCGTCCCAGATGGCGCGCAGTTCGGCACCGCTCTCGGCCGGCAGCAGGCCGAAGATCCGCTCCGCCGCCCGCTGTTCGCGCTCCTCCTGGTCCTCCAGACCCGCCTGGTCGTAGACGAACGTGTCGCCCGCGTCGATCTCCACCAGGTCGTGCACGATCAGCATCTTGAGCACCTTGAGCTGGTCGAGGCCCGACGCCGCCGCGTGCTCCGACAGCACCAGCGCCATCAGCGTCAGGTGCCACGAGTGCTCCGCGGAGTTCTCGAGGCGTTCGTTGCCGATGATCGAGGTGCGCCGTAGCACCTGCTTGAGCTGGTCGACTTCGAGCAGAAAGCGCATCTGCTGCGCCAGGCGTCCGTGCCGTTCCGCCGCCCGCGGCCGGGCGTCGGAACCCGTACGCGTCTGGCGCGCGGACGCGCCATCCGGGTTCCGTTCCTGCATCATGCAACGGTATCCAACCCCTCACGGCTGCCTACTCTTCCGACTGCTCCAGTTGCACGGCGCCGTCGCTGAACTCCAGGGACTCGACGGCCCGCAGCGTGTCGACGCCGTCCCGGTCCGGCTGCGAGTCCGTCACCGTCGCTCCGTCGCCGTCCTGGGTCACCTCGTAGTCGGCCGCCGGGCCGCTGAACACCGCGGTGTCGTCGCCGTCGCCGCCGTCCAGCGTGTCGTTGCCGCCGCCGCCCTCGAGCCGGTTCGCGCCGCCGTTGCCGGTGAGCACATTGTCGTGAGCGTTGCCGCGCAGGTCCGCGTCGCCGTCGCCGGTGAGCGCGACGTTCCGCAGATGCTGCGTCTTCATCGTGTAACGCACCTCCGGGTCGTACGTCATCGAGAAGGTCCCGCTGAAGTCCAGCGGCAACTCCGGCGTGTAGGTCAGGTGCGGCGCCACCCACTTCCGGATCAGGTCGAAGCCCAGCGGGTCCTTCTCCTCCATCAGAGCGCGGCTGCCGGCGAAGTACACGCCGAAGTGCGAATGCCCCTCCGGGATGTCGTCGGGGCCGATCGGGCGCGCCTCGTACAAGGTCGGTTGCACGGCCCACAGGTCGTAGTAGTTGTCGAGCAGAACGCCCACGTACTCGTTCGGGTGGTTCTCCGGCTCGTCTTCCGGCCAGCCCTCCCAACCCTTCGCCTCGGCCTCGTCGTTGGCGGCCCGCATCTCGGCGATCATGTCCGGCAGCGTCGGGACGACCCCGTAGTCGTGGATCAGGTGCCAGATCTCTTCGTACGAGGCGTCACGGGTGACGTGGGCCATGTAGTCGGCGTCGCCCGGGGCCGGGCACTCGTTCGCCCGCAGATCCTGCATGCTGAGGTCGGTCGCCCTCCCCAGCCCGGACCGCATCGCGGCGTTCAACTCCTCTTCCGTGTTGAAGAAGACCATCGTCGCCTTGCGGTCCGCCATCGCGCTGGCGATGCCGCTCTTGTCGTCGCCGTACTCCGAGCCCGGGAAGTCGGCCAGCAGATGCTCCATCACGTTCAGGCCGTGCTTGATCTGGTCGCGAGTCCAGACGTCCGAGACGAGGAAGTGGATCCGCCTCCCGTCCGGCGTCGGGACGTAGGCGTACCGGTTGAAGTGCTCATGGAAGATCTCCGGCACATCGGCCGGCAGGTCGACGATGCCGTCGGGCGAACCCGACGTGTCGATGTCCGGCAGGGTGACGAGTTCCCGAGGGGCGCATGACACCACCAGCAAAGCGAGAACCGCAATCAGAACGCATGTGCGAATGAGCTTCATCTGTTTCTCCTACTGTTCCAGTTGGACGGTCCCGTCGCTGAACTGCAGGGACTCCACGCCCCGCAGCGTGTCGACGCCGTCCCGGTCGGCTTGCGAGTCGCTCACCGTCGTTCCGTCCGCGTCGGTGGTCACTTCGTAGTCGGCGGCCGGCCCGCTGAAGACCGCCGTGTCGCTGCCTTCGCCGCCGTCCAGCGTGTCGTTGCCGCCGCCGCCCTCCAGCACGTTCGCGCCGGCGTTGCCGGTCAGCACGTTGTCGTGAGCGTTGCCGCGCAGGTCCGCGTCGCCGTCACCCGTCAGCGCGACGTTCCGCAGATGCTGCGTCTTCATCGTGTACCGCACGTCCGGGTCGAACGTCATCGAGAAGGCGCCGCTGAAGTCGAGCGGCAGTTCCGGCGTGTAGGTCAGATGCGGCCCGACGAAGTTCGTGACCAGCGCGTAGCCGAGCGGGTCCTTCTCCGGCATGGCCGCGCGACTGCCGGCGAAGTACTCCCCGAAGTGCGAGTGACCCTCGGGGTTCTGGCCAGGCTCGATGTCGCGGCCCTCGTACATGGTCGGCGGCACGGTCCAGAGGTCGTAGTAGTTGTCGATCAGGGCGCCCACGTACTCGTTCGGGTGGTTCTCCGGCTCGTCTTCCGGCGTGCCCACCCAGCCCTTCTCCGCCGCCTCGTCGTTGGCCGTTCTCATCTCGGCGACCATGTCCGGCAGGGTCGGGACGACGCCGTAGTCGTGGATCAGGTGCCAGATCTCCTCGTAGGACGCGTCCCTGGTGACGTGGCCCATGTAGTCCGCGTCCCCGGGCGCCGGACTCTCGTTCGCCCGCAGGTCCTGCATGCTGAGGTCCGTCGCGTCGGGAAGTCCCCCTCTCATCGCCTGGCGCAGGTCGGGCGCGTCGTCGAAGAAGACCATCGTCGCCTTGCGGTCCGCCATCGCGGCGGCAATTCCGCTCTTGTCGTCGCCATAGGTCGAGCCCGGGTGGTCCGCCAGCAGATGCTCCATCACGTTCAGACCGTGCTTGATCTGGTCGCGGGTCCAGCCTTCCGAGATCAGAAAGTGGATCCGCCTGCCGTCCGGGGTCGGGTGGTAGGCGTACCGGTTGAAGTGCTCATGGAACACCTCCGGCACGTCGGCCGGCAGGTCGACGATGCCGTCGGGCGAACCGGACGTGTCGATGTCCGGCAGGGTGACGAACTCTTGCGGAGCGCATGAGACCGCCAGCAGCGCGAGAAGGGCAATCAGAACGCCTGGGCGGGTCAACCTCATCTGTCTACCTCCAGTTGGACGGTCCCGTCGCTGAACTGCAGGGACTCCACGCCCCGCAGCGTGTCGACGCCGTCCCGGTCGGCTTGCGAGTCGCTCACCGTCGTTCCGTCCGCGTCGGTGGTCACTTCGTAGTCGGCGGCCGGCCCGCTGAAGACCGCCGTGTCGCTGCCTTCGCCGCCGTCCAGCGTGTCGTTGCCGCCGCCGCCCTCCAGCACGTTCGCGCCGGCGTTGCCGGTCAGCACGTTGTCGTGAGCGTTGCCTTGCAGATCCGCGTCGCCATCCCCCGTCAGCGCGACGTTCCGCAGATGCTGCGTCTTCATCGTGTACCGCAGTTCTGGATCGAAGGTCATCGAGAACGTCCCGCTGAAGTCCAGCGGCAGTTCCGGCGTGTAGGTCAGATGCGGCCCGACGAAACCCGTGACCAGGGCGAAGCCGGGCGGGTCCTTCTCCGGCATGGCCGCGCGACTGCCGGCGAAGTACTGGCCAAAGTGCGAGTAGCCCTCGGGAATCTCGTCCGGCTCGATGGGGCGCCCCTCGTACACGGTCGGCGGCACGGTCCAGAGGTCGTAGTAGTTGTCGATCAGGGCGCCCACGTACTCGTTCGGATGGTCGTCCGGCACGTCCCGGGGCCATGCGTACCAGCCCTTCTCCGCCGCCGCGTCGTTCGCTGTTCTCATCTCGGCGATCATCTCCGGCAGGGTCGGCTTGATCCCGTAGTCGTGGATCAGGTGCCAGATCTCCTCGTACGCGGCATCGCGGGTCACGTGGCCCATGTAGTCGGCATCGCCCGGGGCCGGACACTCGTTCGCGCGCAGGTCCTGCATGCTGAGATCGGTCGCGTCGGGAAGTCCCTCGCTCATCGCCTGGCGCATGTCGGGCTCGGTGTCGAAGAAGACCATCGTCGCCTTGCGGTCCGCCATGGCGGCGGCGATGCCACTCTTGTCGTCGCCGTAGACCGAGCCAGGGTGATCCGCCAGCAGGTGCTCCATGACGTTCAGGCCGTGCTTGATCTGGTCGCGGGTCCAGCCGGAAGAGACCAGGAAGTGGATCCGCCTGCCGTCCGGCGTCGGGTGGTAGGCGTACCGGTTGAAGTACTTGTGGAACACCTCCGGCACGTCGGCCGGGAGATCGACGATGCCGTCGGGCGAACCCGAGGTGTCGATGTCCGGCAGGGTGACGAGTTCCGGCGGGGCGCAGGAAACCAGCAGAAGGGCCGCAACCGCGATCAGAGCCGCCATCCGAATCAGCCTCATCTGCGCCTCCCCTTCAGTCCTGCAGGTACAGCTCCCAGAAGCTGGCCTGGCCCTCATCCTCCGAGCGGTTCACGATCTTGCCGTCCTTGATCACCATGGACAGGCTGCGCAGGTGCGAGATGTGCTCGAGCGGGTTCTTCTCGAGCACGATGAGGTCGGCGAGCTTGCCGACCTCGACCGTGCCCAGGTCGTCGAGCATGCCCATCATCTCGGCGCTGTTGCGGGTCGCCGCCTGGATGGCGCCCATCGCCGGGATGCCGTGGAAGACGAACTGCTCGATCTCGAGAATGCCGATCTCGGAGATCGGGTTCGAGTCGCTGCCGGTGGTCAGGCGGATGCCCGCGGCGTATGCCTTGTTGATCACGTCGCGCGCGTGGTTCGCGTACTCCGGGCTGCGCTCGTCGGCGCGGGAGACCCGCACGCGGCCTTCGATGACCTCCGGCGACGCAACGTAGCCGGCCTCCGCGATCAGCCGCTCCCGCTCGACGATGAACTCGTCGCTCAGGTTGCACTGGATCGTCGGGTCGAGGAACATCCCGGCCTCGGCCATCATCCGAATCGTGTCGTCGGAGAGGTCGTTGCCGTGCTCCATGCTCTCGGCGCCGGCCATAGCGGCGATCCGGGCCGTTTCGTCCCCGCCATGGATGGTGACCGGAACGCCGTGCCGGTGCGCTTCCTCGATCCCGGCGATCAGCTCCTCGGGCGGCATCCGGCTGCCCAGGAACTTGATGAGCTGGACCCCGTTCGCGATGTTGTCGGCGACGATCGCCCGGATCCCCTCCGGCCCCTTGCCGGTCCGCACCAGCCAGTCCGTGTCGCCGTCGGTCGAGAGCGGCGGGCCGCCGGCGACGATCCGCGGTCCGACGAAGGCGCCGGAATCGAACGCCTCCTTCCAGGCGACGTCGATGAAGTCGCGGTCGCCGGTGATCCGCAGCGTCGTGAAGCCGGCCTTCAGCGCGTCAATCGCATTGCGGCCGGCCCGAATCATCGCCCGCGGCAGCGGTTCGTCCTCCAGCAGGCCCTTCGGGTCCGGCAGCAGGTCGCCGAGGTGGGAGTGGTTGTTCCACAGCCCCGGCACCACGTAGGCGCCGGCCAGGTCGATGACGCGGCCGTCGTCGCCGGGGTCGGGCGCGGAGGACGACGGCGTGTGGATCGCGGTGATCCGGTTGCCCTCGATGACCACCGCGGCGTCCTCGATCGGCGGCGCGCCGGTGGCGTCGATGACTGTGGCGTTGGTGAGGACCGTCGTCTGGGCGACGGCCCCGATGGGCAGGAGCAGAACGAGAGTTGTCAGAAGAACTCCACGGCTCCTGTTCGTGTTCCGCTTCATCCCTCGCCCTCCTGCGATCTTTCGATCGCGCTATTGATCCGTTGCCGTGTTGCCGCGCTGGAAGCCGGCCGCCTCCTCGGACTCAGCGAGGAAACCCTCCGGCAGCTCCATCGAGCCGTAGTAGTCCCAGTAGGTCGACGTCCCGAGTTGCGCCTCAAGGTCGACGATGACGCCGCCCTTGAGCACCATCACGGTCTCGCGGATGTTCGAGATGTTCTCGAGCGGGTTGGCCCCCAGCACGACCAGGTCGGCCAGCTTCCCCTCCTCGACCGTGCCGAGATCGTCGAGCACGCCCTGCATCTCGGCCCCGTTGCGGGTGGCAGCGATGATCGTGTCCATCTCGCTGACGCCGGAGATGACGAACTGCTCCATTTCCAGGAAGCCCATCTCACCGACCGGCATCGAGTCCGAACCGATCAACAGCTTGACTCCCGCCTTGTTCGCCTTGGTCAGGATCTCCCGCTGTTCGCGGGCGAACTCCGGCGACCGTTCGTCGGCGAAGGCGACCATCGTCCGCAGCCGCACGATCTCCTCGTCCTCCGCGTAGCCCAACTCGGCCAGCCGCGCCTCCCGCTCGGCGATGTACTCGGCGCTCAGGTTGCAAATGATCGTCGGGTCGTAGAACGTCCCCTTCTCCGCCATCAGCTCGATCGTCTCGTCGGTCAGCCCGTAGCCGTGCTCGAGACAGTCGACTCCGGCCGCGACCGCGGCGTACGCCCCCGGCTCGCGGACATGGGAGGTCACGTGCACGCCCAGGTTGTCGGCGGTCTCGACCGCCGCCTCGAGTTCGTCCGGCAGCATCTCGACGCTGAACAGCTTGATCGCCCGGGCGCCGTTCTGAACCCGCTTCCGCACCTCCCTGCGGATCGCGGCCACGCCGTCGGCGCCGTCGGCCACCGAGCCGCGGTGCCCGGCGGTCGGGCTGACCGGCTCCCCGCTGCCGAAGACCCGCGGACCGAGGAAGAACCCCTGGTCGAACGCCAGCCCCCAGGCCACGTCGATGTAGTCCTGCTCGCCCACCGAGCGGATGCTGGTAAAGCCGTGCCGCAGCCCGTCGATCGCGTTCAGCCCCGCACGGACGACCTTGGACGGCACCAGTTCGTCGTCCAGGGCGTGGTTGTGCGGGAACATCACGCTGAGGTGCACGTGCATGTTCCAGAACCCGGGCAGCACCCAGGCGCCGTCGAGATCGTGGACGTCGGCCTGCTCGTCGGCATCCGCGGCTTCGTAGGCGCCCTCCGTGATCGAGGCGATCCGCTCGCCCTCGATGACGATCGTCATGTCCTCCTGGACCGGACCGCCGTTGCCGTCGATGATGTTGACGTTCGTCAGGACGATCGTCTGCGCGCCGAGGCCGGCCGGCACGAAGCCGGCCAGGAGTATCGGCAGCGCCCGAATCAGACCGATGCGGAGCGTTTTCATCCCAGGGATGCGGACCGTCTACTGTACACGGTCGGGGCCGCGGTGTGGTCGGAAGCCGCCTTCGGCGGATGCCGGCCAGAAGGCCGGCGCACCGACATGCCGTCAGTTCGCAGGCGCGTACTGAACCTCGACGACTCGATCGAGGCCGTCGACGTCCACCGCCTGCCGGGAACCGTCGGGCCACAGCACCTCGACCCGCGTCAATTCGTCGACCGAGGCCGCGACGCCCAGGCCGATCGTCACGACCGGCTCGACCTGGCTCTGGTAGCTCCGGGTCGGCATCACCCGCCGGCGCTGGACGACCGGTCCGGCCGCGGTCCGCTGCTCGACCTCGACCCAGGCGCCGATCGCGTCCCGGTTGACCCGCTCGCCGTCGCCGCGGAGCAGGAAGCGCAGCCAGCGGTGCCCGGTCTCCTGGTCGTTGCGCAGCAGCAACGGCCGGTCGCCGGTCTGCAGCAGCAGGACGTCGAGGTCGCCGTCGCCATCGATGTCGGCGTAGCTCGATCCGCGGCCGACGAGCTCCACGGTCAGGCCGTCGCCCGGCGCCGGCTCGACCGGCACGAACGTCGCCGACGCGGCGGGCCCGGCGTTCCAGAACAACTGCGGCGCCTGCCTGTACTGCTGGCTCGGCTCGACCACCTCGATGTCGTCCTCCAGGTGGCCGTTGACCTGGAGCAGGTCGAGGCGACCGTCCAGGTCGTAGTCGAAGAAGAACAGACCGAAGCTGAGCACGCGGCGGCTCGGCGCGCCGATGCCGGCCGTGATCGCCTCGTCGCTCCACAGGGTCGGGTCGCCCTGGGAGACGTAGAGGGAAGTCATCTCGTTGGCGAAGTTCGCGATGGCGAAGCCGAGTTCGCCGTCGTTGCGGAAGTCGGCGGCGTCGGCGCCCATCGCGCCGGTTGCCGCGCCGTCCCGGCCGTAGGCGAGTCCGTAGAGCTCCCCATCTTCCGTGAACCCGCCGCTGCCGTCGTTGACCAGCAGGAAGTTGCGGACCGTGTCGTTCGCGACCACGACGTCGATGTCGCCGTCCCCTTCGATGTCCACCGGCGCCAGTCCGAGAGTCTTCGCCACCGGCGTGTCCGTCGCCGGATTCAGGATGTGCAGGCCGGCCTCCTCGGACACGTCGGTGAACGCGCCCGAGCCGTCGTTCCGGTAGAGATCCATCGTCGTGCCGCCGTAGTTGAGCGGCGGACCGTAGGCGCGCCCGACGCCGGTCAACTGGTAACCGACTTCGATGTCGATGTCCCGGGACCAGCGCACGTAGTTCCCGACCAGCAGATCGAGGTCGCCGTCTCCGTCGGCGTCGAAGAAGGCGCTGCTGCTGCTCCACTCGGTGGCGGCGGCGCCGACACCGGCGGCCGCCGTGACGTCCTCAAAGCGGGCTCCTTCCACATTGCGGAACAGCCTGTTCAGGCCGACCGCCGAGATGAAGATGTCCGTCCAGCCGTCTCCGTCGACGTCGCCGACCGCGACGCCCGTGCCGTAGAAGCTGACCTCCAGGCCCGAGCCCGCCGTGCGGTCCGCGAACCTGCCGGCGCCATCGTTCTCATACAGTGACATCGTAGGTCCGGTGGCCGGCTCAACCTCCCCGTCCGGGAGAACGGCGTCCCAGGTCGTCGAGTTGACGAGCAGGAGGTCCTGGTCGCCGTCGCGGTCGAAGTCGAGGAAGGCCCCGCCGGCGCCCATCGTCTCCGGCAGCAGGGCCTCGCCCGCGGCGCCGTTGACATGGACGAAGTCGATGCCGGCCTCCGCGGTGATGTCCGTGAAGGGCACGACGGGCACGTCCCGGGGCGCCGCCTCGACGGCGCGCGGCGCGGCCACCGGAATCTCGACCGCTTCCTCCGGCCCGGCCCGGAACATGTAGCGGAGCGCCACGACGATGAGCGCGGCCGCCGCCAGGGCCGCCAGGACCTTGAGGGAGCGCGTGAAGACGCGGCCGATGACCGCGTCGTCTTCCGGCGCGAGTTCCTCCTCGGGGACCTCCGGCTCCGTGGCGCGGGCCTTCTGGCCCGCGTTTCCGGCCTCCGGCTCTTCGCCCGGGCGATCCGGCCTCAACCGCCGCCCCCGGCAACCCCCGTCCGGCTGCCCTCGAAACGCTCGGGCCGGTGCAGGTCGTAGATGACGATCGCCTCCGCGGCGTGATCGGCCGCGGCGTCGGCGCGCCGAGCGATGGCGATCGCCCGGTCGCGGGCGTTGTCGTCGGGCTTGTAGCGCGCGTGAAGCTCGCGGTGCCGGACCGCGCTGTCGGAGTCGCCGAGCTGGGCGTGGATCAGGCCCAGGTTGTAGTGGGCCGTCACGTTCTCCGGGTCGATGACGAGCGCCCGGTCGAACGACTCGCGGGCTTCGCGCAGCCGCTCCGCCCGCGTATCGGTGCGGGCCGGTCCGCGCTCCCGCTTGGCGCGCTCGAACAGGGCGAGTCCAAGCTCGTTGTGCAGCCGCACGTCCCGGCTGAAATCGAAGCCGCGCCGGCGCATTTCCTCGCTGTCCGCCTCGAGGATGGAGCGGAAGTTCGAGATCGCGTCGTCGATCGCGCCGTTCTGCAGGTTCACGAGGCCCGAGAACCAGGCCACCGACCAGCTCGGCGCCGGCGGATCGAACGCCGCCGCTCGCTCGAGCGCCGCGATGGCGTCGTCCCGAACCGTGCCCTGGGCCAGGTAGACGCGCGCCAGGTTGAGCGGACCGTCGGGGCGACCCAGTTCCTCGACCCGCGTGAAGGCTTCGATCGCCTGGCGGAGCTCGCCGCGGCCGGTGCCGCCCTTGCGCAGCAGGCCGATGCCGTAGTCGTTCCAGCGTTGCCACAGGAGCTTTCCGGGTTCGCGGGCGGACGCCGCGGACGACGGGGCGTCAGCGTCGGACGCCGCCGAGCCGCCGACCTGGAACGTCACCGAGTCGCGGGCCAGGTCGAGGATCGGCAGTTCGTTCGCCGTTTCCGGACCGTAGATGTGGCGCAGGTAGGTCGTGTCGAACTTGCGGTAGCGGAGCGTCGCCTCCACCGTCAGCGCGGCGGCGCCCGACGCCGGCACCTCGAGCCCGTAGTGGACGACATCGCCCGCTCCCGGCGGGATCTGATGGTCGTAGAGCGGCACGAAGATGTCCTCCGCGTTGCGGCGGTCGATCCGCGCGCCGTCCCGGTCGAGCATGTAGACGTTGATGAAGTGCGACCAGGGATCGACCCGGTTGCCCTCGCCCAAGCCGCCGCTGCGGCCGACCAGGTTGCCGTGTTCGTCGCGCACCTCGACGTCGAGCCAGAGCTGGTTCGAGTCCGCGGTTCCCTGGGTCAGGTGGTGGCCCAGGCCCAGGGTGCGCACGACGACCTCCAGCAGGTAGTCCTCCCCCGGCTCCAGCGCGGGGACCTCCGGCCGGAGCGGCGCGATCAGCTCGTCCTCGATCGTGCCGCCCGGCTTGACGCCGAAGATGTCCACGTCGACCACGCCCTCGTTGAACTCCCGGTGCGCCTCGATCACCCAGTCCGGGAAGTCGAGTAGATGAGGAATGCCGGTGTTCGCGGACGGGAACAGGTGATCGTGGACCTGCGTGACCTCCGGCTGCTCGCTCTCCGGATAGCGCCGGGAGCCGAAGTCCTCCGACGGCAGCAGTTCCATGTGGCAGCCGTTGCAGTTGGGCTCAGCCTTGGGCGGGTAGTAGAAGCTCGCCACGCCGTGCCCGGAGACGCCTGAGAGCAGGTGCGAGTCGTAGTGATTCTGCCCGCGCAGGAACTTGTAGTGGTTCAGTTCCTCCGGCAGGTGGACCTTGTGACAGGAGCCGCAGAACTCAGAGGTCGTGTGCAGGGGCTTGAGGAACGTGCGCTTGTGCAGCTCCGGCTTGGCCTTGACGAGCTGGTGGTTGACGAAGCGAAGCACTCCGGAGTCCGAGAACGCGAACGGGTAGTGCTGGGGTTCCTCGATCGTGTAGTCGGCGTTGCCGCGCGGGCTGTTGATGTGGGTGATCGCGTGGCAGGACGTGCAGGTGATCCCGGCGTGAGCGGCCGGCTGGTCGATGTCGAAGTCCGGATCGTCGAAGGCGCCCGAGAAGAAGACGACCGGGTCGTGGCAGCCCGCGCAGAAGCGGGACGCCTGGACATCGCCCGAGCGCTCGTAGGCCTTGTCGCGCGTCTGCTGCACCGAGAAGCTGTACGCCGGATTGTTGAACGAGCTGAACCGGTGAGCGCTGTAGGCCCAGCGGTCGTGAATGTCCCCGTGGCAGTCAAGGCAGTAAGCGTCGTTGCTCAGCGCTTGCTCCGGGATGAAGCCGCCGCTCGCAGTGCGCGCCAGCGAAGGGAAGAAGTACTGCTCGCCCGACGCCGGACCCTCCACGTTCCAGGCCCGCGGGTCCTGGAACTGGAGCACCAGGGCGACACCGACCAGCACCACGGCCGCAGCAGCCACGCGGCCGCCGATCCGCCAGTTGATCCGCTTGCCCGCGAGCCGGTGGACCACGAACAGCCAGGCCGCCACCAGAGGCGTCAGCACATGAAGCCAGTAGGCCACGCCCCGGACCGTCGGATCGTTCACCGTGATCACGCCTTCGATCCGGGTCAGCACGATGCCGCTGAACAGGAGGACCAGCGCCGTACCGAACAGCGCGTAGCCGACCTTCACCGCCCGCCGGTTCGGTCGCGTCCGCGCGTTCCGCATGTGGGCCAGGCCGAACCAGATCACCGGCAGCACGAACAGCGCCCCCACCGCCAGGTGCAACAGGAACATCGAGATGTAGAACCAGTTCTGGTAGGTCTCGCCCGTCGCCGCCTCGGCCACGCGAACGCCCGAGAGGTAGAACGAGTTCACCGCCAGCAGCGCGAACAGCCCGAAAACCACCCACAGGAGCGGCTTCAGCCGCGGCCCGATGACCGGCCGGTAGCGACGTCGCGGGGGCCGCTGAGCGGAGCCCGCGTCCGCGGTCACGGCCCTGCTCCGGTCGCGGCATCCGACCGCCCGCGGACGGGCGCTCGGACTGCGACGCTGTCGGCGCGAGGACGCGCCGCCAGGGTTCCCGTCAGCCGGATCGTCTCGCGAGCGCCGGCCTCGATCTCTTCGCCGACCAGCCCGTCGAGTGCCCGCAGCAGGCGATTCGTCACGGCGTAGCCCGCGCGCCGAATGCGAGACGAAGTCGGTTGCGCGGTCACTCGCACCGCGAAGGCGTATCGCGGCAGTTGACCCCTGCCCGAGGGGAAGAAGCCGACGTAGTTCACGTGGAACGGCTTGTCCGGGCCGCGCGCGGTCCCCGTCTTCATCGCCACCCGCAGGCGCCGCGGCGCCACCCGGTTGGCGGTACCCCCCGGCGAGACGACGGCGCGCATCGACTCGTGGAGCGCCGGCAGCCAGGACGGGTCAAGGACCGCGACCGCCTCCGGGTCGTTGGCGACCGGTGTCCGCGGCGAGATGCCGAGCAGGCCGTCCGCCTGCAGCACGAACCTTGGCTCGCGCCGCAGCCCGTCCGAGAGCGTGGCGGCGAACACGGCCGCGCCGAGGGGCGTGATGGAAGCCTCTTCCAGGCCGATAGAAAGATCGCCGAGCCGCTTGCCGGGATGGCGGTACTCGTGCACCACGCCGACCGCGTTCCTCGGTACGGCCTCGCCCTGAGCGCCGCCGATCACGAAGCCGTAGCGTTCGTACTCCTCCACCAGGGCGCGGTCTCCAACGTCCATCGCGAGCCTGGCGAAAGCGACGTTGCAACTGCTCGCCATCGCGTCGGTGAGCCCCCTGAGTCGCCCGCCGATCGCGGCGCAGTAGAGACGCTCGCCGTCCATCAGGACGGAGCCGCGGCAGGTCATGTCGGCGATCTCGCTGTCCGGATCGAGGCCGGCCCGCATCGCGGCCGTCGTGGTGATCAGCTTGGCGATCGAGGCCGGTTCGCGCGGATCGAGCACGCTGTCGCCGCGCGCCCGCCAGCGGCTTCTTCGGTTCCGGTTGCTGACCGCGGCCAGCACCGCGCCCGACGGGATCTCGAGGATGGTGATCGCACCCTCCTCCCGTCCCAGCGCCCTGGCGGCCGCCTCGCTCCAGGCCCGGTCGATCGTCAGCCGCAGCGCCCTGGCGCCGACCGTGGAGGCGGCCATCGCCCCGGGCCCGGCGGCGGCCAGACCGGGCGGCTGCAGCGCGGGAGGCAGCAGGTGAGTCGCCAGTTCCGGGGGCACCAGGCCCGCCGGCAGGTTCTGCTCCAGGGTCAAGGAACGGTCATCACCGATCGATCCAAGCGGCCGGCCCCGGCGGTCGAAGAGCAGTTGCTGGATGCCCGAGGCGTCGACGAGTTGCGCCCGGCGCAGCCGCTTCTCGAAGGCCGACGCGGGCGGTTCGATCGGGGACTCCGCCGCCACTTCACCGGCACCGGCCGCTGCGTCCTCCATGGCCGCGCGGTCCAACCCGAGTTCGACTTCGGCGGCCTCCAGCAGTGCCGGCGGCAGGTGCTCGGCGTACTCGTCGTAGAGATCCGCCACCTCCCGCCAGCGACTCTCTCCGGCCGCCTGGCGGGCAGCCAGGCCGAGTAGCTGCGGCGCCCTCTCGGCGAGACCTTCGAAGTCCGCGCCCGCTATCGCCGCTTCCGCCATCCGCAGGTCGAGGCGCGCCTGGCGCACGTCGTGCCGGACCCGGAACAGAAGAACGGCCGCCACCGCGAGCGCCAGGACCAGCACCGCCTGCACCCGGCGGCGCGGAGGCCAGACAACGCGCCACGTTTCCGCAGCGGTGCGCCCAGCGTTCTTCCGGTTACCGCTCATCTCCTCGCCGCGTCCGCAGGCGGCTCAGAATACCAACTGCACCCACTCTCCATCGATCTGGGTGATCGTCGAGCGCACGCCGGGCAGGATCGATTCGTCGAGCAGGGTGCCGCGCCAGGAGTCGAGCTCGGCCTCCAGCCGCGCAACGACGTCCGGTTCTTCCGCCGCCAGGTTGTTCGTTTCGCCGATGTCCGCGTCGAGGTCGTAGAGCAGGGTGAGCTGGCCGTGGGGCGAATCGGTCGGCCAGCCGCCCTCCGGCGGCTGCAGGCGGCCGTCCCCGCGCAGGTTGTCGGGCCGGAAGTCCGTCCGGTTCAGCTTGATCAGCTTGTACCGCGCGTCCCGGATCGCCAGGCTCGCGCCGGCCCGCCAGTAGAGGTACGCGTGCGGCGCGCCTTCGGCTTCTCCCGTCATGTAGGGCAGCAGGTTCACGCTGTCCTCGGTCTCCGCCTCTTCCCCCGCGGCCGCGGTGAACGTCGCCATGTAGTCGAGCGTGATCACCGGATGGTCGATCGTCTGCCCGCCTTCGACCTCCGCCGGCCAGCTCATGATGAAGGGAACGCGCACGCCGCCCTCGTGGTGGTACCGCTTGAAGCCGAAGAGCGGCGCGTTCGAGCAGGCGTGGCCGATGTAGCCGGCGCAGCCGTTGTCGCTCGCGAAGGCGATCAGGGTGTTCTCGTACACGCCCTGCGCCTTCAGCGTCTCGACCACGCGGCGCACGCTCTCGTCGAGTGACGCGACCATCGCCGCGTAAACCCGGGTGCGCGGGTCCTCGATGTGACGGTAGCCGTCGACGTACTCGGCCGTCGCCTGAAGCGGCGTGTGTGGTGTGGTGTGGCTGAGGTAGAGGAAGAACGGCGCCTCGCCGGCCGCGCTGCGCTCGATGAAGCCTGTCGCCTCGTCGGTGAAGACGTCGGTCAGGTAGCGCTCGACCTTCTCCTCCTCGAAGCCTCGCAGGACCTTGTTCCGGCGCTCCGTCGGCCCGCTCTCGCCCCGAATCGAGCCGTACTCGACGCCCGGCAGACTGGAGTCGATGAAGATGCTGCCTCCTTCAAGCACGCCGAAGTACTCGTCGAAGCCGCGGCTCATCGGGTGGTGGGGCTCCTCGTGGCCCAGATGCCACTTGCCGACCATGCCGGTCCGGTAGCCGAGCCCCTTCAGACCGTCGGCGAGGGTCGCTTCGTCGAGGCTCATGCCGGCGGTCACGTCGCGGCCGGCAGGGTTGAACTCCCAGCCGTGGCGCTGCTGGTAGCGGCCGGTGATGAGCCCCGCCCGCGACGGGCTGCACACCGGGTGGCTGACGTAGCCGGCGGTGAACAGCACGCCGCTCGCGGCGAGAGCATCGATGTGCGGCGTCGAGATGATCTCGCTGCCGTAGATGCCGATGTCGCCGTAGCCGAGATCGTCGGCGAGGATCAGGACGATGTTCGGGGGACCGGCCCCGGAGTCCGCGGCCGGGGCGTCGGCTTCGGGCGCGCCACAGGCCCACGCGAGCGCGGCCGCCGCCACCACTGCTCTCCTCCATCCACCGCGCATCCGAAGAGCGTAGCGGACGCGCGCCTGTTTCGTGGGCTACGCTCCGCGCTGCCATGACCTCCGCTCTTCCCGCCTCCGTGCAACGCCTCGAGCTCGAAGACCGCGAGGTCTTCCTGGTCGGCACGGCCCACGTCTCGCCGCAAAGCGTTCTGGATACGAACGAGACGATCGAAGCAATCGAGCCAGACACCGTCTGCGTCGAGCTCTGCGAAGCGCGCTACCAGAACCTGGAGAACCAGGAGTCCTGGCGCAAGCTCGACGTCTTCCAGGTCATCCGCGAGGGCAAGGCGGCGCTCCTGCTGAGTTCCTTCCTCATGCACTCCTTCCAGCGCCGCATCGCCCAGCGCTTCGGCATCGAACCCGGCGCCGAAATGCGGGCGGCGATCGCCCAGGCCAGGGAACGAGGCGCCCGGCTGGAGCTGATCGACCGCGACATCCAGGTTTCCCTCAAGCGCACCTGGGCCTCGCTCGGCTTCTGGCAGCGGGCGAAGGTGATGACCCAGTTGACCGGCAGCATCTTCGTCGGCGACGACCTGAAGGAAGAGGACATCGAGAAGCTCCGCGACAGCGCCAACCTGACCGACCTGATGTCCGCCCTGGCCGAGGCACTGCCCAGCGTCAAGGGCGCGCTGATCGACGAGCGCGACGCCTACATGGCGGAGAAGCTCCGCCAGTCGGCCGGCCCGCGGACGGTGGCGGTCGTCGGCGCCGGGCACCTGCCGGGCATTACCGGCCTCGCGGACTCTTCTTGCGACCTCGAGGCGCTGGAAGAGGTGCCGGATCCGCCGGTGTGGCCCCGCGTCGTCGCGTGGCTCGTGCCGATCCTCATCGTCGCCCTCTTCGCCTACGGTCTCGTCTTTGGCGACAGGGAACGCACCGTCGAATCCGTGTACATCTGGGTCGGACTCAACGGCGGCCTGGCGGCCCTCGGCGCCGCCATCGCCCTCGCCCACCCGGTCACGATCCTCGCCGCCTTCGCCGCTGCGCCACTCACCAGCCTGAACCCGCTGATGGCGGCCGGCTGGGTCGCCGGCCTCGTCCAGGCCCTGCTTCGCAAGCCCCTGGTTGCCGATCTCGAGAACCTGGCCGACAGCCTCGGCTCCGTGCGCGGCTTCTGGAGCAATCGCCTCACCCGCATCCTGCTGGTCGTCGTCCTGTGCAACCTGGGCAGCGTGCTGGCTACCTTCGTCGCGGGCGCGTGGATCGTCGGGCGTACGATCTGAACGAACTGGACAAGCTCCTCAAGCCGGATTATTGTCGTAAATCTCACCTGTGAAGGTGTATATGCGACAATCTACAGCCCGACAACGCCTTCTCAACGCCACACTCTGGCGACTCTCCCAATCGCCGGTCACCGCTCTTCTGGGAGCCCGGCAGGTGGGAAAGACGACGCTCGCTCAGCAGATCGTGGCGGCGTGGGAGGGGCCTTCCACGGTCTACGACCTGGAGGTGCCAGCGGTGCGGGAGGCGTTCCACACGACTCCGGAGCGGCTGCTTCGAGGCGGCGAGGGCCTGGTCGTGATCGACGAAGTACAGCGCGTACCCGAGCTGTTCGAGATCCTCCGACCCATCTGCGACGACCCGGGCCGCAAGGCGGTCTTCCTGCTCCTGGGCAGCGCCTCCTGGGACCTGATCCGGGGCGTCTCCGAGACTCTGGCCGGCCGGATCTCGTTCGTCGACGTGAGCGGCTTCTCGCTCGACGAGGTCGGGGTCGAGAACCAGGACCGGCTCTGGATTCGCGGCGGCTTTCCGCTCGCGTACCTCGCGGAGTCGGACGCCGCCTGCACGCTGTGGATGGAGTCGTTCACGCGCACGTTCCTGGAGCGCGACGTGCCGGGTCTCGGGTCGAGGGTGTCTCCTGAGGCCCTCGGCCGCTTCTGGACGATGCTCGCGCATGTGCACGGGCAAACCTGGAACGCGTCGGCGCTCAGCCGCTCGATGGGAGTCGGCGTCAACGCCGTGAATCGCTACCGCGACCTGCTGGCCGGTACGTTCATGATCCGGGTGCTGCAGCCGTGGTTCGAGAACGTGGGCAAGCGCGTCGTCAAGGCGCCGAAGGTCTACCTGCGCGATTCGGGCATCCTTCACTACCTGTTGGGGCTGGCGTCGATGGACGACCTCGTTCGCCACCCCGCCTATGGGCCCAGTTGGGAGAGCTTCGCCCTGGAACAGACCCTGATCGCGTTCGGCGCCCGCCAGGCGTACTTCTGGGGCACCCATCGGGGCGCGGAGCTCGACCTCATGCTGCTCCGCGGCGGCAGGCGCTGGGGTTTCGAGTTCAAGTGCGCGGACGCCCCGAGGACGACCAAGTCGATGCACACCGTCAGCAGGGACCTCGGTCTCCAGCACCTGTGGGTGATCTACCCGGGCGACATGGAGTATCCGATGACGGACAAGATCACGGCGGTCCCGCTCAAGAAGATCCGCGAGATCAAGGTGACAAACTGAACGCACCGCCAAAGGAGCTGATTCATGACTGATCGAATCGCCTACGACCAAGTTGGCGACGTGGCCGTGGTCACGATGAACGACGGCAAGGCGAACGTCTTCGGACCCCCCATGATCGCCGCCGTAAACGCCCAGCTCGACCGTGCCACGGACGAGGCCAGGGCCGTCGTGCTGACCGGCCGGCCCGGCGTCTTCTCGGGCGGCTTCGACCTCAACGTCTTTCGCGATGGCGGCCCGGCGGAGGCCCGTGCCATGGGCCTCGCCGGAGCGCGTCTGATGATGCGCCTGTACGGATGGCCGCAGCCCCTGGTGGTCGCGGCCAGCGGACACGCCATCGCGCTCGGCGCGCTCTGCATGCTCACGGGCGATCATCGTCTGGCCGCGGACGGTGAATTCCGGTTGGGCCTGAACGAGGTCGCCATCGGCAGAACGCTGCCGCCTTTCGCCTGGTTGCTGGCCAGGGAACGGCTCTCCAAGCGCGCTCTGACGCAGGCCGCGCTTACCGCGAAGATGTACGAGCCCGAGGGCGCGCGGGATGCAGGCTTCGTGGACGAGGTCGCCGCGGCTGACAAGCTGCGCGACGTCGCCCTCGAGCGGGCGGCGCAACTGGCCGAGTACGACGCCGCCACGTTCTCGGCAATGAAGCAGGGCCTGAGAGGCGAAGGCATCGACGCCGTCCTGGCCGGTCTCGGGGAGGCGCCGTCCAATGGCTCTTGACGTCTACTTCAGCGCGACGCCCAACGGGTGGAAGATCTCGATCATGCTCGAGGAGCTGCGGGAGGCCGGAGTCGAACTGCCCGAGACGCGAGTCCACATGGTCGATCTCTCGGCCGGCGATCAGTTCACGCCCGAGTTCACCGCCATCAATCCGAACCAGAAGATGCCGGCCCTGGTCGACGACGGGCGTGCGGTCATGGAGAGCTGCGCCATCCTGCAGTACCTCGGGGAGAAGTACCCGACCCCGCTCTACCCGACGGACGAGCGACGCTGGGATGTGCTTCCCTGGCTCTACTGGCAGGCCGCCAATCTAGGCCCGGCCTTCGGCAACAAGCTCAGCTACACGCGCTACATCGATGTGCCCGAGGACGCCAAGGCGCATCCGCTGGAACGATTCGGCAGGGAGTCGCTTCGGTTGGTGGCGATTCTCGGCCGCCGGTTCGAGAAGTACCCCTACATCTGCGGCGACGACTTCACGGTTGCCGACATCTCCGTGTTCCCCTGGATCCGGGCGTACAAGTGGGCCAAGGTCGACATCACGACCCAACCGACTGTGGTGGACTGGCTGAAGCGCGTTCGCGCGCGCCCGGGCGTGGACCGCGGAGTCGCCTACGGCGTGCCGAAGGACGAGGTCGACAGCTTCAGCAAGGAGCGCCGGGAACGCTACAAGGCACGCGGCGCTCAGATTGCCGCCAACGAGAATCTCAGGACCTCGATCTGATCTCAGGCCGGGAACACACCCGCCGCTACCATTCTCGGATTCTAGGATCGAGCAACGATGAGCCAGGAAGCCACAGTCCAGCAGGTCCAGCTCATGGGCCACCGGATCCGCCGCCTGCGGCGGAAGAACAAGCTGACGCAGCCGGAGCTGGCCGAGCGAGTCGGGATTCCGGCGTCCGACCTGTCCCGGATCGAGCGGGACGAGCTCCGCGTCAGCCTGGACGTCCTGATCCGCATCGTCGCCGAGTTCAACGTCGGCTTGGACGAACTGATGGGCAAGCCGGCCGGCCGGCCACGCGGCCGCCGCTAGCCGAGCGCCTCGATCAACCGCCGCAGCCCCGCTTCGACCTCGCCGTCAATGTGGACCGCCAGCACCCGGCGGTCCCGTTCGACCAGCACCTCGTAGTCGCCCCACGCCTGGGCGAGCTGGACCTGGCCGAAGGTCAGGCCCTCGCCCGGTATCGGAACGTCGGCGGCCGGTGGATCGGCGGTGATCTGCAGGAACAGGCCGCGGTTGGGGCCGCCCTTGTGGGCCTGGCCGGTGGAGTGCAGAAAGCTCGGCCCGAAGCCGAGCACGGACGCGCCGCCGGTGCGTCGGGCGACGCCGCGGCGCAACGCGTCGAGTAGCTCCCGGTTGCGGTCGCTGCGGTCCAGGTAGGCCGAGACGACAGCGTAGCCACGGTCCGGAAACGTCGCGAGGTGGGTGCCCAGGAGTTGGTCCAGCCCAAGCTCGCTGACCTCGCTCAGCCGGACCACGCCGCCGGGCGCCGGCGCATCGCCGGCCTTCATCCGTTCGACGTAACGCCGGGTGACGACCTTGGACGACTCCACGTCCGGTTGGTCGAACGGGTTGACGCCCAGCAGTGCGCCGGCCACCGCCGTGGCGAACTGCCAGCGGAAGAACTCGCCGCCGAGGTCGGCGGGAGAGAGTTCGATGTCGAGTCGGTCAGGCGCGGACTCCGCCGGCAAGCCCGCAGCCGTGACCGGCAGTAGCAGCACGTCGCCCTTGCCGAGCGACTCTGCGAGGAGTTGCTCTACCCAGGCGACCATCTCCGCAAGCCCATCGGGCGCATGGAGGTAGAGCTTGTCGCGGCTGCAGTCGTGCGCCGCGGCGAGCAGCAGGCCCAGTTCGACTCCGGGGTTCGTTGCAGGTTCCTCTTCGTCCACGCGACAGGCCCGGGCCATCGCGCGGGCGCTCGCCAGCAGCGGCACCGGATCGATCCCGGCGACCGCGGCCGGAGCCAGGCCGAACGCCGACAGCACGGAAAACCGGCCGCCGACGTCAGGCTGGCCGAAGACGACCGGGACTCCGGCGGTTCGGGCTCGCGCCTCCAGCGCTGAACCAGGGTCGGTGACGGTCAGGGCGGCCCGCGGCGCGTCCCCGCCCAGCCGGTCGAGCAGCAACTCGAACGCTAGCCGGGTTTCAAGCGTGCCGCCCGACTTCGACGCGGCGATGACGCGCAGCGCCGACCGATCGACTCCATCGAGGGCGCGGGCAATCTCCCGAGGGTCCGTCGTGTCGAGGACGATGAACTGCGCGTCGACTTGCCGGGGTAGCGCCCGCCACAGCAGATCGGCACCGAGCGCCGAGCCGCCCATACCGAGGAGCAGGCAGCGCTCGAACGGCGGTCCGACGAGGTGCTCAGCGAGCGCGGCCGCCTCCGTTGCGACACGTTTGCCGTCGGTGTTGCCGAACGTCAGATGGCCCAGGTGGTCGACATCCAGCCAGCCGAGCCACTCCTCCTCGCCCGAGTCGGTCCAGAGCGAGGCGTCACGGCCCCAGAGACGGGCGGTGCCGTCAAAGTCGCGCCATTGCCGGCGGCGGCGCTCCAACGCTGTGGTGAGACCGGACTCCGCCTCGACTTGCATCACGGTGGCGGATGGTAGCGCCGGAAGGGCGGCGCACCCAGTTACGGCTCGAAGCGCTCGGCGTAGTTCTCCGGCCCCTCCTCGCGGATGTCGCTGAGCCAATCGCCCTCGTAGGGCCATGCCTCCGGGTCCTCTTCGCTCGGGCCCTGCCAGAAGCGCGCGAACGGACCCTCGGCGCCGCCTTCGAGCGACCAGGCCTGGCGGCGGAAGGACCAACTGTCGGGGACCAGCCGGTGCGCCTCGCGGAAGTGGCGAACGGCCGCCTCGTGGTGACCCTCGAGCTCCAGGTGCGAGGCGAGTTCGAAGTGGGCGTGTCCTAGAGACACGTTCGCGTCGCGCGGCCTCGACCGTTCAACGACTTCTTCCGGCGACAGCGCGAATCGACTCTCGGCGCCCTTCTCAACCCAATCGCGCAGCGCAAGGTGGTAGGCATCGGTGTCGGCCGGGATCTTCGCCGCCTCCTGCAGCATCTCGCCGAAACGACCGGGAACCGGGGAGCGAGACCCCACGTTCGGCGGTTTGCCCGCCGGCGGCGCGGGCGCGGCCTCCGCCGGCCGGACGATCGTGCCCGATTCGTCGATCCAGACCGAGCTGGGGATGTTGATCACGCCGAAGACCCTGGCCAGCAGGTGGTGGCGATCGACCAGGGAGGGATGCTTCGGCTTCGCGGCCTCGATGAAGGCGCGGCAGCCCTCGGCCCCCAACGTGTCGAGACCGACCGTGACCAGTTCGAATCCCTGCGGATAAAGCTCGTCGCGCAACGCCTGCCACCCGGGCAGGTGGGCCGAGCACCCTCAGTAGGGCGCCCAGGCGTAGACGACGACCTTCCGCCCGCGCAGGCTCGAGAGCCGGAACGGCCTTCCATCGAGATCGGGCAGTTCGAACTCGGCGTCCTCGGCGGACACGAGCGCTCGCGAGCCGAGCGACTCGGGGCCCAGTGCCCACACGCCGTGCTCCTCGTCGTGCACGACCGGCAGACCGATCGCCTCGGCAACGGCAAGCCCGTCGATCGGGCCCGACGACGCCGGGGCACGGTCGAAGAGAGGCACGCACGCCGAGCCCTTGCAGGCGCCCTCCGGTTTGAGAGCCCAACCCGTACCGGCCTCGAACTCCGTCCTGGACACTGACTCGTTTGTGAGAATCATGCGGCCAGTGTAGCCGCCAGCGACCCCACACTGGGTGCGCCGACGTCCCCGCCGGTTGCCGCCGCAGGCGGCCCGGGGAAAGGTGCCGGTCGTCAGACCGGCTGCGCTCTGGAACAAACCCCCGCCCGCAGCCTGTTAGCTTTAGCCCATGCCGCAGGAAGTGCACACCGGGTCACAGAATCGGCGCCGGCCGCGGTTCGCCGCAGTCTCCGGGCTGTTCGTCCTTGCCGTTCTTGCCTTCGTCTTCGGTTCGAGGTGGCAGGGCAGCGTCCTCCAAGCGGACAGCCGCAACGAGCCACGACAGGTGGCGCCGGCTGGAAGCCTCTTGCCGGAGGAACGGACCACGGTAAAGCTCTTCCGGCAGGCCTCGCCATCGGTGGTGAACATCACGACCGTGACGAATCGTCGGAACGTCTTCGCACGGCGCATCGATCGCGTCCCGGAGGGCACAGGCACCGGGTTCATCTGGGACACGAAGGGGCACGTTGTAACCAACTTCCACGTCGTGCTCCGCGGTCACGAGAGACTCGTCACCCTCAGCGACCAGACAACCTGGCCGGCCGAGCTGGTGGGGGGCGACCCGCATGTGGACCTTGCCGTGCTGAAGATCGACGCGCCGGCTGAGAAGCTGCGGCCCATCGCCGTCGGCATCTCGCGCGACCTTCAGGTCGGCCAATCGGTACTGGCAATAGGCAACCCCTTCGGCCTCGACCACACCTTGACGACGGGCGTGATCAGCGCGCTGGATCGCGAGGTGTCTTCGCTCACCAACCGCCTGATCCGAAGAGTGATTCAGACCGACGCCGCGATCAACCCCGGCAACTCCGGCGGCCCCCTGCTCGACTCGAGCGGCCGCCTGATCGGCGTAAACACGCAGATCGTCTCTTCCAGCGGCAGTTGGGGCGGAATCGGATTCGCGATCCCGGTGGACACGGTGAACTGGGTTGTCCCGGAGCTGATCGCGCACGGCGAGGTCGAGCGGCCGCTGATCGGCGTCGAGTTGGACGATTCCCTGCTGCGGGCGCGCGGCGTGAAGGGCGCGCTGGTGACCAACGTGGTCCCCGGCTCCGGCGCGGACAAGGCGGGTATGCGGGCTAGCCGGCGCACACGTCGCGGCATCGTCCTGGGCGATCTGATCACCGCGATCGAAGGTCGGGAGGTCGCCTCCGTGAACGACGTCCACACGATCGTGGAGGACTTCCGCGTCGGCGACGTCGTCACGGTGACCGTGGTGAGACGTGACGGCGAAGAGGACCTCGAGGTCCCACTCACGTCGTCACGCTAGCGTTCTTCCGCGCTAGAGTCGCACCTTCGTGACTCAGCGCGATCTCTTCCGCCGGCTGGCGTTCCTCGCCGCCATTCTCGTAGCTGCCCCGAGCGTTCGGGTCGCGGAAGCACAATCGGCGCCCGAACCGGAACGCGGCGACATCGTCCCGGTCACGGACGCCATGCTCCAGAACCCGAGCGACGACGACTGGCTGATGTGGCGCCGGACGCTCGACGGCTGGGGCTACAGCCCGCTCGACCAGGTCACCCCCGAGAACGTCGGCAAGCTGCGCATGGTCTGGTCGCGCGGCCTCAGTGAAGGCCGCCAGCAGGGGACGCCCCTCGCCTACGACGGCGTGCTGTACATGCCGAACCCCATCGACGTCATCCAGGCCATCGACGCGGTGACAGGGGACCTCATCTGGGAGTACCGCCGCGAGCACCCGGAGAACATCCTCCAGCAGGTCGGAGGCCTCGCCGCGAACAACCGCAACATCGCGATCCACGGCGGCCTGATCATCGACACCAGCGTCGACAACTTCGTCTTCGCGCTCGATGCCGTGACGGGCGAGCTGGTCTGGGAGACGATGATCCTCGACTACAAGACGCAGCCGGCAATGCACAGCTCCGGCCCGATCATCGCCGACGGCAAGGTGATCTCGGGCCGAAGCTGCCTGCCCCGCGGCGGGCCCGACTCCTGCGTCATCGTCGCTCACGACGCGGAGACCGGCGCCGAACTCTGGCGCCGCCGCACGGTCCCGGCGCCCGGCGAGCCGGGCGACGAGACCTGGGGCGACACCCCGTTCGAGGACCGCACCCACGTCGGCACCTGGATGGTGCCGAGCTACGACCCGGGCCTGGAGCTCATCTACATCGGCACCTCGGTGACCTCACCGGCGCCGAAGTTCCTGCTCGGCGGCAGGGAACTCCGGCACCTGTACCACAACTCGACGCTCGCGCTCGACGCGAACACCGGCGAGATCGCCTGGCACTACCAGCATCTGAACGACCACTGGGACCTCGACCATCCCTTCGAGCGCATGCTCGTCGATACCGCCGTCGCCCCCGACGCCGACGAAGTCGACTGGATCAACCCCCGCCTCGAACCCGGCGAGACGCGCAAGGTGATGACCGGGATTCCCGGCAAAACGGGCGTCGTCTACACCCTCGACCGCGAGACGGGCGAGTTCCTGTGGGCGCGGCCGACGATCCGGCAGAACGTGATCAGCACGATCGACGGCGCCACCGGGGCGGTCACCGAGAACTCGGAAGTCGTGTTCCGCGAGCTGGGCCAGGAGGCCTACGTCTGCCCCACCTACATCGGCGGCAAGGACTGGCAGGCGGGCGCCTACAGCCCGCTGACGAACGCGATGTACGTGCCGATGCGCAACTCCTGCGCCCTGATGACGGCGACCCGCTCCGGCCGGCTCCAGATCTACGCCCTGGACGCCGAGCACCAGATCGCGCCCGGCACCGACCTGAGCGGATCCGTCCACGCCGTGTCCGCCGAAACGGGCAAGTCGCTATGGACGTACGAGCAGCGCGCGGGCCTGATGTCCCTGTTCGTGACCGGTGGCGGCCTGGTCTTCGTCGGCGACGGCAACGGCCGGTTCCGCGCGCTGGACGACAAGACCGGCGAGAGCCTCTGGGAGATCAACCTCGGCTCGCCCGTGACCGGCTTCCCGATCACCTACGCCGTCGACGGCCGCCAGTACGTCGCGGCCAGCACCGGCAACCGGTCGGCGGCCCTGCTGTCCGGGCTCACACCGGAGCTGCGTCCCAGCTCGGGCAACAACCTGTTCGTGTTCGCGCTACCCTGACACTCAACCCACGGCTAGGAGGCCCCACCATGGCTGGATACGCGATCATCAGTGTTCAAGTGAAAGACGAAGACGCCTACAACCGCGCTCTGGAGCAGGTGCCGGCGGTCGTCGAGGCCCACGGCGGCAGGTACCTGGTGCGCGGCGGCGCCGCCGAGGCCATCAGGGGCGACTGGAAGCCCGACCGTCTCGTCATCGTCGAGTTCGACAGCGTCGAACAGGCCAAGGAATGGCAGGACGGGGCCGCCTTCGCCGACCTGAGAGAGAAGCTCAGCCAGTCGACTGACACGGATGTCGTGATCGTCGAGGGCGTGTAGCGATTCGCCGCCAGATGCTCTATCCGCGGGCGAGGCTCTTCACCGCCCTCGTCCTCGCCTTGGCCCAAGCGGCTGCCTTGGCGGCGCAAGGCCCCAGCGTTCGGCTGCCAGCGCCGACCGGCGGCTTCGTGGTCGGCGTTCTCGACTTCGAGTTCGTAGACGACAGGTACCCTTCCCGGCGCGACAGCGATCGCGCGGGGCGACGGCTCATGGCTCGCGTCTGGTATCCGGCCGCCGGTGTCAGCGGACAGCCGCGTAACTACACGGAGGGGCGAGAGTTCGACGTCTTCGTCCGACCACTGCTCGAGGCCCTGTCGCCCGTGATTCGGGACCCGGCGCTGTTCGACACCCTCGCCAGCGCCGCGACCCATAGCCATGAGGGAGCACCCGTAGCCGCCGGCGGCCCCTTCCCGGCACTCGTCTTCTCACACGGGGGACTCTCCTATGTCTCCCAGAACACGGTGTTGATGGAGGACCTCGCGAGCCACGGTTACGTCGTCTTCAGTGTGGCTCACCCCGGCGGGTCGAGTGGGGTCCTGTTTCCGGACGGCACTTCGGTCACCTACGATCAGGACTGGCGCGACGCGGTCATGGGGGCGGCCGCAGCTCCGGACCCGGACGGCCGCTACAGCCCTGATGTCGGGAAGCGCCATGGCGCAGTGATTCGGTCGGTGGACGATGGCGGTCTCGGTCCGTGGGCCACGCGCTGGCGCGACGACATGATCGCGCTCGTCGACTTCCTCGAATCCGAACCGCCGGCAGATGATGTCCTGGCTAGGATTCTCATGCGCACCTCGCTAGCCGACCTGGGCTACTTCGGCATGTCCTACGGAGCGGCCGCGGCGGTGAGCGCGGCACAGGTGGACCAGCGGGCCAGGGTGGCGATCAACTTCGACGGCACCCACTGGCTTTCCGACGTCCTCGGCAAGAACGTGCGCACGCCGCTCCTCGTCCTGACGAGTGAGGATCCCGCGAGTTACAGCAACGAGTTCTTCTTCGAGCCGCTAGCCACGATGGGCACGCGCGAGGACATCGTGCGCGTCAAGCTGCAAACGGAAGCGACGCACATGGAACTCAGCGACATCATGTTCCTCCCGGCCGCCGTGCGCCAGGCCCTGCCCGGCGACGCCGGCCGCGTCGATGGTGCTCGGCTCAGCGACACGATCAACACCTTCGTCCGGGCGTTCTTCGACCACCACCTCAAGGGGGCCGCCAACGGCTACCCGGAGTCCGTGCTGACGGAGTTCCCGGACGTCAGCCGCTTCGATCTGCCGCAGGTGCGGGCCTGGGCGGCAGCGCAGTAACGCTGAAACCCCATCGCGGCCGTCGGCGGTGTGGGCCGGCAAGATGGCTGGGAGGCAGGGATTCGAACCCCGATTCTACGGTCCAGAGCCGCATGTCCTACCGTTAGACGACCTCCCAGCGGTAGCGGCAAGCCGGGCAGTTTAGCAGCGCTACGCCTTGTGCCGCGTGCCCGGAGCCGGTGGCGTTTCGGGGCCGCCGGCGAAGCACTGCGCCATGCTCATCCACTCGGTGGCGATGGGCCCCACAACCTCCAGCGACGTATCGGCGATGTTGCGGACCTGGGTGACCACCTGGGCGAACTCGACCGCGGCGCCGATGATCCGGTTGGTCGTTTCGTCCGCGTTCCAGGTCCAGACCTCGCCGGAAGGCGCCGTTAGCTCGAGCGCCGGAACGACGCCCGGCACTTCGAGGCCGCGGACCGCGTAGGTCCAGCCGAAGGTGTTGAATCCCAGAAAGACGATGTTCCTGATCCGGTCTGACTCGTCGCGGTCGAGGCCGAGGACGTCGAAGACCTCCTGGCCGTGGGCCCAGGTCTCCATCTGCCTGGCGGTGACCGAGCTGCGCACACTCATCGGCGGGCCGAACCACTCCACTCGCGTCCTCGGATCGAGCCCTTCCAGCCGGTCGCACATCCGCGGGTAGTACTCGCGCCAGACTTCGTAGACCGCGCGGTTCCGCTTGCCCTCGAACCACTCGTCCGTCAGCTCGCGGAGGTTGAGCCGGCCGCGGCGCTCGGCCATGAACTGCTTGAAGCCGTCGAAGGCGGACTGATCGTGGTACGAGGCGTCGGCGGCGTAGTTGAAGATGTGGAGATGCGCGACGACGTCGTGGAGCGTCCACCCCTTGAACAGGGTGGCCCGCTCGAAGTCGGCGTCCGCGAGCGGCTCCAGGACCTCGGCGAGGCAGTCGCACTCGTCCCGGAAGTCGGCGATCTGCTGAAAGCTGCTCAAGGGCCCTACCGGTTCCCGGCTTCGAGAGCTTCCCGCTCGAGGATGCGCGCGCCGCGCATGATGCCGCCCATCGCGTAGTTGCCTTCGTGGCAGGCGTACTCGTAGAGCTTGGCGCTCGTCTGCCGCCACGGATACTCGCCGCTCCAGGGCTCGATCCAGGTCGCCGGGTCCTCGACGGTGAAGCCGTAGAGCAGGGTGTCGGGACCGAGCCGGGAGAAGCGCTCGGTGACCTTCCGCTGCACGGAGGTATCCAGGTGCTCGCGGAAGTTCGTCGTTTCGACGACGAGGGTGTCGCCTTCCCAGTAGCCGATCGAGTCGCCCATGAAGAAGGTCACGTCCGGCGGCGGATGCTCCGAGTTCAGGCGCACGATCCGCGCGTCGTGAATCTGCTCCGCCAGAACCATGAAGTGGTCCTCGGTCTGCACGATGCGCTTCGTGTTGTTGTAGAGCGAGGGCCTGGCGGGCGGTCCGGAGCGACTGCGGCTGAGGATGCAGCGTTCAGCAAGCGGCCGCAGCTCGATGTCGTCGTAGGGGCCGACCTCGCGGCCGAGCCACCAGGCCGTGCCCGTGTTCTCGTGCCGGAACGCCGCGACCCGGGCCGCCGCCTTCTCGCGGCCGTCCTCGGTCATCGCCGGCATGCGGCCGTTCTGCGGGTCGGTGATGATCGACGTCCGGAACTCCCCGTCGATCTGGAAAGCGCTGTCGCCCTGGTCGACCCAGAACCAGTTGTAGCCGCCGACCCGGCCGGCGCCGAGAGCCTCGCCCGCCTCCGGATCGTCCTCGAAGCCGAAGGCGCTGGCGCCGCCGACGGGAGGCGCGTCCCGCTCTGGACTGCTCCAGCGCCCCGCGTTCGCCGCGAACTCGGCTCGCTCGCGGGCGATCTCCGCCGCCTGCTCCCGGGTCAGCGACAGCCGATCGCCCAGTTCCACCGGCCGCTGCAGCGGGGTCACCGTCGCCGGGTCGTAGGTGCCGGTGAAGTCCGGCCGGCCCGATGCCGTGCGCGGCTCGTCCTGCGCGGCGACGGAACCCACGACGCACGCGACGAACTCCATGACCACGACGACCGTGCCCGCGAGAACGCGGCGGGGCCAGGACCGCCTGTCTTCCCTGGTTTCCCCGGTCACGTCGTCCCCGGTCACGTCGGTCTCCTCTTCGTCCAAGGTCATGGCGCTGTGACGCGGTCGAAGCCTACCGGCTCTCTCGCGCCGGCCCCGTCTTCTGTCTGCTAGCCTGCCCCGGTTTCGGGGCTCCTGGCGCCGCGGCGTGAGCGAGAACAAGAAGTACGACGTACTGATCATCGGCTGCGGGCCGACGGGGGCCACGCTGGCCAACCTGCTTCGGGCTCGCGGCCGGTCGGCGGCGATCTTCGACCGCGAGCCGGATGTCTATCCCACGCCCCGGGCGATGGTCCTCGACCCGGAGAGCTGCCGCATCTACACGTCCATGGGGATCCTCCAGAGGCTGATCCCCGAGGACGCGTCGCCGTACGCGCGAAACGAGTTCGTCGACGAGAAACGCCGGCTGCTCATGACGCTCGATTTCCTCCAGGCCCCGAAGCGGTTCGGGTTCCCGATGGGCGGCATGGTGTTCCACCAGCCCGCGCTCGAGCGCCTGCTGCGCGACGACTTCGCGAAGGGCGTCGCCGTCGACGCGTTCCTCGGCTACGAGGTGTGCGCGGTCGACGGCTCGGGCGAAGCCGCGAAGGTGGTCGCGACGAACCGCGACACGGGCGAGCGCCATGAGTTCACCGGCCGCTTCGCCGTCGGAGCTGACGGCGGCGGCAGCTTCTGCCGCTCCGCGATCGGGGCGGAGCGAGTCGATTTCGGCTACCGGCGCCAGTGGATCGTCGTCGACCTCGTCGTCCACGACCAGAAGCTCTTCGATTCCCTTCCGGACGGCTCCGAGATCAGGTGCCGGCGCAACCGTTCCGTTGTGTACTTCAAGGGGCACCACAAGCATGTCCGTTTCGACTTCGAAGCCGGGGAGGCGCTAGCCCGGAACTTCACCGCCGAAGATGCCCTCGAGGCGATCTCCGAGTACTTCGACCCGGCTTCGTGCGAGATCCTCCGTGTTCAGCCCTTCCTCTTCCATGGCTCGATGCCGAAGGCGTGGCGCGCCGGTCGACTGCTGCTCGCAGGAGATGCCGCCCATCAGTCGCCGCCCTTCTCCGGCCAGGGCCTCAACATGGGCATCCGCGACGCCCTGAACCTGGCCTTCAAGTTCGAACTCCTGTTTCGAGGGCTGGCCGGACCGGCGCTTCTGGACACCTACCAGGAAGAGTGCTGGGACCACTGCGCGCGCCTGATCGAGGGCGCATCGAAGCGGGGCAGGATGATCAGCGCCTCGACTCCGCTCGCCATCGCGAACCGCAACTACTCCTTCTTCCGCGGCCGCAGGAAGAGAAAGACCGGCTTCTCCCTGATGCGGCGCATGACGAACCGGCAGCCCTATCAACAGGGGCTGATCGGAGGGTCGGAGGCCTCCGGGGCACGCATGATCAGGCCCCGCGTGACGACCACCGGCGGCGAAACCTGGCTCGACGACCTGCTGGGTCCGGAGTTCTCACTCGTCGTGAGCTCCCCGACCGCCGGCGCCGACAGGGACTGGTTCACGGAGGTCCTCGGCGGCACCGTCCTCCATCTCGACCGCGACCTTTCCGACGCGAATGGCGAACTCACCCGCTGGCTTGGCCGGAACAACGCGTCCAGCGTGTTGATTCGGCCCGACCGTTACGTCTACGAGACGGGCGACGACGGTTCCAGCCTCTGCCGGTCCCTCCGGCGAAAGCTGGAGGCACTGCAGGACTGAGCTCGACATCGCGGGCGAGCCCTTGACCTCACTCCGCGTTTCATTCACTGTATGACCAGCCAGTAAGTCGCCGCCCCGCAACGGCCCTCGAGGAGAACGAACATGGCAATCGCCTTCACGCTGAACGGCAAGTCGACGACGGTCGACGCGCCGCCGGAGATGCCCCTGCTCTGGGTACTCCGCGACGAACTCGACCTCAAGGGCACCAAGTTCGGCTGCGGCCGGTCCTTCTGCGGGGCCTGCACCGTGCACGTCGACGGCGAGCCGGAGCGCAGTTGCCGCATGCCGGTCTCGCGTGCCGAGGGCAAGGAGATCACGACGATCGAGGGCCTGTCCGAGGACGGCGCCCATCCCGTGCAGCTCGCCTGGCAGGAGATCGACGTACCGCAGTGCGGCTACTGCCAGGCCGGCCAGATCATGTCGGCTTCGGCGCTCCTCGCGAACAACCCGGCGCCTACCGACGGCGACATCGACGAAGCGATGAGCGGGAACATCTGCCGCTGCGCGACCTACAGCCGCATCCGGACGGCTATCCACCGTGCCGCGGACATCGCACAGGCTCCATCGGCCACCAGTCACGAAACGGCCACGGGCGCGGGAGGGAGTGAGGCATGAACGCCGTGGACAAGACAGGCAACCTCTCCCGCCGCGGCTTCCTCCACGTCACCGCCCTGGCGGGCGGCGGCATGCTGATCGGTGCCCGCTTCTCGCTGGACGGCGCGCGCGGCGCCGTCGCCGCCACCGCCGACGCCGAGACGGCGCTCAACGCGTTCATCCGCCTGACGCCGGACGGCATCGCAACGATCATGGCCCAGAACCCCGAGATCGGTCAGGGCGTCAAGACGATGCTGCCGATGCTCATCGCCGAAGAACTCGACATCCCCTGGAGCCAGGTGCGCGTCGAGCAGGCGGACTTCGACGCGACGAAGTACCGCGGCCAGATGGCCGGCGGCAGCATGGCCACGCCGATGCACTACGAGCCGATGCGCCGCGTGGGCGCCGCCGCCCGCGCCATGCTCGTCGAAGCAGCGGCGAAGGAGTGGAAGACGAAGCCCGAGAAGTGCACCACCGAGGCCGGCGCCGTCCACTTCAAGAACAAGTCGCTGTCCTACGGCGAGCTGGCGAGCGCCGCGGCCGGGGTCGAGCCGCCGAATCCCCGGACCGTTCCGCTCAAGGACGCGAAGGACTTCAGGATCATCGGCCAGGAGATCCCCGGCGTCGACAACCCGCAGATCGTCACCGGCAAGCCGCTCTTCGGCATCGACGTCACCGTGCCCGGCATGAAGTACGCCGTGTTCGAGAAGTGCCGGGTCCACGGCGGCAAGGTGAAGAGCGCCAACCTCGACGCGGTCAAGGCGTCGCCCGGCGTCACCGACGCGTTCGTCGTCGACTCGACCGCTGAGGCCGGAAGCGCCGCGCCCGCGCCCTCGATGTTTCAGGTCGGGCTGCCGAACGGCATCGCCATCGTCGGCGACTCCTGGTGGCTGATCAACGAGGCCCGCAGCAAGCTGGAGGTCACCTGGGACGAAGGGCCGACCGCGTCCCAGAGCACCGCGGCCTTCGATCGGCAGGCCGAGGAGCTGTCGAAGCAGGCGCCGGAACAGGATCTCAGGAACGACGGCGACGCGGCCGGGGCCCTGGCCTCCGCTGCGAAGACGGTCGAGGCTGCCTACCAGTACCCCTTCCTCGCCCATGCGCCGCTCGAGCCGCAGAACACGACCGCACACTTCCACGATGGCGGGCTCGAGATGTGGGCGCCGATCCAGACTCCACAGTTCGCGCGCGGAGACCTGGCCAAGGCGCTCGGCATTCCCGAGGACCAGATCACGATCCACCTGACCCGGATGGGAGGGGGCTTCGGGAGGCGCTTGTACTGGGACTACATGCTCGAGGCGGCGCTGATCGCGCGGCAGGCGGGAGTTCCGGTCAAGCTGGTGTGGAACCGCGAGGACGACACGCGTTTCGACTACTTCCGCCCCGGCGGCTACCACTATCTGCAGGGCGGTCTCGACGAGGCCGGCAAACTGACGGCGTGGCGCGACCACTTCGTCAGCTTCGGCGAGGGTCGGCGGTTCGCCCCGAGCGCCGAGATGATGCCGAACGAGTTCCCGCAGGGCTTCGTGCCGAACTTCGCGCTCCAGGCGTCGAAGATGCCGCTCGGCATCCCGACGGGAGCGCTGCGCGCTCCGACCAGCAACGCGATCTCGTTCGTCGTCCAGTCGTTCATCGACGAACTCGCGGTCGAGGCCGGCAAGGACCCGCTCCAGTTCCGGCTCGACCTGCTCGACTCGGCTCCCGCCGGGACCAGGACCGCCTTCGACCCCAAGCGGATGAAGGCCGTGCTCGAACTCGTGCGCGACAAGTCGGGTTGGGGCAAGGCGGACCTGCCCGAGGGCACCGCCCAGGGCGTCGCGTTCCACTTCAGCCACCGCGGCTACTTCGCCGAAGTCGTCCAGGCCACGGTCAGCAAGGAAGGCGAACTCGGCGTCGACAGGATCTGGGTCGCCGGCGACGTCGGCAGGCAGCTCGTCAACCCGAGCAACGCCGTCAACCAGGTCCAGGGCGCTGCCCTCGACGGCCTCGGCCAGGCGCTCGACCAGGAGATCACCTTCGACGGCGGCCGCACGAACGAGAGCAACTTCCACAACTTCAAGCTGCTCCGCATCGACCAGGCGCCGCCGGTGGAAGTCCACTGGGTGATGAGCGACAACCAGCCCACCGGTCTGGGTGAACCCGCGCTGCCGCCGGTCCCGCCGGCCTTGTGCAACGCGATCTTCGCCGTGACCGGCAAGCGGATCCGCTCGCTTCCGATCTCGAAGCACGACCTGAGCTGGGCCTGACCGCCTGTGCGCAACATCGCAATCGCAGCAGCCCTCATCCTTCTGATCGCGGCCTTCGTCGCCGTCGCCCAACAGTCGGACGCCGCCCCATCGCTCGACGGCATGGCCGTCCCCACTTACACCGCCGACGGCGACCTCATCCGTCCCGACGGCTACCGCACCTGGGTCTTCGTCGGAGCCTCGCTCGGCCTCAGCTACAACGAAGACGCCGCCGAGCGCGAAGGGCCAGGCGCCTTCACCAACGTCTACATCCAGCCGGAGGCCTACCGCTACTTCATGGAGACCGGCCAGTTCCCCGAGGGAACCATGCTCCCCATGGACGTCTTCCGCCCCGGCTCCCGTGAGGCCATCAACCAGGCCGGCTACTTCGAGAAGGACTTCCTGGGGATGGAGGTCGCGGTCAAGGACAGCGACCGCTACCCCGAAGGCTGGGCCTACCTCAGCTTCCGCGACCGGTCCGGAGGATTGAGGGAGTCGGCGTCAGCGTTCCCGAAGGACCGGTGCTACGACTGCCATGCGGAGCACGCTGCGACGGACAACGTGTTCACGCAGTTCTACCCGGTGCTGCAGCGGAGGGAGTAGGCGGGCGCCGCCTGCTCACGCTCAGAGCATTCGCGCTTCCTCAAGCACCCGGTCCCGGAGCCCCGGGTGGAGACTGTGGTCGGTCACTACGTGAACCCGCCGGCCAAGAAGAGCCTGCACGTCCATCAGGAGCGCCCCAAGCGCCAAGCCGGTGCGTCCCGGCGGCAGAGTGACCAGCAGGTCGACGTCACTCGCATCATCCGCGTCTCCGCGAGCCATCGAGCCGAAGATGCGGACATCGCGGAGACCGTGTCGCTCCGCGAGGGCTCGGATCTCGGTTCGGTGGGACTTGATCAAGGCGTGCATGACAGAAGACCGGCCAGCCAGTTTAGACAGGGCATCCGGCGCAACACGGGCAGGCACTACGCAACGGATGGCGCCACCGAGAGGAGAACCTCGTTCTGCATCCGGATGTCCAGTGCCCGCGCGACCTCGCACAGTCGCCGATAGCTGGCAGACGCGTACCGCTCCGCCTCGTACCGCTGTATCTGCTGCTCCTTGAGCTCAAGACGTTCCGCGAGCGCTCGCTGACTCAAGCCAGCCGCAATCCTGGCCTTGATCAAGCCGTCGGCAAGTTCGTCGAGCGAGGCCACCGAGATGACCGAAGGATCGGCGGCCTTCAAGCGCTCGTACTCTTCAAGCTCCTCACGCAGGTCGGCTAGCTGGCTCTTCATGGCCTCCAGTTCGGCGCGCCGCAGCCTCGGATGCACATCCGTGCGTTCGGGCGACTTCGCGTCGAACTCCTTGATCGCGCCTGCGAAGTCAGCTGCCTTTCTCCGCGTGATCCTGTACTGCCTCTCGTTTGTGATCATGGCAAGCTCCCCAGTTCGACCAGTACGACGCCCTTCTCGACGCCTGACCGGTCCGTCTTGAAGAAGTCGCGGTAGAGCACCCCCGGCGCTGCCAGCGCCGATGCCGGGAAGAGATCTCCCAAGTACTTCTCCTTCATCGCCGCACGGCGATTACTGAAGTCGAGCAGGACCGGATCCAAGCGGTCCGGGTCGACGCCCGTCGTTTCCCAAGCTCCGTCGTAGTCCCCGGGCAGTGACTTCGCCGTAACGAAGCTCCCGTTCAGCAGAAGCTCCCGGCAGCCGACCGCCGCCAAGTTGCGACACGCCGACAGCAGACCTACCATCAGGCGCTCACGGTGAGCGTTGCCAGCGAAGCCTGCGGCGACATCGGACCACAGGGCATCGTGAACGCCGGGCGGTAGATAGCCGGTCACGGGGTCAAGTTCAGGCAACACGACACAACAATATCGTTGTGTCGAAGCCAAGTCTACCCCCGATCGATCCGCACAGGAGACTGTCGCGGCCACAGCAGCGACCTCACGGAGGAGAACGCCGTGAACTAGGGCCAGTCGGGCCCGCCATATGCCGCCGCCATCCGTATGATCGAGACACCCCGACGCTACGGCATCGAGCTGACCCTGGACTTCTGACCCGCGAACTGTCGGGCCGCGCGCTTCGTCATTCGACTGCCTGACCCAGGAGACTCACATGCGCCTTCCCGCCCTACTGACATCGGTCTGCCTCGCCCTTCCGGGCATCGCCCTCGCGGCGGATTCGCCCGCGGACCGCTGCGACGCGCTCTACCTCCTGACCGACTCGGACCACGCCGTGGGGCCGGGCGTACTGGTCCCCGCCACGGGCGAGGTCCCGGAGCATTGCCGGGTCCGCGGCACGATCGACGCGACGATCCGTTTCGAGGTCCGCATGCCGGCCGAGGGCTGGACGGGGCGGTTCATGTTCCACGCCCCCGGGGGCCTGGCCGGCGTGATCGGAGACACGAGCAGCCTGCTCGACGACGGCTTCGCCATGGCGACGACCGACACCGGCCATGAGCCGGACAACGACGCGTCTTTCTACCGGAACGACCACGCGCAACTGGACTTCGGCTTCCGCGCCAATCACCTGACGACGGTGCTGGCGAAGCGGATCATCCAGGAGTTCTACGGCCGGCCCGTCGAGCATGCGTATCTCTGGGGCTGCTCGAACGGCGGGCGCGCCGCGCTGATGGAGGCGCTGCGCTATCCGGACGACTACGACGGGATCATCGCCGGGGCGCCGGCCGTCGACTATGGGTTCGGTCTGCTGACGTTCGCGCTCGAAACGAGCCGGCACCAGAAGCGGAACCCCCTCACCGCGGACTCCGTGGCGTTGCTGGACGCGAACACCCGGAGAGCCTGCGACATGCTGGACGGCGTCGCCGACGGTATCGTCGGCGACCCCCGCAAGTGCACGGTCGAGCTCCTTGAACTCGACGCTCTCGAATGCCAGGACGGTCCCGCCGCCGACTGCCTCACGGCCGGCCAGATCGAGACGGCGCGCTTCATCTACACCGGGATCACGGACGACTCGGGCGCCGTCGTCGTGCCGGGCGTCTACCCGGGCGCGGAGCTGAACGGCGACTTCCAACTCTGGGCGACGGGTCCCGTGCCCTTCCTCGAGGGGACAGCTTCCGACGTCACGGTCGACGTGCTCGTGGCGGCGATGCACCGAACGCCGGGCTTCGACATCCACGCCTTCGACCCGGTGAAGGACCTGCCCGCGCTCAGAGACGCCATGGTCGCGGTCGACCTCCCGGCGCCCGACTTCAGCAGGTTCGAGGAGAGCGGCGGCAAGCTGATCCTCTACAACGGCTGGCACGACTTTCCCTGCCGCGCCGCGGCGCTGGAGAGGTTCCTGGTGGAGGCCGGGGAAGTGAACGGCGAGATAGACGACTACCTGCGCACGTTCATGGTTCCGGGCATGATCCACTGCCTGGGCGGAAACGGCGCCTGGGCCGCCGACTACATCCAGGCGATCGTCGACTGGGTGGAGAACGGCGAAGCGCCCGACCGGATCCTCGCGGAGCATCCCGGGAACTTCACGTTCCTGGAGGGCCAGGTGGCCCTCGGCGACAGGACGGTCAGTTGGAGCGAGGCGATGCTCGAAGCCGGCGAGGCGCTGGAAGACAGGAAGCGCTTCTCCCGCCCGCTGTGCCCCTATCCCCAGTACGCGCAGTACGACGGGTCCGGGGACGTGAACGACGCGGCGAACTACGCCTGCGTCGCGGACTGACCGGCGCGATGCGGCACGTTTCCACGACCGAGGCCAAGGCGCACCTGGCGGAACTACTGCGGGCCGTGGAGTACGGCCAGACGGTGGCGATTACACGTCACGGCCAAACCATCGCGCATCTGGTTCCGGCGCGGACTCAGGATGGTGAGGCTCGGAAGTTGGCCGTGGAGAGCTTCCGGACGCGTCGTCGACAGTGGCGGCGCGTCCGGATGGAGTCCGAGGAGATCGTCGCTGCGATTCACGAAGGCCGCTAAGTGGCACCGTTCGTACTCGACGCGTCGGTGTCCATTGCGAACGGGCTACTACGTGGCGGAGCCTCTTGAGCTCATACCTGCCGCGGGAATCCCTCACGAGTGAGCTGGTGGCCTTCTCGGGGTCAAACTCGAATTCCTAACAACACTCACCCGGACGCGGCTGCGACCTTGGGCACGACACGCAGACTTGAGGCCGCTCGCCGCCGGATACGAACGACATACGCGATCATGACAGCCACCCAGAGCACCGACGGAACGAGCTGACTGTACGGCTGCCACGCCCATAGCACGGTGCCCGCGAACGCCGCGATCACCGAGCTGTGAGTGCCGATCATCTTGACGAGATGCTCGTAGAGCCAAAGCGTCTCGAACCATCGTGTCGGGAACCCAAAGCGCGCGAGGTCATACAGCGACACCAGCACCAGCGTGCCAAGCGTCGAATAGACGACGGCCGGAGCCCACGGAACCCGGACCGTCTGCAGGTAGAGCACCAACAGGACTGAAGCGACCAGGGCACACACCGAGACGAAGGCGTCCTGCGCAACCGGCCCAACGTGGCGCGTCCGTAGCGCTGTCGTTCGCCGCGAACGCCCTGACGTTGTGCTCCTGGACGTTCGAATGCCAGGGAAGAACGGGATCGACCTGCTCAACGAGCTGCGGCGGACCGACGAGCTTCCTCCAACCATTCTTCTCACGACCTTCGACGATGACGAGGCGCTGCTCGACGGCATCAAAGCGGGCGCACGTGGCTACTTGCTGAAGGACGTGTCGCTCGAGCAGCTCACCGACGCGATCAGAACCGTGTCACGTGGAGAATCCTTGATTCGTCCAGCAATCACGGAGCGTGTGCTGCGCGGTCTCGAGCATGTGCGTCCGGAGTTCGATGCCCTCAATCCACCCGATCGGCTCACGGCCCGCGAGCTTGAAGTCCTGCGATTAATGGCTGGCGGGTACAGCAACCGTGAGATCTCGGACGCCCTGGGCATCGCCGAGGGCACCGTCAAGAACCACGCGTCCAACGTGTTGTCGAAGCTGGGTGTCCGCGACCGGACCCGCGCCGTGTTGAAGGCACTGGAGCTAGGCTACCTCGGAGGCTGACGGACGGTTGGATCGTGCGAACGACTGGGCCGGGCTGTTCGCTCGATGCGAAGGCCGGTCAGCCGTTGGGCAGCGTCACCAACACTTCGTTCTCGGCTGGCGTTCCCCTGACCTCGGTGCCGCCACCCATCGCGCCCAAATCCAGCAGGAGCGATCCGTCATCCTGAACGAGCCCCTCGATCTTCGCTGTCCGGCCTCGACCCACAGTTGCTGTTACGTGTCTGCCGTCCCAGACGATGTCGTTGACCGGCGACGCCACGACCCGGTTGCCGGGTTCGCCGCCGAACCAACGGCCGGCAGCGGCACCGCCACGCGGCAGTAGCAGTGCGGTGGGTTCCGGGCCCTTCCCCCGGTAGCGCTCGGTATCAACCCGCCAAACCTCGCCGGGGTGGATCTGGGCGAGTTCAGCCAACACCGCGATCACCGGGCTGATCGGTGTCGGACTCACTCCTTTGGCAACCACGAAGTCGACGAAGCCAACCATCATCTCGGCCGTGGACTCGACACCGAAACGCACGTCCTTCGTTGGGTCCGGATTGTTCGGGTTGTCGGCCGAATTGTCCCAGCGGCCGACGACTTCCATCCGCGTGCCGGCCGGCAGTGCCACTGGCTCGACGTACTCGTAGGCAGTCTGCCAGTTGAAGTCGTAGCGGCTGACACTGAGTAGTTCGCGCTCCGTCCCGTCAGGGAGGTGCGCCGTGTACCTCATGTCCTTGCCGCGGTAGTGCATGTGCGGCGCTAGGGAACGGACGAGGACGTCCTCGGTGAAGACGTGGTTAGCGCGGGCCTCGTGATTCGGGTCGCCAGCGGGGATCGTGAAGGCCGAGTTCATGATCCAAAGGTTGACCAGCTCCTTTTCGACCTCTTCCGGTTCGGCGAACCAGACCCCGACCCTCGTCACATCGGTCGTTGCGGTGCCGCTCGGGTGGTAGTGAAAGTCGCCGAGGAGGTTGCGCCCTTTCGGCAGCAGACGGGCGGTGCCCGCCGGCAATTCCCTCGGCGCGACGCCGGCCGCCCAGCCATCGATCCAGGCATCCTGGACCGTGCCGCCGGGGGCGGCGCGCCACAGGATGAAATGGTGAAGCACATCGCGGTTGCCGGGCTGGACTTCAACGGCGCTGATCCAGCGGTCCTCCTCGAAGCTCGCCTCGATCGGGATGACGGCGAACGAGTCAGGGCCGTCCGCAGCGACTTCGTAGGGCTCGAACTCGTAGACCCAGTCGGGTTCGCCAAGCGCCCACTCGCCGCTTCGTTCCTGACTTTCGAACAGCGGCTCGTCGCCGTCTCCTCGGGGCGCGCCGGCGGCAACCCAGCTCAGAATCGCGGCGATCTGGTCTCCCTCAAGGCTGATGTCGTTCTTCCACGGCCCGTAGCCGGGATCGGCGTCCCAGGGCGGCATGTCGCGGCTCTCTACCGCGCGGGCGATCGACCGCGCCCAGGGGCGGATCTCACTGTAGGTGCGGAGCGCCATCGGCCCTATCTCGCCCGGCTGGTGGCAGGAGGCGCAGTTCTCGTGGAGGATCGGCGCGATGTCCTCCACGAAAGTGGGCTGCTCCGGATTGAGGCCTCTCATTGTCGCCGGGATGGCCAGCAAGCCGAGGAAGATGGCAACTGTCGCGAGAAAGCCATGGGAGGTCCGGTTCACGACGACGGAGGCGCTCTCGCGCCCGACATGCCATGCGCGCACTTCGCCCATTCGGTGCCCTCTACGGTACTCCTAGTGTCCGGGTTTCAACTACGGCAGACGCCACGCCCGACCAGGATGACCTCACCACACGAACGCCGCCGGAGTGCCGCGTCTCTCGGCGCGCCACCTACGAAGCGGTGGAAGTGCTCCTCCTAACTTGGTTGCTGTGACTAGAGGGGGATCCTGCGCTGCGGGTTGCCCCTGTCAAGCCTCGTTCGCCTTTTCGTCCTCTTGAACAGCGCGCGGACCTCCGTGTCCATGCTGAGCTGATAGAACGCCAGAACGTCCACATGACACGCTCGGCCCGACATTCGAACATGCGCCGCCCTGGCACTCTCCCCGTGCTCGCCGCCGGCCTGCTGGCGGCACTCGTCGGCGCCGCTTCCTGTCAGGCGCAAAAGGCGGCCCTGTCCTCATCCAACTACGTCGAGGACTTCGGCTCAGCGTGGACCTTCATCCGCGACAACTACACCTATCTCGACGAGAAGGCCGTCGACTTGGCGCGGGTGCGCGATCTCTTGCGGCCGCGAGTCGCGGAAGTCCGTGACACCGACGAGTTCATCAGCCTGCTCGAGGAGCTCATCGAGCACCTCTACGACCACCACGCTCACTTGGGCGTGAACACGGCGACATCGCCCCGGTTGGTGCCGACCGGAGCCGATCTCTGGGCCGTTCATCGAGACGGCCATACCTTCATCACCCAGGTGCGATCCGGCTCGGACGCCGAACGCGTTGGACTTCAGCCTGGGATGGTGATCGTCACGATCGATGGTCGTCCGGTGCGCGAGGCGGTGGCGGATCGTCTGCCTCAAGGCGTCGACCCCAAGAACGCCGCCGCCCGTGATTGGGCCCTTCGCGCGCTGCTCGCAGGGCGGCACAACGCGAATGTGGAGCTTGAAGTCCTGGCGGAGTCCGGACCGCGAACGGTGGCGTTCCAGCCGGGCATGACGAACCGATCCGAGACTGCGCTTGCAGCCACGCTCCTCGACGGCCACATCGGGTACGTCCGCATCCACAACAGCCTAGGCCAGCGCTCTCTGGTCCGCGAGTGGGATGCGGCGCTCAGGGCACTCCGACAGACCGACGGACTCATCCTCGATCTCCGGGACACCCCGAGCGGCGGCGACACGATCGTGGCGCGCCCACTTCTCGGCCGACTCGTCGTAGAGGCCCGGCCGTACCAGCGTCACGAGATTCCGGCCGAAGGCCGCACTTGGGTCGAGAGCGTGGAACCGCGCGGACCCTTCACCTACGACGAACCAGTCGCCGTGCTGGTCGGCCGCTGGACCGGCAGCATGGGCGAAGGCGTTGCAATCGGCTTGGACGGCATGGGGCGCGCCACCGTGTTCGGAACAGCGATGGCGGGGCTCAGAGGCGCGCTTCGCGGTCATTCGCTCCAGCACACGGGGATTCAGGTCCGAGTGCCAGCAGAACGCTTGTACCACGTCGACGGAACACCGCGGGAGGCATTCGTGCCACCGATGCTCGTCAAGCCGGGCGCGTCCGGCGAGGACGTAGTGCTCGAAGCAGCACTCCAGTGGCTCGAGATGCAGCGATAACGAGCCCCACCACGGAGAAGAACAGCACGGCGAACGAACGGCGCTTTCTGTTTCCGGACCGGCCGTCGAGGTGCGCCTCAGCACCTCGTCCAGCCGTCGAAACCGCCAATCTGATCGGCCTTCGACGCTCAAAGACCTCGAAGCGGGAAACGCGTGACCGGTGAAACCCGACAGGCCGGCCGGCTTGCCTTCAACCCGGCCCATACATGCCCCGAACAGCAACTACGCGAACACACGGTGACAAATGCGGGCTAGGGTGCCCCGGTTCGTGCTCGACGCGTCGGCGGTGACGTCGCCTGTCGAGAACGGCTGGCTATGGCCCTGATCTAGGAGAACCAGGCGCTTGGAACTCCCGCTTGGCGGAGAGGGAGGGATTCGAACCCTCGGTCCGAGTCACCCCGGACAACTGCTTAGCAGGCAGCCCTGTTCGACCACTCCAGCACCTCTCCCGAGCCGGGGAGTCTAGCAGCGGCGGGCGACCGCGGGAGGCTCCGCTAGGCCCGTGCCGCAACGTCGACCCGCGCCTGCGCGGTATCCACGCGGTCCTTGAGTCCCGCCTGATCCTCGAAGCTCGCACGGGCATACTCCGCCGCCAGCTCGTCGCGCTCGGTCGTGGCCGCCGCGGCATCGATGTCCTCGGCCGGCTCCGCGGTCTCGGTCAGCACGGTCACGGTGTCGTCCGCGACCTCGCAGAAGCCCGGCGCCACCGCGACGAAGCGGCGCGCGCCGCCTTCGGTCGGCTGGTAGCTGAGTTCGCCGGGGCGCAGCGTGCTGATCAGCGCCGCATGGCCCGGCAGGATGCCCATGTCGCCCTTGCGCCCGGGCAGACCGACGTCCGAGCACTCGATCTCGAGCAGCTTCTCGGCGTGGGTCACTAGGATGAGGTTCAAGCCCGCCACGCTCTAGGCCGCCAGCAGCTTCTTGCCCTTGTCGACCGCTTCGTCGATCGTGCCGACCATGAGGAAGGCCTGCTCGGGGAGCTCGTCGAGATCGCCGGAGAGGATCGTCTTGAAGCCTTCGACGGTGTCCTCGATCTTGACGTAGCGGCCTTCGAGGCCGGTGAACTGGGTCGCCACGAAGAACGGCTGCGACAGGTAGCGCTCGATCTTGCGCGCCCGGGCGACGACCAGCTTGTCCTCTTCGGACAGTTCCTCGACGCCGAGGATGGCGATGATGTCCTGCAGGTCCTTGTAGCGCTGGAGCACCTGCTGGACCTGGCGGGCGACGGCGTAGTGCTCGTCGCCGACGATGCCGGGCTCGAGGATCTTGGAGGTCGAGTCGAGCGGATCGATCGCCGGGTAGATGCCCTTCTCGACGATCGCGCGCGACAGGGTCGTCGTCGCGTCGAGGTGGGCGAAGGCGGTGGCCGGCGCCGGGTCGGTCAGGTCGTCGGCGGGGACGTAGATCGCCTGCACCGAAGTGATCGAGCCCTTCTTGGTCGAGGTGATCCGCTCCTGCAGGGCGCCCATCTCGGTCGCCAGGTTCGGCTGGTAGCCGACGGCGCTGGGCATCCGGCCGAGCAGGGCGGACACTTCGGAGCCCGCCTGGGTGAACCGGAAGATGTTGTCGACGAAGAGCAGCACGTCGCGGCCTTCGACGTCGCGGAAGTACTCGGCCACCGTGAGCGCGGAGAGACCGACGCGGAGCCGGGCGCCGGGCGGCTCGGTCATCTGGCCGTAGATGAGCGCAGCCTTGCTGTCCTTGAGCGCGCCGTGGTCGACCTTCGTCAGGTCGAAGTTGCCGGTCTCCTCGTAGTTCTCGAGGAAGCCCTCGCCGAAGTTGACGACGCCGGCCTCGACCATCTCGCGCAGCAGGTCGTTGCCCTCGCGGGTGCGCTCGCCGACGCCGGCGAACACGGAGAAGCCGCCGCCCTGCACGGCGACGTTGTTGATCAGCTCCTGGATGAGGACCGTCTTGCCGACGCCGGCGCCGCCGAACAGGCCGGTCTTGCCGCCGCGGGTGTAGGGGTGCACCAGGTCGACGACCTTGATCCCCGTCTCGAACATCTCCGTCGAGGTCGCCTGGTCCTCGAAGGCGGGCGCCTCGCGGTGGATCGGCCAGCGTTCCTCGGCCTCGACCGGGCCCAGCGTGTCGACCGGCTCGCCGAGCACGCTCAGCACCCGGCCCAGGGTCGCTTCGCCCACCGGCACGGAGATCGGTTCGCCGAGGTCCCTGGCCTCCATGCCGCGCACGACGCCGTCCGTCGGCTCCATGGACACCGCGCGCACCAGGTTCGAGCCGAGATGCTGGGCCACCTCGGCCGTCAGGTCGATGCTGCCGTCGTCGTTCTTGACGCTGACCGCGTTCAGGATCTCGGGCAGTTGCTCGGCCGGATACTCGATGTCGAGCACCGGGCCGATCACCTGGACCACCTTGCCGGTGGCGCCGGACGTGTTGTTCGTGTCGTTCACGGTTGCTTCTCCGTTCTCTCGCTATCCCTCGAGGGCGTTCGCGCCGGACACGACCTCAATCAGTTCGGTCGTGATCTCGGCCTGGCGCGAGCGGTTGTATTGCAGGGTCAGTGTGTCGATCAGTTCGCCGGCGTTCTTCGTCGCGCTGTCCATCGCCGTCATCCGGGCCGCGTGCTCGGCCGCCTGGGACTCGAGCAGCACCCGGTAGATCTGGAAGGTGACGAAGCGCGGCAGCAGCTCGTTCAGGATCTCCGCCTCGGACGGCTCGTACAGGTAGTCGCGGTGGCCGTTCGCTGAGGCGCCTTCATCGCCCAGCACGTCTTCGCGGGCGATCGGCAGCAGGCGCTCCCAGCTCACGCGCTGGCTGAGCACCGAGATGAATTCGTTGTAGACGGCGTACACCGCGTCGTACTCGCCGTCCGCGTAAGCCTTGGAGATCTCGGCCGCCAGCTCCTGGGCCGTCGCGTAACTCAGGTCCTTGAACACTCCGCGGCGGGCGCCGCGCATCGGCGCGCCGCGGTGGGTGAAGAAGTCGGCGCCGCGGTTGCCGAGGGCGAGGATCTCGCCGCCGCCGTTCAGGGCGGCCATCTCCTGCTCGGTCCGGCGCTGGACGTGGGCGTTGAAGGCACCGCACAGGCCCTTGTCGCCCGTGACCACGAGGACCAGGGTCTTGCCGGAACCGGCCTCCGCGGCCGCGCCTTCGCCGCCCGCCGGAGTCAGCAGCGGGTGCTCGACCTCGCCGGCCGCCACGGCGGCCAGGTGCTCCGTCACTTTCCGCAGCTCCAGGGCATAGGGACGGGTCGCGAGGATCTGGTCCTGGGCCCGGCGCAGCTTCGCTGCGGCGACCATCTTCATCGCCTTGGTGATCTGCTGCGTGTTCTTCACCGTGCGGATGCGCCGGCGAAGATCGATCAGGCTCGCCATCGTTCGGGCCTACCTCGGAACCTTCCCGCTCGTCTCGTTCTAGTTCTCTTCCAGCGCGGCGTCGGGGTTCTCCGCCACGAAGAGCTGGAAGGCCCGGCCGATCGCCTCCATGATCTGGGCGTCCAGTTCGTCGCTCAGCTTGCCCTCCGCGCGGATCCGGTCGCGGAGTTCCGGTTCCTCGTTCACGAAGTGCCGGTGCATGAAGTCCTCGAAGAGCCGCACCGCCTCGACCTTCAGGTCGTCGAGCGCGCCGCGGGTGCCCGCCAGGATCGAGAGCACCTGGTCCGCGATCGACAGCGGCGCGTACTGCCCCTGCTTGAGGAGCTCGACGAGCCGCTCGCCGCGCGCCAACTGCTGCAGCGTGACGCGGTCGAGGTCGGAGCCGAACTGGGCAAAGGCCGCGAGCGACCGGTACTGCGCCAGGTCGAGGCGCAGGGTGCCGGAGTTCTTGCGCATCGCGCCGATCTGGGCGTTGCCGCCGACCCGGCTGACCGAGATGCCGACGTTCACCGCCGGCCGCACGCCGGAGAAGAAGAGGTCGCCCTCGAGGAAGATCTGCCCGTCCGTGATCGAGATCACGTTGGTCGGGATGTAGGCCGAGACGTCGCCCGCCTGGGTCTCGATGATCGGCAGCGCGGTGAGCGAGCCGCCGCCGTTGGCGCGCGAGAGCTTCGCCGCCCGCTCCAGCAGCCGGGAGTGGAGGTAGAAGACGTCGCCCGGGTAGGCCTCGCGGCCCGGCGGACGCCGGAGCAGCAGGGAGACCTCGCGGTACGAGGCGGCCTGCTTCGAGAGATCGTCGTAGATCACCAGCGCGTGCTGGCCGTTGTAGAGGAAGTACTCGCCCATCGCGCAGCCGGCGTAGGGGGCGATGAACTGGAGCGGCGCCGGCTCGGAGGCCGAAGCGGAGACGACGATCGTGTGCTCCATCGCGCCGTTGTCCTCGAGCGTCTTGACCACCTGGGCGACGGTCGAGCGCTTCTGGCCGATCGCGACGTAGACGCAGATCACGTCGCCGTCCTTCTGGTTGATGATCGCGTCGACGGCGACGGCGGTCTTGCCGATCTGCCGGTCGCCGATGATCAACTCCCGCTGGCCGCGGCCGATCGGGATCATCGAGTCGATCGCCTTGATGCCGGTCTGCATCGGCTCGGACACCGGCTCGCGGTCGACGACGCCGGGGGCGATCCGCTCGAGCGGGTAGTTGTCGGCGGCTTCGATCGGCCCCTTGCCGTCGACCGGGTTACCGAGCGGGTCGACAACGCGGCCGACCATCGCCGGCCCCACCGGCACTTCCATGATGCGGCCGGTGCGGCGGACCTCGTCGCCCTCGTCGACCAGGCGGGACTCGCCCATCAGCACGGCGCCGATCTGGTCCTCTTCGAGATTCAGCGCCAGCCCATAGACGTCGTTCGGAAACGCCAGCAGCTCGCCGGCCATCGCCTGCTCCAGCCCGTAGACGCGGGCGATGCCGTCACCGACGCTCAGTACGGTGCCGACCTCGGCGACGTCGACCTCGGCCTCGTAACCCGCCAACTGGCGCTCGAGGACCGCTGCGATCTCATCGGCTCTTACCTGCATGTTCGTTCTGCTCCCCTAAGGTGCGCCCCGGGACTTCCGGTGCGTCTCGAAGTCGTGACGTTTCTAGGCTTCCGCCGCCGCCGTCGCGGACTCGGCGGTCAATCTGGATTCCAGTACGGCCAACTGGCCGCGAACGCTTGCGTCGTAGCGGTAGCTCCCGAACTGGGCCACGAAGCCGCCGATCAGGCTCGGGTCGACCCGGGCTTCCAAGCGGACCTCGGCGCCGGACAACTGCTCGAGCGCCTTCTCCAACCGCGCGCGCTGCTCCTCGTCGAGTTCCTCGGCCGCGGTAACCGTGGCGCTGACCACGCCGTGGGCCCGGTCGAGCAGCTCGTCGATCGCCTCCAGAATGGACGGCAGGTGGACCAGCCGGTAGTTGTCGAGCAGCAGCCGCAGCATCCGCTGGGCCAACGCGCCCGCGCCCTGCATGCCGGCGATCTCGTCGACCACGGCGCGCTTGGTCGACGGCGGTACGCCGGGATTCGAGGCCATCCGGCCCAAGCGCGGCACGGTTCGCATCGCCTCCGCGAAGACGTTGAGTTCATCGCGCGTCGCCTGCGCCGCCTCGAGTGAGCCGGCGGCGCCCATCAGGGCCTGGGCGTAGGGCCTTGCGTAGCGGTAGATCATCGCGCGTCGGCTCCGGTAGACGCGTCGTGCGCGCGGCTCTCCAGGCTGAGCAGTCCGCGATCGAGAATCCGGCGGCGGGCGGCCGAGTCGACTTCGCGCTCCAGCCGCTCGGCGGCGAGCGCGGTGGCGAGCCGGGCCGCGTGCTGGGCCAGCTCGACCCGGGCGCGCGCCGTACGGTTCCGGATCTCGGCGCGGGCCTGCTCCAGCATCCGCTCGCGCTCTCGCTCGGCCAGGGCCGCGATCTCCCGCGCGTCGCGTTCGCCTTCCTGCCGGGAGCGCTCCGCTGCCTGGGCGACTTCCGCCTCCAGGGCGGCGAGCTGGCCGTCGAGGCCGGCATGCAGCTCTTCCGCGTCCGCGCGCTGGCGTCGGGCGGTCATCAGGCTGTCCCGGATCTGGTCCCGGCGCGACTCGAGCGCACTCTTTGCCATTGGCCAGACCAGGTAGCCGAGACCACCGAAGAAGACGAGCATGTTGAACCAGGAGAAGACCCAGCGCGGCAGGCCGAGGAAGTGAGTTGCTTCGCCGACCTCCGCGCCGAACGCGGCGGCGACGCCGCCGAACAGCGTCCAGAGCAGCGCGAGCGAGGCGACCTTCAGGGCCGCGGAGCGCCTCACGAGGGGGCTCCCATCAGCTTCGCGGTCATGTCGGCCGCGAGCCGCTCGGCGCGTGCTTCGAGCGTCCGGCGCTGTTCTGCGGTCTCGGCGTCGAGCGCGGCGATCGCCTGCTGGAGTTCGGCATCCGCCTCCTGGCGGGCCTCCGCGACCAGCGTCTCGCGGGCCTGCTGGGCCTCCTTGCGCATCCGGTCGCGGTGCGCCGCGGCCTCGGCGCGCGCTTCCTTCAGCTTTTCGCGCTGCGCCTCGATCCTCGCCTCGACCTCGGCCTGGGCCCGGTCGAACGTCTCCTGGGCGGTCACGATCTCGCTGTCGCGCTCGCGGAGCATGCGCATGATCGGGCGGACGAGGTAGAACCGGACCACCACATAGGTGGCCCAGAAGATCGCCATGATGACCAGGAGGCTGGCGTCAAAGTCCACAGCTACTCGTCCCGCGGTCGTCCGGGCGCACCTTCACCCGGGCCAGAAAGCGGCGGAAACGTAACACGGCTGTCAGGGGTGGTCAACGGCCGCCGCGGGCCTCGGAAACGCTGAGTTTCTCGAGCGGAGACCGGCGCCCAACAGGACCCGGAACCGGCGTGGACGTTTTCTACCGCTGTCGAAAACGTCCACGGTCATTTTCGACTGCGGTCGAAAATCTTGGTAACCTCGCGTGCCGTGGCGACCGCAACCAGGTATCTGGCGGATCAGATCGAGCGAGACCTCAAGCGGAAGATGGTCTTCGTCGCCGGCCCCCGGCAGGTCGGCAAGACGACGCTCGCCCGCAGCCTGCCCGGCGCCGACGACGGCTATCTCAACTGGGACGTCGCGGAGGATCGCGAGCACATTCTGAGGCGCGAACTTCCGCCCGGCGATCTCTGGGTCTTCGACGAGATCCACAAGTACCGGGACTGGCGGAACTACCTCAAGGGGCTGTACGACGCACGGGCCGCGGCAGAGCGTCGGCTCCTCGTGGTCGGAAGCGCCAGACTCGACGCCTACCGGTTCGGCGGCGACTCGCTCCAGGGCCGCTTCCATCTCCTCCGCCTGCACCCACTGTCCGCCGCCGAACTCGAGCTGCGAACGACCGGCGAACTCCGGGACCTGTTGCTGCTCGGCGGCTTCCCTGAACCGTACTTCGGCGGCAGCGAAGTCGAGGCCCGCAGATGGTCCCGCGAGCACCGCACCCTGCTGATCCGCGAGGAGGTGACGAGCCTGGAACGCATTCAGGACCTCGGCCGGCTCGAGCTACTGATGCTCCGTCTCCCGGAGCTGGTCGGCTCGCCGCTCTCGATCAACGCTGTGCGGGAAGACCTGCAGGTGAGCCACAAGGCAGTCGCCGACTGGCTGGGAGCGTTCGAGCGGCTCTACGCGATCTTCCGGCTGTCGCCCTTCGGCGCCCCGACGATCCGGGCGGTCAAGAAGCAGCAGAAGCACTACCACGTCGACTGGACGGTCGTGCCGGCGGACGCGCCACGCTTCGAGAACCTGATCGCCTGCCACCTGCTCAAGTGGGTGCATCATCAGCAGGACACCCAGGGTCTCGACCTGGAGCTTCGCTACTTCCGCGACACGGACGGCCGCGAAGTCGACTTCATCGTCACCGACCGCCGGCAGCCTGTGCTCAGCGTCGAATGCAAGTGGGCGGACGGGCGGCTCGACAAGAGCCTCCGCTACTTCAAGGTCCGGTTCCCGGACTGCGAGGCGTGGCAGGTGTCGGCCACGGGGACGAAGGACTTCGTAACGCCCGAGGGCATCCGGGTTGCACCGGCCCTGGAGTTGCTGGGACGGTTGGTGTAGCGCGAGGCCTCGCGGCCCGGACCTCAGGGAGTCAGCTCGCGCGCGACGCGGAAGTTCTCGCCCCTGAACCAGCGTTTCTCCACCGGGCGGCGGAACGCGGAACGCAGTTCCCTCGGGCCGTCCCGCCAGGAACCGCCACGAATGACGCGATACGAGCAATCGCCTTCCAGCCGGGCGCTTCCGTCGGCGGGATTGCCTTCGTGATCGTCGTTCCAGCAGTCCTCGACCCATTCCCAACCGTTGCCGACCGCGTCGTGGAGGCCCCACGCGTTCGGCGCGAACTGGCCGACGGGCGCCGAGAACTGAAACTCGTCGCCACAAGCCCAGCAGTTCGCGTGGCTGGCGCCGAACTCCTCGCCCCACGGGTATGGGGTCGTCGAGCCCGCCCGGACAACGTACTCCCATTCGGCCTCGCTCAACAGGCGGTACTCCTCACCAGTTTCCTCGGACAGCCACTCCGTGTAGGCGCGGGCATCGGCCCAGGACAGCCAACTCGCCGGACTGATGCCAGAACCTTCGAACTTGTAGCCGGCCCAAGCTCGACCCGGCGCGAAGCGGTTGAACTCCTCGAGCGTGACGACGTACTTCGAAACCGCGAACGGCTGCTCGATCGTCACTTCACGGACTGGAAGCTCGTACTCGCTACACCCTTCGGCCGAGAGACACCCCATGCGGAAGGTGCCGGCTGGGACTACGATCATCTCCGGTCCCGACGCGCCTGAACTCAGGGTGTCCGAAAACGTGTCCCCTGGCTCAAGGGCAGCGCGCTCCTGACTCGCAGGCTGGGCTTCGAAGGCGGCGGCCGCCGCCGCCAGCAGAACTGCCAGGAACGCGGCATGCACGACGGCTCTCTTCATCGGCTGCATCCTCCCTGTCATCAGGATCGGGACCGAGTCAATCTACCGTAACGGATCCTCGCTCTGGTCCGTTGGCGAAGGCGGGCACACGACGACGGCCGTCGCGTTGTCCTGCCAGGGAGTCGCCCGCTGCTCGATCCGTCGGATGACCGCCTCGGCGATCCGCGACGCTCCCGCGGACTTGTACTCGCCGCAGATCGCAGCGACCTGCTCGTCGGAAAGCGTCTCGACGCCGTCACTTGCGAGAACGACGACGTCGCCTTCCGCCAGGTCGACTTCGCCCTCGGCCACTGCGTCGAGCGGCAGGCCCATCACCGCACTGGTGATCGCGGCGCGTTCCGGGTGAAGGGCGGCGTGCGTCGCGCTGATCTCGCCGCGTGCGGCCCGGGCGTCGAGTTCCCGACCGTAGGTGTGGAGCGGATTGACGCGCTTCAGCGCATCGCGGCGCCAGTGGAAGATGTGCGAGTCGCCGACGCTGAGCCACTGGAGGCGGTCTTCAAAGAACAGCGCGGCCACGAGAGTGGAGCCCATTCTCCGAAGCGACCGGTCGGCTTCGGTCGCCGCCCTCATCGCCTGGTTCGCGTGGCCTAGTGCAGGGCGCAAACGCTCGGCCGGAGGCTCCGTGATCAGCGGGTAGCTGCCGACGAAGTTCCGGATCGTGATCCGGCTCGCCTGATCGCCCGCGGGCAGCCCGCCCATGCCGTCGGCGATCGCTGCCAGGAGCAGCTTTTCGCCTGTGTCGTCGTCGGCCACGACCTGGACACTCCAGGCGTCCTCCTGGCGCCTGCGCGCGCCGATCATGGTGGCCGCCGCGAAGTGGCGGCCTTCGATCCACCTCTCGCGAGGGTCGGCACCTGAGGGCATCTGGCTCCTGGAAGCTAACTCAGACACTCGGCTAGCCTGACCTCATGGTCCGGCTGGAGTGCGTTCCGAACATCAGCGAGGGTCGGCGACGCGACGTCATCGATGCCTGTGTGGAGGCGGCTTCGACGCGCGGCGTGCGGGTGCTCGACGTGTCTTCGGACCCGGACCACAACCGGACGGTGCTGACGTTGCTGGGTGCGGGCGGCGATCTGGTGCGGGCTGTGACGACGTTGGCGGCAGCGGCGATCGAGCGCATCGACGTGGCCGAACACTCGGGTGTTCATCCTTTTCTCGGCGCGGTCGACGTGGCACCGTTCGTGCCCCTGGAGGCGGGACAGATGCCCGCGGCGGTCGATGCCGCGCTGCGCACGGCGGACGCACTTGCCGTGCTCGATCTGCCGGTGTTCCTCTACGGCGAGGCCGCCTCCGATCCAGGGCGTGCCGCGCTCGCCGACCATCGCCGCGGCGGCCTCGGCCGGCTCGGCGAACGGATGGCGAGCGGCGAGTGGCTGCCGGACCGCGGCCCGAGTCGGGCTCACCCGGCCGGCGGTGTCGTCTGCGTTGGAGCGCGGCCGCCGCTCGTTGCCTTCAACCTGCTGCTCGACACGGATCAGGTCGCCGCGGCGAAACGGATCGCGTCGGCGCTACGTGAATCCGGCGGCGGCTTGCCGGGCGTGCGCGCCCTTGGCTTCTTTCTGAAGAGCCGCGGGCAGGCGCAGGTCAGCCTGAACCTCACCGACTGCGACCGAACGTCGCTGCTCGATGTGGTCGACCGTGCAGATGAACTGGCGGCTGCGGCCGGCGTGCGTGTCGTTGAGACGGAACTGGTCGGGCTGGCGCCGCGCCGTGTCGTGCCCGCGGGTGGCGCCGAGGCGCTAAGGCTGCCCGGGCTCTCCGACGGGCAGATCCTGGAGAGCCATCTGTAGACGGCGGGGCATGCCGTCGAAGGATCCCGACGACATGGTGACCACGACGTCACCGGGCCGAGCCTCGGAGAGCACCGCCTCCGCCAGCTCGTCGTTCGAACCACACGCCGTAGCCGCCGCGCCGAGCCGTTCGATCTCCGCGGCTACCTGCTCCGGGTCGAGCCCCTCCTCGCCCAGCCGCTCGCGGTGGAACACGGGGGCCAGGAACACACGGTCGGCGGAAGCCAGCGACGCCGCCAGGTCGGCGGCGAACTGCAGCCTGCCCGCACTCAGGCTTCGCGGCTCGAACAGAGCGACCAGCCGGCGGCCGGGAAACCGTTGCCGGAGCGCCGCGAGCGACGCCTTGACCTCCGAAGCGTGGTGGGCGAAGTCGTCGATGACCACCACCCCCGCGGCCTCGCCGATCACCTCGAGCCGCCGCTTGACGCCCCGGAAGGTGGCGAGTGCGTCCAGGACGGCGTCCCGCTCCAGTCCGTCGGCGCGAGCCGCCGCCCAGACCGCCATCGCGTTCAGCGCGTTGTGCTCGCCCCAGACGCCGAGGTCGACCCGCTGCCGCCGGCCCTCTTCCTCCAGCTCGAAGGAGATCCCGCGTTCGCCGCTCTCGACGGGGCCCGCAAGCCGGACGTCGCCCGCCCCGGCGCCGTAGGTCACGACCCGGCACGGGCTCGCCGGCAGCAGCCGCTCCACCGTCGGATAGTCCGCGCAGGCGATCAGCAGCCCGGTCGGCGGCAGGCGCTCGACGAGTCCGAGAAAGGCCCGCTCCAGGCCCTCGAAGTCGGGGTAGAGATCGACATGGTCGTGCTCCAGGCTGGTCAGGATCGCAGTCTCCGGCCGGTAGTGCCAGAACTTCGGTCCGCGGTCGAAGTAGGAGGCGTTGTACTCGTCGCCCTCGATCGCGAAGCGCGAACCGCCGCCGAGAGCGAAGCCCGAGGCCAGACCGATCGGCGCGCCGCCGATCAGATAGCCGGGATCGGCGCCGGCGCGGGAGTAGACCCAGGCCGCCATCGCGGTCGTCGTCGTCTTGCCGTGGCTGCCGGCGACGACCAGCGGCCGGCGGTCCCGGAGGACGAAGCGGTCGAGCGCCTCCGGCATCGACAACCGCGGCAGGCCGAGTTCTTCCGTCGCCACCGCCTCCGGGTTCGTCCGCGGCACCGCGTTGCCGACGATCACGAGGTCCGGCCTCGGCTCGAGGTGGGCCGGGTCGTAGCCGACCAGCGGTTCGATTCCTGCCTCGGCCAGGATGTCGCTGGTCGGCGGGTAGAGGGGGCCATCCGACCCTCGCACCTGATGCCCGAGTTCCCGGAGCAGGCAGGCCAGCGGCGCCATGCCGGTGCCGCCGATCGCGATCAGGTGGATGTCCAAGGCGCCGGCTAGGAGCGCGGGGGCCGGCCCCAGAGACTGGCCTCGTCCTTCGCCTTGGCCGGACCGCTGCGGCGGCGCTCGAGCGCCTCTTCCATCTCCGCCAGGCGCGGCGCCAGGCAGCGCTGCTGCAGCTCGGTCAGCTCGGCGATCCCGGCCAGCGCCAGGTCGAGGAGGCCGTCGAACTCGGGTCGTGTGAACACGCGGCCCTCCGCGGTGCCCTGAACCTCGATCAGGTCACCCTCGCCGGTCGCCACCACGTTCAGGTCGACCTGGGCGTCCCGGTCCTCGACGTACTCCAGGTCGAGCAGCAACTCGTCCTGGCAGATCCCGACCGAGACCGCGGCCACCGAATGGACGATGGGCCACTTCTTCAGGTCGCCCTCGAGCAGCATCCTGGCCAGCGCCGCGACGGTCGCCACGTAGGCGCCGGTGATCGAGGCGGTGCGCGTGCCGCCGTCGGCCTGGATGACGTCGCAGTCGACGGCGATCGTGACTTCCGGCAGCTTCCTGAGGTTGACCGCCGACCGGAGAGAACGACCGATCAGGCGCTGGATCTCCGCGGTGCGCCCCGAGGGCCGCCCGCGCGACACCTCCCGCCTCGAGCGGGTCAGGGTCGCCCGCGGCAGCATCGCGTACTCCGCGGTCAGCCAGCCTTGCCCCTTGCCGATCAGAAAGGGCGGCACCCGCCGCTCCACGCTGGCGGAGCAGAGCACCCTCGTGTCGCCGCACCCGATCAGCGCCGAACCCTCGGCGAACTTCATCGCGTCCAGCTCGATCGTCACCGGGCGCAGGGCGGAAGGCGACCTGTCGCCACTCCGCCTGAAACCGCCGCCTCGATTCGTCACGATGTCTCGACCTCCCTGGTTTCGGTTCCCGGCTCGTCCACGTCGATCCACTCGAGCGTCGCCGACTCGCCGAGGATCCGCTCCGCAAGTCTGGCAAACCGCGGACCGGCGTCCGTGGCGAAGAGTCTCACACTTGCCGGCCCACGCCCGGCGCCGTCGGTCCAGCCCCGGCCGCGCAGTTCCTGTTCCACCAGGGCGCCGGTCGATTCGGCGGAGTCGACCAGGGTCACGTCCGGGCCGCACACCCGCGCCAGCACGCCCCGCAGCATCGGGTAGTGGGTGCAGCCGAGCAACAGCGTGTCGATCCCCTCGGCCAGCAATGGTTCGAGATAGCGAGCCACGATGCGCCCGGTGATCTCGTCCTCCTCCCAACCTTCCTCGACCAGTGGAACGAGCAGCGGGCAGGCCCGCTGACTGACGCGGAGGTTCGCGTCGAGGCGGCGGATCGCCTCTTCGTAGGCGCCCGACCGCACCGTCGACTCGGTGGCGATGACGCCGATGTGCCGGCTCGCCGCCGCCACCGCGGCCGAGGCGCCCGGCTTCAGCACGCCCCAGTGCGGCGCCCGCACGACGAGGTCGTCGAGCGCCATCGCCGAGGCCGTGTTGCAGGCCACGACCAGGGCGTCGACCTGCCGGCGCTCCAGGAAGTCGACATTCGTCTGGGAGTAGCGAAGCACCGTTCGCCGCGACTTGGTCCCGTAGGGAAGACGGGCGGTGTCGCCGAGATAGAGGATGGCGGCGCCGGGCAGGCGACGCCGCAGCGCCGCGACCACGGTCAGGCCGCCGACGCCCGAGTCGAAGACGCCGATCAGGGGCTGTGCTCCGCGCATCGCTCAGAGGTCCGCGGAAGGCTCCGCGTTCCGGTCGAGGTCGGGCAGCAGCGGCCGGGTCGTGTCGACGTGGCCGGCGAAGGTCAGGCGCTGCTCGCCGTTCCACATCAGTACCACGCGCTCGATGCCCAGGTTGCTCGCGGTCAGACTGTTCACCAGGCTGTAGACGGCGAGCAGTTCGTCGCGCAAACCCATCGCCGGCCGCTCGAAGCGCAGCGCGGAGCCCGTCCGCGAAACCGTCAAGTCGACATAGGCGACGCCGTTGACCAGATCGAACGCCTGCAGCCCGACAACGGGCGGCAGGACGGGAAAGATCTCCTCGTCCGCTTCCGGCGCGTCGTCGCCGGTCGGGACCGGACCGGGACCGTCGATCAGCGCCTGGACGATCGCCGCCGCCGTCTCCTCGACGCTGCCGGCGGCCGGGATCGCCCGCGGCTCGCAACGGAGCAGTCCGTCGGCCGCCGCGAAGCAGAGCGTCGCGAAGAAGTCCTCGCCCTCCGGGACGAGTTCCACCTCGCCGACCATCTCGCCGTCTGCGTCACTGCCTCCGCAGGCCCCAAGCAACACGAGCAGCATGACCGCGGCCAGGGGCCAGAAGCTCCAGCGCAGCCTCCTCACGATCGCGTCCCGTCGGCGGTCGTCTCCGCGGTGCCGGTCATGACGCCCCGGAAGAGCCGGATCGCCCGGCCGATCGCCTCGAACACCTCGCGGCCGCGCGGACCGTCGAAGACCGAGATCTGCTCTTCGCCGACCTCCTCGTATCCGAACTCGATCAGGACCGCCGGCATCGACGCCCCGGTCAACACCCGCAGCGGCGCGCGCTGGAAGCCCCGGTTCGGCAGGCCGAGGACGTCGCCGACCTGGGTCTGGATCAGCCGCGCCAGCAGCGCGCTCCGCTCGAGCTCCGCGTCGTGTACCCGGTCCCAGGGTTCGAGCGGCGGGATCACGACCGGCGGCTCTTCTTCCACCAGTTCCGATTCGAGGTCGTCGAGATCCTCGTCCTCGAAGGCCTCCGTCTCCGGTGCAGGTGCCGGCTCCGGTTCGTCCTCGGCGGCCTCGGGACCGGCTGCCCCTTCGGACCCGGTCGCCTGTTCCTCCTCGAGCGGCGCCGGAGGCGGATCGAGAACCCAGGTCTGGAACGCGCTTCCCGGCAGGGCCGCCGCGCCGCCGGCGCCCACGTGCAGCGACACGAAGAGGTCGGCCTCGTACTGGTTGGCCAGCGAGGTCCGGTTCTCGAGCGTGACCGTGCTGTCGCCGCTACGGGTAAGCACCACGCGTGCCCCCAGCTCGAACTCCAGGTAGGACCGGAGCGCCTCGGCGATCCCAAGCGCGAGGTTCTTCTCGGTCTCGCCGGACGGAGTTCGCACGCCGTTGTCCGTCCCGCCATGGCCCGGATCGAGGACGATCCGGAACTCGCGCCGCTCCTCCTCCGTCCGCGACGTCGCGCGCGGCTGGAGTCCCGGCCGGCTTCGTGTGATGTCGAAGACGAGCTGGACCCGCGGCGGACGGCCCAGGAGGTACGGTTCGGACGCCTCGGCGAGAGGCGCCAGACCGACGTCGACCGAGCGCTCGCGCACTTCGATCCAGCGCACGAGGGGATCGTTCAACCGCACCCGGCGGCGCGGCTCCATGACCCCGCTCAGCAGCCGCAGCCGCACACCCGCGCGGTAGCGATCGACCTGGAAGCGAGGCCGGTTGGAGAAGGTCACGACGAGCGTCGTGGCGCCGAGATCGTGGACGCGGTCCACCTCCACGTCGAGGCGGCGTTCGCCCGTCCTGTCGACGCGAAGCAGGCCTCGCCGCCGGTCGAAGTCGAAGCGGTAGCCGAGCGTCTCCGGATACGCCCGCGCCAGCGCGTCGACCGGCACGAACAGCTTGCGCGGCTCGATCGGCTCAGGGGGCAGCTCGGGCTCTTCCTCTTCCGGCTCGGGCTCTTCCTCCTCGCCATCCCCCTCCGAATCCGGTGTTTCCCCGTCTTCCTCCTCCTCTTCGTCGGGGTACTCCGGTTCCGGCTCGATCCAGGGCCTGATCGACAGGTTGTGGACCTCGCCGTCGACGACGACCGTCCTGCTCAGGGGTCCGAGCACGACCACCCGCCCCGCTACGCGCAGCGTGTGCGCCTCGCCGAGCGGTCCCCTCTCGAGGTCCCCTCCAAGCACCTCGACCACGGTACCCAGCGCGACGAGCGGACCGAAGGACGAGCGGGCCCAGGGCAGAGGCGCGGCGTCGCGGCCGACGACGATCATCCCCTCCTCGTGGGAGAGGATCTCCGTCTCCGGCTCGTCGTCTCGCTGCGCCGAAGCCGGCGCGAGCGCCTGGAGCCCCAGGGCCACGGCCAGCAGTCCGGAGGCACACCAGAAGATGCCGCGTCGGAGAGACACTACGGCAACCTAACACCACCACGGGGAGCCCTGATTCCGGCCCGCCGGGGCGACCACCCACACGCGCGCTGGTAGCCCGTACGGGATTCGAACCCGTGTTACTGGCGTGAGAGGCCAGCGTCCTAGACCCCTAGACGAACGGGCCACGCGTGCGCAGGGCCGCGCAATTTAGCACAGCGTGCCCGTGGTCAGGGCGCCTCGGACGAAGCACTGCTGACGGCAACCTGCGTGTCAGGATTCAGATCCTGATTGGGGTCGACGAGGTGACCACCCGGGAAGCTGACGGAGACCGCCGGGGCGGACGTATCGAGGCACAGCAGGTGGTTGTTGTCGTTGTCGCCCAGATCCGCGAGCGCCGCCGGGGCGATCTCGTCGGTCGAGCCGTCCGGGCGCTCCACGGTCACGCGATAGAGGGCGCGCTCGGCGTCTCCAGCGTCGGCGCCATTCGGCAGTCGTACGCCTCCGGCCCAGGTCACCCGGACCACCTGTTGGACGCCTTCCGGACACGCCGACCCCCGGCTCTCCGTCGACCATCGGTCCTCGGGTACCACCTCCGCGAGCACGAGAGAGGGCCCGGCATCCAGCGGCGTGACGTCCGTCTCCGTTCCGCGGAAGTTCACCGGATCACCCGTTGCTCCATCCGAGAACAGGTCGCCGACCACGAGCACTCTCGCCGGTGGGTCGTCCGCCGCGTCGCCGAACTCACCGATGAGGAGCACGGTCCTGAGTTCGCCTGGATCGCTGGCCGGCCGGAGGGTTGAGCAGAGGGGAGTGTGTTCAGACCCGGACCGCGTGACGATCCGGAAGTCCTCGGCCTGCAGGGTGTCCGCGTCCACGGTATGGGACAGCACGATCGGCATGCCGTCCTGCCCGGATGCGCCCTGGCAGAGGACGTTCGCCACGCCCGGCAGAGCATTGTCCAACCCGAAGAAGGCCGACAGCGGGCGCGCCGTTTCGCCGTTCGCAGCCTGCGCGACGGGCATCATCGCCGCCAGGCCACCTGCGACAAGGTAGATAAACGTCTTCATCCGCCACCCACGCGGATCAGCTTACTCCGCAACCCGCCACCTCTCGGGCGCCACGAAACCATCGCGGCCTTCCCAGAAGATCGGCACGTGCTCGTCGGGCTGCAAAGCGCGGAAAGCAAGCGCCTTTTCGGTCAGACGCTGGGCGATCTCCGGGTGCTCGGCCCACAGGTCGTTCTGCTCGCCGGGATCGTCTCCAAGGTGAAAGAGCATGGTCTGGGATTCGGCGAGCGCCCCGCGGTCGAGCGGTTCGGGTCCGATGACGATCAGCTTCCAGTCGCCCTCCATCGCCATGAGCTGCTCGCGCTCGTCGCTCAACTGGGCGCAGTAGGAGTAGAAGTCGCGGTCGCCGGCGATCTCACCACCCCGAAGCGCCGGCAGCGCATCTCGGCCGTCCAGTTCGAGGTCGGGGCGATCCGAAGCGGCGGCGGCCTGCATCAGCGTCGGCATCACGTCCAGGTAGTTGAGCGGTGCGGAGACGGCGCCGCCGCCGCTCACCCCGCCGGCGGGCCAGCGGGCCGCTGCAGCCACGCGGATGCCCCCTTCGAAGACGTTGCCCTTGGAGCCACGGAATGGGCGGTTGTCGCCGATGCCCGTGTCGCCGCCGTTGTCCGAGAAGAACCACACCAGGGTGTCGTCCGCCACGCCGGCCTCGTCGAGGGCCTCGAGGATGCGACCGATGCCGACGTCCATCGCGTGGACCATCGCGCCGGTGATCCTGCGGTTGCGGAGCCGGCCTTCCACGTCTTCGAGGCGTGCCCGGCTCATCGCGTGGCCGCCGAACCACTCGTACTTCTCCGGCGGCACGCCCGCGCCGACGACCGCCTCGATCGCCACCGGCTCGAGGCCCTCGTAGAGCGGCAGATCCTCTTCCTTCGCCTGGAAGGGTGAGTGCGGCGCGTTGTACGGCACGAACAGGAAGAAGGGCGCCTCGCCGCCGGCGTGTTCGCGGACGAAACGCACCGCATGCTCGGAGATCAGATCCGTGCTGTAGCCGGGCTCGTCGACCGACTCTTCGTCGTGGAACCAGTCGACCTCGCCGTAGCGCTCGTGCGTGACGTAGTCGAAGCCCCAGCCGAGGTGGCCGACGAAGCGCGTGAAACCGCGTTCCAGGGGGTGGTACTCCCTGCGCGACAACCCAAGATGCCACTTGCCGACGAGGCCGCGGTGCTCGTAGCCGGCCTCGGCGAGCACCTGCGGCACGATCGTCGCCTCGGGATCGAGACCGTAGTCGTGGTACCCCATGACGACGCCGCGCATCATGCCGTAGCGGATCGGATGCCTGCCGGTCATCAGGCCGGCGCGCGTCGGCGAGCAGATCGGCGCCACGTAGAAGCGATCGAGCCTGACGCCCTCCGTGGCGATGCGGTCGATGTTGGGGGTGGCGATCTCGCCGCCGTTGAAGCTGACATCACGCCAGCCGAGGTCGTCGGCGACGATGAGCACGACGTTGGGCGTCTGCCGCGCCTCCGGTGCCTCGATCTCCTCGCCCGGCGCACAGCCCAGCAGGACCGAGGCCAAGAACAGAATCCACTGCTTCGTCTTCGTCACCGATCTGTTCCTCCGCGCGTGGTTTTCGAGAATACTCACTCACCGTCCCACTCCAGGAGAACGAACGATGAGCACAGCTTCCCTCGCCTACCTCGGAGTCCGCTCGGACAAACTCGACGACTGGAACGACTTCGCCTGCAACCTGCTCGGCATGCAGCAGGTCGACCGGGGCGGCAAGTCCCTGTCCTACCGGATGGACGACTTCGAGCAGCGGCTGCTGGTGTCGGACGAACCGGGCGACACGCTCTCCTTCATGGGCTGGGAGGTCGCCGGGGAGGACGATCTCGAGGGCTTCGCCACGAAGCTCGACGCGGCGGGCGTGGAGGTGGAATGGGGAAGCCCGGAACTCGCCGACCGACGCTTCGTCGAGCGGCTCCTGGTCTGCCACGACCCGGACGGCAACCGCGTGGAGCTGGTGTGGAATCCGATGCACACGAGCGAGCCGTTCGTGCCCGGCAGGACGATCTCGGGCTTCAAGACGGGTCCGCTGGGCATGGGCCATGCGGTCCTGCACGTCACCGACATCGAGAAGCAACTGGCCTTCTACCGCGACCTGCTGGGCTTCGAGCTCAGCGACTTCGGCAACATGCCGGTCCCCATCCACTTCCTGCACGTCAACGGGCGCCACCACAGCCTGGCGATGATCGCCTCCGGACAGAAGGGCTTCCACCACTTCATGGTCGAGTTCCAGTCGCTCGACGACGTCGGACAGGGCTACGACCTGGCGGGAGCGACGGACGACCGGGTGGGCTTCACCCTCGGTCGCCACACCAACGACTTCATGACGTCCTTCTACGCGAGGACTCCCTCCGGCTTCTTCGTGGAGAACGGCTGGGGCGGCCGGATCATCGACCCGGCGACCTGGGAACCCGTCGAGATCTTCGACGGCCCGAGCCTCTGGGGTCACGACTGGGTCGACCTGCCGGACGAAGCCAGGGCCATGGCGCTCAGCCAACGGATCGACCTCGCCTCGCGCGGCGTTCAGTCGCCGCCCTTCATCGATTGCCCGTGGCTGTTCGAGCAGGTGGCGAAAACGTAGCCCGGAGTACGTAGAACGGTGGAGACGCAGGTCACGGTCATCGGGGCCGGCCCGGTCGGGCTGACGCTGGCGATGGACCTCGCCTCGCGCGGGGTCGACGTCACCGTCGTCGAAAACCGGTCCGAAGACGAGCCCGCCGACGCGAAGTGCAACACGGTTGCGGCGCGGACGATGGAGATCTTCCGCCGCCTCGGGGTCGCCGACGAGGTCCGGGCAGCCGGACTCGCCGACGACTTCACGACCGACGTCATCTACTGCACGGCGATCGCCGGCGAGGAGTTGACGCGCATCCGCCTGCCCAGCCGGAACGAGCGTCTGGGCGACGACGGCCGCTCCGCTCGCGGCTTTCTCGACAGCGAGTGGCTCACGCCGGAGCCCGTCGTTCGGGTCAGCCAGTTCTACCTGAACCCGATCCTCTACGAGCACGCCAGGACCTTCGACCGCGTCACGCTGGTGCCGGAGACCGCTTTCGTCCGCTACGAAGACTCGGCCGCCGGCGTCACCGCGACCTGCGAAAAGAGGTCTGGTGAGAGCTTGACCATCCGAAGCCACTACCTCGTCGGCTGCGACGGCGCCTCGAGCACGGTCCGCAAGCAGATGGGCGTGCGCCTCCTGGGCGATGCCGAGATCTCCAAGGCCCGCTCCTCGCTGATCCGCTGCCGGGCGATCAAGGATCTGTTCTCGGGCGATCCCGCCTGGATGAGCTGGGTCGTGAATCCGCGCGGATCAGGAACCATTGTCGCGATCGACGGCGACGAACTCTGGCTCATCCACCGGATCGTCTCGATGAACAAGGACTTCGAGTCCGTGGACCGCGACGCATCCATCCGCAACGTCCTGGGCGTCGGCGAGGACTTCATCTGGGAGGTCGTCCATCACCAGGACTGGACCGCGCGCCGGATGGTCGCCTCGAGATTCAGGGACAACAACGTCTTCATCGCCGGGGACGCCGCGCACATCTGGATTCCGTTCGCGGGCTACGGCATGAACGCGGGCATCGCCGATTGCACGAACCTGTCCTGGATGATGGCCGCCGTCCTCAACGGACAGGCCGGCGAGCGGCTGCTGGAGGCGCATGAGCGCGAACGGCATCCGATCACGGAACAGGTCAGCCGCCTCGCCATGGGCAAGGCCCTGGAGTACATGGACAGGGCCCAGCGACGATCGATCCCCAAGGTGCTGGAGAGCAAGGGCTTCCTCGGGAAGCTCGTGCGCAAACGCCTCGGCAGACAGCTCTACGACATCAACTGGCCGCAGTTCGCCTGCGAAGGACTGAACTTCGGCTACTTCTACGACGACTCGCCCATCGTCCACTACGACGGCGAGCAGGCCCCCTCCTACGACATGGGCCAAGCGACTCCAAGCACCGCGCCCGGATGCAGGCTGCCTCACTTCTGGCTGGAGGACGGGCGCTCCGTGTACGACCTGCTGGGTCAGGGCTACACGCTGCTCAATCTCAGCGGCGAGAAGGCCGGGGAGTCGTTGGCACAGGCGTTCGAGCGGACCGGCATGCCGCTCGTGACTCTCGACCTGCCCCGCAGGCCCGAGCACTACGCTCACGACTACGTCCTGGCGAGAACCGATCAGCACGTGGCGTGGCGCGGCGACGAACTCCCCCACGACCCCGATGCGTTCGTCGCGCATCTCACCGGTCTGCAACCTTCCTAGGAGCTCCCATGCCCACCTTCACTTCCATCGCCATGGCAGCCCTCACAGCCAGCCTTCTCCTGGCCGCGCCGCTGACCGCCCAGGGCGGCGACTCGTCGGATGCCCCGCCGATCGAGAGCTTCCGGCACGAGGCCGCCGGCATCGACTTCTACGTGGAAAAGAGCGGAGACGGGCCGCCGGTCGTGCTGGTTCCGTCCGGACAGGGAGACTGCGGCGCCTACCGGTATCTCGCCGACACTCTGGCGAGCGACTTCACCGTCATCACGTTCGACATGCCGGGCTTCTCCCGTTCCGGCCCGCCGCCGACCTGGGCCGGCATGTCGGCAGCGACCCTCGGCAACCAGGTGGCGGCGTTGGTCGAGTCCCTCGGGATCACCGAGGCGACGTTCTACGGCTCGAGCTCCGGCGGCGTCGCGGTGCTCGCCCTCGTCGCGGACCACCCCGGGCTAGTTCGTCACGCCATCGTCCACGAGCCGGCCGTCGTCAGCGACGTGCCCTCGACGCCCTTCAACGAGGCCTTCGCCACCTGGTTCCCCAAGGTGAACAGCCAGCGCGCAGCCCTGTTCGGCGGCTTCGCGGAGGCAGAGCGGGCGGGCATCGAATCCGAGAACGACGCCATGGTCCTCGATCCGAAGGCCGTGAAGCGGCTGGGAGAGGACTACATCGAGCGGCGGTCGAACAACGTCGAGACCTGGTTCAACCACTACCTGGACCCGGACACGCCCTGCTGCAACCGCGTCTTCACCGCCGAAGAACTGAACCGTGCGCCCGTCACGGTCACGGCCGGGATGCAGACGAACGCCTGGTTCGCCGCCAGCGCGATGGTCCTGGCGCAGCGAGGCGATCTCGACCTGCTCTGGATTCCGTCGAAGCACTACCCCTACATCAGCGTTCCGGGCGTCGTCGCCGAGGTGATCAAGGCGAAAGCGGGCGACTAGCGGGCCGTGCGGGCCGCCGCTTCGAGCTGCGTCCACGGGACGATGCCGACGCGGTCGGCCCAGGCCTGCCACTCCGCGGCCATGGCCTCGACGGTCTCCGGCTCCTCCGCGGCGAGGTCCCGCGTCTCGGTCCTGTCGGAGTCCGTCCGGTAGAGCTCCCACCGGGAAGACTCGCTGCCGTCGTGGAGCGAGACGAGCTTGTAGCCGCCGCCGAGCAGGGCGCGGTTCCCCTGGTGCTCCCAGGCCAGCCGGCGAGCGTCGACTCGCGCCAGTGCCTCGTCGGTGCTCGCGAAGAGGTCGAGGCCCTCGTAACGACCTCCGGGTTCGCCTCCCGCGACGACGAGCAGGGTCGGCAGCAGGTCGAGCATGGAGCGGGGCCGGTCGTCGGAGGAGCCTTCGAGGCGCGCCGGCCAGTGAGCGATCAACGGCGCCGCGAGGCCGCCTTCGTGGACGTAGGTCTTGAAGAGACGGAACGGTGTGTTCGTGGCGTGCGCCCACGCCCGGCCGTAGCTCTGGAACGTGTCGGCCGGTCCGGGAAGGACGTCTGCCTGGTTGCCCACGACGACGGGGCGGCCGTCCGCGGTCCGGCCCGGGGTCAGCCCTATCTCCCGCCAGCGGTCGGTGACGTGACTGAGCGAGGTGCCGTTGTCCGAGAGCACGAGCAGCAACGTGTTCTCGAGCAGCCCGCGCGCGGCAAGCCAGTCGACCAGGCGCCCGACGGCCTCGTCCAGGTCGCGCACCTGGGCTGCGTAGACCTGCATGCCGCGCGTGTTCCAGTCGGCTTCGGCTAGCGCGGGATCGTCGGGCGGCAGCGGGTGGCGCGCGACCGGGAGTTCCAGTTGCCTCTGCCGTTCGTGGCGCTGTCTCTTCAGCGCCGCCGGCCCCTCGCGGTAGGCTGCTCTGTCCTCCTCAACGAGATCCTCCTCACGCGCGTGCAACGGCCAGTGCGGCGTCGTGTACGCGGCGTACAGGAAGAACGGTGCGTTCGGCCTCTCCTCGACGTGCTGGTCGAGAAACGCCAGGGCGCGCTCGGTGATGGCGTCGGTGTAGAAGTAGCGACCGTCTCCCGCGCCTTCGGGCGCCACCGGCCGGTCGTCCTCGAACAGGCCGTGCGGATTCCAGTAGTCGCTGAACCCCGGAATCGTCCCGTAGAAACGGTCGAAGCCCCGCGCCGTCGGCAGATCGTTGGGGTTATAGGGGAGCGCCGCGGAGGACGGCTCCACCTCTCCGAGGCGAATCGCCTGCTCCTCGTCCGGGGAGCGATCGTAGGGCGTCAGATGCCACTTCCCCGCCATGTAGTTCCGGTAGCCGCGTTCCCTGAGCAGCTCTGGGAGCGTCGGTACGTCCTCCGCGAGCGACCCCCGATACGCCGGCGGTCCGAGGTCGGTGGTCATGTGGGCAAGGCCGACCTCGTGGGGATGCCTCCCGGTAAGCAGCGTCGCCCTCGAGGGAACGCAACGCCCCTGGGTCAGGAACCAGGAGAAGAGGCGGCCGTCGGCGGCCAGGCGGTCGATCGCCGGCGTTGCGATCTCACCGCCGTATGCACCGAGGTCGGAGTAACCGAGATCGTCAGCCAGGACGACGACGATGTTCGGCGGGCCGTGCTCGACGGCAGCGCGTTCCCCGCCACAGGACGAGAGCAGAAGAACGCCGAGGGTCGGCAGCGCGATGCGACGAAAAGCAGGGGAACCGAATTCCTTGTTCACGATCATCCGCGCGGTCGAACTCAGAGGCCCGCGTCGGCCGCCGCCTTCATCGCCCCGCGCAGCACCTCGCGATCGCCGATGTGGTTGGCGAGCAGCAGGATCAGGCGGGCGTTGATCGCGTCGCTCTCTTCCTTCGAGCGGCCCTGGTGAAGCTCCAGGAGTTCCTGGTAGAAGCCGTCGCCGTCCGGGATGTTGGGTTCGGTCCGGAGTCGGGTCATGAATCGTCAGTCTCCTGAGCGCTCGAGCGCCGAAGGGCGGCGGCGATCCGCTCGGGGTCGTAGTCGGTGAAGCGCGCGGCGACGTGCTGGTCGGGGCGGAGAAGATACAGGGCGCCGGGTGCACCGCCGAGATACCTCTCGTCGAGCAGCGGGTGCCGTCTGGCCGGCAGGCCGACGACTTCCAGGCCCGGCTCGTCGTCCGGAACGTCGATGCCCACGGCCAGAAGCTGGAAGCGGTCGCCCAGCCGCGCCAGCAGCCAGCCGTCGTCGACCGGTGCGTCGACGGCAGGCGAGCCGGGCCGCGTCCGCGCGGGCAGGCCGTCCGTGTCCGGGCTCTGGAGGGGCGAGTCGAGAACCACGTGGGGCAACGACAGCCGTCCCGAGTTCACCAGCGGCCGCGCCATGGGCTGCGTCTCCGCCAGGTTCAGGACCGCATCCCGGAACAGTCGGCTGGTGGCGGACTTCGGAGTGATGAAGTCCGTCGAGCGCGTCGAGTTCAGGATGTTCTCGTCGGCAGCCGGGACGCGCTCCGCGTCGTAACTGTCGAGGAGCGAATCCGGCGAGCGGCCGTCGAGTACGCGTTCGAGTTTCCACACCAGGTTGTCGACATCCTGGAGACCGCTGTTGGCCCCGCGCGCCCCGAACGGCGAGACCTGGTGGGCCGCGTCGCCGGCGAAGAGCACCCGGCCGTGGCGAAAACGGTCGATCCGCGCGCACTGGAAGGTGTAGACCGAGATCCACTCGAGCTCGAACTCGACGTCATCGCCGAGCATCTGGCGCAGTCGCGGAGCGATGTTCTCGGGGCGCTGCTCCTCCTCACTGTCGACGCCCGGCCCGAGCTGCAGGTCGATCCGCCACAGACCTTCCGGCTGCTTGTGGAGCAACGCCGACTGGCCCCGGTTGAACGGCGGATCGAACCAGAACCAGCGCTCGGTGGGAAAGTCGGCCTTCATTGTGACGTCGGCGATGAGAAAGTTGTCCTCGAAGACGCGGCCCGCGAACTCGAGCCCGAGTTCGCGGCGCACCGTCGAGCCGGCTCCGTCGCATGCAACGACCCACTCCGCCTCCAGCCGGTACGGACCATCCGGGGTCTCGACGGTCAGGAGAACGCCACTGTCGTCGGGTACGACCTTCGTCACCCGGCTGCCGCCCCGAAGCTCGACGGGACGGCCCTCCGACTGGAGGTCACGGAGGCGCCTCACCAGGAGTTCCTCGAGGCGGTACTGCTGCAGGTTGATGAAGGCCGGCCGCCGGTGCCCTTCCTCCGCCAGGAGATCGAACCCGTAGATGCGGCGGTCGCGGAAGAAGACCTTGCCGCGACTCCAGGTCACGCCATGATCGACGATCTCGTCGCCGCAGCCGAGGCGGTCGAAGATCTCCAGCGCCCGCTTGGCGAAACAGATGGCGCGCGAGCCGTAGCTGACCCGGTCGTTCTCGTCGAGCAGCACCACGGGAATGTCGCGCCGCGCCAGGTCGATGGCGGCCGCCAGACCGGCCGGGCCCGCGCCGACGACGACCACCGGGTGACGGGCCGGCGCCGGGGCGTCCTGGTCGGGGCTCCGCTCGTAGGGATAGAGCGGAGTCTCGAAGATCCTCAATCCTGCAGCGCCGCCCACATCTCAAGGTCGCGGTGCGCGGTCCAGATGCGCGGCGTGTCGATCCCCCGCGCCTCGTCGTACGCCCGCGCGACGTTGAAGGGCAGGCAGTGCTCGTAGATCGCGTAGTCGGAGAACTTCGGATCGCAGACCGCCCGGGTGGCCTCGAAGGCCTCCTTGAGGGTCCCGCCCCGGGCCGCGACACGCGCCGTCGGCCCGTAGGTCGAGTCGACGAAGTCGCGCGTGCTCTCGATCGCCTCGGCGACCATCTGCTCACCCACCAGCGCGTCGCCCCGGCCGGGCGCGATCGCGCTCGGCCTGAACGAGGCGATCCGGTCGAGCGTCCCGCCCCAGTCGAGGAAGTGGCCGTCGCCGCAGTAGCAGGCCGAGTGGTACTCGACGATGTCGCCGGTGAACAGCACCTGCTCGTCCGGCACCCGGATGACGGCGTCGCCGGCGGTGTGGGCGCGGCCCACCTGCAGGATGTCGACCCGGCGTTTGCCGAGGTAGACCGTCATCCGGCCCGAGAAGGTGGTGGTCGGCCAGGTCAGGCCCGGGATCGACTCGTGGCCCTCGAACAGGCGCGGCATGCGCTGGAACTCGCTGTCCCAGTCCTCCTGGCCGCGCTCCGCGACCATCGAGCGGGCGGTCTCGGACATGATGACCTGCTGCGCGTCGAAGGCCGACGCGCCCAGCACCCGCACCGCGTGGTAGTGGGTGAGAACCAGGTGCGTGATCGGCTTGTCGGTCACCGAGCGCACCTTCTCGATCACCTTGTTCGCGAGCAGCGGCGTCGCCTGCGCCTCGACCACCATGACGCAGTCGTCGCCGATGATCACCCCGGAGTTGGGGTCGCCCTCCGCCGTGAAGGCCCACAGCCCGTCGCCGACCTCGGTGAAGCTGATCTGCTTCTCGGCGAGGTCCCCCGCCGACGCGAACGCCCTTGCCATCAGCCGTCGTCCGGGTCGAAGCGCTTCTCGAGCCCCGTCCAGCAGTCCGTGTAGTCGTCCTGGAGCGGCGCCTCGTGGGCCGCGAACTCGGTCAGGTGCTGCGGAAAGCGGGTCTCGAACATGAAGCTCATCGTGTTCTCGAGCTTCTTCGGCGCGAGTTCGGCGGACGTCGCGGCCTCGAAGGCGTCGGCATCGGGGCCGTGGGGCAGCATCATGTTGTGCAGCGACAGGCCGCCCGGCACGAAGCCCTCCGGCTTGGCGTCGTAGATGCCGTAGATGTTGCCCATCAGCTCCGACATGATGTTCTTGTGGTACCAGGGCGGCCGGAAGGTGTGCTCCGCGACGCTCCAGCGATCGCGGAAGAGCACGAAGTCGATGTTGGCGGTGCCGGGCACACCCGACGGCGCGGTCAGGACCGTGAAGATCGACGGATCGGGGTGGTCGAAGAGGATCGCGCCGACCGGCGCGAAGGCCTCCAGGCCGTACTTCGAAGGTGCGTAGTTGCCGTGCCAGGCGACGATGTCGAGCGGCGACTGCCTGATGTCCGACGCGTGAAAGCGGCCGCACCACTTGACCACCAGCCGTGACGGGACCTCGCGATCCTCGAACGCCGCGACGGGCGTCTTGAAGTCGCGGGGGTTGGCGAGGCAGTTGGCGCCGATCGGCCCGCGGTTGGGCAGGCGGAACTTCGCGCCGTAGTTCTCGCAGACGAAGCCCCGGGCCGGACCCTCGGCGACCTCCACGCGAAAGACCATGCCGCGCGGCAGGATCGCGATCTCGCGCGGCTCGAGGTCGATCCGGCCGAGTTCCGTCCAGAAGACAAGCCGTCCCTCCTGGGGAACGACGAGCATCTCCGAGTCGGCCGAGTAGAAGTACTCGTCGACCATGCTCTCGGTGGCGAGATAGACGTGGGCGGCCATCCCGACCTGGGTGTTCACGTCACCGGCGGTCGTCATCGTCCGCATGCCGGTCAGGAATGTCAGCGCCTCCGCCGTGTGGGGCACCGGGTCCCAGCGGTACTGACCGAGCGAGACGACGTCGTCGACGATGTGGGGCGCCGAACGCCAGTACGGCAGGTCGATGCTCCGAAAGCGCGACGTGTGCCTGACCGAAGGGCGGATGCGGTAACACCAGGTCCGTTCGTTCTCGCCCTGGGGCGCCGTGAACGGGGTCCCCGAGAGCTGCTCGGCGTAAAGGCCGTAGGCGCAGCGCTGCGGGCTGTTCTGGCCCTGCGGCAACGCGCCCGGCAGCGCTTCCGTCTCGAAGTCGTTGCCGAACCCGGGCATGTACCCGGGTGTCGTCCCGCAGGGGGTTTCGGCCTGGACGATCCGGCGTCCCGTCATGGGTCGAGCGCTCCCTCTCGCCGTACTTCGGCTACAGGGATTCTAGCTACTCGCCAATCAAGCCGCGCTCAGATCGACGGGTTCCTGCTTCACGATCTTCCGGCAGATCGTGAGGCAGGGCTGGAAGCTCTCCCGCCGTGTCAAGCGCTCGACGAGGCCGGCCACTCCGGGCCAGCGCGACGCGTCGAGCGGCCCGGCGACGAACTCGAACTGAGCGACCTGACACGCGAGCGAGATGTCCGCGATCGTGAGCGCGTCTCCAACCAGGAACGGTCCGTCACCGACCTCGCCCTCGAGATAGTCCAGGCGCCGCGGAAGCCGTTCCTCATACGTCTTCCTGGCCGTGTCCACATCGGGCTCCTCGCCCATGAAGCGCTTGAACTGGATCGGGCGGAAGATCCCGAGGCCGATCGCCATCGCCAGCTCGGTGTCGCAGTACTCCTCCAGCCAGACCGCACGGCCGCGTTCGTAGGGATCCGCAGGATAGAACGCGGGCTCCGGGAACTTCTGCTCGATGTAGGCGCAGATCGCGGACGAATCCGGGATCGTGCCTGCCGGGCCTTCCTCGCCCACGTCCGTATCGCGCAACACCGGGATGCGACGCGCCGGACTGATCTCCTTGAACCAGTCGGGCATCGGCATGATGTTCACGCTCTCGAGCTCGAAGGGCGCCCCCTTCTCGCGCAGGAGGACATCCGCCTTTCGAACGAAGGGGGAGAGGGGGGCTCCGTAGAGGATCAGGCTCATCTTGACTTGGTCTCCTTGGCGCCGCTGACCCAGATCGGCGACGACCATCCCCGCTGCTGGGCGGTGGCCGGCGCGTCGGACGGTGGAGGCAGGCCCGCGGCATTCGCCAGGTGAGTGGTCCAGCGGCACTGAGGGTTCTCCAGAACCCTCACGTAGTAGAAGGCCGCCTGTCCGGCATCGAAGTCCGGATCCTGGAACGTCGTCTGGAGTTCCGCTGCGCCGGTCTCGTCGCTCCGCTCGCAGTTGCTGAGGGCGACGGTCGCTACCGTCGGCGCGCAGCGTCCGGTCTCGTCGGGCTCGCGCCCGCCGGAGCAGACGACATCCCGGACGCTATGGCGCTGTTCGCCGCCCTCGATCCAACCCTTGACGACCTGGATGCGATCAAGGGCGGCACCGGACGGGTCCTGGACCGCCCAGACCCAGAAGCGCGGCTTCGCTACGTCCACCAGGTCGCTGCCCATCGGCACGCCGGTCGCGTAGGCACGCCCGAGGTCATCGTGGCCTGCACCGATGTCCGCCGGCAGGTCGCCGGCGAAGAAGCGGATGCGCAGCCGCGATCCGCTGGTGGCGAAGGTCTCGCGGCGGCGCATCGCGTCGAACAGGTGCGCACGCGTGTTCGACTCTGCCCACACGCCGGCGAGCCCGCCGATGTTGGTCTGCCGGATGGGACCGACGACGACGTGGTCCCGCTCGAAGATCCCGGCGGTCGCCTGCGCGTTGCCGATTGCCGGCCGATGGTCGCTGCGCGCTTCGGGGTTGAAGTAGCCGGGGTCCGACTGGTGCGTGTCGGTGGATCCGATCATGCCCAGCTTGAACGGATTGCCTTGCCCCTCCGACTCCAGCGCGATGCCGTCGAGCAACGCGTTGCGCACGAACGACGAGGGACGGGCGCAGCGACCGAACTGGTCCTCCTCGCAGGGCGGGAACAGGATCCCGTAGTCGCAGTCCTCGTCGGCCGCGCCCACTCCGACCTGGCATTCGGAGGTCCCCTTCTGCTGGGTGATTTCGACCAGCCGCTCGATGCGCGCCCGCCGCTCCAGATCGGCCGCGGTGTAGGACGAGCCATCCTCGTCGGTGCGCGCGAAGGTCAGACCCCAGGAGTAGTTCGTGTTGTGCGGAATCGTCAGCACCTGGCAGGGCGCCTCGCAGGCGTCGTCGAGCTGCGCGAAGAAGTCCGCTTGCGACTTGACGTCGAGCGACGAGATGGCATGCGGAACAACGTCCTCGCCGCGGAAGATCACGTTGCGGTGGAGCATTCCGAAGTCGCGCAGCAGGGCCGAGAACTCGTATCCGATCAGCGCCGTGAAGCGGCCCGGCTGATCGAACTCGTTGGCCACTTCCTGCACCCGCTGCCAGGTCGACCGCGCCGCGTCGCGGCAGGCTTCGACGTCGCTGCATAGGGCCGGATTCCGCTGCGCCGGCCGCGCCTCACCCCGCTCGAACGCGGCCCGCAGGAAGTTGCCCTGCGCCGCCTGTCCCGGCGCGACGCCGCGCAGGGCCCTGCACACAGCCGAGTCGTAGAGGCCACCGTCGGGATCGGAGAAGCAGGCGCCGACGGTGTCGAAGCCCTCCGCGTGGTCGGTCAGCGCGACGAAGTCCAGCGGCGTCTGCAGTTGCGTGACGATGCCGCTGGGCAACTCCACGGCTTCGCCGCGCGCGAACCGGTATGCCTCGCGCGGACCGACGCGGTTGCCGCCGGCGTAGGCGTCGGTCGACCAGCTCGTGTGCACGTGCAGGTCACCGAAGAACGCCTCACGGTTGGGGTAGACGGCGATGTCGTCGCCGTCCGCAGTCGTGGCCTGCGCCAGGACATCGGCGGCCCCAAACGACAGGACGCCGAGCAGGCAGAAGACAAAGGTTAGGGGAAACTTCATCGTTGGCTCCGTGCGGCCCGACATCGAGTCGGAGGTGGCTGTTGGGCAGTGGCTATCTGCGACTACCCGGCATCACCAGCGGTTCGATCGGCGCCTTGAGCACGACCGTCTCTTCCTTCGGCACGTAGCAGACCGTCTCGCTGCAGGCCTGGTAGACGACGTCGACCGGAATCTCGATCTCGGTTGGCTTGTTCGGAAGCGGCCAGTCGAGAATCTCGGAGTTCAGGGCGATCGGGATGGCGATGTCGGTGGCGCCTTCCTCGTAGACGTTGAGCGTCACGCCGAGCTCGCGGAACTCGCGTTCGGAGGTCGCCGGGTAGACAGGCTCGCCGGTTCTCACGCCCCTGGTCGGCACGACGGTCGCCGTGGAGGCGATGAAGCCGTCGGGCAGGGGGTCCGCGTAGATGTGGTAGCCGTCGGCGACCTCGAACCGCACGTGGAGCGTGCTCGTGTACTCGAACTTGAGCGCCTCGTCGGCGAGGAAGACAGACACCTCGACGTGCTCGTCGCCCAGTTCGGCGGCCGGAACCTCGTGCTTGGCGAGGATGCGGCCGATCGCGCTGTCGCGAATCGTCCCGGCCGAAGTGCGTGTCGCGTAGTGACGGTGGAAGAACTTCTCCGTCACCTGGCCGTCACGGTCAGTGACGTAGACGCCCGGGAAGGGAATCCCGTAGAAGCCCTGCCGGGTCACCGGGTGCATCGCCTCCGAGTCGGGGTCGATCGTCGTGTTCAGGATGCCGAAGCGCTTGATGACGGCCGAGTCGTGGTCCGAGAGCAGGTCGTAGGTGACGCCCCGATCCTCGGCAAAGGCCTTCAGGTGCTCCTTCGCGTCGTAGCTGATGCCGTAGACCTTGATGTCCTCGGCTCCGAAGAGTTCCAGGTTGTCTTGCAGCTCGACCAGCTGCGTGCGGCAGTACGGTCACCACACGGCGGAGCGATAGAAGACGACAACCGCCTTCGAGTCGCCCCGGTCCGCGTGAAAGTCGATCAGCTCGCCGTCCTGGTTCGGCAGCGAGAACTCCGGCAGGCGCTCGCCGATGGCCGGGCCGGTCGGGAAGTCGTGCTCCGCCGGGTAGCGGCGGCCGGGGTGGCTCGTCGGTATGGGCGGCACCGTGATCCCGAGATCGTCCTGCCGCGCGTCGGCCGGCTGATTCTCGTGAGCGCCCTTCACTCTCTCGTTCTCCTTCTCGGCGCCGTCCTGGGAAAACGCCGGAACGGCCAGGAACATCGGAACGAGGGCGAGCAACGCAAATCGGCCTCTCTTCATGGGTCGAACACTCCCTCTCTCTCTGAGCCCGCCTAGAACGGTGACCAGGCGGGGTTGCTGTTGGATCCTGTGCCCGTCAGTCGAATCGGATTGGAGCCATCCAGGTTCATGACATAGATCTCCCTCCCTCCGCCGCGCGAAGAATCGAAGGCGATCCGGGTGCCGTCGGCCGACACCGAAGGGTTGGAGTCGGCACCTGGGGCGGTGGTCAGACGGCGCTTGTCGGAGCCATCGACGTTCATGATGTAGATCTCATAGTTGCCGTTCTGCGGTGCCCCGTCGCGATCGGTGGAGTAGACGATCTGCCTGCCGTCGGGTGTCCAACTGGGGACCTCGTCAAGAGCACGAGTGAACGTCAATCGCTGCTGGTTGGTGCCATCGACGGCGTTGGCTAGATAGATCTCGGGGTCGTCGCGGTCACGGTCGGCTTCGAAGGCGATCCACAAACCGTCGGGCGACCAGGCGACGAAGTTGTTTACGCGCCCCAGAGGATGGTCTTCGGTGAGCTGCGTGAGGTTGTATCCCCAGTTTCCGGCGTCGACGTTGGTACGCCACACCTGAGAGCTGCCGCTGCGGTTCGAATCGAAGGCGATCATCGAGCCGTCGGGCGACCAGGAGGGGCCGCCGTCGTTAGCCGCGTGGCTGGTGAGACGGACGACGTTGGAGCCGTCGGCGTTCATGATGTAGATGTCGGCGTTGTCGTTGCGAGATGATGCGAATGCGATCCGGGTGCCGTCGGGCGACCACGTCGGGGCACCATCGAAGCCCGGATTGTTGGTCAGCCGCGTCAGGTCGGAGCCACCTTCGTTCATGACGTAGATCTCCGGGTTGCCGTCCTGATCGGATACGAAGGCGATCCTGGAGGAGTTGTTCTGTGCCGCCGCTGGCTGCACATGTGTTGCAGTCGTGACGGCAAACAGAAGGCAGATGAAGAGAACGGGACCCATGGCGTTGATCTCGTAGGCTATCGCCCCAACCACTCGAAGGGACAAGAATGATGAATCGATGCGGCGCACGACGCCACCTGGTCGCCCTCGGGCTCGCCGCGACCCTCGCGGCTGGCGCCGTGGGCGCGGCTGCACAGTTTCAGCCCGCCGAGATCGGCCCGACCCAGACGATCGACTGGCAGTCCGGCGCCGACCCCGAAGGACGGCCCGCCGGCGAGCGGCCGCCCAACATCGTCGTCATCCTCGCCGACGACCTGGGCTGGAACGACCTGAGCTGGCTCGGTGGCGGCGTCGCGGGCGGCACGGTCCCGACCCCGAACATCGACTCGCTGGCCCGTGACGGCGTCCACTTCGCCAACGGTTACTCGGCCAACGGCACCTGCGCCCCGTCGCGGGCCGCGCTGATGACCGGCCGCTACGGCACCCGCTTCGGCTTCGAGTTCACGCCGACGCCGCCGGGATTCGCCACGATGGTGCCCCGGCTCTCGAGCACGGAAGGCAGGCTCCGGCAGACGAGCGGCAACACGGAAGGGGCGACGGTTCCCATCGACGAGAAGGGTGTGCCGCCGTCCGAGATCACGCTCGCCGAGCTGCTCAAGCCGGCCGGCTACCACACCGTGCACATCGGCAAGTGGCACCTCGGCACTGGCGACGGCATGCGGGCTCACGAGCAGGGCTTCGACGAGAGCCTGCTGATGAGGAGCGGCCTGTACCTGCCCGAGCACGACCCGAACGTCGTCAACTCGAAGCAGGAGTTCGACGGGATCGACCGCTTCCTGTGGCGCTTCGTGCGCTACGAGGCGTCGTTCAACGACAGTCCCTCCTTCGAGCCCGGCGGGTACCTGACCGACTACTACACCGATCAGGCGGTTCAGGTCATCGAGGCGAACAAGGACCGGCCGTTCCTTCTCTACCTGGCGCACTGGGCGGTGCACACGCCGCTGCAGGCGCTGCGCGCCGACTACGAGGCGCTGTCCCACATCGAGGAGCATCGCCTGCGGGTCTACGCCGCGATGGTCCGTTCACTCGACCGCAGCGTCGGCAGGGTGCTCGAGGCACTGCGCGAGAACGGTCTCGAAGAGAACACGCTCGTCTTCTTCACCTCGGACAACGGGGCGCCGGCCTACATCGGCCTGCCGCGCGTCAACGAGCCGTTCCGCGGCTGGAAGATCAGCTTCTTCGAGGGAGGCATCCACGTGCCGTTCCTCCTGAAGTGGCCGGCCCGTCTCAGCGCAGGCCAGGTCTACGAAGACCCGGTCCAGGGCTTCGACATCTTCTCGACCGCGGCGGCCGCGGCCGGAGTCGATCTGCCCGGCGACCGGAAGATCGACGGCGTCGACCTGGTGCCGCACGTCCTGGGTGAGGTCGAAGGCGCGCCGCACGACCGTCTCTTCTGGCGCACCGGCGACTACCAGGTCGTCCTCGCCGACGGCTGGAAACTCCAGATCAGCGAGCCCCCCGGGGGGGTTTGGCTCTTCAACATGAAGAAGGATCCCACCGAGCAGCACAACCTCGCCGAAAAGGAGCCGGAGCGGGTCGCGGCCCTGAAGAAGCTCCTCGCCGAGCACAACGAGGAGCAGGCGCCGCCGATCTGGCCGTGGGCCACCCAGAGCCCGGTCAACATCGACAAGACGCTGCTCGAGCCGGACGCGCCGGACGACGAGCACATCTACTGGTACAACTGAGCGCGCTGAAGGTGAGTCTCACAGACCGAGTTCTGAATGGGACCCGAGGCGCACCAGTCGGAGCGTCTCGGGGTCGGGCTTCTGGTAGATCAGCACCAGATCCGGCTTGACGTGGCAGTCCCTATGGTCGCTCCAGTTGCCGCTCAACGCATGGTCGTGGTGCCGAGGTTCGAGCGAGCGGTCGCCGGCCAGGGCTTTCAGCACCGGTACCAGGACGGCATCGAGTGACTTCCGATGCCGGCCGCGAGATTCGCGCTTGTAGTCGCGCTTGAACTGGGTGGTCCGCTCAATCGTCCGCATGCAGATCGTCGAGCAACTCTTCGACGCTGGCGAACCGGGGAAGTCCGCCTCGACGGGCTTCCTTCATGGCCTCGATGGTGGCGGCGTTGGGCACCAACGGCGCGAACGGCAGCGCCTTCTCGTGGGCGACCTTGGTCAATAGCAGGCGTACCGCGTCGGAGACCGTCAGACCCATGGCGGCCAGGACGGCCGCCGCTTCCTCCTTCACGGCCGGGTTGATGCGAGCTTGCACGAGGTGGTTTGCCGCCATGGAACTTCCTCCTTCGTGCATGACACTATCAATCACCAGGCGCAAAGCGGAGCCGGTCTTGCGGCCGGCACATCTTCCTGGCAAGCCAGCGCGACGCTGACGCACCGGCTACTCCTACCGGGAAAGGTGCCGGTCGAAGAAGCGCACGATCACGTTGTGCACTTCGTCCGACTCGGGCAGGCGCGGATTGAACGCGAAGGTCGCGTGCCCCAGGCCTTCCCAGACGTGCAGATCGGCCTCGACGCCGAGGCTGACCAGCTTGTTGTGGCTGGCCAGGACGCCGCCGAGCGCGAAGTCGCGGGTGGCGCTGATCAGTAGCGCCGGCGGGAAGCGGGCGAGCAGGTCGTCGTGGTCGCCGGGAGCGACGACGGGATCGCCGGCTTTCGCACCGCGGAAGTAGCCGCTCGGCTGGGGCGGCTCCGCCGGTTCGACCGGGCGCGGGAAGCCGTTGATCGCGGACACGAGAAAAGCGCTCTCGCTGCGGCCCATCTTGAACACGCCCGGGGTGTCGCCGTCGGTCGTCGGTATCCCGGCGCAGAAGAGACCGATCGCGCCCGGCAGCGGCAGGTCGTTCTCGAGGATGTAGGCGACCGTCTGCGCGGTGAGCATGGCGCCGGCCGAGCAGCCGTAAATGCCGATCTTCGCCGCCTCGTAGTCCTCGAGCATCGCCTTGTAGACGGCGATGACGTCCTCGACGCCGGCCGGATGGGTGGCCTCCGGCGCCATCCGGTAGTCGGGGCTGATCACCTTGTAGCCGCCCATGTCGGCGACCTGCATCGCCTCCGTCTGGCTGAAGTAGCGGGCGCCGACGCGGAAGCCGCCGCCGTGAATGCTGATCAGCAGCCGGTCTTCCTTCTCCTCGGCGACACCCGCCTCGGGGACGAACACCTCGGTGTAGACGCCGGCGATCGTTTCCGCGGTGATCTTCACCGGGTGCTTGGCGACGGTGTCCCGGTAGATGGCCGTCTTGTAGTAGCCGTCGGCGACGCACTGGCGCGCGGCCCGAATCGCCTCGGGGTCGTCCGCAACGTCGTTCAGGTTCGCGCAGCCCTCGGGGAAGGTGCCGAACTCCGGTCCGTAGACCTCGCGGAAGTGCTTCATCGCCGCCCGCGACTGCTCGCTGAAGTAGGAGGTCTCCGGCAGGTCGAAGGCCGGGACGTGGACGGTGCCGTCGGCCTCCACGCGGGGACGCTCGTCCTGCTCCGCGGGCTCCGAACAGGAGAGGACGACCGCGGCAAGGGCGGCGGAGACGAGGCCGAGTTGGTTGCGCATGACCCGGATTCTAGAGATAGCCTCGATCCTCAACCGCAGGAGAACTCCCATGAGTCATCGAGTCGTACGCCTCTCCGGGTCCCTGGGCGCCGAGATCCACGATCTGCCGCTGGCTGAGGCCGGCCCGGACGAGGCCGCAACGATCCGCGGCCTGCTGCTGGACCACCAGGTGCTGTTCTTTCCCGACCAGCATCTGGACGTGGCGCAGCACGTCGCCTTCGGCCGCCACTTCGGCGAGCTGGAAGGACACCCGCACCTGAACAACCCGTTCCTCGAGCACCCCGAGGTGTTCGAGCTGGTGGCGACTCGCGGCGGCGTCGCGGACGAGTGGCACAGCGACATCAGCTTCCAGGAGAGTCCCTCGGTGATGGCGATCCTCAACATGGTCAAGTGCCCGGAGGTCGGCGGCGACACCATGTGGGCCAACATGTACAGGGCCTACGAGGAACTCTCGCCGCCGCTCCAGGAACTCTGCGAGGGCCTGACCGCCCTCCACGACGCGACGCCGCACGGCAAGCCGGAGAAGATGACGATCCACCCGGTCGTCCGCGTCCACCCGGAGACAGGCCGCAAGTCGCTGTTCGTCAACGAGCACTTCACCCGCCGCATCGTCGAGCTCAGCCACGAGGAGAGCGACCACCTGCTCGGCTACCTGACCCGCTGGGCGACGAACACCCGCTTCACCGTCCGCTATCGCTGGCAGCAGGGCACGCTCGCCATGTGGGACAACCGCTGCACGCAGCACTTCGTGCTGAACGACTTCAACGAGGAGCGGATCATCCAGCGGGTCACCGTGATGGGCGACCAGGTCGAGGCGGCCGGCGAAGCCCGCTGGGAACCCTACGTGCGGGCTCGCCACGCCGGCGCCACGAGCCGCTACGACCGGCAGTTGAACAAGTACCTGAAGCGCACGGTCCAGTCGCTGGAGTCGAACGCGAAGAAGGAAGTCGTACTGGAGATGTGAGACTCCTCGGCCTTTTCCTCGTCGTTGCCGCCGGCCCGGGCTTCGCGCAGTCCGCGCCTCCCGGTCAGTGCATCCCCGAGGGTGCGAACCCGCCCATGCCGAAGAGGGCCCGCGCCTACGCGGCGATGTGCGAGCCGCACCTGGGCGTGGCGCCCATCGTCGACTGCGGGCAGGGCGCGCGTATCCGCATCCGGCAGGACGGCCGGGAGATCTTCGAGGACCCGGGGCTCCACGCTTGCGACGACGGCAGTCTCCAGATCGGCGACTGCATGCCCGGTTCGAGCCTCCAGCGCTACGAGGGCAGGAACGCCGACGGCACGCCCCGGCCCGAGGTCGTCTGGGTGAGTTTCTGCCGCCACGACGGCCGTGACGACGTCTTCAACGTCGACATCGGCGACTCGGTCCAGATGATCGGCTACAACTACGACACTGGCGCCACGTGCTTCTTCGAGTCCGGCGACAACAGCCCCTGGACCCACATCGGCGAGAACAACCGGCTGCTCGGCGTGCTGCCCGGCCCCGACGACCCGGACTTCGACGACGCCTACATGCCCGCCGGAGACATCCAGTGCGTCCGCTGCCACCAGGCGGACCCGTTCATCCACAACCCGTGGATCAAGTCCGCGCGGCTTCCCGAGAACCCGCGCCAGCCGGTCGTCCCGGTCCTGCCCGGACCGAACCCGCCCTACTACGTCGTGGGCGCGCCTACGTGGGACATGCGGACGATCCACATCGAGGGCAACGGCTGCCTCGGCTGCCACCGGATCGCCATGGAGACGCTGGAGGAGTTCACGGGCGACTTCTGGGACCCGAACGAGCACATGCCGCCGCACGATCCGGGCTCACTGGCCGCCGACCTCGAGGCGCTGGAGCAATGCTGGGCCGACGGCCCGGAGAACACGCCCGGCTGCGACTGGGTGATCCCGCCGGCCGGCGAATGCGCCGGAGGTGTGGCGGGGCCGGACTATCCGCATGCTGCGGAGAGGTTCAACCGCGGTCCGAAGAGCGCACCGCATAGTTCCGGCAAGCGCTGGATGAAGCAAGGCGCCGCCCAGTAGGGCGATCCACTAGTCCTGCCCGGCTGCCTGCGCCACCACCAGCACCTGGTCGGCGGCGACGTTCTCGCGCTCCGTGGTCGATCCGTCCGGCCAGGTCACGACCACGGAGTCGACCGTGGTGGCGTCGCCCAGGCCGAAGTGCTGGCGGAAGTCGTCCTGGGACAGGTAGCTGGTGCCGCTGCGGATGTTCCGGATCTGCCTGCGTCCATCAGCCGTCACCCGAATCACCGCGCCAATCGCGTCGGTGTTCTTGCCGGCCCCGACTAGCCGCACCTGCAGCCAGTGGCCGCCGCCGGCCTCGTTGCGCAACACCATCGGCGAACCGTCGAGGTCGTTGATCACCAGGTCCACCCGGCCGTCGTTGTCGAGGTCGCCCATCGCCAGACCGCGGCTGACCGTCTGTTCGAGGAAAGCAGGACCTCCTCGCTCGGCCACCTCTTCGAACGTGCCGTCGCCCAGGTTGCGATAGAGCAGCTTGCGCTGGCGGTAGCCAGCCGAGGCGCCGAGCCGGGCGCCGTCGAGCTGGGGATAGACGTGGCCGTTCACCACGACCAGGTCCTCCCAGCCGTCGTGGTCGTAGTCGAAGAACGCGGTTCCCCAGCCGACGTAAGGCAGGCTCGACGCGCCCGTCCTCGACCGGAAGGAGGCGTCGCTCGAGTAGTCGCCTTCGTTGCGGTAGAGCGCGTTGTACTCCTCGGCGAAGTTGCTGACGAACAGGCTCAGCCGGCCGCTGCCGTCGTAGTCGCCGACCGCGACGCCCATGCCTCCCTGCTCGCCGCCGTCCTCGCTCACCGCGACGCCCATGAAGAACCCCGACTCCTCGAAGGTGCCGTCCTTCCGGTTCATGTAGAGGTAGTTGGGCGTCGAGTCGTTGGCGACGTAGAGGTCGAGCCAGCCGTCGTCGTCCATGTCGACCCAGGCGATGCCGAGGCCGAAGTAGCCGTCCGGGTCCCGAACCCCCGCCTCCTCGCCGACTTCGGTGAAGGCGCCGTCCGCTTCCTGGCGGAACAGGAGGTCGGAGGTGCCGGGCAGGCCGCGAGGTCCGCACTGGACGGAGACGCCGCGGTACTGGCAGGTCTTGTCGCTGCCGAACTCCGGCAGGTTGTCGAGATCGAACTCCACGTAGCGGCTCACGAACAGGTCGAGATCGCCGTCGCGGTCGTAGTCGGCGAAGCCGCAGCCGGTCGACCAGCCCGAAGCCGCGACGCCAAGCTCCGCCGCCACGTCGGTGAACGTGTCTTCGCCCGAGTTGCGGTAGAGCCGGTTCCGGCCGATCCCGGTCACGTAGAGGTCCTGCCAGCCGTCGCCGTCGACGTCCGCGATGCACAGGCCCATTCCCCAGCCGGGATGGGCGACTCCGGCCTCGGCGGCGATGTCGCGGAACGTGCCGTCGCCGAGGTTGCGGTAGAGCGCGCTGTGCGACGACTCCGCGTCGTTCGCGGTGTCGACCGTCAGGGAGTTGACGAAGTAGATGTCGAGCAGGCCGTCGCGGTCGAGGTCGAAGAGCCCGACGCCACCGCTCATCGACTCGACGATGTACTTCTTCTCGGGCGCGGAGTTGTGGCGGAAAACGATGCCGGTCGACTCGGTGATGTCGCGAAACAGCAGCGCGTCGCCGGCGCCCTGGGCGAACGTGGACATGGGCCAAGACAGCAGCCACGCCAGCAGCAATCGCCGCGGCGCTCCGCTCATCGCTCGGTCCTCGAGCCCAGTGGCGGCTGGGCGCGCAGACGCTCGATGTGCCCTTCGATCGCGGCCTGAGCCTCCCGGGAACGCTGCAGGTGGCGCTCCGCTCCCTCGCGGTCGCCAAGGCGGGCCAGGGCGAGGCTGAGCTGGTAGTGCCCCTTGATCGAATCCGGCTCGGCAGCGACCGCTCGCGTGAGCGCTTCCCGGGCCGCCTCGAAACGACCATCCTTCAACCGGGCCGTTCCGATCGTCACCAGCGCCGTCGGGTGATCGGGATTGACCGCCAGGGCCCGCTCCGCGAGCCGGGTCGCTTCGGCCAGCATGCCGAGCCCCTCGACGGTCTCCGACATGGCGGCCAGCGCCTCGACGTTGTCGGGCTCCAGTCGCAGCGCCGTGGCCAGGGCTTCCCGCGCCTCGTCGAAGCGGTCCACCCGGTTGAGGGCCAGGCCGAGGGCGATGTGCGTCAGGGCGCGGCTCCGGTCGAGAGCCGCCGCGTCGAACAGCGCCTCGGCGGCCTCCGCCATCTCGCCGACCTGCATCCGGGCCACGCCGAGCAGATAGGCGTACTCCGCCTCCCCGGGGTGCATCCGCGCCAGCGGCTCGAGCGCCAGGGTCGCCTGGATCGGGTTGCCCCGGGCGAGCGAGAAGCGCGCGTAGGCGTTCAGGACGTCCTCGGAGTTGGGGGCCAGGGCGATGGCCCGACCGAGCGCCTCGGCGGCCGCGTCGCCTTCGTTCCGCGAGGCAAGGGCGCGGGCCTGGTCGAGCAGGCCGCGGACCGACTCCGTCGTCGCGGCTTCGGGCTGGGCGCCGAGGGTGGCCGGCAAGAGGAGCAGCGGGATCAGCGCCGCCGCAAGAGGAGCCGGCCTGCGGCCGGCGCGTCTTCCGGCCGCCTTCGGCGGCAGCGGGTCAGAAGACCCGCGCACCCAGCTGTTCACTGGTCCGACCTCCCCTTGAGTCTCTGGAAGATCTCGAACTGCTCCCGCGCCTTCTCCCGATCGCCGAGCTTCTGGTACGCCTGACCGAGCTGGTTGCGGATGTTGGGATCCTCCGGCGCCAGTTCCGCCGCCGCCAGCAACTGCGCGGCCGCCTCGGCAACGCGGCCGTCCTCGAGCAGAATCTTGCCGCGGAGGTAGCCGGCATCGGCGAAGTCGGGTTCCGCGGCGAGGACCAGCTCCACCTCGCGCAACGCGGCCTGGGGCTGGTTGTCGAGTTCGAGGACGGTCGCCAGGACGTAGCGCGACCGGTGGTCGACGGGATGGGCGGCGAGTTCGGCACGCAGCGCGGCGCCGGCCTCCTCGAGGCGCCCCTGGCGGAGATAGATGTTCCCGAGCGTGGCGTGCGCCTCGGCGACGCCGGGCCGAAGTTCGACGGCCCGTTCGAGGTGCTCCACCGCCGCGTCGAAGTCGCCCTCCTGCGCCGCCGCCTGGCCGAGCAGCACGTTCAGCTCGGGCCAGTCGGCGTGCTCGGCGAGCAGCCGGTCGAAGATCGGCCGCGCCTCGCCGGTCCGGTCGCTCCGGACCAGGGCCAGGCCGTAGGCGTACTGGAGCGAACGGTCGGCGGCGCGGGCCGGATCGGTGGCCAGAAGCTCGGCCGCGCGATCGTAGACCTCGGCGTTGAGCCAGGCCAGCGCGAGCATCCGCCGCAGCGCCGGATCGCCGGGCGTTCCCTCCAGCGCCTTCGACAGCGGCGATGTCGCCTGTTCGAAGTGGCCCGCATTGAAGCGGGCGACACCCAGCGAGTACTGGACCCTCGGGAAGTCCGGATCGACCGAGGCAGCCTGCTCGAAATGACCCGCGGCCCGGGGGAAACGCCGGGCCTGCGTCGCCATGACGCCGAGGTTGAACGAGGCACGGGCCAAAGTCGTTCGCGCCGTTCGAACGAGCTGCTCGCGAACCTCGGGGGAAAGGCCGGAGACCGGCGTCTCGCTGAAGACGGACAGCCCGACGACCCCGGCGGACGGCTCCTTGCCGTGCCCGTCCAGGTAGTTCGACATTCGATCGCGCGAAGTCTGGGCCAGGGCCACCGAGAAGCGCTCGGCGGCCTCGAAATGAGGCACCGCCCGCGCCTCGTCGCCGCTGCGGCGGAGGGCCAGAGCGAGCTGGTAGTGGAGGCTCTCCATCTGGTTGGCGTTGAACGAGCCGCCGTACCCGCCTTCCGCCAGATCGATCGCGCTCTCGAGCGCGGTCGCCGCTTCCCGCGGCCGGTCGAGTCCAAGTAGAGCCCGGCCCAGATGATGCAGGGCGTTGGGTCGGGTGGCCACCGATTCCACCGCGATCTCCAGGGAGGCCAGCGCCTCCTCGAAGCGCCGGGCATCGACCAGGACCATTCCCAGATAGAGCGAGTTCACCGGATCCTCGGGCGAGATGCGGCGCTCCTCCTTGAAGTGGTCGATCGCCTCCTCGACGGCGCCCCGGCCCCGGTCCAGGAGCTCCACGGTCCCCAGATAGAAGCGGGCCCGCGGCACCCGCGGTTCCTGCTCGATGGCCCGTTCGAGCGCCCCGCGGGCCCGCTCGTACTCGCCGTAGTCGCGATAGGTCCTGCCGATCAGAATCCAGGTCTGCGGAATCGGACGCTCCTCGGCCACCTCCCGGAAGAGCTTCTCGGCGGACTCCGAACGCTCAAGCCGCAGGTAGCCGCTGGCGAGCGCGAAGCGCGTCTCCACGTCTTCAGGCATCGATTGGGCGGCCCCTTCCAGTTGCTGCACCGCCAGCTCCGGCTGGCCGGTCGCGTTGAAGGCCCGGGCGAGCAGCCGCACGGCACGACCGTCTCCCGAGCTTCGCGCGAGCAGCCGCAGCAGCACCTCCACGGCACCGTCAGGATCGCCGCGCTCGAGCGCGAGCTCGGCGAGGGCGAGCAGAGGACGCCGCGCTTCGAGCGCCGAAACCAGCGCCCGCTCGTAGGCTGCCTGCGCCTCGGCCGGAGCGCCGCCGGCGCGGTAGAGGTCACCGAGCAGCAGCCAGCCTTCCAGCAGCGCCTCCCGGTACCAACTCTCGGCCGCCTGCGGTTCGTCCCGGCGCAGCATGGTCTCGGCCTCGGTCAGGGCACGCCGCATGGCGGCGTCCGGCGGCTGCTCATCCTGGGGCTGCGTCGCCGCCGGCAGCCCGGCGGCCAGGGCCAGGGCGAGAGCGCCGAAGCGGAGCCGGCCTGACGGCCGGCGCGTTCTTCCCGCCGCCTTCGGCGGCAGCGGGTCAGAAGACCCGCGCACCAACCGGCCGCCAACCACGGAGTCGGACCTCAGCGGTCGCCCCCGGCCCCCTCGCCCACGGCCAGGGTGGTCGAGACGAACGCGGTCTCGCGGGTGGCGTCGTCCCGGACGCCGACCGCGACCAGGTTGAGGCCATCGGGAATGTCGATGTTGAAGACCAGGTCGAGAAGACGCGTGTCGCGATCCGGCGGTGCTTCCACCTGGAAGGTCTTCTCGTCCCTGACGACTCTCGAGGTTTCGGCATGCCGGCTGGCGACCTCCACCCTGATCTGCGCCATCTCCCTGTCCTCGAACGGCAGGAAGGCGACCCGCGCGGCCGGCACCATGACGTGGAGCGGCAACCGGCGCTGGCCGCCGCCGGCCGCGCGAACACGGCCCGCGCCCAGCCGGACGCCGAGCGGATTCTCGACCAGGCCCAGATAGAGCGCGCCGTCGAGCTGTTCGCTCATCCGCTGATCGGAACTCTTGTCGCGGTAGCCGCGGCGGTGACGGACCTGCAGGTTCCGGCCCCGGACCCGCACGCGGATCTGGTGCTCGCCGCGGTCGCCGCCGTGGGGCGGGCGGTACGCGAGAGAGTAGTAGCTCGCCATCTCGTTGGCGATCTGTTCGAGTTCGCCGTCGAACTGGTTGCGGTTGAAGATGGCGCGGCCGCCGGTCTCGTCGGCGAGCACGGCCATCCCCCCGCGCTCGGCCTCACGGATCGAGCTGTTGAACGGGTTCGCCCCCAGGAAATCGATCGACGACTGCTCGGCGGCGCTCAGGAACGTGGAGCGGAGGCCGCTCGTCTGGAGCGAGTAGATCGTCACGCGGTTCGCGTTGGCGTGACGGGTCAGTTCGTGAAAGCCCGTGGACAGTTCCTCGACGGGCGCCTGCGAGCGGAACCGGTCACTAGCAGGGCACAGACCGGTGATGAAGTCCTGCAGATCGGCGCCCGGAGTCCGTTCGAGCGAGTCGCTGATGTAGATCAACGTCTTGACGCCGGGCAGCGCGGCCAGGAAACGCGCGGCCGTGGTGAGGTGATCAAGCGTGGCGGCGATCCGGTCGCGCCCGATGCGGGCCGAGTTCTCCACCTCGGTCAGCGCGCGGCGCACGAACCACTCGCAGGGCGCCGGCGCCGACGTCCGGCGGCTGCTGCCCGAGGAAGCGAGCACTCTCGCGTCCTGCCAGAGCTGGTTCAGTCTCTGGACGGCGAGCCGCTTCGCCTGCTGCGACTGACCGCCCATTCCCGGCGAGGCCCCGATGCGTTCGAGCACGATGTCCAGCTCCTCGCGGCTGGAACCGAAGTAGGCCTCGGTGATCAGGTCGCGGTTCTGGCGGAAGATGAGGACCCGCTCCGCGGGGAACTTCTCCTCGTCGAGGAACGCCCGCAGATCCTCGATCGCCTGTTTGCGGCTGGCCGGACCGAGATGGAGATCGTCGAAGTAGAGGACGAGATGCGCGGGTTCGGCCGGGCCGGCGCCCGCGGACGCCTCCTGAACGGGAGCTGGCGTCCGATCGCCGGGCTCGGCGGCCGTCCGGACGGCCACGGCATCGGTCACCTCGCTGAAGAACTCCACCGTGACCGGCCTTCCATCCTCCCGGACCTCGAAATCATCCAGGCTCAGACCGGTAACGGGCCGGCCCCGGTTGTCGCTGACCCAGACCTCGACGTTGACGAGCTGGACGTCGACGACTTCGCTGAAAGCGGGGCGATCGGCGTCCTGCGTCTGAGCCGGAGCGGCGACCGGCGAAAAGGCGGCGAGCACCACCGTCAGACACGTCGGGAGGAGGGCGCGGTCTGGACTGCCGGAAGTCATCGAATCAGTCTACTTTCAAGGTCGGACCTGATGTGGTGCGGCCGAGGCCGCGAGACGGTTCAGAAGGCCGAACAGAAGGGCGAGGAGGGTGAGCCCCGCGATCGGCGCGACGAAGCCGGCGGCAAGCCGCTCGGCGCCACCGGCCAACCGGGCGGTCAGCCAGGGCAGGACGGCGCCCCCCGTGCCCGCGAGGGCGAACACCCAGCCGGTGGAGCGGGAGCGGGTCGAGGCGGTCAGTTCCGCCAGAAACGAGACGGTCAGCGGAAAGAGCGGAGCCAGCCCGGCGCCGACCGCGACCGCCGACAGGGCCACGCCGGGCTGTGAGCCGCTGGTCAGAAGCCCGAGAAGGCCGGCCCCCGCGACGGCGAGCCCGCCACCGTAGAGCATGCGCTCGGACATCCGGCGCAGCAGGAGAGGAGCCACCACCCGGCCGCCCAGGAGCGCCGCCCAGAAGCCGGATCCGATCCAGAGCGACGTCGCCGAACGCGCCGGCTGGAACTCATCGGCCAGACTGACGAGCCATCCTCCGACCGCGTTCTCGATGCCGACGTAGAGGAAGAGAATCGCCGCGACGACCGCGAGCGCCAGAACCGGCCCGCCCCGCGCCGCCGGCTGAGGCGAGGCGGCGGCCGCAGCGACATCGGCCCCGCCCTCCCGGCTACGTGGCGCTCGGACCAGAAACACCACGACCAGGCCGGCGGCCGCAGCGAGAGCCCAGAGCACCGCGTCACTGGAGGTTTCCCGCGGTCGAACCGCGAAGGCAAGCGGGCAGGCGACCGCACCGGCACCCCACACCAGGTTGAGCGACGAGAGCGCGGCCCCCCGCCGTGTCGGCTGCGCGTGCGCGACCCGGAGATTGGTTGCCGGGATCGCCAGACCGAGTCCCAACCCGATGGCGGCCACCGGCGCCAGGGCGAGCGGCCAGCTCGCCATCGCCAGGGACGACAGACCGATGGCGATCAGCAGGTAGCCGACTACCAGACTGAGGCCCTGCCGGTAGCTGGAAAGAAGGGACCCGACGGCGCTGGCGAGGAACTGAGCGACGAAGAGCGGCGCCAACTCCGCCACCGGCAGGCTCCACTCCCGGGAGAGTTCAGGAAGCAGGGGACCGAGAAGGACCGTGACCACGCCGGTCAGCAGGAAACCCGTGTAGAGGGGCAACCGCACAGAGCTGGCGGAACCAACGTCGAGCGGAGTCCCGGACGAATCAGGCACGATCGGGCGGAGGACCGGTCGAATCCCGGAGCACGAGGGTCGGCTCGATGGTGACCGTCGCCGGCGAGTCACCTCCGGGCGCACCCAGCTTGTGCAGCAACTCGGCGGCGGCCCTCCGCCCCATCTCGTGCAACGGCTGCCGCACGGTGGTCAGGCTCGGGTTCTGGAAGGCCGCGCTGAGAATGTCGTCGAAACCGACGACCGAGACATCGTCCGGGATCCGCAGCCCGCTCTCGACGATCGCCCGCATGGCACCGATCGCCGAGACATCGTTGAAGGCGAAGAGTGCACTGAAGGGCGCCCCCACCGCGAGCAGTTTCTGGCCGAACACATGCCCCTCGCGGTAGCCCTCCTCGGGCGAGAACTGCTCGCCGACCGGCCCTCCCGAGAGCTGGAGCGTCAGCCGCGGGTCGATCTCGAGGCCGAGTTCCGCGGACGCCGCGACGATCGCCTGCCAGCGTGACTCCGTGTCGGCGGAGTGCGGGTGCCCCTTGAAGAAGGCGATCCGGCGGTGGCCGAGCTCAGCCAGGTGGGTCAGCGCAAGTCGCGCGGCGACTTCGTGATCGATGACGACGTTCGTCACGCCCGGCAACTCCCGGTGCCCGGCCACCACCACCGCCGGCAGCGACAGGGGCTGGTCCATCGGGGTGTTGACCAGGATCAGTCCCTCCACCGAGCGTTCCGTGAGGAGTTGCAGGTAGTCGTCGAGAAGGCCCTGCTTCGAGTGGTGGCCGGCCACGAGGTAGAAGTAGCCCTCCTGCAGGAGCTGATCCTCGATACCGCCGAGGACGCCCGCCGCATAGCCCTCGCTGATCTCCGGCAGGAGGACGCCGACCGCGAACGTCCGCTGGCGCCGAAGCGACCGGGCGATGAAGTTGGGCCGATAGCCGAGCTTTTCCGCCGCGGCGCGCACTCTCTCCTGCGTCTCGGGGGGGATCCCCCTGGCGGCCGGCGAGCGGTTCATGACCAGGGAAACCGTCGTGGGCGACAGGCCCAGATGCGCCGCCACGTCCTTCAGACGCACCCGCCGCTCGTGCCTGGGCTCCTGGCCGCTGGCTTCTTCAGGTCTGGCGGTGTTCACTGGGGCCTCTTTGCCGACTCTTGACAAATCCTACGCGGCGTGTACAGTCCAGACTAGCATGCTAAAACGATTTAGCTCGACCCTTCCGTCTGCAGCGGCAGGATGCCGGGCGTTTTGTACGGCTACCGGCTAAATCGGTTTACCCGTCAAGGAGGCACGAAGCCATGGCACGAAGACTCGCCCTCATCCTCATCCTCTCGCTGCTGGCGGCGCCGCTCGTCGCGCAGCGGTTCACGGCCAGTATCCGAGGCACCGTCACCGACCCGAATGGCGACGCCCTGCCCGGCGCCACGGTGAACCTGGAAGGGACCGAAACCGGTCTCAACCGGACGACGTTCACCAACGAGGCCGGCATTTACACATTCGGCGACCTTCCGGTCGGCGCCTACGAGGTCACGGTCACGCTCGACGGTTTCAATGCCGCCGCGGTCACTGACATCGCCCTGCACGTCGCCGACGTGCGCGAGGTCAACGCGCAACTCGAACTCGGCGACGTCACGGATACGATCACGGTCGAAGCCGAGGCGATTCCCGTGGACACGCTGAGCGGCGAGGTCTCTGGCCTGATGACCGGCGAGCAGATCCGCGAGCTGCCGCTCAACGGCCGCAACTTCGTCCAGTTGACTCTCCTGCAGCCGGGCGTCAGCGCTCCCGAGGGCTTCGACACGAAGAACAAGGGCCTGTTGGCGGGCGTCGACCTGTCGATCAGCGGCAGCGGCACGACCGGCAACCTGTGGACGATCGACGGCGCGAACAACAACGACATCGGTTCCAACCGCACGATCCTGATCTACCCCTCGGTCGACGCGATCGAGGAGTTCAAGATCCACAGCAACAGCTACAGCGCCGAGTTCGGCGGCGCCGCCGGCGGCCAGATCAACATCGTGACGCGCGGCGGTACGAACGACTTCCGCGGCAGCGCCTACACGTTCATGCGCGACGACTCCTGGAACGAGACGAACTACTTCCTGGAGCAGGCCGGGCTGGACACCGAGCCGCTCGACCGCCAGGACTACGGCTTCACGCTCGGCGGCCCGATCCGGCAGGACAAGCTGCACTTCTTCCTCTCCGGCGAGTGGAACGTGGAAGAGCGCGGCATCGCCCGCACCGGCTTCGTTCCCACCGCCGCCGAGCGGGCGGGTGACTTCAATGGTCCGTCGATCCCCGGGTGCACCCCGGCGATCCCGACCGACCCGACCACCGGCCAGCCCTTCCCCGGCAACGTGATTCCCGGGGATCGGATCAACGCCGGCGGTCAGGGCATGCTGAATCTCTACCCCCTGCCCAACGTGACGCCCGTGGCCGGCAGTTGCAACAACTGGGTCGAGGCCGTCGTCACGCCGATCGACTGGGACCAGGCGAACCTGCGGCTCGACTACGACGCCACGGACCGCAGCCGGCTGATGCTCCGCTACACCCGGGACAACTGGGTGAACGGCGCTCCCAACGCCGGCGAGGCGAACGGCCTTTGGGGCGACGACCCCTACCCCGCCGTCGACACGAACTGGGACCAGCCCGGCCACTCCCTGGTGGCACAGCTCAGCCAGACGATCGGCGACAACAGCGTCAACACGGTCACCTTCTCCTACTCGGGCAACGAGATCAGCCTCAGCCGGGGCGGCACCAACCCGGGGCTGAACAGCCAGATCAACGCGGCGATCCCCGCGATCTTCGACGGCAAGACGGGCGGCGCCGATCGTAGCCACCCGGTGTTCTGGGGCGCAGCCGGCTATGGCGCGCTGTGGAACATCGCGCCCTGGGAGAACAAGCAGGACCTGATGGTGCTCAAGGATGACTACTCGCAGGTCTTCGGCAAGCACTGGCTCAAGGTGGGCGCCCTCTACAGCGAGAACAAGAAGAAGGAGTACATCGGCGGCAGCTCGGCTTCCGAGACGCCGCAGTTCTGGGGCCCGAGCACCGGCCACAACGGTTGGGGCGCCAACACCGGCAACATCCTGGCCGACTTCCTGCTCCAGGACATGACGTTCGGCTACGCGGAGAACTCGCACCAGCCGACGCCGGAGCTGAACTGGGAGGACATCGAGTTCTACATCGCCGACTCCTGGCAGGTGAACCCCCGCCTCAACCTCGACTACGGGGTCCGCTACTCGAACTACAAGTGGCCGTACGCCAGCGACAACCTGCTCGCGGCGTTCGATCCGAGAACGTTCGATCCCGCCCTGGGCGGCGACCCGTGCAACGGCCTGATCCAGGTGCCGGGAACGGACCCCTGCGGCGATGCGGGTCTGTTGGGCGGCTCCACCGGTCCGGGCCGCGGGCTTGTGGACAGCGACACGGACAACTTCGCGCCGCGCCTCGGCCTGGCCTACGACATCTTCGGCAACGGCAGGAGCGTGGTCCGGGCGGGCTTCGGCCAGTTCTTCCAGCGCGACCGGGTGAACATCCAGCTCGAGTTCGCGGGCAACCCGCCGTTCCGCTCCAGCCTGAACGGCATCCGCAAGCTGGACGAAGCGCCGGAGCCGTGCCTCGATTGCGGCCTCGGAAGACCGCAGACGGGCATCGACCCGAACTTCCAGACGCCGTACAACCTGCAGTTCAACGTGGCCTGGGAGCAGCGGCTCGGCCGGAGCAGCACGATCGAGATCGCCTACGTCGGCACCCGCGGGCGCCACATCACCCGGCGCTCCGACATCAACCAGGTGGCCTCCGGTGACAACAACGGCAACGGCATCCCGGACCGGCTCGAGTACGTCACCGCCCCGGAGGGTGACGGCGGCGCCGGCGTGCGAGGCGCCCTGCGACCGTACCCGGTCTTCGGCGACGCCAACATCCTGTTCTGGGAATCGAACGGCATCTCCGAGTACGACGGTCTCCAGATGCAGTACGTGCAGCGGTACGGGAACGGCTCGCAGTTCCAGGCCTCATACACCCTGGCGAGCTTCAAGGCCAATGATCCACTGAACGACGCGGGCGCCGGCAGCTTCGCCGGTCAGATCACGGACCGCGAGAACCCGGATCTCGACTTCGGCTACGCGGGCCTGCATCGGGATCACGTGTTCAACGCCAACGTGCTCCACAACCTGCCCACGCTCGAGAACCAGAGCGGCTTCGTCCGCGCGCTGTTCGGCGCCTGGCAGTTCGGCGGCATCGTCCAGTACTCCTCGGGTCAAGCCCTGACGGTGAGAACCGGAAACCTGAGCGGCGTCAACGGCGCCGGCGGCACGGGCTACGTTGAGAACATGCGGCCGCTCCTTACGGGCGCCTCCTGCGGCGGCAGCGGTCTGCAAGTGATCAATCCCGACGCCTTCACGCTGGTCGGCTGGCAGCTCGGCACGCTCAGCGCCACCCGGCCCGGCGTGTGCGAAGGAGCGGACTTCTTCCAGGTCGACTTCTCGCTGACCAAGAACATCCGCATCACCGACCGCGTGACCGGCCAGTTCCGGTTCGAGGTCTTCAACGTGACGAACCGCGACAACTTCGTGGGCATCAACACGGTGATGAACCCGAGCAGCGTCACCTACGACAGCGACCTCGCCACCGAGAGAAGGTCGATCACCGGCTACACCGTGCCGGCCAACTTCGGTCAGGCCCAGGCGGCCCGCGATCCGAGGCAGATTCAGGTCGGCTTCAAGCTGTTGTTCTAGGGACAGTCCACGGAACGCCGGAAGTAAGGACGACTCCGCCTCGTGACGGCCTCTCTGCTCGCGCTTGCGCTGGCAATCGCCCTTGCGGTTCCAGCGCAGGCGCAGCAGGCTCCGGCCCCCGAGGTCCGCGCTGAAGTCTGGCCTGAGCTGACTCCGCCGCTTCCGTCCGACCCGGAGCTCGAAGCGCGGGTCGACGCTCTCCTCGAGCGGATGACCCTTCGCGAGAAGGTCGGGCAGGTCATCCAGGCGGAGATCCGCTCGGTCACACCACGGGACGTGCGGCGGTACGACCTGGGCTCGGTGCTGAACGGCGGCGGCTCGTTTCCCGACGAGAACAAGCACGCCTCGCCGGAGAGCTGGCTCGCGCTGGCCGACGCCTTCCACGAAGCCTCCACCGACACCTCCGACGGCGGCGTCGGCATTCCGGTGATCTGGGGCGTGGACGCGGTGCACGGCCACAACAACGTGATCGGCGCCACGATCTTCCCCCACAACATCGGACTCGGCGCGGCGCGGAATCCGGATCTGATCCGCCGCATCGGTGAGGTCACGGCCCGGGAGGTGCTCGCCACCGGTCTGGACTGGAACTTCGGTCCGACCGTCGCCGTGGCCCGGGACGATCGCTGGGGCCGCACCTACGAGAGCTACTCGGAAGATCCCGAGATCGTCGTCGAGTACGCGCGCGCCCTTGTCGAGGGACTCCAGGGCGCGGTAGGCAGTCCGGACTTCCTGGGCGAGGAGCGGGTGATCGCCACGGCGAAGCACTTCCTGGGCGACGGCGGCACCTTCGAGGGTCACGATCAGGGAGACACGCGGGCGAGCGAAGAAGAGCTCCGCGACATCCACGGCGCTCCCTACGTCGCCGCGCTCGATGCCGGCGCCCAGGCGGTGATGGCCTCGTTCAGCAGTTGGCACGGCCGCAAGCTGCACGGCCACGCCGGGCTCCTGACGGAGGTGCTCAAGGGCCGGATGGCGTTCGACGGGCTCGTCGTCGGCGACTGGAACGGCCACGGCCAGTTGCCGAACTGCACGAACGAGAGCTGCGCCGACACGCTTCGAGCCGGCCTCGATCTGTTCATGGTCCCCGAAGACTGGAGGGCGCTCCACCGGAACACGCTCCGGCAGGTGCGCTCCGGCGCGATTCCCGAGGAAAGGCTCGACGACGCGGTGCGGCGCATCCTGAGGGTCAAGGCCCGCGCCGGCCTGCTCGACAGCGGCCGGCCGTCGGAACGGGCGCTCGGCGGCCGCTTCGAGCTGCTGGGCGCGCCCGAGCATCGCGAGGTGGCCCGGCAGGCGGTCCGCGAGTCTCTCGTCCTGCTGAAGAACGACGACGGCCTTCTGCCCCTGCCTCCGACGTCGCTGGTGCTGGTCGCGGGTCCCGCGGCCGACGACATCGGCCGGCAGAGCGGCGGCTGGACACTGACCTGGCAGGGAACGGAGAACACGAACGACGACTTCCCGGGCGCCACCTCCATCTGGACCGGCATCGAGCGGACCGTCGAGACGGCCGGCGGCCGGGCCGTTCTCTGCCAGGGATGCGCGTACAGCGGCGAGCTGCCCGACGCCGCCATCTACGTGACCGGCGAGACGCCCTACGCCGAAGGCCAGGGCGACGTGACCAACCTCGAGTTCAGCCCCGGGGACAAGTCCGACGTCGAACTGATGGGAAGGCTTCGGGCCGCGGGCATTCCGGTCGTCACGATCTTCCTGTCCGGGCGCCCGCTGTGGACGAATCCGGAGATCAACGCCTCCGACGCCTTCGTGGCCGCCTGGCTGCCGGGCTCCGAGGGTGGCGGCGTGGCCGACGTCCTCTTCAGCGCGGCCGACGGCGGAGTCGCCCACGACTTCCGGGGCAAGCTCTCCTTCTCCTGGCCGCGGTCCCTGGAGCAGACGGTCCTCAACGTCGGCGACCCGGACTACGACCCGCTCTTCCCCTACGGCTACGGCCTGACCTACGCGGACGACGGCGATCTCCCCGAACTGGACGAGACGCGGCCGGGCGGAACGATGCCTGTCCGCACGACCGGCGCCGGCGCGTCGGACGAGCGCGTCCTGTTCGAAGGACGGACGGCGGAAGGGTGGCAGTTCTACGTGGGCGACGAGGCGGACTGGCGGGTTACCGCCCCCGACGGCCGCGGCCAGACCCGCCGCCGCGTTTCCGGCGTCGTGCTCTCGGCCGTCGACCGCAACGTCCAGGAAGATGCGAGGAAGGCGCAGTGGAGAGGCCGCAACGAGGCCCAGATCTACCTCCAGTCGAGTCCCATCGACCTGCGCGCCGAAACGGCGAGCGGCATGACTCTCGAGATCGACTTCCTGGTGGAGCAAGCGCCCGCCGGGCGAGTCCAGATGCGGATGGACTGCGGCTACCCGTGTACCGGCGGTCTCCTCGTCTCGCCCATCTTCTCGGGTGTGCCCGAAGGAGCATGGGACACTCTGCAGATTCCCCTCCGCTGCTTCGAGAACTCCGGCGCCGAGATGGACCGCATCGACACACCCTTCCTGATCACGACGGACGGGCCGTTCACGCTTCGTTTCTCACGCATCGCGATCGCACCCGCCGATCCCACCGCGCTGACGGCCGGTTGCTGAGGGAGGAGAACCCGCCATGCTGACGGCGAAGATCACCACCCTCGACTGGACCGTCGTCGCCCTCTACTTCGCCGGCGTCTTCGCCATCGCGCTCTGGGCCATCAGGCGCGTCCAGCACGGCGAACGCACCTCGTCGAGCTACTTCCTCGCCGGACGCAACGTCGGCTGGTTCGTCGTCGGCGCCTCCCTCTTCGCCTCGAACATCGGCTCCGAGCACCTGGTCGGCCTGGCCGGCACCGGCGCCGAGAGCGGCCTCGTTCTCGGCCAGTTCGAGCTGCAGGCCTCGCTCATCCTCCTCATTCTCGGCTGGCTGTTCGTGCCGTTCTACGTCAAGAGCGGCATCTTCACGATGCCCGAGTTCCTCGAGCGGCGCTACTCGCCCGCGGCGCGCTGGTACCTCTCAGTGATTTCCGTCATCGGCTACGTCCTGACCAAGATCTCGGTGACGATCTACGCGGGCGGCGTCGTCTTCGAGACCCTGATGGGCATCAACTTCTGGACCGGCGCCCTGGTGGTCGTCGTCATTACCGGGGTCTACACCGTGCTCGGTGGTCTCCGCGCCGTCGTCTACACCGACCTGCTGCAGGCCATCGTCCTGATCGTCGGCGCCTCCACGGTGACCATCCTCGGACTCGCCGAACTCGGCGGCTGGCGGGTCATGGTCGAGACGGCAGGCGACGGCTTCTTCGACATGTGGAAGCCGATGTCGGACCCGGACTTCCCGTGGACCGGCATCGCCTTCGGCGCGCCGATCATCGCCGTCTGGTACTGGTGCACGGACCAGTTCATCGTCCAGCGCGCGCTCTCCGCCCGCGGCATCGACGACGCCCGGCGCGGCACGATCCTCGCCGGTTTCCTCAAGCAGTTGCCGCTGTTCCTCTTCGTGGTGCCCGGCGTGATCGCCTACTGCCTGTCGCAGTCCGGGAAGCTCGAGCTCGCCTCCTCCGACCAGGCGCTGCCGGCGCTGGTCGTCGCACTGCTGCCGGCCGGCTTCCGGGGACTGGTGGTCGCGGGCCTGCTGGCGGCCTTGATGAGCAGCCTCTCCTCCGTTTTCAACTCGTGCTCGACGCTGATCACGATCGACATCTACAAGAAGCTCCATCCCGGCGTCTCGGAGCGGCGCCTGGTCCTCGTCGGGCAGACGGCCACCGTCGGGCTCGTGGGCCTCGGCCTGCTTTGGATCCCGTTGATGCAGAACATCTCGGGCACGCTCTACCAGTACCTCCAGAGCGTCCAGGGCTACATCTCGCCGCCGATCACTGCGGTCTTCCTGCTCGGACTGTTCTGGAAGCGGCTCAACGCCCAGGGCGCGATCGCGTCACTCGCCGTCGGCTTCGTTCTGGGAATGGGCCGCCTCGTGGCGGAGCTCAACAAGGACAGCCTCAGCGGCTTCCTCTACACCTTCGCCGACATCAACTTCATGCACGTCGCGATCTTCCTGTTCCTGATCTGCGCGGCCGTGCTGGTGGCGGTCAGCCTCTGGTTCCCGCCGCCCTCCGAGCAGCGCGTCGCCGGCCTGACCTGGAGCCGGGCAGGCAACGCCGAGCTTCTTGCCGAGTCCGACCCCGCGAAGCGCCGGCTGGACCGGACGCTGTCCGTAGTGCTGGTCCTGATCGTCGCCGCGGTGATGGTCTACTTCTCGGCGTAGGCCGGCCGCGACCCCAGCAGAACCTCCATCATGCGATGCGCCGTTTCGGCGCCGCTGTTCTGGTTCTGACCGGTCACCAGGCGTCCGTCGACGACGACGCGGCTCGCGAGCATGTCGCGAAACCTGGTCTCGCTCTCGAACAGCGCTCCGGCGGCGCGCAGGTCACGCTCCGGGTGCATCGGCGTGAAGGTGATGCCGAGCTCCTCGATCTGCTTGTCCGAAACGGCCGAGACGCGGCGGCCCCGCACCAGAGGGTCTCCGGCCGGAGTCACGGCCTGAAGCAGTCCCAACGGTCCGTGGCACACGCCGCCGACCACCGATTCGCGGGCGTACGCCTCGCTGACCTTCCTGCCCAGTTCTTCCGACTGGCCGAGGTCGTACGCGGCGCCCCAGCCGCCGGCGAGAAACACGATGTCGTAGGCGCTTCCGTCCACGTCGGCGATCGCCAACGAGTTCTCGACCCTGGATCGAAACTCCGCATCTCGGAGATAGCGCTTGTCCTCCGGCGTGGCGACCGGCCATCGCACAGATTGGCGCTCGACCGGGATGGCGCCGCCCTGGATGCTCGCCACGTCGACCGTCATTCCGGCGTCCGTGAAGGCGTAGTAGGGCACCGTCATCTCCGACGCCCAGACGCCGGTCGTCTTGCCTGAATCGCCCAGCGTGTCGTGGCTGGTGGTCACAATGAGGGCGCGGTGGCCGGCGAGATCGATCGCGGGTATCTCGTAGTGGGCGTGAAGGCCCAGGCCGACGAGCACCCTCGGCAATCCCAGCCAGACGGCGGCCGCCAGCACGACGACGGCCAGTCCTGCTCCGGTCCATACCCTGGTCTTCATGAAGGTCTCCTTTCCACGGTCGTAGAAGTAGTTGATCGCCAGCTGACGAGTCGGCGAGTAGAAGGCAGGCACCTCGAGCACTCCCACGCGCTCGGCGTAGGCCTCGTAGTCCGCCAGCATCTCGGAGAACCGCTCGGGCTGTGCGGCGGCCAGATCGTGGGTCTCGCCCGGGTCCTCCGCCAGATCGAAGAGGCGCCAGCGGCCGTCGCCCACGGGAGCGCCGACCCGGACGAGCTTGTGGTCGCCCTTGAAGACGCCCCGGTGACCCGCCGTCTCGAATCCGACCGCCTCATGCGGCGGATGGACCAGGGCCGAAGGATCGCGCAGCGCCGGGGCCAGACTGCGGCCGTCGATGGGATGCTTGCCGGACGGAGTGGCGTCGCCCGCGCCGGTGAGCTCGAGAATCGTGGGAACCAGGTCCGTCACGAAGGTGAAGGCCGGAGCGATCCCTCGCGCCTCCACCCCCGGCCCGGCGATGATCAGGGGAACGCGAATTCCCCCCTCGCCGCCGTGGAACTTGTAGTACGCGAGCGGGGCGGCCGCCGCCCGCGCGAAGTGCGGGCCGATGATGCCGTAGCTCCCCTTCTCGCCGAGCGTCTCGAGGTCGCGGCGGTAGCCGACGCGCTTCGCCCACCGGCCGAACTGACCGCTCTGGCCCGGGTCGCCCGCCTCCGGGCCGTTGTCGGACAGCACGACGAAGACCGTGTTCTCCAGGAGTCCCTCGTTCCCCAGGTACTCGACCAGCCGCCCGAAGTGGTGGTCCATCGCTTCGAGCATCGCCGCGTTGACCGCCATGTTCTTGGCGGCGAACGCCTTCTCGCCGGGCGAGAGAGCCTCCCAGTCCGCCTGCTCGGGCGTGGTCGACGGCACGGCGCCGGGCGGAAAGACGCCCGCTTCGACGGCGCGGCGATGGCGCTCTCTCCGCAGTGCGTCCCATCCTTCGTCGTACACGCCCTCGTAGCCTTCGATGAACTCGCGCGGCGCCTGAACCGGCAGGTGGACCGCCTGAAAGGCCAGGTAGGCGAAGAAGGGCCGTCGCTCCCCATCCGTGACCCGATCCGTGTCGATGAACTCGACGAGCTTGTCCACGAGGTGCTCCGACGAGTAGAAGTCGGCCGGCAGGTCGGTCGGCTCGCCGTCGGCAAACCAGGGGGGCTCCCCGTAGATGGGCAGGTAGGGCTTCTTCTCGAAGTTGTCGGCGCCGGTGGCGTCGAGCGCGAACGTGCGATCGAACCCGCGCGCGCTGGGCAGCGAGGTCGGACCGTGGCCGAGGTTCCACTTGCCGCTCAGGTAGGTGCGGTAACCGGCGGCGCGCAGGCGGCTGGCGATCGTGACCACGTCCGTGCTCAACTCGCCTCGGTAGCCGGGTCGGCCGCGATGACGAAGCGGCGTGGCCACATGCAGGCTGGCCACGTCGGTCAGGTGCGAGTCGACCCCCGTGAGCAGCATGGCCCGCGACGGCGAACACATCGGCGAGGCGTGGAAGCTCGTGAAGAGGACGCCGCGCGAGGCGATCGCGTCGATGTGGGGGGTGCGAATCTCGCTGCCGTACGCGCCCAGGTCCGTGAAGCCGACGTCGTCCGCGACCACGACGACGACGTTCGGCCGGGGCGTGGCCGGGGCCTCGGATTCCGCTGCCGTCGACGCCGACGCCTGAACGGTCGCGGCCGCCAGGAGCGTCGCCGCCAGGACTCGCCGGCCTACCCGGTGCCTCTTTCGTCGGCTGAAGATGAACCCGGGTCTCATCGCTCTGAACCTCGTCTGCTAATGTCTATCATTAGTCCTGATGGAAGTCATTAGCACGCGAGAGAAGCTCCTTCGCGCCGCCGAGAAGCTGTTCGCCGAGCAGGGCGTCGGCCCGACCTCCACCCGCGCCATCCTGCGCGAAGCGGGCCAACGCAACGAATCGGCCCTCCAGTACCACTTCGGCGGCCGCGAGGGGCTCATCGACGCCATGTACGTCAAGCGCGGCGCGCAGATCGGGGAAGAGCGGGAGCGCATGCTGCACGAGCTGGATGAAGCCGGCGGGGTTCAGGACGTGCGCCGGCTGTGCGAGGTGGCGGTCATGCCTCCCGTGCGGATCGCCCGACGCGATGCGGAGTTCGCGCTCTTCCTGAAGGCGGTCGGGCAGCTCGTCTTCCTGCCCGGCGAGGAGCTCCGCGAGGGCGCGATCCGGTACACGGGCGCGGGGGTGGGTGAGGTGGCGAAGCGCATCCGCGCGCAGCTTCGGATCCCCAGGGCGCTGGCGGACCGGCGGTTCGACCTGATGCACCGGATGGCGGCGCTGGCGCTCGCTCAGCGCGCGCTTTCCGGCGGCAGCTTCGACGGGCCCGATGCCGAACTGTTCTTCGAGACGCTGCTGGACGCGATGGCGGCCGTTCTCGAGGGACCGGTTTCCCCCGCGACGGAACGCGAACTCTCTATGCCTTGACAGCAAGTCAGGAAGACATCATGATGCCTCCATGCGAACGACGGTCACGCTGGACGCTGACACGGAATCCCTGCTGCGCGAAGCGATGCGGCAACGGGGCCAGACGTTCAAGCAGGCCCTGAACGACGCGGTCCGGCAGGGTTTGGCTGGAGTCGCCGGCGATCCAGAGCGGCCGGCCTTCGTGCAACGGACCTTTCCTATGGGCGTCAGGGCCGGCTATGACCTGGAGAAGCTCTCCTCCCTCGAAGCGGAGTTGGACGCGGAGGCGTTCCTCAAGGTGACTCGCGGCCTGTTCAGGGAAGGCGCGGTGACCACGGAATGATCGTCCCTGACGCGAACCTCCTCCTGTACTCCGTCGACTCAACGAGCCCGTTCAACGCACGCGCAACCGCTTGGTGGGCCGGCTGTCTGAGCGGCTCGGTACCGGTCGGCCTCTGTCAGCCCGTTCTCTTCGCCTTCCTGCGGGTCAGCACGAACCGTCGCGTCTTCCGGGAGCCGCTCTCACTCGACACAGCCGGCGACCTGGTGAACGAGTGGATCGCCCACCCCGTTACAAGGCTGCTGCTCCCTGGCGAGGACCACGTGCGCCAGGTCGTGGACCTTCTCGCAGAGGCGGGATCCGCCGGCGGCGACCTCGTCACGGATGCACAGGTCGCCGCGCTCGCCCGCACCCACCGAGGCGAAGTACACACCGCTGATCACGACTTCCGGCGTTTTCCGGGAGTGACCTGTCACTATCCGCTGACACCCAACGAGACGTAGGACTCCCATGCCCATGCAGCCCACTCGACGCGACCTTCTGGCCAGGAGCGCCGCGGTGGCGGCCGTGGCCGCACTACCGCCGCTCCGCACCGCCTTCGGTCAGACCGCTCCGGCCGACGAGGGCCCCGGCGCCACCGATCTGCAGCGCGACCTCGAACAGGCGATCGCGCGCCACCGGGTCGTCGGCGCGAGCGCGGCCGTCTACCATGGCGGCGAGATCGAGACCGCCACGGCCGGGATCCTGAACGCGACCACCGGCGTCGAGGTGACCCCGGACACGGTGATGCACATCGGCTCGATCACCAAGACCCTGAACACGACCCTCGTCATGCAACTGGTCGACGAGGGGCTGGTCGACCTCGACGCGCCGGTGCTCGAGTACGTGCCCGACTTCGCGGTCGCCGACCCCGAAGCGACGCGGGCGATCAAGGTCGGCATGCTGCTCAACCACACGAGCGGCATCGACGGTGAGATGATTCCGGACCACGGCCCCGACCAGGAGGCCATCCGCCAGGCAGTCGAACGCGCCCGCGATCTCGGTCAACTGTTCGCTCCCGGCGAGGACTGCTCGTACTGCAACACCGCGATGGTGGTCGCCGGCCACGTCGCCGAGCGGGTGCTCGGGGACAGTTGGTACAACCTGATCGAGGACCGCGTCTTCGGCCGCCTGGGCCTCGAGCACTCGGTCGTCCAGCCGCAGGACGCCCTGCTCCACCGCGCCTCCATCGGCCACTTCCTCGATCCGGCCACCGGCACGCAGCAGAGGACGTCGCAGGCCTTCCTGCCGCTGAGCTTCGCTCCGGCCGGCTCCACCGCCATGATGTCGGCGTCCGACCTGCTCGCTTTCGTCGCCGCCCACCTCCGCGGCGGCGAGGGACTGAACGGCGAGCGCCTGCTCTCCGAGGAAAGCTCGAAGGCGACGCGCACCGGCACCGCCACGGTCCAGGGGATCGGCGCCGTCCGCTCCTTCGGTCTCGGCTTCATGCTCGGTCCGAACGGCGACTTCGGCCACGGCGGCGGCGGCCCGGGCATCCTCTCCTGGTTCTCGGCGCACGAGGAGTCCGACTTCGCGATGGTCGTCCTGACCAACTCGGCGCACGGCGGGCTGGTCGCCTTCGAGCTCGTGAACGCCTGGATGAAGAAGGCCTCCGGCTTCGAGCCGCTGGCGCCGACGCGGTTCCCGGCGCTCGACATCGACATCGATCCGCGGCTCTACGCCGGCGTCTACGAGGACGTCGCCGCCGAGCACACGGTCACCGAGCGCGACGGCCGCCTGAGCGTCAGCTCCCGCGCCAAGGTCGCCTTCTACGACACGACCTCGACTGACGCGACGCCGGCCTTCCCGCTTGACCCCGTCGGCGAGCACTCGTTCGTCATCTCCCTGCCGGAGGCGATCGCGGCCACCGCGCCGCAGACTCTCCTGTCGTTCGTCAATCCGCAGGCCGACGGGCGGATGCGGCACGTCTCGACCGGCGGGAGGCTCTACCTGAGGAGGTCGTAGAGGTCGCCGCTTCGCGGCGGCGTTCTCCCGCCGGCTACCGCCGGCAGCGGGTCAGAAGACCCGCGCACCCAGTTGTTGCGACTGTTCCCACTCGGCGCGGATCGCCTCTTCGTCGAAGCGGAAGTAGGACCGCGGAGGCAGTTGGCCCCAGGTGTTCGAGGCGAAGGTGTCGTCGGGGAAGTGCCGGACCTGGTGGTTCGCCCCGAGGACTTCCATGTCGGCGAAGAACTCGATGAAGGTGTCCTCCTCCGGCATCCGCCAGTAGGCAAACAGGTTCCGGGCCATGCCGTGGCGGCCGGGTCCCCAGACGATCGGGCGCCGGTGGGCGGCCAGGTGATCGAGTCCGACCCGCATCTCGCCCCAGTCGGTCAGTTCGAACGCGACGTGGTGGATGTGGGCGTGACCCTTGTCGAGGAAGGCGAGCACGTGGTGGTCGCGGTCGGCGTGAAGCCAGCAGGCGTCGTCGCCGATCCAGTCGGTGATCTTCAGGCCGAGGGCCTCGACGTACCACTTGACGGCGCGCGGGGTGTCGGCGGTGAGGTAGTTCACGTGCTGGAGCCGGCGCGGATGGAACCCTGGCAGGGCGTCCGAGTGCTTGCAGACGTCGGGCCGCGGGTCGTCCGGCGCGACGTGCTCGACGACGGCCACGCCGTTGCCGTCCGGGTCGGCGGTGCGGAGCCCGAACCGGCCGGCCGGCAGATCGAACGGCACGGCGAGCGTTCCGGCGCCCGAGAGCCGGTCGCCGGCCTCGGCCAGGGTCACGCCGGCTTCGAGTTCGTAGGCGATGTAGTCGACGCAGCCTCGCTCGCCGGCGGTCAGGCGGACGCAGAAGTCCTCGTAGGCGCAGCGGAGCAGGGCGCCGTCGCCCGCGGCCGGGCTGAGGCCGAGCAGCCGCTGCCAGCGCGCCGAGGCCTCGGCGAGATCGGTGACGGTGAGGCCGACGTGGTGAATGCCGCGAATCACGAGCCACCTCCTGTCCCGGTGGCTGCGAACGCGGCAGTGCGTTCGCAGACCGTCTTCACGTCGCAGTAGAAGTCGAACGAATGGCGGCCGCCCTCGCGGCCGATGCCGGAGTGCTTCGTGCCGCCGAAGGGCGTCTCGAGGTCGCGGACGTAGAAGCAGTTCACCCAGATCGTGCCGGCGCTGATCCGGCGCGAGAGCCGGCCCGCGCGGGACTCGTCGCCGGTGAAGATCATCGCGGCGAGCCCGTACTCGGTCGACTCGGAAAGGGCGATCGCCTCCTCGTCGCCCTCGAACGTCTGCAGGGTCAGCACCGGCCCGAACACCTCCTCGCGCAGGATGTCGGCGCCGACGGGCACGTCGGCGAACAGCGTCGGCGGGTAGTAGAGCCCGCCGCTGCCCTTGCCGCCGAAGCGGAGCGCCGCGCCCTGGGCCAGCGCCTTCTTGACGTGCGCCTCGACGCGCGCGAGCGCCCGCGGGTGGATCAGCGGACCGTAGGTCGTCTCGGCCTCCCGGGGATCGCCGACCCGGATCGCCTCGACTTCCGCCAGGAACCGCTCCATGAAGGCGTCGAGGCAGCTCCGCTCCACCAGCAACCGGGTGCCGGCCAGACAGACCTGACCCGAGTTGTCGTACTGGTAGGCCGCGGTGCGGGCGGCGGCCTCCAGGTCGGCGTCGGCGAAGACGAGGAAGGGCGACTTGCCGCCAAGCTCGAAGGAAACGGGGGTCAACTCCGCCGCGGCCGCGGCGCCGACCGTGCGGGCGGTCGCCGGCGATCCGGTGAAGGCGATCCGGTCGACGCCGGCGTGGCCGGTCAGCAGCGCGCCGGTCTCCGGCCCGCCGTGGACGATGTTGAGCACCCCGGGCGGCAGTCCCGCTTCCTCCGCCAGGTCGCCGAGCAGCGAGCAGGTCAGCGGCGCCCACTCCGGCGGCTTGAGAACGACGGTGTTGCCCGCGGCGAGGGCCGGGCCGACCCGCCAGGTCGCCAGCATGAAGGGCGCGTTCCACGGCGTCGACACGGCGACGACGCCGGCCGGGTCGTGCCGGACCGTGTTCCGCTCGCCGCCATGCAGGGTGCGGGGCGCCTCCGCCAGGCGCGACACCGCGTACTCGGCGAAGAAGCGGAAGTTCATGCCGCCGCGCGGGATCACCCGCTCGCGCATCGCCTCCAGCAGCGAACCGTTGTCGACCGTCTCGACCTGGGCGATCTCGGCGGCCCGCCGTTCGACCCCGGCAGCCAGGCGCAGCAGGTACGGCGCGCGCCCCTCCGGTCCCAGCGCCGCCCAATCCGCGAAGGCTAAGCGCGCCGCGTCGACGGCGGCGTCGACCTCCACCGCCCCCGCTTCGGGAAACTCGGCCAGCTTCCATTCCCAGTCGATCGGCGAGCGGACCTCGAAGCCGGCGCCGGCGCCGACCCGGCGGCCGCCGATCAGGTGGTCGGTCGGAACCGCGACGCCCTCGACGTCGACGCGCTCGACCGTCACGAGTCCGCCGCCTCCGCCGCCGCGACGATCTCCGCCTCGTCCTCCGGTACGCAGAGCGCGACGTGCAGCGTGTTGCCGGTCACCTGGGGCTGCTCGCCGACCGGCTGCAGGTCCCGGTCCAGCTCGACGATCGGGTTGCGCAGGGTGCCGATTTCGTCACACTGCACCTCGACCACGTCGCCTGGCTCGACCGGCCGCGAGTTCGCCGGCGTGCCGGTCATGATGACGTCGCCGGGTTCGAGCGTGATCAGCCGGCTCAGGTCGGCGACCTGGTAGGCGAACGAGAACAGGAGGTCTTCGCCCGTGTTCCCCTCCTGCACCACCTCGCCGTTGACCAGGGTGCGCAGCGTCAGGTCGTTCGGGTCGACATCGCCGGCATCGACCAGGGCCGGGCCCATCGGCCCGAAGCCGTCCTGACCCTTGACCCGCAGCATCGAGCCGCGGTCGGCGTGCCGGAAGTCGTGGATGCCGAAGTCGTTGACCAGCGTGTAGCCGCGGACGTAGTCGAGCGCCTCCTCGATCGCCACGCCGGTCGCCCGCCGGCCGATGACGACCGCGAACTCCCCCTCGTAGTTCAGGAAGCGGCAGCCGCGCGGCCGCGCCACCGGCGCCTCGTGGGCGCTCAGCGACGACGTGGGCTTCATGAAGTAGGACGGCACCTCCGGGATGCGCTCCATCTGGTACTCGACGCAGCGCGAGCGGTAGCTCAGGTGGACGCCGATGATCTTCGACGGCGGATCGATCGGAGGCAGCCAGGTGCCGTCGTCCAATCGGCGTTCATGTCTCATCGCAGTTGCTCCCGGTCGTGCGGGCCGACGACCTCCACGCCGTCGACGCTGTAGGCGAAGGAGAACCGGAAGCCCCGGTGCACCTCGCGCGGCGCGATCGCCTGCAGATCCTCCAGCGTGTTCTCACCGAAGGCCAGCGTGGCCGGCCCTTCCCAGATCTCGGTCGAGTCCCGGTCGTAGCCGCCCGCGCGGACCATCTCGAACACGGTGGGTTCGAGCCCGGCGGCGGCCGGAAAGTGGCGCGTGTTGAACATCGGCGGAGCGTTCACCGTCGGCCCCGTCTCGCTGATCCCCTCGAGCTCGACGACGGCGCGGACGATCTGGCGGTCGTTGGCGGTGCAGGTCGCGCCGAAGCGGGTTCCGGGCGCGAGCCGGCACGCCGCCTTGCCGACCTCGAAACTGCGCGTCATGTGGATCGAGCCGAGCTTCTTCGGGAAGCCCTGCACCCAGCCGCGGAACATCGCGAAGTCCTTGTCGACCCAGATGTAGACGCAGCGCGAGACCGGCTCGCCCCGAAAGCTGGCGCCGACGACGATGAAGCACTCCTTGTACTGGGACTGGATCGGGTCCTCCAGCTCGTGCAGGTCGTCGGAGCAGGACTGCCAGTCGGCGAAGATGACGCAGGCCATGTCCGGCCGCTCGGCGGGTTCGAGCTCCGCCGGCAGCAGGGCCGTGATGGCGTCAGCATCGGTGCTGTACTCGACGATCAGGAAGTCGCAGGAGTAGTGCCAGGGCGGCGCCGGCACGAGGCCGCCGCGACCGCTGGCGGAGAGGGGGCCGCTGTAGCCCTTGAGTGGCATGTCGCCTAAGTCCTCAGACCGTTGATGGATGGGATGAGCAGAAGTCGACGAGGGCGCCGAACAGCCGACCGCCGTCCTCCCGCGCGGTGACCTCGGGGTGCCACTGCACGCCGAGGCAGAACGGAAGCCGGGGATCCTCCAGCGCCTCGATCACGCCGTCCGGCGCGGTCGCGGCCACGCGGAGCCCCTCACCCAGCCGGCCGGCGCCCTGGTGATGGTGCGAAGCGATCTCGACCTCGCCCTCATCCACGCTCGCCTCCATCGCCGCCGCCAGGTGCGTCCCCGGCTCGATCGTCACCATGTGCCGCGTGAACTCGCCCAGCACGTCGCGGTGAGGCTTCATGTCGAGCCGGTCGCCGAGGTGCTGTTCCAGGTCGCCGCCGTAGAGGATGTTCAGGAGCTGGAAACCGCGGCAGATCCCCAGGATCGGCATCCGGCGTTCGAGCGCGGCGCGGCCGATCGCCAGTTCGACCCGATCGCGCATCTCGTCGTGCTCGTCGTTCTCCGGGTGCGGTTCCGCGCCGTAGATCCCCGCGTCGAAGTCCTTGCCGCCCATGAAGACGATGCCGTCGAGGTCGTCGAGCGCGGCCCCGGGTTCCTCGTCGTACGGCTCGACGCTGGGGATGATGACCGGCGCCCCGCCGGCGGCCGCGATCGCCGAGACGTAGTCGTGCGGGACCATCGAGACGACCTCGTCCCACGGGCCGATGATCGCGTCCCGGACGTCGCCGACGATGCCGATCCGCGGCCGCCGGCCACGCCCCGAGTTGTCCGCCGCGCCTGCGCTCATCGGTAGCGAACTCCCATGTGCTTGATGCCGTTGAAGAAGTTGGAGCGCAGCCGCTCCGGCCCCGAGACCAGTTCGAGGCGGTCGAGATGGGGCCGCAGCTCCTCCAGCGCGATCTTGATCTCGAGCCGCGCCAGGTACGCGCCCAGGCAGAAGTGCGGCCCGATGCCGAAGGTCAGGTGCCGGTTCGGCTTGCGGCCGACGTCGAATCGGTTGGGTTCCTCGAACACGTCCTCGTCCCGGTTCGCGCTCGTGTACCACATCGCGACCTTGTCGCCGGCGCGGATGACCTCGCCGCGCATCTCGACGTCCTCGGTGGCCGTGCGGCGGAAGTGGTGAACCGCCGTCACCGTCCGCAGCACCTCGTCGGCGGCGGTTGTCGCGAGGTCCTCGCCGCCGGCGACGACGCGCGCCGCCTGGTCGGGGTGACGCAGCAGCTCGTACATGCCGCCCGACAGCGAGTGGCGCGTCGTCTCGTTGCCCGCTGCCGCCAGCAGCAGGAAGTAGAGGTCGAACTCATGCGGCGTGAGCGGCTCGCCGTCGACCTCGGCGAACACCAGGTCGGTCACGATGTCGTCGCGGGGTTCGGCGCGGCGCTGGGCCGCCAGCTTCCGCCCGTACTCGAACATCTCGAGACTCGCCGGGCTCGAGAACGGCAGGTGCTTGAAGCGCTCCCGCTCCGTCTCGTAGTCGTCGACGTACTCCGGGTCGGTCGCGCCGAGGATGCGGTTGCCGATATCGACGATCAGCCGCCGGTCCTCCTGGGGCGCGCCCAGCATCTCCGCGAACACCCGCATGGGCAGCTCGACCGCCACGTCGTCGACGAAGTCGAAGTCGCCCCGGGCGATCGCGGCCTCCAGGATGCCCCGAAACAGTTGCCGGATGTGGTCCGAGAAGGCCGTGAGCGCCCGCGGCAGGAAACGCTTGCTGATCAGCGAACGCAGCTTGTAGTGGCGCGGCGGATCCATGTCGATCATCGACTTGCGCGCCTCGACGTGCTCCGGCTCCAGGTCCTCGAGCGAGGTGCCGCCGACTTCGGACGAGAACCGCTTCGGGTCCTTCGAAACCCGGACGACGTCCTCGTGACGCGTGATCGACCAGAAGCCAGGCCCCTTCGGCTCCGGCTGCCAGTACACGGGCGCCTCCGCCCGCAGGCGGGCGAACCACTCGTGCGGCACGCCGCGAGCGAACCGGTCGTGATCGCAGAGGTCGATCCCGGCCGCGAGCGAGGCGTTGGCTGCGTGCGCCACCGACTCGACGCCTAGAGTTGAATCCTGTACTCGTTGCGCTCCCAGTCGGTCACCCAGCCGTGGTAGCGCTCGAGTTCGAAGCGCTTGAGGGTCAGGAAGGCGTCGACGATCTCGCGGCCGACGCCGTCGCAGAGCAGTTCGTCGGCCTCCAGCGCGTCGAGGGCCTGGTCGAGGGAGCTCGGCAGCGAGGCAAGATCCTCCCGCCGGTAGGCGTCGCCCGCGGTCCGCTCGGGCGCCTCGAGTTCCCGGCGCAGGCCGTCGAGCCCGGCCTGGAGCAGCGCGCCGATCGCCAGGTGGCAGTTCGCCGTGCCGTCGCCGACGCGGATCTCCAGGCGGGCCGCCTTGCCGCGCTCTGGCGGCACGCGGACGAAGGTCGTCCGGTTGTCGAGGCCCCAGGAGACGTTGATCGGCGCCAGCGAATCGGGCGCAATCCGCTTGAACGCGTTGACCGTCGGATTGAGGAATGCCATCAGCGCCCCGGCGTGCTCCAGCACGCCGGCGATGAACGAGAGCGCGGCCGCGCTCAGGCCGTCCGGGCCCGCCGGATCGCCGATCCGGTTGGCGCCGTCACCGTCCTGGAGCGACACGTGCAGATGGAGCCCCGAACCGCCCTGGTCGTTGAACGGCCGGCCCATGAACGTGGCGCGCATCTCCTCCAGCACCGCCATCTCCTTGACGGTCGCCTTGAGACGGAAAGCCCGGTCGGCGGCGTCGAGGGCGGGACCGTGGCGGAGGTTGATCTCGTACTGCGAGTTCATGAACTCGTGGTTCGCGGCGTAGGCGCCCAGGCCCATCCCGGCGCAGGCGTGGAGCATCCGGCCCGAGATGCCGCCCGGGTCGCTCTCGGCGCCGACGGTGTAGACCCGCGACAGCGTGTCGACGTAGCGGACCGCGCCCTCCGGGGCAGCGTCGTCGGGCTTGAACAGGAAGAACTCGAGCTCCGGGCCGACGATCGGCAAAAGATCCAGTTCGGCGAGGCCGTCCGCCGCCCGCCGCACCGCGCCGCGCGGGTCGAACGGATGGGGGTTGCCCTCTTCATCGACCAGGTCCACCAGGCAGGCGGCGATGTCCGGCGCCCACGGCAGCGCCGCGGCGGTCGAGAGATCCGGCCGTGCGAAGAAGTCCGGGTAACCGATCTCGCCGCCCATCACCGGCGTGTGCGCCAGGTCGGTGGTCATGATCGCCGAGCAGAAGGCGACCCCGCCCTCGATCTCGTGGCCGGCGTCGGCGAGCACCAGGTCCTTGCCGCGGGCGATCCCGTGGAGATCGGGGTACATTACCCGCAGTGTCTTCGCACCCTGCTCGGCCAGACGTTCGATGTCGCTCATGGTCCTTCCCTCTTAGGGGTCGCGGACTCTTACGCCGCGTCCGGTGATTCGTCGATGAAGTGGCCCAGGCGTTCGTAGGCCTCGGCGTCGCGACGGCGGATGGCGGCCGCCCAGACGACGCCGCACACGAAGAAGATCGGCACGGCGGCCCACAGCGAGCCGACCAGACCGGTGCTCGCCCCGGTCAGCGCGTCCCAGTTGACGACGACGAACACCATCGCCGCCGCCAGACCGAGCGCGCCCAGCCCCGGCGCCACCTTCGTGTGCCACGGCCGCGCGTCCAGACCGGTCCTGCGGAAGAACGCGATGACGGACAGCGAGGTCAGGCACTGCAGGCCGATGATCCCCAGCGCCGCGATGCCGCTCAGCCAGGCGAACAGGCCGGCGTACGGATCCAGTCCGGCGAGCACGAAGACCAGCGTGATGACAAAGGCGACCTCGGCCTGCAGCAGTCCGGCGAGGTACGGCGAGCCGTAGCGCGGGTGGGTGCGGGCGATCCGCCGTGGCAGCAGGCCCTCCCGCGCCATCGCGTAGAAGTAGCGCGCGGCCGCGTTGTGGAAGGCCAGCATGGCGGCGAAGATGGAGGTGAGGATGAGCCACTCCATCATGCTCGCCGACAGCGGGTGGACGTAGCTCGCGCTCGCGTCCAGGAACAGCCCGTCCGGGTTCCCGGTCGCGGCGGCGACGGCCTCGTCCTCGCCGTAGGCCTGGACGATCGACCAGGAGGTCAGGGCGTAGAAGACGGTGATGATCGCCACCGCGACGTAGGTCGCCCGCGGCACGGTGCGCTTCGGATCCCGCGTCTCTTCGCCGTAGATCGCGGTCGCCTCGAAGCCGACGAACGTCGCGAAGGCGAAGACGAAGGTCACCCCGGGCGCGCCGGAGAAGATCTCGGCCGGGTTGAACGAATTGAGCTGGAGGCCGCTCGCGCCGCCGGTGAACACGACGGCGACGTCGAGCACCAGGAGGACGAGGACCTCGAGGATCAGCAGCACGCCCAGGACCCTGGCCGAGATCTCGATCCCGAAGTAGCCGAGCACCGCGGTGATCGCCATCAGCACGAAGGACCACCAGTACCAGGCGATGTCGACGCCCAGCTTGGGGTTCAGGATGTTCACGGAGAAGAAGCCGAACAGCCCCCACAGCGCGCACTGGATCGTGTTGTACGAGAGGACGGCGACCAAAGCCCCGCCCAGGCCCGCCGGCCGCCCGAGGCCGCGCGCGATGTAGGCGTAGAACGCGCCGGCGTTCGTGACGAACCGGCTCATCGTCGCGTAGCCGACCGCGAACAGGGTCAGCACCAGACCCGTCAGCACCCAGGCCCCGGGCGCGCCGATGCCGTTGCCGATCGACAGCGGCGGCGGCACCGCGCCCATCATCGACGTCAGCGGCGCCGCCGAGCCGACGACCAGGAACACGACGCCCCAGAGGCCGAGCGCGCCTGAGCGCAGGGACTGGGGCGCGCCCTCGCTCACGGCCGCGGTCCGATCCCGAGTTCCCGGAGCCGCGCCTCGTCTTCCGCGTACTCGCGCTGGATCGCCTCGAGTTCGGCGTCGATCGCCTGCTTCGACCACCACTTGTCGCGGAACATCAGGCCGCGAATCCTACGCGCGTTGCCGATGTCGTCGAGCGGGTTCGCGTCCAGGAGCAGAACGTCGCCCCGCGCACCCGTGGCGAGCACCCCGAACTCGCCTTCCCGGTCCATGTAGCGGGCCGCCTCCGAGGTCGCGGCTTCCAGGGCCTGGTACGGCGTCAGGCCGGCCTCGACGAAGAGGCCCATCTCCCGGTGGACGGTGTAGCCGGTGGCCGACACGTCGGTACCGACGAGGAGCGGCGCGCCCGCGTCGTGGAGCGCCTTGACCAAGCCGAGCCGCGCGGAGCGCGTCCCGGTGATCCCGGCCCGCTCGCGCGGTCCGTAGAGGGTGTAGAGCCACTCGATGCCGCCGGGCGTCGTCGGGTGCTCGTACTTGCCGATCTCGCCCCCGTCGCGCTGCGGCCGGTCGAACTCGGTCACCGTGCTGTCCCACAGGGCGAGGGTGGGCACGTTCCAGACCTCGTACCGCGCGGTCAGCGCTGCCAGTTCCGCCACCTTCTCCGGCGAGCACCACGCCCAGCCCTGGTAGATGTCCTGCCGGACCGGTTTCATCTTCACGTGCGGCGCCGCGCAGGCGACGTCGTAACCGGTCAGGTGCTCGATCGAGCGCAGCCCGCGCTCCAGGGCGTGCCCCAGGGGCACGCGGATCGGCACGTGAGCCGCCACCGTGAGGCCCACCTCAGCGGCGGCCGCCATCACCGCGTCGAAGACCTCGGGGCTAAGCGTCGTGTAGACCTTGGCCAGGTCGTAGCCGTCGGCCGCGCTGCGGCGCACGAAGTCCGCGGCCTCCTCGGGCTCCGTGAACGTTCGCGGCAGCGGGAAGAGCGGCGGGTCGCCGTCCATCAGCGGCGACGAGACGAAGATGCGCGGCCCGAACAGCTCGCCGCGTTCGATCGCGTCGCGCGCCTCCAGGACCAGGGGGCCTCCCGACGGATCTCTAGCCGTCGCGACGCCGAACATGACGTACTGCCTCAGGTTCTGGTCGCGCATCCGGATGCGCGAGGCGTCCGTGCCGTCCCAGGCGAAGCCGTCGAAGTGGTTGTGCATGTCGGCGAGCGCCGGGATGACGTACTTGCCGACACCGTCGATGACGTGGGCATCGGCGGGCGTGCAGCCTGGACTGCTGGGGCAGACGTCGGCGATCCGTTCGTCGCGGATGACCAGGGTGTGATCCTCGAGCACGAGCGGCGTGCGCGAGGTCATCGGGATGAGTGTCGCGTGTTCGATCGCGGTGACGCCCGACGCGTCGTCGGGGCTCGTAGCCCCCACGGTCTCCGCGGCCGTCAGGCGGACCAGGGCGCCGGGGTTGTTCAGAAGAAGGTAGATCGCGCCGTCCGGGCCGTTCTTGATGTCGCGGATGCGGCCGTGGCCCTTGAACAGGAGTTCCTGGCGGGTGACCCGGCCGCCTTCGATCTCCAGGCGCCGGAGTTCCTCGAAGGAGAGCGAACCGACCAGGAGGTCGCCCCGCCAGCTCTCGAAGGCCGGGCCGGCCACGAACTCGATCGGGCCGACGGCGAGCGCCGGCGTCCACTCGACGACCGGCGGCTCGATGCCGTCGGCGTGGGTCCGGTCGCTGACGACCGAGCCGTCGTAGTTGACGCCGAAGGTGACCACCGGCCAGCCGTAGTTCCGGCCCTTCACCAGGAGGTTCAGCTCGTCGCCGCCGCGCGGTCCGTGCTCGGCGGCCCAGATCGCGCCGGTCTCCGGGTGCTGCGCCATGCCCTGGACGTTCCGGTTGCCGAGGGTGAACACCGCGCCGAGCGCTCCGTCCTCGCCGGCGAAGGGGTTGTCGTCCGGGATGCCGCCGTCGGGCCGGATGCGGAACACCTTGCCCGAAGGCATTGCGGGGTCCTGCGAGTTCATGGCCGCGCTCATGTCGCCGATCGAGAAGTAGAGGAAGCCGTCGCGGTCGAACAGCAGCCGGCCGCCCCAGTGCTTGCTATCGGGCAGGTGGTACTCGGGATCGAGCCGGAACAGGTACTCCGTGTCCAGCCAGCGGTTGCCGTCGACGCGGCCGCGGATGATCCGGGTCAGTCCGCGGGCGTAGCGGTTGTTCGGGTCCTCCGAGTGGCTGATCGCCGCGTAGACCCACCCGTTCTCCGCGTAGTCCGGGTCGAGCGCGATGTCCATCAACCCGCCGGTCGAGGTCGCGAGGTCGACCGGCGGCAGCCCCGTGATCCGCTCCGGGTCCACCTTGCCATCCCGGTACCGGAGCAGGTAGCCCGCGTCCTCGGAGATCAGCGCCTCCGACGGGCCCGTGAACTCGATGCCCCAAGGGTTCTCCAGTTCGTCGGTCGCCAGGTATTCGACCCGCAGGGTGTAGTGCTCCGTTTCGACCGCCGGCGGCAATGGCTTGGCGATCCAGACCTCCTCCGTCTGCAGGCTGTAGATCAGCTCGACCAGCGCCGCCATCTCCTCGTCCGAGAGTTCGCCGAGATAGCCCGGCATGTCGGTGCCCGGGATGCCGTGCCGGATGTTGCTCTCGACCGAGAAGCCGTCCCGGCCGAACCGCCAGTCCGACTTGATCAGCGGCTCCGCCAGGCCGCCTTCGAGCGCCTGCCCGTGACAGCCGCCGCAGTGGAGGCGGTAGAGGGCGCGCGCGTCCGGCTCCGCCGCCGCGACGGGAACGGCCGCGAGCAGCACCGAGACCAGGAGGCTAGTTGGCACCGGCGGTGTACACCCTCTCGCCGGCGATGAACGTCATCTCCACCTTCGTCCGATGCACCTCGGTCGGTTCGACGTCGAACGGGTTCTGCGAGGTGACGACGAGGTCGGCCTCCTTGCCGACTTCGATCGTGCCGACCTTGTCGCCCTGGCCCATCAGGCGCGCGCCGTTCCAGGTCATGATGCGGAGCGCGTCCTCGAGCCTCACCTGTCCCTGGAGGCCAAGCGTCTCCTCGCTGCCGCCCGGCACCTGCCGGGTCACCATCGTCTCGACGGCGAGCCACGGGTCGACCAGGGGCACCACCGGCCAGTCCGAGCCGGCGGCGACCAGGGCGCCCGTGTCGAGAGCGTCCCTGATCGGAACCCAGCGCTTCATCCGCTCGTCGCCGACCGCCTTGCGGATATCGATCGCCGCCATCGGCGTCGGGAACCAGATGTAGGGCGAGAACTCCCAGGCCATCCCCAGTTCGCGCGGGCGGGGAATGTCGGCCGGGTCGACGAAGGTGCTGTGGCCGACGTCGTGCATCGGGCCGCCGAAGCCATTCCGTGCCCGGGCCGCCGCGACGGCGTCGATCGCGGCCCGCACCGCGCCGTCGCCGGCGGCGTGCATCTTCACGTGAAGCCCCTGGCGGTCGAACGCCGTGACCGCGTCGTTCAGCGCCTCCTGCGGCACCAGGAGCAGCCCGAGCCTGGGCCGCGGATCGTCCTCGCCGGTCGAGTCCTCGTAGGGCGCGAGCATCGCCGCGGTGTGGCTCTCCGTCGGCACGCCGTCGAGCATGATCTTCACGCAGTCGACCTTCAGTCGCTCGCTCTCGTAGGTCGCCCGGATCGCGAGCTGGGACTCGGCCGCGTCGGCGAGCGCCGGATCGTGCGCCCAGGCGACGCAGGCCCGCACCCGCTGCTTCAACGTGCCCTCGCGCGCCAGTCGGGCCAGCGCGCCGAGCTGCCACGAATTCGCGTAGGCGACGGTGAACGACGTGATGCCGTGCGCCAGCATCTCGTCGGTGGCGATCTTCATGCCCTGCATCTTCTGCGCGTCCGAGGCCGGAGGAATCACCGACGCCACCATGGCGTTGGCCGTCTCGCGCAGCAGGCCGGTCGGGTCGCCGTCCTGGTCGCGCTCGATGATCCCGCCCTCCGGGTCCGGCGTGTCGCGGTCGACGCCGGCGACTTCCAGCGCCATCGTGTTGACCCAGACGCTGTGGTGGGACTCGTCGTAGAGGAAGACCGGGTTGTCCGGCGACACGGCGTCCAGGAACTGCCTGGTCTGCTGGCCGGGCTCGAACACCGCCGCCACCCAGTTGCCGCCGTTGATCCACTCCCCCGGCTCGGCTCGAGAGGCGCACTCGCCGACCGACTCGCTGATGATGTCCGGCGTCGCGCCCGGAGGCAGGCGGCACGAGAACTCCTGCATCCCCGCGATCAGCGGATGCACGTGGACGTCGTGGAAGCCGGGGAAGACGGTCCGGCCGGCGAGGTCGATCACGTCGGTCGAGCCGGTGCGGAACGCGGCGACGGAGGCGCTGTCGCCGACCGCGACGATGACGCCGTCGCGGATCGCGATCGACTCCGCCCAGCCGTCAGGGGTGTAGACGTTGCCGCCGTCGAGGATCGTGTCCGCCGGGTCGTTGCGGGACGGCGCCGGCTCGCCGTCCTGGAACTGGGCGACGGCGGGCTGGGCGATGGCGGCGGCGAGGGTCAGGGCGAGAAGAGGCGGGCGCACCCAGTTAGTTCTCATGGACAATCGCTCCTACGTAAAGGGTCAACTCGACAGTCGTGTCGCTGACGTCCTCGATCGGCACTTCGAAGAGGTCGCGGTCGAGGACGATCAGGTCGGCGGACTTGCCGGCGGCGATCGTGCCGGCCCGCGACTCGACGCCCAGCAGCCGGGCGCCCGCGAGCGTGTAGAGCTCGATCGCTTCTTCCAGGCTCACCGCCTGCTCCGGCGCCAGCGTCCCGGGATACCCGCCCCACGGGTCGGCACGGGTGACCAGCGCCTCCATGCCGGGCCAGGGGTTCATGTCCGGGATCACCGCCGGCCAGTCCGAGCCGACGATGACGTGGGCGCCCGCGTCGAGCAGTTCCCGCACCGGCCAGGAGCGGTCGGCGCGGTCGCCGATGGCGGCGCGGATGGAGTCCGAGATCAACGACGGGTACCAGATCGCCGGCGACATGTCCGCCACCGCGCCGAGTTCGGCGAAGCGCGGCACGTCCTCAGGCGCCACGAAACCGGAATGGGCGAGCTGATGCATCAGCCCGGAGTCGCCGTTCTGTTCGCGCGCGAACTCGATCGCGTCGAGCGCGACCCGGACCGCCCGGTCGCCCGCCGTGTGGATGTTGACCGTGACGCCGAGCGCGTCGAGTTGCTGGAGCCAGGCGTTCAGCGCTTCCGGAGGCACCAGCAGTTCGCCGTTGTGAGCCGGTCCGCCCGGCTCCTCCGGCTCGTAGTCGTCGAGCATCGCCGCCGTCCGCGCGACGGACGGCACGCCGTCGAGGAAGATCTTGACGTGGTCGGCGTCGAGGTTGGCGGCCCGGTTCTCCTCGCACAGCCGCTCCAGGGCGCCGACATCGAGATCGAGCGTGCCGGCGACCAACGGTATGGCGATCGATGCGGCCATGTGCACGGTCAGCGCGCCCTCGTCCGCCAGGGTCTTGTAGGCGGCGACGCCGGTGCCCGCATCGCCCGCCTCCTTGATGCCGACGATGCCGAAGCGGTTCGCGGTACGGATCGACTCGCGGGCGGCGCGGAGGAACTGCTCCGCCGTCTTGTCGGGAATCGCCTGGAACACCGGGTACATCGCCGCTTCGAGCAGCAGGCCGTTCGGCTCGCCGGTCGCCTCGTCCAGCACGACCTCGCCGCCTTCGACGACCGTGCCGGCGTCGATGCCGGCCAGTTCCAGGGCCTTGCTGTTCACCCAGCGGTTGTGGCCGGTGTCGTCCGCCAGGCTGATCGCCACCTCGCCCGAGAACCGGTCCAGCCACTCGCGCGGCGAGTCGATCTCGTGCTCGACGAAGAAGTTGCTCGTCCAGCGCCCGCCCTCGATCCAGGCCGCGGCGGGATCGGCCGCGACGCAGGCCGACAGGGTCTCCTCGATTTCCGCCGGTCCCGCGGTGGGCGGGAACAGGCACTGGAGCAGCACCTCGGTGCCGCCGAGGACGGGATGGACATGGGCGTCGTAGATGCCCGGCATCGCCATCCGGCCTTTGAGGTCGCGGACCTCGGTGTTCGCGCCGCGCAGTTCCAGCGCCTCGGAAGTCGAGCCGACGAAGGTGAACTCGCCACCGGCGATCGCGACCGCTTCCGCCCAGGGCTGCGCGGCTTCGAGGGTGTAGATGCGGCCGTTGGTGAGGATCAGGTCGGCGTCGCCGTCGCCCGCGGGAGCGCAGGCGACGGCTAAGGCAACGACACCAAGGAGCCTAGAACTTGTAGCCGACGGAAACGCCATAGGTCGCCGGCATGCCGTTCAGCCGGATCGTCGTGCTGTTGCTGGATGACGTCGAGTGCCAGTACTCCTCGTCGGTCACGTTGCGGCCCCAGACCTCCACGTCCCAGCGTCCGAGGACGTCGCCGAAGCCGACCCTCATGTTCACGATCGTGTAGTCCGGGATGTAGAACAGGCTGAGCCCGGTGGGCGCCGCGCCGCTGCCTTCGTTGTCGTCCTTGTAGCTGACGTCCGCGGCCATGTTCATGAAGTGGCTGCTGCCGACGGACCAGGTGTAGCTCAGCGTGCTCGCGATCTGCCACTCCGGCGCGTTGTCGAGCCGGTTGCCGGAGGCGTCGAAGGTCAGCACGTTGCCGAAGGAACTCGGCGCCGGGCAACCGACGGGCAGCGACTCGGGCGGCGGCGGGAAAAACAGCCCCGCCGGGCAGTTGCCGATGAACTCGAGGATCTCGCTGTCGAGATAGGCCACGCCCAGGTCCCAGCGCAGGCCGGTCGCCAGGTACCAGGCCGACTCGATCTCGATGCCGAAGACCTCGGACTCGGGCACGTTGTTGATGCCGACCACGTCGCCGACCGGCGAGATGAAGTTGAACAGCTCCTGCTTGTCCGTGTAGTCGTACATGAACGCGGCGGCGTTGAGCTGCAGCGCGCTGCCCAGCAGCGTCGACTTGAGGCCCAGTTCGTACGACGTCAGCTCCTCCTTGTCGTAGGGCTGCAACTGGGAGTGGGTCAGGGCGCCGGCGCCGTTGAAGCCGCCCGACTTGAAGCCGGTCGAGATCGTCCCGTAGAGGAGCACGTCTTCGTTCGGGCTGTAGTTCAGGGAGACCTTGTACATCACGTCGTCCGTGGTGATCGAGTCGTCGAACACCGCGAACTCGCCGTACCCGGGCGTGCCCGCGAGGTCGTTGAACACGCCGCAGTCGCCCGGCGCCAGCGGCGCGGGGTTGAAGCCGAGCGGGTTGAAGAAGAACGGCGTGACGAAGAAGTTGTAGAAGCCGGCGATCAGGCCGTCGCCCGTGTCGTAGGTGCAGCCGCGGAAGCTCCGTTCCTCCTCGGTGAAGCGCGCGCCGAGCGTGAGCTGGAACTGGTCCGAGAGCGGCACCTCGACGTGTCCGAAGGCGGCCAGCGAATCGCTGTCCTGGACGTAGCGGTTGTCGAAGTGGAGCCCCTGGAAGGCCGTGAAGTCCATCTCGTAGCTTTCCGTGATCTCGTCCTCGGAGTAGAAGACGCCCGCGGTCCAGTAGGTGCCGCCGTCCGTCGTCGACTCGAGCCGCAGCTCCTGCGAGAAGACGTCGATCTCCGAGTCGTTCGTGATGTCGGCGTCCGACTCGGGCACCGCGGACGTGTCGTAGAGCGCGTCCCGCTCGAACCTGTCGAAGGCGGTGATGCTGGTGATGCTGACGTTGCCCGCGTTGGCCGAGATCGTGGCCGAGGCGCCCTGGATCACGGCGTCGTTCGTCGGCCGGTGGTGAGGCGTCCAGTCCGCGTCCTCGTTGCCGTAGTTCGCCGCCACCGGCACGCCGAAGATGCTGGTCGGCGTCCCGGCGATGTTGTCCGACTTGTTCTGGTAGTTGTGGACGTTCAGCCGCAGCACGGCGCTCTCGCTCAGGTCGAAGTCGAAGAGGGCGCGGGCGCCCAGCTCGTCCCGCTCGCCGAGCTCGTCGCCGGGCCGGGTGATGCTCTTCTGCCAGCCCTCGCCGGACTGCGTCGACCTGACCGCGACCCGCGCCCGGGCCCGCTCGCCCAGGGAGCCGCCGGCGAACGCCTCGAGGTCCACCGTCTCGTAGGTGCCGTAGCCCAGCTTGACGCCCGCCTCGGTCGCGGCCGTCGGCTGGTTCGTGATCATGTTGATCTGGCCGGCGGTCGTGTTCCGGCCGTAGAGGTCGCCCTGGGGACCCTTCAGCACCTCGACGCGGTCGATGTCGAACAGGGCGCCGCGGCTCATCACCGGGTAGAGGATGGAGACGCCGTCGTTGTAGATGCCGACCGTGCTCGACGACGAGGTCGAAAAGTCGTTGAAGCCGACGCCGCGGATCGTGTAGACGGGCGCGCCCGAGGGCTGCGAGTTCGTCACGGTCAGGCCGGGCACCAGCTTCTCGAGTTCCTCCGCGTTGTCGACGCCGTAGTTGTCGAGCTGCTCGGAGGAGAAGGCGTTCACCGTGATGCCGACGTCGTTGATGCCCTGCTCGCGCTTCTGGGCGGTGACGACGACCTCCTCGATGACGGTGCCGACCGGCGGTGCCGTTTCGGAGTCGCCTTCGTCCTCGGTCGTGGTGTCCTGGGCGTTCAGGCCCGCGGCGGCGAGCGCCACGAGAAACGCGATGAACATGATTCGCTTACTCATCGATTGACCTCTCCTGTCGTCAATTGATCTCTCTGGGGTCCTGGGCGTCAGGTCGCCCGGTCAGAAGACGGTCGCCGCCGGCTTGACCTCGAAGGTCACGTCCCGCGGCGGCTCGGCGCCGAGCAGGTGCTCGACGAAGTAGTCCCAGGTGCGGAGCAGGGCGTACGGCTCGGCGCCGCCGCCGTGATTGCGGTTCGGAAGGTAGAGCAGGTCGTAGGGCTTGTTCGCCTTGATCAGCGCGTCGACGAGCCGGAAGGCCTGCGCCGGCGGCACGTTCTCGTCCATGTCGCCGTAGACGATCAGGAGCCGCCCCTCGAGATTCCCGGCCATCGCCGTGATGTCGAGCGGTTCCCAGCTCTTCGGCGCTTCGTCGGGCCGGGTCCGGGTCCTGCCTCCGTCGGAGTAGACCGCCGGGCCGGTGAAGGCCTCGAAGCCCGGGTAGATCGCGGCATAGTCGTAGACGCCGGCGCCGGAGACGGCCACGTCGTAGAAGTCGGGCCGGCTGAGGATCGCCTGGGCGGTGAACGTCCCGCCCCAGGACCAGCCGTAGATGCCGACCCGCTCCGGGTCCATCTCGGGCTTGAGGTCCGCCCACTGGCGAATCACGGCCACATGATCGTCGACGCCGACCTGCGTGAACTCGGGGTAGCCGGCGTCGCGAAACGCGCTGGAGCGTCCCGGCGTACCGCGGCCGTCCGTGACGACGACGGCGAAGCCGAGGCGGGCCAGCGCCGGCTCGGCGGCGGGATTGCGCGCGCCCACGGCCTGGATGAAGTTCCGCGGCGCCACGAACACCTGCGGGCCGCCGTAGACGGCGTCGATCACCGGGTGCCGGCCACCCTCGACCTCGCGCTGCGGCGCGAAGTAGACCGAGTACACCTCCGTCTCGCCGTCGGCGGCGACGAAGGCGCGGCGCTCGGGCGCCACGAACCCCGCCTCGAACAGCGCGGAGGCGTCCGCCTTCTCGACCTCGGCGAGCACCTTGCCGTCTTCGGTCGAGCGCAGCACCGTGACCGGCGGACGGTCGACGGTCGAGTACGTGTCGAGGAAGACCCCGAGATCGGGCCGGATCCGCGGCGGCGGCGGAGCGAGCCCGAACAGGACCTGCATCATCGGCACCGGCGCCGGCTCGAAGTGGTGGTCGGCCTCGTTCGCTGTCAGCAGTGTGACCTCGCCGCCACGGAGCTCGGCCGGATCGAACGACGCGCGGTAGAGGTGGCGCAGGTACGGGTCGCCGGGCTCGCGGCCGCCGCCCGTGAAGTAGACCTGCTGGCCGCCCTCGTCGACGTGGATGATGTCGAGCACCGTCCAGTCGCCCTCTGTGACCGTGCCGACGAGGTCGGCCGTGTCGTCGCCGGCCAGTTCGTAGAGGTAGAGGTGTCCCCAACCCGTGCGGTCGGAGTACCAGAGCACCCGCCGTTCGTCGTTCGGCCCGCGCACCAAGCGGACGTTGGGCCGGTTGTACATGTGCGTGTTCGCCTCGACCCGCGTCTCGTTCGTCTCCCACACCACCGGAGTGGCCTTGCCCGACTCGATATCGACCGCGACCAGGGCGGCGCTCTTGCCGGCGTAGGCGAACCCGAGCATGTAGAGACGGTTCCGCTCCAGGTCCCAGCCGATGACGCCGCCGCCGAGTCCAGGGGTATCGATCCCTTCAGGGAGCGAAGCGCCATCGAGCTCGACCTCGACCCGGCCGCCCTTCTCCGTGTCGAACAGGAACCAGTCGACGCCCATCTCGTCTTCGTCGCCCGCGACCGGTTCGCGCAGCAGGTGCACGACCGGCCGCCGGCTACCGTCGGTCGGCACCCACTCGACGAAGGGCACCGCCTCGAGCAGCCGCTCGTCGATGCGCGGCGCGAGCAGGTAGCGGCTATCCGGCGACCAGCTCGACAGGTAGGGCGGCTGGCGTAGCCCCGTCTTTCGGGCGACCACGGTCAGCAGCGAGGAATCGGGCCACTTGCCGTAGGAGAAGTACGGCTTGCCGTCGTGCGTGAGGCCAACCTCCAAGCCGTTCTTGAGATCGCGCCAGAACAGGTTGTCGTCGCGTGTGAAGGCCGCGCGGGCTCCGTCCGGCGACGGCAGCAGGCCCGGCTCCGGCGGCGTGATCGCCTTCGCCTCGCAACCGAAGTCGGCCACTGAACAGGTGACGCGATGCAGGTCGTAGCGCGCGGTCAGCGTCGCCAGGTCGTCCGTGAGCGAGAGCCCCAGGAGCCCTTCGAGGCTCGCCTCGTCACGTTCCCCGGCCGCCGCGCCGGCGCCGGCCAGGGCCTCGGCGATCGACGCCGCCATCCGCGCATGGTCGAACGCGGGCCGGCGCGATTGCGTCTCCAGGTCGAAAACCACGAGTTCCGGGCCCGAGTCGCCGTCGCGGCCGTACCAGAAGCCGGTCGCCTCAAGATCGGCGTCGAGCCAGTGCGGCGTGACGTCAGCGTTGCGCAGCAAAGCGAGCAGGTTGCCTTCGACCAGCGCCGCTGCGGCCTGGTAGTCGTCCGCGTCCGGCCCGGCGGTCTCCTGGGCGCTGCCGGCAGTAGCCGCCAGACCGAGCACCAAAGCCGACGCGGCAGCTCCACGGGCCCAACGGCTGCGGTAAGCTCGCACGGATCCGGATTTCTCTTGCGGGAGGGTAGCGATGACGAGTCGACGCCTGGTTGGTTTTGCTCTCTGCCTGCTCTTTGCCGCGGCGGCCCACGGCGCGGCTGGGGCGGAAGGGCCGACATTCTATGGGGATGTCCTGCCCATCCTGCAGGAGAACTGCCAGGAGTGTCACCGGCCGTCGGGCGGCAAGATCTACCGGGGCGGCGTGCCGATGTCGCTCACGACCTACGAGGACGCCCGCCCCTGGGCGCGCGCGATCGTGCGCCAGACGGCCTCGAAGGAGATGCCGCCGTGGGACGCCTCCGAGCACTTCGACGGCGTCTTCAGGAACGAGCGCGGCCTGACCGACGAGGAGATCGCGACGATCAGGCGCTGGGTCGAGGCGGGCGCCCGGCCCGGTCTGCCCGAGAACGGTCCCGCGCCGATCGAGTGGCCCGACGACGACGGCTGGGTGTTCACCGATCCCGACCTGGTGCTCAAGATGCCCGAGCCCTACTACGTCGAGGACGACATCAAGGACATCTACACCAAGCACCGCCTGGTGCTGACGCCGGACCTCCTGCCCGAGGACAAGTGGGTGCAGGAGATCGAGTTCCGGCGCGGCAGCGAGCTCGTCCACCACTTCAACATCTTCGTCAAGGGGCCGAACGACGAGGAAACGCGCGGCGACGGCCACTTCCTCGGCGGCGCCACCTCCGGCTCGCCGCCCCACGTTTGGCCCGAGGGTTACGGCTCACTGCTCGAGGTCGGCGCCACGCTCACCTTCGACCTGCACTACCACAAGGAGCCGGGCCCCGGCAGCGGCGGCTGGGACCAGTCGTCGATCGCGCTCAAGTTCGCGACCAAGCCGGTCACGCACCCGGTCCACTTCTTCCCGATCAGCAACTACGAGTTCGAGATTCCTGCCCGCCACGCCTACTGGCACGACACCGCCGAGCGCACCTTCGAACAGGAGGTGACGATCCTCGGCATGCTCCCCCACATGCACATGCGCGGCCGCGAGGCGAAGTACACGGTCTTCTACCCGGACGGCAGCGAGGAGCAGATCCTCCACGTCCCCGACTGGGACTTCGACTGGCAGGAGATCTACTGGTACTCCGAGCCCAAGGTGCTGCCCAAGGGCAGCCGCCTGCGGATCGACATGTGGTTCGACAACTCGCCGGAGGAGGCGGAACGCTGGGGCTTCAACCCGGACCGCGACGTCGTGTTCGGCCCGATGTCGACCGACGAGATGCTGATGGGCTTCATCTCCTGCGTCTACAGCGACGGCGAACCGCCGCCCAGGCGGCAGGGACGCAGTCGAGCGACTGAGACCACCGCCGGCGGCGAGTAGGCGAGCAGGGGGCTCCGGCCCGCGTCAGTAGGACAGGTTCTCCGTGACGCGTACCCAGCGTCCGTCCTGTACCTCAGCGAGGAAAGCCTCGTCCGTGCCGATCCGCTTCTCCGGCCCGAAGCTCAGAACCGGGCCGCCGAAGATGTCCTGGTAGTCGTCTATCGACTCGATCGCGGCGACCAGCGAATCGACCGTGAGGTCCGGTCCGGCGTCGCGTAGAGCCCTGACCGTGAAGTCGGCGACCAACCAGCCCAGAAGCGAGCCGGTGTTGGGCTCCTGGCCGTGGCGTTCCTCGTAGTCGGCGAGGAAATCGCGGACCTCCTGGCTGGGATGATCGGCGTAGGGGAACTCGAACGACGTCATCGCGAAGAAGCCGTTGGTCACACCGCCCTCCGCCTCCGCGACCTCGGACTCGAACGCCGCGATCGGGCCGACGAAGTCGACGTCCCAGTCGATCCCTCGTGCCGCCGAGATCGCCAGGATCGTGTCGCCGATGATCGTTCCGAGCACGATCAGGTCGCAGTCGGCCTGCCGGAGCTTGAGGATCGCCGCGCTGAAGTCGGTGTCGAGAGGCCTGTGGGCGGTCGAGTCGATGACCTCCCGGCCCATCTCGCCGAGCTGATCGTTCGCCGCGTCGGTCATCTCCGTTCCGTAGTCGGTGTCCTGGGTCATGGTGCAGATGCGCTCCTTGCCCCTCTCCTCGACGAAGTACTTGATGGCGGCGCGCATCTGGTCGTAGTAGGTGGAGACACCGGCGAACTTCAGCCGATGCAGCGGTTCCGCCATCGAACGCGCGCCCGAGAGCGGGAAGATGTTCGGAACGCCCGCCTCGAACTGGCTGGTCATGACGGCGTTGTTCATCGGCGTCCCGAGGGCGCCCACCATGGCGAAGATCCTGTCGCGGTGGATCAGCTTGTTGGCCGCCTGGACCGCGCGAGGCACCTGGTACTGATTGTCCTCGACGACGAAGCGGATCTGGCGGCCGTGGATGCCGCCTTCCCCGTTCACGCGATCAAAGACCATGCGCGCCGCGTTGATGCTGCCGACACCGATGGCCGCGGCCGGACCGGACAGGTCGGTGTAGGTGCCGAGCACGATCTCCCCGGCCGTTTCCGAGGTCTCGGGATCGGAGCTCCCGCATCCTGCCAGGACGGCGCCGGCAACCAGGCAAGCGAAAGTGAGGGAACGGTGTCTATCGGTCATGCCTGCTGTCCTCCGTACATCGAATCGATCAGGGGTCGGTACTTCTCGTTCACGAATTCGCGCTTGAGCTTCATCGTCGGCGTGAGCTCGTCGTCCTCGGGGGTCAGCTCCTGGTCGATCAGGCGGAACTTCTTCACCTGTTCGACCCGCGCGAACTTCGCGTTGACGGCCTCCACCTGACCGTGGATCAGCTCGACGATCTCCTCCGCCGCGCACAGGCTCTGGTAGTTGGTGAAGGGCACGTGATGATCCTGAGCGTATTTGACGACGTTGTCGTGGTCGATCATCACGAGACACGTCAGGAACTTGCGCTTGTCGCCGATCACCACCGCGTCGGCGATGTAGGGCGAGAACTTGAGCTGGTTCTCGATCTCGCTCGGCGTGATGTTCTTGCCGCCGGCCGTGATGATGATGTCCTTCATGCGATCGACGATGTACACGTAGCCGTCGTCGTCGATGCGCCCCACGTCGCCCGTGTGCAGCCAGCCTTGGCGGAAGGTCTCGGCGGTCTTCTCCGGCTTGTTCCAGTAGCCTCGTATCACGCCGGCGCTGCGGATGAGGATTTCTCCCTCCTCGGAAAGCGTGACGTCCACCTCCGCGTTGGCCTTGCCGACGCTGCCGATGCGGGTCTCCCCGGGCAGGTTGGCCGTGGCGAGGCCTGAGCACTCGGTCTGCCCATAGACCTCGAACATCGGCTTGTTCATGGCCCAGAACCAGTCGATGAGCTCCGGCGCGATGGGCGCCGCGCCGGTTGAGAGCCAGCGGCAGCGGTCCAGCCCCAGGAACACCAGGATGTTCTTGAACACCAGGAAGTCGGCCGCCGCACACCCTAAGCGCAACGGCCAGGGCACCGATTGGCCAGCCTTGGTGAAGGCCGCTCGCTTGAGCCCGGCCTTGAGCGCCAGGCCGTAGGCGAAGCGGCCCAAGGCAGTGCCGTCCTTCAGCTTGATGGTGATGGTGGAGTGCTGCTTCTCCCACACCCGGGGCACCGCGAAGGCCACCGTTGGAGCCACCTCCTGCTGGTCCTGGACGAAGGTTTCCGGCTCCTCCACCAAGTTGACCACGCAGCCCGACTCGATGCCGCAGAAGGTGTAGAACATGCGCCCGGCCACATGGGCCAAGGGCAGAAAGCCGATTTGCTCGTCGGTGTCGTAGACGCCGTAGATGCGCTGCAGGTTGCGCATCATGAAGATCATGTTCCCTTGGCTGATCATGGCTCCCTTCGGCGGGCCGGTGGTGCCGGAGGTGTAGGTGAGGATCATCAGGTCCTCTGGCTGGGCCGCGTCGATGGCCGCCTGCCAATCGGCCCCGTGCTCCTCCCCGTAGGCAGCGCCGCGCGCGATCAGCTCCGCATAGCTCATGCACTGCGGATCGCTGAAGTTGCGCAGCCCTTCCATGTCGAAAATGATGATCTGCTCAAGGGTCGGCGTGCGCTCCCGGACTTCGAGCACCTTGTCGAGCTGCTCCTCGTCCTCGGCGAAGTAGAAGCGGGTGCCGCTGTCGTTGATCAGGTAAGCCACCTGCTCCGGGGAATCGGTGGGATAGACGCCGTTGGAGACGCCGCCGATGCAGTTGACGCCAAGGTCGGCGAACAGCCACTCCTTGCAGACTTCGCCGGCGATGGAGCACACATCGCCGCGCTCAAGGCCCAGGGATTTCAGCCCCAAGCCCACCAGCCTGGCCTGCTCGCCGTAGTCGGCCCAGGTGGTCTCGTTCCAGATGCCGAAGTCCTTCTCCCTGAGCGCCACCCTGGGGCCCCAGTCCGTGACCCGCTTCCAGAAAAGCTGCGGCACCGTGGCGCAGCCGTCAATCGTCAACGGCCCGTTCATCGCCAAGTCTTCCTCTGCTTCCAGCGGCGGCGGCCACGCACCCCTTCATCCTTCATGCCCAAGTAGAACTCCTGGATGTCCGGGGCGTTCCTGAGGCGCTCGCAGGTGTCCTCCATGACGATGCGGCCGTTCTCCATGACATAGCCGTAGTCGCCGATGTCCAGCGCCATCTTGGCGTTCTGCTCCACCAGCAGCATGGTGACGTTGCGCTCTTGGTTCAGCCGCACGATGATCTCCGCGATCTCATGCACCAGACGGGGCGACAGGCCCAAGGACGGCTCGTCGAGCAGCATGAGGTCCGGGCGCAGCATCAGGGCGCGGCCAATCGCGAGCATCTGCTGCTGGCCCCCGGAGAGCACTTGGGCCGGTTGCCTGCCGAACCCCTTCAGCACTGGGAAATAGCCGTAAACCTGCTCGATGTCCGCGTCGATTTCGCCGTCCCGGCGCGAGTACGCGCCCATGCGCAGATTCTCCTCCACGGTCAGGAAGGGGAACACCTCCCGTCCCTCGGGCACATGGCCAATGCCGCGCCGCGCCACCCAATCCGGATCCCGCGCCTGGATGGCCTCGCCTTGGTACTCGACAACACCCTTCTGCGGTTCCATCGCGCCGCTGATGGTCTTGAGCACCGTGGTCTTGCCCGCGCCGTTGGCGCCGAGCAGGCTGACGATCTGCCCTTCCCGAACCGTCATGCTGACCCCGCGGATGGCCATGATCGGGCCGTAGTAGGTCTCGATGTTGCGCAGCGCGAGCAAGGAGGACGTCATCGTCTCGTTAGTCCCCCAAGTAAGCCCGTTGCACTTGCGGATGGCTCTGCACCTCCGACGGGGTGCCGATGGTGATCAGCGCACCGTCCGCCATGGCCAGCACACGGTTGGATGCCCGGCTTACCAGGTTCATGTCGTGCTCCACCATCATGACCGTCACGCCGAGCTCCTCGTTGATGTCCTCCAGCCAGAAGGACAGATCCTCGGTCTCCTCCGGGTTCAGGCCCGAAGAGGGCTCGTCGAGCAGCAGCAGCCTCGGCCGCAGGCACAGCGCGCGGGCGATCTCGACCATTTTGCGGGCGCCGAAGGGCAGTTCGCTGATCGGCTTGTCGCGGTAGCTTTGCAGATCCAGCAGGTCGATGACATCCTCCACCGATTCGCGCAACGCCAGTTCGCCGCGCCGCACCGACGGCAGGAAGAGCAGCTCCGAGAGCAGGTTGCTCCGCCGGTGGATGTGGCAGCCGATGAGCAGGTTCTTCAGCACCGTTTCCCGCTCGAACAGCTCCGTGTTCTGAAAGGTCCGGGCGATGCCGATTTCGGCAATGCCGTGGGCCGGCAACCCGGTGATGTCCTGGCCATCGAAGGCCATGGCACCCTCGTCCACGTCATAGATGCGGCTGATGAGATTGAACACCGTGGTCTTGCCTGCCCCGTTCGGCCCGACGATGCTGAACACCTCCCCCGGCTCCACTGCAAACGACAGCTCCCGCACCGCCTTGACGCCGCCAAAGCTCACCGACAGGTTGTCTGCCATCAGCAAGCTCATCGCAGCCGCTCCGTGCGCAAATAGGTCTTCTGGCGTTTGTAAGTGGCCCGGCGATAGATAGGGAACTCCTCGAAGAACAGCCGGATCTTGCGCCAGCGCCCGTACAGGCCGTCGGGTTCGTAGATCAGGAACAGCACCAGGATCAGGCCGAAGACGCCCGCCTCAAGGCCAGGTATCTGACTGACGGCAGGCGGGGCCGTGTCGCGGAGCAGGGCGATGCCCTGCGGCAGGAGGCCGATGAAGACGGCCCCGTAAATGACCCCGTGCATGGAGCCAAGGCCGCCCACCACCACCATCAGCAGCAACTGGATGGAGGTCGCCAAGGTGAAGGCATCGGGCGCCAAGTAACCGATCTTGTGGGCAAACAGGCCGCCAGCCAACCCGGTGAAGGCGGCGGAGATTCCAAACGCCAAGGTCTTGGTGTAGGCGATGTGAATGCCCATGCTCTCGGCCGAGGTCTCCGAGTCCCGCACTGCCGCCATGGCTCGGCCCGTCGGGCTGCGCAGCCAGTTGAGCGCCGCCACCATCGACAGGAACAGCGCCAGCAGGCAGAGGTAGTAGAAGGCGACTGGCGCTGAGAGGTCGATGCCCAGTTCCGCCCTGGGCACCGGCATGCCCCGAAAGCCGCCGGTGACCGACACCCAATGGGACAGCACCTGCTCCACGATCACCAAGAAGGCCAGCGTGGCCACCGCCAAGTAGATGCCGGTCATGCGCAGCGCCGGAATCCCCACCGCGATGCCCACCACCCCGGAGAACCCGGTGGCCGCGGCCAAGGCCAGCGGAAAGGGCCAGCCCTGGTTTAAAAGCCAAGCGTGGCAGTATGCGCCGATGGCCAGGAAGGCGGCATGGCCGAGGCTCACTTGGCCCGTGTAGCCCACCAGCAGCATCAGCCCGACGCCGGCGATGGCGTAGATGTAAACCAACGCCATTTCGCCCAGCAGGAAACGGTCCAGCCCCAGCGGCGCGAGCAGAACCGCCAGCGCCAGCAAGCCGTACCAGAAGCGCTGGCCGTTGTGCTTGAACAGGTCGATGTCCTGGGTGTAGGAGGTCTTGCGGATGAAGCGCACGGCGAGACTTTCCCTACACTTTCTTTTGCTGCATGGCGGCAAACAGCCCTTCCGGGCGAATCATCAGCATGGCGAGCAGCAGCACGTAGGCGCTGACATCCGAGAATCCCGGCCACATGAATCTGACCGCTAAGTGTTCTGAAAGGCCCACCAGCAAGCCGCCGAGGATGGCGCCCGGCAGGCTGCCCAAGCCGCCGACGATGGCAGCGGCGAAGGCCTTGATGCCGATGAAGCCGATGTTCGGGTCGATCACTCCGCCCGGCGCCAGCACCCCCGCGCAGGCGGCGAGCACCGCGGCCAGCGCCCAGACCAAGCCGAAGACCCGTTTGACCGGAATGCCCACGTAGAAGGCGGCCAGTTGATTCTGGGATGCCGCCTGCATGGCGATGCCGAGGCGGGTGAAGCGGAAGAACAGGTAAAGCAGCGCGCAAAGCGCCAGCGTGCCGCCCACCACCGCCAAGTCATCACCGCCCACGGTGACCTCGCCAAAGCGCCAAACCGCCGAACCCCAGGGCAGGTCCAAGGTCTTGGGTTCACTGCCCCAACGCTCCCCGGCGACGGTGCGCAGCACGAAGCCGAGGCCGATGGTCAGCATCAGCACCGCAAAGTGCGGCTCGCCGATCATGGGCCGCAGCAGCAGCCGCTCGGTCACGGCGCCAAGCAGCGCCATCACCGCCAAGGCGGCCAAAAAGCCCCAAACGAACGGCCAGCCGAGCAGGTTGATGAAGGTGAAGGCGATGAAGGCGCCGATCATCATGATGTCGCCCTGGGCGAAGTTGACCATCTCGGTGGCCTTGTAGATGAGCACGAAGCCGAGCGCGATCAGCCCATAGACGCAGCCTTGGGATACGCCGCTGATGAGAAGCTGGATGACCTCCACAAAGAACTCTTGACGCCGGAACGCGCCGCATTCTACCCGCTTTTTTCCCGGTGCCCGCCTAGCGCACTTCCCGGCGGGCGGAGACCACGCCGGTGTTGAAGCCGAGCACGTGCATGCGTCCTAAGTAGCGGGCGTGCTCGATCTTGAAGCAGCGGTCCATGACCACGTCGAGGCCCGCTTCGGCGGCCAAGGCGGCACCGGCCGGGCTGATCACTTCGAACTGCAGCCAGAGGGCGGCAGCGCCGATGGCCACGGCGTCCTGGGCAATGGCGGGCACCGCCGCCGGGGCGCGGAACACATCCACCAAGTCCACCGGCTCCGGGATGTCGGTCAAGGCCGGATAGGCACGCTGGCCGAGCACCGCCTCCTCCCGGGGATTCACCGGGATCACCCGGTAACCGTGGCGCATCGCGTAGAAGCCCACGAAGTGGCTGGCCCGCAACGGGTTGGAGGACAGGCCAACGATCGCCACCGTCTTGGTCCGGCGCAGCACCCGCTGCACAACGGCGGGATCTTGGTATGCCGCCGGTTCAACCATCTTGCAATGCGGCGACTTGGGCGAACCCCTGTTCGAGGTCCCAGATCAGGTCCTCCGGGTCTTCGATGCCGATGGATAGGCGAATGGTGCCGGGGCCGATGCCTGCGGCGGCCAGTTCGTCGTCGGCCAGTTGCCGGTGGGTGGTGCTCGCCGGATGAATGATGAGGCTCTTGGCATCGCCGACGTTGGCGAGGTGGGAGAACAGCCGCATGGCGCGAATGAACGCCTGGCCGGCCTCCCGGCCGCCGTCGAGGTCGAAGCAGAACACCGCGCCCGCCCCCTTGGGCAAGTACTTTGCAGCCAGCCCAGCGTAGGGGCTGCCGGCCAAGCCCGAGTGGCGCACGCCGGCCACGTCATAGCGACCCGACAGCCACTCGGCCACGGCGCGGGCGTTGGCCACGTGCCGCTCCATGCGCAGCGGCAACGTCTCCAGGCCCTGCATGAACAGAAAGGCGTTCAACGGCGCCATGGCCCCGCCGAGGTCGCGCAGGGTTTCCGAGCGCAGCTTCATGAGGTAGCCGTAGCTGCCGAAGGTCTCGTGGAAGGCGAGGCCGTGATAGGCCGGAGACGGGTCGGCGACGATGCCGAACTTGCCGTTCGACCAGTCAAACGTCCCGGAATCCACCACCGCGCCGCCGATGCTGGTGCCGTGGCCGCCGATGAACTTGGTCGCCGAGTGCACCACGATGTCGGC
>VXVC01000005.1:0-18447 GCA_009836625.1 Holophagales bacterium
GGGCAGGGCGACATCTCGACCTTCACCGCCCTCGGGTTCGCCGTCGTCACGATCGACGCGAGAGGCACGCCCTGGCGCTCGAAGGCGTTCCACGACGTCATGTGGAAGAAGCACGACGAGTTCGCGCTCGAGGATCACGTCGCCGCGCTCGAGCAGCTCGGCGAGCGCTTCGAGTGGCTCGACATGGAGCGGGTCGGCATCACGGGCCATTCCTGGGGCGGCTACTCCTCGGCGCTCGCCATGCTCCGCTACCCGGACGTCTACAAGGTCGCCGTGTCGTCCGCGGGGCCGTACGACTACCGCTACCTCTATCCGCCGTTCGTCAAGTGGACGGGCTGGCCGGAGTACGAGGACGGCGGACGGTTCGCGCCGGATGCCGCCGCCCGGCCGGTCAATCTGACCCCGCACGCGGCGCTTGCTTCGAAGCTCGAGGGCAAGATGCTGATCGTCTACGGCGAGCACGACGAGAACAGCCTGCCCGCCTCGACGGCCACCCTCATCGACGCGCTGATCGACGCCAACCGGGACTTCGACCTGCTGCTCCTGCCGAATCGCGATCACTTCTTCACCCAGGAGCCGTACTTCATTCGCCGGCGCTGGGACTACTTCGTCAGGCACCTGCTGGGAGCGGAGCCGCCCGCCGACTACAGCTTCCCGCAACCGTGACCGGGCGGAGCCGAGCGCCAGGGCCCGCCGTCGCCGCCTCGCTTCGTCTCGAAGACCTGGCGGTCGATCCCTATCCGCACCTGGCGGAGCTACGGTCGGAGGGGGCCGCGGTTTGGGCGCCGAACCTGGGCATGTGGGTGGTCACCGGCTACGACGAGACGGTGGCAGTGCTCCGCGACCCGGAACGGTTCACCAACGACTCGCCGAAGTCCCTCATCCAGGCCACCTTCGGCCGCCAGATGCTGTCGGTCGAGGGCGAGGAACAGAAGCGCTACAAGCAGGCGTGTCTAGCTCCCTTCACCGGCAAGGCCTCCCGGGAGATCTGGCAGCCGCGGGTCGACAGGCTCTGCGCGGAACTGCTCGAGGCCCGCGAGCGGGCGGCCGCCGGTGGGGCGGTCGAGGTCGACCTGATGGCGGACTATGCCGCGCCGGTCGCCCTGGAGACGATGGGAATCGTCGTCGGCCTGCCGTCCGCCGACCTGCCGCGGGTGCGCGCCTGGTACGAGGTGTTCGCCCGGTCGCTGGCGAACTTCGAGGGAGACGCCGAGCTCCATCGCGCCGGCCAGGAAGCCGCGGCCGCGATGCGCGAGTACCTGGCGGAGAAGCTGGACGGACAGCAGCCGGCCGGCGAGGCTGATGGCGGATCGCTGATCGAAGTCCTCTCCGGGCCCGGTGGCACCCTTGCCCGGTCGGAGGTGCTGGCGAACCTCCTGATCGTCCTGTTCGGCGGCATCGAGACGACGGAGTCGATGATCGGCAACGCTCTCCACTACCTGCTGAGCGAGCCCGATCTATTGGCTGCCACGCTCGATTCCTGGAACGGGGGGGAAGCGGCCTTCCACGCCGCGGTCGAAGACGTGATGGAGGAGTCGCTGCGCTATGACCCGGCGGTGCAGACGCTCACCCGGCACGCGACGGCGCCGGTCCGAATCGGCGGCGCGGAGATCGCTGCCGGCGAGACCGTGCAGTGCATGGTCGGCGGCGCCAACCGGGATCCGGCGGTGTTCGAAGACCCTGAGCGCTTCAAGCCCGGCCGCGCCAACGTCCGCAAGCATCTGGCCTTCGGCCTCGGCAACCACTTCTGCCTGGGAGCCCAGCTCGCCCGTGCCGAGACCCGCTCGGCGCTGCGGACCCTGCTCGAGCGCTGGCCGGGCGTCGAACTCGATCGTGCGTCTTCGCTACCGCCCTACGGCCACGAGTTTCGCAAGCCCGACCGCCTCGTGGTGAAGCCGAGCGAACTCCTAGAGGCTCGTTCCTGGTTGCTGCGTGGCTGTTGACGATAGGCACACGATCGGCGACAATAGGTACCCGTTGATATGGCCCGTTGTCTCTGGGATCCTGCGAAGAACAGACGCCTGATCGCTGAACGGGGCGTCAGCTTCGAGGAGGTTGCGACACTGATCGAAGCAGGAGCGTTGGTTGACATCTTCGACCATCCGGATCCGAAGCGCCGCCATCAGCGGATCGCCGTGATCGAGATGGGCAGGTACGCCTACCTGGTTCCCTACGTCGAGACCGAAGGAGGCGACTTCTTCCTGAAGACCATCATCCCGAGCCGGAAAGCGACCAAGAAGTACCTGAGGGAGGGTGTGGGAAAATGACCCAGCGTTCAACGAAGCTCGACTCAGCAGCACTCGACCCGGAGGAGCGCGAGATCCTGAGAGCCTACGAGGAGGGAAGTCTTCGAAGAGTCTCGAGTTCGTCTCGGGTTGCCGACCGGCTGAAATCCGCGGCTCGGGAGACACTCCGCAAGGACAAGCGAATCAACATCCGACTGCCGAGCCATGACCTGGTCGAAATCAAGCGGCTGGCGGCTCGGGAGGGCGTTCCGTACCAGACTCTGATCTCGAGCATCCTTCACAAGTACGCCACAGGAGAGCTTGGGTAGCCAAGCGGCCTCCCGGGTTCTCCGTCGGAGAGTCGGCCGCCTCGGTCGCGACACCGTTGTCGCGTCACTCCACCGGGAGCCGCCCGAAACGGATCGCGGTGCGGCGCCGTTCGGGGTCGTCGGAGCTGTCCCAGACCGCGAGCCATTCGCCCGATTCGCCCGCGGACGGCTCCTCGAGCAGCGTGGGGTAGCTGTTGAGGTTGCCGCCGTCGTAGAACGTGCGCTGAAGCGACCAGGCACCGCCGGGCAGCCGCGTCTTGTAGTAGAGGCCGCGCCGGAACGCGCTGTCGCCGTAGACGTAGATGTGGCGGCCGGAGGAGTCCCGGCCGAAGAAGCTCTTGGCCCGGTAGTTGGGCAGCTCGGGCTCGGGCCGCGCCGTCGACCACGTCCGCCCGCCGTCCTCGCTGCGAGTCGAGTAGGCCAGAGCGGGATCGAGCGGCCGCTCGCGGTCCATCGTGGCCGTCCGCATGACCATCTCCAGCGCGCCGTCGGCTATGGGAGCGATCTTCCCCTCGTGCAGGAACACCGGATCGTCGTCCGGATACGGAACGTAGCCGGCCAGCTTCCAGTGCAGGAGACTCTTGCTCTCGAGCACGAACTGGCGGCGGTCGCCGTGGGGATCGTGGCGCCGTGAGTTGCGGTGGGCGGGGAGCAGATAGTGAGGGACTCCGTCGCGCTCCACGGTCTCGATGCCCGCAACGATGATCAGCGAGCCCTGGTAACCCATCGCCAGCTCGACGTGGTTCCAGGAGTAGCCGCCGTCGGCCGTGTACGCCGCGACCAGATCGGCGTTCTCGCTGTCGCGGTAGTGCATCGGCGCTCGCATGACGAAGAGCCAGACGACGTCCTGATCGGGAGGCCTGAACAGCACAGAGTTGTTGTAGGCGTACTGCACGCTGCCGTTGCGGACGCGATGGTCGAACACGGTAATGCGTTCGTTCCAGGTCCTGCCGCCGTCGAGGCTCAGCGAGCAGACGATGTCGCCCATGTCCATCTTGCCGCGCACCTGCAGGCCGTATGCGGCGATGAGGTGCTCATCGGTCCATCGCGCGATGAAGGGCTCCCAGATCTTGTCGTACGGACCTTCAGGGTCGAGCGCGTCGATGGTGACGACGTCCTCGACGTCTCCTCGATATGCCTCTTCTTCGGCGGCGCCCGCGGCAGCTGCCAGCGCCAGAAGAGTCGCCGTGAGGAGAGCCGGCAATGCGGGTGAGCGTCGTCTGTACGGAAGAGACACGGACATGGGTTCCTCCCTTAGGGGGGCGGAGCAGTCGGGACGCGGACGGGAGGAGAGACTACCGAGCCGCGTTGATAGCGTCGCGGGGTGCTCCCGTGATGAGAAGACCCTCCCGCCTCCTGCTCTCGTTGGCCGTGATCCTGCCGGGAATGCTCCTGGCGAGTTGCATGCAGGCACCACCTCCGCTGGTCCTGGGGGAAGGCGATGTGGTCGTGCTCACCGGCGGCACCGACATGGTGCATCTGCAGCGGGCGGGCTACCTGGAGACCATCCTGACGGACGCGTTCTCCGAGGCTCGTCCCAGCTTCCGTGATTTCTCCTGGGAAGCGGACACCGTCTTCCGGCAAGGCTCCTCGCTGGAACGCTGGCGCGAGGATGGCTTTGGCGATTGGGACGCCCAGCTCGAACGGGTCGGCACCTCGGTTGTCATTGCGCAGTACGGCAAGGCCGAATCGATGGCAGGAAGCGAAGGGCTCGAGTCGTTCAGGTCGGCATACAACGCGCTGATCGACGGATTCCTGAAGCATGCCGACCGGGTCGTGCTCGTGTCCCCGACGCCCTTCGAGAAGCCGGCGAACGAGTTCCTGCCGGATCTTTCGCACCACAATCGGTCTCTCGCGCGGTACGTCTGGGCAACGAAAAAAATCGCCGCGGAGCGAGGTCTCCTCTTCGTCGACCTCTTTTCGGACGCGGAGCCGGACCTGACCGAAAACGGCATGCACCTCAAGCAAGAGTCGCTACAGCACGTCTCGGAAACGATCGCGGAGAAGCTGGGCTTCGAGATTCCGTCGTGGGATCGTCTGGCCACGCTTCACGCGGCGGTCATCGAAAGGCAGCGCCTGTGGTTCGACTATTGGCGTCCCGCGAACTGGAAACTGCTCTTCGGCGACGACTCGACGCGGCGCTTCACCAGGTCGAGCCACGGCTATCTCTCCTTTCGCGAGGAGTGGCAGCAGCTCGTCGGCCTGATCGACAAGGCGGAAGAACGGGTCTGGACCGTGGCGAACGGCGGCCCGGATCCGGGGCACCAGCGCCCCGAGCCGGAAGAGCTCTTTGGCCATCCGGCCGCGGACATCGAGGCGGAGCTCGCTTCGTTCACCGTGCCGGACGGCATGCAGGTCAATCTTTTCGCGTCGGAGGCGGACGGCCTCACCAACCCGCTGGCGATTCGTTGGGACACGGCCGGCCGCGCGTACGTGACCGTCACGACGACGTATCCGCATGTCTTCCCCGGTGATGTTCCGAACGACAGGATCATCGTGCTCGAGGATGACGACAGCGACGGTGTCGCGGAGAGCTCAACCGTCTTCGCGGAAGGGCTGAACATTCCGACGGCGATGGAACTGGGCGACGGCGGCGTCTACGTTGGACAGGGTAGTGAGATTCTCTTTCTAAAAGACACCGATGGCGATGGAAGAGCGGATACGCGGCGCGTCCTGCTCAGCGGATTCGGAACGGGCGATACGCACCAGGCGGTCAACTCCTTCATCTGGAGTCCCGGCGGTGAGCTGTACATGGGGCAGGGCGACGGCATCGAGTCGCGGGTCGAAACTCCCTGGGGCTCCGCCGATCTGTACCAATCCGGGTTCTTCCGTCTGCGTCCGCGCCTGCTCCAGATGCACTCTCTTCTGTACGACTTCATGGGCCCCGGCAATCCCTGGGGCGTTGCGTTCGGTGAATGGGGACAGATCTTCAGCGTCGACGGTGCGGGCGGCGTAACGCATCTTTCGCTCGGCCAGATTCCGACCACCCACCGGCGCCGCCTCGACACGATCGGCGAGCCCGGAGGATACGCCGGCATCGCCTATCTCGACGGCCGTCACCTGCCGCCGGAGTACCAGGGCCAGTTCGCGATCGGCGACTACCAGGCGAATCGGGTGAAGCGGTTCTCCGTTACGGCCAGCGGTTCAGGTGCAGCCCTGAAGTGGGAAGAGCCGCTCATCCACTCGAGTCACCGGAACTTCCGTCCGATCGGCGTGAAGGTCGGGCCGGACGGGGCCGTCTACGTCGTCGACTGGTACAACCCGATCATCTGCCACCAGGACGACGAGTACCGCGATCCGACGCGCGACAAGGCGCACGGTCGGATCTGGCGGATCACCTCTTCCTCGGCGCCGCTTGTGAAGGCTCCGAGGCTCCTGGACGCGCCGCTCGACGAGGTTGTGGCCGCCCTCGAGGCGCCCGAGCGCTGGACGCGTTACCAGGCGAAGCGCGAGCTCACCCGCCGCGACACGGAGAAGGTCGCGACCGTTCTCGGAAGGTGGGTCGCGAACCTGGATCCGGAAGGCGCGGACTACGGGCGCCACCTCTACGAGGCGGTCGGCGCCTACGCCACGATCGAGGTTCCCGCGCCAACGGTCCTGTCGAAGTTGCTGGAAGCGAAGGAGCCGGGCGGACGCGCCTTCGCGTCGCGCATCGTGGGCCGATGGCACGATCGCCTGGAGGATCCGCTGGCGCTCCTCGTTGGTCGCGTGGAAGACGACGACGCGCAGGTGCGGATGGAGGCCGTTGCCGCGGCTGCCGCGATTCCCCGGCCGGAGTCCATCACCGTGGTCGCGCGCGCGGTGGACCGCCCCATGGACGACTCGATGGAGTACGTCTTTTCGCAGGCGATCCAGCACCTCAGGCCGCACTGGGAGGCTGCGCACGAACGCGGAGATCTCCAGTTCGCCGAGTCGGCCCATCTCGCTGAAGTGCTGAACCGCGCTGGGGGAAGGGAGCAAATCGCGGATCTGCGCACGATCGCGTTGTCGTACCACCTCGACGAGGACACGCGTCTGAGCGCGATCGAGAACCTCCTGGCAGTCGGAGGAAAGGAAGAGATCGAGGAGTTCGTCCTCATGCCGGATCGCTATGTGAGCGGCGGGAAGTACGACGCCGATGCACATGCACGGATCCTGGCCGCCGCCGCGAGGGCGACGCGTTCCGGAAGTCTCGAGCCGCATGATCAGCCCTGGGGTCTGGCGAAGATGCTGGAGCACCCGAATCTCCAGCTCCGCGCCAATGCGGCCGTCCTGGCCGGGGCCTGGGGGGCTGAGAGCACGCGGGAGAGTCTGCTGGCGATGGCCGGGGACGACTCGCTTCCCGAGTTCGTTCGGGCCGCTGCTTTCGGCGCGTTGGCAAGCCTCGGAGCCGAGGGCGGGATGGAGCTGCTCGCGGCCCATGCCGATGCGCCGCACCCACCCACACTGCGCGTCTCTGCGATCGAAGCCCTGGTCGTCCTCGACTCGAGAGCGGCGGCGAAGTCGGCGGTCAGACTGTTCGGGGAGCCCGGGTTGGACAACGCCACGGCCACTCGGGCCCTCGTCGCATTCCTCAACCGCGAGGGAGGCGTGCCGGCCCTGATCGCGGCGATCGAGGCTGGTGAACTCGGGCACGACGCCGCGAAGTCGCTGCTCCGTTCCTTCTACGCGAGTGGCCGTTCAGACAACGTCCTTCTCGCCGCACTGGGTACCGCGAGTGGAGCGGATTCGCTGGAGCTCGACTACGACGCCGGCCTGGTGAAGAGCCTCGCCGAGTTCGCGGCAGAACAGGGCGATGCCGCGCGGGGCGCCGTGCTCTTCGTCGACTTCGGCTGCGACGCCTGTCACCAGGTCGGCGAGCAGGGAGGCGTCGTCGGGCCGAGCCTGACCGCGGTCGGCACGACGCTGACGGCCGAACGGATCATCGAAGAGACGCTGTGGCCGAATCGCGAGATCAAGGAAGGATTCACCGCATTGGAGATCACGACCCACGACTCCACGATCTACCAGGGGTACAAGCGCTGGACCCAGGAGAGTTCAACGACTGGCGATCTCGTGATCCAGGACCTCGCCACGGGGGAACTGGTCACGATCAAGGCGGAAGACATCGAGGAAGTCCGTGAGACGGGAAGCCCGATGCCCACGGGCTTGACGTCGTTGCTGTCGCAGGACCAGCTCCTGGACCTCTTCAAGTACGTCACGACCCTGGGCATGAGGAGTTAGCCGACGTGAAGAAGATGTGGAAGTCCGTCATTGCCGTCCTCGTCTTGGTCCTCGTTCCCGTCATGGCGTGGACCGCGACGGCGCAGGAGCAGGAGGACGCCGGATTCGTCTCCATGTTCGACGGCAGGACGCTGGACGGCTGGCATGCGGTGCCGGCCGACTCCATCTCGGACTGGTCCGTCGAAGACGGCGTCATCGTCGGACAGGGCAGCGTCGATCGTCTCGTCTACCTCGTCTACGGCGATGTCGAGCTGACGGATTTCGAACTGGAGGCAAGCTATCGCTTCCCCGGCAACGGCAACAGCGGAATCCAGATTCATGCCGTGAAGGACCCGAGCGGCAAGCGGCCGTTCGTGGGCTACCACGCGGATCTCGGCCACCTGGGCATCGGGCCGCACATTCTCGGCGCGTGGGACTTCCACTTCGTCGCGCGCGAAGAGTACGCCTGTTTTCGCGGAACGAGCCTCGTGATCGATCCGGACGGAACGACGCACACGACCGAGATCGAGGACGCCGTGCGGGAGAGCGACATCACGCGTGGTGGCTGGAACAGCGTCCGCGTCGTCGCCAGGGGACGGCACTACCAGTTCTTCATCAACGGAAAGCTCGCCTCCGAGTTCACCGACAACGCGAACGAAGAACGGCAGAACAAGGGCGCAATCGGCCTGCAGATCCACGATGCGGGGATGCGCGTCGAGTTCAAGGACCTTCGGCTGAAGAAGACGGCTTCCGGTAGGTAGTCCGGCAGCAGTCGTCGAGGCGCCGCGAGATCGCTAGGCGACCGGACGGTCACCCACGATCGAGACCCTCTCGCCGAAACGTGACTGCGGGTAGTAGTCCCACACGGCGTGATGCTGGGTACAGCGGTTGTCCCAGAGCGTGAGCGTGTTGGGCTCCCAGCGCACACGACAGGTAAGGGAGACCGTGGTGGCAATGTGCCTGAAGAGCATGTCGAGCAGACCCCGGCTCTCCCATCGACGCATGTGGCGGATGTGCGAGGTGAAACCGCTGTTGACGAACAGGGCCTTGCGGCCCGTCTCGGGATGGCGAATGACCACCGGGTGCTCGGTCCTCGGGTACGTCTTTCCCTCGGGAGGCGCGTAGGCGTACTTGCCGATGTAGGGCAGCGCGCCGTCGTGCACCGCCACCAGACCCTCCAGGAACTTCTGCATCCGCTCCGAGAGCGTCTCGTAGGCACGGTACATGTCGGCGAAGAGCGTGTCGCCGCCTGAGCCGCACTCGGGAATCTCCTTGATGTAGAGCATCGACGCCATCGGCGGTTTCTCGTCGCACGAGACGTCGGTGTGCCAGCCGTCACCCGATGTGTACTTCGACTTCTGGGTCGTCTTGATGACGAGGATCTCGGGGTCGTGCCCGCCCTGGTACTCGGCGCTCGTGTGCAGCGGGTGGACGTGCAGCGGACCGAAGCAGCGGCCGAAGTCCTTGTGCTGCTCGCGGGTGAGTTCCTGGTTGCGGAAGACCAGCACCTGCCAGTCCAGCCAGGCTTGCCTGATCTCGTCGTGCTGCGACTGCGAGAGGGGCCGGGACAGGTCGACTCCGTCGATCTCCGCGCCGATGTGAGGGGTCAGCGGTCGGATCCCGATGGGAGCTGCGGCGGGCGCCACGTCGGGGCGCGTCTCGAAAGCGGCTTGTACGGTCATGATGCCGGTCATCCTGTCATACGATCCGCCGTCCACTGATGGAGGAAGGACGATGAAACCAGTTTGCTTTGTCATGGGCGCCGGCGCCGGAATCGGCGGTACCGCGGGCAGGAGGTTTGCTCGCGAGGGGTACCACGCGGTTCTCTGTCGCCGGAGCGACGAAGACGGGCTGAACGCTCTGGTCGCCGGCATTCACGAGGAGGGAGGGGAGGCCTCCGGCTTTCTTCTGAACGCCGTCAAGGAGAACGCCATCGAGGATCAGATCGCCCACGTGGAGGAGGAGATCGGCCCGATCGAAGTGATGATCTACAACCTCGGCGCCCAGATCGGCAATCGGGACCTCGCCGATACCAGCTACAAGGCCTTCGAGCTCGGCTGGCGCATGGCGACGTTCGGGCTCTTCCGGACGGCCTCCGCGCTCTGTCCCCGCATGGTCGAGCGTGGCCATGGAACGCTGATCGTCACTTCAGCCACGGCCGCGGCGCGCGGCAACGCGGGGCAGCACTCCCACGCGGCCGCGATGGGCGGCCGCCGCCTGCTCTGCCAGACGCTGAACGCCGAGTTCGCCCCGAAGGGCATTCATGTGGCTCATGTGCTCGTGGACGGAACGGTCGACGCACCGGACACGCTGGGCAAGATGCTCGGCGCGGAGCGCTTCGAGGCCCTCCGGAGCACGAAGGGAGCGGCCGACGGCCTCATCCTGCCCGAGCAGGTGGCGGAGACCTACGTTCACCTCGTCCGGCAGCATCGATCCACCTGGACGTTCGAGCTGGACGTGCGTGCGTACAACGACAAGCCCTGGTGGAACTGAACTGAGCGTTTCGGAGCGAAACGCTCCTTGGTGGAACTGAGCACCTGGCCGCGAAGTCGCGGCGCCGGAACGGGCGACTTGCCTACTCGCGCGGGGAGTAGATGACCCAGATCTTCGTGTAGCCGTCCGTTTCGAAGACTCCGGTCCACTCTTTCGGGACCGTCACCGCCTCCCCGGCGTTGATCACGAGCTCCGTTCCGTCGGAGGACGTCAGGGTCACGCCGCCCTCAAGGAAGTACATGAACTCGTCGACGCCGTACGGCCGGGTGATCTCGATCCGAGTCTTCCCGGACCTGTACATGCCGGAGGAGAAGCTCCTGTCGCTCGAGACCAGCGACGTCGCCGTCTGCGTCACGTGCCCGTCGGCGTGGGTCTGCTCGACTACGTCCGGGCGCTCGAAGATCTTGCCGCCGAGCTCCGGCTTGCTGATCTTCGCCGGCCGAACGGTCTCGTCGCTCGCGGTCACCATGGAACTCGCGAGGACTGCTGCACAGAGGATGATCAGGACTCTTCTCTTCATGGGTGGACTCCAAACGCCACGAATTCCGCCGGGGACTCGTTGCCGCCGATCGCGACGACGATGAACTGGCGACCCTCGTGCAGGTAGGTTATCGGCGCACCAGTGGTGCCGGAGGGCAGCTCGGTCTCCCACACCACGTCGCCCGTGGACTTGTCGTAGGCGCGGAACTTCCTGCCCCAGTACCGGCCTTCTTCGCCCTCGATGCCGGGGATGGCGTCGCTGCCTTCACCGATGAACAGCAGCGTCTTCGTCACCAGCGGCGCCGGCCGCCCGGCGACCCCTAGTGGCGGCACGTCGAGGCCCTCGAGCAGGGGATGGTCTCGAGGCCCATCGCCGTTGGCCGCCATCCACACGTGCTCGCCGCGATGCAGATCGATTGCGGTGATCCGACCATAGGGTGGCTTGACGATCGGGAGGCCGTCGAGGGTGGGCACGTCGGGAGCGTCGTAGCCGATCACGTAGCCGAGCGTCGCGTCGTCGGCTTCCGGCTTTGTCAGGGAGTACACGCTCGGCCAGGTGTGGGACACGGCGTAGTAGACGCCTGTCTCGGGGTCGAAGGCGCCGGTGTGCCAGTTCCCGGTTCCCCACGCACCCGGATTCGTCAGGGTGCCGATCTTCCCCTGCTCGTCGTCCATCAGGCCGGGCGGCGTGAAGATCGGACCGAGACGGAAGGGCTTGACGAGTTCCAGGGCCCGCGCCCGGAGCTCCGGCGTGAAGTCGATCAGGTCGTCCTCAACGAATCCCTGTCGGTCGAAGGGCGGCGGCTTCGTCGGAAACGGCTGGGTCGGCGACAGTCGCTCCCCGGGAACCCGTGAGCCGGGCACGGCCCTCTCCTCGATCGGCCATACCGGCTCCCCGGTTCGGCGATCGAAGACGTAGAGGAAGCCTGTCTTCGAGGGCTGCATGACGGCGTCGATACGCCTTCCGTCGACCGTGATCTCACCGAGGGTCGCCGGACCGACCGTGTCCCACTCCCAGACGTCGTGGCGCACCATCTGAAAGTGCCAGATCCGCTCGCCCGTGCTGGCGTTCAGCGCCACCAGCGCGTTGGAGTACAGGTTGTCGCCGGGCCGGTGACCGCCGTAGTACGCCGCGGTCGGGGCCGAGAGCTGGACGTAGACGTAGCCGAGCTCCTCGTCGGCCGTCAGGCAGCACCACGACCCGAGGTCACCCGAGTACTCCCACGAGCCCTCTCCCCAGGTCTCGTTCCCCGGCTCGCCCGGCCGCGGCACGACGTGGAACGTCCACAGCCGGCGGCCCGTACGGACGTCGTAGCCGCGCACATCCTCGGGCGTCGCTTCCCGCATGTTGCCGCCGTCGCCGGCGCCTCCGGTGAATCCGGCCGTCACGACGACATCGCCCACGATGATCGGCCCGGCCGTCCAGGTGAAGTCGCCGGCAAGCGGTCCCGGGAGGCGGAGGCTGACGCGTCCCTGGTCGCCGAAGTCCGCGTCGAGCTCGCCACTCGAGGCGTCGACCGAGTACAGGTAGTTGCCGCGTGCGAGGAACAGTCGTTCCTTCTCGCCGCCGGTCCAGAGGTCGACGCCTCGCGGACTCAGGCCGCGCGCCTCTTCGATCGTCGGCTCGAACGGCGCCTGAGACCACAACGTCTCGCCGCTCGCCGGGTCGACGGCGCGCAGCAGACCGACCAGGTTGGTCAGGAAAAGGCGACCTTCGACCATGATGGGCGTCGATCGCAGGTTGTTGCCCGGACGCAGCTCGGAAAACTCCTCCTTGAGCTCCGGTTCCAGACCCGGCCGTTGCCACACGATGCGCAGATCGCCGACGTTCGAGGCGTCGATCCGGTCGAGCGGCGAGTAGCGCTTGAAGGTGCGGTCACCGCCAAAGTACGGCCACTCGCCCTCCTGCGCCGCCAGGGTCGAGCCGAGCACCAGAATGCCGGCCCACGCGACCAGGGTTCGGCCCCTGGCGCGAGGCCGAACGTCCGAGTTCGCGATCACCTTCCGTCCTCAGAAGCCATGGCGTTCCGAAAGCGGATGGCCAGGCTGATCACCGCGACGAGCAGCAGGGCCCCGATCGACGTGGAGTACGCGCCGATATCCGCCTGCGCGACGTTTCGCGTCAGCACACCCACGAACAGGAGGTGGTACAGGAGGCCGTACACCCCCAACGCGACGGCAGCGATCTTGGCGCTCAGGGTCAATCGAAACAGCGGACGTGCGACCAGGAGACCAAAGACGGCGTACATCCAGAACCCCAGGTAGTCGAAGGACGTGAAGAGCGAGAAGGCAAGAGAGGGGTTCAAGAGCTGGAACAACTGCTCGGACACGCCGCTATGGGAAGAGACTCTTGCGGATTCCGAGACCATCTGTGGTATCGACCAGATGGCGATGAACTTGGGAATGATGAAGGCAACGAGCGAGATGAACAGCGCCGTCCCCGCGACGAAAGCCCGTAGCGGGTGCGAGCGTCGTAGCTGCCATGCGGCGCCCGCGAAGACGCCAGTCAACGTCAACATCAGGATCATCTGAACGATCCATCCGGCAACGAAGGCTCCGAGGTTCGAACTGAACCACATCAATCGATCCGCAACCGGCCCTTGCGGCGCATCGAGGGGGAGGAGCAGGGACGGCACGGTCGCCACCAGCAGGACCGCCGCCGAATAGAAGGCTGCCCGGTTGACCTGGCGGTCGAGATCGGCCGGCGGGTGGGCTTTCAGTGTCTCGTTCATCGTTCCTCCGTCGGCTTCGATCCGTCCTTCTCGCCGTACCGGGAAGCCAGGAGCGCCAGCACGGCATCGTGGACGGCGTCGGCGTCGTCCGCCCAGCGGCAACCGTCGCCGACGAACAAGGTGGTTCCTTCCAGCAGGGCTAGCATGTCACCTGACATGTCCAAACCTGGAGGGCGCGATGTCCTTGCGCACTACACGTCGTGATTTCCTGAACGGTGTCGCCATCGGCGTTGGCACGAGCCTGGTGGCGCCGAGCCAGCTTCTTGCGCAGGTCCGCTCGCAAGCGGCCGCCCCGGAAGGAGCAGCCTCGGTTCACTATCCGCCGGCACTGACCGGGATGCGGGGCAGCCACCCCGGTTCCTTCGAGGTGGCCCACGCCCTTGCCCGGGACGGGAACAAGCCGACCGAGTACCGGGAACTCGATGAGCACTACGACCTGATCGTCGTCGGCGCCGGCATCAGCGGCCTGGCGGCCGCATGGTTCTACCGCAAGAAGAAGGGCCCCGAAGCCCGCATCCTGCTCCTCGACAACCACGACGACTTTGGTGGGCACGCGAAGCGCAACGAGTTCCACCACGACGGGCGCATGGTGCTGGGCGTGGGCGGTGCTCAGAACCTGGAGGCGCCTGACAGCTACAGCCTGATCGTCAAGGGACTGCTCGCGGATCTGGGCATCGACACGAAGGCTATGGCCGCCAACACTTCGAAGGACTTCGCGATGGCGAACCTCGGGGCCAACAATGTGTTGGCGCTTCCAGCCGAAGGCGGCCACGAGATCGTGGGCAGCAACTGGGCGCTGGCCATGCACGGCGCGGGCGTCTACACGAGCCTCGTTCGGGCGCTGCCGATTGCTGCGACGGAACAGGACAAGCTGCTCAGCCTGTTCGGCGGCGGCAAGGACTTTCTGGGCGACCTCTCCCTGCGGGAGAAGTACGAGTACATCAACACGGTCAGCTACAGCCGCTTCCTTCTGGACCGGGTGGGACTTCAGAAGGAGACGCTCGAGGTCCTCGACGCGTTCCTCCGCGTGCTGAACGGCTTCACCGGCTGGAACCACTCGGTGATGGAGGCCCTGACCGCGGCCGCGCCGGGTCTGCCCGGCATGGGGTGGCTCGCAGGCAAGGTGCACTCCCTCGCCAAGGTCGTCGTCGCCGGCGTCGCCTTCCAGGCACAGTACTTCCCGGACGGCAACGCATCGGTCGCGAGACTGCTCGTGCACCGGCTGATTCCGGCTGCCGCACCCGACGCGACGGGCTTCGAGGACATCGCGACCAGTCGCTTCGTCTACGAGGCTCTGGACCGGCACGACAGCGACACGCGGCTACGGCTGAGCAGCACCGTGGTCGGGGTACGGCTCCAGGGCGACGAGAAGGTGGAGGTCGACTACGTGCGAGCCGGCGAAGCGCTCCGCGTCACCGGTGACCACTGCATTCTCGCCTGCTACAACCGGCTGATCCCTCATCTGTGCCCGGACCTGCCCAGCCGACAGAAGGAAGCGCTCGGGTACGGAGCCAAGGTGCCGCTGGTTTACGCCAACGTCCTGCTGAAGGACGGACACGCGTTCTCGAAGCTCGACGCGAACCTCGTGGCCTGCCCGCACGACCCCTTCACCATGGTGAGCTGCGCACCGATCACGACGACGGGCGGCTTCGAACCGCCCCGCGGCCCGGACGACCCGATCGTCGTCCTGATGATGGCCAGTCCGACCCCGGCACCCAAGGACGACGAGTCCCTACGCGACTTGCTTCGCAAGGGGCGCATGAAGGTGTACACGACTTCCTTCGAAACCTACGAGAAGCAGATTCGTGACCAGCTCCAGTCTCTCCTCGGCCAGCACGGCTTCGATCACGAAAGAGACATCGGCGCAATCACGGTGAACCGTTGGCCGCACGGATACGCCTACTTCTACGTCTCGCTCGACGATCCCGACTGGCCCGAGGGGCAGGCGCCGCACGAGCTGGGACGAGCGCAGTTTGGGCGCATCTCCATCGCCAACTCAGACGCTGAAGCAACACCTCTGATGGATGCCGCTATCGAAGCCGGTTGGCGAGCAGTGACAGAGCAGACTCTGTCGGGCTAGGTTCGACGGAGCCTGAGAGAACACGGCTGTCGCGATCGCCGCGATCCACGGCGACTCTCGGGTCAGTCGACGATTGCCTGCATCACGGCGTTCTGGAAGTCGGCCCGGAGTGGACCGCCCGGCGTCTGCACCATCAGGACCGCGGTCAGTTCCTCCTGGGGATCGACCCAGTAGGCGGTGCCGAAAGCACCGACCCAACCGAAGCTGCCCGTCGAGCGGTGGTCGCCGCGGGCCGCGACGCCGTCAAGCACGACCTCCACGGTCAGTCCGAACCCCATCCCGGGGCTCCCCGCCTTCTCGTACAGGTCGCCGACGTGATTCGACGCCATGAGGTCGACCGTCCGGGAGCCCAGTAGCCGCGTGCCGTTCAGTTCCCCGCCGTTGACGAGCATCTGGGCGAACTGCAGGTAGTCCTCGGCCGTCGACCAGAGTCCGCCGCCACCCCCGTGCAGCGTTGCCGTGGCCAGCCATTCCGGCAGCGCCGGCCGGAGTTCGAGGCCGTCGGGGGTGCGAATGTAGAGCGTCACCACGCGTTGCTTCTTGTCCTCCGGCACGTTGAAGGCGGTGTCCTTCATACCCAGGGGTTCGAAGAGCCGCAGTCGCAGGAACTCGTCGAACGTCAGACCCGAGGCGACCTCGACGATGCGCCCCAGCGTGTCGATCCCCGCCAGGCCGCTGTACGCCCAGCGGGTGCCCGGCTGGAAGTCGAGGGGGACCGCCCCGAGCGCAGCCGCCCAGTCCGCGACGGTGCCGGTGGGGTCGCGGGGCGCGATGCGCGCCGTCGCCTCGCCTGCCGCGCCGAAGCTGCCCAGCCCCGACGTGTGGGTGATCAGATCGTGCACCGTGACCTCGCGCTTCGCGGGCACCGTGTAGATGTCGCCTTCTTCGGCCGCGGCGTCCGATCGCGGTATCGCGACCTTCGTGTCCTTGAACTCCGGAATGAAGCGGGACACCGGATCGGACAGGCGGACCTTTCCCTCCTCCACGAGCATCAGGATGGCGACGGCGGTCACCGGTTTCGTCATCGAGGCGATCGGGAAGATGGTGTCCTTCCGCATCGGGGCGTTCGTCTCGATGTCCATGAGGCCTCGCGCCTCGAAGTGGGTGACGTGGCCGCGCCGCGCGACGACGGTGACGGCGCCTGAGATCTGCTTCGTGTCGATGGCGCGCTGGATCATCTCGCCGATTCGCTCGAGACGTTCCGCGGACAACCCCACGTCCTCCGGCACCCCGGCGGGCACCTGGGCTCCGGTCGTCGCGACCGCGAGCAGGAAGACGAGGACAAACGTCACCGGCCACCGCGGGCAGGCGCCGTCACGGGCACTATTGGCGCGCATCGGCAACTCCTTCACTTAGAGGATCGATCCGGCCCGCAGCATAGCGCCCGCGACGACCGAATTCGGTTGTGGCCGCCCTCGCGCCAGTGGCAGAGCTTCGTCCCCAACGGGATTTGATTCCAGAGCGCCGAGCCGCAGGCGAGGAGCGACGACCGAATCCCGCTGGGGCCGACCTCGCGCCTTCGGCGCGATGGCGTCCCCAACGGGATTCGAACCCGTGTTGCCAGCTTGAAAGGCTGGAGTCCTGACCTGGCTAGACGATGGGGACGCGGATTCGGGCCGTGGCTGCGGTGCCGACCGCTGTCGAGCCGCGGAGTATACCGCTCAGAACCAGAACCGCGCCGACAGCGTGATGTCCCTCCCGGGCAAGGGCGCGAACGTCTTCAGGAGGGACGTATGCACCCGGGCTTCTTCGTCGGTCAGGTTCCGTCCCCGGAGCAGCACGTCGAAGATCTGGTTCTTCAACGTGAAGCGCCGGCCGACGTGGGCGTTCAGCATCGTGTAGCCGTCGGTCGGCGTCTCCTGCTCCGCGACGTCGCTCTGGTCGTCGACCCATCGCCATTCGACCGCTGCCCGCCAGTCGTGGCCGTGGTAGTGGAGGCCGGCGCCCAGGCTCAGGGGCGGAATCCTCGGCAGGTTGCCGCCCTCGTCGAACTCGGCGTCGACCGTGTCGCCCAGGACCTCCATGTGCAGGTCATGCCCATTCCAGTCCGCCAGCTCGACCCGCGCGTGGAGCTCGGCACCGCTCATTGTCGCGTCGGCCTGACTGTAGATGGTGACCGGGAAGCCCGCGAGCTCCGTGCCGGTGAACGCGTGGTAGATGAAGTCCTGGAAGTCCTGCCGGAACAGCGTCAGCTTGCCCTGGATGACTCCTTCCTCCTTGCGCAGCGTCAGGTCGAGACCGGCGCCGACTTCCTGGTCCAGATCGGGATCGCCGATGTCGAAGGTCCGGGTGGGTATGTGGGCGCCGTACGAGAACAGTTCTCCCGGGCTGGGGAGACGAACTGAGCGGGTGGCGGACAGACCGAGGTTCCACGCCTCGCTGGCCGTCCAGACCATGCCGGCTGACGCGGAAACGCCCTCGTCCTCAGCCCACTCCGGTTCGTTGATCGGAATGTGCTCGGCCTGCTCGACGCGGGCGCCGAACTGCCAGCGAACCGAGCCCCTTTCGATCTCCTGGGAGGTGAAGACGGCCCAGGTGTTCGATTGGGTCGGGGGGATGAAGGCCTCGGCGCCCACCGCGGCGAGCTCGCGGTTCACATGCTGGAACCCGAAGCTGCCCCGGCTTCCGCCCTCGTCGCGCCGGAACAACTCGACCCGCGTCTCCAGGAGGTCGTTCGTGTACTGGACGCCGGTGTGGCCGCTTTCGAACTCGACGTGTTCGTAGTCCGTTCCCGAGATCTGCACTTCGAGCCTCTCGAAGGCGGGCCCGGACAGGTAGACGCTGGATCGCAGGTCGACGCGCTGCTGCTTCATGTCCAGGCGAATGTCGCCGTCTTCATGGTGCTCTTCTTCCTCGCCGTGGTCGTCGTGGTCGTCATGGTCCTCGTCTTCGTGGCCGTGATCGTCGTGGTCTTCGTCCTCGTGGCC
>VXVC01000005.1:18547-25244 GCA_009836625.1 Holophagales bacterium
CGTCATGGTCCTCGTCTTCGTGGCCGTGATCGTCGTGGTCTTCGTCCTCGTGGCCATGGTCGTCGTGGTCGTCATGGTCGCCGTGGTCATGGTGAGCATGGCTGTGAGCGCCCGGAGGAATGCCGTAGTCCGTGCGGAAGCCACTGAATGAGACGCCCAGGAAGCCGCGGTCGCCGAAGAAGCGGGTGAAGCCGAACCGGCCGCTCTCGGTCATGAGGTCCGTGTTCGGGACGATGCCGAAGCTGTTCTCTTCCTCGTGCTCTTCGTGGTCGTCGTGATCCTCGTCGTCGTGGTCGTCGTGGTCGTCGTGATCGTCGTGGTCTTCGTCCTCGTGATCGTCGTGGTCTTCGTCCTCGTGGCCGTGGTCATCATGGTCGTCGTGTTCGTCCTCGAGGCGGGCGTAGCCCGGGATCTCGTATGGATCGGTCTGCCGGCTGACGGCCCCGAGGTGCCAGGCCCATTCGCCGCCGCCACCGTTCAGCCGGAGCGCGCCCGTTCTCTCGCCGGCAACCGAGCCCCCGACCAGGTCGATCCGGCCGCCAAGGGTCTTTGCCGCCCGGTTGGCTGGAATGCGACCGTCGACGACGTTCACGGCGCCGCCGATGGCGCCCGAGCCGTAGCGGAGCGTGGCCGGACCTCTCAGCACTTCGATCTGCTCGGCCAGGAGCGGGTCGGACGTGACCGCGTGATCGAGGCTCTCCACGGAAACGTCACCGGTTCCCATGCCGCCGTTGAGCACCCGAACACGGGCGCTCGACAGGCCGCGGATGATCGGCCGCGCCGCCCCCGGCACGAACGCGGTCGAGGACAGGCCCGGCTCCCCCGCGAGGGTCTCGCCCAGTGTCGCACCCATGCGCAGTTGCAGGTCGGCGCCGCCCAACACGGAGATTGCGTTCGGCAGTTCGGACTCGTTTCGGAGACCGCCGGAGGCGGTGACGACGATCTCGTCGAAGTGGGTGAAGTGGTCGTACTCCAGTTCGACGGTCGTCTCCCGGCCGGCCGAGACGGTGACCGGCTGGCTGGTCACGCCGACCGACGGGATGTCGACGACCAGGAGGTACGTGCCGGGCGGCACGTCGTCGAAACGAAACGTCCCGTCCGCGGCCACCGAGGCGCTGAGGGACAACTCTGTGAGTCGGGCGACGGCGAGCGAGAGGCCGGCCTCACCGGGGCTGCTGACCGTTCCGGCGATGGATCCCGTCGCCTGACCGTTGGCTGTTGGCGGATTGAGAAAGAGGGCAATGGCGCAGAGAGTGGCGCCCGCGACGGCCTGACGCCAGCGGGGCCGGCGCCGTGGATGAGAGTTCGAGAGTGTCGTGCAGGTAGCGAGCATGGTCTTGAGTTCCTGGGTAGATCAGTCCGAGCCGAAGGGTGTGGATGGCGCTGGCTACGGTGTTCGCAGCGGTGGCAGCGCACCGAACTCGTCGGTCGCGCGATGCTGCGACTCCGTTGGGGTCAGCTACGGCTGACCACGGTGGCGTCGTCGCCATCGCCCCGAAGTGGGGGCGGCTGACGCCTGTTTGCTTGCTGGAGGCTCCGAGGCGGCGCGTCTTGCGCGGGTCGGAGGTGCTGTCGACTTAGCCCGGGGGCGGGCCGCGAGCGGCCTGCTGCCGGGGCGCGCCGCGCCTGGCGCTGCCGTCGTTCTCGGGGCTGACCGCGGCCGAAGCGGGGTCGAGCGGCGTGGAGACGGAGTTCCTGCCGATCTCGGCGGGCTTTGAGGATCCGATCCTGCAGCCGACGCAGGAGTGTTCGTGCGGCGCCGAAGCGCTGGCAAGGCGGGCGTGGTTCGTGGCCCCGGAGGCCTCGGCTTCGTTGCCGATCGCGGACCAGGCGTTGCTCGCCGCCTGCGCGTCGTCGTGGCAGCCGGCGTCCCAGGCTCCTGTGACGAGCGTGGTGATCGTCAGCGCGAAGGCGTTGACGATGGTGAGTGGCGAGCGGGAGAGGCGCGGCACGGAGGGCCTTCTATCATGGACTCGCGGATGCGGACATCTGGATCTCGAACCGCCCCTGGGAGGGAGAGAACCGGATCGCCTCCGTGTCGAAGGCACGGCCGATCGAGCCGCTCTCGCTCAGCGCCTCCGGCGTGCCGACCGAAAAGCCGCCATCGCCGTCGAGCAGCCAGACGCTGTCGGCGAGCTGAAGCGACAGGTCGAGGTCGTGGCTCGAGAGCAGGACGACCTGTCCTTTCTGCTTCGCCTGGGAACGCAGGAGGGCCATGATCTCCATCCGGCTTGGGAGGTCGAGGAAGGCGGTGATCTCGTCGAGGACCAGGAGGCGTGGAGTTTGTGCGACCGCCCGTGCGATCATCACGCGCTGGCGCTCGCCGTCGCTGACATCGGTGAAGAACCGGCGCAGGAACGGCTCGACCCCGGTTACAGCGACAGCGTCGGCGATTGCCGCCCGGTCGTCGTCCGTCAGCCCGCCCCGCCAGCTGGTGAAGGGCTGCCGGGCGAGCGCGATGACGTCCTCGACGCGAAGGCCCGGATTGAACTGTCTCTCGGTCAGCACAACGGCGATCCGGCGTGCACGCGTCGCCGGACGCATGGCCGCGACGCCTTCGCCGTCGAGCAACACGACGCCGTCGAGCGACGTCTGCAGCCCCGCGATCGTGCGCATGAGCGTCGACTTCCCGGACCCGTTGCGGCCGAGGATGCAGATGAAGTCGCCGGGCTCGGCCGCCAGGTCGATGCCGGACAGGACGGTACCCCGCGTGTTGCGATAGCCCACGGCGAGGGATCGCAGGTCCAGCATCAGCGCCACTGCCTCACGGCCGGCGAGAAGATCAGGATGAGGATCACGACCGGAGCGCCGACGATCGCGAGGATCGCGTTCAGGTGCAGGAAGTGCTGTTCCCACGGCGCATGAACGATGGCGTCGCCGGCAAGGGCAAGCAGCGCACCGCCGAGTGCGGCAAGCGGCAGGAGCGGGAGGATTCGCGCCGTCCCGGCTAGTGCGCGTGCGAAGTGCGGTGCGATGAGGCCGACGAAGCTGACCGGACCGCAGAAGGCCACGACCGGCGCCACCAGGAGCACGGTAGCCGCGAGGACGGCGTATCGGAGTGACGTTACTTTGACGCCGAGGCTGCGCGCGTAGGTCTCGCCGAGAAGCAGCGAACTGAGGGGCTTGGCCGTCGCGACGGCTACGCAGGCGCCGATGAGGATTGGTAGCGAAAGCCATGCCAGCGCCGAAGGGGCGACACCGGCGAAGCTCGCATCGCGCCATCCGCCATAGACCCGGCCGCCGGCGCGGGCGGCGAAATGAAGAAGCACGCTCGTGAGACCCTGGGAGGTAAACCCGAGCATCAGGCCGATGACGAGCAGCGTGATGGCGCCGACGCGGCGGCCGAGCGCAAGCATGGCGAGCGCCGCGATCGCGACGCCCGTGGCGGCCGCGAGCGTGATGCTGGGTCCTTCGAAGAAGGTCAGGAAGGACACTGCCGCGGGACCCGCGAAGGCCGCCGCGGTCACCGTGAGGGCGACTCCGAGCTGGCCTCCCGCCAGCAGGCCGAGGGACCAGGCGTCGGCGACGGGGTTGCGGAAGAGCGCCTGCATGAGTACTCCAGCCATGCCGAGCGCGGCGCCGGCGATGATCGCGGCGGCTACCCGTGGGAGGCGGATCTCCAGGACGATCTGGCGGGCCAGATCGCTCGACCGTGTCCCGGTCAACGCGCCGACGGTGTCGGCCAGCGGCAGCGCGATCTGCCCGTAGGTCAGCGTCAGCAGCGAGAGGGCGGCGAGCGACGCGAGGAGGGCGGCGCCGCTAGTGCTGACTCGCGCCGCCATGGCCTGCCTCCCACGTTTCCGGGGCGAGGTAACGCCAATCGCCGTCCCGAAGTTCCGGGTGCAACATCTTGATGACGTCCCCCAGGCGCCAGTCCGGCCGGATGTCCCCCATCTCCCACACCTCCCACGAATCGGCGGTCGGATGGCGTTTGCCCGGCTCCCAGAACACGCAGCCTTCCCGATACGCCTTGAAGCGCGAAAGCACGGCCCGATCGTCGAACACTGAGGACAGCGGGTCGCGGATCATCCAGCAATCGGCGTCCGTGGCGTCCCGCAGGAGCCGTTCGGTCGAGAGATCAGAGAAGGTGTCGAGCTCCGGATCGTCCTCGGCGCCCATCACGAGTTCCGCGTTGGCGTCGCGAAGGAGCGCTGCATCGGAGTTCCGCTGCGTGACCGCCCAGCGATTGCCCGCGCTTCGGTACCAGGCCCAGAGAATCGATCGCCGCGGTTGCCCGTCAGCGAGGGACTTCAGACGGTCGACCTCCTGCGCGACCATCTGGACGAAAGCGTCGGCTTCAGCCTCCTTCCCGGTCAGCAGACCCATCAGACGGACCCAATCGACGCGGCCCATGTAGTGCGGCTCCGCATCGATGAAGGTCGGCACGACCGGAACGCCAAGCGATTCGACGCGCTCCATGTGCTGGGTGTGCGTGAGATCGGCCATGCGCGCGATCAGTACGTCCGGCCGCACCGCCACCAGGGCGTCGAGCGTTGGCGGCATGTGCCAGCCATAGCCGATCTGCTGGATCTGACCCGACCGGGCCTTGCGGCGCAGGTCATCGTCGTAACTGGTACTCCCGCCTACGGCGACGATCCGGTCCTCGACCCCGAGTACGCGCAGCATGGCCTCGTGAGGGTGATCGTTGACGGCGATCCGCTCGACGGGCGTTCGGATCAGCGAGGCGCCCGCCAGCTCTCCCGACAGGGCTGGCGGCTCAATGTCCCGCGGGACTAGTACGAGGCGGGCTCGCTGCGGTGGCCCGCCCGCCGTTCCGCCCCAGGTGACGATGGATGCCTCGATGTCGACAACGCGATAGCCGTCCCGTTCGACGACGCTGAAGATCCCCGTGTAGGGCATCTCCAGCGCCTTGCCTTCGACGGGTCCCGGATCGTGGGACAGGCCGGGCCCGCAGGCGGCCAGACAGACAGACAGGCCGACCGGCAGGAGAGACGTCGCCCGGAAGTGGCGCACTGCCGGGAACGAAAGGCTGTCCGACCTATGGCGTGCCGGACAGCCCTCGGGCCCGCGCAGAACTCGACCTAGAACCAGAACCGGGCCGACAGGGTGACGTCCCTGCCGGGCAGGGGCCTGAAATTCTTCAGGAAGGACGTGTGCACGCGCGCCTCTTCGTCCGTCAGGTTGCGGCCGCGCAGCAGCACGTCGAGGATCTGGTTGCCGAGGACAAAGCGCCGCCCGACGTGGGCGTTGACCAGCGTGTAGCCCTCGGTTGGGGTTTCCAGTTCAGCGACGTCGTTCTGGTCGTCGAACCAGCGACCTTCCACCGCGGCGCGCCAGTGGTGGCCGTGGTAGTGGAGGCCGGCGCCGAAGGTCATCGGCGGAATCCGCGGCAGGTTGCCGCCCGCGTCCAGCTCGGCGTTGACCGTGTCCGCTATCGCCTGGAGGTGCAGGTGATGGTCGTTCCGGTCGAGCAACTCCAGCCGGAGCCGGAGTTCGGCCCCTTCGGTGGAGGCGTCGGCCTGGGTGTAGCGGAGGACGGCGAACCCGTCCTCCTCTTCGCCGGTGAACCGTTGGTAGATGAAGTCGCTGAAGCTCTGGCTGAAGAGCGTCAGTTCGCCGGTCAGCGGCCCTTCCGTCTTGCGCAGCGACACGTCGAACCCGGTGCCGACCTCGTTGCTCAGGTTCGGGTCACCGACCTCGTAGCTCAGGGTGGCGACGTGCAGGCCGTCGGAGTGGAGCTCCTCCGCCGCGGGCAGGCGGGCCGAGCGCGCGACCGACACGCCTAGCGTCCAGTCGGCGCCGGCGTCCCAGACCAGGCCCGCTGAAGCGGACACGCCGTCGTGCGAGGTGTCCCGAGAACTCACCGGATTGTGGTCGAGCTGCTCGAAGCGAGCACCGAACTGCCAGCGGACGGGACCGGCCTCGATCTCCTGCGAGGTAAAGAGAGCCCATCCCTGGGACTGTGTCGGCGGAACGAAGGCTTCCTCGCCGATGGCGGCGAGATCGCGGTCCGAGTACTGGAGGCCGACGGAGCCGCGGCTGCGGCCCCGCTCGCGCTGGAACATCTCGACCCGTGTCTCGAGGTAGTCGTTGGAGAACGTCGTGCCGACGTCGGGGCCTTCGAGCTCGACGTGCTCGTAGTCGGTTCCCGTCATCCGGACCTCGATCTTCTGGAAGGCGCCCGCCATCGGCAGGGCTTCGGCCCGGAGGTCCACGCGGCGCTGCCTCATGTCGACGCGGATCGGGAGTTCCTCCTCCTCGTGCCCGTGTTCGTCCTCGTGGTCGTGGTCGTCGTGGTCTTCGTCGTCGTGATCCTCGTCGTCGTGATCCTCGTCGTCGTGGTCCTCGTCGTCATGGTCCTCGTCGTCATGGTCCTCGTCGTCGTGGTCGTCGTCGTCGTGATCTTCGTCTTCGTCGTGGTCGTGCTCGTCCTCGTGGTCGTGCTCGTCCTCGTGGTCGTGATGGGCGTGGGCGCCGGGCGGGAGCCCGTAGTCCGTGTTGAAGCCACTGACTGAGATGCCGATCGAACCACGGTCGCCGAAGAAGCGGGTGAAGCCGAAGCGCCCGCTCTCGGTCATGTAATCCGTGTTCGGGACGATCCCGAAGGGGTTCTCGTCTTCGTGCTCTTCGTGGTCGTGTTCGTCGTGATCCTCGTCTTCGTGGTCGTCGTGGTCTTCGTCCTCGTCGTCGTGATCTTCGTCTTCGTCGTGGTCGTGGTCGTCGTCGTGATCATCGT
>VXVC01000005.1:25344-288192 GCA_009836625.1 Holophagales bacterium
TCGTCGTCGTGATCTTCGTCTTCGTCGTGGTCGTGGTCGTCGTCGTGATCATCGTCGTGATCGTCGTGCTCCTCCTCGACCTGTGCGTGGCCGGGAATCTCGTACGGATCGGCTTCCCGGCTCACGGCACCCAGGTGCCAGGCCCATTCATCGCCGCCGCCGTTGAGATGGATCGCGCCCATTCGCTCGTCGGCCACGGACCCGCCGCGAAGGTCGATCGTGCCTCTCAGCGCGCTGACAGGCTTCTCGCTCGGGATCCGGCCGTCGACCATGTTGACCGCGCCGCCGATTGCCTCGGAACCGAAACGGAGCGTGGCGGGTCCGCGCAGCACCTCGATCTGTTCGGCGTGCGCCGGTTCGAAGGTCACGGCGTGGTCGGCGCTGACGACGGAGGCGTCGCCGGTGTCGAGTCCGTTTTCCATGACGCGGATCCGGGCGCCGCTCAGGCCGCGAATGATCGGCCGGCTGGCGCCGGGCACGAACGACGTCGAGTGCACGCCTGGTTCGCCTTCCAGCGTCTCGCCCAGTGTGGCGCCAAGACGTAGTTGGAGGTCCGGGCCGGACAGCACGGAGACCGGATTCGCCAGCTCGGAGGCGCGGCGCTGGTCGCCGGTCGCGGTGACCACGACCTCGTCGAAGTGCGTCCCGTGACGCATTTCGAGCTGGACGTCAACCTCGTCGCCGCCCGCAACGGTGACGGTCTCGCTCGCTGAGCCGAAGGCGGGAATCTCGACGACGACGAGATGGGTGCCAGCCGGCACTTCGTCGAATCGGAACGCGCCGTCCGTGGACACCGCGGTGCTGATGCCGAGCGCGGGAATGCGTGCCACGGCGAGAACGATTCGCTCGCCGTGCGTCTCCACGGAGCCGGCAACGGAACCGGTTTCCTGGGCGGCGACCGTCGATGGGATGAGGAGTAGGACGAGGGCGCAGAGAATGGCGCCCGTCACCGCCTGACGCCGGTGGGGCCGGTGCCGCGGCTGGGAGTTGAAGGCCTTGATGTGGCTAGCGAGCATGGTAGGGAGTTCCTGGGTCGTTCAGTCCGAGTCGAAGGGTGTTGTAGCGCTGGCTGCGGTATCCGCTGCGATGGAAGCGGGCCGAGATCGTCGGCGACGTAATGCGGCAACTGAATGGGATCAGCTAGAGGCTGATCGCGTCGTGGCCGCCATCTTCCCTGGCGAGGGGTGGCTCCGATGCCTCGCGCTCTGCGCGGATCGGAGACGTGTCGACTCAGCCTTGGGGCGGACCGCGCGCGGTTTGCCGCCAACCCTCGCCACTCCTTGGCCCGGGTCCGTGATCGGATCCCGGCGCGGCCGAGGAGAGGTCGAGCGGCCCGGCGATCGAGGTCCTGCGATCCTCGACGGTCTTCGTGCGGCCCAGTTTGCATGCGACGCAGGAGTGATCGTGCGGCGCCGCGGCCTGGCCGAGGGTGGTGCCACCGGCGATGCCGGAGGTCTCCGCCTCGTGGTCGACCACGCAGTAGGCGGCGTTCGTCGCGATCACGTCGTGACCATGGCCACTCAGATCCCAAGCTCCCGTGAGCAGGGTGGCGGTCGTCAGCGCGAGTGCGTTGACGACGGCGAGCGGCGAACCGGCCCAGCGCAACATTGGCTGCGGAGGTTAGCAGAGCCATGGCCGTCGCTAGCGTCGTCGCAGCACGACCTGATGGGCTCCTCGCCGTTCCTCGCCTTCGCCGGCCGCGGCGCTGATCGCGAAGTCGCCGGCCGGGACAGGGACCTCTTCAAACGTCGCGGTCTGCTGGTCCGCGGCCAGGTCCTGGCTCAGTTCCTGGTCGCCGACGTCGAGGAGCACCGGACCGCCGGAACCCGCGACCAGCCGCACCTCGATGTCGAACGTCGCGTCCTCCCGGGCGCTCAGCAGCCAGCGGCCCCGTGAGGTCGGCCGCCAGCCCTGATCGTCGGTGATCCGCCGCCAGTCCTGGCGGGTGAGGACGGTGACCGGCTCGTGGTCCGTGCCGACGACGATCCGGGGCGGCGCGTAGTTGTCCGGCCGGGTACTGCTCACGTCCTCGAACCAGGCCAGATAGGCGTCCCGCATCCCGGCCGCCACCTCGGGCCGCTCGAGGATCAGGTTGCGGCTTTCGCCGGGATCCGCCTCCAGGTCGTACAGCTCGAGGGCGAGTTCGCCGTTCCAGTCCCCTTCGCCGCGCGGGGACGGGTGAACCAGCTTGTAGCGCTGGCCGACGGCGGCGAAGGAGTGGAGCGGGATCGGTTCGTTCCCTCGGTGGAACTGCAGGTAGAGGGTCCGGTCGGGCCAGGTCGCGGCGTCGACATCGCCTGCCAGCAGGCGGAGCAGGCTGCGGCCATCCAGGTGCAGGCCGGCGGGCGGCTCGAGGCCGACGGCGTCGAGCAGGGTCGGGGCGATGTCGATGTGCGTAGCGATCCGGTCGGCCGGCTCTCCTCCGGCGGGCAACCGCCCGGGCCAGCGCGCCAGCAGAGGCGACCGGATGCCGCCCTCGAAGACGGTTCCCTTGCGGCCGCGAAGCCCCGCGTTGTAGCGGTCACGGTCCGGTCCGTTGTCGACCAGGAAGACGAGGAGCGTGTTGTCCGCGAGACCCAGCTCGTCGAGCCTTGCCATCAGCCGGCCGACGTTGTCGTCGATGTTGCTGATCATCGCGTAGCTGCGCGCCAGCCGGTCGAGGACCTGCTCGCTGGCCTGGCCGGGATCAGCGAGCGCCGCGCTCAGGTCCGTCTGCCGGTAGTGCTCAAGCCACTCCTCCGGCACATCGTGGAACGGGCCGTGGGGCGCGTTCGTCGGCACGTAGGCGAAGAAGGGCCGTCCTTCTGCGGCAGCCTGTTCCATGAAGTCGAAGGCGGCGTCGAAGTAGACATCGGTGCAGTAGCCGGTTGTTTCTTCGCGCTGGCCGTTGCGGAACAGCACGGCGTCCGTGTACTTGCCCTCGCCACCGGGCGGGTCGGAGGGTTGGCCGATGCCGCCGCCACGGTGCACCAGGCTTTCCTCGAAGCCCTGGTCCATGGCGCGCAGGGGATAGTTGTCGCCCAGGTGCCACTTGCCGAAGATGCCGGTGGCGTAGCCGGCTTCCCGGAGCATCTCGGCGATCGTCACCTCCTCCGGTTCCATCATCGCGCGGCCGATGTAGGTGTCGATGGCGCGGGTGCGGTAGTTGTAGCGGCCGGTCATCAGCGAGGCGCGGGTCGGCGTGCAGACCGGGCTGACGTAGAAGCGCTCGACTTGCGCGCTCTGGGCGGCCAGGGCGTCGAGATGCGGCGTCTGGACGACCGGGTTGCCGGTGAAGCCGAAATCGCCGTAGCCCTGGTCGTCGGTCATGACCAGGACGATGTTGGGACGCTTCGCGGCGCCGCCGGCGGCGCCTTCGGGCGTGGGGTCGCCGGCGCAGCCGAGTCCCAGGGCGCACAGCAGAATCACGCTGATCGGTGCGCTACGCTTCATCGGCTTCCCTCCACACGGGCTCCCTTCAGAAAGGCCGAGGACAGGATATGGCAGCAGAAGAGGTTCGCTACGAACGGCGAGGCCCGGTCGCGGTGCTGACGCTGGACCGCGCCCGCTACCACAACGCGCAGAGCTGGAAACTGCTCGATGACCTGGACCGCCAGCTCGACCGGGCCATGGCCGACGAAGATGTCCGGGTCGTCGTGCTGAAGGGCGACGGCAAGCACTTCTCGTCCGGACACGACCTGGGCACGCCGGAGCAGCAGGCGGACATCGAGGCCCGGGGACTGACCCAATGGGTCGGCATGGACTGGTACGAGGCGTTCCGCTGGTACAACCTGGACAACACGGTCAAGTGGCGCAACCTGCCGAAGCCGACGATCGCCATGGTGCACGGCTACTGCATCTTCGGCGGCTGGATGATCGCCGCGTCGATGGACCTGATCTTCGCCGCTCCGAGCGCGCGGTTCCTTGCCAGCCTGTTCGAGACCTTCACCGTGCCCTGGGACATCCATCCTCGCAAGGCGAAGGAGCTGCTGTTCGAGAGCCGGTTCATCGACGCTCAGGAAGCCCATGAGTTGGGGCTTGTCAACCGGGTCTACGCGGAGGACGAACTGGAACGCGAGACGATGGCCTATGCCGAACGGATCGCCGAGAACGACCCGGCGGTGCTGCGACTCGGCAAGCTCGCCGTGAACAAGGCGCAGGATGCGATGGGCTACAGCGCGAACGTCGAGGCCGCGTTCGCGGACTATCTGGTGCTGCGGGAGATCCGCGGCAGTTCCAGCCGGGTCGAGGGCAACCGCCGTCTGGTCGGCGTCGACCTGGCGCTGCGGGGTCAGCGCGGGGGTCGCGCCGGACAGACGCCGGTGGACAAGGCCGACGCTTCAGAAGCGAGGGAGGACGCATGAGAGCGATTCGGACCGGCTGGGCCCTGGTGTTGTGCGTGAGCGTGGCCGCCGCGACGGCTGCGCAGGACGGCGACGGTGTGCGGATGTACAACACCGCCAAGCAGAAGCTGATGAGGGCAGAGGGGATCGTCGGCGTCAGTATCTCCTCGCCCGACCCCGACAGCTACTGCGCCGCGGCCAACGCCGGCTTCGACTTCACATGGATCGAGATGCAGCACAGTCCGCTGACCTACCAGGACGTGGCGCGGATGCTCTGGGCCTGCCGGGACGCTTCAGCCATTCCCTTCATCCGCGTGCCCGACGCGACGGAGGGCGACATCCAGAAAGCGGTCGATCTCGGCGCGCTCGGCATCGTCGTGCCGATGGTGCGCACGGCCGAGAAGATGGAGCGGGCGGTCCGCTTCGCCAAGTTCCCGCCCGAGGGGCGCCGGAGCCTGGGCGGCGGCCAGTACGGCGCGCTGTGGGGCCGGGACTACCGGGCCACGGCGAACGAGAACATCCTGATCGTGGCGATGATCGAGTCGCCGGCGGGTGTCGAGGCGGTCGAGGAGATCGCGGCAGTGCCCGGCGTCGACGTCGTGTTCGCGGCCTCGACCGACCTATACAGCTTCTCCGGCAGGCGCCAGGGCGAACCGGAGTACGAGGCGATGGTCGACCGCATCCGTGACGCGGTGCTCGGCGCCGGCCTCAAGCTGGGGGGTCCGCTGGCCTGGCGGGACCGAGAGGGCTTCAGCTTCTTCCAGGCGCCGGGGGTCGGCAGCCTGATCCGCCGCGGCGCGCAGGCGCTGCTCGAGGAGACGGCGTCAGGAATCGCCGAGATCGAAGGTTCGGAAGACCAGTAGCGAGCTCAGATGTGCCGGCCCTGGCCGCCGTCGACGTCGATCACGGCGCCGTTGACGTAGGACGCGGCTTCCGAGCACAGGAAGACGATCATGTTGGCGACCTCTTCCGAGGTGCCGTAGCGGCCGACCGGGACGTTCTTGCCGTTGTTCCGGATGATGTCCTCCCAGTCGCCGCCGCGGGCGTTGGCGATCTCCTTCGCGGCCCGCTCCCACATCGCGGTGTGGATCAGGCCGGGCAGGACGGAGTTGAACAGCACGTTGTCGCGGCCGTACTTGCCGGACAGGGCCTTGCCGGTGGCGACCATCGCCGCCTTCGACGCGCCGTAGTCGATCAGCGCGGCGCCCGGGTACTTCGCGGCGCCGCTCGCGATCATCACGACCCGGCCCCACTTCTGCTTGCGCATCCCCGGCAGACAGTGGCGGGTGCTGCGCACCGCCGACAGCAGGTTGAGCCGGAACAGTTCCTCCCAGTCGTCGTCCGTCATGTAGAGGAAGTTGCGCGACGGCGAAGCGCCGACGTTGTTGACCAGGATGTCGACTGTGCCGTCCGCCAGCACTGTCTCGAAGAAAGCGTCGATCGACGAGCGGTCGGCCATGTCGGCGACGTGCCCGTGAGCGCCGCCGTCGCCGGATGACGGCTGATAACCGTCGAGTTCGTTCACGGCGTCCTGGCTGCGGGCGCAGAACGCGACGTCCGCGCCATGATCGGCAAGCAGGCGGACGGTGGCGGCGCCGATGCCGAGGCTGGCGCCGGTGACGACGGCGCGGCGGCCGGTCAGGTTCAGATCGATCATCGCTGGGATCCCCCAAGTGCCGAAAAGACAGGTGCTGAAAGACGAGCGCAGAGTGTATTGCGCGCCTGTCCGTGCCGCGACGGCGGTTGGTATGCTCCCCGTCCATTCCGAACTGAGACGAAATGACGAAACGACGCCACTCGAAAACATGGCGGCGGGCGCTGTCGCTCGCCGGTCTCATGCTGACCCTGATGACGCCGGCGCTGGCCCAGAACGCGGCTGACGCGGTTCCGCGTCACTACGACGGCAATCCCGACATCAACGGCGTCTGGCAGGCGATCAACACGGCTCACTGGAACCTGGAGGACCACAACGCGGCCGGCGGGCCGGCGGAGTACGGCACGCTCACCACGATGCCTCCAGGCCAGGGCGTAGTCGTCGGCGGCGAGATCCCCTATCAGGACTGGGCGCGCGAGCAACAGCAAGAGAACTTCGAGAACCGCTGGCGCGAGGACCCCGAGGCCAAGTGCTACCTGCCCGGAGTGCCGCGGGCGACCTACATGCCCTTCCCGTTCCGGATCCTCCAGGGCGACACCCACATCATGATCGTCTACGGCTTCGCCGAAGCGAACCGGACGATCCACATGGACAAGGAGAATCCGGAGCCGGCGCCGATCGACAGTTGGATGGGCCGTTCGCACGGACGCTGGGAAGGCGGCACGCTGGTCGTCGAGGCCGCCGGCTTCACCGGTCAGGCCTGGTTCGACCGTGCCGGCAACTTCGCCAGCGACACGTTGCGCGTAACCGAGCGTTACACGCCGACCGGCCCGAACACGATGACCTACGAGGCGACGCTCGAGGACCCCAACGTCTTCACTCGTCCCTGGACGATCCGCATGCCGCTCTACCGGCGCCTGGAGGACAATGTCCGGGTGCTGGAGTACAAGTGTGTCGAGTTTTCCGAGGAGCTGCTCTATGGCCACCTACGCCGACGCGAAGAGACCCCGACCGGCGACGATCCTTAGCGCTTCGGCCGTTGCCGCCGCGCTGGTGCTGGGACTGACCGCGGTCCCGGCGGCGGCCGGCGACGTGACCGTGCAACTGACGACCTCCGCGCGCAGCGAGGCGGTCAAGTGGTACGCGCGCCATCTGAACTGCGAGCCGATCGAGGGCCGTGCCGAGGCGATCGACTGCGGCAACGCGGTGATCGAGTTCAACCAGGGCCCGATCATGGGCGCCAGCCAGGGCACCGGCATCGACCACATCGGCTTTTCGTTCGCGGATGTCGAGGAGAAGATGGCCGAACTGGAGGCGGTCGGCGTGCGTGGTTCCGGCGTTCGCCTCCAGCGCTACGACGACGGTTCGACTCTCCGTGAAGAGCCCGGTCTGTTCAAGGTCGGACGCATCTTCGATCCCTGGGGTACGCGCATCGAGGTCGTCGAAGACCCGGACACGCTGGGCTTCCACCACGTTCACCTGAGCGCGAGCGATCCGGCGCGGACCCTCGGCTGGTACCGGGAGACGTTCGGCGGCCTCCCCGAGAGCCTGCGCGGCGTGCAGGACGGCCTTCGCTTCGGCGAGGTCTGGCTGTTCGCCTCGGAGCATCCCGAGGGCCGGCCCGCGCCGAGCGCCGGCCGGGCGATCGACCACCTGGCCTTTGAAGTCGCCGATCTCGACACGGCGGCCGTCGGCCTGCGCGACCGTGGTGTCCGCTTCTCGCTGGATCCCGAGCGTCCGGCGGGAGGCCGTTCCGAGGCGAAGCGAGGCTTCGTGTCCGCTCCGGACAGCGTGCGCGTGGCGGTGATCGAACCGGGATGGCAGGGCGTCGACGCGGACTTCGGATCGGATGCCGACGAGGTCGCCTCGGCTGAGCCTTACGTCGTGCCGAGGACGCCCTGGGGCACCCCCGACCTGCAGGGAATGTGGTCCGGCAACAAGGCCCACGGCATTCCGCTCGAACGGCCGGAAGAGCTGGCCGATGTCGAGGAACTGACCGCCGAAGAGGCGGCCGCGCGGCGCGAGCGCGGCACTCTGGGGAGCATCTGGGGCTACGAGCGGGAGTGGCGCGACACCACCCTCGGCTACGTCAAGTCGGCGCCGTCGCGCCAGGTGGCGATGATCATCGATCCGCCGGACGGGCGCATTCCGCCGCTCACCGAGGAGGCGCTGGAACGACAGCGCAGCGCCCGCCAGTCGTTCGGCGACTACGTGAGGCGCCGCCCCGCGGGGCCAGAAGATCTGACCGCCTACGTCCGCTGCATCTCGCGCGGCCTGCCGGGCATGATGATGCCGTCGATCTACAACAACGGCCTGCAGATCAGCCAAAGCCCCGGGTTCGTCGCCATCCAGAAGGAGATGATCCACGAGACCCGGGTGGTGCCCACCGCCGAGCGGGAGCCGCTCGGTCCCGGGATCAGGCAGTGGCTCGGCGATCCCCAGGGCCGCTGGGACGGCGACACCCTGGTCGTCGAAACCTCGAACTTCAACGGTCGCGCGGGCTACCGCGGCTCGAGCGAGAACATGAAGCTCACCGAGCGCTACACGCGGCTCGGGCCGAACCGCCTCGAGTACCAGTTCACCGTCGAGGACCCGACCGTGTGGACGCGACCGTGGACCGGCCGTTTCGAGTTCGAGCTCGACAACGAGCAGTACGAACTCGTCGAGTACGCCTGCCACGAAGGCAACTACGGGATGACGAACATTCTCTCCGGCGCCAGGGCGCGCGACCGCGAAGAGGCCGCGGCCGCAGCGGAAACGGGCTCCGGAGCGCAGTAGGCGACGTCAACGAGGAGCACGATGCCCATGAACATGAAGCAGTCTCACTCTCGCCTGACCCTGCCCGGCCTTGCTGCAGCCGTGGCGTTGGCCTTCCTGGCGCCGCCCGAGCCGGCCGCCGCGCACCACGCCTTCGCCGCCGAGTTCGACGCCACGAAGCCGGTTCGGCTTCGTGGCAAGGTGACGAAGGTCGAGTGGGTGAACCCGCACGCCTGGATCCACATCAACGTCACCGACGAGGACGGCACCGTGACGGCCTGGATGGTCGAGTGCGGACCGCCGGGCGCCCTGGTGCGGCGGGGCTGGAAGAAGAACTCGGTCGCGCCGGGCACCGAGGTCCTGGTCGAGGGCTATCAGGCGATCGACGGAGCGCCGCGGGCGAACGGGCGTGACGTGACGCTGCCGGACGGTCGCCGGTTGTTTGCGGGATCGTCCGGCACCGGCGCGCCGTACGACGATCGAGAGTCCTCGGGCCAGCCGTAGAGCAGCGCGGCGTGACGGCGGGCCCCTGGGTCGACCTGGGAAAGATCGCGGCGGTGGCGGTCATCCTGACCGCGATTCTGTACGGCCTGGGCACTCTGGTGTACTCCCAACTGCCGCCGGACATCCTGGACATCTTCGGCGATCGGGAGCCTTCGGGCGTGGGCGAGGCGTCGCCCGAGTACGAGGCCCGTGAACAGCAGCCCATTCATGTTGGGGAGGCCGAGGGCGACTTCATACGTCCGGTGAGGACCTACACGGTTCAGCCGACGTACACGGACTACGCCAGGAAAGCCCGCATTGAGGGCAAGGTGATCCTGCGACTGACAATCGATGAGCAGGGTGAGGTCCGGGAGGATGTCGAGGTCTTGAAGGGACTCGAGATGGGCCTGACCGAAGCAGCCGTCGTGGCCCTGAGGCAGTGGAGGTTCGAGCCGGCCCTACTGGATGGGCAGCCGGTCGCCGTCCACTGGACCATCACTGTCAACTTTCAGCTCGAGTAGGGCCCTGGCCGGGCCCTGGTGGTACCGTTGACGTTCAACCTGTTTGCAAGGAGGTGCCGGATGAAGTCTGAGCGTGTTCTTCTCCTGAGTCTGACGGTTCTCCTGGCGGCACCGATAGCCGTTGCCGCACAGGACGACGTCCCGCGTCGGTCCGACGGCAAGCCGGACCTCTCCGGCGCCTACGACGTAGCGACCCTGACGCCGCTCACTCGGCCGCGCGAGTTCGGCGAGCGGCTGACCCTGACGGACGAAGAGGCGGCGGCGATCGCCCGGCGCAAGGCCGAGATCTACGAGGCGGACTTCAAGCCAAGCGATCCGAATCGCGAAGCGCCGCCGGTCGGCGGGGCGCCGATCTTCGATCCGGGGCTCGAGGTCGCATCGGGCGGCAGCGGCGGCTACAACGCCTTCTACATGGATCCTGGCGACAACGTGATCAGGATCGACGGCAAGTGGCGGACCTCGATCATCACCGACCCGCCGAACGGCCAGTATCCGGAGATGACGCCCGCCGGTATGGCGCGGGCGGCGGCGCAGTTCTCGGCGTTCGGCCACAAGAACACGGGAACCGCCTGGTGGCTGGAGGAGAACGAGGACGGTTCGGGCCCCTACGACAACATGGAACAGCGACCCCTCCCGGAGCGCTGCCTGCTCGGGTTCAGCTCGACCGGCGGGCCACCGATGTTGCCGGCGCTCTACAACAACCACAAGCGGATCGTGCAGACCGGGAACCACGTGATGATCCTGATCGAGATGGTCCACGACGCCCGCGTCGTGCGGATAGGCGGCGAGCACGCACCGGCCGCGGAGCGCCGGTGGATGGGTGACTCGATCGGCTGGTGGGAGGGCGACACGCTGGTCGTCGACACGACGAACTTCGGCGAGGAGCCGGCCCTCGGTTCGGCGACGAAGGACCTCCATGTCGTCGAACGCTTCCAGCGCCTTCCGGACGGCAACCTGCTCTACGGCTTCGAGGTCGAGGATCCGAACGTCTGGGAAACGCGCTGGAGCGGTGAGTACGTGTGGCGGTCGACTCCCAACAAGGTCTTCGAGTACGCCTGCCACGAGGGCAACTACGCGCTGGGCAACGTGATGCGTGGCGCCCGCTTGCTGGAGGCTGACGCGATCGCCGCGGCGGGCGGAGGAGAGTAGTCGATCGGCTGGAGCGCTTCTTCCGGGCGGCGCCCGTGGCCGCTGTGGCTGGGTTGGCTGCTTCTGGCTTCGGCGCCGGCCATCCGCGCCGCTGAGCAGCCGCCGAACATCCTCGTCTTCGTCGCCGACGACGCCGGCTGGTCGGACTTCGGGGCCTACGGCAACCGCGTCGTGCGGACGCCGGCTCTGGACGGTCTGGCGGCATCCGGCGTCGTCTTCGAGAACGCGTTCCTGACCACGGCGTCGTGCAGTCCGTCGCGGATCAGCATCCTGTCGGGTCGCTATCCGCACGCCACCGGTGCCGAGGACCTGCACAGCCCCCTGCCCGAAGGCGTCGAGCTACTACCGAGCCTGTTGGGCCGCGAGGGCTACTTCACGGGTCACATGCGGAAGACCCACTACGGTCCGGCCGGCGAGCGGCAGTTCGACTGGTTTTCGGAGGAGACCTGGGAAGGCCTGCCCGGCTTTCTGGACCAGGCGGGTGAGAGACCGTTCTTCCTCTGGGTCGGCTTCCGGGACCCGCATCGGCCGTACGCCGCCGGTGCCATCGATTCGCCGCACGATCCGGCGGACGTCTCCGTGCCGCCCTATCTCGTCGACGACGCCGCGACCCGGGAAGACCTGGCCCTGTACTACGACGAGATCGCCCGCATGGATGGCGAGATCGGCCGCATGCTGGCCGAGCTGGACCGCCGCGAGCTCCGTGAGAACACCCTCGTCGTCTTCCTGAGCGACAACGGCGCGCCCTTTCCGCGCGCCAAGGCGACCGCGTACGACGCCGGCATCCGCGCGCCACTCATCATCTCGTGGCCCGGCGTGACGCCCGCCGGGGTCCGCTACCCGGGGCTCGCCAGCATGATCGACCTTTCTCCGACGCTGCTCGAAGCGGCCGGCGCGGAGACACCTGCGAGTTTCCACGGTTCGAGCTTCGCCACCGCCTTGACCGACCAGACCGTGCCCGGTCGCGAGTATGTGTTCGCGGAGCGCAACTGGCACAACTGCGACGAGCACATCCGAGCCGTGCGGAGCGTGCGCTACAAGCTGATCCGCAACGCGTACACGGAGTTGCCCCTGTGCACGCCGGCCGACGCCTCGCGCAGCGCCTCCTGGTACAGCCTGACGGCGCGCCGCGAGGGGGGAACCTTGACGCCGGGTCAGGCGCGCCTGTTCGAGGCGCCGCGGCCGGTGATCGAGGTCTACGACCTGGCCTCGGATCCGCACGAGCTGGTCAACCTTGCCGGCCGGCCGGAAGTGGAGCGGATTGCCCGGCAGTTGAGCCGCGTGCTCGATGTCTGGATCGAGGAGACGGAGGACTTCCCGCCGAGTCGCCGGCGGCGGGCGAACAACACGGACCGGATCACGGGCGTGAAGTTCAGTCAGCAGGTGCCGCCGCTCGAGCCTTAGCTCACCGGTCGAGCACAGGCAGCACGATCCGCGAGGGGTGCTCCGCCGAGTGGTGGACGGCGTTCCGGGCCACCCGCCATTCACTCTCGTCGTAGTTGTTGCCGCCGGTGTTCAGGTTGCGGTCGTACCGGGGGAAGTTGCTGCTCGAGACCTCGATCCGCAGGCGGTGTCCGGCGCCGAAGAGGTTGGCGGTGGCGAGCGGTCCGAGTCTCACCTCGTAGACCTCACCGGCCTCCATGCGGACGTCGTCGTCGAAGCCCTCGCGGTAGCGCATGCGCAGGATCGTGTCGTCGAGGTTGAAGGCGCGGCCGTCGGGGTGGACGTCGACGAGCTTGACCGTGAAGTCGGTGTCGGGCGCGTCCGAGGAGACGTGCAGGATCACGTTGATCGATCCGACGACGGCGAGCGGCTCGGCGAACGGTTCGGTCGTGTAGACGAGCACGTCGGCGCGCGCCTCGATTCCGCGCTGGTCGAAGGAGCCGGGCTCGTGTTCGCCCATGCAGCAGAAGGCGCCGCCGTGGGTCGGCACCGGCGAGCCCGGGTCGTAGACGAAGCGGTCGGCGTCGTCCCCGTCGCCGCCGGCGCCCGCCGTCAGTCTGCCGTCGCCGGATGCGCTGTTCGCGTTACCGTCACTGGCCAGGTAGAGAGTCATCGGTTCGACGCCGGCCGGCGGCCAGTCGCCGGCGTCCTGCCAGCCGTCCTTGCCCATCAGGAAGTAGCGCACCTTGGCGTAGCGATCTTCGAAGCCGTTCGCTTCAGGCTTCGTGAAGCGATCGAGGAAGCTCCAGAGCATCTCGTCGAAGCCGAAATCCGTGTCGCCGAAGTTCCGCTCGCCGACGACGAGCGGGTTCGTCAGGCGGTACATGTTGCAGTGCAGACTCGGCGCGATGACCATGTACTGGTGGTCTCGAACTTCCGGGTCGGCGTTTTCGCGCGCATGCTGGTAGAGCGCCAGGTTCGGGGAAACGGACAGGTCGTACCAGGAGTTGGCCCACAGCGCCGGCACGCCGAACGGTTCGTCGTCGTGGTAGAGGCCGCCCTCGTACCAGGCCGGATCGTCCGGCAGGCGCGCCGCGAACTCTCCGAAGATCCCTTTCGGCCCGCCGACGGACTCCATGATCGTTCGGATGGGGAGATGCCAGAGCGCCCGCTTCCAGTCGACCTGGGGCATCTTCGCGGCCAGGTCGAAGTACGTCGCGAGCCGCTCCAGGTCCTCGTGGCTGGTTTCCGGCGGGAAGGTCGGGCGCTGGGTGTTCTGCTCGCCGAAGAGCCAGACCGCCATCGGAAGCTGCAGCGCGCCGCCGCGGTAGAAGTTCCCCTGCTCGTAGAAGGGTCCCATGCGGCCGATGCCGGCGCCCTGGCCCATCGGCACGGCGGCCGCGTGGCCCGGATGGCGCATCGCGGCGAGCCCCATCTGCCATTCGGCGGTCGATGAGCAGCCGAGCGTTGCGACCTTGCCGTTGGACCACGGCTGGTCAGTTATCCAGGTCAGCGCGTCGTGGCCATCCGTGCGCGGGCGGCCGAGGATCTCCCAGTCGCCCTCCGAGAAGAACTTGCCGCGCTCGTTCTGGACCACGAAGGCATAGCCGCGCTCGACCGCGTCGAGTCCGAACTTGAGCAGCGCGCTCGGTCGCTCCAGGTTCGGTTCCGGCAGTGGACTGAAGTTGTAGGGCGTGCGCCAGAAGATCGCCGGCACAGGACCCTGGGCGTCCCGCGGCCGGTAGATTTCGGTGGCGAGGCGGACGCCGTCGCGCATCGGTACCATGACCATCCGATCGACTTCAGCGAGACGGTGGAGGTCGGCCCGACGTACCGGGTCCGGCGTCCGGTGGATCTGGCCGAGGATCGGGGGAGTGGCTAGAGCGAGGGAGACAGCGACTGGCAGCAGCCTGATGACCGTTCGAATGGGGCGCATGTGACGTTCTCCTGGAGGGCTACCCTGGTTCTTGCGCTGGGCATTCTGCCAGTTGCGGCCGCCTCGGAGCCGGCGGTCGGCGAGCCCAGGCGGGTCGCCGTGCTCGTAGCCGATGCGGATGACGAGCGGGTCGCCATGGTGGCCGAGGCGGTTTCCTTCTGGAACGGGACAGTCTCGGAGCTGGGACTGGCCGGGCCGTTTTCGGAGCCGGGACACCAGGCTCCGCCGGAAGAACTGCGGCCGTTCGAGAACTACGCCCACCAGCTCTCGCAGCTTGCCGGCCGCCTCGATTCGTCGACCCCGGGGCCGCAACCGCCGGAAGCGCTCCTCCGCGTCGACGCGGAGGTCGTCGTGCTGCTCTCCGCCCAGAGTCTCATGCCCTTCGCCTGGCCCTACGGCGACGATGGCCGCTACTTCGTCGCCATTCCTTCAGGCGACGAGCGCGACAACGTCGTGCGCAACGTGATCGCGCACGAGTTCGGGCATGTCCTTGGCCTGAAGCACATTCGCCAGCCGGGTGTTCTGATGTGCCAGCCCTGCGACACGTCGGCGCGCAGCAGCAACCATCCGCGATTCCTGCCGTTGACCGACCTCGACCGCGAGCGGCTACGGTCCTTCCTCGGAGGAACCGAACCGTGACCTCTGTCTGGACCCGGAGGCGCTTCATCGCCGCTGCGGCCGCCGCGGCCGCCGGAACCGGCCTCAGCCGTTCGCCGGCGCTTTCCGACGACGGCTGGCGCGCCGGGCCGCTCCAGCATCTGATTCCGGCGGCCAGCCACGACCGGGTGGCGCTCAAGTGCTCATTCGGCGAGCCGCTCGACTTCGTGCCGGAACTGCGCATTGGCGACCGCCTGGTCGCGGGCAGGAGCACGGACACGGAGAGGCGTTTCTTTTCCTTCGACGCGCCCGGTCTGGAACCGGACACCGAGTACACCCTGCAACTGCTCGGCGGCGGCGAGACGTTGTGCGACCCGTGGCCGCTCCGCACGTTCCCGCTGCCCTCGGCCCAACCCGAGTCGGTGCGGTTCCTCGCCTATACCTGCGCCGGCGGCCATCCCGAGGCGGGCTTCTTCCTGCCGTTGGCGGTTCGCCGCCGGCTGTTGAGGCGGGCGCTCTCCTTCCGCCCGCGGGCGCTGATCGCGATCGGTGACCACATCTACTGGGACCAGCGCACGGTGCTCTACAACCGCGGCGAGGAACGAGGCCGGCGTTCCCGGGAGTTCTACGAACGGATCGGCTGGCTGGACCTGAGCCTCCCCGCGCTCGGAACGAGCAACGAGACCTCGCTCAAGGCCGCGGTCGGACCGCAGATCGCCGAGCTGTACGGCGTCATGCTGCGGTCGACGCCTTCCTACTTCGTCAGCGACGACCATGATTACTACGAGAACGACGACGCGGATCCCCGGATGGTCACCTTGCCGCCCGACCGCTACCAGGTCGACTTCGCGCGCTTCACCCGCAACGCCTACCTGCCGGAGTTCCTGCCGGATGTGGCACGTCCGCCGGCGATGTCCGGCACCGGTGCCGGTGACCGGGAGCCCGGTATCTCCGAGGCCTTCGGCACGTTCCGCTACGGGCGGCTGGCCGAAGTCCTGATCTACGACTGCGCCCGCTACCTCTCCCTCAAGGGCGTCCATGCCGGCCTGGTGCCGCCGGAGACGGAAGACTGGCTGCACCGGCGCACGCGGGACCAGGCGGTGGCTCAGTTGTTCCACGTTCCTTCCCATCCGTTCGGCTGGTCGGCGGGGAAGTGGCGGGAGTGGTATCCGGACGTCGCCGACCTCGACGACGGCGGTGCCACCGTGTCGCGGATCGGCGACTTCGCGGGCAGCAACTTCCGGCTGACGACGGAGCGGGAGAAGTACTTCTGGCAGGAGGGCTGGTGGCGCCAGCATCAGCGCCTGCTGGAGTCGCTGACGTCCCAGCGGCAACGGGCCGGCATCGTTCTCTCGGGCGACCTGCATGCGATCGGCCACTCCGTTCTCGAACGAAGCGGCAACATGGATCTTTCAGCCAACCCGGTCCATGCGGTGCTGACCGGCCCGCTGGGCACACTGACCGGCTGGCCGTCGGCGGCGCGGGGAACGCCACCCCTTGCGGCCACCGCGGTGGTGCAGGACGTGCGCGGCGAGACCTTCGAGAAGAACGGCTTCGCGCTCTTCGACGTGACGCCGTCGGAGGTCACGGTGCGACTGTTCGCCTGGAAGACGGGGGAGCCGGAATCGGCGATCGACGAACTCGAGCCCTACCACACGGCCGTCATCCGTCGCGACTGAGGGTGCAGCTCCGCGTCCGGGTCGCCCGCGGCCGTGGGTTACTGTTCCGCGGATGGCCGAGGCTCCGAGGCGACGGAACAGGCGGGTTCGGAAGGGGCCGGGCCTCTTCACCCGCTTCCTGAACGTAGTCGAGTTCCTCGGCAACCTGTTGCCGCATCCGGTGACGCTATTCGCCGTGCTGGCGCTGCTCATCCTGCTGGTTTCGGGGATGGCGGAGATGCTCGACTGGCAGGTCGACGACCCGCGCCCCGTCGGCGTCTCGGGCCGCTCCGAGGACGGGTTGATCCGCGCGGTCAGTCTGATGAACCCGGAGGGGATGCGCCGGATCGCGATGAACCTCGTGACGAACTTCACCGGCTTCGCACCCCTGGGCACGGTCCTCGTCGCGTTGCTCGGGGTCGGTGTCGCGGAACGTTCCGGTCTGCTCGGCGCGTTGCTGCGGGCGCTGGTCCTGGGCGCGCCTCGGAACCTCCTGACCGCGGTCGTCGTGTTCGCGTCGGTCGTCTCCAACACCGCGTCCGAGATGGGCTACGTCGTGCTGATCCCGCTGGCTGCGGTCGTGTTTCGCGCGGTCGGCCGCCACCCGCTGGCCGGTCTCGCTGCGGCGTTCGCGGGCGTGTCGGGCGGTTACTCGGCGAACGTGCTGATCGGCACGGTCGATCCGCTGCTGGCCGGGATCACGACAGAGGCGGCGCGCATCATCGATCCGTCCTACGCGCCCGGCGCGGTGAACGAGATCCCGGCGACCGCGAACTACCTCTTCATGTTCGTCAGCACCTTCATGATCACCGTGATCGGCACCCTGGTGACGACCCGGATCGTCGAACCCAAGCTCGGGAAGTTCGAGCCGAGCCGGGCGGCGGACGACCTGGAGGATCCGGAAGATGGCTTGAAGACGCTGTCGCCGGAGGAGAAGCGCGGGCTCAAGCTGGCGGGGGTGACGGTGCTCGCCATGCTTGGCGGGTTGGCCCTGCTCGCCCTGCCCGAGAACGGCTGGTTCCGCGACCCGGCGGTGAACGCGCTCCTGATCGACGACCTGAGGCCGATGCTGCGCAGCGTCGTCTCTCTCATCTTCGTCTTCTTCATCGTGCCGTCGATCGTCTACGGCCGGGTCACGGGATCGGTCCGGAACGACCGCGACGTGATCGACGGCATGGGCAGGGCGATGAGTTCGCTCGGGCCCTACATGGTGCTCGTCTTCTTCGCCGCCCAGTTCGTCTCGTTCTTCAACTGGACGAACCTGGGGACGATCACGGCGGTCGTGGGCGCCGACCTGCTGACCCGGTTCGACCTGACCGGACCGATCGTGTTCGTACCGTTCATCCTGATGTGCTGCTTCGTCAACCTGATGCTCGGCAGCGCCTCCGCCCAGTGGGCGGTGACGGCGCCCATCTTCGTGCCGATGCTGATGACCGTCGGCTACAGCCCGGAGGTCATCCAGGCCGCCTACCGGATCGGCGACTCGACGACCAACATCATCACGCCGATGATGAGCTACTTCGGGCTCATCCTGGCGGTGGCGATGCGGTACGACCGGAAGCTGGGAATAGGCACCCTGATCGCGACGATGATTCCCTACTCGATCTCCTACCTCATCGGCTGGGTGACGCTGTTCTACGTGTGGGTGTTCGCGCTCGGCCTGCCGGTCGGCCCCGGTTCGCCGACCTACTACACGCCCTGAGCAGGGCTCCGGCCTCGCTGGCTGCCGTTCTCCGGCACGCTGTCAAGGTCCTGTTACGATGACGCGTTCCGCCCCGGCGCGAGTCGGCGCGGAGGAGGGGAGATCGCCTATGGCCAGACCTGGTCCGACCACTTTCGCGAAACGTCAACGAGAGATGCGCAAGCGCCAGAGGCGCCAGGAGAAGCTGGAACGGCGCGCGCAGCGGAAGATCGAGAAGGAGCAGGCGGCCCTGGAGGCGCCGGAGAACACGACCGGCGAGGATCCGGACATCGCTGGGATCGTCCCGGGTCCGCAGCCGCTCCCCGACTGGGACGACTGACCCCCGCCGCCTACTGGCCGCCGCCGGACGCCGTGGCCTCGGCTTCCTCGGCGCGGGCGCCGGAAAGGATGTTGTACAGGCCGTAGTTGCCTTCGTGGCAGGCGTACTCGTACAGCGGAACGTCGCCCTTCTTCATCAGCAGCCGGGCGGTGAAGGGCCGCGTGTACGTCGCCGGGTCGTTCACCGTGTACTCGTACAGCAGGGTGTCCTCGGCGACGCGCCGGAACTTCTCGGTGACGTGCATCTCCCAGGCGGTGCCGACGGAACTGAACGCGCTGCCGCTGAAGCTCGACACCAGGTCGCTGAAGTTCTTCGTCTCGACGACCAGGGTGTCGCCGTCCCAGTAGCCGCGCGAGTCGCCCATCCACTGCCGCACCGAATCGGGAAGATGAGGACGCCCGTCGAGCGGCACGATCCGGGTGTCGTGGACCATCTCGTTGAGGATCGCCACGTGGTGCACGGATTGGAAGATCTGGATGTTCTGGTTGTAGCCGCCCGGCGTGATCGGCGGTCCCACGTTGAAACCGAGGATGCAGCGCTCGGCCAATCCCCGATCCTCGTAGCTGTCGAGGCCGATGCCGCCGACCCGGAGCCGAACCGGGCGGTCGATCGGCTTGTCGTCGCCGAGCGTCTTTCGCTCGATACCGGGGTGCGTCTCCGGCAGCCGGCCGTTCGGCGGATCGATGATCAGCGAGGTACGCAGGTCCTCGACGACCCTGGCGCCGCGGTCGAACCAGAAGTTGTTGTAGCCGCCGACTTCGCCGCCCACCTCGAGCCTTCTCTCCTCAGGGTCGCTGGGCAGATCGGCGACGCGCGCGCGTTCCACGGCCGCGGCCTCGAGCTCGGCGGCCCTGGTTTCGTCGATCACGGCTTCCTGGTCCGCGGGCCGCTGCAGCGGCGTCAGGGTGCGGAAGTCCCAGACGCCGGAGATGTCGGGCTTCCCGTCGGCAGCCAGTTGCGGCGTCCAGCCGGCCGCTTCCTGGGCCGTCAGCGCTGCCGGCAGCACGGTGATCGTCAACGCGACGGCGAGAGCCGGAGTGCCCGGGAAACGGAGGCGAGCGTTTCGGTGGCGACGCATGTCGTCCCTCCTCGTTTGTCGAACTCTGCCGTGGAGTCTAGCTATCCCCCGGCCGCCTCCGCCGTCTCGGCCGGAGCGCTGAACAGTCGCTCGACATGCGCTTCCGGCAGTGGCTGCGTCAGCTTGGACACGACATAGGTTCCGGCGATCGATACGACCTCGCCGACCACCGCGCACGAGTACGGATTGATCTGGTAGTGCGCCAGCCACTGCGCGATGCCCGACAGGGGGCCGAGCGAGCCCGGATCGACGATCATCCAGGGCAGGCCGCTGCGCAACAGAACGAAGGTCAACATGCCGCTGACGAGACCGGTGTAGGCGCCGGCCAGCGTGACGCCGCGCCACAGGCCGCCGACCACCAGCGGGCCGGCGAAGGCGGCCATCATGCCGCCGGTGCCCACCCAGACGAGCAGCGCGATGTTCATGTCCTGCATCGCCCACGCCATCCAGGTGCAGAGAATCAGCACGATCACCGTGCTCCAGCGGCTGATCACCAGCACCTTGCGGTCGACTTCCTTGTCGCTCAGGTGAGGTGAGTACTTGGGGACGATCGAGCGGCGATAGATGTCGTTGGCGACGATCTGGGACGACGACACGACGAGCCCGTCCGCCGTCGACATGATCGCGGCCAGGATGCCGACACCGATCAGGGCGGCGAGCCAGGTCGGGAACAGCTCGATGAAGAGCGCGGGGAGCGCCTCGTTCGGGTTGCGGCCGGCCGCGAGCAGTTCGGGGCCCAGAACGCCGCGGGCCAGGATGCCGCCCAGTCCCAGCATGCCCATCGTCAGACCGACGGCGAAGGCGAGCTTGACGAAGCGCATCCGGTCGCCGTCGTTCTTGAGCGCCCACACCTTGTTGCCGATGTGGGGCAGCATGCCGAGCGGAATGTGCGCGAACAGGACGCAGGCGATGGCCCACCAGGAGTCGTAGAGCGAGTTCGACGTGTTGAGTGGCCCGACCAGGTGCTCGTCCTGCACGCGCAGGTTGCTGACCATGCCCGAGAGGCCGCCGTCCATGCCGGAGGCGAACAGGAACATGATGATGACGACGACCGCGACGCCCAGCATCATCATTCCCTGGATGCCGTCGGTGAGGATGTCCGCGTGGGCGCCGCCCAGGACGACGTAGACGAGCAGCACGCCGGAAGTGATGATCAGAGCCGTCATCGGCTCGAGTCCGAGCATGATCTCGAACATGACGAGGCCCGACACGAGCTGGCCCGCGATGTAGAAGAACAGGACCAGCGAGAAGATCGAGACCAGCAGGCGAACGCCGTCGCTCCGGTAACGATCGCCCAGGTACTCGGGGATCGAGCGGTTGCCGAACTTGTGGCCGGAGTTCGCGACCAGCCTGATCGTGATGAGGACCCCGAAGTAGACCCCCATCGGATAGAGGAACTTGCCCCAGACGCTTGCCATCCCGAACTGATAGCCGAGGCCGGGGCTGCCGAGGAAAGTCGCGCCGCTGGCGGTCGTGGCGGCGAAGGCAAGGGCCAGGAAGTAGGGGCCGTAGCTGCTCCGCGCGGTGGCGAAATCGTCCGCGTTGCTGATCCGCCGGCTGGCGATCCAGCCGAACGTGAGCATGCCGACGATGTAGAGGATGAGGAACATCCACGACCAGGCGAACAGACTCATATCCCTTTCCTCCTCAACCCCTCAGTCGCTCCACTGGCCTATTGGGTGCGCCGGCGTCCCCGCCGGCATCCGGTCGCTTGCGGACCGGAAGTTCTCCCGCAACGCCCAGGGCGCAGGTCAGTCCACAATCGCTTCGTAGGCCAGCCGCTTGCTGCCGATCCGTGCGGCCGAGGCGGCCTGAAAGTCGCGGCTCTGGATCATGCCGACGACGACCAGGTCCTGCTCCGGGTTGATGCCGAACCAGGTGCCGCCGATCCCGTACCACCAGTATTCGCCCCTGGCGCGCTCATGATCGGTCGCCGGGTTCGGATCGGTGACGATCGAGAAGTCCAGGCCGAAGCGGTTGCCGCGGTAGAGCGGGCCCATGTCGGTGACGTTCGCCGGCAGGTGGTCGGTGTGCATCAGCTTCACCGTCTCCGGCCTCAGGATGCGGACGCCGTCGAGTTCGCCGCCGTTCGCGAGCATCTGAGCGAAGCGCATGTAGTCCGTCGCGGTACCGACGAGGCCGCCGCCGCCGGAGAGGAACTTCGGCTTGTCGACGTACTGCCCGAACTCGACCTTGGTCAGTTCGCCCCCGCTTGACTGGTACATGTGCGAGAAGCGGTCCACCTTGTCCGGCTCCACCCAGAAGGCGGTGTCCTTCATCCCCAGGGGCCCGAACAGGCGCTCGTTCAGGACCTCGTCCAGCGGCTTGCCGCCGAGCACCTCGAGGATGTAGCCCTGGACATCGACGGCGACGCTGTAGTGCCACATCGAGCCGGGCTGCTGGCGGAGCGGGATCTTCGCCAGCTTGTCGATCATCTCCTCGAGGTCCTGGTTGAAGTCGATGATGCCCGCCTGCGTGTAGAGCGTGTCGACCTGGGATCGCGAGAACAGCCCGTAGGTCAGTCCGGCGGTGTGGCTCATCAGCTCCCGCATCGTCATCGGATGGTCGGCGTCCTCGGTGATCGGGTTGCCGTCCGGTCCGTCCTCCTTCGCGACCTTGAGATCGGCGAACTCGGGAATGAACTTCGACACGGGGTCGTCGAGCGTGAAGCGACCCTCGTCGTAGTAGGTCATCAGCGCGACCCCGACGATCGGCTTGGTCATCGAGTAGATGCGGAAGATCGTGTCCTTCTCGACCGGAAGGCCATTCTCGATGTCCCGCTTGCCGTAGGCGTCGAAGTGGACGACCTTCCCCTTGCGGGAGACCATCGTGACGACGCCGGCCAGCTTGCCGTCGTCGACCATGCCGTGCATGGCCTCGTTGAGCTTCTTGAGGCCGGCCGGATCCATGCCGACATCGGCCGGCTTGGCGTGCTGCAGTTCGGGCTCGGCGGCGAACGCCGGTGCGAGGACGAAGGCCGCCAGCAGCAGGGCAGCGGCGGCGGTAGCGAGCGGGGCGTACTGCCCCCGAGGACGCAATCGGATCACGCGTGGTTCCTCCTTACGGGGTTGAGCGGAGCGTCGGCGAGCGTACTACGGTTTGCCGAGGCGCAGGCCCGGAATGAGGCAGGGGGTGGAGGCCTTGTACTCCGGGTACGACGGATACCTGGCGGCCGAGATGGACTCCGCGAGCGGTATCGACCCGACGACGAGGCCGATCAGTCCCAGACAGCCGAAACCGGTCCAGTGAAGCCACTCGCCCGACGCCGCGACGGCGAACAGGTAGAAAGCGCACCACATGCCCATCTCGCACAGGTAGTTCGGATGGCGGCAGATTCGGAAGAGCCCGCGATTCATGAACGGTTGAGCGACTTCCTCGCCGGCCGCGACCCGGCGTTTCTTGTCCTGCTGGAAGGCCCACATCTGCTCGTCGGCGACGATCTCGCCGATCAGGAGCAGAAGGAACAGCCCGGCGGCCACGAAGTCGAGTCCGCCCAGCGGCGTGTCCCCCGCCTCCCAGGCCGCGTGGATCGGCGACGTGAACCACCAGATCAGCAGCATCTGGCCGGGCGCGATGAACGTCGCGTTCATGACCTGGATGGCGACGGGGCCGAAGCGCTCCCTGACGGTGGCCCAGCGGTAGTCCTCGCCGCCCTTCCAGTAGCCCCCCTTGCGGGCGAAGTTGAAGGTGAGGCGTAGCCCCCAGAGCAGCACGAGGAGGGTCATCACGTTGACTCGCGAGAACTCGAAGTCCGTGGAGAAGGCCACGATCAGGCAGTACACGGGCGGGCAGATCGACCAGAGGCGGTCCACCCAGGAGTACTCGCGGGTGATGACCGAGCTGAGCCAGCACAGGATCGCCAGGATCACGTACAGGTCGAGCGCGGCGCCCATCGGCGTGCCGACGAGCGGGTGGGGGATGAAGTTGATGTCCGGCATGGGCTCAGTCTCCGGTCGAGCCGCCCGACGTGCCCTGTTCGATGGCCTCTCGCTCCAGCAGGCGCGCGCCGCGCATGATGTTGCCGAAGGCGTAGTTCCCCTCGTGACAGGCGTACTCGTAGAGCTTGTGCGAGGTCGCGGGCCACGGGTACTCGCCGCTCCACGCGGTCTCGTAGGCGGGATCCTCGACCGTGAACTCGTAGCGCAGGTTGTCGGCGTCGATCCGGCTGAACCGCTCCACGACGCGCATATCGCGCGAACCCCGGGTGACGGAGCCGGGGATCTCCCGGAAGTTCGTCGTCTCGACGACCAGGGTGTCCCCTTCCCACCAGCCGATGGAGTCGCCGCTCCAGTTGCGGATCGTGTCGGGCAGGTGCTCGGAGTCGAGTCGGATGATCCGTACATCGTGCATCCACTCGATCAGGATCATCACGTGGGTGTCCGTCTGCACGATCGTCTTCAGGTTGTTGTACATCCCGGGCATCGATGGAGGACCGGAGGCGCCGCGAGTGAGGATGCAGCGTTCGGCGAGGGGCCTCAGTTCGTGATCGTCGTACGGACCGACGGGAAGGTCGAGCCACCAGGCCGTGCCGGTGTTCTCGTGCCGGAAGGGAGCGCGCCGCTCGCTCCGCTCCTGTCCGAGTTCGCTGAGCGGCGGATAGCGGCCGTCCGGCGGATCCGTGACGATCGACGTGCGGTACTTGCCGTCGAGCTGGAAGGCGCCCGTGCCGATGTCGACGAAGAAGGCGTTGTAGCCACCGACCTTCCCCGCCGCGCCGGTAAATTCGGGAGCGTAGATGCCGGTACCGCCCTTGGGCGGAGCCTCGCGGTTCGGGTCGCTCGGCGCGTGGTCCTTGTCGAAGTTCGTCGACCAGTGCTCGGCGAGCGCCGCGGCCTCGTCCGGCGTCAACTCGAGCCGGTCGCCGAACCGGTCCGGCCGCTGGGCCGGCGTCAGGGTGGCGATGTCGTAGGTGCCCGAGAGATCGGGGTGTCCGTCGTGCCGCCGCGGAATCTCCTCGGCCCCCGCGGCGGACGCCGCGAACATCATGAGCGCCGCGGCCGCGGCGATCACCACCAGGGCTCCTACCGACACCAGGGCGCTGCCCCAGACCCTCCAGAACGAAGACCTCCGTCGTCTGATCTGCATCTCGACCTCCCGTCCGTTGGCTGTGGGTGCCGGAAGTCTAGCGTCCGCCGTGGCGGAAGCTGCGAAACCGCGTGATCTGTGACATCCTCCCCCTCGCCATGGCGGAACCGAACTCTCGACTGACGTGGGCGCGCTGGACCGTTCTCGGCCTGATCGGCGCGGGTCTGCCCATAGCCGCCTGCCGGCGATCCCTGTCCGGCCCGGTCGACGTGCCGGTGCTGGCGGATGTCGTGACGATCGCCTTCTACGTCCTCGCCATGGTCTGCCTGGGCGTCTCGCTGGCGGCGTCGTTGCCCCGGTCGGGGTAGCTGGTTCGACAGCCTCTGGCTTCCCCCGAGCTGTTCGCAGCTGCTCGGGCTGCTGCTGTCCCCTCGTGGCGGCGTTTCCCAGGTCCCCGCGTTTCTGACATTCTTGCTGTGCCCGATGGCAGACGAGCGAAGTAAGGCCTCACCCTTGGTGCTTTGGGGCTGCAGCACGTCGCGGACGCTGCGCGCTCACTGGGCGCTCAACGAACTGGGGCTCGACTACGAGCACCGGCCGATCGGTCCACGGACGGGCGAGACCCAGACGGAGGAGTTCACGAAGCTCAATCCGCGCCAGAAGATCCCGCTGCTGCAGGACAGCGAGCTGACGCTCGCCGAGAGCGCGGCGATCGTGAACTACCTGGCCGTGACCTACGGCGAGCCGTTCGGCCTGATGCCGGCCGCGGGCACGGAGGAGCGGGCGCGCTACGACCAGTGGGCGTTCTTCGTGATGATGGAGCTCGATGCCCACACGCTCTACGTGATCCGCAAGCACCGCGACCTCGCCTACCTCTACGGCGAGGCGCCGGCGGCGATCCGGACCGCGAGCGAGGGCTTCGCCAAGCAGTCGGCGGTGGCGGAACTCGAGTTCGCCGACGGGCGGGAGTTCCTGCTGGGCGACCGGTTCACGGGCGTCGACATCCTGCTTGGCAGTTGCCTGGACTGGGCCGTTGCCTACGGCGAGCCGATCGGTGAGCGGCTGGCGGCCTATCGCGATCGTCTGAACCTGCGCCCCGGCTACGTCCGTGCAGCGCAGGCGAACTTCTTCACCCGGCCCGAGTTGCTGCCGCCGTCGCTTCAGGGCGACGTGGCGTCCGCGGGGCCGTCCTGAGCGGTTGAGAGGATAAAGGAGGCCCCATCCCATGTCCCCGCTTGCCATCAAGATCATCGCCGGCCTGTCGATCTTCGGGATCGCCATCGTCGGCGGCATGATTCCCATCCTCGTCGCGAAGCAGCAGGCCAGCCGACGCTACCTCTCCCTGGGCAACGCGCTGGCGGGCGGCATCTTCCTCGGCGTCGGGTTCGTCCACCTGCTGCCCGAAGCCGATGAAGCCCTTCGGAACGTGGTCGACTATCCCCTGGCGCCCCTGCTCGCGGCGCTGGGAGTCGGTCTGCTGCTGTTGATCGACCGGGTCGTCCTCGAAGGCCGCAACTCGATGCTGGGCCAGGAAGATGAGCGGACGAGGCCGCCATTCTACGCCTTCGTCCTCCTCATCGTGCTGTCCGTCCACTCGATCATCGCGGGGATGGCTCTCGGCCTTCAGCCCGAAGCCGCGGCCGCGCTGGTCGTGATGCTGGGCATCCTGTTCCACAAGGGATCGGCCGCGTTCGCCCTGATCGTGACCGCCCATTCCGCGGGCAACCGGAAGCTGTGGCAGACGCTGTGGCTCTTCTCGGTGATGACGCCGCTCGGGATCGTGTTCGGCACCGTGGCGGGGCAGGTGTTCGAGGGGAGAACCGCGTTGATCTTCGAGGGGAGCTTCAACGCGATCGCCGCCGGCACCTTCATCTATGTGGCGGTGATGGACGTGCTCGACGCGGAGATGTCGAGGGAGCGGGACCGGATCGCCCACTACGTGCGGAGCTCCCTGATGGGCGAGGACGACGTGCCGATGCCCGAGCAGGACCGGGACCGCGGGCTCAAGTTCGCGCTGGTGATGATCGGCATTTCAACGATGGCGGTGATGGGCCTCTGGCACCAGCATTCCCACCTCGGCCACTCCCACGGTGACGACGGCCATGCTCACGCTCACGAGGAGGGGCAGCACGACGACCATGCGCATGACGAGGATGCCGGGCATGACGAGGATGGTGACGACCATGCTCACGACGAGGGCGACGAGGCTGGCCATGACGATCATGACGAGGCCGGGCACGAGGATCATGACGATCATGATCACGAGGATCATGCATCGACCGTCCCGCCGCCCGGGGAATCCCGAGTGCCGGCGCTACTGCCGGAAGCAGGTGCGCTGGCCGTCTAGCGTGTCGACGTCGGAGCCGAGCTCGCCGGTGGCCTCGGCGCCGTTCTCGCTCAGCAGGAAGGCCACCAGGTCGGCTGATGCCGCCGGGCCGATCGTCCCCTCCCGGCCCTGGGGCATCGTCTCGCGGATCGTCCGGTAAAGCCCGCTGGCGGCGCGGTTCTGCCAGTAGCTCGTGAAGCTCCGGCCGGCGAGCGCCGCGCCCTGGGCGCCGCCGCGCAGCGTCGGCCCGTGGCATTCGGCGCACTGTTCCTGGTAGAGGGCGGCACCGCGTTCGGCCTGCTCGGCTGAGAAAGTGGCGCAAGGCGCCGAACCATCGAGCAGCGGGGCGTCGATCATGATCATCGGCGGCAACTCGTCGACCGGCGCCGCGGCGGCGAGCGTCGGCTGCTCGATCGGGCCGCGTCCTGCGGTGTCCGACAGCTTGAAGGCGTAGAGCATGTTGGCGCCGGAGCGCGCGGGCAGGTTCCCGAAGCGGTTGAAGAGCCCGCTCAGCAGATCGCCGCCTCCGGCGGTCACCGCGACGTACTGCTCGCCGTCCACGGCGAAGCTGACCGGGAAGCCTGTGACCGGTCCGCCCAGCACTGTCTCCCAGAGGACGTCGCCGGTGGCGGCGTCCCACGCCCGAAAACGCCGGTTCGTGTTGCCGGCGAAGACGAGCCCGCCGCCGGTGGTCATCACCGACATCATCCCGGCCGGCTCCTCGAAGCGCCACAGGGACTCTCCGGTGCGGGCCGAGACCGCGTCCAGGCGGCCGACCGTCGTCTTGTTCGGCGCCAGTTGCATCCGGAAGTTGATGCCGTAACCCTGGGGCGGCCCCTCGCCGGTGCCGGTGATGATCGGCGACATGCAGACGTCCTGGAGCGGCGCGTAGACCGCCTCGGTCAGCGGGCTGTAGGCCGCCGTCGGCCAGTCCTTGCCGCCGCTCGCCGCGGGGCAGACGACGCCGTACTCCTCGTCACGTGCCTTCGGGATGACCTCCTCGTTGACGGTGACCGTGCCGGTGTGCGCGTCGATGTGCGTGATCACGTTCTGGAAGACGGTCTCGCGCGCCCACAGGAACTCGCCGGTCTCCCGGTCGAGGGTCCAGAGGATGGCGGTCTTGCCGGGGAAGCCGGTCATCACCCGCCGCCGGTCGCCATGTTCGAGCTCCGGGTTGATCGACCAGGTCGCTTCTTCGTTCGGCTCCATCTCCAGGTCGACGAGGATGCGCTCGAAGGGGTGGTCGAGGTCCCAGTTGTCCCGCGGCAGGTGCTGGAAGTACCACGCGAGCTCTCCCGTGTCGGCGCGGAGCGCGAGGGTGCTGTTCGAGTAGAGGAGTGACCCGGCGCCGCTGCCGCGCAGGACCTCGGGCGACGGCGCGGGCACGGAGGTGCCCCAGTAGACGAGTCCGAGGTCCGGGTCGTACGAGCCGACGTGCCATGCGCCGACGTGGAAGCGGCGCTCGAGCGGCAGGCCGCCCCAGGTTTCGTCGCCGGGCTCGCCGGGCCGCGGGATCGTGTAGAAGCGCCAGAGTTCCCGGCCGTCCTCGGCGTCGTGCGCCGTGAGGTAGCAACCGCCGGCGACGGACATGTTGCAGGAGCGTCCGCTGATCACCTTGCCGTCGGCGATGATCGGACCGGACGAATGGGCCATGCGGCTGTCGCCGACCCGGGTTTCCCACACCAGCTCACCGGTGTTTGCATCCAGCCGGATGATGAAGGCGTCCATCGTGGCGACGAACAGGCCGTCCTGCCAGATCGCGATGTTGCGCGTGATCCGGCCCAGACCCTGGCCGAAGCGCCGCGCGGGATCCGCGCCTTCCGGGTCGAGGTAGTTGTGCTCGCGGCGGTACTCCCAGATCAGGTCGCCGGTGCGCGCGTCGAGGGCGTGGATCACATCCTCGGGCTGCGGCAGGTACACGATGCCGCCGCGAACCAGTGGCGTCGCCTCGTTGGGGCCGTCCTCCATCGCCGCCGCCCAGGCGAAGTCGAGTTGGCCGACGGTCTCGGTGTTCACGGCGTCAAGCGCGCTGTAGGCCCAGGCGGACAGGTTGCCGCGGAAGCTCAGCCAGTCGCCGTTGGGCGTGGCGGCGAGTTCGGCGTCGGTCACCGGCTCGATCAGGGCGCCGGACTGGCCGCTCGCGGCGCCGAACGCCAGGAACAGCAGGAGCGCGGCAGTCGTCACCACGCTGGCCAGTCTCACACCGCCCGGTACATGGTTCGAACTCATGTCACGCTCCTGCTCGTTGGCAGACGGGTACCTGCCTTTGTCCGTAGTCGAAGCGGAGCATAGCGGGATGCCGCTGGTACGATCGGCGACGCGCCAACAGACCCGAACAGTCGGAGGAGGATCGATGAAGAACATGATCCCTGCAGTGCTCTCCCGCTCCGTGCTCACCCTGTGCCTCGCGGCCCTGATCGCGCTTCCGGCGGTCGCCGCCCAGGACGACATTCCCCGCATGGCGGACGGCAAGCCCGACCTCTCGGGCTTCTACAACATCGCCACCCTGACGCCGCTCCAGCGGCCCGCGCACTACGGCGACAACCTGTTCCTGACCGCCGAGGAGGCGAAGGCGATCGAGGAGGAAGAGCAGGCGTTCCTGGCCAAGGCCAACGAGAAGAGCGACCCGAACCGCGCCGCGCCCTCCGACACGGGCGCCGCCCCGGTCGGCTTCGACGACTCTCAGCGCGAGAACCTGGGCGCCGGCAACGTCGGCGGCTACAACGCGTTCTGGATCGACCGCGGCTCGAGCGCCGTGTCTATCGACGGCGCCTACCGGACCTCGATCATCTCCGAGCCCGCGAACGGCCGGATGCCGCCGGTCACGGACGCCGCCAGGGAGCGCCGCGCGGCCCGCCGGGCGCTGACGCCGTTCCGGGCCAACAAGGGCGTCGCCTGGTGGATCCAGGAGGGAGGCGCTGACGCGCCGGGGCCCTACGACGACATCGAGCAACGGCCCCACGCCGAGCGGTGCATCATGGGCTTCGGCTCGACCCAGGGACCGCCGATGCTGCCGGCGCTCTACAACAACCACAAGCGGATCGTGCAGACCGACACCCATGTGATGATTCTGGTCGAGATGAACCACGACGCCCGCGTCGTCCGCCTGAACTCGGAGCACGACGACCCAGGCGTCCGCAAGTGGCTGGGCGACTCGATCGGCTGGTGGGAAGGCGACACCCTGGTCGTCAGCACGAAGAACTTCGGCGACCGGCCGGGCCTGGGTTCCGCATCGCGCGACCTGCACGTCACGGAACGGTTCGCCCGGCTCGACGCGGACACCCTCCACTACGAGTTCACGGTCGAGGACCCCTCGACCTGGACCCGCCCCTGGAAGGGCGACTACACCTGGCCGGCGACCACGAACAAGGTCTACGAGTACGCCTGCCACGAAGGCAACTACGCGATGGGCAACATCATGCGCGGCGCGCGGCTGCTCGAAGCGGAGGCCCTGGCGGCCGCGGCCGGAACGAGTGGCGGCGAGTAGCCGCGCTAGCTACCCGAGCCCCAGCTCCTTCATCAGCTCCGCCTCCGTCACCCGAGGGCGTTCGTCGGCGAAGTCGTAGCGGTCGGGCTTGGCGTCGCTGTAGATGTGGCGGTCGAGCTGGAAGCCGGCTGCGTCTTCCAGTGCATCGACGCTGACGATCAGCATGCCCTCCGGCTCCTGGGCGAGCCGCCAGAAGAGGCTCGATCCGCAGCGGGAGCAGAAGCCGCGCTGGGCCCACGGGGTCCCCTGGTACCAGGTCAGACCGTCGTCGTTCAGCCACTCGGTACAGGGTTCGGGACAGTGGACGGACATCAGCGGTCCGCCGGACCAGCGTCGGCACATGCCGCAGTGGCAGACGCTGTAGGTGCGCTCGGGAACGTCGACCTCGAAGCGGACGGCGCCGCAGAGGCACTGGCCGTGCATTCGGTTGGCGGTCACTTCCGACTCACTCATCGGGTTCTCCTGCTTGCTGCGGGGCGATCTCGAACGGCACGGACGCCATCTGCCTGTCCCAGAAGAGCGCCAGGCGGCCGCCTTCCGCCGTCACGTCGAGAAACTGCCAGGACAACTGCTCGAAGGACATGGGAAGCGGCTGGAGGGTCATGTCGGTGCGCAGCACGTCCCTGTCCGGCGTATAGCCGTAGGCGCCGAAGAGCGCCGTCCGGTCGTGGTAGTCGTACCGTTCCTGCGCCGGCCACTCGGAGATGATGAGGATCCACCGCTCCGGTCCGAGCTGGATGAACATCGTGTACTCGCCCGGCTCGACACGGGTCTCGTCGATGACCAGCGGCAGCTCGGTGATCAGCCGGGTCGTCAGGTTCGCGCCCGCCCGCCACACCGGCGCGCCGTCGTTGAGGAAGGCGATGAAGTCTGGCGGCCCGAAGATGTCGCGGCCGCGGCGCAAGGGCCGCCCGAACCTGACCTCGATCCAGCCGCCGTTGACGTAGCCGGAGCGGGGATCGAAGTAGCCGCCGATCTGGGTCGCGGCGGCTCCCGCCGGGCTGGCCGGCCGGTCCTGGGCGGTGGCGATGCCGGCCCCTGCAAGCAGCTCGGCGCCCGCGACGATGAAGGCCGCGGACGCCGCGAGTCTGAAGCGGCTCAGAGCCACCGGGCCGGGCCTACTTGACTGCGTCGAGCGGGATCTCGAACGTCTGGCCGGTGGGGGTCTCGACCGAGATGACGAACTTGTCGTCGGCGGGGCGGCTGTAGCTGAGCTTGGCCAGAACTGCTGCTCCTTCGCCCGTGTTCTCAAAGGTGATCATCCGGTCCTTCGACTCGACGACTTTCATCACCAGGAAGCCGTCATAGCGGGGCTCCATGCCGGGGTTCCACTGCTTGAGACGCAGCACCAGGGAGTCGTTTTCTTCCTCGATCGAAATCAACTCGATCATGTTGGTCGTGCCGTCGGGCGAGAAGCCGCGGACGCGGGCCACCATCGAGCCGTTCTTGGGTATGGCCCAGTTCTCCTCGAGCTGCGGGCTGCTCCAGGTCCCGGTCATCCAGGCCAGGTCTTCGACCCTGGGGCCGTGGTTGTCGGCTGCGGCGGCAGTCACGAACAGGAGACTAGCGATCAGCAGAACGAAGAAGGTGCGGCGCATGGATTGTCCTCCGGGGAATTGAGCCGCCGACCATAGCAGCGGGCAGTGGTGTCTACTCGGAGCCTCCGCCACCGGTGGAGGCGGCGTCGCCTTCGAGGGCCTCCTCCTCGAGCAGCCGGGCGCCGCGGAGGATGCCGCCGAGTGCGTAGTTGCCTTCGTGGCAGGCGTACTCGAAGACCTTGTTGGTGCTGGCCGGCCACGGGTACTCACCGCTCCAGGGCTCGGTCCAGGTGTTCGGGTCGTCGACGGTGAAGCCGTAGAGCAGGGCGTCCTCGTCGATGCGACTGAACCGCTCGGTGATCACCATCTCCTTCGAGCCCTGGGTGAAGCTGTAGTCGTCGCCGAAGTTCTTCGTCGTGACCACCAGGGTTTCGCCCTCCCAGCGGCCGACCGACTCGCCGAGCCAGCTCTCGACGTTGTCGTCGTGCGCGGAGTCGATGGGGATGATCCGCGCGTCATGGTTCATCTCGACCAGGATCATCAGGTGGGTATCGGTCTGCACGATCCGCTTCATGTTGTTGTACATGACGGGCAGTGCCGGCGGTCCCGCGGTGGAGCCGAAGCCCAGCAAACAGCGCTCGGCGTGCGGGCGCAACTCAGGGTCGTCGTACGGGCCGAACTCGCGGTCGATCCACCAGGCGGTGCCGGTGTTCTCGTGGCGGAAGAGCGCCGACTCGGCCAACCGTTTCCTGGCGCCGTCGGTGAGCGCCGGCATCCGGCCGTTCGCGGGCTCCGTGATGATCGAGGTGCGGTACTTGCCATCGAGCTGGAAGGTGCCATCGCCGATGTCGACGTAGAAGGCGTTGTAGCCGCCGACCTTGCCCGCGGCGCCCGTGAACTCGGGGGCGTAGATGCCGGTGCCGCCCTCCGGCGGCGCCTCGCGATTCGGGTCGCTCGGCGCGTAGTCCTTCTCGAAGTTCCGCCGCCAATGGTCGGCTATCGCCTGCGCCTGTTCCGGAGTCAGGGTCAGGTTGTCGCCGTACTGCGCGGGCCGCTGCAGCGGCGTCAGGGTGGCGATGTCGTAGGTGCCGGAGAGGTCGGGCTTGCCGTCGTGCCGGCGGGGGATGTCGTCGGACGCGACGATGGCGCCGGCGGCCGCGAAGGCGAGCAGGGTGGTGAGAGTGAGAGTGCGTCGTGCCATGTGCGGCGTCCTCCGGGTGCTGGTTGCGGACTGTGTTCCGGATTGTAGCCGGAAACTGGCTGGCCGGTCAGGATTCTTCCGCTTCGAGAATCCGGTCGGTCGTCGTGTCGCGCAGGATCTCTAACCAGCGCCGGCAGCCTTGGGCGTGGAACCAGCGCTCGGTGACGACGCCTTCCTCGTTGTCGTGGTGGAAGGCGAAGTCCAGATCGCGCTCGTCCGGGTCGGTCAGGTGGTCCGGTACGCACCGGATCTCGCCGTGGACGAACTCGTGCACCGAACGGTCGCCACAGGTGGGGCAGGGGATGCGCAGGCTCATCGTCAGTGCGTCCCCGCCGACCCGCGGTCCGCCATCGTGCGGTCGCGGGCGAAGCGATCGAGCCCGAACGGCGCGATCAGTTCCGGCACCTCCCCGGTCGCGATGAGCGCCGCCATCTGCTCGCCGCCGGCCGGGATCGCCTTGAAGCCCCAGGTGCCCCAGCCGGTCGTGAGGTAGAAGCCCTCTACACCCGTCTGTCCCATGATCGGCGAGTAATCGGGGCTCATGTCGCAGACGCCGGTCCATTGCCGCAGCACGCGGAGGTTCGACATGAAGGGGAGCAGGCAGAGCGCCCGCCGGCACACGTCCTGGACGAAGTCGTGGCTTGAGCGGTAGGAGAAACTGGGCTGCGGGTCGATCTCGGCGCCCAGCAGCATCTCGCCCCTGGCGGTCTGCGAGGCGTAGAAGAAGAGCTCCGAAGAGGCGACGATGGGCCCGAACTGCTGCCGGTAGTGGTTCGTGACGAACGCCTGCAGGCGGTGGGTGCGGATGGGGAGCCGGAGACCTGCCATCGCGGCGATCCGGCTGACGTGACCGCCGACCGCCGAGACGACGGCGCCGGCGGCGACGTCGCCGGCCGCGGTCCTGACGCCGGCGACCCGCTCGCCGTCGAGGATCAGGCCGTCCACCGGCGTGTTCTGGTGGACGTGGGCGCCGCGTTCCATCGCGCCTTCGGCGAGCGCCCAGACCACGCGGTCGTGGCGGGCGGTGGCTCCCTGCGGATGGTAGGAGGCGCCCAGTACCGGCCAGCGGCCGCCGCCCGACATGTCGAGCTGCGGGCAGAGTTCCTTGACCTGTTGCGGCCCGACGAACTCGGTTTGGGCGCCGAACTCGGTGTTCAGCTTCGCCCGCATCCGTTCGGCCCGCACGGCGCCCTCCGAGTGCGCCATCCACAGAATCCCCTTCTGCTGGTGCATGAGCCAGCGGTCGGTTTCTTCTTCCAGGCCCCGGTAGAGGTCGACGCTCCGCTGGTAGAAGCGGACGGCGGCCGGGATGCCGTAGTTGGCGCGGATGATCGTCGTGTTCCGTCCCGAGTTGCCGCCGCCGATGTAGCCGCGCTCGAAGACGGCGACGTTCGTGATTCCGTGGCGCGTCGCCAGGTAGTAGGCGGTGGCCAGCCCGTGTCCGCCGGCGCCGACGATCACGACGTCGTAGCTCTTCTTCGGCGGCCGCCAGGTCAGCTTCATCTGGCGCTCGACGAACTCGTTCATCCGGCGACCCCGTCGATCTCGGCGAGCGAGCCGGTCAGGCGGCGCTGGAAGGCGGCGGCGAACGGGGCCGGCGTGAGGATCAGAGTCCTCCCGGCTTCGAACCAGAGCTTGGCCGGGATGCCGGCGATCTCGCCCTGGGCGAGGGCCGGCCTCGCGTCGGGACGACGCCACTCGCACTCGCGATCGAGGAACCGCTCGACCGTGGCTTCGCCCAGCCAGACGTAGCTGAACGCGGTTTCCCGTTCGACGATCGCATGCGGATCGCCGGCGACCTCGAAGTCCGGCGACGCCGTTACCAGCAGTTCGTCGGGAGCGGTGCGGAAGGCGAGCGCGCCGGCGGGCCAGGGCGGCTCGGCGATCAGCGCGTCGAGAGCCGCGGGCGTGGCCGACACACGGGTCGCTTCGAGCTGGCGGAACCGCGGAGGCCCGGGTGGAGCTTCGATGGCGAGGTCGGTTGCTTCCGGACGGGCGAGCGGGAACTCACGGACGTTCTCTGGCGACTCGCTGGCTGTGTCGACCACTGCTCGCGCCCGCTCTCCCTCCGGGTCGTAGGTCGCGCCGTCGATCCGTCGGGCGGCTCGGCCGTCGACCGTGACCTCGCGGGGCAGGTTGCCCTCCGCGTCCAGGTAGAGCCAGCCGAGCATCGGCCTGCCGCCGCCTGCCGCCGTGCCGGCGTCGGAGGTTACGTAGCCGGCGTAGCGCTCTCCGTCATGGATCGCCGCGCCCTCGGCGGACGGGTCTTCGGCAGTTCTTCTCGGCGGCGGATCGTCCGCCCGGAGGGTGACCAGCCGCTTGTCGAGCGGTTGCTTGTTCGTCCGCAGGATGGCCTGACGGCCAACGAAGTCGCCTTTGTTCAGGTTGACCGCCCACTCGTGGGCGAGCCGGCGCGGGGTCGAGTCGTAGTCCGTGTCCTGGCCGATGACGATGTGACCCTTCTCTAGCCGCAGGCGGAGCAGCGTCTCGAGCCCGTGCGGCTGGACGCTGAACTCGGCGCCGGCCGCCAGCAGCCGCCGCCACAGCTTGCGGGCGTCGGCGGCCGGATGGTGGAGCTCGTAGGAGAGTTCGCCGGTGAAGCTCAGGCGCACGACCCGGCAGTCGACGCCGGCGATCGGCGTCGCCCGATGCCGGCCGAACGCGGGAAGCTCGCGTGCACCGGCACGCGCCAGCAGCCGGGCCGCCTGAGGACCGGTGATGTTGATCGCCGCCAGCGACGCGGTCTGGTTCAGGATGCGGACATCGCAGCCGAAGGCTTCGGCCCAGTCGCGCAGCCACAGCTCGAAGAAGCCGGACCCGCCGGAGGTCGAGGTGAGGAAGAAGCGGTCGCCGGCGTCCTCGTCCGCCTCCCGGCAGAGCATGCCGTCGTCCAGGAGATAACCGCGTTCGTCCAGCATGAGGACGTAGCGGCAGCGGCCGGGACGGATCGTCGCGACTTTGGTGGGGACGATCCGCTCCAGGAACGCTTCGGCGTCCGGCCCGGAGATCGCCATCTTGCCGAGCGAACTCACGTCGCCGAGCGAGACGCGCTCGCGCACGGAGCGGTACTCGTCGTCTTTCCGACCGTAGGTCCAGGGCCGCCACCAGCCGCCGGCGCGGTCCATCCTCGCGCCGAGGCTCAGGTGCTCGTCGTGGAGAGGCGAGCGCGCGGTCACGGCCGTGTGCGCGCCGGCGGCCAGTTCGCGCACGGTCAGTTGCCGGTTGAGGGGCCGTGCTGTGAACGCGGGCTGAAGGCGGCCTCCCCGCTCCAGCAGGAAGCTACGCAGGTAGGGCAGGCAGACGCCGCCCTGGCAGGTGCCGGTCCCGGCGAGCGTCGCGCGCTTGAGCAGCTCCATCTCGTGGAAGCCGCGCTTCCACACGCCGTCGAGGTCGGCCACGGTGACGCGGCTGCACGGGCACACCGTTCCCTCCCGGGGGCAGGCCGGCAGCTCGGGTTCCATCGCGGCGCCGCCGACGACTCGCACCGGCAGGTCCGAGGCCATCCGGGCCAGCGCGTTGCGTGGGTTGCCGCCGAGGCCGAGCACCGCCGTATCGCACTCGATCCGCTCTTCGGTGGCGTCGCCGTGCCGCCGGACGACCGCCGCCTCGATGCGACCGTTGCCCTCGAAGCGGACGAGCTCCCAGCCGCCTTCGCCGACCGGAAAGTGGGCGACCAGCGAGTCGGCCGGCAGGCCCGCCGGGCTCTCGCCCAAGGCGACGGCGCGGCCCAGATCGATGCCCGCGGCGACGAGCCCCGCGGCTGCCCGCGCCGTGACCAACCCCTCCAGATCGCTGCCGGGAACGACGGGCTGGATCTCCGCGGCGCCGGTGGCGACGACGATCTCGCGCCGCGGATGGACGTGCAGCACGCGCCCCGCCTGATCGGAGGCGACGACCAGCGGTCCGGGGTAGACCCCGGTCACGTGCTGCCCGTCGCGCGCGTCCAGCGTGACGACGTCCAGATCCGCATCCCTGGCCTCCCGCGCGGCCTCGCGCCCCGAGTCGCCCTGTCCAATGACGACCGTGTCGCAGTGGACATGACGCACCGGCGCCGCGTTCCCGGCCGGCATCGGCTCGTCCGACAGCAGGGCCGGTTCCTCGCCGCCGAGGTGGTCACGCGTCACCTTCATGCCGGCTGTGGCCCGCGCCTGGCAACTCCGCGTGTAAGCGATGCCGTCGACCGTCACGAGACAGTTCGGACAGTCGCCTCCCATACACAGGCAGCCCCCGCCGGTCGGGTGTACCCCAGTCCGGAGCATCGCGACGAGCAGAGTGTCGCCGGCCCGAGCCTCGACTCGCTGCCCGTCCACCAGAAAAGTCGCCATCCGGACGGATGGTACGACGGATCAGGAGGCGAAAAGCAACGGCGTCCAGCTCGTGCGGCTCAGGAGGGGGTCAGCTGCCAGGTGCGTCTGAACGAGCGACTGCCGCCGACGGCGCTACGATTGCGGCCGGCTCATGACTCCCTCCCTTTCCGGTCAGGTGATTCTCGTCACCGGTTCGACCCGCGGCATCGGCCTGGCAATCGCCGAGGCCGTCGCCGGGCTCGGCGCCACGGTCGCCGTGCACGGGCGGGAACTCGCCCAGGTCGAGGCGGTCTGCGCCGAGATCGGCTCGGAGAACGTCCTGCCCCTCGCCGCCGACTTCGATGACCCGGCAAACGCCGCGGCCGTGGTCGAACAGGTAGTCGAGCGCTGCGACCGGATCGACGGCCTGGTCAACAACGCCGGCGGCGGCCGGCCAGTCGCCTTCCGCGGCCTCGACCTCGACGCCTGGCGGGCGACCCAGCGCGTGAACCTGGAGGCGACGTTCGCCGCGTCCCGCGCCGCCTACAAGGTCATGCGCCGGGCGAAGGGAGGCAGCATCGTCAACATGGCCTCGCTCGCGGCCCACGGCCCCGGCGGCTGGATGGGCGCCGACTACGCCGCGTCGAAGGCGGGGATGGTCAGCCTCACCCGCAGCCTCGCCCTGGAGGCGGCCCGCTTTGGGGTCCGTTGCAACGCGGTGTCGCCCGGCTTCATCGAGACGGACATGACGACCGAACTCTCGGACGACCAGCGGCAACGGCTGCGGGTGCCGCTCGGGCGCCTGGGGACACCGGCCGAGGTCGCCGCCGTCGCCGTCTTCCTGCTGTCGTCGGAGTCGTCGTACGTCACCGGCCAGGTGATTCACGTCAACGGCGGGTTGTCGATGTATGGCTGAGTCCCGTCGCGTCGCGGTCACCGGCCTCGGCGTCGCCTGCGCCATCGGCACGGACATCGAGTCGTTCCAGACCAGCCTGTTCGCCGGCCGGGGCGGCATCGCCAGGCTCCGGTCGCTCGACACGTCGGAGATGAAGGTCGGTATCGGCGGCGAGGTCGATCCCGAGTTCGTCCCGGCCGGGCTCAAGCGACTGCGCCGTCGACCGACGGACCGGGCGGTCGACCTCGGCCTGGTGACCGCAGCCGAGGCGCTCGAGGATGCGGGCCTGATCGACGGCGCTCCGCCCTACGAGGCCCAACCGGTGGCGGTGATCCTGGGTACCGCGGTCGGCGCGGCCGAGAGCAACACGACGCTGCAGCAGCGCTTCGCGGAACGCGGCGTCCGCGGCCTGCGGCCGACCAGCGTGCCGCGCGTCATGGACAACGCGATCTCCGGCGGCATCTCGATCCACTTCCGGCTCACGGGCGCGAACTTCGTCGTCATTTCGGCCTGCACGTCGGCGACCAACGCGATGGGCACGGCCTACCGGATGGTGCGGCATGGCTACGCCGACACTGTGCTGACCGGCGGCGCCGACGGTTTCTTCGACCCCTTCTACTACGGCGTCTGGAACAACCTGGGCGTGATGTCGAAGAACCCGGATCCGGCGCGGGCCTGCCGGCCGTTCGACGCCGACCGCGACGGCTGCGTCCTCGGCGAGGGCGCCGGCATGCTGGTGCTCGAGTCGTGGGACCGGGCGCGAAGCCGGGGCGCCCGGATCCGGGGCGAGATCGTGGGCTACGGCGAGTCGTCCGACGCCACTCACATCACCAGCCCGAGCGCCGAGGGTCAGGCCGTGGCGATGCGGGCGGCTCTGGCGGCCGCCGGAATCGAACCGGTTGATCTCGGCGCCGTGAACGCTCACGGCACCGCCACGCTGGCCAACGACGTCTGCGAGAGCGGGTCGATCTGCGCCGTACTGGGTAACGCGGCCGAAGAGGCGCCGGTCTCGGCCAACAAGTCCTACTTCGGCCATACCCTGGGGGCGTCCGGCGCTATCGAGGCGATCGCGTCCCTGCTCGGCATCGAGCAGCGCCGGCTGCCGCCGAACCTGAACCTCGAGAACCCCGATCCGGAGTGTCGCGCCAGGCTGGTGGGCGGTGATCCGGAGCCGCTTGAGCGGCCCTTCGTGATGAAGAACAGTTTCGGCTTCGGCGGCAGCAACGGTGTCCTGGTGCTGGGGCCGGGAGAATAGGGATAGCTCAGATAGAGCTGATCTATCTCCCAAATGGGAGGTGCGCAAGCTCGGTTGCTCATCGGCTAGCATGTCGAACGCGCAAGTGGGGCCGGTGTTGAGAGGTGTGCGACTGGTGTATGGCTACGAACCCGAGGTCTTGACCACCGTCGGGTCGAAGGTGGCGTCCGAAACTCGATGAGAGTGCCGTCCGCGTACTCGGAGTCGTACCCACGGGTCCGTCCCTCCGATCCGGAGGGTGTGGACAGCTACATCCGCCACACGACCATCGGCGACCCCGAGCTCGACCCGGTCCTCGAGGAACTCTCCGACCTGCCGCCAGCGGATCTGCACCGTTACATTCGCGCCATCATCGAGTGGGAGGGCGACACCCTGTGCACCGCACCTCGGGTGCTCCGCGACTTCTTCGACACCCTCGAAGAACCGACCTGGCTGGACTGGGACGGCCTGGAGCCGGGAATTCGCACGTTCTACAAGAACGCGGATCTCATGCTGGGCGCGTTCGTCACCGGCGTGCTGGTCGAAGGCTTCTCGACCTTGATCGCCAAGTCCTTCAGCATCACGGGAAGGGTGAACTACACCACCAGGCGCCTCAAGCAGAACAACCGCCAGTTGCTGGACATCTTCTTCCCGAGAGGCCTGTACCGAAACGGCGAGGGCTGGAAGCTGTCAGTCCGTGTCCGCTTCGTGCACGGGCGGATGAGAAGTCTGCTCGCGAAGTCCCCGGACTGGGACCACGAGGCCTGGGGCACTCCGCTGAGCGCCGCGCACCTGGGCTATGCGATCTCCGTGTTCTCGAAGCGCCTGCTCGACTACTCGACGCTGCTGGGCGCCAAGTTCTCGGAGGAAGAACGCAAGGGCGTCATGGACGTCTGGCGCTACTCCGGCTTCCTCATGGGCATTCCGGAGAGCATCCTGTACGCCTCCGAGGAAGAGGCCACGCGCGTGTACGAGATGGCCTACCTCTGCGAGCCGCCGCCGAGCGTCGAGTCGGGACACCTGGCGAACACGCTGATCCAGTCGATACCCACCGTTGCGCAGATCAAGGACACAGCCGAAAAGAACAAGATCGTGAAACTGGCGTACCGCCTTTCACGAGCACTTATCGGCAACGAGCTCGCCGACGGCTTCGGGTACCCGAAGCAACGACCCTGGCACGTCGGAACGCTCGCACTGTTCCGGGCCAGACAGCGCCTGCTGCGCCGCTGGTCAGGCGCCGAGACTCTCCGGGCCAACAACATCACCCAGCTCCTCCAGATCTCGGTGTACGACGAGGGGGGCCTGAGCTACAGGATGCCCGACCACGTCAAGGCCGAGGAACAGAATCCCTGGTAGAGGCGCGCTCCGTAGCGGTCAGGCGACTTCCGGCTGACTCTCCGCTGCGCCGGCGCCCGTCGCGATGCGAAGGCGGGCGTGAAGGTTCACGTGCAGCATCGCCAGCGCCGGAACGACCAGCATGAGCAGCGGCGTGGCGATCAGGATGCCGAAGCCGAGCGCCGCCGCCAGCGGAACCAGGTGCACGGTCGCGGGGTCCCTCTCGAAGACGAGCGGAGCGACGCCGACGAACGTGGTGACCGAGGTCAGGAGGATCGACCTGACGCGGGCCTTGGCGCCGGCGATGATCGCCTCCTGCGCCCCCAGGCCGGCGCCTCTCCTCTCGTTGATGAAGGTGACCATCACCAGCGAGTCGTTCACGACGACTCCGGTACAGCCGACCAGGCCCTGCACCGACATGAAGCCGAAACTGAGGCCCAGCAGCAAATGGCCCGCCACGGCGCCGACCAGGCCCAGGGGAATGGCGGCCATGATGATGAGCGGCTGAGACCAGGATCCAAACGGGATGGCGATCAGGGCGAAGATGATGATGAAGACGAACAGCATCGCGCCCGACAGGGCGCCGATGATCTCTCTCTGCTGCCTCTGCTCGCCGCCGACTCCGTAGCCGAAACCCGGGTGCTCGGCCGCGAGCGGAGCCAGGATGTCCCGCTCCAGAGCGGGCGTGATCAACTGGCCGGTCACGACGTCCGGGTCCACGTTCGCCGTGACCGTCACGACGCGCCGACCGTCGACCTTGTGAATCGCGGTGGAGGATCGGACGAACTCCGCGGAAGCGACGTGCTTCAGCGGCACTTCGGATCCGCCGGGCGTGCGCACGACGAACCGCTCGAGGTCCGCGATCGAACTACGCTCCTGCTCCGGCAGCCGGAGATACACCCGCATGTCCTCGCGGCCTCGCAGCACCCTGAGGGCCTCGGAGCCGAAGAACGCGGATCGCGTCTGGCGCGCCAGGTCCTCCAGCGTCAGTCCCAACGTGCGGGCCGGCGGCTTGAGTTCCAGTTGAATCTCCCTGAAGCCGTCGTCCTGGTTCGTGCGGATATCGAACACGCCGTCGACCTGCTGTAGCTCCTCCACGAACTCCTGGGCGATGGCCTCCAGCTCGACGGGGTCGGGGTGCGAGAGTTCCAGGTACACCGGCGGCGGGAGTTCGAGCGCCCCCGACGAGAAGACGAGGTGCCTAAGCCCCTGCACCGTGCCGGTCTCCTCCCGCCACAGGCGCTCGAATTCGCTCGCCGGAACGGCGGCGCCTTCGGGAAGCGCGAACTGGACCGCGCCGACATGGCTGCGCGGAACCGACGCCCGGTCGCCGCGAAGCGGATTGAAGAGCTCCGCGGGCTCGCCGACGGTGATGGCGCTGTTCCAGTCGTCCGCGGCGGCGCTGCCTGGATGCTCGCTCGCCAGCCGCTCCGCCACCCGGCGTCCCGTTTGCTCCACCAGCTCCCCGACCGCCGCGGTCCGGTCCGCCGGCGATCCGGTGGGCAGTTCGAAGTTCGCCGCGATCACGTCGCCTTCCACCTGCGGCAGGAACTCCACCCTGACCAACCCGGAACCGATGAGGACGGTCACGAGCAGAACCGCGCCCGCGGCCGTCGCCAGCACGATGGGCGGATGGTCCGTGGCGAGACGAAGGCCCCGGTCCAGCGGACCGTCGACCAGCCACTGCAAGCCCCGGTCCACGGCGCGCTGAATCCGCAACAGCCGGCGGCCGGCCCATGACGACGCGGTTCGACCGGGCGGCGGCAGATGCGAAAGATGACGGGGGAGAATCAGCAGTGACTCCACCAGCGAGATCATCAGGATGATGATGACCACCAGCGGCACGCTTCTCATGATCTTGCCGGTGGAACCCGGGACGGTCAGCAGGGCGCAAAAGGCCGTCACGGTGGTCAGCACGGAGAAGACGACGGGAGTGCTCATCCGCTGCGCGCCCCGAATCGCCGTCGTCAGCCCGTCGCGGTCCCGTCTTCGTCCCGCGAAGATGTTCTCGCCCACCACGATCGCGTCGTCCACGACGATCCCCAACGCGAGCACCAGGGCCATCATCGAGAACATGTTGATGGAGACGCCCAGCATCTGCATGCCCCACAGCGTTCCCACCAGCGCGACGGCCAGCCCCGCGGCCACCCATAGCGCGAGGCGGATCTCCAGGAAGAATGTCAGGGCGAGAAAGACGAGAAGGAGCCCCAGGACGCCGTTCTCGATCAGGACCGACAGACTGCCTGCGACCAGCGTCGAGTCGTCCCTCCATATCTCGACGCCGACGCCGGCCGGAAGAGCGGGGATCACGTCCGTCGCCAGATAGGCCTTGACCGCTTCCGAGATCTCGAACACCTGTTCGTCCGCGGTGCGGGTGACGTCGACGCGAATGGCCCGGTTGCCGTTGAAGCGGGTGATCAGGTCGGTGTCCGCGAAGCCGTCGCGCAGGTCGGCGATGTCGCCCAGGCGAAGCGACGTGCCGTCGGGCCGGGACAGCACGATGATGTCCTCGAAGTCGTACTGCCCGTAGTTCTGGCCGATCGTCCGGACCCGGATTTCCTCCCCGCCCGTCGACAGGCTGCCCGCGGAGAGGTCCATCGAGCCCCGCCGCACGGCAACGGCGATGTCACTCAGGGTCAGCCCCAGGGCCCGGAGCCGGTGCGACGGAACCTCGATCGAGATTTCGTACTCCCTGAAGCCGCTGGTGTCCACGTAGGACACCGCGGGAAGCGCCGCGATGCCATCCTCGATGTCGTAGGCCAGCTCCTTGAGCGTCCGTTCCGGTACGTCGCCGTGAACCAGGAGGCGAATGACGCTTTGCCGGCTCGTCACCTCGCGCACTTCGGGCCGCTCCGCGCCCGCGGGGAAGCTGGGAATCCGATCCACCCTGGCCTTGGCCTCGTTCAGAGCGCGGTCGATGTCGGTGCCGCTCGTGAACTCAGCGGTGACCGTTCCGAGCCCCTCGGAGGCGGAGGCTTCGATCCGCTTGACGCCGTCCAGCGACCCGAGCTCTTCCTCGATCTTGCGAACGATCGCTTCATCGACCTCCTGCGGGGCGGCGCCCGGGTACGGAACCATGACCTGAACGCGATCCAGCGACGCGTCCGGGAGCATCTCCTGGACCAGGTCGCCCGCCGCCAGCAGCCCGGCGAACAGCAGGAAGACCATGAGGAGGTTGGCGGCAATGGGGTTGCTCGCCATGAAGGCGATCGGACCGCCACGGACTGTCGGATCGCCGGCCTCGCTCATCGGTCGCTCAGGCAGGAACCTCCGCCGCCTGCGCCTTCTGGAAGGCCGGCCTGGCCAAGCAGCGGTCGCCGTAGGCCTCGAGCACCGGCGACTCGGGGAGCATCCCGAACATGCGCAGGAAGACGGCGCTGCTGCCGAGCATCACGTCGGCGGCGCTGAACTCGTCGCCCAGGATCCAGGGGCCATCGCCCAAACCGTCCTCCCAGACCTCGATCGTCTTCGCGAAACTACCCCAGCCCAGCCGGCCGGCGTTGAACGCTTCCGCCTGGTGCTCCTCGGGCACGACGGTCCGGAGGCCCGACTCGAACATCGCCGGCTCGATCATCGCCGGCGAGTAGATCAGCCAGTGCACGAAGCGGGCGCGCAGCGGATCGTCCAGCGCCGGCGCCAGCCGGCCGGGGGCATAGCGGTCGGCGACGTAGAGGCAGATCGCCGCCGAGTCCCACATCTTCACCTCGCCGTCCTGGAGCGCGGGCACCTTGCCCATCGGGCTCGCGGCCAGGTGTTCCGGAGTCCGCTCCGGCTTGGTGACGTCGACGTGCACGAGTTCGTAGTCGACGCCCGCCTCCTCGAGCATCCAGACTGCGCGGCTGGACCGCGTCTGCGGGCACCAGTAGAGCTTCATTCGTAGGCCTCCGAGTCCAGGTGTTCGGTACCGGCCGGCGCCCGGCCGATCTCCCTCATGTTCGTGAAGAAGCCGCGCACGTCGAGTTCGATGGTGACCGGCGAGTCGCTCTCGTTGAGCCAGAACCAGCCGTGGTTGCCGGAGTAGCCCGCGGTCAGGCCGCCGCGGCCCCCGGTGACGTCGAACTCCTCGGCGTAGCGCACCGGCTCGTCGTCGAGGTCGTTGAACGGGTCGGCGTGGAAGTCCGAGTAGAGCGTTCCGCCATCTGTTTGCCAGGAGTAGACGATCGTCATCCCCTCGATCATCTGGAACTTGTACTCCATCTGCTCGTTAGCGCCGATCTCGATCGTGACCGTCTCGGCACGGAGTTCACGATTGCCGGTCATCGGGACCGAGAGTCCCTCTTCCGCCTCCGCCATCGGCTCGGTGCCGGCCGCTTCGTAGAGCCGGTCGAGGCCGAGAAGGCCGCCAATACGGGTCGGGTCGATGCCGTACTCGGCCGGCAGGATGACGACGACGAAGACGACCGCCGCGGCGGCGAGAGTGATCGCCATGGTCTTGAGCAGCTTGCCAGGCGGCGGCGTTCCGAGATCGCCGCCCGGTGCGGGAGAGGAATCCGTCATGACATGAAGTACCCCGTCAACTGGTAGGCGACCAGCAGGAAGCCGACGGTCATCAGCACGGCGTTCGCGGCGTAGCCGTGAGACTGAAAGCGGCCGCTGGCTCGCCAGAGGTTGAAGCTCAGCAGGATAATGGCGAGGGCGGCGAACTGCCCGAGCTCGACGCCGACGTTGAACGAGACGATGTTGCCCACCAGGCCGCTGCCCGAGATCTCCACCGGCTGCAGCTTGGTCGCCAGGCCGAAGCCGTGGAACAGGCCGAACACGAGCACGGCCGCTCGCGTGTCGATGCTGACCCCCAGAGCCCGGAACCCGCCCAGGTTCTCGAACGCCTTGTAGGCCACCGACAGGCCGACGATCGCGTCGATGAGGAACGGATTCGCGTGGATGCCGCCGAGCACGCCGACCAGCAGGGTGACGCTGTGGCCGACCGCGAACAGCGTGACGTAGAGCGCTACGTCGCGGAAGCGGTAGAGGAAGAAGATGACCCCCGCAAGAAACGCGAGGTGGTCGTACCCGGTGACCATGTGCTTGGCGCCCAGGTACATGTAGGGCCCGACCGCGCGCCCCTCGTTGTTGGTCAGGAAGATCTCGTCCTGGTCGGCGACGCCGTGCGCCCAGAGGCCCGACGACAGGAACAGCGCGACCAGCGCAAGCAGAGCCGCCCTGGTCATGGTCCGGCGACGGCTCATGCGACTACCTCGGCGTATGGCTACTGCCGCGCCGCCTGGCAGGCGACGAACTCCTCGCCGAGGTCCGGCAGCTCCTCTTCCACGAGCGGAAGGGACGCGAGGTCCGGCCCGCTCGCGTACCGCGCGTCGCCGAGCTGCGGACCGAAGTTCGTGAAGGTCTCCATCATCGCGTTCATGGCGCCCCGGTTGGCGAGCATCCGTCCGAGACCACCGGGGACCTGCGGGTCGCTGACCGTGTCCTGGACGACCTTGACTGTCCCTTCCTCGTCGCCCGGGGTCAGGATCCACCTCACGTACATGCAGAGCACGCGCCTGCCCTCGAACTCGGGCGTCAGATCATCCGCGCCGACTATGTCGTTGATCACGCGGCCGTCGCTCGTGCGCAGCCAGCTCGAACGGACGATCGTCACGCGCCTCGAGAGTCCCGAGCCGGAGATGCGGTTGCGCAGGGACTGAAACGGCTGCTCCAGAGACGTCGCGGTTTCCTCTTCACAGATTCCCTGCCACTCGGGACAGGCGTCGGCATCGTCGAGCATCGCGATCGCCGACGGAATCGACCCCTGCACGACCACCTCGGCCCGGAACAGGCGGAACTCGGTGCCGTCGATCTCGCAGGATTCGATGGTTACCGGACCTTCGGCTCTCTCGGGCCGGCAGTCCTCCGCCGTGCCGGGTTGCGCGGCGAAGGCCCCGAACGCGAAAGCGAGGGTAAGCACCCTGCCCGTCACTGAACGACCGTCCTTCTCGCGCACCGGCGGCACACTATCAGCAGCGTGCGGCCGCCATCGGCTCTGGTCTCCGCCTTCAGAGTCGAAACCGCAGCGACGCGCGGAACGCGCGCGGCTCGGCCGGGCTCAGGAAGCGCGGATCCTCGTAGCCGTCGCCGAGCACCTCGTCGGGTTCCCCAAGAGCGCCGAACGTCGCGTACTCGCGGTCGGTCACGTTGGACACCTCGAGATCGAGGTCGAGCGACGGGGTGAGTTCGATGCGGCTCCAGAGATCGCCGCGCCAGGCCGAGCCGACCGGCTCCAGCAGGTTCGCCTCGTCGCCTCGCAGGTAGCGAGTCGAATCGCCGAGCAGCCGCGCCCCCAGCACCGCCCGGTCGCCGATTCTCAGGTCGGCGCCGGCCCGTAGCTGGCGGCGCGGGACGCCGGGCAGGAAGTCGCCCTGCTCGACCTCGATCTCCCCGTCCTCGGCCAGAGGATGCGGCGGACTCGACAGGGTCAGGCGGTCCTGGAAGGTCGCGTCGAGCAAGGTGTAGGAGGCATCCCAGTTCAGCCGGCCGTGGCTGCCGCGCAGCCACAGTTCGAGCCCCTGCCGGCGGGTCGCGTCGACGTTCGTGAAGTAGCCGGCGCTGGTGCCGGCGCCGCTCGAGACGAAGATGATGTCGTCCCGACTCTCGCTCTGGAACAGGGCCGCGCTCCACCGCAGCGAACGGCCGCCTCCACGCAGGCCGAGTTCGGCGCTGGTCGTCACCACCTGATCGAGCGGCGGGTCCGCGACGAAGGCGTTGGGCAGCCGGCACGGGTCGTCCGGATCGGCGCAGGTGAGTTCGACCGGCGTCGGCACGCGGGACGACTGCGACACGTTGCCGAACAGGAGCATCGACGAGCGGCCCTCCGCGCGCGCCTCCCAGACGAAGCCCGCTGAGGGCACGAGCCGCGAGAAGCTGTGATCGCCGTCAAGCGCCGTGCCGAGTTGATCGTTGAGCTCGATCCGGCTGTCGTTGTAGCGGGCCTGGAGGGTCCAGGTCAGCCGGTCGCCCGCAGTCGTCCAGTGCCGCAGCGCCCACAGGCCGGCGTGCCCGGTGTCGGCCCTCAGTCCGACTTCGGAGCCGGGAAGCAGCATGCCGCTGCCGATCGTCGTCCGCGAGTCGGTGAGCGATGCGAGCTCCGTCTCGAAAGCGAAGTTGGCGCGCCCGCCGTCCCACGATGCGCCGGCAAGCCAGCGGCCCGAACCAGTCAGACCGGAGATCTGGATCGAGGCGCCCAGGCCTTCCTGCTCGGTGCGGCTCTGGTTGTTGACCGCGTCGAACTCGTCGTGATCGTCATCGCCGTCGTGGTCGTCGTCGTGATCGTGCTCGTCGTGATCGTGGTCGTCGTCGTCATCGTGGTCGTCGTCGTGCCCGTGGTCATCGTCGTCATCGTCGTCGCCCTCGAAGGCGTCCGCGTTGTAAGTGGCGACGTCGTTCGCGCGAATGTAGATCTGCGCTTCGAGTTCGAGCCCCGGTCCGATCATCCGGCCGATCCGGAGCCGCGGGAAGAACAGCTCGTTCCAGGTCTGATCCGGATGCGTGAAGACCTCGGCGCGGTCGATCTCCAGCAGTTCCACCGGCGTCACGCCGTTTCCGATCAGGTCGTTGTCCGCGACGCCAACCGCGAAGTCGATCCGCTCGCGCTCGCCGCGATGCGAGAGCTTCACCAGCGCTTGCCGCAGCGAGCTGGGCGAGAAGTCGCGCCAGCCCTCCTCCTCGAAGGAGCGACCGCCGACGAACCAGCCGTACTCGTCATCGGGTCCGAAGGCGCCGCCGGCGCCGAACTCGCCCGCCCGGCGACCGAAGGAACCGGCCTCGAGCGTCAGGTCGAACCGTTCCGAATTGAAGCCGCTGCGGGTGTTCAACGCGAGCGCCCCGCCGAGCGTATTCAGGCCGAACATCGGGTTCGCACCGGGCAGGAGTTCGACCTGTTCCGCCGCGAACGTCGGCACGAGGTCCCAGGCAACGACATCGCCGAAGACCTCATTGACCCGCACCCCGTCCTCGTAGACCGAGAGGCCCTGGTTCGCGCCCAGGAGCGGCGACGCCCCGAAGCCCCTGTAGAGCACGTCGGACTGCAGCGCGCTTCCCTGCGCCGGCGCCAGGCTCACGCCGGGAAGTTCCGCCTCGAGCAGGGCGCCGACGCCCGAAACCGCCGACAGGTCGAGCGCCTGCGGCGCCACCCGGTGGACGGTCCACGGCACGCGGTCGGGCGATTCCCCCGCGTGGTCGAGTGGAGCGAGGCCGATGACGTCGATCTCTTCCGCGAACTCGCTTTGCGTGGCCGCCTGCTGGTCCTCGCCGGACGCAGCTTCCTGGTCGGCCGCCGGAGCGGCGACAAGCGGCCCGGCGAGGGCCACCAGCAGGAGACAGATCAGCAAGGATCGCGTCACGCGCCCACTGTAGCCGGAACTCGCACTTACAATCTCCGGCATGTACATCCCAAGCGCCCTACGTTCCGCCTGTCTCACGTTCGCCGTCGCCGCCGTCCTGGGTCTGCCCAGCTCGCCGCTGGCCGCCCAGCCGCCTCGCATCAACACCGACGAACTGCCCCGGCTCGAAGCGTTCTCGCACGCGACCCGCGTCGGCGACCTGATCTTCGTCGCCGGCACGCTCGGCACGGTCGGCCAGAGCTTCGACCTGGCGCCCGGCGGCATCGGCCCGCAGACGACGCAGACGCTTCGGAACATCGAGACCATCCTCGAAGCGGCCGGCTCGGATCTCGCCCACCTGGCGAAGTGCACTGTCTACCTGACCGACATGGCCAACTTCGGAGAGATGAACGTGGCCTGGATCGCCGTACTGGGGGACAGCCCTCCGGCCCGGGCGACGATCGAGTCGCCTACCCTCGCGTTGGGCGCCGCGGTGGAGATCGAGTGCATCGCCCAGCGCCGGCGTCCGGAGCCGAACTAGCGCCAGCGGCGGTGACCCCAGAGGTACTGGTCCGGGTCGCGGCGGATCGCTTCCTCGAGAAGTGAGTTCAGGGTGCGGAGAATCGCCTGGACGTCGGCGTTCCGATCGCCGCTCCTTTGCTGCTCGATCAGCCGCGACAGCGTCAGTTCGAAGGTCAGCGGCGCCGTCCGGCGGCAGACCGCGAAGGTGAGCGGCGTCCGCGCGACCAGGTGCAGCATCGCGGCCGTCGTGTGCGTCTTCGCGGGATGCCCGAAGAACAGCACGTCGATCCCCTGGCGGGCGTGCTGATCGACCAGCAGCGCCAGGATCTCACCGTCGCCCAGCAGCTTGAGGAAACGCCCTGGATCCGGGTCGTACTTCGGGATCATCCGGAACGCGCCCCGCTGCCGCCGCTCGAGCGCCAGCTTCTGTACCCGCGGGTTGTTCATCGGCCGGGAGATGCCGGCGACGGGCTTGTAGCGCGACAGCCACTGGCCAGCGATCTCCCAGTTGCCGAAGTGGCCCGAGACGACGATCAGGCCGCGGTCCGGATCCTCCAGCACCGCCGCCACATCTTCTGGCACGTGTACTCGGAGCCGCTCCGGGTCGTCGAGCACGAGCGCCGACTTCATCGACTCGACCAGCACCATCCCCATGTGGCGGGCAGCGCCGCGGCCGATCGCCCGCGCCTGCCGCACGTCATCGGCCACGCCCGCGCGCAGGGCGTTCGAGATTGCTACGCGACGCCGCGGCCGGTCGGCCGTCCACCACAGCGAGCCCAGCGCCGCGGCCCAGCGGGAGGCGGCGGCCGGCGGCAGCAGATCGACGCCGAACAGCGCCAGCCGGGCCGCCCAGTACTCGAGAAGGTGGAGCACCCGGGTCAGGAGGCTGCGCTCAGGCTCCGTTCTGCTGCAGCAGCGCGATGATCTCGCCGATCGTGCGGGTCTTCACGACCTGCTTCGGATCGAGCGCGATCCCGAACTCCTCCTCCACGTCGTAGAGCACATCCAGGATGGTCAGTGAGTCGAAGCCGAGCGACTCGATCGGTGTCTCCGGGCCCACCGCGTCCCAGTCATGCTCCTCGACCGCGCTGTCGCGCAGCACGTCCCTCAACCGGGCGAGTACCTCGGAGGTGCCGTCAGCGTCCATGAGCGAGAGACTATCGCTGATCTGGAAGCGGGTTTCGCCCGCCAGGTCTCACGGGCCTCCTGCCGCCGTCTGCACCGCCATGCCCTCGGTGGCGAGCCGGACGCCGCCGGTGATGACCGGTTGATCCGCTTCGAGCGCTCCGGTGACGTACACGACATTGCCGGAGCGCTGCAGGACCTGCACCGGCACGATGTTCACCTTGCCGTCCCGTACCGCCCAGACCTCGTCGCCGGTTTGGAGCGCCGAGTCCGGCACCTTGAAGTACCGCTCCGGGGCGAGACCCTGGAGTTCCACGTCCACGAACTTGCCGACCAGCAGAGGCGGCGCCGTGCCGGGGTCGAGGCCGGCGTCGACCGGCGAGCCGTTCAGGAAGGGCTCCGGAACACGGACGATCACGTCGATTGTCCGCGTCTGTTCGTCCAGCGTAACGGCGCCACGATCCAGGTAGCCGTCCCAGGCGTAGCTCGCGTTGCCGTACTCGGCGATGACGCGCGCCGCGATCCGTGTGTCGGCCTCGCCGGCCCGGAGATCCCAGAGGCCGGGCAGCAGGGCGGCGGCGTCGTCGGAAAGCGGGACGACGACCTCGACCGAGTCCGAGGCGTAGAGCCGCCCCACGCTCTGGCCGGCGGCCACGTACTGCCCGACGTCCACCGACTCCGAGCGCACGATGCCGTCGAACGGGGCGCGGATCTCGGTGCGTTTCAGGTGCAGCACCGCTTCCCTGAGGGCGGCGCCGTCGCGCTCGAGCGCGCTTCGGGCAGCCTGAAGCTGAGGCTCCCAGAGAGCCAGGGGACTCGGAGCGTCGGAGTTCGCTTCGCTGCCCTGGCGCTCCCTGAACCGCTCGTACTGGGAGCGCGCCACGGCCGCTTCCTCTTCCACCCTCAACAGCTCGACCTGCTGCAACGCGACGTTGGCCCGTCCCTGTTGCACGCGGCCGCGATAGTCCGCATCGTCGATGCGGAACAGCGGTTGTCCCTCCCGGACGCGTCCGCTGCTCTCGAAAGCCGGGTCGACCCACACGACTTTGCCGCTGACCTCCGCGGTGACGTCGACTTCCGCCCGCGCTCGCACCGTGCCGGCGGCGTGGACCGGGATGGCGCCTTCGCCCGTCTCCACCGGCGCGGTCAGCGCGAAGGGGACCCGGGAAGGGGGAGGCCGGGTGGCCGGCTCGGGCCGCAGCAGGACCATCGAGGCGGCGACGGCGAGGGCTCCGGTCAGGATCAGGCCTCCGATGGCCCAGCCGGTTCGTTGACTCATCTGTGGGGATCTTGCCTTACTCCGCAGCCGCCTTGCACGACGTGACCGCAGATGAGACGGATGTTATCCACCTGGAGGCGCGCGAAGCTCGCCGGCTCGAGTGTGAACAGGCTCCGCACCCGGCCGAGGTCGACGGGGTGTCCACCGGGCCGGGCGGGGTTCCGGACGATGTCGGCGATCTGGACCGTGACCGTCGTCCACTCTTCCTGCCTCAGTGTCGCCAACGGCAGGTCGACGGCGCCGGCCTCGAGGGAGCCGCTGTCGAGCTTGACCTTCAGGCTGCCCGCCGCATCCGTGCCGTCGCCGGACACGTACAGGTCGAACTGCACTTCGCCGGCGAAGTCACCGGATTCGGAGGCGCCGCCCATGCCGAAGAGGGTGAGCCGCTTCTCGCCAGCCGGGCGGATCGAGAAGCTGCCGCCCCCGGAGGTGGCGACATCGATCACCGTCCCGCGGTCGGCGCGCACGACTTCCGCGACGGCAAGCGCTCCATCCGCGTCGTCGACGGCGAGGTCGAGCGTTACGGCATCCTCCCCGCCCGGGAAACGGAGCGGTCCCGCGGCATCTACGTAGAGATCGTGGACGGTCCGGTAGACGTCGGCCGGCGCGGGTGGTGTGACCGCGGCGGAGGTTCGGTCGGCCAGGCCGGCGCATCCGACGCCGGTCGAGACGTTGTTGAGGCATTGGTACACGCGCACGTAGTCGACCCTGAGCTCGCCCGGCAGCGCGCCGGCCACAGGCTCGCCGGGCAGGTTGCCGCCGACCGCGAGGTTCAACAGCAGGTGGAACGGGCGGTCGAACGGAGCCGAGACGCCACCGGAGACGTGGGCGTTCGTCTCGGCGTCCCGGTAGTAGTTCCAGTACCTGTCGCGCCGGACCGTGTAGAAGTGTGCGCCGTCCACGAACCAGCGGATCTCCTCCTCGTCCCATTCGACGGCATAGACGTGGAAGCCGTCCGAGGGATCGGCCTCCGAGTACCTCGCGTAGTCGAAGGTGTTGAGCGGCCAGACCATCCCGTAGTGCAGCGCGGCCTGGGCAAAGGGGCCCGGATCGCGCGAGAACACCTCCAGGATGTCGATCTCGCCGCCGGCGGCCCAGCCGCCGTACGCGGAGTCGGTGGGCAGCATCCAGAAGGCGGACCAGAGGCCCTGGCCGGCGGGGGCCTGGATGCGCGCCTCGAAGCGGCCATAGGTCTTGTCCAGCTTGCCGGCGGTGTTGATGCGCCCGGAGGTGTACGCATGACCGTCTTCGGCGTCCTCCTCGCGGGCCGTGATGATCAGGACGCCGTCCGACACGGAGATGTTGGCGGCCTGGTAGCTCTGCAGCTCGTTGTTGCCCCAGCCGGGTATGCCTTCGGCCGTGCCGTCGCCTGTCTGGATGTTCCACCTGGAAGCGTCCAGGGCCGTGCCGTCGAACTCGTCTGACCAGACGAGTTCCCAGCCCTCGCCATCCCCGCCGGACTGGGCGTCGCCGCAGCCGACGAGGAGTAGCGAAACCAGCAGCACGCACTCGATCGCCAGGTACCGCATGGCCCAGCGCCTGGTCGTCACTCCGGCTGCGCGCTTGCCGTTCGGACCTCCATCCCGTCGGTGCCGACCTGGATCCCGCCGACGATGGCGGCATCGCCCGGCTGGAGAGCGCCGGTGACGTACACCTCGTCGTCGGCACGCTGCAGGACCGTAACCGGCAGAATCGTCACCCTGTCGTCGCGCACTACCCAGACTTCGTTGCCGGGTCTGAGGGCCGGCCGCCTGATCCTGAACCAGGCGTCCGGCGCGATCCCCTCGAGTTCCACGTCGACGAACTTGCCGACCAGCAGCGGCGGTTCGCCGGCGTCCGGGGCCGCGCCGCTGCCGTACGGCTCCGGAACCCGCACGATCACGTCGAGGGTGCGAGTCTGCTCGTCCAGCGCGCCTTCGATCCGGTCCACGTACCCGTCCCAGTCGTAGCGCCGGCCTCCGTAGTCCGCCACGACTTGAACCGCCAGGTCCCGATTGCCGTCGCCGGCCCGCAGATCCCACAGGCCGGGAACGAGCGCCGCTTCCCGGTCGGAGAGTGGGACGACGACTTCGACGGCGTCGGACGCATACAGCCGCGCCACTCCCCGGCCCGCGGCCACGAACTGGCCCACGTCGACCGACTCGCTCCGCACGACGCCGGAGAAGGGCGCCTTGACCGCCGTTCGCGCGAGGTTCAGGGCGGTTTCGGCAAGCGTGGCGTGTTCCCTGGCCAGGGCGGCTTCGGCGGCCTCGAGTTGAGGCTGCCAGAGCGCGAGCGGACTCGCTTCGGAAGCCGCCCCGCTTTCCGCCTGGCGTTCCTTGAACTGCTCGTACTGCTTGCGTGCGACCTGCGCTTCTTCCTTGACCTTGAGAACCTCGACCCGCTGGAGTGCGACGTTCGCTCGCGCCTTCTCCACGTAGCGCCGGTAGTCGACATCGTCGATGCGGAAGAGCACCTGCCCCTCGCGCACCCGCCCGCCGCTCTGGAACGCGGGGTCGACCCAGACCACCTTGCCGCTCACCTCGGCGGCGATGTCGACCTCCGCCCGCGGCCGCACCGTCCCGGCCCCGAACACGGGGATCGCGCCCTCGCCGGCCTGCGCCGGGGCGGTGATCGCGAAGGGGACCTGCGAGGGCGGCGGTACGCGTTCCGGTTCGGGCCGCTGGGAAACCATGAACACGGCAAGACCCGTGGCCCCGACCAGTATCGCGCCGCCAACGAGAAAGCCGGTTAGTCGACTCATCTGCCGGTCCTACTCGGTTTGTGGCGCCGGTTGTAGCGGCGCCTGGACCGGCGGCGCTTCGTCCACCGAATCCTCAGGCGTCCAGGCGCCTCCCAGGGCGCGGTGAACGGTCAGCCGGGAGAGCGCGAGGTCGCGCTCAGCGCCGGCCAGGGCGGACTCGACGCTCAGGCGGGTCAGCAGCGCGTCGAGGAAGTCGGCGTAGCCCCCGATGCCCGCCTCGTATCTCTGGGAGCGAAGCCTCTCCGTCGCTCGGGCCTCTTCAAGGCGGGAGGCGAGCAGGGAATGGCGCCGGCCCTCGTTCCCGTGCACGGCCAGGGCCGTTTCGACCTCGTTGACAGCGGTCACGACGGTGCGGCCGTAGGTCGCCGCGAGCTCCCCGAACCGGGCCTCCGCCAGCGCCACGTTGCTGCGCAGCCGCCTCCCCTGAAGGACCGGCGCGAGCAGGTTGGATGCCAGGTTGGTGAACCACTGGTCCACCTTGAACAGGCTGTCGACTTTGGAACTCTGGAGCCCGATCGAGCCGGAGAACGAGAGGGTCGGAAGAAGCTCGGCGCGCCGGGCGTCGACCTGGAAGCGGGCGGCTTCGAGCCGGTGTCTCGCCGCCCTCACGTCGGGCCTCTGCATGAGCAGGTCGGCCGGGATCCCCGGCGGAACCGGGTCGGCTGCGGTTTCGGGCGCCGGCACTTCGGGCAGCAGTTCGGCCAGGTTGTCCCGGTAGCCGCCCAGGAGGACGGCGAGACGCCCCTCCGCGTTCGCCAGCCCGTTCTCGAGCTGGGGTTGGATGGCCTGGGTGTTCCGCAACTCCTGGCGGATGCCGTAGAGGACCGAGGAATCGGCGAGACCTCGGTCGTAGCGGGTGGAGGCGACGTCTTCGCGCTCCTGGAGGACTTCGACCATCTTTCGGCTGATCGCGATTCGCCGCCGAAGGTCGACGATCTCGAAGTAGGCGCCGATCGTCTCGGCGAGGACTCCGATTCTCGCGGTCTGGTAGTCGGACTCCGAGGCGAGGTACTCGGCGCCGGCGGCGAGGGCGGAGCTGCTGGCGCGTCCCCAGAAGTCCATCTCGTAGGAGAAGTCGGCGCTCAGGGACCAGGTCGTGATCGCGAGCCGTTCCGGCAGGGTGAAGCCGGGGGCGAGCCGTTCCAGCCCGAGTTCCTGAATCTGGGCGCCGAAGCCCGTGTTGGTGGGGTTCGTCAGGTCGTTGATCCCCGCGCCGCCCTGGACGACCGGCCGGATCGCGGCCCTGGCGATCCGCGCTCGTTCCCTGGCCTGCTCCACGCGGGCGACCGCGGCGGCCATGTCCAGATTCGAATCGAGCACCGAGTCGACGATTCGGTCGAGCGCCGGATCGGCAAACGCCTTCCACCACTGCAGCGGCTCATGGGCGTCGGCGGCGACGGCTGCGGGAGTTTCCTCGAAGCTTGCCGGTATCTCCGGCGCCGGATCGGGCAGTTCCGGCGGCGCCGCCAGGGAGCAGCCGAGGTACAGGAATACAGCGGGTACTAGCGAGAGCGGGGCAATCGCATTGGAGTTCATGAGGCGCTCGGGCGTGGCTCCGCTGGCAGGAACAGGCGGCACGATACCACGCACCACCGGCAGGGCACCTCGCTCCCGGCACCGGTAGACTCGTGCGTTCGCTGATGGCAGACCTTGAAGATCTTCTGGTCAAGACGAGCAGAACGTTCGCGCTTTCGATTCCCCAACTCGAGGGCGCGACGCGGGATCAGGTGACCCTGGGCTACCTGTTGCTGCGGATCGCCGACACGCTAGAGGACGCGGCGGTCTGGAGCCGGGAGCAGCGGGTCGAGGCGCTGTTCCGGTTCGCGGACCTGCTGGACGACACGGACGATACGGCAGGCGCCGCGACGGGAGATCTGGTCGCGTCCTGGCTCGCCGAGCCACCCTCACCTCACGAGGGCTACCTGGAGTTGCTCGAGGCGACGGATGAGGTGCTTTCGGCGTATCGGGCTCTCGATCCGCCGGCCCGGTCGGCGGTCGGTCATCACGTTCGCCGCACCTGCGTGGGCATGGCGCACATCGTCAGGCGCGCCGACCGGGACGGCGAGCTCCGCCTCAAGGGCATCCCCGAGCTTCGGGACTACTGCTACGTCGTTGCCGGAATCGTCGGCGAGATGTTGACCGAGCTGTTCCTGCTTGGCGCGCCGCTGGAACAGGTGGCGGAAGCGCTCCGGCGCCGCGCGGCGGCGTTCGGCGAGGCGTTGCAGCTCGTGAACATCCTCAAGGATGCGGCGACCGACGAGGATGAGGGCAGGTCGTTCATTCGGGACGGCCGCGACCGGACGCTCGCGTTTGAGCTGGCCCGCGCGGACCTTGAAGTGGCCGGAGAGTACGTGGCCCACCTGCAGCAAGCCGGCGCGCCTCGCGGCTACCTGGGGTTCACCGCGCTTCCGGTTCGCCTCGCCTGGGCCACCCTTGCCCGAGTCGAGGAGCAGGGCCCGGGGTCGAAACTGACCCGCCCCGAAGTGGCCGCGCTCGTCGGCGCCCTGCACGCCGACCTGGACGCTGGCCGGCCAGCGGCCGGCGGCGCTCCGCGCTGAGCTACCAGTCGCGCGAATCCTCGTCGTGGAGGGTGGTCGGCAGCGCGTACGAGTGCTCGATCTCGCCGAGATCCGAGGCGTCCAGCAGCGCGTCGAACCGCTTTATCGACCGGTTCGCGAACAGCCGGGGGAGCAGTTTCAGGGCCGCCTTCTCCGCTCTGTTCCTCAGGAACAGCAGGGGTACCTGCTTGATGAACCGCGACTTGGGGAATCTGAAGGAATTGGCCAGGTCGTTGCCGATCAGTTCCCGCGACACCTGGTAGATGAACGCCGCCATCTCGCGGCGTTCCTGCGTCTCCGTGAATCCGAGCAGGATGGGCGCGCTGTTGACGATGCTGTTCGCCATGATGATGGCGTCGTCGTCCGGGGGCGGCTCGCAGGTCGCCGCGATCTCGAAGATGCGGCACGCCGAAGCGTGGTCATGGAACATGATCCCCTCGGGTATTCCCATCACGAGGCCCGTGTATCTCCACACGTGGACGTAGGCATCCTTCTCCTCCCGGCTGAAGTCACCTCCCAGGCGCGCGACGTGGTGCATCAGACGGCCTGAGAAGGCGGCCGCGCCCAGCAGCATGTGCGCCGCGCTGAGCGGCATTCCGTGTTCCGGAGTGTCCCATTCGTCCGATTGCTTGAGCAGCATCCTCGCCTGGGCATGCACCAGGCGGATGCGCAGGCTCAGCTTCCAGGCGTCGCCGCCAGGCTCCAGACCGCCCGGCATGAACTGCTCGGTCAACTGCAGGGTGTTCTGCTTGAGCCGCCGGACGCCGTTCAGGATGATTCGGCTGCGGATGCGGAACGACTTGCTGATCAGGGTGGAAAAGCCCTCGACAATGGCGCCGCCTACGAGTCCTCCAAGGACCATGTCCGAGTTGCGGAGGAAGGCTTTGGTGGCCTTCAGGGCGATCTCGGGATCGAACCATTCGGGGACGACGGCCGAGGACTCGATGAGTTCCCTTAGAGCCTCGGGCGTGTCCTTCGGTGGATCGTGGTAGCGGTCGACCGTCTGGGCGATCGTGCGGTGAACGTGGTGCGGCTCCACGATCGCCGCCAGTTGTTCGACCGCACGGTCGGCCAGCGGATCGCCCAGGGTCGTGTAGCGGATGTAGCGCTCCGCCAGGGCGGGATCCAGCGCCCGGGCCGCGTTGTAGCCGTCGACGTAGCAGGCGGGGATGTCGAAGGCCTGTTGCTCGAAAGGCGCGTTCATCTCTCACTTGGGAGAATAGTCTGCCCGGCGAACGAGTAGAAGTACCCCGGCTTCTGTCGCCTCCCTATACTTCCAACCGATGGACCCCAAGCGCGACCCGGCGGAGATGGACCGCCGCGATCCGCTGGCGCGCTTCCGCGATCTGTTCGATCTTCCGGAAGGGCTGATCTACCTCGGCGGACACTCCCTTGGACCTCCGCCACGGACGATGCGGGACCGCGCCGAGGCGCTGATCGGCCGTGAGTGGGGAACGGATCTCGTCGCGGCCTGGAACCGCAGCGACTGGCTGGAGTTGCCCGAACGGATCGGGGCGCGCATCGCGCCACTGGTCGGCGCCGGCGCGGACGAGGTGATCGCGGCCGACTCCGTCTCGCTCAACCTGTTCAAGCTGCTCGGGGCGCTGATGCAGAAGGCGCGGGGTCGCGGGGTCGTGCTTGCCGACAAGGGCAACTTCCCGACTGATCTCTACATGGCGCAGGGCCTTGCGCGCCTTCTGGAGGAGTCCGGGGCGACGCTTCGCCTGACGGCGCCCGACGACTTCGAGTCGGCCCTGGAATCCGACGTGGCCGTGGCCACCGTTTCTCACGTGGACTTTCGCACCGGGCGGCGACGCGACCTGCGGGCGCTGACCGCCGCGGCGCGCGCGAGCGGCGTGCCGCTGGTCTGGGACCTCAGCCACAGCGTGGGCGCGGTCGCCATGCGGCTCAACGACGCCGGCGTCGAGTACGCGGTCGGCTGCGGCTACAAGTACCTGAGCGGCGGTCCGGGTGCTCCAGGGTTCCTCTACGTGGCGCGCGAGTTTCAGGACTCCCTCGAGTCGCCCCTCACCGGCTGGATGGGGCATGCCAGTCCGTTCGACTTCGAGACGCAGTACCGGCCCGCGCCGGGAATGCGCCGATTCCTGACCGGAACCCCTCCCATCCTGTCGCTGGCGGCCCTGGAGGACGGCTTGCGGACCTTCGAGGGCGTCGACATGGCTGCGTTGGGAGGCAAGAGCGAGGCGCTGGGCGACCTCTTCCTCCGGCGTGCCGCCGAGCGTCTCGCGGAGTTCGGCGTCGTCCCGGCGAGTCCCGAAGACGCCGGCGAACGAGGCGCTCAGGTGTCGCTGCGGCACCCGGAGGGCTACGCGCTGGTCCAGGCGTTGAACGCTCGGGGCGTGGTCGGCGACTTCCGCGGACCGGACCTGATGCGGTTCGGCCTGGCGCCGCTGTACGTGAGCTACGCGGATGTCTGGAATGCCGTTGATGCGCTCCGCCTCATCCTGGTGAACGGCGAGCAACGTGAACCCTGCTTCCGTAGGCCGAAGCGGGTGCCTTGATTCGCGGGGGCCGATCCCGGACAGATCGTGGTTGGTGACCCAATATGTGGTACTGTCTTGCAGCTAGCGTTCGACAGAACCCACCGGAGGAGGCCCGATCCATGAAGCAGGCGTTCGCTTTGCTCTCCATCCTCGCCCTCGCCGCCCCGCTCGCGGCGGCGAACAACAACGACGCTCCGACGGCCACGCCGACCTACTACGGCGAAGTGCAGAACATTCTGGAGCAGAACTGCCAGGTCTGTCACCGCCCGAACGGCGCGAACCTGGGCGGCATGGTGGCGCCGATGGCGTTCACCAGCTACCAGGAGACGCGGCCCTGGGCGCGTTCGATCGCCCGCCAGGTGGAGGCCGGCCTGATGCCGCCGTGGCATGCCGCCCCGCAGCACCACGGCGTGTTCGAGAACGAGCGCTCACTGCCGGATGAGCACAGGGCGGCCCTGATCGCCTGGGCCAAGGGCGGAGCGCCGATGGGCAACGCGGCCGATGCGCCGCCGGCAAAGGTCTGGGAGGCCAACGACGGCTGGACGATCGGCGAGCCCGACCTGGTCATGGACATGGGCCAGGACTTCTTCGTCGAGGATGACGTCCGCGACCAGTACGTCAACTTCGAGACGGTGATCACGGAAGAGATGCTGCCCGAGCCGCGCTGGATCAAGGCGGTCGAGTTCCGCCCGGGCGGTCCGGTCGTGCATCACATCATCGCGCGCCCCTTCGGCGGCATCGCCCCGGGCAACGACCCGACGGTCCACGACGACGGCTTCGGCACCCTGGTCAAGCCGGGCACCACGATCCGCTGGAACATGCACTACCACAAGGAGCCGGGGCCGGGCACCGGCACCTGGGATCGTTCGTCGGTGGCGCTTCGGTTCTACCCCAAGGACTACAAGCCGGACCACGTGATGCAGAACGAGGCGATGGGCAAGTTCGACTTCGAGATACCGCCCGGCGACTCGAACTACGTGGCCAAGACGACGACGAAGTTCGAGCGCGACGCGCTGCTGCTCGGCTACACGCCGCACATGCATCTGCGCGGCAAGTCGGCCCACTACCTTGCGAAGTACCCTGACGGCACGGAAGAGGTTCTTCTCGACGTGCCCCGGTACGACTTCAACTGGCAGACCCACTACAAGTACCACGCGGGCGGCAAGCGGATCCCGGCCGGCACCGAGATCGAGCTGACGATGACGTGGGACAACTCGGCCGACAACCCGGCGAACCCGGACCCCACCGAGACCGTCGTCTACGGTGGCCCGACGACCTCCGAGATGATGTTCGGCTTCATCTCCTACGCCGATGCGGAGCCCGGGTACAACCCGTCGAACACCGGATTCCTGAGTCAGCAGCGGTTCGACCGCGATGGCTTCAGGAAGTTCATCAAGGAGAACGCTGGCGCAGATTGGGACTCGCTGAGCGAGGAGGAGCAGGGCCGGCTGTTCCGCCGGTTCCGCCAGCAGCAGCGGCAGAGCTCCGATAGCGCTGCCGGCGAAGGCACCGTCAGCGGCGGTGAGTAGGCCCTGCCGACAGTCGCTTCGTGAAATCGACAACCCCGCTCCGGCTTCGGCCGCGGCGGGGTTTCGTTGTTAGCGGAGCCGGTCGCACTGGGTGCGCCGGCGTCCTCGCCGGCATCCGCCGCAGGCGGCTTCTGCCGGACCGGCGCCGCTGACTAGCGGAGCCGGTCCAGCAGTCCGGTCGAGCGCGACGTCGTTCGCATGACGGCCGCACGGACCGCGTCCTCGTTCGCCATCACGGTGACCCGCTCCCGCGCTCTGGTCACTGCCGTGTAGAACAGTTCGCGGGTGTTCACCCGCGACTCCGCGGGGCCGGGGACGATGACGAGATCGTCGTACTCCGAACCCTGGGCCCGATGCACGGTAAGGGCGAAAAAGCTCTCGTGCTGCGGCAGGCGGGCGAGCGGGACGAGATGGCGCTCGCCCTCACGGTCGAGGTCCGGGAACCAGACCTTGGGACGCCCGGAGCCGCCGGGCACGACGACGCCGGTGTCGCCGTTCGAGAGGTTCGTCTGGCGGTCGTTGCGGCTGACGATGATCGGACGCCCGACGTAGAACTCGTCGCGATGCGACCGACGCCCCATTCGAGCGAGACGGCGCTCGACCAGACGGTTGAAGCGCTGTGTCCCGAACGGTCCCCGCCGGTGGCTGCAGAGCACCCGCTCCGAGGGGAACGGGTCGGCGGCTTCAGGGTCTGCTTCCAGCGTTGCCATGTGCTCCGCCCAGGTCTCTGCGCACTTCTCCGCGAAGCGGTCGAACGCGTCCTCGTCCGCGAGCGGTTCCAACCGAGTCTCCGCATCGGACCCTCTCCGAAGGACGGCGGCCGCGCCGGCGGCGTCGCCGGCGACGATGGCCCGCGCCAGACGGCCGATAGCCGAGTGCTCGGCGAAGCGGTAGTTCTTCCGCAGGGTCGTCACGGAACGGACCAGCGGCCCCGCTTCCCCGGCCCTGCACAGGTCGCTGAAGACCGAGCCCGGCTCCACCGAAGCCAACTGGTTCGCATCGCCCAGGAGGATCAGCCGGCACCGTGGCGGCAGGGCGGTCGCGAGGCGGTCCATCAGCTTGAGGTCGGCCATCGAGCACTCGTCGACGACCAGGGCGTCGAGACGGCTGAGGCGGCTGGTCCGGCTCGCCAGCAGGCGGTGGATCGTCCAGGCCTCGGCCGGGAACTCCCGGATGCCTGGAACGTCGTCGAGCGGCGGCTGGGCGAGTTTCCCGCGCACGGACTCCTGGATGCGCGAGGCCGCCTTGCCCGTCGGCGCCGCCAGGCCAATGCGCCGCGGGTCGGCGAGGCCCTCGGCGACGAGGACGGCGATCAGCTTGGCCGCGAGCGTCGTCTTGCCGGTGCCGGGACCGCCGGTCACGATGCATAGCCGACATTCGAGCGCTGTTCGGAGCGCGGCGACCGCCTCGGTCGTTCGGTCCTCCCGTTGGTCGAACATCCGGGCGATCGCCCGTTCGACGCCGGGAATCGGCTCGCTGTCCGTAGCCAGCGCGACCAGCCGCTCGGCGAGGCGGCATTCGGCGTCGAACAGGCGGTGCAGGTAGAGGCGGTCGCGGTCGAGGACGAGAGGCCGCTCGGCGTCGGGGCTTTCTCCGGCGGCGACGACCGGGCTTCCCAGCAGCGTTTCGAGCAGGGCGTCTGGCCGGGGCAACGCGATCTCCAGCACCTCGGGGTCCGGAGCCTCGGCCGAACGATCCGTATCGGGTTGCTCCACCAGCTCGGCGATCGGGCGGCTCGCGCTGCGCAGGTCCAGGCAGGTGTGCCCGCCTCTGTGGACCGCGCTGGTGACGGCGGCAGCCAATGCCGCGTCCTCGCTTGATCCCAGGCGCATCAGGAGCAGGGCGAAGCAGCGGTCGATCTCGGCCAGGATGCCGGCATCCGTCAGCGCGGTGATTTGCGCGTGGGCCCTCATGGCGCGCTCGCTTCGCCGCTCAGGCAGGCATCGAGTTCCTCGATGCAGGCACGCGACGGCCGGTCCCGGAATACGCCGCTGCCGGGGGCGCTCGGTCTCATGCCGCGCAGGAAGAGATAGAACGCGCCGCCGATGTGCCGGTCGTAGTCGTAGTCCGGCAGGCGCAGCCGCAGCAGGCGGTGCAGCGCGGTCAGGTAGAGGAGGTACTGGAGGTGGTAGCCGTGTTCCCGCATCGCCTCGGCGAGCGCCTCCTCCGAGAACGCCGAGAGATCGTTGCCCAGGCGGTTCGACTTGTAATCGATGACGTACCAGCGACCGTCGTGCCGCGCCGTGAGGTCGATGTAGCCGTGGAGGAAACCCCTGATCCGGTCATCGTCTTCGGCCAGCCGGTGGTCGTAGCCGTGCTCTTCGAGGCAGCGACCGAGCTCCGGCCGTTTGAGCGCTCCAACCGGCAGGTGGAACTCCATCTCGGCGATCGCGCCCTCGAGGTCGGAGAGCCGGAAGACGCCCCCCGCCTCGCCGGGCTGCATGAGCGGCGTGTCGAACGCGTTGGCCACCAGCGAACGCGCGACCGGCAGCCACTGCTGCCCGAAGCCGTAGCGGGACAGGGCGTCCCCGCAGGCCTCGTCCGGCTCCGGCGGTTCGGGGCTGCCGAGCAGCCGCTCGAAGATCTCGTGCAGGCACCTGCCGGTGCGGCCGCCGGCGGGGAGCGAGAAGATCGACGGGCCCGCTTCCTCCGCCGATTCGTCCCTCTCCGGCTCCTCGACGGCCGTCGCCTCGCCGGTTTGCACGAGGTCGATCTCGTCGCGGTCGCGCACGGGCATGCCGGAGGCTGCGGTCGGCGTCGGCGCGGCGGGCGCGCGCGGCGTCGCGTCGGTCGACAGCGCCGAGTAGCTCGTTCGCTGCCGGATGAGCTTCAGCTTGCGGCCGAGATGGCGGGCCTCCAGTTCTTCGGCCTCGGTTTCGGCCGGCTCTGCCGGCTCGGCGGGCGCCGCGGCCACGGACGCTTCCACCTCGACCTCGCGAACGGACATCGCGCCTGGATCCCGAGCGACGAAGCCCCGGACTTCCTGTCGCCATTCGTCCGGGCCGAGGCTCTTGACGTACTTCGCGTGGTCGACCAGCGCCTCCGCCGGCCCGTCCGGCAGCGCGTGGTCGCGGCCATGAAGGAGCCAGGCCATCGGCGCGTGCTCGGCCCCTCCGTCGGGCGCCCAGGTCACGACGGTGCGGTACTCGGCGCGGGTCAGCGCGACGTAGAGCAGCCGCAGCTCGTCCGCGTGATCTTCGACCCGCTCGCGGGCGTATGCCTCGTCGTTCGGGCTCAGGTCGAGTACGGGCGTTTCGGGCTCCGCGTTGTCGTCGTAGTAGTTCGCCGTGGGCCTTCTGTGCCCCCCGGACCTCGGTGCCTGGCCGGACCAGGCGAAGGGGTAGAAGACGATCGGAAACTCGAGCCCCTTGGCGCGATGCACGGTGACGATCTTCACCAGGTTCTCGTCGCTCTCCAGCCGAAGCTGGGCCGTCTCGTCGTGCGCGCGGGAGTCGGACCTCGCCTGCCGGAACCAGTCGACCAGGCCGTGGCGCGACGGGCGGCGGCCGATCTCCGCCTCGTGCAGCAGGTCGCTCAGGTGGAGGTAGTTCGTCAGCCGGCGCGGGCCGTTCGGGTAGCGCAGGAGGTTGGCGGAACAGTCAGGCTCGCCGCTGAACAGGATGCGTCGCATGAGCGTGGCGATGCCGTGCTGTTGCCAGACGTCGGCCCACTCGCGGGCTCGCTCGCGCCACTCGTCCCAGGCGTCGTCGTCGTCCCGGAGCCCGGCCAGCTCCCTCATGTCCAGGTCGAACAGGTCGGCGGCGAGTGCTCCTCGCAGCAGAGGCACGGCGTTGTACTCGGATCCGTCGAGGCACAGGGCGCGCAGAAGGCGGTGGAGCGCGTCGGCCTCCGCCGAGTCGAAGATGTTGTCCGTGCCGAGTTCGACGCTGTCGATCTCGAGATCGCGGAGTGCTTCCGCGACGGCGGCGCCCTGCAGGCCGGTGCGGACCAGCACGGCGATGTCGCCGCCCCTGAGGTGCTTCCTGTCTCCGTTGGCGGAGACCAGCGCCGCGTCGCCATCCGCGCCCAAGGCGATCAGCCGCGCGATCTCGCTCGCCGCATGCCGGGCCGCCAGGCCGGTGAGGGCGTCCTTGTTGCGTTTCTTGCCGGGGCCCTCCGGGATCAGGACGAACCGGAAAGGCGGGGAACCCCTTTCCCCTTCGACTTCGAGCTCGGTGCGCTTGCGATGGGCCGACCGCGAGGGTTCGAACGTGAACCGGGGCAGCAGGAACGGATTCGGCCGCGTGAAGAGTTCGCCGACGGCGCGGATCAGCCCGGGCGCCGAGCGGTAGTTGTGTTCCAGCCGAAGAGGTTCCCGCACGGCGCAGAGCCGGTCCTGGGCCTCGAGGTAGGCGAAGACGTCCGCGCCGCGGAATCGGTAGATCGACTGCTTGGGGTCGCCGACGACGAACAGACGCCCGTTCGCGTCGCCGGCATCGCCCGGGTAGATCGTCCTGAAGATCTCGGCCTGCAGACGGTCCGTGTCCTGGAACTCGTCGATCAGTCCGATCGGGTAGCGGTCGCGAATCCGCCGGGCGAGTTCCGGCCCTCGCTCTCCCTCGAGTGCGTGGTGAAGCTCCACCAGCAGGCCGTCGAAGCTCAGGCGGCGGTCGATCCAGGCGTCGTGATGCAGGGTCTTTCCGACGTCTTCCAGAAGCCGGCGACGCTGGCCGGCCAGCCAGAGTTCACCGAGTTCCTCTCCCAGTTCGCCGACTCGTTCGAAGTGGTGGAACAGGGGAGCGGACGGCGGCGGGTCGATCTTCTGGGCGCCTGTCTTGTAGAGGCCTTTCCGTAGTGCCCGGATCCCGAAGGCGCCGACCAGGTGCGGCGCCAACTCCTCCGGAACGCCGGCATCGAAGGCGTCGATGATGGCGTGGCCGCGCGCGCCCACGCCCTTACGGTGCGCTGCCGTCCAGCGTTCCGGGTTGGCAACTTGGAGGAACGCCTCTCGCTGGGCGGGGTCCGCCCAGGCCCGCTCGGCCGCCCGGAGCGCTTCGAGCCATTGCTCCCGCTTCGAGCTCGGATCGTCCTCCAGGCTCTCCGGAACGCCCCGGATCTCCTGCGGCCTGGCGTGTTGGTGCGCGACCCAATCCGTCGTCTTCTCTGCCCGGGGCGCCGTCGGCTCGCCTGGAACGAAACCCTTCGACCTGGCGTACTCGAGCAGGGCGATGGGTTCGCCGACCATTCGGCGCCTCCAGAAGTCGCGCACCCCGTCGCCCACCGCCAGGGCGCCGTCGCCGGCGACCTCGAATGAGAACGGGATGCCGGCCGGGAGCGCGAACTCGGCCAGCGCCTGCTGGCAGAAGCCGTGAATCGTCGTGATCGTCGCCCGGTCGATGTCGCGAAGCGCCTGGACGAGTCGCTCGCGCGCCTGCTCGTCCGTCACGTTGGCTCGCCGCCATGACTCGCGGAGCCGCGGCGCCTGGTCGTCGCCCCCGCTCCGCGCACCGGGCCCGGCAGCGGCGCGCGCGGCGTGCAGCGCACTTCGGACCCGCGCCCGCAGCTCGCCGGCGGCGGCCACGGTGAAGGTGACGACGAGGAGTTCTTCGATGCAGCGATTCTCCTCGACGATCAGTCGCGCGACCAGGGTGGTCAGGGCGTAGGTCTTGCCGGTGCCTGCACTGGCCTCGATCAGCAGGTCGGCATCGAGAGGCGCCTGGAACGCGTCGCCTCGCAGGTCGCCGGCGATCACGAGCTGGCCTCCTTGAGCGGACCCAGCAGGCGGCGGGCGAGGTCCTCGAACTCGACGCCTTCCGCCTTGCCGTTGAAGATGAGCTGGTGAGAGGGCCTGTTGCCCTCGCTGTAGCTCTGCCCCGACCACGCGCGCTCGACGTTGGCGTTCCAGGCCTGCTTTTCGAGCCACTCCCACGATGTCCTTGCGAAGAAGGGCAGGGGCCGCCGCCGGCTCTCCCGCCAGACTTCCGTCCAGTCGGCCAGTAGAGACCGGGCGGTCGCAGGGTCCGGTCCCAGGACCTGGACTTTCTGGAGTTCCCTGCCGCAGCCCAGCAGGCGAGCGCTGGCCGCTTCGTTCCGGCTGCCGATGAGCGCGAGCAGCCTGAGCCAAGTCGCGATCCGGTCCTTCGGCCGCACGCTCCCGATGCGCCAGAAGAGGAGTTCGTTGGTCGCCGCGTCGAACTGCTCGACCGCGCCGATCAGCCGGACGCCTTCCAGGTCGACCTCGAGACCCTGGACCTCCGCCTCAAGTTGGGCGTCGAAGTGCTTGAGTTCGTGGTTGAGCTCCGCCACCTGCGCCGCCGACTGCCGGTGCTCGATGCGCCCCAGGTTCGCCGCCGGCAGCAGACCGCGGGCCGCGGCGAGCTCGAGCGTCGCTTCGTCGTCGAGGTTGTCCTTGCCGCTGAGTTCGCTCTTCAACTGCCAGACCTCGAGCGCGTTCAGGTCGAGCGGCTCGTCGTTCTCCACGTCGTCCTCGCGCGTACTGAGCGCCATGCCCAGCCGGTCTCGGAGGAAGGCCCTCGACGGGCTCTCGGAGAAACGGATCAGGTCCTCCAGTTCGAGTTTCAGCGGTGCATCATCGTCCGGTCTGTTCGGATCGGCGTCCAGTTGGCCGTCGAAGCGGCGGGGCGCCTCGCCGCCCGAACGCAGCGCCTTCGCGGCCTGGAGCATCGGATGCGAGAAGCTGAACAGCTTCCGCTCCGCCGGCGCGCCCGCCGCCTCCTCGCCGCGCTCGCCCGCGATGTCGGTTGTGAAGTACCGGCGGCTGAAGGGTTGAAGCGGATGCTCCGTTCGCCAGCGGTCGCGCGGTTCGGGTTCCGAGGCGGGGAAACGCTCCGCCAGGTAGTCGAGGAGTTCGCTGACCAGGACCGACGGCGGAATCGGCTTGTCCTCCTGCAGGTCCCTGCCGGTGCACGTGACGACGAAGCAGTTCCGGGCGGCGAGCAGGGCCTCGAGGAAGGCGAAGCGGTCGCTGTCGCGGCGGTCCGGGTCACCTGGCTTCGGCTGCTCCCGGTCGAACAGTTCGGCCTCGAAGTCGAAGACGTCCGGCGGGGAGCGCCGAGGGAAGGCGCGGTCGTTCATGCCGACGGTGCAGACCACCTTCGCCGGGAAGATCTGCCCAGAGGCCAGCGACGCGACCGCGATTCCGTCCGCGAGCCGCGGCGGTGACCGGACGGACTGCGCGGCGAGCTCGTTCAGCACCTCGCGCAGTACCGCGAACGGGATGGGGCCGGTGTTGCCGGCCTGCCGGCACTGCTCGTCGAATTCCTCGATCAGCCGGGACACCGTGCGCACCTCCCGGGCGGCCTCCGACCCGGTGCGGATCCCGGCGTCGAAGAACTCGTCCAGGACGTCGCTTCGCAGGCGGCTCGTCCAGCCGGCGGCCTCCTGTTCGGCGGTGATCCAGTTGCCTAGCCCGACCGCGAGCTCGCAGTAGCGGTGGAAGCGGCCGAGGAGCTCGTAGTCGGCGGCGCCGTCGTGGAAGCCACGCCCGTCGAGCGCGCAGGGGTTGATGCCGCCGGCCAGGACGTCCCCTTCGTCGAGTGCGTAGCCGAGGAGGAGCCGGTCGAGACCCCGCCGCCAGTTGTGGTTCGCCGACGCGGGAACGTCGAGTTCGGTCCGGTGCTCGCCGTTCTTTCCCCAGCGCACGCGTGAGCGGGCGACCGCGCCGCGGAGCGTCGCGAGATCCGTGTCGGTGATGCCGAAGCAGTGGCGCACGGACTCGGCGAGCAACGGCGCCAGCAGGTCGGTCGCCGTGTACCGGGAGCCGGGTAGCGCCAGCAGGTCGAGGAAGGCGGTCAGGGCGGCGCCTTCCTTCAGCCTCCGCGTGCCGATGCTGAAGCCGATGCGGTCGGCGGCGCCGAACACGGCCTCGATCAGCGGAGCGTAGGTGTCGATGTCCGGCGTGAGCACCAGCACGTCGGCGGGCTGGATGTCCTCCAGGGAATCGAAGATGCCGAGCAGGCGGTCGTGCAGGATCTCGACTTCGCGGGTGGGCGAATGGCAGACGTGGACCTGGATCGAGTCGGCCGAGCCGGCGGGTTCGGCCGGGCTGTCGGGGGTATCCGGCGTGGCGCCGAGAGTGTCGCGTTGCACGGCGGCGAGGCAGGTGGCGGCCCGCGGTACGTCGCCTTCCCGCGGGCCGCTGGCGACGACGACGGTGTTCGGCTCGGCCAGGAGCTGGTCGCGCAGGTCCCGCGCCGACCGGCCCCAGGCGTCGAGCAGTTCGTTCGCTTTTCCGGCCTCACCGGCGCGTCCGGTCGGTCCGGTCCAGAAGTGTCGGCTTGGGCTCAGGACGTAGAGGTGGACGTCCATCACCGACGCGGCGAGCCGCAGCGCCTCGACGTAAGTCGGCGACATCTCCGCGACCTGGAAGAAGTTCACGCGTTTCTTCGTCGCCGGCGCGCGTCCCGCGAGCGCTTCACGATAGCTGTCGATCGCGTCGACCCAGTGCCGCGGCTCGGAGTCGGCCGCGGCGAGTTCCGCCCACAGGCGTGCGTACCAGTCCTCGGCCGGCCCCCGCTGCCAGGCACGGATGTTCTCCGGCCGGTACACGCGGCAGCGGTCGTAGGCGACCGCGAGCCGGTCGGCGAGCTCGAAGCGCTTGCGGGGGTCGCCGTCCACGAGGTAACTGCCGATCTCGCCGTCTCCCGCCCAGCTCCCGAGCCGGTCGAAGATCCGCCAGCGCAGGTAGGGCGGACCGTAGACGGACTCTCCGGTCAGCGCCTTCACTTCCTCGCGCATCGCGGCCCAGGCGAACTCCGCCGGCAGTTCGACCCGCAGGTGGGCGGCGATGCCGAGATGCGTGGCCAGTTCGAGTCGAAGCCACTGGCCGAGCAGCGCGTCCGGCACGACGATGCGCTCTTGCTCGAGCGGTTCGGCGGGACTCCGCCGGATCTCCTCGGCGAGCAACTCCGCCAGGGTCTCCAGGCGGTGCGAGGCGTGGACGTGGAACGCGGCGTCAGGCTCGTCCATGAGCAGGGAGAGTTGCTCACCCGTCGCGTTCCGCATCGCGTGATTGTAGGCCGCATCGCGGGCTGCTAGGGTGCCCTTTCGCAGCCCGGTTCTTCAACGTGACGAGGATCACCGAAGCAAGAGTCTGAGCACACATCGAACGCAGGCAGTTCAAGGGAAGGGAGTGAGACTCTCCCACCGCCCCGCGACTGTGATCCGGACGAAAGCCGGCGTTAACCACTGTCCCGCCTGACGGGATGGGAAGGGCCGGCCAGTAGGACGAAGGTAAGCCAGGAGACCTGGCTGCCTGCCGAGGCACACAACGCTCCGCCGGCCCCGAAAGGGCGGCGTCGAGCGGTAATCCCGAAGGGGGAGGAAGGCCCGAATGGAAGACAAGAGAACTCTCGACGTACAACGTCCCCGGGGCGGCGCACGATGCCGCTCGCGCCTGCCGTGGCTGTACGCCGCGGCGGCCGTCCTGCTGGTGGCGCCGGTAGCCGGCAGCCAGGACGACGAAGCCGGCGCCGAAGCCGAGCCGGCGACCGTCGCGGAGGAGATCGTCGTCAGCGCCAATCGCTACGAGGTACCTGCGTCGGAGGTCGGCAGCGCGGTCACGGTGATCGAGGCCGACGAGATCGAACGGCGCAATCCGGTGGCCGTGCTCGACCTGCTCCGCACGGTTCCCGGCACGGAAGTGACCCACGCCGGAGGCCCGGGCAAGATTGCCACGGTCAGGGTTCGCGGAGGCTCCGGGGCGCAGGCCCTGGTCCTCGTCGACGGCGTGCGGGTCAACTCGGTCACCGGCGGCACGGTCGACTTCGCGCACCTGCTGGCGGCCAACATCGAGCGCATCGAGGTGCTTCGCGGTCCGCAGGCGACCTACGGTTCGGAGGCGATGACCGGGGTCGTCAGCATCACCACGGGTCGCGGCCAGGCCGGTCTGCGACTGAGCGGGACCGGTGAGACCGGGACCCACGATCATCGTCGGTTCGAGCTGGGCCTCCTGGGCGCGACGGACCGTTGGGATTACAGCGTCTCGGCGATCGACCTGAGCACCGACGGCGTGTCCCACCGCGCGATCGAGGGCGGCGCGGTCGAGGACGATCCGTACGAGAACCAGACCTGGAGCACCCGTCTCGGCGCCGCCTTCGCGGGCGACGGCCGGATCGACCTGCGGGCTCGCTCCTACCGCGGGGACACCGCGGTGGACGGATTCGGCCTCGAGGATCTGAACGCGATGGCCGCCCAGGACGAGGACACCGTCTCCCTGACAGTGGAGAAGGACCTGGCTTCGTTCTGGCGACAGACCGTGCGCGTCGGCCGGACCGATGCGACCCTGCTCGGGACCGACCCGGACACGATCTGGAACAACTACGAGATCCGTTCCGAGATCCGGCAGATCGACCTGCAGTCCGACGTCAGGCTGGGCACGGACAACGTGCTGAACCTGGGGCTCGGGACGGAGAACCGGCGGGGGGCGAGCGCCGGCACGTTCGACGAAGAGGCCGACCTGGACTCCTGGTTCGTGCAGGACCAGTGGTCGATCACGGACGATGTTCACGTGACCGCCGCAGTGCGCGGCGACGAGCACTCGACGTTCGGATCCGAGACGAGTCATCGGGTCACCGTGTCGGGCGGCTGGAGCGATGGCCGCGGCCGTGTCCACGGCAGCTACGGCACGGCGTTCCGGGCGCCCAACTTCAACGAGCTCTACTTTCCGTTCTCGGGCGATCCGAACCTGTTGCCCGAGACGACCGAAGGCTTCGACATCGGGGTGCAGCAGCGGCTGGGCGATTCGGGCGTGACGCTCGATCTGACCTGGTTCGACATCGACTTCGATCAACTGATCGAGTTCGATCTGACGAGCTTCACCTTCGGCAACGTTGCCCAGGCGAGTTCGAACGGCGCGGAATTCACCCTGCGCTACCGGCCGGACGTCACGACCAGCCTCGAGTTCTCGCACACGTACAACCGGACGGAAGACGAGGCCACGGGCAATCCCCTGGCCCGGCGCCCGAAGAACCGTACGACGGCGGTTGCGCTATTGCAGCCGACGGCGCGGTTGGCGGCGGCCGTCATGGCGGCCTTCGTTTCCGACCGGACCGATTCGGACGGGGCGGTCATGGACGACTACACCAAGGTCGACCTCCACCTGAGCTACAGCCTGTCGTGGCTCAGACCCTTTGTACGGATCGAGAACCTCCTCGATGAGGACTACTTCGAGGTCCCCGGCTTCGTCACGCCGGGCCGCACGATCTTCGTCGGCTTGCGGCTACAGCGCCGGTAGAGATTCGAAGATCGTCCAGGATCGCCTAGCGCGACGGCACGAGCACCGCGACAACTCACCGTGACGCCCAGGACACCGCGGCCGACGGACCGTCGGGCGGCAGGTACTCCCATGTGTCCAGTGCGAAGCGGCACTCCCGCTGAACGCGTCCGACCGTGCACGGATCGATTGCGTACCGGTTCTTTTGATAGCCGGCAATTCCACCCAGGTAGCTCTCGATCCCGACCCGCGCCGCCTCCCAGCCCGGCAGGTTCAGCGTCGTGTAGGCGGTCTCGAGCTCCGACAACGGACTCCGCTCAAGATCTTCGAAACGCAGCTCCGCAAGCTGTCCCTTCGGGATGGATGCACGGTCCTTCAGGTACTGCTGTAGCGTTTCCCGGAGAAGGAAGAGAGCAAGATCGTCCAGAGCTTTCTCGGTGATCGAATGAAGCTGGTGCATCGGAATGACCGAACGGAACATGTGCACCAGGGACTCGTAGACGACGTACGGATTGCGAACGATGTGGATGAAGCGCGCGTCGGGGAAGAGCCGCAACAGATGAGGTATCCGGCCGGTATTGGCCGGACTCTTGAGCACCAGCCGCCGCCCGCCGGCGTCCAGCGTCGCCTTGCGCAGCACCTCCATGTAGACGCGCTCCCACCGCTTCAGATCCCTGGCGGAAAGGCCTCGCATGAAGCAGTACCTGTTGAAGTACCACTCTCCCCGCTGGGGGAACGAGAGCGCATGGAGGGAAGAGAAAGGACTCGCATTGGCGATCGCCAGATCCTCCTCGACCGGCATGTCCATGGACACCTTCATGTTGTCCATCGGCCGGGTTGCCGGCGCGAATCCGTCCATAAGGCGCTTCAGCCGGCCACGACCCGTGAGGAAGAAGGTTGGCACGGCGGCGTGAAAGGTCGAGATCCACGCGTACTGGGGATCCTGCGACATCAGATTGAGCAGATGCGTCGTGCCGCTACGGGCGACGCCGAGCACGAACACGGGCGGCTTGTCGATCTCCACGCGGGCGACCGCGCCGCCCCAGCGCAGTCGTTCCACGATCCGGAGAGGAGCAGCCAGCGTCGTCGGGATGAGGATCCGCGCCACCTTGCCCCAGTAGGCCGGGGAGGCGCCGCCGTTCTCCCAGAGGAGGCGCAGCCAGGTGCCCGGAGGGGCCATCGTGCTCGAGTGCGGAAGGACCTTGTCTTTGCCGGGCACTGGAGTCTCCTCGTCAGGCAGTGGGAGCGGCGTCTCTTTCTCTCCTGCGCCGCGCGACGAATCTGAACGAATCGGCCGGCCTCGGCGACAGACCGTAAGAGACCTTGAGCCTGTAGCCCGGGGGCTTCATCTCAAGGTCGACCTCATGGAAGATCGTGGCCAGGGTCAAGGCGATCTGAATCTGGGCGAAGCCCTTCCCCAGGCAACTGTGCGCTCCCGCGCTGAACGGAACGTAGACGCCGGCTGCCCGATGCTCCGCCCGCTCCGGCGTGTACCGGTCGATGTCGAAACGCTGCGGATCGGGGAAGTGCTCCGGCAGGTGGTGCGCGGCTCCGTAAGCGATCACGATGTCCGCGCCGGCCGGAATTGTGTGGCCGCCGAACACGAACGAGTTCGTTACGCGGCGCATCACGGCCGGCGTGATCGAGTACACCCGCATTGTTTCCATCGCGAAGCGGTTCGTGACGTCAAGTCGAGACAGCGGGGGCGCGGCTGGCTCTCCGCTGTCGAACAGCGCGTCCGCCTCGGCCCTCATCGCGTTCAGGAACTGCGGCCGTTTCAGCGCCTCGTAGAGCGCGAAGACCACTGTGTACGCTGCCGTGTGAAGCGCCGCGATGAGGATGGACCCGACGACGCCGGGCAGGTCCTCTTCGGGGAGCAGCCGAGGGTCTCTTCGATGAAGATCGAGCAGATCGTCCACCACGTTCGACGCCCCACCCGACGATCTGCGCCGCTCGTGAACTGCCATGATCTCCTCGAAGAGCGCCCGATAGGACTTTCGGGCGCGAGACACTCGGGGGAGCTTCAGCCACCACTTCGGACGTCGTCGCGCTATCTCCACGTCCAGGATCGTCCCGAGAAGACGGTCCAGGTCGTCGGAACCGTCGACCATGTCGAGGTTCGCCAGTAGCGCGCCGGCCTGACGAGTGATCAGGCGCTGAAGCGCGGAGCGGGCCGTAACCGGACCGCCCTGGAGCCAGCCGGCGATTTCCGATCGGGTGATGCGCATGAAGTCCGGCATGCGCTCGTGGAGGCACTGGGGCGAAAGGCCAGGGGCCATCGTCTTGCGCATGCGGACGTGTGGAGGCCCCTCCTGGGCGATGATCGTCTTGGAGGCTCCCATCTGCCAACTGAAGCGCAGCCACTCGTTGCCCGTTCGCAAGTGAGCCTTGCCCTGGCGTTGGAGAAACTGAACGGCTTCCGGACCGGCCAGAACGAGCAGGCGCCGGTTCAGGGCGCGCACGCGAAAGACGGGGCCCAGTTCCCTGTACCGCCGGGCGAAGAAGACGCTCAGGTCCCCTCTCATGCTCAGGGTGCTGCCGAGGAGCGGCAGGCCCTTCACTTCGGGTATCTCGCTAGCCGGCCGGGCGGCCGGCGGCGCCGGGGCGGCGAGCTGGTTCTGGCGAATCGCCGGAAGCAGGAACCGGCCGATCAGGTCGAGCTTCCGGATCTGCTCGATCCGTTCCCGCAGTCGGATCCTCTCCTGTGGCGTGAGCAGACGACGCAGGACGCCGCTGGCGTCGCTCAGGCAGATGAGCACGACATCGCGCGGATCGGGTATCTCGTCGCTGAACAGCACCCGCATGATTCGCAGGCGCGCTTCCTCCATCTGGTGCCCGTCACGGGTCGGATAGCGCCTGGAACGCGAGACGGCGGACGAGAAGTACATGCCGCCGGCATCGGTTTCCAGGATTCCGTTCTCGACCAGGCGAGCAAGCGCACGCTCACGGATCTCGTTGCCCCGCTCCGCGGTGCGGGCGATCCAGTAGTCCGCGTTGCGATCGCCCGGGCCGGTCGCTACAGCCGCCAGGGTCGGGTCGAGAAGCTCGTCCTCAAGAGGCGTCGAGTCCACCAGGACGAGTTTTTCGAGGTCCGTGTCGATCCGTCCCTCCAGTGCCAGGTCCATCAACACGGCGCCGGCAACGACGATGTCCAGAAGGTGCTCCGAGTAGGACTTCGGCAAATCGCCGTGCTCTTCGTCGAGGATGAGCAGGAGAATCTCCTCGGCGAACCTGATCGTCATCCCCGGCTCCCTGATCGAACGCGGCGATACGCAGCGAGCGCCGCGAGCGGGAAGTACTGCGCGTAGCCGTGGTAGCGGAGATAGAAGACTCCCGGAAACCCGACACCGGTCCACCAGTGGTCGTACCAGGAACCGTCCTCCCGCTGACGCTCCTGAAGGAAGGCGGCGGCCCGGTCCAGCGCCGCGCGAGTCGGACCAGCTTCGCGTGGGTCCGGGTCCGCTCGGACGCCCGCGCTCAGACCCAGCATCGCCCAGGCCGTCTGGGATGCGGTGCTGTCCCCGCGCCCCCTGGCGGTCGGATCCTCGTAGGAACGGAGGGACTCGCCCCACCCGCCGTCTCCGTTCTGGACCCGGACTAGCCAGTTCCGGCCACGCCTCAACGCCCGCGCCAGGGCGTCCGAGCTGTCGCGCGGCGCCGTGCAGGCGAACTCACCTAGAGCCCCGAGCGAAAGCCCGGTCCCGTAGATGTGATTGGCCCCCCAGCGTCCGGGCCAGCTTCCGTCCTCCTCCTGCTGTCGCAGCAGGTACCCGGCAGCCCGCCTGACCGGCGCCTCCCGCCGATCGAGTCCCGCGGCAAGCAGGGCACGGATGCCCCGAGAGGTGATGTCCGGCGTGCTCGGATCGATCATCGCGTTGTGATCGGCGAAGGGAATGAAGGTAAGGACTTCCTTGTCACATCCCCGGTCGAAGGCGGCCCAGCCGCCGTCCGGGTTCTGCATGCCCAGAAGCCAGGACAGTCCCCGGGCCAGTGCCTCTTGCCGTCTCGCTTCCAGCGCGAAGCGCCCCCGGACCCGGGCCAGCGCCAGCAGTGCCTCCGCCGTGTCGTCGCAGTCGGGGTAGTAGTCGTTCCGGTACTCGAAGCACCAACCGCCGGGCGCCTCCTGGAGACTCCCCTGGCGCCAATCGCCCGCAACCGAGATCTCCCGGTCCAGCAGCCACTCCAGAGCTTCCTGAATCGGGGCTTTCCCGTCATCCACGCCGGCATCGAGCAACGCGTTCACCGTCAGGGTCGTATCCCAGACCGGCGACAGGCAGGGCTGGAGCCGGGTCTCCCCGGCCTCCTCGATCTCGAACCGTGCGAGTTCCCGCAGTTGAGCCTGAACCAGGGGATGGCTCACGTCGTATCCCAGGCACCGCAAGGCGATGACGGCGTTGACGATCGCCCCGAAGATCGCGGCCAGACCGTCAGCGCATTCGATGCGCTCGGTCAACCACCTTTCGGCCTTCAGCAGGGCACGGCGCCGCCACCAGGGAAGAGGGCCGATCCACTCGACCAGCTTGAGCAGAGCGCTGAGCGCGGTGAACCCCTGCGCCCAGAACAGCTTGATCAGCGGAGGCCGAACAGGAGCGGGGACGAACTCCGTCTCGAGCTCATCCAGCGTGACGTCGAGCGGCACGTTTGGCCTGTGGGCCCAGATCACCGACAGCGGCACGACCATCGCCCGCGTCCACGAAGACATGTCGTAGATGTTGAAGCAGAACCACCGCGGCAGGAGGATCATCTCCGGGGGCACCGCCGGCGCATGCCGCCAGCGCCACAGGCCGAAGATCGCCAGGTACAACTTCGTGTACGAGTTGCAGGCGCGCAGGCCTCCGGCGCCGAGGATCGCGCGGCGCGCCGCGGCCATGTGCGGCGAACGTGGGTCGTCGCCGGCGAGCTTCAGGCACAGGTAGGCCTTGACGGACACGCTTGGATCGACCCGTCCGCCCGGATGGGTCGCCCAGCCGCCGGTCGGCATCTGCTGGCTGCGCAGGCGCCGGCAGCAGGCAGCGATTCTCGGATCGTCGACGCGGCCGAGGAAGTAGAGCAGCAGCACGTATTCCGATTCAAGGATCGTGTCGCCCTCGAGCTCAAAGCGCCAATGGCCGTCCTCTTTGCGACTGCTCAAGAGGTTGCGGGCAGCGGCCTCGATCGTCTGATTGAGGTTCCGGGCCGGTGCTGTCTTCGAACGTTCCTTGAGAACTCCTGCGGGGCCGATCACCGGGCACCTAGGCGAGGAGTTGCGGCACTACGTTGAGCGGGGCGACTCAATTGAACTCTGTCCGTTGAAGCTGTCCGACCGAACGGGGAGCCTATAGGAGGCTGTGTGAGATCTTGGCGAATTTGTCGTCTCTTCGAGCGATATTTTCGTGGCTTGTCCCGGCGGATCGGCACAGGTGGCCGACTCCGGATCGCGCGGCGGAAATGCGCGAGGCGATGCCTCGCTCCTTGAGTTCCGAACGGGCTATCGTCGGCATCCGATGGTCAACGTGCTGAGGACGATCTACCGCCGGTTGCACGCGGCCCTGTTTGCCGCCCTGCGGCGGTTGGGGTGGAACGTGGCGCGCACGGCCGACTTCTACTCGCCGTTGCCGGTGCTGTCAGAGGTGGCGGAGTCCCGAGAGTCGTGGGACCGGCCGAGCGAGTTGGTCGGAGTCGACTACGACCTGGACGCGATGAAAGCGCTGCTCTCGGCGTTGATCGACGTACATGGCGGCGAGTTCGACGCGTTGCCGCCGCACAGCGAGATCCGGGCGCTGGGGTACGGCCCCGGGTTTCCGGTCATCGACGCACTGACGACGTACCTCATGGTGCGGGACCTGCGGCCGGCGCGCTACGTCGAGATCGGCTCCGGCCTGTCGACTTTCTACGCGTGGCTGGCCGCGACGGCGAACGGGCGTGACGGCCGTGTCTGCGAGATGACCTGCGTCGATCCGTTCCCGACCGGGCGGTTGAACGAACTGGAGGAGCCGGCCGTGAACGCGGTCGTCTCAAAGGTCGAGGCCACGGACCTCGGGCTCTTCGAGGCTCTGGATGCTGGCGACGTGCTGTTCATCGACTCGACCCACGTGCTGAAGCTCGGCGGGGATGTGGCGTTCCTCTTCCTCGAGGTGCTGCCGCGGCTGCGGCCGGGCGTCGTGGTCCACGTGCACGACATCCATTTCCCGTACAACACGCCCCACCCGGCCGAACAGTACGTCTTCCGGGCCAAGTGGCCGCTCTACCGCACGGAAGCGATGGTGCTCCAGGCCTTCCTGAGCTTCAATCGAAAGTTCGAGGTGCTGCTCTCCGCGCCGATGATCCGCCACTTCGACGAGCCCTTCCTGGAGCGGACGATTCCCGGCTACCGCCCGGTCGAAGTGGAGGACTACGACACCCACTTCGGCTCGATCTGGTTGCGCCGGCGGTTGCCGGCCGGCTGAGATGCTAGCCGTCCGCCAGTGGCTCGATGACGAGGCCGGTTAGCGCCGGGCGAAGGCGCTCCAGTCGCTCGTTGTCGATGTAGACGATGAGCCGGTACGGCACACAGGGCGGCTGCTGGTTGACGTACCAGGCCGAGTAGTCGCGGGCGAAGCGGCCGTCGGTGCCGCGGTCGATCATCTCGGGGGTCACGACCGAGCCCTCGTGGAGCACGAGGACCGCGGGGCGGACCTGGTGGAGGTGGTCGTAGTCCGTCTTGCCCCAGTTCAGGTGGTACTCGCCGTGGCGGGCGTGATGGGCGGAGGTCAGGCCGAGGGGATCGTGGATCGTCGTTTCGTCGAGGATCCAGCCGAAGAGCCCGACCGCTTCGGCTGCGGCGATGTCGTCGGGCGCCAGATGGGGCTTCAGGCGGGTCGCCATGAACTGGTAGCAGCTCGTGATCGGATGGAACGTGAAGCGCGGGCCGGGCGTGGTCTGCCAGGGACTGCGGCTGAGCATGAAGACGGCGCTCACGGCCAGCACGGCGAGCACCCAGGCCGAGCGCCGTCTGGCGGAGCCCGGCGTGTCCCAGTCCTCGAACGCTCTCGAGAGGCAGAGGGCGAGGGGCGCGGCGAGCACGGGTACGAAGACCATGAGGAGCCTGTAGTGGGGCATCCAGTCGCCGCCGTTGACGAACACCGCGGGCAACTCGGACACCACCACGAGCAGGCAGAACCACAGGGCCCGGTTCGCGGGCCTCAGGACCAGTGCGATTGCGGCGCCGAGGATCAGGGGCGCGTGCGCGATCTCGAAGCGGACCGTGTAGGAGAGGCCCGACACCAGATTCGCCAGCAGCGTCTCGGTTCCGGCCGAGACCGCGGACTTGGCGGCCACGGAGTTGGGCAGGAGGGCGCCGTAGTAGCCGAGCCGCCAGATCGTGACGGCGCCGACGACCGCGAGAGCAGCCGCCGAGATCGTGACGGCCCGGGTACGCGCTTCCGTTCTGCCGGCGGGTCCGGAGGTTCCCAGCAACTGATAGCCGGCAACGATCAGCAGGAGGACCAGGCTCTCGGGCCGGGTCATGAAGAGCAGCCCCAGGAGGGCGCCGATCAGCCTCGTGTCGGCCTCTTCAACCGTCTTGCGTGTCACGAGGACGACGAGGAACGCGAACAGGCCGCCCTCCAGGCCGTTGGCGGCGACCAGCCAGAAACGGCCATGGACCGCCACCAGGGCTACCGCGGCCAGACAGGCTGCCGGTGAGGCGCCGAGGCCGCGACCCAGCAGGTATGCCTCGCGCGATGCCAGCAGGGCGAACGACACGCCGAGAACGAAGGCCGCCGGCTCCACCGGCAGACGCAGCGTTTCGACGAACGCCAGCAGCAGGGTCCACGACAGGCTGGTCACCCCCTCCACGCGCTCGCCGAGGTTGAACACCAGGCCGTTGCCGTCGGCGAGGTGGCGGGCGTAGCGGAACGTGATGAAGGCGTCGTCGATCGTACGGATCGGCAGGAACAGCAGGGTCAGGAACGGCAGGGCTGCGACGGACGCTCCGAGGAGCCGCAAGGCCCGGCCATCCGTCACGAGGTCGTCCCGATGTCCGCGTTGCCCGCGTCCGGCGTGGCCCCGGCCCGGCGGAAGAACCTCCGGTAGTCCGGCAGGAAGCGCAGCGCCAGCAAGCCGCCGCCGAGGACCGCGGCCGCGAAGCTGGCGAGCAGCCGGCCCCAGCTTCCTGTCGGCAGCAGCGCCGCTGCGGCGACGAAGAAGGGCAGCGGCAGCAGGTACACCTGAGCCAGGCTGGCAACCAGCCGGCGTCGCCGGCCCGCGAAGATGCCGAGCACCTTGAAGAACATCAACAAACTGCCGATGCGCAGGAAGTTCGCCCACGCCATGCCAATGGGGCCCCAGAGGTAGGTGAAGAGGAAGCCGAAGCCGACGAGAGCCAACATGTTCAGCAGCACAGTGGTCACCCACAGGCGGTCCCGGTTCTGCACCTTCAGCGCTTCGCCGCCTGTTGTCGTGAAGACATCGACCAGGGGTACCAGACAGAGAACGCGAAGTAGCGGCACCGTGCTCTCCCACCCGGGACCGAGCACCACCTGGACTGCCTTCTCGGCGTTGAAGAACAGGAAGTAGGCCGAAACGACGATTCCGGCGAGGAAGACCAGGGTGCCGAGCCGCAGGGTCTCCGCGAACTCTGCGGCCTTCTCACGGAACTCGACCAGGGCCGGCAACAGCGGCCTTGGGGTCACGGTCAGGGCGACCAGGAAGGCGAAGTAGTAGGCCTGACCGTAGTAGCCGACGAAGGTGGTGGTCGAGAAGATCTCGACGATGTAGATGTCGATGCGGTTGAACACCTGGGCCGCGGCCCAGACGACGAACAGGTAGCGGCTGGCGCGGAGCAGGCCTGGGAGTCGCTGCCAGTCGACGCTTAGCTTGACCCGGCCTCGCGCTCGCCACATCAGCAGAACGGTGAAGAGTGCCGATGCCAGCAGCTCGCCGCCCACGAAAGACCAGACACCGGCACCGAGGTGGGCCAGGCCGACCGCGATCAGGCCGTACACAAGGCTGCGCAGGATTTCGAAGCCGGCGATCTCGCGGATGCGGAGCCGCCGTTCGAAGAAGGTCCGGTAGACCATGATCGCGGCGTCGATGACGATCCACACGGCCAGACCGCGCAGGACATTGGGCAGGTCCGGATTGAGGTAGGAGAAGACGCCGGCGAATGCGACGAGGGCCAGGGACATGGCGGCGCCCACACTCAGGCTCCAGGCGAGCACCGTGCCGTAGGACTCGCGCGGATCGCGCATGAGGTGGTGGGTCAGGCCGAGGTCGCGGATGGCGGAGGCCATCACCACGAACTGCAGCGCGAGGTCGAAGAGTCCGTGAACGTCCGGGAGAATCAGCCGGGCCAGGATGGCGCGTGCGGCGAACGCGAGCACCAGGCGCAGCAGCATCGAGCCATAGGCGCTGACGGAGGAATGCAGCAGCCGCTGCTTCGCCCCCGGTTCCGCCGGGGCCGAGTCTTGATGCGGGTTCGGTTCCACCTAGAACGCGATCGTACGGTAGCGCAGGCAGCCCCGGAGTCGTCCCAGCCGCCAGCCGGCGAGCCAAACGAAGCGGCCGCGGGCCAATCTCGACAGGAGCTGCGGCGTTCGCAGCAGCAGCGAGCCGAGTCGCAGCAGACCTGGCAGTGCGGGAAGCCGCGGCATGCCGCGCGAGCGGTACCGCGTATAGATGTACACGTTGTACTGGCCGTACCGCGCCGCCTGGCGGAAGGCGTCCGCGAGGGTGGCGGGGAAACGCACGTGGACGACCGCTTCGGGAGCGAAGACGAGGCGGTGGCCTCCGAGCTGCAGGCGCCAGCACAGATCGGTGTCCTCCAGCGCAACGTACTCCTCGTCGAAACCGCCGAGCTCTTCGAAGACGTGGCGCCGTACGCCCAGCCCGCAGCCGCCGGCGTGGTCGAGGAAGGAAGGGTTCGTGTAGCTGCACAGGCCGTGCTGCTGCGCGGGATCGCCGTGCAGCCGTCGGGCTTGTTCGCCGTTCAGACGCTCGATCTCGTGGCGGCTGGCCGCTGCCTCATGGCGCTCCAGCTCGGGTAGGAGACCGTCGATCCAGCCATCGGCGACTTCGTCGTCGGCGTCACAGAACAGGAGGACATCGCCGGTTGCCGCCGCCGCGGCGACGTTCCTGGCGTGCGCCGGTCCCTTGCGCTCGGCGGCGTGCAGGACGCGCAGGCCGGGCAGCCGGTCGTGCCAGGACGCGGCGAGTTCGGAGGATCCGTCGGTCGACCCATTGTCCGCGACCAGTACCTCGATCTCGCCTCGCCAGGTCTGCCGGCTGAGTGCTTCGAGCTGCGCGCCGAGAGTGGCGGCGGCGTTCAGGCAGGGGATGATGACGCTGACCCGCTCGATCGTGAACGGCGTCCCCGCCTCGTCCTCCGTCACTCCAGGTAGCCCATCGCCTCGAGCGCCTTGCGCGCGGCCTCGGTGTGCGGGGTCACGTTCTGCGGTGAATCGCGGATCCACCTGCTGAGCTGACGTCCCAGGCGGTCCCTGACCTCCGGGAACTCGGAGGCCACGTCTGTGAGTTGCAGCGGGTCGGACGGCAGGTGGTATAGCTCGATCGTCGGCTTCTCGCGGTCCCGGTTCGGCGGACGCAGGACGAGCTGCCACTCGCCGTCCTGAATGCTCCGCAGGTGGCGCCGGTAGGCCCCGGCGTCGGCGAAGGCGATCGGATCCGAATCGGTGCCGGTTTCGGCTTCGTGGGCCTGGGGCCGCTCCCGCAGCAGAGGCGACCAGCTCCGGCCCTCGAAGCCTTCGGGCATCGGTTCTCCCAGCAGCTCGACCAGCGTGGGGAAGAGGCCGATCAACTCGACCGGCTGCTCGACGCGGCGGCCGGCAGAGGCGCTGGGCGCGCCGACGACGACCAGCGGCACGTGGACACTGCTGTTGTAGGGCACCGGACCGTGTTCGAAGGGGACGCCGTGCTCGTCCAGTTCCTCGCCGTGGTCGGAGGTCAGGACGAACAGACTCCCGTCCTCCATGCCGAGCGTGGCGATCTCGTCCAGGATGCCGCCGATCGCCCGGTCGGTCACCCAGACGTTCGCGTCGTACTGGGCGACGTAGTAGCGGAGTTCCCTCTGGTCGCCGAGCGCCCGGCCCTCGGCGCCGGTCAGGTCGACGATCTCTTCGCTCGTGTAGTGCTCGTCGTCGATGAACGGGTTCGCGGTTCCGGGCTGGAGCAGGTAGGGGGCGTGCGGGTCGGTGTAGTGCAGCCAGACGAACAGCCGCTCCTCGGAGGCCAGCGAGGCGAGCAGCGGCGCCGCCAGTTCGTTCACGCGGTCGGCCCACACGTGTCGCCGGAACGCCATCGGCCGCTGCTCGACCGGCAAGTCGTCGATGGCGTCCAGTGTGGCCTGGTCGACCCAGGTCTGCTCGTAGCGGTCGAAGCCGCGGCCCCAACCGAGCTCCCGGCTCAGCACCGGGTTGGAGATCACGGCCGCCGTCGTGAAGCCGCGTTCCTGGAACCAGGCCGGCAGCGCGAGGTAGTCGTCGGGGATCGTCTGCGCAGCCGTGTTGATCAAACCCGTCGTGTGCGGGTAGAGGCTCGTGAACATCGAGGCGAAGGACGGTCCGGTCTTCGGCCACTGGACGATCGCCCGCTCGAAGACGATTCCTCGTTCGACCCATTCGTCGAGCCGCGGACTCGTGTCCCGGGGGTAGCCATGCCAGCCCAGGTGATCGGCGCGCAGCGTGTCGACCGTGATCAGGAAGACGCGCCGCGGCGGTTCGGCCGCGGCTTCGAGCGCCGGCTCTGGAGCGGCGCCGCAGGCCAGGGCCAGCGGTGCAAGTGGAAGGAGGGCCAGCGCTTGCAGGTGGCGATATCGCATGGCAACCCCGTGAACGGATTCCATCTGCACCATATCCCGGGCCGTCCGTCAGTCCGCCGCGAGTACCTCCTTCACCGCCCGGTGAGCCTCGCGGATCGCCGCGTCCGTGTGGGGGCTAGCGGCGGCGTCGGCGCCGGCGATGGCGATCCGCCCGAAGGGTTGCCTCGCCGTCACCACCGGTCGATCGTCGCCCGTCTCGAAGGCCCACTCCGGCGGATCGAAGAGCGGGTTGTAGGTGTAGGTGTAGCCGTGCGGCCAGCGGTTGACCGTGATCGCCGCGATGTCGCGCTGGTCGTCGAAACCGCTTGGGCCGAGCATCCGGTTGAGCTGGTCCCGGATGTTGGCTTCCACCGTCTCGAACGTGGTGCGGAGAAGGTCCATCCGGCCGGCTCGATGCTGCTCGCGCCGGGACAGGCCCGGCTCGCACGGATAGCGGTACATTGCGATCACCAGCGGTTCGTCCGGCGAGGTCGACGTCCGGTAGTCCCCGAGCGAAAGCTGCTCGGAGAGCCCCACCGAGGTGTGGTAGCCGCCTGGGGCCTCGATGTAGGAGACGCCGGCCTCGATGAAGGCGCGCCAGTTCCGCAGCAGCACGCTCGTGTACTGGAGCGGCGCCTTGACCGGCCAGGACAGGGCGTCCCGTTGGGCATCCGGCAGTTCGGGCACCAGATGGGGAACGATGTTGTGCCAGCAGGCGAGAATGGCCCGTCCGGCCGTGACGGTGTGCCCCCGGTCGTTCCGGACGTAGGTGACCCGGGCCGGGCCACCCGGCCCGGGCTCGACCCGAATCACGGTGGAGGACAGCCGGATCCGGGTGCGGTTTCCCGCCCGATCCAGCATCCCGTAGTCGAGCGGCGCCATGACCACGTCCTCCATTGTCGATCCCGGGACGCTGCCCGGAATGAGCCCGCGCACGAGGAGCCGGGCGATCGTGGCGTTTCCGTCCGGGAAGTAGACGTCGGGATCTCCCTCGTACGCCCGGGCCTGGTTCTCCCGGCCGTGCTGGCCGCCCGGCTCGTCCGCCAGCAGATCCGGGGGCGTCTCCGGAATCTCCATGCCCGAGAAGCCGGGCAGGCCCTCCTCCCAGGCGTAGCGCGCCGGATAGGCGTCGATTCCGGTGCAGTAGATGCTCTTGGGCCGGTAGTCGAAGAACCGGACCACCCCCGGATCGCATTTGGCGTGTTCGAGGAGAAAGTCCCTGTAGCTGATGGTGGCAAGGTACGCCTTCTTCCCGGCCGGCGAGAGGTCCGGCAGGTAGTCCGGCTGCTCCTCGCCGTGGAGCCGGATCAGATCGGCCCGGACCGCTTTCGACAGTGGCGTGTCGGCGAGAAACTCAGCGAAGGGCCGACTCCCGACACCGGCAACCAGCACGTCCGTGCCGAATGTCTCGCGGTCGAAGAACATGCCCTGCTCAAGCCCCAGGTTCTCGTAAGTGTCCGCTACCGAGGCGACGGACTCGTAGTAGCGCCCGCGGTCGATCCCGATCTCCTCGAGGAGGCCCCCCGCGATGTCCCCGTACTGGGAGGGCGCCTCGACGTACAGGGTGCCGCCGCTCATCAGGTACGTCCGCCCGTCGAGCCGGAACTCGTTGCGCTTGGCATGGCCGCCGAAGTCGTCGTGGTTGTCGAGCAGCAGTACCCGGGCGTCCGGGCCCGCCTGCTTCGAGAAGTAGTGCGCGGCCGCCAGTCCCGAGATGCCGGCGCCCACGACCACCAGGTCATACGCTTCGCCGGTTTCGGTGGCCGGCCACTCCCGCCCCTCCTGGACCAGTTCGTGCGCGACTTCGAACGAGCCGGGATGGGAGCCGCGCATTCCCGTTCGTAGCGGCGGATAGGCCGCCGCGCCCTCGCGTTCGATCTCCCGCTGGAACGCGGGTACGTCCCGGCAGGCCAGGGCGGCGCCGGTCAGGGCGACGGGAATCCCCGAGAGAAAGTCGCGGCGGCTGATGCCGTCTCCGGACAGCCGCGCCTTCCGGGTTGGTGTCATTGCCTGGAGTCGAGTGTACATTCGGGTTCCGCTAGAGTCTTCCGCGCGACCATGACTCCAACCGTGGCGCCGAACTTGGCAAGCGCAACCGCCAGTCGCCGGCAGTTCGTCGTCGGAGTGTCATCGCTGTTCGCGGGGAAGGCTGTCCTGGCAAGCGGCGCCGCGGCTTCCACGCGCCGCCGGTCCGCCGTTCGCGGACACGACGTCGATGTCGTGGTGGTCGGCGGCGGCTTCGCCGGGGTCGCCGCCGCGCGCGATTCGATGAAGAACGGCTACTCGACGCTGCTGCTCGAAGCGCGCGACCGGCTCGGCGGCCGCACCTGGACCGCCGACTTCGACGGCGACCAGGTCGAACTCGGGGGCACCTGGATTCACCACACCCAGCCGTTCGTCTGGGCCGAGAAGGAACGCTACGGCCTGGAGATCGAGGAGACCCCCGGCGCGGTGGCGGATGCCGGCTACCTGATCGCGGACGGCGAGCGCATCCGGCTGACGGAGGCCCGCTACGCCGAGACGTCCGAGGCCTGGCGGCTCTACCACGCGGAGGCGCGATGGATCGTTCCGCGGGCGTGGGACATCCTCCACAATCGCGAAGCCGCGCTCGCCGCGGACCGGATCAGCGCGACGGACCACATCGAGCGGCTCGAGCTCTCGTCCCTCCAGCGGAGCTATCTGCGAGCCGTCATCGCGATCATGGCGAACGGCCAGCCGGAGACGATGTCCTACCTGGAGTTGATGCGCTGGCACCTCGCCGGCGGCGGTTTCCTGCCAACGGTGGAAGACTCCGTCGCGCGCTTCAAGCTGAAGCGCGGCACGCGGAGCCTGCTCCAGGCGATGGTCGCCGACGCGGGACTCGAGGCGAAACTCGAGACGCCCGTCGAGTCCATCCGCGACCGCGGCGACGGGGCCGTGGTGGTCACCGGCGCAGGCGAAGAGATCCAGTGCCGGGCCGTCATCTGCTGCCTGCCGATGAACACGATCGCGGACGTCGCCTTCGACCCCCCGCTCGCCCCCGGGGTGGTCGAGGCGGGCCGGCAGCGCCACGCCGGGGCCGGCTTCAAGCTCCTGCTCAAGGCCGAAGGCGATGTCGGCAATGTCGCAACCTACGCGATCGGCGAGCCGATCGACTTCGTGATGACCTACAAGCAGGCCGCGAACTACACGCTGCTGGTGGCGTTCGGCAAGGACCCCGCCGACCTCGACGTAGACGACGGCGACGCGGTGCAGCGGGCGCTGCGGGCGCACGTCCCGCGGGCGGAGCTGATCGGCAGCATGAGCCACGACTGGAACGGCGACCCGTACTCGCGGGGCACCTGGGCCGTGTACCGGCCCGGCTGGGTGACTCGCCACTACGACGAGTTCCAGCAGGATCGGGGCCGCATCCTGTTCGGCTCCGGCGACCACGGAGAAGGGTGGCGCGGCTTCATCGACGGCGCGATCGGCGGCGGAATCAGGGCGGCGCAGCGGGCCAAGAGCCTGCTCGGCTGAGCATCCGGAACGAATCTCGAACGAACCTCGAACGAAGATGCGCCCGGAGTCCGGACGAGAGCGAGAGCCAGGGCGCCAGGGCGCGGCGGAGTTGCCGCACCGCGCGAGCGTGATCGTGATCGGCGGCGGCGTGATCGGTTGCTCGGTCGCCTACCACCTGGCGCGCTCGGGGTGCTCCGATGTGCTGCTGCTCGAGCGCCGGCAGATCACTTCCGGCACGACCTGGCATGCCGCCGGCCTGCTCGGCCAGTTGCGGCAGTCGGTCACGATGACGAACCTCGCTCGCTACACGAGCGAGCTCTACGCTCGCCTCGAGCTGGAGACGGGACAGTCGACTGGCTATCGCCGCTGCGGCTCCTTCTCGGTCACCGCCGACCCCGAGCGGTTCGAGGAACTCAGGCGCGCGGCTTCACTGGCGAAGGTGCTCGGGCTGCCGGTCGATGTCGTGACGCCGAAGACGATCGGGGAACGGGTGCCGCTGCTCGAGACGTCCGACCTGCTCGGCGGACTGCACATCCCCGGTGACGGCTACGCGAGTCCGACGGACGTCACCCTGGCGCTGGCCGCGGGCGCCCGCTCCGCCGGCGCCCGGATCGTCGAGCAGGTGCCGGTGACCTCGGTTCGCACCGCCGGGGGACGCGTCATGGGCGTCGCGACGGAGCAGGGTGACATCGATGCCGACTGCGTCGTCCTCTGCGCCGGCATGTGGACCCGGGAGCTGGCCGCCTCCATCGGCGTCAACGTCCCGCTGCATGCCTGTGAGCACTACTACGTCCGGTTCGACGGCGTCGAGGGACTCGATGCGGACCTGCCTGTCGTGCGGGACTACGACGCCATCTCGTACTTCCGGTACGACGCGGGCAAGCTGATCGTCGGCGTCTTCGAGCCGAACGCGCGGCCCTGGGGCATGGACGGCATTCCCGAGGACTTCTGCTTCGACGAGATCACCGCCAACCGCGAGCACTTCGAGCCGTTGCTGCGCGGCGCCAGGGAGCGCATGCCGGCCCTCCAGTCGGCCGACGTCGTGCAGCTCTTCTGCGGCCCGGAGAGCTTCACGCCGGACGTCCGCTACCACGTCGGCCCGGCGCCCGGGTGCGAGAACTGCTTCGTCGCGGCCGGCCTGAACTCGATCGGAATCCAGTCCGCGGGCGGGATCGGCAAGGTCGTCTGCGAGTGCATTCTCGACGGGCATCCCCCGGCCGATCTCTGGGAAGTCGACGTGCGCCGCAACATGCCCTTCCAGGGCAACCGCAAGTACTTGCGCGAGCGGGTTTCCGAGAGCCTGGGCCTCCTCTACGCCATGCACTACCCGTATCGGCAGTTCGAGACGGCGAGGGGCGTGCGCCGGTCACCCCTGTACGACCGCCTGGAGGCCGCCGGCGCCTGCCACGGGGAACTCGCGGGCTGGGAGCGGCCGAACTGGTACGCGCCGAAGGGCGTGCCGGCCCGCTACGAGTACAGCTACGGACGCCAGAACTGGTTCGAGTACTCGGCCGCCGAACATCGGGCCGTGCGGGAGAACGTGGGACTGTTCGACCAGTCGTCGTTCGCGAAGTTCCGGCTGGAGGGCCGGGATGCGACCAGGGTGCTCAACCGGGTCTGCGCCAACGAAGTCGACGTGCGTCCCGGCCGCATCGTCTACACCCAGTGGCTCAACGAGCGCGGCGGAATCGAGGCGGATCTCACGGTGACGCGTCTGGCGGAAGACAGTTTCCTCATCGTCACCGCCGTCACCTCCGAGGTGCGGGACTTTCACTGGCTCAAGGGCCACATTCCGATCGACGCGCACTGTGTGCTGACGAACGTGACCTCGGCGATGGGCGTGATCTCCCTGATGGGCCCGACTTCCCGCGCGCTCCTCCAGTCCCTGACGCCGGCCAACCTGGCCAACGAAGCGTTCCCGTTCGCGACCAGCCGCGAGATCGAACTGGGCTATGGCCTGGTGCGGGCGTCGCGCATCACCTACGTCGGCGAACTCGGCTGGGAGCTCTACGTTCCGACGGAGTTCACAGCCGGCGTCTACGACGAGATCGTGGCTGCCCGCGAGGCGTTCGACCTCGTGCACGCCGGCTACCACGCCCTGGACTCGCTGCGCATCGAGAAGGCCTACCGCCACTGGGGCCACGACATCACCGATCAGGACTCGCCGCTCGAAGCCGGCCTTGGGTTCGCCGTCGAGTTCGACAAGCCCGGCGGCTTCATCGGGCGCGAGGCGCTGCTCAGGCAGAAGGAGAGCGGCATCGCGAAGCGCCTGATCCAGTTCAGGCTCCGGGACCCACAGCCGCTGCTCTACCACTACGAACCGATCTGGCTGGGGGACGAAATCGCGGGCTACGTCACCTCCGGGAACTATGGCCACAGCCTCGGAGCGGCCGTCGGCCTCGGCTACGTCCCCATGTCGCTGTTGCCGGACTTCCCCGAACTGCCCAGCCAATTCGAGATCGAGGTCGCGGGCGTCCGCGTCCCGGCCGAGGCTTCCCTCAGACCCATGTACGACCCTGGCGGCAAGCGCGTTCGCAATTGAAACGGAGTAGTCTCGCCTGCGCGCGACTTCAGCTTGCGCTTCGAGCGCCGACGATCGAGCCAACGATGCACTCCCGACCTACCCAGGCCGTGATCCTGGCCGGCGGCCGGGGCACCCGCCTGGCGCCGCTGACGGACACTCTGGCCAAGGCGTTGATTCCGTTCCACGGCAAACCGTTCCTCGGCCACGTTGTCGACATGCTGCGCGAGCAGGGCTTCGAGCGCGTCCTGCTGCTGCTCGGTTATCGCGCGGAGGCGATGATCGATCACTTCGGCGACGGCTCGGCGTACGGTGTCGAGATCAGCCACCGGGTGACGGCCCCGGACGACCTGACGGCGCACCGGGTCAAGGACGCGGCCGATCAGCTCGACGACCGGTTCCTGCTCCTGTACTGCGACAACTACTGGCCGATGCAGTTCGACCGGATGTGGCGCGCCTACGTCGACTCCGGGGCGGCGGCCCAGATCACCGTCTACGCGAACCGGGAGGGCTACACCCGGGACAGTGTGATCGTTGGCGAGGACGGTTTCGTCACCGTCTTCGACCGCGGCCGGACGACGCCGGATCTCAGCGGCGTCGAGATCAGCTACGCGATCCTCGAGAAGGCGGCGGTGCTGCCCCTCCTGCCGGATCACCAGGAGCTGTTCGAGGAGGCGGTCTACCCGGCACTGACCGCCCGGGGCGAACTCCACGCCTACTGGAGCGAGCATCGCTACTACAGCGTCGGCGGCCACGAACGGTTGCCGTTGACCGAGGCGTTCTTCGCCCGCACGCCGACGATCATCCTCGACCGCGACGGCGTCCTCAACGTGCGCCCACCGCGGGCTGAGTACGTCTGCACACCTGACGAGCTGCGCTGGCTGCCGGGCGCCCGCGAGGCGCTCGCCGCCTTCAACCGGGCCGGCTGGCGGGTGCTCGTCGTGTCGAACCAGCCGGGAGTCGCCCGTGGCCGCATGACGCTGGACGACCTGGCCGCGGTGCATCGACGCCTCTGCGGCGAGGCCGAGGCCGCGGGCGGACGGATCGACCGCATCTACTTCTGTCCCCACGGTTGGGACGAGGGCTGCGGCTGCCGCAAGCCGGCGCCCGGGATGCTCTTTCAGGCCCAGCGTGATCATCATCTCGATCTGACCCGGACGACGTTTCTGGGCGACGACGAGCGCGACGGGCAGGCGGCGGACGCGGCGGGTTGTCCGTTCGGCCTGGTCACCGAGAGCGAACCACTGGTCTTGCACGCCGAGCGGCTGCTGGCCTTGCGAACGGCGGCGGCGGGATGAGCACGGCCTTCGTTCGCCGCCCGGTCCTGGTGACGGGGCACCGCGGCTATCTCGGTTCGGTCATGGCGCCGTATCTGATCGAACGCGGCTACGACGTCGTCGGGCTCGATACGGGCTACTTCGACGAGTGCACGATCACGACGGACCCCGTGCCGATCCCGTCGATCCGCAAGGACATCCGGGATCTCGAACCGGCCGACCTGCGTGCGTTCTACGCCGTGATCCACCTCGCCGCGCTCTCGAACGACCCGATCGGCAACCTGGACGAGACCTGGACCGAGGAGATCAACCACCGCTCTTCCGTGAGCCTCGCCGAGCTGGCCCGCGCGGCCGATGTGCGTCGCTTCCTGTTCTCGTCCTCGTGCATCATGTACGGCCAGTCGAGCACGGAAACGGTGGACGAAACCTCTCCGCTCGACCCGCGGACACTGTACGCCCGTTCCAAGGTCCGGAGCGAAGAGGCGATCCGGGAACTGGCAGGTGACGGATTCTCGCCGACCTTCCTGCGCAACGGCACCGTGTACGGCCTGTCGCCGCGAATGCGCTTCGACACGGTCCTGAACGACCTGACCGGAGCCGCCTTCGCCAACCGGCGAGTCGTCGTCTACGGCGACGGCAAGCCGTGGCGGCCGGTCGTCCACGTCGAGGACGTGACGGCGGCTTTCCACCGCGTCCTCGAAGCGCCGCTCGCGCTGATTCACAACGAGGCCTTCAACACCGGCGCCGACCACCTGAACCACCGCGTGATCGAACTCGCGGAGATCGCGGCCGACCTCGTGCCCGGCTGCGAGGTCGAGGTGCGAGGCGAGCCCGGCGCCGACCAGCGCACCTACCGCGCTTCGTTCGAGAAGTTCGCGCGCGCTTTCCCGGACTTCGAGTTCCGGGACGCGGCCGCCGGCGCGAAGCGGTTGGTCGAGGACTATCGCCGCGTCGGCCTCGACGCGGCGCTCTACGGCGATCCGCGCTTCGTTCGCCTGCACTGGCTCAACCGGCTTCTCGATTCGGGACGGCTGGACCGGTCGTTGCGCTGGAAGGCCGGCGCCGGCGAGGCACACCCGGAGGCAGCAAACCCGGAGGAGAAGGGATGATCCACGGCGTCAAGGTGGTTCCGCTTCGTCAGATCGTCGACGAGCGGGGCAAGATCATGCACATGCTGAAGGCCACGGACGAGCACTTCCTCGGCTTCGGCGAAATCTACTTCTCGACAGCCTGGCCGGGGACGATCAAGGCCTGGCACATCCACCGGTCGATGACCGTCAACAACGCGGTGATCAGCGGCCGGGCCAAGCTCGTCATGTACGACCTGCGCGAAGACTCGCCGACCCACGGCGAACTCCAGGAGGTCTTCTTCGGCGAGGACAACTACGTTCTGGTCCAGATCCCGCCCGGGATCGCCAACGGCTACAAGGCGTACGGCGACAAGCAGGTCATCATGGCGAACGCTGCCACCGAGCCGCACGATCCGAAGGAGATGGAGCGGCTCGATCCGTTCACCGACCGGATTCCCTACGACTGGGCGCTTCGGCACGGCTGAGGCGGCTGGAACCCTCGCTGACGTGGACGCATCGCGCCTGATCGTTACCCGCACGCCGTTGCGGGTGTCCCTGGTGGGTGGCGGCACCGACCTGCCGGCGTTCTACCGGCGGGAGGGCGGCGCCGTGCTCTCGACGACGATCGACCGCTACGTCTACGTCACGGTGAAACGGCACAGCGAGCTGTTCTTCGAGCCGGTGCGCGTCAACTACTCGCGCAGCGAGCAGGTCGAGCGGATCGACGAACTGGACAACAACATCGCCCGCGAGTGCCTGCGTTTCGTGGGTGTCGACCCGCCGGTCTACATCTCGACGGTCGGCGACGTGCCGGCGTCCACCGGTCTCGGCGGCTCGAGCGCCTTCGCCGTCGGCCTGTTGAACGCGTTGCACTCTTACAGGGGCGAGCGCGCCTCGGCGGGTCAGTTGGCGGAGGAGGCCTGTCACATCGAGATCGATGTACTGGGTGCGCGGATCGGTAAGCAGGACCAGTACGCCGCGGCCTACGGCGGACTCAACCTGCTGTCGTTCAAGAGGGACGGCGGGGTGACCGTCGAGCACCTGCGGATCCCCGGCGACCGGCTGCGCGAGCTGTTTCGTTCGGTGCTCATGTTCTGGACCGGACACCAACGGGACGCGAGCGCGGTGCTCTCGGAGCAGGACGACCGCACCGAGCTGAACCTGGAATCGCTGCGCAGGATGCGGGACCAGGCGAGCGACCTGCACCGGGATCTCGGCGCCGGCGATGTCGACGTCGAGGGCATCGGCCGGCTTCTCGATGAGGGCTGGCGGATGAAGCGGGAGCTCGCTGGCTCGATCACGACACCGCTGATCGACGGTTGGTACGACGCGGCCATCGCGGCAGGCGCCCTGGGAGGCAAACTCTGCGGCGCCGGCGGCGGCGGGTTCCTGCTGTTTGTCGTGCCGCCCGATCGGCAGGCCGCGGTCCGCTCCGTGCTGGCCGACCTGTACGAGTTGCCCGTCGGGCATGAATCCCACGGCTCGCAGCTCGTCGCTCCGTTCCACCATGGCTGAGTCGGCCTGCCTGGTCTGCGCCGGGCGGTCGGTGGAGACCTTCCTCGACCTAGGCAGCACCGCGCTCGCCAACAAGTTCCCCAGCGCCGAAGACCTGAACTGCTCCGAGCCGCGCTTCCCGCTGCGGGTCGGCTTTTGCCATGGCTGCGGGCACGTCCAGCTCGTCGAGCGCGTGCCGCCCGAGGCGATGTTCACCGACTACCTCTACGTGTCGTCCGCCTCGGACACGCTGCGGGCCCACTTCGACGACCTGGCGGCCACGCTCACTGCCAGGCATGGCCTCGCCGACGGCGGCCTGGTCATCGACATCGGCTGCAACGACGCTTCGCTCCTCTGCTGCTTCCGCGACCGCGGCGCCAGGACCTTGGGCGTCGACCCGGCCGAGAACCTGGCCGAGTTCAGCCGCGACACCAGGATCGAGCGCTACCGGGGCTTCTTCGGCGCGGACACCGCCGGCGAGATCGCCGACCGCTGGGGCCGGGCGGCGCTCGTCACCGCGACGAACACGTTCCCTCACATACCCGACCTCTCAGGCTTCGTCGCCGGCCTCGACGCGGTCCTCGCGCCCGGCGGCGCCTTCGTCCTCGAGGCGCACTACCTGGTCGACCTGCTCGACCAGCTCGCGTTCGACACCGTGTACCACGAGCACGTGTCGTACTGGGCGCTGGGCCCGATGATGAGGCTCTTCGAGGACCACGGCATGGAGGTCGTGCGGGCGGAGCGGCTGCCGATCCACCACGGCCAGCTCCGTGCCACCGTGATGCGCCGGGGAGAGGGCGAGGTGGACCGAAGCGTGGACGAGGTCCTGGCCGCCGAGAAGCAGCTCGGCATCGACCGCCTCGACACCTGGCGCGCGTTCGCCGGTCGGGTCGGCCGGTTGAGGGCGGAGGTGATGGACTGCCTCAACGGCCTCAAGGCGGAGGGCCGCCGTCTCGCCGGCTACGGCGCTCCCGCCAAGGGCAGCACGCTGCTTGAGTTCTTCGGCGTAGGCCCGGACCTGCTCGACTTCATCGCCGACCGCAGCCCGCTCAAGCAGGGCCGCTACACGCCGGGCTCCCACATCCCGATCGTCGCGCCGGAGCGACTCCTGGAAGAGCCTTCACCCGACCACGTGCTGCTCCTGGCCTGGAACTTCGAAGAGGAAATCCTCGCCCAGCAGGCCGAGTTCCGCCGCCGGGGCGGCAGGTTCATCCTGCCGGTGCCGGAAGTCCGCGTCGTGTAGCCGCCAGGCCAGCCGCCGTGTTCTGGTTACGACAAGGCTCCGCGCCTGCCACCGTCCTGTTGCTCGGCCTCGCGTGCGCTACGCCGCAGCTCGTGCCGCGGGAGCCGCCGTACCGCGGCACCGCCTTCATCGATCCCGATCTCATCGTTGCATCCGACCCGTCCGCCCTGCGGAGTCTCGACTACGCGGGGCTGGACACCCGCCGGATGTTCGACCGGCGGGCGGAAGCGTTCGTGCCGACGGATGCGTTCCTGTTTAACGCTGCGTTCGAGGGCGAGACGACCGTGGAGGTTCAGGTCAACGTGGAGTTCGGCGATGCCGCCACCGCCAAGCGCCACGCGGCGTTCTATGCCCGTGCCATCGGGCAACTGCCTGCAGGCCTGCGCACCCGGGTCGAGACGGTCTGGATCCACCGGGGCGACATGCCCTTCGGCGGCGGCAACGACAACATCCTGATTCACACGGGCAAGGCAGCGGAGTACCTGCGCGACGGTGTGCTGGAAGAGATCCTGATGCACGAGGCGGCGCACACCTCCCTGGATCCGGTCCACGCGGCCGCCGATGCCTGGCTCGCCGCTCAGGCCGCGGACGGCGGGTACATCTCCGACTACGCCCGCGACCATCCCGGCCGGGAGGACGTCGCCGAGAGCTTCGGGCCCTTCTTCGCGGTCCGGCACCGCCCGGAGCGGATCTCCCGCGAAATGGCGGAGACGATCCAGGCGACGATGCCGAATCGCATCGAGTTCTTCGACCGCCTGGAACTCGACCTGCATCCCGTCAGGTAACGGGCCGCCGCGTTACGGCTCGCGAAAGCTGTACAGCTTCGACCGCGTTCGCATGACCAGCCGGTCGCCTGCCAGCGCCGGAGACGCGAGGGTCATCTCGTCCAGTGGATTCGCGTGGAGCTGCTCGAACTCGTCGCCGGTTCCGAACACGAAGGTCGTGCCGCCCTCGTCGGTGGCGAAGATGCGGTCGCGGTAGGCCCAGGGCGAGGTCGTGAAGTGGCCGTTCGAGTCGTCGATTCGGGACCGGTACAGCCGTTCCCCGGTGGCCGCGTCGTAGCGGGCGAAGATGCCCCGGTCGTAGACGACCCACAGGGAGCCTTTGTAGGCGACAGGCGTAGGGATGTAGGTGCCGGCGCGGTCGTCGTTCCAGACGACGAACTCGCTGCTCGTCTCGTCCTCTGCCAGGGTGAGATCGCCGCTGGCGCCGGGGCGGATCGCCGTGATCGGGCGGTTCTGGTCTCCATGAACGCCCGATGTCACGTACAGGAGACCCTCGTAGGCGAAGGGCGTCGGCACCGGCAGCAGCGAGTGCCGGTAGAGCCGCCACAACTCGCGGCCCATCGTGTCGTAGCTGATCGCCGTGTAGGGACCGAGCGCGACGATTTCGGTGCGCTCGTCGTGACGCCAGACGAAGGGCGTGGTCCAGGAGCTTCGGTGGTTGGGGGCGTGCGGAGCGGCGAGCCGTCCCCGGGCCGCGCGCCAGAACTCGCGGCCGTCCTGCTTGGAGAAGGCGGCGAGGAACGGATGCTCCTGGTTGTCGTTCAGGATGACGACGAGGTCGTCCGTGAGGGCGGGCGAGCTGCCGGTCCCGAAGTCCATGTAGATCTGGAACGAGTCGAGCCGCCGCTCCCAGCGCAGCTCGCCCTCCAGCGAGTAGGCCCAGAGGCCGAGGCCGGTGACGTAGACGAAGATCGTCTCGCCGTCGGTGACCGGCGTCTCGGAGGCGAAGGTGTTCTTCGAGTGGCGGCCGCCGGGAGGCGGTCCGGCGAAGAAGGTGCGTCGCCAGAGTTCGGCGCCGTCCTCGAGCGACCAGGCGATCAACTGGTAGTCGAGATCGACCTCGTCGGGGAACTCGATGAAGCGTTCGTCGTGGCGCTTGAGGACTTCCTCCCAGGGGAGTCCCTGCTCCCGCAGCTCGCGCATGAACTCGTTGCTGTACTCGGTGCCGAACTCCGGCCGCTTGGTCGCCTCCGTCGGTCTGGCCGCCGTGGTCAGGAGTACGGTGTCGCCGACGACGATCGGCGACGACCAGCCGGAACCCGGTACGTCGACGCTCCATTCGACGTTCTCGGTGGTCGACCAGTGGAGCGGCAGCCGTTCGTTGTCCGAAACGGGCATGCCGTCCGGGCCACGGAAGCCGGGCCAGATTGGTGTCGGCGTCGGCTCGGCCGCCGGCTGCGCAAGCGCGGGTAGCGCTACGCACGGCAGGATGAGCGCGGCAGCGAGGAGGCAGCGGCGCATGGCGCGGATGTTAGCCGCCGCCTCTGCGTTACGCTGACCCGCGTGGCTGGACAGGGAGCACCGACGGTTGCCGCCCTCGTCCTGAACTACAACGGGCGCGACATCACGTTGCAGGCGTTGGCGAGCCTCGAAGCGATGACCTACACCGCCTGCGAGTTGATCCACATCGACAACGGCTCCGGCGACGGCTCGTCGGAGGCCGTCGCCGCCGCGCATCCGCGTGTGACCCAGATCCGGGTCGAGGAGAACCAGGGTGTCGTCTACGGCATGAACAAGGGGATCGAGCTTGCCGTCGCCCGCGGCGTGGACTATCTCCTGTTGCTCAACAACGACATCGAAGTGGAGCCGGACTTCCTCGACCAACTGGTGGCGGTGGCCGAGGCGGATCCGGGAATCGGCTGCGTGGGTCCGAAGATTCTCTACCACGGGGAGCGCGACCGGCTGTGGTCCACCGGCGGCCGCATTCGCTTTCGCGAGTCGATGACCCGCGAGCGTGGCGAGGGACAAGTCGATCGCGGCCAGTACGACCGCGACGAGGAAGTGCCGTACGTGAACGGTTGTGCGATGCTGGTGCGCCGTCAGGTGGTCGAGGAGATCGGTCTCTGGGATCCGCTTTTCCACCTGGCGCTCGACGACGCCGACTGGTGCATGCGGATGAAGGCGCGCGGCTACTGCTGCTACTACGCGCACCGGGCCGTGCTCTACCACATGGTGGCGCGGACGGTCGGCGGCTACCGGGCCTCGCGGACGTTCTTCAACGGCCGCAGTGCCGCGCTGTTCGTGCGCCGCTACGGCGGGCCGGCGCAGTGGTGCTCGTTCCTCCTGTTTCTTTCGGCTGGCCTCTTCCTGGCCTTCTTTCGCGAACTCGTCCGCGGCAACCAGGGCGCCGTCATCGCCAAGCTCCGCGGCGTGATCGAGGGCCTCCGGGCGCCGATGGCACCGCCGCCGGGGGTCGACCTGCGCGAGGACCACGCGCAGGCTGCAGGTTCGGGTCGGTTATGACAGTATTGTCACCTTATGGTAGTGCGAGCGACCTACTCACTCGACGAAGCTACCGTCCGGCGCCTTCGGCGAACGTCGGAGCGGCTCGGTAAACCCCAGAGCCAGATCGTTCGCGAGGCGATCGCCGACTATGCGGCCCGTTGCGACAGGCTGAGCGAGGTCGAGCGGCTCCGCATGCTGGAAGTGCTCGGCCGACTGCGCAGCGCGCAGGTGACGGGCTCGGCGGAGGCGGTCGAGGCCGAGTTGCGTGAGATCCGCGAATCCCGTCGTGTCGGCTGGGACCGCGAGTCCGATCGGCGATGATTCACCTTGACACCTCGGCTCTGGTGGACGCTCTCGTTCCTCCTCACCGTTCGTTCGACCGGCTGATGTCCTTCGTCGAGGACGGCCACCGTTTGGGCATCTCCACGCTGGTTCTGTACGAGTGGCTTCGCGGACCGCGAACGGTGGCGGAGCGACTGGCGCAGGAGCAGATCCTGCCGGCCGCTGCCGCCGTGCCGTTCGACGCCGAGGCCGCGGCTCGAGCCGCCGAGATCTGCGAAGTCGTCTCGCGACCCCGCGCTCGCCAGGCGGACATCGCGATCGCGGCGTGCGCCCTGGTTCAGGGCGCCGCGCTCTGGACGCTCAACGAGCGTGACTTCGCCGATGTACCCGAGCTGGAGATTGTCCAGTAGTCCCGTGCTGAAGAACCTGCGCGAGGACACGCGCCGCCTGCGCGCGATCAAGACGAAGCCGTTCCCCTTCTACGTGCTCGAGTCGCTGCTGTTCGAGAACGGCTACCAGGCCGTCGTTCTCTACCGGATCGCCCACTGGTTCAAGAGCCGTCGCATTCCGGTCGTAGGGCCGTTCGTGGCGCGGCTGTCGCTGTTTCTCAACAGCGTCGACATTGCGCCGGGGGCCCGCATCGGACCTGGTCTGTTCATCAGCCACGGCATCGGCCTGGTGATCGGCAACGGCGTGCGCATCGGGCGTAACGGGACGTTGCTCCACCAGGTCACGATCGGCGCCCCGACCGGCAGGCGGCTGGACCAGATGCCGACCCTCGGCGACAACGTCTTCGTCGGCGCCGGCAGTCGCCTGATCGGCAGCATCGAGATCGGCGACGACGTCTTCATCGGGGTGAACTGCGTCGTGACGGAGGACATCCCGTCCGGCACCAAGGTCACGACGACCGCGGGCCTGGCGCTGGAAGCCGCCGGTGGCGCGGAGAGCATTGGTACGCTTGGGAATCGCCCTTGAGAACAGTGAGGAGCCGCCGCTCTGATGCATGAAGTCAGTCGCTTCTACGGAATCGTCGTCGAGATGGAGTGTGAAGACACGCCTCCGGCCCACTTCCACGTCCGATACGGCGGTGCCATTGTGTTGATCGGCATCGAGAGGCTGACCGTGTTGAAAGGTCGCCTCCCGCCGCGTGCTCTCGGCCTGGTGATGGAGTGGGCCGACCTGCACCGGGCCGAGCTGCGGCAAGCCTGGAAGCGCGGGCAGCGCTCGGAAGACTTGGGGAAGATCGCGCCGCTGGAGTGAGCGAGAGACGGCGTCCGCAGGCGAATCCGGCCTGCCGCGTGGCCGGTCGCGCCGAACGTCTTGACACGAGTAGACAGGGGAGGACTCAGTGATGTTTCGTTCCGCCGTGACGGTCTTGTTGGTCTTGGGCGCAGCTCTTGCCCCGTCGATGGCCTCCTACGGCCAGGAACTCGTTTATCGCTTCGACCCGGAGCTCGGAGTTCCCTACAACGTGTCGATGACGAACGAAGTCCGGACGCAGACCCAGTTCCAGGGCATGGATCTCGATGTATCGATGACGATCGGCATGGAACAGGACGCGGTCTTCGAGGCGGGCAGCGAAGACGAGACGGTGGTCGGGAGGTACACGTTCACGTCGATTTCCGCCGAGATGGGCGGGATGCCGGGGCTGGACGAGATGCCGTTCGACTTCAACGACCTGTACCAGGGCATCGTCGGGCAGACTTTGACGATCGTGATGTCGCGGAGCGGCGAGGTCGTCGATTTCACCGGCTTGGTGGAGGCGATGGAAGCGATGAAGGACGAACTCGACCTGCCCGACGAGATGAAGGCGGTGCTCAGCGAAGGCATGGGGACGATGTTCGGCGGCGGGCAGATCAAGGACCTGGTGCAGCAGGGTGTGCCGTTTGTGCCCCAGGCGCCGCTCGACACCGGTGACTCCTGGAGCCACTCGGTGACCGTTGCCGGGATGACGGTCGATACGACGTACACCCTTGGAGAGCGGAGCGACGGAACGGCGCTGATCGACGTGAACGGTGACTTGGGGGGAGACGAAGAGGCCCTCTTCGAACTGCCCGGTGTACCCGAGATCCCGGGCGTAGAGATCACCTACGAAGACCTCTCAGGCGAATACAGGGGCACCTATGAACTGGACGAGGCGACGGGATTGGCGGTGAGCTACAGCCTCGACATGAGCATGAACGTGGACATGTCCATGGCGATGCCGCAGGTCGAGGGCCAGTCGCCCGGTGTACCCCCAATGTCCATGTCCATGTCCGTGCAGTCGACGGTGGAGGGCGAACTCCGTCGAGCGGAGTAGCGGGCGTCAGCTGACCGGGCGGCGGTTCGGTGTCCCAGACTAGTGCGCGACCATGTATTCTCGGCTCGCGCGTGGGGGTCATTGCCCGCGTGTCTCCGCGATGGTGGCGGTCGAGCATCACGTAACCGACCAGAAGGCCCGAGGGGCTTACTACACACCACCTGAGACCGCCGCCGCGCTGGTCCGATGGGCTGTTCGCGACCCGGACGAGCACATGCTCGACCCGTCCTGCGGCGACGGCCGGTTCCTGGCGCTACACCCCCGCAGCACCGGTGTCGATTGCGATGCCACCGCAGTCTCCAGTGCGACCGAGGCGGCGCCTAGCGGCACCGTAGAGTGTGCGGACTTCTTCGATTGGGCCGCGTCCACAACGCAGCGCTTCGATTGTGCGGCCGGCAACCCGCCGTTCATCCGCTACCAGCGGTTCACTGGCGAGACGCGACGGCAGGCTTTGAAGCTCTGCGCCACCTTGGGCGCCAAGTTGTCGGGACTCTCGTCGTCCTGGGCACCGTACCTGATCGTGACAGCCTCTCTGCTTCGGCCCGGCGGCCGGATGGCGTTCGTCGTGCCCGCTGAGATCGGCCATGCCCCTTACGCGGCTCCGGTCCTCGATTGGTTCGCCAGCCACTTCGACGACGTGCAGTTGGTCGCGGTCCGGCAGAAGCTGTTCGCAGACCTGTCGGAGGATGTCTGGCTGCTCTACGCCGACGGCTTTGGCGGGAGGACGGGCCACTTCGACTTAGCGCTCCACGAGCGTTTCGTGTTCCGGGCCGAACCACCGCTAGCCGACACTCGCGTGTCGGTCCGGGAGTGGCGTCGCTGGGGCTCGCGGCTCAGGCCGATGCTCTTGCCGACCCGGATTCGCGACATCTACGCGAGGCTCAGAGACTCCGACCAGACCACCTCGCTCGGACGCGTGGCCGACGTAGGGATCGGCTACGTGTCCGGCGCCAACGATTTCTTCCACCTCCGCCCATCGGAAGCGGACGAACTGGGAATCCCGGGGGAGCTGTTCCGCCCCACGGTTCGTAGCGGCCGGGAACTCCAGGCCGGAGCGATCACCGATGAGACCGTTGCAGGTTGGAGAACGGACGATCGGCCGAACTTCCTGCTGGCGCTAGGACCCGAGACGCCGCTCCCCGATACGGTCAGCCGGTACCTAGATTCGCCGCGTGGGCTCGAAGTCAGGAAGCGCTACAAGTGTCGCATCCGAACTCCTTGGTACACGGTGCCCCATGTGTCCGTGCCCGACCTCTTTCTCTCGTACATGAGTGGGGAGGGGCCAGCCCTGGTTGAGAACCAGGCCCGTTGCACGTGTACCAACGCGGTCCACGGAGTCCGGCTGAACGACACAGGCGTCACTGCGTCTCGTCTCCGCCGACGGTGGGGGACGACCCTGACCCGCCTTAGTTGCGAGATAGAGGGGCACCCGTTGGGCGGCGGCGTGCTGAAGCTGGAGCCGGGCGAAGCCCTCAATGTGCTGGTCAGCCTAGACGTTGACCTTGGCTCCGACGACGAACGCGACCTGCAGGAAGGCGTGGAGCTCCTGCGTCGCTGGCGGCATCGTGGCTAGTAAAGCCGAGCCCTGCCGTTGGATCGGCCTCGAGGAAGCTCTAGGCGTCTTCGTTTCCGTACCAGGCAAGTCCCAGAGCCAAGCTCATATCAAGCCTCTACACTGGTACGTCGCCTGTCGGCTCGTCATCGAGGGAGGGTTCCATCCTGATGACATCCATCCCCGTCCGCCCTTCTCAGTCAGGCGGTCACGTGGAGGCTACCGGTTGGTTCACGATGCCGAGAACGCGAAGGGAGGCGAACTCACGGTTCTCGGCGGCCTGAAGACCAAGGACGTCGATGTCGTTGTTACGCGGCGCGATATAGGCCCCTGTGTCGCCGTGTCGATCAAGGGCACGCTCAAAGCCCTTCGTAACCTGACAAACCGCATGGAGGAAGCGGTCGGCGATTGTACAAACATCCACATCTCGTACCCCAACCTCGTGTACGGCTTCTTGCATGTTATCCGCGCCAACCGGGAAGGTCCCTTGGCGCCCGAGGCGGCGCACTTCCTGACGCCAGACGACGCGGGGAACTTAGACGCTAACGATGTCGCTATTCGGGCAGACGGCGGAGTGGCCGAGGCAGTGGTTCGCTATCACGACGTGCTGCTCGGTCTGACGGGCCGTGGAGGTGTGCGCAACGACCTGTCGCGCTATGAGGCCGTAGCGTTGGCCATGGTGGATCCAGAGAGTCCGGCTGTGCTCACTGATTGGCCTTTGGTAGCCAGTCCACTCCGCATCGACGGCTTCATGGATGCGATCTATCGTGCGTATGACCAGAGGTACGTGTACGCCGCTCCCAAGCTAGCGAGTCGTACCAGGAGGCTGACATGGCGACCCGACTCTCCAGCGCTTGCCGCGCCGTTGGCGCCGGAGTTCGCCCCTCGGCTCGACGCGTGACGATTCCCGTGCGGCGGCCAATCGGCACTGTCGGCCCAGTTGTTGCTGGCGATGCGACTGGGACCTCACACTACGACAAGAACGATGGAACTGTCTGACTCCCAAATCAGGGACTACAATGAACGCATGCAGCGCATCGTGCGTCGGACCGACGCGATCTCGCGCCTTCGCCGAGCAGCTACTGGCTTGCCTTGGATCGTGGTCACCGAGATCATCTACCTTCAGTTGCGCCATGTACTGGAACTGATCGCCACCGCACTGCTCGTGGTTAACGAACATGCGGTTACCAAACTGAATGAACGGGGCCGACGTTCGTGGCACGCTCTGGATGTACTTGATGCGATCCTCTCGGTTAACCAGAACTTCTATCCGGTACCTCAAGACGAAGGACCCATGGACGAACACGGGGTGCGGACTTGGACCGACAGAGGCGGTGACTACCTCACGATGGAACGATTCCGGACGCTGTACGACGTCTGCGGCCAGATCGCCCATACGGGCAACCCATTCTCGAGGAAGCCGACCATACGGCTCGATTCGCGGGAAGACTGCGAACGGCTACTTCGTGCGGCGGATAGGTGGCAGTCCAGGATCGTTCGACTACTCGAAAGGCATGTGTTTACGATCCATGGCAGCGAAGCACTGTACTACGCACACACCGTGGGCTCTCCTCCGGTGTTCCAAACAGTCGAGTTCGTCCGTACGGAAGGTCCGACGCCTCCGTCTTGAGTCGCGGCACGTTGGGCAGTGCGGGCTTTGATGGAGGTTCGTGCCCGATGCTTGTGAGGCGGAAGTGAGCCTCCCGGTCAACCTGAGCACTTCCCGGGCCGGTTGCGAAACACTCCCCCCGGCCCGTCGTAGGAGGAGACCGTCCAGGCGGTCATGCGCGCCTGCCCCAGCGACTCGTTCGAGAACGTCTGTACGCCATGCTCCCATCGGCCACGCCTCCGGACGCTTAGGCCCTCGTGGTGGCCAGCATAGGACATCACTGTTCCCTCCTCGCCCATCTCGTGGCGCAGCCCGAGGTTGTGGCCGATCTCGTGCGCGACGGCCCTTGGCAGGTTCACGCGACGCCTGCCGCTGGAGGTGGCGACGATCGAGTATCCGAAGTCTCGTCCGTGGAAGAGGAAGCCCCTGCCCGCAACGTGCGGGCTGTCTGACGTTGACACCCAGATGAGGACCAGATCGGCACGCCGGCAGAGACGTTCGCGCTCAACGTCCTGGCGAACCTCTCGCAGGGCTGGCGTGCGGCCGGACAGGATCTCGCCCAGGTCGCCACTCAGTACCTCCGGGATTGGAGGCAGCCGGACCAGCCCGGCGAATCGCAACGACAGCAACCCGTTGGATTCGTAGATCTTCGATGCGTCGCTGATCAATCGAGCGGCGGAAACGTCTGACTCGAAGCCCTCGGGAGCAACGACCATGACGTCGATAGCCGGGATCTCCTGCGCCTCCGCCGCGCCTCCCCACAGTGCTGTGTGCAGGAGCAGGCTGGTCGTCAGCCAGGTCAGAGTGCTACGCGCTGTACAGAATCCGCTCGCCGGCATCTTCCCGCCGTAGCTCTCCCAGGTCCTCCAGCCACCGCAAATGGGCGATCGCTTCACCGGTCGCGAACCAGCGCTGCATGATCGGGAAGTCTTCCCAGGACCTGGCGCGGATGTCCCAGGTCATTTCACTGGCGGTCTGGTAGGCGTTGCGGCTGCCGTTCGCGCGCAGGATGTCGAGAACCTCCTGGCCGCGGACCTCATGGTGCTCGCGAAGTTCCCGGCAGCGCCCCTTGAAGTCGCGGATCAGGCTGCGGTGCCCGGGCAGGCAGAGGTCGACGTCGAGCGCCTCGACCTTGGCGACGCTCTCCAGATAGAGGCCCAACGGATCATGGTCGTCGGCCCAGGCCTGGATGTTGGGCGTGATGTCGCCCAGGATGTGGTCGCCGGCGATGAAGAGTCGCCTGGCCCGGTCGTAGAGCGAGATGTGGCCGAACGTGTGGCCCGGCGTGTCGACGACTTCGAGGCGGTAGCCGGCGATCTCGACCACGTCGCCTTCGTGCAGCGGCGCGTACTCGATCATCTGGCCGCTAAAGCGCGCGCCGGGGTGGCGTTTGAACGACTCGGCCAACTCCTCCGGCGGGAAGCCGCTGCGCCTGAGGTAGACGCCCATCGGGCTGTTCTCGGACCAGCCGCCGTGGGCCCGGCCCATCGCCGCGGCGTCGATGGCGCCCATCGAAGCGGTGCGCCCAGGCCGCAGCAGTTCCGGGATCAGGCCGTGGTGGTCGGCGTGGAGGTGGGTCGCCAGGAAGTCGGTCTTTTCGAGGTCGACGCCGATCTCGTCGAGCCCTGCGGTCAGGACCTCGCGGCACTCGGGCCGGTTCATGCCCGTGTCGATCACGAGGAAGCGGTCGTCCTCGACGAGGACGTAGCTGTTCACTTCCTTGAGCGGATTCCGCGGCAACGGCACGACGACCCGGTAAAGCGAGTCGAGGATCTTCTCGGCGACTGGTTCCGGCATGGGCGCGAAGGGTAGCAAGGGGCTACGATTCCCAATCCGGATGAGAGGAGAACCGAGATGCCGCTGACCGAGAGCTACGTTCCCGCCGACACGAGTTCACCCGTCCTTGAGACGACGGTCGGCGGCATTCTGCGCGACGCCGCGGCCAAGGCTCCGGACACGGTAGCGCTGATCGAGGGCGTGCCGGGCAAGCGGCGAACCTGGACCTACGCGGAACTCCTGGTCGACGCGGAGCGCGTGGCGCGGGCCCTGGCCGCCCGCTTCAAGAAGGGCGACCGGGTCGCCGTCTGGGCGCCGAACATCCCCGAGTGGGTGCTGCTCGAGTACGGCGCGGGGCTGGCCGGCGTGGTCCTGGTGACGGTCAACCCGGCCTACCAGCCGAAGGAACTGGAGTACGTGCTGCGCCAGTCCCGGTCGTCCGGCATCTTCTACCTGCGCTCGTTCCGCGGCAACCCGATGGAGGAGTCGCTGAAGCAGGTGGCCGACGGACTGCCGGCACTCAGGGAGATCATCCCGTTCGACGAGTTCGAGGAGTTCGTCGCCTCGGCGCCGGACGACGTCGAGCTTCCCGAGGTGAGTCCGGACGACCCGGTCCAGATCCAGTACACGTCAGGGACCACGGGCTTCCCCAAGGGCGCCTATCTTCACCACCGCGGGATCACGAACAACGCCCGTTTCGTCGCTGAGCGTCTGGGTGTCACGCCTGGCGACGCCTACGTCAACCCGATGCCCCTGTTCCACACGGGCGGCTGCGTGCTGGGCGTCCTCGGTCCCTGCCAGCAGCAGGCGACCCTGGTCAACCTGGTCATGTTCGAGCCCGGGCTCATGCTGGCGCTGGTCGAAGAGCTCCGCGCCACACACCTGCTCGGCGTGCCGACGATGCTGATCGCGGTGATGGAGCATCCGGACTTCTCCAGCCGCGACCTGTCGTCCGTCCACACCGTCTGCTCGGGCGGGGCGACGGTGCCGGCGGACCTGGTGCGCCGGATCGAGAAGACGCTCGGGGTGCAATTCTCGATCATCTACGGGCAGACCGAGGCGTCGCCCGGCGTCACGCTGATGAAGCCGGACGACAGCGAGGAGGACAAGGCGAACACGCTCGGTCCGGTGCTGCCGCAGACCGAGATGAAGGTGATCGACCCCGCGACCGGCGCCACGTTGCCGATCGGCGAACAGGGCGAACTCTGCTGCCGCGGCTACCTGGTCATGCTCGGGTTCTTCGAGATGCCGGACAAGACCGCCGAGACGATCGACGAAGACGGCTGGCTGCACACCGGCGACCTGGTGACGATGGACGACCGCGGTTACACCACGATCACCGGCCGGCTGAAGGACATGATCATCCGAGGGGGCGAGAACATCTACCCGCGCGAGATCGAGGAGCTGCTGTTCGAGCACCCGCAGGTCGCGGACGTCGCGGTCGTCGGCCTGCCGGACGAGCGCTGGGGCGAGATCGTCGGCGCCTTCGTCCGCGACGCGGACCCGTCGAACCCGGTCTCGGACGCGGAACTCCACACGTACTGTCGCGAGAACCTGTCTCCGCAGAAGACCCCCAAGGTCTGGTACCGGGTCGACGAATTCCCGCTCACGCCCTCCGGCAAGATCCAGAAGTTCGTGCTGGTGGAGGAGTGGCGGAAGGGGGCCTACAGCGCGGCCTGAGATCTGACATGATCGCCGCTCTTCACGCAGACTTCCCGTCGCCGCTGGGCTGCTAGCGGCGGTTTCGCATGCAGGCTCTCAGATCCAACGTCGACGTTCGCTCGGAGCAGTTCAGGAAGAACCGAGCCGACATCCTGGAACAGCTGGACCAGGTGAACGACCTGCTCGAGCAGGTGGCCGGCGGAGGCGGGCCGGAGGCGATGAACCGCCTGCGGAGCCGCGGCAGGCTGCCGGTGCGCGAACGAGTGGCGAATGCCCTCGACCGGGATAGCCCGTTCCTCGAGATCTCACCGCTCGCGGCCTGGAACTCCTACTACACGGTCGGCTCCGGGTTCGTGCTCGGTGTCGGCGTCATCTCGGGGACGGAGTGCGTGATCCTCGGTCACGACCCTTCTGTGCGGGCCGGCGCCTTCAACGAGTTCAACTCGAAGAAACTGATGCGCGGCCTGGAGATCGCGCGGATCAACCGGTTGCCCTACGTCCAGTTCGTGGAGTCCGCGGGCGCCGACCTGCGCGGCAACACGGGCGACGATCCGGACGCGCAGACGAAGCGCGCGCTCGGGCACTTCGCCGAGTCCGGCCGCCTCTTCTACGAGATCTCCGAACTCTCGAAGATGCGCATTCCGACCGTGTCGATCGTCTTCGGCGCCTCGACGGCGGGCGGCGCCTATCAGCCGGGAATGAGCGACTACAACATCTTCGTGAAGAACCAGGCGATGGTCTCGCTCGGCGGCCCGCCGCTGGTCAAGATGGCGACTGGCGAAGACGCCGAGCCGGAGAGCGTCGGCGGCGCGGACATGCACTGCCGCGTCTCGGGCCTCGGCGACTACCTGGCGCAGGACGAGATGGACGGCATCCGCCTCTGCCGCGACGTCATCGCCCACCTGAACTGGCGCAAGGAAGGTCCCGGTCCGAGCCTGCCCGCCGACGATCCGGTGCTCGATCCGGAGGAACTGCTCGGCCTCGTCTCGCGGGACCTGCGCTCGCCGCTCGACATCCGGGAGGTCATCGGCCGGATCGTCGACGGCTCGCGCTTCGAGGAGTTCAAGCCACTCTACGGGCCGACGATCGTCTGCGGCTGGTCCTCGATCCACGGCTATCCGGTCGGCATCCTGGGCAACAACGGCGCGCTTTTCTCGGAGTCGGCGGAGAAGGCGACCCAGTTCATCCAGCTCTGCAATCAGATCGACGTTCCTCTGCTGTTCCTGCACAACATCACCGGCTACATCGTCGGCACGGACTACGAGCAGGGTGGCATCACGAAGAACGGCTCGAAGATGATCAACGCGGTCTCGAACTCGACCGTGCCCCACCTGTCCGTGATTGTCGGCGCGTCGTACGGGGCTGGCAACTACGGCATGAGCGGCCGCGCCTACGGCACCCGCTTCACGTACATCTGGCCGACAGCGAAGATCGCGGTCATGGGCCCGGAACAGATGGCCGGTGTGATGACGATCGTGACCCGGGCGGCCGCGAAACGGCGCGGCATCCCCTTCGACGAGGAGGCGGACAGGAAACGGGCCGCCGGCGTCATCCACTGGGCAGAGAAGCGCTCGCTGGGGCTCTATGCGACCTCCCGCGTGTCCGACGACGGGATGATCGACCCGCGCGACACCCGCACCGTGCTCGGTCTGTCGCTGTCGGCCTGCCACAGCCGGGCCGTCGAGGGGGCGAAGGGCTATGCCGTCTTCAGGATGTAACGGCGGCGTGATCACCCGGCTCCTGGTCGCCAACCGCGGTGAAATCGCGCGGAGGATCTTCCGCTCGGCGCGCGACATGGGCATCGCGACGGTCGCGGTCCACGCCGACGGCGACGCCGACGCGCCCTTCGTGGTCGAGGCCGATGAAGCGATCGCGCTTGACGGGCGGTCGTCGGCGGAGACCTACCTGGACATCGGCAAGGTGCTCGCCGCAGCCGAGCGCACCGGCGCCGACGCGATTCACCCCGGCTACGGCTTCCTGTCCGAGAACGCGGACTTCGCCCGGGCCGTGACCGAGGCCGGTCTGATATGGGTCGGCCCGTCGCCCGAGGCGATCGGCGCGATGGGCGACAAGCTCTCGGCCAAGGAGTTGATGCGCGAAGCCGGCGTGCCAACGCTTCAGGCCGTCGAACTCGACGACGACTCGGACCTGGCCGCGGCGGCGGCTGAAGTGGGCTTCCCGGTTCTGGTCAAGGCGGCGTCGGGCGGCGGCGGCCGCGGCATGAGGGTGGTGGAGTCGGAAGCCGAGCTGGCCGACGCCGTCGAGGGCGCGCGCCGCGAGGCGGAGGCCGCGTTCGGCGACGGCACCGTGTTTCTCGAACGCTGGCTGGCCTCGTCACGCCACGTCGAGATCCAGATCCTGGGTGACCTGCACGGCAACCTCGTCCACTGCTTCGAGCGGGAGTGCTCGATCCAGCGTCGCCACCAGAAGATCATCGAGGAGGCGCCGTCCCCGGTGGTGAGCGAGGACCTGCGGGCGCGCATGGGTGCCGCCGCGGTGGCCGCCGGACAGGCGATCGGCTACAGCTCGGCAGGCACGGTGGAGTTCCTGGTCGAGCAGCCGGCGGACGGCTCCGCGCCGACCGACTTCCGGTTCCTGGAGGTGAACACCCGCCTGCAGGTCGAACATCCGGTCACCGAGGAGATCACCGGACTCGACCTGGTCCGCGAGCAGTTGCGGATCGCTCAGGGGGAGCCTCTCGGTTTCGGCCAGGACGACCTGGCGATCGACGGCCACGCGATCGAAGCGCGGCTCTACGCCGAGGATCCGGCGAACGACTTCCTGCCCCAGACCGGACGGATCGAGCGCTGGCAGCCGGCGTCCGGAACGAACGCGCGCTTTGACTCGGGCATAGAAAGCGGCAGCGATGTCGGCATCGAGTTCGATCCGATGCTGGCCAAGGTCATCGTCGGCGCGCCGAACCGGCGCGAGGCGGCGCTCCGGCTCGCCCGTGTGCTCGAGACGACGCGGGTGCAGGGCATCCGGACGAACCGCGACTTCCTCGTCGCGACGCTGCGGTCGCCCGAGTTCCTGGCCGGCGATACGACGACCGACTTCATCGATCGCGTGGCGCCGGAACCCGTGCACCTGCCGTCCGTCGGCGAGGTGGTCGCCGCTGGAATCTGCGCGGCGATGGCCGCCCAGCACGATCGCAGGCAGGCGGCACGCATCCATCCGACGATCACGAGCGGCTGGCGTAACACGGTCATGCCCTACGAGCGGACCGACTTCGAGACCGGCGTCGGCGACGCGCTGCGCATCGAGTACCGGATCCAGCGCGACGGCCGGTTCGATACTCGCGCCACGCCGGGAGACGGCGAGCCGAGCCAGCACGCGGTCGAGCTCCGGCGGCGCACCGGGGACGGTGTCGAGGTCGTCATCGACGGACGGAGACTGCGATCGACCGTCACTTCCCGTGGCGACCGCTGGCTCGTGCACGGCCCGGAGGGCGACGTCGAACTGCGGGAACTGCCCCGCTTCCCGGTCGCCGGCCTGGAGGCCGTCGCCGGCGGTCTGACGGCCCCGATGCCGGGCAAGGTGATCACGACCCACGCCGCGGTTGGGGATCGGGTCGAGTCGGGCCAACTCCTCCTGGTTCTGGAAGCGATGAAGATGGAGCACCGCGTGACGGCGCCGGCACCGGGCACGGTCTCGGAGTTTCGCGTCGCCGAGGGCGAGCAGGTCGGGAACGGCGAGCTGCTCGTCGTGATCGACGAGGACGCCGTGTAGGTCGCGGGACGTTGACGCGAGGAGGATCCGCATGTCGAACCAGCCTGGTACGGAGTGCACGCTCTACGAGGTCGAGAGCGGCGCCGCCTGGATCACGCTGAACCGTCCGGAACGGCGGAACGCGCTGTCGCCGACGCTGGTCACGGAGGTCCATGACCACCTGGCCGCGGCGCAGGCCGATGACAACGTACGCTCGATCGTGATCACCGGCGCCGGCGAGGGCTTCTGCTCGGGCGCCGATCTCAAACGGCAGCCGGGCGAGAGCGAGCCGGACCGCATCGTGCCCTACCCGGACGTGCTGACCGCGATCTGGGAGGGCGAGAAGCCCGTGATCGCCGCGGTGAACGGCCACGCGTTCGCCGGCGGTCTGGGCATGGTCGCGGCCTCGGACCTCGTGATCACCGCCGAGGAGGCGATGTTCAGCTTCAGCGAGGTGCGGATCGGCGTCATCCCGGCGATCATCGCGGTCGTCTGCCTGCGCAAGCTGGGACCGCACCACGGCATGCGGCTGTTCCTGACCGGCGACCGGTTCAGCGGCCGCCAGGCGGTGGAGTACGGCCTTGCCCACAAGGCGGTGCCGCGCGACGAGCTGATGGCCACGGTCCAGGAGGAGATCGACGCGATCAACCTGGGCGGCCCGAACGCGGTCGTCGAGTGCAAGAAGCTGGTCCGGGCGGTCCCCGACATCTCGCTCGCAGAGGGGTTCGAACTGACCCAGGGCTGGAGCCGCCGCATGTTCCAGAGCGAGGAGGCTGCCGAAGGCATGGCGGCCTTCCGCGAGAAGCGCAAGCCGAGCTGGGCGGCGGCTGTCGGGTCCGGCGGAGAGTCCTCGTGACGATTCAGCTCTACCACTGTCAGGGCGCTCGCTCGCTGCGTGCCGTGTGGACGCTGGAGGAGATGGGCATCGACTACGACCTGCACGTCCTGCCGTTCCCGCCGCGGGTGTTCAAGAAGGACTACCTCGGCACCAACCTCCTCGGCACGGTTCCCTACATGATCGACGGCGACGTTCACATGACGGAGTCTTCGGGGATCGCGAAGTACCTGGTCGACCGCTACGGTCCGACGCCGCTCGCCGTCGACGTGGACGACCCGGAGTACGGTGCGTACCTCAACTGGCTGTTCTACAGCGACGCGACGCTGACCTTCCCGCAGACGCTGTTCCTGCGATACACGCGGCTCGAGCCCGAGGAGCGCCGGGTCCCGCAGGTCGCGGAGGACTACCGGAAGTGGTTCCTGGGCCGGTTGCGTCTGGTCGAGTCGGCGACCTCGGACGGCCGGGAATTCCTGTGCTGCGGCCGCTTCACGATCGCCGACATCTGCGTCGGCTACGGCCTGAAGCTCGCGGCCTCGCTAGGCATCGACGACTTCGGCGACAACGTCCGCCGCTACTGGACGGGCCTGCAGGAAGTCCCCTCGTACCAGCGGATCCGCGAGGTTTGAGGCTGCGCGGAGTGGTACGGCGTCGGTTGTACCCGCCCGGGGCGCGGCCGGATTGTCGGTGCGCCGGACTTCCGGCCGGCATCTGGATTCTGGGCCTCGGCCTGTTCGCCTGCGGCCCGACCCAGAACCTGCCGACGCCGGAGCAGCCGATCGCTTACGACCATCAGGTTCACATCGAGGCGGGGTTGGAGTGCGTTCGTTGCCATCGGGGCGCGGAGGAGGGGGTTCATGCGGGGATGCCGTCGGTGCAGTCCTGTGCGGGTTGTCATCGGCGGGAGATTCCGGATCACCCTGAAGTCCAGAAAGCGATGCTCGCGAACGAGAACCGGGAGCCGATCCTGTGGGCGAAGGTGAATGTCATTCCCGATTCGGCGATGGTGCACTTCAACCATCGGGCGCATGCCCGGGCCGGTATCGAGTGCCTGACTTGCCACGGTGACGTGGCTTCGATGACGGTTGCCGAGCCGGTGCGCAATGTGGCCGACATGGGCTGGTGCGTCGAGTGCCACCGCGAGAACGAGGCCAGTGACGACTGTCTGGCTTGCCATCGGTGAGGACGGGATGAGCAGCGGCAACGGCAAGCGCGGCGAACCGCGGGTGACGATCGGACGGCGGGACTTCTTCAAGGTCTACGCCGCGGCTGGGGTGGCGGTGCTCCAGGGCTGTCGGCGGCGTGACCAGGAGCTGATCGAGTCACCGGTGCGGCGGAGCACGGCTCTGCCCGGCGCCTCCGTATGGCGGCGCTCGATCTGCGAGCAGTGCGGCGCCGGTTGTGAGATCGAGGTGCGGACGGTCGACCGGCTGGCGAAGAAGATCGAGGGGCAGCCCGCCGGTTTCGTCAACGCGGGCGGCGTCTGCGCGCTGGGGCACTCGGCGTTGCAGGAGCTGTATCACCCGGACCGGGTGACGGAGCCGATGCGGCGGGGGTCCTCGGGCGAGTTGGAGCCTGTCTCGTGGGAGGAGGCGCTCGAAACCGCGGCGACGGCGATCGCGGCCGCGCCGGATGCGACAACGGTTGTCGCGGGTGCGCCGTCGGGGCCACTCCTCGGTTTGTGGCGGCGGTTCGCGGCGACGGTCGGTGCACCGCCGCCGGTTCACTGGCAGCCGGCCGATGCGGTCGTCGCGCGGGAGGCCGCGCGGCTCGCGTTCGGCGAATCGACCCGGCCGGCCTATGACCTGGCGCGGTCCGACTACGTTGTCTCTCTCGGCCCTCCCTTCCTCGACCGCTGGCGTAGCCCTGTCCACTTCGGTGCCGCCTGGGCCGAGCTCACCGCCGACCGGCGCGGCAAGCTGGTGCAGGTCGAGGCGCGGCACTCGCTGACCGCCGCCAACGCCGACGATTGGCTGCCGGTCCGGCCGGGCAGCGAGGGGTTTTTCGCGCGCGGGCTCGCCGGACTGCTGCTCGGATCGGGAAGGGTCGGGGAGGAGGAGCGGACGGTCTACGAGGCGCTCTATCCCGAAGCGCCGCCCGACCTCGCGGCGACTGCCGAGCGCTGCGGTATCGATGCCGATCGGATCGAGTGGCTCGCCGCCGAGCTTGCCCGCGCCCGCCGGCCGTTGGTGATGGCGGGCGGATCGGCGCTCGAAAGCGAGAACGGCGTAGCCGCGGGCGCTGCGGTGCTGGCGCTCAACCTGCTGCTGGGCGCGGTGGGCCGGGAGGGCGGCGTCTTCGCCGGCGTCGACTTCGGTTTCGAAGACCGGCTGGCCGGCGATGCTGCCGCGGCGCTGCCGCCGGCGGCGCTTGTGGATCGGCTGGCCCGAGACGGCGAATCGCGCGTTCTCGTCGTGTCGGAGGCGGACCCGCTGCACGGAATGCCGGGGCTCGAGGCCGCCTTCGAGCATGCCGGCACGGTGATCGCTTGCTCCGCCTTCTTCGACGACACCGCGTTGCGGGCCGATGTCGTGCTGCCGGTCCAGACGGACCTTGAGCGCTTCCAGGCGGTGGAGCCGGACCCGGTGCGCGGCGTTCCGGCCCTGCTCATCGCTTCGCCGACGGTGGCGCCGCGCGGCGAGGCGCGGCATCCCGGCGATGTGGCGCTGGCGCTGGCCGCGGCGGCCGGTAGCGCTCTGCCTTGGTCCGGCTTCCAGGAGGCGGTCGAGTCGGCGCTGAGCGACGCCTTCGCGGCGACGAGGGCGGCCGGCGACGAGGCAAGCGACCCGGTCGCCCTGCCGGCGTCGCTGATCGCCGGCGCGCTGAACGCGCGCCAGTTCGTGCGTCGGACGACGGATGCCGGCGGCCTCGTGGGGACCGAGGAGATGAGACGCGCGCCCGCCGCGCCGGCTTTGGGCGACGCGGACGGGGCGCCGGGCCCGATTCCCGATCCGGCTTCGCTGCCGGCGCCGGCCGCTCCGGCGGGCGTCGAGTCCTTCACGCTGATCCCCTTTGAATCGCTGAAGCTGGGCGACGGCCGGGGCGCCAACCGTCCCTGGCTGCAGGAGCTGCCCGACCCGCTGTCCACCGTCATGTGGGGGTCGTGGGTAGAGGTGGCGACCGCCGACGCGGATCGGTTGGGCATCCATACCGGCGACATTGTGCGGCTGACCGGAACCGCGGCCGAGATCGAACTGCCGGCGATCGTGCTGCCGACGGTGCGGCCGGGTTCGGTCGGCGTACCGGTCGGCGGCGGGCATGCGGAATACGGCCGCTACGCCCGCGGCCGCGGGGTCAACGTGAACGCCCTGCTCGATCCGGACCGCTGGGTGGCCGGCGCCGGCGTCTTCGCGCGGGGAGAGCTCCGGGTGCGGATCGAGCGGCTTCGCCGTCCGCGCCGCGCCGAACGGCCGGTGATCTACGGCCGCGGCCTGCGGCAGGCCGAGGAGATACCGGTCGGCTGGGCACCGCACGATGGAGGGAAGGCATGACGCGCTGGGGCATGGCCATCGATCTCGACCGCTGCACCGGCTGCGAGGCCTGCGTCGTCGCCTGCGCGGCCGAGAACAACATCCAGACCGTCGGCGAGGAGCAGGCTCGCGAGGGCCGGGCGATGCACTGGCTGCGGATCGAGCGCTACTACGAGGGCGAGTTCCCCAACGTCCGCACGCGCTTCATGCCCGTGCTCTGCCAGCAATGCGGCGCCGCGCCGTGCGAGCCGGTCTGCCCGGTCTACGCCACGTACCGCAACCCGGAAGGGCTGAACGCGATGGTGTACAGCCGCTGCATCGGCACGCGGTTCTGCGCCAACAACTGCCCGTACACCGTGCGCGTCTTCAACTGGTTCGACGCCGAGTTCCCGGCGCCGCTCGACTCCCAGTTGAACCCGGACGTCAGCGTCCGGCCCGGCGGCGTGATGGAGAAGTGCACGTTCTGTGTCCAGCGCATCCAGGCCGGCAAGGACGAGGCGGCTCAGGAGGAGCGCGAGGTCGCGGACGGTGAGATCAAGACGGCGTGCCAGCAGTCGTGCCCGACGAAGGCGATCGCCTTCGGCGATCTCGAGGATCCGGACAGCGAGGTGTCCAGGTGGGCCGAGTCGCCCCGGGCCTTCAGCCTGCTGGGCGATCTCGATACGCGCCCCGGGGTCGTCTACCTGAGCGGTACGGAATGGCGGGAGCCTGCTGAGTGACGGATCGGCCCCAGGCCTCTGCCAGGGCGCTCGACGGCGAGCTGCTCGGCCGTCTCGACCGGCGACGTCCGGGCCTGCTCGTCGGCTCGCTCGCCAGCGGCGCCCTGGTCCTCGTCTTCTTCTACTGCTGGGGCTACCAGATCGCGAACGGCATCGGCGTCACCGGCATCAACCGGCCGGTGTTCTGGGGCTTCTACATCATCAACTTCGTCTTCTGGATCGGCATCAGCCACGCCGGCACGCTGATCTCGGCGATTCTGCGGGTGACGAAGGCGGAGTGGCGGCGGCCGGTCACCCGTTCGGCCGAGGCGATCACGCTGTTCGCGCTCGCGATCGGCGGGCTGTTTCCGCTCATCCACCTCGGCCGGGTGACGATCTTCTACTACATGATCCCGTACCCGAACAGCCGGATGCTGTGGCCGAACTTCCGTTCGCCCCTGGTGTGGGACATCGCCGCGATCACGACCTACATCATCGGCAGCGCCCTCTACCTGTTCCTGCCGTTGATCCCGGACGCGGCGGTGATGCGCGACCGGGCGGCTGCGGGTCTCAAGAAGCGCTTCTACGCGGTTCTGGCGCTCGGCTGGCGCGGCACTTCGCAGCAGTGGCACAGCCTGGAGTGGGGGATCCGCATCCTGGCGGTGGCGATCATCCCGGTCGCCGTCTCGGTGCACACCATCGTGTCCTGGGACTTCGCGATGACCCAGACGCCGGGCTGGAAGAGCACGATCTTCGGACCGTACTTCGTCGTCGGGGCGATCTTCTCGGGGATCGCGGTGCTGATGATCGCGATGGCGCTGCTCCGCCGCGGCCTCGCGCTCGATCGCTTCCTGACCGACCGGGTCTTCAACAACCTGGGGCTCCTGTTCGTGACGATGTCCCTGGTCTGGGGCTACTTCACGTTCGCGGAGCACCTGACCGTCTGGTACAGCGGCGATCTGTTCGAGAAGAACGTGCACCACGTCCTGCTGCATGGCGACTTCGCGGTGCCGTTCTGGACGATGGTGGTGGTCAACCTCGTCATTCCGGTGGCCGTGCTCTCCTTCCCGCGCGGCCGGCGGCCGCTGCCGACCGCGCTGGTCGGCTGCGGCGTGCTGGTCGGCATGTGGCTCGAACGGTTCCTGATCGTCGTGCCGGCCCTTTCGACGCCGCGGCTGGCCTACAGCATCGGCGACTACCTGCCGAGCTGGGTGGAGCTCGGGATCATGATCGGAGCGATCGGCGTCTTCGCCTGCCTCTACTTCACCTTCACCCAGTTGCTGCCGATCGTCTCCGTGTGGGAGATGCGGGAGGGCTGGCGCCACGCGGCGGGAGGCGGCGAGAGCGGCCGGACTTCCGGGGCTGCGCCGACGGCCACGGCGGCAGCACCGGCACCCGGCGGAGGTGGGGCTTGACCGCGGCGGCCCAGGACCATCTCGTCGAAGCCGCGTTCGAGCGCGTCGAGGACGTGCGTGCGGTCGTCGAAGCCGTGCTGGAGTCGGGCGTTGCGGCCTCGCAGGTCGAGGTACGGAGTCCGGCGCCGCTGGAAGAAGACGAGCTGCCGCTGCCGAAGCCGAAGTCCCGGGTGCTGTTGTTCGCTCTTGCCGGCGCCGTCCTCGGCGGTCTGACCGCCTTCGGCCTGGCGGCCGGCACCGCGCTGGCCTACCCGCTGCCAACGGGCGGCATGTCGATCGTCGCCGGGCCGCCGGTCGGCGTCGTGACCTACGAGGGCACGGCACTCGGCCTGATCATCATGACGGTCCTGCGCGTGCTGTGGGAAGGCGGGCTGCTCCCGGGCCGGGCGATCCGGGGTGGCCGCGGCCGGGCTTCGGAGCTGGATCACCACGTCGCCAACGGCCGGCTGTTGCTGCGAGTACACGGCCTGAGCGAAGAGCAGGCCGGCCGGCTGCGCGACTGGAGTCGTGCTGCCGCCGTGGAAGTGGGTTAGGGCCCGGCGCCTCGCCCCTTTGAGACGCCGGACCCTCGCCGTCGCGTGCCACTGAACGGGCTCGCGAACGGCCACACAGCTCCTAGAACTCGAAGCGGACGCCGGCCTCGAATCGGCGTGGTTGCGCGTAAGCCGTAGCGGCATCCAGATCGATGCCGCCGGCGCAACCTTCGACTCGGGTGCAGACGGTGGTCACCTGCTCGTCGTCGAAGACGTTGAACACGGCTCCGATGAGTTCAAAGCGCATCGCGCGGCCGAAGGTGAAGGCCTTGGTTAGTCCGAGGTCCATGCCGTAGCGGTCATTCGCCTCCCGGCTACCTCGTCGCTCCGTGAAGATGCGTCCGTAGTCTTCCGACGCCGTCGTCGGCGCATAGACACCGGCCGAGGACCAGAAACCTCCGAAAGACAGCGTGAAATCGAGCGGCAGGTCAACGTAGCCGTTCACCTTCACGCGGTGCCTGCGATGGTCCGAAAGGTAGCCGTAGGCGTTCTCGAAGTGGTCAGGGTAGATGTCGAAGGCGACGCCCGAGTTCTGCGTGTACTCGACGTTGCCCTCCGACTCCGAGTTCGTGTACGAGGCGAGGACATGGATCCAGTCCGCGAACCGGGACTCGAAGTCGAGGATGAAGCCGCTGTAGTCGCGCGTCAGGCCCGGCAGGTTCGCCATCACGTAGTAGTCGCAGTCCGCGCCTGCTGCCGCAGTGGGGAGGTTGCCGTTGCACGTGTCCTCGAAGATGTCCAACGTCTCCTTGTCGATGTAGGTCAGACCGATGGAGGTGCGGCGGGTGAGCTCGCGTTCGATGCCGATGCTCCACTGGTCGGCGTAGGTGGCTTCGAGGTCCGGCGAGATCCTGCTCGGGTCGCTTGAGAACACCGTGTTGTAGAACCAGCCGTTCGGGTCGAAACCGACCGGATCGGCGATCCAGTTCGAGAACGTAAGGCCGCCGACCGTTCGTTCGCCGGGGAAGGCGTCGCGACAGTTCGCGCCGAGTTGGGCCTGGAAGGTGGAGCAGGAGATCCAGCGCACGGTCGGGAACTGATTGACCCTGGCGAAGCTGGGCAACGTAAGGGCGTTCGGGTGCATGAACCGGCCCCAGTTGGCACGAGCGACCGTCCTGGCGTCGCCACCGATGTCCCACGCAATCCCGAATCGGGGCTGCAGCTTGGACAGGTCGGCCACTTCGTCGCCGACGTCGTTCTCGAACGCGACCTGGTCGTGGCGCAGCCCGACCTTGAGCGTCAGGTTCGGCAGTACGCGCCAGGTGTCCTGGACGTACGCCGTGAACTGCCTGCCGTTGTTCTCGGCCGGCGACTCGATGGGCGAGAAGAGCAGCGTGTAGGGCGCGCCGAAACGGTCCCCGAACGAGTAGCCGCCGCCGGTCGTGTTGTTCTGGCTGGAGAAGAAGTTGCTCGCGTAGTCCAGGCCCACCTGAACTTCGTGGTCTCCGGCGAAACCGTCGGCGAACCAGGTCAGGTTGGTCGTCAGGTCGTCGCGGTCGCGGCTCGAGAACTGCTGGTTCGTGTAGTTCACGGAGCTGGAGCCGTCGCCCCACGAGTCGACGTGTCCGATCGTCTCGAAGTCCCCGCTCTGCGGGAACGAGTTCAGCTCGCCTCGGACCGTGGCCGCCTTGACGTGCCACTGCAGGTTCGAACTCAGGATTCCGAGTGCGTCCAGACCGAGGATCGTCTTGGGCTGCTCCTGGAAGCGAGTCGCTTCCGGTGCGACGGAACGGGAAGCGTTCGCGTTGGCGATCGTCGCGTCCTCGCCGATGTAGCGGGCGACGACCTGCCACTCCGGGTTGACCTGCCAACTGAGCTTGCCGTTGAGGTTCGTGCCCTCGAAATCGCGCGTGGTCGGCGACTCGGTGGGCGTGTTCTTCGACCGCACGGGGTTGGCGGCGACGAGGAACCAGAGTTCGTCCCGCCGGATCGGCCCGCCGACCGTGACGGCGGTTTCCTGGAACTCGACGACGTTCTCTTCCTTGTCGAAGTGCTCGCCGCTGGTGTTGAAGTCGGTATCCCGGTAGCGCACGTCCAGGCTGCCCGACAGCTCGTTGCCGCCGGACTTCGTGATGACGTTGATCACCCCGCCGGTCGCGTTTCCGAAACGGGCCTCGTAGCCGCTGGTCTCGAAGTTGATCTCCTGGATCGTGTCGAAGTTCATGTTGATGTTCCAGGTCGCGGTGACCGGATCGGTCGTGTTCACGCCGTCGACGGTGAAGTTGTTCTCGCCCAGAGTGGAGCCGAACACGTTCGGGTTGGAGCCGCCGGCCACTCCGCCGACATCGGTCAGCACACTCTGGTAGCTCCGGTTCGCCGAGCCGATGGAGGCCTTCTTGAGGTACTCGACGCCGAAAGTCTGCGACGTCGAAACCTGTTCCGGGTCGACCACGGGCGTCTCGGCGACCACGATGACTTCCTCGCTGAACTCGCCGAGGGCCATCGAGAGCTGGATCTCCGTGACCCGGTTGAGCCGGACCTCGACCTCGCTCCGCTGTTGCGGAACGAAGCCGTCCAGCTTCGCCTCGACGGTGTAGACGCCTGGCGGCAGGCTGGGGAAGCTGAAGCCGCCATCGACGTCCGCGAAGGCGGTGCGAGAGCCCATCAGGTTGGGCGAGTTGACGGTGACCGTGGCGCCCGGAAGCGGCGCACCATCGGTGTCCATGACCTGGCCGGCCAGTCTGCCCGTGAGTTGCGCCGCTGTCGGGGCGGCCAGGAAAGCAAGCGCCAGGGCGGCGCATAGGCCGAGGATCACGCTTCGGCTCCGGCCGGCACGGTTTCCCCGGTGGTCGTTCTGAAGATGTAGCACTGCGGATGTCCCTCCACGTTGCGGGGCACAAGGCCGGTGAGCAAGGCGGATGCCAGCCGTTGTGACGAGGGTCGGACGAGCACTCGGTCAGGCCGTTTGGTGTTGTTTTCGCGCGGGTTTCCTGGGTTTGGGCGTCGGTTGACTCCCAGGCATCTCAAGGTGGCAATTCACCGTACTGGACGGATCTCCTACGAACCGCTGGATCCGGCGGATCCAGAATTCGGCCCTCGGATTCCGGTTCTTGAATCGGGCGGCGGCCGGAATGGCGCCCGCGTGGGGCCGCGTGTGGCGCCCTCCGGCCGCCTGCGATAGCTTCGCGGCCTCAAATCACAGAGCCCTCTAGCTGGGAGAAGGAGCAAGCGAGCCATGCCCGATCTCGATCCGTTCGGCATCGACGCCGAGTTGTACGACCTTTCGATGTCCGATGCAGCGAAGCCGCTTCTGACGAAGGTCAAGAACTTCATGGCCGACTACGTCGAGCCGATCACCGAGGAGTACTACCGCCGCGGCGAAGGTCGGGAGGACCGCTGGAGTTACGGCGAGGGGCAGTTGGAGCTGCTCGACGGCGCCAAGGCGAAGGCCAGGGAGATGGGCCTGTGGAACTTCTTCCTGCCGGACGCCGAGACGGGCGAAGGCCTGAAGAACCTCGACTACGCTTACATCGCCCAGGAACTCGGTAAGAACCCGCTCGCCTCGCAGTGCATGAACTGCAGCGCGCCCGACACCGGCAACATGGAAGTGCTCGAGCGTGTCGGCACGGAGGAGCAGAAGGAGAAGTGGCTCGTTCCTCTGCTGAACGGCGAGATCCGCTCCTGCTTCGGCATGACGGAACCGAACCTGGCCTCGTCCGACGCCAAGAACATCGGCACCCGTGCGACGCTGGACGGCGACGAATGGGTGATCGAGGGGGAGAAGTACTACATCTCGGGCGCCGGCGACCCGCGCTGCAAGATCATGATCTGCATGGTGAAGACGAGCCCCGGTGGGCCGGCCCACCGCCAGCAGTCCCAGATCCTGGTGCCGATGGAGACCCCGGGAGTGAACGTGCTTGGGCCGATGAAGGTCTTCGGGCACGACCACGCGCCTCACGGTCACATGCACATCAAACTGGACAACGTCCGTGTGCCGAAGGAGAACATCCTCCTCGGCGAGGGCCGGGGCTTCGAGATCTCGCAGTTGCGGCTGGGGCCGGGCCGGATCCATCACTGCATGCGGTCCGTGGGCCAGGCCGAGAAGGCGCTCGACCTGATGGTTCAGCGTGGCATGTCCCGCGAGGCCTTCGGCCGGCCGATCATCCAGCTCGGCAAGAACATCGAACTCGTGTCGCGTGCCCGGATCGACATCGAGGCGATGCGCCTCATGGTGCTCCGCGCCGCCAAGGCGATGGACGTGCTCGGCAACCGCGAAGCGAGGGTCTGGGTCCACGCGGTCAAGGCGATGGTCCCCGAGCGCACCTGCCAGATCATCGACCAGGCGATCCAGATGCACGGCGCCACCGGCGTCTCGCAGTGGACGCCGCTCGCCGACATGTACACCGGCCAGCGGACGCTACGCATCGCGGACGGGCCGGACGAGGTCCATCACCTCGTCGTCGGCCGCGCCGAGCTGCGGCGGTACACGGAAGAGAGCGCGGCGAACTAGCCGAGCGCGTCGCGACATCGGTTACACCCGCCTGGGCGAGCGCCGGAAGGCCGTCCCTGCGGCCGCTCGCGCTTGATCGGACGATGAGGAGTCGGCGCTCGCTGCGGTCGGCTGCGCTCCGGTTGGGCGTCAGTCGATGTAGGGCATCGGCCGTCGCTTGCCGACAGCCCGCGGGGACGGCCTTCCGGCGCTCGCCCAGGCTGGAGGTTGTCTATGTGGCGTCCCGGTGGCCCGCGGTTCTGGCTCGTGCACCCGCAGAGGAGGTTAGAGTCCTGCGTATAGTGATTGACGAGGGATCCCCGAATGCGTAGAGAATCGCAAAGCGACCGACAGCGGCAGGACCACCGGCCCTTCAAGTCGGTCGCCGAGGTTCAGGACTTCTTTCGGCAGTGCGATGCGGATCAGGCTCGCGGAGTCGAGCCCGACTGGGACGAGCACCTGGTAGTGATCCGGGAGTCGCGGAGACGCGGCAAGTCCGGGAACTGAGTCTAGGTTGCTGGCCGCCGGTGGGAACCGTATGAGGCGGTCACCGCCTTACCTCACGTACACCGGATTCGAGTAGATCCAGGTCCGCCACTCGCCGTCGACTTCTAGCCAGCCTTCGACGCGGTAGACGCCGGGACGGTCGAGGCGGTGGGTGAGGGATCGGGCCCTGGTGACGGCGATCTCTTCGCCGCTACGGATGAGGCGGATGGTTGCGGGCAGGGGGAAGAGGGCCGTGAGCTCGGCTGTTGCGCCGGCTTCCAGAGTCCACTCGTCTCCCATGATGGCGGCCGGCGCTCCCGGTTCGCCGACGAAGAACTGGAAACCGGTCGGGTCGGCCAGCCAGTCGTGGGCGACGTAGACGTGGCCGGCGGCGACGGCGCTGCGGATCGATGCTTCGTCGAGTGCCGGTGCCAGGATGTGGGTGGTCGAGTTCCGCATCGACACCCAGTAGGGGTCGAGGTCGTAGCGGCCGATGACGGTGCCGGGTTCGTGGCCGCGGACGAGTTCGGGGATTCCTGGTGCGTCCGCGGCGGTCAGGACCCTCATCTCGTCCGGGTCGTCGACGATCGTGCCGACGCGGACGGAGTCGTCGTCGACCTTGATCACGACGAAGACCTGGTTGTGGTGGCAGTCGTTCGCGTTGACGCCGACGATCCGGCGGTGGGCGGTTTCCCGGTCCCACTTGGCGAGGTACAGGGCGGGGTAGTCGAACTGGGCGCCGAAGACCTCCTCGGGGAACAGCTCGACGGCTCGGGTCAACGCCTTCGACTGGTCCGGATCGACGATCCAGCTGACCAAGGCGCGCATGGAATCGCCGTCGTCGAGGGCGTCGGCGTGGCGGTTGTAGATCTCCATGCCGGTCAGGCCGTCCATCGGATGGTCGACCCGCGCTTCGACGTGGGAAAGGAAGGCCATGCCGGCGCCGCGGTTCACCTGGCGGAGCAAGGTGCCGGCGTCGGCCCGCATGTGCTCGACGACGGACTCCTCGGGATGGATCAGGAAGCCGTGCGCTTCCGAGCCGGGGATGAAGAGCACGCCGTCGTGGAGTCCGCGCCAACCGTCCATGAAGTCGCGGGGCGGCCGGTAGTGGTCGGACAGGAAGACGACATCGACGTCGACCCGTCCGGCGTCCCGGAGCAACTCCTCAGGGGTGCCGCCGGTGTGATCGGAGTCGCCGGCGTGAGCGTGGAACACGCCGCGGTAGTCGTTGAGGCCGGGGAGGGGCGGCGGCGGTTGAACCGCCGCGCGGAGCCGTTCGACATCGGCGTGGGCTGCCGCGAGGCGCTCCGCGGACAGGCGCTCGAGGGTGGTCCAGCGCCGCGCCGGCGGTTCGCCTGGCGCTGGCTCCTGAGTCTGACTCCAGGCGGCCGCCGCGGCCAGCAGGCCGCAGATTCCAACCTGGAGCCGCCGTCTCACAAGGAATAGACCCTGACCGCGGTCCGGTAGAACATCGCGTCCTGCTCGTCGTCCGGGAACCCGGCCGCGATCTTCTTCAGCGCGTTGTAGAGCACGTGGTAGGCGATCGAGAGCTTGTCGACCGGGAAGTTGCTCTCGAACATGCAGCGCTGCGGGCCGAAGCACTCGATCGTGTGCAGGTAGTAGCGGCGGTGGGCGGCGACGAGTTCGGCGGAGGTCGCTGGGGTGGCGCGCGCGCTCCAGCCGAAGCCGTTGTCGGGCATCGCGAGGCCGCCGATCTTGGCGACGACATTGGGACACTCCGCGATCTCCGCGATGTCGTCCTTCCAGGCCTCGAAGATCTCCTCGCGCTTGTCCGCGTAGGGACCGACCCCAAGCGGCGTGCCGAAGTGGTCGAGGATCATCGTCGTCCCTGGCACGGCGCGGGCCAGGGCGGCGAAGTCGCGGTTCTGGTGGTGGTAGTGCCAGGTGTCGAAGGTCAGGCCTCGATCTCCCAGGACCTTCATGCCGCGCCGGAAGTCGTCGCGGGCGTACAGGCCTTCGGGCGCCCTGCCCGCGATCCGCAGGTGCTCAGGATGCGGGTCGCGGGCCCCTGAGTGGCGGATGCCGCGAAACAGCCCGTTGCCTGCCTCCTCATGGGCGTCGAGCACGTCGGCGACCTCGTCGCCCAGGGTCAGGTTCGCGTGACTGACGATGCCGGCGATGGTCGCACCGTCACCCGCGGCGGAGGCGGCGGCAGCTTCCGCCACGAACTCGGTCTCGCCCACGCAGCGCAGGTGCTCCGGCCCGTCTTCGCGGTAGCAGGCCCGGCACTCGACGAACACGGTCTTCTCGACGTTGTGGCTCTGGGCGTCGGAACCGACTGCCTCCGTGTCGTCCCACAGGTCCTCCAGCAGGTAGTCGCCGGTGGGACGCCGCCAGAGGTGGTGGTGCGGATCGACGATCCGGCGCGCCGGGTCGACCGTTGCTTCCTGGACCTGGGCGAGCCACTCGGGCGTGCCGGGCTTTGGTGCTGACATTGCGCCTCCTGGATGGTCTGGGGGCGCTACCGTAGCAGCGTCGCCTCAGTGCTTGTAGTCGCGGTGGTGCTGCGCCAGCAGATCGCGGCCGAAGTCGCCTTCGAAGTCACGCCAGACGGTGTGGCTGTGGTTCGCGCGGTTCTGGACGTTGTCGTACTCGATGACGAAGTCCGGCGCCTGGACCCGGTAGTAGTGGGGCGCGCCGAGATCGGCCGGACCGATCCACGCGAAGTGGATCGCGTCGCCGGCCGCCTCGACCTGGGCACGGCGCTTCTCGGCCAGGTCCGGCGGCACGTTGCCCGCGTACTCCTCGATCAGGGCGTCGAGCAGTTCGCGCTGGTCGGGCCGGAGCGCGCTCGCGGCCAGACCCTGAGCCTCTTCGGGCGTCACGCGCGGCTGGTTCGACGTGAAGATGTCACGGGGCGCCTCGTCGCCGATCACGGCCTGCTTGCGCTGGTCGTCGTCGAGGGAATCGAGCAGCGCCCGCGCGAGGTCCTCTTCGTTGCCCAGGGCGCGCAGCCCTTCGCGCGGGCCGCTCGGAACGCGGTGCGGATTGGCGCCCAGGAACAGTGGCGTGGAGGCGGTCGCCTCGCCGGCGACGACGGTGAAGTTGAGCGACACGTGGTGCCCCTCGAAGCTCCAGCCCCAGTCGCCTTCTTCGCTCGGTTCGCCGAAGAACGTCACGTGGTAGCGGAGCGGATCCCGCATCGACGTGAAGCGGTTGGCGCCTGCGGCTTCCTCGAGCCTGCGCAGCACGGACTCCAGGCTCATCACGGTGGTCGTCTTGCCGTATCCCGTGCGGCTGAGCGATGCGCTGAGCAGGGCGTGAAGCAGGTGGTGCTGCGCGGGGTCCATGTCCAGCATCGAGAGGCCCTTGCGCTCCTTCGGGATGAAGTGCCAGTCGACGCGTTCGGCGGCGTCGAAGTCGAGCATCACGGTCGCGCGCTGGTCGTCGCTCAGGGCGGCGAGCAGGTTGTTTGCCGCCGAGGCCATCGTGTCGGAGGTCTTGTCGTTGCCGGCGGCACCGAGGAATCCGGCCGCGCCGGCGCAGCCCAGGGCGATCAACAGCATGCGTGCGGACATCGTATGTCTCCAGCGGTTTCTCGGCGCCGGCGGTGATCGCCGGGCTCGCTCGTTGCCGGTTCGGACATTCCAGCGTATCGCGCATCGGGGCGGGCGCGCCGGCTTGGCGGAGCCGCCGCTAGTATCGCGCGATGGCCGGACTGGGGAAGCGCGGGGCAGTCTTGCGCGCTGTCGTTCTCGCTGTGCTGGCTTCTTCCCCCATCGCTGCTCAGGACCGGCCATCCGTGACGGCGCTCCAGATCGAGCAGCCGGTTCGGGTCGACGGCGAACTGACGGACTCCGCCTGGGTGGAGGCCGAGTGGGCGGGCGACTTCACGCAGCGCGATCCAAGCCCCGGCGCGCCGTCGACGGAAACGACGGAGTTCGCGGTTGCTTACACGCCGGACACCCTGTTCGTTGCGGTGCGCGCCAACGACCGCGAACCGGAGCGGATCGTGGCAAAGGAGATGGAGAGGGACAGCGACCTGTTCCAGGACGATTCGATCCTGTTGATGCTGGACACGTTCCACGACCTTCGCAACGGCTACGTCGTCGTCACGAACCCGAACGGCGCCCGCGGCGACGCGCTGATCACCGACGAGGGCCGCGACGTGAACTGGGCGTGGGACGGCGTATGGCGGGTCTCGGCGCGTCGGACGGCGGCGGGCTGGGTGGCGGAGATCGCGATTCCCGTTTCCACTCTCCGGTTCGATCCCCAGGTCGAGAAGTGGGGCCTCAACGTCCAGCGGATCATCCGCCGGCGCAACGAGGAGACTCACTGGGCGGCGCTGCCTCTCGAAGCCAGCGCCGAGGATCTCAACCAGCAGGGGAAGATCGCGGTGTATCGCGTCTCGCTGGCCGGCGATCTGGTCGGTCTTCGAGGGCTCCGGCCCTCGCGTCAGTTCGACGTGAAGCCCTATGTCATCGGAGGCCGCACCGAGGACCCGGCCCTGGGCAGCACCGACGACTCGGACGGAGGCATCGACCTGAAGTGGGGCCTGACTCGTTCGATGGTCCTGGACCTGAGCTGGAACACGGACTTCGCCGAAACGGAGGTCGACGATCAGCAGGTGAACCTGACCCGGTTCTCCCTGTTCTTCCCGGAGAAGCGCGACTTCTTCCTCGAGAACGCTGGCGTGTTCGACTTCGGGCCCAGGCCCAAGGTGCCATGGGAGAGCGCGCTGATGAGGCCGTTCTTCTCCCGCCGCATCGGCCTCGACCAGGGTCGCACGGTTCCGCTCGAGGTCGGCGCCAGACTCACTGGCCGCGCCGGGGGCTGGAACGTCGGCGCTCTCGGTGCGCGGACCGGAGAACTCCTCGATGACGGCGGTGGCGTGCTGGTTCCCGAGACGACCTACGGCGTGACCCGAATCACCCGCAACATTGGCGACCGTTCAACGGTCGGCGGCATCTTCACGGAGAGGAGTCGCGCGGGGTTCGAGAGTGAACGGCTCTACGGACTCGACGTCGACTTCAAGCCGACTCAACGCCTCGAGTTCTCCGGGTTCTGGGCAGTGAGCGATCGGGGACTCCCGGATTCCGAGCAGGAGTCCAACGAGACGCGGGGGGCCGGGTTCATCTACCAGGGACCGGAGCTCAGTCTGACGGGGGACTACGTCGAGGTTGAGCCGGACTACGAACCGGCGGTCGGATTCCTGCAGCGTCGCGACTTCCGGATGATCAATCCGCGTCTCGAGTGGCGGCCGAGGATCGAGAGGGCCGGGCTCCTCAGTTGGTGGTCCGACCTCAGCTACGAGCGCTTCGAACGGAGCAGCGACGGCCGGCTCGAGAGCGAGACGGTCGGTGTCTCGCCCCTTGGTTTTCAGACCCTGAGCGGCGAGTTCCTCTGGGGCGGCGTCAGGAGGACGAAGGAACAGTTGTTCGTCCCGTTCGAGATCTCCCCCGGGATTGTGGTGCAGCCGGGTCTCTACGAGAACGACGGCTTCGCCGGCGGGTTCTCGACGAGCGGCAGGCGGGCCGTCTGGTTCGACAACATCACCTTCGGGGGCGGCTTCTTCGACGGCAATTGGCTGAGAACGAACTCCGGGTTGACCTTCCGCCTGTCCCGGTTCCTACGCGCCTCGACGCAGTGGACCTACGCGGACGTCAAACTTCAGGCCGGCAGCTTCAGCTTCGACCAGTTCCGCCAGAGGATCGACGTTTCGTTCAGCCCGAACATCCGGCTCAACCTGCTGGCCCAGTACAACACGTCCGACGAACTGCTCGGCGTGAACGCGCGTTTCCACTGGATCTACCGGCCGGGCTCGGACCTCTTCATCGTCTACAACGAGAACTGGACGGCGGAGACGATCAGCCGCCGCGAGCCGCTGGGCCGGCAGTTGATCGTGAAGGTGAACTACCTGCTGCAGCGGTAACTCAGGCGACGCTCGGGTCCGCCTGAACCGCCAGCTCCCGGACCACGAAGGACGAGCGTCCGCTGTTCTCCTCCCAGATGCCGACCGCCAGCCGGTAGGAGCCCGGCGCCAGCAGCACTTCGCTGCGGACGGCGATGTACTGGCCGGCTGCCTGCTCGAGTTCGTCGACCGGTACGTTCAGCTCGAAGTCGAAGTGCTGGGGAGGCATTCGGCTGCCGTCTTCGCGCTGGACCTGGACCACGACGCGGAAGAAGCCGCTGGCGACCGGGTTGCGGGTCGCCCGGGTCGGCGCGAGTTCAAGGTCGCCGATCGGCAGGCTGGCCCTGACTTCCAGCGGCGTCTGCCCCGGTCGGTCCGGCCGTTCTCGCGACGCGGACCTCCTGACCTGCACCTCCATGCCGTGGTTGTTCTCCTCCCAGCCGAACAGCAGCGTGCCCCAGGCTCGGCTGGCGAGGTTCTGCTGGATCGTCACCGGCGCGTAGCTCGCTCGATAGCGGAGCGAGCCGTTCCGGGCAAGAGGCCGCTGGCGCAGCCGGAGCGTGATCTCGCGAATGCCGGAGTCGCCCATCGAGTCCGGCGGTGTGAAGGAGAGCGAGTAGTAGGTCGAGATGTCGGTGCGGGTCGACTGCAGGAACTCGGCGACGCCGGTGTCGGAGACGAAAGAGAGGCCGCCGGTCAGGCCGGCCAGACTGTTCAGGCCTGTCCGCACATTCGACAGCTCGACGATCGAGCCGCGGTCCTTGGCGCTCTCGCCGAGTTCGCTGATCGCCGGGTCGATAACCGGCGGTTTGAGCGGATAGAACGTGACCCGGTGGGTGTTCGCAAGCGCCGCCAGTTGATCGAAGGCGTCCGCGCAGCTCAGCTCGGCGGCCATGGTCTGGAAGGCGAAGGCGCCCCCGTCGTCGACCTGGACGATGTTCGTCGCCCTTCCCATGCGGTCGGCCCGGTCGACGCCGAAAGGTCGGTGATTGCGGTCGTTCAGGTCGAGCGAGCCCGGCGCGCTGATCATCTCGTCGCCCTCGAGCTGGCGGGAAGAGCCGGCGAGACGGTCGTACATCGTCTTGGCGGCGCTGTCGAGAGGGTGGCGGGGGAGCCCGTCGCTCACGAACAGGATCGCCTTGCGGCCGGGAACGAAGGCCAGCGCTTCGACCAGGGAGCGCACCGCGCTGACGGTCAGCAGCGTGTCCTGCCGCAGGGCCTGCCCGAAGCTCCGGAGGTTCGCCTCCACGCTGGCGAGGGAGGCCTCGCCGAGACGGTAGCGGCTGCCCCTCGCCGCCATCAGCCGCAGCGTCTCTCTCATGGCCAGGGAAGCGGAGCGCTGCTGGGAGCGCAGGGTCGTCGTCGGGATGTTCCGGTCCATCGCGGCTTCGATCGTCGTCCGCACCGCCGCGCGGTCACGGGTCGGCGACAGCAACGGTTCGAGACGTTCGCCGAACGCGGCGGCCGCCACCCAGGTCGGGTTGGCGGCGACCTCCTGGTCGAGGGCTTTCGCGATCTCGGCCAGGGCCGCGTCGCGGTGCTTCCGCTGCAGGTGGCGCTCGTCGATGAACAGGAGAATGGTCAGTCGACCGGTTACCGTGGTACGAAGGTCCTGCCCCGCGGCCACGCTGAGTATCTCGACGGGTTCGTTCTCGACCTTGAGTTCGAAGTCGTCCTTGGTCAGGCCGGTCACCGGCCGGTCGGAGGAGTCGGTGACGACAGCGTCGAGACTGATCAGCCGGACGTCGATCGACTCGCGGAGCACGATGTCCTCTCGAATCGGATGCTGCCGCGGCGAACCGTCCTGCGCGCGGGCCGCTTCCGGGCCCGCGAAGTGGGACGCGGCCGTGAGCGCCATCGCGGCGGTAGCGACCAGCAGCGTCGGCGGCCGGCAGTGAAGTGCGGAATCTGTCAACGGACACCCATGCTAGCGCCAGTGCCGGGCCGCGGCGGAACCGGGCGAGCGGGCTGCTATTCTCACCGTTCGCGACCAGAGCAGGCCCTCATCGGAGGAGGCAGATTGTGATGAAGCGGAGTCTCACGGGACGGGCGGTGTTGACGCAGCTTGCGGCGTTGCTGCTTGCGGCACTGGTGCTCGCGGCGGCGCCCGCGGCAGGGCAGGACGCCGACTACAGGGCGCCGCGCACCCACGACGACAAGCCGGATCTCAACGGGATCTGGCAGGCGTTGGGCGCGGCCCACTGGGACATCGAACCGCACGCCGCGCGCCACGGTCCGGTGGTCGAGATGGCCGCGCTGGGCGCGATACCAGGCGGTCTCGGCATCGTCGAAGGCGGCAGGATTCCGTACCTGCCGGAGGCTCTGGAGAAGCGCGATCAGAACCGGGAGAACTGGCTGGCGCTCGATCCGGCGGTGAAGTGCTACATGCCGGGCATCCCTCGCGCCAACTACATGCCCTTCCCGTTTCAGATCGTCCAGACCCCCGAACATGTGCTGATCGCCTACGAGTTCGCCAGCGCCAGCCGCGTGGTGTACATGGACCGGGAGGGCTTCGAGGCTCCGTTCGACACCTGGATGGGACACTCGATCGGGCGCTGGGAAGGGGAGACGCTGGTGGTCGACGTGACGAGCCAGGTGCCCGATACCTGGCTCGACTCGAGCGGCAACCACCACACGGACGCGATCCACGTCGAGGAGCGCTGGACCGCGATGAGCCCCTATCACCTCCAGTACGAGGCGATCATCACGGACGAGAACGTCTACAGCCAGCCCTGGAAGATCAGCCTGCCGCTATACCGCAGGGTCGACCCGAACATGCAGCTCCTCGAGTTCAAGTGCGTCGAGTTCGCCGAGGAGCTGATGTACGGCCACCTGCGCAAGGGCGCCGACTCGGGTCCCTGACCGGCACCGCCCTCAAGAGGAGAACAGCGATGAAGATCCAGCGAATCGTCCTATTGGCAGCAGGTTTGGCCCTGGTGCTCGCCATCCCGCTCGCCGCTCATCACGCCTTCTCGGCCGAGTTCGACGCCGACCGGCCGCTCCAGCTTCGCGGCAAGGTGACGAAGATGGAGTGGATCAATCCCCACGCCTGGATTCACCTGGAGGTGATGAACGACGACGGTAGCGCAACCGTCTGGATGGTCGAGGGCGGTACGCCAAACACGCTCGCCCGGCGCGGCTTCACGAAGAGGTCGCTGCTGCCCGGGACCGAGATCGTCGTCGACGGCTACCAGGCGAAGGACGGCTCGAACAAGGCGAACGGCCGCGACCTGACCTTCCCGGACGGCCGCAAGCTGTTCATGGGTTCCTCAGGCACGGGCGCCCCGCGCGACGGCCGGGATCCGACCGAGCAGTAGCGGAAGCAGTTCTCCCGCGGCAGCGGCGGGAGTTACTGGCCGCCGCTGGCCGCGCTGCGCGTCTCGTCCTCGAGCAGTCGGGCGCCCCTGAGGATGTTGCCCATGGCGTAGTTCCCCTCGTGGCAGGCGTACTCGTAGACTCTGGCCGGCGTACCGGGCCACAGGTACTCGCCGCTCCAGGGCGCGCTCCATACGGTCGGGTCCTCGACCGTGAACGCGTAGAGCAAATCGTCGGCGTTGGCCCGGGTGAAGCGCTCGGTCACCTTGAGGTTCCGGGAGGCGAGGAAGAGCGCCGGGCGGTCGATGAAGTTCGTCGTCTCGACCACGAGGGTGTCGCCTTCCCACCAGCCGATCGAGTCGCCGAGCCAGCGGCGCTCGTCCTCCGGGATGTGCTTGCCGCCGATACGGACGATGCGCGCGTCGTGGACCATCTCGACCAGGATCATCAGGTGGTCCTCGGTCTGCACGATCCGCTTGGCGTTGTTGTAGAGCACGGGCAGCATCGGCGGTCCGCCGGTGGAGCCGAAGCCGATCAGGCAGCGTTCGGGCACGCCCAGAGTCTCCGGGCCGTCGTACGGACCGGGGCCTTCGACCTCGAGCCACCAGGCGGTGCCGTCGTTGCCGCGCCGGCGACCGCGCCGCTCGGACATCCGCTGCATCGTCTCGGCGGTCAGTTGCGGCATCCGGCCGTTCGGCGGGTCGACGATGATCGAGGTCCGGAACCTGCCGTCGATCGAGAACACCTCACTGCCGCGGTCGGTCCAGAAGTTGTTGTAGCCGCCGACGTTGCCGGCGCCGCTCGTCTCCCGGAACTCGTCGCCCAGGCCGATCGGCGGCGCGCCGCCGGGCGGGGGCGGTTCGTCGATCTGGCGGACGGCGGCCCGGGCCGCTACGCGCTGGCGCTCCCGTTCGACGATCTCTTGCGCCTGCTCGGGCGTCAGGTACAGGTTGTCGCCGAACTCCCGCGGACGCTGCAACGGCGTCAGCGTGGCGATCTCGTAGTCGCCCGTGAAGTCGGGACGGCCCGAGGCCGTGCGCGGGATCGCGTCGTCGTCGGCGCCAAGTGCGGCGGGCGCCGCGAGCAAGACGATGGCGGCGGCCGTGGCGGCAGCGAGGGAGACTCTGCTCTGCATGGTGGCTCTCCTCATCGAGAGGGTTGGCGCCGGGCCTTGTTGGTCGCCATGCACAGTGGGCACGAAACGCCCTGCCTATTCGCCGAGCGCCGGGAGCGACCCGGCGCCTGGTGTCGACTGTTGTATTCGGCAGGAGACCCGGCTCGCAGGCCCACGGCGCGACGACAACCAACGACGAGAAGCTACCGTGCGGTCGAATGTCCGTCAAACGACGCGGTCAGGGGAGGGAGGCCGTCGCCGCCGCGACCATCAGGCCCGCCAGACCGATCTCCAGGACCTTTCCTGCCGCCCAGTTGATCGCGGCGATGGCGAACCCCGCCGGCCTGGACAGCCGGAACACCGCAGCGGCGCCCAGACCGAGGAGGAGAAAGGACCAGACGAAGACGAAGGAGCTGATCATTAGGTCGAGGATGGCGGCTGGCGCCACGTCGGCCACGAGCCCGATCACGTCGAGCCCGGATCCACGTTCCCTGTCGAGGACGTTGCGCCGCAGATCGAGAATGCCTTCGACCTGCGTAGTTCTCAACAGCGAGCGGACGACCAGCCCCATGGCGCTGATCAGGCCGACGTGCAGTGCCAGCGACAGGCACTGTTCAAACCGCGCCCGCCCCTTCATGGCCGCCGCCAGGAGCCGGAGCACGACTGCCTCGAACACCAGCGCGAGCGGGATGGCCGCGAAGAAGAACGAGACCATCCCGTAGGGAATCTCGAAGGAGTCACCGATGCTGCCCATGGCAGCGCCGAACCACCATGCAGTCAGCAGACCGGCCACGAGCATCAGGGAGATGCCCAACGCCAGGCCCGCGACCCACGGGTGGTGCTCGCGGATGACGACGAAGCTCTTCCGCGGAGCGGTGAAGATCCAGATCAGGGCCTTGAACCAGAGGTGACGGCTCGCCTCTGGTTGCTCGCCCATGGCGGGACTGTATCGACTCGGGATCGACCTCCGGGCCGGCCGCGTCAGGTCGGCACGAGGCGGGCCGCCAGGCCGGTTGTCGCGGCCGTGAGGGCCGTCGCCGCTGCCCAGTAGATCGTGGCCAGTAGCCAGGCCTTGCGCTGCGGGACCTCGAACACGAGTGCGGCGCCCAGGGCGAGCAACGCGAGAAACCAGATCGTGAACGGGTTGAGGCTCGCGTAGACGACGTTGAGCGTCGCGTTGTCACCGGCAACGAGGAGGTCGAGTCCCATCGGCGCCTGGAGGTCCAGTTGCGATCGGATCGTGTCGGTACCGCGGACGTGGAGGAGAAGGAAGTTGGTCCAGCTCTTGAGGTGGGTGATCATGGCCAGGTGGACCATCAGGGAGAGGGACTGGCTGAATCGGAGCCGTCCCTGGAGCGCGATCGCCAGCAGCCACACGAAGAGGGTCTGAACGGCGAGTCCGAGGGCCAGGTTCAGGGGTCCGGTGGCCATCGCCACCCAGCGCGCTGCCGCGGCTGTCTGCTCGAACTGCGCCATCATGGCCTCGACCTGCTCCGGGTTTCCCGGCAGCCGTTCGGTCAGTTGGTTCCGCATCGCCTGGAGGCCCAGAGGCGCCGAGGCCAACGCCAGGGCGGCGCTTCCGGCTACGAGCAGAAGCAGCGGCGCGAGCCACGGGTTGTGGCGCCGGATGACCTCGAAGCTCTGCCGCGGCGACGTGAAGATCCCGATGAGCGCCTTGAGCCAGGCGTTCCGGCCCTGTGAGTGGTCGCCGGTGGTTTCGATGTTGCGTCCGTCGTGGATGCTGCCTGCGTGCTCGGTCATGTCGCGCTCCTGTTGCTGATCCAGGAGAGGCGGGAGAACCGCTCGCGCCTGGAGATACTGAGAATGAGGTTTTCGAGCCGCCCGGCGCCGTCTTCTCCCTCGGCGGCGGGCAGTTCGCGGAACTCCTCCCGGGAACACGACAGGAGGACCTTGCCGTCCCTGATGACGGCGATGTGGGTGGACACCCGCTCGACATAGTCGAGCATGTGGGAAGTGAGGAAGATGGCTGCTCCCTGCTCGGCCATCTGCTGCAGGATCGACATGACGGTGCGGGCGCTCAAGGCGTCCATCCCCTCGAACGGCTCGTCGAGGAACAGGACCCGCGGTGCGTGAAGCGTTGCTGCCGCGAGGCGGATCTTCTTCCTCATGCCGTGCGAGTAGGTCGTGATCGGTCGCCTGGCGGCGTCTTCGAGATCGAAGACCGAGAGTGCTTCGTCGGTCCGCTGCCCGGCGTCCTCACGGCTCAGGCCGTAGATGCGGGCATACGACAGGAGCAACTCCTCGCCGGTCAGGCTCTCGAACATCACGCTGTGGTCGGGGACGATGCCGAGTTGTTGCTTGAGTTCCGTGTCGTTGACGTCGATCGGCCTGCCCAGCACGTGGACCGTGCCGCTCGTGGGATTGAGCACCCCGGTCAGCATGGACCAGGTCGTTGTCTTTCCGGCGCCGTTGGGGCCGACGAAGCCCAGGATCTGTCCCTCCCGGACGTCCAGGTCGACGCCGTCGACGACGACGTTGCCTCCGTACGACCGGGTCAGGTTCTCTGCCTTGATTACTTCCATCCGTGAGTTCTTCCTTGTGGTTGCAGGGGCGGGAGAGGTAGGGGCAGGGGTCTAGTGGGACGGGTCCTTGAGCAGGAGTTCGCGGCCGCGGGTTGCCAGCATCCGTCTCTGCCTTCGTCGAGACGCGTACGCGGCCGCGGCAGCGAGGAGGAGGACTGCCGCTGCGATGAGCCCGGCCGTCAGCGGCGTCACGAGTTGGCGTTCAAGGAGCACCCAGAACAGGAAGGAGAGGGCGCCCGGCAGGCCGACGAGGTGTACGGCGACCAGTGTGGCGCCGAGCCTGGCGCCGTCGGGGTCGTGCAGGAACCCTTCGTTGCGTTGGGGCCAGCGGAGCTGAATCAGGCCGTACGTTGCGGCGGCCATGAGGAAACCCGCGAGCATCAGGCAGACGGCGATGAAGAAGAACGGCCAGCCGAACCACTCAAGCGGCGTCAGTCCCAGGATGAACGCGATGACGAAGAGGATGACGACGTTCATCGCACGGCCGGGTGCGCCGAAGATCCCCCGGACCGGGAACGGCAGCGTGAGCGACTCCCGCCATGCGTGGCAGGTCGGGGGCTGCTTTCCGATGCGGAGGTCGTTCAGAAAGATCCCGAGGAGCGCCGCCGGCCCCACCGCGAAGCCGCCCGCGGTGGGCACGAGGACGAGGGAAGTACCCAAGGCCACCGCGAGGACCAGACGTGCTGGCCTGAGACGCAGGAGGCACTCGATCTCGACCAACGTCAGGACGCCCGTCGGAGTGAGACGCTTCGCCCTGCGAAGCAGCCAGGCCACCGGCAGGCTCCCGGAAGCCGCGCGCCGGTCGCCGCCAGGACGCTCCAGATAGCTGCGCAGCAGCAGCCGATTCTCCAGTACGACCAGGGCGCCGAGAATGGCGAACAGGCTGGCGAGTCTCGCCAGATTCGATGCCGAGGGACCCGGTTGGTGGGCGATGCCGGCGACAAGGCCGGGCGGCGTGTAGCCGAGGCCGCCGAGAACCGCGGATTCCTCGATTGCCCGGGTGATTCCTTCGGAAGCGAGCTCCCCGCCGAGAGCGAGGGCGCCGACCATGAACGCCCCCTGGCACGCGGCGATGATCGCCACGATGGCCAAGGCGCCGAGCTTGCCTTCGATCGAGCGGTTGACGAGAAGCGACAGGATCGCCGCGGTGCGGCCGAAGATCCAGACTAGGCTCAGTATGGCGAGCAGGGTAATCGGCGCGCCGTTGACGCCTCCCGATCTTGCGACGGCGAGGTAGACGCCGGCGGGACCGAGAACGGGGAGCCAGTAGCCGATCGTGCTGAGAGCGAAACGGAGTACGTACAAGTCCCGGAAGCCGACGGGGAGCCGCAACAGGTCCTCCAGGTCGAGCAGCCAGGTCACGGGCGCTCGAAGCAGCACCTGGGCGAGCAACGCGATCGCCGTCACGGAGCAGGCGATCAGGCTCAGGAGGTTTCTTCGCAGGGCATCGCTCTCGATGGCAAAGATCGCCGGAAGCAGCCCCAGGGTCACGACAGTCGCGAACACGAGGAACAGGACGGCAATAAAGGTCGCCACCGCCAGCGGCTGCTTGCTCCGCCGGAGCGCATCCGGCAGGGCCAGCCGCGCGAGGGTCAGCAGGAGATCGGCCCGGCTACCCGGGTGCGTGAACTTCGCCATCGAGTCCAGGGGTGTCGCTCTAGCCGGCTCTGGGAAAGGGTGGGCCGGCACCTGGACTGGTGGCGGGCCGAATTGGCCGCTCTGCGCAAGGGAAACGAGACCCCCCGCCGACTTGCCTGACGCAGGGAGCGACCCTGAGCCCAGGGGCGACGGCTAGGTCTGGCAGGGGGTCCGGCTCGCAGGCCCACTGCGCCTCTGACGACCAACGAGTGGACGCTAGCGCGCCGGGATAGCGCCCGTCAAACATCTCTGCGGGGAGGAGAGACGATGGCAACGAAGAGGACGCGGGAGGTCGACCTGACCGGGGCCGCTCGCGGGGGATCTCCGTTGCCATCGAACTCTCTCTACGCCGATCTACCGTGAGTGAGGGCGGGGCCTACTTGCAGAAGACCAACGCAACAGGTGCGTACGCTCCGATAATGGCGGCCCCGACACCGCCGGTGGCGGCGCCGGTTCCCATGGCAACGAAGCTGAAGGCGAGCACCGCGCCGACGCAGCTCCAGTTCGTTCCGCCGGTTGCCGTCGCGAGCAACGCTTCCCCGGTCTGCTCGGCCTCGACGGGGATGCTGGCCGTCGGGACGGCGGGTCCACTGGCGCCCGTGGCCGGGGCCAGAGCGAACAGAAACGTGAGAAGGAGGGTTGCGGCTACTGCTTTCTTGGACATGTCGTTTCCTTTCAGTGATTCAGAGTGTCTTCGGTGTGGGGGTCTGATTGGCTTCTGGCAGGGCCGGACTCAGAAGAACATGGCGCAGGCCATGCCGGCGCCTGCCAGCGCCAGACCAGGGCCTGCACCGACGCCGGTCAACGCGAGAGCGAAGCCAGCGCCAGTGGCGGCTCCGCACAGGAAGTCGGAAGTGGGGCCTGTTCCTGCTGTTCGCTCCAGAACCTGGTCGGTCAAGGAATGCGCGCGGAGATCAGTGGCAGGTTCGTGAACTGACACTGACAGGCGCAGGTCAGATTCCACGGGCAAGTCAGGCGGGGGATCAGGCGCGTGACCGGCTGCCGAGAACAGCAACGCGGTACACGCAAGGATGGGCAGAAGAGGCTTTGTCATGAGTAGAACTCCTTCTTTGTCGGAGCGAGTGGCTCAGAGCGGGATGTAGCAGTGAAGGGCGATGAGGGCGCCCAGGCCGGGAAACGCGCTGTCGACCATGGTCGCCAGCGCCCAGCAGTTGAAGTCGACGACCCAGTCGACTCCGCCGGTGACAGTCGCGAGGCCTGCCTCGGGCAGGTCCGCGATCAGAGTTGACGTGACGTTCATTTCGCTTTCCTTTGAGCGTTGCGATTGGCAGGGGCGCTAGAAGGGCAGGGGGATGGGAATGCACTGGTCGGTGGGGCCGGGCCACGGGCTCGGGAACGGCAGTGGAAGCGGGTAGGGGCGGCCCGGTCCGGGAAATGGCGAGTCGTCGCAGGGCACGGGGAAGTACTGGGCCGTCCGTGTCGGCGCCTGCGGCCGGAGGGCGTAGCCGTCAGGTGCGGCAACTGCCTCGAGGTCCCAGGCGGCCACCAACGTGGCGTCGCTCGAGTCCGGCGCCTCACCGGCGGTCGGAAGAGCCAGCGCCGCGCCGGTGAGGAACAGGAAGAGGACGGAAAGAAAGGCAATGCGTAGTTTCATCGAGGGATATCTCCTTCAGGGGTTGTGGGTTGCGGGTGAAACGGACGGCATCGTGGCCGTCCGGGAAATCGGTGGCGGGCCGCCGGTGAAGGCCAGAACGACGCCGTCCCAGGAACGTTCGAAGGTCCTGGAAGTCATGCGCAGCCGCCCGAGGGATGGGTCGTCGATGACGAGTTCGTCGCCGGCGCTGCGGATGACGACGAAGTGGTCGCCGTGCACGTGCGCAATCGCGGGCAGCGGGATGTCGCGGAGGCGTTGGACGGGAAGCCGGAGGCCCTGGCTCGTCACGCCTCGCTCCTCCGCGGCCTTCTTGAGCGCCAGCAGGCTGGTGCCGTCCGGCCCGGTTCCGGTGGCGACCTCGAGCTCGGCGAGGGTCGTGTCCCGGATGCCCCAGTGGTCGAGGACCATCTTCAGGGCCGCCGGGCCGCAGTCGGAGCGCCTCTGCTGGCGGACGATCTCGCCTGGGGCCGGCGCCGATGGGTCGAGGGTGGCGGCCCAGGCAAGCCGGTCCATGGTTGGCCCCAGTGCCCGGGCCGCGACCGTCACGAGGCCGGCCGCAAGCAGCAGACCGGCGGCGGCCGCGTGCGGTGGGCGAACCCGGAACCGCTCAGAGCGCATCGGTTCCGGATTCCAGAAAGGAGCGCCAGGCGGTCGCTGGACGTTCTCCGGTGGTGACCGCGAGGATCCGCGACTGCCCGTCGATCAGGAACACGAGCGGTACATGGACGACGCCGAATCGCTTCGAAACGGAGGCGTCCGGGTCGGCGATGGCGAGAAGGTCCTCACCGCTCGCTTCGGGCGCATGGGTGCCGGCGACGACCGCGATCAGGTCGAAGGTCGGACCCTCGGTCCGGGCCATGCGCCGCAGGGCGGTGATGGTGCGGTCGCAGTTCCCGCAGCCGGCCCTGGCGAAGGTCACGACCCGGAGCCGGCCGGGAGAGGCCGGCAGGGCTTCACCGTCCGCGAGACCCGGTAGCGCGGGGAACAGCGCGCCGACGTCAGGACGCTGAGCCTGCCGCGCGCGGATCCCGGATTCGAACCAGATCAGACCTCCGAGGGGGGCGAGGACGGCTACGGCTACGGCGGCGATGGCCAGGCGGCGACGGTTCATCGCGGCTCTCCCGCAGTCGCCCGGCCGCGGACCGCCGGTCTTGTCCGGCTGTACAGCATGGAGACGAGTGGCTCGGACCGCGCGCCGAGCAGGCGAAACGCACGTGCCAGGCCTGCTTCGAGGGTGCTGGCCGGAGGATGGGAGAGTCGGGGATTCCATCCGCGCAGCCGATGACGGGCACGCGGACCGGTTGGCGGTCGGCGGAGATTCGGAGAAAGGTTCGGGGACGTCATCGTCCAGCTCCCGTGTTTCCGTTCGTGACGACCAGACGGCCCTTCGGCGTCGGGTCGTGGTGATCGATGGCCGGGTTCAGCGGCCGCGTGTATCGACTAAGACGCAAAAGGGCCTTCGGAACCCGTAGCGGTTCCGAAGGCCCTTCGATGCAGCCGGCAGGACCGGCCTACTCGGGCGCTAGCTCAGCAGGAGCCGGAGATCGTCGGCGGTGAGATCCCGCAGGGACGACCCGCCGCCTTCGAGGATCGCGTCGGCGATCTGCCGCTTCGAGCGCTGGAGTTCCAGCATCTTCTCTTCCACGGTGTCGCGGGCGATCAGGCGATAGGCGAACACGGGCTGGGTCTGGCCGATGCGGTGGGTGCGATCGATGGCCTGCGCTTCGACGGCCGGGTTCCACCACGGATCGAGCAGGAAGACGTAGCCGGCGGCGGTCAGGTTCAGGCCGACACCGCCCGCCTTCAGGCTGATCAGGAAGATGTTCGTGTCCGGGTCGCTCTGGAAGTGGTCGACCACCTCGCCGCGGTTCCGGGTCTGGCCGTCGAGGTAGGCGTACGGGACGCCCTGCTTCTCGAAGTGGCTCCGTACGTAGGCCAGCAGCGACGTGAACTGCGAGAACACGAGGCACTTGTGCCCCTCGGCGAGCACCTCGGACACCTGCTCGAACAGCGACTCGAGCTTGGCGCTGCCGGCGTCGTTCCAGGATTCGTCGATGAGCCCAGGGTGGCAGGCGACCTGCCGCAGGCGGAGCAGCGCCTCGAGCACCTGCATCGCCGATCCGCCGACTCCCTTGTCCTCGACCTGCTTCAGCAGGCTGTCGCGGTAGCCGGCCCGGAGCTGATCGTAGATCTCCTGCTGCTTCGGGTTCAGCGTGCACTGCAGAATCTGCTCGGTCTTCTCCGGCAGATCCGGGAGCACCTCTCGCTTGCTGCGGCGGAGGATGAAGGGCCGCAGACCCTTGGCAACGAGGGCGAGTTCCTGTTCGCTCGGCGCCCGGCCGCCGGCAAGCACGTCCAGGGCCGGCAGCCGGCCGAGCAGACCCGGATTGAGGAACTCGAAGATCGAGCCGAGCTCGCCCAGGTGGTTCTCGATCGGAGTGCCGGTCAGCGCCAGGCGGTGCTGGCCGTTCAGCAGGCGGCAGGCCTTGGCGGTCTGCGAGGTCGCGTTCTTGATCGCCTGGGCCTCGTCGAGGATCACGGTGTCGAAGTCGACGGTCGCGAGGTAGCCGATGTCGCGGCGGACGGTGCCGTACGTCGTGACGACGAGGTCGGCGGAGGTGACCTCGTCTCGCAGGTCTTCACGGTCGCGACCGGCGTACTCCAGCACCTTGAGATCCGGCGTGAAGCGGGCGGCCTCGTCGACCCAGTTGTACACCAGGCTGCGCGGCGCGACGACCAGGTAGGGCAGTTTCGTCGTCCGCGAGGCGGTTCGGTACATGCGGAGCAGGGCCAGCGCCTGGATCGTCTTGCCCAGCCCCATGTCGTCCGCGAGCACGCCGCCGAGGCCGAACTCACGCAGGAAGCAGAGCCAGCCCAGGCCGAGGCGCTGGTACTTGCGGAGCGTTCCGACGAAGCTGCGTGGCTCCTTCTTCGGCTTGATCGACGAGAACGTGCTCAGTTTCTCGCGTAACTCGGCGAAGGTCTTGCTGACGTTTACCGGCGGCGTCACCGCCAGGAGCGCGTCGACCAGCAAGGCCTGCGAGGGCAGGAAGCGCAGTCCCTCGTCGCTCGAGGCCTGCGCGAGCTGGCTGAGCGAACCGTAGTTCTCGACCCAGGCCGCCGGCAGCAGTCCCTTCGAGCCATCGTCCAGCTCGACGGATCGCCGACCCTCCGAGATCGCCGAGAGGATCTCCGAGAACTCGATCTGGTCCTCGCCGAAGTCGATCTGGCCGGTGAGTTCGAACCAGTCGACACCGCTCTCGATGCGTAGCGCCGGCGGGCTTGGCGGCCGGATCGAGGCGCCGTGGGCTTCGACCTCCCATCCCTCGGCGAGCAGTGGCTCCGCGACCGCGGGCAGGTCGCGCGGCTCGAGTTCCAGGCTGTGGCCGGCCTTGGATGCGACCGGCTTCAGGCCGAGCTCGAGGAGACGGACCAGCGCGTCCTGTTCGACTTTCAGGTCGCGCCGCACGAAGCGGTGTTCTTCCCAGTCGACCACTGCCGACCTCGAATCGCCGGCGTCGACGGTGAGGCTGCCGTAGCCGAAGGAGAGTCGGGCCTCGAGCTGGGGATTCATCCACTCCGGCGCGTCCTCCGGCTCGAGCGCCAGTCGCGGCTGGGGCACCGGGGACTCCTCCGAGAGGTAGACCTCTTCCGGGAGCTCCAGAGGGGGCAAGGTGGGCAGCTCCAGGAGGCTCGTAACGGCCGCTTCCAGGTCTTCGTCCGGGATGACCAGGTCGCCGCTTGCGCCGAGCAGGGAGTACCAGGGCTGGTCGCGCTGCGGTTCGAGGTGCAGGCGGGCGATCGAGTTGTCGAGCAGCAGCAGCGTGTTGCCGGCTTCTTCCGGGTTGGCGCCGGACGTGACGCCGTTGCCGTTGGGGAACGGCAGCACGAGTGCCGCGCGGCTGAGAGGTGTCGTCTCGTCGCCGCGCTTGAGCAGTCCGCGGAGCCGAATCCGGCTGGCGGCGGCGATCTCCAGTTGCAGCGTGAGGCGCCAGGGCTCGCCGTCGTCGAAGCTCACCGGGTGCAGGTTGGCGAGGGACCGGCCGTCCCACCAGAAGAGCTGGCCGTCTTGGCTGAGGCGCGGCAGCAGGTGATCCACCCAGTTCAGGGGCACGAAGACGCGCTGGATCTGAGGCCGACCCGGGGGTCGGCCGCGCCCGGCCTTGCGCTTGCGGCCCTGGCGCTGCGGCGCTTCGGGTGGCAGCGCCGTGACCATCGCCGGCTCGGCTGTCGGGGACGCGCCGTTCGTCGGGGAGGCGTCGGCGTCGAGTGAGTTCAGGCCGAGCAGTTCCTCGACTTTGGCGTGGTCGATGTTGAGCCGCTTCAGCTTGCCGAGTTCACCCTGCGGATTCCGCTTGCGGCCGAAGATGTCGATCATCAGGCCGCCGGCGTTGCGGCTAGTCGCGGCGTTGATCAGGAACCGGATCTCGGGCTCTCCGTGCCTTGCCGAAGAGGACCTTTCGGGAAGACCCTGCCGGTCGATGTCCTCCCGAACGGCGTCCACTACCGACCGCCAGCTCGTCGTCGCGGGTGTTCGCCTCCGGCGCCGGTTGCGGCTTCTGCGGGTGCGTCGGGAAGGGCGGGGAGTTTCCTTCGCGGCGTCGTCCGCGGGGTCCATCGCGTCCAGGGCCGATCCTGGTATGGAGACCTGTGGAGGCCTTGTCTTCCGCAGCGAAACGCGGCCCGATCCGGCAGGCTGGCTCTTCGGTTCGTTGGCGGCGAGTTCCAGCAGCGACGCCCAGATGTGGCCGCAGGCCGTGCCGCCGGCGAACTGCGGGCAGCCGCATACCGCGTGGAGAATACGTTCGTTGGGCACTCTCGACCAGTCGATTTCGACCGTGGCGACGACGTTCGCCGACGGGTCCGTCGGGGCGGCCCCGTCGCCGGGCGTCAGCGCCTGAACGATGGCCCGGGCGCTCGTTTCATCGACTTCCAGCTTCACGTTGCCCGCCGAGAAGACGGCCTTGCCCACTTCGCGGTCCTCCGGGCGGAAGTGAGACGCACTGCGCTGATGGAGCGCGACCGTGCGCGTCTTGCTCGGGCCCCCGCGTTGGCGGGGACGCCGCCTACGGCGGGTCGCCCGCCGTTTGGGGACGGCAGGTGTCCCGGTGGGGTGTTCGCCTTGCGCTTCTGGCATTCCGGTGGGGTATCGACCCGTTGAGTCCACTGGCGCCGCCGGCTGGCAGTTCAGTTCCTCCCGGAGGACGAAGCGACGTGGTTGACGTCTCGGGAGCTGAAGCGCGGCCGCTTTGAGGCATCTGGTGGCGACAGCCGGGTGGACGGTCCCCTGCCTCGCGGCGCCGTGAAAGCTCCGCGATTGTAGCCCAAACAAGGGATGAGGCCAAGTGGCTGTTACGATCGGACGCTCCAACGAGAAACCGACCTGGATCGAGTCAGGAGTTCGACGATGGCGCAGACAGCGACCGCGCAACTCGAAAGACCGGTAGCCCGGAAAGAGGCGCGGCCGGCGCCGGAACGGCTGACGGAGACCCGGCAGCCGTTCGACCTTTCAGACGAGATGGCGGCGACCGTCGAGCGGCTCGGCATGGCGCAGAACGTCCACGACATGCAGGAGCAGGGCTACACGATCCTGCGCGACGTGGCGCCGCTCGAGTTCACGGAGCAGTTGCGAGAAACCTGCCTGCGCCTGGCGGAGGAGACGGAAGGCCGGGCGAAGGGCCGTTCCGCTGCCCTCCTGCTTGGCCGCGACTCGATCTTCGAGGACGTCGTCCTCCGGCCGAAGCTGCAGGCTCTGGTCGAGGTCATGTGCGGCAAGGGCGCGCTCCTCTCACAGTTGATCTGCAGCGTCCGGCCTCTGGGGGCAGCGAAGCTGCCGCTGCACGCGGACCAGAACTGGCTGCCCGCTCCGTTCCCCGTTCACAACCAGTTGCTCACGCTTTGCTGGGCGTGCGACGAGTTCACTGAGGCCGGTGGCTGCACGAAGGTGATCCCGAGAACCCATCGCCTGCGGCGCCATCCGAACGAGGAGGAGGTCGCGACGGAGCCAGGCGCGATTCCGACGGAGTGCCCGGCGGGTTCCGTCGTGGCCTGGGACGGTTCTGTCTGGCACGGCAACTACCCGCGCGCGATTCCCGGTGAGCGCGTCGTGCTGCACATCACGTTCTCCCGCCTGGCGCTGCGCCCGGTAGAGGACTACAGCCACCTCGACGAGGCGTGGCTCGAGGGCAAGCCCTGGCCCCTACGGGTCATGCTGGGCCGCGAGGATTTCCTGGGCAGCACGACGGTTGAGCGGGGGCACGCGGACTACACGCATCTGGTGCGCACCTTCAACTGGGCGAAGACGTAGAGCTACGGCTGGATCAGGTAGGTGAACTTCACCGCGATCTGGCGGTGCGTGCTCTGCCGGTAGCGCAGGTCTTCGGCCATCCAGTTCTCGTTGTAGACGACGAACAGATCGGAGCCCGGCTTGTAGATCCAGTGCAGGCGGATGTTCGTTCCGAGGTCTCCGGAGAGGTCGTTGTACTGGAGGATCGTGTTGAGCCGCAGGTTCGGGGTGAAGGTGAAGTTCACGATCTGGCTGTAGAGGCCGACGTCGAAGGCGCCCTGGGGGAGTTCGACGTTGTTGAAGACCCAACGGGTTTCGGTCTGCAGATGCTTGGAGACCCGGAGGGTGAAGGTGACGCGGCCGGATTCCTGGGTGCCGTTGTAGAAATCGCCGATACCGATGCGCCCTCGGAAGCCGAGGAGGCGGCTCTGATTGGTAAAGCTGGCGACCTCGATGGTGTCGAACTCGTAGCGCCCCGGCGGGATGACGATGCCGGGCGACACCTCGAAGGGCGCGACCAGGTTCTCCGTTTCGTTGACGTAGCCCAGCCGCCAGCGATCTTCGGTCGTCATCCTCATGCCGATGGGGGAGAGTTCGATCCGACGGCTCTCCAGCTCGCCCCCGTCCAGCGTCTCGTAGTAGTCGACGTTCAGTTCTGTGAACCAGGAGCGGACGGGGCCCCGGTCGATTCGGGGCAGCCACTGGACCAGCGGGTTCAGATGGCGGACGTTCCGGCGTAGAAGGAAGCCGGCCCTGGGGTCGTAGCCCTTCTCGATCTCCTGGGCGTCCAGGAATACGGTCAGGGTGCGGCCCTGGTAGTCGAAGTTCAATCCGTAGGCGGACTCGCCGTCGTCACCGTCAGGTGCAGACTCCGCGCTCTCCGAACTTGGGGACGGTTCCTCGCTGATGCCGCTGCTGCTCCAGAAGCCACCGAAGATCACCTTCGGCCTCGGCTTGTAGACAAAGTCGACGCCCGCGACCCGGTTCGCCAGTTCGCCGTCCGGCGCTGCTTCGGTGAGCATCGCGCCGATCGATGACCGCTCGCCGACGTTGCGCTTCAGGCGGGCGACCGTGAACGCGTTCGGAGGCAGTGTTCCATCGTCCCTTCCGAGGCCGGCGGTTGCCACTCGCAGTACGCCGATATCCCAGCCCCCCACTCGCCCGGTGACGCGGGCTCCCCAGTCGATCGGTACCTGCCGCCCCGCGTCCAGACCGACTCGCCGTGAGAAGAACGCCTTGAGCACCGGCGGTTGGTAGAAACGGCGGTGGGGAGGGCCGAAGTCGAAGATCCCGGCGTTCTCGAGGAAGAAGTCGCGCTTCTCGGGAAAGTAGAGGGAGAACCGGGTGAGATTCGTTTGCAACTCATCGACTTCGACCTCGGCGAAGTCCGTGTTGTAGGTCAGGTCGAGGGCCAGAGAGCGGGTGACGCCCCACTTCAGGTCCAGACCGTAGTCGCCGTCGGTGGCCGGGTCCAGGTCAAGGCGGGGATCCTCGCTGACGTCGCCGATGACGTAGGGCTTGATCTGAAGCTGCGCCGACTGGCTGAGTCCGGTCAGGCCGGTTAGCTCTCCGGCCATGGACACCCGGTGTACGGGCTGGACCTCGGAGCCGACCTGCCCGAGGACGCCGACTTCGCGCGGCAGACCGGACCAGTGGGTCATCTCGCGCTTGTGCGCGATGTAGCGCTGGACGTTGAGGCCCCAGGCGGGAGCTGCCGGATCGAAACGGAGCGTCGAGATTGGGATGGCGATTTCAGCGGTCCAGCCTGCAGCGGTCTTCCGGGACGCGACGGACCAGATGCCGTCCCATTCCAGGTTCAGGTCGCGCCCCTCGTCCGTGACCAGCGTGTCGGTCCTGGCGCCGTTCAGGTTCGTTTCGAAGGCGTAGGCGTTCCGCCGATCGTAGAACGTGTCGAGCAGCAGGAGGATCGAGTCGTCCTGGAAGATGCGGCTGTCGCGCTCCATCTCCTTGGCGATGATCGCGTCCGGCTCCGCGTCGAAGGCGGTGATGCCGAAGTAGATCGTGCTGTCCGTGAACACGACCCGCACTTCCGTCTGCTCGGTCGCCGGCACGCCGTCGACCGGCTCGTGCTGCATGAAGTCCGTGCCGACCTCGGAGGCCTGCCATGCCCGGTCGCTCAGGTCGCCGTCGACGGTAGGGGCCTGGTCGACCCGGGTGGCCGCCATGCTCGGGCGTTCGCCGCCGGACGCAGCCTCCTGGATGCCGCTGGCTGGCACGGCCGCCATGAGAGTGAGGGCGACGGCGGGGGCGAACTGCTTCGGTCTCGACATCGGATACTGCTAGGGCTGGATCAGATAGGTGAACTTCACCGCGATCTGGCGATGGGTGCTCGTCCTGTAGCGGAGATCCTCGGCCATCCAGTTCTCGTTGTAAACGACGAACAGGTCCGAGCCGGGCTTGTAGATCCAATGCAGGCGGATGTTCGTGCCGAGGTCGCCGGAGAGATCGTTGTACTGAAGGATCGTGTTCAGCCGCAGGTTCGGGGTGAAGGTGAAGTTCACGAGCTGGCTGTAGAGGCCGATGTCGAAGGCGCCCTGGGGAAGTTCGACGTTGTTGAAGACCCATCGGGTCTCAGTCTGAATGTGCTTCGAGAACTTGAAGTTGATCGTGGTGCGGCCGGACACCTGCGTACCGGTGTAGAAGTCGCCGACGCCGATGCGGGAGCGCAGGCCGAAGAAGCGGCTCTGGTTGCTGTAGATGGAGAACCGCACAGCGTCGAATTCGTAGTAGCCGGGCGGAATCACGACTCCGGGGGAGACTTCGAAGGGCTCCACCAGGTTCTCGGTCTCGTGGAGATAGCCCAGGCGCCAGCGGTCCTCGCTCGTTGTCCGCATGCCGATCGGGGATATCTCGATCTGCCGGGATTCCAGCTCGCCGCCGTCCAGGGTCTCGTAGTAGTCGGCCCTGATCTCCGTGAACCAGGTGCGGACGAAGCCCCGTTCGATCCGTGGCAACCACTGGATCATCGGGTTCAGGTGACGGACGTTCCTCCGCAGCAGGAATCCTGCCGCCGGGTGGTAGTCCTCTTCGATGTCCTGGGCGTCGAGGTAGACGGTCAGATCGCGGCCCTGGTAGTCGAAGTTGAAGCCGTAGGCGGCCTCCCCGGAGTCGCTGGAACCGCCGGCGCCGGCCGTTTCCTCGCTGGCGCCGCTGCTCGTCCAGAAGCCGCCCAAGCCGATCGTGGACGTGGGCTTGTAGTCGAAGTCGACGCCGACGACCCGGTTCGCCGCCGCGCCGTCGGGTGCCGTTTCGGTGATCATCGCGCCGACCGACGAGCGCCGCCCCACGTTGCGCTTCAGCCGGGCGACCGTGAACGCGTTGGCCGGAAGCTGTCTGTCGTCCTTTGCGATTCCGGCGGTCGCGACTCGAAGAACGCCGAGGTTCCAGCCTCCGACACGTCCGGTCAGGCGGGCGCCCCAGTCGATCGGGACCTGGTCTCCCTCGTCCAGGCCGACCCTTCGCGAAAAGAAGGTCTTGAGCACGGGAGGCTCGTAGAAGAGTCGGTGGGGAGGACCGAAGTCGAAGATGCCGGCGTTCTCCAGGAAGAAATCGCGCTTCTCCGGGAAGTACAGGGAGAACCGGGTCAGGTTCGTCTGTAATTCGTCGACCTCGACTTCCGCGAAGTCCGTGTTGTAGGTCAGGTCGAGCGCCAGAGAGCGGGTGACGCCCCACTTCAGGTCGAGACCGTAGTCGCCGTCAGAGGCCGGGTCGACGTCGAGGCGTGGGTCCTCGCTGACGTCGCCGATGACGAAGGGCTTGACCTGGAGTTGCGCTGACCGGGACAACCCGGCAAGCCCGGTGAGTTCTCCCGCCATCGAGACTCGGTGTACGGGCAGGACCTGGGAGCCGACCTGCCCGAGCGTGCCGACCTCACGTGGCAGGCCCGACCAGTGGGTCATCTCGCGCTTGTGGGCGATGTAGCGCTGCACGTTGAATCCCCAGGCCGGAGCGGCCGGATCGAAACGGAGGGTGGAGATCGGAAGCGCAATCTCCGCCACCCAGCCGAAATCGGTTCGCCGCGCCGATGATTGCCAGATGCCGTCCCACTCCAGGTTCAGGTCGCGACCTTCGTCCGTGACCAGGGTGTCGGTGCGGGCGCCGTTGAGGTTCGTCTCGAAAGCGTAGGCGTTGCGCCGATCGTAGAAGGTATCCAGCAACAGGATGATCGAGTCGTCCTGGAAGATGCGGCTGTCGCGCTCCATCTCCCTGGCGATGATCGCGTCGGGGTTCGCGTCGAAGGCGGTGATGCCGAAGTAGATCGTGCTGTCGGTGAACACGACCCGGATTTCCGTCTGTTCGGTTGCCGGCACGCCGTCGAGCGGTTCGTGCTGGATGAAGTTCGTGCCGACTTCCGACTGGGCCCAGACGGCGTCGCTCAGGTCGCCGTCGACGTTCGGCCCCCGCTCCACTCGGGTCGCGGCCATGCTCGGGCGCTCGGCGCCGGCCTCCGGTTGCTCCTGACCGGCGACGGGGGCGCCCGCGAGGAAACCCAACAGGCCCACAGTCGCGGGCAGGCTCCGTTTCACGGGACGGAGGCTAACAGCAGCGTTCTTCGGCCGCCGGCCGCTCGCGCTGCGGTAACGTCCGCTCCCCATGCCCGACGAACAGCACCCAAACCTGCTGGACCTGGCCGAGCAGGTCTGGCGCGGCGAACTCGACCTTCAGTTCGAACACCACCCGGTCCACCGCTACTACCCGGGTTCCTGCCGGCTCGCGGACGGTCTGCTCGGCTTCAAGGGCATCGCCGGCTTCTACGTCCTCGACAGCGGCGACGGCCTGGTGATGCTCGACGCCGGCCACCTGCTCGACGTGAAGCGCTGTTTCGAGGAGACGAGAAGGGAATGGCCGGACACGCCGGTCGTCGCCGCGATCTACTCGCACCATCACGTGGATCATGTGTTCTCGGTCACCGCATTCGACGCCGAGGCGGACGAGCGGTGCTGGCCGCGGCCTGTCGTGTACGCCCACGAGCGGGTGCCGGCCCACTTCGATCGCTACCGGGCGACCCTGGGCTGGAACACGGCGATCAACCGTCGCCAGTTCGCGATCGACGCGCCGCACTACCGCTGGCCCGACAGCTACCGCTATCCGGATGTCCTCTACCGCAGCAACCTGACCTTCCGTCGCGGCGAGTTGACCTTCGAGTTGACCCACGGCCGCGGCGAGACGGACGACATCACCTGGACCTGGATACCGGAGCGCCGCATCCTGCACACCGGCGATCTCTTCATCTGGGCCGTGCCGAACGCCGGCAACCCGCAGAAGGTGCAGCGCTACGTCGGCGACTGGGCGGACAGCCTGGAGCGGATGCTGCCCCTCGGCGCCGAGATCCTTCTCCCGGGCCATGGCTTGCCGATCCTGGGCGCTGACCGGGTGCGCCGGGCACTGGACGGCACCGCGCGCTACCTGCGTTCGATCGAAGAACAGAGCGTGGCGGCGATGAACCGGGGACTGAGCCTCGACCAGGTGCTTCAGGCGGTCACACCGCCCGCCGACCTCGCCGACGAGCCCTACCTGCAGCCCGTCTACGACGACCCGAGCTTCCTGGTGCGGATGGTCTGGCGGCGCTACGGCGGCTGGTGGGACGGCGAGTTCGACAACATCGTGCCGGCGACGAAGAGGGAGCAGGCCGAAGCCTGGGTCGAGCTGGCGGGCGGCGTGGAGAAAGTGATCGAGGCGGCGCGGTTCGAATCCGCGGCCGGCCGCCACGCGGTCGCGTGCCATCTGATCGAGGCGGCCCGATACGCAGCGCCGGAGCGCGCGGACGTGGATGCCGCGCGCGCCGCGATCTACCGGGCGAATGCCGGGACACAAGTGTCGTCCATGGCGCGCAACATCCTGAACCACGCAGCGCTGGCCAGCGACCAGGGCCGGCGCGATCTCGCCTCCGATGACTGAAGCGGGAACCGCCGGCTACGACGCACCCGGCATCGGCCGCGCGGTGGCGACGGCTGGTGCCCTTTGGGCCGTAGGCGGCATCGTCGGTCTGCTCGTGTGGGCGGTCTACCGGCTGGCCCGGATCTCGATCGACGCCTTCGACCACCCGTTCGCCTGGTACCACTGGGCTTCGTTGCTCGCGATCATCCCCTTCATGGCCTGGTCGGAAGGGCTGCGCGGCTTCCAGTTGCGGTTCTCGCCCCGGGTGGCGGAGCGGGCGATGACGGTTCGCAGTCAACCGACGCTGCTGCGCGTGGTGTTGGCGCCGCTCTACGCGGCCGGCTACTTCGAAGGAACGCGGCGCGAACGTCTCGGCGTCTGGTTCGGAACGGTCGGCATCCTGGTGCTGATCGTCCTCGTCCACCGCCTGGATCAGCCGTGGCGCGGCATCCTGGACGCCGGCGTGGTCGTGGGACTCTCCTGGGGGACGATCGCTACGCTGGCGCTGAGCGTGCGGGCCTGGCGGAGCTAGGGCTCGATCGTCTTCAGGATGAAGCGGGCCATCGTCTCGCGCAGGTGCAGCGAGAGGTCGGGATCGGTCACGCCGTGGCGTGACTTCGGGTAGAGCATCATCTCGAAGGGTTTGCCGGCCTTCTGGAGCTTCCAGGCCATCTGCAGGGTGTTCTGCATGTGGACGTTGTCGTCCATCGTGCCGTGGATGATCAGCAGGTCGCCGTGGAGATCCCCGGCCGTCTCGAGCACCGAGGTCCGCTCGTAACCGTCGGGGTTGTCGTCCGGAGTCGACATGTAGCGCTCCGTGTAGATCGAGTCGTAGGCGCGCCAGTCGACGACGCTGCCGCCGGCGATACCCGCGCGGAAACGGTCGGAGCGGGTGAGCGCGAAGAGCGTCATGTAGCCGCCGAAGCTCCAGCCGTCGAGGCCGATCCGCCCCGCGTCGACCCACGGCTTCGCGCCGAGCCAGTCGACGGCTTCCACCAGGTCGATGAGCTCCTGCTCGCCGAAGTTCCTGTACACCGGCCAGGTCGACTCGACTCCCTTGCCCGAGGCGATCCGGTTGTCGACGACGAGGACGACGATTCCCTGCTGCGCGAGGTACTGGAACCACATCCCGCGCGACCCCGGCCAGCCATTGCGGACCTGTTGCGCGTGGGGGCCGCCGTAGACGTGAACCCATGCCGGATAGACGCGGTCAGGATCGAAGCCGTGCGGCCGGATGAGCATCGCTTCGAGGTCGACGCCGTCGCTGGTGCTGATCTGGAGGAGTTCCGGCTTCGAGATGTCGAACCGAGCCAGATCGGGCACGTCGCCGCCGCCGAGCTTGCGGACCGGCTCGCCGCCGGCGTTGCGCAGCGTCATGGTCGTCGGCGTGTGGAGGTCGCTCGACGTGGCGATCCAGTGGCGGACGGGGCCCTCTTCCGGGAAGTTGGCGCGGTGACTGCCGGTCGCCTCCGTGAGAACGGTCGGGGCCGCGCCTTCGAGCGGCACCCGGAGCACGTCGGCGCCGAGCGTCGAACGGTACGTGCCCGAGACGTAGGCCGCTCCCGCGTCCTCGTCGACCGCGAGCAGGGAGCGGACTTCCCAGCGGCCGTCGGTGAGCGTCCGGACCAGCTTGCCGTCCTGGTCGTGGCGGTACAGGTGCTGGAAGCCGGTCCGTTCGCTGAGCCAGAGGAAGCTGCCGTCCTCGAGGAAGCGAGGTGGTCCGAGCACGTTGACCCAGGCGTGGGATTCCTCCCGCAGCACCCGTTCCGACTCGCCGGTAGCGGGGTCGGCCCGGTGCAGGTCGAGGAAGGTCTGCCGGCGATCCTGGACCTGGTACCAGACATGTCCGTCGGGCGAGAACGTGACGTTGACGATCAGGATCTCGTCATGTCCGTAGAGGTCCGGGTCGATCCAGGAGATTCCCGCGCCGCTGGCCTTCGCGACTCCCAGCCGGACGCGCGGGTTCGGATCGCCGGCCTTCGGGTAGGGGTAGACCTCGAGCGGCGGCCGGAACGGGATGTGGTCGACCACCGTGAAGCGGGGCACGTCGCGTTCGTCGGTCTGCAGGAAGGCGACGCGGCGGCTGTCGGGGCTCCACCAATGGGCCTGGTAGTTGCCGCGGCCGTAGATCTCCTCCTGGTAGACCCAGTCGAGCTTGCCGTTGAGCGTGTTCTCGCCGCCGTCTGTGGTCAGACGGAGCTCGTTGCCGGAGGCGTCGACGACGTAGAGGTCGGCGTCGCGCACGAACGCGACGCGGCGGCCGTTGGGCGCAAAGCGGGCCAGTTCCTCGGCTTCCGGTCCCCGGGTCAACCGCGTGAGCGTTTCGTCGTCGAAACTCCAGACGAAGAGGTCCGAGGCGAGCTGTAGCAGCAGCCGGTCGGCGCCGGGCGACATCCGCAGGGAACCGGGTCGCGCCCTCGACACCGCGTCCTCGGCGCTCAGGTCCAGCTGCTCCGCGAGCGCGGCGGCGAGTGGCTCCGGGTCGTAGAAGGGCCGGGTCTCGCCCGACGCGGCATCTACGACCGTCCAGGACCAGCCGTCGTCTGCGTCTTCTCCAAGCAGGTACTCCTCGCCGCCGGGAAGCCAGCGGATCCGCGGCAGATCGGGCGAGAAGGAGAGCGCATCCGGCCCGTAGATGTGGTCAAGCTCCAGGGGCTCCTTCTGCGCGGCCGCCGGCTGGAGCGCGAGAAGGGCGAGGAGAACGAACGGGCCGAGGGGCCGAGGCCGGGGGATCTTGAGCATTACCGAACAGTAGCGGAGCCGGCACGGCGGAGCCTGCGCCGCGGACTGCTAGAACTCGAACTCCAGTAGAACGTCCGCACTCTGGCCATCGACCGTGACGGTGAACCGGTTCATGCCAAGGCGGAAGTGCTCGGCCAGTTCCTGGAAGTCGACCTCGCCCAGCCCGTCGGCGATGGTGATCTCGATCCGTCGGATCTCCTGGCCGTTGACGGCGGTGACGTGGACCTCGCCGGTATCCGGAGCCAGGCCCGTGAACAGGAGTGGCAGGCTGGCGAGCCGGACCTCGGGGTCGATGCTGTCGTACGGGATGCTGACTTCGAATCCGGGGATGTCGGCGCGGAGAACCGGGAGATCCAGCGGCGCTACGACGTCCACTTCGGCCGGAGCCGCGGTCTGCGCGTCGAAGATCACGCCGGGACTCAGGTGCGCCTGCTTGCCCTTGATGAGGATGAAGGGCCAGGCGATGATCTTGGCCAGTACCGCGGCGGTCACGAAGCGGCCCCTGCCGGAGCGGTCGTAGCCGCCCGTGAGTCGGATGGACGTGTCGTCCACCGCGGCGACCGTGTTCGCGTCGACCTCGAGCCTGCCCCGGATACCGGCGATCTTGGCTCGCCGGGCCTTGCTGACTTCGGACCAGACCACGGTACCCGCTTCGATGACGACGCGGCCGTCGATCACGACATCCTCGGCGACCCTGGCGCGGACGCGGTCTCCCGGCCGGACGAAGTTGCTTGACTTCTTCTTTGTCGAGAGGCTCTCGTCAAGGACGCAGTAGACGGTCGTTCCGGCTGGAATGCGGACCCTTTCGGCCATCAGGGCGGTCGGCAGGGTGAGGAACAGCAGGCCGACAACGGCTGCCCGGAACGTGGTTGCGTAGCGCATGAAGAGGCCCTCTGGGTTGTGGTCTTCGTAGTAGCAGTACGGCGAGAGGCGTCTTCCGGTTTCGCCGTGCGGCGGGTGATACGGTGACGCCTTCGCGCATGAGTTTGATCGTCTGGTCCTGGCTGTTCCTCGTCGTCTACCTGGGCGGCATGCTGGCGTTCGGCGTCATCGGCCGGAACCGGGTTCAGGGCGCGGACGACTTCGCGACGGCTCGGGCGGCCTACGGGCCGTTCTTCCTCGCCCTCGCTTTCGCCGCAACGACCGCGAGCGGCGCGACATTCCTCGGCTTCCCGGGCCTTGCCTACGAGCACGGCACGGCGGCGCTGCTGTCGGCCGTCCTCTACCCGGCGGGCGTCTATCTGGGCGTGCTGATCTGCATGCGGCTGGTGGCGAACGTCGGCGACCGGTTCGGCTCGCGTTCGATCCCCGAGTTCCTTGGAGACCGCTACCAGTCGGACGGCATCCGCGTGATCGTGACCGTCGCGTCGCTGCTCCTGTTCTTCTACCTCGCCGGCCAGCTTCTGTCCGGCCTGGTCATGTTCGAGACGATGCTCGGCCTGTCGCCGGCCTGGGCGCTCGGGATCACGGCCGTCGTGCTGATGATCTACGTGTCCCTGGGCGGCGCCCACGCGGACATCCTCACCGACGGCGTGCAGGGCTTTCTGATGCTGGTGATCGGCGTCCTCGTCATCATCCTGTTCGTCGTTGGCGCCGGCCTCGACGGCGGCCTGGGCTCGGTCATCTCCAGCATCCGAGCGCAGGATCCGAACCAGGTGGGCTGGATCAACCGCTCGACACCGCTCTACCACTCCTGGTGGTCGCAGATGGCGGTGCTGCTCGCCCACATTCCGCTCGGACTGTTGCCGCACATCGGCAACAAGATCTGGGCGCTCAAGACCGGCAAGTCGCGTTTCACCTTCCTTCGCTTCGCTTCCGTCTTCGGCGTCACGCTGGGCATGCTCGGCCTCGGCGGCGCCCTGGCGCGGGCCGTGCTCGGAGGCCGCCTGTACGAAGAGGGATCGACTCCGAACGAGGCGCTGCCGGCGCTGTTCATCGAGCTCTTCCCGGCCTGGCTGGCGGCGCTGATCGGGGTCGGCATCCTGTCGGCGGTCATGTCGACGGCGGACGGGCTGGTGGTGTCCTCGTCCCAGATCGTGGCGAACGATCTCTACCGGCGGACGATCGCGCCGCGCTTCCACTCGCACCTGAGCGACGAGCAACTCGACCGCCGGGTGCTGGTCATCAGTCGCTGGGCGACGGTGGGCGTCATGGTCGTCTGCGTGACGATGGCCTGGATGCTGATGGACATGAACATCGCCATCCTGGTCTGGACGGGGAACGGCGGCATGATGGCGGCGTTCGCGGGTCCACTGGTGCTCGGCGCGCTCTGGAGCGGCGTGACGCGCACCGGTGCGTACACGGGGCTGATCGTGGGCTTGAGCTCCTTCCTGATCCTGCACACCGGCGTCATCGATCCGGCGTGGTTCGAGGGCAGCTTCCTGCACCCGGTGTTCTCCTGGCTGCACGGGGAAGCGCCGAACCCGACCTCCTGCGCCGCGCTCGCGGGACTGTTCGCGATGGGTTGCACCGCGGCCGTGTCGCTGGCGACGAAACCGCTGCCCGAGGCCCATGTCGGGTCGCTGTTCCGGCGCGTCCCGGCGACGGACTAGGCCATGGCGAGGATTCCTGAGGACGCGATGGACGTCCTGTTTCGGGACGCCCGGAGCCAGAACAGGTGGTTGCCGCGCGATGTGCCGCGGGAGACCCTGCAAGAACTCCACGACCTCCTGAAGTGGGGACCGACGAGCGCGAACTGCTGGCCGCAGCGGGTCGTTTTCACCGTGAGCGATGAAGCGAAGGAGCGGCTGGCGTCGATCGCGATGCCGGGCAACCAGGACAAGATCCGGCAGGCGCCGGCGACCGCGATCCTGGGCTACGACCTGGCGTTCTTCGAGAAGATGGACGTGCTCTTCGCCCACAACCCGGGCATGGCCGAGATGTTCCGCAACGACGCCGAACTCGCCGAGGTGACGGCGTTTCGCAACGCGACCCTGCAGGGGGCCTACTTCATGCTGGCCGCGCGCTCGCTCGGCCTCGACTGCGGGCCGATGTCGGGGTTCGACAACGCGAAGTGCGACGAACTCTTCTTCCCCGGCACGACGGTGCGCTCGAACTTCCTCTGCTCGATTGGCTACGGCGATCCCGAGGGCCTGTTCGGGCGCCTGCCGCGGCCGGAGTTCGACGACGTCTGCCGCGTCGAGTAGATCATCGGCGCCAGAACGCGGGCAGGAGGATCGCCGTGACGGCGACGATCTCGAGCCGGCCCAGCCACATCAGGAAGATCAGCAGCAGCTTCTCCCAGCCGGCGAAGAAGGCGTAGTTGAGCGACGGGCCGGCCGCGCCCATCGCCGGGCCGACGTTCGACAGGCAGGCCAGGGAAGACGAGAGCGAAGTCACCATGTCGTTGCCCGCGAGGGCGAGGGTGGCGGCGACTCCCAGCCACAGGAAGGCGAAGAGCGTCATGAAGCCTCCGAGGCTGCGCGCCACCTGGTCGCTGATCGTCCGCTTGCCGACCCAGAGCGCCAGGACCCGGCGCGGGTTGAACATGAGATGGACCTCGCGCAGAGCCATCTTGAGCGTCATGACGAGCCGGCCGACCTTGATCCCGCCCGCGGTCGAACCGGCGCAGCCGCCGACGAACATGGCGAGCAGCAGCAGCGTGCGCGACGTGTCGCTCCACGAGTCGTAGTCCCTGGTCGTGTAGCCGGTCGTCGTCATCAGGGACACGGAGTTGAAGGCGGCCTCCCGGAGCGCCTCCAGCAACGGCAGTTCCGTGCTGCGCCAGCGGTCCAGAGTGACGAGCGCCACCAGCACGGCGGCAATCGAGGCGTAGGCGCGAAACTCGACGTCCTTGTAGAGCTGGCTGGGCCGTGACCGGACCGCGAAGATCAGGGAGAAGTTGATGCCCGCGATCAGCATGAAGACGATGATCGTCCACTCGATGAAGGCGGAGTCGAAGGCGGCAACGCTCGCGTTGTAGGGGGCGAAGCCGCCGATCGAGACCGTCGTGAAGGCGTAGCAGAAGGCCTCGTACTGGCTGGCGCCGCCGGCGATCAACAGCAGGATGAGGACGATGGTCAGGCCGACGTAGATGCGCCACAGCACGGTCGCGGTCTTCTGCACCTGGGGCTGGAACATGTCCTGCGTTGGCCCCGGCACCTCCAGCCGGTAGAGCATGCGGGCGCCCGGTCCCAGGCTGGGGAACAGGGCGACGAACAGGAGCAGGATCCCCATGCCGCCCAGCCACTGGGTGAGGCCGCGCCAGAGCAGGATGCTGGGGCTCAGCAGCTCGATGTCGGTCAGGATCGAGGCGCCGGTCGTCGTGAACCCGGAGGCGGACTCGAACAGGGCGGAAACCGGGTTCGCGATCTCGCCGCTCAACACGTAGGGAAGAGCGCCGAAGAACGAGGCCAGGATGTAGGCGCCGACCACCACCAGGGTCGCCTCGCGCCGGTAGATCTTCTCGTGCGGTTTGCCCCACCAGTGGGCGGCAGCTCCGGCCAGCGCGCAGACGATCAACGATCCAGCCAGGGCAGTCGCCGGCCGCTGTTCGCCGTGCCAGAGAGCGAACGAGAAGGGGATCAACTGCGCGGCGGCGAGCAGCAGGAGGAGCCGCCCGACCAGACCGGAGACGGCGCGCAGGTTCATCCGCTGCCAGGGGGCCGGCCGCCGGCGCTATGGGGCCGCGGCGGCTGCCACAGCTCCGGGAAGCGCCAGGGCCAGCAACTCGCCCTCGAAGTCCGTGCCGCTGAGCGCCATCACGATGTACTGGCGCCCTTCGTGGAGGTAGGTCATCGGCGCGCCGCTGACGCCGGCCGGTAGCTCCGTTTCCCAGACGACCTCGCCGGTTCCCTTGTCGTAGGCCCTGAACTTGCGGCTTCCCGCGCCCTCGGGCTGGACAACCATGGCGTCCGAGCCGTCGGCCAGGAACACGAGGGTCTTCGTAACCAGCGCCGACACGCGGCCCTGCTGTCCCAGCGGCGGCAGATCGAGGTGCGCGAGCGCGGGGTGATCGCGCGGTCCGTCGCCGTTCGGAACCATCCACAGGTGTTCGCCGGTGTCGAGATCGATCGCGGTCAGCCGGCCGTAGGGGGGCTTCGTGATGGGCAGGCCGTTGGGCAGAGTCGCCCAGGCGTAGCCGTCGGCCTCGCTCAGGTCGACCCGGTAACGCAGGTTGGAGCGGGCGGGGTCGGGCGGAGGGCGCAGGCCCAGGATCGCCGGCACGGTGACCGACGGCAGATAGAGCACGTTCGTCTCCGGATCGAGCGCGGCGCCGTTCCAGTTGGTGCCGCCGACTGCCCCGGGCACCTGGATCGTCGGCTTGGAGTCCGGGCCGTCCATCAGGGTCGGCGGCTGGAAGATCGGGCCGATCCGGTACTGCGAGACGTACTCGATCGCCATCGCGCGGAGTTCCGGCGTGAAGTCGATCAGGTCGTCGATGGCCAGTCCCTGGAGGTCATAGGGCAGCGGCCAGGTCGGGTGCGGCTGGGTCGGCCAGGCCTGCTCGCCGGCGACCTCGGAGGGCGGCACGGGTAGCTCGACGATTGGCCAGATCGGTTCTCCGGTCTCCCGATCGAAGACATAGAGGAACGCCTGCTTGGAAGGCTGCGCCAGCGCCCTGATCGGCTTACCGTCGACGACGATGTCGGCGAGCACGGGCGCCGCTGGGAAGTCGTAGTCCCAGAGACCGTGGTGCACGGCCTGGAAGTGCCAGCGTCGCTCGCCGGTCCCGGCGTCGAGAGCGAGGATCGACTCGGCGAACAGGCCCTTGCCCGGGCGGTGCCCGCCATACCAGTCATTGCTCGGCGTGCTCGTTGCCGCGTAGGCGATGCCCAGTTCCTGGTCGCAACTGATCCAGGTCCAGACGTTCGCGGCGCCGGCCTCGGCCGCCTCGGGGCTGTCCCAGGTGTCGAATCCGAACTGGCCCGGCTCCGGGATGATGTTGAATCGCCAGCGCAGGGCTCCGGAGCGCGAGTCGTAGCCGCGGATCATCCCCGGCGGGTTCCTCCGTCGCGACCAGGCGTCGGCAGTCGATTCACCGACCACGATCACATCGCCGCACACGACGGGCGCCGAGGTCCAGAAGTACTGGCGGCGCGTCACCCCGCTCCCGACGTCGAGCATGTCGGCGCGACCGCCATCGCCGAAGTCAGGGTCGAGGGCGCCGGTGTCCGCGTCGAGGGCGGTCAGACGGCCGTTGCCGGTGAAGAAGAGCCGGCGCCTATCGCCGTCGTTCCAGGTCACGCCGCCGCGGACAGAGCCGCGGCCCATGTTCCGTGGCTCTTCGTCCTCGAACGGATCGTAGGTCCACAGGATCTCGCCGCTGGCCGGGTCGAGTGCGGCAGCGCCCAGGCCGGTGGCGACCAGCACCCGTCCGTCGCGCATCATCGGCGTGTTCTGGAAGACGAAAGGCGGAATGACGCCCTCGTGGCGGGCGGCGATCCCGTAGTCGATCGACTTCCAGCGCCAGGCGACCTCGAGCTGATGCACGTTGTCGCGGTCGATCTGGTCCAGTGGCGAGTACTTGCTGCTCCGGCTGTCCGCGGCGTAGTTGTGCCACTCGCCGGAGGGCTGGGGCTCGGTGACGCTTGCAGAGGCCGGTCTCAGGTTCGCGGCTGTCTGGGCGTGGGCAGCGGCCACGAGTCCGGCCGCGGTCAGGGCAGCGGCGCCCAGGCGCCGGCGGATGTCGGTGCGCTGGATCATCCGCTAGCGGGCGCCGTCGGGGTCCGCCTGGCCGCTCTCGGGCGGTGCATCGTCTTCCTCGCCGCCCGTCGTGTCTTCAGAGGCCGCGGCGGCGCGGGCTTCGGCCTCGAGCTGTTCCTTGATCTCGTTGACCGCTGCCGGGAGACGCTGGTTGCCGAGCGCCCGGCTGAGCGACTCCCGCCAGGTCAGGCGCTCGCCCGGCGTGCCGTCGGGGTTCGGCTTCGGATCGAGCCATTCGAGGGAGTAGAGGAAGCCGTCCATGCGGGAGACGGTGTCGTCGTACCACTTGTTCTTCTCCTCGCCCTCGCCGCGGCCGAAGTTGAAGAAACCGTGACCCTGGTCGTGGTAGCTGACGAAATCGCATCGGGCCCGGTACTCCCGCAGACCGAGGCAGAACCGTTCTGCCGTGCCGTGGGGCACCGTCTCGTCCGCGGTGCCGTGGAACATGATCGTGGGCGGCAGGTCCTCCCGGAGGTGGTGGTAGGGGGACATGGACTCGGGCGCCGCTCCAAAGCGCTCGGTGAGCGCCGCGAAACGCTCCCGCTCCTCTTCCGTCGGTATTGGATCGCCATCGACGGGAGCGAGAACAGTCGCCGGGTTGAACAGGACCAAGGCGTTGGGCACGGGGCTCACGCCGTCGGGATCGGGGTCGTGGCCCGGCAGCGTCGCGGTGGCGGCCGCCAGGTGACCGCCGGCCGAGCCCCCGCCGGCGGCGATGCGGTCGGGGTCGATGCCGAGCCGGTCCGCGTTCGCGCGCAGCCAGCGGACCGCGCTCTTGGCATCCTTGACGCATTCATCCGCCGTTACACCATGCCGGCTGGCCACGCGGTAGTCGGCGATCGTGGCGACCATACCCCGTTCCGCGAGGTACCGGCAATGCGGCAGGAACTGTTGCGGGGAACCCGCACGCCAGCCACCTCCGAAGAAGAAGACGATCGCGGGCCGCCGGTCGTCCGCCGTGTGACCCTCGGGGTTGCAGAAGTACATCCTGAGTTCGACGTCGCCGACCGCCCGGTAGACCTCCGAGGTCGTTCCAGCCATTTCCGGGGGATAGGGCCGCTGGGCCCTGAGGGAGTCGTTGCCGAAGGTCAGTAGCAGGACCATGGCGACGAGCGCGGGAGGGACGCCGTGCAGGCATCGGTTGGGACGGACGAATCTCGGACGGGTCATCGACACCTCTTGGGAAGAGAACTAGCGGAGTCTACTTCCGCTAGCGAGCCGTTTCGCGGACGCCTTCCGTGGCCTCCCCGTCGTCGGCGCTCTCGTCCGTTTCGCCGCGTACCCAGACCAGGCGATACACGTCGAGGGGCCGCAGTTCGGCCTCCAGGACCTGCCGAACCAGGTTCGAGGAACCTGGGCGGGCAACGAAGGCGCCTCGCTCGAGGAAGGAGAAGACGCGCTCACGATCCTTGCAGGCATCGTCCTGCTCGTCGCAGCCGAAGTCGCTGCCGTCCGTGTCGAGCAGGAAGAGGAGCGGATCCGGCGACACGAACCGGCCGTCGAGGGTGCGGTAGGCGCGCCAGAGATCGAGGGAGGGGATCGTCCAGCCGTCTCCGGATTCCGCGAAGCCGACCGCCTCGACGACGGCACCGTCCGGCACGGCGGTGATGACGGCCGGGAATGGATCGAAGACCCGGCGCGAGAGTTCCTGCAGCGTGAAGGCGTCGTCGTCGGGGACCTCGAAGATCTCCAGGAGCGGCGCGCCGGCGTCCACGATCCGCTCGATCAACTCGATCTCGAGGTCGCGGAGAACAGGCTGGCCCGCCGCCGGTTGCTCGGGGGGCGAGGGCGGCGCCGTGGACGGAGCCAGCTCCCGGGGCGGCGCAGCAAGCCTCGATTCGGGGAGTTCATCGCCGTGGGCGGCGCCGAACAGAGCGCGCAGGCACTCGAAGCGGCGGCCGGGGTTCTCGTCCATGTAACGCCACAGTGCCGCGACCCGTCGCTGGTACCGGGCGGCATTGGCGGCGAAGCCGCGCAAGCCGCGCTCGACCGTGTCGGACTCGCCGGCCGTGGCCTGCGTTCCGCCGTCGGACACGAACTCCAGGGAAACGGTTTGCGGCGGCGGCCGCTGCTCGTCGGGCAGGCGCCGCTCGTTGTCCCAGACGACGAGAGATGGACGGATCGGCGTGTTGGCGAAGAACTCCTGGAGTTCGGCATCCGGGTTCCCGACCAGCGCCCAGCGACGGTAGCTCGTCAGCTCTCTGCCTGCCCGCTCCCACTCGGCGCCGTCGGCGAGCGGCTCGTAGAGGCTGTCGAACCGCAGGTGCCACACGTCGTACCCGTTCATCAACGCCTCGGTCCGGTCGTTCAACCGGCGCTCGATCAGTGCGTTGCCTTCAGGCACTTTGTGGCGACGGATCGCGACCCTGGCCTCCAGCTTCAGGTAACCACCGGTGTCGGGCGGCTCCACCACGTCGTCGTCGGCCGGCACTGGATCCTCGGCCGACGGCGGGAAGAACTCGAGGTGCAGGGTTTCGGCGACCGGGTCGTCGGTGCAGCCGGCGAGGATTGCCCCCACCAGTGCGAGAGCAGGGGTGAACGCGCCGGAACGCCGTGAACGGCCGTGGTCGAGCACCGTCATTGAAAGTCCGTCTCTAGGGATCCCGGATCCACCTTAGCCGGTACTCGCCGAGGGGTGTGAGAGCCTTCTCGAGGGCTTCCGCGATCTCCGGGGCCTGAGCCGGCCGGACGACGAAGGGACGGGCCAGTATCTCGTCGAGTTGGCAGGCACGGTCACACTCTGCTGCGTCCACTACCCTGGCGGCCTGCGAGCCGCGAAAGAAGCCCTCCCAGTCGACATGTGCCCAGAAGTCGGTGAAGTTGGGCGACACGAGGTCCTCGAGCGTGTTGGCAATGGCCCAGGAGATGTCGCCCGCCGACACGATGTAGGCGTCTTTCGCCTCCAGGAAGCCGACCGCCTCGATCACTTCGCCGTCGGGCTTCACGGATACCTGCGCCGGGAAGTCGTCGAAGGCCCGGCGAAGCGGGTCGAGTACGGCCAGAGTTTCGCCCTCGATCGCATCCTCTGGCCACAGGGCGGCGAACGTGTCCTCGAGAAGACGCACCCAGAGTTCTTCCTCTTCTTCGGAGAGGTCCGTCTCCAGTTCGTTCAACGCTTCCTCGTCGGCGAAGGCCAGAAAAGCGATCCAGCTACGGCGCTTCTGCGGGTGCTCCTCCAGGTAGGACCACACTTCGTCGACGGTGCCCTGAAGCCGGACGATGAGATGCGCAACCTCGAGCAGGGCGCGCCGGGCGTTGGCGAGCTCGTCGCTCGATGGATCGGCATCGCCTGCCGCCCTGAAGCTCAGGGTCACGGTTCCTGGAGCGGAGGTTGCGCCGGTGTCGGTCGCGGAGTCGTCGCTCACCGCGTAGGTAGGCGCGATCCGCGTGTCGGCGAAGAAGTCGGCAAGCGCCGTGCCGGGATCCTTCAGTACGGCCCAACGCTGGAAACGCGAAACCTCGCCCTCGTCCCTCCTCAGATCGAAACCGTCGGACGCGGGAGCCTGGAGCCGGTCGAAGCGCTCGTGCCAGACACTCGTCCCATCGGCTAGTTCCGCTGCGATCTCGTCGATCCTGTTCTGAAGCTCCTCGCCGTCCTGGTCCGCGGCGTCCCGGTCCAACCTGACCTCGGCCCGGATCTCCATCGCACCGCCGGATTCATGATCGCGAACGAACTCGATCGTGAGGTTCTGCTCGACAGGCTCTGGCCCGCAGCCGGCCAGGGTTGCCGCGACTGCGGCCGCACACATGGCTGCGAGGATGCGCCGGGTCGCGTTCAGTCGAGCAGGGCGGAGGAGTCGGGGCCTGCGGATCGTGTGCATACCGTGGTGCAACGCGCGTAGGATCGGCGATCTTCCGATCGTGAACCGCGCCGTTCGATGAACCTGTACGCCCTACTCTACGAGCGATTCGAGGGGGCCCTCGATTGTCCGAGTCTGGTGCCGCACGGCGCCGCGGACGGAGCGCGGCCCTCGCCGTGGACGTATCGGGATCTGGATGTCGGTTCGGCCCGATTGGCCGGTGCACTGCGTCGGAGCGGCGTTGAGCCTGGCGACCGGGTGTTGGTGCAGGTCCCGAAGTCGGCAGAGGCGGTGGCGCTCTACCTGGGCGTACTCCGCTGCGGCGGGGTCTACGTGCCGTTGAACACGGCCTATACCGAGCGGGAGGTGGCCTTCTTCGTGTCCGACGCGTCGCCGTGCGTCGTGGTCCGTGGCGCGGCTGCCGTCGGCGAGCCGGGCTCCGGGGACGGGCCGCGCGCTATCGGCATCGACACGTTGTGGCAGGAGGCCAGTTGCTTCGATCCCGATCCGGTGATCGAACCCCGCGCCGACGACGACCTGGCGGCCATCTGCTACACGTCGGGCACGACCGGGCGTTCCAAGGGCGCGATGATCACGCACCGGAACCTGACTTCGAACGCGCTGGCGCTGCACGAGATCTGGGGCTTTGAGCCCGGTGACGTGCTGCTGCACGCCTTGCCGATCTTCCACGTTCACGGACTGTTCGTGGCTCTCCACACGGCGTTCCTGAACGCCTCGAAGGTCCTCTTCCTGCCACAGTTCGACGCCGCGGCCGTGCGCCGTTTGTTGCCCGAGGCGACGGTGCTGATGGGTGTGCCGACGTTCTACTCGCGGCTGCTGGCGGAGCCTGGTTTCGGAGCCGCGGGCTGCGAGGGCATCCGGTTGTTCGTCTCCGGGTCGGCGCCCCTGACGGAAGCCGTCTTCGGTGACTTCCAGGCCCGCACCGGTCACCGGATCCTGGAGCGCTACGGCATGACGGAGGCTGGCATGATCACCTCGAATCCGCTCGATGGGGAGCGGGTGGCCGGGACGGTCGGCTTTCCGCTCCCGGACGTCGAAGTCCGCGCCGTGGGTGAGGACGGCGCCGAGCTGCCGGCTGGCGAGGTCGGCACCCTGGAGATCCGCGGCCCGAACCTGTTCGCCGGCTACTGGGGCCTGCCGGAGAAGACGGAGGAGGAGATGCGCGGCGACGGCTTCTTCGTCACCGGCGACCTCGCGAGCGTCGACGGCGAAGGCCGGGTGACCCTGGTTGGCCGCGGCAAGGACCTGATCATCGCCGGCGGCTTCAACGTCTATCCGAAGGAAGTCGAGGACCGGCTGGATGAAGTGGAGCGCGTGCGGGAGTCGGCCGTTATCGGAGCTCCGCACGCCGACCTGGGCGAAGGCGTGGTCGCCGTGCTGGTGGCTGACGGCGAGCCGGTCGAAGACGATACGCTCCGCGCCGCGCTCGATGCGGGGCTGGCGCGCTACAAGCATCCCCGCCGCTTCTTCTGGGTCGACGAACTGCCGCGCAACGCGATGGGGAAGGTGCAGAAGAACGTGCTGCGCGAGCGGTACCACGGCGCCTACGACGGATGAAGGAGGGAGCACAGTGACGCAAGCTGAGAAGAAACTCGACGGCAAGGTTGCCCTGGTCACCGGAGCGAGCCGCGGCATCGGCAAGGCGATTGCCGAGCTGTTCGCCGAGCACGGCGCGCGGGTCGGCTGCACGGCGCGTACGCTGTCCGAGGGCGGGCACTACCTGGGCGGTTCGCTCGAGACGACGATCGAGGAGATCCAGGCCTCCGGCGGCGACGCCACCGCGTTCGCCTGCGACGTCTCCGAGTACGAGAACTGCGAGCGCCTGGTGAACGAGGTGCGCGACGCGCTCGGGCCGGTCGACGTGCTGATCAACAACGCCGCCCTGACCTACTTCATCCCGGTCGTCGACTTTCCGATCAACAAGTGGCACCGCTCGACCGCGGTCAACTTCCACGCGCCGTTCTACCTCTCGAAACTCGTGCTGCCGGAGATGATCGAGCGTGGCGCGGGCAGCATCGTCAACGTCTCCTCGGGCGCGGCGATTGGCCCCGGCCGCGGTCCCTACAAGAGCCCGCAGTTCGCGGGCGGCTCGCTGTACGGCGCCGAGAAGGCGGCCCTGGAGCGCTTCACTCAGGGTCTGGCGTCCGAGGTCTATGAGCACGGCGTTTCGGTGACGTGCTACAGCCCGTCCCAGATCGTGCCCACGCCGGGCGTCGTCCACCACCGGCTGATGGAGGGTCGCGACCCGAACGAGGCGGAAACCGTCGAGACCATGGCCCAGGCGGCCCTGCTGCTCGCAACCGAGCCGCTCGACCGGGTCACCGGGCGGGTCACCTACAGCCAGGCGATCCTGGAGGAGTTCGGCTGGATCGAGAAGGGGCGCGGGCTCGGTACGGAACGCCAGGGCTCCGGCTACAGCATGATCTGAATCACTGGGTGCGCCGGCCTTCCGCTACTCGCTCTCGGCCTTCACCGGCTTGCCGGCGGCGATCCACTCCTTCTCGAGCTGGCGCGCCCCTCTGAGCTGCCCCAGCATCGAGTAGTTGCCCTCGTGGCAGGCGTACTCGTAGTTGTACTGGTCGGTCTTCGGCCAGGGCATCTCGCCGCCGAACGGTGCCGTGTGCTCCTCGTCCTCGACCTCGAACTGGTAGAGCAGCGACTTGCCGTCGATCGGGCTGAAGCGCTCGGTCACCTTCATCGCGCCGCGCGGCACGCCGGCCGACGTTCGACCGTGGAACATCTGGGGCGCAGCTTCACGGCGGAAGTTCGCCGTCTCGACGACCAGGGTGTCGCCCTCCCACCGTCCGATCGAGTCGCCGGAGTAGGACTGGTACGCCGCGGGTGAATGCTCCGCGTCGATCCTCACGACCCGCGTCCAGTGCATCCACTCGATGTGGATCATCAGGTAGTCGTCGGTCTGCACGAGGGTCTTCAGGTTGTTGTAGGAGATCGTGCGGATGGGGATCGAAGCGCCGGGCTGGTAGATGCAGCGCACGCCGAGGACCATCGTCTCCGGGCTGTCGAAGGGGGTGTCGCCTGACTCCAGCCACCAGGCCGTGCCGTCGTCGTTCATCCAGATGAACCGCGGCAGTGCCCCTCGGTTCTTCTGGGCTTCTTCCGTCAGCGGCGGCATCCGGCCGTTCGGGGGGTTCGTCAGGATCGACGTGCGGTACTTGCCGTCGATCCGGAACATCGTGTGGCCCGGATCGAACCAGGCGTAGTTGTAGCTCTGCCGGTCGATGAAGGCGCCCTTCTCCGGCGGCGGCCGATCCGGCGCACTGGCGGCGTCGCCGTCCAGGACGCGCTGACGCTGGTTGGCTTCGACCTCGGCCGCTTCCTCCGGGCTGAGGACGAGTTCCTCGCCGCGCTCGGGCCGGCGCTCGAAGGGGGTCAACGAGCGGATGTCGTAGCGGCCGGTGAAATCGGGTTTGCCGCTTGGGGTCCGGGGAATGTCGTCGGCGGCAGCCGCGACGCCGCCGGCCCCCGACACGAGTAGTGCGCAGACGAGAGCGAGGGTCTTCCGCATTCCGTTCTCCTTGTTCGTTTCCCTGAGCCTACAATCGTCGTTCCAACGAAGAGGTGGCCCATGCAACGACTCCCGACACTACTCATCGCCATGATCGCCTTCGCGACCGTGTTCGCCATTCCGGCCGCCGGACAGTCCGATGGCCCCTCGTACGATCCGCCGCTCGACATCGGCGTCGTCCTGTACGACGGCGCCGAACCGCTCGACGTCTTCGGACCGGTCGAGATGTGGCTCAACGCCGGGCCGGGTCTGATCCGCGTCCACCTGATCGCGGACTCCGTCCGTCCGATCGCTCTGACCACGACGACCTATCCGGCCGAGATGGCTCCGAAGGTCCAGGCCCAGTACAGCTACGACGACGCGCCGCCGCTCGACGTGATCATGGTGCCGGGCGGTATCGGCACGCTCCGGGAAGTCGAGAATCAGCAACTGCTGGACTTCATCGCTGAACGCGCCGCCGAGGTCCAGCTCACCACGTCCGTCTGCACCGGCTCGGCCATCCTCGCGAAGGCCGGCGTCCTCGACGGCCTGCCGGCGACAGGGAACAAGGCCTTCTTCAGCTACATCGCCGGCTTCGGTCCCGAGACGGAGTGGGTGAAGGAAGCCCGCTGGGTCGACGCCGGCCACGTGATGACCTCCTCCGGCGTTTCCGCCGGCATCGACATGAGCCTGGCCGTCGTCGCCCGCTTCTTCGGTCAGGACGCCGCGCGGATGCTGGCTCAGGCCACCGAGTACGAGTGGAACGAGGATGCGGGCCGCGATCCGTTCGTCGGGAACCTGGACTCGGCCATGCCGTACCTGGAAGGCCTGGAGGCGGCGGTTGCGGAGGCGTCCGGTTCGGGATTCTGAGCCCGGGCCCTGCCCCCGGGAACAGATTGAAGGCGCGGGCGCTAGGGGTAGGGGGTGATCACGCCGCAGGCCGCTCGGGAACCGCCTGCGCAGCCGGCCGCCTCGCCTTCGGGGCAGTAGGTGTCGGGGTTCGTGTGGATGATGAAGGCGCTGCCGTCTTCGTCGAACACGGAAAGCGGACCATCGGAGAGAGTGACCCGCGTCGTCGTCATCATGTGGTAGCCGCGGCCCTGGCGGTCCAGCGTCATGTTCGTCAGGTCGCCGGCGTGGAATGGATGGTTGCCGTCCGGGCTGGTGTTCGAGTTGGGGCCGGGGTCGAAGTGCCCGCCGGCCGTGCCGCACGGATTGCAGGACGCGGTCTCGTGAATGTGGACTGCGTGCTTGCCTCGCGTGATGCCCGTGTTGGCGTATAGGCGGAGGTAGATGTCCACTGCCTTGACGCCCTCTTCGGAAGGCCGTTCCTGCAGATAGCCGAAGCCCACGCGGTTCGTCGGAATGTCGCAACTGTAGAGGACCGCCCGTCCCGCGGCCGGCGCGTCTGCCATGGCGGCGGCGAAGTCCTCTTCAGGATCCTGGGCGGATGTGACCGCGGCGCCAAACGAGAGCAGGGCGAAGGCCGCAAGGAGAAGGGCCGTGGTCTTGGGACGGTTCGTGAGCATCTGTTGGGGCTCCTTGGTAGATGTCAGGGCGATCCGGTCAAGAGGTCGAGTCCTAGAGTAGCGGCTGTTGCTCGGCTCGGCCGGCCGTCTCCTCGCCGTCGCCGCGAGTCATCGCGTCGACCGTGGTCGCGGCGCCCATGTGGCAGACGACGTTGGCCGCGGAGCGGAAGACGTCGGGCACACGGTCGATCCCCAGCAGGATGGCGAGTCCCGCCAGTGGCACGCCCACGACGTCCAGGGCCGGCGCCAGCGACACGATGCTGGCGCTGGGCACCGGGGCGACCGTCATCGCGGCGAGGAAGATCGCCAGCACCGCCGCGGCGATCATCCCCGCGTCGAGCGGTACTCCGTACATGGCGGCCAGGAAGACGAGCGACGCGCTCTGGAACAGCGCGCTGCCGGGCCGGTTGATCGACGCCGCCAGCGGCAGGATCAGCGTGTACTTGCGCTCGGACAGGCCGAGCTTCTTCGCCTCCTGCAGCATCATCGGCAGCGTCCCCACGGACGTCGTCGTGGTGAAGCCCACGGTGTACGTGCCCACGGTTGCTGGAATGAAGCGCCAGGGCGGTACGCCGCCCAGGAACCAGACCAGGGGCAGGAGAACGAGGCCCTTCAGGATGAAGAGACCCACCACGACGGCGACGATGAAGACGGCGAGGTTCTGCAGCATCGCCGTCCCGGTCTTCGCGATGACCGGCGCCGCGAGGCCGAAGACGCCCACCGGGGCCGTCCACAGGATCCAGCTCATCAGCTTCGTCAGAGCGTCGCCGAGGGCCTCCGCGAAGGACGTCAGCGTCCGCTGTTTCTCGCTCGGCAGGGCGGTCGTCGCCGCGGCCAGGAGGACGATGAAGATGAGAAGGGAGAGGAGGGCGCCGTCCGCCGCGACCTGGACCGGATTCCGGGGGACCAGATTGACCAGGAAGTCGACGATGCCCACACCGGCGGGCTCCAGCTCCGCCGTGGGCGTGGGCGGCGCCACGGGCGCCGTGAAGGTGAGCGCGAAGCCCATCACCCCCATCCCGATCAGGATCGCCGGCAAGGTCGTCGCCCAGAAGAAGCCCACCGCCAGTCCCCCCAGCCGGCCGAGCTTCCGCAGGTCGCCGATCCGCCCCACGCCGACGAAGACGACCGCCGCCACCAACGGGATGACGACCATCTGGATCGCGCGCAGGAAGACCTGCCCGAGCGGCTCGACGGCATCGGCGGCCCACAGCAGCGAGGGCGAACCCGTCGCCGACGCGGCGATGCCGAGGCCCAGTCCGAGCGCCAGCCCGATGAGGATCGCGCGTGTGTTCACGGAGCGCGTCGACCGGCTCGGACGGCCGGTCTACGCCCAGAGACCCCGAATCACCTCGCCCTTCACCAGCTCTCTCGGCTGGTCCAGGTGATTCAGGATCTCCATTGCCGGATCGATCCCCAGTGTGTAGTACACGGTCGCCAGCAGGTCGTTCGGGTGGACCGGCTTCTCGCGGGGGGCGGAGCCGGTCTCGTCGGACTCGCCGTAGAGCTGGCCACGGGAGACGCCGGCGCCGGCGACCAACGCGGTGTAGCAGTAGGGCCAGTGATCGCGGCCGTCCGGGGAGTTGCTGTTGCCGGAGGTGCTGACGCCGAGGCGCGGTGAGCGGCCGAACTCGCCGACGGCGACGACGAGCGTCTCGTCGAGGAGGCCGCGGTCGTCCATGTCGGAGAGAAGGGCCGACAGCGCCCGGTCGAGGACGGGGCAGTGCAGGTTCTTGAGCGGACCGAAGTTGGCGGCGTGGGTATCCCAGGAGTCGACTTCGGGGTTGCCGTTGGCGACCGCTGGCCAGTTGAGCTGGACGAAACGGGTGCCGGCTTCGATCAGCCGCCGGGCCATCAGCGCGCCCTGGCCGAACGTGTTCTTGCCGTAGCGCTCGCGCATCTCGTCGTTCTCGTTCGAGAGGTCGAAGGCCTGGCGCGCCTTGCCGGAGAGGACGAGGTCGTAGGCCTTCTCGTAGTACTCGTCGAGGGCGGAGTCGGCGACCGCCTTCTCGAGCTCGGGCAGCGAGGCGTTCAGACCCTTGCGGAGCTCGAAGCGGCCGGCGAGGCGTTCGGGCGAGGTCTCTTCGCGCAGTTCGAGGTCGCTGAGTTCGATCGGCTGGTTCGGGTCCTGGTAGAGGCGGTAGGGGTCGTAGGCCTTGCCGAGGAAACCGGCGGCGCCTCCCTTGCCGATCACGTTCGATTCCTGGAGCGGCCTCGGCATCTCGACGAAGGGGAGCATCGCGTCGTCGAGCGGCTTGAGCCTGGAGATGTGGGAGCCGGCGGTCGGAAAATCGGCCGGGGTCGGCGGCTCGAGCTGGCCGGAGGGCGAGACGCGGTCCGGCGGGTAGCCGGTCAGCATCTGGTAGATCGCGGCGGTGTGGTTGAAGAGCCCCTTCGGCGTGTAGCTCATCGAGCGGATCAGGGTGCACTTGTCGACTTGGTCGGCAAGCAGCGGCATCGTCTCGGAGAGCCTGATTCCCGGGATCTTCGTGTCGATGGCGCCGAACTCGCCGCGGATGTTGGACGGCGCATCGGGCTTCGGATCCCAGATGTCGATGTGGCTGGGTCCGCCCTGGAGGAACAGCAGGATGACCGACTTGGCGCTGCCGAAGCCCTTGCCCCCGGCGAAGGTGTCCACTGCGGCGGTGGCGGCGTGCGCGTCGCGGAGCGCCAGGGTCTGGCTGAGCGAGATGCCGAAGATGCCGAGCGAGCCGACGCGGAGGAACTCACGCCGGGTCGGGCCGTCGCAGGTGTGGCCGGACTGTCCTGGGATGACGAGCATGGTCGGGGCTCCTTTGCGGCTGCGGGCTGAGAGCTTACGAGTTGAAGAGGAAGGCGTTGGAGTTGAGGAGTGCCCACATCAGGTCCTGGGCCGCCGCGGTGCGGCTGGCCGAGGACTCGAAGTGGCCCTCGGCGAGCTCGGCTTCGTCGCCGGTCGGCAGACGTCCGAGGGCGGCCAGGTAGAGCTCGGCGATCAGCTCTTCGTTGTCCAGGCCTCCGAGGATGAGGTTCGCCACCCGCCCCTCGGGGTCGGCGATCGCGTCGGCGATGACGGAGCCGTTCAGCAGGCTGAGCGCCTGCGGCAGGCTCATCTCCGTCTTCCGCTCGCACTCGCAGGCGGTCTCGCGGTCCGGCTTGCCGAACAGGTCGAGGAAGCCCTCGATCCCCATGCTCGCCGTCATCACGTGCGGGTCCGGGAGCGCCGTGGCGTCGAAGTCCTCGGGCAGGGTGTCGATCTCGAAGCGGGAGTCGGTGGCGCGGGCGACGGCGTCCGCGAGTTGCTCGGCGCTCAGGCGCCGCGGTTCGTGGCGGGAGAAGTTGATCCGGTCGTCCTGGTTCCACTCGTTGGTCTGGAAGGACGACTGGTAGGCCCGGGAGGTGGTGATCGTCCGCATCAGGTGGCGGAGGTCGAAGTCGTTCTCGATCAGGTCTGCGGTCAGCGCGTTCAGGAGCGCCGCATTGACCGGCTGGTTCGAAGCGCGGATGTCGTCGACCGGGTCGATGATCCCGCGGCCCATGAAGTAGCTCCACACGCGGTTCGCGATCGCCGGGGCGAAGTAGGGGTTGTTCGGCGACGTTAGCCAGTCGGCCAGCGCGGCCCGGCGTCCCAGACCCTCGCCGAGGTCCGGCGCACCTTCGACCGGCACGAGGTACTTGGGCGGCACCACGGCGTTCGTCTTCGGGTGCAACTGCTCGTTGTCCCGGCGCTTGTCGAAGACGATCTCTTCGCCGGTGCGGAAGCCGGGACGAACGCCCAGGCCGGCGAAGAAGGCGGTCATCTCGAAGTACTGGTTCTGGGTCCAGCGTTCGAACGGGTGGTCGTGGCACTGGGCGCAGACCATCCGCACGCCCATGAAGAGCTGGGTGGTGGTCTCCATCGCCTCCTTCGGATCGCGGGCCGCGCGGAAGTAGCTGGCGGCCGGCTGATCGAGCGTGCTGCCGGAGGCCGTGACCAGTTCGCGGACGAGCTCGTCGTAGGGGCGGTTCTCCTCGATCGCCTCGCGCAGCCAGCCGCGGAAGGTGAGCATGCCCTTGTAGCTCATGAACTTCCGGTTGCTGCGCAGCAGGTCGCCCCACTTGAGCGTCCAGTGATCGACGTAGGCGTCGCTTGCGATCAGTTCGTCGACCAGGCGGTTCCGCTTCTCCTGGGTTGGCGTGTCGTCGGCGAGGAACGCGCGCACCCGGTTCGGGGTCGGGATCTGGCCGGTCAGGTCGAGCGAGGCGCGGCGGAGGAAGGCCGCGTCGTCGACCGGCGCCGAGGGCAGAACCTCGATCCGCTGGAGCTTCTCGTCGATCAGCTCGTCGATGTAGCTGGCCTGGGGCAGGGCGGTCCACTCGAAGCCCTCGCGGCCGCTGAGCACGGTGGCGGGCGCGGTGGTGAACTGTCCCTCGTAGCGGACGAGCAGGGTGCTTTCGCCGCGGCGCAGCCCGGTCACGACCGGGCCGGCGGGGCTGTTCTCGACCGCCATCGTTTCCGTGTTGCTGCTGGTCACATGCGCCTCGCGGGTGACGTCGCGGCTCCTGCCGTCGCCGTAGTGGGCGATGACGATTGCCTGTTGCCGCATCCCGGGCCGGTGCATGAAGACCTCGCCGGGATGGATCTCGAGCCGCTCCACCCGGTCGAGCTTGGGGTCACCGTAGGGAACGCCCGCCTTGATCCAGTCGAGGATCTGGTTGTAGTAGCGCGAGCCGTGGTCCAGCCGCAGCCCGCCCTCGTGGGCGACCTGCATCGTCGGTTTGGCGAGCATCAGGGAGCGCGCCGGTTCGGCGCGGTTGAACCGCCGTCCGGACATGTCGTAGAGCAGCGACTGGTAGTCGAACTCCGGGTCGTAGCCGCGCAGCGACAGCTTGAAGCCGTTCTTGCCCTTGGCAGCGCCGTGGCAGGTGCCGTTGGAGCAGCCGACCTTGTTCATGGCGGGCAGGACGTCGCGGACGAAGGTGACGGGGCCGGCGGCAGTCTCGGCGCCGCCAACCGTGACCGGCACGGTGGTGGTCAGACCGCCGGCCTGGATGGTGAGGGAGCCGCTGCCGGTGTTGGTCGGCGAGAAGTAGCCGTCGTTGCTGCGTGCGACCGGAGCGCCTGCGGTGTCGACTTCGGCTTCGCTGGTGAGGTCGATGCGTTCGCCGGTTTCGAGGATGCCGAGGACGAGGAGCTTGCGGGCGTCGCGGGGATTGTCGAAGGTGAGTTCGGGGGGATGGATGACCAGGTCGACGGGGGTTAGGGCGTCGGTGGCCGCCGGAAAGGCGGAGGCGGTCAGAGCGAGGAGAAGCACGGCTTGGGCTCGCCGCTTCGCGGCATCGCGCTTTAGGCCGGCCAGAAGGCCGGCGCACCGACAGTCGGCTGGGCCGGGAGTGTCGAGGCGTGTCATCTGCCCTTCACCTCCATTCGCGCGGTCACGGGGACCGTAGTGTAGGCGGAGCGGACTTCCCGCTCGCCGGCCAGCCAGGACGACGAGGTGATCAGGAAGTCGTAGTCGCCAGCTTCGACGGCGTCCGACGCCTCACAGTCCAGACGGAACCTGCCGTCATCCTCGGGCTCGACTTCGGTGCCGTCGCAGACGACGCCCGTGGGGAGGGCGTCGGCGCGCAGTTCGACCGGTTGCCGGAAGCTCTCTTCGCGATGCAGGACGCCTTCGACGGCGCCCTTCCTGCCGGAACGAACGCTCGCCTTTGCGACGTCGATCCGGTAGCCCGGGACGATCTCGAGCGTCACGCCGGGCGTGTAGAGACGTTCGGGACGTCCGCCCACCGTTACTTCTCCGGTGAGAGTCACCGTGTAGCGGTCGTGCTGGGTGCCGTCGCTGCTGCGAATCAGCTTGCTGCCCTCGGACTTGTTGTAGTCGGTCTTCTCGGTCGTCTCGACACGGAACTCGCCCACGCCCACCCCGATCAGGGCAGTGACCACCATGGGCGGTTTGACCGGTGCGTCCTCACCCGGCGGCGCCTCGAACTTCCACCCGAAGTCGAACGGCATGCCCTTGACCAGCCTCACCGTTTGGGACGCCAGGCCGACCAGCCGCGGTCCGGGCTGGCCGGTGAGCAGGACCGGCAGGCGGGTCTCCAGCCAGGGAGCGCTGAATGACCGCTCGGCTTCCGTCGTGTAGCTGCGACCGTCGCCGGCGCGGACCGAGGTCGTGCTTCCCGGCACGGTCGCCCGGCGGCGGATCACCGTGCCGTCCTCGAGCACCGCTTCGCCCCAGATCTCCAGGTCGAAGCGCTGGCGCGGCGCGTCGAGATCGGCCGTGACCAGGATCCGCCCGGCGCGCGCCAGAGTCCGTGTGTCGAGGTCACGCACCTCCCTGGTGATCCATCCGTCCCGGGCCTCGATGCCGGCGGGCGGTTCCTCGACGTAGAGGCGGATCGGACCCAGATAGCCACGGCGCACCGCGCCGACCTCGATCGGCTTCGACGCGCCGTTGTTCAGCGTCAACTGGGCCGTGCCGAGGCGGAGCTCGAAGTCCGGGCCGTTCGCGGTCGCCGTCAGCCGGTAGCCGAAACGCGGACCGCCGCGCCCGACAAGGTCCTCGACCGTGACGTGCAGCTCGTCCGCTCCTTCCGGCGTCTCGACGAGAACCCAGGGGTCGAAGGAGGTGGCGGTCGGCGACAGCAGCCGGAAGGTGTCGGGATCGGGGATGTCGTCGCCGGAGGAAGCCAGGTACTCGCCGTCCGGCGTCGTGACGGTCAGCACGCCGAACAGGTCGGAGGAGCCGAGCGCGGCTCCCTCGACTTCGATCAGGAGCCTCTGGCCCGGCTCGGCGGCGATCCGGTACTGGTCTGCCTCGCCGGCGTCGTCGATCCGCCCGTTGACGACCACGGGCGTGTCGAGGGTCTCATCGGCGGTCGTCTCACTCTCGAGCACTTCGGGATGGCTGCCGACGACTACCCGGAACGGAAGGGCCGCGCTGGCCTTCGCGGTGGCTGTCGGGCCGACGCTGTCGAAGGCGTTCTCCGTGACGACGGAGCGGGCGACTTCCCGGGTGGCTGCCGCGCTGCCTCCGGTGAGTCCGAATCGCGTTTCCTCGCCACGACGGCCGCCCAGCGGGAAGACGGCGTCGGCGTACTCGTAGTCCGACGCGGCGATCAGCTTCAGACGGTAGAAGTTCCGCCTCTGGTCGCTGAACCGTGCGTCGTGGACCTCGACGACGTACTCCCCGGCCACGGGCGGCTGCCAGTCGAGACGGGCGTCGACGTCGATGCCAGGTCCCTCCTGGTTGAAGGCGAGCTCGCTGCCTTGGCTGTCGAGCAGCCGCAGCACCGGATCGATCGCGGAGCCGACCCGCCGCGCCTCGACCTCCAGCACCATCCGCTCGCCTGCTTCTGAGCGGAAGCGATAGCGGTCCCGCTCCGCACCGTCCAGCGTGCCGTTGACGACGACCGGCAGCGCATCGATCCGTGGCGCTTCGGTGGCGTCAGCGGCATCGCGCAGACTCTGCTCGGAGACTTCGGACACGGTATCCACCCGGAACAGCAGGGCATTCGACAGTCCGTCGTCGCCGATGGCGCGCAGCGGGTAGAGCCCCGGCGCGGCGTCGGCGTCGATCTCCACCAGGAAGACGGCGGCCTGGAGGTTGCGGTCGTTCGGCCGCCTCTGTTTCTGCAACCGGTCCTCGTCGGCGGCCTCGCCGAGGCGGGCGAACGAACCGGGCAGCGTGCTTTCAATCTCCATGTCGCTGGCTATTCCGTAGCCCTCGATCACCAACCGCAGGGCTCGGCCCTGCTGGCCGCCGTGCGGATGCATGTCGACGAGATTCGGCGGCGGCCCCGCGGCGGCGGCGACCGTGGCGATGGCGATGCCGGCGCACCCAGTCCAGAGCAGCTGGCGACCGTTCACGGTGCTCCTCCGGCGGTCGTCACTCCCTGGGGATTGCCCTCGAGCGGCACCGGTACGAACTCCTGCAGCAGTTCGCCGTCGTCGGCGCGGTAGAGCCTCAGGCGACCGTCGAAGCCGGCGGTCGTTAGCTCGGCGCCGGTCGGGTCGAACGCCATCGCGTAGATGCCGGCGCTGTGGCCCGAGGCGGTCGCGGCCCGTTCGCCGGTCTCCAGGTCGTAGATCGGCACCGTCGCCGCGGCGCCTCCCACCGCGAGACGACCGCCGCGCGGGTCCACCGCGAGCGCGAAGATCTCGCCGTCCTGGCGCTCGAACTCCCGGACCAGGGTCGAGTCGTCGGCGATCAGCATCTTCCGGGCGCGGTCCATCCTGTAGTAATAGGGCACGCGGTCCTCACCGCCGATGACGACCGCCTCGATTCGCGGGTTTCGGACGATCGCCGCCAGCTCGCCGCGCAGCAGGTTGATGTTCTCGATGAAGGCGCCGCTCGAGGCGTCGATCAACTTCGCGGCCCGGTCGCGGCCGACGGAGACGATCCGTCGTCCGTCGCCGCCGAAGACGACGCCGAGCACCCAGTTCTCGTGGTGGTTCATCCGCAGCAGCTCGCGGCCGCTGGTCGCCTGATGGATGCGGACCGTGTGGTCGGCGCAACCGATCGCCAGCCGGCGTTCGTCCGGCGACACGGCGAGGCCGAACAGCGTGTCGTGGCAGAGCATGTTCGAGACGCGGAGCTTTCGGTCGTCTATGTCCCAGATCTGGATCTCGCCGAAGCGCGCGGGCGTCCCACCGGTGGCGATCAGCCGACCGTTCTTCAGAAACGCCAGGCCCTGAATGCGCTCGGAGACACTGCTGAAACGCGCCTCCAGGCTGTCGCCGCCGCCGATCCTCGAGCGACGGTGGAGCAGCACCTCCCGGTTGCCCGACACGGCCAGCCACTCCCCGTCGGCGGAGTAGGCGACCGCCGTGATCACCGGCGGCTGGCGGTAGACGATAGGCCCCGTCGCCGCGCCGAGCCGCATCTCCTCCGGCGTGTCGTCTGCGGCCCCGGTCGCGATCCAGTCGCTGATCGCCGCGATCTCCGCCTCCGCCAGCGGTTCCGCCCGCATCGGCATCGCGGGCTCGATCTCCCCTCGAAGCATCTGCAGCATCCGGCTCTCGTCGGGCTTCCCGGCCACGAAGGCAGGACCGCTCATCCCACCCGCAGCGAGCCCGTCGAAGCTCGTCAGGTTCAACTCACCACCCAACTGCGCCGGCTGATGACACCCCTGACACCGTTGCTGAATCACGGGCCAGACGTCCCGGTAGTAGCTGGCGCCTTCCTGCGCAACCACCGCCGAACTCTGGATCCCCAGGAACGAACCGACGAACACCACGGAACCGAGAGCCCGTAGCACGACGACCTCCAGCCTGAGTCGGGTCCGGAGGGGGCGGACTCCAGCGGCCTTGGAGCGAGCGACTCCCAACGACCCTGCGCAAGGCAACGACCAACCGAAGCGAGCGGAACGGAGTGAGCGCCATCCCCCCAAACTCCCCTGAGCGCGAACGTCCGATGGAGACCGCCCCCTCCGGGTCCGACTCAGGCGGGTGTTCACCAAGCTACGCCAGGATCTCGTTGACCACATTGCCGTGCACGTCGGTGAGGCGGAAGTCGCGGCCGCCGTAGCGGTAGGTGAGGTTGGTGTGGTCGATGCCGAGGAGGTGGAGGACGGTGGCCCAGAGGTCGTAGATCGTGACTTCGTCCTCGACGACGTGGTAGCCGAACTCGTCCGTCGCGCCATGGATCGTGCCGCCCTTGATGCCGCCGCCGGCGAGCCAGATCGAAAACCCGAACGGATTGTGATCGCGGCCGTCGGCACCCTGGTGAAACGGCGTGCGCCCGAACTCGCCGGCCCAGATGACCAGCGTCTCGTCGAGCAGGCCGCGGGCCTTCAGGTCCTTCAACAGACCGGCGATCGGCTGGTCGACCTGAAGCGCCATGTTCCGGTGGCCGACCTCGAGGCCGGTGTGCTGGTCCCACGGGTTCGCCGACTGCCCCGCGTCGGTCGGTTCCGGCAGGCAGCTCAGCTCGACGAAACGCACGCCGCGCTCGACCAGCCGCCGCGCCAGCAGGCACTGGCGGCCGTAGTCCGCCGTCGTCTCGTTCGGGTGGTCCAGCGCGTAGAGCTCACGTGTCGCCCGGGTCTCGCCGCTGATGTCGCAGAGTTCGGGCACCTCGGCCTGCATCCGGAACGCGGTCTCGTAGTTGCGCACGGCCGCTTCAACGTCGGCATGGCCGCCGAGCCGATCGAGGAAGGCCCGATCCATCTCCGCCACGAAGTCGAGCCGCTCGCGCTGTGCCGCCTGGGCCTCCAGCGCCTGGATGTTCTGAACCGCGTCCTCGGCGTCGCCGCGCAGGATGGAGCCCTGGAACTCTGCCGGCAGGTAGCCGTTGCTGTAGATGCCGACACCGCCGTGCGGGATGCCGGCCTGACCGCTTTGCAGGACGACGAAGCCGGGCAGGTTCTCGTTCTCGGTGCCGAGCCCGTAGTTCACCCAGGCGCCGGCGGACGGGTGACCGACCAGCGGGAAGCCGGTGTGGAAGAAGTAGTTGCCCTGGGCGTGCTCGTTCACGGTGCTGGTCATCGAGCGGATGACGGCCAGGTCGTCGACGCATTCGCCGACGTGGGGGAACATGCTGCTGACCGGGATGCCGCTCTCGCCGTACTGTTTGAAGGGGAAGGGCGAGGCGAAGATGTTGCCGTTCTGGTTGAACTGGGTGCGCTCGATCTTCGTCGGCATCGGCTTGCCGTGATCGCGGTCGAGCAGCGGTTTCGGGTCGAACGAGTCGACCTGGGAGACGCCTCCCGACATGTAGAGGAAGATGACGTGCCGGGCGCGGGCTCGCGGTTGGCCGTGGGCCGCTCCGGGCAGGAGCGCAGAGCCGAGCATGCCGTTCAGCGCGATGGCGCCGAACCCGGTCGAGACCTGGGCCAGCATCCGCCGCCGGCTCATCAGGGAACAGGTGTGATCGCTCATCGGAGGTACATGAACTCCTTGAGGTTGAACATGGCGTGCGCCAGTCGACGCCATGCGTCGCCGCCGCCGGCGCTCTGCTCGAGCTGATCGGCTTCCGCCTCGAGCCGCCCGATGCGGGACCAACTGCTGCGGTAGATGCGCGCCTGCTCCGCTTCCGACGGCGCCTCGATGTTGCCGAGCGCGGAGGCCGCGACGTCGGCAGGAATCAGTACGCGGTCGTAGAGGCGGGCCTGAAGCACGCCCAGGGGCGCGTCTCCGGCGCCCGCGAACTGGAGGCGACCCTTCTCCAGGCTCATTGGAAGTTCCCGGCGGACACGTTCCGGGTCGGCCTCGGCACCGTCCCGGTACGCGGTCGAGGCGCCCCTGCGGTCCCGGGTCAGGACCAGGTGAACCGGCCCGGCATCCGCTTCGCTGGCGACCCACGCTTCGAGCGTGTACTCGTCCAGCGTCCGCCGGATCGGCTTCGACGTCACGACGTCAGACGTCCCGAGCCAGAGTGCACCATCGTCCACGTGGACGTCGCGGCCCAGCTTGAGTGGGAGGAAACCGATGCCATCGTAGACGCGGCCGTTCTTGGGCTGGTCGTCGAACTCCCACGCGGCGACCGCCTTGGGCGCCGACGCCCGGTGGTAGAAGCGGAGTACGCCGCGCGTCTTGTCCGCAGTGAAGTCGCGGATCCCGGCGCTCTCCTCCCGGCGATCCATGGCCGCCGCACTCCAGGCTTCCACGTCTTCCCGCGCGGGCTTCCGGTCCTGGGCCTGGTTGAGGAACTCTGCGGCGGCGCCGAGTTCCGGTTCGGTCGGTTGCCTGCCGAGGGCGAGGCGGAACATGGCGACGATGCGTTCCCGGTCGCTGTGCAGGTCGGGATCCTGCGCGATCCGCTCGGCGAAGCGGGCTGCCAGGTGCATGACCTGGGTGTTGTTCATCATGAGCAGCGACTGTGCGGGCACGTTCGTCTGGTCGCGCTGGCCCTTGGTCGTCACCGGGGTGGGCAGGTCGAGCGTGTGGAGGAGAGGATCCGGCTGATTCCGGATGACCTGGACGTAGACGCTGCGCCGGTTCGACCAGCCGGTTTCCGGCTGGTTCTCGGCGGCGGTGACCGGTTCGAGTTGACCAGCGGCAATCAGCATCGAGTCGCGCACCGCCTCGGCCTCCAGGCGGCGCAGATGGGCATGGGAGAGGAGGTCGTTCCGCGGATCCCGTTCCCGGGCGGACGGCGGCGGCGTCGACTCGAGCTGGAAGGCCCGCGTCGAGGCCAGACGCCGCACGAACGTCTTCAGGGACCAGCCGTCTTCCCGCAGACTGGTCGCCAGGTGATCGAGGAGGGCGGCGTTCGACGGGAGCTCGCCCATTTGCCCGAAGTTGTCCGGCGTGGCGACGATGCCGCGACCGAACGTGTGCCCCCAGAGGCGGTTCGCGATGACGCGGGCCGTGAGGGGGTTGCCGGGGTCGAGAACGCTCTCGGCCAGGGCCATCCGTGGGTGGACCGAGTCGCCGTATGGCTCGGGGTCGATCGCCTCGAGGAAGCGCTGGGGCACCGGTTCGCCAAACTGCCGGTGATTTCCCCGCTCCATCAACGGCTGGTCGAAGCGGGGCCCGGCGAGCACCGCGGGGGAGCGGGTCGGCACGGGGAGCGCCTCCTCGATCCGCCGGATCGCGTCGGTGATCGGACCCGCTTCCGGCACTTCGGCCATGTCGTTCGGAAGCAGACCGCGGCGAACGAAGCTCGCCAGGAAGCGGGCCTGGGCGTCGGTCACCGAGCCGTCGCGCCAGGCCGCAACGGCGCCCTGAACCGCTTCGCCGTAGCGAGCCGCCAGTTCGCCTCGGTCGCCGGGCGCTCCTTCGATCTCGAACAGGGGCGCCGTGAACTCGGCGGGCTGGTCGCGGGGAAGCTCGCCATTCCCGTCCAGCACGACCGCCTCGGTGATCCCGAACCAGGAGCGGTCCGACCGTCCGCCGGAGCTTTCGCCGGTCATCGGGTGATCGGCGGCGGTCACCAGCTCGATGTAGGCGTGGTCGCCGTCCCAGTAGTCGAGGTCCCAGTGCTGCCATTGCCACTCGCCGTCCGAGAGGGTCTCGATCGGATAGACCTCGCCGCGCTGGGGGTAGTTCTGGACCACGTAGCGCGCGATCGCGCCGCCGCGGCCGGCGATGCGCACCGCCAGCTTCTGGCCGGCCTCGATGAGGAAGCGCGGCGACGAGAAGGTGCCGTTGTGGCGGTTGGTCAGCGAGTGCGTGTAGACGCCGCCCGGCAGGATGTCGGCGACGATCGCCCCGCCGCCCTGAGTGACCTCGTAGCTTCCGGCTTCCTGGGGTTTCGCGTCGGGAAGGCCGTTGCCGTGCCGGTACCACTGCTCGACATCCTCGGTTCGGCTCAGGTCCCAGCGCTGGACGGCGGGCGCCTGGCGCCGGGCCTCGAGTTGCTGCCTGCTCCGTTCGTAGGCGGCGGCCAGTTCCTGCCATTGTTTGGCGAAGGCTCCGCGGCCCCGGACCCGGCCTGCTCGCACCCAGGCGTAGAGCGGGTCGTAGGGCGACTGGCCGCCCGTGAGTGCCGCGGCCCACGGGCCGTCCGGCTGTTGCAGCCTGGCCGGCACCTCGGCGGCGGCTTCGAGCCACGCATCGGCCAGCACCTGCCTCAACTCGTCCTTCAGCCGGATGAGGTCGTCACGGTGAGCGTTCCGCCGCGCCTCGTCGTCGATCGTCTGGACGCCGGGCCGGCCGTTCACCATCGTGCCGTAGAGGGCGTAGAAATCGGTCTGGCTGATCGCGTCGAACTTGTGGTCGTGGCAGCGGGCGCAGGCGACGGTCATCCCGAGGAACGCCTTGGAGACGACGTCGATCTGGTTCTCGGTGAAGCGGACCTGTTCGTCGAGCGCGTCGGTCGGTCCGAAGCCGTGCAGGACGAAGCGGTACTGGGCGATGCCGATGGCCGACTCGTTGATCCCAAGTTCCGCGTTCATCCGCGGTGCGTCCAGGAGGTCGCCGGCCAGGTGCTCCCGGATCAACTGGTCGACCGGCACGTCGGCATTGAGCGCCCGGATCAGGTAGTCGCGGTAGCGCCAGGCGTAGGGGACCGGCGGGTCGCCTTCGCTGCCGTGGGACTCGGCGTAGCGGACCCAGTCCATCCAGTGCCGGGCCCAGCGTTCGCCGAAGGCCGGGTCGGCGAGCAGCCGGTCGACTTCGTCCGCGACCGCGGCGTCCCGGTCGACGGCGGCGCGGCGCTCGAAGTCGTCGACCTGCGCCGGCGTCGGCGGCAGGCCGCTGAGCACGTAGGAAAGCCGGCGCATTACCGTCCGCGGCTCGGCCAGCGGCGCGGGCTCGAGACCGGCGCCGGCGATGCCACGGGCCAGGAAGCGGTCGATCGCACTCCCCGACCAGTCGCGCGACCAGTTCGCGTCGGTGACCTGAGGCGGTTCCGGGTCGGCGATGGGCTGCAGACTCCACCAGCTCTTCCGCTGTTCGAGGATCGTCCGCCACGCGGTCGCTTCCTTGAGCGCGTCAGCGGAGGGCGGTTCGTCCCTGGGATCGGGTGCGCCGATCTCGATCCAGCGCTCGAAGTCGGCGATCACGTCGTCGGGCAGTTTGGCGCCGCCCAGGGGCATCCGGAAGTCGAGGCTCGGGTGCCTCATCGCCCGCAGCAGGAGGCTGCTGCGCGGCTTGCCCGGCTCGATGGCGGGGCCTCGCATGCCGCCTTCGAGGAGGCCGCCGCGGTAGTCCAGGCGCAGACCGTTTTCCGCGATCTCGGTGCTGTTGTGGCAGGTGTAGCAGTGCTCGACCAGAACCGGCCGGATCTTCTGCTCGAAGAACTCGAGGTCCTCAGGGGCGAACTCCGCCGAGGCGGCCGGTCCGGCGCCGAGCAATACAGCAGCCAGGATCGCGGCGCCGAAACGCGGCGAGATCCTCTCTTTCGTCTTCATTGGAACGCTGTTCAGTCTACAACGGCTACCTGGCGCTCGTACCGGTCGATCACGCTGCCGGCCACGCTCTCGCGGATGATCCCGAACAGCTCACCTCGCCACCCGCGTCCCTTGGAGATCTCCGTCGAGATGACGACGACGACCAGGTCCTCGGCGGGCGCCACGTAGATGTACTGGCCGCCGTACCCGCTGGCGATGTAGGCGCCGCGTTCGCGGTGTCCGCGGAGCCACCACAGGTAGCCGTAGCCGCCGTAGAGCCGGCCGCGACCTCGTGGCCCGACGGGGCCGGGGCGCGTGGACTCGTCGATCCACTGCCAGGGCAGCAGTTGCTCGCCGTTCCACCGCCCCCGGTTCAGGTAGAGCTGACCGAACTTCAGCATGTCCCGCGGCAGAAGGGACAGGTTGTTCCCGCCCATGTGGACACCCTGGCGGTCGCGGGCCCAGGCCGAGCGGCGGATGCCGAGCGGAGCGAAGAGGTGCTCGCGGGCGAAGTCGTGGGTGCTCCGGCCGGCGGCCCGGGAGAGGGTCGCCGACAGCAGGTGGGTGCCGCCGGTGCTGTACGAGAAACGGGTTCCCGGTTCGGCCTGGAGCGGCCGCTCCAGGGCGGCTCGGACCCAGTTGCGGGACGCGACCCAGGAACCGTAGTTGCCGAAGCTGGTCGATTCGAGGCCCGAAGTCATCGTCAGCAGGTGGCGCACCGTGATCGCCTGCTTGCCTGGGTCGTCGAGTTGGGCGGCTTCGGGCAGTACGTTGGCGATCGGTTGATCGAGGTTCAGCAGGCCCTGTTCGATGGCCAGGCCGGCGAGGGCGGAGAGGACGCTCTTCGAAGCGGATTTCAGGTTGTGCGGGCGGTCGCCGACGGAGCCGCGGAAGTAGCGCTCCACGACCAGTCGACCACGGCGAGCGACCAGGAGGCCGTGGACGCCCTCGAGTTCGCCGATGTCCTGGACCGCCTGCTCCAGCCGATCCGGGTCGAGGCCGACCTGGCCGGCCGTGGCGAGCTGCCAGTCGCCTTGCCAATCGTGGTCGGCCGGGGCGACCGGCAACTGGAACTCGACCAGGATGCCCGGGTGATCCGAGACCGCGCCGGCTTCCGCCCACTCGGTCCACAACGGCCACCAGCCGGAGTTCACGGCGTCGAGCAGGACGTGGTCAATGCTGCCGACCACGAGATCGCGGTAGCCGGCCTCCTGGAAACGACTCAGGGCAGCGTGGTCGCCGGGCAGGTTCAGGTCGCCGGCGATCACGGCGGGGCGCTCCGACCCGCCGAGACGTTCCAGGAGACCCGCGGCCTGGGTGCCGGCGAGGTCGGTGTCGCCGTTGGCGAGGTGCGCGCCGACCAGCTCGAACGGCAGACCGGGGTAGTCGATGCGGGCGGTCAGCGCGATGCGGCGCTCGAAGGCGTCGCGGTCGGGCCCGAGCGGCCACACCCGGGGGTCGGCGACAGGGAATCGGCTGAGGATTGCCGAGCCTTCCTCGAAGCCCAGCCATCGCAGTGACCCGTTGGCCCGCGCGTAGACGGCATGGAAACCGAGTTCCCCGGCCAGGTAGTCGGCGAGGCAGCCTTCATCGACCGCGCACCACGCTTCCTGCAGCACCACCACATCCGGTTGCAGGCGTGAGACTTCGGTCGCCAGGTGCCCGGCTCGGCGCAGCCGGTCCGAGGGACGTCCCGGGACCACCAGCCGCCCCTCGGGGTCGGGGTAGCCGTGGAAGGCGTTCAGTTGGAGGACCCGGAGCCGCGCCGTCGTCGGCGTCGCCGCGGTCGGACGGACTCCGGCGAGGCGTGGTTCGGCTGGCGCCTGGCGAGCGAGAAGCGCGACGAAGGTCGGGCTCGATGCCGTGGTCAGGAGACCGGTCAGAAGGACGGCGACGCGAGCCGCCGGATGGCTCTGGCGGCAGACGATCGCGGCCAGCACGGCTGCGGTTCCGGCCACAGCCGCCGCTCCGAGCAGCCACTTCGCCAGCCCTGGTTGGACAACGGTGAACGACCCCGCGATCCAGGGCAGCGGTCCCGCGGCGCCGGCCAACGCGCCGGCTCCAATGGCTAGGAAGGTGGAAGAGGTGCGCGTCACGGCGGACTCCGGAGCGCCGGAAGCCTACTTTCTGGAATCCAGGTGCTAGCCTAGGAGTTGTACGGGACAAGCGACATCGAGACAGCGGCTCTGCCGCAGAAAGGAGGTCCGGCATGGGAGATCGAGGAACCCTCCGGAGGATTTCTGCGACCCTCGTGTTGAGCGCGGTTCTGGTACTTGCCGCGGGCTGCGCGGCGCCTCCGGTGGAGGAGCCGACGCCGGAGGTGGATCCGGTGGCCGAGAACGAAGCAGCCCTGAACGAACTGCTTGCCAAGTACCTGCAGGCTGTGAACCGGGGTGACGCGGACGGTCTCGCGGTGCTGTACACCGAGGACGCCGTGCGGATCAATGCGAACAGCAGGCCAATCGAAGGAAGGGACGCCATTCGGCTGTTCGCGGCCGCCGACTATGCGGACAACGACTGGGACATTCAGCTCCACGTTGATGAAAGCGACTACAGCGGCAACATGGCGTTCGTGCGCGGCACGTACGCGATCACCCTCAGCTCGAAGGAGGATGGCTCCGTCGTCTACCAGGAAGCCGGCAAGTGGATGGACCTGATGCGCCGCGGAGAGGACGGTTCGTGGTTGATCGCCAGGGAAATGTCGAACCGCGACCACCCGCCGGGTGAGGCGCCCGAGGCTCCGGCGGAGGAGGGTTGATGATGGAGAGTGCGACCCCGATGCGTGAACGCCCGGTGCTGACCCTTCTCGCGGTCCTCCTCGCCGGCCTCTTTCTGGCGGCCTGCCCTCCGGTCGAGGAAGAGCCGGCCGAGGATCCGAACGCCGTGGAACGGAGCATCGGCGACGAGAGCGCCCTGAACGCCCTCATCGCCGACTACATGGTCGCCATGAACAGCGGCGACGCCGACGGCGTGGTGGCCTCGTACGCGGCGGACGCGGTGCGCATGCCGCCGGACGCACTGCCGATCAGCGGTCGGGAGTCGATCCGGCAGAACATCGCGCAGGCGTTCGAGACGGCGGACCTCAACGTGCAGATGCAGGTCATCGAGACCGAGTTCAGCGGCGAGTTGGCCTATGTTCGCGGTACCTTCCTGCTGACGGTCACGCCGAAGGACGGCTCGCCGACGACGGAGTCCGAAGGCAACTGGATGCGCCTGATGCGGCGCGCGCCGGATGGCCGGTGGCTCGTGGCGTACTCGCTCTGGAACTTCCCGTCCTGAGTCGCTAGCGCCGCCAAACCTTGTGGCAGCCTCCTGGTCGTTCAACGACCGTGCGGCGCGGCGGGGTATGCTCCGTCGCCGCGCCGCATGCCTGAACCAGCTTCGCAGTCCCTCACCTTCATGGGCGCCCCCGGGTCCCCCTACACGCGGAAGATGTGCGCGGTACTGCGCTACCGGCGCATCCCGTACCGGTTTCTGATCTCGGGCGCGGGCGGCCGCGACGACCTTCCGGCGGCGAAAGTGCGCTTGCTGCCGACGTTCTATCTGCCGAACGAGGAGGGCGAGGTCGAGGCGGTCGTCGACTCGACTCCGCTCATCCGGCGCTTCGAGCGGGAGTTCGAGGGGCGGTCGGTGATTCCGCCCGACCCGGTCACCGGGTTCATCGACTACCTGCTCGAGGACTTCGGCGACGAGTGGCTGACCAAGGCGATGTTCCACTATCGCTGGGCCTACGAGGCGGACATCGAGAAGGCCGGCCAGATCCTGCCTCGCTGGCGGCAGGTGGAAGGTCCCGAGGAGCAGTTCCAGCAGGCGGCGAAGATGGTCTCCGAGCGCCAGATCTCGCGGCTCTGGGTCGTGGGCTCGAACGAGACGACGGGCCCCGTGATCGAGGCCAGCTACCGGCGCATCCTGGAGCTGTTCCGGGACCACCTGACGGAGCGCCAGTTCCTGATGGGGAATCGTCCCGGCGCTTCCGACTTCGCGTTCTTCGGCCAGTTGACCCAACTCGCGGCCTTCGACCCGACGCCGATGGCGGTGACGTTGGAGGTGGCGCCGCGCGTCTATGCGTGGGTGGATCGGGTCGAGGACCTGTCTGGCCTCGAACCGGACGACGACGACTGGATCGGTCGTGAGCTCTCCGCGACGCTCCGAGCGCTGCTCGGCGAGGTTGGCCGCGTCTACGCTCCCTTCCTGATCGCCAACGCGAGAGCGCTGGCGTCGGGCGCCGGGCGCGTCGAGTGCGAGATCGACGGCCGGCCCTGGGTGCAGAAGCCGTTCCCGTACCAGGGCAAATGCCTGATGTGGCTACGGGAGCGGTATGGAGAGTTGTCGGCTGAAGACCGGTCGGCCGTCGACCGGTTGCTCGACGGTACCGGTTGTGAAGCGTTGGTGGCCGGCGGAGCCTCGGGGCCCTAGCCCGGCGGCAGGACGGGGCATGTGAAGACCGGAATCGGGGACACGGGAAGCGGATCCGGCCCCGGCACCGGCGGCGGGCGGTTCTCGCGGATCAACTGGGGCTTCTACGGCTGGCGGATGATGCCGTTCGCCTGGCTCATCTATGGGCTGGGCGCGGCGCCTTTCTACAGTTGGGGCTTCTTCTTGCCGGAGATGCTGGACGACCTCGACATGACCCGGGCCGACAGCGGCTGGGCATTCGGCATCTGGTCCTTCTGCGGCGGCGCCGTGGCGCCATTGATTGGCGTTTGCCTGACCCGCTTTGGACCCCGTCCAGTGTTCACCATGGGCTTCCTGACGGTGTCCGTGGCCTACTACCTGACCAGTCAGGCCCAGGATCGCTGGGACGTGCTCCTCTACTTCGGCGTGTTCGCGGGTCTCACGCATACCTTCTCGACCGTTCTGCCAACGCAGACCCTGGCGACCAACTGGTTCCTCCGATGGCGTGCGACCTCCATGGCGTTCCTGCTGATCGCGGCTGCCGTCATGGCGCCGCTCATCTTCTACGTCGACAACGCGATCCTGTCCCGGGGTGGAACCTGGCGAGACGGCTGGGCGTTGATCGCGGCGCTCTGCGCGGCGCTGGGGGTTCTCTCGTTCCTCGCTCTTCGCAACACGCCGGAATCGCTGGGCCAGCTACGTGACGGTGCCCGTTCGCTGGATGAGCTTCAGGCAACGGTGGCTCGAACCGGTGCCGAGACTGCCGACCAATGGGTCGCGAGGGAGGCTCTGCGGACGCCGCAGTTCGCGCTCATGGTGCTTTGCGGTCTTGGCTACGCCGTCCCCTGGGGCGTCCTCGCGAACCACGGCACTCTGCACCTTCTGGACATCGGGTTGGAGAGCGGCGAGGCCGGGGCTCTCCTTGGACTCATGGCACTCGTCAGCGGTTTCGGCCGAGCCAGCGGTGCCTTGGGCGACAGAATCTCGCCGCCCCGCCTGCTCGGCCTCGCCCTGGCGCTGGAGGGAACAGGAATGGCGTTGCTCCTGTTCGTGCGCACCGTGGGCGAGGCGCGCGTTGCCCTGATTCTCTTAGGCCTGGGCTTCGGCATGGCCTACATCAGCCAGGCCGCCACCTTTGCTCGTTTCTTCGGGCGCCGTGCGTTCGCGACCACGACCGGGGTCCGTTTCGCCGTAGGCGCCGGGTTCGGCGCCACCATACCCGCGCTCACAGGCTGGGCGTTCGACACCCAGGGCACCTACGCCGTTCCGTTCCTGACGATCGCGGCGGTGACCCTGACCGGTTCGGTCGTCGCGTTCTTCTTGCAGCCGCCGCGGAAGAAGAGCTGACGGTTATCGCCGTCTCAGCGCCTGTCGGCTGGCGGTTGGCCCCGAACGTGGGTGCGCCAGGCGTCAAGCGCCCGCTCGCGTGCCGCGGCGTGGTCGACCATGGGCAGCGGATAGGTCTCCCCGAGCCGGACGCCGGCCTTGGCGAGCGTCGGCTCGGTCGCCTGCCAGGGTGCGTGGATCGCATGGTCGGGCAGGCGTCGCAACTCGGGCACCCACTTCCTGAGATACGCGCCCGCGGAGTCGAAGCGCCGCGACTGGGCGACCGGATTGAAGATCCGAAAGTACGGTGCCGCGTCGGCGCCGCTTCCCGCGGTCCACTGCCAGCTACAACTGTTGTTGGCCCAGTCCGCATCGACCAGGGTGTCCCAGAACCAGTCCGCGCCGTAGCGCCAGTCGATCAGCAGGTGCTTGGTCAGGAAGGAGGCGACGAGCATCCGCACCCGGTTGTGCATCCAGCCTGTGGTCCAGAGCTCGCGCATCCCGGCGTCGACGATGGGGTATCCGGTCTGGCCGCGCTGCCAGCGCTTCAGATCGGCTGGCGTGTCGCGCCACGGCATGCGGTCGAAGCTGGGTCTGAGGTTCCGGGCCCCCATCTCCGGGTTGTGGAACAGGAGGTGATGGCTGAACTCGCGCCAGCCGAGTTCGCGCAGGAAGGCCTCACGTGGTCTGCGAGGCAAGGCGGCGGCCGCCGCCGCGACCTGGCGCGGACCGATTTCGCCGAAGTGCAGGTGGGGCGACAGCCGGCTGGTTGCTTCGATACCCGGCCGGTCGCGATCCTGGTCGTACTGCTCCGCCGCGCCGGCCAGGAAAGCGCGGAGGCGCTTCCGTGCGCCCTCCTCGCCAGGCTGCCAGACTTCGCGGAAGCCGGCCGCCCAATCCGGCTCGTGGCAGCGGAGCTCCCAGCTCTCCAGATCGTCGCTGCAAGGCCACGCGGCCGGCGCCGCGGGCGGCGGTGACGTCGCAGCCGGGCGCGTGAAGCCGTGCGCCACGCATTTCCGCCAGAACGGCGTGAACACCCGGTACGGCTGGCCGGTACCGCTTCGGATGTCTTCCGGCTCGAACAGGAGACTCGCCTGGAACGTCCGCGTCTCGGGACCGGCTTCGGCGCAGCGTTCCGCGATCTCCTCGTCGCGTTGCGTGATCGCCGGTTCGTACAGCCGGTTCCAGACGACCGTCGGCGCGCCGGTTTCCCGAGCCAGCGCCGCGATGGTTTGGCCGGCGTTCCCGCGCCGGAGAACGAGCCGGCTGCCTTGGCGGCGCAACGTCCGGTCCAGCGCCTCGAGACTGCCGTGCAGCCACCACCGCGACGCGCCGCCTATCGGCTGCTCGCCTTCCTCCTCGTCGAGCACGAAGACGGGAACGACGGGGCGTCCGGTCTCGACAGCCCACGCCCACGCGGGGTTATCTGTGAGCCGCAGGTCCCGCCGGAACCAGACGAGGATGGGCTGCTGGGCGATTGGAGTCATCGTGGCGGAGCGTACGGCAGTTGACGGCGCTGGCTCGACGGAGCAGAGTGTCCGAGCGATGAAGCGTCTGGACACCGGATTGACCGGCCTCCTGCTGGTTGCGCTTTCCGCCTCGCTCCCGCCGGCCGCCGCCGAAGACTGGCCCCAGTGGCGCGGTCCAGGGCGGGACGGCGTCTCGACCGAGACCGGGCTCGCCGACCGCTGGCCGGCCGGAGGCCCGCCGCTGTTGTGGCGCATCGACGGTCTGGGCGAGGGCTACGGCACGGTGGCGGTGATCGAGGGCTCTCTCTACGTCCAGGGGACCCGCGGCGGGCGAAGCCTGGTGTTCGCTCTCGATGCTTCGGACGGCAGCGTCCGTTGGGAGCGTGAACTCGGCTCGCGGCTACGCGACAGCCGCGGCAACGGCCCTCGCGGCACGCCGACCGTGGCCGGCGATTCGCTCTACGCGTTGACCGGCGTGGGCGACCTGGCGCGCATCCGGCTCTCGGACGGGAGAGTGGCATGGCAGCGGAACATCCTCCGGGACTTCGGCCAGCGCAACATCAGTTGGGGGATCAGCGAGTCGCCGCTGATCGAGGGCGACTGGGTGGTCGTGATGCCGGGCGGCGACGGCGGTGCGATCGCGGCCCTCGACCGGGAGACGGGCGCCACAATGTGGACCAGCACCGGCCTGACCGACCGGGCCGGCTACTCCTCCCTGATCGCCGTCGACCTGGAGGACGGCGGCGATCCGCTGCGGGCGATCGTCGGCTTCACGGCGAGGGCCGGCGTCGGCGTGCGGGCCTCGGACGGCGAGCTGCTCTGGCACTACCGCGAGCCGGCGAACCGCACCGCGAACGCGGCGACGCCGATCTACGCGGACGGCCTCGTCTTCTACACCTCGGACTACGGCACCGGCGGCGGCGCGCTCCGGGTGCGGGTGGCAGGCGACAACGTGAGCACCGGACAGGCGTGGTTTCAGTCGCGCCTTCGCAACCACCACGGCGGCGTCGTGCTCCACGAAGGACACCTCTACGGATTCTTCGGCAGCGCGCTCGCCTGCGTGGACTTCGAAACCGGTGAAACCGTGTGGCGGGAACGCAGCGTCGGCAAGGGCTCGCTCACCCTCGCCGACGGCAAGCTGTTCCTGCTCGGCGAGAGGCACCTCGCGGGTCTGGCGGAAGCGACCCCTGACGGCTACGTCGAACGGGGCCGTTTCGACGTGGACAACCACGGCCGCCCGAGCTGGGCCCATCCGGTTGTCAGCAACGGCGTGCTCTACATCCGCAACTGGGACGAACTGCTGGCCTACGACGTTTCGGCTCCCTGAAGCAGTCGGCGCCGGACCGCGCGGTGCCGGGCAGGGCCTAGCTCGAATGCCCATCAAGTACCTCGGTTCCAAGCGGCAGTTCGTGCCGCTGATCGCCGACATCGTCGAACAGCTCCGGCCGGCCTGCACGGTGCTCGACCTGTTCTCGGGCACGTCGAGGGTGGGCGCCGCGCTGAAGCGGCGGCAGTACCGAGTGCTGGCGAACGACTACCTGGCCTGCGGCGAGGCCATCGCCCGCTGCTACGTGGAGGCGGACGGTACTCCGGAGCAACTCCGGCAGGCCGGGCTGCTGATCGACGAATTCAACCGGCTGCCGCCGGCGGCCGGCTACTTCACGGAGGTCTTCTGTGAGAAGAGCCGCTACCTGCAGCCGAAGAACGGCGCCCGGGTCGACGCCATCCGCGAGGAGATCGAGCGCAAGGGCCTCGACCCGGAACTCCGGGCGATCGTGCTCGTCTCCCTGATGGAGGCTGCCGACCGGGTCGACAGCACGACGGGCGTGCAGATGGCCTACCTCAAGAAGTGGGCACCCCGAGCGTTCAATGACCTTGAGCTGAGGCTGCCTGAGATCGCGCCGCGCGCCGAAGCCGGCAAGGGGAGAGCCCACCGCATGGACGCCGCCGAGGCGGGAGAGATGCTGGAAGCGGACATCGCCTATCTCGATCCGCCGTACAACCAGCACAGCTACCTGGGCAACTACCATGTCTGGGAGAGCCTGGTGCTCTGGGACAAGCCTGAGCACTACGGCGTCGCCTGCAAGCGGGTCGACTGCCGCGAGCGCAAGAGCGACTTCAACAGCAAGAAGAAGTTCCGGGCCGCGTGGGAACGGATCGTGGACCGGATCCGGGCGCGGTTCTTCATCGTTTCCTTCAGCGACGAGGGCTTCGTGGGCCGCCAGGAGATGGAAGCGATCCTGGCCCGGCGCGGCGAGGTCCAGGTGATCGAGAACGACTACAGGCGCTACGTCGGCGCTCAGATTGGCGTCTTCAATCCGGGCGGCCGGAAGGTTGGCCGGGTGAGCCACCTGCGGAACAAGGAGTATCTGTACGTCGTCTCGCCGGAGAGGCTGGAGGAGGCTGTCGTACGAGCGATGACGAAGGCCGGTTGACATACCGACATACACCACTGTAGCTTCGCCTGCATGCGCACCACGGTACGGCTCGACGACGAACTGCTGGCGGAAGCGAAGCGGTACGCGGCGCGGACGGGGCGGACGCTCACGTCTCTGATCGACGAGGGGCTTCGAGAGGTGCTCGCGCGAGGTGAACGGCGAGCGCCGGCGAAGCGGGTCGAGCTGCTGACCGGCGGAGAAGGCGGTCTGAGGCCCGGAATCCGGAGCGATTCGTTTTCCGAGGTGCTTGACCAGTTGGACTGCGAACGATTCCTGAAGTCGATTGATCGTTCCTGACGTCAACGTGCTCGTCTACGCGCACCGCGCGGACATGACCGAGCATTCACCGTACCGTGAGTGGCTCGATTGGCTGGTGAACTCGGGCCCGGCCTACGGCATGTCGGAGATGGTGCTGAGTTCCTTCGTGAGAATCGTGACCAACCGTCGGATCTACTCGAAGCCGACGGAAAACCATGAGGCCCTTGCCAGCGCCGCCAGACTGCTGGCACCCCCCCAGTGTGTTCCGGTTCGACCGGGTCCGGGGCACTGGGAGATCTTCGAGGACCTCTGCAAACGCCATGCGGCTCGGAGCAAGCTGGTCGCTGACGCCTACCTCGCGGCAATCGTCATGGAGGCCGGGTGCGACCTGGCGACCGCGGACAGGGACTTCGCGCGCTTCGAGGGTCTTCGCTGGCACCATCCGCTGGCCGGGAGACCGGGCGGAGCGGGCGACGTCGTGATGGAACCGAGGCGTCGGCCCTGGCTCACGTCCGACTGACACGTGCCAACAATGCTCGCTCCGGGAGCACCGGCATCTTCCTCGGCGTCCGGCGGCCGAGCACCGGCTTCGAGATCGGATCAGTCGCGCAGGGGACCTGATCGCTCGGCGTCGGCGAACCCGATCCGGAACCCTGGCCGGGCTTCGAGCCGGCCCATGTAGGCGACTACGTTCGGATACCTCTCGTCAAGCAGCCCCAGTCGCTGCGCCAGAGCCAGCGAGTAGCCCATCATGATGTCGGCGGCCGAGAATCCACAGCCGAGCAGGTAGTCGCGGCCTTCGAGCGCCGCCTCGACGGCGTCGAGGCAGATCTCGGCCCGCTCCCGACCGTCCTCGACGACGGCGGGGATGCGCTCCGGCTCCGGCTTGAGGATGCGGTGGTGGACCATGTCGCCGAGAGGCCTGGCGAGGCTCGCCTCGGCGAACCAGGACCACTGCAGGAACAGCGCGCTTTCAGGGCCGGCCGCGGGCGGCTGCAGGCGGCCCTCGCCGTAGCGCTCCAGGATGTAGTGGACCATCGCACCGGATTCGATCATCGTGAAGGGCTCGCCCTCCGCGTCGAGGTCCGTCATCGCCGGCACCTTGCCGATCGGGTTGAGCCGCCGCCACTCGGCCGACTTCCGGTACTCCGGGCTGAAGTCGACCGGGACGACCTCGTAGGGCAGGTCGAGTTCCTCGCAGAGCCAGATGACTCTGGCCGAGCGGGTGCGCGGCACGTGGTAGATCGTGATCACGTGCGGAGGGGAACCGTCGGAAGCCTGGCCGTTCTACGCCAGGGCGCGCTCGAACAGGGCCAGCAGGCGACTCCACGCCCGCTCCGCCTGGGCCTCGTGGTAGACCGGCGTGTCCGGCGGGCACCAGCCGTGCATCGCGCCCTCGTAGACCTCGATCTCGGCCGGCAGGCCGGCGGCTTCGAAGGTGTCGCGCAGCACGTCCTTGGCCTCGGGCTGCCTCTGGTCGTCGTTTTCCGCGATGGCGAACAGGTAGTGCGCCGTCATGTCCTTCACGAGCAGGTGCGGGCTGTTCGGCTGGTCGGTGACGAGTCCGCCGCCGTGGAAGGAGGCGCCGGCGCCGATCCGGTCGGGTAGCGCGGCCGCCGTCCGCATCGTCATGGGACCGCCCATGCAGTAGCCCATCGTTCCCATCTTCCGGCTGCTGTCGACAGCGTCCTGCTCGTCCAGGAAGCCGACGAACGCCCTGGCGTCCGTCACGTTCGTCTCCGGGCTGAGCGAGCGCATCAGGGGCATCAGCGTCTCGCGCAGCGCGCCGAAGTCGGTCCCTTCGGCGATCGGCGCCTTCTTCGTCCGGTAGTACTGGTTGACGGCGAGCACCGAGTAGCCCGATTCCGCGAGGCGCGTCGCCATCTGCCGCATCGCCGGCCGCAGGCCGAACGCGTCCGGCCAGATGAGGACGCCCGGGTGGGCGCCGCTCGCCGGATGGACGAAGTAGCTGTCGCAGACGCCGTCCGGGGTCGTGATCTCGATCTCGGATTCGGTCACGCTCTGGGCGTTCGCCGCCCGCGGCAGCAGGATCGTCAGGCCGGCGCCCGCCGAGACGGCGCCGAACTCGCGGCGGGTCAGCCGCTTCCCGCGCAGGTACGTGGTGTTCTCGGCATCGGTTCTGTCGTCACACATTCTTGGGTCTCCTTCGTCGAAGTTACAGGCGTTCCTTCACCCATCGCATCACGCCCTCCGCGAGTTGGAGGGCTTCCGCGTGATCCTCTTCTGTCACACGTTCCGCCATGCCGGGGTAGCGCATGACTGCAGCATAGGGTGTCAACTGGCTGGACAACTCCACCGACTCCGGAACACTCTCTCCGGCTTCCGCAAGCAGTGACAGGAGGACGCTCAGGTCGTGGACGTACGGGAACTGGATGCCGTGGTGGATCAGCAGGGCCTTGATCGCCTTCTCGGCTGCCTGCTGGGCGTGAAAGCACAGGTGTTCAAAGCGGAGGTCTGGGAGGCGGTTCTGTGCCAGCCGGAGATCGCTCCGGGCGTGGTCCATCCACTCCTCCGGATCGTCCTGGGGCGGGGTGTCAGGCTGCTTCATAGATGATCCGTCCCTCGCTCAGGGCCGGCTTGAAGACGAGGGCATGGCTGTCGCGGTAGCGCTCGACATGCTCCGAGGTAGCGACCAGGGCATCGACGGCGACTCCCACGCCGATGAGGTTCCTGTAGATCGCCTTCATGACGTCGAGGGATCGTGCGCCATCCTTCACGATCAGCAGATCCACGTCGCTGTGTGGCCCCATCTCGCCTCGCGCCGCCGAGCCGAAGAGGATGATCCTTTCCGGCTGCGCGACGTCCACGATGCGCCGGACGATCTCGTCCAGGACGTCGGCGTCGAGAGCGTGCAGGCGTTTTGACGGAGAGGCGGACACGGTCCGAGTCTACTTTCTACAGGCTGCGCACCGCTTCGGGCCACGCGACAAAGGCCTCTGCTGCAACGGACCACGTAGGGGTCCAGAAGGGCGGACTGAACCGGATAGCCTCAGCTAGTTCCAATGAGAGTCTCCATATCCGAGGCCAAGGGCAAGCTGAGCGAACTTGTCCGCCGCGCCGAAGCCGGCCACGACGTTGTGCTCACGCGGCATGGCAGGCCCACGGTCGCTCTGATTCCCGTCCGGCCGCGGCGGGACCCCGAGGCGCGGCGGGCCGTGATCGCCTCGGTGCGCAGAGCAGCCGCAGGTAAGGGGGCGGCCGGTGCCAGCGCGGCCCGGAGCCAGGACTTTCTCTACGGCGATAGCGGTCTGCCCGAGTGACTGCCTCGGCGGCCGCTTCACGCCTGCTCGCCCCTCTCGTGACCATAGGGGTCCTCGGGTGAGCGCTTCCCCCGTGGTCGAGTTCTCAGCGGGACGTACGGCCAGCGGAACGGTCTGGTCGACTTACTTCGACCAGACCGCCCAGCCCTTCCCCTGAAGCCATCGAGCCAAGAGAGCCTCTAGTCTGTGAGCACAGGTCTGGTTCGGCGCCGATCTGGTGGGCAGCGGGTAGGCAGGTATCGGGTTTCGCGGAAACTCATCTTTCAGGTCGTACTCACTCTCCGGCAGCAGGCGTTTGCCGTAGTCCGTAACGAAGCCTCTTCCAGCGTTGTGTCCGGCCAAGTGTTGCTGGAAGCGACAGGAGGGCTCATGGGCGGTCGTCCCCACATAGACGCACGGGAGTCTGCTGGACGGTTTGTAGTGTGGGTTTTCTCTTTTGAACCTCGGCTTTTCCCGCCATACTCTCTGATCGAGACGGACGACGTACAAGTTGTTCCAACTCTTCGATTTGAACATCATGCACTGCTCGCGGGGACAGAGCTTGGTAGGAGCGTCGTTGTCGGCGAGGTTCTGATCCTTCACAAGCCGCCATGCCTTGCTTAGGATGACCGCTTGCGCACGGTGCTCGACCGGCTCGCCTCGTTCAGGCGGTTGCTCGGGATCGCTTCTTCGCCTTCGCGTTCGCCTTCGGAAAAGTAGTGCGATCCCCGCGGCGGCGGCGGCGCCAGCGCCAATGGTGATTGGAATCAGGGGCGCCGCCATGTCCGTCTCAAGGGCGTCAGTTGGGGCCCGGGCAACCGGCCATGCTCGCTACCCATGCCCTTCGCCGGGCTCGTGTTGGCAGCCGCGGAAGCGCTCCACGCGCACCCGGTCCGGCAGCCCGAGGGCTTCGGTCCGGCCCACCTTCGAGGTGTAGAACGCGAACAGCGTACGCCGCTTGAGGTCGCTGAAGAAGGCGGCGCCGGCGAGGAGTTCCGGTGCGTGTTCCTCGTGCTCGTCGCTGATCTCACGCAACACGTCGAGTTGCTGGTCGCCGCTGAGCGCCAGGAAGGAAGAGCCGTGCAGCTCCGCTGCGCGGCGGTCGATCCAGTCCAGGCCGCCGGTCGCCTGGAGCTGCTCGTCGCCGTCGGCGAGCGAGAGCTCGAGGTCGATGAACTCGTGGACGCCGGCGTCGCGGGCGCCGGGCGTGTCCGTGCGCGGCAGGATGTGCTCGCAGAGTGTGGCCAGCAGCTCTCCCTGGGCGGGCGTCAGCAGCCGGGGGGTCCAGCCGGAGCCCTCGGCCTGGTAGGCGGCCACCGCCGGGATCGCGGCGCGAATCGGCTCGGCCTGCAGCGTGGCGTAGCCGAAGGCGCCGGCGCCGGCGGCCAGGACCTTGCGCCTCGTCGTCCGCTTGCTCATGCGAGTTCTCCCCGCTTGTGCTGGTCGATCAGGTACTCGGTGGAGCGCAGCGCCAGCGACATCATCGTCAGCGTCGGGTTGACGCAGCCGATGCTCACGTAGCAGGAGCCGTCCATCACGAACAGGTTCTTCACCGTGTGGGACTGCTGGTACTGGTTCAGGTAGGAGGTTCCCGGATCGTCGCCCATGCGCGCCGTGCCGACCTCGTGGATGCCCGAGCCGAGCGGTGCCGGCTCCGTGTTCTGGGTGATGTTCGTGCAGCCGAGCGCCTCCAGCATGGCCCGGCCTTCCGCGATGATGTCCTGCACCATCGCGTACTCGTTGCTGCCGAGCGTGCAGTTCATCTGCAGCACGGGCACGCCCCACCTGTCGGTCACGTCCGGATCGAGGGTGACGCGGTTCTCCGGCCGCGGCAGGATCTCGCCGAAGCCGCCGAGACCGATCGTCGAGACGGTGCTCGATTCGACCATCCGCTTGAAGTCGGCGCCGAAGCCTGGCAGGGAGCTGCCGTGTTGCCAGGTCGTGATGTTCTCGCCGCCCTGGTAGCCGTAGCCCCGGATGAAGCTCGGGTTTCTCGTCGCCGGGTCCTTCAGGTTCTGGAAACGGGGTATGTAGATCCCGTTCGGGCGGTTGGCACGCTCGGGTTGAGCGCCGGCCCTCGCTTCCAGGACGCCGCGCACCCCGGTCGCGTAGATGTGGTCCATCACGTAGCGGCCCAGGCAGTCGCTCTCGTTGGCGAGGCCGCCTTCCGCCGAGTTGAGCAGGATGCGGGTCGAAGCGAGGGTCGAGGCGCAGAGCACGACGATGTCGGCTTTCGCTTCCCGGGTCAGGTCCGACTTCTTGTCGACGTAGGTGACGCCCGAGGCGAGATCGCCTGCCTTCATGTCGACCTTGATGACCGCGGCATCCGGGACCAGGGTGAACCGGCCGGTCGCTTCGCAGTCGACGAGGGTCGTCTGCGGCGAGTTGAAGTAGGAGTTCGTCCGGCAACCGTAGTGACAGGGGCCGCAGTAGTGGCACATGTCGCGGCCGTTGTGGCGGCGCGTGAGGACCGCGTTGCGGCCGATCGTCATCGGCCGGTTGAACTTCTCGGCCAGGGTCTCCTTCAGCATCGCCTCGCCGCAGGTGAAGGCCATCGGCGGCAGGAACTCGCCGTCCGGCAGGATCTCCAGATCCTCCTTGCGGCCGTTGACGCCGATGTAGCGCTCCACCCGGTCGTAGTACGGGGCCAGGTCGGCGTAGCTGATCGGCCAGTCCATGCCGTAACCGTCGAGGCTGGCCGCCTTGAAGTCGTAGTCGCTCATCCGGTACGACTGGCGCGCCCACATGATCGAGCGGCCGCCGACGACGTTGCCCTGGATCCAGTTGAAGTGGGTGCCGGGGGCCTCGGTGTAGGGGTTGTCGACGTCGTCGATGAAGAAGTCCGCGTTGACCTCGGTGCAGGCGTAGCAGTAGGACTGGCGGTGCCGGCGCTGGAGCAGTTCGTTGCGCGGGTCCGGGCGGCCTTGCAGTTCCATGTCGTGCGGCAGGGTGTGCTCGCGGAAGTCGGTGGCCGGGTCGAAGGCGCGGCCCGCCTCCAGCATCAGCACGTCCATGCCCGCTTCGGCCATCACCTTGGCGGTCCAGCCGCCGGTGGCGCCGGAGCCGACGACGATCGCGTCGTAGGTCTTCGTGTCGGAGGTCTGCTTCATGCGGGAGGGTCCTCGGCAGGATCTAGCGGACGATCCGCTGTGTCGACGCCTCGACGTTGTACGGCAGAGCGTCGTCGCCCTCGAGCCCCAACCGCTCGTTGATCGCAAGCAGGTGGTGATCGACGCCGATCTCCGTTCCGGGGCGGAAACCGGGCACCGTGATGACCTGAGCCAGCACGCCGCCCAGACCGCGGTGGATGACGCCGCGGGGCAGATAGATCAGGTCGCCGGCGCGGACGTCATGGACCTCGAAGAGCTGCCCCGCGAGTTCGGCGGTCATCGTCTCGGGCGACTCGATGGCCTCGGCGTGGTAGCTGGTGAGGAGCCGATCCTCGTCGTTGCTCATCTGCACCAGGTAGAACTCGTCGAAGCCCGTGTCCACGGGGTGGTAGTGGGTGAAGGAGTCGGTGATCCGCACCCGGTGCGCGTTCAGGCCGTGGAACGTGTAGGGCCCGTTGTCCTTGAGCCAGGTGAGCAGGATGCGACGGTAGGCGCCGGTTTCCGTGGCGCAACCGCCGGGAACGTCCGTGATGTTCGGGTCCCAGTCGGGGCGGATCGCAGCCGGTACGCCGTCGCCCGGGGTGTCCGGGACGTCGAAGACGAGCGCGGCGATCGCGGGCTCGACGGTCAGCCGCTCTCCGGGGCGAAGCACCGCGATGTCGCCCACATGCAGATCCGTTTCGCTAGTGCCGGAGGCCGTATGGATCTCGGCCGCCGCGGGCTCCTCCTCGACCGGCGTCTGAACGAAGACGAGCCGGCTCGACGCGTCCGCCGCGATCTCCGTGGCCGCGGCCAGGAAGGTCATCGCGTAGCCGGGATTGGCCGTCTCGAAGTGCTCCTTGACGCGGGCGAAGGCGACCCGGCCGTCGGCGTCGTCGTCGAACAGGTGGGCGCGGACGACTTCCGTCCGTGGCTGAGTGGTCACGGGTTCCGGGTCCGAGCCGTCGGCTTCGGTTTCCGCCTCGCCGGCGGCGCAGGAGATGAACGTCACCGAGGCCAGCAGCGTCGCCGCCAGCGGTGCGAGGCATTTCCGTGGATTCACGCGCGAGACGGTACCATGCCGGGATCTTCCCGGAACGCGAACAACGGCAGAGGAACCGACCATGTTGCGCCGCCTGAATCCGCCAGCCGCTGCCGTTCTGTTCCCGTGCCTGCTCGTGGTCTCAGGGACCGTGACGGCGGACGACGGCGACCCGATGATCGAGCTCACCAGGCAAGCCGGCGACCGCGTCCTGGTGACCATCGACGGCCAACCGTTCACCGAGTACCGGCCGGGCGGCGAAGCGGATGGCGGCGGCCACCTGCCGTACCTCTACCCGATCTTCGGCGCCGGCGGGCAAGCGTTGACCCGTAACTGGCCGATGGCCGAAGCGGAAGGCGAGGAGCGGGATCATCCGCATCACCGCTCATTGTGGTTCGCGCACGGCGCCGTTGGCCCGGCCGACGGCTCGAAACGCTACGACTTCTGGACCGGCCGCGACGGCTCGGCAATCGTCCACGAGAAGGTCCTGGTCGCCAAGTCGGGGGAGGCCGGTGTGCTGCGCACGTCCAACTCCTGGGTTGGCCCGGGCGGCGGCGAGGTGCTCAGCGAGGAACGGACGATGAGCTTCCGCGCCGGCGCCTTCGACGACGGCCAGGCCTGGCGCGCCATCGACTTCGACCTGCGGCTACGGGCCGGCGACGCGGCGGTCGTCCTCGGCGACACGAAGGAAGGCACGATGGCCATCCGCGTCGCGTCGACCCTCCGCCACCAGGGCGAGCACGCCGCCGGCGCGATGGTGAACAGCGAAGGCGTCGAGGGCGCGGCCGTCTGGGGCAAGCGCGCCGCCTGGGTCCACTACAGCGGGCCGGTCGACGGCAGGGCTGTCGGCATCGCCATCTTCGACCACCCCGGGAACTTCCGTCACCCGACCTGGTGGCACGCCAGGGCCTACGGCCTGTTCGCCGCCAACCCCTTCGGCATCCACGACTTCGAGAAGGCGAAGAAGGGCACCGGCGACTGGACGATTCCGGCGGGCGGAGAGCTGAGGTTGCGGTATCGGCTGCTGTTTCATGACGGCGAAGTGTCGGGGCAGCAACTCGACGGAGAACTGAAGCGCTACCGAGCGGAGTAGCGAGCGGCTCCGACTACTTGAAGGCCGACTCTGCCGCCTTCCGTGTCTCCGGCGCCCAGATCCGCACCTGGCTGAAGCGGCCGGTGTCGTCGAACGAACCGAAGCCGACCCTTCCCCAGCCGAGCGGGTCGCGATCGGTCGACACCGTGGGCTGCCTCTCGCCGTCGAAGTAGACCCGAAGCGAGCCGTCCTGGCGTTCGACCCTGACCCGCTTCCAGCCGCGCTCCCAGGCGACGCCTTCGTCCGGGATCGCGCCCATCGGCGCCCGGTCGGCGTTGTCGACCAGGAAGATGTTGTGGGCCCGGTCGTCCGGCTCCGTGGCCAGGTGGGCGTAGTAGTAGCGATTCGGCCCCTCGAAGCCGAAGAAGACGCTGAGGTCCCGGTGGCCGTACTCCCTCCCGGTCTGCCATGCCTCGACTTCGAGGACGAAGTCGGCTAGCAGGAGATCGTCGATCAGGGCGATGTTGAGCGGCGAACGGTGCTTCGGCTTGTACTTGCTGCCGCCCTTGAGGTCGAGGTAGCCGCGCCAGTCTCCCGCGCCGTACTCCCACGCCCGCTTGTCGCTGAACGTGAAGTCGTTGAGCGCCGAGGCGTCGGTGAAGTCCTGGGAGTAGACGAGTTCGTAGCCTTCCGGGACGCCTGACTGGGCGTACAGGCCGCCGGTGGCGGCGAGGGCGATCAGAGCGAGCGCGGAGCTCGCGGTACGAATGCCACGCATCAGACGGTCCGCGGGACCACGAACGGCTCGCGGTACTCGCGGGTCAGCAACCGGTTCGCCTCCGGGTCGCCCTCGATCGTCTCGGTATCCGGGTCGATCTCGAGCCAGGGCCCGACGATCGGCTGCTCGATCTCCGGGTCGACGCCGTTCCTGGCCAGGTGGTCCAGGAAGCGGTCGGCGGTGTCGCCGGCGTGGCGGAGCTTCGAGGCGATCTTCGACACCTTGGCCGGCCCCCCGGCTTCGCCGCGCAGGTAGGAGATGTTGCCGAGATGGCAGAGGGCGCTCGAGAGGTGGCCGTCCTCGATCGAGCCTGTCAGGTCCTCGCTGCGGCGGCTGCGCACGGCGTCGACGAAGTTCGCGTAGTGGTTGGCGCCGCCCTTCCAGGACTCGAGCTTCTTGCCCTTCGTGTCGTAGGCGGTGGCTTGCGTGTAGCTCGGGATCTGCACGTGGCCGCCCTCGCAGTGAACGATGACGCCGATGCTCGCGCCCAGGTAGTCGTCCATGCCGTCGCGCCACTTGCCGGCCTGGGCCTTTGCGTCGTGCGGCAGGCCGCGGACTTCGAACAGCAGCGGCGCCCGCTCGTAGTCGTGGTACACGAACTGGGTGTTCGGCGTGTTGCCGTCGTCGACGTAGCCGAACCGGCCGCCGACGCTGATCGTTCGCGGCGGCAACGCGGGCTCGCCCAGCGCCCAGCGCGCGATGTCCATCTGGTGGATGCCCTGGTTGCCCAGGTCGCCGTTGCCGGTGTCGAAGACCCAGTGCCAGTCGTAGTGCAGGCGCTCGCGCATCAGGGGCTTCCTTGGCGCCGGGCCGCACCAGAGGTCGTAGTCGACCGCGGGGTCGATCTTCTGCGCGCCTTCCACCCGGCCGATGCTCTGGCGCGGCTTGTAGCAGAGGCCGCGGGCGAGCTGGATCTCGCCGATGTGCCCTTCATTGATCCAGGCCAGCGCCTCCTGGATCGAGGGAGACGAGCGGATCTGGGTGCCGGTCTGGACGATGCGGTCGTACTTGGCGGCGGCGTGGACGATCTGGCGGCCCTCCCAGACGTTGTGGGAGACGGGCTTCTCCAGGTACACGTCCTTGCCCGCCTGGCACGCCCACACGGCCTGCAGCGCGTGCCAGTGGTTCGGCGTCGCGATGGAAACCGCGTCGATGTCGTCGCGTTCCAGGAGTTCCCGGTAGTCGACGAACGTCAGCGGGTCGGCGGCGCCGTCCTCGATCGCTTTGGCCCTCGCCGCTTCGAGCACGTGGCTGTCGACGTCGCAGAGGGCGGCGACCTCGACGCCGGGCAGATCGATGAACTGATCGACGTGGTTTCTGCCGCGTCCGCGGAGGCCGACGACGGCGACACGGAGAACCTCGTTCGGACTCGCGGCGGCCGTGCCGGCCGAGGCACGGCATCCCAGAGTCGTGGTAGCGGCGGCAGCGGCGGCTGAGCCGAGGAAAACGCGGCGGGTGATGGCGGACATGGTGTTCCTCCCTGAGTCGGAAGCGCGCCCGTAGGCGGTCACCGATTGTAGCCGCCACGGGCTGCTAGCGTGGTCGACCGATGCGGCCGGCCCGTTACCCGACACCACGTGCGGTCCTTGCAGCGGCGGTCTGCGTCGCCTGTCTCGCCGCCTGCGCGATCGAAACGCCCGCCGAGCCGCCGAACATCGTCTTCCTGCTGGTCGACGACCTCGGCGCGATGGACATCGGCGCCTTCAACCCCGACACCTTCTACGAGACGCCGAACATCGACCGACTGGCGGCGGGCGGGGTGCGCTTCACCCGGGGTTACGCGGCGAATCCGGTGTGCAGCCCGACGCGTTACAGCATCATGACCGGCCGCTACCCGACCCGCGTGGGCGCGACGAACTACTTCGCCGGCCGGCGGCAGGAGAAGTACGCGCCCGCTCCGCTGAACGACCGGATGCCGCTCGGGGAGTACACGCTAGCCGAGGCGCTCCGGGACGGCGGCTACAGCACGGCGTTCCTGGGCAAGTGGCACCTGGGGCCGACAGAGGAGTTCTGGCCGCCGGCCCAGGGCTTCGACGTGAACGTCGGCGGTCACCGCGGCGGCATGCCGCGCAGCTACTTTTCGCCCTACTCGAACCCGACGCTCGAGGACGGACCCGAGAACGAGCATCTGACCGCGCGGCTCACCGACGAAACGCTCGCCCTGCTCGACGGCTACGCGGCGGACGAGGAGGGCAGGCCCTTCCTGGTCTATCTCTCGTACTACACGGTTCATACGCCGCTCCGCGCGCCGCCGGACCTGATCGCGAAGTACGCGGGCAAAGCCGGCGTCGAAGTGGGAGCGCCGGACGATCCGGCCGACTTCGGCGACGAGGAGCAGGTCTGGCCGCGTGACGAACCCCGGCGGGTGCGCGAGGTCCAGAACCACGCCGTGTACGCGGCGATGGTGGAGACGCTGGACACGAGTGTCGGCCGCATCCTCGATCGCCTCGACGCCCTGGACCTGGCCGAGAACACGATCGTCGTCTTCTTCTCGGACAATGGGGGCCTGTCGACGGCGGAAGGATGGCCGACCTCGAACCTGCCGCTGCGGGGCGGCAAGGGCTGGCTGTACGAGGGCGGAATCAGGGAACCGATGATCGTCCGCTGGCCGGCCGTCGGGGCCGCCGGCAGCGTGACGGCTGCACCGGTCATCAGCACGGACTTCTACCCGACGCTGCTGGAGGCGGCGGGTGTCGACGTTCGACCCGAGATCAAGATCGACGGGTCGAGCTTCCTCGACATTCTTCGTGGTGGCGACGCCGGGTCAGCGGCCGTCGCGGCGGCCTCCGAGCGCGACCTGTTCTGGCACTACCCGCACTACGGCAACCAGGGCGGCTTCCCGGGCGGTGCGATAGCGCGAGGCGCCTACAAGCTGGTCGAGCGCTACGAGGACGGCCAGGTCCATCTCTACGACCTGGAAACCGACGTCGGCGAACGCAATGACCTCGCCACCGAGGAACCCGAGCGGGTCGCCGAGATGCGAGCGCGGCTCCACGCCTGGTACGGCGAGGTCGGCGCCGAGTTCCTGAGTGCACTGCCGGACGGCCCGGCTCCCTGGCGGCCGCCGATGCAGGCTGGGGACGGAGGTTGAGCCGGCGCTACACGCCTCCGGGCCACCATCGCAGCGTCGAGGCCTTCCGGGAGCATCTGCGCAGCCTTGACCCGGCGTTCGACTGCGCCGACGAGCTGCTCGGCGCGGAGGGGCCGCTGGCGGAGCCGCTCGCCTTGTTCGGTCGCGAGGCGGGCAACCGGTTCGCGATCCACCCCATGGAGGGTTGGGACGGGAACCGGGACGGCAGCCCGAGCGACCTGACTCGCCGGCGCTGGCGGCGGTTCGGGTTGAGCGGCGCGAAGCTGATCTGGGGCGGCGAGGCGGTGGCCGTGGTGCCGGAAGGGCGCGCGAATCCGAACCAACTCTTCATCGACGGCAATCGGCTGGACGACTGCGTCTCCTGGCTGGATGCGCTTCGCCGCAAGGTCCTGGCGGGGCATGAGGAGAGTGGAGTAGGCGGCGACCGACCAGTGATCGGCCTGCAGTTGACCCATTCCGGCCGGCTGTCGCGGCCCGATCCGGCGCCGGCGTTGCCGCGGCCGCTGCGGGCGCAGGTTCATCCGGTGCTCGACGCACGGCTGGGAGAAGCCGCGAACCGCCCGCTCGTCAGCGACGAGCAGTTGGAGGAGGTGGCCGGCGCCTATGTGCGCGCCGCACGTTGCGCGGAGCGTGCCGGCTACGACTTCGTCGACATCAAGTGCTGCCACGGTTACCTGCTGCACGAGTTGCTCGGCGCGCACACCCGACCGGGTCCCTACGGTGGATCGTTCGAGAACCGGGTGCGGTTGCCGCTTCGGATCATCGTCGCGGTGCGGGCTGCGTGCCCCAGTCTCGGCATCGGCGTTCGCCTGTCGATCGGTGATGTGGCGCCTTTTGGCGCCGGTCGAGATGGGATCGGCGTGCCGGAAGTCGACAGCCCGAAACCGGCGGACCTCGGCTTCGGGCTCAACCCGTCGGACGTTGCCGTCCCCGAACCCACCTGCGCCGAGGCGATTCGCTACATTGGCCTTCTGATTGAGGCTGGAGTCGAAGTGGTCAACCTGACGATGGGTTCGCCCTACAGTTGCCCGCACCTGTCGCGGCCCTTCACGTACCCGGCGTCGGACAGCTACCTGCCGCCGGAGGATCCGCTGCGCTCGGTGCTGCGTCAACTGGCTGCGGTGCGGACGGTGCGCGCGGCGTTCCCGCGACTCCCCCTGGTGGGGACGGGCTACAGCTACCTGCAGGAGTGGCTGCCCTACGTGGCCGAGGCGGAGGTCGGGGCCGGTCACGTCGACTTCGTCGGTCTGGGCCGGATGGTGCTCGCCTACCCGGGCCTGCCTGCCGATGTCCTGGCGGGGCGGCCGCTCGAACGCCGACGGATCTGCCGCACCTTCAGCGACTGCACGACGGGGCCGCGCAACAACATGGTCAGCGGCTGCTACCCGCTGGACGAACGTTACCGACAGAGCCCCGAGTTCGCCCGGATCAAGGAGATCAAGAAGGCGGCCGCGTTGTGAGCGCAACCCGCCAGGAGCCGTCCGCCGGCTTGCCGCCGCTGCCCAGGCTCTGTTTCGCCGCCCTCCACGTGGTCGTTCGCGACGGCTATGACCAGGCCGGCCACTCGCTCGAACAGCCCGGTGCGGCGCGCGAGATCGAACACTGGATCGACTGGAAGGCGACGGCCGGCTTGCGCCGCCACGTCGATTCGCTCGGTTTCGGTGTTGCGGAGGCGATGGACACGGCGCAGCGGTTCGAGATCGGCTGGCCCAGCGCGCGACGGTTGATCGAGCTCTGCGCCTCGCTCGAACTCCGCAACGGCTTCCTGGCCGGGGCCGGCAGCGACCAGTTCGACGCGGTCGGCAGCAACACGGAACTCATTGACGCGGTGGCGGAGCAGGCGGAGTTCATCGGCGACCACGGCGGCGTGCCGGTGCTGCTGCCGATGCCGCGGCTCACGGCGACGGGCGCCTCCGAGCGGGAGTATGTCGACGTCTACGGCGCGATCATCGATCAGCTCGAGGGTCCGCTGTTCCTGCACTGGCTGGGCGAGATGTTTCACCCGGCGATGCGCGGTTACTTCCCGGGCAACAGCCTGGAGCGGATCCTCGCCCGGCATGCCGACAAGGTGCGCGGGGTCAAGTTGTCGCTTCTGGACGAGGAGTACGAGGTGCTGCTCCGGCGGCGAATCGGCATGCGCGGCCAGATCGTGCTGACGGGCGACGACTACCACTTTGCGCGGTTGCTGGAAGGTCAGCCGGCGGCCAGGGGGTCGAGGCTCGGCGGCACGTTCGAACTGAAGGGCCGCACGGTGGCCCTGGGCGACTTCAGCCACGCGCTGCTCGGCGCTTTCGACGCGGTAGCCGAGCCGGCGGCTGCGGCGCTTCGCGCACTCGGTGACGGGAACGTCGAGCGCTATCGCGAGTTGATGGGGCCGGCCGAGGAACTCGCCCGCTTCATCTTCCAGCCGCCGACCCGTCACTACAAGGCCGGACTTGCCTACCACGCCTGGCTGCGTGGTCTGCAGGACAATCCGATGCTGGTCAACCGTGAGGATCTGGCACGGGACGAGGCTTACTACCGCGGGGTCGCGTCTCTCGCGCGGCGCGCGGGCACGTTGGGCGATGACTGACTGGCCGCTGACCGACCGTCTGGTGTTCCTGACACTGGCGCTGCTGGTCTGTGCCACCGCCGCGACAGCTCAGCAGACCGGGCGGATCGAGGGAATGGTGGCGCTGCGTGGCGACGCCTCGCCCGACGGCATAGGCATTCTGGCCGAGACCGACGCCGTGCCCCGGCCAAGGTCGACGGTCACCGACGCGTCCGGCTACTACGCGCTGCCGCGGCTCTACCCGGGCCTCTATCGGGTCACGTTCACGACCCCGGCGGGAGCAAGCCGAACGGTCGAGGCCCAGGTGCTGCTCGGCCAGACGACGACCCTGGACCTGGAACTCGAAGGGTTGGCCGCCGCTGTCAGCGAGGAACTGGTCGTGATCGGAGAGCGGGTCGCCGTTCGCGGCCGTGCTGCCGTAGCCAGCGCCATCGACGGCGAGGCGGTGCGCGACATACCGCTCGGTCCCGACTATCGCAGCCTCGTTCGGCTCGCTCCGGGCGTCCAGGTGACCCAGGACAGTGTGCGGGGACCGGCCAGCGGCGGCAGCGGCCAGGACAACGTGTACCGTTTCGACGGCGTCGACGTGTCGCTGCCGATGTTCGGCACGCTGTCGGCCGAACTCTCGAGCCACGACATCGACCAGTTGACCTTCGAGCGCGCCGGCGCCACGGCGGAGGGCTTCAACCGCAGCGGCGGATTCACGATGGACTCGACGGCGAGGTCGGGTACGAACGCCTTCGCGGGCAGCGTCGAGTACACGGTGGAGCCGCCCGATACTCAGGCGGAGCCCGAGACGGACCTGGAATCCGTGGCCGGACACGACACGGACCGCCAGCGGGCCGTCGCCACCTTCGGCGGCCCGATCGTTCCGTCGCGGCTCTTCTTCTTCGCTTCCGCTTTCCGGCCCACGGAAGAACGGACGAATGCGGCCACGGCCTACGGACCGGCAAAGGGCTACGAGAGCACGCGCCGCGAGTTCTACGGCAGGTTGACACACTCGCCGTCGGACCGGATGCTGCTCAACGCCGGTTACCGTTCCTCGCGGCGCGAGGAGAACGGCGTCTCGGTCGGGCCGTACGAAGCCGACTCTGTATCGCTCGGCGGCAGGGCGGACCAGCGGGTCGCGAACGTCGACGGTGTCTGGCAGACGGGCTTGGGCGCCCTCTCGTTCCGGTTCAGCGACTACGAACTCGAGGGCTCGTCCCGGCCCGACGTGGCGCTGGCCGTTCGGCCGGCGCTCGGCGGCGCGCTGGACGTGGAGAATCTGGACCGGATGGGCTACTTCAGTGTCCCCGAGTACGTGGACGGCGCCGATGCCTACAACGCCGCGGTCAGGCCACTGGTGGAACGCTACGGTTACGAGGACGAGCACGGCGCGCGCCAGGGGGGCGGTGCCGTCGGCGCGCATCCGTTGATCAACGACCAGGCGTTCTACCGGCGGAGCTTCGAACTGGCCTTCGATCACGAGTTCGACTGGGGCGCCACAGGCCACGACCTCCACGTCGGGTTGCGCGCCGCCGAGGCGCGCGAGACGCTGAGCCGGGAATCGAACGGTTGGGGCGTCATCGAGGCGCCGGGCGGCGTCGACCTGGCCGAGGACGGAACGCCGGTCTTCTACGTCGCCACGGTGCAGCAGATGAGTCTCCGGCGCCCGGACGGCACGGTTGTTTCTCCCATTGACTCCTTCACGGAGACGACGTCGCTGGAGGTCCACGACCGCCTGACCACGGGCGACTTCACCTTCGACGCCGGCGTGCTGCTGAGCGAGGACGTCCTGTACGGACAGGGTCTGCGCGTGGCGCCGGGGACGGTGTCGGGCTTCGCTCTGGCCCCGGACGCGAAGTACCGGATGTACACGATCGACTGGCGGGACATGATTCAGCCGCGTCTCGGCGTGGCCTGGTCCTACCGGGCGGAGGGCACGGTCTTCGCGAACTACGCCCGCTACCACCCGGAGGCGAGCTCGCTGGCGCGCGCGGCCTCCTGGGACCGGAACACCCGCGCCAGCCTCCGCGTGCTGTTCGACGAGGGCGGCCGGATCATCTCCCACGAGCCGTACCCGGGATCTTCGGGCAAGGTGTTCCAGGACGGCATGAAACCCCGTCGCATCGACGAGTGGACGCTCGGCGCAACCCGGACGTTGTCGCGCGGACTGGCGCTCAGCGCTCACCTGCGCCGCCGGGAGGGCGGGCACTTCTGGGAGGACACCTGGAACGGATCCAGGGGTTACGACAGTGCCCCCGCCCACATCGCCGCCCGTGGTCTCTACGTGCCGGGTCTCGATGCCGTTCGAGCGGAGATCGGCGGTTCGAGCTACGTGATCGCCGAACTCGACGACGCGTACACGGAGTACTCGGAGGCGGCGGTGGAACTGGTTTGGCGGGGTGAGCGCGGCTACCTGAACGCTTCGTACGTGCGGAGCCGCTACACCGGTAACTTCGATCAGGACAACACGAGCTGGAACAACGACGCGAACCTGTTCATCGGTTCGTCCAACCTCGCCGACGGCTATGGCCGGCAGGTGTGGGACAACAAGGACGGGACGCTGCGTGGGGACCGGCCGCACCTTGCCAAGGTGTTCGGCCGTCTCGACCTGCCGTGGCGGGCGAGCGTCGGCGCCTTCGTCTTCTTCCAGTCCGGGCAGCCGTGGGAAGCGTGGGACTCGGTCGCCTACGGGCTGCCCTCCTACTTCTCGTCGACCAACCGGTACGCGGAGCAGGCCGGCAGCCGGCGCAGTCCGAGCCACTGGCAACTGGACCTGGGCTACACGCAGCACTTCCTTCTGCCGACGGACCTGGGCCTTCGGCTCCGTGTCGATCTCTTCAACCTGTTCGATCGCCAGACCGGCTACAACATGAACCCGTTTCGGCGCGACGCCGCCTTCGGAGAACCCCGCGACCGCTTCAACCCGCGCCGCGTGCAGATCTCCCTCAGCGTCGAGTTCTGATCCGTTGTCTCCTCACGTCGCGCAGGCTGTTTCGGAGGGAGCCGGTCGGGCCGAGATCACGGTCCGCGACGCGCGGCGGCTGGCACTGGTCCGGGCGGGGCTCCTGAATCCGGAGTGGACCGGCCTCCCGCGCGCGGCTTCGGGCCGCGGCCTGCGGGCGCGCCGGGCGCTCCACGCGCTGATCGGGCGCTTCGGCTATCTCCAGCTCGACACCATTTCGATCGCCGGCGCCCGCACCCACGCCCTCGTGCCGTTGTCGCGCTGGCCCGGAATCGACCGCAACCTGCCGGAGGAGCTCCTGCAGCCGGGCGAGCCGATCTTCGAGTACTGGGGTCACGAGGCGAGTTGGATCCCGATCGATCTCTACCCGGCGTTCGGCTTCCGTCGCGAGGAGTATCGAAGCGGCAGGACCTGGCACAGCAAGGGGATACGCGAGCACCCCGACGTGGCGAAAGCCATCCTGCGCAGGGTCGAGTCCGAGGGGCCGATGCGGTCGCTGGATCTGACGGGGCCGATGATGGGCGAGATGTGGCGCTCGAAGCGGGAGCGCTGGGTCGCCTACTCGCTGTGGTCCACCGGGGAACTGGCGATCCGGTCGCGCCGGAACTTCCAGCGGACCTTCGACCTGCCCGAGCGGGTGATTCCCGAGCGTTGGCGGAGCGAGGAATGGAGCCTGGAGCAGGGGATCCGGGCGTTGATCCTGCGCGCGCTCGAGGGTCACGGCTGGGCGACGATCGGTACCCTGGCCGACACCTGGCGGCTCAAGAACGTGCGGCCCCAGACAAAGGCGGCACTGGAGGACCTGACCGCGGCGGGGGAGGCGACCCCATGCGACGTGATCGCGGCCGGCGGCAAGAGGCGGTCGGGATGGGTCCGACCCGCCGACCTGGAACTCGCGGCGCGGTTGCGGCGGGTGCGGCCGGCGCCTGACCGGGGCGTACTGCTGTCGCCGTTCGATCCCGTGCTCTGGCGTCGGACGCGGGTCGCGCACCTGTTCGGCTTCGACCAGATCCTGGAGATCTTCAAGCCGGCCTCGCAGCGGTCCTACGGCTACTACTGCATGCCGGTGCTGGCCGGCGACCGGCTGGTGGCGCGCTTCGACCTGAAGGCGCACCGCCGCGAGGGTCGCCTGGAAGTGCTGGCGCTGCACTACGAGGCGGACGGCCCGAAGCCGCCGGCCGCCGACCGGGCGGCCGCGGAGAGCGCGTTGTCGAGATTCGCGGAGTCGGTGGAGCTGGCCGTTTCGGACTAGGCTCTGTGGCGCGATGGTGATCGCCAGACTCCGCGCCGCACTCTCAGGCCTCTTGGCCGTAGTTGCGCTCGCATTCACGGGTTGCGGAGGCCCGGTCGACGAAGCCGCCGCGCGGCCGCAGGTCGCGCTGGTCATGAAGTCCCTGGCCAACGAGTTCTTCGAGACGATGGCCGAGGGCGCGCGCACGCACCACGAAACCCACGCTGGCGAGTACGACCTGGTCGTCAACGGCACCCGGAACGAGAGCGATCTGGCCCAGCAGGTCGCCTTGGTCGAGCAGATGGTGGCCTCCGGCAGCGACGCGATCGTCATCGCGCCGGCGGACTCGAAGGCCCTGGCGCCGGCCCTCGCTCGCGCCCAGGCGGCCGGTGTGGTGATCGTCAACATCGACAACCGGCTCGACGTGGAGGTGGCGGCCGAGGCGGGTCTCGACGCGCCCTTCGTCGGCCCGGACAATCGCGACGGCGCCCGGCGGGTCGGCGAGGTGCTGGCGGAACGGCTCTCGCCGGGCGATCAGGTGGCGATCGTCGGCGGCATCCCGACGGCGTTCAACGCCCAGCAGCGGCAGGCCGGCTTCGAGGACGCGATGAACGCGGCCGGCGCCGAGATCGTCGACATCCAGAGCGGCGGCTGGGAGCAGGCGCAGGCGAACACCATGGCGGCGGCGATGTTGCGGGAGTATCCGGAACTGCGGGCGCTGCTCTGCGCCAACGACAACATGGCGCTGGGCGCTCTGGCGGCGCGCCGCCAGAGCGGCCGCGACGACGTGCTGATCGTCGGCTTCGACAACATCGACGCGGTGGGGGAGCTGGTCGCCCAGGGCGAGATCCTCGCCACCGCCGACCAGCACGCCGACCGGCTCGCCGTCTTCGGGATCGAGGCGGCGCTGGAGATTCTCGGCGGCGGTGGAGCCGGCGACCGTCAGACGCCGGTCGACATCGTCACGGCGCCCGACTAGGGGAGCTTCGTCACGATGGCCTGGCCCGTGGGCAGGGCGAGCGGGGCTTCGGGCCGGTCGGCGAAGAACTCGTCCACGGCGCACTTCTCGCCGCGGGCGGCAGGGAAGCCGTAGTCGTCGAAGACCACGATCCCGCCGGCGGAGAGGCGCGGATAGAAGTACTCCAGGCAGTCGAGGGTCGAACGGTAGAGATCGACATCGATGTGGACGAAGGCGAATCGGGCGTTCTCGAGACCGTCGAAGGTCGACGGGATCCACCCTTCGTGGATCCTGAGGCGTCCCGATAAGCCGCCGAGTAGAGCCCCGACGGCCTGGGCGGACGTCGCCTTGAAAACGCCCTGTTCCAGATCCGGGTCTCTCTCCGGATCGGGCGCCGGGAGCCCCTCGAAGCTGTCGAAGAGATGGAGGGTCTTCTCGTGTCCCTCCAGGACTCTTGAGAGAAGAAGCGCCGTGCCTCCCCGATACACGCTGCATTCGGCGAAATTGCCGTCCACGGAGAGCGCCTGGTTGCCGAGGCGGTAGAGGACCTGGCAGCGGTCGCCTGAAACCACCGTGTACGGCTCGACGCCGTCGTAGGCCTGCCGGAAGTCGGGCTCGCCGCGCCAGGGCGCCCAGATCGGTGACGGCGACCGCCACTCGCGGTAGAAGCTCTGGTCGGCGCTCCCCAGGGCGTGGGCGTCCCGCCTCGACCGGGGGAAGATCTCGAAGTCGTATCCAAACCGACGCAGCACGCCCTTCGTCAGCCGGTATGCGGCGACCTTCGAACCACCGCGGACCTTGCGAACGAGAGAGAGCATCGGAGCCGGCAGCGACTGTATCCTCGTCCCGATGCTCGCCGGGCGCTCCGACCGATGACGCTGGCCGTTGCCGGCTGGCGCAGTTCTTTCTCTCTGGGATATCGGGGAGGACTGGTCCTGGTCATCCTCGGCCTGTGCGTCGCCTTCGGCCTCGTATCGGATCACTTCTGGAGCGCCGTCACGTTCCGCACGCTGGCGAACCAGTTGCCGCCCCTGGTCATCGCTTCGGCCGGCCTGACGCTGGTGCTGATCGCTGGCGGCATCGACCTTTCCGTGGGGTCGGTGCTGGCTTTGGCGGCCGCCGTGTTGGGCGTCCTGACCGTCGATCAGGGCTTGCCTCTGCTGCTCGCGGCGCTTGTGGCCCTCGCGGTCGGCGGGGTCTGCGGCGCGATCAACGGCGCGCTGGTCGCTCGCTGGTCCATACCGTCGTTCCTGGTCACGCTCGGGATGCTCGAGATCGCGCGCGGTTCGACCTACCTGGTGACCGCGTCGAGGACCAGCTATCTCGGCGACCGGGTGGCCGTGCTGGGTGCCAACCTGCCGGTCCTGGGACTGTCGGCCGCGTTCATCGGTTCGCTCGCGGTGGTGGGAGCGCTGCAGTTCGTCCTCTCGCGCACCGCCTTCGGCCGCTGGGTGTTTGCCGTCGGCGGCAATCGCACGGCGCTCCACCGCTGCGGCGTGCGGCCCTCCCGGGTCCAGTTCGCGGTGTTTACGCTCGCCGGGTTCCTTGCGGCGGCCGCCGGGGTCTGCCAGGTCGGCTACCTGCAGTCCGCCGATCCGAACGCGGCGATCGGGATGGAACTCTCGGCGATCGCGGCGGTGGTCATCGGCGGCACGTCGCTCCTCGGCGGTCGGGGTTCGGTGACGGGCACGCTCCTTGGCGTGCTGGTGATCGCGGTGCTCCAGACCGGACTCGCCCAGGCCGGCGCCACCGAGCCCACGAAGCGGATCATCACCGGCGCGGCGATCCTGCTGGCGGTGGCGACGGACGTCTGGCGCCGGCGACGGAGCGCCGCCGCCGTTTCCTGACACGGGCTATTCTCTGCCGTGTTGTCCCGGAACTCCGCAACCCGAGAGGAGCCCGCCATGAAGAGTCGACTGGCCATCCGGATGCAGGTGCTGTCCCTTGCCGCCTTCGCGGCGGCTATTCCCGCCGTCGCCCAGGAGCGTGCGATCGAGTTTCCCGACGTCGACGGCTACCGCACCTTCAGCGTCGACCTGCACACCCACTCCGTCTTCTCCGACGGCATGGTGTGGCCCATTATCCGCATGCAGGAGGCCGAGCGGGACGGCCTCACGCTGATGGCGGTCACCGAGCACCTGGAGTACCAGCCTCACCGGGCGGACATCCCGCACCCCGACCGGAACCGGTCCTACGCCGTCGCCAGCGAGTACGCCGCGACGTCGGAGTCGGAGGTGATCGTGGTCAACGGCGCCGAGATCACCCGAAGCATGCCGCCGGGCCACGTCAACGCCGTGTTCATCTCGGACGCGAACGCGCTCGTCGTCGAGACCAGCGACGCGGACTACATGATCCGGCTCCGGCCCTCCACGCCCGAGGAGCAGGCGGCGAGCGAGCGCGAGGCGCGGCAGGCGATCGAGGCGGCCAACGAGCAGAACGCCTTCGTGTTCTGGAACCACCCGAACTGGCCGCGGCAGCGGCCCGACGGCGTCGCCAAACTGACCGACATGCATCGGGAACTCATCGCCGACGGGCTGCTCCACGGCATCGAGGTGGCGAACGGAGACTTCTACTCGGCCGAGTCGCTGCAGATCGCGCTCGACAACGACCTGGCGATCCTGGGCGTGTCCGACGTCCACTACCTGATCGACTGGGACTACCGACCCAACGACGGCGGCCACCGCACGGTGACCCTGGTGTTCGCGGCGGAGCGGAGCGCGGACTCGATCAAGGAGGCGCTGCACGCGAACCGCACGGTCGCCTGGCTGGGCAACTGGCTGATCGGCCGCGAGGACGCGCTGATGCCGCTGCTCGAGGCTTCGCTCCAGTTGACGAAAGTCGAACGCAGCCAGGGCGATGAGCTGATCGACATCCGGCTCTCCAACATGTCGGACGCCGCCTTCGACCTGCGGGTCACCAGTGGACACCGCTTCAACGGCCCCCCGTCGACCATGCGGGTCGAGCCGCACAGCGACCTGGATCTGGCGATCAGCGGGGAATCCCGGGCGAGCTTCGAGATGACCTTCGAGGTCCTGAACGCGATCACGGCGCCGGAGACGCATCCGACGCTGGCGTTGGCGGTCGAAGTGCCTGCGCAGTAGGGCTAGTCGCGTTCGCCGCGGCGCTGGCGCTCGACGATCCGGCGCACCGAGTGCACGTCGGGCGCCCAGTACCGTTCCTGTTCTTCGATCGGCGGCTCGACCAGCGGCCGGACGACGCGGAATCCCAGGAACCGGGCGTTCGTGTGGTACCAGACGCTCTGCGGGATCTGGGGATCCATCCGTTTCCAGGAGAGTTCCGATCCGCGGCGGGCGGCGCAGCGAAGGGCGGCCGGTTCGTCCTGCCAGGAGCCGCCGCGGACGCTGCGCGGATACTCGTGTTCCGGCCAGACGATCGGGTCGGCGAGAGGATCGGCGTCGCCTGGCTCCGCGTAGTCGGCGTAGGCGTCGAGGGTCCATTCGGCGACGTTGCCGTGCAGGTCGAAGAGGCCCCAGGCGTTTGGTTCGAGCCGGGCGACCTCGTGGTAGCGGCGGTCGCTGTTGCCGGCATGCCAGGCGAAGCGGTCGATCTCCGCCGCGTCGTCGCCGAGCGACCACGCGGTCCCCGTGCCGGCCCGGCAGGCGTACTCCCACTCGGCCTCGGTCGGCAGGCGGTAGAAGCGGCCGGTCTTCATCGACAGCCACTTGGTGAAGTGCCGTGCCGCGAACTGGGTCATCGAGATCGCCGGAAAGCCCTCAACCCCCATGCCGAAGTCCATCGGCCGGTAGGGCGGCGTGGGTCGGCTGACCGCGTCGGCCCAGGCCGCGGCGGGCTCCTCGCCGCCGCGGTCCGTGTCGAACATGAACACGCGGTAGAGATCCCAGGTCGTCTCGTGGGTCGCCATCCAGAACGGGGCGACGTGGACTCGGCGCCGGGGAGACTCCAGCTCGCTCCGTCCGGGCTCGGTTTCCGGGCTGCCCATCAGGAACTCGCCTCCCGGAACGGGCGCCATGTCGAGGTGGAGTTCACCGCCGTCGGCGCTGACGCGGACGACCCGCTCCCGGTAGGGCCGCATCTCGGCTTCGGTGGCTGCGCTCGCGGCCGGAACGTCGACGGTCGGCGGCCGGCCCGGTGGTGGGTCCGCGTAGCGGCCGGTACCCGGCTCCTGGACCGCGGCGAGGAGCAGTGCGATCAGGATCGGGAGCCCCTTGATCACGGGAACGATCTCAGTGGCCGCGGAAGTTTGCCCGGCGCTTCTCGAAGAAGGCGGCGATGCCCTCTGCGGCGTCTTCCGTTCGCGCGGCGTCGGCGATCGCCTGCGACTCGAACTCCATCTGGGACTCCAGGTCCTCCGAGAAGGAGCGCATCACGAGTTCCTTGGCTGCCCCGAACGCCCAGGTCGGCCCGGCGGCCAGTTGCTTGGCGAGTTCCCCGGCACGGGCGTCCAGTTCGTCGGCCGGGACGACTTCATTGACGATTCCCCATTCCCGGGCCTCGGTGGCCGACAACGTGCGGTTCGTGAGGATCAGTTCCAGCGCGCGGTGCCGTCCTAGCAGCCGTGGCAGAAAGTAGGTCGAGCTGCCGTCCGGCGTCAGGCCGGCCCGCGTGTAGGCCATCGTGAACACGGCCTCGGCGGAGGCCACGACCAGGTCGGCCGCGCAGGCGACGGAGAACCCGGCGCCGGCTGCCGGCCCCTGGACAGCGGCGACGACTGGCGCGCTGCCGCGAGTCAAACGCGTGATCGCGGCGTGGAGGTAGACCGTCATCTCCTTGAGGCCGCGAGGCAGGGCGTCGCCCGCCTTGGCGAAGGAGGCCAGGTCGCCGCCGGCGCAGAACATCCGGCCCTCGCTGCGCAGCAGAACCGCCCGCACGTTCGGGTTCTCGTCGCACTCGATCCCGACCTCGAGCAGCTCCTTCGTCATCCGCAGGTTCATCGCGTTCGCCGCGTCGGGCCGGTTCAGCGTGACCCGGGCGACGTTGTCGGCCAGTTCGAATCGGAGCGTCTCGAGGTCGTTCATGGCGGCGGATCGTAACGGAGGTGTCGGCTAGAGTATTGCGATCGGACAACAGGATTCGACCGTTATCGGTCGGCGATGGCACCAGGCAGGGTGCGGGGAGACACCATGGACGGAACCTCCAGGCGCAGTTTCATCACGGGGGCCTCGGCGGCCCTGATTGCGGGCGGAGTCGGCGGCGGTACGGCCGCGGCGACCAATACGGCATCGGACGTGGGCCGCGCCCGCGGCGACGCGACACTGAGGATCGGCCTGATCGGCTGCGGCGGGCGCGGTACGGGCGCCGCGGCGCAGGCGCTCTCGACCTCCGGACCGGTCGAGCTGGTGGCGATGGCCGATGCCTTCGAGGACCGGCTCGACAACTGCTACGCGCGGCTCGCCGAGATGGGCGAGAACGGTTCGTTCGAGGGCGGGAAGCGCCTTCAGGTGCCGTCCGAGAACCGCTACGTCGGCTTCGACGCCTACCGCAAGGTGATCGACGCGGGCGTCGACGTCATCGTCCACGCGACGCCGCCGGGCTTCAGGCCGGAGCACTTCGAGTACGCGGTCGAGCAGGGCAAACACGTGTTCATGGAGAAGCCGGTCGCCGTCGACGCGCCCGGCGTGCGGCGGGTGCTCAAGGCGGCCAAGGCCGCGAAGGAGAAGAACCTCAAGGTCGGCGTCGGCCTGCAGCGCCATCACAGCGCGATGTACAACGAAACGATCGACCGCATCCACGACGGCGCGATCGGCGATGTCGTAGCGCTCCGCGTCTACTGGAACGGCTCCGGCGTCTGGGTGCGGGCGCGCAAGCCGGGCCAGACCGAGATGGAGTACCAGATGCGCAACTGGTACTACTTCAACTGGCTCTGCGGCGACCACATCGTCGAGCAGCACATCCACAACATCGACGTCGGCAACTGGGTCAAGGGCGGGCATCCCGTCGAAGCCCAGGGCCAGGGCGGCCGCCAGTGGCGGAACGGTCCCGACCACGGCGAGATCTTCGACCATCACTTCGTCGAGTACACCTACGACGACGGCGCCGTGATGCTGAGCCAGTGCCGGCACATCCAGAACTGCTGGGACCAGGTCGCCGAGTACGCGCACGGCAGCAAGGGCCGGGCGAGCCTCGCCTCCGGCCTGATCGAGGCACCGGGCGGCTGGAACCACCGCGAGCCGGAGGACGAGAAGAGCCCCTACCAGGTCGAGCACGACCGCCTGTTCGAGGCGATCCGCGAGGGCAAACCCTTCAACGAGGCGAAGAACGGCGCAATCGCCACGATGACGGCCGTGATGGGCCGGATGGCGACCTACTCCGGCAAGAAGATCACCTGGAAAGAAGCGCTGAAGTCCGACGCGTCGCTCGAGCCCGCGACGTACGCCTGGGACGCCGCTCCGCCGACGGTGCCGGACGAGAAGGGCCGGTACGCGGTGGCGGTGCCGGGAGTGACGAAGGCGTAGCGGGCGGCGCGCAGCCCGGAACCCACGATCTCGTCTACTTCCGGCCTCGCCCTTGTTGCCATGGCGACGTCAGCTGCAGCGCAGCAGATCTCCGAACAGGCTGTCATTGATGCACAGAAAGCCTGGGGCGAGGGTATTGTCGCGATAGCCAAAACCCATGCCGATGGCGGCGACTACGCCGCCCGTGCGACGAAACACATCAAGGACCGTTATGCATATGGCGAAACCAACGTCATGTTCAAGCCAACCATGGCAGCAGAGAACCAGTTCCGCGCTACATTTGAAGGAGCTCTGAGCTACTTCATCGGGCAAGACGGAACAGAGGACAAAGGGTTCGCGATCTCGGGCTGGACCAATGTTCGGTGGGAGAACAACGGCATCTACACCAACGACGCCTCCGCAATGGCCATGGGCAACTACTACTTCACAGGCCCGGACGGTAGCGAGACAAAGGTCGAGTTCACCTTTGGCTACATCCTTGTTGACGGTGATCTGAAGATCAACCTTCATCATTCATCGCTGCCCTACAGCCCCGAGTAGTCGCGGAGCCGGGCCGGTAGCCGTCGATGTCGAGTGGACCTGGTCGAAGCTGGCGGCTTGACGCCGCCCGCTAAGGCGCCGCCTTGAAGGCGGCCAGGAACTGGTGGTCGCCCCAGGCGATCCGCAGCACCGCGCCCGGCTCGACCTCGAGGAACTCGATCGTCAGCTTCTCGGTCGGCTCGTCGGCCGTCGAGTGCTCGAGCGGAACCTCGACGGCGTCGGCCGACGCGTCGCGCTGGCTGCCCCAGATGTCGGCTTCGCCGTTGAACACGAGGCTCCAGCCGTCGGCGGTGCGCTTGGGCCAGAGGCTGTAGACCCCGGGATAGTTGGGCGAGGCGTTGCCATAGGGCACGACAACTCCGTCGAAGGAGAGCGAGGCGTGGGTGAGCAGCTTGACTGCCCGGCCGCTGTTCCAGCCCGCGACATCGGCGGTGGCGAGGCTCTCGAACGCCCGGTAGTCGTCGCTGTCCGTCAACAGGTCCGGATAGGAGATCCGGAGTTGCTTGCCGGCCACTTCGGTTTCCGCCAGATTGCCGTAGCGCAGGCGGCGGAACCGTTCCCGCCGGGCTGCGGCCCTTGCTTCGGCGTCGCCGTCCGCGGTCTGGGCGGTCGCCGGTGCGGAGTCGGGTCGGTCCGAGCCCGCCGGCTCCTGGGCGGCGATCGGGGCGGCCGCGAGGAGCAGGGCGGCCAGCAGGGCCAGGGAAGCCAGAGGAACCAAGGGGATCTGCGTTGTCGTCGTTCTCACGGCGAACTCCGGTAGAGGTTGCGAAGGATCGGACGGTAGTGGCGGAGCTTACAGCCCGCGGTCGGCTCCACGGTCGGATCCGCTCGTCGGCAGTAGACTTCGGGCCGAAGTTCACCGTCTGGACACCGTCGCATGACCACTCCTGAACAGGATCCGCGGATCCGGCCCGCCGAGGACGCCAGCCCGCTCCGCTTCGTGACCGCCGCATCCCTCTTCGACGGTCACGACGCGGCGATCCACATCATGCGGCGGATGATCCAGGACCGCGGGGCCGAGGTGATCCACCTGGGCCACAACCGCGGCGTCGACGAGATCGTCCGCGCGGCGGTGCAGGAGGATGGCGACGCGATCGCGGTCAGCTCCTACCAGGGTGGTCACATCGAGTTCTTTCGCTACATGATCGACCGGCTGGCGGAGGAGGGCAGGGAAGACGTCCTCGTCTTCGGTGGCGGCGGCGGCACGATCACGCCGGAGGAGATCGCGGAACTCGAAGCGTACGGAGTCGAGCGGATCTACCACCCCGACGACGGCTTGAAGATGGGCCTGCCAGCGATGATCGACGACGTCGTCGAACGGACGCATGCCAAGCGCCGGCCGGCGCCCGAACCGCGCTTCAGCGTGCGCGTCGCCTCGGATCCGGACGGCGACATCGAGCTGTCGCGCCTGCTGTCCGCGATCGAGCGCGGGGCGGTTGGCGAGTCGGACCTGCGCCGCTTGCGCAAGGAGTGGCAGTTGGCCGGCGCCGGCGTGCCGGTCGTGGGCCTCACCGGCACCGGCGGCGCGGGCAAGAGCAGCGTCGCCGACGAACTGCTGAACCGCTTCCTCGAGTGCATGCCCGAAACGTCTTCCGGAATGCGGATCGCCCTCCTGGCGGTCGATCCGACGCGGCGGCGGACGGGCGGCGCCCTGCTCGGCGACCGCATCCGGATGAATAGCCTGCGAAGCGAGCGCGCCTTCATGCGCTCGATGGCGACGCGGCGGCAGCACCTGGCGACGAGCGAGGTGCTCGGCGACGCGATTGCGCTGCTCAAGGCGTCCGGATTCTCGATGATCCTCGTGGAGACCGCCGGCATCGGCCAGAGCGACAGCGAGATCGTCGACCTGGTCGACCTCTCGATCTACGTGATGACTTCGGACTACGGCGCGGCGAGCCAGCTCGAGAAGATCGACATGCTCGATTTCGCCGACGTCATCGTGCTGAACAAGTTCGATCGGCGCGGCGGCCAGGACGCGCTCCGCGACGTGCGGAAGCAGTGGCGGCGCAACCGGCTCGCCTTCGATACGGCCGACGAGGACGTGCCGGTCTACCCGACGATCGCCAGCCAGTTCCAGGACCCGGGCGTCAACTGGATGTTCTGGAACGTGTGCCGGCTGCTCCGGGAGCGCCTAGACCTGAGCGAGGCCGCGTGGACCCCCGAGGTCGACCTGGACCAGCGCGAGCCGAAGGCGGCCGTCCTGATCCCGGACAACCGGAATCGCTACCTCGCGGAGATCGCCGAGGCGGGCCGCGCCGCCGAGGCCGACGCCGAGCGCCGGGCGGCGGCCGCCTCGAGGGCGCACGGCTGCTACCGGGCTCTGGCCGAACTGGACGATCCGGAGCTCCCGGAGCCTCTTGCCGCGTACGCGCCAAAGGCGCTCGATGCGGCGCCCGACCAAACCCTGGCGCGGCTGCGCCGGAGCTACGAGGAAGCGCTGGCGGAAGTCGGCGCCGAGGCGGCGGAACTCCTGAAGGACTGGCCTGATCGCGTCGACGCCGCGCGCGCCGACCAGTACAGCTACCCGGTCCGCGGCCGCGAGGTCACCGGCGAGAACTACGTCACCACGCTGAGCCACCTGCGGATGCCGAAGCTGGCGCTGCCCGAGTACTCGGACTGGGGCGACCTGCTGCGCTTCCTGATGAAGCACAACCTGCCGGGCGCCTACCCGTACACCGCGGGCGTCTATCCCTACCGGCGCCGGGGCGAGGAACCGACGCGCATGTTCGCGGGCGAGGGGATCGCGGAGCGCACGAATCGGCGATTCCACTTCGTGTCGCGCGGGCAGCCGGCGAACCGTCTGTCCACCGCGTTCGACTCGGTGACGCTTTATGGCTCGGATCCGGGGCTCAGGCCCGACATCTGGGGCAAGGTCGGCAACTCGGGTGTTTCGATTGCCACCGTCGACGACATGAAGCGTCTTTACTCGGGGTTCGACCTCTGCGACCCGGCGACGTCCGTGTCGATGACGATCAACGGCCCGGCCCCGACGATCCTCGCCTTCTTCATGAACGCCGCGATCGACCAGCAGGTCGAGCGTCACCTGCGGGAAACCGGTGGCCTGGAGCAGGCGCGCGCGGAGATCGACCGGCGGTCCGGCGGCGACGTGCCGGTCTACCGCGGCGAGCTGCCAGAGGAGAACGACGGCCTGGGACTGGAGCTGCTCGGCATCTCCGGCGACCAGGTGGTCGAGCGCGACGTCTACGAGCGCATCCGCGCCGACGCCCTGAGCCGGGTTCGGGGCACGGTCCAGGCGGACATCCTGAAAGAGGACCAGGCCCAGAACACGTGCATCTTCTCGACCGAGTTCTCGCTACGGATGATGGGTGACGTCCAGCAGTTCTTCATCGGCCACAACGTCCGCAACTACTACAGCGCCTCCGTGAGCGGATACCACATCGCCGAGGCCGGAGCGAACCCCATCACCCAGTTGGCCTTCACGCTCGCCAACGGCTTCACGATCGTCGAGTACTACCTGGCGCGAGGCATGGCGATCGACGACTTCGCGCCCAACCTGTCCTTCTTCTTCTCGAACGGCATGGACCCCGAGTACGCCGTGATCGGCCGGGTGGCGCGGCGCATCTGGGCACGCGCGATGCGCGAGCGCTACGGCGCCTCCGCCCGCAGCCAGATGCTGAAGTACCACATCCAGACCTCCGGCCGCTCGCTGCACGCCCAGGAGATCCAGTTCAACGACATCCGGACCACGCTGCAGGCGCTGTACGGCATCCTTGACCGCTGCAACTCACTGCACACGAACGCCTTCGACGAAGCGATCACGACGCCCACCGAACAGTCCGTGCGGCGCGCTCTGGCGATCCAGTTGATCATCAACCGGGAGTTCGGGCTCAACCGGAGCGAAAACCCCTGGCAGGGCTCCTTCGCCCTGGACCAGTTGACCGACGCGGTGGAGGAGGCGGTCTACCTGGAATTCGAGCGGCTCGCCGAGCGGGGCGGCGTGCTGGCGGCGATGGACACGATGTACCAGCGCTCGAAGATCCAGGACGAGAGCATGGAGTACGAGGCGAAGAAGCACGACGGCAGCCTGCCGGTGGTCGGCGTGAACACCTTCCTCGCCGAAGGCCAGGACTTCGCGGAGACAGTCGAGGCGGAGCTCATCCGCTCAACGGACGATGAGAAGGAGCAGCAGATCGAGAGTCTGGCCGCCTTCCACCGACGTCACGGCGACCACTCACCGGCGTGCCTCGAGCGGCTCCAGGACGTGGCGCGACGCCGCGGCAATGTGTTCGAGGAACTGATGGAGACGGTCAAGCACTGCTCGCTCGGCCAGATCTCGGACGCGCTCTACCGCGTCGGCGGCGAGTACCGGCGGAGCATGTAGCGAGACGGTCGGACTCTGCTGCTACTGGCAGCGGAACGCTTTGAGGTCGCTCTTGGTGGTCGCCGTAGCGCCCGGTCGGTTGGTGTGCTCCCAGGGGTCGCCGCCGGGTCCCGTGACCACAAGGCTGAACTCCAGGGTCGTAACGGGCGCCACGAACACCCAACGGTGTTGATTGTCCCTGCAACCGTTCAGCACCTTGATGAGGACCTCGGGGTTGTTGCGGCCGAAGAACCACAGGATGCCGCCCTCGCTGGACCAGGCTGCGCCCTGGGCCTGACCCGACTCGCCGCTTGGTGTGACGTAGCACATGCTGACCTCGTAGCCGCCCTCGAACTCGAGCACGGGGGTCGTCGGCGAACAACTCGCGACGTGCGGCGGCCCTGGACTCGGTCCGGGATCCGGATCCGGGTCGGGGCTGGGGCCGGGCCGCGGTGCGCTGCCTCTCCCGGCGAAACCGTCCTTGATCCAGTCGAAGACCTTCGTGTTGGGCACGGTCCCGCGCACGTTTTCCGACGTGTGGCCGACCGCGTAGACCATCACGTCTTCCCCGGCGTGCGTCTCGAGGAAGAGCGGGACCGTTGCCTCCTGCCGGTACGCCGAGTGGGCGGTGCTCGAAGGAACGGCGCCGCCGTAGCCTGCCGTCCTGTCGCTGTTCGGATTGACGCGCGATCCACTTCGGTGTCCCGGCCCGTTGGCGTAGCCCAGGATGGTGTAGGGAATGCCCCCCGAGTCTCCGCTCTCCGAGATCGTGCCTCCGCTGTCGATGTCGTGGACCGTTCCCAGGATGCCGTGGTGCGGCTGGTTGCGGAACGATGCGGGCACGGAGCGCGGGGTGTAGCGCAGGTCGCTGAGCGGTCGCATTGGGTAGCCGGCGATCGTGAAGACGTGGCTGTGGTCCGCGGTCGCGAGGATCAGGGTTCTGTTGAGATTCACGCTTCGCTGTGCAGCATTGATCGCTCGATCGAACATGCGGGTGTCGGTGAAGGCGCGATAGGCGTTCCCCTCGTGATGCGCGTGGTCGATGCGGCCCCCTTCGACCATCAGGAAGTACGGCTTTCCCGTCGCGGTGAGAATCTGGATCGCCTTCCTGGTCATCTCCTCCAGGCTCGGCTCGCCGCTGCCCCGGTCCGCTTCGTACGCCAGGTGACTCGACGCGAACAGGCCGATTGCGCGTCCGGAACCGCCCAGCGAATTGAGCCCCTGCCGGTTCCAGACGTAGCGATAACCCCGCTGTTGCAGCTCGTTTCGTAGATCGCGTCCGTCTGATCTCCGTCCTGGAAGTCCCTCGTCGTCCGAAGCCGAAGTCGGAAGGAAATGCCGTCGGCCACCACCGAAGATGACGTGAAGTCCGTCTCCGAGGCGTGTGTTGAAGCCACCTCCGCCCGGCACCATCTGCGCGGCGATCTCGTTCTCCAGGTTGCGGTCGTTGACGTGCGCGAAGACGGCCGCAGGGGTCGCGTGGGTGACGCGAGTCGTCGTCACGATACCGACCGCGTAGCCCATCGAGATGGCCAGCTCGCCGATGTTCGTCAACCGCGGGCCGTCGCCGTTGCCGTTGAAGTCGCTGAACTCGGTCGTCGGGCCGTACCCGATCACGCCCGTGTTCGTGTTGACGCCGGTCATCATCGCCGACATCGTTGCGGCGCTGTCAGGCGTGATGTAGTCGGCCGACGCCGTGCGCGAAATGGCGGTGTAGGGCATGCGGTCCATCGTCAGTTGCCCGTCGACGCCGACCGTTGCGATGCGGGTGGACGTGACGGTCGACACGCCCATGCCGTCGCCGACGAACAGGATGACGTTGTTTCTCTGCGCGGAGGCCGACTGAGCCGCGCCGAGCATGAGGGCAAAGACTGAGAGGGTGCCGATGTGCGCGCCCATGCCCAGGATCGATCCGAAGAAACTCCCTTTACCAGAACCCATCGTCTTCATGGCTGGCTCCTCGTTGTCGGAATCGGTGTGTAGCTCTGAACCTCTGATGTTGGAACGGTGACGGTCGCACTTCCGCCGTGGTTGACTCCGAGACGGATCAGGAACACTCTGACCGAGGGCGCAGGATGATCCTGCCACGCGATCCAGCTTGAGGTCGACGTCAAGCGGGCCCTGATGCTGAGTTTCGTGGATCCTGTCGCGCGGTCATCCACCATCATCGCCATCCCTGTTGAGGACAGCCAGGACAGGCCGATCCAGGTGTCGCCGCCACTGAGCTTCTGGGCGGTGATGTCGCCGCCAATCCTGTAACACCGCCACCTCCCCGCCGGCGGACTTGCCAGCGTGCCCGTGAACTCGCCGATAGCTCTTCCCGGGTGTCCCCCGGAATCGGAGTAGAACGTGAGCTTCATGGGCAGGCGACTGCTGTTGCCGACATTCGGCCGCCGCGCGACACAGACCGTCACGTGATCCACGGTGCCGCTCTGCCTGAGGCGGAAGCGCTGGGCGTACTCCTGTTCGTGGACGTCACGGGAGTTTGCCCTGAGCCAGGAGGTCGTACTGGTGTCACCGTCGTCGTAGCGGTACTCGGCCAGGGCGCTGCCTACCGCCACTCTGACTCCGGTGGAGCAGTTGTTGTCCGTTCTTGACTCGCCGGTCACCGAGTCGACGCAGGCGCCGTAGTAGTACGTGCCGTGGGTTGAAGTGGCGGTGAGATCGATCGACTCCGCGCTCGAAGCCGAAGCGGAAAGCGTCCCTAGGGCGTCTGTTCCAACTTCGCTGTCCGCTCTGCTGATCGTGGAGTCGGAGGAGCGGTAGTAGCGGAGAGTCGTCGAGGTGGACCGACCGTTACCCTGGTTTTCAACGATCGCGTTCAATGTGAACGTCGCTCCTGCTGTGACGCTCGGGTCAGTCGCCGAAACGGAAGAGACGACCAGGTCGGGCGCCCGAGGCTCACGATCGCCGCACGCGAACCCCTCGGCATCGACAACCGACTGCCCGTCCCGTGAACGGAACCACTTGAGCTCGTTCGTGTCGGTATCCCTGATGGCGACGTTGAAGTCGGCGTCCGAGGCGGCTCCCGCGTAGACCGTCCAGTGGCCGTTGGTGCTGCATGTGTTGGCGATCCGCACCAGCAGTTCGGGGTCGTCGCTGTCGAAGGTGAAGAGGCCCGAGGACTTGCCCAGGTCGGCCGATAGCGCGCCCGCGGCCCGACTCGAACCGCCGTCAGGCACGTACCATGCCTTTACCCTGAAGATGTCATCCTGCAGAAGGCAGGTTGCGCCGCTACAGATCGGGTCGTCCGGGTCGCCGACCCCGCCGGGCGAGGTCTCGGAGTCACCGTCCGTGCAGGCGAACCCCTCCGTGTCCGCGACGGACCGGCCGCCTCGCACGCCGAACCACTTGAGTTCGTTGGTGTCGGTATCCCGGACGGCAACGCTGAAGTCGGCCTCCGACGCGACCCCGGCGTACACCTCCCAGTAGCCCGTAGTGCGGCAGCGATTGACGATTCTGACGAATAGCTCGGGACTGCCGCTGCCGCCGCTGAACAGCCCGGCGGAGTCCGCCAGCGCCGCTTCTATCGCTCCGGCGCTTTGGCCCGGAGCGCCCGCCTGCGAGTAGCGGGCCTTGACCCTGAAACGCTGCCCTTGCAGGAGGCAGGTGTCGCCGCTGCAGGGGCTGTCGGCAGGTTCGCCGGGCGGCGTCCCGTTGTCCGACCCGGTGCACCGGAACGCCATGGCATCCGCGACGGCCTGCCCGCCCTGCGAACGGAACCACTTGAGTTCGTTTGTCTCGGTGTCTCTGATGGCCACGCTGAAGTCCGCGTCCGAGGCGGTCCCCGCGTAGACCGTCCAGTAGCCGCTGCTACTGCATGTGTCGGCTATCCGGACCAGTAGCTCCGGGTTGCCGCTGTCGAAGGCGAAGAGGCCGGCGGACTCGCCCAGATCCACGGACGTCGCATCGGCGGCCTGGCTCGCGCCGCCGCCCCGCGCGTACCAGCTCTTCACCCTGAAGCGGTCTTCCTGCAGGAGACAGGTGACACCGCTGCACGGGACGCCGTTCGCGGTACCGCCGGGATCGGTTGGCGCTGCGTGGTCGTCGCTCGTCGTACAGGCGAACGCCTCGGTGTCGGTGATGGACCGGCGGTCTCGGGTACGGAACCACTTGAGCTCGTTGGTTTCTACATGCCTGACCGCAACGCTGAAGTCGGCGTCCGATGCGACCCCGGCGTGGACTTCCCAGTAGCCCGTCGTGTGGCACTGATTCACGATCCTGACGAGCAGTTCGGGACTGCCGCCCTCGCCACCGAACAGCCCGGCGGAGCCCGCCAGCGTCGTTTCCATCGCTCCGGCGCTCTGGCTCGGGGCGCCGGCCTTCGAGTAGCGGGCCTTGACCCTGAAGCGCTGTCCTTGCAGGAGACAGGTGTCTCCACTGCAGCTTGCCGTTGCTCCGTCTACGGAGATCGGCACTCCGCTGGAACAGTTGTTCCTTCTGTCCGATTCGCCGGAGACTGCGTCCACGCAGGCCCCGTAGTAGTACGTGCCGGGAGTGGCGGGCGCCTGCAGGTCGATGGACTGCCTGTCCGTCGCCGACGGGGAGAGAGCGCTCACCGGGTCGGCACCCACGGGCGTGTCGGACGTCGTGATGTTGCTGTTCGATGACCGGTAGTAGCGGAGGGTGGTTGCACTCGACCGGTCGTCCCCGCGGTTGCGCACCGTGGCGGCGAACGTGAAGGCGCCGCCCGGCGCCACGGCGGTTTCGGTCGTCTGAGCGGACTCGACCACCAGATCCGGGGCCTGGGAAGGGTAGAGGTGACGCACCGCGGCCCGGTCGTCGCTGTTCAGCGCCGCGCCGCGGCCGTCGGCGTGAGCGTGGGCTCGCATCAGCGCCTCGCGGGTCACACTGCCGCAGGGCCCACTCGCCTCGTCGCCGCAGGGGTGGGAGATTCCGAGCAGGTGGCCCAGCTCGTGGCCCATGATCTCCTCGTGGGACTTGCGTGGATTCGAGGTCGCGCTCACCCACTCGCTGTATCCGTCCTGCGTCGTGATATTGGACTCGATGATCTCGAGCGCCTCGACCGCGCCGTTGCCCGGAACAGCGTGCGGCGTCGTTGGGGCGCCGCAATGGAACCACGTAGTGGCAATGGCGAGCGTCCCACCCCTGCCCCGCCGGTACGACCCCGGGATCTCGTCGAACGGATCCTCGTACGAGATGGAGTTCACCCCGTCGACCTCGTCGATCAGGTAGTCCCGGTTCGACGTGCCGCTAAGGGCCAGGTTCACCCGGCTCCCGGGATCGTCGTTCCAGGCGCGGATGGCCGCGCGCACCTCCGACAGGCCGCCGCCGGGCACGCCGGGCTGACCGGTTGCCTGGACGGTGACGCCGATCCGCTCGCCGCGGTCGAACTCACGCCAGCGCACGGGGAAACCGTCGTGGAAGCACCTCCCGGGCGTCCGTGTGAGCCGGAACGGCTCGGCAATCGACTGGGGCAATGCCGGCCAGCCGACGTCGAAGTAGTCCGCAGGCCGCTCCAAACCCGCAGCCCTGTCGGCGATCCAGCGGCGGAAGCGGTCCGCGTCGCGCGGCAGCCGGCTCCGGACCTGCTCGGCGGCCGACGGTTCGTCCGGCGCCGGCACCTCGCCATGGATTGACGGCTCGCGCGCCAGCAGCACGCCGTCCCCGGCCCGAACCTCGAAGAACAGGCCCAGGGCGAACTCGACGGGGCGGTAGACACCGTCCGACGGATCGAGGAAGAGAAGCGCGCGGTCGCCCTCGGCGAGCATCGGCAGGCCGAGGACTCTCATCGCCACACCGTCGACGTCGACGCCGCCCGGCTGCCGGACGATGATGCCGCTGCCTGGCACGAAGCCCTTCAGCACCTCCTCGACCGCGAACAGGTAGTCGGTCGTCGGAGACCTTCCGGCTGACCCTGGCTGCGCGCTCAGGACCTCGCCGAAGACGATGATTGGCGACCGGTCCACCATGCTCTCGTCCGTCGGCATGACGTAGACGATGGCTGCAGCCGGCAGGGCGGACAGCAATGCGAGGACCGCTGTGGTCGTCTGGAAGCGAAGACGTGTTCTCCGGCCGGTCGGGCGCCCTTTGTCGGTCGGCATTGCCAGTCCTCTCCGCGGTCCCAGGATGTCCGGGCACCGCGGAGAGCCTAGCGAAGGGGTGATCGGGGCTCGCTATGGGCTGCAGTGGAACGCGTTGCTCTCCGTGATCGCAGGTGCCGGCGGGCCGGGCGCCTTGGAGTGGGTCCAGGTCTTGCCGGTCAGCGTGTCGGTCACGACAATGTCCAGCCCCTGATCAGTGGCGGAGGCCGCATACACCCAGTGGTGATCGTTGATCGCGCAGCCATCGAGCACCTTGATCAGCATCTCCCAGTTGCCGGGTTCGAAGAAGTAGAACAAACCCGAGTTGTTCGTGCCCACGGGGACCGCCCTGGCGGGACCTCGGCCGCCATCCGCCGTCGACCAGTCGACCGTCACCTCGAACCGGCTGTCGGCAAGGCACAGCGATGAGTCGCTGCCCGCGCATCCCGAAGTGGCGCTCCTGGCGGCCACGAGCGACAGAGGCTTACGCAGAAGGCCGGTTGATCGGTCCGTCGCTACGTGCCTCGAAGCTGACGCGGCTCCGCGGCCTTCGCCACAGGCCGCGGAGAACGCTTCGTTGTCCGTGATCGCCGGCGCCGGTCGACCAGCCTCGTTGCGGTACTCCGCCGACTCCCCACTGACCGTGTCCCTCACACGAATCGAGTAGCCGAGATCCGTCGTCGAGGCGCCGTAGACCCAGACATGGCCGTTCAGCGCGCAGCCGTCCAGCACCTTGATCAGGATCTCCCAATTGTCGCGGTCGAAGAAGCGGAACAGGCCGGAGTCGTTCGTCCCCGCGGGATCCACGCTTCCCGGTCCGCTCCGACCGGCCCCTGTCCACCAATCCACGCGCACCTCGAACCGCGAGTCCTGCAGGCACATCGTCTCATCGTCTGACACGCACGTGCCCGCCGACGTGGCCGCAGCGACAGCAAGCGTCACTGGCAGGTCCACCCCCTGATCAGGCCACCGGTCGGAAGTGATGGTCACATCGGCCCTGTAAGTACCAGGCTCACCGGAGGCCGATGCTTGAACCGCTAACTCCGCCTCACGCCCGGCTTCAAGAGTTACTTCCGCTGGATGAACCGTCAGCCAGTCCCGGTCGGAGGCGATGCGGTAGGAGAGTGGCTGGTCCGCCAGGTTCCTCAGTTCAAACGTCTGAGTCGGAGGTTGGAGCCCTCCGACCGACACGAAGGTGAATGCCCGCGGAAAGGTAATCACCGGAGGGCCCTGCACCACGCTCGACTGGATGCGGCCCTCCACTCTCTCGGAACCGATCACAGACAGGAACCATGGACCCTCCACGAGCGGGGGCTGTGATTCCCGCGTGATCACCAGCCTCGCGCCACCATCGCGCACCTGTTCCGAGAAGGACAACTCGTCCAGGTACTCTGTTTCGGTCAGGCCGACACCCAGTGTCGCGTCGTACTCCCCGCCCTCAAGCGAAAGCTCCACCGTCAGCTTCTGCGCGCCGACGGGAACATGAACCCAATAGCCAGCTATGTGCCGACTGTCGAATGTGGCGCCTTGCCACTCCACTGGCGTCGGACTGCCGGGCTCAAGCAACGGGTACACAGAAAAGACGGCTTCCAGTTCCGTGGCGTCATACACGTGGAGAGCCGTGACCGGATCCGTGCCGTAAGCGTCTCTCCTCCACGCGACGAACCTCCTCTCCTCGGAGAGCGGCCTGGCAGTCACCTGCACCAGGGTTCCCTCGCGCCAGCCCCAGCGGTTCCACGGGTACTCCTCCCCGTAGAGTTCCGTCGGCGGAGGAGTGATGTCGATTTCGCCCCCCGCCGACCATCTGCGGATTGGTAGATAGTCTTCGAGTTGCATCGTGAACGTGCCGCCTTCTGCAGGGACTTCCAGCTCGCGCGTGACAAGCGCGTAGTAGCCTCCCTCCGGGCTGGCCTCCAATGTTCCAGTAACACCATCACTCCAGGCAAGGAAGCGCCGAATCACATTCAAATCAAACGGATCAATCGCGTCGTACGTGGTAACGCGGACCTTGCCGTCCTCTCCGCGGTACTCCCGGAAGAAGTCGTCGACAGCCCATGCGCGAGGCACTCTCCGGAACCAGGTTCTCCCACCATCGTTACTCGTTCGACGACCCCCGGTGGAGTTGGTCAGGAGGTAGCCGTGTCCCATCGGACTACCGTCTATATCAATCCTGACCACAGGACCCCTCAAGAACTTCGCGCGCATGAAGGAGACGTCCAGCCGGCCGGTGTCGCCGCCGTTTCGGCGAGATGGAACGGCTAGAATCAGCGGGTTCTCCGCCGGACTCCTGGCAGCTTCCAGGTCGAGGTCCCAGGAGTCAAAACTCCTCCCTGGACTCGGAATAGCCTCGAACTCCACCAAGGAACCCACGGTGTAGAAGTCGTCATCCGCGCGGGGCGCTATCCGTATCGTTCCTTCCTGACTCTGATGAAAGTCAGACGGCAACAACTTCTCCTGCTCGATGAAACTGGCTTGGTACCAGGTCGTCGCCGGATCCGCGGTCACGACGTGAGCCTGACTGCCCTCGTCGGTCCAGCGGCCGAAAAGATAGCGAGTGCGGTCACCCGAGAATTGCGGCGAGAGCGCCTCGATGCTGTGCCGACTGCCAGGTTCCCACTCGAAACTCACCGGCGTGTCAGTCTCGACTCCGTCAACGACGATTCTCAGACCCGGCGGATTGGTTGAGATCGTGGTCCGCGAGGGAGGTGGGCCATAGAGGTGTGCCACGTAGTCGATGTCGCCGCTCGACAGCGGGGCCGGGAGCCAGCCGGATCCAATGGACATACCGGGAGGGATCGTCTCGAACCAAGGCAAGTCGTTCAAACCCCGCCCGTAGTGCATGGCGGAGGCGAAGTCGTAGGGTCGTGCGTGACGCGCGGCGAGACTCATGTTGTGAGCGAACGTGCAGGCTGCTATGTTGTCTGAGTGGACCATCAGGTAGCGATCGCGGTCCATGCGTTGGTGCTCGTGCCACAGGCCGACGGTATGGCCGATCTCGTGGACCAGGATGCTCACACCGCATTCTGTGCCCCAGACAGACTGCTCGCCACCGATCATCCCAATATGGGAGCGGCAAGCGCCGTCTCCTTTCCTGAAGCGCACGTAGTTCGGCTCCGCATCCCTTTCCACCAGGCTGATCACCGTCCTCCGGTTCCAGATGCTGATTGCCTCCAGGACAGCCTTGCTATCCTCGACGTGCTCGTCGATGACGTACGGTATGACGCCTCCCGGCCAAAGGTGATCCTCCGGCTCGGTGGAAGTCGAGCGGCTCAGTCCGGCCATGCTCCCGGGGAAGGCCAAAGGGTCACGAGTGGCCGCCGCCTCTTCAGCGGTCCCGAGGACGATGTCGCCCCCAAGGACCGCGAGGCCGTCGACCACCTCGTAGGCTAGCTCCTGGCCCCGGAAGATCGTCGTCGAGAGCGGCCCCCGGGCCACCCCGAAGGGCCAGTGAGGTACGGAGGCTGACGCGTCACCGCCAGCAGTCCGGGGGATGGTCTGGGCTCTGGCTGGAAGCGCAGGCAGTGCAGCGATGAGCACGATCAGAGTCGCTCTAAGCATGTAGTCCACCTCAAGTTGCTGTTCCTGGGTAGTTCGCCCACCGACCGTCTCAGGCCGTCCATGCCCTACTCCTCGCGCTTAGTGGCTTGAACTCGAGTAGCTTAGCCACCAAACGTGGCAGTAGAGCGATAGGTCCGGCCCGAAGAGCGATTCTTTCGCGATCACGCCATCCGGCCAGAGCCAGTCTTCCGACGGAGCGGCAGCCCGGCCTACGGCCGAGAAGGCTCTTGACGAGGTCAGAACTCTGGAAGCGGGCGCGGCCGCAGCCGCTTCCTCCGCCGTGCCGAGAATGACGTCGCCGCCATGAATCGCCAACCGGTCGATCACCTCGTAGGGAAGGTGCCGGCCTCGAAAGACCGTTGTCGAGAGCGACCCCCGCTCCATCCCGAACGGCGAGTGAGGTACGGAGGCCGACACGTCACTGGCGGCGGTCCAAGGGAGGCGGGGAAGAGTCTGGGCTGACGCTGGAAGCGCCGCCAAGACGGGTGCAAGCAGGATCAGGATGGCTCTACTCATGTGGTGCCTCCTCCTTTCGCTCTCGCACGGTCAGCGGAAGTACCTCTCCGGGATGAACCCCAGAGCATCGAAGGCATCGTCGAGGAAGAACAGACCGCTAGCCCCCTTGGTGGATCAGCCCGTGAATCACCAGCCGCGGCGTTGGCGGTGCGAAGGACAAGGTACAGGCGTTGCTTCGCGCCTGCCGGTTGTTTAGGCTCGCGCCAGAGCCACGGCAGTCACTGTCTCTGTCTTCATAGTCATCAGATCTAACGCCCCCTTCGTCTTCGCTCACCAAGAAGCACTTCTCTGACGAATTCCAGCTGACCAGCCGCGGCTTCTCCGAGAGACTTGAGTAGAGTCTGCTTTAGCGCCTCTTCTTCACTTAGTCCACCTTCGCGTCGTGTTCTAGTCCCCTCGCTCATGAGGACACGTAGAACGCGAACTTCCGGCAGGTCGCCCACGCCGGCAGCTTGCGCTCCAGCTTCCCACAGCACAATCATTGAAGCCAAGTTGAGCTGCTTGGCAGCGGTCATCATCGCTGTGTGTCCTGCCGCGTTCTTGACGTTCAGTTTGGCTCCCGCGGCAACCAAGACGGCGACTGTCGCCGCATGGTCCCCAGACGCTGCCGCCATCAAGGGTGTAAGACCCTCACGAGCCGTCGCGTTCGGGTCGGCACCCCCCGCAAGCAGCACAAACACTACATCCGCGTGCCCGGATTCGGCGGCTAGCATCAATGCGGATTGACCGTTGCGGTTCCGCGCGTTCACGTCTGCGCCGACTTCAAGCAATGTTGTCAAGGCCTCCAATCGTCCCCGCCGGGCAGCAAAATGTAGAGCCACGTTACCTTCGTCGTCTGCGACGCCTACCTGCGGATCGGCATCAAGAAGGACGGCAGCTGTCTCGAGCCGCCCGGACTGGAGGGCGGCCATCAGCGCCGTCCGGCCCCGCTGGTCCCGTGCTCGCAGATCCGCACCAGCGGCGACCAGTTTCTCTACGATCCCAGGCTCCCGAGCGAGCACTACGATCGGTGCCGGCCTTCCGAGAGATCGGCCGAGCGCGTCGGGATCAGCACCTGCCTCAAGCAGTTGCTCCACAACGCCCCCGTGGTGTCCTTCGACCGCGGCGGCGAGAACCGGTACCCCGTACCGGGTCTTCGTGTTCGCATCCACACCGGCGCGCAGCAGTTGTCCCACTGCATCGTCTCGTCCGTGCTCGGCGCCATGAGCGAGGAGTCGCGCGGCATGCTCTGATCTCGGGTCAATCTCGGCGCCGACCGCCAGCAATCGTAGTTGCAGGTCGTCCACGTAACCCCGCTTGCCAAGTCTCTCCAGCAGAGTTTCGCCATCGGCGTCCTCGTCATTTACGTTCGCACCTGCTTGAACAAAGCGGTCCAACGTTTCCACGTCGCCCGCAAACATGACCGCTGACCGGCCGTTGTCGTCTCTCGCGTTTAGATCGGCGCCCGCATCGAGTAGACGTCCGACTGTTACCGGTCGTCCTGCTCTCGCAGCAACCATCAGCGGCGTAAAAGAAGGTCTATTGCCAAACAATTCAATGCCGTCATTGGTTCTTTCATCCACCTCTTGATCCAAGTCGAGCAGAAGGGAAACCGTCGCGGGATCGGGCCCTCGCACCGCAAACCGCAGAAGCGAATGGCCGTCTTCGTCCTTCGCAGTCACTTCGGCACCGGCGTCAATCAACGCCCTGACCAACTCGAAAGATCCGTTGGCGGCAGCAAACATCAGGGCGGTCTTTCCATCACGCGTACGCAGGTTAGGATCAGCGCCTGCCTCAAGCAGTACATGCGTTGCATCCAGGTGCCCGTTGGCGGCTGCGGCCATAAGAACCGTGTGAGTCTTGATCGCGGCATTGACATTTGCGCCCCGCGATAGCAGGTCGCGCAGCGTGGCTGTAGTTCCCTGACCTGCGGCTTCGAGCAACGCCAACTCGTTTTGCTCTTCGGTAGTTGCGCCAAGACAGACTGCCATGACAAAGCCATTCAGTGCCAGAATGGCGATGGCGATTCTCACTCGAGGTTGAGTAGACAGGAACAAGTCGTTCTCCTCCGGTTAGCGACTGAAGTGGGCCTGGTGTCGAGCGGACTGCGCCCCGAGGGACTTTCCGATCTCACGGCGGGGAGCTAGGTTTGATCCGAACTGCTTCGGATAGCCCCCAGAACCTGGTCTCTGTTCCGTTCACGGCTTGAAGGGGTGGCAGGATGGGTAGGGCACCGACGCCCGATGTCTTAAGCACGGGCGCAGACGCGGCGGCGTTCGCCTGCTCGCACTGCCAGACGCAGCCTTGCACGGTATCGCTATGTATTCGCACGCAGTCGCTTTGGCAGCGTTGGACGGTCCCTTCCGCTGCCTTGGGTTGCGAGAAGTACCGCGACCCACGAGCGGGGATCCCCTTTTCGCGTTGCATGCAGACGACGGTCACGGCGGTGAGCTCGGTTTGTGCGTTCGAGACGGACACTGGTCGGTCGGAGGTTCCGGGTAGTCCGTTCGCTCCGGTGTCCGTGGCGAATGCGGCCGCGGGGCCGGCCCCGACAATCATCATGCGCTGATTGCCGCCGTCCTTCGGCTCCAGCCAATCGCCCGGACGGTACGCGATGTCCTGGACCCCCTCGCCACGCAGGAGAATCGTCTGAAGGGAATCGGCACCGATACTCAGCGAGGTCGAAGCGGACGCGGCGTCAATGCTCGACAGGTCCCGTCCGGCGGCCTGCGGCGGATGTCCGGGCGGTACGAGTTCCGGAGGGAAATCGCTCAGGTAGTCGCCGCTTTTGAAGTCGATGAATCCGTTCAACGTGACGGGCGCGCGGCCCTTGCGGTGAACCGTGATGGTGTACTTCGCCGCGTCGCTGGAGATGAACTCGAGATCGATGACCCACCGCTCGTCCGCATCGCCTGTGAACAGGACGAGTCGAGCCGTGTTGACACCGACTCGTTCATACTCGTAACGACCAAGGAGCGTCAACAGCGGGTCATCTCGATCTCCACTGGGTCTCGTGTGAGCTACAAAGCCAGGTGGCAATCGTACGCTACTCAAGGCGCCGCGGAGCCGGCCGCTGAACTGAAGACCGGGCAGAACCGGCCTTCCTCGCGTCCGCGACTCGAACTCCTTTTGATTCGCCGGTGCGAAGTCCTCCCGCTTGGGTGCCGGCTCTTCGAGGTCGAAGTCGGTGTTCACACCGGCACCCGCGCACTCGTCGAGAAAGGAACCGGCGGTGAGCGATGAGAACAGGAGCGAGAGCGCACAGCCGGCGCGGCCGACTTCGTCGTACTCCAGTGTGATCGAGCCACGGTCGGGTCCGGTCTTCCGGTAGTCGTAGCTGCCGTGTACGTCGCGTCCGTCCTTGTCTTCACTAAACCTGCCGGTAGGCAGGAAACGCCAGTTGCCGAACCCACGGCCGGGCCCTAGCCGGTCGTGGAAGTCCTGGCTATCCAGCGGCGACCGGTCCGGGTATGGACTTCCAGATACCGGGTCGGACCAGTCACAATCCCCTTCTGGCCCGAAGGGACGGATTCGAACGTTATAGCGCTGGAAGTTCGTGAGGTCGGGTATGTACGCGAAGCCGGTTTGGCGGCCTCTGACCGTGATTCGGTTGATCCAGCGGCCGCTTGAGCCCGCGCGCCACTCGATCTCGTAGCCGAGCACTGCGGCTGTCTCCTGGTCGTCCGCGAGAGGCGTCCATCGCAGGACCAGCAGGCCGTCACGCGGATTGATGCGCAGTCTCGGAGGCACCGAGCAATTCTGGTCGAGATCGAGGATGTTGATCGTGACCGGGAGACTCGCGGTCTCATCGTGTACATCGCGGGCCTCTACGGTGACGTTGTACGTGGGCCGGGACTCGAAGTCGTAGGTGCGACCGCCGCGCGTGCGAATCTGTCCTGTTTCGGGCACGACCTGGAAGCCCGCGGCGTCCGGTCCGCTCAGGCTGTAGGTGAGGATGTCGCGAAGGCCGTCCGTATCGACCGCGCTGACGGGAGAGCCGACGTTGATTCCCTCACCTGCGTTTTCGCTGACCGAAACGGTCGCCGACGCGGTGTCGGGGAATGTGGGACGGCTATTGATGGGAATGCCGCTCGTCGTGCCGTGCCCCACCGACGACCAGAGGCCCGGCGAACCTGCCGTACAGGAAGAAGCGCGGCGCGACCGGTAGCGGACCTCGTACGTCGTGCCGGCGCGAAGCCCGGTGACCGTGATGGAAACCGCACCGGTTGCTTCGCTGCTCGACGAGTTGCGGACGGGTTGACAGCCGACATCGGTCCATGCGGTCTGGGGCCTCCGCAGCCGAAGCTGGTAGTCGTAGGCGCGCGTTTCCAGGGGCCGGAACGTGGCGCGGAACGTGACCTCGAGCGCGTCGTCTCTTGAACCGGTCTCTAGTGCTGGCGAATCCGCGGTCGGCGATGTGACCAGGACATCGAACGTCGAGAGACCCGACAGTTCGCCGCGGCCGTTGAGGGCCATGACTGTGATCTTGGTCGCTCCGACCTTCTTTCCGGTAACAGCGAGCAATCTACCGGACTTCGAACCTCTTACTTCCTCCACGACGGCCACATCTTCATCGTCCGACCAGGTGCCGAAGCTGTACAGGTCGTCACCGGCTTCCGCGACTTCCGCGAACAGTGTGGTGGTGTCGCCGATGGCGACCTGGTTGTCGCCTCCGCTCTCAAGCGCTGGTGGTGCCTCGGGAACCCTCACCCGCACAGCTGCGGCAGAGGAACAGTTGTTCGCCGTGTTCCCCTCGCCAGATACGGCGTCGACGCAGGCGCCGTAGTAGTAGGTACCGGTGGTTGACGGCGCGGTCAGGCCGATGGAGTTGGCTGCGGTTCCGGACTCGGCAAGAGCACTCACTCGGTCGGTGCCGATCACCCTGTCGTTCGTGGTGATCGTGGAGTCCCTCGATCGGTGATAGCTGAGGGTGGTGGCGGCCGACCGGTCGTCGCCGCGGTTGTCGACGAGCACCTGGAGGGAGAAGGACTCTCCCGGCTCGAGGTCAGAATCGCTGACCGAAGGGGCCCGAACGGCCAGATCCGCTCCGTACGCGTCGTCCGTCGCGCATCCGAAGGCCATCAGGTCGCTGCTGGTCGTGGCGGTTTCGCCCAGTCGGTTCCGGTAGATCCAGCGGTTGCCGCGGCTGCTCGTTACGTGCAGGTTGAACGCGACATCGGTCACGGGCGCCACGAACACCCAGCGGTAGCCGTTGTGCGCGCAGCCGTTGAGTACCTTGATCAGCATCTCGGCGTTCTCGCGACTGAAGAACCAGACGATTCCCGACTCGGCCGACGCCCAGATCCCGGCCTTTCCGTCGCCTACGGTCCCTTGTGCTGTTTCGTAGCACAGGCTGACGCCGTAACCGCCGTCGAACACGAGAACCGTCGTGTCGGGAGTGCAGTCGCTGTACTCACCACGGCCCAGGGCTGTCTCGGCACGCGACGCCGGTGGTTCGGCCGTCGAGTCTTCCACGGTTAGGGCGTGGGGGAGCGTGGCGGCTGGGGCCGAAAGAAGGAAGGCAATCGCCAGCCCGCCTCCCAGGGCGCTCATCTTCTGGTTTCCAACCAAGTGCCTCGCGTTACGGTTCTGCCGTCGATCTGGCAAGAACTCGCTTCGCATGTGTAGCGGTAGCTCCCGTACTCGATGTAGCCGCCCCTGGAGTTGACTGTCTTGACGTTGCCGCTCAAGCTGCAGCCGCCGGTGCAGACGTTCGGGAACCACGATCCCGTCGGCAGCGTCGTGATCACGTCTCCCACGCTGTACGTTGTGCCCGACGTGCCGCCGCCGCTGACGGTCACTCGCACGGCGCTGGAGCAGTTGTTGCCGGTGTTCGATTCGCTAGACACGGAGTCGACGCAAGCGCCGTAGTAGTACGTTCCGGCACTCGAAGGCGCCCTCAGGCTGATCGACTCGGCGCTCGAACCCGAGGCAGAGAGAGCGCTGACCGCGTCCGTGCCGACCTGCGAGCCCGAGCTGCTGATGGTCGAGTTGGACGAGCGGTAGTAGCGCAGGGTGGTCGCCGCGGAGCGACCGCTACCCTGGTTGCGCACCGTGGTGCGGAGCGTGAAGCTGCCGCCCGCGCTGGGGCTGCTGTTGCTGACCGATGGTCTCGAGACGACGAGGTCCGGCGCCGAGGACCCACCGCCGGAACATTGGAAGGCGGTGGTATCGCTCTTGGCCGAGGCTGTCTGGTTCTGCCGATTGGTGTGCGTCCAGCGCTTGCCGTTTGGACCGGTGACCCAGAGGTTGAACTCCAGCGTCGTGACCGGCGCCACGAAGACCCAGCGATGGCCGTTGTGGTCGCAGCCATCGAGCACCTTGACGAGGACTTCTGCGTTTTCCCGGTCGAAGAACCACAGGATCCCGGACTGGCTGGAGGCCCAGACGCCGGATTTTGCCTGGCCCTCCTGCCCGTCCGGCGTGCGGTAGCACATGCTGACGTTGTAGCCGCCGTCGAAACGGAGTGCCGTGGTCGTGGGTCGACAGCCGGAGGTCGGCGGCGGCTCCGGATCCGGGTCGGGCGGAGGTGTACCTCCGCCGTGGTCAACGCCGAGGCGAATGAAGTAGGCCGTGGCGACCGTCTCGGCGTTCCATGAACCCCAACTGGCGCTCGATGAGGATCGAGACCGCCAGTAGTTCCTCGTTCCGCCGGGTCCGTTTCGGTCTTCAGGGTAGACCCAGCCGCTTGAGTTCGGCCATGTGACGCTTAGCCAAGTGTCGCCGCTTTGAAGCCGTTGCTGAGTGATGCTGCCTTGACGGAGATCTACACAGGCCCATGTGTTTCTCGATAAGCCGCGGATCGTGTAACGAAACGCTGCCAAGCGAGTCCCGGGCCGCCCGGCGGAGTCGCGGTAGAAGGTCGCTACCGCCGACACTTCATCCGCGTCAACATCAGGCCTCGTGAAGCAAAGTGTCACGGAGGTCACCGTGCCTGCACGGGGCAACCGAAATCGCTGCGCATACTCCTGTTCATACGCGTTTCTGATGCTCGTGTGGCTTTCCGGCGTACCGTCGTCGTACTTGTACTCCGTCGTCGCTGCAGAAGCGACTCCGGTGGGGTCGGACGACATCGCGTCGACCAGCGAAAGGTCGCCGGCCTCTTGGACGACGATGTCTCGGGCGGCTTCCTTGACGAGGACTTCCTCACGGGGCAGTTCGTCTTGGGTAAGAAGGTCCCGCCCCTGCTGAGCCGACAGTGGCGCGCAAACCGCGATGGCCAACGCGGTTAGCGACGACAGGATCGTCGCTCGCGCAGAGATGAAGTCCCTGTTCGAGCCGCGTCCCCTTCCCGCGTGTGCCGGATCTTGTGGTTTCACGATCTTGCCTCCTCCTTGTACGAGTGGTGCATGGTGATGGAGCCGACGGGATACCTAGTGGTTACCGCAAACAGCCTAGGGAAGAACCGGCTTGTAGTGTTAGAGAGAAACGTGTAGCCGGTTGTTGGGGCGAGACGTATGGTCGCGCTGCCGCTCACGGTTAGGCGCAGGTTGACGGGCGCCGATGGCCGGATGATCCCGGCTGCCGTCGCCTCCGCCGGTAGCCCGAGGTCGCGCAGGAGGTTGGCGCCCTTGAGTGCGATGAGCGGTGGGTCTTCACTGTGCCGGCGACGTAGCCGTGGACGAGGCCGGGGGAACCCGCTCGAGGAGCTCCCTGGGTCGACGGTTCTCCGCCTTCCGTTTAGGCCGGCTACTCGCTCTTCTTGCCGCCCGGCGGGTCAGGAGTCGCCCGGGATCAAGCCCATGTCTCGAGCCGTCCGGACGGCTTCCGCACGACTACTGACGTCGAGTTTTGAGAAGAGGCTTCGCAGGTGATACCTCACACCGTGCGTACTCAAACCCACTTCGGAAGCCACCTCCTTGTCCTGGCGGCCCCCCAGGTGCCTCAGGATCTCAAGCTCGCGCTTGCTGAACGACGGCGCCGAAGCGTCGGCCTCACCGCACATCGCCAGCAGGGTCTGCGCGGCTTCGCGGTTCGGTGACTCCGGGTTCGAGTCGACCCACGCGCGCAGCACGCCCGCGCAGGTTGCCTGGTCCCGCACCAACGGCCAGGCGTAGGGAGATTCGGCGAACAGCCTCAGGTAGTCCGTCAAGTGGAGTTGGCTCGCTTGGGACTCGCCCGCCTGTTGTTCGAGCATGACGGACAACGCCACGGCGCGCATCTCCACGATGCGGAGCCCTTGCCTCGTGGAAACCGAGCGAAGCAAAGACAGCAGCGACCTGGCGTCATCGAACCGCCGGCGCGCGATCAGCAGACGGGCCCGTGCCTCCGATACGGCCTCCACCTCCCGCCAGCTCTGAGTCCGCAGATCCACGCAATCCGCGGGCTCTCCGGGCAACGCTTCTCTGTGCCATTCACGTTCAGCCTCCGCCACGCGACCCGCGATCACGAGAATCGTTATCCGCTGCGCCACGATCGGTCTGGCGAGCGTCGTGAACTCGGTTCGACGGAGCCGAACGAGCAGCCGGTCCGCAACTGAGAGGGCCTCGTCGATACGGCCCGCCTTCAGTCGATTGCCGATCAGCACATGGCTGGCCGTGGCCAGAAGAGAGAGCGGCACACCCTGCCTCCTCAGCAGCTTCAGCGCGCCGGGCGGTTCGGCGGTGGTCGGGCGGTTGCATTCCAGGGCGATCTCTCGCAGTACGACGTCGCATGCCTGGATTGCCTCGGGTTCTGTCATGAAGTTCTTCCTGGCAATGCGACGGGCCCTTTCGAGGTGCGACTCAGCGTTGCGCAGCCAGCCCTTGACGAGGCAGATCTGGCCGCTGACCAACTCCGCGTGCAGCACGACGTTGTCGACTTCAGCGGACTCTGTCGCCTCGGAGAGCCTTCGGAGCGCGGGATCGCACTCGCCCTTCAGGAAGTGCAGGACGCCCAGCGCATATCTGCACCCACGGCGGGTGGTGGGATCCAGCAGCGGGGCCTTCACCAGCCTTCCGATGTCCCGAAGCAAGGTCTCCTCCGAGTCCGAGCCCACTGGAAACACTCCGAACACCGCCAGACCGAAGCGAACGATCAGATCGTCCACGAAGTAGTTGAAGTCGGTGACCTTGTTCTTGCGGCGGGTCGAACGGGACTCGAGATACAGCGTCCGCGCTTCGTGGGCGCGGCCGGCGAGGGCCAGCGCGAGACATCTGAAGAGCCTTAGTCGCGGCACCTCAGAGACGACAGCGTCGCTGAGCAGCCGGTTCGCTTGCTGGAAGTGCGACACGCCATGGCGGATCCAGAGGCGCACGCCGCCGGCCTGCTCGAGAACACTGCCGGCCAGCGACGGATCGCTCCCCTCGATTGCGTGGCTCATGGCCAGTACGGTCTCTCCACGGTTCGACAGAGCGGTCGCGACGCGTCGATGGATGGCGGCGAAGCGATCCGGGTCTTCGCGAGACCGCCGTTCGGCGCAGTACTCGCGCACGAGTGGGTGCAGTCGCCATCGTCGGATAGCGCCGTCGCTCAGCGGCTCCAGCAACCCGGTTCGCGAGGCCATCGACTCCAGGCGGCGCTTCGAGTCACTTCGTTGCAGGACCTCGTCCAACAGCGCTGCATCGATCCAGCCGAGCTGCGAGAGGTCCAGAACGAAGTTGCGGTCGTCGTGGCCAAGGCCCGCGAACAGGCTGGCTTCGATCCAGTTCCCGACGAGGCCTGCGCATTGCCGCTGTTGGTCTCCCCGTTCCATCCGGTTCCGGGAGACGCGCAGGGCGATCGGCCAACCGCCGCTGCGCTCGATCTCCTTCGCCAGTGCGCGACGCGAGAGGCGAAGATCAAAGAACCTGGCCACCTCCGCTCGGGAGAACCTCAGGTCCTCGGTTTCCACGACCTCTGCGTGACCGCTCAGCAGCGGGCTGGCCAGGTCCACGCCGTCCGGCAGCTCCCGGCACGCGAATGCCAGGTGCAGGTTGGACGGCCCTCGCTGCAGAAGGAAGGTCAGAAGCGAGAGGGAGCCAGGCGCCTTCAGGCGCTCCAACTCGTCGAATGCAATGACGAACGGTCTTCCGAGCGACTCGATCTCCCGCACGACCGCGCCGATTCGGCTTGCTGGATCATCGGCCGCCTCTTCCGGAACCGACACGTCGCTCAGGTCCAGTCCGGCTGCGGCGCAAGCGAAGGCGACGTAAACGTCAAGCACTCCGGGGTCGTCGTCTTCGTCCAGCGAGAGCCAGGCGGTGGCGATACGCCTCTCGCGGAGCCGCCGGCAGCACTCGGCCAGCAAGGTGGTCTTGCCGAACCCTCCAGCCGCCTTCAGCACCGTGAGCTTGCGGCGTGTAGGGCGTACCCGTTGCTCAAGTTCCGGGCGGCGGAGATAACCAGCGACACGGTCCGGGATCGTGACCTTCCGCCGGAGCAACCAGGGGAACGCGTACGTGGAAGAGGGGCTGACGATTGCCACGTGACGACGTACGCTAGCCGCAAGGGTTTGGGGGCGCATCTCCCTTCCAGGAGATAGGACTCGGCCCGACTTGGGGGTGGACCGGAGTACTCCTGTTGCCTTTACGGCCTTTACCCCCCACCCCACCCTACCCCCATTTTGGGGGTATGAGAGCACATGAAGAAGATGAGGGCGGCCTGCTATCTTCCGCGCCCATGAGCGACTGGCATCACGCGGACATCCTCGAAGCGATCGCCCAGCACCAGCCGGAGGCGCCGGCGCAGGCCTTCGTCGATCCCCTGGGGGGCGAACCGGCGCGCCGCTACTCGCAGGCCGAGATGCACCGCCGTGCGAACGGCGTCGCGGCAACGCTGATCGCGCGCGGCGCGAAGCGCCAGGACAAGGTGGCGCAGTACCTCTACAACGTGCCGGAGTATCTGGAGTCCGTGCTCGCCTGCTTCAAGGCGTCGCTGGTGCCGGTGAACACGAACTACCGCTACGTGGAGGGCGAGCTCCTCTACCTGTGGGACAACGCGGACGTCGTGGCCGTCGTTTTCCACGGTTGTTTCGCGTCGCGGATCGCGGATCTGCGGTCGAAGATGCCTGGGATCCACACGTGGCTCTGGGTCGACGACGGCTCGGGTCCCTGTCCCGAATGGGCGATTCCGTACGAGCAGGCCGCCGCCGCGGCGCCGGACGACTCGCTGGCCTTCGAGGCGCCCTGGCCGCGCCGCGGTGACGATCTCTGGCTGCTGTACACCGGCGGCACGACAGGCATGCCGAAGGGCGTCATGTGGAGGCTTGACGATCTCTGGCTGCTCGGCAACGAAGGCCGGCCCGAGCCGTTCGATCTTTCTCGCGGCGTGGAGGGCCTCGTGCCCCAGTTCGACGAACTCCTGATGCGGCGGGTTTCCCTTCCCGCCTGCCCCCTGATGCACGGCACCGGGTTCCTTACCGCCCTCGGCGGCATGCTGAACGGCGGCACGGTGATCACCCTGGCCAACCGCCGCTTCGACGCGGTGGCCACGCTCGAGGCGATCACCAGGGAGAAGATCAACGGGATGGCGATCGTCGGCGACGCGTTCGCCAGGCCGATGGTGCGCGCTCTCGAGGCGGAGCCGGATCGCTTCGACCTGTCCAGCCTCGAAGCCGTGGTCTCCTCGGGCGCGATGTGGAGCGCCGAAGTCAAGCGCGAGTTCCTGCGGTTCTGCCCGCCGGAGACGATCCTGACGGACAGCCTCGGGTCGTCCGAGTCGATCGGCATGGGCCGCTCGGACTCGACCGCTGGCGAGGCGACCGAAACGGCCTCCTTCGCGCTCGGCGACAACGCCTGCGTGGTCGACGACGACGGCAACAAGGTCGAGCCGGGCTCGGGCGTGCTTGGGCGGATCGCCGTTGCCGGTCACATTCCGGTCGGGTACTACAAGGACCCTGAGAAGACGGCGGCCATATTCACCGAAGTCGACGGCGTCCGCTACTCGATGGCGGGCGACTATGCCACCGTCGAGGCGGACGGCTCCCTCAAGCTGTATGGCCGCGGCTCCGTGTGCATCAACAGCGGCGGCGAGAAGATCTTCCCCGAGGAAGTCGAGGAAGTGCTGAAGACCCACCCTTCGGTCCGCGACGCGGTGTGCGTAGGTGTCCCGGACGAACGCTTCGGCCAGGCGGTGACCGCGGTCGTCGAGCTCGACGACTCGGAGGGCTACAGCGAACCGGACGTGATCGGTTGGGTGAAGCGGGAACTGGCGTCCTACAAGGCGCCGAAGCGCATCCTGGTGCGGGACACCGTGGGCCGGGCGGCGAACGGCAAGGCCGACTACAACGGCCTGCGCGACTGGGCCGTGTCCGAGCTCGCCTCGCGCGAGGCGGCGCGGTGAGTCAGTCGGCGAAGAAGAAGGTCGTCGTCCAACTGCCCGCCATTGCCAAGGCGGCCTCGGTCGACACGAGGTACGCGTTCGAACTCGAGGCGTTGCTGGAGATGGCGGAACTCGTCGAGGTGGCGGCGACGTCGGAAGAGGAGTTCCTGGCCGAAGCGTCGGACGCAGTGGCCGTCATCACGTCCTGGGGCTTTCGCATCAGCAGCTCGGTGGTCGCGGGTCTCAACGAGTGCATCGTGATCGGTGTGGGCAGCGTCGGCGTCGACATGGTCGATGTCGAGGCGGCCACGGAGGCCGGCATCGTGGTCACCAACGTGCCGGACGTCTTCATCGAGGAAGTGGCCGACCACACGATGGCCCTGGTCCTTGCGGGAGCCCGTCGGATGCGCGAGATGGACTCCATGGTCCGCCGCGGCGACTGGTTCAGGGGCCGGCCGCTCCTGAACGAAGTGCCGCGGCTTTGGGGCCAGACTCTGGGCCTCGTCTCCTTCGGCAACGTGGCGCGGGCGGTGGCGCGGCGGGCCATGCCCTTCGGCATGAGGGTGATCGCGCACGATCCGTACGTCAGTGAGCTCAAGATGACCGGAGAAGGCGTCGAGCCGGTCAGCTTCGATGAACTCCTGGAGCGCTCCGACTACCTGTCGATGCACGCGCCGCTGAACGCTGAGACCAGGCACATGCTCTCGGGCCGCGAGTTCGCGGCGATGAAGGAGAGTGCGGTGGTGATCAACGCCGGCCGCGGACCGACGATCGACGAGGCGGCCCTGATCGCGGCGCTCGAGTCGGGCGGTATCGCCGCCGCGGCGCTCGACGTGCTGGAGCAGGAGCCTCCGGCCACGGACAATCCCCTGCTGGGCATGGACAACGTGATCCTGACCCCTCACGTGGCTTCAGCCACGACCCGGATGCGGCCGGTGACCCGGCGGCGCGTCGGGCGCGAGGTATCGCTGGCGCTGCGCGGCCGCTGGCCGATGAGCTGCGTCAACCCGACGGTGCTGCCGCGGGTCGCGCTGGAGCGTTGGCAGCCGGTGCCGATGGAGCGCGGTCCGAACCGCTAGTCGCGGGATCGCGGCGTACTGAACCAGGCCAGTCGGCCACAGTAGGGCTCGATCTCGTTCCAGGACGTGATGTCGAGGTGCACGCAAGCGACCGCTGCGGTGACGAAGCGTGGAGGGTCGTCACCTGTCAGGCGGCGGACGAGTTCCGCGCAGGTCGGCTGGTGGCCGACGATGAGAATCGAGTGGGCTTCGTCGGACTGTTCGCGCAGGAGGTCTATTGCGCTGCCGGGGGAGGCGAGGTAGAGCGTCGGCTCCAGAATCGTCGTGCGGTTCCAGTTGCCCGCCGCGACCGCCAGCTCGATCGTCTGCCGCGTGCGTACCGCGGACGAACAGAGGATCCGGTCGGGCACGGCCTGCCGGTCGGCGAGTCTCCGGCCCATGGTCCGGGCTGCCTTGAGGCCGCGGGCGTTCAGTGGCCGTTCGTGGTCGACGCCGCCGTAGGCGGCGCTCCAGTCCGACTTCGCGTGCCGTAGCACGTAGAGAACGCGCACTGCAGGCGACGCTAGCACCCTGTCGCCCACTGGGTGCGACGGGAAGGGCCTGTAGCATTCCGCGAGGATGCAGCGTGCGGATCGATGGCGCCGGGCGGTGTCGCTCGCCCTTCTCGGCTTCGCGGTGGCGATAGCTGCCGAGGCGCAGGCGGAGGAGCGGCCGTCCGGCCCGGCGGCAGGTCTCAACGTCGAGACGTTCGACTTCGCCTGGCGAAAGATCGCCGACACGTTCTGGGACGAGTCGATGGGCGGCGTCGACTGGCAGGCGGTCGGCGATGAGCTTCGGCCCCGCGCCCGTGATGCGGCGGACAACGCCGAACTGCGCCTCGTTCTGCAGAACATGCTCTCCCGGCTGGGCCAGTCTCACTTCGGCATTCTGCCGGGGAGCGGGTCGATCGAGAGTTCGTCGCGGTTGGACGACTCGGGCAGGACGGGCGAATGCACAAGGGCGTTGATCCGGGCCGTGGCGGGCGATGGTGGTTCCGCCGCGTCCGACGCGGGTCCGGGGTTCGAAGTCCGCTTCATCGACTCGACGCCCGTGGTCAGCCGGGTCGCCCCCGGTTCGTCCGCGGACCGCCAGGGCCTTCACACCGGCCTAGAGGTGGTTCGGGTCGAAGACCAGAACCTCGCGGCGCTCGCGGGCTGCCTCGAGCTCGACGCTCTCGATCCGCCAGTCGCCGCAATGGTCCGGTCGCGGGTCGTCGAGGGTCTGCTCCATGGAGACGCCGGCGACCCGGTTGCGGTCGAGTTCGCGGACCTCGCGGGCGATCGGTCCGAATTCGTTTTCGAGCGAGCCCACCATCCCGACGCGATCGAGATGGGTTTCGGCAACCTGCCGCCCATGCGGTACCTGTTCGAGACCGAGGTGCTGGAAACCGACGCTGGCCGGGTGCTGGCGGTGCGCTTCAACGTGTGGCTGATTCCAGTGGTTGGGGCGTTCGAGGCCGCGCTCTACGGCGAGCCCGCCGAGGGTGCGCCGGCCGTCGACGGAGTGCTGATTGACGTGCGAGGCAATCCCGGCGGAGTTGCCGGGACAGCCGTCAGTGTCGCCGGTTACCTGCTCAGGGAGAAAGTCGTGCTGGGCAGGATGAAGAACCGGAGCACCGAGCTGAACCTGCCCGTCTTCCCGCGGCAGATCTCGAGCGCCAACAAGAGGATCGAGGGATTCGCGGGCCCGGTTGCGGTGCTGATCGACGGCGGCAGCGCCAGCACGAGTGAGATCTTCGCCGCCGGCCTCCAGGATCATGGGCGGGCCAGGCTGTTTGGCGGGCCGACTGCCGGTGCCGCGCTGCCATCGATCATCGAGCGGATGCCGAACGGCGATCTGCTGATGCGTGCGATCGCGGACTTCGAGCGGCCCAGCGGCGAACGGGTCGAGGGCAGACCGGTTCAGCCGGAGTCTTCGGTGCCGCTCACCCGCGAGGGGCTTTTCGCCGGAAAGGACGAGCCGCGCGAGGCGGCGCTGGCCTGGATCGTCTCGGAACTCGAAGGGGATGGCGGATGAACATCAGCCTTTGGAGCGAGGGAGTCAGTCTAGGCCGGTTCGGCAGCGAGGGCGCGCTCGGCCCGCCCTGGTTGTGGGTGGTCGCGGGCCTTCTGCTCCTCTTCCTGGGGCGTCAGCTCTACACCGCGTTGATCGGTCTGGTCGGCTTCTTCGTCGTCTACGGCATTCCGCAGGACCTGCTGTCCCTGACAAGCGAGATTCGGCTGCTGATGGCGGTCGGCGTAGGCGTTCTCGCCGCGTTGCTTGCCTTCATCGTGCGCAAGGTCGCGGTTGCCCTCGCGGGGGCCCTGCTGGGGGCCGGGGCGGCGCTGTGGGCGATCAGCTTCTACGGCGTCCGGTGGGACGTTCTGTGGTGGATCGTGATCGCGGCGGCCGCAGTGCTCGGTGCGTGGGTGCTTCGCGTCGTCTTCGAGACGGCGCTGATCGTCGTTTCGTCGTTCATCGGCGCCCTGCTGATCATCGCGGCGGTCGGCCTCGAAGGGCTGCCCGCGCATGCGGGGGTCGCGTTGTTGATCGTGGTCGGTGTGGCGTTCCAGATGAGACGCCGGCGTGCGGCGGACAGGGACGCGAAAAAGGCAGCCGCCAGCTAGGGGTGGCCGCGGTGCGTAGAAGCCTGCTGCTAGCCGTTCTGGCCGCGCTGGCCGGACTCGGCGCCGGCGCCCGCGCTCAGGAGCCGGCCGGATCATGCACAGGCGATGGCACGACCCTCTGCCTGAATGAGGACCGCTTTCGCGTCGCCGTGCGGTGGGAGAACGCGGCAGGCGAGTCCGGCGACGGTCAGGCGGCGCAGCTCACCGGAGACACCGGCTACTTCTGGTTCTTCAGTGAGAACAACGTCGAGGTCGTGATCAAGGTGCTGAATGGCTGCGGCATCGGCGACGGGGCGTACTGGGTCTTCATCGGGGGCTTGACCGACCTGGGGGTCGAGGTCGAGGTCGAGGACGTCGAGGCGGCGGAGACGAAGACCTACGTCAACGAACTGGGCACGCTTTTCGTGCCGGTGTCCGACACGGCGGCCTTCCTGACCTGTCCTTGACGCGGCGAGCTATCGCCCCGAAACCCGTCGCAGGCGTCGTGTTTCGGCCCATCCCGTCCTCGCCCAGGAGCTTTCGCCGCAGACTCGTTACTCTGCGTTCTACGGCGCAAGCTCCTGGCCCTTGGGACGATTGGGCATCGTGACGGCGACCCTGCCGGCGCCGGTCGCGGTCGCTGTTCCGGCGCAGGCGGCGAGCAGCGTCGCCTGTCCCGGGCGGAGGCTCAGGGCGCCGGCGGGGTTGCGAATCTCGAGCTCGCCTTCCAGAGCGAGGACGATCCGCGCTCTGTCGTCGCCGGGAAGCGGCGCCGGGCTGCGACCCGCGACGTCCAGAACGTCGAGCCGGAAGTCCGCCACGGGCGGCGTGAAGCTGGCGCGCCGGCCCCAGGGCAGTTCCTCGACTTCGGGTTCCAGGTTGGCGTTCTCCGCGGCCTCATAGCCGAGGATGTCGAGGAGAGCAGTGGCGTCGACGCGCTTGGACGTCAGCCCGAGGCGCAGGACGTTGTCGGAGTTCGCCATGACCTCGACGCCCGAGCCCTCCAGGTAGCTGTGAGGCACACCCGGTCCGGTGAAGAGCGCCTGCCCCGGCTCAAGGTGGACCAGCCGCAGGATCAGGGGCGCGACAACCAGCGGATCTTCGGGATGGAAGGCGGCAATCCGGTCGATCCAGCGCAGCGCGTCCTGTCGTTCCGCGTTGGCCTCCTCGGCGCTGAGCCTGGCGGCGCGAATGACTCCGGCGGCAAGCCCCGTTCCCGCACCTTCCCTCAACGCGGCAAGCAACGGCCGGTAGGCGGTCGCTCCCTTCGACTCGAGGCGCCTGACGTGCGGTTCGAGTTCATCCAGTGCAAGGGCGCCGAGAAGGCCGGCGGCTTCCAGGGGCGGCCGGAAGCCGGAGAGGGCGGAGAACGGCGTGAGCGCGTAGAGCAACTCCGGCTTGTGGTTCGGGTCCCGGTAGTTGCCAGACGGGCCGGCCGCGAAGCCGCGAGCGGCCTGCTCGCGGCTCGGATGGGCCTGAATCGACAACGGTCTGGCTGCCGAAAGGACCTTGGTCAGGAAGGGCATCGCGGAGTCGCTGCCCAGGACCTCGACCGGCCGCTCGGCGATCAACCGGTCGAGCGGAATCGAGCTGGCGCCGCCTGATTCGAGGAGAACGTCGGCCGGTGCGTCCGGATGGGCTCCGAACCACAGCTCGGCCTCGGGACGTCCTGTTGGTTTGCGGCCGCAAAGACGAGGGATGAAGTCGAGCGTGCCCCAGTCGTAGTTCCGGACGCGCGGCAGAAGCCGGAGGGGTCGGTCGAGCGGCGTCACGGTGTGCCGGACCCTTCAACCCAGGCGCGGGCCTCTGCTTCCGTGTCGATGTCGACCAGCGGCAGCTCCGAGTCGAGTTCCACCTCATAGACTCGTGGGGCAAGTTCGCGCAGCAGGGGACGCGCGCCCTCGTCGCCTCGCAGGTCTTCCAGGCGGGCGAACCAGTCGCGGCCAAACGTGGCAGGAGCGCCGCGCCGGCCCCGGTAGGTCGGCACGACGATCGAGCCGGGTCCGTCGAACGCGCCGAGCAGCCGGTCGATCACGGCCGCGTTGAGACCGGGCTGGTCGACCGGCAGGAACATGGCGCCCTCGGCATCGTCCGCGACGGAGGCCAGACCGCAACGGACCGATCCGCTCTGGCCGTCGGCGTAGGACGGGTTGTGGACTGCCCGCAGGTCGAGGTCCTTGACTTCCGACTGCACGCGCTCCGCCGCATAGCCGGTGACGACGACCACTTCCCCGAGGCCGGACGTGAGCGCCGCGCGACAGGTTCGGCGGACCAGGCTCTCGCCGTCGACCCGGTAGAGCTGCTTCGGTTTGTTCGCGCCGGTCTCGAACCGGGTCGAGAGCCCGGCGGCGAGGACGACGCCGGAAACCGGACCGGTCATGGCTTTCCGGCGGCCTGCCTGCCGTTTCGCACGGCGACGAGTTCGGCGGCGATCGCCATCGCGATCTCCTCGGGCTTGCGGCCGCCGAGATCGAGACCGATCGGCGCGTGGATCCGGTCGATCAGCTCATCCGCCAGGCCGGCTTCGCGAAGCGCCGCGACCCGTTTCGCGTGGGTGCGCGAGGAACCCAGGGCGCCGACGTAGCGGACTCCGGCTTCCAGAGCGACCTGCAGCGCCGGGTTGTCCAGCTTCTCGTCGTGCGTGAGGAAGACGCAGTAGGTGTTGGCGTGGAGCGGCACCCGGGCCAGGTAGTCCGACGGCCACTCGACGACGAGTTCGTCGGCGTGGGGGAAGCGCTCGGCGGTAGCGAAGGCCGAACGGGCGTCGACGACGACGGTGCGGAAGCCGAGACGGCGCGCGAAGTGGACCAGGTGGATCGCGACGTGGACGGCGCCGACGATGAACAACTGGGGCAGCGGCTCGTAGGTCTCGATGAAGACCTCGACGCCCTCGATCTCGCGCAGACCCGTGGCCGGCAGAGTCGCCGCCGTGACGAGGGCCAGAGCTTCCCGATCCAGGGCGGCTTCGCCCAGCGCTCCTTCCGCCCGGCCGTCCGGCCACACGAGCATGCGCGCTCCAAGCCCGCCGTCGTCGGCGCGGGTGAACGCGACCACCCGCTCGCCCGCGAGCAGGGACCGGCGGAGGGACTCGAAACCCATCGGGGCGAGCCTCCCGCCTCAGCCGTCGATGCGTTCGACCAGCACCTCGACCTCGCCGCCGCACGTCAGTCCGACGGACCACGCCTGCTCGTCCGAGATGCCGTAGCTGAGCCGCTTCGGCAGGCCGTCCTCCAGCACCGACTGGGCCTCCTCGATCACCGCGCCCTCGATGCAGCCGCCGCTGACCGAGCCGGCGATGCTCCCGGTGTCGGATACGGCCATCTTCGAGCCGAGGGGCCGCGGCGAGGAGCCGACGGTGCGGATCACGGTCGCGACGGCCACGCGTCGGCCGTCCGCGCGCCAGCGGTCCACGTCGGGGAGGATGTCCAGCACGGGCCGGATTCTACTCCCTCGCCCCGGGGCTATAGTGACCTGAAGGAGGTGCGGAGCGATGAAGATGCGCCGATCGGGGATGACGTTCTGGTTGGCTTCGGCCCTGCTCCTGGCTGGCTGTGCCGTGCGCATTGGCGAAGGAGCGCCGGAGCCCGAACCCGAGCCGGTGACCGCCCGCAACCAGCCCGGCACGGGCATGGGCCTCTACGAGCCGGAGCAGCACGAGCTGTACGACGGCCGCTTCGTCATCGTGGGCACCGATGTCCACCAGGTCGGCCGGCTGGACGACGAGTCTCCCTGGGACCACATGGGCGACGACGCGAGCAACGTGGCGCCGGTCGGTGGCGAGATCCTGATCGACGTCGACGAGATCGCCAACACGGGCACGTTTCGCGCCGAGTTGCAGCTTCCGGAAGGGGAGTACATCGTCGAACTGGACCGCTTCCACGAGTTCTCGCCGTGCCAGGACGGCGGCATCGCGGCCTACCTGTTCGAGCACGGCGACGCCGGCTGCGGCGACTCGAACTGGCCCAAGAGTCTTCTCTACGTCGCCGGCTGGGGCTACGGCCACGCGACCCTCGACGGCGAGGAGCTGTACAGCGACTACCAGATCCACTTCATGGTCACGCAGGGAATGCGCAACCGCGAGACGCTGCAGGTGCAACTCGAACCGACCGAAGGCCCCGCCGGAGCGGTGAACCCCGCGGCCCAGCAACTCGACTTCTACATCCGCAGCCCCGAAAACAACGACGCCAACCACCCCAACCGCGAGGTCTTCGACCACTTCTTCGCCATGGCGGTGACCTGGCAGTAGTGAGACAAACCGGCCCGTGAGTCGTCTCCTCTTCTTCATTGCTTTCGGGATCAGCGTCCTGCCTACGGCTGCGTCCGCTGAGGTGCGGCTGCTCGATACGCCTGCGGCGGAGATGAGCAGCAGCTATGCCCTGAACGCGGGACCCGATGGGACGATCGTCCTCAGTTGGGTTGAGCGCCTGGGCGAGGGCGGTCATGCGCTTCGGTTCGCGGAGTTGCAAGGTGAGAAGTGGGGGCCCGCGACAACCATCGCCAGGGGCAAGAACTGGTTCGTCAACTGGATCGACCACCTCGCGGTCGTCCAGTTGCCCGGCGACCGGCTGGCGGCGCACTGGCTGGTTCACGACGAGGATCGGGAGGGCGACTACGGCTACGGCATCCGGCTGGCGTTCTCGGAGGACCGGGGCGAGACTTGGCGAGAAGTGTTCCAGGCGAGTGGCGACGGCGTTGACGGATACGCCGGATTCGTGGCGTATGCCCCGGCTGCGGACGGGTTCGAGATGGCCTACCTGGCCACCGTCGGTGACGACAATGCGGAGCCGGCCTCGGCCGGACACGGCGAGGCGGAGCCGCGGATGGCTCTTCGGTCAGCGCGTTTCGATGCAGCCGGCGCGCTGGTGGGCGACCGCGAGGTGGACGCCGATGTGTGCAGTTGCTGCACGACGGCGATGGCGCCGAGTTCGGATGGCCTGTTTCTGGCCTTTCGCGACCGCCGGGAAGGGGAGTTCCGGGACATCTCCTTCGCCCGTCTCCGGGACGAACGATGGAGCAGTCCGAAACTCGTCCACCGCGACGGCTGGCACATCCGGGGTTGTCCGACGAACGGCCCGGCCCTGGCTTCGAGTGCATCAGGCCCGGCAGTCGCCTGGTTCACCGCCGCCGGCGGCGAGTCGAAGGTGCTGGCTGCCTTCTGGAACACCACAGAGCAACGGTTCGACGATCCAATCCGAATCGATCACGGGTCCCCACGCGGCTGGGCCGGCGTCGCCACTCTAGAAGACGGCAGCGCCGCGGTCAGTTGGGTGGAGCGATCGGAAACCGGTCACTTCGAACTGCGAGTTCGCCGTGTCAGCCAGGACGAAGGCGCCGGCACGCCACTCACCGTAGCGCCGGTGCCCGCCGGCCGTAGCGCCGTCGGCGTACCCAAGCTCGTCCGCGGCGAAGGCCGCCTGGTCTTCGCCTGGCGGGACGGCGGCGTACGCACCGCCGCAATACCCGCCTCGATTTTGGACTAGTCGCCCGCTCCGGTGGCGGCGCCGGCCGCTGCGTGCTGTTCGTAGTCCTCTTCGGACAGGAAGACGAAGTTGGTCCAGCCGATCGCCATGTCGTCGACGGTCCGGTTGCCCCAGCCGACCCAGGCGGTCGGGTCGGGGTTGTAGGGGTTGTTCTCCGAGTTGTCGTGGTACGACGTCACGTGCAGGACGGTGCCGGCGGGGAAGACCGGCGGGTGCTTGTACGGGTAGGCGATCTGCCAGTTGAAGTCGTAGTTCTGAATGCGGGTGAGCAGTTCGCGGCGGCCGTCGGCGTGGATCGCCTCGAGCTCCATGCCCTTGCCCCGATAGTGCATGTGGGCCTGGAAGCTGATCAACTGGATCGGCCGGTCGAGGACGCGGTAGCCGTCGTGGCGGACGTTGTCGGCGCCGGGCGGGATGGAGAGTTCGTTGTTGCGCCAGCCGCGGTTGCTGGGCAGGCCGGCGAAGAGCCGGGTGGAGACGATCCGGTGTTTCGGCACGACGCCGCGGGGGTAGAAGCCGAAACCGACCCGCTGGCGGTCGCGGATCACCTCGCCGATCGAGTGGTAGTGGCCGCTGAAGCGGATCTTCGCTCCGGCCATCAGCAGCTTGCCGGTGTTGTCGGCGTAGACGTCGCCGGTGTTACCGACCGCGTACTCGATCAGCAGCGAGCCGACGGGGTTGCCCTCGGCGTCGCGGCGGTTGGGGTCGTCGTCGCGCTCGAAGAAGTCCTCGCCTACGTACTCCGCGTCGTCCTGGATCGCGTAGACCATCGTGTGGTGGACGGTCGCGCGGCCGGCCTTGCTCGGCTTGACCTCGATCCAGCGGATGTAGCGGTCCTCGGTGAGGCCGGTGTCGGCGATGAAGTTGACGAACAGGTCGGGGCCCTCGGCCGGCACCACCATGTCCTCCTGCATCTCGACGACCAGGTCGGGCTCGCCGTACTCCCAGGCGTCGCCGGACGGCCACTCGATCTGCGGCGGCAGGTCGGAGGGGTTGCCGCGCGGAGCGCCGCCGTCGACCCAGGCCGTGACCAGGGCGATTTCCTCGTCGCTCAGGCTCGGATCCGGTTCGTAGACGCCGATCGTCCGGTCGATGTGCCAGGGCGGCATCTGCCGGGACTCGACCCGGCGCTTGATGGACCGCGCCCAGGGCCGAATCTGCTCGTAGCTGAGGAGCGACATCGGCGCCGCGGTTTCGGGGCGATGGCAGCGCTGACATGAGCGCTGGAAGATCGGTGCGATGTCGCGGCTGAAGGTCGGCGTATCGCCGTCGGCCGCCGCAGCCGGAGGAGCGGCCGGAACGGCAAGGAGGGCGAGCAGCGGAATCGCGGCTGTCGTCAGGGTTCCGAGAGTCCGGTTCATGGTTGGCTCCTCGTGCTGGCCGGCTCGGGTGAGAGGCAGACGCCTTGCTCGGCGGCGGCGGTGTCGACCTGCTTCGCCCGGCGATAGGCCATGGAGATGTTCTCGATCAGGTACAGGGTATCGATTCCGCCCCGTTCCGTCGTCTGCTTCGTGTTTTCGCCCACGGCGACCGACCAGCTCAGGTTGCCCTCGTAGTCGGCTGGCAGGACGATCAGGCAGACGTTGCGCTGCCGCCCGGGCTCGAAGACGGTCGGCTGTCCGCGGTCTGCCGGTCCCGGGTCGAAGCGGTTCGCCTCGCCCGCCGGGATCTCGACCGCCACCGAGTTGTGGTTGTAGTAGCCGAACACCAGAACGGCCGTGCCGTCGTCGTTCGGTACGTAGCCCTCGTAGACCGGGTAGATGGGCCGGGTCGGCTGCGCCCAGGTTGCCGCCGCGAGCGTGGCGCCGAGCACCAGGAACACAGGCAGCGCCGCGGGTATCGACAGTGCCTTCTTCATGGCTCGATCAGGCCGCGGGGTAGGTGTATCCCGCCTGGAGGCCCAGCGGGATGCCCAGTAGCCAGTAGCCGATCAGGAAGATCGTCCAGGTGATGAGCAGGGTGACGGCGTACGGGATCATCAGCGACAGGACAGTGCCGATGCCCGCCTTCTTCGTGTAGCGCTGACAGAAGACGACGACGAGCGGGAAGTAGGGCATGAGCGGCGTGACGATGTTCGTCACGCTGTCGCCGACCCGGTAGGCGGCCTGGGTCAGTTCGGGCGAGATGCCCAGGCTCATCAGCATCGGCACGAAGATGACGGAGAGCACGGCCCACTTCGCGGAGGCCGAGCCGACGAACAGGTTGACGACCGCCGACAGCAGAATGATCCCGACCACGGTCGCCTGCGCGGGCAGGCCGAGATCGCGCAGGAAGTTCGCGCCCTTGAGCGCGATCAGCAGGCCGACGTTCGAACTGCTGAAGGCGGCGATGAACTGGGCGGCGAAGAAGGCCATGACCAGGTAGTACGCCATCGTGCGCATCGCGTCGCTCATGCCGTCGACGATGTCCCGGTGGGTCTTCACCGTGCCGGCGACGTAGCCGTGGACGACGCCGGGAATCAGGAAGAACACGAAGATCAGGGGCACCAGCATCTGCATCAGCGGCGCCGAGAACGCGGTCAGTTCGCCGGCCTCGCTGCGAAGCGGCGACGTCTCGGGCCAGGCCCAGAGCAGCAGGACGACCAGGCCGACCACCAGGGACCCCATGCCGGCCAGGAAACCGAGACGGTCCCTTCGGCTCGGTTCCTCCATCTTCGGCATCTCTTCCGGGTCGCCGTCGATCTCGGTGCCGCGGAGCCTCGGCTCGATCACCCGGTCGGTCAGGTACCAGCCGACGGCGACCACGAGGATGGAGGACAGCGCGGTGAACAGGAGGTTGCAGAGCGGGTTCACCAGGACCTCGGGATCGAGGATCTGGGCCGCGGACTGCGTGAAGCCCTGGAGCAGGGGATCGATGCCCGAGGGGATGAAGTTGGCCGAGAAGCCGCCCGACACGCCGGCGAAGGCGGCCGCGATGCCGGCGAGCGGATGGCGGCCAGCGGCGTAGAAGATGACCCCGCCGAGCGGGATGACGAGGACGTAGCCGGCGTCCGCCGCCGTGTGACTGACGATCGAGGCGAGGATCAGCATCGGGGTCAGCAGGCTCTTCGGCGTGAAGCCGAGGATCAGGCGCAGGCCGGTGTTGATGAACCCCGTCTTCTCGGCCACGCCGACGCCGAGGAGCGCGACCAGCACGACGCCCAGCGGCGCGAACCCGGTGAACGTCGTCACCAGCCGCGCCATGAACGTCGCCAGCGCCTCGCCTGTGAGCTGGTTCTGGATCCGGACCGGCTCGCCTGTGACCGGGTGGATGTCCGCGAACTGGATCGGCGCCAGCAGCACCGAAGCGATCCAGGTCAGGAACAGCAGCAGCAGGAAGAGGATCGCCGGGTCGGGCAGCTTGTTGCCGACGACCTCGATGGCGTTCAGAAACCGGTTGAGAAGTCCCTTCGGCTTGCCGTTGTCGGCCTGTTGCGCCTCGTCGCCTGCCTTCGCCATACGCCGGCTCCTCCCGTTTCTGCCGCTGTGGACGGAACGGTCATCTTAGCGCCCGGGATTCACACCACGATCCGGCCCACCCGCTCCACGAACCAGAAGGCTGCGATGATCCCGGTCGCGTAGATCGGAGTTCGCAGGACGAGTTCCGGCACGACGATGCCGACCCGCTTGACGACGGCCACGAGCGCGAGCACCACGGCGACGACGAGGAGTTGCCCGACCTCGACGCCGACGTTGAAGAGGAACAAGGCCATTGCGATCGCCCGCTCCGGCAGGCCGATCTCGGCCAGGGCGCCGGCGAAGCCGAAGCCGTGGAGCAGGCCGAAGGCGAAAGCGATGAGCCACGGGCTCTTCGTCGTGATCGGCGACCTCTGGTCCTCGGGACGCAACAGCTCGACCGCCAGGAACAGGATCGACAGGGCGATCACCGCCTCGACCGGCGCCGAGGAGAGCCTCACGACATCCAGGGAGGAAAGCGCCAGGGTGATGCTGTGGGCGAGCGTGAACGAAGTGATGACGCCGACCAGGCGCCACGGACTGCGGACGTAGAAGAGCAGGCCGATGACGAACAGGATGTGGTCGAAGCCGAACACCAGGTGCTCGACGCCGAGCCGGAAGTAGGGCAGGGCGTTTCCGGCCTCCTCCCGGTCGACGGTGACCGAGGGCGCCTCCGGCCGGAGCAGTTGGGTGAGGCTGTCGCCGTTGGCGAAGCTCATCCGGAGCAGCACGTCCGTCAGGGTCCGTTCCAGCCCGGCGATGGCGAAGGTCTCGCCGTGGAAGATGCGGTCCGGGTCGTCGTCCGCCGCCCCGCATTCGACGGTCCAGCGTTCGACCAGGGCGCCGGCCAGGCTCTCCGGCGCCAGGCGGGCTGTTTCGGTGCAGTGCTCCGGCAGCACCGGATCGAGCAGGAGCAGCAGCGCGCCGCGGCGGGGCTGCTTCCAGACGACCTCGAAGGTCCCCGGTTCGCCCTCGTTCAGCTCGAGGTAGCCGGGACGGACCTCGTGGGCGCTCGCGGGGACGGCCGCCGCGAGCAACCCGGCGAGCGTCGCCGCTGCCAGGGCAAGCCGGCGGAGTCGGAAGCTCAGGGCTCTTCTCCTGCCGCGCTCGCCTCCGTACCGCCCTCGAGCTCGGAGACGAAGTCGATCTCCTCGATCTCGACCCGATAGCGCTCGCGCAGACGCTCGTGAGCGGCCCGGTTCGCTGCGTCGCGGGCATCCCGCTGAGCGTCGTCCAACACTCGCCGGCGGACGTCCTCGAACACCGCCGGCTGGGCTTCCGTACGGACGGACAGCCGGACGAGATGGTAGCCGTAGGCGGACTCGACGGGTCCGGCCCACTCGCCGAGGGGCAAGGTGTCGAGCGCGTCGACGAAGGCGCCGCCGAACAGCTCGGCGAGGTCCTCGGCGGTCCGGCGCCCGTACTCGCGGCGCAGCATGAAGGGATCGCCCAGCCGTCGCCAGAGCGTGTTCTCAGGCGCGGCGTCGTTGCCCTCGATGTGGAGTTGTTCGAGGATCTCCGTGGCGGCGCTCATCGCTTCCTCGTCGCTGCCGCGCCGGTCGGGGCTGACGTAGACGTGGCGGAGGGTGAAGCGCCGCGGTTCCCCGTAGCGTTCCGCGTTCGCCTCGAAGTACTCCTCGACGTCGGCGTCCGACACCGGTTCCGTGACCACCGTGTCCTCAATCAGGAAGGACATCTTCTGGGCCAGGCGGCGGCGGACGATCGTGTCGTCTGCGTCGAGACCCATGCGCGCCGCTTCGCGTACCAGGATCTCTTCCCGGATGTGGTCCTCGACCAGGGAGTCGAGCTCCGCCACGGTCGGCAGCCGGCCGATCTGGGCGCTCCAGAGGTCGGCCAGACGGATCACATGCGCTCGCGTGACGACGATGTTGCGACCTTCGGAATCGAAGACCCCGCCGGCCATGCGGTCGAGCGTGAACACCGCGACACCGATCGCCAGGAACACGAACAGGGGATCGCGAACGAACCGTCGGACTCGCGAGTCGGGCATGAGCGGGGAATACTACGCTCTCGGAGTCGACCAGCACGGAAGGGAGTCACGGATGTCGAAGAGAATCGATCGGAAAGCTGACTGGTGCGCGGGGGTTCTCGCCGCCTCCCTCCTCTTTGCCCCCACCC
>VXVC01000002.1:0-204721 GCA_009836625.1 Holophagales bacterium
CCGCAACCCCATCCTCCCCGCCGCCACCTACCAGGCCGCCTGCTGCATCGGCGGCCTGTCCTCCCACCTCCGCCTCGAACGCCTCCTCGACGCCCTGCTCGACGCCCTGGAACCGGGCGGCCGGCTGTTCGTGGACGACTACGTGGGCCCGGCCCGTCACCAGTGGAACGGTCGCACCGGCGCCGCGGCCGCGGCCGCCTACCGCCGGCTGCCGGCCGAGGCACGGCGCTTCGAACGGCTGCCCATGCCGCCGGTGGAGGGCGACTGCGCCCGGGCCACCCGCTCCGGCGACATCGCCCGGCTGGTCCGCACCGGTTTCCGGGTCGAGTCCGTGCGCTCCTACGGCGGCGACCTGATCGCGCCGCTCGCCACCTCCGTCGACTGGAGCCGGCTGCCGGAGTCCGACCTCCGGCGGCTCGCGGCGGGCTCGGGCGCCGGCGACGGCCACTACGCGCTGACGGTGGCCCGTCCCCGCGCCGGCTGGTCGCGGCGGCTGGCCGGGATGCGCTATCGAGTAGGCCCCAAGGTCCGTCGTGTCTTCATTTACGAGCCCCGTCGCGCCCGCGACCTGGCGTTCCAGGCGCTGCGCGGAAAGGTCTGAATCATGGTCGCAACCGTTCGTTGGGGAATCATCGGTCCGGGCGCCATCGCCCGCGTCTTCGCCACCGCAATCGATGGGCTGGACGGTCACGAAATCGTGGCCGTCGGCAGCCGCGACCCGCAGCGCGCGGCCAACTTCAGGGCCGAGCGGGGCTACAGGGACGCCGAGGTCGGCACCTACCGGGACCTGGTGCGCAACGAGTCGGTCGACGCGGTCTACGTCGCCAGTCCCCATTCCGGTCACCTGGAGCACGCGTCGCTGGCGCTCCGGCACGGCAAGGCCGTGCTCTGCGAGAAGCCGCTCTGCGTCAACGCCTCGGAGGCCCGCCGTCTGTGCGCCATCGCCCACGAACGCGGACGGCCGCTGCTCGAGGCGATGTGGACCCGGTTCCTGCCCGCGACCCTGCGGGCCGCGGACTGGGTCGCCAAGGGCACGATCGGCGAGCCGAGCCGGGTGGTCTGCGCCTTCGGCTTCCGCGCCCAGTTCGACCCGGGGAGCCGGCTCTACGATCCCGAACTGGCCGGCGGCAGCCTGCTCGACATCGGCTGCTACACGCTCTCGCTGGCGTCGCTCGTCTTCGGGGAGCGGGTGACCGGCGGCAACATCCCGCAGATCGAGGTCCGCGCCGACCTCGCCCCCTCCGGGGTCGACGAGCACTGCAAGATCGTCCTGCGCTTCGGGGACGGCGCCGAGGCGTACCTCGAGTCCTCCATCAGCAAGGCCCTCTCCGCCACCGGCGTCATCCAGGGCGACCGCGGCAGGATCGTGATGGCGGACTTCTGGCGCGCCCAGACGCTCAGGCTGGAGTGCGAGACGCAGGAGGTCGCCACGCTCGAGTGCCCGTTCCTCTGCAACGGCTACGAGTACCAGGCGCTCGAACTCGCGCGAATGCTCCGCGACGGCGACGTCGAGAGCCCGCTCCTGCCGCACGCGGAGTCCATCGGCCTGCTCGAACTGATGGACGAACTCCGCCGCCGCATCGGCGTCCAGTACCCCTTCGAGCCCAGCATCGGCGTCACGGCCGGCACCCACAGAGCAATGACCTACCGCCCTGTAGACAACGTTGCTCTGGGTGCGCGGGCCGACGCACTACCCCGCCTCATCCTCGGCACAATGCCCCTCACCAACGACACCCCCGCCTCCCAGGACGAAGCCGACACCCTCCTCGACGCCGCCTTCGAGCACGGCATCAACGCCCTCGACACCGGCCACGTCTACGGCAACGGCGCCTCCGAACGCGCCATCGGCGACTGGCTGGAGCGCCGCGGCCTGGCGGACGACGTCTTCATCCTGTCCAAGGGCTGCCACCCCGATGCGGCGGGGCCGCGCGTCAACCCGGAGGCTCTGGCGCAGGACCTCGCCGAGTCCCTCGACCGGCTCCGGCTTCCGGCCGTCGACCTCTACATGCTCCACCGCGACGACTCGGCCGTGCCGGTCGGCGAGATGGTCGACGCGTTCGCCGAACATCTCGCCGCCGGCCGCTTGCGCGCCTACGGATTCTCGAACTGGACCCGCGCGCGGATCGAAGAGGCCTGCGAGTACGCCGAAGCCAACGATCGTCCGCTGCCCGCCGCGTCGAGCCCCAACTTCTCGCTCGCCGACCAGGTCAAGGACCCGTGGGGCGGCGGCTGCGTCACCCTGACGGGCAAGGCGGCCGCCGACGACCGCGAGTGGCACCGGAGCACGGGCATGGCCATCTTCGCCTGGTCGTCCCTGGCGCGGGGCCTGTTCTCAGGCCGCGTCACCCGGCGTGCCCTCGCCGCGGACCCGAGCCTGGTCGACGAGGCCTGCCGCACCGCCTACGTCCACGACCTGAACATCGCCCGCCTGGAGCGGGTGATCGAGTTCGCCGAGGCCGGCGGCGCGACGGTGCCCCAGATCGCGCTCGCCTGGGTGCTCGCCCAGGACCTTCCCCTGCACGCCATAGTCGGCGCCGCCACCGAGCAGGAAGTCGAGGACCTGGCCGCCGCCGCGGCCCTGACCATCACCGAAGAAGAGGCGAAGTGGCTGCAGAAGGGCGGCCGCCGGCCTCTCTCCATGGCCCGCGAGAGCCTGGCCGTGCGCATCGAACGCCAGGCCGTCCGCATCGGCCGCCGCCTTCCCGGCCCCATCAAGCGGCCCCTGAAACGCCTGGTAGGCCGCGCGTAGGGATGGTGTGCAGGGGCAGGTGAGGGTGGTGTCGGTGGCCCTCTGCTGGGTACGCGGGTCTTCTGACCCGCTGCCGCCGTAGGCGGCCAGAAACATCGTCGCCGGCCTTTGGCCGGCGGCTACTTTCTCCGGCCTCCGCCGCTCCGCGGCTCCGCCCGGGGCGGGTCAGAAGACCCGCGCACCCAGAGAAACGCCTATGCCATAGTCGCCCGCCATGATCCGCCTGAACCGCTACTCCGCTCGCATCACCCAGGACAAGTCGCAGGGAGCGTCGCAGGCGATGCTCTACGGTGCCGGCCTTACCCCCGAGGACATGGGCAAGCCGCAAGTGGGGATTGCCAGCGTCTGGTACGAGGGCAACACCTGCAACATGCACCTGCTCGACCTCGCCGCGGCGGCCAAGGAGGGCGTGGACGCCACCGACTGCGTCGGCCTGCGGTTCAACACAGTCGGCGTCTCGGACGGCATCTCGATGGGGACGGACGGGATGAGCTACTCGCTCCAGTCCCGCGACCTCATCGCCGACTCGATCGAAACGGTGATGGCGGCGCAGTGGTACGACGCGAACGTGTCGATCCCCGGCTGCGACAAGAACATGCCCGGCTGCATGATGGCGATCGCCCGCGTGGACCGGCCGGCCATCGTGATCTACGGCGGCACCATCCGTTCGGGCGAGTGGCGGGGCGGCAAGATCGACATCATCTCGGCCTTCCAGAGCTACGGCGAGGCGATCAGCGGCGCCCTGACCGACGACGAGCGGGAGACGATCGTCCGCCGCGCCTGTCCCGGCGCCGGCGCCTGCGGCGGCATGTACACGGCGAACACGATGGCGGCGGCGATCGAGGCGCTCGGCATGTCGCTGCCCTACAGTTCGTCGACTCCCGCCACAGCACCGGAGAAGCTGGAGGAGTGCCGGCGTGCCGGCGCCGCCGTCAAGTCCCTGCTCGAACAGGACCTCCGGCCGAGCGCGATCATGACCCGGGCGGCGTTCGAGAACGCGATGGTGCTGATCACGGTCCTCGGCGGCTCGACGAACGCGGTGCTCCATCTGCTCGCTATCGCCCGGTCGGCCGGCGTCGACCTCTCGATCGACGACTTCCAGAAGGTCAGTGACAGGGTCCCCTTCCTCGCCGACCTGAAGCCCTCGGGCCGGTACCTGATGGAGGACCTCCACGACGTCGGCGGCACGCCGGCGGTGCTGCGGATGCTGCTGGAACGCGGACTGATCGACGGCGACTGCCTGACCGTCACCGGCAGGACCCTCGCCGAGAACCTGGCGCCGCTGCCCGACCTCGCGCCGGGCCAGGACGTGGTGCTGCCCTTCGACGAGCCGATCAAGGCCACCGGCCACCTCCAGATCCTCCGCGGCAACCTGGCGACCGAGGGTTCCGTGGCGAAGATCACCGGCAAGGAGGGCGAGCGCTTCGCGGGACCGGCCCAGGTGTACGACTCCGAGGAAGAAATGGTCGAAGCGCTGGAGCGCGGCGAGATCCGCGACGGCTCGGTTATCGTCATCCGCTACGAGGGGCCCAAGGGCGGTCCGGGGATGCCCGAGATGCTGAAGCCGACCTCGGCGCTCATGGGCGCCGGCCTCGGCGATCGCGTGGCGCTGGTCACGGACGGCCGCTTCTCCGGCGGCTCGCACGGCTTCCTGATCGGCCACGTGGCGCCGGAGGCCCAGGAAGGCGGCGCCCTCGCCCTGCTCCGCGACGGCGACCGGATCGAGATCGACGCGGTGCGGAACACGATCGACGTGGCCCTGGACGACGCCGAACTGGAGGCCCGCAGGAACGCCTGGCAACCACCGCCGCTAAAGGCGACGCGGGGCACGCTGTACCGCTACGTAAAGACCGTCAGTTCCGCGTCGACGGGGTGTGTGACCGACGGCTGAAGCTGGGTTACAGCAACGCCTTCTCTCTGGGTGCGCGGGTCTTCTGACCCGCTGCCGCCGCAGGCGGCTTCGAAATCGCCGCCGGCGAAGCCGGCGTCCTTGTTCCTCCGGCCTCTACCGCTCCGCGGCTCCGCCCAGGGCGGGTCAGAAGACCCGCGCACCCAGAGAGGCGATGGCTCTCGCACCCTGCACACCACTGTCGTTCCTTGTGCTAGCCTGCCGTCTCTTTCTCCCCGAACCGCTCCCCAAGATGGAGGACTCAGCATGAAGAAGGCACTGTTTGCGGCATTGGCCCTTTCGTTGATGCTCGGCGCCCCGGCGCTCGCCGGCGACACCTGGACCGGCGAGGTCCTCGACATGGTCTGTTTCGGCAACGGCCAGAAGGGCGCCGGTCATGCCAGTTGCGCCGCCAAGTGTCTGGGCGACGGCAACGAGATGGGTCTGCTCGTGGGCGACGACGTCGTCAAGATCGATCGCGCCGGCTCCGACGCCGCGGCGATCAAGACCCTCGAGGGTCTTGGCGGCAAGAACGCCAAGGTCACGGGCGAGGCGATGAAGGCCGACGACGGCACGGTCACCGTCAAGGTGTCCGCCGCCGAAGCCGCCTGACCCGCCGCACAGCGGCAGATTCGCGAAAGCGGGCCGAAAGGCCCGCTTTCTTCGTTTTAGACGGCGCCAGTAGAGAATCACGCCACAGCAACGCCCTACCTCTGGGTGCGCGGGTCTTCCGACCCGCCGCCGCCGAAGGCGGCCAGAAACAACGCCGCCGGCGAAGCCGGCGACCATTCTCCTCCGGGCTCCAAGCGGACTATCGCAGCAGCAACGCCACCACCACCGCCCCCGCCAGCAGCAGCACGGCCAGCGGCAGCAACAGCACGCGCCACATCGGCGGCGCCGGCCGTTCCCGGGCAAGGCGTCGCCTGCGGTCGTTCAGTGACTCGATCGCCGACTGCCAATCTCCCTTCCGTGGGCTGGCGGCCGAGCGGTCGCCCGCGGCGGCCGACTTGCGGGCGCGGGCCCGCGAAACGCTGTCATCGGTGGGGCGCACCCGAGGTCGAAGTTCATCCCGGACACGGCGCAACCGGCCAATCACGTCGTCGAGAGCGGCGCGCCTGCGGTCGGCGTCGCGGTCGAAGACGGTCGCGAACACCGGCTCGAACGCCTCGGGCGCGCTGCCGGGAAGCGTGCCGGCCAGGTCGATCGGCTGGACGGCGACGGCCCGTCGCATCGCGTCGTAGGTGTTTGCGATGAACGGCAACTCGCCGGTCACCAGTTCGTAGAGCAGCACGCCGAGAGTCCACACATCGTCCGCGGTCGTGAACGGCACGGGGTCGCCCGTGATCGCTGCGGCCGCGCCCTCGATCTGCTCCGGCGAGAGATAGGCCGCGGTCCAGAGGCTCGGCGACTCAATTGCCTCGGTGGCCACGGCCAGGGTTACCGGGCCGATGCTCGACGGGGCCAGCAGCTTCACCTCGCCGCCTTCCAGCAGTTGGACGTTGGCCGGCCGCAGGCTGCCGTGAACCACGCCGGCCCGGTGCAGGTTGCGTAGCGCCCTGGCGATCGCGAGGCCCAGCTCGGCGGCCTGCTCGGGGCCGAGCGGCGCGCGCTGGAGTCGCTGGCGCAAGGTCTCGCCACCGCCGAGGGTCCACGCGAGGTGTGCCGGCGGTTCGAGGGAGCTGCTGACTACGCGCGCGATGTCCGCCAACGCCACCGCGTGCTCGGCCGCTGCCTCGACCTCCGCCGCCGGTGCGTCCTCGGGGAACGGCTGCACCAGCACCCAGGACCGAGCGGCGAGATCCTGCGCGCGGTACAGCGGCAGCGGCAACTCCCCGGGCAGGCCCTGGAGCGGCTGCTGAATCCTGAACCGTGAGATGGTGTCGCCGGCTTTCACGCCGATGATGTTGGCACGAGTGGGATCGCCGCCTACGGCGGCAGGCGGGTCAGAAGACCCGCGCACCCAGCGGCTCTACCGGACGCCGATCTCGCCGCTCGACGACAGGATCGCGCCGGTGAGCGGGTCGTAGACGGCGATGACGAAGGTGTGCTCCCGCCGCCGCAGTTCCAGTCCGGTCTGGTACGTGAAGTACTGCCCGGGCTGCGGCTCCCGTGGGCCGGCGATGCGGACCTTCTCGACCGGCGTCTCCGAGCGGTTGCCGTGCTTGTCCATCACCGTGACCCGGAACTCCAGCTCGTTTTGCCACATGCCGGCGACGGGCAGGAGCTGGACCTCGTCGAGCGGGATCGCCACCTCGACCGGGACGACCATCTTCCCCATGCGGCGCCGCTCCGGGCGGCCGAAGCGCACGCCGAGCGGTTTCGCGGAGGGCGGATTCCCGAACAGCAGCGAACCCTCGACCATCATCGTGACTTCGCTGGCGCGCGACATGTCGACGTAGCCCTCACGCGAGCGCACGCGGAAGCCGCGCCGGTCCGGATGGTCCACCAGCCGCACCTCGACATCGTGGACTTCGTCGTCCTCGCGCCGCTGCGGCTGGAACCCGAGCCAGTAGTAGGAGCGGGTGTCCGCCACCACGTCGGCCAGCGCGGTGTCGCGGTCGGCGTTGATCATCGGCAGGCCGCCGGTCGAACGGGCCAGCGACTGGAGGGTGACGTGTTGCAGCAGCTCCCTCTCCTGGAACGCGCCGGCGCCCGCGGACGGATCGCTCGCCCGGTTGCTGTCGAGCCCTACCGATGCATCCAGGTTGAACTCCGGGCGGAATCCCGGCACGTCGACCGGATAGAGGGTGTAGCCGATCAGGTTCGCGGCCGAGACCAGGGGACCGTAGAGGTCGTCCTCGCTCATCAGCCGGGAGTCCGACGCGGCGCCGATGCCGACGGGCGTCACGTTGTCCCGGGCGATCGTGTAGAGAGCCGGCGACTGGGGCCAGCCGCCGGCGAGCAGGAGCATCACCTTGCGGCCCGGGCGGTTGGCGAAGCTGCGCAGGGTCGCCACCGCCGCCAGCACGGACCGCTCCAGCTGGTTCTCGAGGTTCGTCGCGTAGCGGAGCTCGGTGCCGCGCAGGCTGTTGCGCAGCGTTTCCTCGGGCGGCTCGACGCCGCCTTCTTCGATGAACCGGTTCGCGATGGCGCGCAGTTCCGACTGCTCGAGTCGCTCCTGGTCGCTCGTGCGCAGTTCGCCAATCCGCATCAGGCCGTGCGCCCTGCGCCGGCGAGCCTCGCGCAGCGCGTCCGACAACTGGGTCGGCGAGTTGGTCCAGGTGGTCAGCATGTTCACCGTCTTGCCGTCGAAGGAGACGGCGGCGACCCGGTCGGCCGGCCCGAGCTGCGTCAGGTCCTCCTCCAGGCGGTCGAGCACCCGGTCCCGGTCGCGCTTGATCGTGAAGAAGTCGTCGATGAACAGCAGGAAGCTGGTTCCCACCGGGGCCTCCGGCTCGAGGTTCGGCACCCCCGCCACGGCGTCGCCGTCCGCCGAGGCCCGCGCGCGCCCCTCCTCGATCTCCGTGAAGTAGTCGATCGGCGTCGGCTCGCCGTCCACCAGCAGTTCGAAGTCCGACGCCTTCAGGCCGTGGACCCGGTTGCCGTCCCGGTCCGTGACGACGACCTCGATGTTCACGACCCGGACGTCGATCACCTCCGAGAACACCGCCGGCAGGTCGTCCTGTTGTGCGAGGCCGGCGCCGCCCAGGAGCACGAGGCTGGCGAGGGCGATCCAGGTCATGTTCTTCATCGGTTGTTCCTTGTGCGTGCTGCTGTTCCGGGCAGTGGGGAAGACTATAGGCCAGCAGAAGGAAGCAACAACCATGCCGCCGTTGTCGGTGCGCCGCGCTACGCTCCGCCGATGCCTGACGACCACCCGCGCACCACCACCCCCTACGGCGCCTGGCCGTCCCCAATCTCCGCACAGTCCGTAGCCGAAGGCGCCCGCCGCATCGACGACCTCGCCGCCGCCGGCGACAACGTCTGCTGGCTGGAGCGCCGCCCCGAAGAAGGCGGCCGCAACGTCCTCGTCTGCCGCGATCCCGACGGCGCCACCCGCACCCTGACCCCGGACGGCTTCGACGTCCGCAGCCGAGTCCACGAGTACGGCGGCGGCGCCTTCCTGATTGTCGGTGCGGCGGCCCACGCCTTCGTCAACTTCGCCGACCAACGGGTCTACCTCGCAACCGCGCACACCACCATCCCCCTGACCCCCGCAGACAACTCCCGCTACGCCGACCTCGTCCTCGACCCCCACCGGCACCGACTCCTCGCCGTCCAGGAACGCCCGACCTCCTCCGGCGGCGACGAAACCGCCGCCGTCGTGGCAATCCCGCTGCCCGCGGACCCGCCCGCCGCGAACCCATCCGACGCCTCCGCCGCCGAGCCGCTGCCACCCACCGAACTCGTCTCCGGCGCCGACTTCTTCAGTTCGCCGCGCCTCTCCCCGGACGGCAAGCATCTCGCCTGGCTGAGCTGGAACCACCCCGACATGCCCTGGGACGCCACGGCGCTGCACCTCGCCGACCTGGACGACGCCGGTCTGCCGCAAGCCCCGCGCTGCATCGCCGGCGGCGATCCGGACCACCCCGAAGCCGTCCAGCAGCCGAGCTTCGACACCCACGGCCGCCTCACCTTCATCTCCGACCGCAGCGGCTGGTGGAACCTCTACCGCGTCGGTGCCGATGCCGGTGCCGGTGTCGGTGCGCCGGCCTTCTGGCCGGCATCCGGCGAGCCCGAATCCCTCTGCCCCCAATCCGCCGAGTTCGGCGTTCCACCGTGGCTCTTCGGCATGTCCACCTACGCGCACGTGCCGGGCGGGATCGTGGCGGCCTGCTGCGAGCAAGGCGTATGGAGTCTTCTGTTTCTTCCCGACGGCGCTCACACCACGCCCGCCGAACCCATCCCCATACCGACGCCCTACACCTCCATCACCTGGCTACGCTCTCCCGCCGCCCACTGGGTGCGCGGGTCTTCTGACCCGCTGCCGCCGGAGGCGGCCGGAGAATCACGCCGGCCGCCAGGCCGGCTCCGCTCTTCTCCCGCCACCGTCATCTTCCTGGCCGCCGCCCCGGACCGCCCTGCCGAGGTCGTCCGCCTCCATCTCTCCGACTCCGTCGAACCCCAACTAGAAACCCTCACCACCACCGGCCCAACCCCCGACCCCCGCTACCTCTCCACCGGCCGGCCCATCGACTTCCCCTCCGCCGGCGACCGCCGCGCCTATGCCTTCTTCTACCCGCCCAGGAACGACGACGCTCAGGCCCCGGCCGGCGCCAAACCGCCGCTGATCGTGAAGAGCCATGGCGGCCCGACCTCCGCCGCCGAGCACGTCTACGACCCCGGCGTCCAGTTCTGGACCTCGCGCGGCTTCGCCGTCGTCGACGTGAACTACGGCGGCAGCACCGGCTACGGCCGCGCCTACCGCGAGTCGCTGCGCGGTCGCTGGGGCATCGTCGACGTCGAGGACTGCGCCGCCGCCGCCGAGGCGCTCGCCGCCCGCGGCGAGGCCGACCCGGGCAAGCTGCTCATCCGCGGCGGCAGCGCCGGCGGCTACACCACCCTCGCCGCGCTCGCCTTCAGGGACACCTTCGCCGCCGGCGCCAGCCACTACGGCGTCGCCGATCTCGCCGCCCTCGCCCGCGACACACACAAGTTCGAGTCCCGCTATCTCGACCGCCTGGTCGGCCCGTACCCCGAGCGGGCCGATCTCTACAACGAGCGCTCGCCGCTCGAAGCCCGTGACCGCTTCTCCTGCCCGGTCATCTTCTTCCAGGGCGACGAGGACCGCATCGTCCCTCCGAACCAGGCCGAAGCGATGGTCGAGGCCCTACGAGCCAAGGGCCTCCGCGTCGACTACCACCTGTTCAAAGGCGAGCAGCACGGTTTTCGCCGCGCCGAGAACATCGTCCGCGCCCTCGAAGCCGAGCTCCACTTCTACCGCGAAGTCCTGCTGGGTGCGCGGGTCTTCTGACCCGCCGCCGCCGCAGGCGGCAGCCAGATCGCCGCCGGCGAAGCCGGCGACCATACTGTCCGGGTTACGTCCTAACCAATACGAAACAGACTCTGCATCCGCATCGCCAGCCCCATATCCCCGTCGATCCGCAGCTTCCCGCTCATGAACGCAACGGTCCCGTCCAGTTCCCCCGACGTGAGCCCTACGTAGTCGGCGGCCTCCATCGACAGCGTCATCGTCGGCGCGGCGTGGGCGCCTTCGCCGACCGTGCAGGCGCCGTCCTTGATCGCGCAGTGCCAGACGCCGCCGCCGTCGCCCGAGAGGTTGAACTGGATCACGGCGTCCAGGCCCGCCGCGGCCTGTGGATCCAGGCGACCGGGCATCCGGGTGAAGATGTCGTTGATGGCGGCGGCGGTATCGGTCATGGGCTGTCTCCTTGGGCCTTCGAGTTGAGGCGCCGAGCCTATCCGCCCGGCCACCGCCAGCCTCCCGAACGTCAAGAGAACTTGGCGTTTGCACTGCCGCTTCCTCGCGCTTAGCCTCTGCGCGCCCTCCCCTCGCAGACTGTGCGAGTTCCCCGCAACATCGCTCTGTGCTTCGACGGCACCTGGAACAGCGACGACGCGTCGTCGCCGACGAACGTCGTCAAGACCTGCCAGGCCATCCGCCCGGCGACCTCGGCCGGCGTGCAGCAGCTCACCTACTACGACCGCGGCGTCGGCACCGGGCGCTTCGACCGCTTCCGGGGAGGCGTGCTCGGGCTCGGCCTGGCCCGGAACGTCGAGCTCGCCTACCACTGGTTGACCGACCACTACGTGGAGGGCGACCGGCTCTTCCTGTTCGGCTACAGCCGCGGCGCCTACACCGCGCGCAGCCTGGCGGGGCTGATCGGCCTCTGCGGCATTCCGGACGGGGGCCGCTGCGGCCTCGCCGAGTGCCCGCCGGCGGAGGCGGCGAGCCAGGCCATGGCGATCTACCGCATACCTGTCGGGAAGGCCCGGGAGCAACGCGCCGCCCGCCACCGGGACGTCTACTGCCGGGCGCCGGCCGCCCCCGACGTCCGCGGCGTCGACGTTTTCCGACCCTCGAGCATCGTCCACTTCGTCGGCGTCTGGGACACCGTCGGCGCCCTCGGCGTGCCGATCACCTGGCTGAACTGGGTCGGCGCCCGCCGCCACCGCTTCCACGACGTGCGGCTCGACCGCCACATCCGCCACGCCTACCACGCGGTTTCCGTGGACGAGGGCCGCCGCCCCTTCGCGCCCACCCTTTGGCTGAGCCGGCCGGCCCAGGGCCAGGAGGTGGAGCAGCTCTGGTTCCCGGGAGTGCACGGCGACGTCGGCGGCGGACGTCCGCACGCGAAGCTCTCGGACGGCGCCCTGCTCTGGATGTGGGCGAAGGCCTACTGCGCCGGCCTCGCCTTCGAGCCTTGGGCGGTAGCCCGCAACCTCGCGCCCGATCCGTTCGGCCCCCAGGGGAAGATGTCGCCCGTCTACCGGGTCTGGGGCCGCCACGACCGGCCGATCGGCGAAATCGGCGAGAACGGCCGGCCCGCGGTGACCGGCGAGGCGGTCCACTTCTCGGCGGTTCGCCGCCTGGAGAACCCGGACTCCGACGCCTACCGCAAGGGCGTCGCCCGCCGCACCCTGCTGCCGGCCCTGGAAGAGGAGCGCGTCCACCCGGCACTCCCCGCCCCAGGCGAGATCAGCCCGACCTCCCTGGACTGGGCCAACCCCCCCTAACCCCCAATAGACTCAACAACTTACTTCCACACCACAACCCCTTGACGAATCCCCTCGAAGGCCTTATAGTGCCCAGCCGTAGAGGAACCCTCCACAGGAACAAGCCGCTATGCCGGACCACACTGGATCTGCACGGCCGTTTCAGCTAAGGTTCCAACACGTCTTTGGACAGACGGCCTTGAAGTCTTTTAGCGGGAGGTGATGCGCAGCATCAGCTTGAGTGGCGGTCGGTGGCTCGTTGAGCCGGAAAGCGACCGTCCAGAGTGACAACGTCAGCGGCAGTGGCAACGCGGGTAGTCCGCACCGCCACGGCCTGATCTTCGGATCGAAGAACCTTGGTTCGGCTTTGGACAGCCGGGCCGAAACGAACGGCGGCAAGAGCCGCCCAAGGAGAAAACAAACTGATGAAGCTGATGAAGCACATCACGATCGCGCTGGTTCTCTGCGCGATTCCGGCGATGGCGTTCGGTCAGGTCGCCGATTGCGAAGACTGCGAACACCAGTTGCCGATCTACGTCGGTGCGGCGGGATTCGCAGCCACGGCCACCGGTGACATGGTGAACTGGCGCTCCACTTGCGGCAACACCACCAAGACCGGCTCGCTAATGCCAGGCGACGAGGGTCTTGTCGCCGCGTTGCTGGACGAGAGGGGTCTCAATGTCGCCTGCTCTGACGAGGATGGCACGTTCGAACTCGGCCCCATCATGGATGGCGGTTGGTTCTGGATGCACATGGGCGACAACTCGGCCGTTGGCAACATCGTCGCCATGGACATTCTGGATAACACCCCGACCGAAATCACCGACTCCGGCAACGTCACGATGATGCCGGGTGCCGGGGCTACCGTCCTCGTGGACGATATGGGTAACTTCGGCATCCTGCCGACGATCCTGCCCGTGGCGGAAATGGATCCGCCGGAGACGAACACCTGCTCCTACGGCGGAGCCGGAACGACGGCGAGCCCGTACGTGCGGGAAGACAGCAACTGCATGCTCGGCAACGGTGGGACGATGATCCGGGCCCAGGGTCCGACCGACGTCTTCACGGGTATGCGGAGCGACATCGCGCCTGGCGGAACCGTGACCCGGCCGGCTACCGGAGACCTGACCGTGACGGTCGACCTCTGGGGCAACGGCACGGGCCACTTCGTCACGACCTACGATGCCGCCGAAAACGGCGCCAACGCGAGGCTCGGACACCCTGGCGGGGTTCCTCTGGCCAACACGCTTAGTGCCATGCTCGGCGCTGTCGGCCCGAATGCCGGTACGGCAATCGAGTCGGACGCTGCAGCGAGCGCGGGTTTGACGTTCGCGCACGACGGCACGTCGAACGTGGGGACGCTGACCATGACGCAGCACGCGAGTTACTGCGCTCCCACGGCAACTCCCCCGGTCAACTACTCGGCGGAGGTCACTTTCACGGCGACCCTCGATGCCACGCAGAAGACCCAGGTTACGCCTACCATCGGTACCGCGCCTGCGGCGGCTGGCGCGGCGGCACAGTTCAAGCTCACGGTGGTCTGCCCCTCGGCTTCTGCTGCTCAGCCGGGCGTCGAGCTGGTTCCGGAGAACCCGTTCCCCGTCAACTAAGGGGAACAGCCGATCTTCCCTCGGGCTGAGGGGCTCACGAGTCCTGAAGTCCAACAGGGAGAACGACTTCAAAGCGGCGCCTCCGCGCCGGGTTCGCCCGGCGCGGAGGTTGCCGCTCTTTCTTCTTTGTCCCCCCTGCCCCAGGAGACCGGACGGATGAAGCGGATCGTGATCGCGCTGACGCTCGGCGCGCTTCCGGCCACGGCGCTGGCGCAGGACCTCGCTTGCCTCACGTGTGACCACATCGTCCCGTACTACAGGGGCCACGGCGGATTCATCGGAACCGTCGCCCAGGACGCCGACGAGGTCACCTTCGTCGCTTCCTGCGGCAGCGTGACGATCACCGGGGAAGCCACGATCCAGGGTGACACGGCGTCCCAGTTGTTCAACCGCGGGAACGGCCTCCTCTGCGATCGGGACGACGGCACCTTCGAGATCGCGGGCCTTGAGGATGGCGGCTGGTTCTGGATCAACGACACGTGGAGCTCGGCTGTCGGCAACCTGATCTCCGTGGACGTTCTTGACAACGAGACGGTCGAGATCACCGATCCTGGCGACAGCGTTTCGATCTCCGAGGGCATGGGCGCTGCCTTCCTCAAGCACACGGCCAGCGGCCGTATCGGCATCCTGCCGACCATCCTGCCGGTGCCCGAAGCGGACCTGGAGCCGGTGAACGTCTGCGACTACACCGGCGCCGGCACGACCGCGAGTCCTTACCGCCGCGAAACCAGCAACTGCGCGCTGGGTGACGGCGGAACTGTGCTCCGCGTCCTGGGGCCCGAGGACGTCTACAGGGCTGAGCGGAGCCCGATCGCACCCGGAGGCCAGGTTCGCCGGCCCGTCGCATCCGGCTCTTCCGTTGATGTCGAGTTCGACCTCTGGGGCAACGGGACCGGTCACTTCACCTCGGCGGAGACGGGTGACGCGAGACTCGGCCACGCGGGTGGGACGCCGCTGACCGCCACGTTCACCGGCAGCTACACTGCGGGGGGAGTAGACGCCGACACGACCGTCGATGCGCCCGGAGGAGCGAGCGAGGGTGCCGCGGGCTTGTCCATCGCGACGGCCGACAGCGTGGCGACCCTGACGATCACGCCGAACGACGACTACTGCAGCGAAGACAACGACTACTCGGTCACCGTCACGATCATCGCGGACGCGACCGCGCCGGATCAGGTCACCCCCACCATCGTCGAGCTGAACCCGCCGACGAACGACAGAGCGGCAACGCACAACATCACCGTGGTCTGCCCGTAAGAAGTCCCGGCGCTCGGGCGCCAGCCAGCCACAGCCGGACACCGGGCAGCTCTCGCGAGTCCGCACCGCACCGGAATCTCCCGCCGGAACAAAGAACCAGCGCCCCTTTCCGTCTCTGTCTATAGGGACGGCTGCGGTCTCCTGATGGCCGGTCTGGAAGCGCGGGCGACGGGCGACCTGGGGATGTTCTTCAGGGCCGCCGGCGACGCCGAGGCGGCCGACTACTGGTCGCACCAGTGCAGGCGGGTGGACTACGCGCTGCCCGAGCCCGGCGTCGATTGCTCCTGGAACTACGGGCCGTGCCTCCGCGCCGGCCGCGGGGACTGGCCGGGGCTGCGCGAGGCACTCGACCACTACTGGGCGTACGGCGCCGGCAACGAGTTCAACTCGCCGCTCTACACCGGCCGCGTCTACGTCGCCGCCGTGCTGGGCGCGCTCCTCGGCGGCGGCCGCGAGGCGTGGGCCTTCCTGCATCGCTGGACCGGGTTCCTGGCGCTCCAGGCGACGGTCGTCGGCCCGCCCCGGAAGCGGGAGACGCTCAACTGGGCCGGGGAAGTCACGCCGTTGCGCCACCTGCGGACCGGGCGCGGCATCGCGATGCCGTCCACCGGGATGCGGGTGAACGGCAACGCCCTCTGCAATCCGATGGTCGAGCCGGTGCTGGCCCACGTTCTCGGACTGGAGCACCGGACGCGGCAACCGCGACGCTGGCGCGACTGGCGACCGCCGCGCGACAAGAAGGAATGGACGCGGAGCGGCTCGCCGCCCAACCCGTTCGCCTACCTGGAGACGGTTCGGCGGGCAGAGGCGCGAGCGGGAACCTCGCTGCGGGAGCAGCCGTTCAACGCCTACTGCGCGCAGGCGGTTCAGGGCGACATGGAGGCGTGGCGGGAGCTGGCGAACGCGGTCGAAGGCGCCGGCGTGCCGCTGCCCCGCGGCCTCGTCCGGTTCGTGATCGAGCGCCGGCCGGAGGCCGTGGCGACCTTCTGGGAGGGCGCGTCGCCGACCCGCCAGAAACCCTCCGTGCCGGCCGCGGCGATCGTCGGCGACCGCCGCCACGTTCTGATGCCGGCGAAGTGGCAGATTCCGAGCACCCAGACGAGATCGCGGATCACCGGGACCGAGGTGCGGGCGGAGGCGGACGCGTCGGACGTCCTGCCGCGTCTGGCGGAGCCCGCGGGAATGCTGGAACTCAGGGGCGGCAGCTAGCGGTGAAGGCGGCGGCGTCGGTGATGGCCGGCGCCGGCGGACCGGGCTCCTTCGTGTAGGTCCAGGTCGCGTCCGTGTCCGTGTCGGTGACCGTGATGTCGAGCCCGAGGTCCGTGGCGGCAGCCGAGTAGACCCAGAAGTTGCCGTTCACGGCGCAACCGTCGAGCACCTTGATCAACATCTCCCAGTTGTTGGGATCGAAGAAGGTGAAGAGGCCGGAGTTGTTCGTCCCGCCGGGCACCTTGCTCGCTGGGCCGTTCTGACCATCGGCCGTGGACCAGTCCACCTTCACCTCGAAGCGGCCGTCGACGAGGCAGAGGGACGAGCCGGCTTCCTCGCAACCGGAATGGGATGCGGCAGCGTGGCCCAGCGGCGCCGGCGCGATCGGGGCGGCTGATGCCTCGGCGGCGACCGGCACGGAGCAGGCCCGCGGGAAGGCCGTGGCGTCCGTGATGGCGGGCGCCGGTTGTCCGGGCTCGTTCGTGTACTCCCTGACGGCGCCCGTGGCCGTGTCCGTGACCACGATCGAGTAGCCGAGGTCCGTGGTCGAGGCTGCGTAGACCCAGTGGTGGTCGTTGACCGAGCAGCCGTCCAGCACCTTGATCAGGGGATCTCCCAGTTGTTCGCGTCGAAGAACCGGAGCAGCCCGGAGTTCTTCGTGGCCTTGGGCACCACCACGGCCGGACTGGTTCCGGCGTCGTCGGTCCACCACTTCGCCTTCACTTCGTAACGGCCGTCGTGCAGGCAGAGCGTCTCGTCGCTGGCCTGGCAGAGCGTCGGGTCGGGCTCGGGTTCAGGCTGGGGCTCCGGGTCGGGCTCGGGCTCGGGGTCCGGGTCCGGATCGGGTTCGGGGTCCGTCGTGGAGGCGCCGGTGGAGAACCGCGACCGTCCACCGGTGATGTGGCTCCAGTAGTCCCCTACCTGGGCGCGGAATCGGGCGTGCAGAGCCAGCCCGTCGGGGTCGGGCGATGCGCCCGGGTCCACCAGATAGACGAAGCCGGCGTTGAAGTCCCTCTGCGCTCTCGCCGCCGAGGGGCTTCTCATGCCGTGGACATCCAGAACCTGCTGGACCGACACGTTCTCACGCTCAGCGGCGTATCGGCCGCCGGACTGCTGCCGTGGGTCCCGGAGGATGAAGAAATCGGGCACTTCGCCCACGTCGGCGAGCCCCATCAGGTACAGGTCGAGCCAGGAGAAGCCGCCGTTCCAGACGCCGTTATACGGAGTGAACGTGCCGTCGCCGTTGTCGCGCCAGTCTCGCCCTCCCATCAGGGATCTCGCACCGTCCTGGTCCGGGTGCCAGGGGAACGCCGCGGGGGCGTGGAGCCATGCCTGCCAGTGGCACAGGCAACCGTCTCCGACCAGCGGCACCGACTGGCCGTTGCGGTTCCGGGAGACGTAGGCGAGCCACATGTGCGAGAACTCGTGGGCGAACAGCCACAGCCCGTAGTCGTAGCGGCTGCCTTCGCCGGCTCCGCTCCGGTACACCTGGTCGGAGTAGATCCAGACGGGGGAGAACCAGCGGCCCTTGAGCTGCCTTGCGCCGCAGGGAGGACGGTCACTCGCGCCCCCGCGCCCGACGCCCTGGACGGGGTCGTTCCCGAAGTACGGCCTGAACGGTGTCGTGGCTTCCTGTTTGTCGATGCGGAACTGGTTGTGGAAGACGAGCAGATCGAACTCGTCGCCCAGGCTGTTGGTGAGGTGACATGCAATGCCGTCGAGATTCCTCACCGTCGGGTAGTTGAACACTTCGTACTGGTACTGCGCGGCGCGGGTGCTGGCCGCCGACAGGTCGGTGTCGGGGCCGGTAGCGCTGGGCAGTCGGAACTGCGCCACGTTCGACGAGTCCCCCTCGACGAATCGCCCGCCGGCAAACTCCGCGGCGCTGGCGAACACGGCCACGGGCGTTCCCTCGAGGCCGGTGATGTTCGCCAGCAACGCGATGCGGCGGGGGTCTGTCGTCTCCACCACTCCCGCGACGCCCGTCCCGGATGCCAGCCTCAAAGCCCCGTCCGTCAGGTAGAACCGCCAGTCGAAGTCCAGGTCCCCCGAACCTGTCCACCAGGGCTGCTCCACGTCGAAGAACAGGCGGTACACGTACAGGTGCCCCCGTGGCGGCACCGGGGGCGGCTCCCTCAGCGTGAACTCGACGATCACGCCACCCGTGCCCGACTGCTGCAGGGTCACGTTCAGCAGGTCGAGGTGGCCCGGCAGGCCGATGTCCCGGCCGTGGCTCAGCTCCGCGATGACGGCGCCGCGCGACCTCCTCTCGGGTCCCAGCAGCCCCACGATGCCGTCGCTGAAGGAGATGCTGTTGTCGTAGCTGAGACGGACGCTTCCATCCGACGCCAGGATCGCCTGGAAGCGGGTCGGCGTCCGTGGAGCCACACCATGCACGTAGTAGACGGGCTCGTTCGTGGTCCAGGTGACGACCACCCGGTCGGCCTGATGGGCGACGTGCTGCGTCGCTCCGTACTCGTTGTAGAACCCGCCGAGCAGCGGCTTGTACAGGGCGCTGATGGCGGTCTCGTTGACCAGCAGGTGGTTGAGCTGCTGCATCGTCTCGAACCGGAACCCGGTGTTCACGTAGTCGTACTGCAACGGCCTGCCGAACGTGATGACGCCCCGGGGACTGACGAAGAACGAACTCCACGATCTGCCGGCGAACTCGAACTGGAAGCCACGGAACGACACTTCCTGATCGGAGCCGACCCGCCCGCCGATGTTCCGCTCCCAGGCGACCCGCTGGACCGACCGGAGGTAGCCGCCCTGCCCGTCCGGCGTGAACACCACGGTGCGTCCCCTCAGGTCGAAGAGGTTGGCGTCGGTCAGGTCGTTCCGCGAGAGTTCCAGGACGATCTGGTGGTCCGCCGTGGTCCGCAGGGTTCTCGAGGCCGAAGCGACGCGGATGGCGTCGTCGTTCGCCAGCTCGCGCACGTCGACGAAGTCGAGGAAGTCGACGGCGTTGGGTTGGGTGGGATCGGCGGGCGGGAGTCGCATGAGCGTGTCCCGGACGTCTTCCGGCGCCGACTCGGCCGTGGCCGGCGCGTTGCCCGGCACGGTGAGCGCGCACGCGAGGACGAGGCCGGCTCGTAGCGAGGTGAAGGCGAACACTCCGGGCTACTCCGCGAGCGACAACACCAGCCGCACCAGGTCCGCCTGCCGGGAGATGGACTGCTTCTGGTAGATCTGCTTCAGGTGCCGGTAGATGGCGCCTTCCGTGCGCCCCGTCGCCTCGGCCATCTCACGCACGCCTTTCCCTTCGGCCAGCCACACCGCCACCTGCGTCTCGCCCGGCGTCAGCTCCAGGGTCGTGGCCACCACTTCCGGATCGATGCGATGGCGGCGTCCCGGCTCGACGATCAGCATCAAGGCCGCCACGCGACGCGCGCCGTAGTCGGGCCGTGGGACGTCCACCGGCTTGACGTGCACGACGAATCGCGGCAGCACGGAGGAGCGGCGTAGCAGCATCCACCCGCCGACCGCGGGTACGGCGGACGCCGGCAGGGCGCTAGCCAACAGTTCATCGAGACGGACCTTATCGGCGGGCGTGCGAGCGCGCAACCTTCCGTACCGGTCCGACAACCCGTCGCCGTTCCGCAGGATGTCGCGGGCCCGGTCGTTGACCTCCAGGACCCGTCCGCGCCGGTCCAGGTGAACGACGCCTACGCGCGGGTTGTCGAGCAGGCTGGTCAGGGTCGCGGACCGGGCCTCGGCGCGCACCAACGCCTGGCGGACCGAGACGAACTGCCCGATGTGGGGCAGCAGCCTGTTGACCATCGTGACTCGCGCGGCGCCCCAGCCGTCGGCGTCGGCGGGGTCCGCGAGGCTCCAGGCGATGCGGGTGCCGTCCGGACCGCCGAGCCGTGCCCTCAGGCCGTCCTGGCAGCCGCCCAGCGACAGCGCCTCGTTCCAGGCGGCCGAACTCTTCAACTCCTCCGCCGTGTACAGGTCCCTCGCGTGAATCAGACGGCCGTAGGGACCGGCCGCCAGGCGCGGAATGGACTCATCGTCGCGGTAGTAGTCCTCGACGTAGATCCGCTCCAGATCTTCCCGGTGCAGCCCCCGGCGGTACATTCCGACGAAGAGGATCCGGGGGGCGTCCCTGGGGCCTTCGGTGACGAAGAGCTCACTGCCACTCGTTCCGCACGCTTCATCGATCCGGCCCGCCGCGGCCGGCCACCGGGCATCGTCCAGCATGGCCTCGTGGATCGCTGCGAGGGCACGTCCGAACGCGGGTTGCCTGCTCATGCGGATTCTCGCGTCCCGATCGGAAGACGGAGACGAAACAGGCTACTACCCTTGCATCGGAAGCACTGTGCCCGAATTGGTACGGAATTGGAGGTTCACTACAGCGCTGGACCACCCCGCCGCTCTCGGGCGGCGGCGTTGCCCCGATCCGGGAACCTCCGACTCGAGGTTGAGACGACCCACCAGCGGCGACCGGGGACAGCGCCAGCATCGTCAATGCGCCGGACTTCGAGCCCCGCGCCTTCGGCTGACGGCGGGACGAAGGATGCTGCTGCCCTTGGATCAGATGGATCCAATGGTCCGCTTTCTACGCCATCTGCTCCGCGATAAAGAACACCAATCTTGGTATGTCGCGCATCGGCGGGTGATTCGGCTATTGGTTGTTGCTTGGCATCGGAAACCACTGTGAAACCGAATTGGTACGGACTGAGCGTTCTAAACGTATCGGGAGACCCTTGACAAGCAAAACGAGCGGACGGGCGATCGTCAACTCCCGTGGAGTTTTCGGCTTCTGCTCGTCGTGCGAAAGGGTCGTACCGGCCCAGGCGCGGCCAGAAGAACGCCCCGAGATTGCGCAGCTCAGCCACTCGGGCCCTGTCTCGAATCACCCTGGGCCTCGCAGCCGCAGTTAGCCTGCCCACCACCGCCACGGCTCAGCAGCTCTGGACCGTCGAGGAGGTCGTGGCGCAGCCGGTCGCTCCGGTCGTGATGGACGGCATGACGGTGAGCGCGGCGGCCGCGGCGGGTGTTCCGACGACCGAGGTCGCCACAGTGCAGGTCGTGTACGACTACCTCCGGCTCGGCATGGGCTACCTCGAAGTCCCCCTGCCGGACGGCTCGGTGATCGGGGCCGAGAACGCCGTGTTCGAGGACCGCGGCAACGGCGATCTGATGTGGACGGGACGGTTGCCTGGGGCCGGCTACGAGAGCGTGTTGTTCACCGTTCAGAACGGGCACCTGGTGGGACGGTTCGGGGAGCTGGGCGGACCGAAGTACGTCGTCTACGCGGGGCCGGACGGCCGCGGCTCGCTGGCCGTCGAAGTCGGGCCGACCGGCGACTGGTGCGGCGTGGAGGCCGGGCCGGGCCGCGACCTGGCGCGGGACGCGAGCCGCGCGCCCGAGCCTTTGTCCGTGGCCTCCGGGTCAAGCGACGACCGGCTGGACATTCTCGTGCTCTACACGACCGGGGCGGAGCGGTATTGGAGGGTGATCGGAGGGCCGGCTGTCGGAATCCAGCAGTACTCCGACTATCTGAACATGGTCTTCCGCAACGGTGCGATGCCGGCGACTGCGAACTTGATCGCCGTGCGATGGGATCCGGTACTCGCGAACCGCCCCACGGTCAACGGATATCACCAGCAGCATAGGGGTGGGGGTCTTGAAGCATGGCACAACGAACTCGACGACAGCCCGGACGTTTTCCGGCTGAGGACGCTTCACACAGCCGACATGGTTTACTTCCTGGCATGGACAACAGTGTCCCTGTTCCCCGAACTTCGGGGCTTCAACATTGGTGGCGCTGAGCTAAGGACCACGATGGAGCCTGCAGTCCGTTGGGGTTGGAACATAGTCGGCTATCTTTCTGCATTTCCGCACGAGATTGGCCACATGCTTGGAGGATGGCATGAACCGGCCGAGATAGGTGCGTTCTTCGCGCGAGTCCAGTCCAGTTCTGCACTTCGCCCATACGCATTCGGTCACACGGACCTGACTTCATGCAGCAAACGGGAAGGCTACGGCGACCTCCTGATTTGTCCGAGAACGACAATGAGCTATGGCGTGGAGGCATGGGGTGATCCCCAGAGGGCTACCGTGCAGGAACCGTTCTATTCGTCCGTCCGGCACAAGCCGAACGGCTGGACGATCGGGGTCGCCGGCACGAGCGAGGTTGAGCGGGTCTTCTACGAGACGGTTCCGGTCGCGGCGGGCAGCAGCGACGTGCCCTGGAGGGCCGAGCAGTATCCGCGCAGAGTAACCGCCGTGCGTTGGGTGGACCACGACACGGTGCGTGTGGAGTGGTCGGAGGATTGGCGTTCCCAGGAACCGGGACGCTTGAACCTGGCGCTTGCGGAAGGGGCCAATGACGTCTACTCGTGGTCTTGGGACTGGGGGAGCAATCGAGGCAATCCGTCGCTCAGCGAGGAGTACTCCGACCCGAACGTTACGCCGATCGTCATGGCCGGCGGCGTACAGGTCGGCGTCGAGGTATCGGGTTTGCGTCCTGGCGGCGGCTACAGGATCGCTGTAGAGGGTCGTGGCCGTCGGGTGGCCCGGGACGAGCAGCGGATCCGGGCCCTCACGAGCGACGTGTTCGTCCTGAAACCCCGAGGGCGCGTCTCTGGTTCGCCCGCAGCGGCGTCCCAGGTCGGCGCCCGGGTAACGGGCGCGGGCAGCATTCGCTTGCAATGGCGCGACAACTCCCATGTAGAGACCGGCTACGAGGTCTGGTATCGCAAGTGGTCGGGTAGGGAGCCGGACGAGGTCTGGCGCCGATATGGCGGTCCGCTGCCTGCGGGAACCAGCTACTTGGAGGTCGGTGGGCTGAAAGCGGAGGAAGAGACTCGGATCACGGATGGCTACTACGACCATGAGCAGCGCGTCTGGGTCAACGGCCAGGAAGCCAAGGTAGGCCGCTACTCGTTCGTGATCGTTAGTTCCAACGACAAGGGCTGGAGCGCCAGCGAGACGTTCGATCTGGAGTTCATGGCGGGACCGGATCTGGAACCAACATCATCCGGGGAGCTGACGAACTGCAGCCTTGGGAGTCGGCCGACGGGAATCGATCTGGACGGCTACCAGGTCAATGCTTGCCTGGAGACGCCTGGCGGCACGCGGCGCCGGGTATGGGACTACCAGTTGCGGGCGGATCAGTCGGGGCTCCTCTACTTCTTCGACCGGGATAGCGCCGATATCCTGGTCAAGGTGCTGGACGGCTGCGCGATCAACGGCCACCGCTGGGTGTTCGTGGCGCCCGTGACGACCCTGCCGTTCCGGCTCTGGATTCGGGAGCTAGGTCCTTCCATCCAGAACAGGAGACAGTTCTGGCTTTACGACTCCCAGCGTCGCCCACAGGAGCAGATTCGCGGTCGCGCCGGCAACCCGAAGGACAGAACGGCGCGGACGGTGAGCGACACGACCGCTTTCCCCTGCACCACCGCAGAGATAGCGGCCGCGGAGGCTGCCCCGGCCTCTCTCCAACAGTTGAGCATCGGGCCGAGCACGGACTGCAAGCCGAAGGGCACCGCACTGACGCTGCTCCACGGCTATCGCGTGAGCATGTGCTACGAGACGGAGAACGGCCACACGGGCGACGCGAGGGATTGGGGGCTGGAATCGAACCGAATGGGCCTGCTGTACTTCTCGGATCGCGACCTTGTGGATGCACTGATCAAGGTACAGGACAACTGTGCGGCCAACGGCAACGTGTCGGTGTTCGTGGCGCCGGCCACCAAGGCTGCCTTCAACCTGCATGTGGAGAGCCCGGGTGGTCTGGTCTGGATCCTGTCGAACAGACTGGGCCAGACCGCTGAAGCGGTGAGCGACATCACGGCGTTCCCTTGTGCGGGGGCACCCGCGGTTTCCGTGTCGTTTGCGGCGCCCAGCTACGAGGTCTCCGAAGGCGAGACGATCCGGATTGCCGTGCGATTGAGTGAGGATCCGGGGCGGGACCTGGCGATTCCTCTCGTTCTGACGCACTCAGTCGGTGCAACAGATGCCGACTATTCGGACGTGCCGGATTGGGTCACCTTCAGCGCCGGCGTTGCGACCCGCGAGTTCGAGTTTGCCGCTACAACCGATAGCGACATTGACGACGGCGAGGAAGTCGTGGTGGGTATCGAACGGCTGCCGCTGGGAGTCAGCGGCGGGGGTCGGACGACAGTCGCTATTCGGGATGCGCCTCCCAGGGCTTCGATCGGGTTGGAGGGCGCCGATTGCGAGCCTGAGTTGTGCAAGGCCGTTACGGGTCAAATCGTGCGATTCGTAGATCGGAGCAAGGGCGCCATAGAGTGGCGGCGGTGGGACTTCGGCGATGCCGTGCAGGCGGCGACGGCTCCGGTCGATCACGCGTGGTCCGAGCCCGGTTTCTATGAAGTGAAGCTCCGCGTGAGCGACGGAGTGCGGGAGGCAGAGACGTCGAGGACGTTCCTGATTGAGGCGAGCAGTCCGGCCGGTACCTGCGAGCCGGACGACAGGACGCTGTGCCTTGGGGACTCGCGCTACAGGGTTCGTGCCCGCTGGCAGACGGCCGAGGGTGCGCAAGGGCAGGCCAGCGTGGCGCATGTCGGGACCAACGACTCGGGGTTGTTCTGGTTCTTCGGCCGAGAGAACTGGGAGGTGCTGATCAAGGTGCTGGACGGTTGTGCGGTGAACGGCAACGTATGGGTGTTCGGGGCGTCGACGACGAATCTCGGCTACACCATCAGCGTGACGGACACCGTGACCGGAGCCGTGAAGGTCTATCGCAATCAACCCGGCAAGCCCGCTCCTGCGATCACGGACAACACCGCGTTGCCCGGGAGCTGCAACAGTGCCGGAGTCACTGCTCAGGCCGTGGCGCCGGCCGGCGAATCGGCGGCTCATGAGCCGTCGGAGGACTCCCTCCCAATGCTGGAGTCGGTGGGGTCGGAGGCCCTGGCTCTCCAGTCCACCCAGGGCGGCTGCGCCGGTGACTCGTGGCAGCTCTGCCTCCAGGACGGCCGCTACAGCGTGGCCGCCTGGTGGCAGTCGACAGCCGGCGGTGAGTACAAAGCGGCTCCACGGGCCCCGGCCGGCACGAGGGATTCCGGCCTGTACTTCTTCTTCGATCCGAAGAACTGGGAGATGTTGATCAAGGTCCTGGACGGCTGCGCGGTGAACGGACAGCACTGGGTTTTCGCCGCGTCGGCGACGGACCTTGGCTTCCACATCCGGGTAACCGACACCGAGACGAACGAAAGCTGGACCCATACGAAGCAGCCCGGCAAGCCGGCGCGGGCTGTCACCGATTCCGAGGCGTTCCCGGACGCCTGTCGGAGGTAGTCGGGGGTTACGGCCGGCGCCCGAGGCTTTGCTCAGTCGGCGATAATCGGGGTGTGACGGTCGCATCCAGTGTCAGCCGGCGCAGGCAGCACCTGTTCCTGCTGCGCGAGCTCGTCGTCCGCAACGTGCGGTCGCGGTACGCGGGTTCGGCTCTGGGGCTGGCCTGGTCGGTGCTGAACCCGCTGTGGCAGCTCCTGCTGTTCACCTTCGTGTTCTTTCGCGTGCTGGAGCTCTCCCTCGACGGCGAGCAGACGCAGAACTTCGCGGTCTTCCTGTTCTGCGGCCTGCTGCCGTGGATGGCGGTCCACGAAGGGGTAAGCCGCTCGGCGTCGGCGCTCACGGACAACGCGGACCTGGTCAAGAAGATGCGGTTGCCGGGCGAGTTGCTGGTGGCGTCGCTGGTGATCGGCGCGCTGCTGAACGCCTCGATCGGCGCCGTGGCGTTCGTCGTGGTCCTGGCCGCGATCGGTGAGCTTTCCGTGGCGAGCTTGCCGTTGATGCTGGTCGCGGTGCCGCTGCAGGCGGCGCTGACGTTCGGGCTCGGCCTGGGGCTGGCGGCGGCGAACGCCTACTTCCGCGACACCGCCCAGGCCGCGGGCCTGGTTCTGAACGCCTGGTTCTTCGTGACGCCGATCTTCTACTCGGTGCATGGCGTTCCCGCGCAGTACCTGAGGTTCCTGGAGTGGAACCCTCTGACCGGCCTGGTCTACCTCTACCGCGCCGCCTTTCTGGGCGGCGGGATTCCGGTGAGCCTGACGCCGCTGCTCGCGGCCACGATTGCCGCGGTGGTCTTCGGCGGCGCGGTGTTCGCTCGCTTGAAGCATGGCCTCGCCGACGAGATTTGATCTCCGCGGTCATCGTCCACTACCGAACGCCCCACCTGCTCGAAGCCGCGGTGGCGGCGCTGCACGAGGATGCGCGAACGTCGGCGGTGCCGCTCGAGGTCGTCGTCGTGGACAACGGCGCCGCGTCGGCGGAGGCGACCGGGGGGGCGGCGCCTGAGGATCCTGGGGCGCAGGTGCTCCGACCGGCCGGGAACCTGGGCTACGCCGCCGGCATGAACCTGGGCGTGGAGCACGCGACGGGGGACGTGCTGCTGCTGATGAACGCCGACGTCGCGGTCGAGCCCGGTTGTCTGGGAGCCCTGCTCGACGCCCTGGCCGAGGCCGACATCGCGGGGCCGCGGCTGTTCTGGGACCGCGGCTGCCGGCTGATGCTGCCGCCGCAGCAGCTCCGGACCCGCCGCGCCGAGCTCGACGCGGCGTGGGCGGAGCGCTCACCGGTTTGGGGCCGCTCGTTCCGGCGCCGGTGGCGGCGCCGCGCCCGCGCCTTCTGGCGCGCCGGGGAACCCACGCTCTGCTACGAGCTGACCGGCGCCTGTCTGGCGGTGACCCGGGACGGCTGGCGGCGGGTCGGGCGGTTCGACGAGAGCTTCCGCCTCTACTACGAGGAGACGGAGTGGCTGCTGAGGGCGCGGAGCGCCGGCGTTCGGGCGGTGCTGGCGCCGGCGGCGCGCTGCGTACACGCCTACGACCAGAGCGCGAAGCGGGAACCGCGCGCCCAGTTGTGGTTCGAGGAGTCGGCGGAGCGTTTCCGGCGCCGCCGGTACGGGGCGTGGTTCGCGGCGCTGCTGCGCCGCCTGGAGCGCGTGCGGCGGCGGTTCGAGGAGTGCCCGTCGTTCGCCGGCGGGCCCGTGGAAGGGGAGGCGTGGGTCGAGGTGACGACGCTGCCGCTGGGCGTGCCGTCGGCGGGCTGCCGCGTCCCGGCCGGCGAGGCGGCGGCCTTCGAGATGCCGGAGGACGTGCGCGCGGGCGCCAGGTCGGACCTGTGGGTGCGGGTGACGGATGGGGGTTGCCGTGACCTGGGCGGCTGGTTGGTGAAGACGTGACCTCGGAGACGGCGTGGCATCGGTCCCTCGAGCGGCTGCGCGTGGGCGCAGCGCCCGAAGACGACCTGGACCGCGCGATCGCCGGCGTCCTGCCGCGGGGCGGCGTCTCTGCGCTGCCGGCGGAGGGCCTGCGTCTCCTCGTCGGTCTGGAGTCGATCGGCGACGCCGACGCGCTGCCGGAGGAGGTGTTGATCGGCTGCGCGGGCGAGAGCAACGGCTACGACCGGCTGATCCTCGATCTGCTCGAAGCGGGCTTCCGGCCGCTCCGCGAACAGACCGCCGAGCGGCCCTCGTTTCGCGTCTTGCGCGCCCGCCGGGACGGGTATCGCATTCGCGGCTACCGGCCGGGCGACGAAGCGGCGATTCTGGCGCTGTTTCGGGAGAGCTTCGGGAATGTCCTGAGTGCGGAGCGCTGGAGGTGGCGGTACGTCGACAACCCGCGCGGCGGGCCACGGATCTCGCTCGCCTTCGCGCCCGGCGGCGAGCTCGTTTGCCAGTACTGCGCCTACCCGGTGCGCTGGCGCGGTCTGCCAGCGGCGATTCCGGCCGTCGGCCACCAGGTCGGCGACACGATGACCCGCCGCAGCGCCCGGGCTGTGGGCCGGGGGCCAACCAGTCTCCTCGCGCGCACGTCGCGGCACTTCTACCTGACGCACTGCAACGGCCGGGTCGCGTTCAACTACGGCTTCAACACGGGCAACATCACGAAGTTCTCCACTCGCTACGTGGGCGCTCACGTCGTGGAGGACGTTCCCTACCGCGAGTTGCCGCAAGAGGCCCGGCTCGGCGGCCGCGGGCTCTTCGGGCGCCGCTACGAGCTGCGGCGGATCGCTGAGCTGTCGGAGATCGGCGCCGGGTTCGACGACCTGCTCGACCGGGTCGGCGATCGCTACGGCCTGATGGTCGAACGCTCGGCCGAGTATCTGCGCTGGCGCTACCTGGGCTGCCCCGACGAACGCCTGGAACTGGTCGCCGCCTACCGGCGGGGGCGTCTGGCGGGATGGGTCGCGGCGAAGCGCCTGCCGCACGCCGTGGAGTGGGGCGACGCCCTGATCGATCCGGAGGAGCGTCCGGCGCTGCGAGCCCTGGTGGCCGGGATTCGGGAGGCCGGCCTGCCGGTCGCCGGCTGGTTCAGCGAGCGGCCGTCCTGGTGGTCAAGAGAACTTGACAGGCTGGGTTTCGTGCGCCGGCCGGAACCCCAGGACCTGGTCACGATCATGGTGCCCTTCGTCTGCGGGGACGCCGTCGAACTGATGCGGGGGACGGGCTACTACACCAAGGGCGACGGGGATCTCTTCTAGGTGGCAAGCCGGCACAACTGGGATAGAATCCCGCGACTTGTCCGAGCTTTAGCCGTTGGAGAGTAGGTAGTGGCCGTCAGAATGAACGACACGCTGCTCGAGCTGATCGAGGGCGACATCACGGAACTGAAGGTCGACGCGATCGTCAATCCGGCGAACGAGGAGCTGCAGCTCGGCGGCGGCGTCGCCGGCGCCGTGCGCGAGAAGGGCGGCGCGTCGATCCAGGACGAGTGCAACCGGATCGGCGGCACGCCGGTCGGCACCGCGGTGATGACGGGCGCGGGCACGCTGAAGGCGAAGCAGGTGATCCACGCGGTCGGCCCGCGGATGGGCGAGGGCGACGAGGATCGCAAGCTCGCCGCCGCCGTGCGCGCGTCGCTGGCCCTGGCCGACCGCAACGGCCAGCGCACGATCGCGATCCCCGCGATCTCCACCGGCATCTTCGGCTATCCCGTCGACCGCTGCGCCCGCATTCTGCTCACCGAGGTGCACCGGTACCTGCAGGGCGGCACGAAGCTGGAGCGCGTCGTCGTCTGCCTCCACGGCGAGAAGAACTTCCAGACGTTCCGCAACGAGCTGCGCCGCGGCTTCCGCTGATTGAGCCAGAACGTCCAGCCGCTCCACGTGACCTTCGAGGCCACGACGGAGATCTTTGCCACGGACAGCAAGGGCGCGTTCGTCTACGTGCTCAAGCACCTGGACGGCGAGCGCGTGGACACCCGGCGCTACGACGAGATGCGCTTCGTCGTCTCGGTGTGGCACCCGCGGGAAGGGAAGAACATCGATCTCGACAAGGCCTACCTGGAGCTGCGGGCGAACTTCTCCGAGAACGGCCACTGGACCCGGCTGGCTGAGCTGGAGCCCGTCGTTTCGCCCTACAACCGGGGCGAGAGCTTCGACGGCTGGATCGTCCTGCCGGTGTTGTCCGGGGATTCGGCGTTCCGGCTGCACGGCGGTGGCTTCCAGCCGCGGGCCCGGCTGCAGGTCCGCGCGTCGGCGTACTTCGTCGCGTGACGGGGGCTGCCATGGGGCGGCAGGAACTTCTGACGCGGCTGGCGCAACCGAACGAGCGCCGGATCGTGCTGCTGGTGCTCGACGGCGTGGGCGACCTGCGGACGGACGCCCAGCCGCGGACCGCCCTGGACGAGGCGCGGACGCCCAACCTGGACCGGCTGGCGGCCCGATCGGCGCTGGGCCGGCTCGTGCCTGTCGGAACCGGCATCACGCCGGGCAGCGGACCGGGCCACCTCGCCCTGTTCGGCTACGAGCCGACCTCGCCGGAAGTCGACATCGGCCGCGGCGTGCTCGAGGCGCTGGGTCTCGGGCTGGACGTGCCGCCGGACGCGGTCGTGGCCCGGTGCAACTTCGCCACCGTCGACGAGGCCGGTTTGCTGCTGGATCGGCGCGCCGGGCGGATTCCGTCGGCGGAGGGGCAGCGGATCTGCGCCCGGCTCGCCGGCCGGATCGAGGCGGCCGGCGAAGCGCTCGGCGACGGCCTCGAGGTCGAGGTCCATCCCGGTGAGGCCTACCGGTTCGTCCTCCTGTTCCGGGCCGCGGATGGGACGCCGCCGCTCGATCCGGGTCTGGCGGACACGGACCCGCAACGGCTCGGCGTGGCGGCCTTGCCCGTCCAGGCGGCCGGCGACGCCGGCGAGTCGGCCCGGCGGACCGCCGATCGCATCGCCCCGGCGGTCGCGGCGCTCCAGGCGGAGCTGCAGGACGAGGAGCGGGCGAACACCTTCCTGCTTCGCGGCTTCTCGAAGCTGCCGGTGCTGCCCGGCGTCGGCGAGCTCTACCGTCTGCGGGCGGCGGCGCTGGCCGGCTACCCGCTCTACCGCGGCGTGGCGAAGGCCTGCGGCATGGAGATCGTCGACTGCGGCGGGAGCTTCGGGGAGGTCCTCGACCGGCTCGAGGAACGCTGGTCCGACTTCGACTACTTCTTCCTCCACGTCAAGGGCACGGACATGGCTGGCGAGGACGGCGATCTCGCGGCGAAGGTCGGCGTGATCGAATCCGTCGACGCCCTGTTGCCCCGGCTGCTCGACCTGGGCCCGGACGTGCTGGCGATCACCGGGGACCACTCCACGCCGGCGCCGATGAAGGCCCACAGTTGGCATCCCGTGCCACTGCTCCTGTGGTCGGAGAGCTGCTTCGTCGACGAGTGCTCGCGCTTCACCGAGGTCGAAGCGATCCGCGGCGCGGTCGGCACGATCCCGGCGAGCGAACTGATGGGCCTGCTGCTGGCGAACGCCGGAAAGCTGGCGAAGTTCGGCGCCTGACGGCGCTATAGTCGGGAAGCGGCCTTGGCGGCGCTGGCCGTGCCCGTTTCCCCGCGCCGTGACACGACGAAGGGCTGGATGCGATGAAGAACAACCGAACCGTAGCGGCCTTGGCCTTGGGTTGCCTCGCCCTGGCGTTTGCAGCCGCGCCGGCGGCGTCACAGTCAGCGCAGGCCCCGGCGGATGAACTCCACACGGCGCCCTGGTTCGCCGACCTCCGCGGGATGAGCCACACGAATCCCCGGCTCAACGGGCACGGGGGCGGCTTCGTGGCCCAGGCCCTCCGCAATGCCGCGGACGATGGCTGGGAACCCGTGATGTATTCGTACATGTGCGGGGGCGTCACCACGACGAAGCAGGCGATGGATCACGGTGGTGGTCTGGCGGCAGAACTGGTCGACTGCGAATCCGACACGACGTACGAACCGGTCGATCTGCGTGTGCACGGCATCGAGAGCGGCGGCTGGTATTGGGTCTTCCGCCCGGTCGGCGACGACGTGGCCGCCGCGGCGGCGCCGCTCATCCGCATGGACGTGCTGGCGCAGGCGCCGCGGCAGGTTCCGCTGGAGCCCGGCTTGGGCGGGATTCAGGCCGAACGGCACAACGTTGCGGTCGATGCCGATGGTCGCGGCTCGGGCGGCGCGACGCTGTTCACGGACGACGCGAACCGGCTGTTTGACATCCTCCCGCATCCGGCCGCCGTGTTGCCTCGCGCGTCGTGTTCCGGCGTGTTCCTGGACGCGGCCGCCACGGACGACGACTGCGGCCTGGGCGTGCCGGCCGACTGGGAACTCATGCTCGCGGACGGAGACGGCGATCCTCTCTCCGGCGCGATCGTTCGGCCCGCTCTGGCGGGCACCGACGTGCCTGTCACCGCGACTCTCTCCATCGGGACGGGTCACCTCGTCGGCACCGGCTGCACGCCGGAGGCCACGATCGAGCTGACGGGCGGCATGAGCGGCACCACGGTCCTGACCTTGCCCGGCGCGGTGACCGTCAGCGGCGCCAACCCGGCGAACCCGGGCGAGTGCCCGGCCGCGGCCCTCAGCTTCTCGTGGACGGTCAACGTGTCGGCCGACACGACCCGCTGCGCGGCGTCGAACGCGGACCGGGGAACCCCCCAGACGGTCCGGGTCACGGCGACGAACCTCACCGAGACGACGCCGGACCTGGCCGACGACCTGTTCCAGGAGTTCGAGGTGGTGTGCGCCGCTTCGGCGTCCGCGTCGTCGGCGGGCCGGGAGCTCGTACCGGACGTCGGATTGCAGTAGGCCGGCGACTACCTCCGAAACGCCCGCACGTCACTCCCCGCGCCCTCGAACAACTGCCGCACGGTCGGCAGCGGCAGCCCCACGACGTTGCTGTAGTTGCCGTCGATCTCGAGGATGAAGAGGCTGCCGAGGCCCTGGACGGCGTAGGCGCCGGCCTTGTCGTCGGGCTCGCCGGTGGCGGCGTACCAGTCGATCTGCTCGGGGGTCAGTTCGGCGAACAGGACGCGTGTGCTCTCGACCGCGTGGAGGGTGTCGCCCGCGGGAGGACGGAGGGCCGTGCCGGTCAGCACCAGGTGCCAGCGGCCCTGGAGGCGTTCGAGCATCTTCCGGGCCTCGTCGCGGTCGGCCGGCTTGCCGAGAATGGCGCCGTCTTCGACGACGATCGTGTCGGCGGCGAGCACCCACTCGCCGTCGCGGGCGGCGGCTTCGGCCTTCTCGCGGGCGAGCCGGCGGACGAGGTCGCGTGGCCGTTCGCCGGTGTGGGGCGTCTCGTCGATCGTCGCCGGGCGGACGGTGAAGTCGAGGTCGAGGGACTCGAGGAGTTCGCGGCGGCGGGGGGAGGCGGAGGCGAGGACGAGACGGCCTTCGGGCTCGCCGCTCACTGGAAGTACCCCGGCAGGTGCTGGACCTTGACGCCGCGTCTGCCGCGGGCACGCGGGTCGTTCAGCTTCACCTCGACCTTGCGGAAGGCGTCGCGTTCGCCTTCCGGCGACTCGAAGACCAGCAGGTACTGCGAGCGGACCTCGGTCTCGATCCGCTCGTAGACCCGCGGCAGTTCGGACGCTCCGGTGATGAAGAAGCAGCGGCCGCCGGTTTCGTCGCAGAGTTGCTGCAGGCGGCCGCGGAACATGAGTTCGCGCCGGTCGATGTCGATGCCGATGCTGTAGATCGCCACCTGGGAGCGGCGGGCGAACTCCAGCACGTCGTCGAAGCGGTACTCGCTGCTGGAGTCCCCGCCGTCGGTGAGCAGGATCAGGGCCCGCTTCCCGCGCAGCCCGCCGAAGTAGTACAGGGAGTAGAGGATGCTGTCGTAGAGGGCGGTCTCACCCTCGGCCACGAGGTCGGCGAGACCGCCGGCCAGGGCTTCCCTCGATCCGGTGAAGCCGACCGCCAGCTCGGGCCTGTCGTTGAAGGTGATGAGGCAGGCGCGGTCGTGCGGCCCGAGGACGAGTTCGAAGAAGTGGAGGGCCGCCTCCTCCGCCGCCTCCAGCCGCTGATCCATCGACAGCGAGGTGTCGAACAGGATGCCGGCGTGGATGGGCTGGTTGGCGGCGCTGTCGAACCGCTGCAGGACCTGGCGCTCCCCGTCTACGAAGACCTCGAAGTCGGACTCGGCCAGCCCCGCGACGGGAATGCCCGAGCGGTCCGTGACGGAGGTGTAGAGCTCGACCAGGGCGACCTCGACCTCTTCGACCAGGTTGCGCGAGTTGACGAAGACGAGGTCTTCGGCCCAGGCCCCGGTCTCCAGGAAGGCGACCGCGCGGACGTAGGAGAGCGGTTCGGCCGGGTCGATCCCGATCGGCTGCTCGAACGGCGGCTGGTAGAGAGTGGCGGTGCGGGTGTCGTTCAGGAAGAACTCGACCCGCTCGAGCCGCTCGTGGCGGGGCGCCTCCACCTCGGCCACCGCGCGCACGCTGCTGGTGTGGGTGGCGCCGCGCTGGGGCGAGGTGAGGCGGACCGTGAAGCGGTGCGGCCCCGAGTTGATCGTCACCTCGTCCGTCGCCACGAGGCTGCCCTGGCCGTCGTAAGCGTCGACGCGGAGGGAGTGGGCCCGCGGCGCGGTTCCGACGTCGATTTCGACCTGGTAGGGCGGCCGCCGCTTGCTGATCAGTTCGCGGCCGTCGAGCGAGAAGGCCAGGTGGTGGATGTCCGGCCCGTCGGCGTCGGCGCCGACGCGGACCCGGCCGGTGATCAGGCGTTCCGGCAGTGCGTGGATCCGGACGGTGTGCTCGTCCGGAGAGTCGACGAAGCGGGGGCTGACGGAGTTCGCTTCGGCGAGCCAGTCGGGGATTACCGGATCGTCGCCGGCTTCGCCGGCGGCTGCACTTTCGGAGGCCGGCCGGAAGGCCGGCGCACCGACACCGTCGGCGTCACCTCTGGCTACCAACGGCACCTCGATCTCGGCAACACCCCCGAAGAACCGGTCGGCCTCCAGCTCCCGCACCTTCACCACCAGCCGGTACGGACCGGGCCGCAGGTAGCGCTGCGTGACGAGCGGGATCGACGCCTCCCCGCCGCCGCCCGCTCGCACCGGCGGCTCGAAGCGGTAGCGGAAGTTCTCGAACAGCTCGCCCCGGCGCAGCACTTCGCCGTCGAGCACGAAGCGGCGCGCTTCCTCGCCCGGCTCCGGCAGATGGTCCGGGTCGATCCCGACGATCGCCTGCACCACGGTGCGGTTGCCGCGGCGGCCGGGGTAGCGGAGGGTGATCTCGGCCGGCAGGGCCTCCGCGCCGTCGGGCGTTTCCGTGCTGCGGTCGAGGAAGGCGAGCGCCCACTCGTCGTTGGCCCGGCCCGGTTCGGGCGCCTTCGCGCCCATGGCCTGCCAGTCGAGCGCCAGGCCGAACGCGCTGAGCAGGTCGCCTCCGCGCGAGCACCGGCGGTCGATCTCGCGGATCCGGGCGTCGCGGTCCGTCGAAACAGCGGCGAAGGCGAGCAGGGAGGAGAATCCGTCGGAGGCCCGCCACAGCCGGAAGCCGCCGCCCTGGCGGAGGAAGATGAGGTAGAACTCGCCCCGCACCGCCGGGCTGTGCGGGTAGTGCCAGACCTCGAGCGTGCGCAGCAGGTCGCAGGTGGTGCGGAAGGTGCGGAGCGGCTCGCCGTGCAGCAGGAGCGACTCGAAGCGGTCGTCCCGCGCGTCGCCGAAGCGCTCCGCGGCCGTTTCGACGGCCCGGTCGAAGCGCTCGCGGAACTCGTTCTGCGGCGTCTCGGGGTAAGGGTCGCGGACGGCCCAGAAGCGCTGCACGAAGGCGTCGCGCTGGTAGGCGTGGCGGAGTTCGCCGAAGACGCGGCGCTCCGTGTCGGAGAGGATCGGGTCGACGGTGGTGAGGAAGTCGGCGTGGCGGCGGTCGAGGGTGGGGTCCTGGGCGCCGGCGGCGGCTGCGAAGAGGAGGAGGAGCGCCCCCCACCTCACGGGTAGTACCCCTTCAACGTCCGAATCGACACGCCGGGCGCCGTCGCGTCGGCTTCGATCTCGCGGAAGCGCCGGTTGCCGCTGGTGTTCGTCGACTGGTAGGTGATCAGGTAGCGGGAACGCAGCTCGCCGAGGATCCGGTCGTAGACGCCGGCGAGTTCGGCGATCTCGGCGATGAAGAAGGCGCGGCCGCCGGTCTGGTTGGCGAGCCGGGACAAGGCGCGCCTGGCCGGCCCGGGCTGTTTGCCGAGGCCGATCGCGTAGACGGCGACGCCGGAGCGCTGCGCGTACTCGAGCGCCTGGTCGAAGCTGAAACGGCTGCTCTCGTCCTTGCCGTCGGAGAGCAGCAGCAGGGCGCGCTGGCCCTTGATGCCGTTCAGGTAGTAGAGGCCGAAGACGATGGCGTCGTAGAGCGCGGTGCCGCGTTCGGCCTTGAGTCCGGCCAGCGAGCCGGCGAGCGAGCCTGTGTCGTTCGTGAAGTCCGAGGCCAGGTAGGGGTGGTCGTTGAAGGTGACGAGCGCCGCCCGGTCGCGGGGCGTGATCTCGGTCTGGAACAGGTCCAGCGCGGCCTCGCGGGCGACGCCGAGGCGCTTGACCATCGAGGCGGAGACGTCGAGCATGACCTGGAGGTGAACGGGCAGGTCGGTCACCCGCTGGAAGCGGAGGATCTCCTGCGGCGCGCCGTCCTCGAGGATTCGCACCTGGTCGGCGCGCAGCTCCTCGTACGGCCGCCCCGAGCGGTGGAGCGCGGTGGCGTAGAGCTCGACGTACTGGATGTCGACGATCTCCAGGTAGTCGGGCGCGTTGACGTAGACGACGGCGTCGGTCGTGTTGCCGTCGACGAGGTAGGCGGCGGCCCGCAGGTAGGTGATCGCGTCGCCGGCCGGCAGTTCGACGAGTTGGCTCCAGGGCTCCTGGTACAGGGTGGCGACCGGCTCGTCGTTCAGGTGAAGCTCAAGACGTTCCACGAGGCTGCCGTCCGGCACCTGGAGGTCGACCTCGACGTGGACCTCGCCGTCGTAGCGGACGCCTTCGCGGGGTTCGGCGAAGCGCACGGCGAAGCGGTTGCGGCCGGCGTTGAGCGAGATCTCGTCGGAGGCGATCTCTGCGCCCTCGGCGTCGTGCGCGGTGGCGCGCAGCACGTGGACGCGGGGCGTCGAGCCGAGATCGAGCTCCACGGAGAAGGGCGGCCGGCGCTTGCGGGCGACTTCGCCGCCGTCCAGCCAGAAGCGCATCTCCGCGATGTCGCCGGTGGCCAGGGTGTCGAAGCGAACGAAGCCGGTCTGGAGTTCCCCCGGGGGCTCGAGGAGCTGCACCGTCGGCACGTCGCTGGTGAGCACCGCTTCCGCCTGGTCGATGATCTTCTGAACCGCCGGGTCGAGCTGGCGCGCGGCGGGCGCTTCGAGGGCCGGCACCCCGAGCGGCTGCTCCATGCGGGCGAAGCGGCCGCCGTTCAGGTCCTCGATCTTCAGCACGAGGTGGTAGTCCCCAGGTCGGAGCCGGCGCTCGAAGGAGAGCAGGATGGGCGGTTTGCCGTCGCCGCCGGCCTGCGCGGCGTCGGCGCCGGCGCCCAGGGGCAGGTCGAACTTGTACCGGAAGTTCTCGAACAGGTCCTCGCCGCGCAGCACTTCGCCGGTCAGGAAGAAGTTGTAGCTCGACTGGCCGCCGATCACGTCGCGCCGGGCCGAGGCCGGGTCGACCTCGACCAGCGCCTCGACCACCGTTCGCGCCTGGTAGCGCGCCGGAAACCGAACATCGAGCGTCGCCTCGAGCGGCTCGGCGTCCTCCGGAACGTCGGTGGTGTAGGCCTCGAAGGTCAGCGTCCATTCCGCCGACGGCGCCTCCGGCCGCTCGTCGAGGCGCGCCATCAGGGTGGCGAACTCGAGCCCGTTGCTGCGCAGGAGCCAGTTGATCGCGGCCGCGGCGACGTCGCCGCTCGCGCAACTCTGGATCTCGGCGGCCACATCCTGCCGGCCGACGCCGAAGTCGAGTAACCGATCGATGCCGTCGGAGGGGTGCCAGAGTTCGTAGTGCTGCTGGTTGCCGCGCCGGTAGAAGAGCAGGAAGAACTCGTGACCCACCCGGTCGCTGTGGCTGTAGAACCAGATCTCGATGGGCCAGGTGACCATCGTGCACTGGAACTGGATGCGCCCGGACGGCTCGCCGTTGAACAGGAACATCCGCGCCCGGTCGGAACGCGGCCCCTCGAACTCCCGGTCGACGTAGAGCAGCCGTTCCTCCCAGCGAATCCGGAACTCGTTGCGCGGACTGTCGGGGTACGGGTCGCGCACCCGCCAGAAGCGCTCGATCCAGGCCCGCCGCTGGTAGTCCTGGGTGACTTCGAGGAACGCCTCGCGCTCGGGCTCGGAGATCAGGAAGTGGACGTTGGAGAGGAACTCCTTGAACTCGAGCGGCAGGGCCTCCTCGGCCGCGGCGAGGGCGGCGCGGCGCTCGCGGCGTTCCTTGCGGGTTTCGTTGCGTTGTTCCTGGGCGGCCGCGAGCGTGGGCTCGACGACGAGGAGGAGGCCCGCGGCGAGGGCAAGAACCGAAGCTCTGCGTGCGGCTGTGTTGGGCAACGACGGTTCCTCAATTGCGGACGGCGTAACGTGAGTGTCTAGCGTATCTCCGGGTGCCCGGCCGTAGAATCGGGCCGCCATGCGCGACGCGCCCGTCTACCTCGACCACAACGCGACGACCCCGCTCGATCCGCGGGTCGCTGAGGCGATGGTGCCCTGGCTGGGCGGCCGGCACGGCAACCCGTCCTCGGTCCATTCCTTCGGGCGGGCGGCGCGGGCGGCGGTGGAACTGGCGCGGGAGCAGGTCGCCGAGCTGATCGGGGCGACGGCGCCCGAGGTCGCGTTCATGGCCTCGGGGACGGAGGCCAACAACGCGGTGCTCATGTCCGTCTTCGACGGCGGTGTCGGCGGGCACCTGGTCATCTCGGAGCTGGAGCACCCGTCGATCCAGCGCGCGGCGGACCGGCTCGAGAAATCGGGCGTCGAGGTGACCCGGCTCCGGCCGGGGGCGGACGGTGTGGTCGAGGCCGCCGCCGTGACGGAGGCCCTGCGTCCGGAGACGCGCCTCGCCTGCCTGATGCTGGCGAACAACGAACTGGGCACGCTGCAGCCGATGGCCGAGGCGGCGGACGCCTGCCGGGAGCGCGGCGTTCCGCTGCTCTGCGACGCGGTGCAGGCGGCGGGCAAGCACCCGGTCGACGTGACCTCGCTCGGCGCCGACTACCTGGTCGTGGCGGCCCACAAGTTCAACGGCCCGGTCGGGGCCGCGGCGCTATGGGTCCGCGAGGGCGCCGGATTCGAACCGCTGATCCTCGGCGGCGGCCAGGAGCGGCAGCGGCGCGCCGGCACGGAGAATGTGGCGGCCCTGGCCGGCTTCGGTGCCTGTGCCGCCCTGGCGTCAAGCGAACTTGACCGCCGGATCGAGCGCATGGGCCGCCTGCGCGACGGTCTGGAGGCCGGCCTGGCCCGGATCCCGGACACCCGTCTTCACTGTGCCTCGTCGCCGCGGCTGCCGCATACGATCCACGTCGCGTTTCCGGGGCTGATCGGCGAGGACCTCGTGGTCCGCCTCGATCTGGCGGGCTTCGCGGTCTCGACCGGGGCCGCGTGCGCCTCCGGCGTGGTCGAACCGAGCCGGACCCTGCTGGCGATGGGAGTGTCGCCGGAGGAGGCGATCGCGTCCATCCGCATCAGCCTCGGCACGTCGAACGACGAAACCGAGATCGACCGCTTCCTGCCGGTGCTGGCGCGCGAGGTCGAGGCGCTGCGGGCGCTCTCGGCCGAACCGGTGGCGGCACGATGACTCTCACCGCCGTCGCGATGAGCGGCGGCCTCGACTCGTCCGTGGCGGCGCTCCTCCTCGAGCGGGAGGGCGCTCCGGTCGTCGGACTGTCCATGCTGCTCTGGGACCGCTCGCAGCAGGTCCGCCACGGTCGCTGCTGCGGCTCGCTCGACCTGGGCGACGCGCGGCGCGTCGCCGAGGAGATCGGCCTGCCGCACTACACCCTGCGCATGGACGGCGAGTTCCGCCGGCACGTGGTCGAGCCGTTCGTGGACAGCTACGTCGGCGGCCGCACTCCCAGCCCCTGCATCTCCTGCAACACGGAGATCAAGTTCGAAGCGTTCTGGGAGCGGGCGCGCCGCCTGGGCGCCGGGCGCATCGCCACCGGTCACTATGCGCGCATCCGACGCGGCGACGACGGGCTGTACGAACTGCATACGGCGGTCGACACGTCAAAGGACCAGAGCTACTTCCTGTTCGAGCTGACCCAGGAGCAGCTCGCCCGCGCCGTGTTCCCGTTGGGCGAACTGACGAAGACCGAAGTCCGCGAGCTGGCCCGCGAGGCCGGTCTGGCCGTCGCCGGGAAGGGCGAGAGCATGGAGATCTGCTTCGTCGACCGGGGCGTGCAGGAGTTCATCGAGGACGAGCGGCCGGAGCTGCCGCGGGTGCCCGCCCGGGTGACGACGACCGGCGGCGAGGAGCTGGGCGAAGGGGCGCCCACCTACCGCTACACGGTCGGGCAGCGCCGTGGTCTCGGCGTCGCTGCCGGTCGGCGACTCTACGTGCTCGATGTACAGCCGGAAGCGAACCGGGTCGTCGTCGGCGACCGCGACGAGTTGCTGGCGCCGGGACTGGTCGGGCGTGGCTTGCACTGGATCGCGGGCGAGCCGCCGCGACCGACGGCCGGGGGCGCGGACGTGCGGGTCCGCATCCGGTCGCGCCATCCCGGCGTCGAAGCGGTGGTCGAGAGCAACGGGAGCGCCGGCGGCGTGGACGGCCACTGCCGCGTGCGCTTCCGCACGCCGCAGGCCGGCGTCGCGCCCGGTCAGGCGGCGGTGTTCTACCGGGGCACGCGGGTGCTCGGCGGTTGCTGGATCGAGAGGCCTCTCGGCGCGCATCGCTGAAAACGGGGTCTTGCACTACACTCCCGCCGCCAAGCGCTCAACCTCGGCGGTACTCGATAGCACCTGAAAGGAAGGTTCTCATGAAGCGACTCCCCCTGGTCGTCCCGTTCGCGCTCGCACTGACATTCGTCGCGCCCGCTCTCTTTGCCCTGGAGTACTTGCAGAACGCGCAGTTCCGGCTCGCGTGGAAGGACGAGTCGCTGGATCGGGGCGCCACGCCGGCGGCCTGGTCGTCGGACAAGGGAGTCCTGTACTTCGTTGAAGACCCTGAGGAGGCCGATGTCCTGGTCAAGGTCCGCGAGGAGGACGGCTTCTGGAGGCTGGAGCTGGGGGTGACGACGGACCGCCAGGGGATCCTGTTCATCGTGCACAACGAGACGGAGGCGCTGTGGGCCGTCCGAACGGGTCTGGCCAAGGACGTCGTTCCCCGCTACGACGGGGACTATCCCGACCACACGGTGACCTGCATGATCCCGCGCGGAGCGCGCCGCAGCGCCTGGCGCTGCTACTGGGGGACGGCGCTGCTGCTCAAGGACGCGTGGGATCTGGAGGGGAACATCCCGGCGAAGTACTTCGAGCCGTATCGCAAGTGCCAGGGACTGTTCGAGAGCCTGGTCACCCTGGGGCAACCGCAAGTTCCGACCTTTGGAGGGCGGCCCGAGTCCCAGTGTCCGTCCGCCAGCTCCGATCTGGCCGACCCGGAGGTCTGGATCGACTTCGAGCAGTAGGGCGACTCGCCGTCAAGGGCGTCGGCCGTAACCGCCGACCACGACGGTCACCTCGCCGCGCAGCTTGCCGCGCTCCACGATCTGGGCGGCGATCTCGGCCAGCGAGCCGCGCAGGACTTCCTCGTGCAACTTCGTCAGTTCGCGAGCCAGGGCGGCGTCGCGATCGGGACCGAAGGCGTCCGCCGCGTCCGCGAGGGTGGCGGCGGCGCGCTGCGGCGACTCGAAGAAGACGACGGTGTGCGCGACCTCGGCGTGCGCCTCGAAGAAACGCCGGCGCTTTCCCTGCTTGGGCGGCGGGAAGCCGAGGAAGGTGAACGGATAGGGCGGCAACCCGGAGACGACGAGTGCGGCCAGGATCGCCGACGGTCCGGGCAGCGCCTCGACCGGGATGTTCTTCGCCACGGCGGCGCGGGCAAGCCGGTACCCTGGATCGGAGACGAGAGGCGTGCCGGCGTCGGAGACCAGGGCCACGGCGTCCCCCTGCTCGAGCCGCTCGAGCACGCGGCCGATCTGCCGGTCCTCGTTGTGATCGTGGAGCGGCAGCAGCGGCGGCCGCCGGTCCCTGCCCCCCGTTCCGAGGCTCTGGAACAGCCGGCCGGTGCGGCGGGTGTCCTCGCAGGCGATCAGGTCGGCGGAGAGCAGCGCCTCGCGGGCGCGCGGCGAGAGATCGGCCAGGTTGCCGATCGGGGTGGCGACGATGCGCAGCCGGCCGGCGGTCGTCGCCGGCTCGTCCTCGCTCACAGGCCGGCCGGGCCCTGTCGGTAGAGGTCGTGGTACTGCGCCACGTTGTACAGGACGCGCTCCAGGTAGTTCCGGGTCTCGCGGAAGCCGACCTTGGTGAAGAACTCGTCGGCGCCGGTGGTGTAGCAGTGCCGCTGCCAGAGCGCGGCCTGGGCCTCGCCGGCGTTGTAGGCGGCCAGGATGACGTGCGGCTCGTTGCCGAACAGCGCGCGGAGCTCGGCCAGGTAGGAGGCGCCGAGTTCGACCGCGAGCGCCGGGTTCTCCAACTCGCGCGGCGTCGAGAGCGGCCGGCCGGCGTTCGCCGCGAGCCGCGCCGCTGTCGGGAAGACGAACTGCATCAGGCCCCGCGCTGAGGCCGCCGACACCGCCTGGTGGTCGAAGCGGCTCTCCTGGCGCATGATCCCGGCGATCAGATAGGGGTCCAGGCTGCGGCGGGCTGCTGCTGCGGCGATCAGGTCGCCGTAAGCGTCGGGATAGAGCGCGCGGCGCATGGTCAGCGGGTAGAGCGGTTCCGGCACGCGGCGCGGCGCCCTCTGGGCCAGGATTTCGGCGATCAGCAGAGCGCGCCGCGGCCTGGTCTCCGCCAGCCCCTCCGCCGCGGTCAGGGCCAGCCGCGGGTTCGCCACCGGGAAGTGCCGGTCCACGACCTCGGCCGCGTCGCCCCAGAGGCCGAGGGCGAGCAGCAGTTCCTGCGGGTTCGAGGCGGCCCTGTCCCACAGCGGCCACTCGCCGGGCGGCACGCTGCGGAGGCTGAAGAAGGAACGCACCGCGGGATCGGTGACCAGGCGGCCCTGGAGAATCTGGCGGGCGGCCTCCGCTTCGTCGCCCTGCCGGCCATAGAGCAGCCAGGCGCGGTAGAGCCGGGCCGGGTCCTCCGATCTGGCGAACTCGGCGGCGATGGGGCCGACATAGGCCCGCAGCGGCTCGGCGGCGAGACGCTTCTCGGCTTCGCGAGCCAGCGGGTGGAAGAGGTCGGCGGCCAGCAGGTCGGCGTAGCCGGTGATGGCGCGGTCGAGCGCTCCGCGGGCCTCGTCGAGCCGGCCCCGCCAGTAGCGGACCTCGAAATCGACGCTGCGGCTGGCGCGGATGGCGTCGCTGAGCCATTCGCCGGCGCGGTCCGTGCGGCCCTGGACGATGTCGGAGGCGGCGAGGAAGAGGCTGGCGCGCGCGGATACCGCGCGGTCGTGCCGGAGCTGGAGCAGCACGGAGTAGAGATCGAGCGCTTCGTCCTCGAGCCCGCGCCGCCACTCCAGGCGCAGGGCGCCGAGCAGCGCGGCCACGGAGAAGTTGCCCTGCGGGTCGGTCAGGTAGGCCCGGCGATAGTCGGCGGCCGCGGCGATCCAGTCGCCCGAGAGCTCCTCCGACCGCGCCTTCTGATAGAGCGCCTGGCCGGAGTGGCGCGGCGAAGACACGTTGGTGGCCAGCAGGTTGTAGTGCCGGGCGGCGTCTTCGAGCCGGCCCTGCCGGAAGTGGCTGCGCGCCCACCGGTAGTGGATCTCGAAGTCGGACGTCGACTGCACCTCCAGGTCGACGACGATCTGGCCAAGGAGCTCGTTCGAGCGGTCGAAGACGCCGTGTTCGTGAAAGGTGTTGCCGAGGAGCAGCACCTCCTGGCGGTCGTCCAGGGCGGGCCGCAGCCGGTGCAGGCGATCCGCGGCCTCGAAGGCGACCAGGTCGTTGGCTCTTTCCCGTAGCAGGCCGATCAGCGCGCCGGCCCCCGCGTCCAGCTCGCCCTCGGCGAGGCTGCACTTGGCCTGACTGAGGGTCAGCAGGCGACGTTCCGGCGCCGGCAGGCGCGACATGGCGATCCCGCGCAGGAGCCGGCAGTCGCCGCCGCGGTCGAGGCTGGTGGCGAGCAGCTCGACCGCCGGCTGCACCAGTACGCGTGGCGGCTGGTCGCCGAGCAGGGTGGCGGTGACGCCGGCCGCGATCTCCGGGTAGCCGAGCCGCGTCTGGCCGACGGCCAGCCGGTAGCGTGCCCAGGGCTCCAGCGCCGGCGTTTCGGTCAGGCAGGTGGCGAACGCCTCCGACGCCGTCTCGACCTGCTCGAGCTCTTCCAGCAGATGGCCCTCCAGGTAGCAGAGGCCGTGCCTGGCCCCGAGGTCCGGATCTTCGGCTCGAAGCCGTCGCGTCTCCTCGAGGGCGGCTTCGGCTTGACCGGCGGTCTGGAGCTCGACCAGTTGAATGCGCGGATCCTGGGCGACGGCCAGGGCCAGGAGCGGCAGCGTCCAGAGCTGGAGGGCCATAAGATCCGTAAACCGGGGAACGCCGTTGGTGATTCCGAAGGCGGCGAGGGCGCCGCTCGTGTCAGGATAGCGAGAGTTGCCCTCTCGGGGACAGGACGATGCTCGAGAAGCTCGAACAGATTGAGCAGACGTACGACGAGCTGGCCGCAAAGCTCGCCGATCCGGACGTGCTCGCCAATCCCGGTCTCTTTCGCGACACGAGCCGGGCGCTGGCGGAGCTGAACCCGGTCGTCGAGCTGTACCAGCGGTACAAGAAGACGAGGGACGAGCTCGACCAGACGGCGGAACTGCTGGGCGAACTCGAGCGCGGGGACGACATGTACGAGATGGCGGCCGAGGAGAAGGGCCTGCTGGAGGAGACGCTCGCGTCCATCGAAGAGACGATGAAGGAGGAGCTCGCGCCGAAGGACCCGAACGAGGAGCGCAACGCGGTGCTCGAGATCCGCGCCGGCACCGGCGGCGACGAGGCGAGCCTGTTCGCGGCCGAGCTGTTCCGGATGTACAGCCGCTACGCCGACGACCACGGCTGGAAGGTCGACATCCTCGACCTGTCCGAGTCCGGCATCCGCGGCATCAAGGAGGTGTCGGCGATCGTCGAGGGCCGCGGCGCCTTCGCCACGCTGCGCTACGAGGCCGGCGTGCACCGCGTGCAGCGGGTGCCCGAGACGGAGGCTTCCGGGCGCATCCACACGTCGGCGGTGACGGTCGCGGTGCTGCCGGAGGCCGAGGACATCGAGATCGAGATCGAGCCCTCCGACCTGCGCGTCGACACCTACTGCGCGTCCGGCCCGGGCGGCCAGGGCGTCAACACGACCTACTCGGCGGTCCGGTTGACCCACCAGCCGACCGGCCTGGTCGTCACCTGCCAGGACGAGCGCAGCCAGATCAAGAACAAGGCGAAGGCGATGCGGGTGCTCAAGAGCCGACTGCTCGAGATCGAGGAGGCGAAGGCGAGCGCCGAGATGGGCGAGGAGCGCCGGCGGATGGTCGGCAGTGGCGACCGCTCGGAGAAGATCCGCACCTACAACTTCCCGCAGAACCGGGTCACGGACCACCGGGTCGGGTTGTCCGTGCACAAGCTGCCGTCGATCCTCGAGGGCAACCTCGAACCCTTGATCGTTCCGCTGCAGCAGCACTTCGAGGCGGAGAGGCTGCGGCAGACCGGCGACGGCGACCCGGTCTGAGTCCGTTGTCTCCGGCGAAGCCCCCGCCGGGGGCGGCCCGCGTCGTCGATCTGCTGGACGTGGGCCAGGAGCACCTGGCGGGCCTGGTCGAGCAGCCGCGGCGCGAGGCAGCGCTGCTGCTCGGCGAGGTGCTGAGGCTCTCGGAGGCGCAGTTGTACGCCCGTGCCGACGACGACGTGCCCGAGCCCGCCGCGGTCAGCTACGGGCAGTTGATTCGGCGCCGCGCGGACCGCATCCCGGTCGCCTACCTGCTGGGCCGGCGCGAGTTCCATGGCCGCACGTTCGCCGTCGATCCGCGGGTGCTCATCCCGCGCCCGGAGACGGAGCACCTGGTGGAGGCGGCGCTGAACTGCATCGACGACGGCGCCCGCGTGCTCGACGTGGGCACCGGCTCCGGCTGCATCGCGGTCACCCTGGCGCTGGAGCGGCCCGGCAGCCGGATCGTCGCGACCGACCTCTCGCCCGGCGCCCTGGCGGTGGCGGCCGCGAACTGCCGCAGCCACGGCGTCGCCGACCGGGTGCGCCTGGTCCGCGCCGATCTCCTGTCGGCGCTTCGGCCGGGGGCCTTCGACGTCGTCGTCTCCAACCCGCCCTACATCGACGTTGGCGAGTGGCCGTCCCTCATGCCGGAAGTCCGTGACCACGAGCCCCCCGAGGCCCTGTTCGCCGGCGATGGCCTGGACTTCTACCGGCGCCTGTTCGCCGCCGGCGGCTTCCTTCGCGAAGGACAGCGGCTGCTGCTCGAGATCGGCAAGGGCCAGCTCGAGACGGTCCGTGAACTGGCGGAGAGGAGCGGCTTCGACGTCGAGTGGATGGTCGCCGACCTGGCGGGGATCCCGCGTGTGCTGACGTTGCGGGTGCCCTAGGCCGCCGCGTCAAGCCCTGGTTTTCTCGAAAAAGGCACACTCGTACCGCCGACGATCACGCAATTCTCGCGTTGTTCTGATAGGCAGTTCGATGTTCAAGGAACAACACGAGGCTGGCGTGAGGATGCGTCCGATGAAGTGCTTGAAGCTCGTGGGCTCCGTCGTGTGGGTGCTCGCGTTGAGCGGTCCCGCGGCAGCGGCCGTCCAGGGCGCGGGGGAGTACACGGACTGCGTGCCGTCGTCCCCGCAGGTCACGTTCGAGCCTGGCTACGCGGTGAGCCTGTGCTTCGAGTACGAGCGGGACGGTGGGGCGGACCAGGCGGACGCGATCGACTTCGGGCTCGGTTCGCGCCAGTCGGGCCTGCTCTGGTTCTTCGATCCGGACAACGCCGAGGTGTTGATCAAGGTCCTGGACGGATGTGAGGTGAACGGCCACCGATGGGTGTTCGTAGCGCCGGTGACGATGTTGGCGTTCAACCTGTCGGTCGAGGAGACGGCCACCGGGAAGAGGTGGATGCACCGGAATCCGCGGGGCGGCGTGACCGCGGAGGCGAGGAGCGATCTGACGGCCTTTCCGTGCGGGCCGGCGGCGGCTTCATCGACGTCCCTGAAGTGGCCCGGCGCCTCCTTTGCGGCGGCGTCGCCGGGACCCATGGCGGACATCCGGCACGCGGTCGCCGGTGCGACCGCGAATGTCGCCGGTGCGACCGCGCATTGCGAGCCCCGGCCGGTGACGACCCTCGGCGGCTTCACGGTCAGCATGTGCGTGGAGTACGAGAGAGCCGGCGAGTCGGTGGCGGCGGAGGTGCGGGACTACGGTCTGGACTCCAGCCAGTCGGCCCTCCTGTACTTCTTCGAGCGCGACAACGCGGAGGTGCTGGTCAAGGTCCTGGACGGGTGCGCCGTCAACGGCCACCGCTGGGTGTTCGTGGCGCCGGTGACCACGCTCGGGTTCAACCTGTCGATCGAGCCGCCCGGCGGCGGCGCCGCCTGGACGCATACGAACAGCCTCGGCCTGACGGCATCGGCGAGGAGCGACGCCGAGGCGTTCCCCTGTGCCGACGACGAGCAGCCGGGAGGCCCGAACTCCTTCACCGGTCAGGTCGTCGGCCATCGGGGCGCCCGGCCGGACGTCGAGGTGCTGCTGACCGCGAAGGGTGTTCTCCGGGTCGCGACTCCGGACTCCTTCGGCCGGTTCCGGTTCGACGGCCTCGCCGCCGGGGAGTACGCCGTCAAGGTCCACGCGGGCGGTCACCGCACGACGCCGGCCCGCATGGTCGACGTCCCGCAGCGGGGCGGCCCTCTGGAACGGTTCGACCTGACGCCGGTTCCCACGGACCCGTTCGTGTTCCACTGGGAAGAGGACCAGAGCACGGCCGGCACCGAGTACTCGGCGGCCGTCAACCGGCCGCACGAGATCGAGTTCGAGGACGAGCCGGTCAGGGTGGCCGACAACTCGTCGGCGAACGTCCTGGCTCACGACTACAACATGCTGCTGGTGGACTCCGACGAGGCTTCGTGGTCGCAGGAACACGCGTGGCGGCTGTTGACGACGATGCGTTCCATTCCGCAGGAGACGAGGGACCCGTACCACGCGCAGTCGCTGCCCGCTTCGCAGTGGCTGCTGACGCCCAGGCACGTGGAGGGCGACATCGAGATAAAGACCGACGGGCCTTCTCCCGTCGTCCTGATTTCCGAGACCGCCTTCGTCAACGCGAATCCACGCGTGGCGACCGTGGACGGCAAACGGGGGATCTGGTTCTCGAAGCGGCTGCACCACGCTCTGGTGCGGTACGTGACGGACAACGGCCGCGACGTCGACGCCTACGAGCGGATCTTCGAGGAACGCTTCGGCGTCACGACGGAGATACGCGACTACGCCTCCCTGACGCGATGGACCACCGGCGAGGGTGCGGGCCGTTTCCAGCGTTTCCACCCGGAGGAGATCGTCACGCTGCTCAACATGCTCGAGGAGTTTCCGAGCGGCATGCACAAGACGCAGGGGCTCACGCATCTCGTTCGGCGCCTCGACGGCACGCCCAATCCCCTGAGACCGGGTGCGCCGGCCATCGCCTGGACGGGAGCGGGCTACATCGAGTTCATGGACATTGCCTTCCTGCGGTTCGACCTCGACGACATCCACCGCCTCGTGATCCACGAGAAGGCGCACTTTCTTTGGGCTCACGTCTTCGACCAGCGGACCCGTGACGACTGGGCACGGGTCGGCCGGTGGTACGAGGACCCCGCGCAGCCGTCCGGCTGGTCAACGACCAGCACGACGGAGTTCGTCTCCGCCTACGCGCATGCGCACAATCCGAACGAGGACATGGCCGAGAGCATCGCCTACTTCATCATCGCGCCGGACAAGCTGAGGTCTCGGTCGGTCGCCAAGTACGAGTTCGTCCGGGACCGGATCATGCAGGGGAACCTGTATCTCTCCCAATTCCGGGAGGACCTGACGTTCCAGGTGTACAACCTGTTTCCGGACTACGTGTTCCCCGGCAGGGTCCGTCGCATCGACGTCGAGGTGACGGGTGGAGCCAGGGACGACAAGGAGATTCGCGTCGAGATCGAGCTGCATGCGCTCGACCGGGATCTCGAGGGCGCCGCCTGGGCGGCCACCCGAGTCTTCAGCAGTGTCGGTACGTACTTCGATCTGTTTCTCCAGCCCGTGGACGGGAACGGCAGGAGAGTCGAGCTGGGGACCGTTCTCGTGGGCACGGTGAGGCTGAGCAGGTACAGCAAGGCTGGGTACTGGACTGCGGGTCAACTCAAGATCGCCGACCGGGTCGGCAACGAGCGCTACCAGAGAGGCGACGATTTCGGATGGAAGCTCTATGTCGACAACTTCCTGGAGGACTGGGTGCCGCCGGAGTACGTCCCCGGCACCGCCCGTTTCGAAAGGGGCCGGGAGAGAGTGGTGGAAGGCCGCGTCGTCCAGTCGATCGAAGCGACCTGGGAGGTGCGTGAGAACAACCTCATGCGGAAGAGCTGGCCATGCCATGCGTCCATCAACGACGAGATTCTCTCGACGTATGCGCGGGGAGAGGGCGGGGCTTTCGAGCCCGCCAGGAATCTGTGCCGAGTGAACTTTCCCATGCCGGACTACATGCCGTCCTCGATGTACTCCCTGAACTACGTCAGGATGGTCGATCGGGCCAGCAACTGGGGCGGCGCCAGGTTCACCAGCGAGCCCGAGGACGAGGAGCCTCAATGGATCCGGGTGCGGACTGCCAACCCGGACACGGAACCGCCCGAGCTCGACCTGAACAGGATGAGCGTCGACGCGGAACCCACGAACCCTGTACAACCGAACGGCGAGACGATCGTCAGGTTCACTTTTCGTGTGCGCGACAACATCTCGGGCTACATGGATGGGGGGATCGTCCTTCGCGATCCGCAGGGGATAAGCCACTTCGTCTACGTGCGTTACGTGGATCGCCACCGCGTCTTTCCGCGGGGAGATCCCACGAAGTGGGAGGAGCTCACGGTCGTGCATGTTCTGCCACCCGGCTCGGCGCCGGGAACCTGGGGCGTTGCCAACATGCGGCTCGCCGACCGTGCCCACAACTTCGTGCATCACGACTTCACGGAAGTGATCCACTTCGTAGTGGACTGAGGCGGCGGGTCGGCAGATGGGCGCGAGCATGGAGCCGCAGGTCGCCAGGCTTGCCGGCTCCGTCGTGTGTGTTCTGGCGTTGAGCGGTCCAGCGGCGGGGGCCGTCCAGGGAGTGGGGGACTACACCGACTGCGTGCCGTCGACATCGCAGGTCACGTTCGAGCCCGGCTACGCGGTGAGTATGTGCTTCGAGTACGAGCGGGACGGCGGGCCGGCGCAAGCTGACGCGATCGACTTCGGGCTGGGTTCGCGTCAGTCGGGCCTTCTCTGGTTCTTCGATCCGGACAATGCCGAGGTGTTGATCAAGGTCCTGGACGGATGTGAGATGAACGGTCACCGCTGGGTGTTCGTGGCGCCGGTGACGACGCTCGCGTTCAACCTCTCGGTCGAGGAGACGGCCACCGGGAAGAGGTGGGTGCACCGGAATCCGCGGGGCAGCGTGACCGCGCAGGCGAGGAGCGATCTGACCGCCTTTCCGTGCGGGCCGGCGGTGGCTTCATCGGCGTCCTTGACGTGGCCCGGCGCTTCCTCTGCGGCGGCGTTGCCGGGACCCATGGCGGACATCCGGTACGCGGTCGCCGGTGCGACCGCGGATTGCGCGCCCCGGCCGGCGACGACCCTGGGCGGTGGCTTCACGGTCAGCATGTGCGTCGAACACGAGAGAGACGGCGAAGTCGTCGTGACGCAGGCGCGGGACTACGGTCTCGACTCCAGCCAGTCCGCCCTGCTGTACTTCTTCGAGCGCGACAACGCGGAGGTGCTGGTCAAGGTCCTGGACGGCTGCGCCGTCAACGGCCACCGCTGGGTGTTCGTGGCGCCGGTGACGACGCTCGGGTTCAACCTGTCGATCAATCCGCCCGGCGGCGCCGCCTGGACGCATACGAACAGCCTCGGCCGGACGGCTTCGGCGAGGAGCGACGCGGAGGCGTTCCCCTGTGCCGACGACGAGCAGCCGGGAGGCCCCGACTCCCTCGCCGGTCAGGTCGTCGGCTATCGGGGCGCCTGGCCGGACGTCGAGGTGCTGCTGACCGCGAAGGGTGTTCTCCGGGTCGCGACTCCGGACTCCTTCGGCCGGTTCCGGTTCGACGGCCTCGCCGCCGGGGAGTACGCCGTCAAGGTCCACGCGGGCGGTCACCGCACGACGCCGGCCCGCATGGTCGACGTCCCGCAGCGGGGCGGCCCTCTGGAACGGTTCGACCTGACGCCGGTTCCCACGGACCCGTTCGTGTTCCACTGGGAAGAGGACCAGAGCACGGCCGGCACCGAGTACTCGGCGGCCGTCAACCGGCCGCACGAGATCGAGTTCGAGGACGAGCCGGTCAGGGTGGCCGACAACTCGTCGGCGAACGTCCTGGCTCACGACTACAACATGCTGCTGGTGGACTCCGACGAGGCTTCGTGGTCGCAGGAACACGCGTGGCGGCTGTTGACGACGATGCGTTCCATTCCGCAGGAGACGAGGGACCCGTACCGAGCGCAGTCGCTGGTGGCTTCGCAGTGGCTGCTGACGGCCAGGCACCTGGAGGGCGACATCGAGGTGAGGACCGACCGGTCTTCTCCCGTCGTCATGATTTCCGAGGCCGCCTTCGTCAACGCGAATCCGCGGATAGCGAGGGTGGACGGCAAGCGGGGAATCTGGTTCTCGAAGCGGCTGCACCACGCCCTGGTGCGGTACGTGACGGACAACGGCCGCGACGTCGACGCCTACGAGAGGATCTTCGAGAAACGCTACGGCGTCACGACGGAGATACGCGACTACGCCTCCCTGACCTGGCCGACCGGCAACGAGGGCGCGGGCCGTTTCCAGCGTTTCCACCCGGAGGAGATCGTCACGCTGCTCAACATGCTCGAGGAGTTTCCGAGCGGCATGCGCAAGACGCAGGGTCTCACGCATCTCGTTCGGCGCCTCGACGGCACGCCTCATCCCCTGTACCCGGGAGCACCGGCCGTCGCCTGGCCGGACGCCGGCTACATCGAGTTCATGGACACGGCGTTTCTTTCGTCCGACGTCGACCACATCCACCGTCTGGTGATTCACGAGAAGGCGCACTTCCTCTGGGCTCACGTCTTCGACCAGCGGACCCGCGACGACTGGGCCCGGGTCGGCGGCTGGTACGAGGATCCACAGAGTCCGTCCGGCTGGTCCACCACGAAGACGACGGAGTTCGTCTCCGCCTACGCGCACCTGAAGAACCCGAACGAGGACATGGCGGAAACGATCTCCTACTTCATCATCGAGCCGGACAAGCTCAGATCCCGGTCGGTCGCCAAGTACGAGTTCGTGCGAGACCGGATCATGCAGGGGAACCTGTATCTCTCCCGGATCCGGGAGGACCTGACGTTCCAGGTGTACAACCTGTTTCCGGACTACGTGTTCCCCGGCAAGGTCCGCCGCGTCGACATCAGGGTGACGGGCGGAGCCAGGGAAGACAAGGAGTTCCGCATCGAGGTCGAGCTGCATGCGCTCGACCGGGATCTCGAGGGCGCGCGCCACGCGCTAGTACGGGTAAGCAGCGGTATCGGTACGTTCTTCGATCTGTATCTCGATCCCGTGGACGAGAACGGCAACCGGATCGAGGAGGGGACCGTTCTCGTGGGCACGAAGAAGCTGAGCCGGTACAACAAAGCGGGCTACTGGCTTCCAATCCAGCTCAAGATCGTGGACAGGGTCGGCAACCGGCGCTACCAGAGAGGCGACGATTTCGGATGGAAGCTCTATCTCGACAACTTCCTCGAGGACTGGGTGCCACCGGAGTACGTTCCCGGCACCGTCCGGCTGGGCATGGGGCGGGAAGGAGTGGTGGAAGGCCGCGTCGTCCAGTCGATCGAAGCGACCTGGGAGGTGCGTGAGAACAACCTCATGCGGGAGAGCTGGCCATGCCATGCCACCGTCAACGACGAGATTCTCTCGACGTATGCGCTGGGAGAGGGCGGCGCTTTCGAGCCTGCAGGGAACCTGTGCCGAGTGAACTTTCTCATGCCGGACTACATGCCGTCTTCGACGTATTCCCTGAACTACGTCAGGATGGTCGATCGGGCCAGAAACTGGGGTGGTGCCAGGTTCACCAGCGAGCCCGGGGACGAGGACCCTCAACGGATCCGGGTGCGGACGGCCAACCCGGACACGGAACCGCCCGAGCTCGACCTGAACAGGATGAGCGTCGACGCGGAACCCACGAACCCTGAACAGCCGAACGGCGAAACGATCGTGAGGTTGGGTTTTCGCATCCGCGACAACATCTCGGGCTACACGCACGCATCGATCCACTTTCTCGATCCACAGGGGATCACCCACCACGTCTGGGCGTATGACGACGAGAGAGGCTACGTCTTTCCGCTGAGCGATCCGACCAGGTGGAAGGAGCACACGGTCGTGCATGTCCTGCCTCCCGGCTCGGCGCCGGGAACCTGGGGTGTTTCCAACATGGCGCTCTACGACAGGGCACGCAACCTCGTTCACCACGATTTCACGGAAGTGATCCACTTCGAAGTGGACTGAGGCGGCGGGTCGTCAGACCTCGCCCGGTTTGGGCATCCGGTAGCCGACGCCGCGCTCGTTGAAGATGTAGGTCGGGTCGCTCGAGTCGTCGCCGAGCTTGGTCCGCAGCTTCTTGACGAAGGCCCGGACCAGTTGCGGTTGCGCGTATCCCCGGCCTCCCCACACCCGGCGCAGGAGGGCTTCGTAGGTCGTCACGTGCCCGGCGTTCACGGAGAGGACCCGCAGCAGTTCGTACTCGGTGGCGGTCAGCCGCACGGCAACTCCATCGACCGTCACGCGGCGGCGGGCGCGGTCGATGGACAGGTTGCCGAGCACGAAGGGACCGGGCTCGAGCCGCTTGCGGAGCGCGACTCCTACTCTCGCGGTGAGCTCCGTCGGAGAGAACGGCTTGACGATGTAGTCCTCGGCGCCGGCCTCCAGGGCTCTCGCGACCGTCTCGTCCCGGCCGTAGGCGGAGATGAAGATGACGGGCACGTCCGCCAGCTCCGGCAGGCGCTGCAGCAGTTCGATGCCGTCCGTTCCGGGCAGCACGAGGTCGAGCAGGACGAGGTCCGGCCGTTCCGTCCTGAGGAGACGGGGGAGTTCGCGCGCGTCGCCGGTGACGATCGGCGCGTAGCCTCGGGAGGCGAGCGCGTCGCGGGCGAAGCGGAGCGCCTGAGGGTCGTCGTCCAGCACGAGCACGCGCGGACGGCCGCCGCCGCGCCGGACCCCTTCGGAGGTGGCCGCGGCGAGGGCTTCGGACGCCTCGCCGTCGCCCGGCTCTTCCACCGCCGGGATCGTGAAGGTGATCCGCGTACCCTGGCCCTGACCGTCGCTTTGGGCGGAGATGCGGCCGCCATGGGCCTCCACGAGTCCCTTGCAGATCGCCAGGCCCAGACCGGCGCCCAGACTCCCTTCCCCGCCGACCACGCCCGCGTGCTTGCTGAACAGGTGCGGCAGGAGGTGCGGCGGAACGCCGCTTCCCTCGTCCGCGACGATGACGGCGACGTGGTGTCCGTCCAGGGCCGCCTCGACCCGGATGGGCGACGACTCCGGTGAGTGCCTGGCCGCGTTCGACAGCAGGTTGTTCAGCACCTGGACGACGCGCCGCGCGTCGGCCATGACGCGCGGCAGGTCCCGCGGCAGGTCGAGTCGTACCGCGTGCCGCCCGCCGCCGCTCGCGAAGGCGCTCCTGGCCCGTTCGACCAGGACGGTCAGGTCGACGGGCTGGGGCGCGACGGACAGCGTGCCGGACTCGAGGCGGCCCACGTCGAGCAGGTCGCCGATCAGGCCCCGCATGTGGTCAGCCTGATCCTCGACGATCCGGAAAAACTGCAGCATCTCCGACCGGTCGAGCTCCTCGGAGGCGCCCAGCACCGTGGCCGCCGAACCCTTGATCGAGGTCAGGGGAGCGCGCAGTTCGTGACTCACCATGCTCAGGAACTCGGTCCTCAGCCGCTCGATCTCGTCGAGGTGCGCGAGATCCTGCATGGTGACGACCATCGATTCGGGTTCGCCCTCGGCGGAGCGGATGGTCGTGGCGTTGACCAGCGCCCTGGCGCCGCGGCCGTCGGCGACCGAGAGCACAACCTCCTCGGCGCGCAGCGCGGGCGCGTCGTGGATCAGGCGGGACATCGGGACTTCGCGGCCGTCGGCGAACCGGCAGGTCAGGAGTTCGATCAGCTCCTCCGGGGGTCTCCCGGGTGGGGCCAGGTTCTCCACCAGCCGCCTCGCCTCCCGGTTGAAGGTGGTGGGAGCGCCCGTGGAGAAGTCGAAGACCACGACGCCCACCGGCGACGTCTCGACCAGCGCCTCCACGCTGGCGCGCGACCGCTGTTCGTTGCGATGGGTGCGGGCGTTGGCGATGGCCGTCGCCGCCTGCGACGCGAACAGCACGAGCACGTCCTCGTCCTCGTCCGAGAACTCGAGTCCGCCCCGCTTGCCGCCGAGGAAAAAGCTGCCAAGGTGCGCGCCCCGGTGGCGCATCGGCGTCCCCTGGAAGGTCTTCGCCGGCATGAGGTCGGTGGAGAAGCCGAGCGAACGGATGTAGCTCGGCAGGTCCGCCAGCCTGAGCGGCGTGGAGAGGTCGCGCAGGTGGTCGAAGAGCTGCGGTCCCTCCGGCAGCCAACTCTCCATCTGGCGGTGCTGCTCGGGAGTGAAGCCGGCGGAGACGAAGTCACGGGGCGTTCCGGCGTCGTCGATCGTCGTGATGACGCCGTAGCGGGCGTTCGTCAGTTCGCAGGCGCTGTCGACGATCTCCTGAAGGACGGTGGCCTCGTCGAGGCTCGCCGTGACCCGCAGCGCGGCGGCGCTGAGCCTCGACGTTCGGTCGCGGAGCGCCGCGATCTCGCTTTCGTGCTCGTCCGGTGCGGCCATGCGGTTCACAAAGGTTAACGCATCGGTCCATGAAATGAACGGGAAGTTCATCTTCCTTGTCTAGTCTGCCAGTGGTTGTTGACTTTCCTGGAGGCGTGCCGATGCGGACACTCTCCGTCGTGAGATTCCCGTTACCCCTGTTACTGCTGCTCGCGGCCGCGCCCGCGGCTGCGGACGACGTCACGTTCAGTCGCGACGTGGCGCCGATCCTCAACCGGCACTGCGTGGGTTGTCATCGAGCCGGCGAGATCGCGCCGATGTCGCTCGCGACGTACCGGGAGGCGCGGCCCTGGGCGCGGTCGATCCAGCGCGCCGTGACGAGCCGCGCCATGCCGCCCTGGTTCGCGGCGCCTGCCGTGGGCGAGTGGGCCAACGACCCGACGCTCTCCCGGGAGGAGGTCGAGACGATTGTCGCCTGGGTCGAAGGGGGCGCGCAGCCCGGGGATCCGAAGCTCATGCCCGAACCGCCCAGATTCACGGAAGGCTGGCAGCTCGGCGAACCGGACTACGTGATCGAGCTGCCGGCCGTCACCGTGCCGGCCGATGGTCCCGACCTGTTCCTGAACCAGTTCGTGACCATCGACATCCCGGAGCGTCGCTGGATCCGCGCGGTCGAGTTCCGGCCGGGTGCGCCCCGGGTGAACCACCACCAGCTCGCCTTCAAGGCGGACTTCACGGGCATGGTGGAGGACGGCGTGCCCCTGACGCCCCAGGGAGCGTTGCGGGCGAGCGGCTCGGTCGACGGTCGCGGCTACTTCAACGTCCTTGCCATGTGGGGCGCGGGGACCGCGCCGACCGAGTTCCGGGAGGGCGCCGGGCGCTGGATCGAGCCGGGCGCCGTCGTCGTCATGAACCAGCACTACCACCCGAACGGCGAAGAGCAGACCGACCGGACGCTCATCGGCCTCCACTTCGGCGAAGGCGAGCTGCGCTCCGAGATCCAGGCCGTCATCGCCGGCGAGATGGACTTCCTGATTCCGGCCGGCGCGCCCGACCACCGGGTCGAGTACCGGCACGAGATCGCGCGCGACTCGTTGATCGTCTCCTACCTGCCGCACATGCACCTGCGGGGGAAGCGGATGTCGTACACGGCGCACTACGCGGACGGCGACACCGAGCTGCTCCTGGAGGTGCCCGAATACGACTTCAACTGGCAGCTCTTCTACTACCCGGAGAAGCCGAAGCTCGTGCCGGCGGGGACCGTCGTCGAGATCGTCGCCGTCTACGACAACTCGGCGGCGAACCCCGACAATCCCGATCCGGGCCGCGACGTCGCCTTCGGGCTCCAGTCGACGGACGAGATGATGTTCGGCTTCTTCGAGCTGGTCGAGGTCGACGGCGGGCCGTAGAGGGATAACGCGCGCTGCCGGTTGCCGCACGACCGACGCGCTCTCTGCGGCCCGCCGATTTGCCGGGTCTTGGTATGGTCCGGCCGCTTCAAGGGACCCTAGAGGAGAAGAGAATGCGTCGGATCAACGTGCTGGCAATCGCGATCGTCCTGGCCATGGCGCCCGGAGCCGTCTCGGCGGCGGACATGGTGGACGACGCCGCGGCCGTCCAGGAGGCCTTCGAGACGGCCGTTGCGGCGCTCAACGCCGGGAACCTGGACGGGTTCCTCGACACCGTGCACGAGGAGGCGTTGTCGTTCTACGCGTGCGGTCCCACCTCGGGCAAGCAGGGCCGCGAAGCCTGCGCACTCGACTGGCGACTCTTCTTCAACACCACGACCAACGCGCGATTCGAGACCCGGAACGAGCAGTACCGCATCATCGGCGACACCGGGATCGCGTATGGTGAGTACTCGCTGTCGGTGGACTACAACGGGCAGGGGCGGCAAACCGTGCACGAGGGCCGCTACACCATGACCTACACCCGCGTCGGTGACGAGTGGAAGATCGCGATGCAGCACAACACGCCGGTTGGCGACGCGCCGCAGCCGGCGCGCGATCTCGGCCGCTAGTTCGGTCGCGGCGTAGGCGAATCTCGCCCGGCGCGTGGAGGCGGTGCCTGGGTGGCAACGCGATCCGGGTGTACCGAACGCGGACAGGATGCGTGATCGGGCCGCGGCGGCGCTAGAGTCGTACCTGCCCGGAGCCCCGCTGCCGGGAAGGAGGAGCGCATGTCCCTGCTGATTCGTAACGGACGCGTCGTCACGGCGGTGGACGACTACCACGCCGACATCTTCGTCGAGGACGAGACCGTCTCGCTGATCGGCCGCGACCTGGACGTGGAGGCCGACCGGACGATCGACGCGTCGGGACGACTGGTCATCCCGGGCGGCGTCGATCCGCACACCCACATGGACATGCCGTTCGGCGGCACGACGAGCGCCGACGACTTCGAGACCGGGACCCGCGCGGCCGCCTTCGGCGGCACGACGACGATCGTCGACTTCGCGATCCAGACCAAGGGGCACTCGACTCTCGAGGGGCTCGAGACCTGGCACGAGAAGGCCGCCGGCAAGGCGGGCATCGACTACGGCTTCCACATGATTGTCACCGATATGGAGGACGATCGGCTGTGGGAGATGCGGCGGCTGGCGGACGAGGGCGTGACCTCCTACAAGATGTTCATGGCCTACCCGGGCGTGCTCTACGTGGACGACGGCACGCTGTTCCGGGCGATGCGCAAGGCCGGCGAGGACGGCACGCTGGTGTGCATGCACGCCGAGAACGGGATCGTCATCGACGAGATCGTGAAGATCGCGCTCGCCGAGGGCAAGACGGCCCCGAAGTACCACGCCCTGACCCGGCCGACGCGGATGGAGGCGGAGGGCGTCCACCGGTCGATCGCGATCGCCGAGGTGGCCGGCGTGCCGGTCTACATCGTCCATCTGAGCTGCGCCGACGCCCTCGAACAGGTCACCCTGGCCCGAGACCGCGGCGCCCAGGTGTTCGCCGAGACCTGCCCGCAGTACCTGTTCCTGGATCTCAGCCACTACGACCGGCCCTCCGGCCGGTCTCCGGGGGACCACGACGACTTCGAGGGCGCCAAGTACGTGATGACGCCGCCGCTGCGCGAGAAGTGGAACCAGGAACACCTCTGGCGGGGGCTCGGCTTCGGCGACCTGCAGAGCATCTCGACGGACCACTGCCCGTTCTGCTTCAAGGACCAGAAGGTCTTAGGGGTAGACGACTTCAGCAAGATCCCGAACGGCGGCCCGGGCGTCGAGAACCGGATGAGCCTGGTCTACAACGGCGGCGTCGTGGGCGGCCGGCTGTCGGTCAACAAGTTCGTCGAACTGACCTCGACCGCGGCCTCCAAGCTGTTCGGTCTGTTCCCGAAGAAGGGGACGATCGCCGTGGGCAGCGACGCCGACATCGTCGTGTTCAACCCGGATCGGCGGGAGACGATCAGCATCGACAATCCGCATACGCACCACATGAACGTGGACTACAACGCCTACGAGGGGACAGAGGTCCAGGGGGTCTCGGAGATCGTGATCAGCCGGGGCCGCGTGGTCGTCGAGGACAACGTCTGGTACGGACGGGCCGGCGGGGGTAACTTCATCAAGCGGGGGCTGTTCGGCGGCCCGTTCTAGGAGTTGAGATGAGCAGAACACTGAAGTCCGGTCTGATCCAGATGTCGCTGCCGGAGGGCACCTGCGGCGACGGCGCGTCGGCCGAGGAGGTCGCCGCCACGGTCGAGGCGATGACGGCCAAGCACATTCCCTACATCGAGGAGGCGGGCCGCCAGGGCGTCCAGGTTCTCTGCCTGCAGGAGGTGTTCAACACGCCGTACTTCTGTCCGGGGCAGGACTCGAGCTGGTTCGCGGCCGCGGAGCCGGTTCCGGGCCCCGCGACGGAGCGCATGGCGGAGTACGCGCGCCGGTTCGGCATGGTGATCATCGTGCCGGTCTACGAGCGGGAGACCGCGGGCATCCTCTACAACACGGCCGCCGTCATCGACGCCGACGGGAGCTACCTCGGGAAGTACCGCAAGACCCACATCCCGCAGGTGGCCGGCTTCTGGGAGAAGTACTTCTTCCGCCCGGGCAACCTCGGCTACCCGGTCTTCGACACCGCCTTCGGCCGGATCGGCGTCTACATCTGCTACGACCGCCACTTCCCCGAGGGCGCGCGGGCCCTGGGCCTCGCCGGCGCCGAGATCGTCTACAACCCGTCGGCCACCGTCGCCGGCCTCTCCGACCACCTGTGGACGATCGAGCAGCCGGCCCACGCGGTCGCGAACGGCTACTTCATGGGCTGCATCAACCGGGTCGGCACCGAGAAACCCTGGGACCTCGGCTCCTTCTACGGCAGCAGCTACTTCGTCAGCCCGAGGGGCGAGATCGTCGCCCAGGCGTCAAGGGACCAGGACGAACTCCTGGTCGCGGACCTCGACCTCGAGATGATCGACGAAGTGCGGTCCGTGTGGCAGTTCTACCGCGATAGAAGGCCCGAGGCCTACGACGGGCTTGTTGAGCCCTGACGGCCTGAGTTGCGGCACAACCGTAGACCGCCTCTACGATCACGGCGCGAAAGCCGCCCGAAGGAATGGAAAGAGCTTGCGCGATCGTTTGCACTGGATGACCACGCTGCTGTGGTCCGAACGACGAGAGGAGAAGCACCCTGAGCGGAGCGCGACCCCGCAACCTTGTGTGGTGGTGCATGCTGGCACTCTGTCTGGTCTTGGGGCAGAACCCGGTGTCGGCGCAGACCGACCTGCGGTCAGTCCTGAGCGAGTACGTTTCCGAGGCCGACGCTGAGGAAATCGGCCGTCTTTCGTACCTCGTGTTCGAGTGGCCCTGGGAGGATCCGGGAATTCGTGGCTTTCTCGGCCTGCTCGGCGCGACCGAGGAGCCGGAGGCACCTGACGACCCGCGAGCGGAGCTGCTGGAGTTGGTCGATGAAGGCGAGCCCGACGACCTGCAAGTCCTGGAGCACCTGCGTCGCGGGCTCGAGGAGGGCCGGGAACTCCGTGCCTGCTTCGATCACGCCGAACTAGCCCCGTGCGTGAGCCGGGTGATCGATGAAGGGGACCGGGCGCTGGCGCTCGACGAATGACGTGTGGACTGGCCCCGGGATTCAGGGAACCCTGTTAGCGCGGGTCCGAGAGTGCGGCGGCTGGCCGTTGCTTGTCGCGGTCGCTTTGGCGATCGTGAGTTCTACGGTCGTCGTGTCCCCTGCAGGCGCTTGCTCCTGTTTGGCGTCTTCAGTCTGGGGCTTCCTCGCACCCGTAGACGGTCGTCTTCCCGCCAACGCGGTCGGCGTTGCGTGGTACAGACCGCCGTCGTCGAAGTCCTTCGTTCTCGTGCTCGCCCAGGTCTCGGTCGAGATGCGGGCGGAGGACGGTAGCTTCGACCAGGTGCCAGCGGTCGTCGAAGCCGTCGACGGTTTCCCGGGTGTGTTCGTGATCGGACCGCGAGATGGCTTCAGACCTGGAGCGACCTACCGGTTCACCGATCGTGGCGAGCGCCGCCGCAAGGCGCCCGAGCGCGTGACCGTGACAGTCGACGACGCCCCATTGGAAGCCGCCATGCCCCTGTCGTTGAGCATCTGGCCGCTCTACTCGGAGACGATCTCGGTTGGAGTGGGTAGCTCCTGCCAGGCGCCGCTTTGGGTCGCTCAGGTCCTGACCGAAGTCGCGCTTCCCGAGCCGTTTCAGGAGTGGCGAGATCAGCTCCTCTACAGGACGTTCGTTGACGGCAGGATCTGGCGCCCCAAGAGCCACCTGTGCGACCACATCCCTCCGGGAAGGAGCTGGAGAGAGACGACATCCGAGGATCTACTGTTCAGCGAGTGTTCCGACCCGACAGGCCAGACTCGCAAGTACCGCTTCTACCAAGAGAACGTCCGCCATCAAGGGCTCGACCCTACGGAGCACGCGGTCCGCGTCCAGGCGTTCCTCCCCGGCACCGATGTCGTACTCGAATCGGAGGCGGTCAGCGCAGATCTGAGTTGCCCCGGACACCTGGAGCCTTGAGCGCCGGTTCGGGTTCCACACTCGGCCCGACCATCCAGATTGCCGATCACTGGGGCGCTGGACGGCGAGGTCCGGTTTCGAAGCTCTGCGACTTGGGTTCGGCCGGCTGGTACTCTCCGGGTCCCTTGCCGGCTTTGCGCGGCGTTGCCGCCCGGCCTGCTTGCAACCAGGTCCCACCGCTTCACGGCGCCCTGGCGCCACAACCGAAGAGAGGCGACGACCGAACATGACCATTCCCCACGAAGAAAGCGGCGAAGCTCCAACCCTCGAGCGGTTGCGGGAACTCACCCGGAACATCGAGGCGATCACCGAGAGCATCAGGGAGGACAGGAAGTCCCAGAAAGAGGACAGGAAGTCCCAGAAAGAAAGAAGCGAGGAACTGGACCGCCGGATGAAGGAGACGGACCGGCAGATGAAGGAGACGGACCGCCGTCTCAAGAAGGCGGAGAACCTGTTCACGACGCAGTGGGGCAAGCTGATGGAGAGCCTGGTCAGCGGCGATCTGGTCAGGTTGCTGGACGGCCGGGGCATCGGCGTTCGGAGTCTCGCGCAGCGCACTCTGACGCGGCGAGGCGGCGAGAGCTACGAGGTGGACATCATGGCGGTGAACGGCGAAGAGATCGTCGTGGTCGAGGTCAAGACGACGCTCCGCCCGGAGGACGTCGGGCGGTTCCGGTCGAAGCTGGTCCGCTTCAAGGAGTGGTGGCCCGAGTACCGTGATCGCAAGGTCTACGGCGCGATGGCCTATCTTCAGGCGTCGGAAGAGGTGGCCCTCCACGCCGAACGGCAGGGTTTCTTCGTCATCCGGGCCACCGGTGACAGCGCCTCGATCGTGAACGCCGAAGACTTCGAGCCGCGCGTCTTCGCCTAGCTCGCGCGGCTCTCGATCGTCACCTGCAGGCGCTTCATCATCTCGTGCAGCGTCGTGGGCTTGACCTTGAGCCGCTCGGCGGCGCGCTTCTGGACGCCGCCGCAGGCCTGCAGCGCCCTGACGATGAGTTCCCGCTCGTAGGCGCTGACCGCCTCCTTGAAGGAGACGCCCGTCTTCGGGAGGCTTGCCGGCGTCGGCACCGCCGTTTCGCCTTCGCGGAGGGCGGCGGGCAGCAGGTCGAGGCCGATCTCCTCGCCGGTCGAGAGGACGACGGCCCGCTCGATCACGTTCTCCAGTTCGCGGACGTTGCCCGGCCAGGTGTGGGCCATCAGCAAGTCCATCGCCTCGGGGGTGAGGCGGCGGGTCGACTTCTCGTTCTCGTTGGAGTACATGCGGAGGAAGTGCTGTGAGATCAGGGGGATGTCCTCGACCCGTTTTGACAGGGGCGGAAGCTGGATCGTGATCACGTTCAGCCGGTAGTAGAGATCCTCGCGGAACTCGCCGTTCGCCACCCGCTCCTCCAGGTCGGCGTTCGTGGCCGCGACCAGGCGCACGTCGGCGCTCAGGGTCTCGAGCCCGCCGAGGCGCATGAACTCCTTCTCCTGGATCACGCGCAGCAGCTTGGACTGCGTGTCGGGCGGGATGTTCCCGATCTCGTCGAAGAAGATCGTGCCCCCGTGGGCGACCTCGAAGAGGCCCTTCTTGTGCGACACGGCGCCGGTGAAGGCGCCCTTGACGTGGCCGAACAGGGTGCTCTCAAGGAGTTCGCTGGGCATCGACCCGGAGTTCACGGTGACGAATGGCCCGTCGCGGCGCTTCGAGTTGTTGTGGATCGACTTGGCCACCAGCTCCTTGCCGGTGCCGCTCTCGCCGCGGATCAGGATGTTGCTCTTGGACGGCGCGGCGCGGCGAATCAGGTCGAACACCTGGCGGATCGACCGGCTCTTGCCGATGATGCTGTCGAAGCCCTGGCGCTCGCGCAGTTGCTCCTTGAGGTCGCGGTTCTCGGCGGTCAGGCGGCGGCGCTCCAGCCCCTGGCGGATGGTGAGCCGGACCTCTTCGTTCTTGAACGGCTTGGGCAGGTAGTGGAAAGCGCCCTCGCGCATCGCTTCGATCGCGCCCTCGATCGAGGAGTAGGCGGTGATCACGACGACGACCTGGTCCGGGTCGCTCTGGCGGATGCGGCGCATGACCTCCTTGCCGTTCATGTCCGGCAGCATCAGGTCGAGCAGCACCAGGTCGATCTCCTCCTGGGCGAGCACGCTCAGCGCCTCCTGGCCCGAGGCGCAGCAGATCGGATGGTGCCCCTCCTGCCGGATCAGGGCGGTGAGGACGTCCTGCAGGACCTCTTCGTCGTCGACGATGAGGATGTTCATTCGTCGTTCTCCTTCGACGAGGGCTGCGGACGGGGCATCATCGGCAGACGAAGCGTGAGGCGGCAGCCGCCGGACGGAAGGTTCGAGGCGACCAGGTCGCCGCCGTGCCGGCGGACGATCTCCTGGCTGATGGAGAGCCCGAGGCCGGTGCCTCCAACGGCCTTGCGGGTGGAGAAGAAGGGTTCGAACACGCGTTCAAGGTGCTGTTCCGGAATGCCGGGCCCGGTGTCGTCGATGAATACGTCGATCGTGTCGCCCGAGTTTTCGACTGCCAGCGAGAGGCGTCTCTCCTCGCTGCCGGCCTCCGTCATCGCGTCGACCGCGTTGATCATCAGGTTGGCGAGCACCTGGCCGAGTTCCGTGTCGTTGCCGGGCACCCAGACCCTGTCGCACGGACCGAGGTCCACCTGGAGTTCGACACCGGCGTCGGCGAACCGCTCGGCCAGCGCGTCGCAGCTTTCCCGGACCACCAGCCCCAGGTCGACTGGCGCCGGTTCGTGCCGGCCGCGGCGGGCGAAATCGAGGAGCGTGTTGACGATACGGGCGGCCCGGAAGGTCTGGCGTTCGACCTTGCGCAGCAGACGCCGCCGCGGATCCTGATCGGAGGTTTCGGCCAGCAGCATCTGGGCGTAACTGGAAATGCCCGTCAGCGGCGTGTTCACCTCGTGGGCGACGCCGGCGGCCATGGCCCCGAGCGCCGCGAGGCGCTCCTTCTCCGCCAGTTCGCGCTTCATCGCCACCCGCTCGGTGACGTCGTGGGCCACAACGACCCGATGGCCGGGCGCGGCGCCCTGGAACGCCGCGACGGACAACTGGAGGTACTTCTCGGTCCCGGTGGGCGCCTCGAACGGCGCCTCGACCGGCGGGTCGTCCTGCCGCGGAAACAGGTGAAGCGGGATCAGGTCGCCGAGCGGCCGGCCGGCCACCTCGTTCCGGGGCCGAGCCACGAGAGCCCCGAAGGCGCCGTTCGCGGTCACGATCCGGTTCGTGCCGTCGATGACCGCGATGCCGGCCGGAGAGGACTCGATGATCTCCTCGCTGAACTGCTTGAGCTCGGAGACCCGGGTCAACTGCCGCTGCCGCTGCTCGAGCAGTTGCGCGTTCTCGATCGCCAGCACCGCCTGGTTCAGAAGCTGGCGGATCAGGGTCAGGTCGTCGGTGGAGAGCGGCGCGCCGCCGATGCGGCGGCCGACGTAGAGCAGACCGACCGTCCGGTCACGCACCTCGAGTGGGAAGACGTAGTGGTAGCCGAGCACCGCCAGACGCAGGTAGCCGGTGTCCGCGGCGTCGGCCAGCGGCGCCCGCACGAGGGCCCGGTGGGGTTCGCTCCAGAGGGAGACGTCGACCTCGGCGAGCTCGAGAACCGGCGCTTCGGGCTCCTCCCGCACGGGCGTCAGATGGTCGCCTTCGACCAGGAACAGGTTGCTCTGCTCCAGGCTCAGGCCCTCCTCCAGCTCGCGAAGCAGGCTCGACGCCAGCCGCCCGAGGTCCCGTTCGTGGAGCAACTCGTCGCCGAGCCGCTGCAGCGCGCGGCGGCTGCGCTGGGCGCGGTACTGGAGCCGCTGGAGACTCGAGCCGATGCCCTGCTTGACGGGTATCGAGAGGGTTCCGACGACGAGCAGGGCGCTGGCGTTCAGGAAGCCCCTGGCGACGACCATGTCCTGGGGCACGCCCCGCCGGATGAGCAGGCTCAGCAGGGAGAAGCCGAGCACGGCGAGTAGCACCGTGAGCGCGTAGGTCGCGACGTCGCGGGCGATAACCGCGACGTCCCAGAGGCGGTAGCGAAGCAGGGCGTAGGCGAAGCTCAGCGGCACGAGGGCCAGCGGCGCCACCGCGATGGCGTCGAGCCAGCCGGGCGCCGGCAGCTCCAGGGCGAAGGGCACCACGTAGAGCGCCAGGAACGGCAGGTAGCCGCCGGCGACGCCGAAGGCGATCCACTGGGTCTGCCGTCCCTGCTCCCAGTCGCGCCTGGACAGCAGCCGGCGGCCGAGCACCGCGGCCGCGGCCAGCGCGTAGGCCACCAGGAGGAGCAGTTCGACGCGGTCCTGCCGCTCGAGCGCGGTCGCCGAGAGATCGCCGGCCAGACGGCCCGCCCCGAAGATCTGGTCGAGCTGCAGGGCGAGCAGGGCGGCGGACGGCAGATAGAGCCAGGGGACCGCGCGGCGCGCCCAGATGGAGTTCGGGCGCACCGGGAACACGAGGAAGAAGTGCAGCGTGAGGGGCGGCAGCAGCAGGCGGCAGGCGCCGTCGACGAGGTAGAAGAGGCGGTCGATGGCGTCGAAGGGCGCGATCGGCGTCACCAGGTAGAGCGCCGCCGAGGTCAGGGCCCAGAGGTGGAAGAGGAGTATCTGCCGGCTGCGCTGGCGGCTCAGGGTGTAGAGCCCGATCAACAGGTAGGCGATGCCGGTGAGGGCGAGCGCGATGTAGGCCCAGTCCAGGCTGAGCCGGGGCAGCCGGTGCAGCGCCGTGACCAGTTCCTCGCCTTCGTCGGTCTCCCGGAGCACCTGCAGGTCGCTCTCCGGGCGGCGGCGCAAGAGGCGCTCCAGCTCGTCGGCCGACAGCGGCGGTTCACCGTTGGCCAGGACGATGACGTCGCCAGGCAGCAGCTCCGACTCCTCGGCGGCGGCGAGCACGCGCATCTCGTCGGCGGTGGTCTCGACGACGAGGCCGACGTCCTGGAAGGAACTGACCTTGCGGCCCATGGAGAAGCCGCCCAGGCCGACGACCAGGATCGTCGCGAGCAACAGCGCGGCGGTCAGGCCGAGCCGGGCGGGTCGGGACTCGATGCGCATCGCTGGGTCGCTCGTCGTGAGGTGTGTCTTCTGTGCCTCAGGTGCGACCGGAAGGCCGCCTTCGGGGCAATTCAGTTTTCCGTAAGCACGTCCCGTGCCGGGGAGATTCCCCGGCTATCCGCCTGATTCTAGGACATGTAAGGAGCGCTTCAGACGGTTGGAGTTTCAACCTGTTGGTTTGGAACCGGTTTCTTGGATCCAGCTTCAGCGCCTGGATTCCGTCCAGGTCGGCAGGGAAGGCCTCCGTGGACAGGCCGAGCAAGCTCGGACACCACGCTTTCAGCCCGGCCGTCGGCCTTACACTGGCTCGCCGCTTCGCGGCTCGCGCCTGATGCCGGCCGGAAGGCCGGCGCACCGACACCGGCGCCGGCAGTTTCTAGAAGCGGACGGCGATGCCCGCGACGACCCGGCGGCGCAACTGGTCCGGGTCCTGGCTGGAGTGGACCGGGAGATGCCCGCGGCTGAGTTGCATCTCGAGTTGCAGGGCCCAGTCCTGGATGCCGGTGCCGGTGACCCAGGGCAGTCCCTGCGTCAACAGGAGCTGCAGGCGCTCCACGGAGAGCACTGAGTTCGGCCCGGCGGGCGGGAACTGGGCGTCGCGGGCGACTGGCGACAGTTCCTGGTCGACCCGCCGGAAGGCGAGCAGGACGCCGGTCGCGCTGCGCTCGAACTGGGTGTCGATGCTGGCGATCACGTAGCGGACCCGGTTTTCCAGGTTGCTGCTATCGAGGTTGCCGCTACCGTCGACGGCGCGGAGCAGGCCGCCTCCGCCCGTGGCGGCGGAGGAGCTGATCCGGGTCAGGATCTTCTCGCCCAGGCGCTGCTGCAGCCCGAAGTGGAGTTCGGCGACCTGGTCGCCGTCGAGCAGCAGCAGGCTCTCGAGCCGTTCGAAGATGTCGCGGCTGAAGTACAGCCGGACGCTGTCGGCGAACTGCCGCTGGGTGACGCCGAACTCGACGCGGCTGCTGTCGTCCGTCGCGCCGAGGCGCCGGCTGAGCTCGATCCGGTAGCAGTGCTCGAAGGTGGCGGTGCAGGCGTCGTCGTCGTGGTACTGCACCTGCAGGAAGTCGCGAAAGAGGAGATGCTCCGAGTCGACCCGCTCGCTGGCGGACACGGCGGCCAGCCAGTTGGAACCGAGTTCGACGACGAAGCCGGCGCGGGGCGTGAAGGAGACGTTGCCGTCGCTCAGCGTGCTGAACATCCCGTACTCGAGCACGACCGTGGGCTGGATCTCCCAGTTGCCCTGGCTGAACACGTCGAAGCGCTGGTGGGGATCCTCGCCCCAGGTCGAGAAGCGGCCGTTCCCGTAGGCCTGTCGCTCGCGATAGCTGAGGCCGGCTTCGAGCGAGGCGTTGGCGGTGATCTGCCGCTCGTAGCCGCCCCGGAACTCCAGGGTCGTCGACGACATCGGTGAGTCGATGGCCGCCAGCGCCAGACTGTGCAGGCCGCTCTGACCGGCGTAGAGGTCGCCGAAACCGTGGTGGAAGTTCTGGTCGGCGGTGTAGCGCGCCTCGAAGTGGGCGCCGCCGGCGCCGGCCGCCTGTTCGACCCGCAGGCCGTAGCTCTCGAGGCCGGCGAACGGGGTCGGGCCCCAGTCGTCCCAGGCCGCCGCATCGCCGCCGTGGAAGTCGCCGCCGTGGAAACGGTGTCGCTGCGATGTGATCTGGACGTTCGAACCCCGGTGGTTCACGTCGAGGGCGAAGGCCTGGCTGTCGCCGAGCTGCTGGTGATCTTCGTTGAACACCTGGCGCTCGAACTCGCGCAGGTCGGACCGCAAGGCGAGGTGGGTCTCGCCGAACCGGCTGCGGAGATCGAACTGGCTGCCGAGCACCCGGGCGCCGGCGTCGCCGCCCGCGTCCTCGATACCCGACAGCGTCCGCAACTCGGCCTCGAACCGCTCGCGCTGAACCGCCGACTCGAGCGCCCAGTCCTGATCCTCCGCGATCGCCTCCGCGATCTGGATCTGGCGCAGGACGTCGTTCGGTATGCGTTCCCGGACGGACCAGAAGTCCTCTTCGTCGGCGCCCGTCTCCTCGCCGGCGGGCCGGCGCTCGCGGGCGCTCAGTTCAAAGTCGAGCGATTGCGCCGACTCGCTCGTCGTGCGCACGAGTTCCGCCACCGCGGGCACGAAGCCCGGCCGGTGAGCGATCACGCGGTAGACGCCGGCCGGCAGGGGCTGGAAGGCGTAGCGGCCGAAGCGATCGGTCGTCGTCCTCTGCTTGCTGCGAGCGGCGACGTCGTAGACGTAGACGCGGGCGGCGGGAAGCGGCGCCTTGCCGGCGTGGACTCTGCCGACGAGCCGCCCGGCCGTTGGATCGCCCAGACTCGGCAGGTCGAGGCCGGCCTGGAGCGGCGCGGTGCCCAGGAGGGCGATGGCGGCGACGGGCGCCAGGACTCCGGCAGAGAGCATGCGCACTCGCACAGCGGTCGACCGGGAGTCGCCGGGATGCATCCGGCAGGTCATGTTGGCAATCACTATAGCGGACGTGGTGCCGGGATCAGGTGTGGGTGCGGGCCGCGGCGAAGACGATGATCTTCCCGGCGCCCGCCGCCTTGAGAGCACGGGCGGCCCTGCCGGCGGTGGCGCCGGTGGTCACGACGTCGTCGACGAGGAGCACGACGCGGTCCCGCACCGCGGCGGGCCTGCGGCAGACGATGGCGATTCCCGGGTTGAGCAGCCGTTGACGGCGACCGCGGCCGACCTGCGGTCTCCCCAGGGTCCGCCTCCTCAGTGCTGGCGACAGCGGCCGCCCGAGACGCCGGGCGAGCGGCCGGGCGATCGAGTCGGCGTGGTTGCGGCCGCGAGTGAGTCGCCGGCGCCAGTGCATGGGCATGGGTACGACAACGTCGGCACGTCGCAGCTCGATTCCCATGCGGGTGCTCGCCTCGTCGGCGATGTGGACGCCCAGGTAGTCGAGGCGGCGGTACTTCAGGCCGAGGATGACCTGGTCGAACGGCGGGCGGTAGACCCAGAGCCAGAAGAAACGGTCGCAACCTTCCGGGCGGTCCTCGCGGGCTGCGCCGGGGGGCGGAGATTCGAGCAGCCGCCGGCACGGCTTGCATAGCCCGAGTTCCCGTTCCGCCGGGGCCGAGCAGGCGAGGCAAGGGCGGGGCAGCAGCAGCCAGAGGGCGAAGGTCAGGAAACGCCGCGCCCGCCGACAGACGTTTTGCGCTGCTGATCCGTAGAAACAGGTGGGCAGTCTTCTTCGGTTGGATGGGCCGTCTGCGGTCATTCCTACCGACCAGGACGGATTCAGCCCGCGTCTATACTGCCCGGCGCGCGGACCAAGGAGACTCTCTTGACCTCACGGAAACGAAAGCTGCGCGCCGCCGCCGTGCCGGCGCTGGCGACAGTCTTACTGCTGCTCGCGGGCGCGGGGAGCGCCGACGCCCAGGGGCAGTACAGCTACACCCTCTCGCTCGGACCGAGCTTCGGCGGCAGCCTGGACGGAGAGCCCGACGGCGGCCTCGACCACGCGGGATTCCTGGCGAGTTTCTCGTGGCGGACCCAGCCGCGTACCGCGGTCGGCGTACGGGTCGGCAGCAAGGACCTGAGCGGCGACCAGGTCGGCACCCTGGCCAGCCCCACCTTCCGCTACGCGACGATCGCCGGCGAGTACCGTTTCAACGACCTCTACTACGAATCGGGCGTGTTCATGGGTCTCGGCGTGTACCAGCTCGACGACGGCGTCGAGAGTGAGGAGGGAGTGGGCCTGACCCTGGGCGTGACGGGCGACTTCCCGATCAACGAACGGTTCTCGGTAGTGGTCGAACTGGTGGGCCACTACGCGGACCTCGACGCCTCCAGCACCCACGCCACCGTTCACGCCGGAGTGGCGTACCACTTCTAACGGTGCGCGGGTCTTCTGACCCGCTGCCGCCGAAGGCGGCGTCGAGTCGTCGCCGGCCGTCAGGCCGGCGTCCGCTTTGGGGCTGCTACACTCGCGCGCCGCCGAACGTGGGGCCGTAGCTCAGTTGGGAGAGCGCTTGAATGGCATTCAAGAGGTCGTGGGTTCGACTCCCATCGGCTCCACCACGTTTCGGCCGCGCCCGGGTTAGCCCTGCGGTTTCGCGCTTTCCAGCATCGCCAGGAACGCCTGACGCTGCTCACGCATCGTCGCGCCGGGGCCGACGGCCCGTAGATACCAGGGGCCGCCGGGCGCTTCGATCACCGCTCCGAAGAGCGCCCCGTCGTGCAGGTCGGTCGTCGGAAAGCTGCCGATCGTGCTCGCCTTGACCGTTCCCTCCAACTCGATCCAGGTGCGGCGGACGCCGCCGCTCTCGCGGCTCTGCGTGGTGGGCTCCGGAGCCCCGGGCTCCGGGACGACCTGGCTCTTCCAGCGCTCGACGTTCGCCGCCGCACCGCCGCCCCCACCGGGCCCGAAGTAGTACGCCGAGATCTCGCCCGGACCGCCGGAGCCTGGGATCTGGGCTTCGAGCATGCGCATCGCCGATCTCGGTTCGAGGCGGTTCCAGGCCGCCGGAAGGGCGATCGACAGGCCGCTGGCGCTGATCGGCTCGGAGAGGTCCACGGCCGCCGTGGCCTCCTGGGCGCCTCCTCCTCCTTCAGCGGGCGCGTCCGCGCCGCACGCCAGCAGCAGGAGCGTGAGACCAAGAGCTGGTGCCCGGCCCCGCGGGCCGGCGATCGGGATCGTCATGACGGTGTTCCTCGTCTGGTTCCGGGTCGGAAGGCCGAGGATATGCTGACCGGCGGAAGCGCTCGGGGGCTGGTGCCTCCTGCGGTCTTCAAAACCGTTGTCCGGGGCGTGATGCGTCACCGGGGGTGGGTTCGATTCCCATGCGCTTCCGCCACGCGCCGATCTGGCGGGGCTAGGTGGCGGCGGAGCTGGAGGCTTCGCTCTTCGAGGACGTCGAGTCGCTCGACTTCTTGCCCTGGTCCGACGACGCTTCGGAGGTGCCCGGCTTGCCGTTGGTGGCGTCGCCGTCGGACTTCTTGCCGTTGCCGTTGTCCTTGCGAGCGTAGTCGTTGACGTACCAGCCGCTGCCCTTGAACTGGAACGCAGGGGCCGAGAGCAGCTTCTTGAGGCTGGACCGGCCGCACTCGGGGCACTCCTCGAGCGGCGGCGCCGAGAACGCCTGGATGGCCTCCAGGGTCGCCTCGCATTCGGTGCACTGGTACTCGTACAGGGGCATCGCGGCGCGGGATTGTAGCAGCTTGTTGGCAGTCTCCGGCGAGGACTGCTAATCGACGCGGAGGGCGTTGTGGGAGTCGTTGCGTTGACGGCGGGCCGATCGCTCAGGTAACAACCCCGCCATGCTCTCTCCCGAAGACGCCTGGTCCGCCATCGCCACGGAGGCGGAAACGCTCGGCATCGAACAGGTGGCTCGCGCCGATGCGGTCGGCCGGGTCCTCGCCGAGGATCTGACCGCGACCGTCGACGTGCCCGCCCACGACGTCTCGGCGATGGACGGTTTCGCCCTTGACGGCGATGTCGAGGCGGGCGGCACGCTGCCGGTCGACGGCATCGTCGCCGCCGGTGACCCGCCCGGAGCGGAACTCCGGACCGGCGCGGCATTGCGAATCATGACCGGGGCGCCGGCGCCAGCCGGCGCCGACCGCGTGATCCCGATCGAACAGACCGAGTTCGAGGCCGGCGACGCAGGCACGGGCACCGTCCGCATCGTGGAGACGGTGCCGGCCGGGAGCCATATCCGCTGCCAGGCCGAGGTCACGGCCGCTGGCGGGCCGCTGCTCGCGGAGGGTGAACTGCTGACCCCCGGCGGCGCCGGTGTGCTGGCGACCCACGGCATCCACGAAGCGCCGGTCTACCGCCGCCCGACCGTCGCCACGCTTTCCACCGGCGACGAGGTCGTCCCCGCCGAGGCCGAACCCGGTCCGGGTCAGCTCCGCGACTCCCACCGCGACTTCCTCCGTGCCGCCCTGTCGCAGCTTGGCATCGAGGCCCGTTCCCTGGGCATCGCGCGGGACGACCCCGCCGAACTGCGAGCCAGGGTCGAGCGCGGGCTGGACTCGGACGTGCTCCTGATCTCCGGCGGCGTTTCCATGGGCGAGTTCGACTTCGTCGAGCAGGTTCTCGGCGACACCGGCCTGGGGTGCCGCATCCTGTTCGACGCGGTCGCGATCCAGCCGGGGAAGCCGCTGGTAGCGGCTCGCCACGATCGCGGATGGGTGTTCGGCCTTCCCGGCAACCCGGCCTCGGCGATGGTCACCTACTGGCTCCTGGTGCGGCCGCTGCTCCGGCAGATGACGGGCATTGCCGACAGCTTCTGGCAGGGAGCGCTCCGCGGGAGGCTCAAGGGAGGCCTGCCGTTCGCCAAGGGCCGGGACCGGTTCCTGCCCTGCCGGCTCGAGTTCTCGTCTGGCGAAGTGCTGGTCGACCCGCGGCCGCCCCTGGGCTCTCATGACCTGGTTGCCTACGGAGCCGGCGCCGGCCTGGTGCGCGTGCCGAAATTCAGCGCCCCGGCCGCGGCGGGGGAGTCCTGCGAGGTGCTGCCGCTCTAGCCGATCCGCGTCAACGCCGAGTACATCGGCAGGTACATCGAGATGACGATGCCGCCGATCACGACTCCCAGGATCGTGATGAGTGCCGGCTCGAGCAGCTTCATCAGGCTGTCGACGTCGGTGTCGACCTCCTCCTCGTAGAAGTCGGCGATCCGGTTGAGCATCGGACTGAGCTTGCCGGTCTGTTCGCCGACGTAGACGATCTGGCACAGCATGGTCGGAAAGACGTTCGTCGCGCGCAGCGCGGCGTGGATCGAGCCGCCCTGCTCGACCTCGTGGCGGACGGTTTCGAGGGCCTCGGCGACGACCGTGTTGCCGGCCGCGCCGGCGGTGGTCTTCAGCGCGTCGAGGATCGGTATGCCCGAGGCCAGCAGGACGGAGAGGGTGCGGCAGGCGCGTCCCACGACGATCCGCTGCAACAGCTTGCCGACCAGCGGCAGGCGCAGGACCAGCCGGTCGGCCCACTGGCGGCCCTGACGGGTGCGGAGCAGACGGCTCGCCGCGAACACCGTCGCGGCGGCGCCGCCGAGCAGAACGAGCACGTAGGCGCCGATGAACTCGCTGACGCCGACGACCAGCCGGGTCAGGAACGGAAGGTCGCCGCCCAGGTCGGCGAACAGGTGCCGGAACACGGGGATCACCTTCCACAGGATGAGGAACACGACCGCCGAGGCGACGGCGAGGATGGCGGCCGGATAGGTGAGGGCGGAACGGACCTGGTTGCGGAGCTTCGCCACCTTCTCGATGTGCGTGGCGAGGCGGTCCATCACGGGATGGAGAGCGCCGCTGGCCTCGCCCGCGGCGACCAGGTTCACGTAGAGGTCGTTGAAGGCCCGCGGCCGGCGTTTCATCGCTTCGGCGAGACCGGCCCCCGCTTCGACCTCAGACCGGACTTCCAGCAGGATGGCGCGGAGTCCGGCGTGCTGGCCCTGGATGCTCAGGATGTCCAGGCCCTGGAGCAGCGGCAGGCCCGCGTCCAGCAGGACGGCCAACTGGCGGCTGAAGACGGCCAGGGTCTTCGGCCCGACGCGGCGCCCGGGGCGGAACCAGCGCGGCCGCCAGCGTCGCGGCGTTTCGGGGCCGTCGGGCTCCGGTGCGAGCAGCTCGTCCTCGTCGGCGAGCCAGGGCGCGCGAAACACGCTCAGCGGCCTCCCGGGAAGCCGAGATTGTCGGTGCGCCGGCCGTCAGTACGTCGCGGGAACCTCGGCCGCTTCGCCGTCCTCGTCAGCGGGCATGTCTTCCCAGCTCCTGAGGTGCTCCAGGAGAACGAGGAGGTGGTTGTTGACCCGCGCCGCCGTATCCGCGTTGTCGCCGGGCGGATGGTCGTAGACGAGGTTGACGAGCCGGTTCTCCATCGGATGAACCATGAACAGCCGGATCCGCTGGAGCGTGGTGCCGTCTTCGGCCTGGAATCTCCCGCGTGCGTAGCGCGCGGCTCCGAAGGGGCCGTAGAAGAGCGCGCCGCCGACGCCCACGAACTCGCCTCCGGGCAGCGCCTCGAACAGCGGCCGCTGCTCCTCCCTGATGACGTCGATCGCGGAGATGTCGGCGAGTTCGATGTGGCCTTCAGTGGGCTCGCCGAGCTCGAGATAGATCGAGCCCACCGGACCCGCCGGGGTTTCCGTCGTCTCGAGGAGCTCGCAGGCAAGCTCCAGGGCATGGGCGCTGGGTTCCACCCGCGCGCAGCCGTCCGGCAGGTCGACGAGTCCGAGCCCCTGCACTTCGAGGTCGATGCGGGTTGGGCCGGTCTCCTCCGGCGCGGCCTGGCAGCCGATGTGGGCGATCGAGACACCTGTACCGACCAAGACGAAGAAGGCCGTCCGGAGCCTGTTCCCACTGTGCCTGGACATCGCCGGGACAGTACCATGCAGGTCACCGCCGATCGGGGTCGGATCGTGTCGGCGCGGACATGCCGTTGGCCTGGAGGAAAGACCGTGGACAAGCCCATCGCCCGTGTGCTCAACCTGATCGACGACAGCGAACAGCGCCTCTGGACGCTGACGCCGGACGAGGCGCGAGGCCGCCTGCTCGACGGGCCCGGGGCGGTGCTCGGGATCGACGGTTCGTTCGCTCTGGCCGCCCGTCGCGGCGTCGACGTCGTGATGGCCCGCAGCCTGGATCGGCCGATGCGCTACTTCCTGGCCAAGGAGTCTTCGGGGCCGATGTTGGTCATCGCCCAGCGCATCGACGAGATCAGGGACTGCCTCGCCGCCGAGGGCTATCTCGACCAGTTCCATCCGACCTACACCCGGATGGTCCCCGCGCACCACGCGACGACGCTGCGCCTGGTCGGCTGCCCGGACCCGAACCCGACCCACGTGCGCTTCTTCGATCCGCCCCGGGGCACGCTGCCGCCTGATCCAGGCCTGATCGGGGAGCGCTACGTCGAGGCGCTGATGTTCGAGCTCCGGGGCTGGCTCGGCGCGCTGCCGGCCGGCCGCGCCCGGGAGCCGATCGGGGTGTGCTTTTCGGGCGGCATCGACAGCGGGGCGGTGCTGGTGGCTCTCAACCGCGCGCTGCTCGAGTCGGGCCAGAGCGCCGCGCGACTCAAGGCGTTCACCCTCCGGGTCGGCGCCGGCGCCGGTGATGCGACGCAGGCGCGGGAGTTCCTGCGGCGCATGGACCTCGAGATGCTGGGCGAGGAGATCGAGGCCGACGCCGCGGCCGTCGATCCCCTGGGGGCGGTCGAGGTGATCGAGGACTACAAGCCGCTCGACGTCGAGTGCGCCGCGGTCGGCCTCGCCCTGTTGCGGGGGATCCGGGCCCGTTACCCCGACTGGCGCCTGCTGGTCGATGGCGACGGCGGCGACGAGAACCTGAAGGACTATCCACTGGAGGAGAACCACGAGCTGACGATCACAAGCGTGGTCAACAACTCGATGCTCTACCAGGAGGGCTGGGGCGTCGACGCGATCAAGCACTCCCAGACCTACTCGGGCGGCCTCGGCCGGGCCACCGTCCGCACCCACGCGCCGGCGCGTCTGCTCGGCTTCGAGGGCTTCAGCCCGTTTACCCGGCCTGCGGTCATCGCGGTGGCCGAGGCGATCCCCTTCGCGACCCTGGTCGGCGCCTCCCACGAGGCGCTCTACGAACTGAAGGGCGAGGTCGTGCGCCGCGGCATGAAGCGGGTGCTGGGCGTCGACTTCCCGGTCTTCCCGAAGCGCCGCTTCCAGGAAGGCGCGGCCTCGGAGGACGTCTTCGCGGCCGCCTTCGAGCGGCCGCCGGAGCAGTACCGCCGGCACTTCCAGTCGCTCTACGCCTGAGGGGATGCCGACTTGGGTGCGCGGGTCTTCTGACCCGCTGCCGCCGGAGGCGGCCGGAAGACGCGCCGCGGAGCGGCGACGATCGTCCGCGGTTCGGGCGCTCCGTCCGCCCAGGCCGGTCCACGACCCGTGGCGGACCCAGGGAGTGACGGTCGAGCTGGAGCGCGGCCCCGACGGTGAGTTCACGCCCTCGGCGACCGTGTTTCTGACCGGCGCGGAGTGCCCCTTCACCTGCGTGTTCTGCGACCTCTGGCGGTACACGGTCGACGGACCGACGCCCGCCGGGGCGCTGCCGGCGCAGTTGTCGGCGGCGCTGGAGCAGCTCCCCGGTCTGCTCCGGGAAGCGGGACTCGATCGCTGCGACCAGCTCAAGCTGTACAACGCGAGCAACTTCTTCGACCGGCACGCGGTGCCGGAGGCGGACCTGGAACCGACCGCCCGCCTGGCCGGCGGATTTCGGCGGGTGGTGGTCGAATGCCACCCGCGGCTGGTCGACGAACGGGTGCGTCGCTTCGCGGACCGCTTGCCGGGTCGGCTGGAAGTGGCGATGGGCCTGGAGACGGCGCACCCGGAGGCGCTGTCCCGTCTGGGCAAGCAGTTGACTCTGGAGCAGTTCGACCGGGCCGCGGAGCGCCTGCGCGCGGACGGCGTGGATCTGCGGGTGTTCGTGCTGGTCGGCGTGCCCTTCGTCCAGGCGGCGGAGCAGGCGAAGTGGGTTTCGGAGAGCGTGCGTCACGCGGCCCGCGCGGGGGCCCGGTCGGTGGCCCTGATCCCGGTGCGGGGCGGCAACGGGGAGCTGGAGCGGCTGCGGGCGTTGAGCGAGTTCGAGCCTCCTAGCCTGAGGCTGTTGGAAGAGTCCCTGGCGGAAGGGCTGCTGGCGGCCGGGGCGGCCCTCGCCGTGCAGGTGGACCCTTGGGATCTCGATCAGGTCGCGTCGGGTTGCGACGCCTGCCGGGACGCCCGCGTCGCGGCGATCCGGAAGATGAATCGGACCGGTGTGCCGCGGCGGACGGTGTGCGGTGATTGCGACTGAGCGGCGCGAGATAGTGATCGCGGGCGGCGGCTTCGCGGGTTCCATCCTCGCGCGGGCGCTTCATGCCGAAGGCCGGGACCTGCTCCTGCTGGAGCGGGGCCGCCATCCGCGGTTCGCGCTCGGCGAATCGTCGACGCCGCTCGCCAACCTCGCCCTCGAGCGGCTGGCGGTGCGCTACGGCTTAGACGATCTGTGGGACCTTGCCGCCCACGGCCGCTGGCGCCGCCGGCTGCCGGAGGTGGGCCGGGGACTCAAGCGGGGCTTCTGCTTCTACGAGCACGAGCCGGGCGAGGTCTTTTCGCCCGGGCCGTCGAGCAGTCGGCGGCTGGTCGTAGCCGCCTCGCCCGACGACGACGCGGCGGACAACCAGTGGCTGCGCGCGGACGTGGATCGCTTCCTGTTCGAGCGCGCCCGGGCCGAGGGCGTGGAGTGCCGGGAAGAGACTGCCGTCGAAGTGATCTCGGTTCCCGGTGACGCGGACGGCGGTCCGGTCCGGCTCAGGGCGGGCGACCGGATCGTCGAGGCCGACCTGCTGGTCGACGCGACGGGCGGCTCGCCGCTGGCGGCCAGCCTGGGCGCGGGGGAGGCGTCGCCGCGGTTGCGGACGAACCTGGTCTACTCCCACTTCGCCGGCGTCGAGCCCTTCGAGCGCGCCGAGGGCTGGCCGGACTCGCCGTTTCCCGAGCGCTGGAGCGCCTCGCACCACCTGCTCGAGGAGGGCTGGATGTACCAGCTCCGGTTCGACGACGGATCGGTGAGCGCGGGCTTCCTGCTGACCGGGGACCCCGCGGGCGCGGCCGAGACCGTGTTCGCTTCGTTGCTGGGCCGGTACCCGTCGCTGGCGCGCCAGTTCGCGGACAGCAGACCGCTACGGCCGGTGGTGTCGCGTTCCGGCGTTGCGTACCGGCGCGACCTGGCCGCCGGCCGAGGCTGGCTGCTCCTGCCGCACAGCTTTGCCTTCGCCGACCCGATGTTCTCGACCGGCATCGCCTGGAGTCTGCTCGCGGTGGAGCGGGTGGTCGACCTCTGCCGGAACGGCGTGCCCGCGCTTGGCCTCCTGGAGCGCTACGGGAGTCTCCTGGCCGCCGAGGCGGACCACATCGACCGGCTGCTCGTCGCGGCCTATCGATTCATGCCGGACATGGAGCGGTTCGCCGCGCCGGCGATGGTCTACTTCGCAGCCGCCTCCTTCGACGAGCTGCGACAGCGCCTGCTCGATCCGCCCACGGAGGGTTGGTGCTGGGAGGGCTTTCTCGGCACCGGCGACGGACGCCGCAGGCTGTTCGAGGAACTCGACGAGCGGTGCGTGTCCGCAGGCGTGAGCGGGTCGCTGGCCGAGTGGGTGGGACCGGCGATCGAGCGCTGGAACCTGATCGGGCTCCTGGACCCGCGTCGACGCAACGCGTACCCGGTCGACCTGGAGGACATGGAATGGCGGGCGGTTCAGGTCGCCGCCGGCCTTGGGCTCGATGCGGCGGAGTTGCGACGGCGTTGGCCGCGGCTGCGGAGTCCGGATCACCTCAGCGCGGCGCTAGCATGACCCCGAATGTCCGGCCTGTTCATCACCTTCGAGGGCCTCGACGGCAGCGGCAAGTCGACCCAACTCAAGCGGGTGGCGGCGGATCTCGAACGCCGCGGCGTCGCTCACGTGGTCACCCGCGAGCCCGGCGGCACGCCCTTCGCCGATCTCCTGCGGGAGCTGTTTCTGCGGCGGGAAGCGGCCCAGGTCGATGGCGTCGTGGAGCTGATGCTGGTGTTCGCAAGCCGGCGGCAGCACCTGATCGAGGTGATCGAACCGGCGGTCGCGGCCGGCGCCGTCGTGCTCTGCGACCGCTTCACTGACTCGACCTACGCCTACCAGGGCGGCGGCCGCGGAGTGCCGCGGGAGGCGATCGCAGAAGCGGACCGGCTGGCCACGGGCTGCCGGGCGCCTGATCGCACCCTGTTCTTCGAGCTGTCCCCAGAGGAGGCGCAGCGACGGCGGCGCGAAGGGGCCGCCGACCGCATCGACCGGGAGAGTCTGGCCTTCTACCGCCGGGTCCACGAGGCGTACGGGCGGCGGATCGCCGCCGAGCCGGAGCGCTTCCGCGTGATCGCCGCGACGGCGTCCATCGACGACGTGGCGCGAGCGGTCGAGGCCGAGCTCAGCGACTTGCTGCGGCCGTTAAGCCAGGCGGCCGGCGCGTGAACCGGACCGCGGACCGGTTGATGCCGCTGGCCGCGGCCGGCCGTCTCTACACCTCGGTGATCGTCTCCGGCGGGACGCCGGCCGAAAGGCGCGACTACGCGTTTGAGATTGGCCGCGCGTTGCTTTGCGAGCGCGCGCGGGCGGAGCGACCATGCGGCGAATGCCGGCACTGCCAGCGGGTCGATCCGGAGCGGTATGCCAGCGAGGCCCGGGCCAAGGAGAAGTCGGAGAAGAGGCGCCGCACGGCCGGGAACCAGGGTGACGTGGGTGTTCGGCAGTCTCATCCGGACTTCATGCTGCTGGAACGCCCACCCGGGGCGCGCGATATCGGAGTCGACATGGTGAGGCCCGTCGTGCGCTCGGCCCAGATGTCGCCTTTCGAGGCTCGAGGACAGGTGTACGTCATCGGCGAGGCGGAGACCCTCAACCCCTTCGGCGCGAACGTCCTCCTCAAGACCCTGGAGGAACCGGTCGGCAGTACGCCCCGGCACTTCCTCCTGCTGACCCATTCGGCCCAGGAACTGCTGCCGACGTTGCGGAGCCGGTCGCAGACGGTCTATCTCGGTGGCAAGCGCGTCGTGACGGACAGTGAACGGATTACGAAGCTGGTGGCTCATTGGCGGCGTTTGCCTGACGATGGTGGGTTCGCCCTGTGGATCTCCGGTCTGACCGACCTCCTGATCGACATCGGAGAAAAGGGACTTGACGACGTTCGCGACCGGCAGGGCTGGACGCGAATCGCGACCGCCGTGACCGAGGCGGCCGTTGCGCTAGACGACCGGAGCGACCGAGCAGCAGCGCTGGCGCTGGCCGCCGATTTGCTGGACGCCCACCGGCTGCGGGAGCGGTACATTCAGCCCCGCCGGATCATCGAGGGCCTGGCGGCCCGCCGGTTGCGACGAGATCGACCGGAGACCGGGTTCGAGAGTTCGGTCAACGTGTTGATGGGACCGCCTTGACGGTCGCCTTGCACTGGCTCGCCGCTTCGCGGCTCGCGCTTGTGCCGGCCAGAAGGCCGGCGCACCGACACCCACCGACAGTTTCCCACCCCTCCGGTAGAGTCTCGCGAAAGAGGAGGGGACCTTGACCACAGACACTTCCGAGCACAGGAACCGGCCGACCTGGGCTCTCCATCTGGCCCTCTACGCGGTCCTGCTGGCGGTCATCGGTTTCCTGGTTCTGCGGCCGGAATCCGGGGCGGCGGCGCAGGAGGACGAACCGGGCGAGGAGCAGGTCGCGGCGCGCCTCGACGGCGTGGACATCGGCTACGACGAGGCGCTCGAACGCGCCGCCGCGCAGCTCGATCAACTGGAGCAGCAGCGCATTCAGTGCGATCTGCAGGTCGCCTCGGAGCGTCATGGACTGCTCGAGCGGACCCTCGAAGGGATCGTGCGCGACCGGCTGATCGAGGCCAGCGCGGAGAGCGCGGGTCTCGAGGTCGCGGACTGGCGGTCGGGAGAGATGGAGCGGCTCGAAGCCGGCGTGACGGACGAGGACGTCGATGCCTTCTTCGTGGAGAACGAAGGGCGCATCCGGGGCGGGCGGGAAGAGCTCGAACCCCAGGTGCGGACCTACCTGGCGCAGCAGCGCTTCGTCGATGTGCTCGAGGACGGCCACGAGATCGAGTACCTGCTCGAGCCCTACCGTCTGGAGGTCGATCCGGCCGAAGGGCCGGTGCGGGGCGCGGCGGCGGCGCCGGTCACGATCGTCGAGTGGTCGGACTTCGAGTGCCCCTACTGCAGGAGCGTCCTGCCGACGCTGGAGCGGGTCCTGGAGGAGTACCCGGAGCAGGTGCGGCTCGTGTTCCGCCACTTCCCGCTGCACGCGATCCATCCGAACGCCCAGGCCGCCGCCGAGGCAGGCGTGTGCGCCCAGGATCTCGGGGCCTTCTGGGAGCTGCACGACCTGATGTTCGACGAGCAGGACACCCTGACCCTGGACGACCTGAAGGACAAGGCGGAGCGGGCCGGCCTCGACGCGGAGGCGTTCACCGCCTGCCTGGAGCAGGAGGGCATCGCCTCTCGGGTCGACGCCGACCGCCGCGCGGGGATCGAGGTCGGAGTGAACGGGACGCCGGCGCTGTTCGTCAACGGCCGGCCGCTTGCCGGCGCGGTCGCCTACGAACAGTTGGCCGAGGTGGTCGAGGACGAGCTCGAGCGCGCGAGTGGGTAGCGGCGGCCCTGAGCGCCCGGTGTTCGTTCCCTACCGGCCGGAGCGCCTGGAGCCGGCCGAGATGGAGCGCCGGGCCGACGCGGTCTTCGAGGAGTTCGACGGTCGGCGGAGCGTCCGGTTCTTCACCGACGAGCCGGTGCCGCGGCGGTTGATCGAACGGGCGATCGAGGCGGCGTCGACCGCGCCGTCGGGGGCGCATCGTCAGCCGTGGCGGTTCGTCGCCGTGAGCGACCCGGAGGTCAAGGCGCGGATCCGCGAAGCGGCGGAGGCGGAGGAGAAGCACAGCTACCTCGGTGGCCGGATGCCCGACGAGTGGCTCGAAGCGCTCAAGCCGCTGGGGACTGACTGGCGGAAGCCGTTCCTGACGACCGTGCCGTGGATCGTCGTCGTGTTCGCCGAGCTCTACGGCCTGGACGAGGACGGGGCGAAACGGAAGAACTACTACGTGAAGGAAAGCGTCGGCATCGCCTGCGGCCTGTTCATCGCGGCCCTTCACCGGATGGGGCTCGCCACGCTGACCCACACGCCGAGCCCGATGGGGTTCCTGAGCGAGATCCTGAATCGTCCACGGAACGAGAAGCCGTACATCCTGTTCCCGATCGGCTATCCGGCGCCGGACTGCGAGGTGCCCGACCTGCGGCGCAAGTCGCTGGTCGAGGTGGCCCAGTGGTACTCGGGGCGGACGGCCGCCGACGCCGACTGAGCCGCCGATGATCGGTCTGATCCTGGCCGGCGGCATCGGTTCCCGCTTCTGGCCCCTGAGCCGCCGCCGACGCCCCAAGCAACTCCTCGACCTGCTGGGCGGCGGTTCCCTGGTGGCCGCGACCGCGCGCCGGGTCGAGCCGCTCTGCGGTGCGGAGCGGACCTGGGTCTGCACGACCGAGGATCTCGCGGTCGCGGTCGCCGCCGAATTGCCCGGCCTCGACTCGTCGCGCATCCTGGGTGAGCCAAGCGGACGGAACACGGCGCCGGCGATCGGCTGGGCGGTGCGGACGATGCCGGAAGCGGCGCGTCGGGAGGTGATCGCGGTCATGCCGTCGGACCACTGGGTGGCCGACGAGGACGCGTTCCGCGAGGCGCTCCGCCGGGGCGCCATGGCGGTCGAGCGCGGCGACCACGACGTCGTCACGGTCGGCATCGCGCCGGCCTGGCCCGAGACCGGGTACGGCTACCTGGAACTCGAGGCGCCGGCCGAGCCCCTGAGCGTTCAGCCCGTGCTGCGGTTCACCGAGAAGCCGGACGCGGAGACGGCGGTGCGCTTCAAGGCATCGGGCCGCCACTTCTGGAACGCCGGCATCTTCCTGTTCCGGGGGACGGTGCTGCTCGATCTCTACCGCGAGCACCTGCCGGAACTCGCGGCCGGCATCGAGCGGCTGGCTGCGGACGACCTGGACGCGGCCCGCCGCCGCGAGATCTACGCCGACCTCGAGTCGGTCTCGATCGACTACGGGCTGATGGAGCGGCTCGACTCGATCGGCTGCGTGGTGGCCGATTGCGGCTGGAACGACATCGGGTCCTGGGGACTGCTGGCGGAGGCCCTGCCGGCGGATGGGGACGGCAACCGGACGGTGGGCGACACGCTTGCGGTCGATGCCCGCGACAACCTCCTGTTCGCGGACGAAGGCGCGGTGGCGGTGATCGGCGTGGAGGGTCTCGCCATCGTGCGCACTGGCGATTCCGTGCTGGTCGTGCCGCGCGAGCGGGCCCAGGACGTCCGCGAGATCGTGGAGTGGCTCGTGGCCCGGGGCCGGCTGGATCTGCTCTGAGCGCGCCGCCCGTCCTCGTGTGGCCCGGCGGCGAACTGGCCGCCCGAGGCGCCGGCTTCCGCGACCTCGCCTCGTGCCGGGCCGAGCTGCTGGCGGCATTCGCGGAACGCTCGGACTGGGAAGTCGAACTCGGCTTCGGCAAGGGTCGTTTTCTCGTCACCTCGGCCGCCGCCGCCGGTTCCCGCCCCTTCCTGGGGGTCGAGATGGCGTCCAGGTACTTTCGCCTGGCGGCCCGGCGGGCGGCTTCGCGCCGCCTCTCGAACGTCGTTCTGCTGCGCGGCGAGGCGCTCTATCTGATCGCGACCCTGCTGCCCGCGGGCATGGCGCGCACGGTCCACGTCTACTTCCCCGACCCCTGGCCGAAGAGCCGGCACCACCGCCGGCGGCTGCTCGACCCGCGGACCGTCGACCTCGTGCTGTCGCTGCTCCATTCGCCGAAGGGAACGCTGTTCTTCGCCACCGACCACCTGGAGTACGGCGAGGCGGTGGCGGAGACCCTTGCCCGGCATCCGGCAGTGGAAGTGGACCGGGTCGATGACGGCTGGCCGGAAGGACCGCGGACGAACTACGAGGCGAAGTTCGAGCGGGAGGGACGGCCGATCGTGCGGCTAGCGGCCCGCCTTCGAGGCGGTGGTCCGGAGAGCCTGCTTCACCCCGCCGGTCGGGACGGTCTGCTGGTGGGGCCGGCCCCGGCTCAGGAGCCCAGCGCCAGCCGGACCTCGTCGTAGACGGCGTCGCTGCAGTACACCCGGTAGCGGTCGATGCGCCGGAGGTGGCGGACGAAGTGACTCGCCTCCTCGAGCGGCACGAGCTTCCCTCCGTTCTGGCGGACCGGCACCCGGCCGCGGCCGAGGCGGTGGGGGTCCTTCGCCGAGTTCGAGACGAGGACGCTCTTGCCGTAGCGCTCGCGCAGGGGCTCGAGCCGCCGCTCGAACGCCCTCTTTTCGTCGGCGTCCAGGTGCTCGCCGGTCTCGTGGGCGAGCCGGAAGTGGCTGCGGTCGGTGATCGCACGCGCGTGCGGGCTGTCCGAACGCCGCATTCTCGTCATCATCTCGCCGTCGTCGTTGGCCAGGAAGAGTTCCGGGTCGTTGCTCCAGGCGATTCCCTGTTCGTGCAGCCACTCGTTCAGGTGGAGTTCCAGCGCCTTGCCGGTGACGTGGAAGTAGACCTGGGTGAACATGTAGTAGCGCGCCAGGATCAGGCCCTCGACCGCGTGCAGGCCCTCGGCGTCGATCCCCAGCCGGTGGTCGCCGCCGGCGCCGTCGGTGAGCGGTCGTACGGTGGCGATCACCTGGTCGAGGTCGAAGTTGCCGTAGCGGACGCCGCAGAACAGGGAGTCCCGCAGCAGATAGTCCATCTTGTCGACGTCGAGTTCGCCGGAGACGATCGGCGGCAGCAGGCGCTCGGGCCCGTCGAGGTCGTCGCCGAGCAGCCGGATCACGTCGCGGGCCTCGAGGCCCTGGCCGTGCTGTTCGAACGCGGCGCCGATCTCGCGGCCGCCGAGCAGGCGCCGGCTCATCTCCTCGTGGTCGATCCCGTCCTCGAACAGGTCCTCCGCCCAGTGGCTGAAGGGGGCGTGCCCGAGGTCGTGGAGCAGCGCGGCCGCCCGAACCAGGCGCCGGGATCGCGCTCTCGGGCCGGCTTCGAGCGGCGTCCCCTCGGCCCCGGCCAGTGTGTCGTAGACGCGGCCGGCAAGGTGCATCGTGCCCAGGGCGTGACCGAAACGGCTGTGCTCCGCGCCGGGGAACACGAGATGGGTCAGGCCGAGTTGGCGGATCGAACGCAGGCGCTGCATCGGCCGGGTGCCGATGAGCGCGGCTTCGAGTTCGTCGGCCTCGATGAAGCCGTGGATCGGGTCCCGGAACGCCAGCGCCGCCATGGTTGCTACTCTACGGTTGCCCCACGCTGGTTCACAGCGATGAAGAACGATCTCCGCATCGCGCCGTGGTTGGGAGGACTGTTGCTGGCCCTGACGGCGGCCGTCATCCTCCCCGCCCAGTCGCCGGACCTCCCCGCCGAGCCGCCCGATCCGGCGGCCGAAGGGCTCGGTCTGCGCGAGCGCCTCGACCGGCTGGTCGAGCGCGTGAAGTACGAGCAGAACCGGATCGTGACCCTGCAGGCGCGCCTGATTCAGCGACGTGAAGGCGAACTTCTGCTGGAGCCGGTGGAAGAGCGAGGCTGGCTCCGCTACCGGCCGCCGGACGCGCTCCGCTGGGAGTTCGTGGAGCCGAAGCCGCTGATCATGACCGTTCACAACGACGTGGCGACCAACTGGTATGTCGATCTCGGCACCGCCAAGGTGACCGAGGTGGGCCGCCTGTCCGAGCAGGTGCTCGAGTACATGGGACCCGCGGGCAACCTCGAGACGCTGTTGAAGTACTTTTCGGTCCAGGCGGAGTTTCCCGAGGAGGAGGGCGACCCCTACTACCTGCACCTGACGCCGGACTACCGGAGCGTGGCGAAGAGAGTTCGGGAGATCGACCTCTGGATCGAACCGGCGAGCTTCCTGCCCGAGAGGTTCAGGATCGTCCTCGCCAGCGGCGACGAGCGGCTCGTCACCCTCGAAGACCTGGTCCTGAACGAGCCGATCGACGACTCGGAGTTCATCCTGGCGCTGCCCGACGACGTCGAAGTCACCGAGATCGATCTCAACTGAGCGGCAGGTTCGGGTTCCGTGTCGTCTCGCGTGACGGGCTTGCCCGTCTCGGCCGGCTGACCACGCCCCACGGGCAGGTCGAGACGCCGGCCTTCATGCCGGTCGGCACGTTGGGCGCCGTGAAGGGCCTGAGCCAGGACGTGCTGGAGACGGCCGGCGCGCAGATCCTGATGACGAACCTCTTCCACCTGCTGGAGCGGGTGGGCGTGGAGCGGATCACCGGTTTGGGCGGCCTGCACGAGTTCATCGGCTGGGACGGTCCGCTGGCGATGGACAGCGGCGGTTACCAGGTGTTCAGCCTGGCCGGGTTGCGGCGGGTCGATGACCGGGGAGTCACCTTCCGCAGCCCCCACGACGGCAGCACGGTGGAGCTGACGCCCGAGCGGGTGGTGGAGTTCCAGGAACAAGTCGGGGTGGACGCCGCGATGGTGCTCGACGAGTGCCCGCCGTGGCCGGTGGACCGGGGGGCGGCGGCGGAGGCGCTACGGCGGACGAACCTCTGGGCCACGCGCTCCCTGGACCGCTGGGGAGCGGCCGGAGACCCGGCCGCGGCGGGTCTGTTCGGCATCGTGCAGGGGAGCTTCTTCGAGGACCTGCGGCTCGCCGCCGCGGAGGACCTCGCCGGCCTGCCCTTCGACGGTTACGCGATCGGCGGCGTCAGTGTCGGCGAGGAGCGCGAACTGGGCCGGCTGGCCCTGTCCTGGGTCGCTCCCGCACTGCCCGAGGACCGGCCCCGCTACCTGATGGGACTGGGCACTCCGGAGGACATCGTCCACGCCGTGGGCCTCGGTGTCGATCTCTTCGACTGCGTGCTGCCCTCGCGCAACGCCCGCCACGGCACCCTGTTCTCGTCCACCGGCATCGTCAGGATCAAGAAGGCGCGCTACCGTGAGGATCCGCGGCCCGTGGATCCGGCTTGCGGCTGCCCCGTCTGCCGCCGGCACAGCCGGGCCTTCCTCCACCACCTGTTCCGCTGCGGCGAGATCACCGGCAAGGTGCTGGCGACCGAGCACAACGTGCGCTTCTACCTCGACTTCATGTCCGATCTGCGGCGGGCGATCGCCGACGGTGCGCTGGCCGCCTTCGCGGCGTCGCGGCTACCGGAAGTCGGCCCGGAGGGCGAACCGGAGGCCGAACGGCGATAGGGTACGCCTTTGCGGTGGGGGCCACGACCGGTCGGCCCGCCGCCAGCCAAAGTACGCTGCTGGGAGCACCAGAGATGATTCCTGATTTCGCACTGTTTGTGGCCACGGGCGGAGCGCCCTCGGGTCTCATTCAGTTTCTGCCGCTCATCCTGATCGGCGCCATCTTCTACTTCCTGCTGATCGCTCCGGAGCGCCGTCGGCGCAAGCAACTGCAGGCGACCGTGGAGGCGCTGAAGAAGGGCGACCGCGTCGTCACCCAGGGCGGCGTCTTCGGCGACGTCGTGTCGACCGAGCCGACCACCGTCATCCTGCAGATCGCTGACGGGGTCAGAGTCAAGGTCACGAAGTCGTCGATCACCGGCCTGGCCGAGGAGTCGACGTCATGAACCGGAACCTGCTGTGGCGGGGCCTGGTCGTGGTGGTCGTCGTCTCGGCCTGCGCGTTCTCGGCCTTCCCGCTCGCCGACTCGATCAACCTGGGCCTCGACCTCCGCGGCGGCATCCACCTGCTGCTCGAGGTGCTGACCGACGACGCGTTGCGGGCCGAGGCGCAGAAGGACATCGACAGCCTGATCCAGGAACTCGCTGAGAAAGGGGTCGAGGGCACGAGCGCGGTCACCGATACCCCGACCCGATTCCGGCTCTCGGGCCTGCCGCCCGACCAGGACGGCCTGCTGCCCACGATCATCGAGGAGAACGTGCCGTACTGGACCTGGCGGCGCAGTGGCGAGGAAGTGATCTTCGAGCGCCGGCCGGACGAGGTGAACACGATTCGCGAGCAGGCGATCGACCAGGCCCTGCAGACGATCCGCAACCGGGTCGACGAATTCGGAGTCGCCGAACCGGTGATCCAGCGCCAGGGCCTGGGCAGCAACCGGCTGGTCGTTCAGCTTCCGGGCGTCGACGATCCGGAACGGGTGAAGAACCTGATCAAGAACACCGCCTTCCTCGAGTTCCGGCTCGCCGTCTACCCGGAGAGCGGCGGCGCGGCCTTCGACCGCCAGGAGATCCTCGACCGTTACGGCGGCACCCTGCCCGAGAACCTGGAGATCGCCGCGCAGGACCAGCGGGACGAGAACGGCGATGTGCTCGGTCAGGTCTACTACGCGCTCGAGCAGCGTCCCGTGATCACCGGTCGCGACCTGAAGACGGCGCGCGCCGGGCTCGGACAGTTCCAGGAGCCGGTGGTCAACTTCTCGCTCACTCACGAGGGCGCCCAGATCTTCGAGGACTGGACCGGCGCGAACATCGGCCGGCCGCTGGCGATCGTGCTCGACGGCAAGGTGCAGTCGGCGCCGATCATCGAGGGCCGGATCTCCGACTCCGGGATCATTCGCGGCTCGTTCACCCAGCAGGAGGTCGAGGACCTGGCGACCGTGCTGCGCTCGGGCGCCCTGCCCGCGGGCATCAACTACCTGCAGCAGCAGGCGGTGGGCCCGTCGCTCGGGCAGGACTCGATCGACCAGGGCACCCGAGCCTTCCTCTTCGGGATCGTGCTGGTGATCCTGGCGATGCTGGTCGTCTACAAGGCTTCGGGCATCAACGCGATGGTGGCGCTGGCGCTCAACTTCGTGCTGGTGTTCGGCGTCCTCGCCTACTTCGGCGCCGCCCTCACCCTGCCGGGGATCGCCGGACTGATCCTGACGATCGGCATGGCGGTGGACGCGAACGTCCTCGTGTTCGAGCGGATCCGTGAGGAGCTGCACAACGGCCGCACGGTCAAGGCGGCCGTCGTCTCGGGTTTCGGCAAGGCGTGGTCGTCGATCCTCGACGCGAACCTCACGACCCTGATCGCGGCCATCTTCCTGATCAACTTCGGCACCGGCGCGATCCGAGGCTTCGCGGTGACCCTGACCGTGGGCATACTGGCTTCGGTGTTCACGGCCGTCTTCAACAGCCGCTTGCTGTTCGACCTGCTCCTGTCCCGCTCGGGCCGGGTCGAGCGCCTGTCGATCTAGAGATACGTCGATGGAGTTCTTCCGCAACACGCGTTTCGACTTCATGCGCGCGCGGCGCGTGTGCCTGACCCTGTCCACGGTGGCCGTCATCGCGGCGCTCGGCTACATCTTCAGCCGGCAGTTGAATCTGGGCATCGACTTCGCCGGCGGCACCCAGATGATCGTGCAGTTCGACGAGCCGCCCGACGTCCAGGAACTCCGCGGGCTGCTGCAGGAGGCGGGGATCGAGAACGCCTCGATCCAGGCGTTCGGCGAGGAGGGGGACAACTCGATCATCCTGAAGACCCCGGTCGCCGACGACGAGGAACAGCGAAGCAGCGCCTCGCGGGTCGAGGAGGTGCTGGAGCGGCGCTACAACAGCGACGTCAGCGGCTTCGACCTGAACCGGCAGGGCACCGAGGCGCTCGCTTCGATGCTGCTCGGCGCCGATCCGGACGGCATGCGGGCGACCGGTGACGACATCGGCGCTCGGGAGCACTACCGGGAAGCGGCTGCCGAGGTCATGGCCCTGCGCAGGACGGGTGGGCTGATCCGCGACTGGTCCGAGATACAGCCGGGTGAAGCGCTCAGCCCCGAGGCCCTGGCGGTGATCACGGACGGCGCCACCTTCGGGCACTTCGCGGTCCAGTCGAGTGACAGCGTGCTGCCGCAGATCGGCGGCGAACTGCGGCGCAAGGGCCTGCTGGCGATCGCCTTTTCCCTGGCCGGCATCCTGACCTACATCTGGTTCCGGTTCGAGTTGCGCTTCGGCATCGGCGCCCTGGTCGCCCTCGCCCACGACGTCGCCGTCTGCCTGGGCCTGTTCGCCTTCGCGGGCTACGAGTTCAACCTGACGACGATCGCCGCCTTCCTGACCGTCATCGGGTACTCGGTCAACGACTCCGTCGTCGTCTTCGACCGGGTGCGCGAGAACCTGCGCCGCAACCGTCGCGAGGCTCTGGTCGAGGTGCTGAACCGGAGCCTGAACCAGACCCTGTCGCGCACCGCGCTGACGTCCGGCACCACGCTGCTCGCCGTCGGCTGCCTCTTCGTCCTCGGCGGCGACGTGATTCGCGGCTTCTCCTTCCTGCTCCTCGTCGGAGTGCTCGTCGGCACCTACTCGTCGATCTACGTCGCGAGCCCGATCGTCCTGATCTGGGAGACCACCTTCGGCCGCGCGCGACGGGAGAAGAGGGCAGCGGCCGCGTAGGGAGCGGGCTATGGCTCAGGCTGCTGAACGACCCCGGGAACCGGCGCCGCTGCGCGACCCTGGGGACGTGGGGATCGGCGATGTCCTGAGCCGCCTCCAGGAGAGCGAGCGCGCCTGCGACGAGGACTGGCTGCGCAGCGTGGTCGACTTCGCTGAACTGGCCCATCGGGGCCAGGAGCGGCGATCGGGAAAGCCCTACATCAGCCATCCGCTGGGAGTGGCCCACATGCTGGCCGAGCTCAAGTTCGACCAGACCAGCGTCGCAGTCGGGCTCCTGCACGACGTGCTGGAAGACACCGGCACGACGAAGAAAGACCTGGCCTCCCGGTTCGGGTCCGAGATCGCGGACCTGGTGGACGGCGTGTCGAAGATCGGCCGCCACGAGTACGTCCACAGCGACGAGGTGCAGGCCGAGAGCTTCCGCAAGCTGATCCTCGCCTCGGCGCGCGACCTGCGCGTGATCGTCGTCAAGCTGGTCGACCGCCTCCACAACATGCTGACCCTGGGGCATCTGGAGACGGAGAAGCGGCGGAGGATCTCGCGGGAGACGCTCGAGATCTACGCGCCGCTTGCGCACCGCCTGGGCATGTCGCGGATCCAGTGGCTCCTTGAGGACCTGGCCTTCCAGCACATTCACCCGCAGCAGTACGAGGACATCCGCCGGCAGCTCGACGAGCGGCTCAAGGGGGCGCGGCGGACGATGGAGCGGATCGCCGGGCGGCTGCGGGAGGCGTTGGGCGCGGCGGACATCGAGGGCGAGATCAGCTACCGGGTGAAGGGCTACTACTCGGTCTACCGGAAGCTGCAGGAGCGCCAGATCGACCTGCCGGAGCTGTACGACTTCCTGGCCTTCCGGATCATCACGGTCGACGTGAAGGACACCTACGCCGCTCTCGGCGTCGTCCACCAGCTCTGGCACCCGATCCCGGGCCGGTTCAAGGACTACATCGCGATGCCGAAGCCGAACCTGTACCAGTCGCTGCACACGACGGTGGTGGGGCGCGGGGGGCAGCCGTTCGAGGTTCAGATCCGGACCCGGGCGATGGACCTGCTGGCCGAGGAGGGCGTCGCCGCCCACTGGCGCTACAAGGAAGGCCAGCTCGACACGGACGAGAACGACGCCAGCATCGTCTGGTTGCGGCAACTGCTCGAGTGGCAGCAGGAGACGCCCGATCCGCGCACCTTCATGAGCGCGCTGAAGATCGACCTGTACCCGGACGAGGTGTACGTGTTCACGCCGAAGGGCGACGTGCTCTCCTTCCCGCGTGGCGCGACGACGCTCGACTTCGCCTACCGGATCCACACCGAGCTCGGCCACCACTGCAGCGGCGCCCGGGTCAACGGCCGGCTGGTGCCGCTGCGGACCGAGCTGAAGAACGGCGACATCGTCGAGATCACGACGAACCCGAACCGGGAGCCGAGCCGGGACTGGCTGAACATCGTCGCCACGCCGAAGGCCCGCAGCAAGATCCGCCACTGGATCAATGCCGAGCAGAAGAAGCGGGCGATCGAGATCGGCCGCACGATGCTGGCCAGCGAACTGCGCCGCTACCGGGTCAGTCCGCGCCGGATCTTCGAGTCGAAGGAGATGGCGGACTTCGTTGCCGCCGAGGGCTACTCCGGCATCGACGAGCTGTTCAGCCGGCTCGGCTTCGGCCGCGGTTCGGTCAAGCCGGTGCTGCGCGCGGTGCTGCCGCCGGAGCGACTGCGTCACCGCGACCAGGAGCCCGGCCGCCTGCGCCGCGCGGTGAGCAAGGTGATACCGCGCGACCAGGCGAAGCTGGTCGTCAAGGGCGAGGACGACATGCTCGCCTTCTTCGCCGGTTGCTGCAGCCCGTTGCCGGGCGAGGACATCATCGGCTTCGTGACCCGCGGGCGCGGGGTGTCGGTCCACTCGGTCGACTGTCCCAACGTGCGCAACCTGCTGTACCACCCGGAGCGCGAGATCCGGGTCGAGTGGGCCCGCCGCCACGACTCGATGTTCGCGGTGACCCTGGTCATCGAGACGCGCGACCGCCCCGGCGTCCTGGCCCGGGTGACCGAGGCGATCGCCAAGCAGGGCAGCAACATCCGCCACATCGAGAGCCACAGCCGCGGCGCCGGCGAGGCGTCCATCGACGTCGTCGTCGACGTCCGCAACCGAAAGCACCTCAACCGCCTCCAGGAGTCCCTCGAGAACCTGTCCGCCGTGCGCGCCGTGAAACGCCGCCAGGGACCGTCGTCGTCGGCTTCTGCCACGGCTTAGGTGCGGGCGCTGGTAGACGCGGGTCGGTGGGGCTCCGTAGAGATCCTTGACGGTCGGAAACCAAGTCAAGACGGATCAAGGAGGGAACGGAATGATCGCAACACGTCGAATTCACCTGGTGCTGACGGCGACGGTTTGGGTGGCATTGATCGGCGTCTGCTTCGGGCCGGCGGCTTTGGCCGCGAACCCGGAGGTGGAGCAACCTCCGGCTGCGGCTGGGTCGGTGACGCTCCAGGTCACTCCGAGCAGTGTGCCCGAGAGCGGTGGAGAGGTCGAGCTGCTGGCGATCGTGCGCGACAATCGGGGGCGGCCGCTGGAGAACGCAAAGGTGAACTTCCTGACGGAAACGGGCACGCTGGAGTCGGGTGGCCGATTGGTCGCCGCCGGGGACGGCGGCGCCGCCACCGACCGGCTGACATTGACTGAATCGGAGCTGGCGGCGGTAGAGGAGAACAGCTTCCGGCTCGCCGTGGCCGTCGGCTCTCGTGGCGGATCTCTGGTCACGTCGAACGTCGGCGTCGGCATACAGCGTCGGCCGCAGGCGGCCTTCAGGCACGGCCCCGGTGACCTGATCGTTGCGTTCGACGATGAGTCCGCGGGCCTTGTCACGAGCTGGTCCTGGGACTTCGGCGACGGCACGACGAGTACGCGTCAGAGTCCGTCGCACACGTTCCCGGAGCCCGGCCACTACGCGGTCACGCTGCGAGTCGGGAACCGGGTGGGATCGGACGAAGTGACGAGGCTGGTTCGCGTGTTCGGCTCGCCGGGCAATGGCGAGTAGCGGTTTCCTAGACGCTCTTCCGGCAGCGTTCGTATACTGATTCGAGAGATGGAAACACGGCGCCGATTCCTGCCAGCCGCCATGGCCGCCAGCATGTTGCTGGCGGTCTTCGCGGCGTGTGACAAGACGAGTCCGGTTGCCCCGTCGGGGACGCTGATCACGATCAGTGCGAATCCGGACCGGATCCCCTCGGACGGGAGCGCCGAGATCCGGGTCGTCGCGCTCAGGCCGAACGGAACGCCGGTCAGCCGCGGCACGTTGATCCGTCTCACGACGACGCTTGGCACGATTCCGCCCAGTGTCGGCGTCGACGACCGCGGAGAAGCACTGGCGATGCTGGAGGCTGACGGCCAGTTCGGTGTCGCCACGGTGTCGGCCAACACCGGCGGTTCCGAGACCGCGACGATCGACGTGCAGCTCGGTCTCTCGCCGGCTTCGGTCACCGTGCAGGTGACGCCGAACAGCGTGCCCGAAACCGGGGGCGAGGCCGATCTGCTGGCGATCGTCCGTGACGACCGCGGCCAGCCGCTCGAGAAGGCGGAGGTCAACTTCCGGACCGAGATCGGCACGCTCGATTCGGGCGGCGGGCTGATCTCGACTGCCGCGGACGGGACGGTGTCGGACCGGCTCGTCGTCACTTCGGGTGATCTCGACACGGTGTCGGGAGACAGCTTCGAGGTCGGCGTGGACGTCGGCAGCGGCGCCGGCCAGCTCGTCACGACGAACGTCAGCGTCGCGATTCAGCGATTGCCGCGGGCCGACTTCACCTTCAACACCCGCAATCTGCTGGTTGCCTTCGAGGACACGACGGACGGCCGCACGACGAGCTGGCTGTGGACCTTCGGCGACGGCAACACGAGCACGCGCCAGAACCCGACGCACACGTATGACGAGCCGGGCACCTACGCGGTCACCTTCCGGGCCACCAACTCGCTCGGTTCGGACGAAGTGACGAAGTTCGTTCAGGTCACGGGCCAGTAGACCGCCGGGCCGTGGCCGCCGGGGAGCGTCCGACTTCGCCGAAGCCGACGGTGACGATCGGCGAGTTGTACCTGGCTCAGGGCCACCGCAGGGAGGCGATCGCGATCTTCCAGCGCGTGCTTTCGGCCGAGCCGGCCAACCGGCGGGCCCGCGAGGCGCTCGAGCGACTGGGAGTGCTTCCGGCGCGGGCTACAATCCGCGCCCGGGAGGTGCCGGACCGTGCTGAGTAATGAGGAAATCCAGGCTCTGATTCGCTTCGTGGCCGAGGAGCGTCGGGGCGGCTCGGATCTCTCGGTCGAGTACCAGGTCGATGGTCTCTACGTGCGTGTGGGGGGCGATCGGGGCGGCGGCGCGGGGGCGCCACGGCCCGCACCGGCCGCGGCGGCGGCAACGCAGGCGACAACTCCGCCATCGGCCCTGGAAGATGTGCCCGCGGCCGAAGAGCCGGCGCTCGATGGGCACGTGCTGACGTCGCCGATCGTGGGGACGTTCTACGCGGCGCCGAGTCCGGACTCCCCGCCCTACGTCGAGATCGGCGGGCGGGTCGAGAAGGGCCAGGTCGTCTGCATCGTCGAGGCGATGAAGCTGATGAACGAGATCGAGGCCGATGTCTCGGGGACGGTTTCGTCCGTGGTGCCGGACAACGGCGACCCGGTCGAGTTCGGCGCGCCCCTGTTCGTGATTCAGACTTGAAGACCGCGCTGCCGGGAGAGGCGAGCGCCGCGCGGCCGTTCCGGAAGATCCTGGTCGCGAACCGCGGCGAGATCGCGGTCCGCGTCATTCGCGCCTGCCGCGATCTCGACATCGAAACGGTCGCCGTCTTCAGCACGGTCGACCGGGACGCGCTGCACGTGCGCCTGGCCGACACGGCCGTCTGTGTCGGTCCACCGGCGCCCGCGGCGAGCTACCTTCACCAGCAGAACCTGCTCGCCGCGGCGAGCATCACCGGGGCGCAGGCGGTCCATCCGGGGTACGGGTTCCTGGCCGAGAACGCGGACTTCGCCGATGCCGTCGGACGTTGCGGTCTGGCCTGGATCGGACCGTCGCCGTCCGCGATCCGTACCCTGGGAGACAAGACGAGGGCGCGTGAAGCCGCGATCGCGGCCGACGTGCCGGTGTTGCCGGGCGGTCCGGCGCCGGCATCGCTCGAGGAGACGGTGGCGCTGGCCAGGGATGTCGGTTATCCGCTGATGCTGAAGGCCGCGGCGGGAGGCGGGGGCCGCGGCATGAGGGCCGTTCGCGACCAGACCGGTCTCGAAGCGGCCCTGGACGCTGCTGCTAGCGAGGCCCGGGCCGCTTTCGGCAGCGGCGAACTCATGCTGGAGAGCCTGGTAGAGCGCCCGCGCCACATCGAGGTGCAGGTCTTCGGCGATTCGTTCGGCCGCGCGTTGCAGTTCGGCGAACGCGACTGTTCGATCCAGCGCCGGCACCAGAAGCTGGTCGAGGAAGCGCCGGCGCCCTCGATCAGCTCCGAGCTCCGGCGGTCGCTGGCCGACGCCGCGCTGCGACTTGCCAGGCGCGTCGGCTACTCCAATGCGGGAACGGTCGAGTTCCTGGTCGACGGCGACCGCTTCTACTTCCTGGAGATGAACACCCGCATCCAGGTCGAGCATCCGGTCACCGAGGCGGTGACGGGAGTCGACCTGGTCAAGCTCCAGATTGTCGCCGCGGCCGGCGAGCCCCTGGGACTTCCGGACGGCATCGAGACCTCGGGCCACGCGATCGAGTGCCGGATCAATGCGGAGGATCCGGATACCTTCGCGCCGTCGCCCGGTACGTTGCGCCGTTTCCGGCCTCCCGCGGGCCCCGGCGTCCGGGTCGACAGTCACGGTTTCGAAGGGGGCGCGATGCCGCCGCACTACGACTCGCTACTCGCCAAGGTGGTCGCGTACGGCAAGGACCGCGCCGAGGCGGCATCGAGGATGGCCCGGGCGCTCCGGGAGTTCGAGGTCGACGGCATCCGCACCACGCTGCCGCTCATGCGCAGGATCGTCGAGTCGCCGCCGTTCGCGAAGGCCGAGCTGGACACCGGATTCCTCGATCGGCTGGAGCCGGTGGGAGAGGGATGACCGCTCGTCGACCGGTGGTGCGTCCCCCGGCGAACCGCCTCTACGCGATCGTCGATACGGGTTTCTTCGGCTCCGAACCGGCGGCCTTGGCAGGTGCGGTTCGCACCCTCTTCGACTGCGGCGTCCGGTGGATTCAGCTTCGCGCGAAGGGGTTGCCGGACCTCGCCGCGTGGCGGTTGGCCGAGGCCGTGGGCCAGGTGCTCGAGGAGGCCTCGGACGCGGACAGCGAAGAGGACGCGCCGTTGCTGTGGATCAACGACAACGCCGCGATCGCGTCGGCGCTTCTGGCGAGCGGTGCGCGCGCCGGTCTTCGGATCGGTCTCCATCTCGGCCAGGACGACCTGCCGCCCGCGGCGGCGCGGCTGTCGATTCCTCCTTCATGTCCGATCGGCCGCTCGACCCACGGCCGCGCGCAGGCAGTAGAGGCGGACAGCGACACCGCCGTCGACGCGCTGGCCATCGGCCCGGTGTTCGGGACGGCGACGAAGGAACGCCCCGACCCGGTGGTCGGGCTTGCCGGCGTCGCCGAGGCGCGCGAGGTCACGTCGAAGCCCCTGATCGGGATCGGCGGCATCGACGCCGAGCGGGCGCCCCGTGTCATCGAGGCCGGCGCTGACGGGGTGGCCGTCGTCTCGGCCCTCGATCCTGGGGATCTCGCCGCCTCCTGCCGACGCCTGCTGCGAGCGCTCGCCTGAAACCGCTGGGTGCGCGGGTCTTCTGACCCGCTGCCGCCGCAGGCGGCCAGTAGAAACGCCGCCGGCAAAGCCGGCGACCGCATTCTCGCGCTGTTACGCTGGGCGCTGTTGAAAACGCTTCCCCGTTTGAGCGCGGTCCTGCCCCTGCTGTGGTTGCCGACGTTGGCCCTGGCCCAGCCGGCGAACGACGCGGAGCTTTACACCCGCGCCTGCGCCGCCTGTCACGGCGACGACGGTCGGGGCCGGTCGCAGCGGGAGGTCGGCTTCGAGACGCCGCTGCCCGACTTCACCGACTGCGAGTTCGCCTCGCGGGAGCCGGACCCCGACTGGTACGCCGTGGTCCACGAGGGCGGTCCCGTCCGGGCCTTCGACCGGATGATGCCGGCGTTCGGCGCCAAGCTGGGGGAAGCGGAGATCTACGCGATCCTCCGCCATGTGCGGACGTTCTGCGTCAACGACACCTGGCCCCGGGGCGAGTTCAATCTGCCGCGGCCGCTGTTCACCGAGAAGGCGTTCCCGGAGGACGAGATCGTCGTCACCGTGCTCGCCGACACGGACGGCGGCGGGGGTACGGAGACCGAGTTCCTGTACGAGAAGCGGTTCGGCCCGCGGGGGATGATCGAGGTCGCGGTGCCGGTCGAAAGCGGCGGCGGCGCGGGGAGCGGCTTCGACCTGGGCGACCTGGCGCTCGGCTACAAGCACACGGTTCACCATGACCTGCGGCGCGGCTCGATCTTCAGCCTGGGCGCCGAGGCGGTGCTGTTGCGGACGGAAGGCGACGAAGGCTCGGACGATCGCGTCACCGTGTTCGAACCGTACGCGGCCTACGGGCATCTCCTCCCCGGCGACGCCTTCCTCCAGTTCCAGGCCCTGGGCGAGATCGCCGTGGACGGCGACGCCGGCGACAAGGCGGAACTGCGGATGACGATCGGGCGCACGTGGACCGAGGGCGAGTTCGGGCGGGCGTGGACGCCGATGCTCGAAGTCCTGGCGGAGCGCGGTCTGACCTCGGGGGCGTCGGTCGAGGTCGACCTGGCGCCGCAGGTGCAGGTGAGCCTGAACACCCGGCAGCACATCCTGCTCAACGCGGGCCTCCGCTTCCCGCTCGACGACGACGAAGACCGGGGCGTGCAGGCGGTGGTCTACCTGCTCTGGGACTGGTTCGATGGGGGGTTTCTGGATGGCTGGTGATGTTCGGTTCCGCTTGCGTCTCGCGGGCCGCCGGCTGGCGCCGGCGCTGCTCGGGCTCCTGGTGTCGTCCGTGGCGGGTGCGCAGGGTCCGGCGCCTGCCGCGGCGCCCGTGTTCGAGACGTCGGACCAGTGCATCGCCTGTCACAGCAACCTGACGGACGCGGACGGCCAGGACGTCTCGATCGGTCACGCCTGGCGGGCGACGATGATGGCCAACTCGGCGCGCGACCCATACTGGCAGGCGGCCGTGCGGCGCGAAGTGATGGACCAGCCGGAGCATCAGGCGGCGATCGAGGACACCTGTTCCACCTGCCACATGCCGATGGCGAGAACGGCGGCGAAGGCCGCAGGCGGGCTCGGCGAGGTGTTCGCGCATCTGGGCCCGGATGCCGGAGTGGGACCGGACGTGGCGGCCGCCCTCGACGGCGTTTCCTGCACCGTCTGCCACCAGATCCGCCCGGACAACCTGGGCGAACACGAGAGCTTCGACGGCGGCTTTCTCGTGGGCGGTCCCGAGGCGGGCGTGGCGACCGCCTTCGGACCGTTCGACGACGTGGACGAGGGGCTGCAGCGGATCATGGAGTCCGCCTCCGGCTTCCGGCCGGCGGCCGGCGCGCACATCCAGGAGTCGGAGCTCTGCGCCACCTGCCACACCCTGTTCACGACCGCGCTCGACGAGGAGGGCCGTGAGGTCGGGCGGCTTCCCGAGCAGGTGCCGTACCTCGAGTGGCTCAACAGCGGCTACCGCGGTGACCAGAGCTGCCAGGACTGCCATATGCCGGTGGCGGCGGAGGCGCCGATCTCGTCGGTGCTGGGTGAGCAGCGGGAGGGACTCTCGCTTCACGCCTTTCGCGGCGGCAACGCCTTCATGCTGCGGCTGCTCAACCGGTACCGGCACGAGCTGAACGTGACGGCGCCGGCCGACGAACTCGAAGCGTCGGCGGCGCGGACGGCCGAGCACCTCCGCAACGACACGGCGAAGATCGACCGTATCGATCTGCGTCTCGGGTCCGGAGAAGTCGTCGTCGACGTCGTGGTCCGGAACCTGGCCGGCCACAAGCTGCCGACCGCCTACCCGTCGCGCCGGGCCTGGCTCCACCTGACGCTGCGCGACCAGGACGGCGCCGTGCTCTTCGAGTCGGGGGCGATGCGGCCGGACGGATCGATCGCCGGCAACGACGCCGACGCCGACCCGGGCGCCTTCGAGCCGCACCACGCGGAGATCTCGGCGCCCGGCCAGGTCCAGATCTACGAGTCGATCATCGTCGACCACGCGGACCGGGTGACGACGGCGCTGCTGCGGGGCGTCCGCTACGCGAAGGACAACCGCTTGCTGCCGGACGGCTTCGACAAGGGGTCGGCGCCCGGCGACGTCGCGGTGCTCGGAGCGGCCGTCGGCGACCCGGACTTCGAAGCCGGGAGCGACACGGTTCGCTACCGCGTCCCGGTCGGCTCCGACGTCTCCTCTGTCGCCGTGTCGGCCCGCCTCCTGTTCCAGACGATCGGCTATCGCTGGGCCCGCAACCTGGCCGACTACGACGCCTTCGAGACGAACCGATTCGTCGGCTACTACGAAGCGAACGCCGCGGAGTCGGCGGTCGTTCTGGCCAGGGCGGAAGCGGAGGCGCGGCTGATTCGGACGGAGGATCGCCAATAGACGAAACCAGCCCTCTGGCAGCCGGGCTCGCGAAGACAACGAAAGGAGAAGTAGCGTGACCAGTAGCTCCGTTGGAAGGAAACGAAGCAACTGCCTTGGGGCGCTAGCGTCGCTGAGTCTGGCTCTTTCGTCGCCTCTGGCGGCTCAGGATGAAGGCGGTGCGTTGGCGGGAACGTCGGTCCGTATCCATGGTGGGCATGTCCTGGACATCGATGCCGCCGGCAAGGAGGACATCGAGTCGATCGTCGTCGACGCCGGCGACTCGCGGCTGGCCGGTGTGGCGGCGCCGGACCCGACCGGAATTGCGTCGCCGGCCTCGACGGAGTACAGCTACGACGACGGTACACCCGAGGCGTTTACCCGCATCACCGGCGCGCATGATCAGGAGTACGCGCAGCGATTCCGCTTGCCTCGCACGGGCAGCGTCACGTCCGTGACGGCGTGCTTTGGTCGTGAACCGGACGACGACAATGCCGACGTGACGTTCGTCCTGACCTTCTACCGTGACTCCGGTGGGCGGCCCGGCAGTCCGTTGGCCGGGTACTCGGCCACCATTTCCGGTTTGGCGAGAGGCCGGGGGACCTGTGGCGTGATCAACCGTGGCGACATCACCGCGCAGCGGCTCGATGGCGGCGACGTGTGGCTGGGCGTTCAGTGGCCGAACTCGAGTGGCAAGGGTTTCGCCGAGGATCGCAACGGGCCGGGAGGTACGAGGAACTTCTGGCGCTACCGATCCTCGTCGCAAGGTCCGTGGAGTTCATGGAACGCCGAAACGGTGGCTGCCGCGTACTTCCTGCGCCTGGGCGTGGACCATGAGGCAACCACCCCCCTTCCTCCGGCGTCAGGCTGCACGCCGACGACGACGCTGCTTCAGTTCGATGGCGACTATGAGATCAGCATGTGTTACCGCACGCCCGACGGGCAGGTGGACCAGGCGAAGAGCGGCATCTGGGCCTCGGGCGAATCCGGATTGCTTTGGTTCTTCGATCGGGACAACGCGGAAGTGCTGGTCAAGGTCCTCGACGGTTGCTCACAGAACGGTCACCGCTGGGTTTTCGTCGCACCCGTCACGACTCTGGAGTTCAACCTCCTGGTGACGGCTCCGGACGGCACGACGTGGAGGCACGGCAACGTGCAGGGAGTGACCGCGTCCACCAGGAGCGACACGCAAGCGTTCATGTGCTCGCAGTAGCGAGCCGCGTGCTAGCCTGCTGAATTCGACAAAACGGTGGGGGTGGCCCATGAATCCTGAAACCCTCAAGCCCTTCGCCAGCGGCCCCGGCCGGGTGTTCAAGTCCCCCCTGGCCAGGACGTTCGTGCTGCTTCTCGGCGCCTGTTTCATCGCCGCCGGCTGCAGCGAGGACGGCAATCCGATACTCCCCACGGCGCCCAAGTTCGCTGTGGAGAAAGCGCCCGAAAGCGATGGCGACGGCGATGGCGACGGCGACTGGGATGGCGCCGCCCTCCGCGACCGTCCGCGGGGGCCCCTCTTCGTGGACGAGGTCATGGACGATGCCGGAGTCGGGGAAGCTCCGGTGGCTGCCCGGGTGGGCGGCGACGCGCGGTTCGCGGGACCGCGAACCGCGATCCGGCCGGACGGGATCGACCGGTTCGACGGCGTCGATCTCGACCGGGACTTCGAACGCTTCGACCTCGAACGCTTCGATCTCGGGGCCGACCTGGCGTCAACCTCGGAGACGTCCGGGGCCACGTTGTCCTCCACGCTCCCGGGAAAGAGCGAGCTCGAGGGTGTGGAGAACACCAACGAGGATGCTGAGGGCACCTTGAGCAAGGACATTCTCGAGGACATCGACGGCACGGGAATCGGTGTCGTCTCCGCGAGTGACGGCGACGAGGGGGATGAAGGCGACGAGGGGGACGAGGACGACGAAGGCGACGAGGGCGACGAGGGGGACGAGGACGACGAGGGGGACGAGGACGACGAAGGCGACGAGGATGACGAAGGCGACGAGGATGACGAGGGGGACGAGAACGACGAGGGGGACGAGGACGACGAAGGCGACGAGGATGACGAAGGCGACGAAGGCGACGAGGATGACGAGGACGACGAGGGGGATGAGGGCGACGAAGGCGACGAGGACGATGAGGAGGATGACGACGACGACGACGAGGACGACGACGACGACGAGGATGACGACGATGAGGACGATGACGAGGACGACGACTAGGGCGCGCAGGGTGCCGAAGGCAGAAGTTGCCGCCTGACGCCGAAACCTCGGACCGCGGAGCGGCGGCCGGTCCGTCCGCCGTTTCCCTGAAGGTCGCCCGCTACTTTCCGACCCTCGTCTTTTCGCTGGATATCCCGGACAGCGAGCTCCTGAATCCGGGCCTGATCGAGGCGATCTACGCCGAACGGGAACGCGACGGAACCGGCGTGAGCAAGTCGAACCTTCCGGAGCTCGGGGGGTGGCACAGCCACGTCAAGCTGCATAGGGACGCCGCGTTCGCGGGACTGGTCGAACACGTCGACAACGCCGCGGAGATGATGTGCCGTGAACTCGGTTATCACCGGTCCTATCGGCTGAACATCGGCACCATGTGGTCGATCGTCAACCCGCCCGGCGGCCTGAACCGGGCCCACATCCATCCCGGCTGCATCTGGAGCGGCGTCTACTACGTCCAGGCGCCGAAGAACTCCGGCCGCATCGAGTTCATCGATCCGCGCACGCAGAACCTGATGGGTTCGGTCAAGTACATCCCCGGCGTCAGGCGCCCGCGAGACTGCTGGAAGAAGGTGCGCTACCAACCCCGGGCCGGGAGGATGCTGATCTTCCCCGCCTGGCTGTACCACAGCGTGGCTCCGAATCGATCCAGGGCCAGGGGCAAGAAGGCCGACCGGATCATCGTGAGCTTCAACCTGTCCCAGCGAAGGCGGCGTTAGCCGCGCCGCCGACTAACTTGTCGTAAGGTTCACCCGATGTCTCCGCTCGCCATCCTCGTCCTCGTTTTGATCGGCGGCTTCGTGTGGGGCGGCTTCACGATCTTCCTGGTGCGGGCGCTCAGGAGCGAGCGGGCGCAGAAGCACGGCGACTGACCGTTTCGGCATCGCCATGCGCGTCTTCCTCGTCGGCTTCATGGCGGCCGGCAAGAGCCGGATCGGCCGGCGGCTGGCCCGGTCGCTGGGCTGGACGTTCCTGGATCTCGACACGGCCATCGCCGAGTTCGAGGGCCAGCCGGTGGCGGAACTGATCGTCGAACGCGGCGAGAGCTACTTCCGCGAACGCGAAACGGCGGCCCTGGAACGCTGCGCCGCGATCGATCAGGCGGTGATCGCCACCGGCGGCGGCGTGTTCACCCTGGAACGGAATCGCCGGCTGATCGCCGAACTCGGCACCAGCGTCTGGCTCGACCCGCCGTGGGAAGCTCTTTGCCGCCGCGCCCAGCAGTCCCACAAGCGCCGGCCGCTGTTCGAGTCGCCGGATCAGGCGCGGGCGCTCTATGAGAGCCGGCTCGACTCGTACCGGCAGGCGGACCTGAGAATCCGCACCCGGGGGACGGAACGGAAGCGGGACGTCGCGGCGGAGATCAGCCGGCGGCTGGGGTTGGCCTAGAGCGGGTTGTTGACGATCTCGTCGAACGTCTTGCCTTCGCGGGCCATGGTGGTGACCTGCTCGAGGCGGGGGCTGGAGCGGGCGGCGTTGGCGCTCTCCCAGGTCGCGATGGCGCCGTCGCGGTCGCCGAGTTGCAGCAGGAGGAGACCCCGCATCAGGGCCGCCTGCTCGTGGCCGGGGTCGCTCCGGAGCGACCGGTCCAGGGAGTCGAGGGCGACCTGGGTCTGGCCCATCTGGAGGCGCACGATGCCCGAGACGAAGTGGGAGTCGGGGTCCTCGGGAGCGACCTGCGACCGCCACCCGCAGCAAGGCCTCCGAAAGCGTCGTGGACGCAGGACGTCCGGTGTGGCTCGGGTTCAAGATCGGGGCCCACACGATCATCTCGGCCTTGACCAACGACATGGGCTGGAGAGCCTAGTGCTGCGTCGCCACGGCGACGATGACGACTACGACGAGCGTGACGGAACCTCCCGATGTGCGCGACTTCCTGAACGCGACGGCCAAACGGTCGCTCAAGCGCGGCGTTTTGGTTCTTGACCGGACTTCTCGTCCGAGTGTGACTACCGTTCGGCAGCGTTCGGTGGGCCTGGACCTGGCGATCCTTCCTGTTTGTGAGTGCCGGGCCAGTGAATCGCCTAGCGCGTTAAACGGCAAGGTGCCTACCTTTTCGCCGAGTCGAGGAGCTACCCCGACCCTGGGTAAGCGGCTCTTGTATCGGGCAGGTGACCCGGCGCAGAGGCCTAACACGCGACAGCGATTCTCAAGCTGAGTCTAGCACGTCGGCTTGCCAGCTCGATGAGCCTGAGGGAGAAGGGGGGCGGCTCGGGTCCGGTTCCGGGTAAAGGCCCTGGAGCCGTAGACGAAGTGCGAAGGGAGCCTCACCACCTATCCGTGCGCCCGCAGGAGTGGACGGGTCGGGCCACCGCCATCTCCGCCAAGCGCTTCCTCGACCGCCTGAGCGAGCAGGCGCCCTTCCCGGTTAGGGCCATCGAGGTCGACGGCGGCAGCGACTTCATGGCCGACCTTGAGCAGGCCTTGGACCGAAGGATCGACCTTCTGCGTCCTGCCGTCACGCTCGCCCCGGATCGACGCCCTCAACCGCTGCCTCGAAGACTTCAACCACCACTACAACCGACAAAGACCACACCAGGCACTCGGAGGACTCACGCCGTGGCAGTATCTCCAATCCACAGCGGCTTGATGACATCCGAGTCTCATATGTACTGAGCCACTACAGGGGGTTGACACGAGCGGTGTCGGACCAGTAGCCTGCTTGGCACCGTAGCGGGACAGGTTCCAAGACGTGGTGAATCGCGCCGCGAGCTGGCCTGCTGCACTGGAGGGAGGACCTATGGGTATAGGTCGAGAATCGGTTCGAGGCACGCTGCTGAGTGTGCTGTTCTTTGGAGGATTGGCGCTTCTTTCTGCGCCAGCGGTGGCTCAAGGTGGTCCGTCTGGGCCGTGCGAGGAGGGTGAGCACACCGAGGACGGCAGCCACATTTGCAAGGACGGTGAGTGGGCCCCAGTAGATGGTTCGGTTGATGTCTCGGCACCGCCACCAACGGCCACACCTCAGCCACCCGACAATCCGCTTCCGCCGTCGCCGGGCGAGACGGATCCTCCGTCAAACCCCTGCCTTACATGCCACCCCACGCCCCATCCCCCTGGCGGCCCTAGCGGCGACCCACCGGAACAGCCGGAGGCTCCAAAGAAGCCGGAGCCTCCAAAGAAGAGTTGCTCGGCAGAAGTGATCGCCTTGAATGCCGCGTCCGATTTGGTCGCACGTGATTGCCGTTGGTTTTCGAATTGGAGTCCACGTTGTCGAGCTGCTAAAGCCGCTGAGGCCATAGCCCTCAGGGATCTTTCAGCGTGCAAGGGACCCACGATCGGCCCAGGGTTTAGCCCGTGAAAGGAGCAACCAACATGAAGCTAGGACTTCTCGCCGTTTTTCTGTCCGGTGCGCTCTTCGCCCCGGCAGTTCTTCGCTCCGAAGAGCCCGAAGACTCCTTTGACCAGAGCTGGACAGAAGCGCTCCGCACCATGGCCGAGGCTTCGGCCAAGAAAGCCGCCGCGCACGACCAGTGGAAAGAGACAGGCGACTTGGATGCGTACACTGCCGCAGTGGCTGAGTTCGAGGAAACAGCGCAGAGACTGGAGCCTTCCAAACTGGACCTGTGGGAAGCTCGCCAACGCCTAGTCGAACTCATCTACGAAAGCGACGACGCTACGGTGTTTGAGTTGTACTTGATTGCTAAGGACCGCGAACGGGCAAGCATCAAGGCACAAAAGGAGATTGAAGAGCTCCGCGCCCGAATGGACCGGACAGCCCAGAACCGAGCGTTGCGCGGCGTTCCCCTTACGCCCGAGAACTGACGCCGTTTCACGGCGACCCTGGAACAGACCGACGACTGCGACGCGTTCGCTAAGCACCCGCAGTGAGTTCCCATTCTCGCCGCGCCCTGCCGACACTGATTCTGGTCGCGCTGATCCTCGGCGCGCCAGTCGCGGCACCCGCAGGGTTCATACCGTCTCCGGCGAACACTTGGGTTCCGTTGGACCCTCCGGGACTGTTTCATCGTTGCTGGATTCTGCTGGTTGGCTGGCTAGTACCGGACGGGCCACCGACCGCAGACAATCCTCCCTGGCGTGAGCCGGTGTGGGGTTGCGAGGCGTGTCAGACTTGTCCACCGGAGTTCTTCCCCAACGGCTGTCCGTAGAGTTGGCTCGGAACCAACAAACGGCCCCGCCCAGGTTGACGCCTGCGCGGGGCCGTTACAAGTTCCGTCCACGCCAACCGGATCTGGTCCCTGTGGTCCATGCTCAACGCGCCGATGTGGGAGGGAAGTGCGGTTCGAGCGGAGATCGAGGATTGGCACGATCTGGCGACGTGTAACTGTCGGGATACGGTCTCCTTCCGTTCCCACACGACACCGGCCTAGGAGCTACGACGGCTTCGAGCCGACCAGGATTTCCTTCGCCGTGGGCACCCGGCTCTGGGGCTGGCGATAGAGCGGTTCTACGTCTTGGCGGTGTCTGGTGCCTGCCGGTTCACTGCCGGCCAGCGGCGACGGCTGCCGCAGTTGCGGTCCGTCGTCGTCAACGTCAACGAGACCGAGCGGGGCTGCGATTGGTTGGTGCGCGACCTCGCTCTCAAGCCCGAAGGCCGTATGAGTCCGCGGCAACGTCCTGCTCTCGAAGCTCTTTCGGAAGCCTCCCGCGTGACCGTCCTCACCCAAGCGGGGCAGTGAGAGCCGGCTCGACTCGTACCGGCAGGCGGACTTGAGAATCAGGACTCGGGGGACGGAACGGAAGCGGGACGTCGCGGCGGAGATCAGCCGGCGGCTGGGGTTGGCCTAGAGCGGGTTGTTGACGATCTCGTCGAACGTCTTGCCTTCGCGGGCCATGGTGGTGACCTGCTCGAGGCGGGGGCTGGAGCGGGCGGCGTTGGCGCTCTCCCAGGTCGCGATGGCGCCGTCGCGGTCGCCGAGTTGCAGCAGGAGGAGACCCCGCATCAGGGCCGCCTGCTCGTGGCCGGGGTCGCTCCGGAGCGACCGGTCCAGGGAGTCGAGGGCGACCTGGGTCTGGCCCATCTGGAGGCGCACGATGCCCGAGACGAAGTGGGCGTCCGGGTCCTCGGGAGCGACCTGCAGCGCGAGTTGAGCCGTCTGGAAGGCGTCGAAGGCGCGGCCGTTCGCGAGCATCAGTTGCATCAATGCGCGCATCGCGTCGACGTCCGAGGGATCGGCGTCGATCTGCCGCCGCAGTTCCTCGGCTCGGGCCACCAGCTCGGGCGGGAGCGGCGGCTGGCCGCGGAAGTCCGTCTCGCCGCCGCCCTGCGCCATCGCCTGCCCGGCCTGCGGGTCGGGCCGGGCGTCGGACTGCGCCCAGATGACCAGCGCGGCGACCAGGCCGACCACGCCGCCGCCGAGCAGAACGCCGGAGAGCAGGGGGTGCGCCTGGACGAAGGCTCGGCCGGCCGGCCCTGCTTCCTGCCGCCTGGCGCCGCCTGCGGGGGCGATGCCCGCGATCGCCTCCTCGACCTCGTCGAGTTCCTTCAGCACGCGGGCCAAAGACACCTGGAGCCGGCGGCGGTCGGCGGCTTCCAGGCCTTCCTGCTTCAGCCGTGCGAGCAGGTCCTCGCGCCGGTTCAGGAGGTCGGCACGCTGGAGCTCGAGCGCGGCCGCGCGCGCCGCGGCCTCCCGGGGCAGGAAGACGAACCCGATTCCCAGACCGGCGAGGACGGCGGCGACGAGGGCGATCGTCGCGACGACAGTCAGGTCGCCGTCTCCTGCTCCACCTGCCGCAGGTACGTGTCCAGGTCCTCGTTGGCGCTTCGGCGGCGTTGCCGCAGGCGAAGGGCGACGAGCAGGCCCCCGATCAGGACGATCCCGGCCGGCGCCGCCCAGACGATCAGGTTGAGTCCGCGCGCCCGCGGCTCGAGCAGCACGAACTCGCCGTAGCGCTGCTCGAAGTAGGCGATGACCCGTTCGCGGGTGTAGCCCTGGGAGAGCAGGGAGCGCGCCTCCGCCCGCATCGCCTGCGCCGGGGCGGCGCCCGAATCGGCGATCGAGAGGGCCTGGCACTTCGGGCAGCGGATGTCGGCCGCGACCTCGGCTACCGCGCGGTCGAGCTCCTCGCCGGAGAGGGGACGGCCGAGCGGGTCGCCCAGTTCGTGGGAGGTCTCGACTCCCAGGCCGGGCCGGACCTCGCCCTCGGCCGGGGGCAGGGCGACTCGCGGCGGTGTGTCGGGTTCCTGTGCCGATGCCGGTGCCGCGAAGGCCAACGCGGCCAGCAGCGCCAGCAGCCCCAGGAGGGCGGTCGCGCGTCGCATGTCAGCCGGTGGCCGCGGCGGGCTGCGCGAGCATGCGGTTGGCGACGTCCAGGAGCTGGTCCGGCGACAGCGGGCCGATCGTCTTGTCGACGATCACGCCGTCGCGGTCGATGAAGAAGGTCTCCGGCGGTCCGTAGACCCCGTAGGCGATGGCGACCCGGCCGCCCTCGTCGATCAGCGACGGGCCCCAGCTCCCGAACACGGTGTTGAACTCCGCGATCGTCTCGGGTTCGTCGTGGTAGACGACGCCGAGGAAGTGGATCTCGCCCTGCCAGCGCCGTGAGCCTTCCAGGAGCAACGGGTGCTCGGCCCAGCAGGGCACGCAGTACGTGGCCCAGAAGTTGATGACCACCGGCTTGCCGCGCAACTCCGCCAGGTCGACGACGTTGCCGTCGAGGTCGGCGAGCCGGAAGCTGGGCGCCGGCTTGCCGATCAGCGGCGACTCGACGATCTGCGGGTCGTGCCGGAAGGCGAACCCGAGCACGAGCAGGAGCGGCAGCGAAATGCCGACACCCACGAGCAGGACCTTGCGGTTCATCGACCGCCCCCCGCGGGCGAGGCGGCGAGGTCGGGAACCGCCCGCGGCGTCGTCGCCCGCCGCTCGGCGGCGGTCGGGATCAGGCACAGGGCGGTGCCCAGGACCATGACGACGACGCCGATCCAGATCCACGCAACGAGCGGCGTCGTGATCGCCCGCAGGCCGATCGATCCGTCGCTGCCGACGTTCATCAGGGTCAGGTAGAGATCGTGGCCCGCGCTGGTGCGGACCGCCGGGGTGCCGATCGGCTCCCGCTGGTTCGGGTAGATGTTGAGCGACGGGTACAGAGTGCCGCGGCTCCTGCCGTTGGTCGACACCTCGACCTCCGCCTGGTGGCGGATCAGGTGCGGCTCCTGGACCCGTTCGGCGCCGCGGAAAGTCATCTCGTAGCCGCCCAGCCGGAGGGTGTCGCCGGCGCGAAGGGTCGACTCCGCCTCACGCTGGAAGGTCGACGACACGGCGACCGCGACGAAGGTGATCAGCACGCCCAGGTGGACCACGTAGGCGCCGAGCCTGTCCGGCGCGACGAGCACGGCGGCCAGCGGTCCCCTGCCGCCCTGGCGGCGGGGTCGCGCGCGGACCGGTCGCAGGCCCTGGTCGGCGGTGACCCAGAGCGCGAAGCCGGCGAAGGCGGAGACGATGAGAACCGGCGCGGAGCGGGCGCCGAACAGGAGCGCCACGACGAGTCCGACGGCGGCCGCGGGCAGCGGACGCACCAGGGCCCGGCGGACCAGCTTCGGGTCGCTGCCGCCCCAGGGCAGGGCCGGACCTACGCCCATCAGCAGCAGCAGTCCGGCGAACAGCGGCACCGCCATGCGGTTGAAGTAGGGCTCGCCGACACTGACCTTCACGCCGCGCAGCGACTCGGCGACGATCGGGTAGAGGGTGCCCACGAGCACCGTGAACATCAGGCTGACGAAGAGCAGATTGTTCAGCAGGAAGGCGCCTTCGCGGCTGACCAGGCGCTCGTTCGAGGGCTCGGAGACCAGGGTGTCGATCCGGAGCGCGAGCAGGACGACGACGGCGGCGGCGCAGATGCCGAGGAATCCCAGGAACACGGGGCCGATCGGACTCTGCGTGAACGAGTGGACCGAGTTCACGACCCCCGAGCGGGTGAGGAAGGTGCCAAGGATGGTCAGCAGGAAGGTGATCATGATGAGGATCACGGTCCAGGCCTTGAGGGTGCCGCGGCGCTGCTGGACGACTCCCGAGTGGAGCGCCGCGATGCCGGTCAGCCAGGGCAGGAAGGAGGCGTTCTCGACCGGGTCCCAGGCCCAGTAGCCACCCCAGCCGAGGACCTCGTACGACCACCAGCCGCCGAGCATGATGCCGGCGGTCAGGAAAGAGGTCGGCACCAGCAGCCAGCGGCGCATCGGCCGTAGCCAGGTGGCGCCCAGATGACCGCGGAGCAGCGCCGCGACCGCCATGGCGAACGGCACCGACATGCCGACGTAGCCGAGGTAGAGCATCGGCGGGTGGATCGCCATCAGCAGGTGGTTCTGGAGCAGCGGGTTGGGCCCGGGGCCGTCGACCGGCACGGGCGGCGGGGTAGGCGCGAACGGATCGGCGACGCTGGCGATGAGGAAGGTGAAGAAGGTGCCGATGCCGAGCAGGGTGGCCAGGGTGTAGGCGAGGTAGTCCTCATGCCCGCGGCGCTGGAAGGTGGCCGCGGCGGCGATGTAGAGGCCCAGGATCAGCCCCCAGAAGAGGATCGATCCCTCGAGGGACGACCACAGGGAGAAGATCGTGATGTGAAGCGGCGTGGCCTGTGACCCGACCTGGGCGACGTACGAGACGGAGAAGTCGTGGCTGAGCAGCGCGTACCACATGACCGCGCAGGCCCCGACCATGGCGACGGCGAACAGCAGCGCCAGACGCCTCGTCAGGCGGAGGCCGGTGGCCGAACGCCTGACGCCGGCGATGTAGCCGAAGGCGGTGCCGAAGCCGGCGGCGATCAGGCCGAGGAGGACGAACCCCTGGCCCAGGGCGGAGGTCACGCGTCGAACTGCATGGACTCGATCAACTCCTCCATGCTGCGCTGGTCTTCGGCGTAGGGCGCCTGGTACTCGTTGTCGTGCTTCACCATCAGGCGCGCGGTGTCGAACCGGCCGTCTTCGCGCATCGTCCCTTCGAGGACGACGCCGATACCTTCCCGGAACATGGCCGGGGGAACGGCGGTCGTGCGCACGTCGACCTGCGACTGCCCGTCGGTGACCGTGAACTCGAGGGTCAGGCCGTCGGCGCTGCGGTTCACCGAGCCCTCCTCGACGAGGCCGCCGAGCCGGATGCTGGCGCCGACCGCTTCCGGGCCCGCCTCGTGGAGTTCCGATGGACTCCAGTAGTAGACGAGGTTCTCGCCGACGTCGCCGAAGGCCAGCACGGAGAGCGCCAAGGCAACGGCGCCGCCCGCGGCCAGCAGCAGAAGCCGCCGGGTCCTGGGAGCGGATCCGGCGTCAGGCGTCGGGGTCGTGGGTTCCGTGCTCATTGTTCTGGTCCTGTGAAGGTGCTTTCGCCTCGACCCGCCGCCGGCGTACGAAGAGGCTGTAGACGTAGAAGGCGAGAGCCACGCCCGCCGATGCATAGGCGGCGATGACCCATTCCCAACCACCGACTATAACGCCGTCCACGCTTCGTTTGCTCCCTCTCGGGCCCTCGTGCGAAGGCCCTATTCCTCCATCGCGACGCGTGCGAGCACGCCTCCGAGCGCCCAGTAGATTACATCGAAGGCAACCAGCAACAGGAGCCAGCTCGGCGCCTGGTTCATCGGATCTCCGTGGAGCAGCAGCTCCGCGCTCCTGACCGAGGCGATCAGCACCGGGATGACCAGGGGGAAGAGAAGCAGAGGCAGCAGGACGTCCTGGCTCGCGGCCCGGCTGGTCATGGCGGCGTACAGCGTGCCCGGGGCGGCGAGGGCCGCGGCGGCGAGCAGCCAGACGGCGATCACGCCGAGGAATCCGGCCGGACCGGTTTCGACGCTGTAGAGGATGATCGCCGAGGGCACGAGCACCGGCGCCAGCATCGCGAGGAAGACGAAGTTGCCAAGCGCCTTGGCGTAGAACAGGACCGCCGGCTCGACCGGCAGCAGCAGCAGGCCCTCGAGGGAGCGGTTCTCGCGCTCCACGCGGAAGGACTCGGACAGGCCCAGGGTCGAGCTGAGCAGCAGGGCCAGGGTGAGGAAGCCGGGCGCCATTGTCGCCGCCATGTCGCCGTCGGCGTCGATCGCGAAAGAGAACAGGACCAGGGTGATGCCGCCGAACAGGACGATCGAGAAGAAGCGGACCCGTCCCCGCCACTCGACGCGCAGGTCCTTCAGCAGCAGCACGAGCACCGGGCGGACCAGCTTCACTGTCCGAGCCTCCGGCGCCAGGCGGCATCGAGCCCGGCCGCCTCGCCTCGCCAGGCGGCCTGGCCCTGCTCCAGCAGAAGCGCCTGCCCGCACAGCCGGGAGGCCCGCTCGATCGCGTGGGATGCGACGATCAGGGAGCCGCCGCCGTCCGCGAAGCGTTCGATCCAGCGCTCGACCAGGGTCTGGCCCTCCGGATCGAGGGACGCGAACGGTTCGTCGAGCAGCAGCAGGCGCGGGTTCTCGAGACGGCAACGGGCGAGGATCAGCCGCTTCCTCATGCCGGCGGAGAAGCCGCCTACCTGCCGGTCGGCCGCGGCTTCGAGCCCGACCTCGTCGAGCAGGGCGGCGAGCCGCCCGCGGTCCGGGTCGCCGTCGCAGAGCTCGCTCCAGAGCCGCAGCGTCTCCATCGCGGTCAGCCGGTCGTAGAGATAGTCGTGGTGGGAAACCAGTGACAGTTCGCGGCGGGCGCCGGCGCGGTCCTCGAAGGGCCGCCTGCCGCCGACGGTCAGGTCACCCGCCGTCGGGCGCCGGAGCCCCGCGATCAGTCTCAGCAGGGTCGTCTTGCCGGAACCGTTGGCGCCGGCCAGCAGGAGCCGGCCCCCGGCCTCGAAGTCGAGGTCGACGTGGGCCAGCGCCCAGTGAAGTCCGAACCGGATGCCCAGCCCGCGTGCGTGGATCAGGTTTGCCAAGGGTGACCCGGTTACTCTCTGCGGCGCGGTGGAGGGCGGCGGCCGCCCGTGCCGCGGGCGGAAAGGCTACAGCAGCCGCGCGGTCGCCTGGCGGTCAGCCGGTTCGCCCTGCCCTCGCGCCGCGGCGCAACAATCGGAGGCGGGCGACGTAGGTGAAGGCTGTGGAGGCAACTCGGGCGACCGACGAAGAGTTGGTGGCTGCGATTCTGGACGGCGAAGCCGCCCTGTACACCGATCTCGTGGAGAGGTATCGGGGCCGGTTGATCAACTACCTGAATCGCTTCCTCGGCAATGTTCAGGAGTCCGAAGAGCTTTCGCAGGAAGTGTTTCTGAGGGTCTACCGGGCCCTCGACCGTTACAACCCCAAGTACCGGTTCTCGACATGGCTGTTTCGGGTGGCGAAGAACGCCGCGATCGACCTGATCCGGAAGCGGCGCCTGAAGCTGGTTCCGATGCAGCGGGTCGGGGTGGACGGAAAGGCGCATGAGCGGGAGTTTGAGAGCGAGGAAAGGGACCCCTACCGGACGCTGCGGAACGTGGAACGGCGCCAGGCCATCGGCGCCGCGATCGACGGGCTGAAAGAGGAGTACCGCGAGTTGATTCAGTTGAGACACTTCGCCGAGATGACCTACGAAGAGATCGCGGAGTTCAAGGGCATGCCCCTGGGCACCGTGAAGAACAAGTTGTTTCGCGGCCGCCGGATGCTGAAGGCCCGGCTGGCCGACTACCTCACCGACTGACGGACGGCGGGAGTAACGGCGATGACGAGTTCAGACAGGTCGACGGTCATTGAGGGTGGCGCCTGTTCCCAGGCAGAGTTGATCGACGCCTACGTCGACGGCGCCGTCAGCGAAGCGGAGCGCCGGATGGCGGAGCAGCACCTGGCGGGATGCGCGGCGTGCCGGGACGAGGCCCGGGGTCTCTCGGCGCTCCACGAGCTTCTTGCGGCGGAACGGTTCGCGCCGGAGCCGCTGGCGATCGACCTCCGCGCGGCGCGGCCCGCCGGACGCCGTCGCGCCGCCGTGGCGGCTGCCGCCCTGGTCGCGCTGTTCGGCGGCGCTCTGGCGGTCCTCGCGACGCTCGCGCCGGCCGCCGGCTCGGCGGCTGACGCGGCGGCGACCCTGTTCGACTTCACGGTTACCCTCGGCATGCTCGGCGCCGGCCTGCTCGACGCCTCCTGGCGCGGCCTCAACGTGGCGATGTCCTCGGCCCTGGAGCCGGGGACGCCGGCCCTGCTGTTCGGCGGCGCGGCGATCGTCGGCCTCACCGCCCTCCTGTTCTCGCTGCTCCGGCGGGGTTCGAGAGCGTCGGCGCGGCAACGATCCCGCCGCTAGGGCCAACGAGGCTTCGCCTCGGCCTCCGGCGGCTACGATGGTCCGCCCGTGTTGAGACTCCGCCTCCGTCAGGCCGTTCATGGCCTCGTCCTGTGCGCCGTCGCCGCGGCGACGCTGAGTTGCGCGGCGGTCGAGTCGACGGCGGGAACCGACGATCCGGCCGTCGTCGTGGGCCCGGACGCGGTTGCCCGGGACCAGCTACTCGCCATCGGCAGAGACCTGGAGCTTCGCGGCGAGGCGCGGTCGGACGCGGTCGTCCTGAACGGCGACGCCCGCATAGACGGCGCCGTTCAGGGCGACGTGATCGTGCTCGGCGGCGATGTCGCACTGGGTCCGTCGGCGCGGCTGGGCGGCGACGTGTTCGTGCTGGGCGGCCGTGTGAACGCCGAGTCGGGAGCCGCCGTCGAGGGCCGTACGGTGGCCTACCCGAGCGCGCCGTCGTCGCTGGTCCTTCTCACGGAAGGACCGGTGCTCGGTCAGGCCGCGCTGTCGCCGACGGTAGCATTGCTGAACCTCGCCCTGCTGCTGGCCTGGCTGCTGGTGGCTCTGGTGCTCGTGGCCGGCTTCGACCCGGCGTTGACGGCGACGGCGCAGAGCGTGCTCGAGCGGCCTTTTCGCAACTTCTTCGCCGGCCTGGTGGCGGTACTCGCCGTGGCCCTGACCTTCGCCGTGCTGACCGCGGTGGCGCCGGCGCTGGTCGGCGCGCCCCTGCTCGCCGTCTGTGGAGTGGCGATCCTCGTCTGCAAGCTGTGGGGCACGGTGGCGGTGTTCCTGGCGGTGGGCGCGCGCCTGCTGCCGGTTCGCCTGGGCCTGGCGGGTCGACCGCTTGCTGCCGCCCTGTGCGGGCTGCTGGCCCTGGGCCTGGTCAAGATGGCGCCTTACGTCGGCGGCTGGACCTGGACGATCGTCACTTGCGTCGGCATCGGCGCCGCGCTGGACAGCAGGCTCGGCCGCCGCGATCCCTGGTTCGCCTAGCGCCGCACCCGCTCGATGATGCGCGCGGAGTCCTTCATGAACTCCATCATCTTCTCCTCGATCGCGCCGCCGCGTTCGTCGAGCCGACGGGCCTGTGCCAGGGCGCCGCGCGCCCCGTCCTCGTCGCCTGATGCCAGGAGAGCCATGCCCAGGCGGGTGAGCGCCGCGGTCGATGGTCCGAGTTCGGTCGACTGGGACAGGAACTCGATCGCCTCGTTCAGCTCCTGGCGCTTGTAGTGGACCCAGCCCAGGGCCGCTAGGGGGAACTGGCGCAACTCCTCCGGGGCGTGTTCCAGGGACCGGCGCGCGAAGTCGAGGGCCTGGTCCAGGTCCTCGTCCATCTCCGCCAGGTTGTACGCCATCTCGTAGTAGGCGATGCTCTTCGAGAAGTTGGAGCCGGCCTCGTCGAGCAGCCGTTGCCCCGCCTCGTTCGCGTCCCTGTACTTGCCCTCGCTGCGCAGCGCCTCGATCAGGGTCGCGTAGGCGGTCGCCCGCAGCATCTCGCCCGGCTTCGATGCGAGCACGCGCTCGGTCAGCGGGCGGATCTCCTGGCCGCGGTCCAGCCGCAGGCAGGCGAGGGCGTAGGACATCAGCAGCGCCGGGTTGTCCGGGTCGAGCGCCAGCGCCTCGCGGTAGCAATGGAGCGCTTCCGGCGCGTCGCCGGATCGGATCGCCTGCTCGCCGCGGCTGACCCAGTCCGCCGCGGCGGGGCTGGTCCTGGGCAGGTCGGCGCCCGAGCGCCCCGAGAGGTAGGCCACCAGGTCGCGGTAGCGCATGCGCCTGGGGTTCAACTGCTGGGCCGTCCGAAACGCGGCGAGCGCCTTGCGGTTCCAGCGCCGGTCCAGGTAGCAGAGACCGAGCAGGTGATGGCACTCTTCGAAGGCGGGATCGACCTGAACCGCGTGGCTCAACGACTCGATCGCCCTGGCCGGCCGGCCCATCTCGTAGTGGCAGCGGCCGAGCAGGTAGAGCGCCTGCGGCACGACGTCGATCTCTACCGCGCGCTCCAGGAAAGCGGCCGCCGACTTCAACTGTCCCCGGCCGGCGAGCGATGCGCCCAGGCAGAAGTGCGGCAGGAACGCGTCCGGGTGCTGGATGACGGCCCTCTCCAGGAGTTCCTGACCGCGTTGCTCGTCGCCCTGCTGGAGCTGGATGACGCCGGTGTAGACGAGCCCCTGGACCTGGTCCGGTTTCGCTTCCAGCAGCCGGTCGAAGTGCTCCAGCGCGCGTTCCAGTCGGCCCTCCTGGAAGTGCGATTCGCCCAGGAACCGGGCCAGTTCGTGGTTGCGACGGTCGAGGCCGGCCGCCTCCTCCAGCGACTTCATCGCCCGGTCCAGGTCCAGACCGTTCAGCGCGTGCTCCGCTTCCTCGATGAGCTGCGTGAAGGCGGGGCGCCGGCCGCCCTCGTAGAGACCCAGAATGCCCTCCCTGACCGCCGCGAAGCGTTCGCGCTTCTCCAGCACCAGGAACTGGTAGTCCATCTTGGACTCCCAGAGGTCGCTCCATTCGGCGGTGTCGATCACGTTCTGCCGCTCCAGGAGGTCGCGCAGAGCCAGCATGCCGGCGTGATGGACGAGGATGCTCTCCTCCTGCCGCTCCATGGCGCTCAGCACCTTCTGCACCGTCTCGCCGATGCGCTTGAGGACCTCCTCCAGCATCGAGATCCGTTCCAGCAGGTGCTCGTCGAGCGAGAACTCCTCGTCGCCGGCGTCGAGGGTCTCCTCGCCCGAGACGGCTGAGCTGGAGAGCACCATCAGCCTCTGCCGACAGCGCTGGCAGTACTCCGCGTCGTCCTCGTTCCTCGCGCCGCATACCTGGCAGTACATCGCGGAGCGAGCCTAGCCCCAGCGCCCCGCTTCCCGCGACACTCCTAGTAGTCTCCGCGGCCGGAGAGCGACGATGCGCTGGAGCAACTACTACCTGATGACCGCCCGCGAGGCGCCCCGGGACGCCGAGGTGGTGAGCCACCAGTTGATGGCGCGCGCCGGACTCGTGCGGCGGCTGGCGGCCGGGATCTACACGATGCAGCCGGCGGGCTGGCGGACGATGCGCAAGCTGATGGCGATCGTCCGCCGCGAGATGGAGCGGGCCGGAGCGGTCGAGCTTTCGATGCCGGCGATTCAGCCCGCCGAGCTGTGGGAGGAGTCCGGACGCTGGTTCAAGTACGGCGCCGAGCTTCTACGGATGGAGGACCGTCACGGAAGGCGGTTCTGCTTCGGTCCGACTCACGAGGAGGTCATCACCGATCTGGTCCGGCGCGACGTGAAGAGCTACCGGCAGATGCCCCTCAACCTGTTCCAGATCCAGACCAAGTTCCGGGACGAGATCCGTCCGCGGTTCGGGCTGATGCGGGGCCGCGAGTTCATCATGAAGGACGCCTACTCCTTCGACACGGATGAGGAGGGCCTGGACCGGAGCTACCAGGCCATGTACGGGGCCTACTCACGGATCTTCGAGGCCTGCGGGCTCGAGTACTCCGTTGTCGAGGCGGATCAGGGCGCGATCGGCGGTTCCTCGTCGCACGAGTTCATGGTGCTCGCCGACACCGGTGAGAGCGCGGTCGCAAGCTGCGCCGCCTGCGGCTACGGCGCCAATGTCGAGAGGGCGGAGATTGGCGACTTGCCGCGGCCGGCGGCAGCCGGCGACAGCGCCGACGGCGACGAACCGCGCAGGGTCTCGACGCCGGGCGCGACAACCGTCGCCGAGGTGGCCGGGATGCTGGAGGTGGACAGGGCCCTCGTCGTCAAGACGCTGATCTACGAAACGGACGACGGACTGGCGGCCGTCGCGATCCGCGGTGACCGCGAGGTGAACGAGGTCAAGCTGCTGAACGTGCTCGGCGGCCTCGGGCTGCGGCTCGCGGCGGCCGAGCAGGTGGCGAAGGCGACGGGAGGTCCGCTCGGCTTCTCGGGTCCGGTCGGGCTTCCGCCCGAGGTGCGCCTGGTGGTCGACGAGTCGGCGCGTACGCTCACCGGCTTCGTCTGCGGCGCCAACGCCGGCGACGAGCACCTCGTTTCGGTGCGCTGGGATCGCGACGTGGCGAGTGCGCGTCCGCTCGAGTGGGTCGACGTGCTGACCGCGGAGGCCTCCGACCCCTGCCCGCGCTGCGGCGGCGGCAAACTGCGCATCTCGCGGGGCATCGAGGTCGGTCACATCTTCAAGCTGGGCACCGCCTACTCCGAGAGCATGAACTGCACCTTCACCGACGAAGAGGGCCGTCTGCGGCCGGCGGAGATGGGCTGCTACGGCCTCGGCATCGGCCGCACCGCGGCGGCGGCGATCGAACAGGGGCACGACGACGACGGCATCGTCTGGCCCGTGCCCCTGGCGCCCTTCACGGTCGTCCTCAGCTCGCTCGATCCCGGCGACGAGGCAGTGCGCTCGGCGGCGGACGGTCTCTACGAGGAACTCGAGGCCGCGCTCGCCCCGGGTGGCTTCGACGTCCTCTACGACGACCGCCGCGAGCGGCCCGGCGTCAAGTTCAAGGACGCGGACCTGGTCGGTTTCCCCGTGCGAGTCGTGGTCGGCGCCCGCTCGCTTCGCGCCGGCGGCGCCGAGGTTTCGAACCGGCACGACGGCGAGCGCGAGGTCGTGCCGCTCGACGGGGTGTCAGATTTCGTCCTCAGCCGGCTCGGGTAACACGTGGAGGTTGAGCGACACGATCCGGTTCCCATCCACCTCAACAACCTCCAGCCGCAGCCGGCCGACCTCGACGGTGTCCCCGATCTCGGCGGTCCGGCCGAGCTCGGACAGGGCGATGCCGGCGACGGTGTCCTCCTCGCGGGCATCGGAGATGTCCATGCCGAGCTCGTCCTCGAGGTCGTCTAGCAGCATGCCGCCGAGCACCTTGTAGCCGCCGTCGTCGAGGCGGACGAACTCCGGCGCCTCGGCGTCGAACTCGTCCTGGATCTCGCCGACGATCTCCTCCAGCACGTTCTCGAGCGTCACGATGCCGGCTACGCCGCCGTACTCGTCGACCACCGCCGCCATGTGGATGTGCTCGTGGCGCATCCGGGTCATCAACTGGTCGAGCGGCAGGGTCTCCGGCACCGCGAAGGTCTCGCGGGCGATGTCGCGGAGCGACTCCGGTGCTTCCTGGGCGATGAACAGGTCCTTGATGTGCACGAGGCCGACGAGCTGGTCCAGGTCGCCCTCGCAGAGCGGGAAGCGGGTGTGACCGCTCCGGCGGGCGCGGTCCAGGTTGGCGTCCATCGGCGCCGCGGCGTCGAGGTAGACGACCTCGGTGCGGGGGACCATCACCTGGCGGGCGTTGCGGTCCGAGAGTTCGAACACGTTGTCGAGCAGCTCCCGCTTGGGTTCGGAGAGTTCGGTCTCCTGCTCGGAGGCGAGGAGGCTCCGGATCTCCTCCTCGCTGTGAGCGAGTTCGCCGTGCCGGAGAGGTTCGATGCCGAACAGGCGCAGGAAGGCGTTCGCCATCTGGTTCAGGACCCAGATGCCGGGGTAGGTCACCTGGTAGAAGAACCACAGCGGCGCCGCCACCCACAGGCTGGTCGGTTCGGGCCGGCGGATGGCGAGCGACTTGGGCGCGAGTTCGCCGAGCACGATGTGGAACATGCTGATGATCGCGAAGGCGACCATCAGGCTGATCGAGTGCGCGGCTTCTTCCGGCAGGTTGGGCGCCAGATCGAAGAGGGGCTGCAGCAGGCGGTTGACCGCGGGTTCGCCGACGATGCCGAGGCCGATGCTGGCGAGCGTGATGCCGAGTTGAGTGGCCGACAGGTAGGCGTCGAGCTGATCGATCATGCGCTGCGCCAGGCGGCCCCGGAGGGTGTCCTGGTGGGGCGCCACCTGGGTCGGCCGGACCTTGACCAGGGCGAACTCGGCGGCGACGAAGAAGCCGTTCAGGCCGACCAGGAAGAGAGCCAGGGCCAGGCTCCAGCCGAGCGGCAGATCGAGATTCACGGGCGGCCCGGTGGCCGCGACGATCGACGGGATCATTCGCGCGCCGGGAGGGGCGTCGTCGTCAGCGGGCAACGGGACCCGCGGTCACCGGCGTGCCTGTCGGGGTCCGGGTCGGGGTCGTCCAGACTGGAGTCGGATGGCGAAGGATCCGAAGCTTCGTCGTTCACGCCGGCTTAGCGTAGCAGGGCAGCGTCAGTGTTCATGCCAGGGCTCGGGCTCGGTCTGGCGCCGGACGTGGAGACCGGCGCCGGCGATTCGCTGGATCAGCTCCTCGACGTGCTCGACGCCGCGGGTTTCGAGCCGCAGCTCGATGTGCACTTCATTGAGCCCGAGGGCGGTGAAGGCGCGCTCGTGATGGGTCTCCAGGACGTTGGCGCCCGCCTCGCCGACCAGGTTGAGCAGCGCCGCGAGGGCGCCCGGACGATCCTTGACGCACACGTCGAGCCGGACCAGGCGGCCGTCCTTCGTCAGGCCGCGGTCGATGATGCGGCTGAGCAGTGTGACGTCGATGTTGCCGCCGGTCAGCACCATCGCGGTCCGGCGGCCCTTCGTCTGGGGAACGTGGTCGTTGACGACCGCGGCCAGCACCGAGGCTCCGGCGCCCTCGACGACCGCCTTCTCCCGCTCGAGCAGGAGGAGGACGGCGTTCGCGATCTCTTCCTCGTCCACCGTCACGATGTCGTCGACCAGATCGCGCACGAGCCCCATCGTCAGCTCGCCGGGTCGCTTGACCGCTATGCCCTCGGCGATCGTGTGGCGGCGCTCCACCGTAACCGGGCGGCCGGCGGCGAGGCTCTCCCGCATCGACGGGACGGCCTCGGTCTGCACGCCGATGATCCGGGTTTGCGGCCGGTGCGCCTTGTAGGCGGCGGCGATCCCGGCGATCACCCCGCCGCCACCGATCGGCACGACGACGACCTCGAGGTCGGGCTCCTGGGTCATCAGCTCGAAGCCGATCGTGCCCTGGCCGGCGACGATCTGGGGGTCGTCGAACGGGTGGACGTAGGTCCAGCCGTGCTCGGCTTCGAGTTCCCGGGCATGGGCCGTGGCGTCGTCGAAGGTCTCGCCGGCCAGCCGGACGTCGGCGCCGAAGTTCCGCGTGTTCGCCACCTTGATCAGGGGCGTCGGCAGCGGCATGACGACGGTCGCCTCGAGACCGAGCCGGTGCGCGTGGTAGGCCACCGCCTGACCGTGGTTGCCGGCCGAGGCCGTGATCAGGCCGCGGCTCCGCTCCTCCTCCGAGAGGGTGAGGATGCGGTTGAGCGCCCCGCGCTCCTTGAAGGAGCCGGTCATCTGCAGGTTCTCGAGCTTGAAGTAGGCGCCGATGCCGCAGAGGCGGGAAAAATACTCCGAGCGGGCGCAGGGACTCTCGTAGACCGCGCCGGCGATCCGGCGCCGCGCCTGCTCGATCAACTCGGCCATGTGCAGGGAATCGACCACGACAGGATTCTGCAACAGTCGGCGGCGACGGCGTCTTCCGGCTGCGTGCCTCGCGTTGACAGGGGAACTCTCCCCTTTGTACCGTTGCGCCTTCTCGCGGCTGGCCTTGCCGGCATTCTCGGCCTCGAGAGACAGGCCCGTAGCTCAGTTGGTTAGAGCGCTACGTTGACATCGTAGAGGTCAGCGGTTCGAGTCCGCTCGGGCCTACCAGGGTCCGCAGTTCGGTCTGTGACTCAGGCGCTTAGCTCAGTTGGTTAGAGCGCTACCTTCACACGGTAGAGGTCAGCGGTTCGAGTCCGCTAGCGCCTACCATCGCGGTGTCGGGCCGCGCGGGCCCGGCCATGTCCCGGACGAACCCGCTCTTCCAGTACCGTTCTCGACCGATGCTCGACCTGACGTTGCCCGACGGATCGGTGCGCAGCGTCCCGCCCGGGACGACGGCGCTGGACGTGGCGCGCTCGATCGGACCCGGCCTGGCGAAGGCGGCGGTCGGCGCCGAACTCGACGGCCGCCTCGTCGACCTGCGCACGCCGATTGAGGCGTCGGGCCGGTTCCGGCTGTTCACGGCGAAGAACGACGAGGCCGGGATCTTCCTCCGTCACACGGCAGAGCACGTGCTGGCCGACGCGGTGCAGCGACTCTGGCCCGGTACCCAGATCGACGTCGGCCGGCGCGATCACTCCGAGAAGTATCAGTACGACTTCCGCTTCCCGCGAGCCTTCGTGCCGGAGGACCTCGAAGCGATCGAGGAGAAGATGCGGGAGATCCTGCGAGAGAAGCACGAGGTCGAGCGGGTCGAGATCGATCGCGAGGAAGCGCGGGAGCTGTTCGCCGGCATGGGCGAGGAACTGAAGCTGGAGCGCCTGGACGACATCCCGGAGGGCGAGGCGATCACGCTGTTCCGGCACGGCGAGTTCGTCGACCTCTGCCGCGGTCCGCACGCGCAGCGCGTCGACCAGGTCGGCGCCGTCAAGCTGCTCGAAAGCTCGGGCGTGTTCCACCGCGGCGACCAGAGCCGCGAGCAGTTGCAGCGGATCTACGGAACCGCGTTCGCGAACCGGGAAGCGCTCGACGGCTATCTGGCCGACCTGGAGCTGCGCCGGGCCCGCGACCACCGCCGCCTGGGCCCGGAACTCGACCTGTTCAGCTTCAACCAGAGCGCGCCCGGCAGTCCCTTCTTCCACCCCCGCGGGACGGTGATCTACAACCTCCTGGTCGACTACGTGCAGGGACTCAACCGGCGCGACGGCTTCGAGGAGGTGCGAACGCCGCAGATTCTCGACGTCGACCTTTGGCATCGCTCAGGGCACTGGGACAACTACCGGGAGAACATGTTCCTGACCGAGGTCGACGAGCGGCAGTACGCGGTGAAGCCGATGAACTGCCCGACCCACTGCCTGATCTACCGTACCGACCTCCGCTCCTACCGGGACCTGCCGATCCGCTACGCCGACTTCGGTCGCCTCCACCGCTACGAACGGTCCGGCGTCATCACCGGCCTCACCAGGGTGCGCACGTTCTGCCAGGATGACGCCCACACCTTCTGCACCGAGGAGCAGGTGGAAGCCGAGGTGTTGCTGCCCGTGTCGACGATCCTGGAGATCTACCGGACGTTCGGCTTCGAGGACATCCTGATCGAGGTCTCCACGCGGCCGGAGAAGTCGATCGGCAGCGCCGAACTCTGGGAGCGGGCCGAGAACGCGCTGATGGGGGCGCTCAGGAGCCGGGGCCTCGACTTCGAGGTCAACGAGGGCGACGGCGCATTCTACGGCCCGAAGATCGACTTCCAGGTCCTCGACGCGCTCGGCCGGAGCTGGCAGTTGGGAACCGTGCAGCTGGACTACCAGATGCCCGAGCGGCTGGACCTGGAGTACACGGCGAGCGACGGCGGGACCCGGCGCCCGGTCATGCTGCACCGGGCCATGCTGGGCTCGGTCGAACGCTTCCTGGGCATCCTGATCGAACACACGGGCGGCGCCTTCCCGGTCTGGCTGGCGCCGGTCCAGGCGGTCGTCCTGCCGGTCTCCGACCGCTTCATGGACTACGGCCGGGAGGTCACCCGCCGGCTCTCCGACGCCGGTGTGCGCGTCGAACTGGACGAACGCAGCGAGAAGCTCGGCTACAAGATCCGCGACGCCCAGACCCACAAGGTCCCCTACATGCTCGTCGTCGGCGGCCGTGAACAGGAAGCGGGCACCGTCTCGTTGCGGTTGCGTGAGGCGCCGGAGGACGGCGGCGGTCCTGATCAGGGCGCGGTGACGATCGACGAACTCGCCGCGCGCGTCGCGGACCGGACGGCCTCCAAATCGCTCAGCCTCTGATCGGGATTTGCTGCGCTGCATTCCAGGGCGCAAGCTGCTACCATGCGCCGTTCGGCGGCTCCTCCGAGCCCCACAGGAGGCTCTGGAATGCCCAAGCAGAAGACGCACCGTGGAGCGGCCAAGCGCTTCAAGCTCACCGCCAAGGGCAAGGTGAAGCGCAGGCACTCGATGATGAACCATATGCAGACCAAGAAGGCGCAGGGCCGGAAGCGGAAGCTGCGGAAGCAGACCGACGTCGTCGGCGGTTTCGCCAAGGCGATCAGGGGGATGATCCGCTAGCTCGCCGGGGCTACGGGGGCATAAGACGATGGCACGAGTAAAACGGGGCAGCCGGCGCGCCCGCCGGCGGAAGAAGATCCTCAAGCAGGCGAAGGGCTACTACGGCGTCAAGTCGAAGGGGCACCGGATAGCCAAGCAGGCGGTCGACCGGTCGCTGGCCTTCTCCTACCGCGACCGGCGGCAGCGTAAGCGCCAGTTCCGGAGCCTCTGGATCGTCCGGATCAACGCCGCCGCGCGTCTGAACGGACTCTCCTACAGCCGGCTGATGTCCGGGCTGCGGCTTGCCGGCATCGAGTTGAACCGGAAGATGCTCGCCGACCTCGCGGTGCGGGATGCCGAGGGATTCGCGGCCGTCGCGACTGCCGCGCGGGGAGCGCTTGAAGCGGGCGCGGGTTCGGCCTCGTCGTCCTGATGCCTGAGGGGGCGATCGACGCGGTCGCGCGCCTCGAGGCGGCGATTCAGCGCGCCAAGGAGGCGCTGGCTGCCGAGCGGGAGCGGACGCGGGAGCTGACCACCCAACTCGAAGCGGCCGAGAAGCATGCCGCCGAGGAGCGTGCCGAGATCGGTCAGCGGGTCGAGGCTCTGGCCGAGGGGCTCGAGGAGCTTCTGGCCGACGGCGAGTCCTGACGGGCACGGCTGTTATAGTGCTCCCTCACAGGGGGTGTCGAGAAATGGCCGAAAGTGAACGCCAGGAAGAAGTTGCGGCGACTGTCGCGGTGGAGATCTTTGGCGTTCCCTACTCCCTCCGAGAGGATGGAACGGTCGCTGCGGACCGGCTTCGCGTACTCGCGGAGAAGGTCGATCGCAAGATGCGGGAGGTTGCTGACCAGGCGCCGAATCTGGAGCCGGATCAGATTGCCATCCTCGCCGCGTTGAATCTCGCCAACGAGGCCAACGGGGACGGAGCAGCGGACGACGGGCGCTACCAGGATCTGGTGGAGCGCGTGTCGAGCCTGACCTCCGACCTGGAGGCGGCCCTCGACGCCTGACTGTTGCTGAAAGGAACCTTGACTTGCATCCCCTGCGCGGTTCGTGATGAAAGCCGTGGTTGGAACCATCGCTCTTGTTAAGGGAGTCCTTCAACTGCTCGCCTGTGCCAGCCCCGCTCGAACGGGGACGCTGACGGCGGGTGGCGCGGACACCCACTTGGTCCCGCTCTGGTTCTGTGTCGGGGCGCGTTCACACGGCCCCGCGGGGGATGCCCTTCTGCCCGGATTGAGGGCCGATGACCGAAACCACACTCATCGCCGCGGGTATAGCAGCGGCGACGCTGGCGGCTGCCTGGCTGGTTTGGAGCCTTGTCGGACGGCGTAGCGCGGCGAAGTTGATCGAAGAGGCGAGGCGCCAGGCCAGGGGCCTCGTCGAAGAGACCGAGCGCGACTGCGCGGCCAAGCGCCGGGAACAGGAGCTGGCGGCGAAGGAGGAGTTGCTGACGCTTCGCGCCGAGTTCGAGCGCTCGACGGCGGAGCAGCGCCGGGCGATGGAGGAGCGTGAGCGGAAGCTGAACGAACGCCGCGCGAGCTCCCGCGAAAAGGCGGCCGCGCTCGAGTCGCTCGAGCAGGAACTGAACGGACGGCAGCGTGCGCTCGGGGAGGCCGAAGACCGCCTGGAGGTTGAACAGGCCGAGGTCGGAGAACGGCTGGGGGAGGTTCGCCGGCAACTCGAGCGGGTGTCCGGACTGACCGTGCAGCAGGCGCGCGAGGAGCTGAGCCACAGTCTCGAACACGAGGTGCGCATGGAGTCGGCGCACCTGGCGAAGCGGATCGAGGACGAGGCCCGTGAGTCGGCGCAGCGCGAGGCGCAGCGGATCATCAGCCTGGCCGTCGAGCGTTCGGCGTCCGACTACGTCTCGGAGACGACGGTCTCGGTGGTCATGCTGCCGAACGACGAAATGAAAGGGCGGATCATCGGCCGCGAAGGGAGGAACATCCGCGCCCTGGAGCTGATCACCGGCGTCGACCTGATCGTCGACGACACGCCGGAGGCGGTCATTCTCTCCGGCTTCGACCCGTTCCGGCGGGAGATCGCGCGCGTCACGCTGGAACGCCTGATCGCCGATGGTCGCATCCACCCGGCCCGCATCGAGGAGGTGGCGGCCAAGGTCAAGTCGGAGTTCGAGGACCGGGTGCAGCGCGAGGGCAGCGAGGCCCTGCTGGAGCTGAACCTGTCCGGTCTTCACCCCGAGTTGGTCACGCTGCTGGGCCGGCTCCGGTTCCGCACCTCCTACGGCCAGAACGTCCTCCAGCACAGCAAGGAGGTCGCCTTCCTGGCCGGCGCCATGGCGGGCGAGTTGAAGGTCGACGTCCACGTCGCAAAGCGCGCCGGCCTGGTTCACGACATCGGCAAGGCGGTGGACCGCGAGATCGACGGCACGCACCTGGAGATCGGCATCGACCTGCTCCGTCGCTACGGCGAGAGCGAGGAGGTGGTGCACGCGATGGCCTGTCACCACGGCGACTACGATCCGGAGACGGTCGAAGCGGTTCTCGTGACCGCCGCCGACGCGGTGTCCGCCGCCCGTCCCGGCGCCCGGCGGGAGATCCTCGAGAACTACATGAAGCGCCTCAAGAAGCTCGAGGACCTGGCTTCGAAGTTCAAGGGCGTTCAGAAGAGCTATGCGATCCAGGCCGGCCGTGAAGTGCGGGTCATCGTCGACTGCAAGGAGATCAGCGACGAGCAGGCCGTGTGGCTGAGCCGTGACGTGGCGCGCAAGATCGAGAGCGAACTCACGTATCCGGGCCAGATCAAGGTCACCGTGATCCGGGAGTCGCGGTCGATCGAGTACGCGCGCTGAGAGAGTCCGGATGGCACGGTTCCTCTTCGTCGGCGACGTGGTCGGCAAGCCGGGGCGGCGAGCGCTGTCCCGGCTGCTGCCGGAGTTGATCGACCGCCACCGGGTCGACGCGGCCGTCGTCAACGTCGAGAACGCGGCCGGCGGCAGTGGCGTGACGCCCGGGGTGCTCAAGGAGCTCTCGGACCTGCCGATCGACTGCATGACGACTGGAAACCACGCCTGGGCCAAGCGGGAGGGCGTGCCGCTCTACGACCGGATCCCGAACCTGCTGCGGCCCGCGAACTACCCGGAGGGGAACCCCGGAACGGGGATCTTCGTCGGCGAGCTGCCGGTGGGGACGCCGTACGCGGTGATCAACCTGGAAGGTCAGACCTTCATGAAACCGCTGCCATCGCCGTTCGCCGCCGCCGACTCCATCCTGGCCGGCCTGGACCCGGCGATCCGCATCGTGCTTGTCGACTTCCACGCCGAAGCGACGAGCGAGAAGCAGGCGTTCGCGTACCACCTGGACGGCAGGGTGACCGCGGTGCTTGGCACCCACACCCACGTGCCTACCGCCGATGCCCGCGTCCTGCCGCAGGGAACGGCCCTGGTGACGGACGTCGGCATGACCGGTCCCTACGACTCGGTGATCGGCGTGCGGGCCGACCGGGCGCTCAAGCGCTTTCTCCTGAACACGCCCGCCGGCTTCGAGGTCGCCAAACGGGATGTCCGTCTGGCGGCCGCCCTCGTCGACGCGGACGAGGCAAGCGGCAGGGCCTCGAGGATCGAGTCCCTGCTGCTCCCGGTCGACTGACGCGGCCGCGGCGACCTGCTACTTCGCGGTTCCGGGCTCGAGCTCGGTCAGGCCCCGCCAGGTGCTCTTGCTGTCGTCGAAGGACGGCAGCGGCGGCTCGATGCCGCGCCGCTGGTTCACGCGCCAGGACCACACGTAGGACCACTTGAGGTAAGTGCCGTAGGCCTGGAGCAGGCAGAACACGAGACCGCGCATGCCGTCGAGAACGCCGAGCTGCAGGCCGTACGTGCGCAGGAAGCGCCACAGTGAGCGCCCCAGGACCTCGGCCGGGCCGGACCGGCGACCGTCTCGCCAGAGCTGGGCCGCTCCCCACCAGCTGTAGCGCTGGATCCTCCGGGAGTAGGAGAGCAGGTCGTCGACCATGAAGTGGTCCATGGGACACCGGAGCACCGGCGCCGGCGTCCGGGTCCACATGTCGGCGTGGACGCGCCGGTTCGGGTACCGGCCCGCGTCGCGGCGCAGCAGCCGGACGACGCGGTCGTGCTGCCAGCCGGAGAAGCGGATGACCCGGTCCAGGAAGAACACGCGGCGCTTGATCGTGTACGCGTCGTGGGCCGGCTCTCCGTTGCGGAACAGCGCCGTGATTTCCGCTCGGAGTTCGGGCGTGCAGCGCTCGTCGGCGTCGAGAATCAACACCCACTCGTTCCGCGTCTGGTCCATGGCCCAGTTCTTCTGCGACGCGGAACCGTAGTAGGTGCGCTGAACGAAGCGGGCGCGCTCGCACTGGCGCACGATCTCGGGAGTGCGGTCGGTGGAGAAGGAGTCGACGACGAGCACTTCGTCGCACCAGTCGAGGGACGCCAGGCAGTCTGCGATGTGGCGTTCCTCGTTGTAGGTGGTCACCAGGGCCGAAATCGGCGGCCGGGACGCGTCCTTCGGCGCTTCGTCCACGTGCGCATTGTATGCGGAGGTAGGCTACGCGGCCGTGCGCTACCGAGGTCTGCGCAACGTAGCGCGCGTTCTGCTGTTTTCGGGATGGCTGCCGTCGTTGGGGCTGCTGGCGTTGTCGGGAAGCGTGGCGGCCCCGGCCGCTTTCGCTTGCAACGCGGCCGCCGAGCACGCCGGCCCCAGTCGCGCCGACGAGTCCGGTCTGATCGTCAGCACCGGAGTGACCGACTTCGGCAAGGACCATGAGACCGTCGAGGTCGGAATCGAGCACCGCTTCGCCACCGACTGGTGCCTGGGCCTGGGTCCCCATGTCGGCGCTTTCGTGACCTCCGACGAGTCCTTTTACCTCTACGCAGGCACCGACAAGCGGATCAACCTCGGGCGTTCCTGGTTCATCGAGTCGGGTACCTCCGTGGGTTTCTACGAAGCGGGGGACGGCAAGGACATCGGCGGCGAGCTCGAGTTCCGCACCGGAATCGCGGTCGGGCGGCGGCTTCGGAACGGATCGCGGGTGAGCTTCGGCTTCTTCCATATGTCCAACTCGTCCTACTATCGTCGCAACCCGGGAATGAACTCCCTCCTTCTTCGCTGGTCGAGGTAAGGCGTAATCCGTAGATGCCCATAGATCCGGAACTGCTCGAACTCCTGGTGTGCCCCAAGTCGAAGGGGCCGCTTCAACTCGTGCCGCTGCCGGCGGAAGTGTGCGGACGGCTCGTCGCCCGCTACCGGGAGCACTTCGGCGAGGAGGAGCCCGAGGTCTCCGAGGGGCTCTGGTGCCCGGAATCCGGTCTCGTCTATCCGATCGTGAGCGACGTGCCGGTCATGCTGGTGGCCGAGGCTCTGCCGGCGCCCGAGGTGCTGCCGGACGCGTGAACGACTTTCCCTCCTTCCTGTCCGCCCTCAGACCGGAGGTCGACGAGGCGCTGGACCGGCTGCTGCCGGGCGCGGAAACCGAGCCGGCGGAAATCCACGAGGCGATGCGGTACAGCGTGTTCGCGGGCGGAAAGCGGGTCCGGCCGGCCCTGGTTGTTCTGGCCGGCGAAGCCTGGGGAGGGGCCCGCGAGGACCTGCTGGTGGGCGGAGCGGCGCTCGAGATGGTCCACACGTTCAGCCTGATCCATGACGATCTGCCCGCCCTGGACGACGACGATCTGCGGCGGGGGAGGCCGACCCTGCACCGCGCGCGGGGAGAGGCGATGGCGGTGCTCGCCGGCGACGCGCTGCTGAACCGGGCCTACGAGGTCCTGAGCCGCGAACCGGCCTCGGCGCCGCCCGAACGGCGGTTGCAGGCGGTCCGCCTGGTGGCGGACGCGGTCGGAACGGCGGGGATGATCGGCGGCCAGGTCTTCGATCTCCAGCACGAGGGCGGGGTGCGCGGGTCTGACGCCGAATCGCTCGAACGGATCCACCGTCTGAAGACGGGAGCCCTGATCGAGGCGAGCACGCGGCTCGGCGGGGTCTACGCGGGGGCGGGATCCGAGGGGATCGAGCAGGCCGGCCGGATCGGCGCCGAACTGGGCCTTCTGTTTCAGATCGGCGACGACATCCTGGACGAGGTCGGCAGCTCGGAGGAACTAGGCAAGACGCCCGGCAAGGACCGCCAGGCCGGGAAGCTGACGTATCCGGGCCTGTTCGGTCTCGAGGGCAGCCGCAAGAAGGCGCTGCAGGCGGCGGACCGTTGCCTGGGACTGATCGAGGGGTTGCCCTCCGGGCGCGAGCTGTTCAGGGCCCTGGTCGCCTTTCTGGTCCATCGCGGCTCGTGAGGCAGCGGCTCGATCAACTGCTGGTCGAGCGTGGGCTGTTCACGAGCCGGGAGCAGGCGAAGCGAGCCGTGATGGCGGGCTGGATCCGGGTCGACGGAGAGCGCCGCGACAAGCCGGGGACCGCGGTGCACGCCGCTGCCGCGATCGAGGTGCGGGGCCGCGTGGAGCCCTACGTCTCGCGGGGCGGCCGCAAGCTCGAGCAGGCGCTGGGCGCGTTCGACGTGGACCCGACAGACGCCGTCTGCCTCGACGTCGGCGCCTCGACCGGGGGGTTCACGGACTGCCTGCTTGCGCATGGAGCGGCACGGGTCTACGCCGTGGACGTCGGCTACGGCCAGCTCGACGCGGGTCTGCGAAACGACGCCCGGGTGGTGGTCATGGAGCGGGTCAACGCTCGTCACCTGCCATCGGACGCCCTGCCCGAGCGCTGCCGGATCGCCACCGTCGACGTCTCCTTCATCTCGGTGGTCAAGGTGGCGCCGGCGCTGCTTCCGCACCTCGCCGCCGGCGCCGACCTGCTGGTCCTGATCAAGCCCCAGTTCGAGGTCGGACGGCGTCAGGTCGGCAAGGGCGGCGTGGTGCGGGACAATGAACTGCGGCGGGAGATCGCCTCCCGGCGCATCGCCGAACTCGGCGCGCTGGGTCTCGAGTTCAGAGCCTCGGTAGACTGCGACCTCCGGGGACCGGCAGGCAACCGCGAGATCTTCGCTCACTTCAGGACATGAGGTCGTGACCAGGATCCACGAAGTGGCGGTCGTCGCCAAGCCGGAGAGCGGGCAGGCGGCCGCCACCGCCGCCGATGTCGAGAGCTGGCTTCGCGAGCGCGGCGTCGAACTGGGCGACGTCGACGCCCCGGGTCTGGGGCTGATCGTCGTCCTCGGCGGGGACGGCACGCTGCTGTCGGTGGCGCGCAGCCGGCCCGGCGTGCCGATCGTGGGCGTCAATCTCGGCAGCCTCGGCTACCTGGCCGAGATCGGTCTCGACCGACTGTACGCGAACCTCGGCGCCATCCTCGAGGGACGGTTCGAGGTCGAAGAGAGGCTGCTCCTGGACGTCGAGCTGCGGCACGCGGCGGGCGGCGTCAAGCACTACCGCGCGCTCAACGACGCGGTCGTGCACAAGAGCGCTCTGGCGCGGATGATCGATCTGGCGGTCGAGATCGACGGTGATCCCGTGGCCCGTTACCGGGCGGACGGCCTGATCGTCTCGACGCCGACCGGCTCGACGGCGTACAGCCTGTCGGCCGGAGGGCCGATCCTCTACCCGACGCTACCGGTCGCGTTGCTGACGCCGATCTCGCCCCACACCCTGTCTATGCGGCCGATCGTGGTGCCGGAGCGGAGCACGATCGCGATGACCCTGGGCAGCCTGGACGAGGAGGTGTACCTCACGCTGGACGGCCAGGAGGGCGCCCGGCTCCATGGCGGCGACCGGGTGGTCGTGACCGCCTCCGAGTCGAGGGCGCTGCTCGCCAGGGTCGACGGCCAGACCCACTACGACGCCCTGCGCAGCAAGCTCCGCTGGGGCGAGTGACGCCCGCGGTTGCGCCTCCCGCTGGTACGATCGGCAGTCATGACGAAGCGAGTCAACGAGCGGGAGCCGTCCCTCTTCACGCCGATCGAGGAAGCGGTCGAGGTCTTCCGCGCCGGCGGACAGGTGATCATCGTCGACGACGAGGATCGGGAGAACGAGGGCGATCTGGCCATCGCGGCCGAGAAGGTGACCGCCGACGCGATCAACTTCATGGCCACGCACGGCCGTGGACTGATCTGCCTGGCGATGACCGAGGATCGCTGCGACGAACTCGACCTGCCGCTGATGGTCCGGGACAACACGGCGCCCTTCGAGACGGCCTTCACGGTGTCGATCGAGGCGCGCGGCAAGGTGACGACGGGTATCTCGGCCGCCGACCGGGCGGCGACGATCGCCACCGCGATCGACCCGGCCACCAGTCCCCGGGACCTGCTGCGGCCGGGTCATGTCTTCCCGCTCCGCGCCAAGCGCGGCGGCGTGCTGAAGCGAGCCGGACAGACCGAGGCTTCGGTCGACCTGGCGACGCTGGCCGGGCTGTCGCCGGCGGGCGTGATCTGCGAGATCATGAACGCCGACGGGACGATGGCCCGCGTGCCGGACCTTGTCGAGTACAGCCGCCTGCACAAGCTGCCGATGATCACGGTGTCGGACCTGATCCGTTACCGGCTGAAGCACGAGAGCCTGGTCAGGCTGATCGCCTCCCCGACCATGCCGACGCTCTACGGTCCGATGAGGGCTTACGCCTACCACGCTGAACTCACCGGCGAGGAGCACGTTGCTCTGGTGATGGGCGAGCCGAAGCCGGACAAGGACATCCTGGTGCGTGTCCACAGCCAGTGCCTGACGGGCGACGTCTTCCACTCCGAGCGCTGCGACTGTGGCGTCCAGCTACACCATGCCCTCGACACGATTGCAGAGGAAGGAGAGGGGGTCGTGCTCTATCTGCTGCAGGAGGGGCGGGGCATCGGCCTGTTCAACAAGCTGCGCGCCTACGATCTGCAGGACGAGGGGCACGACACCGTCGAGGCCAACCACAAGCTCGGGTTCAAGGCCGACCTCCGCAACTACGGCATCGGGGCGCAGATTCTCCGCGATATCGGGGTTCGCCGGATGCGGCTGATGACAAACAATCCGCACAAGTACATCGCCCTCTCCGGTTACGGCCTGGAGATCGTCGAACGCGTGCCGATCGAGATCGAGGCTACCGAGTCGAACCGCGACTATCTCCGGGTCAAGCGGGACAAGATGGGCCACCTGCTGAAGCTGGTTTGAGCGGGGACAACGCCGCCCGGCGGGCTCTCATCACCGGCGTGACCGGTCAGGACGGTTCCTATCTCGCAGAGCAGTTGCTCGAGGAAGGCTGGGACGTCTGGGGCCTGGTGAGGCCGGTGGCGCGGACCGGCGGCACCCGGCGGATCGACCACCTCCTGGACGGCCACGGCGGCTCCGGACGGCGGCTCCGTCTGATCGCCGGCGACCTCACCGACGCCTCGTCCCTGCACCGCGCCGTCGGCGAAGTGAGGCCCCACGAGATCTACAACCTCGGTGCGCAGTCCCACGTCCAGGTCTCGTTCGAGTTGCCGGGGGTCACCAGCGAGGTCACCGGTCTCGGCGTTCTGCGGCTGCTCGAAGCGGCCCGGCGCCAGGCGCCCGAGGCGCGCTTCTACCAGGCGTCCTCATCCGAAATCTACGGTCTGGTGGAGGAGTCGCCGCAGCGCGAGACGACGCGCTTCTACCCGCGCAGTCCCTACGCGGCGGCCAAGGCCTACGGGTTCCACATCACCCGGAACTACCGCGAGGCCTATGGCCTGTTCGCCGTGAACGGCATCCTGTTCAATCACGAGTCGCCACGCCGGGGCGAGAACTTCGTCACGCGCAAGATCACCCTGGCGGCCGCCCGGATTCGAGCGGGTCTGCAGGACGGTCTGGAACTCGGCAACCTGGAATCGCGCCGTGACTGGGGCTTCGCCGGCGACTACGTCGAGGCCATGCGACTGATGCTGCGGGCCGAGGCCCCCGAGGACTACGTCATCGCCACCGGCGAGACCCACAGCGTCCGCGAGTTCTGCGAGATCGCCTTCGCCCGCGCCGGGATGCCTCTCACCTGGCGTGGCGAGGGAGCGGAGGAGCAGGGCGTGACGGAGGATGGCCGGGTGCTGGTCACGGTCGATTCCCGGCACTTCCGCAAGGCCGAGGTCCCCGCGTTGCGCGGTGACGCGAGTCTGGCGAGGGAGCGTCTCGGTTGGCGTCCGCGCGTCGCTTTCCATGAACTGGTCGAGATGATGGTCGAAGCGGATCTCGAAGCCGTCGGATGCGGTTGACGCGCCGCAGGGCGCTCGGGCTGATCGGGACCGGCGCGGCCATGCCCCTGTTCGGATCCTGCGCCGCGGACGAACGGACGACCGGAACGCCGCAGGGAGGAGCTTCGATGGGCGACGCCCCGATCCACTACATGAGCCTGCGCGACGTCGCGCGCCTGATCGAAGCCCGCGAGCTCTCGCCGGTCGCCCTGACCGAGACGATGCTGGAGCGGATCGTCGCCGTCGACGGCCGGCTCAGGAGCTACGCCACCGTGATGGCCCACGAGGCGCTTGCCGCGGCGCGGGCCGCCGAGTCTGAGATCGAGGGCGGTCGCTACCGGGGGCCGCTGCACGGTGTGCCCATCGCCGTGAAGGACCTCTGCTACACGGAGGGCGTGCGCACGATGGGCGCCCTCTCGGTCCTGTCCGACTTCGTCCCCGGGTACGACGCGACCGTGGTCGAGCGGCTGGCCGATGCCGGCGCCGTTCTGCTCGGCAAGCTGAACCTGACCGAAGGTGCGATGGGCGCCTACCACCCGGACTTCGACATCCCGGTCAACCCGTGGGACGAGGGACTTTGGACCGGCGTGTCGTCGAGCGGCTCGGGGGTCGCTACGGCTGCCGGCCTCTGTTTCGGGTCGCTCGGCTCGGACACCGGCGGATCGATCCGGTTTCCGTCGGCCCAGTGCGGCATCGTCGGACTCAAGCCGACCTGGGGGCGGGTGAGCCGCTACGGCGTGCTCGAACTCGCCGGCTCGCTCGACCACATCGGGCCGATGACGCGGACCGTCGCCGACGCCGCGATCATGCTCGAAGCGATCGCCGGCGCCGATCCGAACGACCCGACGGCGCTCGACGCGCCAGTGCCGTCCATCCTGCCGATGCTGGACGGCGATGTCGCGGGGCTGCGGCTCGGCTTCGACCGGCGGTACGCCTCGGAAGGCGTTGACCCCGCGGTCGCCGCCGCCGCGGAGGAGGCCTTGCAGGTGCTGGCCGGCCTGGGCGCCGAGGTCACGGAGGTCGAGATGCCGGCGGCGCCCTTCGACGACTGGTGGCCGCTCTGCTCCTACGAGGCCGTTCGGGCGCATGCCGCGACCTGGCCCAGCCGCGCCGCGGACTACGGGCCGTACTTCGGGGAGTTCCTGGCCTTCGGCTCGCAGGTGAGCGACGAGGCGTACGCGGAGGCGACCGAACGGCGCGCGGCGTTCAGCGAGCGGTTCGAGGCGATGCTGTCGACCGTCGACGCACTCGTCTGCCCGTCGAACGTCGCCGCGCTGCCGATGACGGACGCGATGGGATACGACACGGTCGGGGCGTTCAGGGAGGCCCTGGAGTCGTTCGCGGCGACGTTCGATCCGCCGCTCGGCAGCATCCAGCTCTTCACCGTGCCCGCCGACTTCGCCGGCACGCCGACGATCTCCCTGCCGTGCGGTTTCTCACCCGCGGGCGCGCCCCACAGCCTGCAGCTCGTCGGCCGCGATTTGAGCGAACCGACGCTCTGCCGTCTCGCCCACGCCTACGAGCAGGCCACCGACTGGCACCTGCGGCACCCGGAGGTTTGAGTTAGGGCATGTAGGGCGTCGGACTCGGCCCGAGCTGCGTCTCCAGGACCGCCTGGGCGGTGTCGATGAAGTCGCAGACCATGGGCCGGCTCTCGCGGGGATCGATGATCTCCTCGATATTGAATGCCTCGGCCGTGCGGAACGGCGACGCCAGGGCCTCGAGGCGGTCCTCGATCTCCTTCTGTTTGGCGGCGGGGTCGTCGGATTCCCGGATGATGCGCCGGTAGGCGGCGGTGACGCCGCCGGAGATGTGCATGGACCCCCAGTGGCCGGACGGCCACGCCACGCGCCGGAACATGCCGCTCGGGCGGTCGTGGCACTGGCCGGCGACGCCGTAGAGCTGGCGGATGACGATCGTGAGCCACGGCACACGGGTGCGGAGCGTCGCGCAGAGCATCTTGGCGCCGGCGCGGACGATGCCCTGGCGCTGCTGCTCGGGGCCGACCATGAAGCCGGGCTCGTCGGCGAAGTAGACCATCGGTAGATGGAAGGTGTCGCACAACTGCAGGAAGCGGATCACCTTGGTGCCGGCGGCGACGTTCATCGAGCCGCCGAGGTAGCTCGGGTTGTTGATCATCGTGCCGACCGGATAGCCGTTGACGCGGGCGAGGCCGACGATGCGGGAGCGTCCGTAGTGCGGCGTGATCTCGAAGAAGGAGTCGCGGTCGAGCACCGCGTCGAGGATCTTCCTCGGGTCGTAGGACTTGTTCTTCTCGCGCGGGATGGCGGACAGGAGCGACGGCTCGCGGCGTTCCGGGTCGTCGTGGGTTTCGCCGCGGGGCGGCATCTGCCAGACGCTGTCGGGCAGGTAGCTCAGGAACTGCTTGAGCATCGCGAAGGCCTCTTCCTCGGAGTCGGCGAGGTTGTCGATGACGCCGCTGCCGAACACCTGCGTGCGCTCGTCGCCGAGATCCTCCTTCGTGATGTCGATGCCGAGCGCGGCCTTGACGACGGGGGGACCGCCCGGAAACACCTGGCTCGTGCCCCTGACCATCACGTTGAAGTGGGCGAGGCAGGCCTCGACCGCCGGCAGGCCGGCCACCGAACCGAGCACCGCGGCGACCACGGGCACCCTGCACAGCAGGTCCTCGATACCGGGGGTGGCGGGGTTGGTCGGGATGTAGGTGCGTCCGATCTTCTCGAAGGTCTTGACGCTGCCGCCGGTGGAGTCGAGGAGGCGCACGTAGGGCAGGCGCCAGCCGAGCGCCAGCTTCTGGGCGTGGCCGCTCTTGTCGCCGATCGACGCATCGGAGGCGCCGCCCCGCACGGTGAAGTCGCCGCCGTTCAGAACCGCGCGGCGGCCGTTCAGGCGGGCGAGGCCGATGACGCGGTTCGAGGGCCGCACGTCCTGGAGTTCGTTGCCGTCATAGCTGGCCACGCCGGCGAGCTCGCCGATCTCCTGGAAGGAGCCCTCGTCGGTGAACAGGTCGAGACGCTCCCGGATCGTCAGCTTGCCGCGGCGGTGCTGCTCCGCGATGCCGGCTTCGCCGCCCATCTGCCGGGCGAACTCGCGGCGCCGCCTCAGTTCCTCGATCTCTCGCTCCCAGACCATGGTTCCCGGGCCCGATGCTACTGGTAGACTGCGCGGCCGGCCGGCGCTGCTGGGCCGCACTACGACGACGTCGACGGAGCAGATGATGACCGAGCCGCGAGGGGCGCGGCGCGGCGGCACGCCGCGGCCGCTGATCGCCGCCCCGGAACGCCTGAACGAACTGCGGGAGGGATCGCGCGAGTGGCCCTCCTGGACCCTGACGCCGCGCCAGATCTGCGATCTGGAGCTGCTGATGTGCGGCGGCTTCGCGCCGCTCGACGGGTTCATGAGCCGCGCCGCTTTCGACAGCGTCTGCGAGACGATGCGCCTTCCATCGGGAGCGCTGTGGCCGATTCCGATCACCCTCGACGTGACGCCGGATGCGGCGGCCGGGCTGGAGGCGGGGTCCCGGCTGGTCCTGCGCGACCTGGAAGGGCTGATGCTCGCGGTGCTCACGGTGGAGGACGTCTGGGAGCACGACCGCCGCAAGGAAGCGGAGCTCGTCTACGGGACACTCGACCAGGCCCATCCCGGCGTTGCTCATCTCTACCAGCGGACGAACACCGTTTCCGTGGGCGGCAGGATCGAGGGGTTCCAGCCGCCGCGGCACTACGACTTCCCCGGATTACGCAAGACGCCGCAGCAGTTGCGGCGACGTTTCGCACAACTCGGATGGAAGACGGCGATCGCCTTCCAGACCCGCAACCCCATGCACCGGGCGCACTTCGAGCTGACCCTGCGGGCGGCCCGGGAACTGGAGGCGAACCTGCTGATCCACCCGGTCGTTGGCATGACGAAGCCGGGCGACCTCGATCACTACACGCGCGTTCGCTGCTACCGAAGGGTCCTGAGCCACTATCCGCGCCACACTGCGGAGCTGGCCCTGCTGCCTCTCGCCATGCGGATGGCGGGACCGCGCGAGGCCCTCTGGCACGCCCTGATTCGCAGGAACTACGGCTGCACCCACCTGATCGTCGGCCGCGACCATGCGGGACCAGGCGTGGACTCGCAGGGGAAGCCCTTCTACGGGCCGTATGACGCGCAGGAGTTGATGGTCGAGCACGAGGCCGAACTCGGCGTCCGAATGGTTCCCTTCCGGATGATGGTGTACGTCGAGGACCGGGACTCGTACGAACCGGTCGACAACGTGAAGGAGGGGGAGCGGACGCTGTCGATCTCGGGCAGCGATCTTCGCCGCCGGCTGCGCCGGGGCCTTCCCATCCCGGAGTGGTTCACGTTTCCCGAAGTGGCCCGGGAACTGCGCCAAAGTCACCCGGCGCGCAGCAGCCAGGGCTTCACCGTGTTCTTCACCGGGCTTTCCGGCGCCGGCAAGTCGACGATCGCCAACGTGCTCCTGGTCAAGTTCCTGGAGGCCGGCGGCCGGCCGGTCACGTTGCTCGACGGCGACATCGTGCGGACGAACCTCTCGTCCGAACTGGGGTTCTCCCGGGAGCATCGGGACATCAACATCCGCCGCATCGGCTTCGTCGCTTCGGAGATCACGAAGAACGGCGGCATCGCCATCTGCGCTCCGATCGCGCCGTACGAGAACGTGCGTCAGGATGTGCGGGAGATGATCGAGGAGGGGGGCGGGTTCATCCTGGTTCACGTGGCGACGCCGCTCGAGGTCTGCGAGGAGCGCGACGTGAAGGGCCTCTATGCGAAGGCCCGGGCGGGACTGATCGACGCCTTCACCGGTATCTCGGACCCGTACGAGATCCCGGAGAATCCGGACATGGTCATCGACACGACGGACATCACTGCCGAGGAGGCTGCCCAGCAGGTCATCCTTCACCTGGAGAAGGAGGGGTTCGTCGGACCGCGCTGAGCCCCTCCGGCGGCGCCACGCGCCCAGGTGGCGACTGCTCTCCGTGGGCGTTGCCGCGGTGGTCGCGTTGTCTCTCCTGCTGCCGGCGGAGGCGCTGGCCGGGACGTTCGAGCGCGGTGTCCGGTGGCTGGCGGGTCTGCTCGGCGGCGATACCCGCCGGGTGGCGGCCGAGTTGCCGTGGGACCAGATCGTCCATGGTCTGCTGTTCGCCGTGCTGGCCTGGGTCTGGTGCCGGCCTTTCGCGCGTGCCGGCCGGGTTGGCGGCGTCGTGGGCGCGGCGGTGGCCGCGGTGGCCTACGGCGCCGCGATCGAACTCGTCCAGATCCAGCTCGGTTACCGGTCCGGCGAGTGGATGGACCTGGTCGCCGACGCCGTCGGCGTCGCGGTCGGCGCGCTGGTCGCGGCCGGAATCTGGCCGCGGCTGTTGCGCTAGCGTGGCCTGCCGGCTGAACGGCCGGCCACGAGGACCGACGAAGTGACCACCCAGCCGCCCGACCGCGTTGCACGCGAGAGCGCCCTTCTCGCCGCTCTCGAGCAGCGGATCCTCGTGCTCGACGGCGCCACCGGCACGGCCTTCCAGGCGGCGAACCTCGGTCCCGCGGACTTCGGCGGCGAGGAACTCGAGGGTTGCAACGAGATCCTGGTGGATACGCGGCCCGATGTCGTACTCGACGTCCACCGCGCATACCTCCGGGCCGGCGCCGACATCGTGGAGACGAACACCTTCGGCGGAACGCCGCTGGTGCTCGGCGAGTACGGCCTGCAGGAGCGCGCGCTTGAACTGAACCGGCGCGCCGCGGAGCTGGCCCGCCAGGCCTGCGACGAAGAGGGGCCCGAGCGTTTCGTCTGCGGTTCGATGGGGCCGACGACGAAGGCGATCTCGGTGACCGGCGGCGTCACCTTCGAGCAGTTGCGGGACGACTACCACACCCAGGCGCTGGGCCTGGCCGCCGGCGGCGCCGACTACCTGCTGCTCGAGACCTGCCAGGACACACGGAACGTGAAGGCGGGGCTGATCGGGATCGAGGAGGCGTTCCGGCGACTGGGCTGGCGTCTGCCGGTGGCCGTGTCGGTGACGATCGAGACGATGGGCACCATGCTCGGAGGGCAGGAGGTCGAGGCGCTGGCGGCTTCCCTGCTGCATCGGGACCGCCGCGATCTCCTCTACGTGGGTCTGAACTGCGCCACCGGACCCGACCAGATGTTCGACCACCTGCGGGCACTCTCGGAGATCTGCCGCACGCGGGTGGCCTGCGTTCCCAACGCCGGCCTGCCCGACGAGGACGGCCTCTACACCCAGACGCCGGACGACTTCCGGGCCGTCTTCTCCCGATTCCTGGAGCACGGCTGGCTGAACCTGGTCGGCGGCTGCTGCGGTACGACGTCCGCCCACATCGAGGCGTTTGCCGACCTGGTTCGCGGACGCCGCCCGCGGCGGCCCGCCGATCACCGCCGCTGCCTGGTTTCGGGTCTCGACGTGACCGAACTCTCGGAGGACAACCGGCCGCTCCTGGTCGGCGAGCGCACGAACGTGCTGGGCAGCCGCAAGTTCAAGCGCCTGATCAAGGAAGGCGAGTACGAGGCGGCGGCCGAGGTCGGCCGCGCCCAGGTCCGGGGTGGAGCGCAGGTCGTCGACATCTGTCTCCAGGACCCGGAGCGCGACGAGACGGACGACATGGAGCGGTTCCTGGAGCGGCTGGTGCGCCGGGTCAAGGTGCCGCTCATGATCGACAGCACGGATCACGAGGTGATGGCGCGTGCGCTGACCTGGTGCCAGGGGCGGTCGATCCTGAACTCGATCAACCTGGAGGACGGGCTGGAGCGCTTCGAGCGGGTGGTGCCGCTGGCGCAGGAGTTCGGCTGCTCCCTGGTCGTCGGGCTGATCGACGAAGAGGGCATGGCGGTGTCCGTGGAGCGGAAACTCGAAGTCACCGCGCGCTCGTACGAGCTGTTGACGTCGCGATGGGGCATCGAGCCCCAGGAGATCTGGTGGGACCCGCTCGTCTTCCCCTGCGGCACCGGCGACGAGGCCTATCTCGGCTCCGCGGCGGCGACGATCGAGGGCGTGCGCCGGGTGCGCGAGGCGTTCCCGGGCACCCGGACGATCCTGGGCATCTCGAACGTGAGCTTCGGCCTGCCGCTCGCGGGACGGGAGGTCCTGAACGCGGTGTTCCTTTACCGCTGCACGGTCGCCGGCCTCGACGCGGCGATCGTCAACACCCAGGGCCTGGCGCGCTACGCCGAGATCCCGGCCGCGGAGCGCGTGCTTGCCGAGGCGCTGCTCGATCTGCGGCCCGGCGACGTCGAGGCCGGGCAACGCGCGGTCGAGGCGTTCACCGCCGCGTTTCGTGAGCGCAAGGGCTGGCAGGAGAAGGCGCCGCGGGATCTGCTGCCGCTGCCGGAGCGGCTCTCACGCTCGGTGGTCGAGGGCAGCAAGGAGGGCCTGCGCCCGGACCTGGACGCGGCGCTGGCCGACCCGCGCTGGCCCGATCCGCTGGACATCATCAACGGGCCTCTCATGACCGGCATGGCCGAGGTCGGTCGCCTGTTCAACGACAACGAGTTGATCGTGGCGGAGGTGTTGCAGAGCGCCGAGGTGATGAAGGCCGCGGTCGACCACCTCGAGCCGCACATGGAGCGGATGGAGGGCATGACCCGCGGCCGGGTCATCCTGGCCACGGTCAAGGGCGACGTCCACGACATCGGCAAGAACCTGGTCGACATCATCCTGACCAACAACGGCTTCGAGGTGGTGAACCTGGGGATCAAGGTGCCGAGCGAGCAGTTGATCCAGGCTGCCCGAAAGCACGAGCCGGACGTGATCGGCCTCTCGGGGCTGCTGGTCAAGAGCGCCCAGCAGATGGTGGCGACCGCCGGGGATCTGCGCGACGCCGGCATCGAGACGGACCTGGTGGTCGGCGGCGCGGCGTTGACCAGGCGGTTCACCCACAACCGGATCGCGCCCGAGTACGGCGGCGTGTGCACTTACGCCGGCGACGCGATGAGCGGGCTCGATCTGATCGAGCGGCTGTGCGACGGCGGGCGCCGGAGCGAGCAACTCGACCGGATCGACGCGCTCCGCGTGCGGGACAGCGCGCCGGTTCGCACCGGCCCGAGGGGAGCGAAAGCGTCGCCGGGGGACCGCCGCAGCAGGGCCGTGGGCACCAACGTGCCGGCGCCTCAGCCGCCCGACCTGGAGCGACACACCGCCCGCTTCGACCTCGACGACGTGTGGCCGCACCTGAACCTGCAGATGCTCTACGCCAAGCACCTGGGACTGAAGGGCTCCGTGGAGCGCCTGCGCGCGGCGGAGGACCCGAAGCTCCTCAAGGTCGAGGCGGTCGTCGAGGAACTCAAGGAGTTCGCGCGCGGCGAGTTGGCGGCGCATGGAGTGTGGCGGTTCTTCCCGGCCCGGAGCGAGGGCAACCGGCTCGTCCTGTTGGAACCGGGCGAAGGTGGAGAGAAGGTCGCGGCCGAGTGGCTCCTGCCCCGGCAGCCACGCGAAGACGGCCTCTGCCTCGCCGACTACGTGCTGCCGCGAGGTGACCACGTGGCCCTCTTCGTGGTTACCGCGGGGGCAGGCGTACGCGAGGCGGCCGAGCGGTTCAAGGCCCGCGGCGAGTACCTGAAGAGCCATGCCTACGCCGCGCTGGCACTCGAGACCGCCGAGGCCGCGGCCGAACTCCTGCACCAGCGGCTACGGGCCGAGCTCGGATTCGCCGATCCGCCGGAGATGACGACCCGCGAACGCCTGGCCGCGAAGTACCGCGGCAAGCGCTACTCCTTCGGCTACCCGGCCTGCCCCGACCTCGCGGGCCAGCGCCAGCTCTTCGCCGCGCTAGAGCCCGCCGACATCGGCGTGGAACTCACCGAGGGCGACATGATGGACCCCGAGGCCACGGTCTCGGCGCTCGTGTTCCACCACCCCGACGCGCGCTACTTCGGGGTCTGAAGGAGCGGGGGGCTATCCGGCCCGCGCCGCCGCCTTCTTCTCCCGCTTCTCCCGCTTCTCCCGCTCGAGCGCGGCCGTGCGGTCGAGGTGGTCGTCGCCCAGGCGCTCCAGGTACTCGTCGTAGCTGCCGAGGAAGTCGTTGACGCCCTGGTCCGAGATTTCGATGATCCGGGTCGCCAGCCGGCTCACGAACCAGCGGTCGTGGGAGACGAGGAGCAGCGTGCCCTGGTAGGCGGAGAGGCCTTCGACCAGAGCCTCGATCGCCTCCAGGTCGAGGTGGTTGGTGGGCTCGTCGAGCACGAGCACGTTCGGCTTGAGAACGACGTGGCGGCAGAACAGCAGCCGCGCGGCCTCGCCGCCGGAGAGGCTGCCGATCCGCTTGACCGCCTCGTCCTTCGTGAACAGGACGGCGCCGAGCTGGCCGCGGACGAAACCGATCGGCTCGCCCGGGCAGCAATCCCAGAGCCAGCTCTCGACCGTCTTCCGCTCGGCTCCTTCCTTGTCGAGTAACTGCTCGCGGTGGTCCTGGGCGAAGTAGCCGGGGTGGGTCTCGTACCCCCAGTCCACCTCGCCGGCGTCGGCCCGGACCTCGCCGAGCGCGATCTTGAGCAGGGTCGACTTGCCGATGCCGTTCGGCCCGATCACCGCGACCCGTTCGCCGCGGCCGACCTCGAGCGAGACGTCGTCGAGCACCTGGTTGTCGCCGTAGCTCTTCGAGATCCCTTCCAGGGTCAGCACGCGCTTGCCCGAGGGCCGCCGCGAGTCGAAGCGGAACAGCGGGTAGCGGCGCGAACTCTGCGGCAGCGGCTCGATCGTCATGCGGTTGATCAGCTTCACGCGGCTCTGGGCCTGGCGCGCCTTGCTGGCCTTGTACCGGAAGCGGTCGACGAACTTCTGGTGGTGGTCGATCTCCTGCTGCCGCTGCGCGATCTCGGCTTCCCGGCGGGCGCGCTCCTCGACCTTCTTCCGCTCGAAGTTGGAGTAGGCGCCGGGATAGGCGGTCAGGGTCTCGTAGTCGATGTCGAGGATCTGCGTGCAGACGTTGTCGAGGAAGCGGTGGTCGTGGGAGACGACGACCACCACCCCCTTGAAGTCGGTCAGGAACTTCTCGAGCCAGCGGATCGACAGGATGTCGAGGTGGTTGGTCGGTTCGTCGAGCAGCAGGACGTCCGGTGCCGCGGCCAGAGTCTGGGCCAGCAGCACACGGAGCTTGAAACCGCCGGACAGGATCGAGAGCGGTTCCCGGTGGACCTCCGTGTCGATTCCCAGTCCCTCCAGGATCTCGGCCGCGCGCGACTCCAGGGAGTAGCCGTCCCAGCGCATCACGACCTCCTCGAGGTCGGCGTAGCGGTCGCCGTCGAAGTGCTCGTCGGCCCGTTCGAGCAGGCGGTCTTTTTCGACCATCGCGTCCCAGAGTTCGGCGTTGCCCATCATGACGACGTCGAGGATCGGCACCGTCTCGTACTCGAAGTGGTCCTGCTTCAGCACTCCGAGCCGGCAACGCTTGGGGATGGAGATCGAGCCCTCGCTGGCCGGTTCCTCGTCGCTCAGGATGCGCAGCAGGGTCGACTTTCCCGATCCGTTGGAGCCCACGATGCCGTACCGCTCGCCCTTGGCGAAACGAACGGTCGCGCCCTCGAACAGGGTCTGCTCGCCGAAGCTCTTGGCGAGGTTGGAGATGGAGATCATGGGTTAGGCTGCGCGGCTGGAAGGCGGCGCGGCGGCGCCGGAATGTCGGGGCGTGGGATGCCGTTGTTCCCGCAACGGAGGCTCGATCTGGCCGCTCTCCGAGCCGAGTTCAGAATAGCAACGCATGAACATCAGACGGACGCGAGACGACCATGTCGAGTGAGCTGCGCCGCAAGACCCGCGCGGCTGCGCCAGGCGGGGCGCTTGCCTCCGTACTTCCCGCCGTCGGCTGGGCCGGAGGCGCCTTTCTGGGCGCCGTGCTGGTCTTCGGGGGAGTCGTCAAGGCGCTCGACCCGCAGGCGTTCGTCAAGCTGGTAGAGATCGAGGGGCTCGATTTCCTGCTGCCGGCCGTCGTGGTCACCGCGATCGCGCTGGCGCTCGAGATGGGTCTCGGCAGCGCTCTGATCCTGGGGCTTCGCCGGATGTGGGTGCTCGGGCCGTCGGCGCTCCTCGTCGCCTTCTTCCTGTTTCTCACCGGCCGCGCCTACTACCGCGACCTGCGCGGCATCGCGACCGAGGACGAAGCCGGCTGCGGCTGCTTCGGCAACCTGGTCGAGCGGACACCGGCGGAGGCGTTCTGGCAGGACCTGGCGCTCATGGTGCCGGCGCTGGCGCTGGCCTTCCTCGGCCGGCGCGCGGCCGACGGCATGCCCTGGATCCGGCTCGCCGTCGTCGGCACGCTGACGGTGGGGCTGCTCGCCTTCGCCCGCGCCGCGCCGGATCTCCCGCTCGACAACATCGCGACGCGGCTGAAGCCCGATCTTGTGATCGACGAGATCTGCAGCGGCGACGGCGTCAGCCGGCTCTGCCTGAGCACGATCGTGCCGGAGCTGGAAGAGGGCGAACACTGGCTGGTCATCGCCGACCTGGACGAAGACCTCGGCAAGGCCGTCGACGCCCTGAACCAGCACGTCTTCGCCGGTGGCCGGATGTGGGTCCTCAGCTCGGCGACGCCGGATGAGAACCGGACGTTCTTCTGGTCCTACGGCCCCGCCTTCGAGATCCGCGAGGCGCCGCCGACGTTTCTGAATCCGCTCTACCGGACGCTGCCGCGGTCGTTCCGGGTCGAGGACGGCGTGGTGGTCGAGACGGTGTCGGGTTTTCCGCCGGAGCCGTAGGCGAACCCGGCGGCCAGATCGATGCCGCCGTTTCGCCAGGCGGCGTCGGTCGCCTGGAGTTGGCCGGCGGGGGCGAAGCGCGAGACGCCGGCTTGCTTGAAGGCGCGGCGGACGGTCGCGGGCAGGTGGCCGGCCACCGCTATGCCCTGAAGCCGGCTGCTCCAGTCGTCTAGGCGCGGGACGCCTTCGATCGGGTGGATGCGGACGGTGCGCAGGCCGGGCGACGGAGTGATCCGCGGGTCGGGGTCGACGATGACGGTGCCGGCGTCGAGTGCGTCTCCATGCCAGTCGAGGCCTCGGAGGTCGGCGTCCTCGCGGGCGAGGCGGACGCCGGCACGGTCGGAGGTGTTGCTCCGGCCGGGTGGGAGATCAAGTGCGAGTTCGCTGAGGCTCTTCGCAAGGGCGGCAGCGAAGCTGGGGGCGGTGTCCGGTTCGGCTAAGACGGCGTGGACGGACAGGCAGCCGCGCTGGTCGAAGGTCGCGATGTCGAGGGCCATGCCGCGGGCGGCCTCCCTCCGGTCGGCGCCGGGACCGACCCAGCCGAGGCTGAGCCTGGGGCCGAAGGCGATGAGGCTGCGGTTTACAGCGGACTGGAGGGCATTGATCGTTGCCTCCCCGCCGTAGGCCACGACGAGGCGGGCGGAGGCGTGGAGTGGCGTCTCGACCGCTTCGTCGCCGCCCGTCCAGGTGACGGCGGCGTAGGCGTCGTGCAGCTTGGGTAGTCGCCGGCCGAGGGCGCCGAGGAAGGCCGGCGCGAAGTGGGGCTCGGCACGGGCGGACTTGAACAGAACGGGAGCGCGTGCCGCGAGCGCTGGCAGGAGGGACTGGAGGATCAGGCCGGGGGGCTCGGCCGGAAGAACGACCAGGCTGAAGCCGTCCTCCCGTTGGCGGTGCGGCCGCTGCAGTTCGGCGGCCGCAGCATCCCCGAGCATGCCTTCGCCGATGCTCCTCAGGCCGTGGCTCAGGCCGGCCGGTGAGAGGCCCGTGGATCGAAGCAGGTCAGGGTCGAGGTCGCGGCGCTCCGGGCTGTTGGCATCGAGGAAGGCCGTCAGGGTTTCGTTCCAAGCGGTGAGCAGAGCGTCGCCCGGGATGGCGCGGAGGGCCGGCGTGGCTGCGGCCAGCCGTTCCGCCACGCGGCTCGTCATACAGCGCCCAGTTCCTCGGCGGTCAGCGAACAGCCCCGCAGTTCGGCGCCGCTGGCGCGGCCGAGCAGGCGGAAGGCGTCGCCTTCCCGGACGCCGAGGTCCTCGGTAAGGACGTGGCAGACGGAGCCGACGTTCGCGAGATCGAAGAAGGCGAGAAGCCCGGTTTCGCCGTCCTCGACCTCTTCGAGTGACTCCGGATCGAGGACCCGGAACGGCATCCACGGCGGCGTGTGCAGCCGCTCGCCGCCGGGTCGGGAGTAGGCCTGGCTGGTCAGTTCGGTCATGCCGTACTCGCGGACCACGGCGTCCGGGTCGAGGCCGAGGAGGGTGCGGTTGCGTCGCCGGACCGCCTCGGGGGTCGTCTCCAGGCTCCGCCCCTTGAAGCCGCCGGTTTCGAAGACCCGGCTGCCCGGGGGAAGCCGGATGGGGCCTCCAGCTTCGCTTTCGAGCCGGTCGAGCAGCAGGACGAGGGCCAGGGCGGTGGCGAGGACGAGGACGGGCTCGCCTTCCGCCTGCGCCCGGAGCCAGCGGCAGGCGAGGTGCAGGTCGATGCCGGCGTCCTGGACCGCCCAGGCGCTGCCGGGCGCTGCGTGGCGCTCGAAGACATGCGCCGCCATGAAGGAGAGACTCGAGTCGGGAGCGATCGCGCGGTCGGGGATGAGCGAGAGGGTCGGAAGGCGCTCCGCGCCCGCGGGCAGGCAGGCGTCGGCGAAGGAGGCGTCGATCACGGTCCGGTAGAGGCCGGGGTAGGGGTGGTAGTGAACGCTCCGTCGTTCCGCGCCTCGCGTGGTGCCGCTGCTTCTGAAGACCTCGCGGGGTTCGGCGGCGGCGAGCCTCAGCGACTTGAAGGCGGAAGTGGGCACGGCCGGGGCGGCGCGCCAGTCGTCGAGCGCGGCGGGGTCGACGCCGCGCCGGTCGCACAGGCGGCGGTAGGGCTCGACCCGCTCGTACCCGAAGCGGGCGGCGGCCGCGGCAAGCTCGACGAACTCGCCGTCGAAGGCGCCATCGCCCGCGACGATGAAGGGTTCGATCCGCTGAAGCAGAGTCGTCACGACCGGTCTTCCGCGCCGGCCGCGAGCGGCGCCGCCTCGTCGAAGAAGACGGCTGCGGTGGTGGCCGGATGGCCGGCGATGTCGGCTTCTTCGTCGCCGTCGGACCCGGGCCACCACTCCGCGGGCAGGTGCCGCCGGTAGGGGCGCTGCAGGAAGCGGCGGTCGAACAGGGCGATGACGCCGCGGTCTTCGGCGGAGCGGATCAGCCGGCCGGCGGCCTGGACCACGCGGGTCATTCCCGGAACGACGAAGGCGTACTCGAAGCCGCGCTCGAAGCGCTCGTCGTAGTAGGCCTGAAGCAGCTTCTGCTCCATCGTCACCGCGGGCAGGCAGGGGCCGACCACGGCCACCGCGAGCAGCGCGTCGCCCGGGTAGTCGACGCCTTCCGAGAACACGCCGCCCGCCACGGCCAGGAGCAGCACATCGCCCTGGAGCGGATTCGTCAACGCGTCGAGCACTTCCTTCCGCTTCTCCTCGCTGGTCGTCTGCTGCTGGACCAGGACGGTGCGGCCGCAGTCTGGGAGCCGCTCCTGGACCTCGGCGAGGAATCGGTAGCTGGGGAAGATCGCCATCGAGTTGCCGGGAACGGAGCGGGCGAACTCGGCAAGCCGGTCGGCGATCGGGCCGTAGTTCTCGTCACGGACCCGGTACGTGGTGGTGACCGAGGTGTCGACGACGACCCGGCGGTTTTCGGCTGGAAAGGCGCTCGGCACGTCGAGGGTCGAGGTGCGGGCCGCGTCGAGGCCGAGCAGGTCGCGGTAGAACTCGAACGGCTGCAGGGTCGCGGACAGGCCGATGGTCGAGCGGCAGCGGTTGATCGTGGCTCCCAGAAAGGAGCTCGCGTCCTTGCACAGGATGGCCAGGCTGGGCTCGCGGTCGATTCGCCGGAACAGGAAGCTGAAGGACTCCGCGTGTTTCGGCTGCGAGGCGAGCTGGAGGGTGTTCAGGAACCGCAGCAGCTCGAAGTAGAGCTCGACGAAGGCGTCGTTGGCTGCGAAGGAACGGGTGTCCCGGCGAAACTCCAGGTAGTCCACGAAGCCCCGGTCGAAGGCGCCCCGCAGGCGCCAGAGCTGCTCTTCGGGCGGGGCGCCCTCGGCCACCGCGTTGCGGTCTGGCGCGTCTACTGCCAGGTCGACCTCGCCCTGGATCAGCTCCTCCAGGGCGGCGCAGAGTTCCCGCAGGCGCTCGGTCGGCCCGCCCTCGGTGCCGCGGGCGGCCCGGCGCAGACCCGCCCGGGCCGCCCGGCAGCTTGCTGCCGAGAGCTCCGGGCTGTAGTAGCCGCGGCCGCGGTCGATCAGGTTGTGGATCTCGTCGACGACGAGGACGGTGCCGGAGAGGTCGGCGTCGCCCTGGAACTCGGTCAGCTTGACGAAGGGGTCGAGCGCGTAGTTGTAGTCGCCGACCACGACCTGGACCCGCCGGCCGAGTTCCAGGCTGATCTCGAAGGGGCATACCCGATCCCCCTTCGAGACGTCGAAGATCGTGTCCGGCTTCAGCAGGCTGTGTCCGTCGAGCAACCGGGGGATGACCTGGCTTCGCTGGAGCTTGACGTAGTAGTCGCGGGCGTACTGGCAGTAGTCCTCGTGGCAGATGATCTCGTCGTTCGCGCACATCCGCGCCTTGGCCCGGAGGTGCAGGGCGTGGAAGGCCCGCTCCCGGTTCAGCAGGTCGATGACCTGGTTCGCCATCGCCTGCTGGGTGTTCTTGGCGGTGAGCACGAACACCCGCAGGTCATGCGCCAGCGCCTCCCGGAGCACCGGGTAGAGGACAGCGGCGGTCTTGCCCAGCCCGGTCGGCGCCTGGACCAGCAGGTGCTCGCGCTGCTCGACCGCGAGGCCCGCGCGGTCGATGATCTCCTGCTGGCCGGGCCGGGGCTGGTGGAAGGGGAACTCGAGCCGCTCCGCCGCCAGCTCGCGGCGCTGGCGCTCCGCTCTCTCCGCTTCGTACTCGCGAACGAGCCGGTTGAGTCGCAGCCGGATGTCGGAGTCGAGCTCCTCGAAGTCGAGTTCCACGTCGAGGCGGTCGATCCCGGCGGTGCCGATCTCGATCAGCACGAGTTCGGCGCGCACCGGCAGCGCGGCGGCGACGCCCGAGCGGTGGACGATCCAGGCGTAGATCGCGGCCTGCCGGCGGTAGGTCGAGAGCAGCGCCGGCGAGGGGTCGGCGTTCGGGCGCACGGACTTGATCTCCTCGATCGCCAGCCGGCCGCCGGCGTCGCGGTAGAGCCCGTCGGCTCGGCCGGTCAGGGTCACCCTCCAGCCCCGGTGCTCGAACTCGAACGACAGCTCGACCTCGCGCCGGTAGCTCGGCTCGCGCTCCATCGCCTGTTCCTGGTAGCGGCTGTGGATCGCCTGGCCCACCCAGAGCCGCTCAAAGCCGCCCCGGTTGGCGAACCCGAGGTGCCTGGCGGCGCTGTGTTCGAGCAGGTCCGCCACGGACAGCCGGAGCGTCCTCCCGTCGTCGTCGAAACGCGGCGGCATAGGCGGTGAGCCTACCGCTCCGCCGGTTGTCTTCCGGGGGCCGATCGCATAGCCTCGTTTGCTATGCCTGACAACTTTCCTGGCGCCGACAGCCCCCTCGATCTCGGCAATGTAACCAAGGCGTTGCGCGAGCGCCTGGGCGGTCTGAAGATCATCGCCGTGGTGGTCGTGGCCGGCCTCCTTGCCCTTAACAGCGTGTACACGGTGCAGCCCGAGGAGGTGGGGGTCATCCTCCGTCTCGGCAAGTACGCCGGCACGACCGAGCCGGGCCTGCGCTTCAAGATCCCGCTGATCGACCGTTTGACGAAGGTGCCCGTGAGGCGCCAGTTGAAGCAGGAGTTCGGCTTCAGCAGCGAGAGCGTGGGCGTGCGAAGCTCCTTCGTGTCCAACCCGGACGAGGCGAACATGCTGACCGGCGACCTGAACGCCGCGGTCGTCGAGTGGGTGGTCCAGTACCGGGTCGTCGACCCCTACCAGTATCTCTTCCGGGTTCGCCGCCTGGACGCGACCTTCCGCGACATGAGCGAGGCGGTGATGCGCAAGGTGGTCGGGGACCGCACGGTGAACGAAGTGCTGACCGTCGGCCGGGCCGAGATCGAGGGCGCGGTGAAGGTCGAGCTGCAGGCGCTGTGCAACCAGTACGAGACCGGGATCGCCATCGACCAGGTGGTGCTGCAGAGCAACAACCCGCCCGAACCGGTCAAGCCGTCCTTCAACGCGGTCAACCAGGCCGAGCAGGAGCTCGAGCGGCTGGTCAACGAAGCCGAGGCGGAGTACAACCGGGTCATTCCCCGAGCCCAGGGTCAGGCGCTGCAGACGATCCAGCAGGCGGAGGGCTACGCGCTCGACCGGGTGAACCGGGCCCAGGGCGACGCGACCCGTTTCAACGCCCTCTACGAGGAGTTCCGCCAGGCGCCGGAGGTAACGCGCAAGCGGCTGTTCATCGAGACGATGGAGCGGGTGCTACCGAAGGTGGGTCGGAAGATCGTCGTCGACGAGGACGTCGACGGTCTGACGCCGATCATGAGCTTCGAGGGAGTCAGCGCGGCGAGAACGTCGCGGCAGGTCGCGGCCCAGCAGGCCGGGGAGGGAACGCCGTGAAGGTCCTCACCATCCTCCTGGTCCTGGTTCTGCTGCTCGTCGCGAGCAACGCGCTGTTCATCGTGCCCGAGGATCGCCAGGCGATCATCACGCAGTTCGGCGCTCCGGTCGGCGACGCGATCGAGAACCCCGGGTTGAAGTTCAAGCTGCCCTTCATCCAGAAGGCCCACTACTTCGACCGCCGCTTCCTCGAATGGCAGGGCTCCGCCGAGGAACTGCCGACGCGCGACAAGGTGTTCATCTTCGTCGACACCTACGCCCGGTGGCGGATCTCCGACCCCCTGCTGTTCTTTCAGCGCCTGCAGGACGAACTGGGCGCGCAGTCGCGGCTCGACGACATCCTGGACGGCGAGACCCGCAACGCGATCGCCAACCACGACCTGATCGAGGTGATCCGCAGTTCCAACCGCGAGGCCGCGGCGGACGAGTCGTACCCGGACGCCGGCGGCGGCCTCGACGAGGACGGAGGCGGCGGCCTCGAGGAAATCGTCACCGGCCGCGACAAGATCCGCCAGGACATCCTGGCCGCGGCCCAGGACCGGACCGCCGATCTCGGCATCGAGGTGCTGGACGTGCAGTTCCGGCGGATCAACTACGGCCAGCAGGTCGAGCCTGACGTGTTCAACCGGATGATCTCGGAACGGCAGCGGATCGCCGACCGCTTCCGCTCCCAGGGCCAGGGCCAGGCATCGGAGATCCTCGGCAACATGGATCGCGACCTGAAGCGGATCGAATCGGAGGCTTACCGCGAGGCGACCGAGATCCGGGGCCGGGCGGACGCGGAAGCCACCGAGATCTACGCCTCGGCCTACAACCAGTCGGTCCAGTCGAGGAGCTTCTACGAGTTCCTGCGCACGATGGAGGCCTTCGAAAAGACGATCGACCCGAACACCTGGTTGGTTGTGTCGACCGACAGCGACTACTTCAGCTTCCTGAAGGCCAGCGGTCCATAGCCGCGGGTCCCGCGGTCAGTCGATAGATGACGGGCCTGATCGGACTCCTGGTCATTCCAGGCATCGCCTGGCTGCTCTCCACGAATCGCTTCGGGGTCCGCTGGCGGACCGTGGTCACGGGCATCGCGATCCAGTTCGTCCTCGCGCTGCTCATCCTGAAGACCGCTCCGGGGGAGGTGTTCTTCGAGTGGGCCACCAGGGCCGTGACCGCTTTCCTCGCCTTCGCCGACGACGGATCGCGCTTCGTCTTCGGCCAGGGGTTCGATCTCGTCCCGTTCGCCTTCCGCGTGCTGCCGACGATCATCTTCTTCTCGAGCGTGGTGGCGGTGCTCTACCACCTCGGCGTCATCCAGCGGGTGGTCAAGCTCTTTGCGGTCGTGATGACGACAGTGATGGGCACTTCGGGTCCCGAATCCCTGTCGGCTTCGGCCAACATCTTCGTGGGCCAGACCGAGGCGCCGCTGCTGATCCGCCACTACGTCGGCAGCATGACCCGCTCCGAACTGATGGCGGTGATGACCGGCGGCTTCGCGACGGTCGCCGGCGGCGTCATGGCGGCTTACGTGGGAATGGGCATCCCTGCCGGCCACCTGATCGCGGCCAGCGTCATGTCGGCGCCGGCTGCCCTGGTGATGGCCAAGCTGATGATCCCGGAAACGGAAACCGGCAAGGTCTCGGCGAAGGCCGACTTCAAGGTGAAGACGCCCTGGGCGAACATGATCGACGCCGCTGCCCAGGGCGCGGGCGACGGTCTGAAGCTGGCGCTCAACGTCGGCGCCATGCTGCTCGCCTTCATCGCCCTGGTCGCGTTGGTCAACGGCCTGCTCGGGCCGGTGGGCGGCTGGATCGGGCTTCCGGGACTCAACCTGGAGATGATCCTCGGCTTCCTGTTCCGGCCCCTGGCCTGGGTCATGGGGGTGCCCTGGGCCGAAGCCGACGCGGTGGGAACGCTCCTCGGCCTGAAGACAGCGGCCAACGAGTTCGTCGCCTACTCCCGGTTCGAGGACATCTCGGCGGAGAACCAGTTGTCGGAGAAGTCCCAGGTCATCGCCACCTACGCCCTGTGCGGCTTCTCCAACTTCTCGTCGATCGCGATCCAGATCGGCGGTATCGGCGGCATCGCTCCGGAGCGCAAGAGCGAACTGGCCAGCCTCGGGCTGCGCGCGATGATCGCCGGCACCCTCGCCTGCCTGCAGACGGCCACGATCGCCGGCCTGCTGATCTGAGACGGCGTCGCGTCGCGGCGTCGCCGGGCGCAGGCTGGAGGTCGTTGGCGTGGCGGGGTTGCCGGAGGCTATGTCCCTGCTGAGCTGGCGGCTGTGGGCACGAGGATGAGTAGCTGGATCGCGTCGAAGAGGAAGTGGGCGGCGATGGCGGGCCAGATGTTGCCTCGCCAGATGGTGAGGTAGCTGAAGCCGACGGAGAGGAGGGCGACGCCCAGGAGCATGAACGGCTGTTCATAGGAAAGATGGGCGAGCACGAACAGGACGTTCGAGGTGACGAAGCCCGCTCTTGGCATGAGGAAGCCGCGAAAGAAGACCTCCTCGACTACGCCCGCGGAGAGGCTGACCATGAGGCGCAGGAGCACGGGCAGGCTGCCCATCCAGAGCACCATCCTCGGCGCTTCGGCGGGGATGTTCTCGAAGCCGCTGGCGGCGGCGAGGAGCAGGGCGGCGACCAGCACCACGAAGAGCACTCCGCCCCACAGGACCACGCCGGCGCCCAGGCCGATCCCGAGTTCGACCGGCACGCTCTGGCCGGTCCGGGTGCGCAGCCCGAGCTGGCTCAGGACGACCGAGCCGGCGTCGTGCCCGCAGCGCCAGTAGCCGAGGAGCATCCAGGCCGCGAGCGTCCCGACCAGTATCGCGTGCATCACGAACAGGTTGAGGGGCGACAGCCGCTCGAAATCGATCTCGTCGATACTCGACGGCAGGCCGATCTGGCCGATGGCCGCGAACACACCAAACCAGAGAACCGCGGCGAGCAGGATCATCGCGGCGAGGCGGCGAAGGTCGCCCCACTCGGCGTCGGCGAAGCCCGGCGGCAGCAGCCCCCGCGTTGCCGTGGAACGGTCGATCCACCAGGCGCAGCCGACGCCTGCGAGAAGCGGCAGGAGGATTCGGATCAGCGTCACGGCGAGTCGGATGCTAGCCCGTCCCGGACTGGTAGGGTTCGGCGCTGCCGTGAACCACCCGGGAGAGGGCTTTGGACCGATTTCCAGGCGTTGATTTCATGAACTTCGACTCGCTGCTCAGCGGCGAGGAACGACTCATCCGGGACACCGTGCGCCAGTTCGTCGACGAGCGGGTGAAGCCGATCATCGAGCAGTGCCATCGCGAGGCGCGGGCGCCGATGGAATTGGCTCCCGAACTCGGCGATCTGAACCTGTTCGGGGCGAACTTCACGGAGTACGGGCTGCCGGGCCTGGGCGACGTCGCTTACGGCCTCGTCATGCAGGAGCTGGAGCGCGGCGACTCGGGGATTCGCAGCATGGTCTCGGTCCAGAGTTCCCTGGTGATGTACCCGATTCTCACGTTCGGCTCCCAGGAGCAGAAGGACCGGTTCATTCCCGGCCTGGCGAGCGGCCGGATGATCGGCTGCTTCGGGCTCACCGAACCGGACTTCGGTTCGAATCCGTCGGCGATGCGCACGCGGGCTCGTCGGGACGGGGACTGCTGGGTGCTGAACGGCGCCAAGCAGTGGATCACGAACGGCAGCGTCGCCGATGTCGCCGTCGTCTGGGCGCGAACGGACGAGGGGATCCGCGGGTTCCTCGTCGAGAAGGGCACGGAGGGCTTCGTGAGCGCGGAGCAGCACGGAAAGTTCTCGCTCCGCGCCTCGGTCACCGGCGAGCTCTCGTTCCAGAACTGCCGCATTCCCGCGGAGAACATCCTGCCGGGCACCCGGGGCGTCGGCAGCGCGCTCCAGACCCTGAACCAGGCGCGCTACGGCATCTGCTGGGGCGGCCTCGGGTCGGCGATGGAGTGCTACCACACGGCGCTCGAGTATGCCCGTCAACGGGTGCAATTCGCCGGTCAGCCGATCGCCAGCCACCAGCTGGTCCAGGAGAAGCTGGCCTGGATGATCACGGAGATCACCAAGGGACAGTTCCTCGTCTACCAGTTGGCGGGCCTGAAGACGGCCGGCAAGATGGAACCGCAGCACGTCTCGATGTGCAAGCGGAACAACGTCTGGGTCGCGCGCGAATGCGCGAAGCTGGCGCGAGAGATCCTGGGCGCCAACGGCATCTCCGACGAGTATCCGGTCGTCCGCCACATGCTGAACATCGAGTCGGTGTACACCTACGAGGGAACCCACGACATCCACGGCCTCGTGATCGGCGCCGCGGTGACCGGCATCCCGTCCTTCAACCCGCCGATGAGCCGCCGCCAGGCGCGGGAGGCCGCCGACCGGCCGGAGCTGGCCGCTGCCGCCGCGGGGGCCGGCTCGTGACCGGGGAGCTTCGCGACCATGACTTCGTCGCCGTCACCGAGGCCGCCGCGGTCGCGGCCGCCCAGACGATGGGATACGGCGACCGCCACCACTCGGACCACGTCGCCGTCGAGGCGATGCGCAGTGTCCTGGCGGACATGGCGATCGACGGCCGGGTGGTGATCGGCGAGGGGGAGCGCGACAGGGCGCCGATGCTCTACGTCGGCGAAAAGGTCGGTCGCCGGGCCGCGGGCGATCTGCAGGTGGACTTCGCGGTCGACCCCCTGGAGGGGACGAATCTCTGCGCCACCGGGGCTTCCGACGCGATGGCGGTGCTCGCCGCGTCCGAGCGCGGCGGCCTCCTCCACGCCCCCGACATCTACATGGACAAGATCGTGGTGGGCCCGACCGCCCGCGGCAAGGTTGACCTGGACGCTCCGGTCGAGGACAACCTGAAGGCGATCGCGGCCGCTTTCGACTGCGCCGTCAGCGCCTTGACCGTGGTTGTTCTCGACCGGGACCGGCACCGGGGTCTGATCGACGGCATCCGGACCGCCGGGGCGCGCATCAAGCTGATCGGCGACGGGGATCTGTCGACGGCGATCGCGGCGGCTGTCCGCGGCACGGGCGTCCACGCGGTGATCGGCGCCGGCGGGGCGCCGGAAGGAGTGATCACGGCGGCGGCGATGCGTTGCCTCGGCGGAGAGATCCAGGGGCGGCTGTCGGCGCTTTCCGACGAGCAGAAGCGGCGGCTCGCGGAGTTCGACATCGAGGATCCCGACCGCATCTACAGGACCGAAGAGCTCGCGCCGGGGGAGGACATCCTGTTCTGCTGCACCGGCGTCACCGGCGGCGACCTGCTGCGGGGCGTCCGCTTCTTCGGTGACGGCTTCCGGACGTCGACGTTGACCATGTCGCTCAAGGAGGGCGTCATTCGTTTCGTCGAGACGATTCACCGTGGCGAGGACGGCGGTCCCGTCTACTTCTACTGAGGTGGGGGACGTGGACGGCACAGTGGCGGAGCGGCCGTGATCAAGCCGGACCACTGGATCCGCGCCTGGGGCGAGGCGGGCGGCGTCGACCCCTTCGAGCCGGACCAGGTGAACGCGGCCAGCTACGACGTCCGTGTCGGCGACCACTGGATCTGCCCCACGCGTGACCCGGAGGAGTTCCACGGCGACAGGATCAAGCTGTTCCCGAACGAGGTCGTGCTCGCCACCACCCTCGAGTTCGTGCGCATTCCGCGTTCCGTGGCCTGCGACCTGAAGCTCAAGTCCACCCTGGGCCGGCTGTGGATCAACCATTCGCTGGCCGGCTGGTGCGACCCGGGGTTCGAGGGGAACATCACCCTGGAACTGCAGAACCTCGGTCCGGTGCCGTTCGTGCTCGACGCGGGCCGCCGGATCGCCCAGCTCATCTTCATCGCGATGGAGTCCGAGCCGCAGACCGCCTACGGCGAACCGGGCGCTGGAAGCCGGTACCAGCACCAGCGCGGCGCGACCCGGGCCCGGTCCTGAGGCGGAGGCTGCCGTGCCGGAACCCGTTCAGCAGACGATTCGGCTCTCTATCGGCAGCCGCTACGAGAACATCGAGCTGGTTCAGGCGGTGCTGGACGAAACCCTCGAGTCCCTGCCGATCGACGAAGAGACGGGGTACTGGATGGGTATCGCATTGCGGGAAGCGCTGACCAACGCGATCAAGCACGGCAACGGCCTCGATCCGGAGAAGAAGGTGGACGTGTGTCTGGCGGTGGACGAGAGCGGGGTCGACATCACGGTCGAGGACCAGGGCAGCGGCTTCGATCCGGGCGCCGTGGCGGACCCGCTGGCCCCGGACAACCTGCTCAAGACAGAAGGCAGGGGAATCTTCTACATGCGCAGGTTCATGGATAAGATCGACTACGATTTCGGCGCCGATGGCGGCACGAAGGTCCGGCTTCACAAGAAGTTCGGCGCCCCGGGCAGCAGCGCCGAAACAGACCAGGGAGGAGCGAATGAAGATTGAAAAGCGCCAGCGCGATGGAGCGACGATTCTCGATCTCCAGGGCAGGATCACGATTGGCGAAGGCGATGTGGCTCTGAGAGAGGCCGTCCACGCGGCGGTCGGCGAGGGCGCTACGAGCATCCTGCTCAACATGGGGCGGGTGCGTGCGATCGACTCCTCCGGCGTCGGCGAGCTGGTTGCCGCCTACACCACGGTCACCAACCGGGGCGGCAAGCTCCGCCTGTTCTCCCTGCCGAGCAGGGTCCTCGGCGTGCTTCAGATCACCCAGTTGGTCACCGTGCTGGACATCCTGGAGGACGAGGACGAGGCAGTCGCTTCGCTCGCCTGAGGGAGCGGTGAACGCGGAAGGCAGCGGGCGGTCGCTGGCGAATCGCCTCTGGGGTCTCGGCGGCGCTCGGCTGACGGTCGTCTGCCTGTGCCTGCTCCTCGTCCTGAGTCTGGCCGGCGGCGCCTGGCTGGGCGCCAGCGACGACCCGGACGACACCGGACGGGACTCGATCTACAAGTACCTCGCGCTGTGGGAGGAGGTGTTTCGGCTGATCCGCGGCTCGTACGTCGAGGAGACCGACGGACGGAGTCTGACGGCGGGCGCCATGGATGGCGTGACGGATGCCCTCGACCCCTTCTCGGTCTACGTACCCGCGAGCGAGGTCGAGTCGTACCGGGCGGCGCGCGAGGTGGACCGCCGGCATTCGGGCGCCCTGGTGCTCAAGGAGCGCGGCACCGCCTATGTGGTCGCGGTCGACCGCGGCAGTCCGGCCGAGACCGCAGGTCTGGAGCCGTTTGACATCGTCGCCGGCATCAACGGTCGTTCGTCCCGCGCGATGCCGCTGTGGGAGCTGCGGCGTCAGTTCGCCGCCCCGGTCGGCTCCGAACTGAACCTGGAGCTCGTGCGGCGCGGCAGCAGCGTCGAAGCGAGCCTGACCCTGGACGAGTACGAGCCGCTTCCGCCGGAGTTCGAGGAGATCCGCGGGGTCGGCGTACTGAGCATCCCGAGCTTCGATTCCGGCACGGCAGCCCAGGTGGAGGCGTTGCTCGACGGCTACGCGGGCGACTCCCTGCTGATCGATCTCCGCGGCGTCGCGGGAGGTTCCGCCGAGGCCGCCTACGCGGTGGCGGGCCTGTTCGCCGCGGGCGAGCTGGGCAGCCTGATCGACCGGGAGGACCGGAAGCTCAAGACCTTCGAGGGCGCGGGGGGCCTGTTCTCGGGGAGCATCGACGTCCTGACCGATCGCAGTTCACAGGGACCGGCCGAGATCCTGACCGCCGTCCTGCGCCAGGCGGTCGACGCGGACCACAGCGGCGAGTCGACCTTCGGCTACGCCGGAACGCTGCGGCAGATTGAGCTGCCGAACGGCGGCGGCGTGCTCGAGACGACCGCGGCCTTCTACACGGACCCCGAGGGCGAACGGCTGAACCGCAGAATCCGCGTCAGCAACGAGCACCGGCTGAACGTGTCTGCTTTCGGCGAAAGGGATGACGGATCGGATCCGGTCCTGGACGACGCTCTGGGCCTGTTCATCCTGGAGGCGCCCGCCGAGCCGGACCAACCGTAGCCGCGGGCTACGCCTCCCTCCGCTTCGCTCGCTCCCACAACCGTTCCAGTTCCTCCAACGGGTAGTCGCCGCCAGGCTCGAGCTCCGCCTCCATCGCCGCGAAACGGAGGCGGAACTTGCGGTTCGCCGCCGCCAGCGCGCGTTCCGGGTCCACGTCCAGATGACGGGCGAGGTTGGCGACCGCGAACAGCACGTCGCCCAGCTCCTCTTCGACCCGCGCCTTCGCCTCGGCGGACTGGCCGGTCTGGTCGTCGTCAGTCTCCTGGTCCAGTTCGTCGAGTTCCTCGGCCACCTTGGCTCGCACCGCTTCGGTCGAGTCCCAGTCGAACCCGATGCCGGCCGCCTTCTGCCCGAGCCGGTAGGCGCCCACGAGCGCCGGCAACGACGCCGGCACGCCGTCCAGCACGGAGCGCTCGCCGTCGTGGCTCCGCTTCCGCTGCTCCCACATCGCCGCGACCTCGGCCGCGGAACCGGCCTTCGCCTGGTCCTTCTCGTCGCCGAATACGTGAGGGTGCCGCGCGACCATCTTGTCGATCACCGAGCGGATCGCCCCGGCAAGCGGCACTTCGTCCAGTTCCGCGCCCGTCAGGCGGGCGACGTAGACCGCCTCGAACAGCAGGTCGCCCAGTTCCTCTTTGATTGCGGCGGGATCGCGTTCGTCGATCGCCGCGGCCAGTTCGTGGGCCTCCTCGATCAGATACGCCCGAAGATCCGCCAGCGACAGCTCGCGGTCCCATGGGCAGTCGACGCGCAGCCGGTCGATCAGATCGGCGATCGGAGCGAGCGAGCAGGAGTCGGTTCCGGCGCCGTCTCCTTTGCTAGGGTGTTGCATTCGTGGGAAGCGGAGGTCGGAAGTGAAGGTCACCGACAGAAGGATGTTCACGGACGACGGCGAACTGCGGGAAGAGTACCGTTTCCTCGAGCAGCAGAAGGCCGGGACGGCCGCGGAGCAGCCACCCTCGGGCGCCGGTCAGGACAGCCCGGCGAGTCCGGCCGAGGCGCCGCCCGGCGGGCCTGAACAGGCCCCGCCCGCGACGCCATTCCCGGATCCGGAGGACGCGGCGGCTTCCCGGATGCCGCCGCCCGGGGCGCAGTCTCCCGGCTTCATGGACCTGGTCGCCGTACTCGCCGAGCCGATCGCCTTCCTGCTCGGCGACGCCCAGCTACCCGACGGTCAGAGCGCCCAGGATCTGCCGCGGGCCCGGCTCCACATCGACCTGCTGGCGGTGCTGCAGGAGAAGACGCGGGGCAACGTCCCCGAGCAGGAAACGGCGTTGCTCGAGGATCTTCTCGCACAGCTCCGGATGCGGTACGTCGAAAAGAGCCGCGGCTGACTCCGTGCAGATCCGGTCTCGTCCGACGGCAGGATCCCGGACGCAATCTTAGTCTGCTTCCAGCAGATTACCGCTGAGCGGGACTTGACAACAGGCCGCTTAGGTCTTAGTGTCCCTGTCGCGTTGGGTCGAGGTAGGCGGTTGAGACCGAACCTGCCCGCGACGCCAGAGATGAGAACCGACCCGTTCGGGTTCACTGACCGGACGATTCAGGAGAGACAGTTTTGAGCAAGATCATTGGTATCGACCTGGGGACGACCAACAGCGTCGTCGCCGTGATGGAGGGCTCGGACCCGAAGGTGATTCCGAACTCGGAGGGAAGCCGGACGACGCCGTCGATCGTCGGCTTCACGGAGAAGGGCGAGCGGCTCGTCGGCCAGGTCGCCAAGCGACAGGCGGTGACCAACCCGCAGAACACCGTCTTCTCGATCAAGCGCTTCATGGGGCGGCGCCTGGCTGAGGTTTCCGAAGAGCAGAAGATGGTCCCCTACGCGGTCTCGAGTTCCGGCGACGACGTGCAGATCGAGGCCGCCGGCAAGACCTACACGCCGCCCCAGATCTCGGCGATGGTGCTGCAGAAGCTGAAGCAGGCGGCCGAGGACTATCTCGGCGGTCCGGTGGAACGCGCCGTGATCACGGTCCCGGCCTACTTCAACGACGCTCAGCGTCAGGCCACGCGGGATGCCGGCCAGATTGCCGGACTGACCGTCGAGCGGCTGGTGAACGAACCGACCGCGGCGGCGCTTGCCTACGGCCTGGACAAGGAGGGCGACCGCACGATCGCCGTCTACGACTTCGGTGGCGGCACATTCGACATCTCGATTCTCGAGGTGGGCGAGGGTGTGGTCGAGGTCAAGGCGACGAACGGCGACACCCACCTGGGGGGCGACAACATCGACCAGCGGATTATCGACTGGCTGCTGGAGGAGTTCAGGAAGGACCAGGGCATCGACCTCGGCCAGGATCCGATGGCCATGCAGCGGCTCAAGGAAGCCGGCGAGAAGGCGAAGATCGAGCTGTCGGGCGTTCAGGAGACGGAGATCAACCTCCCCTTCGTGACCGCCGACGCCTCCGGGCCGAAGCACCTGAACGTCAAGCTCTCGCGCAGCAAGCTGGAGCAGCTCACCGAGGACCTGGTCAGGAGCACGCTCGAACCGTGCCGCCAGGCGCTCAGGGACGCCGGCCTCGGCACCAGCGACATCGAGGAGATCGTCCTGGTGGGCGGCCAGACCCGGATGCCGGCGGTGCAGGAAGCGGTCAAGGAGTTCTTCGGACGGGAACCCCACCGCGGTGTGAACCCGGACGAGGTGGTGGCGATCGGCGCGGCGATCCAGGGTGGTGTACTGGCCGGTGACGTCACCGATGTCCTGCTGCTGGACGTCACGCCGCTGTCGCTTGGCATCGAGACGCTGGGCGGCGTCTTCACCAAGCTGATCGACCGCAACACGACGATTCCCACCCGCAAGAGCGAGGTGTTCTCGACCGCCGGCGACAACCAGACCTCCGTCGAGGTCCATGTGCTCCAGGGGGAGCGTGAGATCGCCGGGGACAACCGGACGCTCGGCCGCTTCCACCTGGTGGGCATTCCCCCGGCGCCTCGCGGCATGCCGCAGATCGAGGTCACGTTCGACATCGACGCCAACGGCATCGTCAACGTGTCGGCCAGGGACAAGGGCACCGGCAAGGAGCAGAAGATCACGATCACCGGCTCGGGCGGCATCGAGAAGGACGAGATCGAACGGATGGTCGCCGACGCCCAGGCCCACAGCGACGAGGACAGGAAGCGTCGCGAGGCGATCGACGCCCGCAACCAGCTCGACTCGCTGGTCTACGGCACGGAGAAGAACCTCGCCGAACACCGGGACAAGCTGTCCGAGAGCGACCGCGCCGAGCTCGAGTCCGCGATCGAGGATGCGAAGAAGAGCATGGAGGGCGAGGACGCCGCCGCCATGCAGGGCGCATCCGCGCGGCTGACCCAGGCCTCGCACAAGCTGGCGCAGGTCATCTACGAACAGACCAGCGCCGAGTCGGCCCCCGGCGCGCCTCCGGGCACGGGCGGCCCCGGAGACGGCGGGCCTCAGGCCGCCGATGACGACGTGATCGACGCCGACTTCGTCGACGTCGACGAAACGTCCGGGGACGACAGCGCTTCCGGGGACAAGGAGGCCAGCTAGGTGACGCCGCCGCGGTCGTCGCGTGGGCGCCGTCCCCCGTCCCGCCGCCGGCGGGTGGGGGGCGGCCGCTACGTGATGATCAGCAAGGTCGCCGAGCGCTACGACATCCATCCGCAGACCCTCCGGCTGTACGAGCGTGAGGGCCTGCTGGAGCCGCAACGAAGCGATGGCAACACCCGCCTCTACGATGAAGACTCCCTGAACCGGCTCGAGTCGATCCTCACGCTGACCCGGGACATGGGGGTCAACCTCGCCGGAGTCGAGGTCATCCTCACTCTGCAGGAACGCCTGGCGCGGCTCGAGGCCGAGCGGGACAGGCTACTCTCGATCGTTGAGCGCGACGCGGCTGACCGCCGCCGGGGTGTCCGGCGACGGCACGCCCTGGTCTGGGTGCGAAGCGGCGCGCTGGTCAAGGTCGAGGACGAGGAGTGAACGAGGAAGGCTGCGAACTCTGTGGCGGGCGCGGTTGGATCGTCGACCTCGCGACGAACCAGGCGCGACGTTGCACCTGCCACTCGACCCGCGTCCGCGGCCGCCGCGTCGACGACCTGGGCATTCCGCCCAAGTACCAGGGTTGCCGGCTCACCAACTTCCGGCTCGCCGGAGACGTGGGCGATCAACTCCTCACCGCGCGGCGCGATTGCGACCAGTACATCGAGGAGTTCATGGAGCTCGACGGATCGCTGAACGAAGCCGGACTGGTGTTCATCGGCCCGAGCGGTCGGGGCAAGACGCACCTTGCCGTGGCCGTGCTGATCGAACTGGCCGAGCAGTACGGCGTCGGCGGCCGCTTCGTCGACTTCACCGGCCTGGTCGCCGACATCCAGGCGACCTTCCAGCCCGACGCTCCGCGCAACCAGGCCGACCTGCTGCGGCCGCTCCAGGAGGCGGACGTCGTCGTCGTCGACGAGCTCGGCGCCCGACGGCCCTCGGCCTTCGTCTCCGACACCCTGTACCTGCTGATCAACGGCCGCTACATGGCCCGCCGCCCGACCCTGTTCACCAGCAACTACTACCTGACCCCCGAAGCCGACGGCGACCCCAGCGACGGCGCCCGGACCCTGGCAGGCCGCGTTCCCGCCAGCCTGATCAGCCGCCTCCACCAGATGGCGAAGCCGATCCTCATCGACGCCGTCGGCGACTACCGCCACGAACTCCAGGCGCATCAGCATCGGTAGCGGTCCGGATGGTCGAGCGGTGGATGACGAACCTGGGTCTGGGTGTTGCGGCCTGTCTGCTGCTGGCGGCGGGGCCGAGCCCGGCGACGTCGCCTTCGTCGATCGTGCTGCCGGAGGAGATTCGGCTCGGGCTGGCCACGGACCTGGAGCGGGTCGAGGTCGCCTGCTGCGACGGGCCTTCGTGGCTTGTGGACGACGCGGGCCGACGGTACGAGGTGATCGGGTCCTTCGAGGTGATCGCAGCGCCGGGGAAGGCGAGTCCGGGAGTCCATCGTCTGCAGGTGGCGGCGTTGCGGGATCGGGTGCAGGCGGAAGGGCTGGCCGGCCGGTTGGCTGGTCTGCTCGGCCAGGAGGCGGACTCGGTGCTCGATGCGGGCACCGGCCTGTATCGGGTCCGAGTGGGACGCTTCGGTGACCGTGAGACAGCGGAGGAGGCTCGTGGCCGGCTTCATGTCGAAGGGTTCGACGACGTCTGGATCACGACCGAGGGCCAGGTTCTGGAGGAGCCGGGCTTCGAGATTGAAGGAGTCGGGAGGGTCGCGGGGCGGAGGCTGCGGCTCGAGTCGGCCGACGGCGTCGTCGACATCCTGGGCCGTCGCTACCGGGGTGCGCTCGAGGTCTTCCTGAGCGACCGGGCCGGCCTGAACGTCGTCAACGCCGCGCCGCTCGAGGACTACCTGCGCGGCGTCGTGCCGGTCGAGCTCGGTCCGGACCTGTATCCGGAGCTCGAGGCGATCAAGGCGCAGGCCGTGGCCGCTCGCACCTACGCGGTCAAGCGCCTTGGCGAGTTCGAAGGGGAGGGGTACGACCTCTGCGCTACCCCCCTGTGCCAGGTGTACGGCGGTCTGGACGTGGAACACCCGGTCTCGGACCAGGCGATCGCCGCCACTCGCGGCGAGATCCTGCTGCGCGGCGGCGTTCTCCAGGAGGCGCTGTTCACCGCGAGTTGCGGCGGGGACACCGAACTCGTCGATCACGTCTTCCCTCTTCTGGCGGGCGGGGGCCCTGTGGGAACGGCCTGCGTCGAAGGGGGAGGAGTGACCCTGGCAGGCGGCGCCGAGGGATCGCCCGCCAGGCATCTGCTGAAGTCTCTCGGCGTGCGCAGGGTACGTGAGAGGCGGGTCGATGAGCGACTCAGCCGCGCCCGATCCGAGGGCGACCTGGAGGTCGTTGAAGGAAGCCTGGGAGGCCTCGACGGCGGCTGGCTCGACCTGCGCCAGCAGGGCCGTCGCCGGCTCGTGCCGCTGGCTCCGGGGGCGGCGCTGCTGCTCGCCGAGGTCACCGCGGGAGCGCCGCCCGGGGACCTCGGCGTTCCGACGCGGACCCTGGCGACAGCGCCCGGTGACCGCCTGCGCGTGTACCTGGCCCGCGGCCGTGTGGTTCTCATCGTTCACGAGGCGCCGAGGCGGCGAGATCAGGCAGCCGCGGAGCCGTGGTCGCTCTGGCGTTCCCACGATTCCGTGCGCGCGGCCGCCGAAAGGCGCTTTCCCGGTCTGGGTCTCAAGTCCCTGAGGGTGCTGGAGCGCGGCGTCTCGGGCCGGGTGGCGCGCATCGACCTGATCGGCGAACAGGGCACCGTGGAACTCCAGGGTCTAGCGATCCGCTGGCTGCTCGATGTCCCCGAACACATCGTGGAGCTGACGGTCGAGAGCGGCGATGGGGGCGTTCCCGGCTGGCGCTTCGCCGGCCGCGGCCGCGGCCACGGCGTCGGCATGTGCCAGGTCGGCTCGTACCTCATGGCGCAGCGCGGCCTGACCTACCGCGAGATTCTGTGGCACTACTACGGTGCGGTCGACGTCGGCAGGTTCGCATCATGAGCGTCGACCGGACTGCGGAAGCCTGGCTGGACGACCCGGAGCCCTGGCGCGAGACCCGGCGTCTGGGCCGGGCTCTCACCGCCATCGAGGGCGGCGGTGAAACGCTGACCCTCGCGAAGGCGGCCTGGCGCCGCGCCGGCCGCGCGATGACGATCGGCCTGACCGGACCGCCCGGGGTCGGCAAGAGCACGTTGACGGCCGCTCTGGCCCGCGAACTCCGGAAACAGGGACAGCCGGTGGCGGTCCTCGCGTTCGATCCGACCAGTCCGCTGACCGGCGGCGCCGTGCTCGGCGACCGGGTTCGGATGTCGGACCTCGAAACCGATCCGGGCGTCTTCATCCGGTCGATGGCCTCACGCGGCGCCGGCGGCGGGCTGGCGCAAGCCGCCGCGGCGGCGACCGATCTGCTCGACGCCGCGGGCTTTCCCTGGATCCTGGTCGAAACCGTGGGCGCCGGTCAGGCCCAGACCGCCATTCGCCGGAACTCGGACCTGGTCGTTCTGGTCACGGCGCCCGGCCTGGGCGACGGCGTTCAGGCCATCAAGAGCGGGACGATGGAGATCGCGGACGTCTTCGTCGTCAACAAGAGCGACCTGCCGGGCGCCGCTGCCGCTCGCCGGTCGATCGTGGAGATGCTCCACCTGGCGGAGGGAGCCGGTAGCGAACCGCCGGCGGTTCTTCCGACCGTGGCGCGAACGGGCGACGGCGCGGCGGAGGTCCTGGACACGGTGGCCGCGTCCTTCGAACGGCTGAGGGCGGAAGGCGAGATCGGCGCCCGGCGGTCGGCGCGGCTGCGGCGCCGGGTGCTGGACCTGTACCGCGCCGAGGTTCTGCGGCTCGCCATGGGCTCGATCGACGACGATCGGTTTGGGCGGGATCTCCTGGCGGCCAGCGGCTCGAAGGCTCTGGACGGGGAGGACGATTCGCAGCAGAATCGGGCGCCGCGGGAATCCAGGCCGGCCGGCGATCCCTACGATCTGGCGGACCGGCTGGTCGGCGAGTTCGTCGGCGGATTCCGGAAGCAGCGAGGCGCATAGCAATGATCACGGGTCTGGACCATGTCGCGATCGCCGTCCCTTCGATCGAAGAGGCGAGGACGTTCTACGAGAAGCTGGGTCTCGAGATCACGGCGATCGAGGTGGTCGAGCACGAAGGGGTGCGGGTGGCGATGATTCCCTGCGGCGGCACACGGATCGAGTTGCTGGAGCCGCTCTCGAGCGATTCCCCGGTGGGGCGCTTCATCGAGCGGCGCGGCCCGGGCATACACCACCTGTGCATGCGGAGCGACGACGTTCACGAGGACGACGGGAAGCTGCGAGAGGGCGGACTCTCTCTCCTGCGCGAGCGGCCCGGCCCCGGCGCCGAAGGCGCCACGGTGCAGTTCGTCCACCCGAAGAGCGCCGGCGGAGTGCTGCTCGAACTGTCGGAGCCGGCGCGGTGACGGGTCGGCTGATTCTCGAGGACGGCTCCGTCTTCCGCGGCGAGACCCTGGTCGAGGGCAGCCGCTTCGCGGAGGTCGTCTTCAACACCTCGATGACTGGCTACCAGGAGATCCTGACGGACCCGTCCTACCGGGGCCAGATCGTGATCATGACCCAGCCGCACATCGGCAACTACGGGACGTACGACGGCGCGGAGGAGTCGCACCGGGTCTGGGTCGAAGGGTTCGTGGTCCGCGAGTTCACCGCGCGCCGCTCGGGATTGGGCGACGGCGAGCTGGGCGCGTACCTGGATTCGGCGGGTGTGCCGGCGCTCGCGGGCATCGACACGCGGGCCGCGGTGCGGCGGCTGCGCGACCACGGCGCCATGCGGGGCTTGATCACGAGTTGCGACCGGCCGGACGCCGAGCTGGTCGAGGAAGTGCGGCAGCAGCCGACGATGGAGGGGCGGGCCCTCGTCGATGAGGTGACCTGCGAGGCTCCGTACGAGCTCGAGCCGGAGGGCGAGGAGAAGGTCCGCCTGGCGGTCTACGACTTCGGCGTCAAGCGGAACATCCTTCGCTCTCTGGTCCGGCAGGGCGCCCGGGTCGTCGTACTGCCGGCGCGCACGCCGGCTGGCGAGTGTCTCGCGTTGGACGTCGACGGCGTGGTGCTTTCGAACGGGCCGGGGGACCCGGAACCGCTCCACGAGATCATCGGCGAAGTGCGGGAACTCATCGAGTCCAGGGTGCCGCTGTTCGGCATCTGCCTCGGCCACCAGCTCCTGGGCCTGGCTTTGGGCGGCAGGACCTTCAAGCTGAAGTTCGGGCACCACGGCGGCAACCAGCCGGTTCGCGACGAGGAGACCGGCGAGGTTTCCATCACGAGCCAGAACCACGGCTTCGCTCTCGCCGGCGACAGCCTTCCCGACGACTGCCAGGTGGCGGCGATCAATCTGAACGACGGAACGGTAGAGGCCTTCAAGGCGACCGGACGGCCGATCTTCTCGGTCCAGTACCACCCGGAGGCGGCGCCGGGGCCGCACGACGCCGCGCGACTGTTCGGGGAGTTCCTCGACGTCTGTGGATAGCGCCCACGAGCCGGGTGCTTCTGCGCGGGGCCGCCGGGTGGTCTGGTGGATCGCCGCGCGCTACCTGCTCGGGGGACGAAGCCGGCTCCTGACCGGGACCGCGAGGTCGGCCCTTGGGTCGACCGGTCTGGGCGTGGCGGCGATGGTCGTCTCGATGGCGCTGATGAGCGGCTACACGAGTTCGGTCGAGAACCGGCTGCTCCAGAGCGGTCCTCTGGTCGTCACGCCTCTGGGCGAGGCCGCGGGAGATCTCGCTTCGGCCGACGAGATGGCCGCCCGACTGCGGCGGCTGCCCGGCGTGGAGCGAGTCGGCGTCACGCTGGCCGGCCAGGGCCAGCTTCTGAGCGGAGCGAATCCGGCCGGCGTGGATGTCTGGTTCCGGGGCGTCCTGCCCGGGGCGTCTTCGTTCGGCGCCGGCGAAGAGGAACTCGGACGTAACGTCGACGGCTTCGACGCGGTTGTCCTCGGCCGCCAGCTCCAGCGGACGCTCGGCGCGGCGGACGGGGAGCTGCTGCGGCTGACGGCGATCGTCGGTTCGCCCTCGGGTCAGCCCCGCTTCGCCTACCGCACGCTCCGGGTCGCCGGCGCCTTCGAGACCGGGTTCTCCGAGTACGACCGCAGCTACGCTGTCCTCCACCGGGACGCGGTCAGGGCACTCGGCGCGGTCGGGGTGGTGCTTGAGGTGGCGACGTCGGAGGGCGCCGACCCGTCGGCGGTGCACCGGAGCATCGAGGAGCTGGTGGGCGGCGATGCGCTGGTGACCGACTGGCGACGGGGCAACCGGGACATCTTCGCGGCGCTTCGGCTGCAGAAATGGGGTCTGTTCCTGGTACTGGGCCTGATCGTGCTGGTGTCGACGTTCAACATCGCCGCGGCCCTGGTCGTCATGGTGCGGGAGCGGGGCAGGGACACGGCGGTGCTCGGGGCGCTGGGGCTAGGCCCCCGGCGGCTGCGCCGGGTGTTCCTGGTCTGCGGGTTGAGTCTTGGCGCCGCGGGCACCGGTCTCGGTCTGCTGCTCGGTTCGCTGGTCAGCGCGGTCATCACCCGCTACGAACTGGTGCGATTCGATCCCGGCGTGGCCGAGATCTACTTCATCAGCAGCGTCCCGTTCGACGTGCGGGCCCTGGACCTGCTGGCGGTGGCCGGCTTCAGCCTCCTCGTCGTCAGCCTCGCGTGCTGGTGGCCCGCGCGGCTGGCATCGTCCCTCGAGCCGGCACGGGCGCTTCATTGGGAGTAAGGCGGCCCAATGTGGAAGGAGGGGTTGCTTGAAAGCAACCCCTCCCGGGTTTGAATCGCGCCTCAGCCGGCCGATGGCCGCTGAGCGGAAGTTGAGGGTTTAAGGCAGGTCCGGACTGTGTCCGGGGGTGGGCCGCAGTTCCTCTGGCAGCGGACGCGTCCAGTCGCGACCCGGTGGGTGACGACACAGGAGCCAGGGCGCGAAGTCGATTCGACTCTTGCCTGTGGGTCGGTGCCGCCTCTGCAAGAAGTATACGCGACTCGGCGTCAAAGTGTTTCTTCCGCGCGGCGTTTTTCCGCTGGCGGAGCGACCCGGGAACGTGCCCGGTTGCTTATACACTCCGCGCGCTCATGGCGAAGCGGACGGACATCGAGTCGATCCTGATCTTCGGTTCCGGGCCTATCGTCATTGGCCAGGCCTGCGAGTTCGACTACTCCGGCACCCAGGCCTGCCGGGTCCTGCGCCGGGAGGGCTACCGGGTCATCCTGGTCAACTCGAATCCGGCGACGATCATGACGGACCCGGAGTTCGCCGACGCGACCTACGTCGAGCCCCTCGTGCCCGACGTGGCGATGAAGATCATCGAGCGCGAGCGTCCGGACGCGCTGCTGCCCACCGTCGGCGGCCAGACCGGGATCAACCTCACCCTGGCGCTCGAAGAGTCCGGCGCGCTCGAGGAATCCGGCATGAAGCTCCTCGGCGCGGGGATCGAGGCGCTGCGCCTGGGCGAGGACCGCCAGCTGTTCAAGCGGGCCATGGTGGAGGCGGGTCTGGAGGTGCCGGAGAGCGGCACCGCGAAGACGATGGAGGAAGCGCGGGAGATCATCGAACGCCTGGGCTTCCCGGTCATCGTCCGGCCGAGCTTCACGCTGGGCGGCGAGGGCGGCGGCGTGGTGTTCAACCGCGACGAGATCGATGACGTGATCGTCCGCGCCCTGCAGGCGAGTCCGGCCTCGCTCATCCTGATCGAGCAGTCGGTCCTGGGCTGGAAGGAGTTCGAGCTCGAAGTGATGCGCGACGTGGCCGACAACGCGATCGTCGTCTGTTCGGTCGAGAACGTCGATCCGATGGGCGTGCACACCGGCGACTCGATCACCGTGGCGCCGCAGCAGACGCTGTCCGATCCCGAGTACCAGGACATGCGGGACGACGCCTTCACCGTGATCCGCAAGGTGGGCGTCGCGACCGGTGGTTCGAACATCCAGTTCGCGGTGGAGCAGGGCACCGGCCGGCAGGTAGTGATCGAGATGAACCCGAGGGTCTCGCGGAGCTCGGCCCTGGCGTCGAAGGCGACCGGTTTCCCGATCGCCAAGATCGCCGCGCAACTGGCGGTCGGCTACACCCTGGACGAGATCTCGAACGACATCACCGGCAAGACCTACGCCGCCTTCGAGCCGACGCTCGACTACACGGTCGTCAAGATCCCGCGCTGGGCGTTCGAGAAGTTCGAGCGCACCGCCGGCACGCTGGGCACCTCGATGAAGTCGGTGGGCGAAGTGATGGCGATCGGCGGCAACTTCCGCGAGGCGCTGATGAAGGGACTCTCCGGCCTGGAGCTGGAGGCCGCGTGGCCGCGCCAGGAGGAACTCGTCAGCGACCCGGTCGGTCTGCGGCGGCGGCTCAGCACGCCCAACTGGCAGCGCCTCTTCGGGGTCTTCGCCGCGCTCCGCCAGGGCTGGCCGGTCGAGGAGGTGGCGGCGGCCTCGGACATCGACCCGTGGTTCCTGCGCGAGATCCGCACGGTCGTGGAGATCGAGGCGGAACTCGCCTGCTGGGACCTCGAGTCCGCGCCGGACGAGCTCCTGCGCCGGGCCCGGCTGAGCGGCTTGAGCGATCAACGGGTCGCCTCCCTGCTCGGCAGCGGAGAGGACCTGGTGGCCCGCGAGATCACGAAGCGGAAGCTCGACCGCGTCTTCAAACGCGTCGACACCTGTGCGGCCGAGTTCGTGGCCGTCACCCCCTACCTCTACTCGACGCCCGGAGTGGAGGACGAGGCGCAGCCCACCGAGCGCCGGAAGGTGATGATCCTGGGCTCCGGGCCGAACCGGATCGGCCAGGGGATCGAGTTCGACTACTGCTGCGTCCACGCGGTCTTCGCCCTGCGGCGGGCCGGCTACGAGACGATCATGGTGAACTGCAACCCGGAAACCGTCTCGACCGACTACGACACCTCGGACCGGCTCTACTTCGAGCCGCTCACGTTCGAGCACGTGATGGCGATCTACCGGCGCGAGCAGCCACTGGGGGCGATCGTCCAGCTCGGCGGCCAGACCCCGCTCAAGCTCGCTCACAGCCTCGAGGCCGCGGGGGTCTCCATCCTGGGCACGTCGCCGGAGGCGATCGACCTCGCCGAAGACCGTCGTCGCTTCGGCGACCTCCTGGCGGAGGAGGGCATCCTGGTGCCGGCGAACGGCTCCGCGGTTTCGCTCGACGAGGCGTGCCGGGTGGCCGACGAGATCGGCTACCCGGTCGTCGTGCGGCCGAGCTACGTGCTCGGTGGCCGGGCGATGTCGATCTGTTACGACCAGCCGACGCTGATCAACTACATGCGCCGCGCCGCCGACGTCTCGCCCGGGCGGCCGGTGCTGCTCGACCGCTTTCTCGAGGACGCCTTCGAGGTCGACGTCGATCTGGTGGCGGACGGGGAGCGGGCGGTCGTCTGCGGCATCATGCAGCACATCGAGGAGGCCGGCATCCACTCCGGCGACTCGGCGGCGGTGCTGCCGCCCTACCGGGTGGACGAGGCGGACCTCGACAAGATGCGCGAGATCGCCAGCCGGCTGGCGCTGAGGCTGGGCGTCGTCGGCCTGATGAACGTGCAGTTCGCGATCTACGACGGAGAGGTCTACGTGCTGGAGGTGAATCCCCGGGCCTCGCGGACGGTGCCCTTCATCGCCAAGGCGGTCGGCCTGCCCCTGGTGCAGATCGCGACCCGCGTCATGGTCGGGGAGACCCTGGAGGAGATCGGCCTGGTCGAGGAGCCTCCGGTCGACCGTTTCTTCGTCAAGGCGCCGGTCTTCCCGTTCGACCGCTTCCCGGGCGTCGACCCGGTTCTGGGCCCGGAGATGAAGTCGACCGGCGAGGTGATGGGCATCGGCCGCAGCTTCGGCAGCGCCTTCGCCAAGGCCTGGCTGGGCGCCGGCCACGCGCTGCCTGACAGCGGCGCCGCCTTCCTGTCGGTCAACGACCGGGACAAGCCGGCTCTGCTGCGAGTCGCCGAGCGGCTTCGGGACCTCGGCTTCGAACTCCTGTGCACGGCCGGCACCGCCTCGTTCCTCAGCGACCGGGGCATCGAGACGCGGCGCGTGAACAAGGTGGCCGAAGGACGGCCGCACGTGGTCGACTACCTGATCAACGGCGAGGTCGGCCTGATCGTGAACACGCCCCTGGGCGGCGAGTCGTACAAGGACGACATGGAGATCCGCACCACGGCGCTCAAGTTCGACATACCGTGCGTGACGACGATCTCGGGGGCGATGGCGGCGGTGGACGCCATCGAGGCGCTGCGCGAGAGCCTGCTGCAGGTGACCGCGCTTCAGGATTTGGCAACCCGATCTCTGGCTGGCTGCAAGTCCGCCGTCTGACGGCGATGCGCGTCGTGCCGCGGAGCCTGGCTCTTCTCGGCGGCAACCTGCCCTGGCTGGTCGTAGGTCTTCGGGCTGCGCCCGGAGAACGTCGCGCCCTGGCTGTCCGTGCTCTGCACGATCGGTTCGCTCGGGGCCGTGGGCTGGTGGGCGGCTTCGCTTCCCGGACTCCGGCGGCGGGGGCTCGTGGCGTGGATGGCGTTGGGCCTCTTGTGCACCAGCGCCACCTTCGCGGTGTGGACCTCCGGCGGCGGACTGGAGACGCGGCAGTTCACCCTCTTCGTCGTGGTAGCGGTCGTCTGCCTGAGCGTTCACGCCGCCAGTCGGCGGGGGTTGCTGGTCGCTTCGCTGAGCCTTGCGGCCGCCGCGTACACGCGGCCCGAGGGTCTGTTGATCGCGGCCTGTTGCTTCGGCTGGTTCGTTGCGCAGCGGACAGTTGCTGCCAGGCGGTTGCGCGTCGACGTTCGGGAGCTGTGTTGGCTGGCGCTGCCGTTCGTCGCGCTTGTCGGAGCGCAGTTCCTGTTTCGGTACGGCTACTACGGCGAGTGGCTGCCGAACACGTACTACGCCAAGCACGTCCGGCCCTGGTACGAGTCCGGCTTCAACTACCTGTGGGCCGCGGCGATCGAGACCGGGCTCTACCTGCTGATGCCGCTGGCGGTCCTGGCCGTTCGACGAGGTTGGCGGGAACGCGGCGATCTCCGCCTCGTCCTGCCGCTCGCCTGCATCGTCCCGCACATGGCCTACGTGTTCCGGATCGGCGGCGACTACTTCGAGTACCGGCCCCTGGACTTCTACTGGCCTCTGCTGGCGGTTCCGGCGGCTGCGGGGATCGTTCAACTGGGTTCCGGGGTTTCGGTATTGCTGCGGAACTGGCTGTCGGCATTGCCTGGGTTACCGGCGCCCGGGTCCAGCGCCTGTGCCGTCGTCCTGTTCGTGCCGGTTCTCTCCTGCGCCGCCGCGCTGCAGGGCCAGCTTCTGTTGCAGGGCGCCGCCCTTGAGGGGGAGGGGGTGCGGGCGGCGGCACCACCGTCGCTCTGAAGCTGAGCCGCGTCGCCGTGAGCACCGACGGTATTCCAGCCACGAGCAGGATGAATAGCGTTAGTGCGTCGCGCAGGCGCTTCAAGTCCCCCACCTCCCTGAGGTCAAGTGCCGAGGTAATGAGGAATGACCGGACCAGGCTGCGGATGAGGGACGAGCTCGGGCGGCACCGTCGACACGGTGTTCCCGGCGGCGACGGGGGGCAGGCGGCCCTACTCCTACAGCGTCTCGGGTTTGCCGCCGGGGATCTCGTTCTCTCACTCGACCCGGCGCGCCCGCGGCACGCTCCCGACCGTGCTCGTGGACACCACCTACACCGTCACATACTCCGTGAGGGACAGCAGGAGCGCCACGGATTCGGTGACGTTCACCGCCGTGGTGGCCGCGCCGGCTGCTCCGCCACCTCCACCGCCCTTGTCGCTGCCCGCGATTCCGGATTCCCGGCTACCTTCGGGCGGCTCGCTGAACACGACGTTGCCTGCCGCGACGGGAGGCGTGCCGCCGTACAGGTACAGTGTGTCCGGTCTGCCCCCTGGGATCACGTTCGATGCGTCCACCCGCAGCGTGAGCGGAACGCTGCCGACGGTGACGGCAGACACGACGTACAGGATCGTCTACACGGCCCGCGACAGTTCGGGCACGATCGTTTTCGGGTCTGTAGGCACTACGGTCCGGTTCAACACGACGGTCACGGCCTCGGCCGCTCCTCCGTCCGACCCTTCACCGCCCGCCCCCGGGACCTACACGCTGCCGTTCACCGCAACGGAGACCGGCGCGGGACGGAAGGAGTACCGGTTCAGACTGGAATCAAGGACGGAAGTGAGCGTGAGCCTGACGGGCATGAACCGGGACATCGACTGTCGGGTGAACAGCTCCCACTGTACGAACCGCGGCGGCACGAGAGACGACTCCTGGAGCGGCACGCTCAACGCCGGCACGCACACGGTGACCGTCTATCCGTACAACGCTGCCGCTGGAAACTGGACGCTCAGCGTCACTGGCACCCCCGTTTCGCCGCCACCCTCGCCCGACCCTGAGCCGACCAACCCCGGACAAGGCGACGGCGCGTCGAGATCCCGCACGTATGCGCTGCGACTGTCTGCGAGGTTCGACGTGTCGGTAAGGTTGACGGGGATGACAAGCGACTTCGACTGCCGGGTCGGTCAGAGCGACTGCACGAACCAGAGCGGCACGGCGGACGATTCGTGGAGCGGCACCCTGGATGCGGGCGAGCACAAGATCGTCGTCTATCCTCGAACCGGCGCCTCGGGGAACTACACGCTCACGGTCTCGGTCGAGACGTCAAGCACGGGCGGCAGCGACGGGACGAGGACTCAAGTCACGACGCTGGTCGATACGAGCGAGACGAACATCTCGACGAGCCGGACCTACAGCTTCACCCTGGCCAGGGGGGCGGAAGTGGACGTGGCCCTGACCGGCCTGACCATCGACTTCGACTGCCGGGTGGGCAGCAGCCGATGCACGAACCGTTGGGGCACGCGGGATGATTCCTGGAGCGGCACTCTAGGTGAAGGGAACCACAGCGTCGTGGTGTACCCCTACGACCCTGGTCCCGGCAACTACTCGCTGACCGTGACGTCTACCACTACGCTGGGAGTGGTGGCAACGCCCACGGGGGTGGGTCCGGGGGACGTGGTCTGTGATCAGGAAGGCGAGGCGGTGGACGAGGATTCTTGCGCTCAGATCCCGGAGGGCGGCGTGTTCACCGTGACCGGCGAAGATCCGGGCGCGGACCCGGGCCCGCCGCCTGGTGCCAGGCCCGGCGAGCCCAATCCGGGGCCTGGTGATGGCGGCGATCCCGATGGTCCCGGCGGTCCCGGCGGGCCCGGCGGTCCTACAACGCCGCAAGAACCGACGGACGAGCAGAAGGACGACATGGAGAGCGATGCCAGGGACGACGCCACGGCCCGGGCACAGAGATACAATTGCAGGCTGTTCTTCAGGCAGAACGGAGAACTGGATATCCTGGGTGCGCTCGGTAACGTGTCTTTCGATAGGAGCGATTCCGTGAACGCGTGTACCGACGCGGGCGATGCGGCATACAGCGACCGCGACGAGGTGCCCGGGACCATCTTCACCTGCCCGCTCTTCTACAGCGGTTCTGATTCGCTGAGAGCCGACACGGTGCTTCATGAGATGCTGCACCTCGCTGGCAATAGCCACGACGACCTTGGCGGCCCAGGCCCCTTCCATCAGGCGGTGATGAATGCGTGCCCGTGAACGTCGGACCGAGAGAACGGGACCGAGCCATCAACTCCAGCAGACAAGGAGAGCATTGCGAATGTCGAAACGAACCACTCGGGCGTTGGCCAGCGCTCTCACGTTTGCCGGCGCTACGCTTCTGCCATCGAGCCCCGTGTCCGCTCAGACGGAGGTGGAGATCACCTACAGTGGCGAGTACGGCACCGAGATCAGATTTCGTGATGACGACGGCGTTCTGGTCGAACGCTATGCTGCATCCAGCGCGGGTCGTACGGAAGACAGCTTCTTCGACGAGCACGGCAACGTCGAGAGAATTGTGACCCGCTATCCGGACGGCAGGAGCGTCATGGAGCACCGTGCATATGGTCTGCCCTCGCCCGATGGAGGCGAGAGATTTCCGGTCGCCCGGGGCCGCAACATGAGTCGAGAGGAGATGGACGGCCTTCTCTCCCGCCTGCCTCCGCTGCCCGGAACGTCTCGGAAGACGGAGTTGGGTCTGTACCGAGGTCGACCGCGCCCTGCGGGCGGTGCCGCTTCGGGTCCCGTTCATCCCTGGGGGCACCACTGGAAGGAGCGCGGCGACGGGTTTGCCCGGACCACCTTCCGGCTGCTTCACCAGGAGATGGAGGTCGAGTCGGTGCGTCTAGGCAAGAAGCGCCTCGATGAGGAGTGGCTGCGAGTCACGGACAGTCGGGGGGGGCTGCGTCACGACCGGCTTACGAAGACCGCACACCTCGAGCAGCATTGTAACGTCCGCTACAGCGCTGGCGAGAAGCGGCGGCAACGCAGTCCGTGGAGTTGTGACCAGGTGCCGTCTCGAGCCGTTGCTTCGTACGATGCCGCCGGCCGGATTGCCCATGTGGTCACGAACGACGAGGGCTACCCGACCGAAACGTGGTACGGCGAAGCGCTGGTGGCGCGATATCACTATGCGCACGTCGACGGTGTGCGTCCGTTGCCACCGCACGGAGGCCTTGGCGACTTCTGGGTCGAGCTGATCGATGCCAGAACCGGCAAGCGGCTCCTGGACTCACGGTCGCTCCCGACCACCTCGGCCCGGCCGCTCTTCAGCGCTGGGGGCGCCACCATCAAGTCGGGTGTGATCGAGTCGGTCGATGACGAGCTCTTTGCCGTCGTCTACCACGACGTCTTCATCTTCCGCTACGCACTTCTTCCCCTGGGCGAGGGCCCCGTGTGGCGAAGGGTCCAAGCGGCCGGAACCGAGGCTTCCGAGTTGCGTTCCGTGGTGCACTACACGGACGATCGCCTCAGGATCGAGTTCCAGTTCGACCACACCGACCTGGTTGTGGAAGCGCCTCGGCGCGGCACCTCCCCAATCAAGGTCACATGGCCGCGGGACATCACCCTGCCTTTCCGGGCCGGCGAAGACGTCGTCGCACTCAGCCCGCCGCCCCAGCCGCTACCCCCTCCCCCGAAGCCGTAGAGCACATCAGAGCGCACCGCCGGGGTGCCCGATCAGCCGCGACGGTGTGCTCGATGCCGCTCTCCAGGCGCTCGGCGAGCCGGCGCAGCTCGACGCGGTACTTCTCTTCCTCCTCGAGACGCTTGGCCGGATCCGCGGCGAGGTTCTTGCGGTGGAGGATCTCGAGTTCGGCCACCTTCGCCTGGTGGCGGCCGCGGGCGTCTTCGATCTGCCGCCGCTGACCTTCGCCGAGGGCCTCCTGCTGGGGCGCCGCGATGCCCCGGCTCTCGAGCTTCTCTAGCGCCCGCTCGTAAGCGGACTTCACCGGCTCACCGTTCGTGCTCGGCCCAGGCGGTTCGAGGCGCTGCCGGGAGCGGCCCGCCGGAGCGGGCGCGGGGACGGTCACGGTGTGCCCGTACGGCGGTGGCTCCGGGAACACTATGCGCAGGTGGACGGTGTCCGTCCACTGCCGCCCCGCGGAGGCCTCGGCGACGTCTGGGTCGAGCTGATCGACGCCAGGACCGGCAAGCGGCTCCTGGACTCACGGGCGCTCCCGACCACGTCGTCCCGGCCGCTCTTCAGCGCTGGGGGCAGCACGATCAAGTGGGCTGTGGGTGTGATCGAGTCGGTCGACGACGAGCTCTTTGCCGTCGTCGAGAACCGCGGCATCGTGGGCGGTAACTACGCTCTCCTTCCCCTGGGCGAGGGCCCCGTGTGGCGAACGGTCTTTGCGGCCGGAACCGAGGCTGACGAGTTGAGTTCCCGGGTGCACTACACGGACGATCGCCTCAGGATCGAGTTCCAGTTCGACCACACCGACCTGGTCGTGGAAGCGCCTCGGCGCGGCGCCTCCCCAATCAAGGTCACGTGGCCGAAGGACATCACCCTGCCTTTCCGGGCCGGCGAAGAGGTCGCCGCACTCAATGCGCCGTTCCAGCCTCTTCCGCCCCCTCCGGAAGATGGCCGCGTGCCTCCCCCGAAACCGTAGCGTCAGGGCGCTTCAACCGCGGCGGATGCTCTCGATGTCGCTCTCCAGGCGCTCGGCGAGACGTTGCAGCTCGGTCCGGTAGTTCTCTTCCTCCTCGAGCCGCTTGGCCGGGTCCGCGGCGAGGTTCTTGCGGTGGAGGATCTCGAGTTCGGCCACCTTCGCCTGGTGCCGGTTGCGGGCTTCTTCGATCCGCCGTCGCTGGTCTTCGTCCAGGGCATCCTGCCGGGGCGCCGCGATGCCCCGGCCCTCGAGCTTCTCGAGCGCCCGCTCGTAGGCCGACTTCACCGCTCGTACTCGCCCCAGACCGTGCGCAGGCGATCCGAGATCTCTCCCAGGGTGGCCCGCTGCCGGACGCAGTCGAGGATTCGGGGAACGAGGTTGTCTTCGCCCCCTGCCGCCTGCCGCAGACGGTCGAGGGCGGCCGTCGCCGCGCTCGCGTCCCGTTGCTCGCGGACCTTCCGCACCCGCTCGACCTGCCGGGCTTCGGCGGCCGGGTCGACGGCCAGGAACGTCGCCTCCTCGTCTTCTTCCTGGGTGTAGGCGTTGACGCCGACGATCACTTCGTCCCTGGACTCGACCGCCAACTGGTGACGGTAGGCGGCGTTCGCGATCTCGTTCTGCTGGTAGCCCGACTCGATCGCCTGGGCGGCGCCGCCGAGTTCTTCGATCTGCTCGATCATGCTCCGGGCCTTGGCCGCGAGCTCGTCGGTGAGCGCCTCGATCGCCCAGGAGCCGCCGAGCGGGTCGGCGACGTCGGCGACTCCGGTCTCGTGCGCGACGATCTGCTGGCTGCGCAGCGCCACCCGCGCGGAAGTCTCGGTCGGCAGACCGAGGGCTTCATCGGCCCCGTTCGTGTGCAGCGACTGGGTGCCTCCACAAACGGCGGCCAGCGCCTGGATCGCCACCCGGGCGACGTTGTTCTCGGGCTGCTGCGCGGTCAGGGTCGAGCCGCCGGTCTGGGTATGGAAGCGCAGCCAGCAGGAGCGTTCGCTGCCCGGCTCGTAGCGCTCGCGGACCAGTTCTGCCCAGAGCCGGCGGGCGGCCCGGAACTTGGCGACTTCCTCGAGGAAGTTGTTGTGGGCGTTGAAGAAGAAGGACAGCCGAGGGGCGAAGCTGTCGATCTCGAGCCCGCGCGCCAGCACCAGGTCGACGTAGCAGAGGGCGTTGGCAAGGGTGAAGGCGATTTCCTGGGCGGCGGTGGAGCCCGCTTCGCGGATGTGGTAGCCCGAAATCGAAACGGGATTCCAGCGCGGAACGTGCTCGGAGCAGAAGACGATCAGGTCGGTGACCAGGCGCAGGGAGTGGGGCGGCGGGTAGATGTGGGTGCCGCGGGCGATGTACTCCTTCAGGATGTCGTTCTGCACCGTACCGCCGACGTTTCCCCAGGGCGTCCCCTGCTCCTCCGCGACGGCCAGGTACATGGAAAGGAGGATCGCCGCCGTCGAGTTGATCGTCATCGAGGTGGTGACCTGACCGAGCGGGATGCCGTCGAACAGGGTCCTCATGTCCTCGACGCTGTCGATCGCGACACCGACCCGGCCCACCTCGCCGCGGGCGGCCCGGGCATCGGAGTCGTAGCCGATCTGGGTGGGGAGATCGAAGGCCACCGAAAGGCCGGTCGTGCCCTGTTCGAGGAGGTAGCGGTACCGGCGGTTCGACTCGGTGGCGCTGGCGTACCCGGCGTACTGGCGCATCGTCCACAGCCGCTTGCGGTACATGTCCTGGTACAGGCCGCGCGTGAACGGGAACTCGCCGGGCGCGGCCGCGCCGCCGTTCTCCCGCGGGAGGTCGTCCGGCGCGTAGTACGGCGGCAGATCGATGCCCGAGCTCGTGGCGCGCTTGCTGGTCACGGCAGAGGAGCTTATCGCCGCCTCGTATCCGCAGGATCTACCGCCGCTCTCCGAAGGAGCTCCACATTCATAGAGAAAGCGCTATGGCACGATGAATGTCCATATCTAGTGGGCATGTTGAGCACATGGGGCTACATGAAGTGGTTTTCGCGGCGATTCTGCTTGCGCCGGAGGGCCGTTCTGGGCTACAGTTCGACATTCACCGCGAAAGCCCACGGGACCACGTTGGGACCCGTGCTGACCAGGGAGGTAGCAGATGTCGGTCAATGGTTCAGGCGCTCGAGACGGCGGTCGGGGCAGGGTTCTGGAGGCGGCGCAGGCCGGCGGTCGGCAGGTGGTAGCCGCCCCCGCTGCGGCCGGCGCCGCGCGCCCCGCGGAGACCCCGGGCGCGGCGGCTGAAGCATCGAGCCCGGCGGGCCTGACCATCGAACGGCGCTACACCGAGCCCGGCGTCCACCCCTTCGACCGGGTCGAGTGGGACGTCCGAGACGCGGTCATCGCGAACGAGAAGGGCGAGACCGTGTTCGAACAGCACGGCGTCGAGGTGCCGAAGGCGTGGTCGCAGACGGCCACGAACGTGGTCGTGTCGAAGTACTTCCGCGGCCAGTTGGGCACTCCCGAGCGCGAGTCCAGCGCGCGGCAGTTGATCTCTCGCGTGGCCGACCGCATCGCGGACTGGGGCCGCGAGGGCGGCTACTTCTCGACCCCGGCGGACGCCGAGTCGTTCCACGCCGAGCTCACCCACATCCTCCTGCACCAGTACGCCTGCTTCAACTCGCCGGTCTGGTTCAACGTCGGGATCGAGGAGCATCCCCAGTGCTCGGCGTGCTTCATCAACTCCGTCGAGGACACGATGCAGTCGATCCTCGGTCTCGCCAAGACAGAGGGGATGCTGTTCAAGTTCGGCTCCGGCACCGGCAGCAACCTCTCGTCTCTTCGTTCCTCGGCCGAGACCCTGGCCGGCGGTGGAACCGCCTCCGGCCCGGTCTCCTTCATGCGCGGTTTCGACGCCTTCGCCGGCGTGATCAAGAGTGGCGGCAAGACGAGGCGCGCCGCGAAGATGGTCATCCTGGACGCCGATCACCCCGACATCGTCGACTTCATCCGCTGCAAGGAAGTCGAGGAGCGCAAGGCCTGGGCGCTGATCGAGGCCGGTTACGACGCCGGCTTCAACGTTGCCGGCGGCGCCTACGACTCGATCTTCTACCAGAACGCGAACCACTCCGTGCGCGCCACCGACGAGTTCATGCAGGCTGTGGTCGAGGACGGCGAATGGACGACGACCGCGGTGACCGACGGCCAGCCGATGGACACGCTCCGGGCGGCGGAGCTGCTGGACATGATCGCCGAGTCGACCTGGGTGTGCGGCGACCCCGGTATGCAATTCGACAGCACGATCAACCACTGGCACACCTGTCCGAACACGGACCGGATCAACGCCAGCAACCCGTGCAGCGAGTACATGTTCCTGGACGACACGGCCTGCAACCTGGCGTCGCTCAACCTGATGCGCTTCTACGACCCGGCTTCGGGCTTCGACACCGCGTCGTTCCGGCACACCTGCGAGATCGTGATCACGGCGCAGGAGATCATCGTCGACAACGCGAGCTATCCGACGCCGAAGATCGAAGAGAACTCGCACGCCTACCGGCCGCTCGGCATCGGCTACGCGAATCTCGGCGCCCTGCTGATGGCGCGGGGCCTGCCCTACGACTCGGCCGCCGGTCGCGACTACGCCGGCGCGGTGACCGCACTGATGTCGGGCGCGTCCTACCTGCAGTCGACCCGGATCGCCGCGATCAAGGGCCCGTTCGAGGGCTACGAGGCGAACAGCCAGCCGATGCTGCAGGTCATGCGCAACCACCGGGCCGCGCTCAAGGAGGTCGAGCCGGCGCACGTGCCGCTCGAGTTGCTGAACGCGGCCAAGAAGTCCTGGGACGGCGTGGTCGAGGAAGGCGAGCGGAACGGCATCCGCAACAGCCAGATCTCGGTGCTGGCCCCGACCGGCACGATCGCGTTCATGATGGACTGCGACACGACCGGAGTCGAGCCCGACATCGCGCTGGTCAAGTACAAGAAGCTGGTCGGCGGCGGGATGATCAAGATCGTCAACCGCACCGTTCCTCTGGCCCTCGAGCGACTCGGCTACGAGAAGTCGGAGGTCCAGCAGATCGTCGAGTACATCGACGACCACGACACGATCGAGGGCGCGCCCCATCTCGCGGACGAGCACCTGGCGGTGTTCGACTGCGCCTTCAAGCCGGCCAACGGCTCGCGATCGATCCACCACATGGGACATCTCCGCATGCTGGCGGCGGCCCAGCCGTTCATCTCGGGGGCGATCAGCAAGACGATCAACATGCCGGAGGAATCGACTCCGGAGGAGATCAGGGACGCCTACGTCGAGGGCTGGAAGCTCGGACTCAAGGCGGTTGCGATCTACCGCGACGGCTGCAAGCGCTCACAGCCGCTGTCGACGACGAAGGACGGCGAGACGGCCGGCGACGACTTGCAGGCCGAGGTCGCGGCGCGGGCCGCGGCCGGCATCACCCGGCGCCGGCTGCCGGACGAGCGGCACGCCATCACCCACAAGTTCTCGATCAACGGCCACGAAGGGTTCCTCACCGTCGGCCTGTACGAGGACGGTCAGCCCGGCGAGATCTTCCTGCTCATGGCCAAGGAAGGGTCGACGATCTCGGGTCTCATGGACTCCTTCGCCCAGGCGGTGTCCGTGGCGTTGCAGTACGGCGTGCCGCTGCAGATCCTCGTCGACAAGTTCACTCACAGCCGCTTCGAGCCGTCGGGATTCACGAAGAACCCCGAGATTCCGATGGCGAAGTCCGTCATGGACTACATCTTCCGGTGGCTGGCGTCGAAGTTCCTGTCGCGCGAGGCGCAGGAGGTCGCGGGCGTGATCCAGCGGTCGGAGCCGCGGCCGGAGGCAGCGTCGCCGGCGGGGGCGGAAGACGATGGCGAGGAATCCGCCGGGAAGGGCGGCCAGCTCGCTCCGGTGACCTTTCTCCTGCAGCAGGACGCGCCATCGTGCCACGACTGCGGCTCGATCATGGTGCGGAACGGCAGTTGCTACAAGTGCATGAACTGCGGTTCCACCAGCGGCTGCAGTTGAACCTGGCCGGCTGTTAGTCTGCCGGCATGACAAGGCGTTTGGCGATCGGCTTGCTGATCGGCTTGGGCGTGGCCGGAGCGGTCCTGGTCGCGGTTTTCGGCTTCCTGGTGTCGGGCATCGTCGCGGGTGCCGAGCCGCCGGAGATTGCGGAGCTCGACCCCGTCCTGACCAGCTTCCGGCTGGACACGCTGGATGGGTCGCGGCTGGGTCCGCCGGACCTGCGAGGCGATGTCGTCGTGGTCGACATGTGGGCGACGTGGTGCAAGCCCTGCGTCATCCAGGCGGAGATCCTCGAGCGGCTGCGCGAGGAGTACGCCGGTCGGGGTGTGTCGTTCCTCGCCCTGAACTCCGGGGAGGATCCGGAGACGGTCCGCGGATACGTTGAGAAGACACCCTTCAGCTACCCGGTGCTGCTGGACCCCGAAGAGAAGGTGATGGGGGCGGCGGAGCTCTACGCCTTGCCGACGCTCGTCGTGCTGGACCCCAGGGGCGACGTTTCCTACATCTCGATCGGCATCACCGGAGCCAGCGTGGTCCGCAACGCGATCGAGGAGGCGCTCGCCGTCACGTCCGGCTGAGGCCCCGGACAGGCAGCGGTTCCCGCGAACCGGGAGGGCGATGGCGCCGTGATCAACATCCGCAACCTCTCGATCAAGTGCGGCCACTGCGACACCTACCAGACGCTGTGCGCCTACCGCCGTCGCGACGACTGGAACGTCTACGTCTACGAGTGCGAGAACGATGTCTGCGATCCGGAACTCAGCCGGACCCTCGTCGAAGTGCCGAGCGAACTCGATGAGTTCGCGCGCCGGGACCCGGCCTGGGAACACGGACGGCGCCATACCGGCGGCGGCCACGACTGAGTCGACTCCCAGGAAACGGCCGCTGTCGGCGGAGCGCCTGGAAGCGCTGGCGGCCCTGGCCGGCATCAATCGCCTGGAGTTGACGATCGAGAAGATCGTGCTCGGCGGCGACGGCCTGGCGCGGTGGCGCGGCATGCCGGTCTTCGTACCGCGGGCCGCCCCCGGCGACGTGGTCGAGGCCAGGATCACCGAGCGCCGCCCGAGCTACGCCCGCGCGGAGATCGAAGAGGTGAAGACGGCGGGGCCCCTGCGGCGAGAGGCGCCGTGTCCGTTCTACGAGCGTTGCGGCGGCTGCCAACTCCAGCACATCGAGGACGCGGAGCAGTTGGGACTCAAGGTGGCGGCGGCGGTGGAGACGTTGCGGCGGCTGGGCGGCATCGACCCGGCCCAGCTCGCGGCGTGCCGCTTCGAGGAGCCGGTGAGCGAGAGGACGTGGGGGTATCGGCTGCGGGCGCAGGTCCATGTTGCCCCACGCTCGGAGGGGGACGAACGTCCGGACGGGTCGGTTGGCGTCGGCTTTCGACGGCGTCGCAGCCACGACCTGGTCTTCGTCGACCGCTGCCCGGTGCTCGCTCCGGCGCTCGAGAACGAGCTGCGCGGATTGTCTTCGCTGCTGGGCGACCGGGCTGCTGCTTCCAGGACGCTGCCGAGCCGCCTCAGCCTGGCGACGACTGGCCTGGAGCGGGACGATCCGGTGGTTGCGGCGCCGCCCGTCGACGGCCTGCCCGGCGGTGAACTCGAGATCGACCTTCAGGGGAAGCGGCTCAGCTACGACGCCCGCTGCTTCTTCCAGGCGCACGGCGGGCTCCTGGAGTCGCTTCTTCTGTCGGCGGTCGGGACGTTCGATGGCGAGGCCGCCGTGGAGCTCTACGCCGGCGTCGGCTTCTTTACCGTCGGTCTCGCCGACCGCTACCAATCCGTCACGGCCGTGGAAGCCGAGTCGGTGGCCGCCCGCTACGCGCGGAACAACCTGCGCCGCAACGGTCTCCGCCACTGCCGCGTCGAGCGGTCGGCGGTCGAGAGCTGGGTCGACCGCCGGCGCGGCGGTCCAGGTCTGGAGCCCGGCCTCGACCGGGTCCTGGTCGATCCGCCCCGCGCCGGCCTCCCGCGAAAGGTCCGCAGCGCCCTCCTCAGCGCCGCGCCCCGCCGCCTGACCTACGTCTCTTGCGACCCCGCCACCCTCGCCCGCGACCTCGGCGACCTGACCCGCGACTTCGACCTCGAGTCCATCTCCTTCTTCGACGTCTTCCCCCAGACCGCCCACATCGAAACCGTCGCGCAGTTGCTGCGGCGTCCGTGATACTCGTCCGCGGCGGCGCTTCGGCTGAAGCGGAGAGGCGGGGCTGACTACCCCTCCATCCAGGGCGCGCCGTTCAGGTGCACCTGGTAGTGGTTCGCCAGTCCGGCTTTCCTGTGGCGGGATGCGGCCTGGAACTCGGGGTTCATCGTCATCTCGATGAAAGCCCGGCGGGAAGGGAAGACCATGATCGCCGCGACGTGCCAGGGCGGGTCGGAGGGCCCTATCATCACTTGATCGACCATCGTGGTGAACGCTACGTGGCCTCCCAGGTCGGCAAGGACCTGACCGGCGGCGGCGGCGTATCTCTGAAAGGCCTCCTGACCGGAGACTTCGGCTTCCTCGGTTCCGTACTCCTCGTCGCCAGGTGCGTACCGGGCGCGGTCGTTGAACCGGAAGAGATTGAGCGCGGCGACCGGGGCGTCGGGATCGAGTCCGCGGAGCGTCGCGAACTGGCTGTCGTCGGGATCGAACCGTGTCTTCAAGGCGATGCTCCTAAAGCTTGCGCCGGTAGCTGGCGCCCTGGCCCCGGGTTTCAGCCACGATGACCTCGAGTGTTTCCACGCGATCGTGAAGGGAGCCCCATCGGTCCGCCAGACGTTGCCAGAACAGCCGAGCCAGCGCCTCGACGGTCACGTTCGCCACCGGCAGCAGAACGACCTCCGATGAGGGGAACTCATAGCGTCGCTGCCCGAACGTCGCTGTTACCGTCTCACCTTGCACGAGTTCAAGATGCGGGCACTCCGCCGGCAGAAGGACCTTCTCGTCGAGTTCCGCGCACTGCGACCGGATGTCCCGCTTCGCCGCGGCGACCGGCACCAGGAACTCGAGCCCGTCCACCCCGGGCCCGCTCAGTTCCACGCTGACCCGATAGTTGTGCCCATGAAGCGCCTCCGCCTCGTCCTCCCCGAACACCGTGAAATGAGCGGCCGAGAACTTGAAGTCCTCCTTGCCGAACCGCAACGAGTAGGTGCCGGACACGGCCCGATCGTAGCGTCCCTGAACGCCGGGCGGATACGCCGCGGCGCTATAGCAGATCGGCGACGGCGTGCTCGACTTCGCCGTTGTTGGGGAAGCGACCGAGCTGTTTCTTGGAGAAGACGGGGCGGCCGTCGAGGGCGACCTCGAAGACGCCGCCGCTGCCGTCTACGAGTTCCGTGTCGAGGTCGAACTGCTCCTTCAACTGAGCCGCCAGACCGGCGGCTCGGGGTCGGTAGTTTCACATTACGCAGTATTCGATCGTCACTCGGCTCATCGGACTCCGTCCTCGTCGTTGTTTCTGGCCGCGGGCGACTACGGTAGCATGCGCCGATGCGCGTTCTGGAGCCGGTCGAGCGAGTTTCGACCTACGAAGACGGTCCGCCGGCGGTTCGGGACGGGGAGCGGGTGGCTCGTATCGCGGAGCTGGTCCGTGGGGTGCTCGTCGAGCTCGGTCTCGATCTGGAAGACCCGAATCTGAGCACCACCCACGAGCGGGTCGCCAGGATGTACCTGGAGATGTTCCGGGGCCTGGACCAGGGGACCAAGCCGAGAGTCACGACCTTTCCCAACGACGAGAACTACCGGGCGATGGTGATGGAGAAGGACATCCCGTTCTACTCCATGTGTTCGCACCACCTGGTGCCGTTCTACGGCCACGCGCACATCGCCTACGTCCCCGGCGACAAGATCCTGGGCCTGTCCAAGTTCGCGCGCATCCTCGAGTTCTACGCCAAGCGGCCGCAACTCCAGGAGCGCCTCACCGAGCAGGTCGTCAGCTTTCTGGAAGAGGAACTCCGGCCCCGCGGAGCGATGGTCGTGATCGAGGCCCGGCATCTCTGCGTTGAGATGCGCGGGGTTGAGAAGTCGGGCGCGAGGACGGTGACGTCGGCGCTTCGGGGCATCTTCCACGAACGTCCGATTCGCGAGGAGTTCCTGGACCTGCTGAAGGGCCGTTGACGTGCGACGGCTCGGCCTGGCTCTCGCCCTCGGGGTCCTGGCCGCCGGCGCCGCGCATGCCGCGGAGAGCCTCGAGCGGCTCCATCCGGACGACCTGATCAATCCGTTCCTGGGTCCCGGCTACACGAGCTGGCTGGTGGGACCCGTGGGGCAGCTTGCCGACGAGGAGGAACGGACCCTCTACCTCCTGCTGGAGTCGGACGACGAGGCCGCCGCGTTCGTCGACGAGTTCTGGAGCCGCCGCGACGCCGGTCTGCGGCGGCAGTTCGACGCCCGCGCGTCCGAGGCGGACAAGCGCTACTCGGAATCCGGCCGGCTCGGCCGGCGCACGGACCGGGGCATGGTCTACATCCTGTTCGGCGACCCGGAGAAGACGGAATGGGAGGAGCATCGCGACATCGACGATCCGGATGTCCAGCTCTGGACCTACGCGAAGAGCGCGGCCAAGGGCCTGAACGGCAGGAAGCCGGCGCGCCGCTACCGCTTCGCCCGCGACGGCGATGTGATGCGCCTGTTCTCGAACGACCCGGCCGACCCGGAGAATCGGCGTCGCCGGATGCTTCGCCGGATCCGCGAGCCCCCGCGCCGGCCGTGGAGGTAGGAGCCGGATCGCTACGGTTCGCCGATCGTGTCGAAGTCAAGCCGTTCCCCGGGCTTGACGCCGGAGTCGTCGCCGGGGAAGAGGAAGTCCCTCATGTGGCTCGTGAGGGTCGCCTGCGCCGCCGGATCCATGAAGTTCAGGCGCAGTTCGTTGATCACCTTGATCTCCATCGCCGCCCACTCTTCCCAGCAGCCGGCGCAAACGCGTTGGGCGATCTCCTCGCCTGTGGCGCCGGGCACCGGCGGCCCGGCGAGCGCCTTCCGTTCCCGACCGCAACGCGCGCAGGCGATCACGGCCGTTCTCCGGGGTCCTCGGACCCGGTTGCCGCGATTGCGTCCTGCGTCTCCCGGTACCGCTTCTTGATGCCCGCCTTCTGCCGGTTGCGGACGAGCCAGCGGAGCAGCCTCGACTCGTTGATGCCGACCACGAGGTCGTCGAGCGCTTCGTAGATGGCGGGATCGTTGATCAGGCGGGCCGCGGTGCCGTCTCCTTCCGCGACCTGGTCGAGCGTCGAGTTGAGTCGCTTGAGGAGTTGTTCGACCTCGGTGGTCAGCGACTCGCTCAGTTCCTCGTCGTTCAGGAGCCGGGGCAGGAGGCCGTCGGCCTCGCGCAGGTCGGCGGTGATTTCCCGGAGATCCGCGGCGGCAACCTGAGTGTCCGCCAGGGTCGTCTCGAAGCGGGCCTTCAGCTCACCGTCGCGCAGCAGCGCCGGGGCCAGGCCGTCTCCTTCCCGCAGGAGCCTCAGACTCTCGTCCAGTTCGTCGATCGTAGAGGCGATCCGGTCGCCCATCTCACGGTCCGTGAGCAGCCGCCCGAGGACTCCGTCGCCCGCCTCGACCTGATCGGCCACACGCTCGATCGACTCGAGCGTGCTGATCACCGTGTCGGTGACCCGCTTGTCTTCGCGGGCGGCGACCAGTTCGCCCAGCAGGCCCTCGCCTCGCTCCATGCGGGCGAGGATGTTCGACAGGGAACGGGCCGTCACCACCGCATGGTCGACCACGTCCGCTCCGCTCGCGATCAGCTCGTCGACGTCGGTCGGCAGCGCCGCCGGGATCTCCTCGCCGGGATTGAGGAGGACGGCTTCGGGCGAACCCGAGGTGATCTCAACGTACTTGTCGCCCAGCAGGCCCAGGGTCTTGAGGCGCGCCAGGGAGTCTCGCCGTATCCGGTTCGCATAGCGCCGCTCGACGCTGATCCGCACCTCCAGCAGTTCGCTGTCCGGGTCTTCGCTGAGCAGGATGCGGTCGACCTTGCCGACGGTCACGCCGTTCAGTTGAACCGGGTTTCCCTCGACCAGCCCGGCAGCGTTCGGGAACATGGTCCGGTAGCTGTTGGTGGGCGTGAACAGGGCGCTCTGCTCGCCGATCGCGAAGATGAAGGCCGCAAGCGCGACGATGGCCGCGAGTACGGTCAGACCCACCTTGGTGGTGTTCGAGTCACGTTGCATCGATGTCCTCCTGTGCGGAGTCGAACCGACCTTCGAGGAACGCCCGGAGAGCGGGGTCGGTGCTTTGTTCCGCTTCCTCCCAGCAGCCGAGGAACCGGAACCGTCCGTCGTGAAGCAGTGCGAGGCGGTCGCCGACGTGGCGGGCCAGGCGAATGTCGTGCGTCACCACGACTGAAGTCGTTCCGAACTCGTCCCTGGTGCTACTGATCAGACGGGAGATGGTCGCCGCGGTGACCGGGTCGAGACCGGCGGTCGGCTCGTCGAACAGGACGACCTCGGGCGCCAGGACGAGCGAGCGGGCGAGCGCGACCCGTTTCTTCATGCCGCCGGACAGAGCCGCGGGCATCCGATCCTCGATCCCGGACAGTCCGACCCATGCGAGTGCCGCGGCCACCCGCTCGCGAACCTCGTCCTCGCCTACGCGTTCGTGCTCACGAATGGGAAAGGCGACGTTCTCGAGCACGTCGAAGGAGTCGAACAGGGCGCCCGACTGAAACAGCATCGCGATCCGCCGGCGCACCGGGTACAGCTCGCGCTCCGTCAGTTGGACGAGGTCCGTACCCTCGAACAGCACCTCGCCTCCTTCGGCCGGGTCGAGTCCGTTGAGTTGGCGCAGCGTGAGGCTCTTTCCCGAGCCGGAACGCCCGAGCACGACCAGGCACTCGCCGCGCAGAACCTCGAAGCTCAGGTCGTCGAGTACGGCCCGTTCTCCGAAGCGCCGGCAGAGTCCGCGCACGACGTAGAGCGGTTCCCGCACCGTTTTTCCGCTGTCGGCGGCCTCAGACGAGGACATGAAACAACTTCGTCAGAAAGAAATCAGATACCAGCACCATGATGGAAGCCCAGACGACTGTGCGGGTGGTGGCATGCCCAACGCCTTCGGCGCCACCGCTGGCCGTCAGGCCGTTGTGGCAGCCGATGATCGCAATGAAGCAGGCGAAGAAGACCGACTTTCCGAGGCCATTGAAGACGTCCTCGATGGTGAGGGTCTGCAGGACGTCGTTGACGTACAGACCAACGGAGAGGTTCAACTGATTCACGGCGACGAAGAGGCCGCCGAGAATGCCCAGCAGGTCGCCGAGTACGGTGAGCACCGGCAACATGATCAAAGTGGCCGCCAGCTTCGGAACGACCAGCTTCTTTATGGGATCCGCGGCCATCGAGCGCATGGCGTCGACCTGCTCCGTGACCTTCATCGTGCCGAGTTCCGCGGTCATTCCGGACCCGATCCGGCCGCCGACGATGAGGGCCACGAGTACGGGTCCGAGTTCCCGGGTCAGGGACTTGGAAACCACGCTGCCGATGTAGTACTTGACGCCGAGTTCAGGCAGGCTGTACGCGGTCTGAAGGGCCAGCACCATGCCGGTGAACAGAGTGGTCACCGACGCGACGCCGAGCGAGCTGACGCCGAGGTGTCCCATCTGACTGAGCCATGACCGGAACTCGTAGGGGGGGCTGACAAGGGCGGCCATTCCGCGCGCAGTCAGTAGCCAGATGGCGCCTACCTCTCGCAATGGCGCCTTGAAATCGATCAGAATCCTGTGTTCAGCCTGTTGCATCTGCCCATGGAGAAGGGTGTGTTGGAGTCGCCCCTCGTGGTGGATGCTTGGTGTAGCTTCTGCCAACCCACGGCACCGAGAAGAATCTTGTCGATCCGGAACCCCACGAACCTGCGCCCCACGACGCGGCGTAACGAGTTTACGGCGAAAGCTCCCGGCGGAGGACGGGGCAGGTGGTCGGTGGCGCTGGCCACCCTGACCGGCAACGTCTATCTGCTTCTGGGCAGCGCCGTGATGGGTGTGGCCGCGGCCATTGCCTCCTGGTTCCCGGGCCGTGACTGGGCCGGAGTCCAGGCTCGTCTCTGGGCTCGTGGGTTGCTCCGGTCGAGCGGCGTTCGGCTCGAGCTCAGCTACGCCGGGGGCAGCCACGCGGTCTGGCGGGAAGCCATCGGGGACCGGCCGGTGGTCTACATGGCGAACCACCGGAGCCTGTACGACATCGCGGCCCTGCTGGCTATCCTGGACCTGCCGGTCCGCTTTCTGGCCAAGCGCAGTCTGTTCCGTCTGCCGTTCTTCGGCTGGGGGCTCAAGGCGGCCGGCTTCGTCCCGGTGGACCGGGACGAGCGGAGTCGGGCTGGCGAGACGTTCGCGGCCGCCACCGGACTGTTGGCGTCCGGCGTGTCCCTGGTCGTGTTCCCCGAGGAGACGCGCAGCTCCGGCCCACGGATGAGGCCGTTTCAGCGGGGCGGGTTCCTGCTCGCGTTGAAGGGCCGAGCCCTGGTGGTGCCCGTTGGGATACGCGGTACCGGCCGCATCCGGCGCAAGGGCGCCCTGTCGGTCCGGCCGCAGGTCATCGAGCTGGCCTTCGGCGAGGTCGTCGACCCGGCCGGCGGCGGGGTGCGGGGACGGCGGTCGTTCATGCTCGATGTCGAGCGGCAGGTGGGCCGGCTGGCGGGTCTCCGGACCGCTGCGGACTCCGGAGGAGAGGATGACTGACGCCGTCGAGAGCAGAGTGCGCGAGTGCCTCCGGACCGTGACCTTCCCGGGGATGAAACGCGACATCGTGTCGTTCGGTTTCGTGCAGCGGGTGGCGGTCTCGGGCGGCGAGGTGGTCGTGGATCTGCGTGTCCCGACGCGGGATCCGGAAGCCGCCACGGAGATCAGGCGCCGCATCGTCGATGCCGTGGGGAACCTCGACGGCGTATCCGGCGTCCAGGTCTCGCTCGAGGTGGCGACCGCGCCGGCGCCGGCAACGGCTCGTGACCCCTCGCTGCTGCCGGGGGTGTCCCATGTGGTCGCGGTGGCCAGCGGCAAGGGAGGCGTGGGCAAGTCGACGGTGGCGACCAACCTGAGCGCCGCGATGGCGGCCCTGGGCTTGAAGGTCGGCCTGCTCGACGCCGACATCTACGGCCCGTCCATTCCCCTGATGTTCGGAATCAACCGCCGCCCGGAGATCGTGAAGGGGAAGATCCAGCCCTTCGAGCGCCACGGCGTGCGGGTCATGTCCCTCGGGTTTCTTCTCGATCCGGACACGCCGGTCATCTGGCGGGGCCCCATGGTGATGAAGGCGCTGGGCCAGTTGCTCGGCGACGTGGACTGGGGCCGGCTCGACTACCTGCTGCTCGACCTGCCGCCCGGCACCGGGGACGCGGCGCTGACCCTGTCGCAGAAGCTGCCCCTGTCCGGCGCCGTCATCGTTTCGACGCCGCAGGACGTGGCGCTGATCGACGCCCGCAAGGGGCTCGCCATGTTCCGCAAGGTCGAGGTGCCGGTGCTCGGGATGGTCGAGAACATGTCGACCTTCGTGTGCCCCCACTGCGGCGAGACGACCGACGTCTTCAAACGCGGCGGCGTCGAGCGGACCGCCGAGTTGCTCGGCTGCGAGGTCCTTGGGGCGATTCCGTTGGACGGCGCCCTGGTCCGGGGCAGCGACGACGGGTTGCCGATCGTGGTCTCCGACGCCGGCGGCCCCCACGCGGCGATCTTCCGCGGCATCGTGACGGCGATCGAGCGGCGGCTGCTGGAGGTGGCCTCGGAACGGCCGACTCTGACGATCGTCTAGAGGACCCGTTTGAACTCATGTCTGTCGCCGTGATCGCCGATGCCCACCTGGGCGGCCCCGGGGGCAGCGGGGAGGATCTGGCCGAACAGCTCGGCGCGCTCGACCCCGGGCGCTGTGTCCGGGTGCTGTTCCTCGGCGACCTGTTCCATCTGTGGATCGGATCGCTGCGCTTCGAAACGCCCGAGATACGGCGGCTCGCAGCCGCGATCCGCGGCCTCAGGCGGCGGGGAATCCGGGTCTCCTACGTCGAGGGGAACCGCGACTTCTTCCTGGCTGACGGCGCCTATGGCGACCTCTTCGACGACTGCGGCCGGGAAGTCAGCTTCGACGCCGAGGGCGTGAAGTACCTCGCGGTTCACGGTGACGGGCTGAATCCGCGCGACTGGCGCTACCGCTGCTGGCGGCGCCTGTCGAAGAACGCGGCGAGCCGGTGGTTGACGTTCCGCCTGCCGCGAGCGGTCGGCCGCCGTCTCGTCGCTTCCACGGAGCGGGGTCTGGCGCGGACGAACCGCGAGCACAAGGCGAGGATTCCGGGCGCGGTCATTCGGCGGTACGCGGAGCGCCGGCTGGCCGAAGGCAACGACGTGCTGCTGCTCGGTCACTTCCACGCTGCCCGCCGCTGGGCCGTCGGTGACGGTGAGGTGCGGATCGCGAACGCCTGGTTTCACGATCGGAAACTGCTGTGGCTCGGCTGACGGCTCCTCTTCCCGACCCGTACCCGGTCCGCCGTGCCGCGGGAGTCTCGGGCGTGGTCGAGCCGCCCGGTTCGAAGAGCATCTCGCACCGCGCCCTGAACCTGGCGCTGATCGGGCGGCGGCCCGCGACGATCGAGAACCTCCTGGACGCCGACGACATCGCGGCCTTCCGGGCCGTGCTCGACGCGATGGGCTGGCGCCTCCGTTCTGTTTCGGGGTCTGGACTGCGGGTGGGACCGCCGCCGAAGGACGGTACTGAAGACGCGGTGCGGCTCGACTGCCGGAGCGCCGGGACGCTGCTGCGGTTGCTGGTCGCGAGCTGCGCGGTGACCCCGGGCGAGTGGGTGCTCGACGGGTCGCCCCGGCTGCGCGAACGGCCGATCGGCCCTCTGGTCGCGGCCCTGCGGCGGCTCGGCGCGAAGATCGACGAACTCGGCCGGCCGGGATGCGCCCCGGTTCGTGTCCGGGGCGGAAGGCTGGCTGGCGGCCGGGTCGAGATCGACGCCGGTGAATCGAGCCAGTACGTGTCCGCGCTGCTGATGGCGGCGCTCAATGCCGAGGGCCCGATCGAACTCCGGGTGCCGCTTCTCGTCTCTAGTCCGTATGTGGACACAACTCTCGAAGTCATGGCCGATTTCGGCGCGCCGGTAGAGGTGCGCCGGGACGGCGAAGCCCGCGAGTTCCGCGTGGAACCGCGCGGGCCCCAACTCGTAAACGGTCGCTATCGCGTCGCGGGCGACGATTCGGCCGCCGCCTATCCGTCGGCGGCAGCCGCGATCTGCGGCGGCTCCGTCCGTCTGCGAGGTCTCTCGCCGGCGGCGACCCAGGGCGATCGCGCCTTCCTGGGGCTGCTCGAGCGCATGGGCGCCAGCGTCCAGGTGACGGAGGACGAGATTCGGGTGGAGGCCGACGGCACCCTGACAGCGGTCGACTGCGACCTCTCGGCGATGCCCGACCAGGTGCCGACGCTCGCCGCCGTGGCGGCCTTCGCCGACGGCACGACCCGGATCCGCAACGTGGCGCACCTGAGGATCAAGGAGAGCGACCGTCTGGCCGCCGTGGCGACCGGGTTGCGGCGCGCCGGCGTAGCCGTCGACGAGCTGGCGGACGGCCTGCGGATAGACGGCAATCCCGGCCTGGTTGCGCCGCAAGGCTCGGCGCGCATCCCGATCGACACCTACGACGACCACCGCATCGCGATGAGCATGGCCCTGGTGGGATTGCGCCGGGGAGGCCTCTCGATTCGGCATCCGGAGGTCGTCGGCAAGTCCTACCCGGGCTTCTGGGCCGACCTTGAGAAAGTTGCACCTTGACTACTGCCGCCAGTCGTCCACATCCCCAATAGTTGGAGCCGGTTGCCGAAGGAGTAGGCGCCGTCAGTCCTCGCCGGGATCGACCTAGCCTATCGGCAGCTGGGTGCTCGGCTGCTTCAGGGCGCTGGCCTGCTCGCCCGCCTCGCGGGCCGTGGGCTGGCGGTTGGAGTCGTGGAACAGTGCCAGCGCCCGCGTTGACCCGCAGCAGTTCGGCGTAGCAGTGGTCGCCCACCGGTAGCGCTGGAGGGTCCAGTCCCCGCGGCTTCTTCCCCAAGGGCCGGAAGGGTGGTGGCTTACTCTCCTTGTGGCCACCATCACCGGCCGAATGCCGGTTCCGTTGGACAGCTCTCTTGGTCCCATGGCCCGACCTCCGTGCGCAGGGCCGCTAGGCTGGCCGCCGTTCGTAATCTTGGTTCGGTTTCTCCGAAGGAAGCCAAGGCCCCTTGCTCGCGCTGCGGACTCTCTGTTAGCAGTCGCTAGCAGTGGCTGCAAATTTGGCTCGTGGCACGGTCTCATGATCGTTGCGACTGGTACAGTTCCTCGTCCCGTTCCCGGCTGCGTAGATATCTGCGTCGCATGAAGGTATCTCCAGTGGTTACACTGAAGAGGTACCGGAGACGCAGAGGAAGAGTCAAATCGATGGAGACACTCAGTGCGATGAACGAACCAAACTGGACAGATGCCGTTTCATCTATAGGGATCTGGGCCACTCCCATCGTAGTAGCGTTCTTCGGCTGGTTGCTCAATCGCAAATGGAATAGGGACGAGCAAAAGAGAAAGAAGGACGAGCAACTTCATCCAGATCGGCTCGAGGTGTACAACAAGTGCATGGAACCGTTCGTCCTTGCGTTGATGGCTGGCAACGACCGGCAGGCCCAGGGAAGAAAGACGCGTCGCAAGATAGACCATGTCGACCAGGCGGTTAAGACCGTACTGTCCGTCGAGTACAGGAAGAACGCGTGTATGCTCATGCTCATAGGATCCGATACGGTCGTCCGCTCGTTCAACGAGATGTTTCAGTCCTTCTGCTCAATGGAGGCCGAGAACACCGACGTCGACGCAAGATCCTCTCTTGATTCGATTGAAAAACTGGGAACCCTGATACTTGAAATCAGAAAGAGCGTCGGGGATGAGTCGACAGAACTTGAGAGCTTGGACATGGTGCATCAAGGATCTCAGGGAGATCCGTGCCGCAGCAGAATGAGTGCGTTGCACGGATAGCCGGTCGTCCCCACCGAGCCGTATCTGGCCCGGTGAGACGGCTCAAAGGAATGGTTACTATCGAGGGGATTGTATGCGATAGTAACCATTCGAACGCAGCTTCATACGCGGATCATGAAGCTGCTAGCCGTCATTCGTCGCTTTAGCGGACGCCACTGGTGGGCGACGAGAGAGCCCCACATGACCCACCCCTCGCCACGGGGCTCAAGGGCACGTCGTCCATGAAGCTCCACCGGGATCTCGACGTCACGCAGAAGACGGCATGGCGCCTTGCTCACCGCATCAGAGAGGCCTGGGACGGCGGCGGTCCGCCTCGAGTCGAAGATCGCTTCGAAGGACCGGTCGAGGTCGACGAGACCTTCATGGGCGGCCTGGAGAAGAACAAGCACCGCTCAAGGCGACTGAGGGTGGGCGGAGGAACGGGCGGAAAGGTCGTGGTCGCGGGGATGAAGGACCGTGCCACCAAATCACGTCCGAGCGGCGTTGGTGCCCAACAGGGACCGGCGGGTGCTCCAGGCGTTCATCCGCAACCGGGCGAAGGAAGGCGCTACTGTTTACACCGACGATTTCACCAGCTACAAGAACCTGCCGGACTACGAGCACGAGGCGGTGAACCACAGTGTCGGGGAGCACGTGCGCGGCAAGGCCCACACCCAGGGTATCGAGTCGATGTGGTCCATGCTCAAGCGGGGCCACAAGGGCACCTACGACAAGATGAGTTGGAAGCACCTGAACCGCTACGTGGGCGAGTTCGCTGGCAGGCACAACCAGCGCGACCTTGATACCCTCGACCAGATGACGGAGATGGTCCTCGGGATGAACGGGAAGCGCCTCCGGTACAAGGATCTCATCGGACGAGCGGCATGACGGCCGCCACAGGTCGTCCGAAACCGAAGCCGCTTCCACGACGAACCCTGCCGCCGCCGCTCCCCGACACGCCAGAGAACGTGGCTAGGGCTGTGCTCAGCACCCCACCGAAGAAGCCCGAAGAGTGGGACTACGTCAGGCGGGACAACGAGCAGGCGGACTCCGCGTCCGATGATGGGGAGTAGAAATGACGACAGACGTCGTGCCCGCCAAGTCCACTCTCTACGACGCACCTGCGAAGCCCGGACCACTCCAGACCCACCGTGGGAAGGCAAACCGTCAGGATTGGACCATCTACGAGGGTTCCGCCCTCAGCGTTCTACAGAGTTTGGAGCCGAGCTTCGTGGACTGCATCGTCACTTCACCGCCCTACTTCTGGTTACGAGACTACGGAGTAGATGGGCAGATCGGTCTTGAAGACACAGTCGACGGCTACGTGTCCTCGCTCGTCGAGATCATGTCGGAGGCGAGAAGAGTCCTGCGACCCGAAGGTGTGGCATTCCTCAACTTGGGCGACACCTACTACTCCGGCAAGGGCAAGTCGCATGGAGAGGACGCCAAGAGCAAGAAACGACGTTTCGGTCTCCGTGCCGTGGATAGGAGCGGCGGCCTCGGCCTGGGTTTGCAACGAAAGTCACTCATCGGAATTCCGTGGCGGGTCGCCCTCGCCCTGGCGGAGGATGGATGGGTGCTCCGAAGTGCGATCATCTGGCATCGGCCCAAAGGACTTCCCGAGTATGTACAAGACCGCCCAAGCCGTAGCTATGAGTATGTGTTCCTACTCGCCAAGAACCGTCGCTACCACTTCGACAAGGATGAACTTCCAGAAGAGTTTGACGAGGACATGTGGACGATCTCCGCACGGCCCGAATGGAACGAGGGTCTAGATACCGCCCCGTTTCCCGACGAACTAGTCGTGAGATGCCTGAGCGTGGGCTGCCCAGCCTCTGGTATCGTGCTGGATCCGTTTGTTGGCGGCGGAACGACGGTGCGTGTAGCCGTTACTACGGGCAGAAGAGGGATCGGTATTGATCTTAACCGGTCTTTCTGCCAGTATGCAGTCCGTACGCTAGGGAAGATTCTGTGAGTTACATCTCCGAAGAAGCGATTCTGTGGGCGATCAGATCGCTGAAGGCTGATACTCATCCGTTCATGGGTGTTACGTTTCTCGCGTGCAAGGAGAAAGAACTGCCAGTCGGCGAGACGGTTCGGGTCAGTCTAGACGCCTTGACGAGAGAGCACCTCCTCCGTCACCACAGACTCGATCCGACAAGCGAGCGGTTCTTCCAGCCGTTTCGAAGCCCAACGTCCTGGGTCAAGAACAACTATGCCTCTACAGGATTACAAGCAGTAAACACACAGACGTTCGCGAACGTTTTCCTTCACGAGCGCGGAAGAGCCGAATGGGGCTTCGCTGACGATTACGTTCGTCGGATCAGGTACCGACTTCGTACACTCAGGCACGGCTTGATGCCGCTTGCGGCTATCGCGATCTGGACGGGCAAGGACAAAGAGTGGCGCAAGTCGACGACACTTGACACACTGGTTCAGGAGTTCCTCTCGCGATACAACATCACTAGGAGAGAACGACAGGAGCTGTTCGCACGGAAGCCGATCCCCAAGGACTCTGAGCCGCTCCTTCAGCAGCGTCCTCCCGATCAGAGGTCCATCGCATATAGCATCGCCCTGCCCCCAGACGCGGACGAACCGGAGGGTACTTTGACGGCCATTCAGATGCAGGGCGTCGGTCCAGCCGATGAACTCCGACTCGAACTTGGAGATCGTCTTACCGTCGTAGCGGGAGACAACGGACTCGGAAAGTCATTCCTCTTAGACGTGGCGTGGTGGGCCGCGACGGGGCGATGGGCCGGTCTACCAGCAACCCCCTTTAGTCTTGCCGCTGCTGAGGAGGCGCGGATCGAGTACGAACTCCGAACCGACTTGGGAACTAGTAGCTGTAGGAGCCACTTCTATCATTCAACACAATCCTGGGTTCAGCAGAACTTTCACCCACATGTGCCCGGGCTCTATGTGTATGCGAGATTGGATGGCTCGTTCTCAATCGCGGACGACCAGCGAGAGCGACTAGAGGACGCGGGTTCTCTCGATCTGACGCCCGGCCAGATTTGGGATGGACAGGCCAAGCAGATGGAGGGGTTTATTCGGGACTCCGTCCGGTGGCAAACCTCCAACGAAGAAGCGTTCGCGCTTCTCGAAGAGGTCCTGAACTGTCTTTCTCCGAGCGACCTCGGAGCACTCAAGTTAGGTGAGCCAAGGCGTCGTCACGGTGATCCGCGCCCCATACCCGTCATTCGGCACCCCTACGGAGACGTACCGGTACTCTACGCATCAGCAGGTGTACGGCGAGCCTTGGCTCTTGCCTACGTGATCTCGTGGACCTGGCTAGAGCACCGATGGGCCGCCGAGTTTCTAGAGTTTGCTCCGGCGCGTCGAATGGTCCTTATCGTCGACGAGGTCGAGGCGCACCTACACCCCTTCTGGCAAAGGACTATTCTGCCGGCGATTCTCATGATTGAGAAAATTCTTGGTGACGACCTACAACTGCAGATTCTCGTCTCAACTCACTCGCCTATTGTGCTGGCTTCCTTGGAGGCGAGCTTCTCTAACACGTCTGATGTTCTCTATCACTTCGACCTCCAAGGGACGGAGGTTGAACTAGAGTCTCTGGCGTTCCACAAGCATGGCGACATATCAGCGTGGCTGACTTCACGGGCAATGGGACTTCCGTCCGCTCGGCCCCAGGAAGCCGAGAACGCGATCCAGCGAGCCATGGAGCTTCAGTCATCTCGGCGTCCGGTCAGGTCGGACGTCGAGGCAGCGACGGAGGAGTTGCTCAGAGTTCTTCCCGGTGATGATCATTTCTGGCGACGCTGGACGTTCTTCGCTCGACAGGCCGGCGTCGACTTGTGATTCCCGTACATCCGCGTCAGGAGTACGCGGATTTCGACACTGAGGTCCGACAGCCAGGACGCAGCTTCCTGGCGTTGACTCCTAGCCCGACCGGTCGAGAGTTCGGTGCACACGACTATTGGTCTAGGGCAAGACCTCACCTACACCGTGCGTACGAGTACCGGTGCGCCTACAGCTCTCTGTGGCTAGCGCGTAACGGGGGCACAGTGGACCACTATGTCCCGAAGAGCGAATGTCCTCAATGGGCCTACGAATGGGCTAACTATCGACTAGCGCGACCGAAACTCAATACGCGCAAGGGCAGGTCCATGAGTGTTGTTGATCCCTTCCTGGTGGAAGAGGGCTGGTTCGTCCTGAGTTGCCCAAGTTGCCTTATTGAGCCGGGCGACGGACTAGATGGAGACGTGAGCCGGTGGGTGCAGGACTCCATCGATGTTCTTGACCTGAATAGCCATGACTTAGTTGATGAGCGCTCGAAGTGGCTGGTCGATGTGGCTGAAGGCATAGTGCCGTTTGAGCACCTCACACGGAAGTATCCATTCCTGGCCCACGAAGTGACGAGACAGGGAATAGAGGACGAGTTGGCTACGCTCTTCTCCGTGCCGAGGTAGCAGGTTGTGGCTCGTCAGGAATGGTTACTATCGTATTGAATCCCCACTATCGAGTATCATCGCCTCCGCAAGGGTGGCGAGCGGTCAGAGCTGATACCGCCGCGGTTCGTCTAGGAGTAGACCCGCCCAGGCCCCGGGCGTGACTCGTTCCGCCCTGAGATTTGGCACAAGCCGCGATACCGAGATTCCGCTTGAAGGCGGGGAAGGGCGCCTTGAAGGACGAGGAGGATCGTTGCCCAGGTAGACCTCCCTTTAGTGTCGCCACGGACGTGGCGTTGAACCATCGGGCCGAGAACCGCGAAGTCTAGACGGGATCTAGCGGCCGCCGGTCATGAGCCGGGTCCAACTTCGGTGACCAGCGACTGGTGCGCGCGGACTACGTCGCGGACCACACACTGGCCCAGCGGTTGGAATGCGCTACTCAGGTTGCGTGTCGGCGACGGCTTCGACAACGCCAAGGGGAGAGCTTCTTTGGCCAGCCTCGAATGCGACCTTCCGCGACCGCGTACACGCGAGGAGCGTACCTCTACCGCTACATCGAGGGCTGGTAGCCACGCCCATCGGCGGCACTCCAGGATCGGACAGCGTTCACCCGTGAACGTCGAGTAGCTGACTCAGCCAGCGCGTGCCATCACGGGTCGCTCTCCTGTTCGCGGCACATGGAGTCGAAGATCTGCCGAGCACTCCTCGAAACGCGGGTCGCGACTTCGCACAGACCCTCTTGGTGGCGTCCGGCGTACTCGCAGGAGTCCTTTTGGTGCCACCTAGCGACGCTGGCGTTGTTGTAGAGGGCCATGCAGCTTGGTCGCCGGCTCGCTTCAAGCTCGTACAGCGCCGGCATCGGTTCGGGGTTGACAGCCTGAACCGGCGTTGGCGCGCTTGAGATCGCGGCGGTCGCGGTGACGGCTTCCGGCTCGGAAGCGTAACACGCTCCGAGGCACAAAGAGACTATGAACGTGCCAATCGTTAGTTCCCGTTTCTGCATACTGCTGTGCTTCCCATTGGTGTGAAAGGTGGGCGGCGGGCCGTGAGGACACAGCCGGGATCGATCCACGGATTCGGGGCCAATCCCGCACCCCGTTCGCCACGGTCCGCCGCCTGCAACCTCTATATCTCGCAGTTACCTAGGCTGGCGTACAGTTCGTTTGCCGCACCCACAACCTCGTTACCGAACTCACAAATCTCGCCTCTCTCCGGGTTCGGTATGCGGTGGTCATCGCACGCCCGGTCGCGCAGGAACTCGGCCTTCAGCACTAGGTTCATGGCGTCCATGCATGCCTGCCGATGAGGTGTGATTCCCATTGGAGGCCAACCACGGGCAGTGGGCCGAGTCGCGCTACGAATCGTGCCAGGAGTCGTGCTGCCGTTCACTGCGTTCTCTATATCTACTGATAGATCGTGTAACTCCCGCAAGATTGAATTGGCGGACATGTCCGTCCGTCTGACCAGCACCGGCTTCTCAACTAGGCACCCATAGCCTTCAACGCAGAAACGAGACTGAGTTGAGGTGGAGATCCACTTCGCGCCCGCAGGCACTGGATCGGCGGGCGAAACCCACCGCAGATGATACTCAATGTCGAATTCCGCCTCCGATTGTGCAGTTGCCGCGCCTGCTGTCATCGTTGTGGCGATGATTGCCGCAGCAAGAACCAGACAGTCCCGGACGTTGAGTTGAGTGTTGGGGCTAGATAGCACGCGCTGCCTCCTCCTCCCGCTCATGCGGGCTAGTGATGAGTGACCCGGCAACACGACGCTGCCGGGGCTGAACCCATCGGAGGCACCAGAAGAGCGGTAAGGCTGCTTCTGGATGCGGGCTTTTCCCCAACGGGGTTCGTTGAGACGCCAGACGCTAGCACACGTCGAACCGGCAATCGCCGCAAGGGGCTGGAGTCCGAATGGCACGTTGAGCATGGCCCGTTTCGGGGGCACCAGATCCTTGGAGGAGGAGGTAGCCGGGATGCCGTCATCAAGACCTGCTCCGGCCCGCCCGCGAGGGCCGGCACCAAGACGCCGCCTCGTGGGCCGCCCCAACCCCTGGCTTGGGCGCGGCTCCAGTATCGACCTCCGATCGCTCCGCCCCCTGCGCCCGACACCGGAGCCCGGTGGGGCTACTTCCGACACCTGGTTCGGCCCCTACAACCTCTGCACAGGTGTGGGCAGTCTTCAGTTGCCAGAAGTGTGCAGGGTTACGCAGTAGTAGCTAAGCTGGTCCTTCAAGCGAGTTCAGAGAGAGTAGCCAAGTTCTACTAGCCCGCCCTACGTCGGCGGGATTCTCCCTGACACTGGCCGAACCGGCCGGACGGGCGGATGGCAAATGTCCCCTGCCGACCACATCCTGCCGCACGTTCTGCTATCGTCAGCGGGATCTTCCCCATAGGGGGCGGGGATGCGAGTCAATCCAACGAGGGGAGTACCGCGGTGAGTGCAGCGGCTGCTGGAAGAAAGAAACTGTTGACGTTGGGCGAAGTGGCTCGCCGGGCCGGTGTTTCGATGGCCACGGCGCTGCGGTACAAGAAGCTGTACCAGGACCGGATCTCGTCGGAGGGTGAGGGTCGCAAGCAGCGGTATCGAGTGGCGGCCGTCAAGGAGTTCAAGGGGTTCAAGAACGAACGGTCAACGAAGCGTCGGGGCGCGGGACGGAAGAAGAAAGCCGCGTCGCAAGCGGCAGGAACCCAAGCCAAGGGCGTGGCAAGCGGTCCGTCCCTGTTGACGTTGTCCAGCATCTGTCAGCAGACCGGGATCTCCTATCCGACGTTGCAGCGCTACGTCCGGCTGTTCGGCGATCGGATACCGCATGAGGGCGAGGGTCGCAAGCGGCGCTACCACCCGGATGCCGTAGCGGTGTTCCGCGAGCTTCGAGCGGAGAGCAAGCCGGGTCGCAAGCCGAAGGCGGCGCCGGCGGCCAAGTCGCCCGCTCGAAAGAAGCGCAAGACGCGGGTTGCGGCGAAGCCTGCGGCCGCCGCTCCCAAACTCCTGACGCTTACCGCGATCGGTCAGCAGACGGGCATCTCCGGGCCGACACTGCAGCGTTACCTCAAGTTGTACGGCGATCGGATACCGCACGAGGGCGAGGGTCGCAAGCGGCGCTACCACCCGGAG
>VXVC01000002.1:204821-266267 GCA_009836625.1 Holophagales bacterium
CGGCGATCGGATACCGCACGAGGGCGAGGGTCGCAAGCGGCGCTACCACCCGGAGGCGGTGGCGGTCTTCCGCGAGCTTCGCTCCCGGAGCAGGCGCGGTCGGAAGCCGAAGGCCAAGACTGCACCAGCGGCGAAAACGCCGGTGCGTAGAAAGCGAAAGGCGAGAGCCGCCAGGGTGAGGCGCCAGCCGGCAGCCGGGAGCGTGGAGGCGCGGCTGGCGGCGCTCGAGGCCCAGGTGAGCCTGGTGCTGCAGAAGCTGGACCAGCCGATCACGATCACGCTCAATCGCTGAGGTGGTCCCAGCCGGCGGCGGGCAGGGGTTCGATCGTTCCGTCGGTTCGGCGTAATCGGAGCCCGGGCCGGGTCGTGATCCGGCCGATGGGCCGGCACCCGGGATGGCGGAAGTCGACATCCGGCGGCAGGGTGAACAGAAGGACGTAGTCCTCGCCCCCGGCGAGGACCAGTTCGAGCGGCTCGCGGCCCAGGTGGCCGGCCAGGCGGCGGGCGTCGGCCCGGAGGGCGAGTGCCCGCTCCTCGAGTTCACAGCCGACGCCGCTCCGCCGGCAGAGCCGCGCCGCGTCGGCGGCCAGGCCGTCGGACACGTCGATCGCGGCACCCGCCGGCGACCGCCGCCCGAGCAGCAGGCCCAGCCCGAGCTGGGGCCGGGGTTCGAGGTGGCGGCGAAGGACCCGGCTGGCGACACGGGTCAGCCCGTCGGGAAGCCCCTCGGGCAGGTCGGCGCGCCGTTTCGCCATCCGCCCGCCGAGGCGGACCAGGTCGAGTCCCAGGGCGGACTCTCCGACCGGTCCGCCGATCCAGAGCCGGTCATCGGGTCGAGCCGCGCCACGGGTCAGAGGCGAGCCTTCTTCCGGTATCTCGCCGACCACGGTGAGGCTGGCGTCCAGCCGGGCCGGCGTCGTCGGCCTGGCGGTGTCGCCGCCGATGAGTTCGACTTCGTACCGGCGGCCGGCGCGCACGAGGGCAGCGAGGAAACGGCGGGCGGCATCCTCATCGTCGATGCCGAGTGCGACGAGCATCCACCGCGGCGAGGCCCCGGTGGCGGCGAGATCCGAGAGGGTGACGGCAAGCAGTCGGCGGGCGGCGGCGGCGGGATCGAGATCGATCGGAATGTGGACGCCGGCGCGCTGCGTGTCGACGCTGAACGCGTACTGCCGCTCGCCGAGCGTGAGCAGGACGGCGTCGTCGCCGATTCGATCTCCAGAGCCCGCGAAGCCCGCGAGCCAGGCGATCAGCCGGTCTTCGCCGCCGGCCATGACCGCTGGTGCTCCGAATCGAGCAGCGCGGCTTCCAGGACCTGATCGACATGCTCGACGAACAGGAGTTCAAGACCCCGCGTCACCGCGGCCGGTATCTCCGGCAGGTCCCGACGGTTTCGTTCCGGCAGGACGACCTTGCGAATTCCGGCTCCGCGCGCGGCGAGCAGCTTCTCTTTCAGGCCGCCGACGGGGAGCACTTCGCCGCGCAGCGTGATCTCGCCGGTCATCGCGACCTTGTGATCGATCATGCGCCCGCTGCAGACGGAGACGATGGCCGCGGCAATGGTGACGCCCGCCGACGGTCCGTCCTTCGGCACCGAACCGGCGGGAACGTGAATGTGGAGGTCGTGGTTACGGAAGAAATCGGGGCCACCAGCTCCCGGACCGCCGGCGTACGTCGTGCGGGCGCAGCTCAGCGCGGCCTGGGCCGACTCCTTCATCACGTCGCCGAGTTGACCGGTGAGGATCAGTTTGCCTCTGCCCTTCGGCGCCGCGACTTCGATCAGCATGAGGTCGCCGCCGGAGGCGGTCCAGGCGAGTCCGGTCGCCACGCCGATCCGGTCACGGTCGAGCAGTTCCTCGCTGAAGTGACGCGGTTGCCCGACCAGGTTCTTCAGGCGGGCCGGCGTCACTTTCAGTTCCCGGCCGTCTCCCCGTGCAACGCGTACGGCCGCTTTCCGGCAGAGAGTTGCAAGTTCGCGCTCGAGATTGCGTACGCCGGCCTCTTTCGTGTAGCCGCGAATGAGGCCGCGGAGCGCGGGGGTCGTGATGGTCAGGGCGCCGTCCGGCAGGCCGTTCTCGTCCGTGGCTTTGGGTAACAGATGGCGGCGCGCGATCAGTACCTTTTCGTCTTCGGTGTAGCCGGAGAGTCGGAGCACCTCGAGACGATCGAGGAAGGCGGGCTGGATGGGTTCGAGCAGATTGGCCGTGGCGATGAACAACACGCGCGAGAGGTCGTACTCGACTCCCAGGTAGTGGTCCCTGAAGGTCGAGTTCTGCTCGGGATCCAGCACTTCGAGCAGCGCGGAAGCCGGATCGCCCCGGTAGTCGGCGCCCAGCTTGTCGATCTCGTCGAGCATGAAGACGGGATTGCTGGTTCCGGCCTGATTCAGGCCCTGGATGACGCGCCCCGGCAACGAACCGACGTAGGTGCGGCGGTGGCCGCGGATCTCGCCCTCGTCGCGGACGCCGCCGAGCGAGATGCGGACGAACTTGCGGTCGATCGCTCGCGCGATGGAGCGGCCGAGCGATGTCTTGCCGACGCCCGGGGGACCGACCAGGCAGAGAATCGGACCCTTGGCGTCCGGCTTGAGCCGCCTGACCGCCAGGTACTCGAGGATCCGCTCCTTGACGCGGTCCAGGTCGTAGTGATCTTCATCGAGCACGGTGCGGGCGTGGTCGAGGTCGATGCGATCCTCGCTCAGGGTCGACCAGGGGAGGCCGGTCAACCAGTCCAGGTGGGTGCGGATGGTTGCGTTCTCGGCGCTGTCGGGAGAGCTTCGCTCAAGCCGTCTGACCTGGCGTTCGACTTCCAGGGCCGCCTCCTCGCTCAGGCCCTTCTCCTCCACGGCGCTCACGTACCGTTCGATGTCCCCGTGGAGGTCGTCGCCTTCGCCGAGTTCGTCCAGGATCGCCCGCTGCTGCTGGCGAAGGAAGTACTCGCGCTGGCTGCGGTCCATCTCGCTCCTGGCCTGGGCGGAGATCCGCTGCTGCATGCTGAGGAGTTCGATCTCCCGGGTCAGCAGGTCCCCGACCTTCCGTAGCCGCTGGAGGGGCGGCGTCGTCTCCAGCACGAGCTGGGCCTCGTCCGCCCGCAGGTCGAGGTTGCTGGCCGCCAGGTCCGCCAGCCGGCCCGGGTGATCGAGGTTCGCGGCGATCACCATGACCTCGGAGGAGATGTCCTTGCCCAGGTTGACGGCCGTCTCGAGACCCTCCTTGACGCTGCGCACGAGCGCTTCCGCTTCGAGCCCGTGGTGGGGTTCGCCGGCCTCGTCCACTTCCTCCACGCGGGCCCGAAGGAAGGGCTCGGTCTGGCTCAGGTAGCGCAGGCGGGCTCTGGCGAGACCCTGAATCAGGATCCGCACCCGGCCGTCGGGCAGCTTCAGCATCCGCATGATCTGGGCCGCGGTGCCGATCTCGTGGAGGTCGTCCGCCCCCGGCGCCTCGATCGATCCGTCGCGCTGGGGGGCGAGCAGGATGATGCGGTCGCCGTTCAGCGCGTCCTCGACCGCGAGCATGCTCGGGTCGCGGCTGATCGAAAGCGGCAGGATGATGTAGGGGAAGATGACCGCGTCCTTGAGCGGCAGCACCGGCAGGACGTCGGGCAGCGAGATCGCGTCCGCCTGCTCATCGACCGGGTTCTGGGCCATGGGGTCACGGTACCAGCCCCGGGGACGCTGCGGGACGGTCTGCGGATGCCGCTTTTCAGTCCTTGCGTGACGCTTCGAGGAGCACCCGCAGCTCTTCCATGAACTCGTCCACGTCCTCGAACTTCCGATAGACGGAGGCGAAGCGGACGTAGGCCACCTGGTCGAGCGTCTTCAGGCGGTCGATGACGAAGTTGCCCAGCTCCGAGGTCGAGATCTCCCGGTCCTCCTTGCGGTGGAGCAGGGCTTCGGCCTCGTCCACGATCTCCTCCAGCGCCGGCAGGCCGATCGGCCGCTTCTCGCAGGCCTTGAGGAGGCCGCCGAGGAGCTTCTGGCGGTCGAACTCCTGGCGGCGGCCATCCGACTTGACGACCCGGTAGGCGATGTTCTCGATCTGTTCGTAGGAAGTGAACCGGCGGCCGCAGTTCAGGCACTCCCGCCGGCGCCGGACCGTCTCCCCGCCGCGAACGTCCCGCGAGTCGACCACGCGGTCATCGTTGGCGCCGCAGAATGGACATCTCATGCCGACGCTGGAACGCTACCACCGGGGGTAGAATGCCGCTCCCATGAGTCGTGTCAACGACCAGCTCAGCGACCGGGACCGCGAGATTCTGCGGGAGGTGATCCAGACGTATCTGTCGTCCGGAGAACCCGTGTCCTCGCGGAGGGTCGCGAAGGACCGCCAGGTCCAGTTGTCCGCCGCCACGATCCGCAACGTGATGGCGGACCTGGAGGACATGGGCTACCTGCGGCAGCCGCACGTCTCGGCGGGTCGGCTGCCGACCGAAGCCGGTTTCCACCTGTTCATCGACGACCTGATGTCGGCGGAGGTGGTGAGCGACGACGACCGGCGGCTGATCGACGACCGGCTGACGACCGCCGGGGTTACCGGCCAGGAACTGACCGAGGAGACGTCGAGACTGCTCTCGCAGCTCTCGCACCACGTCGGCGTCGTACTGACCCCGGCTCTCGGTTCGGCGGTGATGAAGGCGATCGAGTTCGTGCCGCTGAGCGGGCGCAAGGTGCTCTGCGTGGTGGTCGCCGAGACCGGCTTCGTCGAGAACAAGCTCGTCGTCACGGACGAGCCGATCCCGCGCGAAGACCTCGTGCGCATTTCGAACTACCTGACCGAAAACTACAGCGGCCGGACCCTCTTCGAGATCCGGGAAGAGCTGCTGCGGCTGATGAGCGACGAGCGTGCCCGGCTCGACGAGCTGCTGCGGCGGGCGATCGAACTCGCCCGGGACGGCATGAACATCGGCCACGCGCCGTCGCTCGTGGTCGACGGGACCCACAGCCTGTTCGATGCGGGGCCCGGCATGTCGCGGATCGAGGGGATGTTTCAGATGTTCGCCGAGCGCGCCCGGCTGGCGGGTCTGCTCAACCGCTGCCTCGACGCGGACGGCGTGCGGGTGGTCCTGGGCCAGGATTCCAGGCTGACCGAGGAGCTCGGGTTCGGTCTCGTCGTGCGGAGCTACAAGGCGGGCGACGGCGTCGCGGGGTCGGTCGCGGTGGTCGGGCCGGCACGCATGGAGTATCCGCGGATGGTGCCGCTGGTGAACTACCTGGGCGAACGCCTGTCCGAGGCCCTGACCGGCAGGCTCTAGCAGGGACCCGAACGATGACGCAGCAACCTGGACCATGACGATCGAGGCGAAGGAGAGCCCGGACTCTCACGAGGAAGACCAGGGCGGCGGCGAGACGGTCGACGCCGGTGCGCCGGACACAGAAGGCGAGCTTCGGGCCGAACTCGCGGCGGCGAGCGAGGAGGTCGACCGGCTGCGGCGCGCGGCGGCCGAGTTCGACAATCTGCGCAAACGCGCCGAAAGGGAGCGGCTCGAATCGCGCTGGAACACGGCGGCCGGTCCGCTGCGCGAGTTCCTGGGCGTGGTCGACAACCTGGACCGGGCGCTGGAGGCCGAGGCGTCGGCGGACGATCTGCGCGCCGGCGTCGAGATGATCCGGCGTCAGATGGCGGACCTTCTGCGACGGTTCGGCGTCGAGCCGGTGGAGGGTGTGAACGCGCCCTTCGATCCGAACGTCCACCAGGCCGTCGCGCGGGAAGAGAGCGCGGAAGTCGACGAGCCCACCGTCGTGCAGGAGCTGCAGACCGGATACACGATGGAGTCGCGGCTGCTGCGCGCCGCGATGGTCCGGGTCGCCGTGCCGGCCGGCGGCGCCTGAGATACGCCATGCCGCGTGACTACTACGAGGTCCTGGGCCTCGAACGTTCGGCGACTCTGCAGGAGATCAAATCGGCCTACCGCAAGCTGGCCGTCCGCCACCACCCCGATCGCAACCCGGGCGACAGCGCTGCCGAGGAGAAGTTCAAGGAGGCGGCGGAGGCGTACGCGGTGCTCTCGGATGCCGACAAGCGGCAGCGCTACGACCGCTTCGGGCACCAGGCAACGCCGACCGGCGGCGGCTTCGACCCGACGATCTTCGCCGATTTCTCGGACATCCTGGGCGATGTCTTCGGCTTCGGCGACATCTTCGGCAGTCGCGCCGGCGGTCGCCGCCGGCGCGCGGGCGCGGATCTTCGCTACGACCTTCGGATCTCGTTCGAGGATGCGGCTTTCGGAGTGGAGCCGAAGCTGCGCATTCCGCGACTCGAACGTTGCGACGGTTGCGGCGGCAGCGGCGCGGCGCCCGGGTCCGGTCCCACCGCCTGTCGCATGTGCGGCGGCAGGGGTCAGGTGCAGTACAGCCAGGGGTTCTTCTCCGTGGCCCGCACCTGTCCCGACTGCCGCGGCGCGGGGAGCGTCATCCGCGATCCCTGCGGCGACTGTCGGGGCGAGGGACGGAAGGAGCGGCAGCGCTCGATCCAGGTCCGGGTGCCTGGCGGTGTCGACACGGGGTCCCGCCTCCGTCTTCCCGGCGAGGGGGAACACGGTCGGCATGGCGGTCCGCCTGGCGATCTCTACGTCGTGATCGGAGTCGAGCCGCATGAACGGTTCAGCCGGCACGGCGCCGACGTCCTCAGCTCGGTCACGATCGGCTTTCCGCAGGCGGTCTTCGGCTGCACGGTGGACGTGGAGACCGTGCATGGCACATCGGAACTGGAAGTGCCGCCGGCGACCTCCCACGGTTCGACCTTCGTGTTGCGGTCCCAGGGGATTCCCCGGATCGACGGCCGCGGCCGCGGGGACCACGTCGTCGAGGTGCTGCTCAACGTGCCGGCGCCGCGGGAGCTCTCGGAGAGCGAACTCGAGCACCTGCGGGCGCTGGCCGAACTCTCCGACGACGGTGACGCCACGATCCGCGAGGAACGCGGCCTGTTCAACCGGGTCAAGGATCTCTTCTGACGCAGGGTCGCCTGACCGACCTGGGCTCGTGATCCACCTGCTGGCCGAAGCCCGTGATCTCGCCCGCGAGACGGTCGAGGTCGAAGGCGCGGATCACCGGCACCTGTTTCGGGCCCGCCGGCTGAAGGTCGGCGACCGGGTGCGTCTCGTCGACGGTCGCGGCGCGGCTCGCTGGTCGGTCGTGGACGAGGTGACCGCGCGGCGGGCGGTGCTGCGGGTCGAAGGCGCGGCGCCGGTGTTCGAGCCGGCCCGGCGCGTGGCCCTGTTCGTGTCCGTGGTGCGGGCGGAGCGCGCGTCCTGGCTGGTTGAGAAGGCGACGGAACTCGGACTGCGCGAACTGGGGTGGTTCGTCTCGGAACGCACCAGCCGTTCCCTGCCCGAGCGGGCGCTGGAGCGTCAGCGCCGGGTCGCGAAATCGGCGCTCGAGCAGAGCGGCGGTTCGTGGCTGCCGGAGATCGCCGCGCCCGTCCCGCTCGGGGAAGTGGAGATCGGCGCCGGGTCGGTGGCGCTGCATCCCGGCGCCGCGACGCAGTTCATGGCCGTCGCGGGATCGGCCGAGGCGGTCGTGGTGGGACCCGAGGGCGGGTTCAGCGAACGGGAGATCGAGGAACTGGCCGCGCGTGGAGCGGTTACGGCACACCTCGGACCCCGCGTGCTGCGGACCGAAACGGCCGCGGTGGCCGCGCTCGCCGTGGCCCTGACCGGGATGGCGTAACGGCGCTAGTCTCCGAACCGCCGGAGGAACGACGTGCGGAACTCCCAATCCAGTCGCGGAACGCCCAATCGAAAGCGGTCGCCGAAGCCGGCGTACGACCGTGGGCTGGATCTGCTGGCGCGGCGCCCGCACTTCGCGGCCGAACTGGCGGCGAAACTCGAACAGCGCGGCTACGGGGCGGCCGAGGTGGAGAGCGCGGTCGAACGGCTGACCGTTGCCGGTCATCTGAACGAAGAGGAGACCGCGCATGTGCTGGTGCGGTCGCTCAAGCGACGGGGCTATGGCCGGCGGCGACTCGAACTCGACCTGCGCCGGCGCGGCGCCGACGAGACTGCGGCCCGGACGGCGCTTGAACCCGTCGACGACGAGGACGAGCTGGAGCGGGCGGCGGCCGTGGCGGCGCGCTTCAGGTCGAGTCACCCGTCGCGCGACGCAGCCGCCCTGGCCCGGCACCTCGAACGGCGCGGCTTCCTTCCCCGTACTATTGGAACCGTCGTGTTCGACACCGCCGGTGGCGGGATCGCTGAGGGGGAGATGCAGGGCGAAAGCTCATGTTGAGTCGGGACATCAGGCAGAGCTTCATCGACTTCTACGCCGGCCGCGGGCACGCGGCGGTGGCGAGTTCGCCCCTCGTGCCGCGCGACGATCCGACCCTGCTGTTCGTGAACGCCGGCATGGTCCAGTTCAAGAACTACTTCCTCGGCGTCGAGCAGCCGGAGTCGCCGCGCGCGGTGACCTCCCAGAAGTGTCTCAGGGTGTCCGGCAAGCACAACGACCTGGAGAACGTCGGCCCGAGCCCGCGCCACCACACCTTCTTCGAGATGCTCGGTAACTTCTCCTTCGGCGACTACTTCAAGGAGGAGGCGATCGCTTCCGCCTGGGAGCTGGTGACCGGGCCCTGGGGTCTCAGGCCGGAGCATCTCTTCGCCACCGTGTTCGAGCAGGACGACGAGGCCGAGGACCTGTGGTTGCGGATCTCCGGCCTGCCGCCGGAGCGGGTCCTGCGCTGCGGCGAGAAGGACAACTTCTGGGCGATGGGCGACACCGGCCCGTGCGGTCCGTGCAGCGAGATCTTCGTCGACACCGCGCCAGACCTGCCCGAGGTCGGCTGGGACGAGGGAGAGGGTTCGGGCCGATACCTCGAGATCTGGAACCTCGTCTTCATGCAGTTCGAGCGTCACGAGGACGGCCGGAGCGAGCTGCTCCCGAACCCGTCGATCGACACGGGCGCGGGTCTGGAGAGGGTGGCCGCAGTGCTCCAGGGCGTCGACTCGAACTACGACACGGACCTGTTCGGCACGATCCTGACCGCGGTGGCCGGGGCGGCGGGAAGCGAGTACGGCCGCGATCCGGACGCGGACGTGTCGATGCGGGTGGTAGCCGACCACCTCCGGGCGGTCGGCTTCCTGCTCGCCGACGGGGTCCTGCCGAGCAACGAGGGCCGCGGCTACGTCCTGCGCCGGCTCCTCCGCCGAGCCTCGCGCCATGGCATGAAGCTGAGCCTGGAGGAGCCGTTCATGGCCTCGCTCCTGCCCTCGCTCGAAGAGGCGTTCGCCGGCCACTACCCGGAACTCGAGAAGGCGCGCGAGCCGTCCGCGGCCACCATCACCGCCGAGGAGACCCGGTTCCTGGAGACGGTCGCGGTCGGCGCCGGCAAGGTCCAGCAGGCGATCGAGGAGGCGCGCGCCGGGGGCGGTTCGGCGCTTGTCGGCGAGCAGGTCTTTCGTCTCTACGACACGTTCGGCCTGCCGATCGAGACGGTACGCGAGATCGCCGAAGAGGAGCAGTTCGCGATCGACGAGGAGGGGTTCGAGGCGGCGCTGGCGGCGCAACGGGAGCGTTCGCGTCGGGTTACGGCGACCGTGATGCCGGCCAGGGTCGAGTTCTCGATTTCGTCTCCAGGTGTCGGGAGGGACTTCACCGGCTACGACGATCTGGAGGCGGATTCGCGAGCGGTTGCCGTCGCAACGGCCGAGGGAGCGCCTGCTAGTGGAGTGGGAGACACCGGCTTTGCCGTCTTCGACCGCACTCCGTTCTACGCCGAAGCGGGAGGTCAGGTCGGGGACGTCGGCTTCGTTGAATGGGACGGTGGCAAGGCGCGGGTTCTCGACACCTTCCACGACGGCGGACGCATCGTGCATCGGATCGACGTCGTTGACGGTGCGCTCGAGGAAGGCGCTGCCGTTGAACTCCAGGTCGACCGCGCGAAGAGGGAAGCCGCCCAGCGGCACCACACCGCGACCCACCTGCTGCACGCGGCCCTGCGCCAGCACCTCGGCACGGGTGTGCGCCAGGCCGGTTCCCTGGTCCACCCCGACCGGCTGCGCTTCGACTTCACGCACGGCGCACCGGTCAACGAAGAGCAGCAGGAGGCGATCGAGGACACGGTCAACGAGTGGGTGCGGCGCGCCGTGCCGCTCGAAATCGGCGAGCGTTCGTACGACGAGGCGGTCGCGGCCGGAGCGATGGCCCTGTTCGGCGAGAAGTACGGCGACCGGGTGCGTACCGTCGAAGTGCCCGGCTTCAGCCTCGAACTCTGCGGCGGCTGTCACGTCGCCAACACCGGCGAGGTCGGGCCGGTGGCCCTGGTGGGCGAGCGTGGCGTGGCCGCTGGGGTGCGACGGATCGAGGCGCTCGCCGGCGACCGCGCCGACCGCCTGCGCCGGAACCAGTTGCATCTGCTGACCAGCCTGGAACGCGAGATCGGGGCGTCCGGCGAACAGGCCGCGGCCGAGGTGCGGGCGCTCAAGGAGAGGTTGCGCGAGGTCGAACGGGAGCTGTCCCAGCTCAGGCTCGGCGTGCTCGCCGGCGACGGCAAGCCGGCTTCGGGCCAGGATGCCGCGGGCGACACGCGGTCCATTCGCGGCGTCGACGTCGTCCTGCGCGAGGTGCCGGCCTCGAATGTGGGCGAGCTTCGCAACCTTGCCGATGTCCTGCGGGGCCGCCTCGGATCGGGCGTCGTCGTGCTTGGCGCCCTGGATGACGGCAAGGCGAAGCTCGTCGCCTCGGTGACCAGGGATGTTCAGGATCGGATCGACGCTGCGGCAGTAGCGCGGGCGATGGGTTCCGCGATCTCGGGCAGCGGCGGCGGTCGCCGGGACTTCGCCCAGGCCGGAGGTCGGGCCGAGAACCTGACATCAGCCTTCGCTGCCGCCGAACAGCTCATCGAAGACTGTCTCAGTTAAGGGGAGAACGCGTGATGGAGCGGGAAGCGGACCGCCAGCAACTCGCGACGGCTGCCCTGCTGCGAGCGGGCCTCAACCTGCCGAACACGCTGACGCTCAGCCGGATCCTGATCGTCCCCCTGCTGGTTGTCGTTCTGCTGACCAAGATCGACGGCTGGGAGTTCATCGGCCTGGGGCTGTTCCTGGTCGCTTCGCTGACCGACTTCCTCGACGGCTTCCTCGCCCGTCGGCGCAAGGAAGTGACGGCGCTCGGCAAGCTGCTCGACCCGGCCGCGGACAAGATCCTCACCTCGGCCGCGTTCATCTCCCTGGTCGGTCTCGGTCTGGCGCCGGCCTGGATGGTGGTCGTCGTCATCGCGCGCGAGTTCGCGGTCTCGTCGCTGCGTTCGCTGGCGGCGGCCCAGGATGTCGTCCTCGCGGCGAGCTTCGCGGGCAAGGTGAAGACCGTGACCCAGATCGTCGCCATCTCGCTGCTGATCATCTCGGACCAGTTGGGGTCGTTCGACCTGCTCGCGCCGTTGTCGCTGTGGGTGGCCCTGGTCGCGACGCTCTACTCGGGCATCGAGTACTTCGTGCGCAACGGCCGGCGGGTGCTCGAAGCGTTCGGGGCGGCATCCCCGGAGCAATGACCGTGCGCTCCCCGGCCTCGCCGGCGCTCGCTCCCGCCGGCGTGGGACGGCGACCGTGATCCAGTCCGTCCTCGCCCGGCTGGCGGCCTTCGCGCGGCGCCGCCACCGGGCCGTGTTCATCGTCGCCGCGGTGCTGGTCGTCCTCTGCGTGTGGTCGGCGACGCGACTCCGGTTCGACACGGAGATCCTGAATCTGCTGCCGAAGGACGATCCGGTGGTCACGACCTTCCGGTCGACGATCGAGGACTTCGGCAGCCTCGACTATCTGCTCGTCCTGGTCCGGTTGCCGCCGGACGTGCCGCTCGATCCGTACCTGTCGTTCGTGGAGGAGCTGGGCGCCTCGATGGAGGCGCTCGAGGAGATCGACTACGTCAACTACGACTTCGGCGAGCTGCAGGAGCTGGCGGAGGCTCTCTTCCCCTACGCGTTCGTCTACCTCGACGAGGCGGCCCGCGAAGAGGTGGCGAGCCGGTTGAGCGACGACGGCCTTGAGCTCCGGGTTCAGGAACTCAGCCGCCGGTTGGCCACCCCCGAGGGGCTGGCCCTGCGCGACGCGATGCTGCTCGATCCCCTGGGCCTCGTCGACGTCTTCCTTGACCAATTCGAACTCGCCCGCGGCGGCCTCAAGGTCGACTGGACGACCGGTTACTACCTGTCGCAGGACCACTCCCGCGCGCTGCTGATCGCGCGGCCGGCCGAGCCGGCGCAGGAGGTGGAGTTCGGCCGCCGGCTGATCGTCGCCGTCGAGGAGCTGGCCGCGGATCTTCAGGGCCGCTGGCCGGAACTCGGCGGCGAGGACCGCCAGGGCGAACTGCTGCCGCCGCCCGAGGTGGCCTTCGGCGGCACCTACGTCACCGCGGTCTCGGACGCGGGCACGATCGTCGGAGGCCTCATCTCGAACCTGGCGACATCGCTGATCGGCGTCCTGCTCCTGTTCGCGCTCGCCTTCCGGAGGGTCGGCCTGATTGCGTACGCCTTCATTCCGCTCGCCTTCGGCCTGGTGCTCGCGTTCGGCTTCGCCGGCACCGTGCTGGGAGAGCTGAACGCCCTGACCAGCGGCTTCGCGGCGTTGCTGGTCGGCCTCGGGATCGACTTCGTCATCGTCTCCTACGGTCGCTACGTGGAGGAGCGGCGTCGCGGGGCCGACCTGGAAGCGGCCCTGGTCGCGATGAGCGGCTCCTCGGGCCGGGCGGTCTGGACCGGCGCGATCACGACCGCCGCCACTTTCTACGCGTTCCTGGTCACCGACTTCGTCGGCCTTCGTCAGATGGGGCTCCTGACCGGCACCGGCATCCTCTTCTGCATGGTCTCCGTGCTCCTGCTGCTGCCGGCGATGCTCGCCTGGAGGGAGGATCACCGGCCGGCGTCCGGGCGCCAGCCCCGGCTGGTGCTCCACGGCCTGGGCGCCCGCCGGCTGGTGCGCTGGAGCTTCGAGCGGCCGGTGACCGTGATCTGCTGCTGCGCGGTGGTGACCGCGGCCACGGGCGCGATCGCGCCGCGCCTGGAGTTCGAGGACGCGATCCGGGAACTCCGGCCTCAGGGGAACCCCGGCGTCGAAGTCCAGGACGAGGTGGCCGAGTACTTCGGCTCGGGCCTGAACTACACGATGATCGTGCTCTCGGGAGACACGGAGGAAGCGGCACTGGAGCTGTCGCACCTGGCCGAGGAGAGAGCTCGACAACTCGTGGACGACGGCGTCCTCACCGGGATCGACGGGATCGGCAGTCTGGTGCCTTCACCCGCGCGACAGGCGACGGCCCATGACTGGCTCGACCAGCGCCGGGAGCTCTTCGACGGGGAGCGCCTCCACACCCTCTTCGAGCAGGTTGCGACGGAGGAGGGCATCCGGTCCGCACCCTTCCGGCGGGGCATCGACCTGCTCGCCGACGCGGGGGGCAACCGGGAACAGGTGACGCCAGCCGTGCTTCGTTCCGAGCCGCGGCTGGAGCGCATGCTCGAGCGCTACCGGAGCCGGAACGAGAGCGAGCCGAAGCTGGTCGTCTACCTGTATCCGCCACCGGGCCAGTGGCGGCGCAGCGCGCCGCCCGGGGCTTCCGAGATCGTCGAGGGCCTCGGCCCGCGGGCGGCACTGTCGGGGGTCAACGTGGTGGGCGAGAGGCTCCGGAACGGCATCCGGATCGACGCCGTCACCGCCTCGATCATCGGCTTCGTCCTGGTGGCGCTGCTGCTCTTCCTGGACTATCGCTGGCTGCTGAGCACCCTGCTGTCCCTGCTGCCCTTGTCGGTCGGCGTCGTGTGGATGCTCGGGATCATGGTCCTGATCGGACTCGACATGAACTTCTTCAACGTCTTCGTCGTCACGATGATCATCGGCATCGGCGTCGACTACGGCGTCCACATGGTGCACCGCTGGCGCGAGATCGGCTTCGGGCCGGAGGCGTCTCAGGACGACCGGCTGGTCGCAAGCCTGGGAGAGACGGGAAAGGCGATCGTGCTGGCCGCCATGTCGACCAGCGTCGGCTTCGGCTCCCTGACGCTGTCGCACTACCCGGGACTCCGCTCGATGGGCATCGTCGCCATCCTCGGCGCGGTGGCCACGGCGCTGGTTTCGATCACGCTGCTGCCGGCTCTGGTCGCGCTGGGCCAGCGACGGCGCGCGGCGCGCGGCGCGCGGGGCGTGATGGCAGGGCGCGTCTGATGTTCGAGGGCCTGCAGGACAAGCTCCAGGGGGTCTTCCGGTCACTGCGCTCGGAGGGCCGGATCTCGGAGGATCACGTCCGGCGCGCCGTGCGGCAGATCCGCCTCGCGCTGCTGGAGGCCGACGTCCATGTCCGGGTCGTCCGTTCCTTCGTCGGCCGGGTCCAGGAGCTGGCGCTGGGCGAGGAGGTGCTGAGCAGCCTGACTCCCGACCAGCAGATGATCCGGATCGTCCGCGATGAGCTGATCGCGGTGCTGGGAGAGCCGGGCGCGGAGTTGCAGTTCGAAGGCCGGCCGGCGGTGGTGCTGCTCTGCGGCCTCCAGGGCTCGGGCAAGACGACGACCGCCGGCAAGCTGGCGGTTCGGCTCCGCGGCCAGGGCAGAAACCCGGTGCTGGCAGCCGGCGACCTCCAGCGGGCCGCGGCGGTGGAGCAGCTCAGGCAGGTCGGCGCGGCGGCCGGCGACACGGTCATCGAACCTGCGGCCGGAGAAGATCTGCCGGCCTTCTCGAACCGGGCCCTGGCGGTGGCTCGGGACGGCGGCTTCGACACGCTGATCTTCGACACCGCGGGCCGCCTCCACGTGGACGCCGAGTCGATGGCCGAACTCACGGCGCTGGCGGAGCGGGTCGACCCGTGCGAGACGCTCTTCGTCTGCGATGCGATGACCGGCCAGGACGCGGTGCGGAGCGCGGCCGCGTTCGCCGAAGGCGCGGCGCTCACTGGCGCCGTGATGACCAAACTCGACGGTGACGCCCGGGGCGGCGCCGCGCTTTCGCTCCGGGGCGTGACCCAGGTCCCGCTTCGCTTCGTCGGCGTCGGCGAGAAGCTCGAGGACCTGGAGCTCTTCGCGCCCGACCGCATCGCTTCCCGCATCCTCGGCATGGGCGATGTGCTGTCCCTGATCGAGAAGGCCGAGCGGGTCGTCGACCGCCAGGAAACGGAGCGTCTCGCCGAGCGCATCGCCCGCCAGGAGTTCACCCTCGAGGACCTGCGCGACCAGTTGCGGCAACTTCGCCGCATGGGGCCGCTGTCCCAACTCCTCGAGCTTCTCCCCGGTCAGTTCCGCGGCGCGAACCTGGCGGGCGCCATGGACGAAAGCCGCCTGGTCGCGATCACCGCGCTGATCGACTCGATGACGCCGCGCGAACGCCGCAATCCGGCGATCCTCAACGCCAGCCGGCGCCGGCGCATCGCCCGCGGCTCCGGCCGCACCGTCCAGGAACTGAACCAGTTGCTCCGGCAGTACCGCCAGATGCGGAAGCTGATGAAGCGAACGCGCGGCAAGTGGATGCAGGGTATTCGGGGCGTTTGAGGTTCCTGCTGCTAGACTGCGCCGCTGCCTCGCCACTAGCCCCAGGCGGGCGGGCTCCCGAACAACTCTGGAAGATCCTGACATGGTGAAGATACGACTCCGGCGCATGGGTTCGCGCCACAGACCCTTCTACCGCGTGGTGGTGTCGGACAGCCGCAAGGTGCCGACATCGGCGGTGATCGAGGAGGTCGGGCACTACGACCCCTGCAAGGACCCGGCGGTGATCCGGCTGAAGTCGGACCGCATCGACCATTGGGTGGCGCGCGGAGCGCAGCTCACGGACACCGTCCGCGGCCTGGTGCGGCGGGCGGCCGCGGCGGGCGCCGCGGAATCGTAGAGCGGTCCGCGGTCATGTCGGAGGTCGCCGATCAGCTCGCCGGCGTCGTTCGGTCGATGGTGGATCGCGGAGACGCGGTCCGCGTCGAGGAGATCGAGGAAGAAGACGCGATCGTCCTGCAGGTAGAGGTCGCGCCGGAGGAACTCGGGCGCGTGATCGGCCGTCAGGGCCGTAGCGTCAGGTCGCTGCGGGCCCTGCTGGAAGTCCGGGGCGCCGAGGCCGGCGAGTACTACGAGGTCGAGATCGTCGAACCGGACTAGGGCGTCGCCGCGGCAGAAGATGAAAGAGCCGCCGCAGTCGACCCGCAGCGAAGGAGCGGAGATGGTGACCGTCGGCGCGGTCCTGCGCGCGCACGGGCTGCGTGGCGAGGTGCTGGTCGACGCGGACAGCGAGAATCCCGAGAGGTTCCGGAAGGGCTCCAGGTTGCTCGCCAACCTCGGGGGCCGGGTCCGGCGGCTGGAGGTGGCGTCGAGCCGGCCGCATCGCGGCAGGCAACTGGTCCGTTTCGCGGACGTGACGGACCGCGACGGCGCGGAGGAACTCCGCGGCGCCCTGCTCGAGGTGCCGGAGGACCAGGTGCCGGCGGCCGAGGACGGCACGTTCTACTACTTCCAGCTCGTCGGCTGTCGCGTCGTCGACCGGAGGCTCGGAGAACTCGGCGAGGTCACCAGCGTGGTGGAGGATGGCGGCGGCGTCCTGCTCGAGGTGGCTATCGCGTCCGGGAGCGACGGCGGGTCCGTGCTGGTTCCGTTCGCGAACGCGCTGCTGCCGGAGATCGACATCCGCGAAGGCCTGATTGTGAGCGACCTGCCGGAGGGACTGGTCGAGGCATGCGGATCGACGTCATAACGATCTTCCCGGCCGTCTTTCGGGAGTTCCTGGGGGCGAGCCTGATCGGCCGGGCGATCGCGGCCGGGCTGCTCGAGGTTCACGTCCACGACCTGCGCCACTACACCGAGGATCCGCACCGGAGCGTCGACGACGAGCCGTACGGCGGCGGCGGTGGCATGGTGATGACCGCGCCCCCCTGGCTCCGTGCCGTGCGCGCGGTTTCCGGCGACGGCCCGCGGCCCCACCGCATCCTGCTCTCGCCGCAGGGTGAGCGCCTGGACGACGCCAGCGTGCGCAGCCTGGCCGGCGAGGAACGGCTGGTGCTCCTGTGCGGACGCTACGAGGCGATCGACGAGCGGGTGCGGATGCTGGTCGTCGACTCCGAGCTGTCGATCGGGGACTACGTTCTCGCCGGCGGCGAGGTGCCGGCGATGGCGGTCATCGAGGCGGTGTCGCGGCACATTCCCGGTGTGGTCGGCCGGCCGGAATCGGTCGAGAACGAGAGCTTCCGCTCGGGCCTGCTCGACCATCCGCACTACACCCGCCCGCGGACCGTCGAGGGAATCGAGGTGCCGGACGTGCTGCGATCGGGCGACCATGCGCGCATCGACGCCTGGCGGCGCGAACAGGCGCTGGAGGCGACGCGCCGCAAGCGGCCGGACCTGCTGGCTGGCGACGCTCGCGGTCACGAGGTTGCGCCGAAGGCATCGAACAGGCGATAATCCGCCTCCTGCCGCTTCGGGGGTACGCGGCTCGGAGGTGACACGCAATGCACGATCTACAGCAGGTTGAGCAGGAGTACGTGCGGGATGGCCTGCCGGATTTTCGGGCCGGAGACACGGTCAAGGTCCACGTCCGGGTTCGGGAGGGCGCCAAGGAGCGCATCCAGATCTTCCAGGGCGTGGTCATCGCCCGGCGGGGCAGCGGCACCCGGGAGACCTTCACCGTGCGCAAGGTCTCGGGCGGCATCGGGGTCGAGCGCATCTTCCCGCTCCATTCGCCGGTGATCGGCCAGATCGAGGTCGTACGCCGCGGCAAGGTTCGTCGGGCGAAGCTCTACTACCTGCGGAAGCTGCGCGGCCGCGCCGCCCGTATCGAGGAGCGTCGCGACCGCTGAAGGCGGCGGCGCTGCTTGCCGAGACATACCGCCTGCGCCTGATGCGCGGGCTCGAAGATCAGTTCGCGGCGGCCGGCTACGAACTCGTTGCCGGGATCGATGAAGCGGGGCGCGGTTGTCTCGCCGGTCCGGTCGTGGCGGCGGCTGTCGTCGTGGACCCTGACTGCCTGATTCCCGGCGTCGACGACAGCAAGCGGCTCTCCGGGAAGCACCGGGAACGGTTGGCGCGCACGATCAAGCGGAGGGCGGTGGCCTGGGCCACGGGCGTCGGCGACGCGGCGTTGATCGACCGCGTCAACGTGCTGGAAGCGACTCGCCGGGCGATGCGGATGGCCCTGCGGTCGCTGGCCGTTCGGCCCGCGGTCGCCCTGGTCGATGCTGTGCCGCTCGACACGGTCGAGGTCCGCGGCGCCGCCGTCCCGACGCTGCCGCTCGTGCGGGCGGACTCGCTCAGCTTCGCCGTCGCCTGCGCCTCGATCATCGCCAAGACGGACAGGGACCGGATGATGACGGCCTACGACCGGCAGTACCCGGGCTTCGGCTTCGCCAGTCACAAGGGCTATGCCTCGGAACGTCATCGCGCCGCGTTGCGCGAGCTCGGCCCGACGCCGCTTCATCGCCTCACCTTCCGCTCCGTGCTGCCCGGCCGGGGAGATGAGGCCTGAGGCCGGCTATCGCCTAGGATCCCCTTGTGCAAGGGAATCGCCTGCTGTTCCTGATCATCGGCGTGATCGTCGCGTTGGCGGCGGCGGTCCTCTGGTTCCTGCCGCGAGCGGAGCGGCTGCGTGCGCCGACCCTGTCGGCCGCCTGGGTTGGCATCGAGGTCGGCGGCGACGGCGTGGCGAGGACGGGCGACATCGAGATGGTAGCCGGTCAGGACTTTCGCTTGCACGCGATTCTTGCGACAGAGCCGCGCGGCGACGAAGCAGGCGAACCGGTCTACTACAGCGCCGTTCCCCAGGTCGAGATCGACGGTCGCCAGGTCGAGGCCCTTCCGCCGGAACGGATCGGCGGGCTGGGCTGGGTACGGATGCTGTGGTTCAGCGTCGAACACGGCGTTCCGTTCCGGGAGCTGGAAGACGGCGCCGATGTCGAGCGCTTCGCCTACGAACCCTTCTTCCGGCCCGAGTGGGGCAGCGCCTGGTCGATCGACGGCACGCTCGACGCCCACTTCGACGGTTGGCTCGAGAAGGACGGTCCGGACATCGACCGGGACTTCGGCACCCTCCGCTACCAGGTCTGGGTCGAAGCCGCGATCGATGGTGACGCCCTGGTCCCGGATCAGCGCGTCAAGTCCCCCGCCCCCCCCGACGCCACCCGGCTCGAGGCGCGGCTGCCGGGCGCGTTGGGTACCCCGTCGGCGGTCTTTGGTTTGCCTGGCATCCACCGGGAGGGGGACGCCTGGGACGCTTCAGCCGTAGCCCGGCTGCGGCAGCTCTACGACGACCGCCTCGCCTTCAGCCAGGTCTCCGTGCTGCGGGACATTCTCGCCGCGGGCGGCGTCACCTGGGAGGACCTGACCTGGGAACTCGCGCCGCTCGACGGCAGCACCGCGTGGAGCGCTCCGGGCGGGGGATCGCCGGCGCCGGGTGATCTCGTTCACGTCGGCGACCGCTGGGCCGTCCTGTTCGCGGACAGCGCCGAGGGCGTTGTCGGGATGCTGGACGGCGCGGACCTGTGCCTGGACTTCGACGCCGGCGCCACGGTGCGGAGGCTCGACCGGATCTTCACCGTGAACGAAGAAGGTGAGGGGGATGTCTTCGTGGCTGCGCCGGGGTGACCGCTCTGAGCGCGCCTCAGCCGGCCGCGCCGCCGGCTGAGTTCCTGATCGCTTCCTCCAGCCTGCCGCCGCGCAGCAGTTCGCTGAACACGTGGGGCTCCTGTCCGGGCCGGTAGAGGGCGTAGAACGGGATGCCGTAGCGGCCGAAGCTCGCCAGGTAGCGGGCGATGTCGTCGTTCCGGTTGGTCCAGTCGGCCTTCATCGCGACCACCTCGTACCGGTCGAAGAGCTCGGCCGTCTCGTCGGTCTCGAGCACCAGGCGCTCGTTCACCTTGCAGGTCGCGCACCAGTCCGCCGTGACGTCGACGAAGACCAGCCTGCCCTCGGCGGCGAGCGTTTCGGCCTGGACCGGGTCCCACGGCACCCAGTCCAGGACCTGCACGCCGCTTGCGGCGCCGGGGCCGCGGGATTGGGCGGTCGCGCCGTTCGCGAGCAGCAGCACCAGGACGGCCGCCGCGACCGCGCCGGCGCGACCGAAGACGCGCAGGGCCATCTTCTGGCTCCGGCTCTGCAGCCAGATGAAGAGGGCCAGGGTGAGCAGGCCGACTTCCAGGAAGGCGAGCCGGGCGCTGTCCATCTGGGCCGCGAGCACGTAGAGCAGCCAGATCGTCGTGCCGGCGATCAGAAAGCCCATGACGCCGCGCAGCGTCGCCATCCACTCACCGGGCCGTGGCAGCAGCCGGGTGGCTCGGGGCATGGCGGCCAACAGCAGGTAGGGAGTGGCGAGGCCGATGCCGACCGCCGTGAACACGAAGACGATCGTGGTCGCCGGCTGGCTCAGCGCGAAGCCGACCGCGGTGCCCAGGAAGGGCGCCGAGCACGGCGTGGCCATCAGGGTGGCGAACACGCCGGAGAAGAAGTGCCCGGAGTAGCCAGCCCCGCCTCCGGCCTGGTGGTTGGCGGCGGGCGCGGAGTGCGAGTGCGAGTGCCCCTCATGCGCCGAGTGCGTGTGGCCGCCCAGCCGGTTGGCGAGTGCGTGCGGCAACTGGATCTCGAACAGGCCCCAGACGTTCAGGCTGAACAGGGTGAGCACCAGGGCCAGGAAGGTCACGAACACGGGGTTCTGGAACTGGATGCCCCATCCCACCGCCTGCCCGGCCGAGCGGGCGAGGAGCGTCGCGCCGGCCAGTGCCCAGAACGAGACCAGGATGCCCAGGGTCGTCATCACCGCGCCGCCCACGATCTCCCGGCGCGGTCTGCCCGATGCCTGAGCGAACCCGAAGAGCTTGAGAGAGACGATCGGCAGGACGCACGGCATGCCGTTCAGGATCAGGCCGCCCAGCAGTGCCGGGATCAGCGCCGCGAGGAGGCTCAGGCCCCCGCCGGTCGGGGGTGGCGGCGCCGGCGCGGCCTCGAAGGCGGGATGACCGGTCGGCTCGCCGGCCTCGCCGATCTCGAGCCGAACCGTCGTTTCGGCGGTGGTGGGCGGCAGGCAGACGAGTTCGTCGCAGGCCTGGTACAGCAGTTCGACCGGCACCTCGACGCCGCCGGGCGCGACGTCGGCCGGCAGTTCCACGTCGACGTGGATCACCGCTTCGTGCTCGTAGGCCGCGAGCGGATCCTCCGCGAACTGCGACTGCCACATGATGTGGGCGGGATAGCGGATGACGGCCTCGAGCCAGCCCTCCGGCAACTCCAGGGCGAGTTCGGTGGGAATCAGGTACTCGTAGCTCGGCGTATGGCTCTGGATGTGCCATCCCTCGTCGATCGTCACCACGGCCGCGATGCGGACCGGCGTACCGGCGGCGTAGGACGAAAGGTCGGTGAAGGCCTCGACCGAGGCCTTGGGGGGCGGTCTGAACTGGCCGCTCGCCGCCACGGCCAGAGCCGTCGCCGCGACGAAAAGGACGGCGGTTCGGAGGGCCTTGCCGCTGTTACGATCCTGCTTCATGGCTTCCGGTGAGCGCGAGTCGGCGACGATGGCGGTTTCCCGGCGGGTTGCCGAGCTTCGCAGCGAGGGAATCGAGGTCCTAGACCTGGGAGCCGGAGAGCCCGACTTCCCCTCGCCCGAGACAGCCGTGAAGGCTGCGCAGCGAGCCCTCGACGAGGGCAGGACGAAGTATACGGTCCTGGAGGGCACGAACGAGTTGAGAGCGGCTTTGGCGGAACGGTACGGCGCCCCTGGAGCGTCCTGGAGCGCGGCCAACGTGCTGGTCACGGTGGGCGCGAAGGCGGCCCTGTATCAGCTTGCCCGGGCGTGTCTGGGCCCGGGCGACGAAGCGGTGGTGCCTACACCGGCCTGGGTCAGCATCCCGGCGCAGGTGCGACTTGCCGGGGCCGATGCCGTGACCGTGCCGATGGCGGCGGAGGACGGCTTCGCCATCCGGGCTCAGCCGCTCATCGAGGCGATGTCGCAACGGACCCGGGCGGTGATCGTCAACACGCCGTGCAATCCGACGGGAGCCGTGGCCTCCATCCTCGATCTGGAACGCCTGGCCTCGGCCTGCGCCGAGCGGGGGGCGCTCCTGATCTCCGACGAGACCTACGAGCGCTTCGTATACGACGGCCGGCGTCACGCCAGCGTCGCGGCGCTGGCGGCCCGCTACCCGGACACCGTGGTGCTGGTCGGTTCGTTCTCGAAGAGCTACGCCATGACCGGCTGGCGGCTGGGCTATCTGCTCGCTTCCGCCGGCGTGGTGGGGGCCGCGGCCGCCGTCCAGAGCCACGTGACCTCGAACGCGACCTCCTTCGCGATGGCCGGGGCCGAAGCGGTCCTGGCGGAGGAGCCGCCCGAGTCGGCGGCGCTCGTTGCGGCCTGCGCACGCCGCCGGGACCTCGTGCTCCGGGAACTGGGACGGGTGCCCGGAATCGTCTGCCCGCCGCCGGCCGGCGCCTTCTACGCCTTCCCTGACGTGAGGGCCTGCCTCGACGAGTCGTGTCCCGACTCGGCATCCCTCTGCCGCCGCCTGCTGGACGAAGCGCGCGTCGCCGCCACGCCCGGTTCCGCCTTCGGCTGCGAGGGTCACCTGCGCCTGTCCTTCGCCTGCAGCGACGAGGTGCTGGCTTCCGGGCTCGAGGGCCTCGTCCGCGTTCTCAGACGGTCGACCGGGCACGTCGCTCCGTCCTTCGCTGCCGGAGGTCGAGCGGGATGAGGCCCCTGGCGCGCGGCCTCGCGTTCCACATGCTGACCCTGTTCGGGATCAGGGTGCGGATCCACTTCACGTTCATCCTCCTGTTCGTCTGGCTGGCGGTGCTGGCGCCGGACATGGGCAGCAGCGCGCTGTTGCTGACGTTCGTCGTCGTCGGCCTGCTGATGAGCGTCATCGTCCACGAACTCGGCCATGCCCTCATGGCGCGGCGGTTCGGCATCGAAACGCGTGACATCGTCCTCACGCCGGTCTGCGGCGTGGCGCGCCTGGACGGCTATCCCAAGGGCATGGTCGAGTTGGCGATCGCCGCCGCCGGTCCCCTGCTCAACCTGGCACTGGCGATCGTGCTCTTCGTCGGGCTGACGGTCGCGGGGCTGCCGCCGCTGGGCGCCGGAGCGGTCGTCGACGTGCCGTCGGCGCTGCAGTGGCTGCTGGTCGGCAATCTCCTGCTGTTCGCGCTGAATCTGCTCCCCGCGTTCCCGCTCGACGGCGGCCGCATCCTTCGTTCGGCTCTCTCCTTCGCCATGGGGCAGGAGCGGGCGACCAAGGTCGCCACCCGCCTGGGCATGGTGCTCGCCGGTCTTCTCGGTCTCGCCGCTCTCATCCCCTGGCAGTTCGGTGTGGCGTTCAACCTGTTCCTGTTCCTGACTGCCTTCTTCATTCTCGTGGGCGCGAGTCGGGAGTCCTCCCTGGTCAAGACGCTCCAGGTGCTGCAGGGTCGCCGGGCGGGCGAAGCGATGATGACCCGCTGCGAGCGCCTGGCGCCCCAGGACACGATCGAGTGGGCGGTCCGCCTGCTGCTCTCGACCACGCAGCGCCAGTTCCCGGTGGTCGACGGCTGGGGCAGGGTGGCCGGCGAAGTGGACCGCGACCGCCTGCTCGAGTCGGTGACCCGGTTTCCGAGCGACACGCCCCTGCTGGAGCTCATGAACCGGGACCCGCTGACGGTGGCGGAGGACTGCGACCTGCTGGACGTGTTGCGGGATCTCCAGAGTCCGGCGCGTGCGCTCTGGGTCGTTCGCGACCATGAGTTGCAGGGGATGCTGACCGCGGACGGGCTGTCCCAGTTCGTCGAGGTGTGTCGCCGGCTTCGACATCGCGACGCGGGAGCAAGTTCCCAGGGGCTTTAGCTGGTAGAGTGGCGGCTTCCGATTCGCTTCGATTCAGTTGGGCGTAGATGAAGGGTAGGCGCGTGACGGACGACGCAAAGCGATCAGGATTCTCTCGCCGGTCGTTCCTGCGCGGCGGCGCCGCGGGTGCCCTCTCGGGCGGTCTGGCCACGGGCCTGCTGGCCGGCGAGGCCGGCGCCGCGGCGGCCGACGCGGAGGCGACGGAAACGGTCGGTCCCGGTCCGGTCGAGATCGAACTCGAGGTGAACGGCGTTGCCAGCCGGCTCGCGGTGGAGCCGCGGGTCACCCTGCTCGACGGCCTGCGCGATCGGCTGGACGTGACGGGTCCGAAACGGGTCTGCGACCGCGGCACCTGCGGCGCCTGCACCGTGCTCGAGGACGGCCGCCCGATCTACGCGTGCAGCCGGCTGATGATCGAGTCCGCGGGACGCAGCATCACGACGGTCGAGGGACTGGGCTCGCCGGACGCAATGCACGACGTGCAGCAGGCCTTCGTCGACCACGACGCGCAGCAGTGCGGGTACTGCACACCCGGGTTCGTCGTGGCGACCGCGGCGTTGCTCGCGCGTCACCCGGCGCCTTCGGAACCGGAGATCGAAGCGGGCCTTGGCGGCAACTTCTGCCGCTGCGGGACCTACAAGGGCATTCGCGCCGTGGTCGCGGGCGGCAAGGGCGGAGGAGTGAGCGGTGGCTGACTACTCGTGGCCGGAGGCGGACCGGAGGGCCCAGATCGGAGCCCGGCCGGCGCGACTCGACGGTCCGGTCAAGTCGACCGGGTTCGCGAAGTACCCGTCCGACCAGAACCCGAGGGGCCTGCTGGCCGCGAAGATCCTGACTTGTCCGCATGCCCACGCCCGGATCGTCCGGATCGATACCTCGGCCGCCGAGGCCATGGCCGGTGTGCGCGTGGTCCATGTGATCCAGGGCGAGGGCTCCGAGATCCAGTGGGCCGGCGACGAGGTCGCGGCCGTCGCCGCCGTCACCGAGGACGTGGCCCGGGACGCGCTGCGGGCGATTCAGGTCGACTACGAGGTCCTTCCGCACTTCGTCACGGAAGAGGACCGCGATCAGGCTCCCGGCGCCAGGGAGGCTGGGGAGAGGGCGGAGGGCGATCCCGACGCCGCCTTCGCCACCGCTCACCGCACGGTGGAGCGGACGCTTGGCATGCCCCAGATGGCCCACATGTGCCTGGAGCCGCATGGCCAGGTCTGTTCCTGGGACGGCGACGAGCTGGAGGTTGACGCATCGACCCAGGCGGTTTCGACCCTGGCCGGGCAGTTCGCGACGGAACTCGGCGTGCCGGCGAGCCAGGTCCGGATCCGGACCGAGTACATGGGCGGCGGCTTCGGTTCGAAGTTCTCGCCCGACCGCTGGGGCATCGTCGGCGCCGAGCTCGCGCGCAAGGCGGGCGCGCCGGTGAAGCTTTTCCTCGAGAGGGACCAGGAGGTGACGGTCGCGGGCAGCCGGCCGTCCGCCTTCGCCCGCATCCGGGCGGCGGCCGACGAGCAGGGCAAGCTCGTCGCCTGGGACTCGGACTCCTGGGGTTCGGGAGGCCTTCCGGGTACGGGCCAGACGCCGCTGCCGTACGTCTTCAGCAGGCTGCCGAACCGCCGCACTCGCCACACCTCCGTGCCGACGAACCTGGCCGGTTCCAGAGCCTGGCGGGCGCCCAACCATCCGCAGGCCTGCTTCCTGACGATGGCCGTCCTGGACGACCTGGCTGACGAACTGGGCCTCGACCCGATCGACTTTCTCGAGCGCAATCTGGACCTGACCGGCCGGCCGGACACCTACCGGGAGCAACTGACGATCGCCGCCGGGATGGCGTCCTGGAAGGAGCGCTGGCAGCCGCGCGGTCGCAGGCGCGAGAGCGCTGTTCAGCGTGGGCTCGGCGTCTCCGTTCACACCTGGGGCGGGCGCGGCCACTCGAGTAACTGCGACGTGACGGTGCATCCGGACGGCGCGGTCGAAGCCCGCATCGGCAGCCAGGACATCGGAACCGGGACCCGCACGATCGTGGCCCAGGTGCTCGCCGAGACGTTCGGCCTCGAGCTCCACCAGGTGCGGGTGTCCCTGGGCGACAACGTGTACCCGCAGTCGGGTCCCTCCGGCGGCAGCTCGACGGTCGGCGGAGTCACCGCCTCGACCCGGCGGGCCGCGCAGGACGCCCTGCGCGAGGTGCTCGTCCACGTGGCGCCGCGACTCGAGGCCGAGCCGGAGCAACTGGTCGCCGAGGGAGGCCGGGTGTTCGTGGACGGCGATTCCTCCCGCGGGATCCCCTGGCCCGAGGCGGCCGCTCAGATCGGCGGCGCGCCGATCAGCGTCCAGGGCCGGAATCCCGGCCCGGGCCGGCTGATATCCAGCGGCGTGGGCGGCGTGCAGATCGCCGAAGTCGAGGTCGACACGGAGACCGGTGTCGTGCACGTCGAGCGGATGATCGCGGTCCAGGATTGCGGCCTGATCATCAATCGCCGGCTGGCTGAGAGCCAGGTCTACGGCGGCCTGATCATGGGCGTCGGCTACGCGCTCTACGAGGAGTGGATTCCGGATCCGGTGAGCGGCAGGCTGCTGAACGCGGACATGGAGTTCTACAAGCTCGCCGGCCTTGTCGATGTGGGGTCGCTCGAGGTCCACATGATGACCGGCCCGGGCTACGACGAGCGCGGCGTCATCGGCCTGGGCGAACCGCCGGTCATCTCGCCCGGCGCCGCCATCAGCAACGCGGTGGCGAACGCGATCGGCGTCCGGGTGCCCTACCTGCCGTTGACGCCCGACCGGGTGCTGGATGCGCTGGCCGGCCGCGGAGGGCCCGCCTGATGCGTCCGTTCGGCTACGCGGCGCCGGCGACCGTCGAACAGGCGGTTGGCCTGCTGGCGGCGGAGGGCAGCGAGGCGCTGGCCGGTGGCACGGATCTTCTGAGTCTGCTCAAGGACGATGTCGAACGGGTCGACCGCCTGGTCGCGCTTCGCGGCGTGGCGGGTCTATCGGGGATCGAGCTCGACGGCGGCATGCTCCGCATCGGCGCCATGACGACCCTGCAGGAACTGCGGGACCACGACGGCGCGATCGCGGCCCTGCCCGCGCTGGCGGTCGCGATCGACGGTGTCGCCAGCCCGCAGTTGCGGGAGATGGGCACGGTCGGCGGCGATCTGCTCCAGCGGCCCCGGTGCTGGTACTACCGCCGGGGCTTCGGCCTGCTGGCGCTGACCGAGGACGGCCGCTCGATGGTCGCCGAGGGAGACAATCGCTACCACGCGATCTTCCCCATAGGGCAAGCCCGCTTCGTCAACCCGTCCAGCCTGGCGCCGCTGCTGGTCGCGCTCGGGGCGGAAGCGGTCGTTCACGGGCCCGCCGGCGAGCGCCGGCTGCCGGTCGAGGCGCTGTACCAGGCACCCCAAACCGCCGGAGAGCGCGAGAACACGCTGGCGCCGGGCGAGCTCCTCGCCGGCGTCGAAGCGAACGTCGACGCATCCCGGTCGGCCGTGTACGAAATCCGCCAGCGCCGCTCGCTGGACTGGCCGCTGATGGCGGCCGCGGTGACGCTCACCGGCTCGGGATCGCGGGCGGAGCGTGCGCGCATCGTGCTCGGTCATGCGGCTCCGACGCCGCATGTGGCGGCAGCGGCGGGTGACCTTCTGTCCGGGCAGGAACTGACGCCGGAGACGGTCGCGGCGGCCGCGGATGCGGCGGTGGAAGACGCCCGGCCGTTGAGCGGCAACCGATACAAGGTCCAGCTTGCCCGGACCGCGGTGCGGCGAGCGCTCGGCCAGGCCGCCGGGATGGAGATCTGAAGCGATGGCCGACCGACTCCCTGCTCCTCAGGCTCCGCAACTCTGCCGGCGGCTGCGCTGGAAGACGATGTTCATGGCCCTGGCGCCGGTGGAGCCGGGCGCGGACGTCGATCCCCAGCACGAGATCGACGACGGCTTCGTCTGGTGTACGCACAGCATGAACTGTCTCGGGCCCGACGGCGCGGTGGCCTCCCGCGAGGACTGCCGGGAAGGTCGCGGTTGCTTCGAGAGCTACAGCCCAAATCCCCGAAACCCGGCCCACGGAGACCTGCCGACATGAGATTCACTTCACGGGTTGGTCAGCGCCTGCTCATCCCCGCCCTGTTCTTGGTCGTCCTGCCCTCCGCCGTCAGCGCGGCCGGGGTTGCCGGCACCTATCTCGAAGCCCGGACTGCTGACGTCTACACCGGTCCCTGTTTCGCCAACTCCGAGGTCGGGCTGGTCGGCAACGAAGCGATCATGGCCTGGCGGGTCGAAGCGGGCGGCTGGGACGGCGTCGAACTTTCGGGCCTCTCGGTGCTGGCGGTCGTCCGCTCCGATGCGACTCTGGGCGACCCGTACGCCGAATCTCGAACCACGGAATCCGTGCTGATCGTGGATGCGGCGGCGGACCGGTCGCAGCGTTCGGCGCTCGAAGGACTCGCGCGCGGCATGGGGGGAGTTCTCCTTTCGGATGTGGCTCGCGTCGAGGCGGCGGACGTCACGTTCGATCTGCGACCGAACGGGGCTGCTTCGGTCACGGCGGGCGACCTGGCCGCGGTGAGGACGCGGCCGCTCGATCACCGGGACCACCTCTGCGGCAACGAGACGGTCTTCTATCCGCCCCTGGCCCCGACGGACGGGGCGGTTCCCGGCGTCGCCATCGAGCACACGTGGGAAGGTCCGGGTCTGGGCGCCACCTGGAAGAGCCCAGGCAAGCGGAGCACCTTCGTGGGTCGGTTCAGCCGCTAGCACCAAGAGCCGCCGCCGCGCCTGGCGTCCCACTGATGATCATCAACAAGCAGCAGATCGGCGACTCCAGCCTGCTGGCGGTAGAGGGCGTGATCAAGCTCGGAGAGAGCGCGCGGTTCCTTGCCGACGCCTTGAAGCGGAGCCTGGCGGAAGGCGACGGTCATGTCCTGCTCGACCTCTCCGACGTGAACTACATGGACTCGACCGGCATCGGCGAACTCGTCGGGTACCTGGTCAGGCTCCGCGCGGAGGAACGGAAGCTCATCCTGGTCCGGCCTTCGGAACGGATCGTCCAGTTGCTGACCGTGGCCGGCGTCGCGTCCCTGTTCCCGACCTACGACACGGTGGAGGATGCCCTCGCGGCGGAGGCCGGCGGGACCTGAACGGACGCGGGGGCGCCCGTGCCGGCGCTCATGGCGGCCTGAAGCCGGCGTCCTCCGCCCGCGGCGTACGGGGGAATCAGCCTGCGGGCGGATCGAGGACGAAGGGCTCCGGCAGCAGCTCGTGCAACGTGAACCGGTTCCAGTTCGGTGCGTCATGGGCGCCGGCGGTGACCGCCACGACGGGAAGGTCGCAACTGAACTCGGCCAGGGCGTCCCGGCACTGCCCGCAGGGCGTGCTCGGCGGCACGGCGCCGGTGGCGAGCGCCATGGCGACGAAGGTGCGCTGACCGTCGACTACGGCCGCCGAAAGCGCGCCGCGCTCGGCGCACAGGGTGAGACCCAGCACCCGATTCTCCACGTTGCAGCCGGTGTAGATCCGGCCGTTCGCGGCCAGCAGCGCGGCGCCGACCCGGAAGTCGCTGTACGGCGCGTAGGCCTGTTCCCGGCAACGGACGGCGGCGTCGACCAGAGCTTCCCAGTCGATGCCCTCCCACGTGGCGCTGTGATCCGGCGTCGGCAGGTGGAAGACGCGCTCCGCGCTCATTGACGGGACCTTAGCAGTCCGTCGCGCCACCCGGCTCGGAGTTCGGGCGGGCAACGTGATACTCTGCGCCGCCGTGAGCGAACCCCCCGTCGAGCCGCCAGCCGGCGGTCAGGAGGTCGGCTGGCAGGACGGCGTTCTGGTCGTTCCGGATCGACCGATCGTTCCCTTCATCGAGGGCGACGGCATCGGGCCCGACATCTGGCGCGCGGCCCAGGCGGTGATGGACGCCGCGGTCGCCAAGGCGTACCCGGGAGGGCGCGCCATCGCCTGGCTCGAGATTCTGGCCGGCGAGAAGGCCCTGGCGGAGACGGGCGAGTGGCTGCCGGCCGCCAGCGTCGACGCGATCCGCTACTACCGTGTCGCGATCAAGGGCCCGTTGACGACGCCTGTCGGCGGGGGCATTCGCAGCCTGAACGTGGCGCTCCGGCAGTTGCTCGACCTCTATGCCTGCGTGCGCCCGGTCCGCTACTTCGACGGCGTGCCTTCGCCGATGCGCGAGCCGGAGAAGGTCGACATGGTCCTCTTCCGGGAGAACACGGAGGACGTCTACGCCGGCCACGAGTGGCAGCAGGGGACGCCGGAGACGAAGGCGCTGATCGACTTCGTCCAGCAGAAGCTCGGCCGCGACATTCGCGCCGACTCCGGCATCGGGATCAAGCCGGTCTCGGTGACCGGGAGCAAACGGTTGGTCCGCAAGGCGATCGAGTACGCCCGCGCGCAGGGTCGGGACAGCGTGACCCTGGTGCACAAGGGCAACATCATGAAGTTCACCGAGGGCGCGTTCAAGGAGTGGGGCTACGAGCTCGCGGCCGAGGAGTTCGCGGACTGCACGGTGACCGAGGACGACCTGTGGTCGAAGCACGACGGCCGCATGCCGAACGGGCAGATCCTGGTCAAGGACCGGATCTCGGACGCCATGTTCCAGCAGGTGCTGCTGCGCGCCGACGAGTACGACGTCATCGCGACGACCAACCTGAACGGCGACTATCTCTCGGACGCCCTGGCGGCCCAGGTCGGCGGTCTGGGCATGGCGCCGGGCGCCAACGAGGGGGACGGCGTCGCGCTGTTCGAGGCGACGCACGGCACGGCGCCGAAGTACGCCGGCCAGGACAAGGTGAACCCCTGCTCGGTCATCCTGTCGGGCGTGATGATGCTCGATTGGCTGGGATGGAACGAGGCGGCCAGGTCGATCGAGAACGCGATCAGCCGCGCCATCCGGCAGAAGCGGGTCACGTACGACCTGGAGCGCCAGATGGAAGGTGCGACGCTGCTGAAGACGTCCGAGTTCGGTCAGGCGATCATCGAAAACCTCGACTGAAGAGCCCGCGCCCGTGAAGATCCACGAGTTTCAGGCCAAGGGGATACTGCGCCGGTTCGGGGCTGCCGTGCCCCAGGGCAAGGTCATCGACGATGCCGCTCAGGCGGCGCGGATCTGTGAGGACTTCGGTGGCCGCTGCGTGGTGAAGGCGCAGATCCACGCCGGCGGTCGCGGCAAGGGCGGCGGCGTCAGGGTGGCGTCGAACCCGGACGAAGCGGTGCGGTTGGCCGACGAGATTCTGGGCATGCAACTGGTGACCCATCAGACCGGCCCCGAAGGTCAGCGGGTGCGCCAGGTTCTGATCGAGGAAGCGCTCGAGATCGACCAGGAGCTCTACCTGGGCGTGACCCTCGACCGCGCCGCCGAGCGCCCGCTCCTGATGGCGTCGCGCTCGGGCGGCATGGACATCGAGGAAGTGGCCCAGTCGGATCCCGACGCGATCCTGCGTGAGTTGATCGATCCGCTTCTCGGCGTGTTGCCGTTCCAGTGCCGGCGGATCGCCTCGGGGCTCGGATTCGAGGGCGGCACGGCTCGCCAGATTCAGTCGATCGTCGCCAGCGTCGTCGCGGCCTACCTGGAGACCGACGCTTCCTTGGTCGAGATCAACCCGCTGATGGTGGACTCGAAGGGCGACGTCTACGCCCTCGACGCGAAGATGAACTTCGACGACAACGCGCTCTTCCGGCAGCGCGACGTCGTCGAGCTGCGGGACGTGCACGAAGAGAATCCACTCGAGGTCGAGGCCTCGGAACACGGCATCAGCTACATCAAGCTGGACGGCAGCATCGGGTGCATGGTCAACGGCGCCGGTCTGGCGATGGCGACGATGGACATCATCAAGCTCTACGGCGCCGAACCGGCCAACTTCCTCGATGTCGGTGGCTCGGCTTCCCAGGAGGCGGTGGCGAGCGCCTTTCGGATCATCCTCTCCGACCCGGCGGTCGAGGCGGTGCTGATCAACATCTTCGGCGGCATCGCGCGCACCGACCGCATCGCCCGCGGTGTGGTCGCGGCGATCGACGAGCTGGCGGCCGACGGCACGCCGGTTGGGGTGCCGGTGGTGGTCCGGCTCGAGGGAACGAACGTCGAGGAGGGCCGCGAGGTGCTCGAGCGGGCGGACTTCGACTTCCTCGTCGCCGACGGCATGGCGAGCGCCGCGGAGAGCGCGGTCGAGGCCCTCAAGAACAGGATCGCGGGAAGCTGAACCGATGTCGATTCTCGTTGGCGAAAGCACGCGCCTGATCGTCCAGGGCATCACCGGCAGGGAAGGACTGTTCCACGCGATGGGCTGCCGGGAGTACGGCACCGACGTGGTCGGCGGCGTGACACCCGGCAAGGGCGGGTCGACGGTCGAGGGCTTTCCGGTCTGGAACTCGGTCGAACGGGCGCGGCGGGAGACCGGCTGCAATGCGACGTTGATCTTCGTGCCGCCGCCGTTTGCCGCCGACGCGATCATGGAGGCGGCCGACGCCGGCGTCGAGCTGATCGTGTGCATCACCGAGGGCATTCCGGTTCAGGACATGGTCCGGGTCAAGGCCTTCCTCCGGGGCCGGAACAGCCGTCTGCTGGGGCCGAACTGCCCGGGCCTGATCACACCGGGCCAGGCGAAGGTCGGCATCATGCCCGGCCACATCCACGCGCCGGGCAACGTCGGCGTGATCAGCCGGAGCGGCACGCTGACCTACGAGGCCGTTTGGCAGCTCACGAACGAAGGGCTCGGCCAGACGACCTGCGTCGGCATCGGCGGCGATCCGGTCAACGGCACGAGCTTCATCGACGTGCTGGAGTTGTTCGCCGGGGACGAGGCGACGGAAGCCGTGGTTCTGATCGGCGAGATCGGCGGTACGGCGGAAGAGGAGGCGGCGACCTGGATCGGCGAGCACCTCGACATTCCCGTCGTCGGCTTCATCGCCGGCGCCACCGCTCCGCCGGGTCGGCGGATGGGCCATGCCGGCGCTATCGTGGCGGGCGGCAAGGGCACCGCGGCCGAGAAGAAGGCGGCGCTCGCCGCGGCCGGAGTCCTGGTCGTCGATTCGCCGGCCGAGATGGGCGCGCGGGTGTCCGCGGCCCTGGGATGATGAGTGTGGGGGAGACAGGCGGGATGGAAGAGACGCTGACCATCATCAAGCCGGACGCCGTCCGCGCCGGCAACACGGGCCGGATCATCGCCCACCTGGAGGACGCCCGCTTCGAGATCCAGGCCATGCGCCGCATGCACCTTTCGCGCGCCCAGGCCGAGGCGTTCTACGCGGTGCATCGCGAGCGACCGTTCTACGCCGACCTGGTCGCGTTCATGACCAGCGGTCCGGTGGTGGCGATCGCGCTGGCGCGCGAGAACGCGGTTGCTCATCTTCGCGACGTGATGGGCGCCACCGACTCGACGCAGGCCGCCGAGGGGACGATCCGCAACCTCTACGGAACGAACATCCAGAACAACGCGATCCACGGCAGCGATTCGCCCGAGAACGCGGCGATAGAGCGCGCCTTCTTCTTTGCCGCCTGCGACCTGGTCGGCCGCTAGGGGCCGACGCCGCGCGGCCGCAGCCACTTGCCGAGAGCGCCGAGCGCGGCGTCGGCGGCAAGAGCCAGAAGCGCGGCGGGAATCGCCCCCGACAGGATCTGCTGGATGTTCACGAGCTGAACGCCGGCGATGATCGGCTGGCCAAGTCCGCCGGCGCCGATGAAGGCGGCGATCGTAGCCGTGCCGACGGTGATCACCCCGGCCGTGCGAACGCCGGCCATGATCGTAGGCACCGCGAGCGGCAGGCGGACCCGTCTCAGGACCTGGCCCTCGGTCATTCCGAGTGCGGTGGCGGCCGAAGCGGCGTCCGGATCGGCTTCCCGCAGTCCAGTGCAACTGCTCCGCAGAATGGGGAAGATCGAGTAGATCCAGAGCGCCACGACGCTGGGAACGACGCCGACGCCGAGGAGGGGAATCAGGAAGCCGAACAGGGCCAGGGAGGGCAGGGTCTGGGACATGCCGATGATCCGGATCAGAGCCTCACTGGTCCCGATGCGCAGGCGGTCGAGGAGGAGGGCCAGGGGCACCGCGAACAGGATGCCGAGGGTGAGCGAGACGGCCGAGAGTCCGATGTGCTCGCCGGTGTAGCCCAGGAGTTCCCGGCGGCGTGACCACATGTACGCGACGAGGCCGGAGGTCTTCGGCTGCCGGTCGGGCGTGACCGTCTCGACATCGCCCGGCAGGAGCTCCAGTTCCCGAAGCAGGTCGTGGGCGACGACTTCGATCGGCTCGTGCTCTTCCTGAAGTCGCAGGTTCAGCGCGCGCATCCGGCCCTCGTCGATCGCCTGTCCGAGCAGTCCGAGGACGGCGCCGACCTCCGGATGGCGCTTCAGTGTGTCGCCGCGCACCAGCGGCGCCGCCTCGTAGGGCGGGAAGAAGCCGAGGTCGTCCTCGAGGACGAGAAGGTCGTAGACGAGCAACCGCCCGTCCGTCGTGTAGGCGTCGATCACGTCGACCGCGCCGGCGGCGGCCGCCTGGTACTTCGGCGCCTGCAGGATCGACTGCACGTCCCCGAACTGGAGGCCGTAGGTGTCCGCGAGGCCGGGCAGACCGTCGCCGCGTTCCACGAACTCGTAGCCGAAGCCGGCGCGCAAGGTCGGTGCGACCGGGACGAGGTCGCTGATCGTGCGGAGTTGACGCCCTCCGGAGCGAGCAAGGTCGGCGCGGATCGCGAGCTCGTACGAGTTCTCGAATCCGATCGGCGCCAGCCAGTGAAGGTCGAAGCGCTTCAGGAACTCCGCCCGGACGATTGCCAGGGCCTCGAACTTCGAGGCGGTCGGGTCCTCTCCGAGCAGGGTGACCAGACCGGTGCCGGTGTATTCGGGGTAGAGGTCGATGCTGCCGGTGCGCAGGGCCTCGAAGCAGAACTCCGTGCCGGCAAGGCCGAGCCGCCTCTCGACTTCCAGTTCGGTGTGGGCCTCGATCAACTGCGCGAAGAGTTCGCCGAGCAGGCGGTTCTCGGCGAAGTTCTTCGAACCGACCACGATCGTCCCGCCAGGGGACGGGGCGCCGGCGTCGCCTTCCTGAGCTGACGCGGGCGGGTGAACCGCCAGAGCCAGGCCAAGGAGCACCAGGGCCGGCGCGCTGCCTCCCGGCTTCGTCATTCCCGGTTGCCGCCGCGGTCGAGCAGCTCGCTGACGTAGGGGTCGGCGGGCCGGCCGATCAGTTCCCGTGGCGGCGCCGTCTGGAGCAGCCTGCCGCGGCGCATCACCGCGATCCGGTCCGCCAGCAGGAAGGCCTCGTCGAGATCGTGAGTCACGATCACGGCCGTTTGCTCGCGCGACGTCCGCAGCCGCATGAACGTCTGCTGCACGTCAGCGCGGGTGATCGCGTCGAGCGCGCCGAAGGGCTCGTCCAGCAGGAGGAGCGGCGGATTCGCGGCAAGCGCCCGGGCGACGGCGACCCGCTGCCGTTCGCCGCCCGAGAGTTCGCGCGGGTAGCGGGCGCCATAGGTGGCGATCGGCAGACCGACGAGCCGCAGGAGCTCTTCGGTCCGCCGCTGCCGGCGCTCCTTCGGCCAGCCCAGGAGTTCGGGCACCAGACCGACGTTGCGCTGGACCGTCCAGTGCGGCAGCAGGCCGCCGGTCTGCTGGACGTAGCCGATTCGGCGCCTCAGGGCTGTGGGTTCGAACGACGAGAGTTCCACGTCCCCGAAGTACAGGTCGCCGCCGGTCGGCTCTTCCATCCGGTTGAGCAGCCGCAGCAGGCTGGACTTGCCGCAGCCGCTCTCTCCGACCAGCGCGAGGGTCTCGCCTTCCAGGATCTCGAGGTCGGCGCCGTCTACCGCCGTCACCTCGCTCACGCCGTTGGCGGCCGGGTAGACCTTGGACACTCCCCGCAGGCGCATGACGGCCGGCGCGGAACTGAGATCGGAAGACGGCACGACGGGGAGCGGCTCGATCGTAGCGCAGGGCCGGCGGCCGGAAATGCGGCGGCTGTACCGACGTGAGCGTCCAGGCCCGATCCCCGGCGGAGGTCATGCTCCGGCGTTCCGGAGCGCTGATAGGGTCCCTTCTCTGCTGGACAGGACCAGCGCGGGAGAGGGCTTGACTACAGCGACGCAACTGTTCTCGAGCCGGTGGGGCCTGATGCTCGCCATGCTCGGCATGGCCGTCGGCACGGGCAACATCTGGCGATTCCCCCGGATCGCGGCGTCCAACGGCGGTGGTTCCTTCCTCGTCGCCTGGGTCGTCTTCCTGATGCTCTGGTCGGTGCCGCTGATCCTGGCCGAGTTCGCGCTCGGCAAGAAGGTGCGCAACGGCACGGTGGGCACCTTCGCCGCGATGATGGGCGAGCGGTTCGCCTGGATGGGCGCGTGGATCGCCTGGGTGGCGGCGGCGATCGGCTTCTACTACGCCGTCGTCATGGGTTGGACCCTGCGCTACTTCCTGGCCGCCATCACGATGCAGCTTCAGGGCGAGCGGTCGGCCCAGCTCTGGGAGGACTTCTCCTACACGCCCCAGGTGCTCGTCTTCCACGCATTGGCGCTCGCAATGGGCGTGATCGTTGTGCTCAAGGGGATCCGGGGCATCGAGAGCGTGGTGCGGATCCTGATGCCGGCGCTACTGGTGCTCGTCGTGGTGCTCGCCATCCGGGCGGTGACGCTGCCGGGTGCGGTGAACGGTCTCGAGTTCCTGTTCAGGCCCAACTGGAGCGACCTGCTGGACTCGAACATCTGGCTGCAGGCGCTGACCCAGAACGCCTGGGACACCGGCGCCGGCTGGGGCCTGGTGCTGACCTACGCGGTGTTCTCGCGCCGCCGGGAAGACACGAACCTGAACTCCTTCCTGCTCGCGTTCGGCAACAACAGCGTCTCGCTGCTCGCCGGCGTCATGGTGCTCTGTACCGTCTTCTCGATCATGCCCGGCGCCGCCAACCAGATCGTCGGCGCCAGCAACGAGGGCCTGACGTTCATCTGGATACCGCAGCTCTTCAATGCGATGCCGGGCGGCTCCTTCTTCATGATCCTGTTCTTCATGGCCCTGGTGTTCGCGGCCTGGACGTCGCTCGTGGCGATGTTCCAGTTGGTCGGCCTGGCGCTCGAGGAGGCGGGACTCGAACGGCGCAAGGCGATCATCTCGATCGCGGTCGCCGCCTTCGTGCTCGGCGTGCCCTCGGCGCTGTGGCAGTCGTCCTTCGTGAACCAGGACACCGTCTGGAGCGTCGCGCTGATGTTCTGCGGCCTGTTCTTCGCCCTGATCGTGATCCGCTACGGCGTCACCCGCTTCCGCGCCGAGATGATCAACACCGGCGACCAGGACATGCGGGTAGGCGCCTGGTGGGACTGGGCGATCCGGCTGGTCGCGCTCGAGGCGGTGGTGCTCGTTGCCTGGATGATCTGGAGCGCCCGCAACGAGCCGCTCTGGGGGCCTCTGGGCGTTGGCAACATGTTCGCGCAGTGGATCGTCGTCGGCGTCGTGCTGATCGCGCTCAACGGGGTCTTCCTGCGCGGCCTGAAGAAGCGCGCGGCGAAGGCCGGCTAGCGTCGACTCAGCTCAGGCGGCGGTGCAGCCAGGCGCGGACTTTCTGGATCCTGTGCCAGGCGTTGGGCCAGCGGCGCATGATGAAAGCCCTCAGGCGCAGGTTCAGCCGGTTGCTGGCTAGTGACAGCAGGGCCACTCCCGCGGGTACGAGGACGATGGCAGGAATGAGGGGCAGTGGCCCGAAGATCAGACCGAAGAGGACGAGAAAGGTGCCAAGGGCGAACAGGAGAATGCGTACTCCGACCCGCAGCGGCGGCAGTTCCTCGTCGCCGAGGGGGTGCGCTTGCAGTTCCGGGTGACGCTCAGTCTGCGGCATCGGCGGCTGGGGCTACAACCTGCAGGAAGCGGCGCTTTCCCACCTTCAGCAGCGCGTTTGCTCCATCCGGCAGGGTGAAGTAGGGATCGCCGATCTTCTCGCCGTCGAGGGAGACGGCGCCCTGCTGGATCAGGCGCCGGGCTTCGGCCCGGCTCCCCGTGAGGCCGGTGTCGGCGATCAGGGTGAAGAGCGCCTGGCCGGACGGAACGACGCGGGTTTCGATCTCGTCGGGCACGCCGCCGCCGCGGAACATGCGGTCGAACTCGGCGCGCGCCTCGTCTGCGGCGCCGGGGCCGTGGAAGCGGCGCACCAGGTCATGGGCGAGGTCGGCCTTCAGGTCGCGTGGACTGGCCCGGCCGCTCGCCGCGTCGGCCTTCTGGCGCTCGAGCTCGGTCTCGTCCATGTCGGTGAGCAGCAGCCGCCAGTCCCACATCAGGTCGTCGGGGATCGACATCGTGCGGCCGAACATCTCGCGGGGCGAGTCCTCGAACGCGATCGCGTTGCCCAGGCTCTTCGACATCTTCTGGGTGCCGTCGGTGCCGACCAGGAGCGGCACGGTGAGCGCGATCTGGGGCTCCATGCCGCGGGCACGCATCAGGTCGCGGCCCACCAGGAGGTTGAGCAACTGGTCGTGGCCGCCGAGTTCGACGTCGGCCTCCATGACGACGGAGTCGTAGCCCTGGGTCAGGGGATAGAGCAGCTCGTGGATCGAGATCGGTTCGTGCTTCTCGAAGCGGTCCCGGAAGTCCTCCCGCTCCATCATCCGGGCCAGCGTGTAGGAGCCGGCGAGGCGGACCAGACCCTCCGCGCCGAGCGCTCCGAGCCACTCGCTGTTGTGCTGGATCTCGGTTAGCTCCCGGTCGAGAACCTGCCAGGCCTGCTCCTGGTAGGTCTCGGCGTTGGCCAGGACCTGTTCGCGCTTGAGTTGGGGGCGGGTGGCCTTCTTGCCGGTCGGGTCGCCGATCATCGCGGTGAAGTCGCCGACCAGGAAGACGACCCGATGCCCGAGTTGCTGGAAGTGGCCCATCTTCCGCAGCAGCACGGCGTGGCCGAGGTGCAGGTCGGGCGCGGTGGGATCGAAGCCCGTCTTGACGAGCAGCGGACGGCCCTCCGCGCGGGATTGCTCAAGCCGCTGCCGCAGTGCCTCCTCTTCGACGACGTCGACCGCTCCGCGGAGGAGCAATTCCATCTGCTCGTCGACAGGAGGAAAGCCGCTGCTCATGGGCGGAGGGTAGCAAGGCTCTCTTACGGTCTGGCGGCCGCGGCGATCCGGCCCCTGGCGACGATCCTGGCGTCGCCGGAAAGGCGCCAGCGGCCGAGGCCGTCCGGCCCGTCCGGAGCGGTCTCGAGACGCAGTTCGAAGCCACTCCTGGTGACGGCCGTAGTCGGCAGCGACAACCGGCCCTCGGCGATCCCGCAGGCGGCCGCCGCCACGACGCCGGTGCCGCAGGCGAGGGTCTCCGCTTCCACTCCACGCTCGAATGACCGGATGCGGAAGCGTTTCGGTGGATCGAGGCCGACGAAGTGGACGTTCGCGCCTTCCGGACCCAGGTCGGCGTGCGCGCGCAGCACCGGGCCGAGCGACGCGACCGGCGCCTCCTCCAGATCGCCTTGCCACCAGAGGACGAAGTGGGGGACACCGGCGTCGACCCGCCATCCCGGAACATCCCGGCCGTTCATGCGCAGCGTCATCTGCCGGCCCGCCGCGGGCGCCGGCACGCGGACGGCGGTGCATGTGTCGTCGACCGGTTCGGCGATGAGGTCGCCGGCGCCGGTCTCGATCGTCAGGCTTCCGGCGTCCGGTTCCTGCTCGAACGCGAGCCGGGCCGCGCAGCGGGCGGCGTTCAGGCACAGGGCCGCCCGGGCGCCGTCGGCGTTCGCGTAGTCGAGCGCGTAGCGTCCACCGGCTATCCGGCGCAGGGTGAACAGGCCGTCGGCGCCGACCGACACGCCGCGGCGGCACCAGGCCCTGATCGTCCCGGCGGCCGGCGCCGGGCGTTCGATGAGGGCGATGAAGTCGTTGCCGGCGCCGGAGACGAGCAGGAACGGCGTGCCGTCCTGGTCGCTCATGCCGCCCCTTGAGCGCTGTCGCCGTCCTCCTCCTCGTCGCTGTCGTCGGCAGCGGGTTCGGAGTCTTCGCTCTCCTCGCCCGTGGTTTCGGTCTCGACCGGAACCTCCTCCGGGACCGGTTCCGGTGGCCGGATCGGCGGCAGGGGTTCGCCCTTCAGCCCGCAGCCCAAGCTCAAGAGGAGGACGAGCAGGACCACGGCCGGTCCGCGCGGCGGAAGCAGACGGCGCCGGTTCGATTCAGAGGACATATCGGCTGAGGTCGCGGTCTTTCACGACGTCGGCGAGCGCCCTGTTGACGTAGGCGGCGTCGACTTCCAGGGTCACGCCGTTCATGTCCGGCGCCTCGAAGGAGACTTCCTCCAGCAGCCGCTCCATCAGGGTGGCCAACCGGCGGGCCCCGATGTTCTCGGTCTGCGCGTTGACCTCCACCGCGAGCCGGGCGACTTCCCGCACCGCGTCGTCACGGAAGGAGAGGTCCAGGCCCTCCGCGCCGAGAAGCGCGCTGTACTGGGTGGTCAGGGCGCTGTCCGGCTCGGTCAGGATGCGGACGAACTCCGCCTCGCCCAGCGCTCCGAGTTCGACACGGATGGGGAAGCGACCCTGGAGTTCCGGAATCAGGTCCGACGGCTTGGCCACGTGGAACGCGCCGGCGCCGATGAACAGCACATGGTCCGTCTTGACCGGTCCGTACTTGGTGGTCACCGTCGTCCCTTCGACGATCGGCAGGAGATCGCGCTGAACCCCCTCGCGCGACACGTCGGGACCGTGGCCGCCGTCGCGGCCGGCGACCTTGTCGATCTCGTCGAGGAAGACGATGCCGGCCTGCTCGACCCGCAGCCGGGCTTCCTGGGCAACGTCCTGGCGGTCGATCAGTGCCTCGGCTTCCTGGCGCCTCAGGATCTCCCGCGCCTCGCTGACTTCCACCATCTGGCGTTTGCGCTTGCCGAACAGACCCGGGAGCATCTCTTTCAGGTTGATGCCTACCGCCTCGACGCCCTGGGGCGTGAACATCTCGAACTGCTGGTGGGAAGCGTCGTCGACCTCGATCTCGACCATCCGGTGGTCGAGGCGGCCCTCCTTGAGCCACTCGCGGAAGCGCTCGCGGGTCTCGGTGGGCGCGGGCTGGTCCGCGGGATCACCGGACTCGGCAGCCGGCTGGGGCGCCTGGGGGACCAGGATCTGGAGCAGCCTTTCGTCGGCCCGGGACGCGGCGTCGGCCTCGACCGCCGCCCGTTTCTCCTCTCCGACCATCACCACCGCGAGTTCCATCAGATCGCGGACGATCGACTCGACGTCGCGGCCGACATAGCCGACCTCGGTGAACTTGCTCGCCTCGATCTTGAGGAAGGGGGCGCGGGCGAGCTTGGCCAGCCGGCGCGCGATCTCCGTCTTGCCGACGCCGGTGGGGCCCATCATCAGGATGTTCTTGGGCGCGATGTCCTCGGCGGTCTCCGGGTCGAGCTGCTGGCGCCGCCAGCGGTTGCGCATGGCGATCGCCACCGCGCGCTTGGCGTCCTTCTGGCCGACGACGTGGCGGTCGAGCGCGGCGACGATCTCGCGCGGCGTGAGATCCTCGACGAAGGGAGCGGGTGGCGCCGGCGGAAGCGTCATGCGCCGTCTCCACCGGCTTCGAGACGCTCGACGGTGATCTGGTCGTTCGTGTAGATGCAGAGATCGGCGGTGATCCGCATCGCCTCGAGCGCGATCCGTTCCGCGTCGAGTTCGGTGTGCTCGAGCAGCGCGCGAGCCGCGGCCAGGGCGTAGTTCCCGCCGGAGCCGATCGCCAGCGGCATGTCGCTGTCCGGTTCGAGGAGGTCGCCGTTGCCCATCGCGAGGAAGCTCTTGCGGCCGTCGGCCACGATCATCTGCGCTTCGAGCCGTCGCAGAGCGCGATCCGTCCTCCAGTCCATGGCCAGTTCGACCACGGCGCGCTCGAAGTTCCCCTGGTACTCGTCGAGCTTCGCCTCGAACCGCGAGAAGAGGGCCAGCGCGTCGGCGCCGCCGCCCGCGAAACCGACCAGAATCCGCCCCTTGCCGGCGCGCTGAACCTTGCGGGCCCGCGCCTTGACCACCGTGTTCGCGGCGCCGTTGGTCACCTGGCCGTCACTGGCCATGCATGTCGTGTCGCCGCGGCGCACGAGCAGGATCGTCGTCATGGTTGGCTGGGGATCTCGGAGCTTCCCGTCACGGGGCTGCTCGCAGCTCGTCTACGGATTCTCTCGCAGAATGTTGAGCAGGGACACTTCGGGGCTGGTCCAGCCGGGTCCGCCGATGAAACGGCCGATCTCTTCGCCGTTCCGGTAGACGATCGCCGTCGGGAGTTCCGTGACCCCGAGACGGTCCACCTCGGCGTCACCCCACGGGTTGTCGTCCCCGAGGCCGTAGTAGGTGAACCGCACGGGCGAGTCCTGGAGCTCCTCGTGGACCTTCAGGCCGCGCGGCATGAATCGCTCGCAGACGTGGCACCAGGAACCGAACACGACCCGGACCTCGACCCCGGCGCCGAGCGCGGCCGCTTCGGCAACGGCCGCCGGGTCGCTCTCGTAGGAGCTGGCGTCGCGGCGATAGCCCGGCTCGTGGGCGTAGAGGTCCGTCAGGGTCGCCTCACCGGCCCAGGAGGGTCGCTGGCGGAGTTGGGCCAGGACGCCATCGACCGCGAACTCGAGTCCCTTGGGGATTGGCCGGAACGGCATCGGGGGACCGAACAGGGCGCCGGGCAGGAGATCGAGTGTGTCCTCGCCGGCCGGGGAGATCTTGAGGAGCTGGACCTTGCGGGTCATCTGATTGCGGGCGCTCAGCAGCACCGGTGACGGCAGACCGTCGGCGACCACGAGGAAGGCGCCCGCGGTGCGGGAGAGGTAGAGCTGCGCGTCGGGCGCCTCCTGTCCCTGCAGGAAGAGCTGGTAGTCGCCAACGAGCTGGAAGCCGCGCAGGTCGTCCTGGGCGATGGCGGCGCCGGAGATCGTCAGGCACGCGACCATGGCCAGTACGGAGCTGCGGCGGACGGCAGGGAGTTTCATTCGAGATTCCTCTTCTTGAACTGTCGGGAAGGAGCTCAGGCGCCCTTCGCCCTGGGATGACTTTTGCGGTAGACCTGTAGCAGGCGTCCGGTATCGATGTGCATGTAGCGTTGAGTGGTCGAGAGCGAAGCGTGGCCGAGGAGTTCCTGGATCGAACGCAGGTCGGCGCCCGATTCGAGCAGGTGAGTCGCGAAGCTGTGGCGCAGGGCGTGCGGGTGAGCCCCCGCCGCCTGTGCCGTCTCCTCGACGTAGCGGTCGATGACGCGCCGAACGGATCGCGCCGAGAGTCGGCCCCCGTTGCGGTTCAGGAAGACCGGTTCCAAGTTCCCGTCGTCGGTGCCGTCCCGAGGCCGGAACACCTCTTCCCAGGCGTCGAGCCACTGGCGGAGCGCCTGCTCGGCCGGCCCGCCGAAGGGCGTCATCCGTTCGCGGTCACCCTTGCCGACGACGCGGAGCACCCTGGCCCCGAGGTCGATATCGCGCCAGTTCAGCGCGACCAGCTCACCGACCCGGAGACCCGAGGCGTAGAGCAGTTCGAGTAGCGCGCGGTCCCGCAGGCCGAGCGGTCCCTCGCGGCCGGCGGGAGCCTCGAGCAGGGCTTCGATCTCGCCGGGGCGCAGGTGGCGCGGCAGGGTCTTCTCGACCTTCGGCGTGGGCACCGACTCGGCCGGGTTCGATTGCATCCGGCCCATCAGACAGGCGTAGCGGAACAGGCCGCGCAGCGCCGAGAGGTGGCGACCCTGGGTTCGCCGGGCCAGTCGACGCTGGTTGAGAACGGCGACGAAGGACCGGACCAGCAGCTGGTCGATGTCGTCGAGGTTCTGGTCATCGCTGCCGCTGGCGGTTCGGAACTCGGCGAAGGCCGCGAGATCCCGGCCGTACGCACGCACGGTGTGTTCGGAGCAATTCCGCTCGAGCTCCAGGTATTCCAGGAAGTCGGCGATCAGAGCGGCGAGCGTGCCGCTCGGCTCGGCTCGTCTTCCTGGCTCGGCATGGTCGGTGATTCCCACGAAGGCACTCCCGCGAGCCCCATTTTACCGGCCCAGGCCACGAGTGCCTGTTGCGCCCGGTCGACGTAGGCGGCGCGTCGCTCGCGTCGCGGCACGCGTTTGGCGAGAGGCTCGAGCAGGCCGTAGTTGATGTTCGTGGGCTGGTAGCGCTTCGGGTTCGACTCGGTGAGGTGTCTGGCGAGGGCTCCGAGCGCGGTCGTGTCGGGGAGCGGCGCCGGCTGCCGGTCCCGATCCTGGAGCGCCAGGTAGAGGGCGATGACGAGACCGGTGGCGGCGGACTCGAGGTAGCCCTCGACCCCGGTCATCTGACCGGCCAGGCGCAGGTTGGGTCGCCCTGCGAACCGGTACCAGCGATCGAGGTGGAGAGGAGCGTTGATGAAGGTGTTGCGATGGACCTGGCCGTAGCGGACGAAGCGGGCGGATGAGAGTCCCGGCAGGGTCCGGAGCACGCGGCGCTGCTCGGGCCAGGTCATCCGGGACTGGAAGCCGACGAGGTTGTACTGGCTGCGGGCGAGGTCTTCCTGCCGGAGCTGGACCACGGCGTGGGGTCGTTTCCCGTCCGGTGTACGCAGCCCCACCGGCTTCATCGGTCCGAAGCGCAGGGTGTCCTCGCCGCGGCGGGCGAGTTCCTCGATCGGCAGGCAGCCCTCGAAGAAGAGCGGGCGCTCGAACTCGCGCAGCTCGATCGTGTCGGCCTCGAGCAGGCTGCGGTGAAAACCCCGGTACTCCTCTTCGCCGAGCGGGCAGTTCAGGTAGTCGTCGCCTCCCTTGCCGTAGCGCGAGGCCCGGAACAGACGCTCGTGATCGAGGCTTTCTCCGACAACGATGGGAGCGATGGCGTCATAGAAGTAGAGATGGTCCGCACCGATCAGGTTCTCGATCTCCCGGGTCAGCGCTTCCGAGGTGAGGGGTCCGGTAGCAATCACGCAGTCGCCGCCGGCGCCCGCCTCGGGCAGAGCCTTGAGTTCCTCGCGCCGGAGTTCGATCAGCGGGTGGGATTCGACGGTGGCCGTGACGTCGGCGGCGAATCGCGTCCGGTCGACGGCCAGCGCACCGCCGGCCGGAACGGCGTTCCTGCGGGCCGCGGCGATGATCAGGGAGCCGAAGTACTCCATCTCCCGCTTGAGCAGGCCGGCGGCGTGGTTCGGGTCGTCGCTGCGCAGCGAGTTCGAGCACACGAGTTCGGCGAGGTCGGCGCTGGCGTGGGCCGGCGTCGAGCGTTGCGGCCGCATCTCGTACAGGGTCACGGCTCGGCCCCGCGAGGCGAGTTGAAAGGCACACTCGCTGCCGGCGAGCCCGCCGCCAACGACTACGACGGGCGCGGTCATTGACGCATCATGGCAAGGCCCCGCCGGCTTGACAAGGTTCACCGCTCTACTATCGTCCCCGCGCGTATGGTTAGCTCACTCGTCATCGTGGAATCGCCGGCCAAGGCCCGGACGATCGAGCGCTACCTCGGGCCCGGCTACCGGGTGGAGTCGTCGATCGGACACATCCGGGACCTGCCCCGGACCGCGGCCGAGGTGCCGCAGAAGTACCGCGGCCGCCCATGGGCCCGCCTGGGGGTCGACATCGAAGGCGGCTTCGATCCGCTCTACGTGATCCCGCGCGAAAAGAAGGAGCAGATCACCAAGCTCCGCAAGGCGCTGCGCGACGCCGACGAACTCGTGCTCGCGACGGATGAGGATCGCGAGGGGGAGGCGATCGCGTGGCACCTCAAGGAGGTGCTCAAGCCCAAGGTCCCGGTGCGCCGGATGGTCTTCCATGAGATCACCCGGTCCGCGGTCGAGGCGGCGCTGAGCAGGACGCGGGACATCGACCGCCGTCTGGTCGACGCCCAGGAAGCGCGGCGGGTGCTGGACCGGCTCTACGGCTACGAGGTCTCCCCGGTGCTGTGGAAGAAGGTTCAGCCGCGCCTGTCCGCCGGCCGCGTGCAGAGCGTCGCGACCCGGATCGTCGTCGAGCGGGAGCGCGAGCGGATGGCTTTCGTGCCCGCGGGTTACTGGACCGTCGAGGTGGAGCTCGAGACGGAGGACGGGCAGGCGCGACGCTTTCCCGCGAGGGTGTCGGCGATCGGCGGCAGGACGGTGGCTCGCGGGCGGGACTTCGACCGGACAACGGGCAAGCTGAAGACCAAGGCCCACCTGCTGCAGCAGGCCGAGGCGGAAACGCTGGGCGAGGAACTGCCGTCGACCCGCCCGGTGGTCGCCGAGGTGAAGGAGCAGCCGTTCACCCGCCGTCCCTACGCGCCCTTCATCACTTCGACCCTCCAGCAGGAGGCCGCACGCAAGCTCAGGTACACGGCCCAGCGCACGATGAGGGTGGCCCAGGGGCTGTACGAGAACGGCTACATCACCTACATGCGCACGGACTCGACCGCTCTCTCCGGGCAGGCGATCGCCGCCGCGCGGCGGCAGGTCGCCGATCTCTATGGCTCCGAGTACCTGCCGGGCAAGGCTCGTGTCTATGCCCGGAGAGCGAACGCCCAGGAGGCGCACGAGGCGATCCGGCCGGCCGGCACCAGTTTCCGCACGCCGGACCAGTTGCGGGGAGCCCTCGACCGGGACTCGCTGCGCCTCTACGAGTTGATCTGGAAGCGGACGCTGGCGTCCCAAATGAAGGACGCTACCGGCACCAGCACGACGGTGCTCCTCGAGACGTCCACGCCCGGGGCCGGCGCGGTGCAACTGAACGCCTCCGGCCGGGTGCTGCGTTTCGCCGGTTTCCTGCGTGTCTACGTGGAGGGTCGCGACGATCCGCGTACCCGGGCGGAGGACGAGGAGCGTTTCCTGCCGCCGCTCCGCCGTGGGGAGACGGTTGCGGTGGCGACCGCCGAGCCGAACGGCCACACCACCCAGCCGCCCGCGCGCTACACCGAGGCCAGTCTGGTCCGCGAGCTGGAAAAGCAGGGCGTGGGCCGGCCGTCGACGTACGCCGCGATTCTCCAGACCATCGTCGACCGGGGTTACGTCTGGAAGAAGGGGTCGGCCCTGGTGCCGACCTTCCTCGCCTTCGCCGTGACCCGGCTCCTGGAGCAGCACCTGGGGGATCTGGTGGACCTGGACTTCACGGCGCGGATGGAGAGCGATCTCGACGCGATCGCCGGGGGAGAGCGAGAGGCCACGCCGTGGCTGCGGAACTTCTACTTCGGCCGCGAGCCGGGGCCGGAGGACGGCGGCCGCAGGGGCCTGCAGTCGCTGGTCGGTGAGGGGATCGACGATATCGACGCCCGCGCGGTGTGTTCGCTCCTGCTGGGCGAGGATGACGAGGGCCGCGAAGTCGCGGTCCGGGTCGGCCGCTACGGTCCCTACATCCAGGCCGGCGACGACGGGGAGCGGGTGTCGCTGGAGGACGGCGTGCCGCCCGATGAACTCACTCTCGAGCGGGCCCTCTCGATGCTCGAGAGAGTGTCGGAACAGAGCGGTCCACTTGGCCACCATCCGGAAACCGGCGAACCCGTCTACGTCAAGACGGGCCGCTACGGCGACTACGTCCAGTTGGGCGACGCCGTCCCGGGTGGATCGGGGAGGAAGCGCGGAAGCGGAGCGGCGAAGCCGAAGATGGCCAGCCTGTGGCCGTCGATGGATCGGACGAGTCTCACTCTCGACGAAGCGCTCCTGCTCCTGTCCTTTCCGCGCGAGGTCGGCCGCCATCCCGAGAGCGATGAGGTCATCACGGTGCAGGACGGGAGATACGGCGCCTACATCCGCTGCGGCAAGGAGAGCCGCAGCCTGGAGAGCCAGGAGCAGATGGCCACGATCGGCCTCGACGAGGCCCTGGCGCTGCTGCGCCAGCCGAAGCGCCGCCGGGGCTCGTCGCCGTCGGTGCTCAAGGAGCTGGGTGAACACCCGAACAGCGGTCTCGCCCTCTCCATCAGGACGGGGCGCTTCGGTCCCTATGTAACGGATGGTCAGGTCAACGCCACGGTGCCCAAGGGCAAGGAACCACAGGACGTCGACCTGGAAGCCGCGGTCGAACTCCTGGCGGCGCGGGAGGCGAAGCTCGTGGCCCAGGGCAAGAACCCCAGGGCGCCCCGGCGCCGTCCGGCGCGGAAGCGGAGGCCGGCGAAGAAGAAGACGGCGCGGCGCTAGGAGGAAGGCGCTAGCGTGCCATCAGGGCGTAGTTCGCTCCTTCGTAGCGGCGCACGAGTCCGTCGACTTCCAGCCGGGCGAGGGTGGCGAGGACGCCGGGCACTGGTCGTTGGAGTCGGGATGCGAGTTCTTCAGGCGTTCGAGCGCCTTCCCTGAGGGCGACCAGGAGGTCGTCGACGTCGGACACGCCGGAGGAGGTGGATCGAGTCGGTTCGGCCGTGTCTCGCTGAGGGCGTTCGAGTTGGGCGAGGATCGACGTGGGCAGGATCTCGAGCATGGCATCGGGATCGAGGGCGGGAATCGCTCCGTCTCGCAGCAGCAGGTGGGCGCCCGCGGACTCCCGGGAGAGGACGGAACCCGGAACCGCGTAGACGTCGCGCCCGAGGTCGAGGGCCAGGCGCGCCGTGATCAGGGAGCCCGAGCGCCGGGCGGCGCGGACGACAAGCGAAGCGAACCCGAGGGCGGCGATGAGGCGATTCCGGATCGGAAAGTGGTGGGCACGGGGCTGACGGCCGAGAGGAAACTCGGTGATGAGACAGCCGTGCCGTGCGATCTCGGCCGCGGTCCGGCGGCTGTTGCGGGGGTAGTCGACGTCGATGCCGCAACCGAGCACGGCGGCCGTGCGGCCTGTGCCGGCGCGGGCCGCCAGGGCGCTCCGGTGGGCGGCCTGGTCGATGCCGCGGGCGAATCCGGAGATGATGACCAGGCCGGCCGCGGCCAGGCGGCGCGCGAACCAGGCCGCGACCTCGAGACCGTACGCGTCCGCCTTGCGCGAACCGACGATCGAGATGCCGGGCGCCACGCTCAAGCGGCCCCGGACGTAGAGGACGGGAGGCGCCTGCAGTCCCAGGTCGGCGAGCGCCGGTGGGTACTCTGGATCGAACAGGGTGACGATGTCGACGCCGTCCTCGCTTGCCCGCGCCATCTCCGCGCGGGCGTCGTCGAGGCGGCCGCGCGCGGCGAACAGGATGGTCCGAACCCTGTCCAATGGCGCTTCGAGGGTACTGGCAGCCTCTTCGGCGAAGCGGTCGCTGCGGAGTTCGCCGGCGGTGCGGAGGCGTTGGGCGAGCGCGCAGATGAGACCGCGGTCTCCGTGCACCAGATTCAGTGCGACAAGAGTTTTCCGGACATCGTCCGAGTCTCTGGGAGTGTTCCCGTTCGGGACCGGTTTTTCTGCCATCGCGCTGCCTTCCTCCCGGGTCGTGCGTTCTGCTGGAACGGCGCTCAGAGACAGAGACGGATTCCATGTCCGTGATCTATACTGGCTCGATGACGCGCACTGCTTACCGCCGGCCGCGCGTTCTGGCGCTGATCGCGGGAGTGCTGGTCCTGGCGACGATTCCCGGCACCGCCGAAGCGCAGAAGCGCAAGGTGGCCCCCGAGGCCAAACAGCAGTGGCAGTTCGGCGTCGACATGGCCAACCGGGGCCTCTGGAGCGAGGCCCTTTTCCGGTTCGAACAGGCTCGCAAGATCGAGCCGGAACACCCGGCGATCCTGAGCAACATCGCGGTCGCGCATGAAGCGCTGGGTCTGTTCGAGGAAGCCCTGAGCTACTACCGGCAGGCGCTGCGGCTGGCGCCTCGCGAGCGGGATGTCCGGCGGAACTACTCGCGCTTCGTCGAGTACTACCAGAACTTCAAGGGTGACCGGGAGGACGAGGAAGAGAGGTCGCCAGTGGCGGAGGAAGCCGTCCAGCCCGCTTCCGCCGAGAGCGGTGGAGGCGGTGCGAGCGGACCGCTTGCCGATGCGCCGTGACATGGCTCGCGGCTCACGGCAGTGGTCGGCCCGGAGGTCATGGAACAGTTCTTGCTTGCCCCGAGGTTGGAGGTGACGCGTGACGCAAGCTGCCACTAGAGGATCGGCAATCGCGGCGTCGGCTGGGCTCCTGGTCGGCTTGCTGGTGCCGCTGACAGCGACTCCGGCGAGTGCGGAAGGGACTGTCGAAGTGAGGCTGAAACTGCCGATGCGGGCGCGGATCGACCTGACCGGCCGCGACACGCTGCTGCCGGCACCCTTTCTGGTTGTCAGCCAGGAAGGCGAGGGCCGGATCGAAGGATCCGACATCGACGTCCAGGGTGAGTTCGAGCGCTACCTGAACAAGGTGCTCCGTCGCGAGACGGACCTGCGGATCGTCGAGGCGGGGCGGATCGACTACCCGACGTACGACCTCGAGATGCTGGCCAGGGACGAGGACTTCTGGCGCAATCTCGGCGAGAGCACGCAGTCGGACCTCATCCTCGCCGGCACCCTGGACTTCGATATCCAGGACCGGTCCGGCTACCGCACGGAGGAGTACATCTCGCCGTTCGATGGCCGCACCATGTACCGGCAGGTACTCGTCGAGCAGACAGGCTTCGAGTACGACATCGTGGTCATGGTCTTCGACGGTTCGACCGGCGAACTGATCTACAACGACAACTTCAAGGACTTCAAGAGCTTCGAGGGCGAGCAGGCGGACCCGCTGCAGGGGATGTTCGAGAACCTGTACGCGCTGGAGGACCGCATTCTCGGCGTGTTCACGCAGAAGGACATCGAAGTCTCGCGCGTGATCTTCACGCCCTAAGGAGGAGCAGTGAGTTCAGCACCACTCCGGCCGGCTGGCATGCCGGCCATCCGCGTCACCGCCCTCGCCTGCGCGCTCCTGGTCTGCGCGGCCGCCGGTCTCGAGGCGCAGGGCTTCGGCAAGAACAAGATCCGCTACGAGGACTTCGACTGGCGCATCTACCACTCGACTCACTTCGACATCTACTACTACTCCGAGAGTGAGCCGCAGCTGCAGAAGGTGGCTTCACTCGCGGAGAGCGCGTACGACCAGTTGTCGCTCGACCTGGACTACCAGATCCAGGAACCGACGCCGCTGATCATCTACAACACGCACTCCGACTTCCTCCAGAACAACGTGATGGTCAACTTCATCCCGGAGGGGGTCGCGGCCTTCGCAACCTCGGCGCGGTTCCGGATGGTTCTGCCCATCGACCTGCCGGACATCGAACTCTACGAGCTCATCCTCCACGAGCTGACCCACATCTTCCAGTACCACATCCTGTTCGGCGGCAGCCTGGGGCGGGCCATGACGAACAGCCCGCCGCAGTGGCTGATGGAGGGCATGGCGAGCTACTTCGCGGAGGATGAGAGCGCTTCCGACCGGATGTACCTGCGGGATGCGGTCGTCAACGACCGCCTGCCGCCGATTACCTCGGGCCAGGCGGGCGGCTTCTTCGCCTACCGCTACGGCCACGCCGCCTTCGACTTCATGGAGGAGCGCTGGGGGGCCGACGGGGTGATCGACTTCCTGTTCGAGTTCAGGAACACGATCGGCTCGCGGGTGGGCCGGGCGATCGAACGGGCCTTCCGCATGGACCCGGAGGACTTCGACCTCGAGTTCCGTCGCTGGCTTCGCAACCGGTACCTGCCCGAACTGGTGGCGACCGGCGAACCCAGCGACTTCGGGCGGCCGTTCCGCACCCGCCCCCAGGGCAGCCAGGAGACGTCACCGGTGGCCTCTCCTTCCGGCGACCTGGTGGCGGCGTTCTCGACCTTCCAGGGCGACGTCGACATCGTGCTCTTCGACACTCAGGAGCGCGAGCCGGTCCGCAACCTGACGCGGGGCTACACGGCCGACTTCCGCCACTACGTCGCCCAGATGCTGACCCTGGGCCGCAAGCACGGCAGCGACCTGGCGTTCTCGCCCGACGGCAACTCGCTGGCGGCCTTCGTGCGTAAGGAGGCAGGCTACTCACTCGCCATCGTCAATGTCCTGGGTGGGGGCGTGCGCCGCGTCATCGACATGGAGATCGAGCAGCAGACGGCGCCGGCCTGGAGTCCGGACGGCGGGAGCATCGCGTTCGGCGGCAACCAGAACGGGCAGTACGACATCTTCCAGCTCGACCTGGGAACGCTGGAGATCCGGAACCTGACCAACGACGCGGTTTTCGACGGTTCTCCGTCTTACTCTCACGATGGCAACTGGCTCGTCTTCTCCTCGATTCCGGGTGAGATGGCCCAACTGTTCCGCCTGAACCTGGAGACGATGGAGCGCGTGCGCCTGGGCAGCGACGAGCACCACAACACGGATCCGGTGTTCTCGAGCGACGACCGGACGGTGTACTTCACGTCGGATCGCACGGGCGCCGAGAACATCTTCGGGCTGAACATCGAGACAGGTGAGCTTCGCCAGTACACGAACGCGATCACCGGCTGCTTCCAGCCGACCGTTCTGGGCCGGGCCGGGAGTGACGACCGGCTGGTGTACACCGGTTTCTGGCAGGGCCGGTTCGACCTCTACGAGACGGACGTCGACGAACCGATCGGGGAAGTCCAGATCGTGGACCTGGGCGAACCCTCCGAGCCGATCCCGGCGATCGACCTCTTCGAGCCGGACATCCAGGTGTCGATCGACGAGTCGAACAAGGAGGACAAGCGGGGCTGGCGCCTGTTCCTGGAGGATGCCCAGACCGCGGTCGGCGTGGACGACAACCAGACCTTCCTGGGCCAGGTCTACCTGCAGTTCTCGGACTTCCTGGGCGACCGGCGGCTGTTCACGACGTTCGCCTCGATCGAGAGTTTCTCCCAGTTCAACGTGACCTACCTGAACCTCTCGAGGCGGCTGCAGTGGCAGGTGTCGCTGTTCGACGACCGGGCCTTCTACATCGGCGCCAACTACACCTACGGGTATTACGAGCGGGGCCGATCGTTCTTCCAGCAGACCGGCGCCATCTTCTCGATCTCCTATCCGATGAGCTTCTACCGTCGGTTCGAGTTGGGCGCCGGCTACATGCGCCGCAAGCTGGACTTCCAGGCCTACGCTCGCGACAGCGACTTCAACCTGCTGCTGGACGACTTCGGCCGGCCGATCCCGACCATCACTCCGCGGGAGGATGACTACCCGGTGATCCAGGCCGCCCTGGTTGGCGACACGACGGTGTTCGGGCCGGCCGGGCCCTCGAGCGGGCACCGATACCGCCTGTCCGCGGAGTACGCTCCTGATCTCGAGACCTCCGGGGCACTGACGCAGACGTTCCAGCTCGACGCGCGCAAGTACTTCCCGCTCACCCGGCGCAGTGTCTTCGCGACTCGGCTCTTCGGCAGCGTGAGGCAAGGGAACTTCCCCAGCCCGGTGTACTTCGGCGGGCTCGACACGGTGCGCGGCGTCGACTTCCGCGACATGGTCGGCGACCACGGCTTCTTCACCAACCTTGAGTTGCGCTTCCCCCTGATCGACTTCTTCGTGACGCCGATCTGGACCTTCCAGGGGATCCAGGGGCGCTTCTTCGTCGATATCGCCGGCGCCTACTTCGACGGCATCCAGGACTTCAACGTCTGGGACTCCGAGAACAGCCGACTGGACGACGCGATCGCCGCCTACGGCTTCGGCATCACGGTGCGGATGCTCGGCCTCGATCTGCACTGGGACTTCGCGACCCAGTGGGATCTCAAGGAGTCGGGCGACAGCCGCACGACGTTCTGGATCGGCCAGCGGTTCTAGCGGGAGCTTGCGCCGGCAACTCTCGCTCTTCGGCGACGGCGCGCTGGCGGCCGCCGCTCGCGAATCGAAGCTGCACTCGCGCCGGCGGAGAGCAGGCGGCGGCGCCGGTCTGCGGGTCGCCGTGCTCGGCTCCGGCAGCGGCGGCAACAGCACGATCGTCGAGAGCGGCGAAGGCTGCCTGCTGGTGGATGCCGGGTTTTCGTGCCGGGAACTCGAACGCAGGCTGGAGGCGGTGGGCCGTTCCGCCGCCGATGTCGACGCGGTTCTCCTGACCCACGAACACGACGATCACTGCCGGGGAGTCGACCGTTTCGCCAGGCGGCATCAGGTTCCCGTCTACGGCACGCGGGGCACGTACAAGGGGCCGCTGTTGCGCGGTCTCGGGTCCTTCGCCCGCCCGATGGGCGCCGGCGTACCGCTTACGGCCGCCGGCTTCCGGATCGAAGTGTTCCCCGTCTCGCACGACGCGCGGGAGCCGGTCGGAATCGTGGTCGAAAGCAGCGGGGGGTATCGCTTCGGGCTGGCGACGGATCTGGGCTGCCGAACGCCGGAGGCATGGCGGAGCCTCCAGGACCTCGACATTCTGGTGCTGGAGTCGAACCACGATCTCGACATGCTGCGCACGGGACCATACCCTTGGCCCCTGAAAGAGCGAGTCGCGTCGAGGCGGGGGCACCTCAGCAACGAGGATGCGGCCGCCGGGGTCGAGGCCCTGCTCTCGGATCGTCTGTCCTGGGTCGTCCTTTGTCATCTCTCGGAAACGAACAACTCGCCGGCGTTCGCGGTCGCCGCGGTGCAGCCGGTGCTCGACCGGCGCCGCTCCCGGGCGAAGCTGCTGGTGGCCGAGCAGCATCGGCCTGGACCGTGGATGGAGGTGGGCGGCTGAGCGCCGCGGGGAGGGGTTGAGTTGACGTCGCAAGACAACCGTTTCGTGGCCCGGGTGCTGGTCTATCCGCGCGCCGAGGTGCTGGACCCCCAGGGCCGGGCGATCGAGGACGCCCTGGGTCGGATCGGATTCGACGGCGTACGCCGTATCCGCGCTGGCAAGAGCTTCGAGGTCGCGCTCGAGGCCGAGGACGAGAGGCAGGCGACCGAGGCGGTCGACCGGATGTGCCGGCAACTCCTGGCCAACCCGATCGTCGAGGACTACACGGTGGAGTGGGTCTCGGAATGAAGTGCGGGATCGTCGTCTTTCCCGGGAGTAACTGCGACCACGACGTGTACCACGTGCTGAGTCACGTGCTCGGGCAGGAGACGACGTTCCTGTGGCATCAGGAAACGTCCCTCGAGGGATGCGAACTGGTCGTCCTCCCGGGCGGTTTCTCCTACGGCGACTATCTCCGGGCCGGGTCCATGGCGGCGCATTCGCCGATCATGGCCGCGGTGCGGCGCCACGCAGAGGCCGGGGGACGGGTGCTCGGCATCTGCAACGGTTTCCAGATGCTGCTGGAAACGGGACTGCTGCCGGGCGCGATGCGGCGGAACCGGGACCTGCGGTTTCTGAGCGTCGACGTCCACTTGCGGGTCGAGCGGGACGACCTCCTGTACTGCTCCAACTACCGGCGCGGCGACGTGCTGCGGATGCCGATCGCGCACGCCGAGGGCAACTACGCGGACACCGAGGAGGCGCTTGACGAACTGGAGCGACGCGGCCAGGTCGTCTTCCGCTACGTGGACGCCGCCGGCCGGCTCGAGCCGACCGCGAACCTGAACGGATCGGAGCGGGCGATCGCCGGTATCTGCAATGCCGGAGGCAACGTGCTGGGCCTGATGCCGCATCCCGAGCGATGCGCCGAAGAGATGCTGGGCAACCGGGACGGTCTGGGTCTCCTGGCGGGCGCGGTGGCTGTCGGCGGCGGCCGCGTCGGCGCGCTGGCGGCGGCGGGCGGGTAGGACGAGTGACGACGCCGAGTTCCGCGGCGGGCGAGCCGGTCGTCGACTCGTTCCTGGCGGCCGATCACGGCCTGACCGACGAGGAGTTCGGTGGGCTCTGCGACCTGCTGGGTCGCAGTCCCACCTGGACCGAACTGGGCATCGCCTCGGCCCTCTACTCGGAGCACTGCTCCTACAAGTCGTCCAAGATTCACCTGCGACGGTTCCCGACCCGGAGCCGGCGGGTCGTTCACGGGCCGGGCGAGAATGCCGGAGTCGTCGATGTAGGCCACGGCTGGGTCGCGGCCTTCAAGATGGAGAGCCACAACCACCCGAGCTTCATCGAGCCCTACCAGGGCGCTGCCACCGGCGTGGGTGGAATCCTGCGCGACGTGTTCACGATGGGCGCGCGGCCGATCGCCTGCCTGGATTCGCTGAGGTTCGGCGAGATCGACGGGGAACGGGGCGCGCGGATGCGGCATCTTGTCGACGGCGTGGTGCGCGGCATCGGGGACTACGGCAACTGCGTCGGCATCCCTACCGTCGGAGGCGAGACCGGGTTCCACCGGTCCTACAACGGCAACATTCTGGTCAACGCCTTCGCACTTGGTGTCTGCCGCGAGGACCGGATCTTCACCGCCACCGCTTCGGGCGCCGGCAACCCGATTCTCTATGCGGGCAGCCGCACCGGCCGCGACGGCATTCACGGCGCGACGATGGCGTCGGAGGCGTTCGACAGCGAGAGCGAGGCGAAGAGGCCCACGGTACAGGTCGGCGATCCGTTCACGGAGAAGGTGCTGCTCGAGGCGAGCCTGGAGGCGATGAGGAGCGGGGTGGTGCTGGGAGTGCAGGACATGGGCGCCGCCGGTCTGACCAGTTCCTGCTTCGAGATGGCCGCGCGTGGCGGCGCGGGGGTGGAACTCGATCTCGACCTGGTGCCGCTTCGCGAGGCCTCCCTGACTCCCTACGAGATCATGCTCTCCGAGTCGCAGGAACGGATGGTCTTCGTCACCCAGAGGGGGCAGGAGGAGGCCGTCGTCGAGATCCTGTCCCGCTGGGGTCTCGAGGCGTCGAGAATCGGCCGGGTTACCGATAGCGGGCGTGCACGCCTCACGTTTCGCGGCCGTACCGTCGCGGACATGCCGGTCGAGCCGCTGGTCGACGGAGCGCCGGTCTACGATCGGCCGGCGGCCCCTCCGGCGGACCTTCAGGAGCGTCAGCAGGCCGTGGCCTGCGAGCCGCCGGAGGATCCGCTCCGGGCGCTGAAGGACCTCCTTGAGACGCCGGAACTCGGCGACAAGACATGGATCCACCGGCAGTACGACTCGACGGTCCGCTCGAACACGATCGTCGGTCCGGGCTCCGACGCCGCCGTGCTGCGGCTCAAGGGAACCCCTTCGGCGCTGGCGCTAACGTCGGACGTGAACCCGTCCTACTGCTGGCTCGACCCGCGGGCGGGTGGGCGGCAGGCGGTGGCCGAGGCGGTCCGCAACCTGGCCACGGTCGGCGCGGAGCCGGTGGGCATGACGAACTGTCTCAACTTCGGTTCGCCGGAGAACCCTGCTATCGCCTGGCAGCTCCGGGAGTGCATCGAGGGCATGGCCGAGGCCTGCCGGGCCTTCGACGTGCCCGTCATCTCGGGCAACGTGTCGCTGTACAACGAGACGGAGGGTGAAGCGGTCCATCCAACCCCCACGGTGGCGATCGTCGGCGTCATCGATCGCCTGGAGGACGCGGGGACGGACGGGGACCTCCACCTGGTGCTCGCGTGCGGTTTCTGGCGGCCGGGCGACCGGGTTGTGCTGCTCGGTTCCGACAGCGGCGAGTACGGGGGCTCGGCCTACCAACGTCTGCTGCACGGAGTCGAGGCGGGGCGTCCTCCCGCGGTTGACCTGGAGGCGGAATCTGCGCTGTGCGCGCTTCTGCGGCAGTCCCGGCGCGCCGGCTGGCTGAGCGGCTGTCACGATCTCGCCGACGGCGGCCTGCTCGTGGCCCTGGCCGAATGCGCGATGGCCCGGGGGATCGGCTTGCGGGCGACGGTCGACTGCGGCCCGCTCTCCCTGTTTTCCGAGGGTCAGGCGCGAGCGATCGCCACTGTTCCGGCCAGCCGTACGGAGGATCTGCTGGCGGCGGCGGAGGCGCGTGGAGTGCCGGCCAGGGAGATCGGCGATGTGGGAGGTGACCGCCTGGTGCTGGACTTCGACGGCGGAGCCGTCGATAGTGCGGTCGCCGACTTGCGGCGGGTCTGGACGGAAGCCCTGCCGCGAGCGGTAGGCTAGGCCGGAATGTGCGGCATCTTCGGTATCGAGGGCGCGCCTGACGCGGCGAACCTCACCTACCTGGGCCTCTACGCCCAGCAGCACCGGGGCCAGGAGAGCGCGGGGATCGTCTCCTGGGATGGGGAGCAGCTTCACGCCGAGCGCGGCATGGGGAAGGTCGCCGAGATCTTCGACGAGCGAAAGCTGAGCCAACTCCCGGGAGGTCGCGCGATCGGCCATACCCGCTATTCGACGGCCGGGTCGAGCGTGATCGCGAATGCGCAGCCGATCGTCGTCATGACCTCGATGGGCCCGCTCGGCATCGTTCACAACGGCAACCTCGTGAGCGCCCTGGGGACTCGCCACGAGCTGGAAGCGGCGGGATCGATCTTCCAGACGACCAGCGACTCAGAGGTCTTTCTCCACCTGATGGCAACCCACCCGCATCACGAAGTCGTCGAGTCGCTGCTACGCGTCCTGGGCGACGTCAGAGGTGCCTACTCCCTGCTGCTCATCAGCCGGGACGGGTTGATCGCGGCCCGGGACCCTCACGGCTTCAGGCCCCTGACTCTGGGGGAACTGGACGGACAGCCCTGCTTCGCGTCCGAGACGTGCGCCTTCGACCTGCTGGAGGCTCGACCCCTCCGTGAACTGGATCGCGGCGAAGTCGTTCTCGCCCGGGGCGATCAGATCGAGAGCTACCGGCTGCCGCCGGTTGCGAGGGCCTCCCGGTGCGTCTTCGAGCACGTGTACTTCTCGCGTCCGGACAGCGAGGTGTTCTCAGACACCGTGGCGCAGTCCCGGCTGGAGATGGGGGCTCGGCTTTCCCGGGAGGCTCCAGTGGAGGCGGACGTCGTCGTACCCGTCCCCGACAGCGGCCTGTATGGCGCGCTCGGATTCAGCCGAGCTTCGCGCACTCCGATCGAACTCGGCCTGATCCGGAATCACTACATCGGCCGGACGTTCATCGAGCCGCGGCAGTCGATCCGGCACTTCGGCGTGAAGGTGAAACTGAACCCGGTTCGCGAGTTGATTGCCGGCAAGCGCATCGTGCTGGTCGATGACTCGATTGTCCGGGGCACGACATCGCGCAAGATCGTGAACATGGTCCGTGAGGCCGGCGCCACCGAGGTTCATGTCCGGATCACGTCGCCGCCGACGGCGTTCTCCTGCGTCTATGGCATTGATACGCCGACCCGCAGCGAACTCATCGCGTCCGACCATTCGCAGGAGGAGATTCGGCGCTTCATCCGAGCCGACAGCCTCGCCTATCTCTCGCTCGAAGGAGTGCTCGGAAGCGTCTCGGGCAGCCCGGATTCCTACTGCACCGCGTGCTGGAGCGGCGACTACCCCGTTCCGGCCGAGAGCCACGGCGAACCGCAGGCGGAGCTGTTCCCGCTTCGCCTTGAAGCCGCCGGCTCCAGGGCATGACGGGGGCCGACGCCTACCGGGAGGCCGGCGTCGACCTGGAGGCTCAGGATCGGGCCCTGGCTGGCATCGGCGACCTCGTGAAGTCGACGTTCACGGAGGGGGTTCTGAGCGGTCTGGGGACTTTCGGCGGTCTCTTCGCCCTGCCGGCGTCGGTACGCGATCCAGTTCTGGTCGCTTCGGCCGATGGCATCGGCACGAAGCTCAGCGTGGCCCGGATGGCCGGAGACTTCAGCACGGTCGGCGGTGATCTCGTCAACCACTGTGTCAACGACATTCTCGTGCAGGGCGCGACGCCCCTCTTCTTTCTCGACTACGTCGGCGCCGGGAAGCTCGATGGCCCGGCCATGACGTCGCTCCTGGGGGGCGTCGCCGGCGCATGCATTGCGAACCGCTGCGCGCTGCTGGGTGGAGAGACCGCCGAGATGCCTGGCTTCTACCAGCCCGGTGACTATGAGCTGGTGGGCTTCATCGTTGGGGTCGTCGAGCGCGGCAGGATCCTCGACGGCTCGGCCGTGCGCTCAGGCGACGCGTTGATCGGGCTGGCGTCTGCTGGCCTCCACACGAACGGCTTCTCGCTTGCCCGCCGCGCGTTCTTCGACTTGGCCGGCTTCGATCTGCTTGCGCGGCTACCGGGTTCGGAACGGACGGTGCGCGACGCACTGCTGGCTCCCCACCTTTCCTACCTGGGTGTCCTGGAACCGCTCCTGGGCGATCCTCGCCTGCATGCCTTGGCGCACATCACCGGTGGTGGGCTCACGGACAACCTTCCACGCGTCCTGCCTTCGGGCCTGGGTGTGGTCATCGAAACGGACCGTTGGAACGTTCCGGAGGACTTCCTGGCGATCCAGCGGCTGGCGGAGGTCGGCACCGAGGAGATGTACCGGGTGTTCAACATGGGGGTCGGGATGGTCCTCATCGTGGACCCCGCCGGTGTGGACGGTCTGGTGAGGGAACTGGAAGCCGCGGGCGGCCGGGCCTTCCTGCTGGGCTCGGTGGGTCCGGGAGAGGGAGTGTCCTATGTGGGGAAGATGGAGTCGGCGTGACACACCGGACCACTCCCATCGCCGTCCTGATCTCCGGTCGCGGGAGCAACTTCGAGGCGCTCCATCGGGCAACTCAGGAAGGGCAACTGCCGGCGCGCATCGTGCTGGTCCTGAGCAACGTCGCCACGGCGGCGGGCATCGAGCATGCCAGCTCCCTGGGTCTCCACACGGCTGTCGTTCCGAGCCGCGGCGCGGGGTCGCGGGCGGCTCATGAAGCTCGAGTGCGGAAGGAGATCGAGCGCGCCGGGGCGGAGTGGATCTGTCTCGCCGGCTACATGCGGCTCCTTAGCGCGGAGTTCGTTGCGGCGTTTCCGAACCGGATCCTGAACGTCCATCCCAGTCTGCTGCCGTCCTTTCCCGGGCTTGATGTCCAGCAGGCGGCGCTTGACCATGGCGTCCGCATCAGCGGCTGTACGGTCCATCTCGTCGACGCCGGCCTCGACAGCGGCCCGATCGTCGGTCAGCGAGCGGTGGACGTGCGAAGCGGGGACGATGCGGCGTCGCTCGCCAGACGTATCCTGCGGCAGGAACACGAGCTGTATGCCGACGCGCTCGGCCGCCTGCTGACCGAGGAATGGCGGATCGAGGGCCGGCGGGTCCTGTTCGGTCCGGCGGCTGACGCCCCAGGGGCGGACTGAGCGAATCTCCCTGGTGGGGTTGACACGGCCGGCGTTGCCCCACTAGCATCCTCTCCTTCGCTCAGCGGAACCGCGGACGGAGCCTTGAGGGGAACCATCCAGCGCGGGACGCGGGCAGGTCGCGAAGCGGCGTTGGCGCCGCGCTTGGTCCCACGGGGCCCCGCGGCCACGAATGGCCGGTTCTTTGAAAACTGAATAGAGGAAGTAGTCCGCGTCGATTCCTCGGCGGCCACGGCGGCCGTCGAAGATGACGTCCTATAAGGACACAACACCTCGTCGATGTCGGGCGCGGCGGCTTCTCGCCGCCCGGCTGCGCATCGGCGATAAGCACTCCGGGACCACGCCGTCCCGGGGGCGACCAAATGCCGAAGTAACGGCGCCCGGTGTCCGCGGCTCAGCCACGGACCCCGAGCGCATGCAGGATTCAACTGGAGAGTTTGATCCTGGCTCAGAATGAACGCTGGCGGCGTGCCTGATACATGCAAGTCGAGCGCGAAAGTGGCCTTCGGGCCGCGAGTAGAGCGGCGAACGGGTGAGTAACACGTGGGTAACCTGCCTTGGAGTGGGGAATAACTTGGGGAAACCCGAGCTAATGCCGCATACGCTCGCCAGGCCTTCGGGGCTGGCGAGGAAAGGTGGCCAATTCTTGAAAGCTGCCGTTCCAAGAGGGGCCCGCGCCCGATTAGCTAGTTGGTGAGGTAACGGCTCACCAAGGCAACGATCGGTAGCCGGCCTGAGAGGGTGATCGGCCACACTGGAACTGAGACACGGTCCAGACCGCTACGGTGGGCAGCAGTACGGGATATTGCGCAATGGGCGAAAGCCTGACGCAGCAACGCCGCGTGAAGGATGAAGGCCTTCGGGTCGTAAACTTCTGTCAGGCGGGACGAACGAGCGGCGGTGAATACCCGCCGTTTCTTGACGGTACCGCCGGAGGAAGCCCCGGCTAACTCCGTGCCAGCAGCCGCGGTAATACGGAGGGGGCAAG
>VXVC01000015.1 GCA_009836625.1 Holophagales bacterium
CGGCGGTGGCGGGGGGCTCGGGTCGGCCGCGGCGTCCGGTTGGTGGCGCCGCCCGGCGCGGCGCCGCGCTTTCCTCCTCACCCTGGGGACGGGTTGCTGCTATTGCCTGACCCTGGTGCTGTTCGTCCACGCGGCCAAGCGGACGACGGCGGCCGAGACGATCTTCCTGCAGTCGACCGCGCCGCTGTTCGTGCTGCTGCTCTCGCCCCTCCTGCTGCGGGAGCGACCGGGCGCCCGGCAGCTTCTCTTCGTGCCGCTGTTCGGCGCCGGCCTGGTGATGGCGTTCTTCGGCGGTGCCGATGCTGCTGCCACCGCACCGGATCCCCGGACGGGGAACGTGCTCGCCACCTTCTGCGGCCTGGCCTACGGCCTGACGCTGATCGGTCTGCGCGCCGCCGGCCGGCCGCCGTCGGCCGGACGCGGGGCCGGTACAAGCGGCGCTACGTCCTCTGCTGGAGACGCCGACGCCATCCGCGCTTCCGGGATCGCGGCCGCCGCCTGCGGCAACGTGATCGTCTGCCTCGCGTGCCTGCCGGTCATGGCGCCCCTGGGCTCCGCCGCCCTCGGCGACCTCCTGATCGTGGTGTATCTCGGACTGTTCCAGGTCGCGCTCGCATACGTCTTCGTGACCCGCGCCGCCCGCGTCCTGAAAGCTCCGGTCGTCGCGCTCCTGCTGCTCCTGGAACCGGCCCTCACTCCGTTCTGGGCGATGTGGTTCCACGGCGAACAGCCGCACCTGCTCACCTGGCTGGGTGGCGGCGTCGTGGCCCTGGCGACAGTGCTGCTGGCGGCGGTGGTGCGGTCCGCGGAGCAGTAGGGCGCCCTGCTGTCTGCTAAACAATCGTCCTTTGCGGCGTCTTCACCACTGAACCCATCCGGGCGCCGGCGTCGAGCCGGCGCAGCCGGAGCCAAGGAGACGCCGTTTGACGATTGCAAGCGTTTCGATGACCGAAGGGCCGCCCGCAGTGCCTCCCGCCACGCCGGATGCCGTCGTGGACGGGCTGCAGGGCCTCTTCGAGGAGCACCACCGGCTGATCTTCCACACGGCCTACCGCGTCACGGGCAACGCGTCCGACGCGGAGGACGTGCTGCAGACGATCTTCCTGCGGCTGCTCAACCGGCCGCCGGAGTCGCTCGACACCGCGAAGGCCGGCGGCTACCTGCGGCGGGCGGCGATCAACGCCTCGCTCGACCTGCTCCGTTCACGCAAGCGCTCGCGCCTCGTGGCGATGGACCAGCAGGTCCTCGAGGAAGTAGGACCCTCTTCCGCCGTGGAGAGCGATCCGGCGCGGCGCTTCGCCTCGCTGGAGCTGCGCGACCGGCTGCGGCGGGAGCTGGCCAACGTGAACCCGCGCGCGGCCGAGATGTTCGTGCTGCGTTACTTCGAGGGCTACCGGAACTCGGAGATCGGGCCGATGCTGGGTACGTCGCGCATGACGGTGGCGGTGACACTGCACCGGCTGCGCAAGCGCCTGAGCGCGGCGCTCGCGGAGGAAGACCAGGACGAGCAGAAAGACCAGGAAGAAACGCGGAGGGTGCCGGAATGAGCGACCGCAACCAGATGAACCGGACACTGATCGAAACCGCGCGGGCGATCGCCGCGGAGCGGCCGGCCGCCGACGTCGAGGCCGCCTCGGCCGAGCGCGTGCGGCAGGCCCTGGCCACCGCGGCCGCAGGGACAGAGACGCCCGAAGCGACTATCGATGCGAACTCGACGCTCACCTCCTGCGCCGACTACCAGGCGCGGATGCCGGCCCTGGTCGCGGGCACGCTTCCGGAGGCGCAGCGCCTTCTGGTTGAAGACCACGCGCGCGAGTGCATCCCCTGCCGCAAGCACCTGCAGGCGGTGCGGGCCGGCCGCGCCGTGTCCGATGCGCCGGCAGGCCCCGCGGCGCCGGCGCGAGTCGGCCGCTACTACGCGGCTGCCGCGGCAATGGTGGGCGTCGCCGTGGCGGGCGTCTGGCTCAGCCAGCGCGTGCTGCTGCCGCCTCAGGACGGCATCGTGCAGGTCCGGAGTGTCGATGGCCGGATGTTCGTGGCCGGTGCCGACCGCGGAGCGGATCTCGTCCCGCTCGGCCCCGGTGACGCGGTCGACGGCGGCGACCGCATCCGCACCGGCGCCGGCAGCCGTGCGGTACTCCAACTCGCGGACGGTTCCAGGGTCGAGGCCGCGGGACTCACGACGTTCCGCGTCGATGCCCGGCGCAGCGGCCATCGCGTGCGGGTCGACCGCGGCAGCGTGATCGTCCAGGCTGCTCAGCAGGAGAACGGTTCGCTGATCGTGTCGACCGAGGAGATGCTGGTGGCGGTCAAGGGCACGATCTTCGCTGTCACGCACGGCGTCAAGGGGTCGCGGGTGTCGGTGATCGAGGGCGAAGTCGAGGTCGAGAAGGGGCGCGAGCGCCATAGCCTGCTGGCCGGCGACCAGTTCCGCAGCCGTCCGACCCTGGTGGCGATGACGCTGCAGGAGGAAGTCGGCTGGAGCCAGGACGCGGACCGCTACCTCGCCTTGCTCGAGGAGTTCAAGTCGCTGCGCAGCGAACTGAACCAGTTGATGGAAGCGACGCCGGCGCGCCACTCGACCCGGCTGCTCGACCTGATGCCGGCCGATACGAAGATCTATGTGGCGATGCCGAACGCCCCGGCGACGTTGAGCGATCTGTTCGCACTCGTGCGGTCGCGCGCCGAGGCGAGCGACCTGTTTGCCGAGTGGTGGGCCGAGTTCGAGGCTTCCGGCGCGGTCGGGACGATCGACGAAGTGATCGGGTTGCTGGGCGAGCTCGGCGAGACGATGGGCGACGAGACGGTTGTCGCGCTGACGGGCGGCATCGCCGACAACACGGCCCGTCCCCTGATGGTCACGGAAGTCTCGGATGCGACGGCCCTGCGCGAGGCCCTCGAGGGTCACCTGGAGGAGTTGGGCGATACGATGGGCGAGGAGGGCGCGCCGGTCATCGTGGAGGATCTCGATGCGGCGGAAGAGTCGGACGGCGTGCTCCTGGTCTGGATCGCCGACGACCTCGCCGCGGCCTCGCCGTCCCTCGCCGCGCTTCGCACCGTGGCGGCACACCGGGACGGCGCCGCCAACCCGTTCGTCGGTTCGCGGCTGCACGGCCGGCTCGCGGAGCGTTACGCCGCCGGAGCGGAGTTGCTGGCCGCGGTCGAACTGGCGACGGTAGTGGCCGAACTGGCGGACAGCGAGGACGCGGACGGCGCCGACGGGGACGGCGATGACGGGGATGCCAACGGCTTCGCGTTCAGCGGGCTCGATCGCGTCGAGGATCTGGTCGCTTCGCGGACCCAGGACGGCGACCGGGCGAACGTCACCGCGACCCTGAGCTTCGACGGCGAGCGGTCCGGGATGGTCTCCTGGCTGTCGGAGCCGGGAACCAACGGCGCCCTCGACTTCTTTTCTCCCGACGCGTCCTTCGTCACCGCCGGCGTGATCGAGGATCCGCTGACGATCTACGACGAGTTCCTGGAGTTCATCGCCGGGCTGGGCGGAGAGATGGACGCGCCGCCGGCCGAGATCGAGAGCGAACTGGGCATGTCGATTCGCACCGACTTCCTCGAGCACCTGGGCGGCGAGTACGCCGCCGGCATCGACGGCCCCGTGCTTCCGACGCCGACGTGGAAGGCGGTGGCGTCCGTCTACAATGCGGAGGGTCTGCAGAGTTCCATCGAGACTCTGATCGAGAAGGCGAACGACCGGCTGGCGGCCGAGGGCGTGGGCGCGGCGGCCACGCTCGAGGAGCAGGAGTCGGGCGGCCGCACGGTCTACCGTCTGGCGGTCGCGATCGACGACCCGGACGGCGACGGCGAGGAGGCGGACGCCGGCGGCGACGAGGACTCCCTGGAGGGAGTGCTCGAGAGCCTGGTGGAAACTCCCGAGATCTTCTACACGTACTTTGATGGGTACATGGTGAGTGCCTCCAGCGTGGCAACGATCGACACGGCGATCCGTCATCGCGGCAGCGGAGCCTCGCTGACCTCGAGCCAGCAGTTCCTCGATTTGCTGCCGGAGAACGGCTACGCGGACTTCTCCGCGATGGTCTACAACCGGCTCGCCGAGACGGCGAGCGAGCTCTTCGACCTGCTGCCGACGGAGGTCGTGGGTGACGAGCAGCAGGCCGTCGTCCAGGCGATCGAGGAGTCGATCAGCAGCCAGGGGCCGTCCCTCTACACCGTGTACGCGGGCCGCAGCGAGATCGTCGTGACGTCCAGCGGTCCGAGCTTGCTGGCCTTCACCGGGCTTGGTCCGCTGCTGGGACTCCCCAATCTTCTCCAGGGCCTGGATTCGATCGACGACGCGGCGGAGCCGGAACCGGATGGCGAACCGGCGGCCGGAGTGGACGATCAGGTCGCGGAGAGGCTGCCTGCGCTGCCGGACACCCGGTTGAGGCCCGCCGCCTGATGGGTGAGGCGGCGCCGGTCATCGACCTCGACGGTCTCGGGGTTCGGTTCGGCCGGCACCAGGTACTGGACGATCTGCGCGGCGCCTTCTCGGGCCGCGCGATCGGGCTCCTGGGCCCCAACGGCGCCGGCAAGACGACGCTGCTGAACACGCTGCTCGGCTTCTACAGGCCGACCGCCGGCACGGCCCGCCTGTTCGGCATGGACATCACGGCGCAGGGCCGGGAACTGCGGCGCCGGGTCGGCTACATGCCGGAGCGGGACGCCTTCATCGCCGGCATCTCCGGCGTCCGTTTCGTGCGGCTGATGGCGGAGGTGTCCGGGCTGCCGCCCGAGGCCGCCCTCGAGCGCGCGCACGAGGTGTTCTTCTACGTCGGCCTGGGCGAGGCGCGCTACCGCAACGTGGAGACCTACTCGCTGGGCATGAAGCAGTTGCTCAAGCTGGCCCAGGCGATCGCCCACGGTCCGAGCCTGCTCTTTCTCGACGAGCCGACGAACGGCCTCGACCCGCCGGCCCGCCTGCGCATGCTGCGGCTGATCCGGGAGATCCGGGACTCCGGCAAGGCGCGGATCGTCGTCTCGTCGCACCTGCTCCGGGACGTCGAGGAGTGCTGCGAGGAGGTGCTGGTCCTGAACCGCGGCAGGATCGCGACCTACTGCAACCTGGCCGAGGAGCGTCGCGCCAACCGCCGGTTCCTCGAGCTCGACCTGGCCGCGGAGCGCGAGGGCGCGGGCAGCAGCTTCCGGGCCGCGATCGAGGGGCTCGGCTGCGAGGTCGCGGTGGTCAACCGCCGCCGGATCAAGGCCGTGCTGCCGCCGGGCGTCGAGGTGCGGCACATCTACGCCTCGGCGATCGAGCAGGACGTGACGATTCGTCGTCTCGATCACAAGCGCACGTCGCTGGAGGACATCTTCCTCCAGGCGATGGAGGGCGACGATGGCCGTCTATGACCACGGCTACAAGGGCTACGACGGCCCGCTGATGCCGGCGCGGAGCCGGTTCCTCGTCATCAGCCGCTACGGCCTGCGCGAGGCGTTCGCGTCGCGGCTCTTCCTGGCGTTCTTCGCTTTCTGCTTCGCCTGGCCGCTGGTGCTGCTCGGCGCCATGTACCTGCGCTACAACGCGGAGGCGCTGACCCTGATCAACCTCGATTCGGCCGACCTGCTCGAGTTCGTTCAGGTCAACACCTGGTTCTTCCAGAGCGTCTTCCTTCGGAACCAGTTGATGCTGGGCTTCGTCGTCGTCCTGGTGACGGGGCCGTCGCTGGTGTCGGCGGACCTGCGCAACCAGGCGATGCCGCTCTACCTTTCGCGCCCGCTGACGCGGACCGACTACGTGCTCGGCAAGCTCGTCGTTCTCGGCGTCCTGGTCTCGGCGATCACCTGGGCGCCGGGGCTGCTGCTGTTCGTGATCCAGGCTTCGCTCGGCGGTCGCGAGTGGCTGCTGGAGCACTGGCGGATCGCGCCGGCCATGGTCATCGTGTCGGCGGTCTGGATTCTCTGCATGTCGCTGCCCATGCTGGCCATCGCGGCCTGGGTGAAGTGGAAGCCGTGGGCGCGGATCGTGTTCCTGGGCCTGATCGTGAGCGGCTCGGCGCTTGGCGAGTTCTACAAGGAGTTCTACGACTCCTGGCTCGGCAGCATGGTGGTCGCCTTCGACGTGGCGGACGCCCTCTCCGCCTCCGTCTTCGGCACACAGGGAACGGTGCAGATGCCGGATACGGCGGCCTGGTTCGCGGCGGCCGCGCTGGCCTCGCTGTCGGCGGCCCTGCTGTACCGGCGCGTCCGCGCCTTCGAGGTCGTCAAGTGAGTGACGACCGCAACATCGTGATCAGCGACGTCTCGAAGTTCTACGGCGACGTGCTGGGCGTCAACCGGGTCGACCTGGAGATCGAGCCCGGGATCACCAGCCTGGTTGGCCCGAACGGCTCCGGCAAGAGCACGCTGATGAACCTGCTCGCCGGCCTGCTGCGGCCGACGCGGGGCGAGATCAGCATTCTCGGCCTTCCGGTCACCAGGCCGCAGGATCTGTTCCGGCGGTTCGGCTACTGCACCCAGTACGACTCCTTCCCGCGCGGAGCCACCGGCTGGCAGTTCGTCTTCTCCTACCTGCTGCTGCACGGCCTGGACCGCGACGAGGCGGAACGCCTGACCGCCCGGGCGCTGGAGCGGGTCGGCCTCGTCGACTCGGCGCATCGCCGGATCGCGGGCTACAGCAAGGGCATGCGGCAGCGAATCAAGCTGGCGCAGGCCATCGCGCACCGACCCCAGGTCATGGTCCTCGACGAGCCGCTCAACGGCCTCGATCCGATGGTGCGCGCCGAGACGATCGAGCTCTTCCGCCAACTGGCCGGCGAGGGTCAGCACGTGCTCATCTCGAGCCACATCCTGCACGAGGTCGACCTGCTCTCGGACCGGGTGATCCTGATCTCGAACGGCTACATCGTCGCGGAAGGCGAGGTGCCGGGCATGCGGGCGGAAGTCGAGGAAGTCCGCGAGCAGCCGCTGCAGGTCTTCGTGCGCTGCGATCGCCCGCAGTGGCTCGCCGGCCGGGCCTTCGAGCTCGACCACGTCACCGAGGTCCAGCTTCACGACGACGGCGGCGGCCTGCACCTGCGCACCCGGGACGCGGACCGCTTCCTCCGTCTGGTCGCCGAACTCGTGGCCGAAGGCGGCGTGGAGGTCGAAGCGGTGGGCCCGGCGGACAGCGACCTCCAGGCCGTGTACCGCTACCTGGTTCATGAAGAGGAGGAACCCTCGTGACCGTGGCCCAGGAGACGGCGGCCCGTCCGCGCCTCGACTGGGCGCTGCTGGCGCGACAGGTGGGGGGACTCGTGCGCCTGGAGCTGCGCCGGCTGCTCCTGACCCGCAGGGCGGTGATCCTGGGGCTCGCGTCGGCGGTTCCGGTGGCGATCGTGCTGCTGGTCGGCTCGATACCGATCGGCGGTCAGACGGTGCTGGAGCGGTTCGGCAACCGGATCGTCTACGAGACGATCTTCGAGACGGTCTTCCTGGGCGCCATCCTCTTCTTCGGCTGCCTGTACGTTTTCTTCAACCTGTTCCGCGGCGAGATCCTGGAGCGCAGCCTGCACTACCTGCTGCTGACGCCGCTTCGCCGCGAACTGGTCGTGGCGGCCAAGTACGCCGCGGCGGTCGCGGCCGTCGCGGTGTTGTTCATGGCCAGCACCGTCTTCAGTTACATGCTGATCTACCTGCCCGTGGGCTTCTCGGGAGCGATCGAGGATCTGACAGCCGGCCCGGGCGGGCGGCATCTCGTGGCCTACCTGGGCGTGACCCTGCTCGCCTGCATCGGCTACGGCTCGCTGTTTACGCTGGTCGGCATGGTGTTCCGCAACCCCATCATCCCGGCCGGCGCCCTCTACGTGTGGGAGATGCTGCACTTCCTGCTGCCGCCGGCGCTCAAGAAGCTCAGCGTGATCCACTACCTGAAGGGCCTGCTGCCGGTGCCGCTTTCCGACGGTCCATTCGCGGTGGTGGTCGAACCGCCGCCAGCGGCTGTCTCCGTCCTCGGCCTGCTCGCCTTCGCCGCCGTCGTCCTCGCCGTGACCGCCCTGATCATCCGCCGCATGGAGATCCGGTACACCGAGGACTGATGGGTGCGCGGGTGCTGACCCGCTCCCGCATCTGCCACCATAGCCTCATGGCCTCGCTAGACATCGGCGGCTTGACAATCCCCGAACGGGCGCTGACCTTCAAGTTCGTCCGCGCCTCAGGCCCGGGCGGCCAGAACGTGAACAAGGTGGCGACGGCCGCGCAGTGCCGTCTGGACCTCGACGCGGCCGGCATCGAAGGCCCGTTACGCCAGCGTCTGGAACGCTTGGCAGGGAAGCGCCTTACAGTTGCCGGTGAGATCGTCGTCTTCTGCGACACGCACCGCACGCAGGCCCGCAACCGTGAAACGGCGCTCGCGAGGCTAGCGGCGCTGATCGAAGAAGCTGCCGCCGAGCCTCGGCGACGGGTGGCCACCCGACCGTCCGCCCGCAACCGGGCAAGACGGCTGGAGGCCAAGAGGCAGCGCGGCGCTACGAAGCGGCTACGCGGTCCGGTCGGTGCCGACGAGTAGGTCTTACCTCAGGCCGCCCCGGCACGACACCGTCGTGAACCGGCCCCGGTCCGCCGTCTCCAGGTCGATCTCGATGTCCTGGCCGCGCGTCAGTTCCTCCCAGACCGGATGGTCGAGGGGCGGACAGGCGATCTCCGCCGTCATCCGCTCCCTCTGGCGACCGGGCATGATCATGAGGTCGCCGGCGAACTCGGGGATCACGATGACGCGATGGATGAGCGTGTCCACACGTTCCAGCTCCCTGCCGACCCAGACCCTGGTCCACCCCTGGCGCAGCCGCTGCGGCGACGGGAAGTCCAGGCTGTGCCGGTAGACGAGGTCGGCGCTGACGTGGGGCGGAGAGCCGCACGAGACGGGCGCCAGTGCGGCGACGATCAGCGGTAGAAGCAGGCGGCGCATCGCGGCGGACAAACTACCGCACTTGACGTGCCGGCGACAGTAACCGGCCGCGCCCCGCAGCTATGCTTCGCCCCATGAGAACGGCAGCGCCGGTCCTCGTACTTGCGGTCGCCCTCGCGTCGTACCCGGCCCACGCCGACGACTGGCCGCAGTGGCGGGGCGACGAACGCCGCGGCGTCTGGCGCGAGGACGGCATCCTCGAGCGCTTTCCCGAAGACGGCCTTCGCTTCGTCTGGCGGATGCCGATCGGCCCGGGCTACGGCGGCCCGGCGGTAGCCGGCGGCCGCGTGTTCGCGACCGACTTCGAACGTCTGCCGGGCAACCGGGGCCGCGAGCGCCTCCTGGTGCTGGATGAGGCGACCGGCAAGCAGCTCTGGCAGCACGTCTGGGAGACCGGCCTCGCCGGCCTCATGCCCGCCTACTCGAACGGCCCGCGGGCCACGCCGACGGTCGACGGCGACCGGGTCTACGTGCTCGGCTCGGCCGGCTACCTGGCAGCCCTCTCGGTCGAGGACGGCCGCGTGCTTTGGCGGCACGACCTGGTGGCGGACTACGAAGCGCCGGTTCAGGCCTGGGGCTTCGTCGGCGCGCCGCTGGTGGATGGCCGGCAGATCATCACCCTGGTCGGCGGTGAACCCGACGCCATGGTCGTGGCGTTCGACCGGGAGAGCGGCGATGAAATCTGGCGCTCGATGGAAGTGGGCAACGAGCCGGGCTACAACCCGCCGGTCATCTACGAACTCGACGGCCGGCGGCACCTCATCGTCTGGCACCCGAAGGGCATCGCCGGCCTCGACCCGGACGGCGGCGAGGTGTTCTGGCAGTTCCCCTACGAGGTGGAGTACGGGCAGACGATCGCCACGCCGATCCAGGACGGAAACCAGCTCCTCGTGTCGTCCGCGTCACACGGCTCGACGCTGATCGAGGTCGCCGCCTCGTCGGCCGGCAAGCCCGAGGCCCGGATCGTCTGGAAGGGCAAGAGCAGCAGCAAGGAGGACCTCGACGGTCTGCATGCCTTCAACTCCACGCCGGCCTTCGACGGCGACATGATCTACGGCATCGGCGGCCAGGGCGCGCTGCGAGCCATCGACCGCGCCACCGGCAAGGAGGTCTGGGCGACCTTCGAGCCCAGTGAGGACGCCCGCATCGCCACCGCGTTCCTGGTCCGCAACGGCGACCGCTACTTCATCAGCAACGACCGCGGCGAACTGATGATCGCCCGCCTGAGCCGCGACGGCTACGACGAGATCGACCGGACTCATCTGCTCGAACCGACGACCCGCAGCATCCGCATCCGCCGCGAACTCGGCAAGCTCCTGTGGGTGCACCCCGCCTACGCGAACGGCCACATCGTGCACCGCAACGACCGGGAGATCGTGCGCGCGTCATTGCTGGCCGAGTGACGTCACACACTGGGTGCGCCGGCGTCCCCGCCGGCATCTTCGGTGGTTGCGGTCACCGCTTCGGCATTCACGACCACCGCGGCTTCCTTTCGCTTCTGCCGGGTCCGGGAGATGGCCGTACTCACCAGGCCCGCTAACAAGCCCACTGCGGGCATGAGAAGCCACACGGTGGCCCCGAGCGAGCGCGGATCCTCCTCGATCCGCTCCAATCCGGCTTGGGCGACGTGCAGCAAGCCGATCGAGCCAGCGGGCACACTGAACCAGGGATCACGAAGCGCGGCTCCGACGGCCGACTCTTCCTCGCCCGAAATGGCCGCCTCCCCTGCCGGGTTCGTCGGCTCGTCCTTCGGCCGTTTCTTCGAGGCGGTGGGGCCAATCAGACCGAAGGCCGTGGCGAGAGTTGCGATCCCCAGTCCCGCCAGGAACCACACGGCCTGGTCGGTCCTCGGCGGCTCGGCCACCAGGTCCAGTACGAACTTCGAGAACAGGATGAACACGCAGAAGATCGCGGGAACCTGGTACCAGGGGTCGGTGAACAGGGTCGACTCGTGCCAGACCGGACCGGTTCGGGGCGCTTCTGCTTCCGGTGAAGTGTCTTCCTGCGCACCGCGACGCAGGGCCAACAGCGTCGCGACCACGGCCGTCGCTAGCGCGACCGCGTAGATCATCGACACGGGCGAGGTGCGGAGCGCATCGATGCTCAGGAGACCGGTGTCGCTGCCGGTGATGAGGAGCCCCATCAGCACGATGAGCCTGGGCCCCGGCTTGGACTCGTCGTACTTTTCCTTGCTCGGGGTCATTGGTCAGGAAGCCTCCGCTATGCACCGCTCCACGAACGGCATCATTGCCGCGACGCACTCCGCTGGCTGCTCAAGCTGGAGCAAGTGCGTCGTGTCCGGCACGAAGTCGTAGTCGAGGGCCAGGATCTCCCTGAGGTCCACGGTAGGGAGAAACGAGAAGGGCACCGTGGGGTCGGAGCCGACGATCTTCACAGGACACGAGACGCGGCTCAGGTCTGCTGCTCTTGCCCATCGAGGCCCCTCCAGCGAAACCCTCGCTTCGTACTCTCGCGGGCAGCACAGTTCGTATCCGTCGCCGTCCGCGGCCGGCCGCAGCGTGGCGCGCGCGATGAGTTCGGGCGCTCCCGGGCAGAGAAGCTGGAACCCGGGGGCGCGAAGGACGCGATCCATGAACTCCTCGAGGCTCGCGAAGCGTTCGCGACGCTTCAGGGCGGCCTGGCCCAGTTGGCCGAGCACCTTGTCCACCTTCTCGACATCCTCGGGCCGGCACCCCGGCGGGCAGACGACCGGGTCGAACAGAACCAGGGCCGAGTAGGCCGACTCACGACTGGCATGGATGAGTGCCGACTGGGCCGAGACGGAGTGGAACACGCCGATCTTCGGCTTGTCGCCTAGGTGGCGGTCGATCGCCTGCGCGATCGTCGCGTGGTCTTCGACGAACGTGCCGACGTGGTGATCTTCGCCGCGGCCGACCGGGTTCCATCCATGGTTGCGGAGGTCGAAGAGGACGACGTCGAACCGGTCGGTGAGCAGCGACCAGAAGGGGTAGTAGGCGTCCGCGGCGAAGCCGTTGCAGTGACTGATGACGAGCCTGGGACCGCTGGTGTTGCCGTGCCGCCTTAGAACGATGCGGCTGCCGTCGGCCATGTGCGCCTCAACCGTCGCCAGGGGCTTCGGTGCTTCCCAACGTGCCGGTTGGCTCACTTGTCGCGTGGAGTTGCGCTGGCCGCTTGTACTGGCCGGGTCACGGCGACTCCGACGCTGCGGACGTTGCGTCGACCGAGACTGCGAGTGACCCGGTGCCGGCGGCATCTCGCAGCTTGCGCCGCCGCCGCAGCGTGTCGATCGAAGGCATCGCTACAGCCACCACGATCGCGGCCAGGGGCGCCAGAAACACGAGGATCGCCACGGTCGAAGAGGGGTCCTCCTCAAGAAGCTCGAGTCCGTACCGAGTGAGGTGGACGGCTCCCAGGACTGTGGTCGGAACGGTGAACCACGGGTCCCGGAAGGCGGCGGAGGCAGGCGGTTTCGCGCCGCCGTGGCCGGCGTGGCTGTCGGCCCGGTCGGCGATCTCCAGTTTCTCGCGCCTTCTGACGCTGATCGGCACGACGACGGACATCAGCCCGACGAACGCCAGATACCACAAGGCCTGACGTGTCGACGGTGGATCCGCGACGACTTCCAGGACGAGCTGCCCGGCGAGCACGAAGACGCAGTAGATGGCGGGAATCTGGTACCAGGGGTCGGTGAACAGCCTCGCCTCGTGCCACGTCGGACCGGTCTCGGCACGCGGCGCCGGTTCCTTCGGGTTCAGATAGTTGCGTCCTTCTCGGATCACGAACCTCAGCATGCCCAGAGTCATCGCCGCGAGCGCGACCGCATAGGTCACACTCACCAGCGACGTACGGAGGTCGTCCGGCCAGAGGAGATCTTCGGCGAACCCGGACATCAACAGGCCCCAGAAGACCACGAGTCGGGCCGACAGGCGGGATTCGTCGTACTTGTTCGAGGCGGTGGCGACCGTCATGCGGGTGCCATGGTACAAGGCGGCGTGACCGTCAGCGGCGGTCAGCGCTCCAACACCAGCGTTCGGGAAACCATGTCGTGGAGCGACTGCCGCTTATCCGTGAACAGGTTCACGAGGTAGCCCAGATTGAGCGTCAGAACGCACAGGTACTCCGAGAAGTGGCGGCCGGTAGCGCGACCGAAGCTGACCCGGTTCCCTTCCAGGTCCGTGACCTGGAGCCGGAGCAACATCTTGCCGAGGGTGGCCTGCCTGCTCGACGACTCCATCAGTGCGGAGTACAGCCAGTGGAGCAGAATGACGACAACGGTAGACGCGACATAGCCGGCGGTTGGCACCTCCGGCTCGGGCGGGAATGGGTCTCCGAATGTCAGGTAGTCGAATGCGATGAAGAAGGGCCAGAGGATGAGTCCGTCGACAATGGCTGCGAGCACGCGCACCCAGAAGCCCGCGTAGGTCACCCAGCGGTCGCCGATCTGTCCCGGATCACCCATGGCGGCTGACAGTAGCTTGTCGTTGCAGTGCTGCTTCTCGTGGCCGGGTCAACCGAAAGACCTGGGCTCTTAGCCATGTGTGCTGTGTGCTAAGTTCGGCCCATGCGATTGCACATCGCGCTTGACGACGATCTCGTGGCCGAACTCGACCGGCGTGCCGGCCCCAGACAGCGTAGCGCCTTCATCGCTGAACTGATCCAGCGGGGACTCGACGACGAACGGCGCTGGGACGACATCGAAGCGGCGCTTGGCGGCATCTCCGACACCGGCCACGACTGGGACGACGATCCGGCGGGGTGGGTGCGCCGCCAGCGGCGCGGCGACCGGCGGCGCTCAGGCTGATCTTGAGCCGCCTGGTTCTCGACTCGACTGTTCTCATTGACGCTCTCCGAGGCCGCCGGGCGGCTGCACAGGTGGCGGCACTGCGCCGTGAAGGCACCGAGCCGTGGGTATGTGTCATCTCGGTGGACGAAGTGTGGCGCGGAATTCGACCCGGCGAGGAGCTGGCGGCGAGGCGGCTGTTCCGGGGTCTTCGTCTCGCTCCCCTGGGCAAGGCCCAAGGCATGATGGCCGGCCGTTGGCGCCGGGAGTTCGCCGAGAGAGGCGTGACCCTGCACCAGGCGGACTGCCTGATCGCCGCGGCCGCCGTCGGGGTCGGAGCCGCGCTGGCCACGGCCAACGTGCGGGACTACCCGATGGCGGCGGTCGAGGTCAGGGAGTGGCCGGCAGGCTAGCTACGATCGATGTGTTTCTAGCCTCAGAACCGGTAACGCAACCCCGCCGACACCCCCAGATACCCGATCCCATCGAATCCCAGGTCGCTCGTGAACGGCGTCGTTCCGTCCGCCTGAACGGGTTCGTGGCTCCGGACCACCTTCCACAGGTCGCTTCCGCTGAACTCGTCGAACCGGGCCCATCGCGCCTTGATCGTGAACGATGCGTTGTCGCCGAGAGCGTGGTCCAGGCCGGCGAGGACCTGGTAGCCGGAGAGCGTCTCGCTGAACTCGCTGTCGAAGAGGCTGATCGTGCCGGCTGCGGCCGCTGGACGGTCGGCGAGGGTGAGCGGCGGATCGATGTCCTGGTAGCCCTGTACGAGCGTCTTGCGCAGGAGGCGGGTGCTGTAGCGGAGGCTGACGCGGGCCTGGCCGAGCCCGAGGCCGACGAAGGGGGTCCAGGACGTGGAGTTGTCGAAGTCCCAGTACGCGTTGACGAAGTACTCGCGGGAGTCGAAGTCCGAGACGGTCACGCTGGGCGGATCGACTGGGCTCCACTCGGACATCTTGTTGTCGAAGGTCGGGTCGCCGGTCGTCGACAGAAAGTAGATCGTGCCGCCGTTGTGCTGCCGGGCCGTGTGCTCCACTTCTACGCGCAGTCTGCCCAGGTCGTATCCGATGCCGAGGCTGCCGGTGAACCGGGAACCCAGGTCGAAGCCATTGGTGACGGTGGGCGACGAGCCCGGTCCGCCGCACGCGGGGTCGCCGGTCGGCGCCATGGCCGGATCGGCGTAGAGGAGCACGTCGCACCTCGTCGGATGGTCGGCGCCCGAGATGGAGGCTTCCAGGGTGGATGCGTCCACGAGGCCGGCCTCGAAGGCGAGATAGAAGCCGCGGTCCTGCTGGGCGCCTGCGGCTCCGGCGGCGCCGAGGAGGCAGACGTTGAGAGTAAGGACGAGAAACCGTGGCACGGTTCGGGGGCGGTGCGTCGCCAAGTTCAACTGCAGGCTAACTGTCGAGAGTGACGAAAAGACGATTCTCGCGTGACATGAGGGCGACCGTCGGCGGAAGACGTCCGTTCTGTTAGTCCCGTTTGCAGACGAAGAGCTCGTACTCGCCCGGCTCGATCTCCGAGTGGTCGCAGGGCACGGCTTGGGCTTCGAACCCCGCGTCGGCCAGCAGGCGGAGCCAGTCGGCGCGGCGGAAGAGCCCGGTGACGTGCCGGTCGTGCACGACCTCGACGCTGCCGTCCTCTGAGCGCAGCACGAAGGCGTAGTCCGTCGTGATCATCGTGTCCCCGGGGTCCGGGTCCCACGTGTTCTCGAGGTAGTGGGCGCTCCGGTCCTCTCCGTCGCAACCGCCGCAGTCGGTCCTGGGCTGGAAGTTCTCGCGCAGGTGGTCGGGCGCGAAGAGGGCGGCGCCGCCGGGCCGGCAGTGGACCCAGGCGGTCTCGATGGCGGCGCGCAGGTCCTCGAGCGTCGTCATGTAGTCGATCGCGTCGTGGACGAAGACGCAGTCGAAGGTACGGTCGAGCCGGACCGTCCGCATGTCGCCCTCGACGTGCCGGCACTCGGGGTTGAGCTGCCGGCTCATGGCCAGCATGCCGGGCGACAGGTCGACGAGGGTCATCTCGAAGTGCGCCTTGAGGTGGGACGCGTTGTGGCCGCCGCCGCTGCCGAGTTCGAGGACGGTCCGGGGAGCGGCGTCGCACGCGTCGAGCAGGTGTCGGCGGTAGATGCCGGCTTCCTCTTCGTACTCCTCGGGCGGTGAGATCAGCGGCCACCAGGGCGCGACTTCAGCGTAGAGCTTGGGCAAGGTCAGCTGGAGTTCGAAGAGGTCGAGGAGGCGATGATCGCGGGCATGACGGCAGCCGCGGCGACGGCGGCCTGCGCGGCTTCGACGGCGTTCGCGGTGGCGCGGCCGATGACGTCTCCCTTGACGAGGCTCTTCAGACGCTGCTTTCGGGGCCTCAGTTCCCCGCGGCCGAAGGTCGGGTTGAGCAGCCCCACCGCGTGCGCGAGCGCGGTCAGGACGACCGTCCGTGGCTCGACCTCCCGGTCGTCGCTGAAGATCGCGGCCCGCAGGCGTTCGATGATCTCCCGTTCCGGCCCCGGGTCGATCTCCGGGAAGACGCGTCGCTTGAAGATGAGCAGGATCTCCTGCTCGTCCGCCTGCAGGATGCGCCGTGCGCAGAGTTGTTCGGCGACCCGGTGGTGGAGCTTCCTCATGGAGGAGAAACGGGTGATCCACGTCTGGATCGAGGCCCGCCGGTTGGCGGACCGGATTCTCTTCAGGCACTCGTTGAGGATGAAGTCGTCGGTGCGGCGGATGTCGCGGACCTCGACCAGCTTGCGCCAGCGGCGCGATTCGTCGATACGGATGCGTTCCTGGAGCAGGAGTTCGGCGGCTATGGCGCCGCCGAGTCCGATGCTCGTGTGGGCGCCGCCCAGGGTGCCCTTCGTGTCGTGCAGGGCGAGGAGCAGCAGTTCTTCGTGGAGGTGGAGTTGGTCGGGGTGCATGGTGTGACTCTAGAACGCCTCGCTCCAGGGCCGGCTGAGCCGCAGCGCCGAGTTGATCAGGCCGACCATGGAGTAGGTCTGGGGGAAGTTGCCCCAGAGTTCTCCCGTCTCCGGATCGAGGTCCTCGGAGAGGAGTCCCACCGGGTTGCGCCGTTCGAGCATCTGCTCGAAGAGTTCGTGGGCTTCCTCGCGGCGGCCGAGGGCGTTGATCGCGTCGATGTACCAGAAGCTGCAGACGGCGAAGGACGTGGCCGGGGCGCCGAAGTCGTCTTCCCGGTAGCGGAAGAAGTTGTGGCCGGAGCGAAGCGGTTCGAGCGATTCGACGGTGGCCGCGAAGCGGGGGTCTTCGGCGTCGAGAAAGCCCAGGTCGTGGAGAAGCAGCAGGCTGGCGTCGATCCCTTCGCCGTCGAGAGTGGCGGCGAGGCGGCCTCCGGTCTCGGCGTTCTCGAGGATGTGCCGGCGGATGGAGACAGCCCGGTTCGTCCAGTGCGTGTCGCGGTCGGTGAGGCCGAGGACCCTGGCGATGCGCGCCAGGCGGTCGCAGGCGGCCCAGCACATGACGCTCGAGAAGGTGTGTACCGCGCTCCGCTGCCGGAACTCCCAAAGGCCGGCGTCGGGTTGGTCGAACAGGCCGGCCGCCTGGTCGCCGAGCTGCTCCAGCCAGCCGAAGACGCGCCGGTTGCCGGGCTTGACCAGCCGGCGGTCGAAGAAGCTCTGGGTGACGGAGAGAATGGCGCTGCCGTAGCTGTCGTTCTGGAGCTGGCGCCAGGCGTCGTTGCCGACTCGCACCGGCCCCATGCCGCGGTAGCCGGCCAGCGCGTCCACCGTTCGTTCGGTCAGCTCTCGCTCGAACTTGATCCCGTAGACCGGCTGCAAGACGCCGCCCTCGGCCGCAGCGGCGAGATTCGTGATGTAGCCGAGGTAGCCCTCCATGGTGCGGGTGGCGCCGAGGCGGTTGAGCGCCTGCACGACGAAGTGGGAGTCCCGCAGCCAGCAGAAGCGGTAGTCCCAGTTGCGCCCGCTGTCCGGCGCCTCGGGGATCGAGGTGGTCATCGCCGCGAGCACGGCCCCGGTCTCTTCGAAACTGCAGAGCTGGAGTGTGATCGCGGCGCGGATCACCGCCTCCTGCCACTCGAAGGGCACCGCCAGGTGGCGCACGAACTCCCGCCACCAGGTCTCCGTCCGGCTCCGGAACTCGCGCGCCACGGAGTCCACGGGCTCGGTCAGGCTCTCGTCCGGACCGAGCAGCAGGGTGAGCGGCTGCTCCAGGACGAAGGAGATCTCGTCGGTGATCAGCGAGACCGGCGCGTCGGTGGTCAACCGGAGCGTCAGAGCCGGTCCGACGTAGCGGATGTGGTTGCTTCCACGGGTCAGTTCGGGGCGGCGCGAGCCGTGGTCGAAGCGCGGCCGCAGCCGAATGCGGATGCGGGGCTCGCCGGCGACGCGTTCGATGGTGCGGATGATCATCGTCGGCCGGAAGGAGCGACCGAACTGCTCGAACCGGGGGGCGAAGTCGGTGATCCGGACCGCGGCGCCGTTGCCGTCGCGGAGCGTCGTCACCAGGATCGCGGTGTTCTCGAGGTACTGCTGCTCGCTTTCCCGGAACCCCTCGAGCAGGATGTCGAAGAAACCGCCGGCCTCCGGATCGGCATCGCTGTCGCCGTTTCCGCCCAGGAGCGAATGGAAGACGGGGTCGCCGTCGAAGTGCGGCAGGCAGGCCCAGCAGATCCGGCCGCGCGGGTCGATCAGCGCTCCGAAGCCGCAGTTGCCGATCACGCCGCCGTCGAGCGGCCGGACGCCTTCCTTCGTCATCGGCTCTCGAGCCTCTCGCCGAGCGCCTCCAGCCAGCGGTGCAACTCGCGCACGCCGCTCAAGCCGTACCGGGCGTTGCTGGTGCGGCCGGTCTCGCGTTGGAGTCCCACCACGATCGCGGCGCCGCCGTAGCCCTGCGCTGCGGCGAATCCGTCTTCGTCCGTGATGTCGTCGCCGATGAAGACGGGCACACGGTCACGGAACGGCGCTTCGGCCATGAAGTCCTCCACCACGGTGCGCTTGTTCGGGCGATGGGGCTTCAACTCCAGCACCATCTTGCCCTCCTGGACTCCGTAGGCGGGGCCTAGGGAGGCGCGGACTCTCTCCATCACTTCGCGAGCCGCCGTCTCGGCGCCGGCCGCGCGACGGTAGTGGAGCGCCAGGGTCGCGGACTTGTCTTCGAGCAGGGTGCCGGCGTGCGCTGCGGCGAATCGCTGCAGTTCGCGGCGGGCCGGGCCGAGCGCGCCGGCTCCGTCCGTCCGGTTCACGTGGCCGTCGGCGGACCTGCGTTCCAGGCCGTGCAGCCCGGCGGCCGGCAGCTCCAGCGGCGCGAAGAAGCGGTCGAGAACGTCCAGGGGGCGTCCGCTGGCGAGCGCCAGTGCGCCGTCGAGCCGGCTGCGGAGTCGTTCGAGCAGGCAGCCGATCCGGTCGTCGACGTGGACCGCGTCGGGTTCGTCCGCGATCTCGATCAGGGTGCCGTCGACATCCAGGAACAGGGCCCACGACGCCGGCGGCGGCATCTCGGAACCCGCGTCCAGGAGTGTCCATGCGGCTTGCGGAGGATGCGCTCTCTGGTTCACACGGCCCGCCTCCGAGATCCCTTACGATACTGGAACCGATGGCATCCCAGAATGTGCCGGCTGCTCAGCAGTCGGAGCTCGTGATCGTCGCCAACACCCTGCCCGTGCGCCGCGAGGAGGTGGATGGGGAACTGGGCTGGGCGCAAAGCCCCGGCGGCCTCGTCAGCGCCCTGTCGCCGATCGTCCGGGAGGCGGGCGGGTGCTGGGTCGGCTGGACCGGCGGCGCCGACGACGCGCCCGAGCCGTTCCGCCACGAGGACATCCTGAACGTGGCGGTGCCGGTGTCGGAGGTGGAAGTCGCCGGTTCGTACCAGGGGATGTGCAACTCGACCCTTTGGCCGCTCTACCACGACGCCGTGCGGCCGCCCGAGTACCACCGGCACTGGTGGAACCCCTACGTCGCGGTCAACCGGCGCTTCGCCGAGGAGGCGGCGCGCCGGACGGCGCTCGGGGGCCGCGTGTGGATCCAGGACTACCACCTGCAGCTCGTGCCGCGCATGCTGCGTGAGCTGCGGCCGGATGTCAGCTCCGGCTTCTTCCTCCACATTCCGTTCCCGCCGATCGAGCTGTTTCTGCGCCTGCCCTGGCGGCGGGCGGTACTGGAGGGCCTGCTTGGCGCCGACGTGATCGGCTTCCAGACCCCTGCCGGCGCCTACAACTTCACGCGGCTCGCCGACCGGCTGATCGAGGCCGAGCCTCAGGGCGAGACGATCCGCTACCAGGGGCGTGACATCCGGGTCGGCGCCTTCCCGATCTCCATCGACACGGACCGGTACGCGAACGCGGCGCTGTCGCCCGAGATCCGGGAGCGGGCCGAGCAGCTCCAGCAGCTTCGCCGCGGCCGCAAGATCATCCTCTCGGTCGACCGCCTCGACTACACGAAGGGCATCGACCTGCGGCTCAAGGCGTTCCTCGAGTGGTTGGGCCGCGAGGACCGGTCGATCCGCGACGCGGTGATGGTCCAGGTCGCCGTGCCGAGCCGGGAGCGCATCTCGGAGTACCAGATCCTGCGCCGCGACGTTGAGGAACTCGTCGGCCAGATCAATGGGGAGTACGGCGAACTCGGCGTCGTGCCGGTGCAGTACTTCCGGCGCAACCTGCCGTTCGAGGAACTGATCGCTTTCTACCTGGTCGCCGACGTCATGCTCGTGACGCCGCTCTGCGACGGCATGAACCTGGTTGCCAAGGAGTACGTCGCCACCCGGCTCGAGGACGACGGCGTCCTGGTGCTGAGCGAGTTCGCCGGCGCGGCCGCCGAGCTGCCGGACGCCCTGCTCGTGAACCCCCACGACGTGAACGCGATGGCCGCGACGATCGAGCAGGCGGTCACACTCGACCCGGAGGACGGGTCGCGACGGATGAAGGCGATGCGCGAGGTCGTGCGCCGGCATTCGGTCCACGAATGGGCGGCGCAGTTCATCGAGGCCCTGGTCTGACGCCCATGGAACGCCGCGTCAGCGATGCCGAAGCGGGGTTCGAGGTAGGCGAGGGTTTCGAGCGCTTCTCGCAGAAGGACGACGTCTTCTGCCGTTCGTTCTGGGACTCCGAGGTGAGGACCTCCCGCTCGGACATGTTCTACGAGACGTATCGCACGCCGGAGCTGCGCTGGCGCCCGGTCGAAGGGTTCACGCGGCGCGACTACGCGCTTCGCAACGCTTCCTGGCACGTCACCGATCTGTTCGCGGAGTTCAGGGAAGGCGCCGACCGCCGCGAGGGCTTCCTCGACCCCTACACGGTGCTCCGGGACGGACCGGGTCCGCCGGACGAGAGCGACGAGCCGGAGGAGGTCCTCGCCGCTCGGCTCGCCGCCGATCTCAAGACGGCCGCCCGGGCGCTGGGCGCCGACCTGATCGGCATCACCGGATACGACGAGCGCTGGGTGTACACGCACGCGTACTCGAGGGAAACAGAGACGGAGAAGCCCCAGGAGCTTCCGGACGAACTCGGGAACGTCGTCGTCATCGCGCAGGCGATGGACCGGAAGCTGGTGCAGACCGTGCCGTCGGCCCTGAGCGGGACGGCGACGGGCGTCGGCTACAGCAGCGACACGGTCGTGCTGCTCGCGATCGCCCAGTACATCCTGAACATGGGCTACGCCGCGGTGCCAACGATGAACGACACGGCTCTGGCGATTCCGCTGGCGATCAAGGCGGGGCTGGGCGAGTACGGCCGTCACGGTCTGCTGATCACCAGGGAGTTCGGCCCCAGGGTGCGGCTCGGGAAGATCTTCACGGACATGCCTCTGGCGCACGACCGTCCACGGCGCTTCGGCGTGCGCGAGACCTGCGAAGTGTGCCGCGCATGCTCGGATGCGTGCCCGCCGAAGGCCATCGCGATGGACGCGCCGTCGGACCGCGTCTACAACATCTCCAACATCCGCGGCGTCAGGAAGTGGACGACGGATGCCGAGAAGTGCTTCCGGTTCTGGTCGAACCAGAACACCGACTGCTCGATCTGCGTCCGGGTCTGCCCGTACAACCGGGACTACTCGAAACGTCTCAGCCAGCTCTGGCGGTGGATGGCGGGGACGCCCCTGCGCCGGCTCGCCCTCTGGCTCGATCGTTTGAGCGGGCGTGGGCGAAGGGTCGCGCCGGACGCGTGGTGGGGCGGCGGCCGGCTGGTAGGCTTGAACGTAGCGCCCGGCCGCGGAGCGCAGGAGAACAGGAGGAAGCTCCGAACGGAATAGCGACTCTGCCCGTCCCGTTCGGATAAAGCACGATGTGGATCAAGAAGTACGACCCCGCCCGTTACCTCCCCTCCGACTCCGGGATCGCGCTGCCGAGCCGTGAGGCGACGCCGCGGGAGGTGTACATGGACCGGCGCAAGTTCGTGGCCGCGGCCGCGGTCGGCATCGCCGGCGCGTCGCCCCTGGCCGCCCAGTTCCGCCTCCGCCAGCAGGTGCCGGCGCCGCCTCCGGCGCCTCCGATCGAGGACAAGCTGAAACCGGCGCTCGAGCGGCCCGACGTCTACGGCGCCGAGCTCAGCGCGCGCCCCAAGCGCAACACGAAGTTCGCGGGTCCGCCCGAGAGCGTCGGCGGCGACCTGACGCCGCGCGAGGCGGCCGGCAGCCACAACAACTTCTACGAGTTCTACCCTGGGCGTGGCGGACCGGTATGGAAGTTTGCCGGCAAGTTCACCGTCGAACCGTGGAAGGTCGAGGTCACGGGCCTGTGCGACAACCCGATGACGCTCGATCTGGACGACATCTTCGGTTTCGAGCACGAGGAGCGCCTGTACCACTTCCGCTGCGTCGAGCGCTGGGCCATGAACGTGCCCTGGAGCGGCTTTCCGCTCAGCAAGCTGATCGAGAAGGCAAAGCCGAAATCGTCAGCCAAGCACGTTCGCTTCTTCACCGCTCTCAAGCGGGACGAGATGCCGGGCGTCAGGGAGGCCCACTGGTACCAGTGGCCTTACTTCGAAGCCCTGAGGCTGGATGAGGCGATGAACGAACTGGCTTTCGTCGCCACGGGTATCTACGGCGAGCCCCTGGTCAAGCAGCACGGCGCGCCGCTCCGGCTCGCGGTGCCCTGGAAGTACGGCTACAAGAGCGCGAAGTCGATCGTCAAGATCGAGTTCGTGGCCGAGGAGCCGAAGATCTTCTGGCAGATCCAGCCGCACGAGTACGGGTATCTCTCGAACGTGAACCCGAACATCCCGCACCCGCGCTGGAGCCAGGCGACGTCGCACTGGCTGCACAACAGCCAGCCGTTCGACACGCCGATCTTCAACGGCTACGGCGAGTACGTCGCCGGGCTCTATCCCGACGAGCCGACGACGATGCAGCGCGCGCTGCGGATGGGGCAGGTGGCTCGGTAGGCCCCTTAGACGGATCACGGAGGTGGCACGTATCTGAAGTCATGGGCACCGCCACAGACACCCTTGGTACAGCGGAGGCGCTGGAGGGAGCCGGCCTGGATGCAGGCACGGCCAAGGCAACGGCTCGTGCCATCGAGACAGGATGCGCTGCTGCGGTGGAGGGACTGGTTACGCAGGACGGCCTCAGGGCCGAGTTGAAGGCGCTGGAGACACGGTTGGTCCTGTGGGGAGCGGGCATCGTGCTCGGCGGCACCGCTCTCGTTCTGAGCGGTGTCGGCGTGTTGCTGAGGCTGGTCGCTTAGCTTGAGATCTGCGCCACGGTCTGCCGAGGCTTGACCCTCTCGGCGATGTGGCGACCGGCCTCGATCTCCGCGCGGCGGAGTTCCCACGTCTTCTGGAGGTTCAGCCAGAGCTGGGGCGTCGTGCCGAAGTAGCGCGCAAGACGCAACGCGGTGTTTGCGGTGACACCGCGCTGACCGTTGAGGATGGCCGTGACGCGATTGACCGGCACGTCCAGGGCCTTCGAGAGGGCGTTGGCCGACATTCCGAGTTCATCGAGTTCCTCCCGCAGGATCTCACCGGGGTGCACTGGCTTCATTCCGCTACTCCGCGTCATGCCACCGTCCTCCTGCTGATGGTAACTGGAGTGCGGACACGGCAGAGTTCGTCCCGGCGGCTTGGCGGCGCCGCTCTGACGCTGAGAGGCGTCGGCGTGCCGCGGGGGCTGGCCTCTTGGCCCTAGCGGGCGGCCGCTGTTCCGGCCCCGTGCCGCGCCGCCTGTACAGCGGCCGCGAACAGGCCGATGGCGACGCCGAAAGTGATCAGGCCGGCCAACTGGATCCAGCCGAACATGTCGGTTGGCGTGGCAACCGAGAGCAGCGCGGATCCGAAACCGAACTCGGCGAACTCGCCGGCGCGCACTGCCTCCAGGGCGGCCAGACCCGTGAGCAGGAGGGCGCCTCCGGCCAGCGTCAGACTGCCGTACGTCAGGCCGTGAGCGGCGAGTTGCGCCGGCGACCGCGGCAGCAGCGCCTCCTGGCGGCGAATCTCGAACTTCGGCTCACGCTGGCTCGGCTTGACGAAGCGGCTGAGCATGTAGAGGCCGGGCAGGCCAAGCGGGATCGTGAACAGGAAGAAGTTCGACCACCCCACCGAGTGGACCATGAAGCCGGCGATAGGCCCTGAGACGATCCGTCCCATACCGAACAGGGTCGAGAACAGGGCGTACTGAGTTGCTGAGAAGCGCTTCTGCGTCATGCGCAGCAGGAGGACGGAGAAGGCGCCGGTGCCAAGACCCTGACATAGTGACTCGAAGCCCATGGCGCCGTAGAGGAGGCTCGGCTGCATCGGCAGGTTGGCAAGCAGGATGTACCCGACGTTGGAGAAGATCTGCAGGAATCCGAAGATCCACAGCGCTCTGCCGAGGCCGATCACGTTGGTCCCCAGACCTCCGGCGATCGAGCCGACGATCGTCGCGGTCGTGCCGACGGTTGCGAGAGCGACGCCGCGGTGGAACTCCGAGTACCCCATGTCGACGAGGAAGGGTCGGAGCAGGCCCTGCGCCAGGTTGTCACCGAACTTGAAGAGAATGACGAAGGCGAGAATCTCGACGGCCCGGTGGCGGGAGAGAAAGCCCAGGAACGGTTGCCAGACGGCGTCCCGGAGCGTCTTCGGACCGGGCGGCAGGTTCTTCGGTTCGGGCGCCAGGATCGTGATCGCCAGCATGGGCAGGTAGAGAGCCGCCAGACCGGCACAAACGAGGGGCCAGGAGATGGCTCCGGCAACCGAGATCGCGGTTCCACCGGCGACGAGCATGGCAAGCCGATAGAGGCCGATCCGGGCGCCGACCGCCGCGCCCTGTTCCTCCTTGCGGAGCACGTCCACGGCGTAGGCGTCGACGGCGATGTCCTGGGACGCTGCCGCCATGGCGATCGCCAGGGTCAGGGCGAGGGCCAGCCAGGGCGTGTCCGGGTGATCGCCGACGCCGGAAAGGCCGAGAGTGCCGAGGAGCAGACCGACCTGAGCGATCGCCGCCCATCCCCGTCGCCGACCAAGGAAGGGCGGCGGAAAACGGTCCATGAGCGGCGCCCAGACAACGTTGAACGTCCACGGCGCCTGGGCAAGGGTGAACAGGCCGACAAGCCGGATGTCGATGCCGGCGTCGCGCATCCAGTCCGGTATCGCAATCCAGACCAGGCCCAGCGGCATCCCGGAGGAGAACGAGAGCAGGACGACCGACAGCGTCCGCCAGGATCGGACAGCCTGTGCAAGGCTCCGAAGTGTTCCAAGCCGTTCGGGAGCCTGCTCTTGCTCGGCCATCGGACTCATCCTATGCGTAACCGGCTATGAGTCGGCCGAAACTGGCGACCTGGAACCCAAGTCGTTCAGAATCCGTAGTTGAACGTGAGCAGTGTCTCCCAGGAGGAACCGACCGTGACCGCGACAGCCACCCAGTCCCGTCCCCTTCATCGTTCCGCGTCCGACCGCCTGATCGGCGGCGTCTGCGGAGGCATCGCTGCCTGGCTGGGCTGGAACCCGACCGGGGTCCGTCTGCTCTACATCCTGGTCTCGATCCTCTCGGTCGCCTTCCCCGGGATCATCGTCTACATCCTGCTCTGGATCGTGATGCCGCTCGGCGACTGAGTCGTCCGGGCTGGCAGACGATCCGCTGACACTGTCGGTGCGCCGGCCCTCTGGCCGGCATCCGCCGCATAGCGGCGGTACCTTGCCGCGGCGTTGTAGGCTGATCGTCGACTCATGACGACCACCGACGCAGCCGACTTCCTCGACGCGCTCACGCAGCGCCTCGGCTCCGACCGCGTCCTCACCGGCGCCGCCCCCATGGCGGCCTACGAATCGGACGCCCTGACCGCGTTCCGGGCCCGGCCCCGGGCCGTCGTGCTGGTCGATTCGGCGGAAGAAGTCGTCGATGTGGTGCGGCTCTGCGCCGCCGCGAACGTGCCCTTCCTGGCGCGCGGAAGCGGCACCAGCCTGTCCGGCGGTTCACTGCCGGTCCACGACGGCGTGGTCATCGCGATGAATCGGCTCAACCGGATCCTCGAAGTGGACCCGGTGCGGCGGACGGCGGTGGTCGAGCCCGGTGTCGTCAACCTCGCCGTGTCCGACGCCGCGGCGCCCTACGGCCTCTACTACTCGCCCGATCCGTCGAGCCAGTCCGTGTGCACGATCGGCGGCAACCTGGCCTTCAACTCCGGCGGCGCCCACTGTCTGAAGTACGGCATGACGAGCAACCACGTACTCGGTCTCGAGGTGGTGCTGTCGGACGGCGAGGTGATCGAGATCGGCGGCGACAGCCTGGAGGGCGTGGGGCCCGATCTGGTCGGCCTGTTCGTCGGCTCCGAGGGTCTGTTCGGGATCGCCACGAAGATCACGCTCCGCCTGCTGCCGAAGCCCGAGACGTACTTCACCCTGCTCGCGGCCTACGATTCACTGGCGGCGGCGGGTGAGGCGGTGGCGGCGGTCGTCGCTTCGGGCCTGCTTCCCGGAGCGATGGAGATCATGGACAACCTGGCCATCGAGGCCGCCGAGGCGGCCGTCGGCGCCGGCTATCCGCTGGACGCCGAAGGGCTCCTGATCGTCGAACTCGAAGGCGAGAAGCAGCAGGTGGCGGCCGAGAGCGAGCTGCTGCTGGAAGTCGTCAGGCGATCGAGTCCTTACCTGGAGCACATTGCCAGCGACCCGGACGACCGGATGCGCATCTGGAAGGGCCGCAAGAGCGCCTTCTCGGCGGTCGGGCGTCTGAGCCCGGACTACATCGTGCAGGACGGCGTCGTGCCCCGTTCCCGCCTGGGCGAAGCGCTGACGAAGATCCAGCACCTGGGCGAGGAGCACCGCATCCGGGTGGCCAACGTGTTCCACGCCGGCGACGGCAACCTGCACCCGCTGATTCTCTTCGACGGCCGGGTCGAAGGCGAGCTGGAGCGTGCCGAAGAGCTGGCCGGAGAGATCCTCCGTCTCTGCATCGACCTCGGCGGTTCGATCACCGGTGAGCACGGTGTCGGCATGGAGAAGCGGCAGTACCTCGGCGAGATGTTCGGCGAGGCCGACCTGGACGCGATGCGCCGCATCCGCATGGCGATCGATCCCGGCGAACTGGCGAACCGGGGCAAGATGTTCCCGGACGCCGAGGCGCCGGCGCTGCTGAGCCACGCTCCGCATCCTCTCGAGGCGGCGGGGATCATCTCGCGCGAATGACGGGAGCACCCAGCCGTCCGGGTTCGGCGGCGGAGGTTGCCGAAGCCGTAGGCGGCGCGGAACGGATCGTGCCGCGCGGCGGCGGCACGAAGCCGGCGTTGTGGTCGGTGGAAGGCGCCTACGTGCTCGACCTGTCGGCGCTCAGCGGCATCACGGAGTACCTGCCGAGCGAGTACACGGTGACCGCTCTGGCCGGCACGCCGCTGGCCGACGTCGATGCGCGGCTGGCCGCCGAGGGGCAGTACCTGCCGTTCGATCCTCTACTCGTGGAAGCCGGCAGCACGGTCGGCGGCGCGGTCGCCGCGGGTGCAAACGGCCCCGGCCGGCTCCGCTATGGCGGGCTGCGCGACTTCCTGCTGGCCGTGACCTTCGTCGACGGCCGCGGCGAGATCGTCCGTGGCGGCGCCAAGGTGGTCAAGAACGCCGCCGGCTTCGACCTGCCGAAGCTGATGGTCGGCAGTCTCGGTCGCCTCGGCGTCCTCACCGAGTGCACGTTCAAGGTGTTCCCGCACCCGGAGAGCTGCGCCACCCTGAGGGTCGCGGGCATGGCTCTCGACGAGGCCATCGAGGCCGCCGGCCGCGTCGGGGCCGGTGCCGTCGAAATCGAGTGCCTCGACCTGGCCCATGGCTTGGCTGGCTGGGACCTGGAGATCCGGATCGGAGGCCGCAGCTTCGCCCTGGACGCTCGTCTGAAACGCGCCGCCGATCTTCTCGATACGGACGTCTCAACTCTCTCGGACGACGCCGATGCGAGGCACTGGCGCGCACGTCGCGAGTTCGGCTGGGCTTCGACGGCCGCCTCCGTGCTCAAGCTCCCCCTGACTCCGGCCACGGCCGGCGCCTTGGAACAGGTCCTGGCCGACCTCGACGCATCCCAGGTGGCCAGGGTCTACAGCGCCGGCATCCAGCAGGCTTTCGTCGCCTGGCCCGCCGAACGCGTCGCCGACCTGCCGGCCCTGGACCGCGCTCTCAGCGAGGCGAAACTGACTGCCCTGGCGCTGCGCGCGCCGGCCGAGGCCGCGAACCAGCCGATCCTCGGCCACCGCACCGGCGGCGAACTCCTGCGCCGCGTCGAGCAGGCACTTGACCCGGCCGGCCGCTTCGGCCGGCTATAGACCAGCCACACCTTGACGCGCCGGCAGTGCCGGCCAGAGGGCCGGCGCACCGACAAGCGGCCCTCAGCTCGCCTTCGGCAACGCTCCCATGACGGCCTTGACCTCCAGGAATTCCTCGAAGCCGAAGTCGCCCCACTCGCGGCCGTTGCCGGACTGCTTGTAGCCGCCGAAGGGGGCGCCGAAGTCGGCGGGGGCGCCGTTGATGTGGACGTTGCCGGCGCGGATGCGGGAGGCCACGTTGCGGGCGTGGTCGAGGTCGCCGGACTGGACGTAGCTCGACAGGCCGTAGACGGTGTCGTTGGCGACCTGGATCGCTTCCTCCTCCGTCTCGTAGGGGAGGATGGACAGCACGGGCCCGAAGATCTCTTCGCGGGCGATCGTCATGTCGTTGCTGACGCCGCCGAAGACGGTGGGACGGACGTAGTAGCCGCTGTCGAGGCCCTCGGGGCGGTCGGTGCCGCCGGTGACGAGTTCGGCGCCTTCCTCGATGCCCTTGGCGATCAGGCCCTGGATCTTGTCGTACTGGATCTTGCTGACGACGGGGCCGATGGCGACGCCTTCCTGTCCCGGAGGACCGACGGCGGTCGCTTCAGCGGCGGCCTTGGCTACCTCGAGCGCGCGGGCGTGCGAGGCCGCCGGCACCAGCATCCTCGTCGGCGCGTTGCAGGACTGGCCGCTGTTCAGGAAGCACTGCCGGGTGCCGGCCTTGACCGCCTTGTCGATGTCGGCATCCTCGAGGACGATGTTCGGCGACTTGCCGCCGAGTTCCTGCGAGACCCGCTTGATCGAGTCGGCGGCGGCCTTGGCGACCGCGCGGCCGGCCCGGGTGGAGCCGGTGAAGGACATCATGTCGATGCCGGGGTGAGCCGACATGGCGGCCCCGACCTCAGGCCCTTCGCCGTTGATCAGGTTGAAGACGCCCGGCGGGACGCCGGCATCGTGGAGGATCTCGGCGAGCAGGATGGCGTTGAGCGGCGCCACCTCGCTCGGCTTCAGGACCATCGTGCAGCCCGCGGCGAGCGCCGGGGCGACCTTGCAGGCGATCTGGTTGATCGGCCAGTTCCAGGGCGTGATCAGACCGCACACGCCGACGGGTTCCTTGACGATGTTCGTCGTGCCGCGCGTCTCGACGAAGTCGTAGCCCTTCAGCACGTTCAGGGCGCCGGCGAAGTGGCCGAGGCCGGACGGGGCCTGGGCGGCCTTGGCGAGCCACGCCGGGGCGCCCATCTCCATCGAGATCGTCTCCGCCATCTCCCCGATCCGCGCCTGGTAGCCGGCGACGATCCGGCCCAGGAGTTCGACCCGTTCTTCCTGGCTCGTTTGCGAGAAGGACTCGAAGGCGGCCCGTGCCGCGGCGACGGCCTTGTCGACGTCGGCCGCGCTGCCGAGGCTGATCCGGCCGATCGCTTCTTCCGTCGACGGATCGATCACGTCCATCGTGTTCGGGGTCACCGGGTCGACCCATTCACCGTTGATGTAGAACTGCAGTGCTTCCTTCATGGGGACTGTCTCCGAGAGTGTTGTGCTGTTGGAACGGGTGAGTGTAGCCCGGTTTGACGCTCAGTTGAGCAGTTCACGCGCCGCGCTTTCGCCGCATTCCGCGCCGACCGCGATGGCGCGGCTCAGGCCAACGCCATGGAGAGCGTTGCCAGCCAAATGGAACCCCGCGATCGGGTCCAGGGCCGCTTCGATTCTGGCCACGCGCTGAGGGTGCCCCGGGGCGTACTGCGGAATCGCGTGCGGCCAGCGCGCGACGCCCGTCCAGGCCGGTTCCGCGTCGATGCCGGCCGTCCGGCGCAGTTCGCTGAGGGTCAGGTCGACGAGCTGAGCGTCGCCGAGGTCGGCCGCTTCGGGATCGACGCTGCCGCCGAACAGGGAGCGGGCCAGGAACGTGCCATCCGGGCCGCGGCCGCGGAACGTCGCGGTTTCGTACTGGCAGCCGAGCATGCGGATACCCTCGCCGCGGGCGACGAGGAAACCGTAGGCCGGCTCGATGTGGGTTGCGGCGCCGGCGTCGAACGCCGTGTGGACGACCGCCATCGGGGGCGACGCGATCTGCCTGAGTTCGTCCGCAGCCGATGCCGAGACACCGTCGACGAGGTCGGCGGCGGCTGGCAGGTCTGCGGCGACGACCACCGCATCGGCGGCAACGTCGCCGGCGGACGAGGCGACGGTGAAGCCCCTCCCGCCGCGTTTGATCGCGGTGACGCGTTGGCTGCAACGGACCTCGATCCCGGGCAACGCGGCAACCGCGCGGGGCAGGCTCTGGATGCCCTGAAGAAACGTCCGGTGGCCGGGCGGCGGCGCGCCGCGTCTGCGGCCGGCGCGCATCGCCTTGAACAGCGAGCCGTAGGCCCGCTCCATCGCGACCAGTCTCGGGAACGCGGCCGCGGCCGATAGCTGCCTCGCGTCGCCGGCGAAGATGCCGAGAACGACCGGCGAGATGAGGCGCCGGGCGGCTTGCCGGCCCATGCGCCGGGCGGCGAAGTCGAACAACGATTCGTCATCGCCGGCGCCGCCATCCGTGTCGCCGTCCTGCCGACTCCGCACCAGGGGCTCCATCGCCAGCCTGGCCAGACCGATGGGACCCAGCAGGCCGCTCCTGGCGAACGCCAGCGGGCTGCGCGACAGCTCCCGCAACCGGCCGCCACGGTAGATGTAACGGCGGTTCGCTGCCGGTTCCGGCGCCAGCACTTCGCCACTGAGGCCGCAGGCGTCGATCATCTCGCGCAGCACGGGCTGATCGTCGAGGAAGCCCTGCGGGCCGGTCTCGATCAGGAGGTCCGCGGCGTGCTCCGTGCGGGCCTTGCCGCCGACCTCGTCCTCCGCCTCGAGTACGACGATCTCCAGCGATGCGCCGGCGCGAACCGCCTCGACGGACGCCTTCCAGGCGGCGGCCAGTCCGGAAGGTCCGCCGCCGACGACAACCAGGCGACCGGCCGCCGGCGGTTCGCTCAAGCGTCCTCCGCCTCGGCGTGGATGCTCTCGACCAGGGTCTGCACCGCCTGAAGCGGAGTGTCCGGCAGCACGCCGTGGCCGAGGTTCACGATGTGGCCACGGCGAGGGAGGCTGGCGAGCAGGCGTCCGGCCTCACGCCGGACGGCGTCGTTCCCGGCGAGCAGCACCGTGGGGTCCAGGTTGCCCTGCAGGCAGAGGTCCGGCCGCCGCCGGCGCAGCGCGCCGAGGTCGGTGCGCCAGTCGACGCCGAGCGCCTCGCAGGGCAGCCCGGCGTACTCGTCGACCAGTTGCGGCGCGGCGTGGAGGAAGAGGATACGGGGGACGCCGGCGTCATCGAGCCGCCGCAGCAGCCGATCCAGGTGCGGCCGGATCCTCCGCCGCCACTCGGCGCGCGGGAAGAGGCCGGCCCAGGAATCGAAGACCTGCACCGCGTCGGCTCCGGCGCGGTGCTGGCTCAAGAGGTAGCGGGCGCAGAGCCGGCCGAGGCGGTCGAGCAGTGCGTCGAAGGCCGCCGGCTCCTCGTAGGCGAATGCTCGCAGCCGCGGAAAGTCGCGGACGCCGCAGCCTTCGACGAGGTAGGCCGCGAGGGTCAGCGGCGCGCCGGCGAAGCCGAGCAGCGCCGTTTCCGGGCCGAGATCGGACCGCACGATCCGCTGGGCGGCCGCGACCTCCGGAGCGATCGCGGCTTCGTCGAGTTCGTCGGGATCGGGCAGGTCGGCGACGTCCCGCGCGCTTCGAATCGGCTCGGCGACGACCGGGCCGGGGTCGAAGCGGAAGTCGACGCCGAGCGCCGGTAGCGGCGACATGATGTCGGCGAAGGTGATGGCGGCGTCGAACGGGAAGCGCCGGAGCGGCATCAGGGTCACTTCGGCCGCCAGCTCCGGGTCGCGCGCGAGACCCGCGAAGCCGTGGCGCTCCTTGAGCGCGCGGTACTCGGGCAGGATGCGTCCGGCCTGGCGCATCATCCACAGCGGCCGCCGCGGCGTCTCCTCGAATCGAAGGGTTCTCAGCAGTAGCGGCCCGGCCGGCGGGCCTGCGCTTCGGGCCGGGCCGGCAGCCTGCCCGGTCGCCGCCGTGGGTGCGGCGCTCACTCGCCGGCCGCCAGGTGGGTCGATGGCTCGGGGCGCTTGCCGGCACGCCGCTGTTCAAGCAGCTCCGGCGCCGCGGCGGCGAGGAAGGCATCGACGCCGTCCTGGCCGATCTCGATCGCCACCGCGCGCAGCCCCACGACGGGCAGGTGGCTCAGGCGCTTCGCCATCACGGCGGTCCATTCCCGGAGCGCCTCCCGCTCGGCCTCCGAGAGACCCTTCAGGTCGCTCTGCAGCAGGCGGTCCAGGTTGACGCCCAGCGAGTCCTGGTACTTGGCGCCGATTGCCCGGATGGCGCCGGCCACCGAGCGGGTGGCCATCGCCTCGCGGTAGGCGTCGAGTTCTTCGTCGACCAGCACCCGGGCCTCGGCAGTGCGCTCACGCCGGTCGCGGAGGGTCTGCTGGGCCAGTTCATTGATCCGGTCCATGCCGATCCGTTCCAGGCCGGCCTCTTCCGCGTCGCCGGGGGCCACATCGGCCGGGATCGCCATGTCGATCACGAACGGGGACGCTCCGAACCGGGCGCGACTCCTCTCCGCGAGGTCCAGGAGAGAGCGCCGATCGACCACGGGGCCGGGCGCGCCGGTCGAGAACAGGGCCGCGGTGACCGCCGGGGGCTTGCTCCGGAACTGGTCGAGGCTCATCGTCTCGACCGCCTTTGCGGGTCCGTTCGGCGGGGCCGTGCCGCCGGTTCTTTCCGCGAGGTCTTCTGCCTTCGAGCGGGTGCGATTGACGAGGACCAGGGGGATGCCGCGAGAGCGCAGCCTCTCCGTGCAGGTCTCGGTCATCGCGGCCACACCGACGAGGGCGACGGGGCCCGGGTTGTCCGCGGCGCGCTCGGTCAACAGGTCGGCCGCGATTTCCGAGAGCGACGTGCGCCCGGCGCCGACACCGGTTTCCCGATGTACGCGCTTGCCGGCCCGGAGCGCCGATTCGACCACGCGTCGCAACTCCGGGTCGACCGTGCCGGAGGCGGTCGCCTCCTCCAGCGCGTCGCGCAGTTGCCCGCGGATCTCCCGCTCGCCCGGCTGGGCCGAATCGAGGCCGGCCGCGACCAGGTACAGGTGCTCTACCGCGCCCTCGCCCTCCCAGCTCCGGAACACCCGCCGCGCCGCGCCCTCGCCGGCCAGTAGCCGCAACAGCTCCCGCCGGCACGAGGCGAGCGTCGCTCCCGGCTCGGCCGAGAAGATGAACGCGGCCCGATTGCAGGTGGCGAGGTAGATCAGCCCCTGAGCGCCGATCCGCTGCTTCAGGCGCTGTGTCTCCGCGGCCCGCCGCTCGTCCGGCAGCGTGTACCGTGCGATCTCCTCCGCGCTGGCGTAGCGCCAGGTCGCCGCGACGACGCAACAGTTGTCCATCGGGCGATTCTGACTCAGTTCCGCGTGCCGATTGTCACAGGCTTGTCAGCCGTTGCGCCACTCGCGAGTGTTGCGGAGGATCAGGTCGGTGAGGGCGTCGAGATGGTCGGGGCGGTCGTTGAGGCAGAGGATGTAGCGGAGGCGCTCTCCACCGGACTCTTCGAAGTAGCCGCGGTTCTCGACTTCGATCTCCTCGAGGGTCTCGATGCAGTCGGCGGAGAAGCCGGGGCAGGCGACGTCGACGTGGCGGTCGCCGGCTCGGGCGAGTTCACGGAGAGTGTCGTCCGTCTTGGGGAGGATCCACTGCTCCCGGCCGAACTGGGATTGAAAGGTGCTGAGGACACGATCTTCCTCTACGCCGAGCTCCGCCACGAGCAGCCGCGTCGTCTCCAGGCATTGGCACTGGTAGGGGTCTCCCTGGTCCACGTAACGCTGCGGCACGCCGTGGTACGAGAGGACGAGCTTGTCCGGCTGATCCTCTCGCCATGTCTCGCGGATGCTGGCGGCCAACGCCCGGATGTAGCCGGGTTCGCCGTGGTAGCTGTTGATCGTGCGGATCTCGGGTACGCGGCGCCAGGACCGCGCCTCGCGATGCAGGACGTCGAGTGCCGAGGCGGTGGTTGCCGCCGCGTACTGCGGAAACAGCGGCAGGAAGAGGATGCGCTCGGCGCCCGCGCTCCTCAGGTCGGCTAGCGCTTTCTCGATGGACGGTTCGCCGTAGCGCATGCCGACGGCGACGTGGAACCGTGGCTCGCCAGCGGTACGGGCCTCCGCGAGCCGGGTCGCGATGCCGGCAGCCTGGCGGCGTGAGATGGCGAGCAGGGGCGAACCGTCATCGGTCCAGATCTTCGCGTAGAGCCTGGCTACGCGCTGCGGTCGCGTCGTCAACACGAAGAGGTAGAGAATCGGCAGCCACTTCCAGGGCGGCTGCTCGGCGATGCGCGTGTCGCTCAGGAACTGACGCAGGTAGGTGCGGAGCGCGGGCGCCGTCGGCGCGGCTGGCGTGCCGACGTTGGCGAGGACGACTCCTATGGCGCGCCGGTCCGTCGAACAGACGCCGCAGGAATCGCTGCGACCCAGGAGGCAGCAGGCGGGCTCGGCCGAGACGGAAGGTTCAGGTCGATAGGGCACGTGGTCTCAGGTTCCTTCAGGATGGCTAGGGTTGGACGCCGGAATCCAGTCGCGGCGAACCAGGAAATCCGAGGCGAGGCGGGCTTCGGGTGATCCGGCTTCGGGCGCGTAGTCGTAACGCCAGGCCGCCAGCGGCGGCAGGGACGCGAGAATCGACTCCGTACGCGCCCGCGCCTGCAGTCCGTAGCGGGTGCCGCGGTCGTACACGAGGTTGAACTCCACGTACCGTCCCCGGCGGTAGAGCTGGAAACCGCGTTCCCGCTCGCCGTACTGCAGGTCCTTGCGACGCTGGAGGATGGGTAGATAGGCGGGCAGGAAGTGGTCGCCGATGCTGCGCCCGAAGGCGAAGCAGCGTCCGAACAGGTCGAGTTCGGCGGGCCGCTCGAGCCGGTTCAGATCGTCGAAGAACAGGCCGCCGACGCCGCGCATCTCCTGCCGGTGGGGAAGGTAGAAGTAGTCGTCGCAGGCGGCCTTGTAGCGCGCGTAGAGGTCCTCGCCGAACGGTGCGCAGGCTTGAGCGGCGGTGCGATGCCAGTGGACCGCGTCCTCCTCGAAGCCGTAGTACGGGGTCAGGTCGAAGCCGCCGCCGAACCACCAGCCTTCCTCCTCCTCCTCCTCGTCCCTCGTTCCTCCTGGCGAGCGGCCTTCCGGTGGATGGGCGATGAAGAAGCGGATGTTCGCGTGGCTGGTCGGCGCGTAGGGGTTGCGCGGATGGACGATCAGCGAGACCGAGGTCGCCTCGAAGCTCCGGCCCGCGAGTTCCGGCCGGCGTTCCGTCGCCGCCAGGGGCAGCGAGTCGCCGCGGGAGTGGCTGAAGTTGACCGCCGCCTTCTCGATCACCTCGCCGTCGGTCAGTACCCGCGGCCGGGCGACGCCGCCGCGCTCGCCGCGTAGCTCGCGGGCGTCGAAGGTGCCGCCGTCGACCTCGACCAGGGCGTCGCAGATCCGGTCCTGCAGCTCCCGGAAGTAGGCAGCGACCGTCTCGGCGCTGGGCTGGCCCGCCGCCGGCGGGGAAGTCACGGCGTCGGGATCTCCGCCAGCGCCTCGCCGACCGCGCCGGCGAAGCCCGTCAGCGCGTCTTCACCGTGGGCGAGCGACAGGAAGCCGACCTCGAAGGCGGACGGGGCGAGCATGTAGCCCCGGTCGAGCAGCCCGCGGTGGAGTAGGCCGAAGACCTCGGTCGTGTTCGGGTGGAAGCGGTCGGCCCTGCGCGGCGGTTCGCCGTCGCCGTAGGCGAGCCAGAAGATCGAGCCGCAGCGGACGAGCCGGTAGGGGTGGCCGCTCGCTTCGAGGACGGGGCCGAGCCCGCCTTCGAGCACCGAGCCCAGGTCTTCCATCCGCTTCCAGCCGTCACGGGCTGTCAGTTCGCGCAGCGTGGCGAGCCCGCCGGCGACGGCGAGCGGATTCCCGGACAACGTGCCAGCCTGGTAAACGGGTCCGAGCGGCGAGAGCTGGTCCATCAGCCTCGCCGGCCCGCCGTACGCGCCGACAGGCAGTCCGCCGCCGATCACCTTGCCCAGGGTGACGAGATCGGGTTCGATGCCGAGCTGAGCGCCGACGGTGACTCCTGGGACCCGGAACCCGCACAGCACTTCGTCGGAGATCAGGAGAGCGCCGTGCTCGGTGCACAGACGGCGCAGAAGACGGAGGTACTCCGGCCGCTGGACCAGCAGGCCGTTGTTCGCCGGCAGCGGTTCGATGATCGCGGCCGCGAGCTTCGGGCCGTGGCGCCGGAAGGCACCCTCGAGCGCCTCGTCGTCGTCGAGCGGAAGGACGATCGTGTCGCGGGCGGTCGCCGCCGGAATGCCGGCGCTCGAGGCGATTCCGAACGTGGCAAGACCGCTTCCGGCTTCGACCAGCAGTGCGTCGACGTGACCGTGATAGCAGCCCTCGAACTTGAGCACGAGGTCGCGGCCGGTACAGCCGCGGGCGAGCCGGACCGCCGACTGGGTCGCCTCGGTACCGGAGTTGACGAAGCGGATCTTCTCGATGACCGGCACGAGCTGCTTGACCATTCGCGCCAGCTCGACCTCGCCCTCGTGGGGCGCCGCGAAGGAAGTGCCGCGGGCGGCCGCCTCGCGCACGGCCTCGACCACGGCCGGGTGGCTGTGGCCCAGCACCAGGGGCCCGAAGGAGCCAACGAAGTCGACGTAGCTCGTGCCGTCGACCGAGCGCATGACCGCTCCCTCGGCCTCGGCGATGAAGGGCGGCGTGCCGCCGACTGCCCGGTAGGCGCGCACCGGGCTGTTGACGCCGCCCACCAGGTGGCGCTGCGCCTCCGCCCAGAGATCCTCGCTGCTTCGTCCGGCGCTCATCCGTTTTCCCTCGGGTCGCGATTGGCTTTCGGCTGGGCGCCCGCTTCGTCGAGCCACAGGCGTTCGATGCCGGCGGCGGTCGGTTCCTGTGCGCACTTCACGTTGCCGGCTCCGGCGCTCCGGAGCGCCGCGGCGGTGGCGGCTCCGATCGCCCAGCAGCTTCCCGGCCAGTCCAGGTCGGACGCTGCGAAGGCGGAAACCGCCGATGGAGCGGTGAAGAGTACGCGGGCATCGGCCGCTTGCCAACCTTGGGGCCAGTCGAGGTCGTCGTTCGGATGCACGGTGTAGGCCGGCCAGGCAGTGACCTGGCGGCCCGTCGCCTCGAGCGCTTCGACGAGCGACGCTCCGCCGCGGGCGGAATGCGGTACGAAGATCGGGCAATGCGGGTCGAGCACCCGGGCCGCGTAGCGAGCGAACTCCCGACCGCCTGAGGCCCGGGCGGCCAGGTTCGGCGGCACGCCGGCCGCGAGCAGCGCGCGGGCGGTGCCTTCGCCGAGCGCGCACCACGGCAGCCGCCCCCAGGCAGGTTCGCGCAGCGCCCGCTTTGCTATGACACGCGCGGCGGTCGGCGAGGAGACGAGCAGCCAGGGCCACTGGCGGCGCGGGCGGTTCAGGTCGATGCGGTCGGCAGGCCATGCGGTGTCGAAGACTTCGACCGTAGTCGCCGGTAGAGCCGCGACCTGGATGGCGGGGTCGAGCCGCCTGGTCAGGCGCTGCACGGTCGCCGGACCGGAAGTCACAACGAGATCCGGAAGCCCCGCACTGGGTGTACCGGCCGCAAGGCCGGCGTCCGCTTTGGCGAGACCCCGTTCAATCCGCCCAGCCACGACATCGAGATCGACCCCCCCGTCCTCGGTCGAAGCCGCGGCGTGAACGACGCGGGGCGCCTGCCCGGCTCCCGCGGGCTCGCGCCAGTCGTCCGCCGCGATCAGCGCATGGACCTCGTTCAGCACCGCCCCTTCCGTGCCGGCGGCGCGAGCCTCCGCCCAGGCGCCGAAGGGTCGCAGGCAGCCGCCGCCGAGCCGTCCGAGCAGGGAGCGCTCGGCGAAGGCCGCCGCGCGGCTCGGGGCGTCGTCGAGCGCGGCCATTGCGGGGTGCCCGTCCAGCCGGCCGCCGCGCAGGATCTGCACCGCCAGGGCGCCCTGGCCGGGAGCGCAGGGCCAGGAGCGGATGTCGAGCCGGTAACTCCGGATGGCGGCGGCTGGAACTTCGAGTTCGCCGCCTCGCGCCAGGCGCAGGACGCCCGCCTCCGCCGCCAGCAGGGCGTCGATCGCACCGCTTTGAAGCCACTCGAGCCGGCGACCGACGGAGCCGCGAACCGCGCAGCAGACGAGGTCCGGCCGGATCGCCAGCGCGCCGGCCTGCCGGCGCGGGGACGACGTGCCCAGGCGCGCGCCCGGGGGCAGCGGCGCGAACGCATCGGCGGCCGCGGCCACACTCCGGCCGGCAGCGTCCTCGCCGGCGTCGAGCAGTGACGCGAGTTCCGGTGTCGCCTCGCTCGCTCTTCCCTCTCGGCCGGTCGTGAGGCCCGGCGCGAACAGCAGCAGATCGAACGGCCGCTCCCGCTCCGGCACCGCCGCGATCACCAGGTCGGGCTCGTCGTCGACCGGCAGGTCCTTCAGCGAGTGGACGACGAGATCCACGGAGCCGTCGCGCAGGGCCGCGGTCAGCTCGCCGGTGAACACGCCCTTGGCCTGGGCGAAGCTGCCTCCGAGGCTGCGGTCGCCCTGGGATGACATGGCTCGGATCGCCGTGTCCACGCCCAGTGCACCGAGCCGACGTGCAACGAGGTCGGCCTGGATCCGCGCCAGTGGCGTCGCCCTGGTGCCGATGACGATCGGGGCCATCGGACCGGGATTCTACGGAGCCGCGCTTCGGCGTGCCGGCCCGGAACCCTGACATAGAGTCGATGCCAGGTCCGGCTGCTGGCCGCCTGGAGCTGATAGGGCCCTGGAACCGATTGGGAGGACTCGCTGTGTCGCTGATTGCGCTTCAAACCCGACTGCGTCCCTTCTACCTGCCCCTGGCCGCCGTGGCGGCCGTCTCGCTCGCCGGCTGCGCTGGCGAAGCGCGGCCCTCCGCGGCCGAGTTCACCGCGGCCGCCGAGGAGACCCTTCTCGAGCACTACTACGACGGCAGCCGCGCTGCCTGGGTGCAGTCGACCTACATCAACGAGGACACGACCGCCCTGGCGGCCCGTGCCGGAGCCGAGGCGCTCACCCGCGCGATCGACTTCGCGCAGGAGGCGGCGACCTACGACGCGGCGTCTGAGGCGGACGAGGTAGCGCGCAAGCTCAACCTGCTGCGGGGCGGGCTGACCGTGGCCGCGCCGGCCGACGAGGCGAAGATCGAGGAACTGAGTCAGATCACGACCGGGATGGAGGCGGCATACGGCGCCGGAGAGCACTGTCCGAGCGGGCCGGATTCCTGCCGTACGCTCGACGATCTGGAGGACGTGATCGACAACAGCCGGGACGCCGGCGAGCTGCTCGACGCCTGGGAAGGCTGGCGGACGATCTCGCCGCCGATGCGGGCGAACTACCAGCGCTTCGTCGAGCTCTCGAACGAAGGGGCTCGGGGCCTCGGTTACGACGACACCGGCGCGATGTGGCGCTCGGGCTACGACATGGCGCCGGACGACTTCGCCGCGGAAACGGACCGTCTCTGGGAGCAGGTGAAGCCGCTCTACGACGACCTGCACTGCCACGTCCGCGCCGAACTCGCGGAGCAGTACGGTCCGGACGTCGTCGATCCCGAGGGCACGATTCCGGCTCACGTCCTGGGCAACATGTGGGCGCAGTCGTGGTCCAACGTGTTCGACCTCGTCGCGCCGGAGGCCGCCGATCCCGGATACGACCTGACGGAGATCCTCCGGGAGCGCCAGACCTCCGAGCGGGAGATGGTCGAGATCGCCGAGGGCTTCTTCACCTCGCTCGGGATGGAGCAACTCCCCGACACCTTCTGGCGGCGCTCCCAGTTCCTCCGTCCGCGAGACCGCGACGTCGTCTGCCATGCGAGCGCCTGGCAGCTCGACCTGGACGAGGACGTCCGGATCAAGATGTGCATCCAGATCAACGCCGAGGACTTCTCGACGATCCACCACGAACTCGGCCACACCTACTACCAGCTCGGCTACCGGGAGTTGCCGCCCCTGTTCCGGGACAGCGCGAACGACGGGTTCCACGAGGCGCTGGGCGACACGATCTCCCTGTCGGTCACGCCGGGCTACCTCGTGGACATCGGTCTGCTCGACGAGGAGCCGCCGGCCGAGGCCGACCTCTCTCTGCTCATGCGGATGGCGCTGGACAAGGTCGCCTTCCTGCCCTTCGGCCTGCTCGTCGACCGCTGGCGCTGGGGCGTGTTCTCGGGCGAAACGCCGCCGGAGGAGTACAACGGAGCCTGGTGGCGACTGCGCGAGCAGTACCAGGGCGTCGGAGCGCCGTCCGAGCGCACCGAGGAGCACTTCGATCCAGGCGCGAAGTACCACGTGCCGGGCAACACGCCCTACACACGCTACTTCCTGGCTCACATCCTCCAGTTCCAGTTCCACCGCGACCTGTGCGCGGCAATCGGCTACGAGGGACCGCTTCATCGCTGTTCGATCTACGGCAACGAAGTGGCCGGCAGCCGCCTGCGCGACATGATGGCGATGGGTCTCAGCCGCCCGTGGCCGGACGCGCTCGAGGCGATCGGCGGCAGCCGCGAGATGGACGCGACGGCGATCCTCGACTACTTTGCCCCGCTCGCCGACTGGCTGGAGGAGCAGAACGCCGGCCGTTCCTGCGGCTGGAGTTGACGGCTTGCTGATCGCGACCTGGAACATCAACGGCCTGGGCGCGCGGTTCGACTTCCTCGTCCACTGGCTCAAGGCCCGGCGGCCCGACGTCGTCGGCCTCCAGGAACTCAAGGCGACCGCCGACAACGTCCCGATCGAGGCGCTCGAGGAACTCGGCTACCACTCCGCCGTCTGCGGCCAGAAGGCCTGGAACGGCGTCGCGGTCCTCTCGCGCGAGCCGATCGAGGAGGTCCAGTCGGGCCTTCCCGGCGAGGAGGAGGCGGGCGCGCGGCTGTTGCGGGTGAAGACCGCCGGCCTCGACTTCACGACCGTGTACTGCCCCAATGGAAAGGACATCGACCACCTGGACTATCCGCGCAAGCTGGCCTGGTTCGACTCGCTGCGCGACTACCTGGGTGGTTCGCTCGATCCGGATACACCCGCGGTCCTCTGCGGTGACTTCAACATCGCGCCGACACACCTCGACACCCACGACGAAGAGCGCCTGGAGGGTGGAATCCACCACACCGAAGCGGAGCGGGCACGGTTCCGCGCGCTGCTCGACCTCGGGTTCCAGGACCTGTTCCGGGAACTGCACCCGGACACGGTCAAGTTCTCCTGGTGGGACTACCGGTTCGGCGCCTTCCACCGCAACCTGGGCCTGCGGATCGACTTCCTGCTGGCGACCGCAGCCGTCCGGGAGCGGGTCGAGCAGGTCGAGACCGACCGCGACTACCGGAAGAAGAAGGAGGGCCTCATCGCCTCCGATCATGCGCCGGTGATGGCAAGGCTGGGCTCATAGCCCGGTCAGGCCGCTTCGACCACCTCGCCCGCGGCCTGCGCGCGCTCGATCCGGCTGCTCTCCTCGGCGGCCACGCTGCGGCCGGCGAGCCAGAAGAAGATCCCGCCGAGGACATACGCGCCCAGGCTCGCCACCATCGCCAGTTGCAGGGAGCGACCGGAGTCGGCGCCGCCGGCCTCGAGCGTGGTGCTCAGCCAACCCATTAGGAAGGGTCCCAGGGCGAGACCCACGAAGGTCACCATCAGGATGTAGAACGCCGATGCCGTTCCGCGCATCCTGGGCAGCACCAGGTCGTTGGCCAGGGCGACGGCCGAACCGATCCATGCCGATCCGATGACCGTGTAGACGAAGTTGACGACGTAGGCCGTGGTGACGCTCTCGGTCAGCACGAAGAAGGCTCCCAACGGGATCGAGGCCAGGGCGATGATGAGCCCGCAGAGCGGCCGGGCCTTCGCTGTCTTCTGCTTCATCCAGTCGGAGAAGTAGCCGCCTCCGGCGACTCCCATCCAGCCCGCGACGGCGGCCGTTACTCCGAGAATCAGGCCGGCTTCGCCGGCGCTCTGGTCGTGTACCCGCCGAAAGTAGGTCGGCGCCCAGAAGCCGAGGCCGTAGCCGACGAACGCCATCCAGCCGAAGCCGAACATGCCGTAGATCATCGAACGGGATCGGTAGACGAGCTCGAACGTGGGCCGGTCCCTCAGCCGTAGCCCCTGGACCCAGGAGAGGAAGGCATAGGCGCCGATCGCGAGGGCGATCCACTGCACCGGGTTGCCGAAGATCTGGATCAGGCCGAAGGAGACAGCGGCGCATCCGACCGCGATCAGCAGATTCCCGGCCACTGTCCGGGCGCCTCCGGCACGCTGGAGGGAAAGCAGGGTCAGCGGCGGCAGGATGGCGGCCGTCTCCTTCCCCAGCTCCTTGAAGGGCGCGGGGTGATCCCTGGTGACGATGCCCTCCTGAAGACCGCGGATCGGCTCGCGCAGGGTCCATACCCAGATCGCCATCAGCAGGCCCGGCAGGCCCACGGCGAAGAACGCGACCTGCCAACCCGCGAGGCCGAAGGGTGCACCGCCGTCCGCGTAGGCGTTGTTCCACCTGTCGACGATCTGACCGCCGATCAGGATGCCGAGGCCGGCGCCGATGTAGACGCCGCTCGAGTACATCGCGGTCACCGTGGCCCGGAGCCGCGGCGGGTAGTAGTCGCCGAGCATCGAGAACGCCGCCGGCCCGGCGCTCGATTCGCCGATTCCGACGCCGATCCGGTAGGCGGCGAGCGAGACGAAGCCGCGGGCGGTGCCCGACAGCGCGGTCATCAGGCTCCAGGCGGCGAGGCCGACCGAGATCAGACTCTTGCGGGTCCACATGTCGGCCAGACGGCCGAGCGGGATCCCGAAGATGGCGTAGAAAACGGCGAACGCGGTGCCGTAGAGGAAGCCGAGTTGAGCGTCGCTGACGCCGAGATCGTTGCGGATGTCCTCGGCGAGGATCGAGAGGATCTGGCGGTCGATGAAGTTGAAGACGTAGACCAGGACGAGAACGCCCAGGACGTAGTTGGAGTACCGCCTGCTCGGCGCCTGCGCGGCTGGGGTCTGGCGATCCTGGTCTGTTGTCGTCATTCGACTCCCGTGGTCATTCGGCTCCGTCCGCTCCTGGTTCCGCCATGGCGCCGGGCACTGTGCCCTTCGCGAGTTCCTGGTCGATCATCAGCATGCCGACGCCGTCGCCGCCCACCAGGCGCAGCCTTCCCAGCAGGGTGCGCGCGACGTTCTCCTCCTCGACCTGCTCGTTGATGAACCACTGGAGCATGATCGAGGCGGCCCGATCGTGGACCTTCTCGGAGAGATCGTAGAGTTCCTCGATCGCTTTCGTAACGTGTTGTTCGCTTTCCAGGATCGCCGCGACCGCAGCCTCGGGTGACTCCCACTCCGTGGGCTGCGCCGGGATCTCGGGGATCTTCACGAGGAGGTCGCGGTCCGCGAGGTGATCGATGATGCGGTGGGCGTGGCCGAGTTCATCGGCGGACTGGCCGCGGAGCCAGGCGCCGAAGCCGGGCAGGTCGATGCGCTCGAGCCAGAGCGCCATGGACAGGTAGCGGTGCGCGGCCTCGAACTCGAGCCCGAGGTGTGCGTTCAGACGATCGTGGAGGGTCTGGTCCATCGTGTCCTCCGTGTGGGGCGATTGGGTGCGATGGGAAAACGGACGCGGCCAGCATAGCGCCGCCCGATGGAGAACCGGTGAAGCGGGGCCGGTCTGCCCGGGCCGGGCTACGGCAGGAGTTCTTCGACGCCGGCGCGCTCCTCGAACAACTCGTCGAGCGTGGCCTGCATCCGCCCCTGACTGAACTCGTCGACGTCGAGGCCCTGGACGATCGAGTAGTCGCCGTCGCTGGTGGTCACGGGGAACGAGTAGACGACGCCTTCGCGCGTCCCGTAGCTGCCGTCGGCCTGGATCGCCATGCTGACCCAGTCCCCGTCGGCCGTGCCCTGGACCCAGGTGCGGATGTGGTCGATCGCTGCGGCGGCTGCGGAAGCCGCCGACGAGGCACCGCGCGCCTTGATGATCGCCGCGCCGCGCTGCTGAACGGTGGGGATGAACTCCTCGCGGGTCCAGGCCTCGTCGACGAGCTCCGGCGCCGGCCGTCCGTCGACCAGGGCGTGGTTGAGGTCCGGGTACTGGGTCGCCGAGTGGTTGCCCCAGATCGTCATGCGGCGCACCCGTGTCGTGTGGGCGCCGGTCTTCTCGGCGAGCTGGCTGATCGCCCGGTTGTGGTCGAGCCGGGTCATCGCGGTGAACTGCCGCCGGTCGAGGCCCGGCGCGTTGCTGGCAGCGATCAGTGCGTTCGTGTTCGCCGGGTTGCCGACTACGACCACCCGCAGGTCGCGGCTCGCGTGGGCGTCGAGCGCCTTGCCCTGAACGGAGAAGATCGCCGCGTTCGCCTGCAGCAGGTCCTTGCGCTCCATGCCCGGTCCGCGCGGCCGCGCGCCGACCAGCATGGCGATGTCCACGCCGTCGAAGGCCTCGTCGGCGTCCGAACTCGTGACGACCTCGTGCAGCAGGGGGTACGCCGAGTCACGGAGTTCCATGACCACTCCCGACAGCGCATCCATCGCGGGCGGAATCTCCAGCAGGTGCAGGCTCACCGGCTGCTCCGGCCCCAGCATCTCGCCGGCCGCGATGCGGAAGATCAGGGAATAGCCGATCTGACCGGCGGCTCCGGTGACGGCGACTCGAACGGGTGTCTGCATGGCCTGGTTTCCTCCTCGATCCGGCGCGGGATCGTAGCACCGCGGGCTCGCGCGCGTGCTGGTTCGGAAGCATCGGCGGCGGGGAGAGATTGCACGGGTTGTTCGCTAGATTCGTAGTTCTCTCTGAGGGGAGGAACCATGCGGTGTCGCGCGTTGGACGGCGTTCGCTATCGAGCGGTCGCTGTGTCTTTGGCGGCGGGCTTGCTGGCGGTAGCCGGTGCTGGAGCTGCGGTCGAGGTGAGTGGCTCTATCCAGGGGCGGCCCGATGCCGGTCCGCTGGAGGTGTCCCTGGTGCGGGCGCCTACGCTCTACGAGCTGCTGAGCACAGTTCTGCGCGATGAACCGGACGGCTTTCATGCGGCGGAGGTGACGGTCCAGACCTCGGGCGGCCGCTTCGCGATCCAGGTTGCCGAGCCGGGTGTACGTTGGATCAGACTACAAGGTCCCGGCACGGCGCCGAGGACGTATCTGCTCGTGGGGCCGGAGACGCACACCCTTCTTCCGCCGCTTGAGCTGGGCAACACCGCTTCCTGCAGCCTGACACTGGTGGCGCCCGGGAGCGCCTGGGTGGTCAGGGGCCGGAGCCTGCGTGATCTTCGTTTGTCGCGCTCGTGGAGCATGTGGCCGCCGCTGCGCCGGCTACAGGCCGGGAGAGCGACCAGCTACGAGTTCGAGGCCGGAAGGAGCAGGCGGACCGTTTCCGGCGTTCAGCGGGATGCCGTGGCGCTGACGATCGGTGCGCCCGGGTACGAGCCGAAGGTCGTCGATTGCCTCGCCGGGGCACCTGTCGCCGTCGAACTGGAACGCCTGGCCGCGCCGGTCGCCGACGGTGTCCTGAGGCGGAATGGTGCGCCGGTGCCCGCAGCGATTCTCATTCGCGCCGACGGCTGGCCGGCCGGGACGACGGATGAGCTGGGTCGATACGGGGTGCCGGCGGGCGCCTACCAGGTGCTGGACAGGGGCGGCGGATTGGATGGGGTCGAACTGAACGGGGGCGTCGCCGAACTGAACGCGAGTGCGCCGCAGCCGGTGCCTGTGACGCTGACGGGTGTCGGCAGGGACCGCGATGAGCTACCGACCGTCGCGGTGGTTCACTGGTCCTCGTCGGGAGTGCCGCTTGCCTTCCATGGCGGGCGACCGGAGAACACGACGTTTCTCGTCGCCGCCGGCCCCGGAGTAGCGAGAACGACCGTGTTGGCGGAGCGATTCAGTCCACTGCGGATTGCGTGGTCCGCCGGGTCCAAAGGGATGTCGTTGGAGCCTCTGCGGCGGCTCCGCGGAGTCTCCCTGAACATGGCCGGTGACCCTGTGGAGGGTGCGCAGGTCGTGGCATCCGGATATGGAGCCACGGCGGGGCCGGCCGGATTGAGCGACGAGGCCGGGCGGTTTCTCGTGGAGGTGCCGGAGCCGCTGGAACGAAGGTGGCTCGTCGCGGGCGCACCGGGCTACCGCGAAACGCGCACGAGACTGAGCGACCTGCTCAGTCAGACCGCGGCGGACCAGCTTGTCGTGGAACTGAGGTCAACCCGGGCGATTCTGGGCCGGCTCGTTTCGGCCCGGAGCGGCAGCGGCGTACCCGGAGCGGTGGCCCTCGCGCGTCGTTGGGTAGCGGATCGGTTCGTGGGTGAAGCCTCGACGTGGAATCTTGGGGACCCATCGCTGCTGCAGTTCGTGAGCACGGACGGCGACGGGACGTTCCGACTCGATCCGCCGGACGAGGACGATGTCCGGCTCGTCGCGGCCGCGCCTGGCCATGGCACGGTTCGGCGGCCGCTCCCGGAGGCGGTTCCGGGGGATGCCGGGGACCAGCAGCTCGGCGACGTGGTGCTGGAGTCGGAGACCGTTCTGCGGGGCCGTGTCGTGGACGAGGAGGGTGCCCCGGTCGAGGACGCCGCGGTTGACTTCGGAAGCGGCGGGGGAACCTACTCGCCGGTGGGCTCTATCGGCGATGAGAAGCTCGGTGCGACGACCGACGCAAGCGGGGGCTTTCGCATCGGCGGGCTGGTGCCGGGCGATGTCGTCTCCTTGCGGATTCGGGCGGCCGGTTTTGTGCCCGAGAACGTGTCGCCGGTACGGGTGGATGCCGCGACAGAGGGGGAAGTGCTCGGAGTGCGGCTCCGAACAGCCTATGAGTTGGCCGGCCGCGTAACGGACGAGTCGACCGGCGAGGGCGTCAAGGCGCGCATCCGGTTTCAGCAGACGGTCCGCCGCGGTGGCGCCAGTACGGAGTCCGAGCCGGACGGAGACTTCGTACTGACCGGCTTCCCGATGGGTGCGGGCGTTCTCACCGTTCGCGCCGAGGCCTACGAGAATCTCGACCGCGTCCTGGCTGAACTGCCGCGGAGCTCTATCGATCTCGTCCTCCGACCGAAGGCGGAGATCGAGGTGACGGGTGTGGTGGTCCGCGATGGCGCGCCGGTGCCGGGCGCTTCGGTCTCCATCCGCTCGGCCGTGTCCGTCACCGATGTTGCCGGTCGGTTCGCCGTCAGGGCCCCGCTGGGACCGGCGACTGTCGAGTGCCGGGTACCCGGCCTGGCGCGGAGCAAGCGGCGCCAGATCGATGTGGTGGCGAACATGGGCGAGATCACGATCGACGTCACGCCGGTGACGGTGCGTGGCCGGGTCCTGGGGCCGGACGGAACGCCCGTGTCGGGCGCCTCCGTGGATGCGCGGCCTCGGAATCGGGACCGGTTCATCGTCGGGTACGGCGGTGGAAACGCGCAAACCGGCCAGGATGGCGGCTTTGAGTTCCAGATCGACCCGGGCCTCTACTCCCTGAGTGCGCGCACCGGCGGCGCCGGAGGCCCTGAGGTCGAGGTGACCGTCGCCGCCGGCGACCGGCCGTACGTGGAGTTGGAGGTGCCGCAGCCCCGTCTCGTGAGCGTCCGGGTTCTCGGTCTTACGGCCCCGGAGGCTGCCGAAGTGGTGGTGAGGGTCAGCGCGACGTATCCGGAGGGCGGGTCGATGAGCACGACCCTGGTCCGCCCCACGGGAGGAACCGATCTGGAGCCGGTGTTCGAAGCCCCCTTTCACGAGCGAGAGGGCGCCACGATGATCGCTACGGCTTCGGTGGCCGGGCGCACGCGCCGGTCGCCGATTCAGTACCCGCCGAGTGGTGTGGCGGAGGTGGAGATCTCGTTCGCGGACGGCGGCGGCGCCATCGAGGGTACGGTGACGCTTGACGAGTGGCCGCTGGTTGGCGAATGGGTACTGGCCCGGGAGGAAGGCCGGGGACTGAGCTGGAGCGTTCGCACCGACCAGCGCGGGCGCTTCTTGATCGACGGCCTGCGTACCGGCGACGAAGTCGCCATCGCGGCGGTCGGGCAGCAACGCGCGATTCGCGTGGCCGATACGGTCGTCCACGTCGATCTTGAGGCGACCAGCGCCGCGGTTCGAGGCCGGTTGTTCGACGGTGAGACCGGTCTGCCAGCCGCGGGGATGCTGGTTTCCGCGATACCGGCGCAGAGTGCGGCTTTCGGTGAGATCGCGGCAGCGTCCAGACGCCTCGTGTACACGCGCACCGCCGAGGACGGCTCGTTCGTGCTCGATGGCCTGTTCTCGGCTCCTTACCGGCTGGAGGTCCGGCCGAGCGGCACTAGCCGGACATCCGAAGACATCGCCGGGTCGGCGGACGTGGACCTCAGTGCTCGCGACGCGGACGTCACACTGTCAGTGCGGGTGCCGGCGGATCGGTAGCAGTCCACCCATAGACTCGGCACATGGCGGAGCGGGTTCTGGTCACCGGCGGAGCCGGCTTCATCGGCAGTCACACCTGCGTCGAGCTGCTGGGTGCGGGCTGGGACGTCACAGTCATCGACGATCTCTCGAACAGCTCGCCGGAGGCGCTGCGGCGGGTCGAGGAGTTGGCCGGACGGAGACTGCGTTTCGTCGAAGGAGACGTACTCGACGAAGCGGCTCTGGAGCGGGCGTTCGGCGACGGCGGCTGTGAGGCGGTCATCCATTTCGCGGCGAAGAAGGCGGTGGGCGAGTCGTGCGCCGACCCGCTTGGCTACTACCGGACGAACGTGGCGGGCACGATCAGCCTGTTGCGGACGATGCGTCGCCACGACGTACGCCGGCTCGTCTTCTCGTCGTCGGCGACGGTCTACGGCGATCCGGGTCCGGGCGCCTGTCCGCTGGCGGAGAACGCACCGCTCAGGCCGTCCAATCCCTACGGTCACACCAAGCTCTGCGTCGAGCGGATGCTGCGGGATCTCGCGGCGTCGGAGGAGGGCTGGCGGATCCTGTCGCTCCGCTACTTCAACCCGGCCGGTGCCCACCCGAGCGGCCGGATCGGCGAGGACCCGCGGGGCTTGCCGGAGAACCTGCTGCCTGGCGCCATGCAGGTCGCCGTGGGCAGGTTGCCGCAGCTGCGGGTGTTCGGGACGGACTATCCGACCCGGGACGGCACGGCGATCCGCGACTATCTCCACGTCGTTGACGTCGCGACCGGGCATCTGCGGGCACTGGACCATCTGCCGGCGATCGAGGGCTGCGCCGAGTACAACCTCGGCACCGGTCGCGGGGTCACGGTGTTCGAGGTGCTCGAGGCCGTGAGACGGGCCAGCGACCAGGAGATCCCGACCGTGCTCGAAGGACGGCGGCAGGGTGACGCGACAGAGGTGTGGGCGGACCCGGCGCTCGCGGGCCGCGATCTCGACTGGACGGCGGAGCGCGGCCTCGACGACATCTGCGTCGACGCCTGGCGCTGGCAGAGCGCCAACCCCGAGGGGTTCGGGAGTTGAGCGAAGACGGCACGCCGGCCCGCGGCGACGTGCCGCTCGAGGTGTTCGTCTACTACGACTTCGCCTCCAGCCTGAGCTACGTGGCGCACCGGGTGCTGGCCCGGATCGACGAGCCGCTCGCGGCGGAGCGCGTCGACCTGCGGTGGAAGGCGATCGACCTGACCGGGGTGGGGAACTTCCAGCGCGGCCGGCCCCTCGACCCGGCGCGGCGGCAGAGCCTGCTGAGGGTGGCGGCGGCGCTGGACGTGGAACTCGACCCACCCGAACGCTGGCCCGATTCGCGCCTTGCCGGCGAGGTCGCGGTGGTCCTGGACGAGCGAATCGACCGCGGACACGACCCGAAGCTCGAACGGGAATGGCGGGAGGCCGCGTTCGCGGCGTACTACGAGCAGCTGGACGAGATCGAAGACGTGCTGCGGGACTTCGAACGCCGGGCTGCTTTTCCGCTCGGCGCCGCGGACGATCTTGCCGCCGGCCGGCGGCTGGCCGAGGTCACGCGCAGCGCGGTGGCGGCCGGAGTCGAGGGCGTGCCGACCCTGATGCTCGACGTTTTCCCGCTGTGCGGCATCCACGACGAGGAGACGATGCTGGGGATGATCCAGCGCTACGCCCGCCGGCGCCGCCGGCTGGAGGCGGACGCGGCGGTCGGGGTGAACTGAATGCGCGGGCTTGCCCTTGCGGCGGCCGTGGCCGCGCTGCTTGGTTGCGCGGCGGAAGAGGGTTCTTTCGAGGCACCAGTGTCGCCACCGGCCGACGCAGTGTCCGTCTCCGGCGTGCCGTTCGTCGATGTGACCGCCGAGACCGGCCTCGACTTCGTCCACGCTACGTGCTCGGCCGGAACATTTCCGATGCCGGCGATCATGGGTGGCGGCGTCGCGGCGTTCGATGTCGACGGCGACGGCCTGCTCGACCTCTACTTCCCGAACGCGGGTAGCGGCGTTGCCGGCGAGCCCGGGAGCAACCGCTTGTATCTGCAGCGACCGCGCGGCCAGTTCGTTAACGCGACCGGGGGCTCGGGTTTGGACAACCCGGGCTACGGGATGGGCACAGCCGTCGCAGACATCGACAACGACGGTGACCTCGATCTCTACGTGACCAACTTCGGCGCCGACGTGCTCTACCGGAACGAGGGCGGCGGCCGCTTCGTCGACGTGACGGCCTCGTTCGGTGTCGCGACGCCCGGCTGGTCGACCTCGGCGGTGTTCTTCGACGCGGACCTCGACGGCTGGCTCGACCTGTACGTGGCCCGCTACGTCCAGTGGAATGAGGGCCGCGAGTGCCAGGTGCAGGGCGGGCGGGTCGACTACTGCGGCCCGCAGCAGTTCGAGGGCGAGGCGGACGTCTTCTACCGGAACGAGGGCGGCCGGCGCTTCGTCGACCGCAGCCGCGACGCCGGCGTTTCGCTGATCGAGGACGCCGGCCTGGGCGTCGCCGCCGCCGACCTCGACGAGGACGGACTGCCCGATGTCTACGTCGCCAACGACGCCGACCCGAACCAGCTCTGGATCAACCAGGGCGACGGGGTCTTCGAGGACGACGCGGTGCTGCTCGGCGCGGCCTACAATCGGTTCGGTGTCGGCGAGGCGGGAATGGGCATAGCACTGGGTGACATCGACGGCGACCGGGACCTCGACCTGTTCCTGAGTCACCTGATCGAGGAGACGAACACGCTCTACCTGAACCTGGGCGGAACACCGGGGGCGACGGACGGCTTCGAGGACCGGGCCGCCGAAGCCGGCCTGGCGGCGCCAAGCACGCCGTACACGGGCTTCGGCACCGCCTTCTTCGACGCCGACAACGACGGGGACCTGGATCTCGCCGTGGTCAACGGCGCGGTCAAGCGGCGCCCGGAGGTGCTTTCGGACCGTGACGACTGGTTCTGGCGCGGCTACGCCGAGCCCAACCTGCTGATGCTCGGCGACGGTGCCGGCGTCTTCGCCGATGCCAGCGCCGCTTCGGGCGACTTCGGGACGGCGCTCGACGTGAGCCGAGGCCTGGTGCCCTTCGACCTGGAGGGCGACGGCGACCTGGACCTGTTGGTCAGCAACCTGGAGGGTTCGGCGCGCATCTACCGCAACGAGACGATCGCCGGCCCCGCGCCGGCGGCCGGCACCGGCGCCGGCTGGGTGCGGCTACGGGTGATCGACCCGGAACTGCTGCGCACTGCGATTGGCGCCTCGGTCGTCGCGTGGGTCGACGGCCGCCCGTTCCGGCGCCTCGTGCTGCCGCTCGGCGGCTACCTGACCGGCGGCGAGGCGCCGGTCCACATCGGCCTCGGCGACGCAACCGCGGTCGAGCGTTTCGAGGTGACGTGGCCGGGCGGCACGGTCGAGGAGTTCGACGGCGCCGCCAGCGGCAGCGAAGTGACCCTACTCCGCGGAGAAGGCCAATGAGCAGCGCTGATCGGTACTCCGACTGCCGGTGCGCCGGCCCTCTGGCCGGCATCCGCTACGGCGCCGTCCTTGCGACTCTCCTACTCCTTCCCGCCATCACCCCAGCCGCCGAACTCCCGTCCCCCGACCTCTCCGCCGTCGAACCCCGCGTACGCGCCGCCATCGAAAAGGAACTCGCCACCGCGGCCCGCGAACCCGACTCACCGTCCACCTGGGGCCGCCTCGCCATGACCCTGCATGCCCACCAGTTCGACGACGAGGCTGCGGCCGCCTACACCGAAGCCTCTCGGCTGGCGCCCGGCGACTTTCGCTGGTTCTACCTGCGCGCGAACGTCGAAGAGGCGAGCGATCCAGCCGCGGCGGCGGCGCTCTACCGCCAGGCCGTCGAACTCGACCGCGCGTACGCGCCTGCCCGCATCCGGCTCGCGTCTGCCCTCGAGAAGGTCGGCCTCGCCGCCGACGCGGACGAGCACTACCGGGAAGCCACGCGTCTCGAACCCGACAACGCCGTCGCGCATCTCGGCCTCGGCCGGCTCGCCCTCGCGCGCGGGGACGTCGATCAGGCCACGCGGCACCTCGAACGGGCCCACGAGCTGAGCCCCGAAACCCAGGCGGTCGTCGCCATGCTGTCGCGCGCCCGGCACCGGGCGGGCGACCGCGACGGGGCGAGGCGCCTCGCGCAGGCGGCGCGGGACCTGCCGCCGCTGCTCCACCAGCGCGATCCGCGCCGCGCCGAGGTCGACCTGCTGGCCATGGACTCGGAGAGCTTCCTGCGCCGGAGCAAGACCTACCGTGAGACGGGTCAGTTGCAGGCTTCCCTTGGGGAACTGCGGCGGCTGATCGAACTGGAACCCGGCAACGCCCAGGCGCACTTCGCGGCGGCCGGTGTCCACGATCGGATGAACCGCCCACAGGAGGCGGTCGCCGCCGCCCGTCGCGCCCTCGAACTCGATCCGGATCTCGCGGGCGGGCGGGCCGTGCTGGCGGGCGCCCTGTTCAAGCTCGGACAGTTCGGGGAGGCGGCCGCCGAGGCGGAGCGCGTCCTTGCCGAAGACCCGGCCGACATCCACATGCTGCTCGTCACGACGATGCTGGCGATGCGGGAGAACGACGTGGCGCGGGCTCTCGAGCGGCTCGACCGAGCGGCCGGGGTCGGCGCCTCCGATACCCGGATGCGGGATCTGATGATTCAGCTTCAGCTCGAACTGGCCGAGGCCCTTGGCGGCGTCGGCCTCTACGACGACGCGGCCCGCAGGATCGAGCAGGTGGTCGAGACGCTGGAGCGGGCCGGCGCGGGCGACAGTGAACTGCAGCCGTACCGCCGCCGGCTTGCCCGGTATCGCGAGAGGGCACGCGGATGAGCGCGCCGGGACCGGAGACCGCGGTGCCGGTACGCGTCCGGGTGGCGCCGTCGCCGACCGGCGACCCCCACGTCGGCACCGCGTACCAGGCGCTGGTGAACCTCGCCTTCGCGCGCAGCCGTGGCGGCATCTTCGTGCTGCGGATCGAGGACACGGACCGCGCCCGTTCGAGCCGCGAGTCGGAGGCGGCGATCCTCGACGCCCTGCGCTGGCTGGGTCTGGACTGGGACGAGGGCCCCTACCGGCAGAGCGAGCGTCTGGACCTGTACCGGAGCGAGGTCGACCGCCTGCTCGCCGCGGGCAGCGCCTACCGCTGCTTCTGCACGCGGGAGCGGCTCGACGAGATGCGCCGCGAGAACCGCGCCCGGCAGCGTTTTCCGGGCTACGACCGCCGGTGCCGGGACCTGCCGGTGGCCGAGTCCGAGCGACGAGCGGCGGCGGGAGAGTCCCACACGATTCGCCTGGCCATGCCGACCGAGGGCGAATGCGTCATGCAGGACCTCCTGCGCGGCGAGATCCGCCGCGAGTGGGAGCTGATCGACGACCAGGTGATCCTCAAGGCCGACGGCTACCCGACCTACCACCTCGCGTGCGTCGTTGACGACCACGCGATGGGGATCAGCCACGTGATCCGGGGCGAGGAGTGGATCAACTCCCTGCCCAAGCACCTTCGCCTGTTCGAGGCGCTGGGCTACGAGCCGCCGATCTTCTGCCACCTGCCGCTCCTTCGGAACAACGACGCGAACCGGTCGAAGCTCTCGAAGCGCCGCAACCCGACCTCGATCACCTGGTTCCGGGACGCCGGCTTCCTTCCCGATGCGCTGCTCAACTTCCTGGGGCTCATGGTGTCGAGCCGGGCCGAGGGTGAGGAGAAGTCCGGCCTCGACCAGCTCGTGGACGGTTTCCTCCTCGAAGACATCTCGCTCGGAGGCCCCGTCTTCGACCTCGACAAGCTGCGCTGGCTGAACGCCCGCTACCTGCGCGAGGACTACGACGCCGGCGGCCTGGCGGACCTCGTGCGGGAATGGTCGATGGACGAGGAGCGGTTGGCGAGGATCGCAGCCTTGGCCCAGCCGCGACTTGAGACCTTGGGCGACTGGGGACGGCTGACGAACTTCCTGTTCGTGGACGCGCCGGAGATCGAGCGGGAGAAGCTGGCCGTCAAGGGTCTCGAAGAGGCCCAGATCGCCGAGGCGTTCCAGTTCATGCTTTGGACGCTGGAGCGCGAGCAGGAGTTCACCGCCGACGTCATCCAGGGCCACTTCCGGCGCCTGTCCGAAGCGCTCGGCATCAGCCTGCGCGACCTGACCCGACCGTTCTACGTCGCCATGTCGGGCGAGACGGCCTCGCTGCCGCTGTTCCAGTCGATGGAGATCCTCGGCCCCGACCTTGTGCGCGCCCGCATCCGCCGCGCCATCGAGGTGCTCGGCGGGATCTCGGGCAAGCGGATGAAGAAGCTGCAGAAGCGGTTCGAGGCGTTTGGCTAGCTAGCGCCCTACAGGTAGCCGCCTGCTGCCACCCTGTCGAGGTGGGCATGGACGTGTTCGGCCCTTCCCTCGCGCAGCAGCAAGCCCGCAGTGGCTCCACCAAAGCCCGGCAATGGCTCCGCGCGAAACCAGGCGTAGGCCGCAAGCGGCGAGCCAGTCTCGGTTTCGACGCGCTTCAGAATCTCCAGCATCTGGCGGAGACGGGCCTGGGTCTTTCGGGCCCTGATGCGTGAGGCGTGCGAGAGGGCGTCACGCCCCAAACCAAGTGTGCCGGCGATCTCTGCCTTCGTAGTGCGTAGCTCAGCGGCGATGAGCGCTGGAGAGAGCACCTGGTTTTCGACGAGTTCCTGGAAGCGCACGGCGGTGCCCCACAGTTCAGAGCGCTCTTCTCGCCAGAGCGCCGTTCGTCGTCATTGCGGGAACAGGTCGAAGACGTCGCCGGGCTTGTAGTCGGGCTTCAGGTCCCAGTACCACTCGTCGCCCTTCCAGACCCGCTTCGAGCCGAGTTCGCGGAGGCGGTCGCGCAGGCGATCGAGGGTGTCGGTCAGGCAGCCGTCGGGGTCGTGGAGGATGCGCGCGTCCTCGGTCATGTCGAGCAGGAGCGGGGTTCCGAGGCGCAGTTCCCGGGGCGTCTTGAAGATCGGCGCCAAACGGGTGTGGATTCCGAGGTCGGCGGCCGTTTCGAACAGCGGCCGCAGCCGGTCCTCGATGGCGCGGAACTCCTCGACCCGTGGGATCCGGCCATCCGGGAGGTCGTTCGCCACGAGGAGGAGGTCTATGTCGGAGTCGGCCCTGGGCGTGGCGCGGCCGACGGATCCGTAGACGGCAAGGGCGGCCAGTCGGCTCCCGTAGTGCGCCTTGCAGGCCTTGAGGACGGTGTCCAGGAGGTTGTCGTACTGGCTCACCAGTCGGGCGGTCGCGCGGCCCTGCTTCGACGATCTGCGGACATCCATGCCTCCTTGATTCTAAGGCGGGCTGGTCGCTGCCGGTCTTCGCTATCGCTCCGCTGCCTTCTGCGCCCGCTCGATCTTCGCCCACGTGTCCCGTAGCGTCACCGTCCGGTTGAAGACCGGCGCGCCGGGCGCGCTGTCCGGATCGACGCAGAAGTAGCCGAGCCGCTCGAACTGGACCCGGTCGCCCGGCTCGGCTTCGGCGAGGCCGGGCTCGAGGCGGCAGTCCTTCAGGGCCTCCAGCGAGCCGGGGTTCAGGTGATCCTCGATCTCGCCCGGCGCGCCGCCCGGGTTCGGGTGGTTGAACAGCCGGTCGTAGAGCCGGACTTCGGCCGGGATCGCGTGCGCCGCCGACACCCAGTGCAGGGTCGCCTTGACCTTGCGACCGTCCGGCGCGTCGCCGCCGCGCGTCGCCGGATCGTAGGTGCAGCGGAGCTCTGTGACGTTGCCGTCGTCATCCTCGATCACGTCGGTGCAGGTGATGAAGTAGGCGTAGCGGAGCCGCACTTCCCGGCCCGGCGCGAGCCGGAAGAACTTCCGCGGCGGGTCGCGCCGAAAGTCGTCCCGCTCGATGTAGAGCACCCTGGAGAAGGGCACCTTGCGGGTGCCGGCCGAGGCGTCTTCCGGGTTGTTGATCGCGTCGAGTTCCTCGACGACGTCCTCGGGGTAGTTCTCGATCACGACCTTGAGCGGCCGCAGCACGGCCATCGCCCGCGGCGCGGTCCGGTTCAGTTCATTGCGAATCGCGAACTCGAGCTGGCTGAGGTCGACGACCGAGTCGTTCTTGGTCAGGCCGACGCGCGCGCAGAGGTCGCGGATCGCTTCGGGCGGGCAGCCGCGGCGGCGGAGCGCGGTCAGGGTGGGCATGCGGGGATCGTCCCAGCCGTCGACCAGGCCTTCGTCGATCAGCCGGCGCAGCTTGCGCTTCGAGGTCAGGGTGTAGGTCAGGTTGAGGCGCGCGAACTCGATCTGCTGCGGCAGGTGGATGCCGTCGATGTGGTCGAGGAACCAGTCGTAGAGCGGCCGGTGGTCCTCGAACTCGAGGGTGCACAGCGAGTGGGTCACGCCCTCGATCGCGTCGGACTGGCCGTGGGCCCAGTCGTACATGGGGTAGATGCACCACTTTGAGCCGGTGCGGTGGTGGTCAGCGTGCAGGATGCGGTAGAGGACCGGATCGCGCAGGTTCATGTTCGAAGAGGACATGTCGATCTTCGCGCGCAGCGTGTGCGTTCCGTTCGCGAACTCGCGGTTCTTCATCCGTTCGAAGAGATCGAGGTTCTCCTCCACGGAGCGGTCGCGGTAGGGGCTCTCGCGGCCCGGCTCGTTCCAGCGCCCGCGGTAGGCGCGCGCCTCCTCCGGACTCAGGCTGCAGACGTAGGCCTTGCCCTTGCGAATCAGTTCGACAGCCCACTCGTAAAGCTGGTCGAAGTAGTCCGAGGCGTAGAGCGCCTCACCGCCCCAGTCGAAGCCGAGCCAGCGCACGTCGCGCTCGATGGCCTCGACGTACTCCGTGTCCTCCGCGGTCGGGTTCGTATCGTCGAAGCGGAGGTTGCAGTGGCCGCCGTACTCCTCGGCGACGCCGAAGTCGAGGCAGATCGCCTTCGCGTGGCCGATGTGCAGGTAGCCGTTCGGTTCCGGCGGGAACCGGGTGACCACGCGGCCGCCGTGCTTGCCGGCGGCGACATCGGCCCGGACGCGTTCGCGGATGAAATCGAGGGGCCTGGAAGTGGCGGAATCGTCGGTCATGGCGGGCGGCCGGGCGCTTTGCTGCGAAGCAGCGAAGGTTATCGGATCGCTCTATGTCTTGCAATTGCGGAGTCTCAGTCCATAATTGCAAGGATGCTGAAGGCGCTAGTCCCGCGAACGCTCCGATCCCGAGTGGAGGATCGCCTGCGCTTCTTCCCGGCGGTCGGTTTGCTGGGGCCGCGTCAGGTCGGCAAAACGACGCTGGCCCGAGGAATCGCCGAGAGCAGCGGTGAGCGGGGGAAGCGGCAGCCGCCAGGGCTCTATCTCGACCTCGAGAACTCCGTGGACCGCGAGAAGCTGGCCGACGTGCACGGCTATCTCAGGCGACAACGCGGTCGACTCGTCGTGCTGGACGAGATTCACCGTACTCCGCGTCTGTTCGAGGCCCTTCGCGGAATCATCGACGAACGGATTCACGGTGGCGAACCTGCGGGCCAGTTTCTGCTGCTCGGTTCGGCCGCCGTCGAACTGCTGCGCCAGTCGGGAGAGAGTCTGGCGGGTCGCATCGCCTACCTTGAACTCGGCCCCCTGGATCTTCGGGAGCTGGGCCGGCGCGACCACACGCGCCTCTGGATTCGGGGAGGCTTCCCGCGGGCGTTTCTTGCTCCGAGTGACGGCGACAGTGCGCTGTGGCGCGAGAGTTTCATCCAGACGTACCTGGAGCGCGACGTTCCGGCCCTTGGACCCCGCGTTCCCGCGGAGACGCTGCGACGGTTCTGGACCATGCTCGCGCACGCCCAGGGCGGGCTCTGGAACGGCGCCGCGATGGCCCGGAGTCTGGCCGTGGACGGCAAGACGGTGGCGAGGTATGTCGACCTGCTGGTCGATCTCCTGCTCGCCCGCCGGCTGCCGCCCTTCCATGCCAACGTCCGCAAGCGACTGGTCAAGTCGCCGAAGGTCTACCTGCGGGACAGCGGCATCGTCCATACGCTGCTGCGACTCGACGATACGGAAGCCGTGCTCGGCCATCCGGTCGCCGGTGCGAGCTGGGAGGGATTCGTCGTCGAGACGCTGATCCGGGCGGCGCCGGACCGGACGCGCGCGAGCTTCTACCGAACGGCGACCGGAGTGGAGATCGACCTCATCCTCGAGTTGCCTGGCGATCGGACCTGGGCTTTCGAGATCAAGCGTGGCCAGGCGCCGCCCCTTGGCAGGGGGTTTCAGGTTGCCCTGGACGACGTGAGGCCCGAGCGCGCGTTTCTGGTTCATGGCGGCGACGAGCGCTACCCGAAAGGAAGCGGTGTCGAGGCGATCGGGCTTTGGGAGTTGGCAGAGGTTCTGGCGGCCGCGGGCGGCGGCTAGGTTCAGGCAAAGCGTCGTCAGCCGTCGAACCGGTAGCCGAGCCCGTGCACCGTGACGATGAACTCGGGCCGGCCCGGATTCGGCTCGATCTTCTGACGCAGCGACGACACGTGGACGTCGACGGTGCGGGTCGTCGGCGTCGCGTCGTAACCCCAGACCTCGTCGAGCAGGCGGTCCCGGTCGTGGACCTCGCCGCGGTGCTCGATCAGGAACCTGAGCAGCCGGTACTCGAGCGCCGAGCAGGCAACCTCGGTCTCGGCACCGTCCTCGCCGCTGCGCCACACCTGGGCGCGGTCGAAGTCGACGCGGACGTTGCCGAAGCGGTAGCCGTGGAGGGTTGGCTCCCGCGGCGATGCCGACGCCTGTGCTCCGTCCCGGCTCCGTCGCATCAGCGCCTCGATCCGAGCCAGCAGTTCCAGCGTCTCGAACGGCTTGGCGAGGTAGTCGTCGGCGCCCAGCTTCAGCCCGACGACACGGTCGACGAGTTCGTTGCGGGCCGTCAGCATCAGGATGGGGATGTCGATGCCGTCCCGGCGGAGGTCCCGGCAGACATCGAAGCCGTTCTTGCCCGGCAGGTTGACGTCGAGCAGGACGACGTCGAAACCGCCGTCTCTGGCCGACCGTTCGCCCGACGGGCCGTCGGCCGCGATGACGACGTCGTGGCCTTCTGCGGCCAGGCGGTCACTCAGGGTGCGGGCAAGGCTGGGTTCGTCCTCGACCAGGAGCACGCGCGCGCTCATGGAGTCTGCACCGGTAGCACGACGCGGAAGGTCGTGCGCCCGGGCTCGCTGTCCACGGTGATCGAGCCGCCGTGCTCCTCGATCGTGTTGCGCGCGAGACTCAGGCCCAGGCCCGAGCCGGGTAGACCGCTCTCGGTTGCCGCGAGGCCGCGGACGAAGGGATCGAAGATTCGGCGCTGCTCGGCCTTCGGGATGCCGGGGCCCCGGTCGGTGACGGCGACGGCGACCCCACGCCCATCGGCGTCGCCGCTTGCATCGATCCTCACCCGCACCGCGCCGTCGGCGCCGCGGCCGTACTTGGTCGCGTTGTGCAACAGGTTCATGAAGACGGTGATCAGGCCCTCGCGGTCGCCCCGGAGCAGGGGCAGATGGTCCAGCCCTTCCAGCTCGAGTTCGACGCCGTTCTCCTCCAGAAACCACTTCGACTCGGCGACTGCCGTGTACAGCAGTTCGCCGAGGTCGATCTCTGCCGTGGCTCTTCGCGCCGTACTCCGCCCGATGCCGGCCCACTGGAGCGCCTGCTGAACCAGCCGCGACAGTCGGCGCTCTTCGCGTTCGATGAGCTCGCCGTAGCCGCGGACATCATCTGACCTGTGGACGATCCCGCTCCGCAGGTTCTCGCCCGCCGAGCGGATCGCCTGGAGCGGCGTGTTCAGCTCGTGGGAGACGCCGGCGACGAAATCGACTTGCTGGGCGGCCAGGGCCCGGGCGCGGCGGGCGGACACCAGGACCAGGGCGAAGGCGACGCCGATCAGGAACAGGGCGCCGGAGCTGTGGTAGAGGTTGCGCCGGCGTGCCGCGCTGGTGGCGGCTTCAAGCGACCCTCGGCGGTGCGTGATGCGCACCAGCCACGGTCCACCGCCTTGCCCGAGCGCCGGCTGGGACCGTTCTGCCCGTTCGCCCCGGCTTCGGCCGGGCCCGAAGCGACGGCGACTCTCGCGCCCGACCGCGCGGAACGCCGAGAACTCAATGTCGGCCGGCCGCGCCGACGCACTCGCGCCGTCCTCGGCTCGATTGCCGAACAGAGGATACAGGAGCCGCGGCGGGGAACTCGTCGTGTCGGTCACCGTGACCAGGTACTTGGGTGCAGCGCCGTCCGCGGTGGCGCCGAAATGCCGCTCGATGAGCGCCGGCAGCATCTGTTCCTCGATGGCCGTGGACCTGAGAGTCGCCACGATGAGGCCCGCGGGACCGGGCGGCCCGCCCCGGCCGCGAGCCGGAATCGGCATGACCAGTCGGTCTGTCCGCTGCGCGGGCGCCGAACTACCGGGTCGGCGCAGGAGACGGTCCAGTTCCTCGAGGACGTCAGGCTCAGTCTCGGCCTGGAGTTGGCCGCTTTCCTCGTCCAACCGGAAGACCCGGCGCGTCGAACGGCGGTCTGCGAACACGATACGCGTCCGGTCGAGGATGGCCGGAAAGCCGGCGCTTTCGCGCCAGTCCTGGAGGAGCCGGGAGAGCGTGTCGGCAAGCAGTGCTGATCGCTCTTCGCCACGGGCCTGCCGCGGACTGCTGGAGGTTGCCGCTCGCAGCAGGGTCAACTGGAGTTCCGAGAGCTGGCCGTCGATGTCGTTCGCGAGCAGGCGGCTCGATTCCTCCAGGTTCGCCCGCATCCTCCGGTTCGCGGCATCGCTCAACTGGCCAGTCCAGTGGTACTGGAGCACCGCCAGCGCTGCCAGGAGAGCGGTGGCGATCAGAGCGATGACGAGGAGCCAGCGGTCGCTCGAACGCCGCCTGCGGCCGGAGATGCGCCGATCAGCCATTGGAAGGCAGTGTAGCTACAGCGGGCGTGGCGGAAACCGTACCGGCGAGAGGCTTTACAAGCGTTACAGACATCTTGCACCGGCTTGATGACTGGCAGGGCCAGGGCTCGTACTGTCTGCTCACGTTTGATCTCCCACACCCCTAAGAGGAGGTGCTCGAAATGAAGACAACCCTGAACCGTTCGATCCGTATCACCCGCACCCTGCTTCCCGCTTTGCTCGTCGTCGCGGCAACAGGGCTCGCGGCAGTCGAGGAGGGCGAAGACCGCCAGTCCAGGCGAGGCGCCCGCGGCGACTTCGCGGAGCGCGACGCCGAGCGCATGGCGCGGGTGCTCCAGTTGACGGAGGACCAGAAGGAACAGTGGCGCCGCCTGCGCGAGGAGCACGAAGCGAGCGTCGGCCCGTTGATGCGTCAGATGCGCGACATCACGGACCGTCTCGAGAGCGAGGCGAGTCTCGAGAACCCCGATCCAGCCGTCGTCGGTCAGTTGGAACTCGACCGCCGCGCGGTCGCGCGTCAACTGAGGACCGCCCGAGTGGAGGCGCACGAGGACGCGACACGGCTGCTCGACCGTGACCAGCGGATCCGCTGGGAGGCCCTGCAGGAGAGTGGTCGCGGCGGCTTCCGCGGACTCTTCGGTCCAGGCAGCCGCGGTCCTCGTCCTCGGAACTGAACGCGCAGGCAACAAGCCTCCGCTCTTCGGGCGGGCGTCCTTCGGGGTGCCCGCCCCTCTTGTTTGGGGACGGCTAGGATCGCGCCTCATCGATCAAGTTCGGGCGGCGCGATTCGCGGCCTGAGGAGGTGGTTCGTATGGCAGACGTAGCGTTCGTCGGACTTGGAGTCATGGGCTATCCGATGGCTGGCCACCTGGCGGCAGCCCGACATCGCGTCACCGTGTACAACCGTACGGCGGCGAAGGCGGAGCAGTGGCTCGGGGAGCACGGCGGCAGGAGCGCCTCGACGCCGGCCGAGGCGGCGGCAGGCGCGGAGTTCGTGTTCTGTTGCGTCGGCAACGACGACGACGTGCGGGCCGTGACGCTGGAACCCGGCGGCGCGCTCGAGGGCATGGCCGCGGGCAGCGTCCTCGTCGACCACACGACGGCGTCGGCCCGCCTCGCTCGCGAGCTCGCGGGCGCCTGCGACGAGAAGGGCTGCGGCTTCGTCGACGCGCCGGTCTCGGGTGGCCAGGCGGGCGCCGAGAACGGCGCGTTGACCGTCATGTGCGGCGGCGAACTGGACGTGTTCGAGCGGGTGAACGCCGTCATCGGCTGCTACAGCCGTGCGGTCACCCTGCTCGGTCCCGCCGGCAGCGGCCAGTTGACGAAGGCGGTCAACCAGCTCTGTATCGCCGGCATCGTCCAGGGCCTGTCGGAAGGCATCCACTTCGCGGAGAAGGCCGGCCTCGACCCGCTGGCGGTGATCTGCGCCATCTCGACCGGCGCCGCGGGGTCCTGGCAGATGGACAACCGCGCCGAGACGATGGTCCAGGGCAAGTTCGACTACGGCTTCGCGGTCCAGTGGATGCGCAAGGATCTCGGCATCGCGCTGGAGGAGGCGCGCCGGAACGGAGCGCACCTGCCCCTGGCTGCGCTCGTCGACCAGTTCTACAGCGAGGTCACCGCGCTCGGCGGCTTGCGCTGGGACACGTCGAGCCTGGTGGTGCGGCTGCGGGCGATGAGCGAGGGCGGGACGGGCTCCTAGCGCTCGCCGCCCTGACTCCTCCGGCGCGCCTCGGTCAGGGCTGCGCGCGCGATGGCCCGTTCCGGGTCGAGTTCCAGCGAGCGCTCCAGACTTCGGGCTGCCTCGTCGTACCGTTCGAGGTTGAGCAGGGCGACGCCCAGATTCGAGTGGGCCGTCGCATCGGCGGGGTTGATCTCGAGCAGCGCCCGGTAGTACTCGAGCGCATCCTCGTAGCGGCCCGCGTTGAAGCGGAGGAAGCCGAGGCGGTCGAGCGCTTCGGCGTCGCGCGGAGCGAGTTCCAGTGTCCGCGTGAACTGCTCGGCCGCTTCGCTGAGCTGGCCGAGTTCCTGCAGCGCCCGTCCCGTCAGGCGGTGCAGCGAGAACGCCTCCGGCAGCTCGGGGGCGAGGACCAGGGCTCGCAGCATCGACTCGATGGCCTCTTCGTACCGTTCGAGCTCGAAGAAGGCGATGCCCATGCCGGCGATGGCCGGTGCGAATTCGGAGTCCAGTTCCAGGGCTTGCCGATAGAGAGCGATCGCCTCGTCGTGGCGTTGCTGCGTTCTCAGTGTCTCCGCCCGCGTGTGAATGGTCGCGGTGGACGCCCGGTCCAGCAGGGAATGAAGTGCGGCGGTGTTCGGAGAGCCGGGGTCGATCGCAAGGGACTTCCTCGCCGCTTCCGCGGCTTCTTCGTGCCGCCCGGCGAGGAAGTGAGCGTCGGCCAGACCGGCCCAGCCCAGGGCGAAGTCCGGGTCGGTCTCGAGGCCGCGGAGGTACTGCTCGACCGCCTCGTCGTACCTGCCCTGCTTCTTCATGAGCTCCCCGAGGTTCTGAAGGCCGTTCCGGTCCCGGGGATCGATCTCCAGGGTGCGGCTGAACGCGGCTTCCGCCTCCTCGAAGCGGTCGAGAGCCATCAACGAGAGACCGAGGTTGGAGTGGGCGCCGGGGGAGTCGGGACGCTGCTCGACCGCGGTGCGGCTCGCCTCGAGACTCTCCTCGAACCGATCGGTTTCGATCAGGGCCTCGGACAGGTTGAGGTGCGCGTCGCGGGCTTCCGGATTGAGCGATACGATGTGGCTGAACAGGGTCGCGTCGTCCCGGAAGTTTGCGGCGTGCCTCCAGCTCAGCCCCCCAAGCAGGGCCAGGACTGCCGCCAGCAGAACCTTCCCGGCCGTCAGACCGGCGGTCGGAAGCCTCTCGGCGGCGCGGACCAGGGCGGCGCCGACCAGGGCGAGCAGGCCGATTCCGGCCAGATACTGGAAGCGGTCGGCGACCAGCGCGAACTGCATGTAGCCGTAGTCGATCAGGCCGAGCGCGGGAGACAGCGTCGCGGCGTAGAAGGCGACGCAGGCCGCGGGACCGCGGCCCCACCGGTCGCGGCCCTTCCACAGGACGACCGGCACCGCGACGGCCCCGGCGACGCACAGCCAGCCTACGACGTCGCTGCTCCGTATCTCCCAGAGCGGGTAGATGACCGCCAGGTCGTCCGGCCAGGCGAGCTTGCCGGCATAGAACCAGAGCGCGCGGCCGGCGATGAGTATCCGCTCCACGAAGGAATAGTCGAGCGCCAGAGCCTCCCGCGTCCGGTAGAACGCCGTGTCGGCGGCGGCGATCAGAAGGCCGACCGCGAAGAACGGCGCGGTCCGCAGCAGGTCGGGCCTGGAGATGCGGCCGCGTTGCCACCAGTGCCAGATCAGGAGCGCGGCCGGAAGCGTGACGACGACCGTCTTGGACAGCAGGCCGGCCGCGAACAGCCCCAGGGCGAGCAGATAGCGCTCCGGTCTTCCGTTGTCGGTGAACCTGACGTAGGCGAGGAACGACGTTAGGTAGAACAGGCCCGAGAGCACGTCCTTGCGCTCGATGACCCAGGCGACCGACTCGACGTGCAGCGGGTGGACGGCGAACACGGCGGCCACGGCCCAGGCGCCCGGCACGGCGAACCGCCGGAGCAGCGACCACACCAGCAGCACGTTGACCGTGTGCAGGAGCACGTTGACGACGTGGTATCCGAGCGGCTCGAAGCCCCAGAGCTTGTGCTCCAGCCAGAAGGTCGTGTAGGTGACTGGCCAGTAGTGGCCTTCCTGTTCGATGTCGCGGGGTGAGAACCAGATGCTCTTCAGGCCGGAGGCTTCGCGGATGAACGACTGCTCGACGAAGATGGTGTCGTCCCATACGAAGCCGGCCTGGTAGGCGGGGATGAAGCTGACGCCGACCATCAGCACGAGCGCCGCGGCGGCGAGCTTCTCCCGAGGGGAGATGGCGGGAGACCGGGCTGGGGGCGGCCGCGCCATGGTCGACCCGGCCTGTCGAGTCGCGGCCTCTCGAGCGGCCGTCAGGCGGGCACGCCGCGCGTCCCTGGCTTGTTTCTTCGTCGTCACTCGTCGCCCGGGGCCGGCCGGCGCCGCCGGTAGACGAAGCGTGTCGCGATGCCGAAGTTCGCCGCGCTGCCAATGGCTACGCCGGCGAACAGGGCGAGCAACGGCCGGGCCATGAACGGTTCCACGAAGCTCGTCAGCGCCGCGTAGCTGCCGACATTCGTCGCCATTCCGACGGTGCTCGCGAGGGCGAACCGGGTCCATTGCCGGACCGCGCGTGCCGGCGGACGGTCGTCGAAGGTCAGCACCCGGTTCATGCGCCAGTTCCAGGTCACGGCGGGCCAGAAGGACAGGAAGCGCGCCAGCAGGTGGCCGAGTCCGACCGCCTGCAGGCCGAGGTAAACCGCGGTATCGACGATCAGGCCGGTCGCGCCGACAACGCCGAACGAGAGCAGCCGCACCGGGAGTCCGAAGCGAAACCGGTAGAGGCGAAACAGGTGCCGCAGAAAGGCGAGTTGCTGGCGCCAGGTCAGCTTGCTCGTTCCGCCGTGACGCTCGTCGAAACGAATCGGCACTTCACGGACCCGAAGTCCGCCTCGCACAATCAGTTCGAGCCCTATCTTGAATCCGACCGGGGCGAGTTCATCCGGTGCGGGTAGCCGGCGCCGGTCGACGGCGAAGAACCCGGACATCGGATCCGCGCAGCGTGCCAGCGGTCGCGTCAGCCAGATGGCGACGCGGGAGTTCAGGGTGCGATAGCGGCCCCACGGGCCGTCGATCCGCCCGCCAGGGGAGTAGCGACTGCCGAGCGCCATCGCGGTGTCGTCGCCAAGGGCCGCGAGCAGGTCAGGAATCTGCTCCGGCGGGTGGGAGAGGTCGGCATCCATGACGACCAGCCGGTCGAAGCGAGCCAGCCCGATGCCCTCCAGGACCGATTGCGAGAGGTCGCGAGGCCGAGCCCGGCGGACATGGAACCGCACGGGCAGGCTGCGGCCCAGTTCGAGCGCGAGTTCTTCGCTTCCGTCGCGGGAACCGTCGTCCGCGAGAATCAGCTCCCAGTCGAGTTGGGCGGCCTCCATCGCGGCCCGAATCCGCGTCGCCAGGGTCTGGATATTGTCCGCCTCCTGATAGGTCGGCGCTACAACGCTCACACTCACTAGAAGCGGATTCTGTACTCGGCGGACACGCGGTGCTCCGGCTTCGTCTCGTCGCTCTCTCGTCGTTCGAGTCCGAGTTGCAGCTCGAACGTTCGGGCCCTTCCGTTGGTCTCGCCGGCAGCGAACGGGCCAAGGCCGCCTGCCGGTGCGAAGCGGGCTCCGAGACGCAGATGCGTGTCCTGGGCGATGCGGAGTTCGGCTAGCGGCGTAAGGACCGCGCGGATGCGGTCGAGAGCGAAGCCGTAGCCTATGCCGGCCTGGATGCCGGTGCTGTCGGAGACCGCGAGGTTGCTCTGCGGCATCTCGTCGCGCCAGAGGCTGTCGCCGCCGTTGGCTGCGCCCCAGGTCGGGCCGAGGGAGAGCGAGAGTCCGCTGCCGTCGGCGGCCGGGTCCATGCGCGCGGTGATGCTGGCGCCCTGCTCCCGGTAGCCGGACTCCTCGTGCAGCGCCAGCGTTCTTCCCTGGAGCTCGACCTGGAACCTGGAAGCGGAGAGCCGCAGGCCGCCTGCCACTTCGAGGCCGGCGCCGGTCACGTCGTCGCCCTGGTCGAAGCGGCCGGAGAGCTGGGCGAAGGGAGTCAGCGAGCTGGAGTCACCGAGGCTGAACTCGCGCGAGGCCTCAAGGCCGAGCCTCGCGAAGCCGGTGTCGGCGCTCAGGTCGTCGAGCGCCTGCTCGCCGCCTGCCGTCTCGATGCGGGCGAAGCCGGCTTCGGCGCGCAGGGCGATCTCGGTCCGCTCGGCCCCCAGGTCGAGCGGCTTGCGCATGCCGGCGGCGCCGAGGGCGAGACTGGCGTCGCTGGCTTCGCGCTCCCCGTCCTGGCGGCGAGTCGTCGCTTCGCCGCTGCCGGCGCCGAGCAGGGCCCAGTACTCCGCTCCCCTGGCGGTCTTGAACCGGGCATAGGGGTAGACGGCGGCCATGCTCATTTCGAGCCGTCCTTCCATCGCGCCCTCGTCGCCGAAGGCGTAGTTCGCCGCGGCGTCGACGGCGAAGGAGACGGCCGCGCCGGCCAGCCAGCGCGGGCCGCGAGCGTCGAGGCCGATCCAGGCCGTCTGAAGCTCGCCGTCGAAGCTGGAGTCGCCGGGTTCACCGCGGAAGCGGTAGACGTGACCACGGCCCCAGAGAGTGAGCCGTCTCTTTTGTTCGTTGTCGGGCTGGGCTTCCTCGCCATTCGCCGTCTGCTGGAGCAGCGGTAGCACGAAGGACGTGCCGCCGAGCAGACGGGCCGTCCGCTCGCGACGGTCGAGGATCTCCGGCGCGGGCGGCGGCGAACTCGAGATCTCGACGCTGCCGAGGCCGAAGTTGCCTCCGAACGGCGGCGTGCCCATGCCCGGGCCGTAGCTCCAGCCGCCGAAGCCGCCGCCGAACGCGCCCGGACCGAACCCGAAGCCATAGTGCTGACCGCCGCCGAGGCCTGATCCCAGGCCACCGCCGCCGCCGAAGAGGGACTGGCCGAAGCCCGAAGAGAAGCCGCTTCCCGTCGCGGTGGCGGCCGAACCCGAGTTGTCCAACGGCACCTGCTGTCCGGCCACCGAGAACCCTCCGGCGCTCGGCGCGCCGGAGAACCTGTAGCCGATGCTGTCGATCGCGCCGAACAGCGTGCCGCGCCCGAACGCGGCCAGCGCCTTCTCGAGCACCGCCTTCTCCGCCGCCGCGTCCACCAGCACCGTGAAGCTCTGCATCGCGGCGTCACCGAGCGAGCGATCGTCGTCCGCGTCCTCGGCCCGGTAGGTGAAGGTGAAGCGGCCGGCGTAGGGTGGTAAGCCGGAGAGCACCCGCGTGACCGGGTCGAAGTCGAGTCCGGCGAGTCCGGCCGGTTGGGACTCCAGGGTGTACGTGAGGGCGCCGTTGCCGCCCGAGGCAGCGGGTAGTGCAACCGGGTCGATCCGCCTGCCGGCCACGTAGCTCATGCCGCCGACGGTCTCCAGGAAGCGTGGCTGCGTGTCTCGAACCGTGACGGTCACATGGTCCGGCTCGCTGGCCGCGATGCCGTCGTCGACGACCAAAGAGAAGGTCAAGGGGCCGGGCTGGTCGGGCGCCGTGAAGCCGGGGTTCACCGAAGCGGGATCGGACAGTGCGACGGGTTCTCCGCCGGTCTGACTCCAGAGCCAGGCCAGCGCGCCGTTCTCACGGTCGGAGCTGCCCGACCCGTCGAGCGTCACCGGCTCGCCCGGATCGACGGTGATGTCGTCGCCGGCGTCGGCCACGGGCCGTTCGTTGACGTCGGCGATCTTCACTTCCGCCGGCGGATCGAGCGTCACGCCATCGGACGTTTCGTCGACGGTCTCGAGCACGATCGTGAACGTCTCCTCCTCTTCGAGGGTCGTGTCTTCGACGGTCTCGACGGAGATCGACTTGCCCTGGGTGTCGCCGGCAGCGAACGTGACGGCGCCGGATGCGAAGACGTAGTCCGTTCCGGCTTCCGCGTCGCCGCCGACGGTGGACCAGGAGACGGTCATGTCTTGGTCGACCGCCGCGGAGATCTCGATCGTGAAGTGCACGGTTCCGCCCTCCGGCACCGTCTGGGGCGATGGGCCAACCGACAGCACCGCGCTGTCGTCGTCGATGATCGTCGCTGTCGCCGTGGTCGTGCCGA